>CAWGTA010000018.1:0-82323 GCA_963825305.1 Terriglobia bacterium | reverse complement strand
AGGGTTCATCGCGGCCACCAGCATGAAGGTGGCAGGAAAGCAGAGCGTCATTTGGGAGCGCGCGATAGTGACCGCGCCATCTTCGAGCGGCTGGCGCAGCAGTTCCAGGACGTCTCTGGGAAACTCCGGGAATTCGTCGAGGAACAGGACTCCGTGATGCGCCATGCTGACCTCACCGGGGCGCGGCACTCCCGCGCCGCCGCCCAGCAACCCGGCATCCGAAATGGTGTGATGCGGCGCTCGAAAAGGCCGCTGGTGCAGCAGGCCGGCGCCGTTCGGCAATAGCCCGGCGATGCTGTGGACCTTGGTGGTTTCGATAGCTTCTTCAAAAGTGAGCGGCGGCAGAATGCCGGCCAACCGCTTGGCAAGCATGGTCTTTCCAGAGCCCGGAGGGCCGATCATGAGTACGTTGTGAGCCCCGGCGGCGGCCACTTCCAAGGCGCGCTTGGCCATGGTCTGGCCACGCACGTCGCGAAAATCCGGCGCGGCGGAAGTCTCGCGGCTCTCGCGTTGCACGCTTCTCGGCGTAGGCTGAAACTCGTCGGGGCGCGTCAGCAGGGCAACCACTTCCGCCAAATGGCGCATTCCGTAAACATTGACTCCTTCGACTACAGCCGCCTCCGCGGCGTTCTCGGCGGGCAGGATCAGGTTGGCCACTCCCAGGTCGCGCGCGCATACCGCCACCGAGAGCGCGCCACGCACCGGCCGGATGGAGCCATCGAGGGATAGCTCGCCCACCAGAATGTGCCGGTCGAGTCCGCCCACCGCGCCCATCGCGCCCATAATGCCCATGGCCATCGGCAGATCGAAGCCCGCGCCTTCCTTGCGCACGTTGGCGGGCGCCAGATTGATGGTTACGGCCTTGTTGGGATAGCCGAAGCCGGAATTGATCATCGCCGACTTGATGCGCTCGCGGCTCTCGCGCACGGCGATGTCGGGCATGCCCACCATGACGAAGTCGCGCGCCGAGCCGGACGAGTACATGTCGACTTCGACATCGATCGGATGGGCATCGATGCCATAAACGGCGGCGCTGCGAGTCTTGAACAGCGCCATTGGAAAGCACAGTATAAGTCATGGCACCGAAGGGCGCGGAGATTCTCGATCGTGTTAGGATACGGCGAGTGGCGCGGCGTAGCGCTTCCATCGCGCGCCCACGCGACGCTACGAGCGAGGAGGGAGCACATGATTAGGAAATTCCGGTTGTCCGTTCGCGGGGCTGGCTGGCTGTGTTTGGGGCTGCTGGCCGCCGGCTCCGGCCTGTGGAGGATCGACGCCCAGCAACCGAACCCCAACTTTACCGGAAAAGTAACCCGGGTCGAGGAGAATTCGCAAGGCACCATGGCCCACTTCCGCTTTGACCCGGGTGCCCGCACGAAGTGGCACAGCCACGAAGGCGGCCAGATCATTCTAGTGGAAGAAGGCGTCGGCCTAACGCAGGTAAAGGGCGGACCAGTGATCGAATTGCACGCCGGCGAAACCATCTATTGCCCACCCGGCGTGGTGCATTGGCATGGCGCCGCGCCGGGGCAGGGCGGCGTGCAGTTCAACATCAGCCGCGGCGGCATCAGCTGGCTGGAAGAAGTCTCGGAAAAGGATTACACGGCGCCGACCAAGCGGCTGATGACCGCGCATTAGCAGGGTCTGCTGAAGAGGCCCGATCAACCCCCGCTCGCTTACGGTCGCGGCTCGGTAACTCTTGCAAAGTCGATGCCGAGTTTCGAGCCGCGGGCGTCAGCACGGATCCTGCTAGATGGTGACGCCCTGACCGGCGTACTTTGCGACGAGATCGAGCAGTTCGCGAGCGCGGATCGGTTTCGAGATGTAATCGTCCATGCCTGCCGCCAGACATCGCTCGCGGTCACCGGTCATGGCATGCGCTGTCATGGCGATGATCGGGAGGCGCTGGCTGCCGCCTTGCTCTTTCTGCCGGATCGCTGCCGCCGCTTCCATACCGTCCATCTCCGGCATTTGCACATCCATCAGCACCAGATCAAACGCGTGCTCTTCCAGTTCGTGTAAGGCCTCTTTACCGGTGCCCGCCACCGTAACGGTGTGCCCTCCCTTCTCCAGGATGCGCAGCGCGACGCGCTGGTTCACCGCGTTGTCCTCAGCCAGTAGAATTCGCAATTGCGACTTCACGGCCTCCCGTGCGAGATCATTCGGTATCTGAGTAATCGCCTTGGTTTCATGACTGGTATTCAAACGGCCTTTGAGCGCGACACCCATGGCCGCGCGCAGCTCCGCTCGCCGCACTGGTTTGGTCAAATAACCCGAGATGCCCAGTTCCGCGCAGCGAGCCAAGTCGGTTCGTTGGTCCGCCGATGTGAGTATCACGATAACCGCCTCACAGAGTTGGGGAGAGCTCCTGATGCGATCAGCAAGATCGAACCCGTCCATGTCAGGCATGTGAACGTCGGTCAACACCAGAGAGAACGGATCCCCATGTTCCGCTGCCTGACGCAACATGGACAGCGCTTCGAGGCCGCTGGTTGCAAATGCCGGACGCATGTTCCACCGGCACAGCAGGTCGGTCAAAATGCTACGGTTCACTGCGTTGTCGTCGACAATCAGGGCAGGCATGCCAGCCAAGGATTCATTGTCCGGCGGGGGAGTTGGTTCGGGCTCGCTCGCGACGCCGAAACAAGCGGTGAAGTGGAACGAGCTTCCGTGACCCGGCTCGCTTTGGACCCAGATCTCACCGTTCATCATCTTCACCAGCCGGCTCGATATGGTCAGCCCCAGGCCCGTCCCGCCGAACTTCCGGGTGGTCGATCCGTCCGCTTGGGAGAAGGCTTCGAAAATGACAGCCTGTTTTTCCAGGGGAATGCCAATGCCGGTATCCCGGACTTCGAAATGCAACGAGATCTGGTCTTCTCCGCCGGCCACCAACCCCACCTGCAATGCGACCTCGCCACTGTCCGTGAACTTGACCGCGTTGCCCACTAAATTCACGATAATCTGCCGTAGGCGGACCGGGTCGCCCACAACGTACTCCGGCACCTCCGGTCCGATTTCCAACACCAGCTCCAGACTCTTTTCGTGGGCCCGCAACGCCAGGGTTTTGAAGGCCTCCTCTAGACTTTCCTGCAACTGGAAGGGGATGGGGTTCAGATCGAGCCGACGGGCTTCAATCTTGGAGAAATCGAGTATGTCGTTGATGACGGATAGGAGTGAGTCCGCCGAGAGTTTGATGGTGTCCAGGCACTCGCGCTGGTCGGGAGCAAGGTCACAGTCCAGCATCAATTCGGTCATGCCGAAGATGCCATTCATGGGGGTGCGGATCTCGTGGCTCATGTTGGCGAGGAACTCGCTTTTGGCGCGGCTGGCGGCTTCCGCCCGGTTTTTTGCGACGACCAGTTCCGAAGTCCGCGCCGCGACCTGCTGCTCGAGCAGATCGCGATGGCCCAGGAGTTCCGCATCCCGCAGCTCGATCTCGGACAACATTCCGTTAAATGTGTCGATGAGTTGCCCCAGGTCGTCGCTCGTCTGCTTGACGGCGCGCACGGAATAATTCTTCTGTTCGGAGACAGCCTTCGCCACTTTCGCGAGGTGGGCAATCGGGTCCGAGATCACTCGTTGCAGTTTAGAGGAAAGCCCCACAGCTAATATCGAAGTCCCCAGCAGGATTGCCAACATGATCCAGCCAAACCGAGTGAGCCGGGCGCGCAGCTCTTCCAAATCCGACTCCAGATAGACTGCGCCGACGGGCTGCAGTTTTAGCTCGATCTTCCGATACGCAACCAGCTTCTCGCGTTCAAACCGGCTCCCGGCGTACCGGGCGGAAGGAGCCGGAACTTCGCGTCTCGATTGATTCCAATAGCGGGCAAATAGCTTTCCATCGGCCGCATAGACGAACGCGGCCACGATGTGCCGCTTGGCCTTGAGCCCGGAGAGTACCTCCTCGGCCGATCGCTGGTCGCCAAAAGTGAGCGCCGCGGTGCAGTTGGAGCCAACAATATCCGCCAGAACCTCCAAATCGTTCTGCATTTGATCGCGGGACACGACCTGGTCATAGGCGAGGACCGCGCCGCCGGCCAAAACGAGGGCCACCGTCACCGTAAACATAATGATCAGCCGGAGCTTGCGCTCGATCGAAAGATTGCGGTAGTGAACGGCGATCTGCATCGGTTATTTATTCACGATCTGTGCCAGGCTTAAAAGCTTCGAACTGATCCGGATTCTCTCGCGCCCGGCCGCCTGCACGTTGATGCCAATGCGAATCTTCTCCCCGTCGAGTTTTAGGTTGATCACTCCGCCCTCCGAAGTGAAACCCTCGACGTCGCTCACCGTGAGGATTCCGCGAGCGGCGATGTCGCCCAAGACAGAGCGGAACCGTTTTCGTTCGGACGAACTGACGAAAAGGATGTGGCAACCACCGGTCTGTTTCGTATCCGAGACCGGCCGAATCGCAAACTTGCGGTCGTCGATGGTTTTACCGTCGACAGCTTGCTCGAGGGCGTTACCGAACGGGCTGGCACCGAGGATACATAGTACGATCGGATCCCGGGGACCTTGGAACGCTTCCGTTGGCCATTCGACGAACTTGGCGATGTTGAGGATAAAGGCTGCCTTTAATTGATACTCTTCGATAGCCTGCCCCCGCGGGGCGGCAGGGAGTGGGTATGCGAGAACCAGCGCGAGACTCAATCCGAGCCCCGCGCCGCTCGCCCGCTTTGCACTGAAAAGCGCCACTTTCTCTTTCGGTGCACCATTGAGATGCAACAATATGTCGTTTTACAGAGTCCCTCGCTTTGCTGCCAGTCAGTCCTTCTTTACCGAAAATTCAAGGCCTACGTAAATCGTCCGGCCGCGATTGGCAAAGATCGAGTCGCCCGGATTGTCCTTCCAGTCCGGGAGCCAGAGAGCTCGGTTCTCCAGGTTGTCTCCGTGCGCCACCAGCGCCAGCCCGGTCCGGGAGTCCGGGAACAAATGCCTGGAAAGGTCAAATCGCAGATGCGCATTCAACAGGTTGTAGGCTCCCGGCGTCGGATTGAGCGCCAGGGAATAGCCGTCGATAGGCCCTTGGTAAACGTCAAAAACGCTAGCCGTGAGGCCGTTCGCCGATTCATAGCTGATGCCGGCTTTGGCGCCAAAGTTTGCGATGGGGGTCACATTCTTGTTGCCGCTTCCGTCGACGTTGGTCTGATAGAGTCCTGAGCCCGTCAGGAAGAAGTTCTTCCGGACGTAATATTTTCCTTCCAGTTCCACCCCTTGGAAAGTGACCTGCCCCATGTTCATGTAATGCCCGGCGGTGGTGGCGTCCGCCAGGATGATGTTGTCCGTCAACTTGCTGTGGAAGTAGTCGGCTCCCGCTTGGAAGCGCGTTGCCTGGTAGGTCACTCCGAAATCGACAGTCGCCACCTTTTCGGGAAGCAGATTTGGGTTCCCCAGCAAGCTCGGGCCTCCAATTTCCGGTGGCGGGATATAGTGCAACAGGGTTTCATTGATGCTCGGGGCGCGAAACGCCTCGCTGTAAAGCGCCTTCACGCTGACGCGGGACGTGGCATTCCAAATTAAGCCACCGCGCGGAACCACGTTGAGACTGAGATTGCCGATCTTGTTCGCCTGGAAACCGCCAATCAGCTTCAGATTCTCCAGAAGCGCATGATCCAGTTGTCCGTAGAACGCCTCTCCCGGCCGGCTGCCATTGGCAATCACCGTGCTCGCATTAGCGAAAAAGGAAGTCTCTGTGCCTTGAATGTAGTGGTAGAGAGCTCCGAACGTGATGCGGTCTTTGTCGGTGAGGCTGACCACGTTGCTCCACTCGGCCACAGCCTCATTGGAAACTCGAGTAATAAAAGGAATGGCACTCTGCGCATTTAGGGTGGCCCGGGTATAAGTGAGATTGAAGTTCATATCCCACTTTCGGCTGACCTTAAAGCCATATCCGAGGTCGGCGAAGTTGCGCCGCCAGTGGGCCACACCGAACATTCCTTCGATATACCCGCTGGTCCAGTCTGTAAAAGAGGACATGAAGCTGAGGCCTCTATAGTTCATCTCCAGGTACGCGCCCTTACTGCGGTTCGGAATGACGGAGTCCTGCAGGCCAAAGTACACGGTGTGAACGGGCGTGAACCAATCGGGTTCCTGATGGAATTGACCGGCGCCTACGAGGCTGAAGTCGCCATGCTGGATCATGACCTGGCCGGTCGTGGCCACTCCGTTCCCCTGACTTCCCAATCCGGTTACCACTACCCCGTTGCCATCGGCCTTTTTGGTGATCAAGTTGACCACGGCCGAGAAGGCATCTGAACCATATAAGACCGAGCCCGGACCCTTGATTACTTCAATCCTCTCGAGAACGTTAACCGGAAAAGACTCCAGCAAATCGCCGATGAGCCCGCCCTCCAGGATCTCGCGCGTGGGACGTCCATTAATAAGGAAGAGAATGTGTCCCCCATTGATTTTGGTCTGGTCGCCGCGCGCCGCTACGATACTGCGATCCGTGAAGGAGGCGGAGCTGCCGGCCAAACCCGGCACACGGTCCAAAACCTCTGCCAACGTGAGCCCACCAAACCGTTTTAGTTCATCCTGCGTAACTACCGACATCACACCTGGCGCATCCGACAGTTTCTCCAGGTACTTAGAAGCCGTTGTGACCTTCAGGTTGAGGAGCGACTCGATGTCCATCGAATAAAGATCTTTCGGTTGGGCACTAACCTGGCCCGAGTCCGACCCGCCGCTCTGGGCAGATGCCGGCATGGAGAGAAGGGACGCACCGAGAACTGATCCGAGCGCGAGCCATGAATTTAATTGCATGCTTTAGTTACCGTCTTTCTATCGGAGCTGTCCCGGAGCGTGCCTGCGGATGCAAGCTCGCCGGTGACACGCGTCACACTTGTCTCATCGGCTTGGATGGTGATTTCCTGTATGGCCCTGAGAGAGAGGGGGTATAGAGGCTTGACCGCTCCCTTCGGTCACGGCTCAGTAACGCGCGCCGGCGTCATACTGAGCCGCGACCAGAGGGAGCGGTTGAGACGAGGCTACAGGGCTCGCTTGCGGGCGTCTACCCAGGCCGGGAACACTTCCGGGTTCTCCAGCCACACCAGCATCCACTGCGCCATCTCTTCCTTTTGAGCCTGCTTCTCCGGCGCGGTGCGCGGGTTGCCCGCCAGGAATCGGGCTCGGTCTTTGGCCGCGATCACCTGCCGCCGGCAGTAGCGGGCGCGCTCCCGGTTACCCGTTGTTACGGCGTCCGCATACACTTGCTGCAACTCGCGCAGCGATTGCTCCAGCTCCTCGAAAGTATGCTGGCGAACCCCGGCATAGGGCTGGTCGAAGGGGATGCCGGTTTCGCGAAGCAGGTCGCGCAGATAGCTCTCCGAGACCGGCGCCAGGAGCACCAGGAGTTTCTGCCACACGACTTCGGTGATGGCCGCCGGCTGTTCCGTGGCAAGGAACTCGCGCACCTGCTGCTTGATGGGCTTATCTCTGGAGGCCACGTCGATACTTAGCAGTTGCAGCTTCATGCTGGACGATATTCCGGGAGAACTCATGCGCGCCCGAATCGCCGGGCCGCAGCACGAAGTAGAGCGCTTCGGATTCGGCCGGCGCCAGCACAGCTTTCAGGGACGCCATGCCGGGATTCGCGATGGGCCCGGGAGGCAGGCCAGCGTGACGATAAGTGTTGTACGGATGGCCGCTCTCGAGGTCCGAGCGGTAAATGGTCCCACGGTAGCGGCCCTCCAGCAGAGCGGCATAGATGGTGGTGGGGTCGCAATCCAGCTTCATGCCAAGCCGCAGGCGATTCTCGAACACCGCGGCGATCACCGGCCGCTCCTCGGCCAGCTTGCCTTCCTTCTCCACGAGCGAAGCCAGCGTAACTGTCCGATGCACATCGGCCGCGCTGTGCAGCTTCTTCCACTCCTCGCGGAACTTGCCCGTCATCATGCGGCAGAGCCGTTCCGGCGTGGTGCTGTGATTGAGCCGGTAGGTATTAGGAAACAGGTATCCCTCCAGCGAAGGCGCGGCAGGATCCAGATCCCGTATGAGCGCCGGGTTGCGCGCGGCCGTCAGAAAAGCGCTGGCCGGAAACACGCCCAGTTGCTCCACCGCCGCCGCAATGTCGAACATGTTCTTGCCCTCGGGCACCACCAGCTCGTAGTAGAAGACGTCCCCACGGGCGATACGGCGGACTACCTCCAGCGGCGAAGCCGGCCCGGCAAAACGGTACTCTCCAGCCTGCAGCTTGACCTGTTGCGCCGCCAGCCGGGCCAGCCAGAAATCCAATGGGCTGCGGACCACCCCTGCATTTGCCAGCCGGTCGGCGATCTCTCGAGCCGAAGTGCCGTACTCAAACTCCACGTAGGTCACGCTGGAAAAGCCTTGGTAAGGGCGGGAGAGGCGGTACATGAGAAAACCGGCGGCCGCCGTAAGCAGCACCAGAATTGCGGCCAGGCGCGGCACTCTCATAGCGAATCCAGATAGCTCTGCAACAGGATCACGGCGGACAGACGGTCCACCGCGGCCGCCCGCTTTTCGATGCTGATACCGCTCGACCGCAAAACCCGGCTGGCCTCCACTGTGGTCAGGCGCTCGTCCCAGAACTGAATCGGCAGGCCGGTATGGCGTTCCAGCGCTTCGGCGAATTCATGCACCCAGGCCGACTGGCGCCCTTCGGTGCCCCGCATGTTGATCGGGTTGCCCATAAGGATCAGACCGGCCTCTTGCTCGTGAGCGATGCGGTCCAGCGCAGCCAGGTCGGTGCGCTTGTTAATGCGCACCAGGTTTGGCAGCCCCTGGGCAGTGATACCCAGAGGGTCGCTGATGGCCATCCCGATGCGTCTTTTTCCAAGATCTAAGGCTAGAATGCGGGATTTTGGGGCTTGCAAACAATTTCATTATAGACGGGGCCATGCTACATTCGAGACAAGGGTCTCACCGAGCTGTGGCCGTACTGAGCAAGCCCCTCAGCAGCACCGCGAAGACTGTTTCCGGCGCGCGCCAGTTGGCATTGCCAATCGTCGCCGGAGGCGTGATTGTGGCCGTACTGTACTTCGGCCAGCCGTTCTTCATTACGCTGATTGCCGCCATCGTTCTGGCCTTCATCCTGGAACCGTTCGTGGTGCTGTTGATGCGCCTGCGGTTCCCGCGCGGCCTGGCCAGCTTTGTGGTGTGCACCCTCGCACTGCTGTTCCTCTATGTAATCGGCATGGGCGCGTACTCCCAACTCGCCAGCCTCTACGACCAGTTGCCCACGTACGGCCAGCGCATCGGGGATCTTGTCGATAACGTTCAGCAACGTTTACAGGATGCCGAACACCGGACCTACCGGCTGCTGGTTCCGGCGCGCCAGCGGCAGGAGGAGGACGCGCGGGCCAAGGCTCAGCAACTCCAGCAACAGCAGGCCGAGCAATCACGCTCCCGCCGCCGCGCCCAACAGAAGCAGCAACAAGAGCAGCCCATCACACCGGACGTGCCGGGCGCGATTCCGGAAGTCCGCATCCACGAGGAAAACACTCCGGTGGGTGACTATATCCTGGCGCGGCTCGGTTCCTTCTACCAGATCCTGCTGATGGCGTCGTTTGTGCCGTTCCTGGTCTACTTCATGCTGAGCTGGCGCGACCACATCAACCGCAGCTTCCTGCAGTTCTTTCATGGTGAGGACCGCATGGTAGCGGCGCGTAGCCTGGCCGGTATTGCCGACATGGTGCGCGCATTTGTCGTGGGAAATTTCCTTCTGGGCCTGCTGCTGGCATTTCTGAGTTCGCTCATGTTTTCGCTGATGCGCCTGCCGTTCCCGCTCTTAGTGGGACCGTTGAGCGGATTCTTGAGTCTGATGCCCTACATTGGTTTGCCGCTGGCGCTGGTGCCGCCGATGTTCGCCGCACTGGGCGTAAATCTGTTCCCGGTCTATGTACTGGTGGTGATCTCGGTGTCGCTCCTGCACCTGATCGCGATGAACCTTCTGTACCCGAAGATCGTCGGTTCGCGCGTCCACTTGAACCCGCTGGTGGTCACGTTTTCCCTGATGCTCTGGGGATTCCTGTGGGGCGCGGCCGGCCTGCTGCTGGCGATTCCCATGACCGCCGCCCTCAAAGCCGTATGCGACAACGTCAAGGACCTGCGGCCGTTCGGCAAGTTTCTGGGCGATTGACATAAAGGCACCGGCGGCAAGGACCGCCGGCGTTACGTAGCGCTGGCGATCTTGTCGCCGGCGGTTTGCGGACCCGATGGAGTGATCTGCATTGTTGACCAACCTGCTAGACTCAAATGTTCGCATCGATGGCGGCCACTCCCGAATCCGCGGCTGTATTCATGGCGGGCCTCATCGAACGGGCCCGCCGGCTTCAGAAGACTATCGTTTTCCCGGAAGGATCGGACCCGCGCGTCGTGGAAGCGGCGGCCCGGTTGGCGCGCGACGGCGTGGTGAAGCCGGTGCTCGTGGGACCGCAGCCGCAGAGCGCTCCCGCGGGGGTGTTGTTCGCCGATCCGGCGCGGTGGCCGTCCGCTGAAAAATACGCTGCACTCTACTATGAACGGCGCCGCGCTAAAGGCATCACGCAAGTGGAAGCGGCCGCGATGGCGCGCCTGCCGCTGTACTTCGCCGCCCTGATGGTGGCCGCCGGCGAAGCCGATGGCACGGTCGGCGGAGCGGCCAATACTACCGCGGACACGGTGCGCGCGGCCCTGCAATCGATCGGCCCCGACCCGCGCGTCCGCCTCGTCTCCAGCGTCTTCATCATGGCGCTGGCGGACCGGTCGCAAGGACACAACGGCCTGATGGCCTTCGCCGATTGTGCCGTGGTGGTAGATCCCACGCCCCTGGAACTGGCGGAGATCGCCATCGCCACCGCGCACAGCGTGCGGGCTTTGCTGGCCACCGAGCCGGTCGTCGCGCTGCTCAGCTTCTCCACTAAGGGCAGTGCCCAGCACCCGCATGCGGACGCGGTAATTGAGGCGCTCCAGATCGTGCGGGCCCGCGCGCCCGAAATCGTGATCGATGGAGAGTTGCAGGCAGATGCCGCCGTGAACGCCCTGGTGGGCAACTCTAAAGCGCCGGGGTCCAGAGTCGCGGGGCGTGCCAATACGCTGGTCTTTCCCAACCTCGGATCGGCCAACATCGCCTACAAGCTTTTAGAGCGCCTGGGCGGCGCCGCGGCCATCGGCCCGTTCCTGCAGGGACTCGCCCGACCGGCCAACGATCTCTCGCGCGGCTGTTCGGTGGAAGATATCTACCACGTAGCCGTGGTCACCGCCCTGCAATCCGAGCCCGGCTGAGCCATGCTTCCCTTCCGGCTGGTCTATCATCCTAAATACGATTTGAATCTTGGGCCGCATGTCTTCCCGTCGCAGAAATACCGCTGGCTGCGCGACCGCATGCTACGCACCCGCTTCTGTACAGAGGAGGACTTCGTCGCCCCCGAGCCGGCCGCCGATGAAGACATCCTTCTGGTGCACGACCCTGCGTGGGTGGCTAAGCTGCAAAACGGCACGCTCGAATATCACGAAGTCCTGAAGCTCGAAATTCCGTACTCGCGGCAGATGGTGGAAGCTTTTTGGACGGCCGCGGGCGGCACCATCCTGACCGCTCGCCTGGCGCTCCAAACGGGCTTCGCGTACAACGTGGGCGGTGGCTTTCACCACGCGTTCGCGGCGCACGGCGAAGGGTTTTGCGCCATCAACGACATCGCCGTAGCGGTGCGGCGCTTGCAGAAGGATGGAGACATTCGCCGCGCCATGGTGGTGGATTGCGATGTGCACCACGGCAACGGCACGGCCGCGGTGTTCGCCGGAGACCTGTCGGTCTTCACGCTTTCCATTCACCAGGCTAACAACTACCCGAGCGAGAAACCGCCTTCCAGTCTGGATATTAACCTGGCCGACGGCGTCGGGGACCAGGATTACCTCGACAAGCTAAACAACGGCCTGGGAGCGGCGCTGGCCATGTTCCAGCCGGAGTTGCTGGTCTACGTGGCGGGCGCGGACCCTTACGGCGAAGACCAACTCGGCGGGCTGGCGCTCACGTTCGAGGGACTGAAGGAACGCGACCGGCTGGTGATCGGCACCGGGTTGCGTGCGAAGATCCCCGTGGCGTCGGTGCTGGCCGGGGGTTACGCCGCAAGCGTGGAGGATACGATTACGATTCACGCTAATACGGCGGCGGTGGCTAAGGAGTTGATGGAGAGATAGCCGGTGGGGCAGACCATCGTTGTCTGTGGTCTGCCGGCAGACGACGGAAACCGATCGTCCGCCCCACTACACCAGCACTTCCGGGTTCACCACATTGATGGGTTTGGCGGAAGCGTAGGCTACGATCTGGTCGAAGATGTCGGCGAATTGAAGCTCGTACTCGTCCCGGGTGACGTATCCGATGTGCGGCGTGCATACGACATTGGCCTTCCCGAACAGCGGATGGTGTGTGTCCAGAAGCGGCTCCTCTTCATAGACGTCGACTGCGGCCATTCCCGGGCGGCCCGCCTGTAACGCACTGACCAACGCGCCCGGCTCAATGAGCGGCGCGCGACTGGTGTTCACAATCAACGCTGTCGGCTTCATGCGCGCTAAGTCACCCGCGGTTACAATTCCACGGGTTCGATCCACCAGGCGCAGGTGCAGCGAGAGGACATCGCACTTTTCGAAAAACTCCTCCTTGCTGTGCGCGGTGGAGTACCCGTCGGCCCGTGCTTGGGCCAGCGAGCCTTCGCTCGACCAGACGAGTATCTTCATACCAAATGCCGTGCCGTACCCCGCGACGGCGCTCCCAATCCGGCCGTAGCCGAAGATTCCGAGCGTCTTCTCGCGCAGGGTGTGGCCCACACCGATCTGCCACTTTCCAGCCTGGAGCGCGGCCATCTGCTGCGGGATCTGGCGCATGGCGGAAAGAATCAATCCCCACGTCAATTCCGCAGTCGCATAGGACGGTGTGCCGGCATGCATATTAGAGGATACGATCACGCCCAGCCGGGTACAGGCGTCGATATCGATATGCGGGTAGACGCTGCGCTGGCTGATGAGCTTCAGGTTGTGCAGGCGCTCGAGTAGGGGCGCGCGAATCTTGGTGCGCTCGCGGATCAGCACCAGCGCTTCTGTATCTTTCAGACGCTCGGCCAGCGCATCCACATCCTGCACATGATCGTTCCAGATTTCCACGTCGTGCCCCTTGAGTTTTTGGAAACACGGGAGCGTGCGCAGGGTGGCATGGTAATCGTCCAGTATCGAAACCTTCATTGCAGCCAATATATTGTATGCTAGCGGCAATGAATCGACTCCAGACGGCGCTTGCCACCATCACGGCCATGCTGATGCTGGCGGGCAGTGCTCCGGCGCAATGGCTGAACTACCCGACGCCGGGGATCCCGCGCCTTCCTGATGGCAAACCAAATCTCTCGGCGCCGGCGCCGCGGGGGACAGATGGAAAACCCGACCTGTCTGGTATCTGGGCCGTCGAGTGCAGTGTCTACGGCCGCGATAGCTGCTTCATCCGAAGCATATTCTTTGACTTGGCTAAGGACTTGAAACCGGAAGATGTGCAGATGACGCCTTGGGCATCAGGCATCCAGGCGCAGCGCGAGAGCCGCAATCACGTCGACGACCCCTACGGCTATTGCATGCCGCCGGGCGTTCCCCGAATCGATTACGCGGGAGGTACGTTCAAGCTGCTGCAGACGCCTGGCGTCACGGCCTTCCTGTACGAGACGTTGGTCGGAATGATCTTTCGCCAGGTGTTCACGGACGGGCGGCCGCTTCCGGCGTCGAGTGACCCGAGCTGGTTAGGGTACTCGGTGGGCCGGTGGGATGGCGACGCCTTCGAGGTGGATACGATCGGCCTGAAGGACGGCGGCTGGCTGGATACCGAGAAGGGCCGGCCGCACAGCGACGCGCTGCGTGTCACCGAGCGGTTCCGGCGCACTGATTTTGGCCACATGGATCTCACCATCATGATTAACGATCCCAAAGCCTACCTGAAGCCGTGGACCGCCAAGACCAGGTTGAATCTGCTACCCGACACGGAACTCCTGGAAGCTTTCTGCGACAGTCACGAGAGGACTATGGAGCATCGGCGCATCACGCCTCCGCCGCCTGAGCCGCCCAGCCCGCCGGCTGCCGCGAAGTAGTGAGAGGAACCGAGCAATGCTAAACCCGACACAGGCAAGGAGGCCTGTACTACTTGCCGGCAGATTCCCGTTCTTTGCTCTGGCAGTTCTCCAATTGGTGGGCGTAGCCCATTGCCTCGCCCAGGAGCAAAACCCGGCCTTGCGTCAGGTTAGCAATATCCACGTAGGGACGATGGGGCAAGGCGACGAAGCAGAGCGTTTTCGGCTCATGCTGGGAACAGAACTTCGCAGGGTTGGCTTTGCAGTCGCAGAGAAAGCGGAAAATGCGGATGCCGTTCTAACCGGCACTGTTTCCGTGGAGGTCCACGGTGATGAGGTTGTCGCCAGGGCATCCGTCACGGTGAAGACTCGCAGCGGGAAACAGCTGTGGTTCGGAGACTATTTCGCAAAGCATGAGGGCGCAGGACCGAGCGATACCCTAAAGATTACGGCGGAGAACTGCGCTGACGGACTCCGGAAAGATTGGGAGAAGGGCGGCAAATCCAAAACGGGGCAGTGACCATAGTTGCATGTCGCCTGGGAAACCCGCTAGTTTGGAGATGGAGGAATGGCCGAGTGGTTGAAGGCGGCGGTCTTGAAAACCGTTAACGGGGTAACTCGTTCGGGGGTTCGAATCCCTCTTCCTCCGCCAGATATCAGACTTCCAGCGTCAAGTCGCCGGTCGGGAACAATCCTTCGACAAATCGCTCGACCTGGCGTTGGTGCCGCCGGGAAACATGACGGTGGGTTGCAGGCTTGCCTGGCCGCCAAGACTGTTTGTTCTGGTTGTCAGGACCTGTCAATTTACTGGAAGCCTGTCCCTTCCAAGCTTTGACGTCCTGGAAAGTTTGCGTTCCCTCGCCCTCAGCAGTCAGTTTCACACTCACTGTTTTCGAGCGATAGCTCAGCTCCCCCTTCTCACCCACGGTTATCTCTTTCACATTTCGCAGGCGACGGCTTCGTAACCAAATCGAGCGCCGACCCGTTGGGAGACAGGCTCAGCTTAGGAATCCGATCGACCAGTCGAACCCCTTCGGCTTCTCCTTGCCGGCTTCGATGTTCGAACCGTCTGGATTTGATTGGTTGGGCTGCGGGTTGCAGTGTGAAAAATGGGAATCCATCGCCGTCCTTGATCGAGTCGAAAGGACCGTGGGGACTCGCGTCGGCAGCCGGCGGCTTCGAAAGAATGTCGTGCTGGCTAGGTGAAGGAGCCGTCGCCGGACGCTTGCAGCAGAGTGCTCAAGTGAGACGTCGGGTCGGACGCAACTTGCTTGGCGAAGACATTGATGGCGGTTTTGCCAGGTCCTTGGTTGGCTTCCTGGATAGCCTTCTCGACGGACAGAATGGTGCTGCGATCCTTTTCGAGGCCGCTCCAAAGCTCGCTACCGAAACTTTTGCCGAAGTCCAGGCCCGCGCCTTTTGCATCATCGAGGCTAGTATCCTTTTGCGTTGGCGTATTGCCCGACACCTGTGCCGGGGTTCCGGGGCCAATTATGGTGCCGTCTCTTACTTGTTAATCGCATAAGAACCGGTCACGCGACCATTGCGGTCGAAATTGGTTATAGTCAAAGTTGTTCGGCCGTCGCCGTCAGTCGCGGTCTCGATGATTGTCCTGCCGGCGTCACAGCCCTCAGCGTCGTACTCCACTTTCGTAGTGGTCTTGGAAGCGCGGCCGTTTCTAGCGTCCCGTTCATCGATGATGATGGTGCCGGCGTTGCGGCCCTGGATGTCGTACGTCACCGTTGTCCACGTCTTATGACCCTTGCCATCGTCGGTCTCGTCGGTAATGGTTTTGCCGGTGTCCTTCCCGTCTACAATTGTCGTCTTGTAACCTTTGCCGTCATCCCAGATAGTCGTACGGACCCTTGGGCCGTCGATCACTGTAGTGGTGCTGCCATCTTGGTTCTTAGTAACTGTGGTGGTAACACCGTCCCCGCTCACCGGCGAGCGACCATGCGTAGACGGTAGTAATTGTCCGCTCAGCACGGGCCGATACAGGACGGACAAGGTGGGCTGACTGACGCAATCGAAACGCGGTCCTTGCGGACGGGTCGCGCTTGTCGTCGAGGCAATCACTGCCGGCTGTGTACCTGGCGCCACCTGGACGCTTGAATTGGGGGTTTCCAATGATACTTCCTTCATGACCCTAACCTTCCTCACGCACGCCTGCGTTCGATCAGTTATCGGGCTTTTCTCGTGGTTTGTTGCGCAGAACGATGGCAAGGGGAAAAAAGCACCGGCGGCCGAGACCGCCGGCGTTACGTAACGCCGGCGATCCCTGTCGCCGTTGGGTTTACGCCGCGGGGTAAATTCGTGCTGCATAAGCTCACAGAGAATGGAACAATACCTTTGTGCCCAGGCCGGCCATCGAAATCGTTGTTGTTCTGATCTGGCTGGGCTTTTTGTCGTTTTTTCAGCGCCTGCTGAATCGCCTGGTTCTGCGACAGTCGATCACCGCATTTACGGGGCGCAAGATCGCGCACGTGGTGGTCGGGATCTGGATCCTGCCGTTGGCGTTATTGGTCCGGCACTGGTACCTGGCGGCCCTTCCGATCACGATGATCCTAGCGGCCAATACGCAGGCAAACTTGACCCGGGCCCGGTTGGGAAGGACTTCCCAGCGGCTTTTTCCAATCGTCACGTGGGCGGCTCCAGTTGCTCTTATTCTGTATTTCTGGAGCCGGAATCGGACGGACCTTGTGGTGCTCGCGGTCCTCGCGATGAGCGTCGGCGATACCGCGGCAGCTCTCGTAGGCATGCGCTTTGGCAAACACAAGGTGCCGTGGACGGGAAAAACGCTGGAGGGGGCCGCGGCGAACTTCGTAACCTGCTTCGCGACGCTCGCGGTTGCCGGCCGATTGCTCTATCAGATGCCCGTGGGCAACTTCGTTCTGCCGGCGGCCGCGGCGGCGATTGTGGAGGCGGCGCTGCCCGGAGAGTGGGACAATCCCGTCACCATAATGTTGCTGTTGATCCTCCTCCAATACCAGCCCTTAGCGTAGCGCTGCCAAGTAGACCATGTCGCGAACCTGTTTGCCCAGTATGCGGAAGCTCTCGCCGATGGTGGCAGGGCGAGGATTCGAATACAATCCCTGGCCGAACTTTACCAACGGAGTTCCCTGTTCCTGGACCTTGTGGCAGTCCTGATCCTGAATGAGAGTGAGGCCGGTGCTTCCATGGACCACCGCGGGGCATCCGCCGCGGCAGGACTTCCACGCACCGCATCCATCACAGGCGCCGCCTGGAGTCTTTCTGCGCAACCCCACCAGCACGGGATGGCTGCGCCACAACTGCGTCAGATTCTGCTCCCACAGATTGCCGAGCTTGTGACGGATCCGGCAGTAATATACGTCGCCGGTGCTGCCGTTCACTTCCACCAGCTCGGTGTTGTCGCACTGGCACAGGTCGGTGGCCAAACCCCAAAGGCCGCCTGTCGTTTTGGGCTCTTCGATCGGCAGCAAGTGGGCCAGCGGATCGAAGAACAGCAGCATGCGCTTGTAGTGGATCTCGGCAGCGTGGTCGACGATCCGTTTGAACGCCGTCCAGTAGTCGCCTTCAATAGAAACTTTGTGGACGATGGCCTGGCCTTCGCGCACGGGTCTGGCGAACTTGGCCCCGCCGACGTGGAGCTGCTGCACCAGATCGAGAAGCTGAGGCGCTTCGGCCATGTTCAATTCGGGCAGAACCACGTAGCTCAGAATCACGAAAATTCCAGCTTTCTTGAGCGCTGCGATCCCGCGCATGGTGCGGGCCCAATTGCCCTTTCCGCGAACCCGGTCGTGCGTAGCTTCGCAGGCGCCATCCAGGCTGACCTGCGCGATCTTCAGCCCGGCCTTCTTTAAAGAACGGGCCATGGGCTCGGTAATAATGACGGCGTTGGTTACCAAACGCACGCGAAAGCGACGGCGCACGGCCAGCCGGATGATGTCCTTGAGGTCTTTGCGGACCGTCGGTTCGCCGCCGCCGATAGTCAGGGTGTGCCGGCCGCGTTCCCCGTAGGCTTTGCCCAGTTCTTTGAACTTGAGCAGGATCTGATCGATCGTTTCCAATGACGGATCGGGATGCTTTCCGTACGCTTCCCAATAGCAGTGGACGCAGCGAATGTTGCACTTCTCGGTGACGTTTAAGTGGAAACGATGTGAGCGCATAAGTCCTCGTTCACTCCACTTTTCGGGTGCTGCCGGAAAAAGTTGTCTGTCCGTAACAAATATGTCCCCGGCGGGGCAACTTTCAAGCTCCGCAAACGACAACTGAGGTGAGCGATCTGGAAATTCCGGAAAGCCCCAGAGGAGATTCATCATGAACCGTATTAATGATTTCGCAGGACTAGTACCTTTCCCGCCTGCTGCGGCAGACGAAACGAATAATGACGCCAGTGTGAAGCCGGCGCTCTACCAACCTGGGGCGGCTTTGAACCTCGCTCAACTGCTTTTCACGATTCAGCCCCCTTCTCTGGCGCCGGCGCCGGGTCCGCTCGACCTCGGCGCAGTCCTCGGCGCAGTCCTCAGTGCGGTGACCCCGGGTAATCACATCCCGGACCAGGGGCCCACGGGCGCCACCATGCCTTTCTTGACGCAAGGAAACACCAACGATTGCGGCCCTACCAGCCTGGCCATGATCCTCAACTACTACGGCATCCCCGCGACCCGGCAAGGCATCGACGATGCGATCCACCGCGGCGACAATGGCGTCGGCGGCACACCCGAGGATGAGATGCAGTATGCCGAAGACCAGGGCCTGGAAGCCAGAGAGTATAACAACGGCACCTGGGAAGAAGTGAAGAGCATGATCGACCAGCATATTCCGGTGATGGCTTCGGTAACCGGGAATTCCGAACCGGAGACTGGCGGCGATCCCGGTGACAAACTGCCCAACGGCCGGCACCAGATCGTAATCACCGGCTACGATACGGGCCCGGACGGCAAGGAGTACGTCGAATTCCACGATCCCAACCATGACAAGCTGGAAAAAATGTCGGTCGACGATTTCAAAAAGGTCTGGGGCAAGGAAGACTTTGGGGTGAAGAACTTCTTCATGGCCTTTGCTCCTCAGGGAACGGATCTTCCGCCGAGCCGCCTGGATGGCGCCCAGGGAGCCATGGGTGTTATCAACGGCGCTGCCAACATTTGCAATGCCTGGGATCGCCTCATCCATCCCGACAATTTTGGCGACTGGCTTCACGGCATCCCGGAGTTCGTAGGAGGACTCGTGCAGACGGTCGGTTGCGGCGTCGGCGCGCTCTTCCAACTGGGAGCCGAGAAGTTGAGCAACCTGGTGGATGGTGTGCCGGTACTGCAAAATATCGTGCAGCCCTTCACTGACCTGGTGAGCGGCTTCGGCGGCGGCGTTGCGGATGTATTCAACGGCGTGGGGAAAGCGTTCAACGACGTAGGCAACGCTTTCAGCGATCTGTGCAAAGGAAATGTCGCCGATGCCGCAGGCGATGTCGGCCAGGCGGTCGGCGACGCCGCCAAAGGGGTTGCCAATGCGGTGGGCGATGTCGCGAGCTCGGTCGGAAATGCAATCAGCGACGTATTCAGTGGCTGGTAGAAACCATAGGATCGTCTTCGGAGGAACGGGGCGGCCAGTAATTCTGGCCGCCCCGTTGTGTTTTTTTGCGGAGCACGCAACTTTGCATTCGAGCCTACGAAAACTCCTGTGAGCTTCCTAGAAATTGAAGGCAGCCAAATAAGGAGATTCATATGAACCGGATTAATGATTTCGTAGCAACACAAGTCGCCACTCCGCCGGTGGACGCGGAAGAAGGCAAGCAAGAAACCAACGCGAAGCCGGCGTTATACCAGACCGGTATTCCGTTCCAACCCGCATACCAGAATTTCACCACGCTGACTGCACCGAATACTCAGGCGGCGCCCAGCAGCGCCACTGACCTTGCGGTCCTTGCTGTCCTCGAGAACATAATCGCCAACGACGCCGGCGGCACACCCGCAGGAACCTCGATCGGAACCACGACCTCGGCGCTAACCGGAAGCGGGCCTGGCAGCATACCCGACCCCGGCAGCATGCCTTGCTACATTCAGCAGGGTAATTCCTGTGGGACCACGACCCTGGCGGAAATCATGACCTATCTGGGCGTGCCAGAGACCCAGGCCAGTGTCGACGACGTCATTCGCAAGCTGAATACCTTCACGGCGCCTGGTGACATGATTCAGTTCGCGCGCGATAACGGGTTGGATGCCGAAGGGTACAACAATAGCAGCTTTGACCAAGTGAAGGCGTTGATCGATGCCGGACATCCGGTTCAGTGCCTGGTCGAAGGCGACAGCAGCGTTCAGGTCCAGAATGGGACTAGTCAGGGCAACTTCAGCGTCAGTGGCCTGCATTACATTGCGATTACCGGCTACGGCACGGATCCTGCGACCGGCGAACAGTACGTGACTTACCACGATCCGAATCGCGGCACCGAACAGCGCATGTCGGTTTCCGACTTCGAGAAAATGTGGGGCAATGTCCCTGGAGGGTTTAACAACTACTGCATTGCCTATGGCAAGGCGGGTTCGAATCTTCCTCCCGGAAACGAGGACGGTATTCAAGGCACGATGGGGACTTTGAGCGGCGTGACAAACATCACGAACGGGCTCGACAATATCTGGTCCCCCTGCAGCTTCGGCGGCGAACTTCATGGCATCGCCCAGACGTTCGGCGGCATTTTTCAGACGGTCGGGTGCGGCATTGGCGCCGGACTGCAAATCGGCTCCAGCTGGCTCAACAATGAAGTGCAAGGAATTCCAGTCCTCGAAAACATTGTTCAGCCCTTTGGAGATCTCGTCAATGGCGTCGGCGCCGCACTTGGTGACGCGTTCAACGGCTTCGGCGAGGGATGCAATGACCTTGGAAACGCTGCCGAAGACCTGTGCAATGGCAACTTCGGTGACGCCGCCAAAGACGTGGGCAATGCGGTCAGCGACGTGGCCGGCGGTGTTGCCAGTGCCGTGGGTGATGCCGCGAGCGCTGTCGGAAATGCAATCAGCGACGTTTTCAGTGGCTGGTAGACTCCTGGATCGTCAACACATCGATCGTTGTTATAGCCGGGGCGGCCCAAAGGGACGCCTCGGCTTTTCTTGCCCATGAAAAAATCACAAAATATTCTCCTGATCTTGCCCATTCTTGGTTGGAGTTTCGCTACCCTGCTAGTGGCGCGCCGGGATCGAAAGCAGCAGCCCGACAAGGTCATCATAGTAGGCACGGTTCTCGACTCTGACTCCATGACACCCCTGCCTGGGGTCGAAATCTCGTGGAGATCGCAAAAGGTTACGTCCGCTAGGACCGGACACTACGAAATCGAAGTGCCCGCCGGAGTCAGGGAGATCTCCTTTTCTGCCCCCAGTCGCCCTCAGGTAAAGAAGATCCTGATCGCTCGGGAACCTGGATCACGCGTGAGACAAGATGCTTTGCTTCCCGATTCGCCGGCGCCGGCGCCCAAGGTCTTGGCACTGGATCGCGTTTCCCGCGTAGGACAGCATGGAAAAGACCTGGATTCAGACGTCCCTGCCGATTCCACCATTTCGCTCGCGGATGAATACGGGAACCACGATCAACTGTTAACCCTGAATGCCGGCAGGAGCCGCGTCCACTCGCCCGTCTGGCTGAACGCCACGACGATTGCGTATGGAAAGGAAGGGTTGGTCCATGATGCGGAGAGGTCGAAGCTGCAGGGCGTCTTTCAATTCCAGAGCGACTCGACAAGAATCCAACAAATCGCGTCCGAACTGGGCGTCCGGTTTCTGAGCAAATCCCCTCAGAAAGATGCGCTGGCGATTGCCGGCGACAAGGATTTGTATATCCTCGGGTCTCTTTCAAATCCTGCATCGCTCCGACGAATTTTCGGCTTGGATGCTTACAAGGGATTTCTCCTCTCGATCGATTGGGCCACGGATGATCGAATCTACTTCACCGTTGACGATCCCGTCCAGCTCGATGATCGGCACTCTCTCAGCCGGTCCAGGATCGCATCGATAAAGGTTGACGGCACGGATCTCAAACCCGCCTGGGCATCCGACCCTCAGTATTCGTACCGTTATCCGATGAATGGGGAGGGCGCAGAGATCATCTTCTGCCGCTTCGCTCTGGACGGAAGCCGGCAGGCGCTCTGGAGCCGGAACATCCATACGGGAAAGACACAGCCGGTGGCAGAACCTGCGCTGCGTGCGGTCTATGTTGACTCAAGCGCAAGCCGGCTCTATTACATATACCAGCAAGATCTTCACCTCCGAGACTTGAAATCCGGCGCCGACTGGGTGATTGTGAACTCCGTGAAAGAGGCCGACTATCGCCGGCCCGCACTGTTCTAGTCGACCGCGCAATCTGCGAACACATTGCAGGATGAGGGAGCGTTGCTGAAGGGCGGCTCGAGGGCGCTCACGCACTTCTCCGTTTCGAAGACGACCTCGCGCACCAGAACGGCGCGCGCAGCGGAAAGGGCGGCCTGCTTCTCACTGCTCTCGGGCCAATTCTCAATGATTTGCATCCGATATTGATGAAATCGAATCTCGCGCATATCGAATTCGGCGTTCATGGGGGTTCCTCCCGTTGCCATCTGTTTGGTTCGGCTGGCTGAATGGTTCACGCCTTAGTTATCGGATCGCGGGGAAGGAAGTTGCTTCCCCGCGCCCCGCACCATGGGCCTGCCGGCCTGTGTCCGGTTTTCCGCTAGGTAGCCGGGTAGAGCTTCGACATATCGACAGAAGCGCCGGTCACGCCATTGTCCGTAAGTGCTTGCTGGAGTTGCGACTGTACATAATCAGGCGGGTAACCCCTGTTCAAAAGGTTCGCCAGGACGCCTGCGTTGATGGTCTGACCGCCGGGGAACTGCAGGGTGGCGGCGTCGGGCGCCTCGGCCGAGCTGCCCTGACCCATGCCGATGGGGCTTTGCTGGATCACCTTGGCGCCCAGGGCGTCGGCCAGGCGCTGAGCTGTCGCATCATCGGCATAGTAAGTGTTATTGGCCAGCATTTGGTAGCCCCATCCAGTAATCCAGTGGGGCCCGGTCTCGAAGCCTACCGGTATGGGCTGGTCGCTGGCCGTTCCGCTCCCACCTTTTAAGGTGTCTGATAACGCACGCCATGCGTTCAAAATCATACTGGTGAGATCGAACGACGGCGGAGCGACCGTGTTCTCCGGTGGGCCGCTGACGGACGTACCCTGATTCAGCCGGTACGTCTGAAATTGCGCGAACGCGGCCTGGATAGCCGACGCGTCCGTGATTCCTGGCTTGGCCGATGGCAGAGAAGCCGCTTCGCCCGTGTCCTGATTAAAAAGCAGGTCAAGGCGGTTGGGGTTTGTAGCGTTTATCGAGTCCATGGGTTCCATCCTATTAATTACCGTTTCCAGTGAAGTTATCGGTTGGTGGCGCCATTTGTTGCTAGCTGCCTGGCAAAGTCAGAAGGTGAGATAGAAAGTCAGCAGTGCCACGCAGGCGAATGCAACCACCAGTAGAAATAGCTCTAAACCACTGAAAGACGCCGCCAAGGATGGGGTGCGCGCGCCGGATGTGGCGGGTGCAACCGGGGCCTTCGAAGAGCGAGCCGGGGGCAGCGCTGCCGGTGCGGCTGGGGCTGGGGCTGCCGCCGAACCTCCTGCCAATTGGAGGTGGATCTCGTATCCCGGCAGCTCGATAAAGTCGCCTTCCCTGACCTTACACTTGCGGCCCTGCGGCATGCGGGCGCCATTGATCCAGGTGCCGTTACTGCTTAAGTCCGTCAGCATCAGCTCCGAATCCTCCACCTGCACTTCCAGGTGGTCGCGCGAGATGCCCGGCGCCTCCAGGGGGACCGCGCTATCCGGTCCCCTGCCGAGGACCAGTCGACCATTGACCGGCTGGCGGACATTCTGCACCGATTGATCCGCCTTCGACTTCACTTTGAGGATGATGTCCACGCTACGTCAGCACCCGTTCCAGGTAGTTCAGAAGTTTCCCTCGAATCACCGGGTCGTTTTGCAAGAACTCGGTCAGGTTGGCGGTGTCGGCGGGAGAAGCCTTTCCGCCGGTGCGCCCGAGCGCCGACTGGAGCAGTTCACCGGAGCAACGCGAGAGAATCTGGTCCACCTTGGCGGGATCCTGCAGGTCGGCTTTGTGAAAGTCGGCTGTAATCGATTTGAGCGCCTGCCCCTTGCCGGTGCCGGCGGCCGCATCGGGCCGTGCCGCTTTCGTAAATTTCTTGACCGTCTGGTCGGTATTGGAAACCGGAGGCAGCGGTCCCCCGGGTCCAGTGGGTTTGATTTCCATAATGGCTACACCGTTTCTTTATAATGAACTGCCTCACCAAACTCCAGCAGGTTGCGAGCGAACGTTCCGTAGACCCCTCGCGGATCCAGCTTGATCGCCTCTTTCAAATACCCCGCCGCCTGCTGCTTATCCTTTCGAAAGATCTCCAGTTCCCCCAAATGCGCATACGCATAGGCACTACGCGGGTTGAACTCGAGCGCCTGCTTGTAATGCCGGGCCGCGCCATCAAAATCGCCCTGCTGGAAACTTACGGTGCCCAAAATTACCGCCACAGCATCGTTCTCCGGCAGCATTGCGCGGACTCCGGTAAGCACTTCCCGGGCTTCCCGGAACCGGCTGGAATCACGATAAATCAGGCTGGTTTCGATGAGAAACCCAATCTCTTCCCGCGATGGATTCACATTCCAAGTCATGGGCGCCTCTACTTCATGTTCTCAATGGCCTGTTGTGCGCAGTCGTGGCGCACTTTCAATACCGTGGAGGCCGTCTCGTATGCCAGGCTCTCCTGTTCAATCTGCTGCTGCAGCTGCAGGAACTGGGTCGTTTGACCGCCCAGGGTTGGCATCGCCGCTCCTAATGCGGCGCCGCCGATCGCCCCGCCGAGAACGGTGCCCAGTCCGGGAAATACCATGTTTCCGAGACCGCCCAGAATCGACCCAAAGACGCCGCGAGCGCTCGAGGTCCCCGGCAAGGTCGTCGGACTCGCGAGTTTCATGATGTCGTCAATTGACGGGGTGCCAGCAATAGATGCGTTTGGATTACCTATCATGGTGTCTTTCCTCTGCCCTACTTATCGTGAGGAGCCTTGCCACGGTTGCGTGCCTCGGCCAAAATCTCGTCCCGCCGGGTCACCAGATGCTGGTAAAGTTCCAAAGCGCGTCCGTAGGCCGTCATGGCATCCTGGGCGCGGGCCTTTTCGGGCGGCGATCCCGACTTCAAAATGGCGTCCAATTGCCGGCAAGTGGCCTTGATCTTGTCCAGAAGCGGTGGCCGTTCCTGCTGCAGGAGGCTCTCCAAAGTGGGAAAAGACCGCCAGTCGAGATCCTTCGCGGGTGCCGATTTCCCGGTTCCCGCGCCAGCCTGGGAGCGCGGGTCCCGCCCCGACTTGTCGTCTCGGATATCGCTCATTGGTCCGCCTCCGTCCCGCTCCCTGCGGCCGCGCCGATTCTCTGGCGAGCTGGGCTAGCTACCTCGCCCGGCTGTACTAAGGCTATCATTCCCAATGGGTAAGCAGTGATTTGGGGCGAGAGCTGATCGTAGCTGATGGCGGAAATTTCGGGGAAGCTAAACTCCAGCAGGCGGCGCACATAGCGGCGGATGTCTCCGTCGCACAGGATCACCGGCTTTTGCGCCGTCGCGGGAAGGTTACCGAATTGGGCTTTGGCGGCATCCACAACCTGTTGAATCATAGCCGGCTCCATCGCCAGGTAAGGACCGGTAGCGCCATGGCGCAGACTGTTGCGGAACATCTCGGCTATTTCGGGGTCCAGCTGGTAAACGTACAGCATCGGTTTACTGCCCGCCAGCTGGAAGCAGATCTTCTCCTTCAACGAAGCCCGCACGTGTTCTGTGAGCGCCACGACTTCCTGATCGACATTGCCCCACTTGGCCAGGGCCTGGAATATGGACTTCAGATCCCGAATCGAAACCCCTTCCTCCACGAGCCGCTGCAGGATCTCGGTCAGCTGGAGAGCCGATAGAGGCTTGGGCGTGACCTCATCGACCAAGGCAGGGTAGAGATCTTTCAGCCGGTTTATCATCCATTGCACTTCATGCAAGCCCAGGAATTCGCTGGCACGTTTCCGCAGAAAGTGGGTCATGTGCATCAGCAGGATTTCGTGTGTATCCCACACCTGCAGGCCGGCGGCGCGAGCACGCTCCCACTGGTTCCGGGGAATCCAAGCGGCGGCCTTTCCCGTCGCCGGATCCTTAGTGTCCTCTCCCTGAAGGCCATAGATGAGGATATTCCGCGCCGAGTCGTTCACCAATACCGCGTCGATGCGGAGCCGCCCCGAAGTCACGGGCACTTCATTGAGCCAAATGCGGTAAGAGCCGGGATCGAGCGGCTGATTCCCGCTGATCTGGAGCGGCGGGAAGATCACGCCGAGCTCGTAATAGAGACTCTTGCGGATATCCACCAAAGTACTGAAGAATGCCTGGCCGGTGGGCGAGCCCAAATCGAGCCAGGGCGAGATGTCCTGACTCACTTCGAGCACCAGGGGCACGGTAGCAGTAAGGTCCGGTTCCGCCACGAGATCGGCTTTAGTGCGCCCCGGGACCGGACTGTCCTGCGCCTGGTTGCGGTTCTTGGTTCGGAACAGTCCGAAGGCGATTGCGCCGGTCGATCCGGCTAGCAGGAAGAACGGGATCTTCGGCAAACCCGGCACCAGGGCAATGGCAAAAAGGACACCAGCAGCGACAGCAATGGCCTTGGGTTGAGCAAGAATCTGGGTAGCCACGTCTTTGCCGAGGTTGGTATCCTCCACTTCCGAAGCCACGCGCGTCACCACCATACCAGCGGATATGGAGATGAGCAAAGCCGGAATCTGAGCGACCAGTCCATTGCCGATAGTGAGAATCGAATACGTCTGCACGGCGTCGCCGAAGGACATGCCTCGCATCGCGACACCGATGATCAGGCCGCCGACGATGTTCACCATGGTGATTATGATGCCCGCGATAGCGTCGCCTTTGACAAACTTCATCGCGCCGTCCATGGCCCCATAAAACTGCGACTCACGGGAGAGCGCTTCCCGGCGCGCACGCGATTCGCGGACATCGATGATGCCGGCCCGCATATCGGCGTCGATGCTCATCTGCTTGCCGGGCATCGCGTCCAGAGTAAAGCGGGCAGCCACCTCGGCAACGCGCTCGGAGCCCTTCGTAATGACGATGAACTGGACCAGTGTGATGATCAGGAAAATCACCGCTCCCACCACGAAGTTGCCGCCCACCACGAACTCGCCGAACGACCGGATCACTTCGCCCGCATCCGCCTGCAGAAGGATCAGCCGAGTCGCGGAGATATCGAGCGAGAGGCGATATAGCGTAGTGATCAACAGAATGGTAGGGAAAGACGCCAGCTTGGTGCCGCTCGAAATATAAATCGAGACCATCAGCACGGTAACCGCGATAGTGATGTTGATGGTGAGCAGTATGTCGAGCAGAAAGGTAGGTAGCGGCACAATCATCATGCCGACCATGGCCCCAATGCAGGCCACTAGAATCAGGTCACTGAACCGGGTGAGCACACTGCCGACGTCGCTCGCGAGCAATCCCTTTTGCAGACCCTGGAATCGTTTTTGAAGGTTTTCAGGCACGGTATTCAAAACAGTGCTAAATAAGATTGCGCCGGACGGCCCAGGCGGTAACCGGGGACGGCCGGCGCTAAAGCTGAAACAGATCGAGAGCTACTTACCGGAAGCCTCCTTGGCACCCTCAGCTTGCTCGAGTACGACCCGCATGCCATTCAGGATGGCTCTCGCACGATTGGCGCCGGGATCGGCCGCGTTGGGGTCGAGCTTCAGAGCCTTCTGAAATTCCTCGGCAGCCTCATCGAATTTCGCCTGACGCAAATGGGCCTCGCCAAGGTTAGCGTGTACCGTCGGGTCCTGGGGATTCAGTTCCGCTGCGCGGGTAAGCCAGCGGGACGCCTCGTCCAGTTTTTCCTCCGCCAGAGCCAGAGCGCCGAGTCCGGCGTAGCCGTAGTACACATGGCTATCCAGGGCGATCAGGCCGTTGAAGATCGCTTCGGCATCGTCGACCTTCCCTTGCTCGTAGAGCTGGAAGCCAAGAGCCGCGATGGCTTCGATTTCCTGTTTGGCAAGGCCGAACATCTGGCTGAGAGAAACCCGGCCCGCTTCCTTGACGAGAACCGTTTGTGCGTCCATGTCCCCCTCCTTAACCCTGGAGCTTCATGTTATCGATAACTTTATTATCGAGATTGGTGATGATGCTGTTAATCGTAGCCTGGAGGTTGACCATCATCTGGTAATTCTGTATATCCGTGTTCAATTTCTGAACGTCCTGAGCAAGTTTCTTAGGGTCGGTATTGGGATCGGCCATGTCAGCGTTGACGGCATTTTGATCGGCATCAACCGTCGAGCTGAGGCTATCGATGGCGCCCTGTAACCCGTTGGAAGCGCTCGGGAGCGAAGTGGTGAACAAGCCGGGATCGAGCGCTGTTTGCGAGAACGGCAGCGGCTGTCGCGCGACAGTAAGCTGCTGGGACGGATTGATTGACGCCAACAAGGCCTGCAGCTGCGGCGACTGCAAAGCGGCCGGCGTCAGACCCAGGGTTAGTGTGGCAGAGTTACCTAGCCCGGTGCTAAGCGTTTCAGATGCTGCCAGCGGGACATTCGCGCCGGCGTTGGTTACGTTGATTGCCATTGTCTTTCTCCTGTATGAACTTGATTGCTTCTTGCAATCTGACTAATTATCGGAGTCCGGCTCGGATAGTTGCTTCTGGGAGTCCTGCTTTTCGAGATTTTCCATAATGGACTTCATGCCCGCGAGAATGGCTCGCGCGCGATTGGCCCCCGGATGCTTTCCTTCGGGGTCTAGCGCCAGGGCCTTCCCTAATTCGGCGGCGGCCTGATCGAATCGGCCGAGCCGCAGCAGCGTTTCACCGAGGTTGGCATGCACCGTAGGGTCGCTGGAGCTGCGTTCGAGCGCCTGCATGAGCCAGTTGGCCGCCTCGTCCAGGTTCTCCTCGGCCAACGCCAGTGCTCCCTTGCCGGCGTAACCCTGGTACATGCGCTCGTCCAGAGCGATGAGGCCGTCGAAGATGGTTCTGGCTTCCTCGGTACGGCCCTGTTGATACAGTTCAAAGCCTAGTACCTCGATGGCGTTGAGTTCGTTCTTGGTCAACCCACAGATCGCGCTCAAGGTCTTGGTGGCTTTTGTTTGTGGCGTCATCCTAGCCTCCCTCCCCGTCTTATCGGAACTCATCCGGAATTGTTCCCCGGCGGGCCGCCGCTTCCACGCTCAATTCCAGGCGGCGAACCTGGTGGGTCGGCAGTAGATGCTCGAGGAACTCAAAGTCTTGTATCGCGGCCGGAAAATTGCCGGCCAGCAGGTAGGCCTCCAGGCGTCGCGCGCGGATGGCCAAATCGCCCGACTGGCGGGTGAGCAGGACATTGAGCTGCTCGATGGCGTGTTCGGGCTCGTCCAGGGCCAGCCATGCCGCGGCAAGCGATTCACGGCAGTACTGGTTCTCGGGATCCGCGGCGACGAGCCCCTGAAAAATGATGCCGGCTTCCCGATAGCGTCCTTGCAGATGTAACGAGTGCGCGCGCTCCGCCACCAGGTAAATGTCCTTTTCGGTCCAATTGGGATTGCGCATGTTAACCCTCGGGCTCCGCCAGATGCCGGGCTGCAATCTCGTCCTCCACCCCGCGGTAGTGCATCAGCAGGGTCAACATCCGCCCAATGGCGCGGTTATCGCTTGTGGCCGCCGGGTTCGTATCGGAGGACTGATCCTCCAGGGCATCGACTTGGCGGTCCAACATCTGCCGCCACGTCAGGCGTTGTGTGGCGGCGTCCTGCGTCTCCAGGCCGGCGGGCCGGGGAGGCGGGCCGATGGCTGATGCATTGACCGGAGGCTGGTCGAGTCGCAGCAGGTTCTTCCAGTCCGCCCAGCGCGGGGCAGGGACGGAATTGAGCCGGGCGCGGAACGGGCTATCGCCTGCTATGCGGGTGGTTTCCGGGGGAGCTGCCTCCGCCGGTAGAAAACCAGGCAACGTGTAATTCACTCGCATATTCGATCCCTCCTCCTCGGCCGCTATGTTTCCTCAGCATGCGCCAACTGGTATACCCAATTCAATACCTCAGCCACGGCTTCGTACAATTCCGCGGGAATTTCACTCCCCAGCTCCACTTGAATCAGGCTGTGCGCCAAAGGCACGTTTCGTGTAACGGGCACGCCGCTTTTCTCGGCCAGATCGCGGATGCTCTTCGCCATCGTTTCCTGGCCCTTGGCGGTCACCTGCGGCGCGTTCATCGACTGCTCATCATACTGAATTGCGATGGCCAGGTGGGTCGGATTGACCACGACCACGTCCGCCCGTGGAACATTTCGCACCATACTCTGCGCCAGGATCTGCTGATGCAACTGCCGCCGCTGCTGGCGGATGTGCGGGTCGCCCTCCTCCTCTTTGTACTCCTTCTTCACTTCGTACTTGCTCATCATGAGCTGTTTCAGATAGAGCCTTTTCTGCAGGAAGAAGTCGGCCGCCCCTATCAAGAGGAAAAGCAGCCCCACTCGAAACAGCAGGTTCAACATCAGCGAGGCGGCGAGTTTGCCGGTTGTTTCGGGATTCGCCCGCGCGGTCAAAATAATATCGCGTAGCGAGCCACGGATAGAGAAATAGAGCAACGCGCTCACCAGGGTGAATTTGAGGAGGTTTTTGAGGAGCTCCAGGTACGTTTTCGGCTTGAAAAAGATATTCTGCAAGCCTTTGATGAAATTAAGCTTATCGAACTTAAACTGGATCGCTTCGGGCGAGAAGAGCGCCTGAACCTGGACGAATTCGGCGGCCGCAGCAACCACCGTCACGGCCGCTAGAAATGGGGCCGAGAAAAGGATTAGCCGGCCGCCCGCATAAGCGAGCCTTTGCATTAGCTCGTCCGCTCGTAGTTCGCCCGTAAGCAAACCGGGTTGGAAGGAATCCGTGAATAACGCCTTGGCCCCAGTGACAAACGCGGGCCCTCCGAACGCCAGCACGCCCATCGACGTGAGGAATAACAGCGACTGCGTGATGTCGCGGCTCTTCGACACCTGTCCCTTTTTGCGGGCATCGCGCAGTTTCTTGGGCGTCGGTTTTTCGGTCTTCTCTTCCGCCACTAGTGCCTCATCTCCTCTTTATCGGGATCGCGTCCGAAAAGTTGCTGCGTTCATACAATTTGCGCCAAAACATTATAAATATTGAAGATCATCTGGCTCAGCAGTTCCCCGGAGCGGCTAAAAATGAAGACAATTGCGGGGACCAGTATCAGGACCCCGACAAATGCCTTTACCGGCAGGCTTTCGTTATTGACATTCACCTGGCTGGCGATCTTGCTGATAGCTCCGAAAACCACGTCGGTTAGAAACAGTGTGAGCAGTACAGGACCGGCCAACTGTAAGCCCACGACGAAGACCTGGCCGCTGATTTGCCCCATCAGTTGCGCCACGGACGCCGGGGCAGCCAGCCGCGGGAAACCCAATAGCGGAACCCGCGCGAAACTGTCGGCCAAAGCGCGGATGTAAATCAGGTGCCCGTTCAGGAAGAGGAAAATCACCAGCGCCAGTTGGAATTGAAAGAGCCCCATGGCGGAGACGTTGCTCGGAAGTTGGGGCGCGTGCAGACCCGGCTGGTCCATGCCGCGCTGCACGTCGATCAGGGCCCCTGCCGTTTGGACAGCGTAGAACATCAACTGGGCGATGAATCCGATGGTCGCGCCGATCATGGCTTCCTTGACAAGCAGCGCCACCACCAGCAGGGGATCGCCGGGAGCCGTCTGGCCGCGCGCCAGCGTGGGCATCAACAATGCGGTCACCATTACGCTGAGGCCAACCTTTATGTTGGCTGCGACAGCCTGGCCGCCCAAAAACGGCGCCAGGGTAATGGCGCTGAGCACGCGCGTCAGCGCCAGCCCGAATACCACCATGAAATCGGAAACGTTGCCGTGATAGCCAAGGTTTTGGACTATTCGCTGCAGCGCGTCGAGAAGACCCATGGCTCTTACCGCACCGTGGCGATGCTATCGAACATCAAGCGCGCGAACCGCACAGCCTGCATCAGCATCCAAGGACCCAGCACCAACAGACTGAGGAACACCGCGATGAGCTTGGGCACATAACTGAGCGTTTGTTCCTGGATCTGCGTGGTGGCTTGGAAAATGCCGACCACCAATCCCACCAGCATGCTGGCCAACATGGGGCCGCCGGAAATCAGCAGCACCAGGATCAATCCTTCCCGAGCCACTCGTAGCGTCAATTCCGCATTCATCCCCTACCTCCTTACACGTAACTCAGCACCAGTCCCTTCACGATGAGAAACCAGCCATCGACGAGCACGAACAAAAGCAATTTGAACGGAAGGGAGATAACGACCGGCGACAGCATGTGCATTCCCATCGCCAGAAGAATATTGGCAATTACCATGTCGATGACGATGAAGGGCACAAAGACCAGGAAACCGATTTGAAATGCTTCCTTCAACTGGCTGGTGGCGAACGAGGGAACCAGCACTTGAAAACCTTCGCGGTCGACGGGCGCCGGGGTTTGGCCGGCGTTCGGCGGTTCCAGACGTGCGGCCAGTTCCATGAAGAGCGTCCGGTCCTGCGGGTGGCAGTGCCGCGACAAAAACTTGCGGAGCGGCTCCTTCCCCCGTTGCGAGGCATCGAACAGACTCTTCACACTGGCTTCGGAGAAGATGTCGCGCGTGTTCGGGATGGTTCCCGCGGCCTCGTACATCTGTCGCGCCACCGGCGTCATGATAAAGATCGTCAGAATGAACGCCAGACCGGTGATGACGGGATTCGGCGGGACCTGCTGTGTGCCGATGGCGTTGCGCAAAATCGACAGCACCACCGAAATCTTGATGAATGACGTAAGCATCATCAAGACAAAGGGCGCTAGCGAGAGAGCACCCAGCACGATCACCAGCACAACCGGATTGGAGAACGTACCGGCTGCGCCGCCCGCCTGCGCCTGCGCGAATGCCGGTTGAGACAGCGATGCAAGAGCTACCGCAGCCAGGAAACGTTTCATCGAAGTCCTCACGAGGAACCTTTGGAACGCCGGAACGCCTGCATCAAGCTGGCGAACTCGCGCTGCGGTGGGGCATCGGTTTTCGCCAACGCCGCTTCGATATGGCCGGGGTCGAGAGTCGTCAGATAGTGCATGCCCGATTCCGTGGTGCCCACCAGAAAATAGTCCTCGCCCACACGAATCACGTACAGATTCTTCTTCGGTTCGAGTGGATACCGTGCTGCGACTTGGATTGCGCCCGGCCCCAGCGTTCGCGCAGCCGTAATCCGGGGCAGGACCATGCGCAGTGTGACGAAAGCCAGGGCCAAAATGAGACCCAGAACCAACACCAGCTTGAGATAATCCAGTATTCCGGAATTGATGGCGCCGATCTCCTTGGCGGGGTCGCTGGCCTGCAGAAGCCACAGACCCGCGGTCATGCCCCTCTCCACGACAGGACCTTGACGCCCAAGCGCCCTTCCACCTCTACGAGTCGGCCTTCACCGAGTACCTTTCCATTGACGGCCAGGGAAACGGTGCCAGACTTGTCACAATCGAGATCGAGAATCGCGCCGCTAGTCAGCCCCGCGGCTTCCGGCAGCGTCAGTTCCTTTTCCGTCAGGATGACGTGAACGCGCACCGGAAGCTGGCTGAGATCCAGCGCGCTATTGGGTTCCGACGGTTTTCCGACTTGAGAATCTTCCGTGTTCAAGGATTCCCTTTCAAAGTATTTATCGATTTGTAGACGCTTCAGGTTGCTAATCTCGGCTGCGCTTATCGTGACGTCCTCTGTCACCGCCTTCCAGCCACGGTCGAACCGGCGCGGCAGCAGCAGGTGCAGGCCAAGTTCGAAAATCAGAACGTCGTTGGGTTCAAGTCCCGCCAGTTCCTGGGCTGAAAGATCCACCGCCCCCAGGGAGACCGGAAATTTCCAGGAGATCGACGGGGAAACAGCGCGCGAGCTAGCGGCCGGGACGGCGCGGCGCATCGATTCGAGCGACGCGTACGGCACGAACAGCCGAAGGGCTCCCGTGGCGGCCAGTAGGCTGACGGAGCAGGCCATACAAACACCTTTCGCTTCAGGTTCGATGGAAGGTTCCGCTTCCTTGGCAGCGGCTTCAAACTGGAACGGAAACGACAGGTCGCGATTAGCCCGCTCGATGAGGCAGAGAATCATGAATTCGAGGAACGCGCGATCCGTGGGACCCAGAATGGATGGCGGCGTTTCGATCTGCAATGGCCGCAGCAGGCGATCCGCAAAGTCCATCAGAAACGACCGGCTCGCCTCCAGGCAAAGAGTCGCGCCAATGGGATGAATGGTAATGGCGAAGTTGGTGCGCGCGCTGGTTGAGGTGTCCTGAAACTCCTGCCACGTCATGCTTTCAGCGGTGCCCGCGTAGACGCTCACGTCGAGTTGGCGGGACCAAAGCTGGCGAAGGCTCACCGTAAACAGATGGGGGAAAATGGCCACCTGGTCGCCCGATTGGAGCAGGCGGCGCTGGTTGGGAGCGATGGGAACCTGGTTGCAATATGTGCCCAAAGAGCTGCCCAGATCTTCGACGAAGCAGCGCCCCTGTTCCACGAAAATTCGGGCATGGCGCTTGCCGGCCGCCACGGTATCGAGCACGACATCGTTGCTCGCCTCCCGGCCAATCAGGATCTCGCGCTGTTTAAAACTGTATTGCCGCCCCTCCGTCTGTGTCTCCACCGAATGTGCCTGAACCAGGCCGATCTCCCACCCGGCCGGCTCCAGCAGGAGATCTCCCCACGCGTCCTGGATCCACGATTTCCAGTCCTGAACGCTGCCCAGAAATTGCTGCCGCCAGTTCCACAGAGCCGCCTCGGAACGCGTGTAGGATTCCAGGCCTTCGAACTCGAAGGGCGAGGGGCCGTTGATGGAGCTGAGATCGGGCCCCGGACTCATTTTTTCTGCCTTTGCTGGCGCTCGTCGCCGCGTCCCCGGCGGCTGTCTCTGGAAGTAGAACTTGAGTCGGTGGAACGGGCGGAAGCCGGGGCCAACTCAACCTGGATCGGGGCGACGTTCAGGCCCTTGGCCTCGAGCGCTTGTGACAGTTGAGCGGAGTTACTCGACAGCAGTTGCGCTACGGAGTCGGAGCTGGTGAGAAACTTGACGGAGATCTGTTCGCCCTGCTTGGCGACTTGCACGTTCAGTCCTTGGAGAGTCTTGGAATTAAACTGGATTTCGACCTTGGGATTGGTCCCCGCAACCACCGCAATTTCCTGGACCAGACCGTTCAAGTCGCGGATTTCGGGGGCTGCGGGTGCCTTTGCGCTCGCGGACGGGGCCACGGCGGGCATCGGCAAAAACGGCACTGGGCTCGTCGTATCGCCCAGCCCTTGATCACCGAGGTCCTCCCCCTTTTTGCTGGCTTTGCTCTCTTCGCTTTTTTGCTCCAGCACTTTGCCAAACGACTTCGACTTCGAATCCGAGGCCGAGGACTCGCCCGATCGTGCTGGAGGTGGGGCCGAACCTGGATCACTGGGAACTTTCACGGCGCCTCCTCTGATTGAAAATGATACCGCCCATCTCATCCTGCTCCAGGGCTTCCTTTCTCTCTGCTGCTTTGAGAAAGGCCTTTTCCAAACGCTCCCGATGCTTGTTCAGGACTTCCACTTCGCGAGCGGCTTCGGCAAGCTGCTGCCGGGCCTCGGTCACCTTGTCATGAAATTCGCCGACTCGAACGCGCTGGGCGGCAACTGCGCCCTTTCCAGTCTCCACGTCGGCCGTCAAGCCTCGCAAATATTGAGTGTGCATTCGCAAACTGTGGCCATCGGTTTGGGAACCTATGTTCAATCGCGCGCGGAGCGCCTCTACAAGTTTGGTTTTCAAGGCGTCCTGCGCTCGTTCGAGCTCCGCCAGTGCCTCTTCTTCCGCCGCCAGTTCCCGCAGCCGCGCGGCCAGCGCCCGCTCCAGTTCTTCGCGGCGCTCCAGTTTCCGATCGAGCAGCGGCTGCAACCGGTATTGAAAGGGCGCCATGGCGAATATTCACCCGGAGATTCGGTCGTTATCCGTTCGCGAACAATTCCTGCAAAGCTTTCGTGGTTTTTTCGAACGCCGCCTTTTCCTGTGTTTCCTGTTTGAGGAATGCGTGGACGCGATCGAGCATGCGAAGCGCGTAATCCACGCGCGCGTCGCTACCCTTTTCGTAAGCGCCGATCAGAATCAGATCCTTATTCTTTTCGTAGGTTGCCAGCACCTCGCGCATGCGCGCGGCGGCACGGCGATGCTCCTGGCTAACCACTCCGCTCATCACGCGGCTGATGCTCTCCAGCACATCGATGGCCGGGTATTGCCCTCGCGCCGCCAACTCACGCGAGAGGATCACGTGCCCATCGAGGATCGAACGGACCTCGTCGGCGACCGGCTCGTTCATGTCGTCCCCCGCCACCAGGACGGTGTAGAAGGCGGTAATGGAGCCCTTCTCGGAATTGCCGGAACGCTCCAGTAATTTTGGCAGTTCGGAAAAGACCGACGGCGTGTAGCCGGCGCGCGCCGGCGGCTCGCCCAGAGCCAGCCCGATTTCTCTTTGAGCGCGAGCGAAGCGCGTGACCGAATCCATCAGCAGCATCACGCGCTTGCCCTGATCGCGGAAGTATTCGGCGATTGCGGTGCCTACCTGGGCTGCTTTCAACCGAACCAGCGAGGGCTCGTTGGAAGTCGCGCAGACAACCACTGAGCGTTTCATCCCCTCCGGCCCGAGATCCTGTTCCAGGAAGTCGCGCACTTCGCGCCCGCGTTCGCCGACCAGGGCGATGACGTTCACGTCCGCCTCGGTGTAACGCGCGATCATTCCGAGCAGGGTGCTCTTGCCGACGCCGGCTGCCGCGAACAGGCCGATGCGCTGCCCTTCGCCGCAGGTCAGCAGGCCGTCAATGGCGCGCACGCCAATCGCGATCGGACTCGTGACGCGGCGCCGGCGCAGCGCATTGGGAGGCGGCGCATACACGGGATACTCGTCAGTCGAAACGAGCGGCCCGGCAAAGTCAACATCCATCGGTTCGCCCACGCCATTGAGAACGCGGCCCAGCAGCCCATCCCCGACCTTCACGGTCAGGCAGTTCCCCGTGGCTTCCACATCGCTTTGCGGGCCGATGTTGGTCAGCTCCCCGATGGGCATCAGCAAAACATCATCCGCCTGGAACCCCACCACTTCGGCCTTCGTGGGAATCCGCGAACGCGGATTGTAGATCAAGCACATCTCGCCGACGAAAGCCTGCGGCAGCGACGCGCGCACCACGAGTCCGACGACTTCCTTTACCCGCCCCCGCACCTGCACCGGGGAAGCGCGCTCAATCTCCTTAAAGTACTTTCCAAAATCGATCGCTCCGAGCGCCATTTACCGCCTCACCGCGACGCGCAGCAGAATCTCTTCCAGACACTTGAGCTGCGTTTCCAATCGGGCGTCGATGACACCTACGGCGCTATCCACGATGCAGCCGCCGGAGGCTACCGCGGCATCCGCCACCACTTGGATTCGGCGGCCGGCGCCGGTCACTTCCGCGAGTGAATCGAGATTGCGCTGCACCTCGTCGGTTTCCTGGGGATTGACGCGCAGCGTGAGGCTAAGCTCGTGCCGGACCGTGCGCAGGCACTCCCGCGCGATAGAAACAATTGTTTCCGGACGGGAATGCAATTCCTCGCCAATAATCTTCTCGGCGATCTTGACGGCCAGCCGGATCATCTCGGGTTCATACCTGGCGTCGAGCGTCTCCTGCGCTTGCCGCGCATTTTCGAGCGCCCGATCCCACTCGGCGAGGCCCTGGCGAAAGCCCTCCTGGCGCGCGCCCTCGACGATGGCATCCCGGCGCTGCTCCGCGTCATCGATGAGCGCCTGCGCCTCTTTCGCGGCCATTTCCAACACGCCGCGGGCGTTCAGACCGGCCTCATAAACATCCTTCTTGAGGATCTTGGGACCGGGAGCCGCGCCGCCGTCGCTTTCCAGCCTCGCTTTAATAATCTTCTCGTCCATTGGATTCCCAAGCTCGCGCGTAAAGCCAGCGTTCGAGCGGAACAGGCAAAGATTCCAACTGCCCCCGGCCGGCCGGTCCGCACCGGCGAATCGCCTCGTCCCTGTCCCCGTGCCGCAAAGTTTCCAGCTGCTTGCCCAGCTCAGCCGCGGACCGGCCGGACATTTCCGCCAGGCACTGGCGAGTTTCTTGCTGGCGGCTTTCCGGAAGGACGTTCAGAATCGCTTCCAAACTCTCCCGCCGCAATAGCAATCCCACACAGCAGAACGCCACGTCGCGCGCGCTTGTTTGCTCCGTATCCGCCCCCTACGCGTAATTACGCCGAAACCTGCGGGCGCTCCGCCAACGACTTGACCTGCGATTCAAGCTGATGGATCGTGGCGCGGAGACGCCGGCCGCGCATAATCAGAAGCAGCGATCCCAGGCTCGCCAACAACATCAAACCCAAAGCCGCGATCACAACATACTGGTCGGACAGGAACCAGGTCGCGCTCTTCGCCGGCATGCGAAACGGTTCGGTGTGCTTGAAAACGACGGCGACGTTGTCGGCCTGAAGCCCTTCAATCCCGCGCGCCACCAGGCTCTTCACTTCGTCCTGCGTCAGGGGGAGCTGGGAGCCTTGGTATTTGATCAACACCGAGGAAGTTGGCGGGCTCCACTGGCTGCGATCGAGCAGCGGACTGTTGTCCGGCAGTACGACCTGCACGCGCGCGTCAACTACGCCTTGAACCGATTTCAGGGTCCGGCTGAGTTCTCCCGATAGAGCCATGAGCAGGCGCGCCTTCTCTTCACTCGCCGTAGGGATCATCCCGGTAGATGGAAAACACCTCTTCGAGCCCCTTTCACTTTTTGGCGCGGCAGCCCGTTGGCTTCGAGAACCCGCCAGGCGACAACGAGATTCTGCGATCCGCCTTTAACGTTCACCGTCCAACTCGGCGCGGCGTTGCGATCTGCGCCGGCGGTGCGAACCGCCGCGGCATCGAGACCGTTCTCTTTGAGAACGACGACGATCTCCTGGGCGTCCTGTTCACCCAGTCCGCTGGCGACCTCATGGTTCGCACACCCGGCCAACACCAAAGCCAGCGCGAGTAAACTCAGCCATTTTCGGCTTGCCATGTTAGCGCAGTCTCCCGATCAGACCTGTATCTGCAGCATCGTCTTGACCCCTGAACTTACCTGCTCCACCACTTTGGACATCAGCCCAATATTTTCCGAGAGCTGGAAGAGCTGCACCTGCACGTTCAACAGAGACTTCGGATCCATGTCATTCATATTCTGGATCAGGTCCCCGGATTTCTGAAACTGCTGCTCCATGGACGTCAAGCGCTCCCGGAATGGAGAATATGTGGTTTGCGGCGGCAGCTTTCCAACCGCTTGCGCCAGTTGGCCCATCTTGAGACTGGTATCTTTCATCTCCACCCGGAAAAACTCGGTCGCCGAACGCGCATCGGTTCGTTGCAGTTGTTGCTTCAGGCCGCTCTCCATAGACGACATCTGCTGCGCGGAGGGCTGCGCCACGTTGGGCAGCTTCACATTCGCCGCCACTTTTTGCGCGATCTGTGAACTGATGACGTCGAATTTGGAAGGCGCTGCCTTCGCCGTTTGGCCCACGGGAGGTCCCCCGGCTCCGGGCTTAACAGCTGCCTTAGCGATTCTCAGGTCTGCCATAGTCGTCTCAGTTATCGCAGGTGCACGGAAAAGGTTGCTAACCGGGGACGGCCCCGGTGACGCCCGCCTCCTCCATTACGGTTCGTAACATCTCGAGGCTTTTGGCATGCAGCCGCGAGAGCCAGGATTTCGACAGGCCCAAGCGTCCGCCGATGCTCTCCAGGGTTTCGTCCCGGAAATAGTAGGCCGTCAGCACCTCGCGGTTCTTTTCCGGCAATTTAGCCAACGCCTGGCGCAGCTTTTCGCGCGTTTCCTTGGCAATATAACGCTCCTCCGCGGATTTGACCCCGGTTTCGGGCAACTCCTCGGTCATGGAGGTAAGAGACAGGAAATAACAGTTCACAACGGACGTGGTGATGTCCTGTAACTCCTGCACGGTGGCGTCGGGAGAACCGGCCGGTTGGGCGCTGTCGGCGTAATCCTTCAAATACTCGTTCGCGCCGCTCTCAAAGCGCAGACGGGCCGTGTCCTTGGCGAACCAACCCATTTTGCGGAGGCTATCGTAAATTGCACCGCGGATACGGTAATAGGCGAACGTCTTAAATAGGACGCCGCGGCTTGGATCGAAACTCTGGGATGCCTCCACCAACCCCAACTCGGCGGCGCCAATGATATCGTCGCGATCGATGGAAGGATATTTCCGGAGCACTTCAGCGGCGATGGCATGGGAGTAGGAGCGAAACGTCTCCACTAGCCTGTCAGCGCCGGGCTTCGGAACCATTGATTCTCACCCTCTACAGCCGCACCCGTGCAACTTCGCGCCGGAATAGCCGGCCCGAGCCGCAGTGATTCATCATACTACCGCGTAAGACAGCAGGAAAAGAGCGCAGCCGAGCTTGCTTGCCACGAAACTTCTTGCGCTGGGAGCGCGATAATGTTGCAGGTGCCTTCGAGTCCCAAACCGCAGCCGCCCGCTTCCGAATTCCGGCCCGGAAGCACTTTCGCTGAGAGGTACAAGATCGAAGGAGTGCTTGGCTCCGGAAGTACCAGTACGGTCTACCGGGCCCAAGACGCGCTCACAAATGAGGCCGTTGCCCTGAAACTCATTGGGCAGGCGTCCGCGCGCGACAGCGCCGTGGTTTCGCAATACCGGTTGGAACTCAATCTTTTGCGCCAGGCGCATCATCGGGCGTTGGTCCGCATTGTCGATTCTGGAGAATATCTGGGCCGCCTGTATGTGGCCATGGAACTGGTCGAGGGCTCCACCCTGCGTGATCACCTGGGGACGGTCCGTCAGATTCCGATACAGCAATTCGCCGGGTTCTTCGCCGAGATGTGCGACGCGCTGGCACAGGTGCATGCGCAGCACATCGTCCACCGCGACATTCATCCGGGGAACATCATGATCACGCCGTCGGGTGCGTGGAAGTTAATGGACTTCGGCATCGACCGCGACGCGCGCCGGAAGCGCGACTCACCGGAGTATCGATATGCCGCGCCGGAACAATTGATGGGGCAGCCCCCTTCCTTTGCAGTTGATATTTATGCGCTGGGGGCGGTGTCCTATGAAATGCTGACCGGCAGGCCGCCTCATCCGCACGGCCAGGTGGCGCAGGGCTCCCCCCTTTTTGAAGGAGAGGGAATTGCCGGCGATCCCGGGGGCTTGGCGAGCCTGATTGAAACGTGCGTTCACATGGACTCCGCCAAGCGCTTTCAAAACGTACAGGCGCTGAAGGCCGCCAGTGATCAGGTATTCAGCTTGGGGCATTCCGCGGCCAAGGGCCGGCCTCTCCAGGAATTGCAGATGGAATCGGCCGCCGATCCGCAGGAAATGACGCCGCTGTTCGCGCGGATCATCCACGCCCTTATCAACTTCATAAAGCCGGGCGGAACCATCCCGAACTTTCGCCGCGGAACATCTGGGTGAACGGCGAATCAATCGTAATCGAAAACTCGTCCAGGGTATCTGCTTCTCCCAGCCAGTCCACCCTGTTGATTGCCGACGCCCGCTACACGGCGCCCGAGCTGATCATGGCGAAGAGCGCGCCCGACCAGGCCGCCCACGTTTGCGGCGACATTTACGTATTAGGATTCCTGTTTTACGAACTGCTCGCCGGAAAGAAAGAGATACGCCGGCAGTTCGCCGAACTCGAACAACTGCACACGGGACTGGCGTGGATGAGATGGCACGCCGATCCGAAATTGAAATTGCGGCCGCTCGAGGAAGTATCACCAAATTGTCCGAAAAGCATCGTCGAATTGATCGAGCGGATGGTGGACAAAGACCCCTCGCAGCGCGTCCGCACTTTGGAAGAGGCCGCAGAAGCCCTCGACCACTTGAATGTGCGGCTCGCACCGACGCAATCGTTTGCTGTGAACCCGCCGCCGGCTGTGGCCGAAAAACGTAAGCGGCCCGCAAGCGCTATCGCGCTCACCGTCATCACGGCGCTCGGGATGGCGGGGCTGATCGCGGGAAGCTGGTGGTTAGTTTCGGGCGGATGGCGAACCGTCGCCAATCGGATTCCGCGATTTGAGATGAGCGGCCGCGCCACGGACCGGGCGTCCGCGACGCCGGCAATCGTTCATACCGCGACCGGAAATATGATGCTGGTGCCGCAAGGCGAATTCGTGATGGGAGACGATTCTGTTCCGAACGAAGCGCCGGCCCACAGCGTCAAGCTGCCCGCTTATTACATCGATCGGCTGGAGGTCTCCAATCGGAATTACCGCGAGTTTTGTGCGCGCAGCGGACACCGCACGCCCGAGCCGCCATCGTGGGAAACCGCCTACAACGCGAAAGACGAATACCCCATGCTAAATGTCGGCCGTGACGACGCAGCGGCATATTGTGAGTTCGCGGGCAAACGTCTGCCTTCGGAGGCAGAATGGGAAAAGAGTGCGCGTGGTGCGGAACAGCCCGTGGTGCTTTGGGGCAACTGGACGCTACCGGGGTTGGCCAACCTGAAGGGCGCCGGCACCGAGCGCCCGGTGCCTGTAGGCTCGTTCGCCGCGGATGTCAGCCCCTTCGGCGTTCTCGATACGGCAGGCAATGTACAGGAATGGGTCGCCGGAGAATTTAAGCTCTATTCAACCAACGCGGCAACCGCGAATCCGGCCGTGTCGGGCCAAGGCATAGTTCGGGGGGGTAGCTTCCTAACGTCAGCCCAGCAGCTTTCTCCGTCATCGCGTCAGCCGATGCCGCCGGCGGCCGGCAATCCGCAACTCGAATCAGTGGGGTTTCGGTGCGCCGCCGATATGCCAGCGGCGCTAGCGGCGTCGATAGATAGAGAAAAATCGCCGTCTACTAGTGTCGAAGCTCTGCTGCGGCGATTCGAAAAGCGGAATTAAATTTCCGCTGCGCTGACGGTTGACCGACACTTTCTAACGCGCGGCGAATGGAAATTGCGAATGCCCGATCCGGACGCAAGGGGTCGCTCTCGGCTTGCACGGCGACGACGCGGCCCTGGCGATCGAAAATCGGCGCGCCCGCACCAGCGGTTTGGACAGTGCCAACCGTCAAGTCATAACGCCCGCCGGGATCGATGGCAGAAAGCTTTCCAATGGCGGACCGCGCGTCCGCAGAGGCAACCATCACCAATTCGTCGCCCACTTTGGGGTTGGCCTCGGTTGCCAACGCGACGCCGCGCATGGATATTTGAGTGTCCAAACGTATGGCGGCAAACCCGGTTTCATCGGATTCCTTCACAAGCGAAGCGGGCACGTCCAGGAGCCGCGCGGAAATGTGCACAGTGAGTGAGTCCGATAGGCCCTTCCCGTGGATCAGGCTGTTGACGCGAACGGAATTCTGATCCAAAGTGCTCTCCAGCACAAAATCCGTATCCTCCGGGCGCCATCGCGGAAACTGGCGTCGGGCGATGACTGCGGTCTTGGAAAGCTTCAGCTGTTGGTCGAATACCGCGACGATGCCTGCCGCATCGTGAGACGGCCAATCATATGGCGCGCGCCATGGAGAAGCGCCACTGCGACTCGTCAGGATCAGGTGGTCGGAGGCCACGATAAATCCGGCGCTCCGGCTTTTTCCGCCGATCGCCTGATACGAACTCTGGTCTGCCACCGTCAGCAGCGGCTGAAGCCGGTTTTTGGCGAGAAGCACAAATACGGGCAAGTCGCTTCCGGCGTTCGGAATCAGCGGTGCCGACCCAGTGTCGGATTGCTCCCGGCGGTTGGGGATGTAGATCTGTTTCACGGGGCGGCCGGTTGCGGGATCGACGAGTCTCCACGCCGTCTCGACGGTCACCAGAGATTGCGCATTTTGCCGCGTAACTTCCTCCGGCGCCTGCGTGCCAGAGGATCGGAAAAGGTCAGTTGCGCGCGCGATCATCGAGCGCGCTGTGGCTCCGATGCCGCCCCAAGCGGGCGTTCGGCGAGACGCCAGGAAGTATGTCCCCGCGGCGACGGCTGCCAGAACGAGAACCGCCATGCCCGCCAATTGTTTTTTGGGCGATGAACGTTTCGTAACCTTTTTGCGTGGCGCGGAAGGCCTGGGAGTGCTCGCTTTCGGCGGAGCCGGGACCGCGGGCGGCGAAAGGGCCGCGGAGAGCGGCGCGCTTACGGGCGCAGGGGAGACTGGTAGCGCATTTATCGCCGGCGGGTTCACCGGCGGCGCGCTCTCGGCCCGCGCCACTTCAGACGACGGCGCCGTTTCGGTGCGAAACTCGTCAACCGGAACGATTCCAGACCGGGGAGTCACTCGCAGGTCTTCCGGGGCTACATCAAACGTGAATTCGGGACCTCCAGCACCGAGCTGCACCACGTCGCCGGGCTGGAGTTTGGCGGAACCGGTCACGCGGCGGCGGTTGACGAACGTGCCGTTGCGGGCGCTTAAGTCCACTGCGGTGAACTCCAGTTGGTCCGGGTCTCCAACCACCAGCTTCATGTGGCGGCGGCTGACGAATTCGTCACGATCCTGATCGAAGCGGATGTCGCATGAGGCCTCGCGCCCGAATAGGAGTTCCTTCGGCCCCATCACCGGAAACTCTTCCACAGTGGACGCTTTACTGCCGGTAGAGTGCCGGATTAGGACGCGTTTGCTCATTCGTTCACGGAGTCCGGTTACCTGTCGGGCGCCGTGCGGTCGGGTTCATAGCGCAACAAGATGCAGGAGAGATTATCGGGAGCGCCACCCGCGCGAGCTGCGTCGCAGAGCCGCGTGACTTTCTGGGGAAGCATCTCGTTTGACCGGAGTACCGACAGGATGCCCTCCTGCGGGACCATGTCGTAGAGGCCATCGGAGCACAGCAGCAGCATATCGTCGCGGAGGAGTTCGATATCCGCCGTATGGACCTCAACATCGTTTTGCGAGCCCGCCGCCTGCGTCAGCACATCGCGCATGGGGTGGTTTTGGAGGGCCGACTCGCTGATGTCATCGCGGCGCAGCACAGTGTTCAACCAGGTGTCGTCGACCGTCAACTGCGAAAGCTCGCCATCTCGAAACAAGTAACCGCGGCTGTCGCCGACGTTGGCCATGGCCGCCCGGTTCCCATTTACCAAAACGGCAGCGATGGTTGAACCCATCCCTGTGTATTCGGGAGCGTCTCCCGATCGCGACCAGACCTGGCGGTTGGCAAGCAAAATGCCGGTGACCAGACGGTTGGCTTCGAGGGAAAGGTCGAAATTGTAGCCAAATGGCCAAGTCGATTCCCGGAGATTACGGGAGGAATCGAGATAATATCGCAGTGTGGCGATGGCCAGTTCGGCCGCCATTTCGCCATGCCGGTGTCCGCCCATTCCGTCGGCGACGACGAAGACCCCGAGGTTCACATCCATGAGAATGCGATCTTCGTTATCGGGGCGCACGCAGCCAGTATCGGAAATACCGTGGTACTGTAACACTCGTCCTCCGCGAGCCAGTCTCAGCCCGTTTCTCTATGATGCACCGAGCCGTCTACGAAATCCAGAGAGGGTTTGACCCACGCGATGGCGCAGGGACGGCCGGGCCTTCGTACCGTGACCGGAGTCCTATTATTAACACCTGTGAGAACAGGTACCGCTTCCATGGCGGGTGCTTGGCACCGTTGTAATCGCTGTGATATTATGAGCCCATTCGACTTACGCGTTTCCGGGAGCTGCCGGGGCAGACTCTGGCGGGAGAATGGAATTACTTCCGCTGTACGCAGTCGGGGTCCTGAAAAGCTGAAGGGTTCGGGATTTGGATGGAGGGTCGCCGGACTTTGACATCATGGCGGAGCTTACGTCGCGCCAGATCGGAAAATATCAAATCCAAGCCGAGTTGGGTCGCGGCGGTTTCGGTAGCGTTTATCGCGCTTACGATCCGACCGTAGGCCGGCTGGTTGCGATCAAAGTTCTGACAGCCTCCGGAGATCAGAATCTCCTTTCCCGCTTCAAGAACGAAGCGGCGGCTGCCGGCAATCTCCGCCACAAAAACATTGTGACCATCTATGATTTCGGCGATCACGAGGGATTGCCGTATATCGTGATGGAGTTCTTAGAAGGAGAAGACCTTCAGCAGATCATCAGCCAGAAGAGACCGCTCACCATCCTGCAAAAAGCGAGCATTATGCTGCAGGTGGCAGACGGTCTGCATTGCGCTCATCGTTCCGGGGTTGTGCATCGCGACGTGAAGCCGGGAAACATCCGGCTATTGCCAGATGGCACCGTCAAGATCATGGATTTCGGCATTGCCCGCCTGGTGGAGGCTGGGGGTGGCGGGACGAGGCTTACGCGCCAGGGTCACGTGATTGGCACGCTGCTTTATATGGCGCCGGAGCAGGTGCTTGGCGGCGAGGTCGATTTCCTATGCGATATTTTCGCGTACGGCATCACCTATTACGAGCTACTTGCCGGCAAGCATCCGTTTCAAGGCTCCGATCCGCGCGCGGTTTTTTATCGCATCACCTCTGAAGACCCCGAGCCGATCCGGAACATCGTGCCGGAATGTCCGGAGGCCCTCGAAGCTATTCTGAACCGTACACTCCAAAAGGAACGCGAACTTCGGTATCAGAGCCTGCGCGAAGTGCAACTCGATACCGAGCCGATCCTGATCGAACTACGCCAGGAGCGAGCTACCAAGCTGGTAAGCGAGGCCAATCGGCTTTATAGCGGCGGTCAGTTGGACAGCGCCCAGGCCGTTTTAAGTGAGGCTTTTGATCTGGATCCCGGCAATCGGGACGCGCGCCAACTGCGAGAGACCATTCAAGGCAAGCTGTTGCGGCGAGTGATCGAACCAAAGATCGAAGCGCTGCTCAAAGAGGGCGAGGACCAAATAGCCAACCGGCTGTTTGCGGAAGCCATCGCCACCTACGAGACGGCCCTGCGGCTGGACCGGGACAACGCCGACATCCGGCAGCGCCTCAGTCGCGCCCGGGAGCTGCTAAACATCAGCCGCGAATCGGCGCGCAAAGTCGCGGACGCGAGGCGTGAATTTACCAGGAACAACCTGGAAGGTGCGCTACAGACTCTGCCGGAAACGCTCGAGATCGACCCCGGCAACCCCGATGTGCGGAAGTTGATCGACGACATCCAGCAGGAGGTGAAGCGGCGCGAAAGCCAAAGGCTCTATGAGAGGAAACTGCAAAAGGTAAAGGACCTGCTGCAAGCGAATCGTTTCGATGAAGCGCTGGACGCACTGGGCTCGCTCGACGAGGCCGATAGGGGACGCGACGAGGCCAAAAAGCTGGAGGCTCAGGTCAGGGAGAAGAAACTGACTCAAGAGCGGCAGCAGAGCTTCCGCGAGGAATTGGCGTCAGCGCGCGAATTGTTCGTCGCCGACCAGTATCAGGACGCCATCCCCCACCTCGAGCGCTTGATGAACAAGTACCCGGAAGAACCGGAAGCAACCAAACTGTTCATCGCCGCGCACAAGAAGCTGGCCGCGCAACGCAAAAGTGAAGCCCTTCAGAATCTCGGAGCGAAACTCGACCAACTCATGGATGCGCACCAATTCGAGAGCGCACTCGAAGCGGTGAATGAAGCGCTCAGGGAGTATCCGGCCGAGCAACGCCTGCTGGACGCGATTCGCGGCATTGAAGCCGAGCAGGAAAGATACCGGCAAGCCGAAGCCGTCCGTGAAATTCTGGAAAAGGCCCACGCGTTTGTATCGCACGGTTCGCCCGAAGACGCAGTGCAAGTGCTGGAGGCTGCTATCGCGACGCGCCCTGGCGAGGAGCGGCTCACTAGAGCGCTTTCCAATGCGCGCACGCTGGTGGAGCAGAATCGGCGCAATCAAGCGATCCACACGTTGTGCCGGGATGCGGACGCGCAATTGGAAGCGCGGGAATTCGACCGAGCGCTATCTGCCATCGACCAGGGACTGCGCGCTCATGGACAGGACCCGCGGCTGGCCGGTGCGCGCGAGAAAATTGTTCAGGCCCAGTCGCAGTGGGAACGCAGCGAGGCGATTCGCCTGGCTCTTCAGGATTCCGAACAGCTGATAGGTGCGAACGAGCCGGAGCAGGCGGTGGAGACGCTGGAAGGGGCGCTCAGCCGTTATCCCGGCGAGCCATCGCTTACCACGGCGATCTCTCAGGCGCGAGAGGCGCTGGAAGCCAAGCGGCGGGAGCAGGCGATCGTCGCCCTCAGCGGCGAGGCCGGATCGAAATTGGCCGATCGGGATTTCGAAAGCGCGTTGATCGCCGTGGAACAGGGCCTCACGACCTTCGGCACAGACAGCCGGCTGGCGGCACTACGGGAAGAAATTCTCACGGCTAAGGCAGCTTGGGAGCGCAGCGAGGCGGTGCGCGCTGCATTGGAAGGTTCCAGCCAAAGTCTGGCAAGCAACGATCCGGACAGCGCGGTTGCAGTATTGGAAGCCGCCTGCGAGCGGTATCCGGACGAAAGCCAGCTTTCGGGCGCGCTCGCGAAAGCCCGGGTGGCCGCTGCTGAAAAACGGCGCGCAGACGCCATCGAGCAAGTTTGCCGCGAGGCGGACGGCCATCTTCAGAACCAGGAGTTTGATCAGGCGCTAGCGGGGGTCGAGCAAGCCCTCAAGTCGTTTGCGGGTGAGCGAAAGCTGACAGGCCTGAGAGATCAGATTGTCTCCGCGAGAGCGGATTGGGAGCGCACTGAAACCGTCCGGAAGGCGCTCGAAGACTGCCGCCAGAGCCTGGGGAACGACGATCCGGAGCGTGCAGTGCAGGCGATCGACCGGGCGCTGAAGCGATATCCCCGGGAAGAGCAACTGACGAATGCCGCCCAGCAGGCGCGGCATGTGCTTTCGCTGAAACGACGGGAGCAAGCGATTCAAGCCGCGCTCCGGCAAGCCAGCTCCGATTCCGAGAATCGAGAGTTCGATCGGGCCGTGGCGGCGCTCGATCAGACCCTCGAAACTCACGGGACTGACGAGCGGCTGACCGGACTGCGCGATCGCATTGCTCAGTCCAAAGCCGACTGGGAACGAGAGCAGCTAGTCCGCAAGGCGCTTAACGACTCCGATAAGCGGCTCAGTGCCGGCGATCCGGAAAGCGCTGTCAGCGTGCTGCAGGCGGCTCTCGAGCGGTACCCGGACGAGGAGCGGCTGTCGCAGGCGGCGGCGCAAGCCCACCAGGCCCTGGAGTCTCTGCGCCGCGAAGCTGCAATCCAAGCGCTCTGCCGCGACTTGGGCGAGCAACTGGAACGAGGTGAATTCGACCCGGCGCTGGAGGGCGCAGAAAACGGGATCCGAACTTTCGGGGAAGACGATCGGCTAGCCGCGCTCCGTGGGCGTATCGTTTCCGCACGAGACGAATGGCGCCGAACCGAAACGGTGCGCAAGGCCCTCGAAGAATCCAGTCGACACCTGTCGGAAGGCAATCCCGAGGCGGCAGTTCAAGCGTTGGAAACCGCGTTGGAGCAATACCCAGGCGAATTACCGCTGGAAACGGCGGCTGCCGCGGCAAAGCAGGCTCTCGAAACCAAGCGGCGCGAAGATGCGATCGAAACCGCTAGCCGCGAAGCGGGCTCCGAGCTGGAGCGTCGGGAGTTTGACCGCGCCATTGCGAGGCTGGACCAGGCAATGGAAGCCAATGGGCCCGATCAGCGGCTGACGGCCCTGCGCGATCGAATCGCCAGCGAGAAAGCCTCGTGGGAGCGCGAGGAGGCGATCACGCAAGCGGTAATGGAATCGGAGAAGTGCCTCTCGCTAGACGATCCTGATGGCGCGGTGAAGGCGACCGAGGCTGCGTTACACCGATACCCGGACGATGAAGTCTTGATAGCAGCCGCCAGCTCTGCCAAAGATGCACTCGAGGCGAAACGCCGGAATGCGGCCATCGAGCAGGTATGCCAATCCGCGGGCGCTAAGTCTGAGCGCCAGGAGTTTGACGCGGCTCTGGATGAGATCGCGCAGGGTATCGCGGATTACGGCGCCGACCAACGGCTGGTCGCATTGCAGGAAAAAACGGCTGCGGCCAAGACCGATTGGCAACGGCGCGAAGCCATCCGCACTGCGCTTCAAGACTGCGACCAGAGCATCGCCAAAGGGGCGCCGGACGCCGCACTGCAATCGCTCGAAAAAGCTCTGCAGCAATATCCGGACGAATCGCAGTTGCTCGCCGCTGTTTCCAGGGCACAGCAGGCGTTGGAAGCCAAAAATCGTGCGGCCGCGATTCAAGAGACCACTAAGAATGTACGGCAGCTTCTGAAAAAGCAGGAGTTTCCCAAGGCCTTGGAGGCCGTTGAGCAGGATCTGCGCACTTATCCTGACGATCCCAAGTTGACCGAATTGCGTGATCAGGTGGTGGCGGCGACTGAGAAGTGGGAGCGGGAGCAAAACGTTCGCCATGCCTTATCGCAAGCCGCGGAACTTCAGGGCAAAAACCGAGTCGCAGATGCATTACAGGTGCTCCGCCAGGTGTTGGACAAGTATCCGGGCGAGCCGCGTCTGACTACGGCCTATCAGGAGATCGAGGGTGATTCCCAGCGCCTGCAGAGGGAGGAAGCGCTGCGCGTCACGCTGGAAGAAGTCCAGCGTCTGATGGCACAGGACCCCGAGAAGGCCAAGGGAATGCTTGAAGCTGCCTTGCCGGAGCATCCGGGCGATCCCCGTGTGACTGCGGCCCTGGAAGAAGCGAAAAGGCTTCTTGAGGCCAAGCAGCGCGATGAATCGATCGATGCGGTGTGCCGGGAGACGCGGCAATTCCTCGAGAGAACCGAGTTTGCCCCGGCGCTCGACACCATCGAAAGAAGCCTCAAGACGTTTGGCGACGAAAAGCGGCTGGCGCAGATGCGTGAAACCGTGCTGGCATCCAAGTCGGATTTCGAGCGTGCCGAAGGCATCCGTCAGGCGGTCGAGGTCGCCGACCGTTACGCTTCTCAGGGAAAACTGGAGACGGCCGTCGAGTCGCTTTTAACTGCGACTAAAATCTTCGGCCCCGAGGATCGGCTTACCGAAGCTCTGACCGCGACGAAGGTTGCGATCGAGAAGAAACGGCGGCAAGAGGAAATCGAGCAGCTGTGTCGACAAGTGCGGGTAGAACTGGATGCGCAACGACTCGACACTGCGGCACGACTGCTTGCTGAAGCCGAGCATTCTCACGGCGCAGCACCGGAATTTGCAGCTCTTCGCCAGCTCCTCAACGCCGCGAAGGACCAACAGGAACGGGCGGAAGCGGTAAAGCAAGCCATTGAAGAGATCAACCGGCTGATCGCTCAAGGTGCCTTGGATCAGGCCGTGCAGACTGCCGACGCGGCACTGGCACGCTTCGCCGGCGATACCAGGCTCGTGGCAGTTCGTTCCCAGGCCGTACAGGCCCGCGAGGCAAAACGCAAGGACGAAGCTATAGAGAAGGTTTGCGACGAAATTCGGGCGATTCTGAACCGCGGGGATTTCAAAGCGTCGCAGAAGAAAATCAACCAGGCGCAGAAGACTCATGGAGCCGATCGCCGATTCAACCAACTGCGTACGGAACTGGCTACGGCAAAAACTGCCGCGGAGAAGCGCCCGCCGGCGGCCGCGCCTCCCGTGGCCGTGCCGACGCCGGTGATAGCGCCGGCTCCCGGCCCCAGCCCGGCTCCTGCCCCAGCGCCTGTTTTGCCGGCTCCCAGCGCAACAAGGAATCCCTGGATTTTGCGCGTAGCCGCCGGCGTGGTTGTGATCGCAGCGGCCGGGGGTTTGCTCTGGTTCAGCGGTTTGGGCAGAGCATCGAAAACGGTTCGCCTGCAGGTGAAAGCGTCGCCCGTAAACGCCAGCGTAACGGTGGACAATCAGACCTGCACAAATGGGGATTGCGGTTTCGACCTGAAGCCCGGTGTCTACCAGGTGCGGGTTTCGGCGGATGGATACCAAGCGAGCACACAGGAGGCCCGGCTGACGCTAGAGACCGAGGCGCCGGCAATCTCGGTTGCCCTAAAGCCGTTGAATCCCACGGTACAAGTTGCGGCAAATTTCGTACAGGGCCAGGTTTCACTTGACGGCAAAACCGCCGGCCGGCTGCTGGATGGGCAATTCTCTCTGGAAGGCCTGCAGCAGGGCAAACACGAACTGAAGATTTCGGCAAAGGATTACGCGGCAACCCTTGCGTTTGAGACCGAAGTTGCCAAGATTCCTGCGCTGGGCACCATTTCCGCCGATGGCGTCGATGTGGTCGCGCTGAGCAGTTTGGGTAATCAGGCCACCGTTTCCTGCTCCGGATGTTCCGGGACAGTCTCCGTTGACGACCGGCCGGCAGGTGAAATCAAGAATGGACTATCCACTATTGGCTCGCTGCCTGCGGGCACACATCGACTGCACGTAAATAGTGAATCGGGAGAGCGGAGTATGGTGTTTGTGACAGGGGGAGCGCCGGCCATCAACCTCGCCCTCACATCCAACCGTAACTACGGCACGCTGGTGGTGGAGACCGGAGAAGACGGTGTCTCCGTCTTCATCGATGGCCAGCGCTATTCGCGAACCACGGCTCGGGGGCAGGTCCGCACGCCGGTGGAAGCCAAAGAGCATACCGTGCGGGTGGCAAAAGGTGGTTTCCGCTCCGAGCCTGCCGAGTTCCGCGGCGCCGTTGCCAAAGGCGGCCAACTGGAGGCGCGCTTCAGCCTCACGCCGGAGCCGGCTCGCCTGTTGGTGACGGATGCAGCACCGGGTACGAGCGTGGGCGTCGACGGCAGAACAGTCGGGACCATTGCACCGGACGGTTCTTTCTCGACCCAGGTTCCGCCGGGAAAACATCAGGTCGAATTCGCCCGCGAGGGATTTGCGCCGTCGGAGATCGCCCGAGATTTCAGCGCCGGCCGCGCGGTCCAGTTGAGCAAGGCGGAGGTGCAACTGACTCCGCTACCGCAGCCGAAGGCCCAACCCAAAGCGCCGCCGAAGGTGGTACCAGTGGAGCCTCCCCGGCCCGATCCGGCCGCCGTGGAGCTGGCCGAGTGGCAGCGGATAGCTCGCAATCCGTCGATTGCCGATGCGGAGGGATTTCTCAAAAAATATCCGGGCGGAGCCAACGCTCCTGAAGCCCAGCGGGTGCTCGAACGGCTGGAATGGGACGCCACTAATCGGAACAGTAAACCCGCCCTGCAGCAGTTTCTCTCCCGTTACGGCGACGGTCCGCATGCCCAAGAGGCGCGCTCTTTGCTGGCGGGGATTGAAAAACTGGAGTCCGACGAGGCTACTGCCGCGCTCCGCGCAAAAGAACAGGCGACTCGCGCGGCCAGTGACCTACAGGCCGTTTCCGCCGCCTTAAAAGCATTTGAAGACGCCTATAATCGAATGGACCTGGCTGCGCTACAACAACTTTGGAACCCAATGCCCAAAGTTGTTGCCGAGAATTACCGGAGCTCATTCCGGTTGGCAAAAACACTGGCTTTCCATCTCACACCGACAGGCACACCGACGCTCAACGGCGACACGGCAACCGCCATTTGTACTCGTTCGCTGAGCTTCACGGCGCGCAGCGGGGAGCGCCCTCCGGCGACCACTGACCGTGTTCGGGTGACCTTGGAAAGGACCGGCTCCACATGGGCAATCCGGTCCATTACTGCGTTTTGACTCGCTTCAGAGTCTACTTCCCGAACGCGTAAGAAAGCGCAATTAGCGGCGTGACATCCTGCCGTAGTCCTTTGTCATCCAAACGGAAGAGCAGGTCCGCCGTCAGCAACAGTTGGCCAAACAGGTTGTACTTGAGACCCGCCGCGCCGCTGCTCAGCGCCATCGTCTCTTTGTTGCCGATGATGGTCGGTAAGGTAAGTGGGCCTGTGCCGCCAGGGATGTTCTGGGTAGTAAAAGTGCTGCTGAATACGCGCGGTGCATTAAACACAGCCTGGCCGAGATAGTCGAAAGCCAAGGTGAGCCGGTTGGTCACGCCAACGTCAACGCCGAACGAGTAGAAGAATTGGCTGGGAAGACGCCGCTTTATGGCAGGCCCGTTTTGGATTACGACGGTGCCGGCGGCATTCTCGGAAATGGCCGTTCCCGTGACGTCCCCCGCCAGAATAGAGTTGCCGTTCCACTGATAACCCAGATTCACATGCGGGGAAACCCGCTTTCCGGCAGAAATTGCGACAAATGGTTTGATGCCGGTCGCACCAGAACCTAGCAATTCGCGGGCGTTTCCGGAGGGCGCTCGCACGTCCAAAGCCAAGGCCACGCGAAGGGCGTCAGTCTGCAGTATATTGCCTTTGACCCGGAACGTAACGTCGCCAATGCCGCTAGCGCTTCCGTTAGACCCGTAAAGATTAGTCAAACTGCCTGACGTATTAAACTGGTGTGGGTTGTTAATGGGTGGCGCACCCGGCGCTGGTACGAAGGTTGGGCCGGATACCCGTATGATCGTGTCGTTTGAGATTGCGCCCATTCGGACCGAAATGATGGGGACCGCGACAGAGAAATCCAGCCGGTCCGTAATCCCGACCGTTCCGAATAACATCGTCTGATCCATATGGAGACTAACGTCGTTCACCGCCTGAATCACGTCCGCTTCATAAGGCTCCGCAACACCGCCCGGTCCGGTGCCGGGAACGTGACTGAAAACGGCAGGAATCTTGTGAAGGTTTATGCCATCGAGGGAACTGAACCGGAATCTTTGATAACTCGCGCCAAAGTAAAACTTGCCTCGGCCAATGGTTTCAGCGCGCTCCGTATATATCGGGCCGAAACTCGTGGTCGAGCGAACAAACGCACCCGCCGCACTGTCGTACCTGAAGGTAAAGCCCGATGCTGGCGACAGAATCGGCAAAATCGCAAGCTGTGTCGCAATGGCTGTGCCGAGGGTCTGATTTAGCGTTGTTTGAGCAGACCCGATAAAGTGCGCATAGTGAGGGAACACGGGATTGGAGGCCAGACTTAAACCGGTCGGGCCGAAGAGATTCGGAAGTACGCATCCAGGCTGCGATTCTCGTCCGCTACACTGTCCGGTTACGACTGTGCCGGTGGTGAGAGGCTGAGGCTGACCTAAAACAACTACGGCGCCTCCGAGAAATAGCAGAAACATCTGAGCTTGAACGCGGTTCCTGATCATATTGGAGATTGATTGTACCAGACTCATTTCGGCGAACTCCTTTCGGTTCTGTGCATAATGTGTGATAAAACTCACCCTTTCAAAACATCTTTTGATTCTCTCTGGGGGATAGCGGCCCGTTGTTTGACGGTCCGCCAAAAAAGAAGATTCGCAACAATTGCTGCGCCGCCCCGATAACTGGTTGAAGTTTGCAAGTGCTAAAGAAAGGAACACAAGACAATGAACATAACAGGAGCCTCACTCGCCAGTCTGAACAGGGTCGCTATCAACCCGCAACCGCTGCCTCCGGGACCTGATCCATACTCGGCTGCAAGCCTGTTCAATAAAGTAGCGCTCAATCCCCAACCGCTGCCGCCCGGACCCGATCCATACTCGGCTGCAAGCCTGTTCAATAAAGTAGCGCTCAATCCGCAACCGCTGCCGCCCGGGCCTGATCCATACTCGCCTGCGAGCCAGCTCAACAAGGTAGCGCTCAATCCTCAACCACTGCCGCCCGGCGATTCGGTAACCAAGGCCGGAATCATCATTATTGGAGGCAAGCAGCTCAGTTTCGATGATGACGACTTCTGTGGCAACGGCCTCCACCCGATTCCGCATCCGGACTGGGCGCTCAACACGGCTTTGCCGAACCAGCAGGTTCTCCAAGGTGCCGTGCAGTTCTCCTAACGCATTCATCGGCAAATGTGCAAGGCCAGGAAGGGTTTCCGCCCACCCTGGCCTTTTTTGCTGTCTGCCAAGAGTCGGAAACGCCGATGTTGAAACCGGCGAATTTTTCCCGATGTGGTCGCCCAGGCTGTCCCATGAAGTTGATGATCACTGAACTGGAGCCGTCTGCAATAACTGCAATATGCTCTGCCAGTCGTTATTCGGTAAGGGTTCTTGCGGTGGCTGCGGTGCTTTACTGGGAAGGATTGGATACCTGGGGAGCTGGAAGTCGACTTCGATCGTGGCCGCCACAGCCACGGCTTTGCCGTTCCTCTTGCCCGGCCGGAATCGCCACTGCTTCACGGCGTCAATCGCCTTTGCATCCAATCCAGGATCCAGCGATTTCACGACCTTGACGTTCGCAACACTGCCGTCCTTAGTTACCTCAGCGTACAGGGTGGTTACGCCTTCCAATCCCTTCGAGCGTGCCTCCGCTGTGTACTCGGGCTCAATCCGATGCAGGAGGGCCGGAGCCGTGACATCCGGGGCAACGCTACCTTTTTCGGAGGATTGTGCAAAGGCGACAGGTAACCAGGCGACTGTTATAAGCAGCATCTTCATCGGCGAAACCCCTCTGGTTGGAATATCGAACCGCTCACCCAGTTATCGGAGTTAAGGCCCGAAAAGTTGCTCCGAAATCCGGCCGGGCAAGCCGGTTCCGCAGAAAGGTGAGTCCCCACTTGAGGGCCACGGCATTGGCCGCATCCGGCCACGTCGAAAAATTCGCGGAAGCTGCGGCCCAGGGTTTTACCTTTCCTTCAAGGGCATATCGCCTAAAGCGTTTTGCCCGGCAAACTGGCGGGCCTTTGCTATGAGGATGTTTGCAGTTTGGACGACGGGTTTTGCGCTGCGCGATCCTCACGTGGAGCGAGCTGTCGCGCAAGGCATCTAAAGTTCTGCTAATAACGAATGCTCTGATCGCAAGTGAGCTGCAGGAGATCGAACCCCGCGCGCTCGGCCGCGTCCAACAAAGCGCCGTTCTCAAGTCCCTGCCCGCCGAATTCATCCGCGCTCGCTACTTCGTGCCAACGCAGGAAACGGGCAAGCGGAGCCGGGGAGGTGGCGTCGAAAGAATCTTCAAACAACTGCCGCGGGCTGTTCCAGGCGCTTTTGCAAACGCCTCGGACGCCGGGCAGCAGATCTTAAAACACCCGCCGCTTCAATCGCTCCAAGGTGAACTTGGCCGTATCGGCCACCGCCATCACCGCCATCACGCCCGCCTGGACCGGATCGCTCACCACCAGATCGGCGGCATCCGGCACACTGCCCGCCATGTTCAGGCTGATCACCAGCAGGCCCGCCTGGCGCACTTCCCGCACCGCGGTTTCGATATCGCCGCCCATCAGCGCACCCGCCAGCACCAATGCCTTTGCGCGCGGCAGTCGCGCGACGGCGCGTACGGCGTCGGCCAGCTTCTGTTCGCCCACCAGCGGAATCGTATCCACCGAAATGTGCTCGCCGCGGATATTGTGGCGGTCGGCTTCCGAGACTGCCCCGATCGCCACCTGCCCCACCTGCGCGCCGCCGCCCATGATAATGATGCGCTTGCCATAGATCGTCTGCAAGGTCTTCACCATCTCCACGTGACTGCACGATCTCCAATTGACGCAAGTCTTCCAGCAGGCTCTCCGGGGAACCCGGCAACACCACCTCAAAATACGTGCGGGCCGGGTTGGGCCAATTGGCCAGAATCGCCACCGAGGTGATGTCTCCTTCGTGGCGCGCAATCACGCCGGTCAACTGGTGCAGCACTCCGGTCTTGCCGGTGGCCTGCACTACGAGTCCTATGGGTTCATTGTCCATTCGCGTTTCCAATAGAATAGACATTATGGCGCGTTCGGAAGCCAGCGCCGCAGCTTCTGTCGAACGGTTCTTCCAGTTTTCACTGCTGGGGCTGGTCACCAGCGGTTACCTGGCGGTGGCCGGCTCAGGATATCTCGACACTCCCACCGTGGCCCTGACCGCGGCCGGGCTGCTGCTGCGCGCCTTGCTGATCGCCGGATTCCTGCGATTCGAGATTTCCGAGCGGGCTTCCACGCTGCTGGCGATTTCGTACATCGGGTTCTTCCTCATCGACTATTTTTATCTGTCGCACGATTTCCTCAACGCGACCGTGCACCTGGTCTTCTTCCTGGCGGTCATGAAAATCCTCACCGCCAAAACCAACCGCGACTATCTCTATACCGCCGCCATCGCATTCCTGGAACTGCTCGCTGCCGCCATTCTTTCGGTGGACCTGAACTTCTTCCTCTTTCTGGCGGTGTACCTGCTTTTTGCCATGGCCGCGCTCACCAGCGGTGAGATCCGCCGGTCCATGCAGAGAGCGGTGGCGACCGCGCGCGGCGGCTTGAAACGCTTCCACCCACGCCTGGCCCTTCTTTCCACTCTGGTAACCCTGGGAATCCTGGCCATCACCGCGGGGCTTTTCTTCCTGCTGCCGCGCACCGCCGATGCTGCCTTCGCTCGCTTGCGGGCCCGTGGGATCTTTCTTCCCGGCTTCTCCGATCAGGTGACCTTAGGAGAGATCGGCGAGATCAAGAGCACCTCGCGTCCCGTGATGCACGTGCGGATTTTCAGCCGCAATGTGCCGGCGGGGCTGAAGTGGCGCGGCGCGGCGTTGACCCGATTTGATGGCAGGAAGTGGTCGAATCCGAATGCGCCGGAGGAACCCATCGCCGTGGAGAACGGGCATGCGGATCTTCAGCCCGGCCCGTGGCACCCCGGCCGCAGGCTCAACTACCAGGTGGTCCTCAACGCCGTCGACACAAACGTATTGTTCTTTGCCGGCACTCCGGAGAAGCTGGATCTGCGGCAGCTGTTCGTCTACCGCAACCCCAATGGCGGCTACCGGCTGGGGCGCGATCCCCCGCCCGGTTTCAGTTACGACGCCTATAGCCTCCTGGAGGAACCGCCCGAGAGCTCGCCGGCCGGGAATCCGCAGCTGCCCGCCGGGGCGCTCGATCGCTATCTCCAGTTGCCCAAGCTCGATCCGCGCATTCCCGCGCTAGCCCGCGATATGGCGGGAAGCGCCGCCACCGATGTCGAGCGCGCGCGCGCCGTCGAGCGCCGCCTCCGCACCAATTACGGCTACACGCTGGAGCTGCCCGATCACGAATTGGCGGATCCGCTCGCCTATTTCCTGTTCACGCGCAAGCAGGGCTATTGCGAATACTTCGCGTCGGCCATGACGGTGATGCTGCGGACCCTGGGAATTCCCGCGCGCCTCGCCACCGGATTTCAAAACGGTGAATACAATCCTCTTTCGGAATTGTGGCTGGTGCGGGCTTCGGACGCGCACACGTGGGTGGAGGCTTGGATACCCGGCCACGGCTGGACGACGTTCGATCCGACGCCGCCCGATCCCAATCCGCCGCGTTTCGCTCTCCTCACCAAACTCGGGTTGTACGTGGACGCGGCGCAGACATTCTGGCAGGACTGGGTGGTCAGCTACGACATCGCGCGGCAGGGCACGCTTTCCTATAGCGTGGAGCAGCGGGCGCGCGGGCTGGGAATCCGCTGGTTCGATTTGATGGCGGGCGTCGACACAGGTTGGCCATCCCGCGCGCTCGAGTGGTTGCGCCGTTTCGGCCTGCGTGTTGCGATCGTGCTGGCGATGGGCGCGGTCCTGTGGATTGCGGGACCGCCGGCCATCCGCCTGGCGCGTATGCACCTCCGCGTCCGCCGGGTTCGCCGCGGGCAGGCCGGCACGGGGGATGCCACCTTGCTCTATGGCCGCATGCTCGACATTATGAAACGCCGTGGGTATCAGAAGCCGGCCTGGTTTACGCCCGCGGAATTCGCCGCGTCACTCCCCAGCACCGGGATAGGCCCGACGGTGGCAGAGTTCACGTCCATCTACAACCAGTGGCGCTTCGGCGGCCGAACGGATGTCGCGCCCCGGCTTTCGCTGCTCTTGGACCAATTGGAACGTCCGGAAGGCAGTTTTCAGCGATCAGCAGTCAGCGATCAGCTTTGAGCGGCCACCGGCTTTGTCCGGAGCCCACCGGCGACAAGGATCGCCGGCGCTACGTAACGCCGGCGGTCTCGGCCGCCGGTGCTTTTGTCTGCTGAGCTTTCAACGATCAGCTTTGTAAGTGTTTCAATAGATCGGCGCAGGCGGCTCGGGCGTCGGCATCGAGAGCCGGATTCCGGAGCTCATCGAGCACGCTCTCCACCACTTCACGACGCTCTTCCTCCCAAGCCGTGGACCTATCCCCAAAGGGATATTCGGAATGCGGATCGATATAAATGCGCCATCGGAAACACGTCATAACTGCCTCACGGTAAAGCTTATCGGAGCGTTTCCGCGGAGTTTGAAAGGTCGTCCGCATCCCGTTAACGGAATCCTACCAGAGCGCCGATAAGCACTAAGGAGTCTCCATGGTCCGGCTCACGCGCTTGAATCACGCCCCGCTTGTCCTCAATTCCGATCTCATTGAGCACATCGACAGTACTCCTGACACCGTTATCACACTGACCACCGGCCAGATTTTGCGGGTACGCGAGAGCGCGGAAGAGGTGGTGGAAAGGATCGTGGAGTTCCGCCGGAGGATTCAGCGGCTCGCGAACGAGTTGACGCAGCCGGGCGAGCCAGCCCCAGAGAGCGCGGAGGAGACAGAATGAGGGCCGATGGCTGAAAAACCAGAAGCCAAACCTAAACCGCCAAAAGCGGCAGCGAAGAGCGGTGGCGGGGTCAAGCCGGATATCGCCACGCTGGCGGGAATCGCTCTGGCAGCCGCCGGTATCCTCGGAGGTCTGCTGCTGGAGAAAGGCAGCATCTCGGATATAGCTCAGACCACTGCGGCCATGATCGTTCTGGGCGGCACTTTCGGGGCTGTGCTGGTGACCACGCCGCTTCCAGTCTTTATGCGCGCCATGAAAGGAATGCTCGACGTTTTTCTGGAGAAATCCAGCGACACCGCAGCCACCATCGAGACCCTGGTCGGGTTCGCCACCCAGGCCCGCAAGAACGGAATTGTCAGCCTCGAAACGGAGGCGGCGAAAATCACCGAGCCTTACATGAAAAAGGCGCTGAATCTGGCCGTGGACGGCACTGATCTGAACGAACTGCGCAAAATGATGGAGATCGACATTGATCTGAGCGAACAGGCGGCCGACGCGGAGGCCAAGGTCTGGGAAGCGGCCGGCGGTTACTCACCCACCATTGGGATCATCGGCGCAGTGATGGGGTTGATCCAGGTCATGAAGCACCTGGACGATATCAAAGAGGTCGGCCATGGAATCGCAGTGGCCTTCGTAGCCACCGTCTATGGGGTAGCCGCGGCCAACATTCTTTTCCTTCCGGCTGCCGGCAAACTCAAAGCGAAGATCCAGAAGAACAAGGTCGTGAAAGAAATGGTGTTGGAGGGCGTGATCGGCATTGTCGAGGGTCTCAATCCTACCCTGATCCGTATGAAACTCACCGCGTTCAACCCGGAGCCGGCAGCGCCCAAGGCCAAAGACGCTAAAGGCGCCAAGGCAGGCGCTAAAGCCGGTGCCAAGGCCGGTGCACCACAGGCCGCTCCGGCGGGAAGCTGACGTGAGAAAAAAGAAACCTCCCGAGCACGCCAACCATGAACGCTGGCTGGTGTCCTATGCCGACTTCATCACACTTCTCTTTGCCTTCTTTGTGGTGATGTTCGCCACCGCACAACAAGACAAGTCCAAGGCCAAGGTGGTCGCCGAGGCCATTCGCGATGCCATGGAGCACGGCCAGCTCTCCAACGCGTGGACGAGCATGACCAAACCCAAGAACGCGTCCGACAGAAAAGCCGATTCGCCCGAACCCCCCGCCGGGCCCCATCCGGCGGTTGCTGCCATGAAAAAGGATCCACCTAAGAAACCGGTGGTAGCCACGCAAGCCGATCTGGCGAAGTCCGTGGAAACCCTGAACAAAGATCTGGCCTCTGAAGTGAAAAGCGGGAAGGTCACCGTCAATCTGGGACCGCGTGGCTTAGTGGTCAGCCTGCGCGAGGCCGCCTTTTTTGCCTCCGGTGACGATGCGGTCAGCGACACGAGCTTTTCAATCATCGAAAAGATAGGTCTGGTGATCGGCCCGCTGGCCAATCCGGTGCGCCTGGAAGGCCATACGGATGCGGTCCCGATTCACAACTCGAGGTTTCGCAATAATTGGGAACTCTCCACGGCACGCAGCATCGCGATGCTGGAGCTGCTGCAGCAGAGATTTCAGTACCCCAATGAGCGCCTGTCCGTGGCCGGCTACGGGGAGAACGCGCCGGTGGATACCAACGACACGGAGGAAGGCCGCGCGCACAACCGGCGTGTTGACCTGGTGGTGTTATCCGCGGAGGCGCTGAACGGGGAGCCCACGGCGTCCCACCCTACGGCTCCAGCGGCGGACACCAAAGCGTCCACGCCACCCGCCAACGCGCCGCCGGCGCCTAAGAAGTAAAGGCAGTCTCAGCATGCTGCGGGGCACTTAGCCCGGTGCGACATTATGGGCATGCGACGGTTTCTTGCGGCAACAACGGGTGATGGTGCGAGTATCCGGATTCCGGCGCGATGGCTTGCACTGCTCTTAGGGTCCCGACATTCACCACGATGGGTGCCAGCAGGTTTGCCGTCGGGCCCGTCTCCTGCAGGGAAATGACGATCAGGCACGCCACGTCCGGGCCGATCGCCGGTTGGTGCTCCGTAGCAAATCCTAGTTGAGTCAGGTCTTCTTCGCTCACCTGCAAGCAGTATTCCGGGTCGACACATTTCGCCGGCAGCGTGATAAAACACAATCCGGCGTCGCTCAGGCTTTGCAGGAAAACCAGCGGCTTGGTGTCATCGTAGTTCAGCGCCAGGAATTGCCGCTGCCCCTCAAAGCCAGGAAGACCACAGGGAAATTCCACAACCGAGTCTGGCTGGTAAGAAACCGTTCCGAAGTTCTTCGTCTCAAAGGTTGGCATGCCACCTCACTCAGATCCGTCATCGGCGGTGTTGTCGAAATACTTTAGGGCTGACTGAGCCGGCAACAAGGATCGCCGGCGGTCTCGGCCCGGTCGCCACCTACGGTAGAATCAGGCTAGCCAGCAATGCATTCTCGCCGCGTCGCCTGCTTCCTATTAGGGATCTGGTTCGGAGCCGCCATCCTGATGGCCTGGGTGGGCTTCGAGAGTTTCCGCTCGGTAGACCGTCTGATGGCCAAGCCCAGCCCGTCCGCTCTGCTTTCCATCAAGACGCTCGGCCCCGCTGGTGCGCGAATGCTGCTCCGTTATCAGGCTTCGGAACAGAATCGCTGGCTTTTCGAGGCCTGGGGAACCGTACAGTTGATCGGCGGAGCCGGCTTTTTCCTGTTCCTATTGCTAGGCACCCGGGAAGGTAAATACCCTCTCATTCTGGTGCTGTTGATGCTGGTCGCGGTGCTGCTCCAGCTTTTTCTGCTGACGCCGGCCATCATCTCGCTGGGCCGCCTGGTCGATTTCTTACCTGCCGGTCAGCCTTCCGGGGAGCGCAACCGCTTTTGGGTGATGCACTCCGCCTACCTGATCGTAGAGGCTTTGAAGTGGGCCGTCGGGCTCTTGCTGGGCGTGAGATTGATGCGCCGACGCGGCCGGTCAAGCGACGCCCGGGAGTATCTCGACATGGTCGATAAAGCCGATCACCGCCATGTCAATGGGTGACTGGGGACGTCCCACGCTGCTTGAAGCTGCATAGCCGTCGGTGCTTAGCAGAACCTGGTCGCCCACCCCCGCATCCACCGCATCGAGCGCCACTACGGCGTCGCCGCGATTGCTGCCGTCGAGATTGAGAGGCTGTACCAGCAGCAACTTGCGGCCCTCATGGCTCGAGTGCTTCTGGGTGGCCACCAACTCGCCGATCACGCGCGCGATTAACATAGATTACTTCTTTGCGTTTTTGCGCCCTTCCGCGGTCCGCTCAACGTGCACCTCGTCGACGATTCCCACGACCGTGGCATCGGCAGCCACTTCTTTGGGAAGAAATGGGAAGCACGCCTCCCGGCCGCGTACCCAGTAGATCAGTTCGCCCGCGCCCGCCCCGGCCGCATCCGCGCAGACCAGACGCTTACCGGTGTTTTCCAGTTCGGGAGTCAGCGGCTGCACCAGCAAAAAGCGCATCCCTTCCATCTGCGGATTTTTGGCGGTGGCCCAGACGCAACCGATCACGCGGCCGAGGAACACGGGCTAATCCAGATGCACGTCGTCGACGATGCCGACGATGGCAGTGTCCACGGGAACATCTTTGCAGCCGTCGGCCATGCGCGCCGAACTGCCCGACACGGCCAGCACGCGTTCCCGGTATCCCGCGCCGACGGTATCGACCGCCACCACGTATCCGGACTCGTCCTTCCCTTCAGGCGAGACCGGTTTCAAGATGAGAAGCTTCTTGCCTTCCAGGCGAGAGTCCTTCCGTGTGGCCACCACGGTTCCCACCACGCGCGCCAGAATCATGGTGATCCCAGGCCGGGCTACTTAGCGGCCGCGGCTTGCTGCGATTTGCCGATCGGCAGCACGTCTTCCAGGCTCTGGTGGGGCCGTGGAATCACATGTACGGCGATGAGCTCGCCCACCCGGCGGGCCGCTGCTGCGCCGGCGTCGGTAGCCGCGCGAACAGCCGCCACGTCGCCGCGGACCATGGCGGTCACGTAGCCGGAGCCGATCTTCTCCCAGCCGACGAACGTCACCTTGGCGGCTTTCACCATGGCATCGGCGGCTTCGATCATGGCCACCAGGCCGCGAGTTTCGATCATTCCTAACGCTTCACCCATTTGTATTCTCCCCTACCGCTCCCTTTGGTCGCGGTTCGGTAAAGCAGCTGGCTTACGCCAGCCCGCGCGACCGCAGCGCCTCGTCCACCAGCCCGATCAATTCCGCGCGTGTTACCCAGATCCGGTCGTCCGGCCCGCCGCCCAGTTCCTCCGCCACCACCGGGCAACCCGGATCGCCGCTCGATGCCGCCTTGACGCCGTAGCGCGTGCGCGAATCCAGCAGCTTATTCACTTCACGGCGCGGCAGAACATTCGGACCGCCCAGCATCTCGGCCACGAACTGGATGCGCGCGCTGTGTTCCACCGTCTCCATCCGAAAGTAGGCTTGAAAAACGTCTTCACCGTAGCAGACCGCGCCGTGGTTGGCCATCAGCAGCGCGTTGTGCTTGGGAATCAGCGGCCGCATGGGATCGGTCAGTTCCGTGGTCCCCGGCAGCCCGTACTCGGCAATCGGCACGCAGCCGAAGGCGATGATCACTTCCGGCAGCAGCGCCAGGTTCAGCGGTTTTCCGGCGGTTGCGAAACCCGTGGCCACCGCGGGATGCGCATGCACCACCGCGCGGACATCCGGCCGCAGGTCGTAGATGGTCAGGTGCATGTTGATTTCCGTGGTCCGCTCCCGTCGGCCGGAAATCTTATTCCCCTGGCGATCCAGAATGATCAGGTCTTCCGGATGCATCATCCCTTTGCACATGCCGGTGGGCGTCGCCAGAACATGGTCGCTGTCCAGACGGATGCTGATGTTGCCGTCGTTGGAGGCCACCCACCCCTTGTCGAATATCAGGCGGCCGATTTGAATGATGTCGTCGCGGTGCTCGCGCTCCGTCTTGTGCATCGGGGACTTTCGATTGTAGCAGAATGTTCGCACTACCTCGGGTTGTAAAATGAAGCAGATGGAAAAGCGCCGCATGTGCCCGAGCTGCCGGGCATTTATCACCACCGACGACAAAGTGTGCCCCTATTGCAACGAGAAGGTGGGGGCCCGCGCCATCGACCGGCGCAGCCCGAATCCCATCCTCGGAATCATCCCGCACGCCCAGTTCACTACCATCGTCATCCTGATCATCAATGCCGGACTCTTCCTGGTCACCATGATCTACAGCATGCGAGCGGGCAACAATGACGCATTTATGGGGCTTGACCAACGGACTCTATTCAACTTTGGCGCCAGTTTCCGCCAAGCGGTTCGGCTGGGCCAGCTGTGGCGCCTGGTAACCGCCGGCTTTCTGCACGGCGGTCTGCTCCATATCGGAATGAATTCCTGGGTGCTGTTCGATGTCGGCTCCCAGGTGGAGCAGGTCTATGGGGCCAGCCGCATGCTGGCAATCTATTTCGTGGCGACGGTTTTTGGTTTCTATGCCAGCACCCTCTGGCAAGCTGGACTTTCGGTGGGGGCTTCCGCCGGGATCATGGGATTAATCGGAGCGATGATCGCGCTGAGCATGCATCACCAGAGCGCCGTGACGCTCTCGCTGCGCGGCCAGTATATCCGGTGGGTGATCTACATGCTGTTGTTCGGCCTGTTGTTGCCAGGCATCGACAATGCAGCGCATGTGGGTGGATTGGCCGGCGGTTTCGGTGTGGCTTACCTGTGCGGTCTGCCGCGTTGGGAAAGCGCCTGGCAAGAGCGTTTCTGGCGCATTGTTTCCTACGTTTGCATCGCGATTACGGCTTTTTGCTTCTTCGAGATGTATCGGTGGATCACGGCGAACGGACAATAAACCAGACACAGGCCGGGAGGCCTGTGCTACCAAAGTTAACCAATCTTCATATTGAGACGCCGCTTCCCAAGCGAGTACCATAGAGGGTAATGAAACTTCGCACCATCGCACTCGCGGTCGCCTTGGCTGTTGGCGCAACCGGCGTTGCCGAAGCCAAGCAGCATCACCCCAAGTCCCGGTTCAAGGGGAAGAAATACAAGGTGAAGAAATTCAAATACAGGGCTAAGTACAGGTAGCGTCCAATGCACGCCCCGGAACTGCAGATCCGGCGCGCCGCCGAGCGGGACGTTCCCGATATTCTTTCGATGGTCCGCGCCTTGGCGGAGTATGAGAACGCCGCTCCTGGTGCGGTGACCGCCACTGAAGCGCAATTACGCGAATCCCTCTTTGGCCCTCAACCCGGCGCCGAAGCCCTGATTGCTTCGATCGGCGATGTGGTGGCTGGCTTCGCCCTGTTCTTCCATAACTTCTCCACCTGGCGCGGCCGCCGCGGGCTGTATCTGGAGGACCTGTTTGTATGGCCGCACATGCGCCGCCGCGGAGTCGGAAAAGCGTTGCTCGGCGAGGTGAGCCGCATCGCGATGGAGCGCGGCTGCCCCCGCCTCGATTGGATGGTGCTCGACAATAACCAGCCGGCTATCGAATTCTACAAGTCGCTCGGCGCTATTACGCTGGATGACTGGACCACGTTCCGGCTTGGCGAGCCGGCACTCAAGGCGCTGGCGAAACGCTGAGGTTCGCACGGCACCCCCATCCGCGGCGAAGACCGCCGGCATTGCGTAGCGCTGGCGATCTTTGTCGCCGGCACGGCCCTGTGCCACTACGTCCTCTCGGTAATCCTTCCGTCCCGCATGTGAACCGTGTGATGCCCGTAGGCCGCCGCCTCGGGGTTGTGCGTGATCATTAGAACCGTTTGTCCCAGTCGCACATTTAGATCGCGCAGAATCTCCAGCACGGCTTTGGAGTTCTCAGTGTCCAGATTGCCGGTGGGTTCATCCGCCAACAGAATCGCCGGGTGGTTCACAATAGCTCTGGCGATGGCAATGCGCTGCTGCTCGCCGCCAGAGAGCGCGTTCGGCTTGTGGTCCAGACGGGAAGCGATGCCCAGCAGGCGCAGAATCTCCTCGAATTGCGGATCGGGCTTCCGATCCATTCCCGCGATGTACCGGGCCACCGCTATGTTGTCGCGCGCCGTGAGATTCGGCAGCAGATTGAACTTCTGAAAAACGAACCCCACCGTGCGCCGGCGCAGGCGGGTGCGGTCGGCGTCGCTCATGGCGGCCAGATCGCTGCCGTCCACCCGCACGCGGCCGGACGTCGGCGGGGTAAGGCCGCCGATGATGTGGAACAGCGTCGATTTCCCCGAGCCCGACGGCCCGATGATCGAGAGGAACTCTCCCGCCTTTACGGACAGATCCACGCCTCGCAGCGCGGGTACATCCACTCTACCCACGCGGTAAATCTTTTCGAGCTCGCGGACTTCGATGATGTCCCCGCCGCTATTCATACGCCAGCGCCTCGATCGGATCGTGGCGCGCGGCGCTGAGGCCGGGGTAAAGCGCGCCCAGGCTCGCGCCCACCAATGTAATGCCGGCGGCGATCGGCCACCAGACGTAAACCATCTCGATCTGGAACGAGGCGGGCTTCAGCGTTTCAATCGCCCAGCGCGCACCATAGCTCATGAGGATGCCCAACACTGTGCCCCCCAACCCCAGCAGCAGCGCCTCCGCCCAGATGATCTGGAGGATGAAAACCTTGGAGGCCCCCAGCGACTTGAGAATCCCAATCTCGCGCGTCCGCTGGAGCACCGCCATGTACATGGAAAGGCACACCACCGCAAAACCGATGACCACCCCGATCCCCATGACCACGGCGATGAAATCATTCAGCCCCTGGCTGTTCAGGCTCTCCTGCAATTGGGACGTGACGTCGGCCAACGACCAGATGGGATAGTCGGGAAGCTGCTTTTCGAGTTCCGCCTTGACCATCTGCGTATTCGCCGGGTCGTCCAGTTTGAGATAAATAACGGTGAGCTTGCCGGTGGCGCTATCCAGCGTCTGCAAAGTCTTGAGCGGCACTAGAACATGCGCCAGTTTGCCTCCATCCACGATCCCGGAGACATGCCACGGCCGGTTCATGAGATCGAGCGTGTCGCCTACCCGCTTCTTCTTTTGGTCCCCATAGTAGCGGTCGAGAATCACATCGTAGGGGCCTTGAAAACCGCCGCCGGATAAGTAGTGGAAGCCCCCGCTCATGCGGTTGAACTCATCGAGATCGACGCCGTTGACCACCAGCGGCAACTCGATGTTATGGGTCACGACCCCCATCACGGACTTCACATGAGGCTGCCTGGCAAAGTAATCCAGGAATTTGTCGGGAAGCGTGGCGCTGCCGGAAGCCAGAGCGGTGCGGGCGTTGGAACCGCGCACCATAATGTCGGCGCCGCTGCCGCGTGTCCGCCGTTCCGAATCGGCCAGCATGCCGTGGCTGAGCCCCACCAGCGTGAGGATCAAGGTTACCGGGACGCCGATCAGCAGGAAACTGAGCAGGCTCCGCATGGGCTTGTGCTTCAGATTTTCCAAAACGATTTTGGCGGTCACCTAGCGGGTACTTCCTTTGGCGGGCGCGGGCGCCTGTCCCACGGTCTGCAACGTGGTGCCTTCCGGTTGGTTGAGCACAAACTTATCATCCGACACGCCCTTGTTGATGTCCATCTTCACCACATCCAGAACCACCGCGTATTCGTCGCGCGGGCGGTTGATTTCGATATGTTTGGGAAAGGGCACGCCGTCGAACCGCTCCCATTTGGAATAGCGCGCGTCGGTCAGAATATTGCCCGCGGGGTCGAGCGTGATCTGGCGCGCCAACCGCAGGTCCAGGCGGCTGAACCAGACGGTGCGGCCCAGTTCCAACTGGCCGCCGCCGGCCTCGTGCACCACGTGCAGGATATAGAAGGCGTTGTCCTCATCGGTGAAGTTTTCCAGAATGCTCCGTTCCGCCGGCGCCAAAGGCTGGACCAGGAGAGCCTCCAAGAAATGCCGCGGACGCAGATTTTCCAGCTTGTTGGAAGATGGCCGCTCGATTTCATTGCGGCCGATCAGAAACCGGTTGCGCGCCGGCACATAGAGTTTGAAGTCTCTTCCATCGGAAACCATATCGAAGGCCGTATTGCGCACCACGGGATAGAGCCCGATGATGCGGATATCCGCCGGCTTGCGGAACACGATAAACCCGCGGACATCCTTGTACTCGGTGATCTGGCTCTTCTCGGTGGTGCCCAGCGCGGGGGTCATGTCGAAGGTCGCGCTGAAATTGCGGATGGCCTCGTACTGTTCGACAATTTTCTGCTCCAGTTCCGCGCGACTGGCAAGCAGCAGGGTCTGCGACGTGTTGGAGCCCGCCCGGGTAATGAGGCGACGCTTCACCAGGCAAGAGGAGAGCCCCCCGCACGCCAGGCATAAAATGAAAATGAAAAGGATCCGCCGGAGCGGCATTGCTCTCATTGTAGCCAGCGCCCCACGACGCGGCGAATTTCCGGGAACAAACCCCTATGGTATATTGAGAGCACCTACTGAGTTTGCTGTCCCGCAGACGCGTGTCACGACCGCTCCCGATGGTCGCGGCTCAGCAATAAACACGGGGGCCTGTGGCGCAGTTGGGAGCGCGCTTCCATGGCATGGAAGAGGTCGTGAGTTCGAATCTCACCAGGTCCACCAAACTTCCTCAAAGACTTACAAAAACAATACCGGCCGAAAGTGGCTTTTGGAGTCCAACTGGAGTCCAAAAATGGACGCCAGCCGCAGGCTGGCCTTCACGAAGGCGCCACGCGCTCGCCGAATCAAGAGGTAAATGGTGAGCGGACCGGTCGTAAGCAGCAAATAAAGAACCGCGCTCTCGTCAGGCTAGATACTCCCAGCCACTTCCGCTTTGAGCCACTTCACCATCATCGGCTCAAGCTCGGAGTTCTTGGGGAACATTGGGACCCCATGTTCTGTGCCCGGATACAGCTTCAGCTTTGATTGCGGGTCCTTGGATGCTTCTACCGCCTCTTTGATCCCCTTCGCCGCATTCGTATCGCCTTCGCTGGCGGCGCCGAACACCGCGACGGTTGGACTGGCAGCAAGGTAGGCTTTTGCCGCGTCACTCGCGCCGCCAGAGAGGAGCATCAGCGCTTTAATCTCGTGGTGGCGAGTCGCGAGATCGGATGCCTGGCCAACACCGCAGCTAGCCCCGCCGGCCGCCACGTGCGTCTTTTCAACCCCCTTTTGGTCCATCAGGTATGCGTACGCAGTATCAACATCGGCGGGCCACTTCTCCCGCTCGGCAGTGCGGTTTGCATGGTCGCCACCGCTTTCCCCGAACCCACGAAAATCGACTGTCAGCACGTGGAAACCAACGTTGGCAAGATCTTGCGCCAACCCGTCCCAGGCGTGGCGATCCATATTGCATTGATGAAGCAGCAGGATCGCCGGTCCAGGGCGACCTGGGGAAAAGTACGAAGCCTTCAAGATCGTTCCATCTTGAGCTTTAAGATCGACGTCTTTCTTTTGCGTCTCTGCCGCAAGCCCGAATGAGCAGAGTAGCGCCGACATCGCTATCAGACTGAGTGCTTTCATTGGGTTCTCCTCGTGGCTGTCATTATATTCCCGCCGATCCCGGCGGAGCCAGTCGTTTCCTGGTCATTCCGCGCAAAGAGGTGCGTTTTGATGCGAGCAGCCAGCTGGTCGTCAAATTTCCCCTCGCAGCCCTCTCCTCCTAATAAAACCCGACAAACCCGACAAATCGCACCTAAGCACTTGATTCCACTTGTGTGATCGTTGTCGGGTAGCACGAAAAACCCGACAACGGACCCGACAAATCGCACCAAAAACCCGACAAATCGCAGCCCGAGAGTCGCGGCTGCGCTACTTTGAAACTGTGAACGCGGCCGAACGCTCGGAAACCGAGATGTTGCCGCTCCACTCGCGTACGCCGATTGAGTGGGGGCGAGCGGTTCTTCTGGACCCCATCAGTCTTCTGATCGATCACGCTTTTCTGGAAAAGAAAGCTGCCACGAACGCTTTGGAACTGTTGACGCGCTGGCCAAATGAATGGCTGGAGGGCTGGGTGGAGGCTGTGACGGAGTGGCGCGGGATGAACTGGCTCACTTGGCGCAGGTCACGCGCATTCTGCTGGGAAGGGGTGGGCGCCTCGATCGGCATCACAAGAACCCGTCCGCTGATTCGCTCCGCCAACTGGCGCGGAAGGGAGAGCCCACTGAGATTTTGAACCGGCTCCTGATTGCGGCTCTGATTGAGGTCCGCTCCTGCGAGCGTTTCTCGGTTCTCACGGCCGCTTCCGCCGGCGTCGAACTTGCCGGCTTCTACCGCGCGCTTTTCTCGTTCCGAACTTGGCCACTACAGAGTCTTTTGTTAACTCGCCGGCAGATTCACGAATGGGGCCAGCAATTGAGATTCACTGGCAGGAGATGCTCGCCTCGGAAGGACGTATACTTGCGGAGCAGGACCCGGGCCCTGGGCCCCGAATCCACTCCGGACCACCTCGCGAAAACGCGAATGCACTTTTGGCTGATTTCTCGCGGCGTCAATCCGACAAAACTCCTGGTTGACGTTTCTGCTTCTCAGAATGCTCAGAATTCGGTGTAAGAATTTTCTATGGCCGTCTGTTGACGACTGAAATCCGTAGCTGCGTAACCATGGGGGCGTAATGGCTTCCCCAGTTTATGCATCTAGCTCAACAAAACCCCGGCGGCGTTCTAAGGCAGAGATGGAGAAGATCCGCGAGGCCATCTTCGACACCCTGGAGGCCGATCACCCGCAGACGGTCCGCCAAGTGTTCTATCAACTCGTTACCAGACCAACCCCCCTCATCGACAAGACCGAGGGCAGTACAACGGAACCGTAGTGCGACTGCTGACTCAGATGCGCCTTGCTGGTAAGCTTCCGTTTCAGTGGATCACGGACAATACCAGATGGATGCGTAAGCTGAGCAGCTATTCATCGCTGGCCGACATGCTCAATGAGTCGCAGCAGTTCTATCGGCGCGCACTCTGGGATAACCAGAACGCGAACGTTGAAATCTGGCTTGAGAAAGACGCTCTGGCCGGTGTCCTTATGGAAGAGACTCAAAAGTACGATGTGCCGCTGATGGTGACGCGGGGCTATTCGAGTATTTCATTCCTTCACTCGGCAGCAATGGACATCGCAGCTACAAACAAGCCGACTTACCTGTACTACTTCGGCGACTGGGACCCGAGCGGTAAGGACATTACTCGTACCACAGAGGAGCGATTCGCGAATCGCGCCGGGCGCGGATATCGCCTTCGAGCGGGTGGCCGTTACGAAGGAACAAATTCGTGACTTGCAGTTACCAACTCGACCAACTAAGAAGAGTGACACGCGAACCAAAAGCTTCGAAGGTAAGTCCGTCGAGGTCGATGCCATACCAGCGGCGCATCTACGTTCGGTGGTGCGCAGCCGCATCGAACAGCATATCGATCCCATTGCTCTGGCGCAGACCAGGCTGATTGAGAAGGCCGAACGTCAGACTCTAAAAGGGATCGCGGATAACGTCGGCTATCTGGGCCATATCATCGGATAACAAGACGAACAACGTGCCCAGGTCTACGGTTACAGCAGCCACCAGCAGGAATTGGCGAAACAGTTCGACATCAAGCTAGATGACACCGTGGCCTTCGAATCCTGCGCGGCTGATCTACAGCTTTATAGGGCCGTGCTCCAGGGAAAGCTGACCGCACTCGATGCAGCTCGCGAAATTAAACGCCGGCGTCGCAAGCCCAAGGCGTAGCACTACGGGCCTGTGCCGGCACTCGGGCTGCGCAGCCCCGATAGTCTATGACTGTTGACGAATGACATCGCCGAGTGTTACCCATCAGTTGAACGCTGGTGCAGCGTTCTGTAGTCGTCCAGAGCGCCGGGACGCTCACGAATCTCCTTCCCGCAGCTTTCCTGTTTCTCTAGAGGTGTCCATAATCATGAATCTTTCGATTCCGGTATACAAGGCCGATGGCAGTCTGTATGCCTGCGTATCCGAGCACCGGTTGGAACGGCTCCAGTCTGCCGGGTTGGTTGCGCGCGTGGTGCGTCATCGCAAGGGCCACATCAACCGAGCGATTCTGTTTCTCCAACCAGGCGAGCCGAAACCGGTATCGGCGCGTTCCATGATGGGCGCCACGTACAGCTTCAAAGAGTCGCTCAAGCACGGGACGGCCTGGGAGCTAAAGCATCTGGACGGAAGCCGTAATGGGAAAAACTATGCACCGCCCGGGACACAAACTGACTTTCTCCAAGTGATCGAGGACTGCCTAGTTCCCTAAACGGTCACTAACGCCGATCGATGCAGGCGAGATCGTTCTGCAAGTCCGGACCCGGAGTAATCACTTGCCCCAAGCAACTCCAAGAGCGTGCAGTGCGCAGTCCTGTCCAAATCTGGCGGAATATCGGGGCCGCTGTAAGATGCACGCGCAAGCCGACGAAGGGTGCGTGGTAGTGCAGCGGAGCGCGGCTATGATTCGGACTCGGCGCCGACTACGCAAGGCGAAGATCTCGGCGAATCCGATCTGTGAACTCCACATTCGATGCATGGGCATGCTCGCTCATGAGGTTCACCACGTTATTCCAATTCGGGACAGCACCTGACTTCGGCTCGACTGGAACAATCTACGGTCGACGCGCAAGTCGCGCCACTCGGCAATGACTAGGAGTACCCATTGAGCATAAATAGACACTTTTTGTTAAATCAAACAGAACTGAACGGAGCCGGTGATGAGGTCTTTTCGACCCTAACTAAATGGCTGTCGAAGCAAGATGATTTAACGAAAGCGATTCACCGCACCGTCATCGAAATCATTCAAGACTTCGACGATGCCGACGTCGATGTGGTGATGGAGTGTCTACGTATCGATTACCCGGAACTCCTCGATGGTTACTGCGAGTGTTACGTGTATGCTCGGGTGCGTGCTTTTCTGCGCACCGAGTTCAGTCGAGCTGTCTGCGGTGTTTTCCAAAATGTTCGATGACTACAACATTCGATACTTCGGTAACTCTTTGCCACGGTACCGTGTTGCAGTTATGCGTAACCTATTTGTCTCCCGACAGGCCAAAACGTCGCTTGTGCGGTATGACATCAACGTTCGGCTACGAAAGATTGGGATGAGCTACAACGGATGGCCCGAGGAGATGCTTTCGATGCTAATTGACCGAATGTCTCGCCTTCGTACTGGCGCTTCGGATGAAGTTGCTTGGGGAATGGAGATGAATCGACTGTTGAGCATTGGGGCACCAACATACGAGGCTGTGGACTCGCTAAGGAAGACCGGTTGGCCGCTTGTCCGATCAGCTAGGCGGGCTTCCGTCCACTGACCACTTGCCTGCTCGCAAATATCCGGTCAATGTACCGCCGAGTAACTCGCAAGGCGATCCGTCAGGAGGTGGGCGATGGACGTCGAGGTGGTGCCGGACCGGCTCATGGACGCAGGAGTCTTCGTTTGGCTGTACGCCCAGGAGAGGCTGCGCATGAACAAGGGCGCGCCGAACGACATCAAGGAGTTGGTGCGAGTGCACAAGCACGAGCTGATCGACGTGTGCAAGTCATTGATTCACCCGCCAGCGTCGCCAGAGGGAGGGGGGTAAGGGGGTCATCGACGTTCCGCATGACTGGTTGTCACCGCCGCGCTCCTTCGTACGAACATCCGCGAAATTGGAAAACAGGTATCAGAATTTTATCGAGTGGGCCGGCCGTCGGAAATGGGCCCGGATGTGTGCCAAATTTGCTCAGAATGATTCGGCAGTGAGTCGAGATGAGAGGCAGAAAACCAAAACCCGCTGCTCGCCAAATGGCCGAGGGCGATCCGAGGAAACACGGTGTACATAAGCTCGACGCTCGTCTCGAGGCCGAGCCGAAGGCCAGCCGTGGCCTGCCGGACTGTCCGAAGCACCTGAAAGGCCGGGCTCGGTACGCGTGGCGATTTTGGGTCGAGGAACTCGAAGGGATGAACCTGGATTGCCGGCCCGACGCCATGATGCTGGAAGGCGCCTGCGTCAGTTACCAGACCTACGTCGAGCTGTACGAACTGGTTGAACAGCAGGGCAAGCTGGTAGCAAAGAAGGAACGCAATCCCACCACCGGCCAAATGGAGGTTGTAGATGTCCGACCTCATCCCAGCCTTCATATCCGGGACCGGGCGCTGATGCAGATGAAGGCATTCTGCAGCGAATTTGGATTCTCGCCCGTAAGCCGGGCCCGCCTGTTCGTCGAGCGGCGTGAAGCGGACGGTGACGACCTAATGGCCTTGCTGGCTCAACCGCGGGAACGGAAACAACCGCCGCCGGAGACAGTCCAATGATTGGACAAGAAATGATAATCGAATCATGGCCGATTGATCGGCCGATCGAGTACAGCCGTAATGCCAGGAAGATCACGCAGGCCGCGGTTGACAAGGTCGCCGCGTCGATCCAGGAATTCGGCTTTCGACAGGCCCTCGTAGTCGACAAGGACGGTGTGATTATCGTCGGTCATGTCCGCCTGCGGGCAGCGAGAAAATTGGGGCTGACGCACGTCCCAGTGCACGTCGCGGCTAATCTAACATCAGCGCAAGTTAAGGCTTACAGGCTAATGGACAATCGGAGCCATGAGGAGATGGAGTGGGATCTCGAACTGTTGGGCTCGGAGCTGCTCGAACTGAAAGACCTCGATATCAACATGGTCCTTACCGGGTTTAGCTCGACCGAACTACCGCGCTCCTGCGCGATCCGATGGCTCATGAGCAGGTAGACCAGGCGCCGCCGCTGCCTGAGATGGCCATCACAGAGTGCGGTGACATGTGGCTTTTGGGAGATCACAAGGTCTTGCTGGGAGATGCCACAACAAGTGCTCATGCCGCGCGCCTCATGGGTGACGAGGTTGCAGACATGGTCTTCACGGATCCACCGTACAACGTCGATTATGAGGGCTACACGGAGGAAAGGCTTAAAATGCAGGGCGACCGGATGAGCCGTTGGAGCAGTTCCAGCGCTTCCTTCACGAGCTTTCGCACCGTGTCGCAGCAAGCCGGCGCCTCGCTTTACATGTGCCACCTTCCTCATGGCAAGCGGGAATTTCAAAACGCGTTGGAAGCCGCCGGCTTCGAGGTCCGCTGTCAGATCATTTGGGCCAAAAACACTTTCGCCTGGGGTTTCGGACGGTACAAGTTTCAGCACGAGCCGATCTTCTACTGCCACGTAGCCGGCCAAAGCGATCCCTGGTACGGAGACAAATCTCAATCCACGCTATGGCAGGAGAACAAGCCCGCGGCGAATCGGTCTGCACCCCACGATGAAGCCAGTGAACTGATCGACGCGCTCTGATGAACAGCAGCAAAGCTGGCGACATCGTGGCCGATTTTTTCGGCGGATCGGGATCCACGGTGATCGCCTGCGAGCGTACCGCCGACGAGCACGTCTAATGGAGATCGATCCGAAATACGTCGACGTCATTGTTGCCAGGTGGATCAGTCTCTTACAACAATACGCCACACTTGCGAGCAGCGGTGCAACTTTCGAGCAGATAAGTGCGGCCGGCGACTCCGAGCCGAAGACACTATCAATGGACACTGCGAACAACTTCTCACAGAGCGGGACCAATAGATGTGCCTTTCTCTCAACCGCAAGCCGATGCCGCCTGCAACTTCTTCGAACAAGTTCTCAAGCACACGGCCGACGAATGGTACGGTCAGCCATTTCTGCTCGCACCTTGGCAAGAAGAAGCTCTCTCGCCATCTTCGGCACGCTAGACGACAACGGAAACCGCTTGATCAAAATGGCCTATTGGAAGTTCCGAAAAAGCCGGGAAAAACGGAGTTGGCCGCCGGTCTCGTTTTATTTGTGCTGATGATCGATCCGAATCCGGGCTGCCAAGTTTATGGCGCTGCTGCAGCGACCCGGCAGGCGCTGAATGTTTTTCGCGCGGCCTGCAAAATGGTGGAACAATGTCCCTTGCTGAAGAAGCGGCTGCGGGTGTTGCGCGGTACCAATCGGATTGTAAAGCGCGATGATCCGGATAGCTTCTACGCGGCGGTCGCGGCCGATGGTGATCTCTCCGACGGTGTGAATCCCGTCTTGCGTAATCGCCGATGAGTTACATCGCTGGAACACCCGAAGCAGCTCGATAACTGGGACGTTCTGTCGTTGGGTGGCATCACCCGGCGGCAAGCCTTGACGATCGCCATCACCACGGCGGGTGTACAGAATGAATCCCCGCTCGCATGGCGCCTGCACGAGAAGACTCGCGCATCGAGGAGGGCGTCATTCAAGACCCGAACTTCATGGGGCGTATCTACGGGGCCAGCAAGAAAGACGACTGGACCGCGGAGGCTACCTGGATCAAAGCCAACCCGAGCCTCAAAGCAAAGTGGCGGTTTCCTGGATATTGCCAAGATCCGCGAGAGATACGAAGCGAGCCTGTCGGATCCCGAATCACAGAGCTGCATTCCGTCGCTATTACTTGAACATCTGGGATCAGAAGGAAAACCGGGTGATCGACATGGCCAAGTGGGATGCCGGCGCTGGCCCGTGGACCGCGGTCGGCTTGCTACCGAAGCCCCCGGAGAAAAGGTCCGCCCGCTGCCCCACGATCTGTTAGCGCGTTTCATCGAACGGCGCTGTTGGGCAGGCGTGGATCTCTCGATGACCACCGACCTTTCCGCTGTGTCGTTCGTTTTCCCGGCGAGGACGGCGGCTACGATGTGTTGCCGTTCTTCTGGATTCCCGAGCAGGCCGTCCGCAAGCGGGAACTGCGCGATGGCATGCCGTACCGCCGGTGGGCTGAGCAAGGATTCATCGAGCTGTCGCCCGGCGACGTGATCGACTACCGCGACATCAAGGCGCGGCTGGAGTGGGCGTGCCGACAGATGTTCGATCTGCAGGAGATCTGCTTCGACCCGTGGAATTCGCGACAGATCTCGGTGCCGATGATCGAAGAAGGGTTACACTTGCATCGAGATCCGGCAGGGTGTCGCTACGTTGTCCGAACCTTCGAAGAAATTGCTGGAGCTGGTGACGCCGTGGCAAGCTCCACCACGGAGGACACCCGGTGCTGCGCTGGAATGCGAGCTGTGTCACGGCGAAGGAGACAGAACGATAACCTGATGTTCACGAAGCCGGAGCGGTCGAAGAGTTCCTCGCGTATCGACGGGATCTCGGCGACGGTGAACGCTTTGGCCCGGGCGATTGTTGCGGCGCCGCAGACAAACCACGTGATAGAGATCTGGTGACCTTGATTGACGAACGGGGACGAGGTACTAATAGTACGCTGCCGGCGGGAGATCGGGGTCATCGAAGCGCAGATCCGTGCCGGCCATCCGGACCTACAAGGGCTGTGCCTAGCGCTTGCAGATTGGTCCGGGGAATTGCGGTTGCTGCTTGCGGGCCAAGCGAAGAAAAGCCGCCGAGGCGGAAACCCGGCGGCGAATGAAAATCCAAGCGGCGGTGGTTAGGCCTTGACGGAGTAACTGCGATCGCCGTCTTCGCCTTTGGTGGACGTGACCTCCAAGCCCATCTTCTTCGCCACGGTACCGGACAGGAAACCACGCACGCTGTGCGCTTGCCAACCGGTGACCTTCATGATCTCCTGTCAGGGTGGCACCGCCCGGCCGCTTTAAGCAGGTTCGAGCACCTTCGGTCTTGCTGCCCTCGCGTGCTCCGGAAGCCTTCTTCGGGCCCACCCCTTGGCGGCTTTTGGGGCCTTTTGGCCGGTGTGGCCTTCTTGCCCGGCTTGCCCTTCTGTGTCGCAACTGTGGGCCTGCGCGCCGCAACGCGAAGCTTTCGGGAACGTTTTGGCTTCTCAGCCGGGGTAGGGAATGGTGTGTTAGCTTGTTCTTCAGTATTGGATGTCGTCATGGTCGCTTTCTTTTTTGCGCGGCGATTCCGCGGTCATGACATCCATCACTCAGAAGCCGGTCAACATCAAGTGAATTGGGCGGAAAACCAAGAAAGTCGATAGTATGGCGATGCGGACCCGAGTTGGGCCGACTTCTAAGATGCACCGCCCCTTGTTCAGCAACCCAAAAAGTCCACGGCCACTGCCAACACTAAGATTAAGGTGCGATGCAACCAAGTGGACAGCGGTAATGCGTACCAGCAGACCGACGCCCTCGCTGCGATTTTACTGCCGAACCCAAGAGAGGTTCGAGGGCTCGTCGCCAGTGTACGGACAATCGCCTGAGCCGGTTACAAAGAGTGCAGTTTCGTGTTAGACGGTCACTGAAACTTCGATCAGTGGCCCCTTCAAGAATCACAGCAAATATTGATTTCTGGGGCACGTGTGTGCGGAGAGTGTGCCCGTTTCCGGTCCGGAGGTGTCTTATGGCCCGGAAAGCAGGGGTGTACCTTATCGGATACAACGGACGAAGGCAAACTGTTGCTGACCCACGGGCGCTGACTCCGCACCATGCCAGCACTAATGGCAAGGTCGGCATTCAAGAGAATGGCACAATCGTGCGCATGCCAAAGTGGCTGCGGGGACGAAGTGAGCAGGAATAATGCCGTCGGGACCGGCGACGATGCTGCTGCTCTTCGCCCTCAATGACGGCCTGATTCGGACCTTCTTTGCCGGAGAAGTAGTAGTAACGGCCACTGTCAACGAAAGGCTCTTTTTTCCACAGGCGTATAGATGAAATGCGAAGGACAAAGAAACGCGCGTCTATAAATACGGGGAGTTCAGGGAACGGGTATGTCGACCGTCAATGCCATCGCTTCGAATTCCAGGTAGCCTCCTTCGGCAGACTGATCGTGTTTGGTGTTGCTATGGGGTCGCCGGTTGACGCCGGATCGCTGCGCAAAGGCGATTTGATGATCGTTAACTCAGCGCGTCCCACTGGTCGTGTCTCAATCCTCATATACGTCTTGCGAACACAGGGATGTCCGTCGACGAAGGCTATTTCGCGCACGAAGTTGATGCCACGGGCGGAAATGGAGGGCATCTTCACGAGGTGCCCAGTCACCAGAGCTGGAGCGCCTGTCACCGGATCTATCCACAATTCCCCTCGGATCAGTCCGGCGCGGCTCTTTTTGGGAGTGATCCGAAATATGTACGCCGTACTATCTCCGCCATCGACGGAGCCCGCGTAATGAAATTTGTAGTTCCGCGGAGAGATGAGAACCGATGAAAGCGGCAGGTCTTCCGCCTGACGTTGCGCCACGAGGTAAGAAGTAATCACGCGTTCAAATACGATCGAGTCTCCCTCCAGAGCGATTATCACGTATTCGCTGCGCTCGGATTCGCCTGCTTCGCGGATCGCCAACAGGCTGCCCTGTTTGTTTAGACCGGGCAACGATGCCACGATTTCCAATGCGACGGGGCCCGACTCGGTGAACGGGTCGCGTGCATGAAGCCAGGCAATATAGCGGGCAAAGGCAATGCTCTCGTTCGTTGTTGCCTGAACAATCGGCATGCGCTGCGCTGAAGCGCTCACAGGGAGCAGCAGCACCAGCAATGCAATAATTGGAGCAACTCGAAGGAACGACCCCGACCGGCAGGGGGCAGAGGTAGCCGCGTGATAAGTTGAAGGCTTTGGAGGAAGGGTGTCGCCCTCTTGCCACGGAACAGGGTACGTACGCAAACAGGCGCGACAGCGATAATATCCATGAACCGGCCAGAAGGTTCCGGATGAAACGTCCGGCACCATCGGATAGACGCGCGATTCCAAAAGGCAATCATTCAGTTGTCCTTTGTGTCGATGAAACCGATCACACCCAGATCAGGGCAATGCGCCTGCCACTCTCACCCTGTGCCTCGGACTTCTCGCACCGGCACAACGTCGGCCTTTGTGACGATCTATATCCTTCTGATTGCTCGTCTCGATTATTGGTAGCGGGACCACCCGACTGTCTTACTAGCTACTCAAGTGATATGGCTTAATGCCGAGCTTCGGCACTTCTTTCAGCAGATGACGGCGGTTGGCATCCTGAATGTCGGAATCCCGAGGGACTTGCTGGAAACCGAACTGCAGTCCGTATCATGCATAGGAGAGAGACATATGTGGGTTGTCTGGGCCTCCATCTAAGCGAGAACTGCGGGGACGACGAAGGTGCTGAAGTGCCGCACTGGTAAGCATTAGCGGCGTAAGGTAAAAGAGATACCTACGTCGGTCACGCCGAAGATCCGTACCTCCGCCCGGGATTTTTTGCCGACGGCTTGTCCGTGACGCTGCCGATGGTCGCTCGGCCGCTGCGGGGTGGGCTCTATCCCTACGGCGGATCGCGAGTGAAGCCGGGCGAATTCCATCCCATCATTTCGTACCTGTTTACCGAATGGAAATGCTCCAGGGGTTCACTTCAAACAGACTTGTTTCCCATCCTTTTTGGATCCCTCACTGCAAAGAGCTGTACCTTGGTAGCGGGACGCCGATAGAGACTTCGAAAACCTAGGCATGAGTGCCAGCGCGCGGGCGCGGAATTCCTCACGGCCGGAGTGGAACACATGATCGTGTGTGACTGCTCCTCTGTTTTTGTAACCCGGATCATTTTAAGATCACTTCCTACTACCGCAGTCTGCACCCTGGTATCCAATCCACACCCACTATAAACGTGCCCCCTATCAATGGAGCCGTGACGCAAATGTTGGCGTATGACGACCGCAGGTGCCGACAATCAGCGCTGGGGGAAGCTGAACGCGTACGGGCCACCAGGCGGTGCATCTTAACGAGCAGCCGTTCGCCCGATTCGTCGATGAACGCAACCTCGCCTCAGATCCACGACCGCGTGTGCGCGCCGCGCGTGCTCGCGGATGAGTCGCCATGCCGAGCGAACTCGTCAACCCATGCAACGCCGGTTGATCAGGAGAGACTTGTTAGGAACCAGGTGCCGATGAGCTGACAAAGGCCGAGTGGCTGCCGAAACGTCAGTTTACCTGCCGGATGTCGGGTTCATCCGCTGGCAGCGCTAAAAGGCTGGTTGTTGCCAGCAAACGGAGGGCTACTGCTTGCTGTGGTGCTTTGAACGAATACGCCGCAAAGGACTTCCAAAGCAGCTCTCTCCAACACAAACGCCGCCGCAAAGCTGATGAGAAGCACTACACTGACCAACACGGCTTCCATAGTTGGGCACCTCACAATCTAGGTACAGCAATCTTGATTCCTACGGAGGCCCCGCT
>CAWGTA010000017.1:0-411883 GCA_963825305.1 Terriglobia bacterium | reverse complement strand
CGGGCGGCTTTGCAGACCCATGGGCGGGGTTCCCCGGCGGAAATCCATTTCCTGCTCTCCTCGACAAAAATTACGTGTTTCGGCGCCATCTCTATTGGGAGACGGTTCCTCTAAATGTGCACAACACGTATTTGGAGCAGTGGAACGTCAGCATTCAGCGCCAGATCGGAGCCAATTGGCTTGCGACCGCAAGCTATCTTGGGAACAACACGATTCACGCTTGGGGGAACGAGGAACTGGATCCTGCCGTATATATTTCCGGCAATTGCAGCGCCGGCGTTTACGGGCTGACCGCGCCGGGTCCCTGCTCGACCTCGGCCAACGTCGATGCGCGTCGCGTTTTGACGTTGCAGAACCCCTCTCAAGGGCAGTACATCGGCACGCTCAATTTGCTTGATGACGGTGGCACCGGTAGCTACAATGCGCTCCTACTCTCGCTCCAACACCGGTTTGCATCCCACTTTACGGTGCTGGGCAACTATACCTGGTCACATTGCATCTCAGATCCGATCACCACGGAATTGTCTGGCCCTTCGTACAGCATTCCCAATAATCGGCGATTCGACCGCGGAAATTGCGCCTATAGCGATATTCGGCGCATCGTCAACGTTTCGGCCGTGGCACAAACCCCGAAAATCGGCGGACGTCTGATGAGTGCGATCGTAGGAAATTGGCAAGCCTCCGGAATCATCGGCTACAATTCCGGATCCTATTTTTCGGCTACCAGCGGAGCAGACAATGCCTTAGTTGGCGTGAATGCCACTGCGGGCGTTTCCAACGAGCGTCCCAACCAGATTCTGCCGGATCCTTATTGTACGAACCGTACCAAAAACTGTTGGGTAAATCCCGCGGCGTTTCGAGCGGCCCCGACGGGCACCTTCAGCAATCTGGGAAACAACAACCTTCAAGCGCCGGACTACTTCGACATCGACGTGGCTCTTTCCAGGATGTTCTCGATTACCGAAAGGCACCGCATTGAGATCCGGGGTGAAGCGTTCAACCTTCAGAATCGGGTGAACTTCTACCCCCCTACGACCATCACCTACCCGAACCCGCCGACTGCGGCATTGACAAACATTACGTTTGGGAAGCTCGTTTCCGACGTGAGTCCGCGGATCCTGCAATTCGCCGTGAAGTACGTGTTCTGATGGGAGCTGCCAGAAGCTCAAACAGTCGGTGGTGAGAGCGCCGGCGGCACTCGCTGCCGGTTCAGATCGCGGGCCAGCGGAGCCCATCGACGCATGGCGCTAATCGGTCGCCCCTAGCTTGTGCAGTAGTGCGACTATGCGGCCGGGTAATCTGTCCCTCTCGTAAATTCCGTAGACCCGAGCTTTTGTCGAGCGGATAAACCTGGGCAGCAGTGTTGGGCGGCATTGGTCGCCTCGTTGGCGGTGGCAGGATACTATCTGTCTCAGCGCCCTAAGGCACGCCAGCTAAAGAGGCGCAGGCGCCTCCGCTCAAGCGCAATTCCCTGCCGTTCACGCTGCCCGACGTTCGTACCGATGATGAAGCCCGCTGACTTGCGGCAGCGCAACGATGCGCCCCATGCTGGGCGGTTGCACCAACCCCTCGCCGCGAGTCCTTTTCCAGGGATAGGTGGTCCTGGTTTTCCAGGAAAGTCCGCCATGTCTGCGACGGCGGGTTCCTTCGGTGGATCATGTACTTGATCACGCTCGTCTCGCCGATGTGAATGCCAGTACGGGTGGCTCCACTTCCTTCGGTGCCGCCCTTGTCGCGGTAAACTTTGTGGCAGTTGGCACACGCATCGTTCAGTTTTTCGCTGACATCGATGAAGGCTTCATAGTTCCTCGCCTGGGATGTCTTGCGAGCGAGCTTTCCAACTTCTACGAGTCCTTAACGTATTGCTTCCAATCGGCGCGATCCACCGGGACGGGCTTGCCGTTCTGACATCGGCGTCCCGGCGTCAAAAGGAGCGGCGCCGTTTCCGTGATAGCCACGGCGGCCTGATCGATGGACAGCCATCCGGGATAAATCGGTGGATCCCCACTCGACATAATCAAAAGGTGCGGCGGCGGGCTGCTTTTTCGTCTGAGCGCCAGGATCCTTGAGTTGAACATTGAAGATGATGTTCGCATTCGGAAAAGCAATGGCTCTCATCAACTCGGCCAGGTTTCCTTCCGGCGGTGGAAGAGATGTGCCGGCGACCTTAGCTACGCTGGGCGCCGGGGAACTTCGCACCGTGGGAAACACGATCTGCGTGAGCGCGGCTTCGCTCAGTCCGGCTTGTCCAGCGGGAAACTTGCCCGCCTGGAGAACGTAAGCCGCGAGATCCGTCGATTGGCTCCTGGAGAGGCTCCCAGGCAGGTTGAAGGGCATTGTCTTTTGAATCTTGTCGACGAGATTCGCCAGCGGCTGGGCGCTCCGGTTCGACAGGAAACTATCTCCGGCCGTGGCCAACTTTAATTCCGGGTCTGGCGGGCCTTGGAGCAGACAGATACCCGATGATCGTATTCTTCCTTACGTCGCTCGTAGTACTGCTCCGAGCGTGAGAGCTTGAACTGCAGCGGTTCATTCACCGTCTTGGCCGTATTCGGGATTGTGATGATGACGGATGCGATAACGTCCACCGTGTGGCTGAATGACTGCTGGTCAGCCGCGACGCTGGAGTGAACCCTTCGGCTGAGACACGGAAACTAGGGGCAGTATTACCATTCGCTGGCAATTCGTGGCCAGCAGTCTGCCCCCAGCACATACTGGAGGCGGTTGGTGAAGCGGAGGCGGGCTCTGCTGGAGAGCAACCCGCCAAGGAATAGCCAGCCCGGAACTCATCGCGGACGATGAGCAGGGCGCGTAGTTCCTCCCGTCGCGTCCTTGGACTGGGGCCGGGGGCCGGCCAGCGGGAGGCGGAACCCCGCCCCAGGTTGTGAGGGTTTTGTGAACCACATCGGACCGATAGATTCCCGGATGCCTCAGAAAACTCATAGTGCGGCTTCACCTTCTGCGTCGAGCTTAGGGCGACGTTGCTCGAAGTCCTCCGGCGACAAGTAGCCCAGCGAGGAATGCAGCCGTTTCCGGTTGTAGACTTCTTCGATGAACCGCTGGATGCAGGTCCGCGCGTCCTCCTGATCGCGGTATTGCTGCAAGTAAACTTCTTCCGCCTTCAAGGTTTTCATGAAGGACTCGGCTTTGGCGTTGTCGTAAGGATTTCCCGTGCGGCTCATGCTGATCCCAAAACCGTGAGCTTGCACTTTTGCCACGTAGGCCAAACAGCAATACTGCACGCCACGGTCGGAGTGATGCACGATGCCCGGCTCGATGTGCCGGTCGACCAGGGCGCGGTTCAGAGCTCCCAGAGCCAACTCGGCGCGGAGATCTTCTCCCAGTTCCCAGCCCACAACCTTGCGCGAGTAGGCGTCCATCACAATGGCCAGATACAGAAATGCCTCGCGGAGCCGAACGTACGTAATGTCGGCCACCCACAATTGGTCAATCCGTGTCAGGTTCAGGCACGGCACAAGGTTTGAATACACGGCATAGTCGTGCCGTGAATCCGTTGTAAACACGAATCGCTGCTTGCGAACCACCAACAGGTTGTCGGCGCGCATCAACCGCAATACCCGTTTGTGGTTCACCACAGTGCCGCGGTGTTGCAGTTCTGCCGTCACCCGGCGGTATCCGTAAAAGCGATTCTCCAGCGCGACCTTTTGAATCAGATCCCGCAAGGCCACATCGGCCTGGCGCGGTTCGTGTTGTTCATAGTGGCGGTAGAAACCAGCGCGGCTTACCCTGGTGATTTCGGTATTCTAAACTGGCCCAGTTCGGCGGTTTGTTTTGGCCCACCCAGGTAAACGAACGGGTACTCTGATTCGGGCATAGCCCGAAGCGGAGGAGACTCGTTGGACTGGAGAGCCAAAGTGGAGCTGTTTGAGCAGATCCGCCGAGAGTACGAGTTCGGTGTGGGAACGATCACGGGGGTTGCCAAGAAACTGGGCGTGCACCGGCGCATGGTGCGCGAAGCGATCGGCAGCGCAGTGCCGAGACCTCGGAAGAAGACAGAACGGCCCCGCTGGAAGATGCAGGCAGCGGTAGATTTCGTGGACGCGGTCCTGGAGGCCGATCGCAAGGCGCCGCGGAAGCAGAGGCACACGGCGCATCGGATCTGGGAACGGATTCAACAACAGTTGCCGGACTGCAAGATCGGGGAGCGCACGGTTCGGGAGTACGTGCACGATCGAAAGATCGCGCTGGGGATGGCGGTACATGAGACCTGCGTGCCGCAGAGTTACGCCTGGGGCACGGAAGCGCAGGTGGATTGGTACGAAGCCTACGCGGACCTGGCCGGCGAGCGGGTGAAACTGCAGGTGTTCGCGATGCGGAGCATGGCGAGTGGCGCGGCCTTCCACTGCGCCTACCTGCATGCCACGCAACAGGCCTTTCTGGAAGCGCACGAGCTGGCGTTTTCTTATTTCGGTGGCGTGTTCCGAAAGCTCCGCTATGACAACCTCACATCGGCCGTGAGAAAGATCTTAAGGGGACATCGCCGGGTCGAGACGGCCCGATTTGTGGCGTTCCGTTCGCACTGGCGATTTGAAGCCGAGTTCTGCACGCCTGCCGAGCCGCATGAGAAGGGCGGCATTGAGGGAGAAGCCGGGTATTTTCGCCGGAACCACTGGGTGCCCGTGCCGGAAGCGGAGGACGTCGCCGCGCTAAATCGGCATCTGTTGAAAGCGTGTCAGGAGGACGAACATCGGCTAATCGCCGGACGCGAGCGGACGGTGGGTTCAGGTCTGATCGTCGAGCGCGAACACTTGTTGCCGCTGGCAGGAGAGGGATTCGATCTGGCGCAAACGAGTTTCCCGACAGTGAACGGATTCGGCTGTGCCAAGGTGCTCACGAACTCCTACTCCGTCCCACTGCCCGCCGGCGCTCAGGTGCAAGCGAAAGCGTACGCCAGCGCAGTCGAGCTGTGGCACGAGGGGCGATGCATAGCGCGGCATGAACGCTGTTACCGACGACAGCAGCAGATCCTCGAACTGGAGCACTACCTCGATATCTTGTATCGCAAGCCAGGTGCGCTCGCAGGATCGAAGCCACTGGAACAGAAGCGGCAAGCCGGCCTGTGGCCGCCGAGTTTCGATCGGATCTGGCAAGCGCTCATCGAACGGCATGGAAAACAGAGTGGGACCAGGCAGATGATCGAACTGCTAAAGCTGGCGCCGAAACACGGGCAGCCCAAGTTGCAGGAAGCGATCGAATCCGCGCTCGCGGGCAACTGCTACGATGCGGCTGCAGTACGACATCTGCTGAATGCAGATGAGCTGCGGCATCTGTCGTGCGAGGCCGTGGATGTGGGAGTGTTGGAACGCTACGCCCGGCCTCTTCCGGTGATGCACGAGTACGATCAACTGCTCACCGCTGGAGGCGAGCGATGAACCGTCAGGTGGCGGATTTACAGGAGGCCACGATCAAGGCGCAGTGCAAGATGTTGCGCATGCCAATGATCGCGTCGCAGTTCAGCAGTTTGGCCGACGAGGCGATTCGCGAGAAGAAGAGCCACATCGGCTACCTGGAAGCATTGCTGCTGGCGGAGATCGAAGAACGCGAGCGCAACACAATCGAACGACGCATCCGGGATGCGCACCTGCCGCGCATGAAGACGCTCGAGGAGTTTGACTATACGCAATCGCCCAATGTCACGGCAGCGAAGATGCGGGATCTGGCCGAGGGCGGCTACATCGAACGCGCCGAACCAGTCTTATTCATCGGCGAATGCGATCCTGCGACATTCTGCACCTCCTTGCTACATAGCTGAAATCAATAGGTATTCATCCGCCGGTTTCAGGCCGACGGCCCTCAGTCCTCACTGCAATCCTCCCGTATCCTCCCCAATTTCAGCAAACATCGGCATGGATGGTCCGTTAACGGCCGTCAGCTTCCGTGGGCGGCGCTTCGCGCGGGCGACTTCCTGCACGACCTCCGCAGACTCGATCGCCTCTATCGGAATCTCCCAGGGTGCCCACGGCACGACTTGATTAGCCGGTATTTTGTTTGATTCGATCAGCCGGCGTATGACCTTGTGGCTGATGCCCAGCCGCTCGGATGCCTGCTCCAGGGTGACGGTCTGACGTGGGGCCAGGGCAGCGTTACAGGCGGGCAACTCATGATAGCTACGGACCGAGCGGACACGGCCTTCATTCCAGGTGTTACCCGTTCCGGTCTTCAACCCCAGCCGATTTAAGGTCGCGGCGATCTGGTCATCCGGAAACCTGCCGGACATCCGGCGCAGGACTTCAATCGTTTCCAGATCTGTGCAGCGGCTGTGCCTGCCGGTGAGGTTCTTCTTCATGCGAAGCTCGGAGTGCCGGCCTCCGGTCCAGTGAATTAGCAACACGATCTCACTGGCAGCGTCATCCACATCGGCGATGATCTCTTCGATCAGAATCCGGACGATCCTTTGCTTCAGGCGCATGTCTGTTGCCGGGGAGTTCCACACGGCGGGCAGGTCCTGCGCTAAACTGCATAGCGTCTCTTTATCAGGAATCCGACTGGCATTGGCCGGCAGTTCGTTGTCCCGCAATCGCTGTTCTACCTCTCCTACGGTAGAGAGAGCAGCATTCCAACGCGCCTCCAGTTCCCCTGCGACCAGACGGTTATCCGGATCGACGGCTTCATATCGCCGAGCTGCAAGGCGCGCTTCATAACGCGCTTGCTCCAGTTCCAATGACAGCGCGCGATGCCGTTGGCTTTGTTGTTCGGCAGCACGTGCCGCGACTTCCAATGCTGCCTCGATGGCGTTGCCTTCCACCGCCTTGAGGATCTCTGCCGCGACGTCTCGATCCGGTTTCAATCCGCCGAACGAGATGCACCAGTCAGTTCCGTGATTAATCTGCGCCCCGCGGCAATGATACCGGGGCACTTCTCCATGCGTGCCGCTGTAGGCTACATGGAGCATCCTCCCACATCGCCGGCAGCGCAACAGCCCGGCTAATAAACTCCGGCCGCCACGACCGGCCTTCGGTTCCATGCGCGATTTCATATGCGCGTTCTCGGAAAGCATCACCTGGTTGCGTTCGAACTGCTCCCAAGAAATGTAACCGGGATGATGGCCCTGAATCAAGACCATCCAGGTTTCGCGCGACTTGAAATGCCCTTCGCTCTTTCGGGCGCGTCCATTGATGACCTTGGTTCGGGATTCCGTTTTGCCGAAGGCATAGGCGCCCGCGTACATCGGATTCCTGAGCATGTGCCAGATCGTGTTGTACACCGGGAGTTTCCAGACGACGTCATGCCCCGGCGTATCCAGAACCAACGCGGGCAGATTCGTATTCTCGCCCCGAAACCACAGCAGCACTTGTCGGGCGCTGCCTAGTTCCACCATCTTGGTGAAAACCAGATGCACTGCCTCTTGCACACGACGGTCGGGGTCGATCTCGACTTTGCCGTTGGGAGCCCATCGGAAACCGACTGGCAATCGGAACTGGAGTTCCCCGCGGCGGGCTTTCTGGCGAATCGCTTCCAATGATCGTTGCCGCAGCAAGTTCAGTTCGAACTCGCTCATCGTTCCTTTGAGCCCAAGCAAGAGACGATCATTGAGGATGCCCGGATCGTAGACACCATCTGGATCGATCACGATGGCGCGTACCAAGCCGCAGAGTTCGATGAGATGATGCCAGTCGCGGCCGTTACGTGCTAGGCGGGAAGCCTCAATGCAAAGCACGGCGCCAACCTCTCCCGTGCAGACCTCCGCAACCAGATGCTGGAAGCCAGGGCGTTCCACCTGGCCCGACCCAGAACGTCCGAGGTCCTCGTCGATGATCTCGACCCGCTGGAAGCCAAGTTGGCGAGCGTGGTCGGCCAATCCATACTGCCGGCGCTGGCTTTCCAGGTTGTGAATCACCTGTCCAGGCGACGACTGACGAATATAGACAATGGCTCGCCGCTTCAAATGGTCCGCCGATATTTTGGGATTCATGCATTCTCCCCAGAATCCGGCTCGCTCGGTTCAGTGGCCGCATTCAACAACAGGTCGGCCAGTGCGATTGCCAGCTCCCGTTTTTTGTCGTCAGGTAACATCATCGGTTTGCTGTCACAAAACATCAGGTTCATCTGGGGCTCCAGTGTTTTTCTCGGTAGCATTCGTGTCCTCCCGTCGCATCTCTTTCAGTGATGCGTTACCGCGTTGGGAGTTCGAATGCAAGCTGTCCAGCAATTTCCGAAGTTCGGCGAGTGCGGCCGCCGACGCCATCGCAGGCCCAACAGTGAAGTAGGGACTCTTCGTAGGGTCGGCAATCCACGACGGGAAACCCGCCTATGGTGCCGTCGGGCAACTCGCAGAAAATGTACTCACCCTTTGGGAGCTTCGCTCGCCGCTCAACGCGAAGGCTCTGACCATGTAGCGGGTGAAACCGGTAGTGAATCTTGATGACCTCGGGACCATGGGCATTATGTTTCTGGCTCGTGCGGCACAGGAAAAACTCATCTGTTGACCGGGCTATGCGTGGCCGCGTGTCGCCAAAAACGCCGGGTCCGTTTTACCACTGCGGCCGGGCTGGTCAACGAGCTGGTTGAGGCCAAGCATCAGTTGCAACTTCGCCGAGTGTTGGCACGGTGGAGTCGTTACGACGTGATCGCGATCGATGAAGTCGGATACGTGCCGCTGGCGGAAGTGGGCGCGGAGTTTCTGTTCCAGGTGGTGGCCGACCGAGCCGAGAAAGCAGCAGTGATCCTCACTACGAATCTACCGTTCTCCGAATGGACGCAGGTCATACCGAACGCGCGGCTGTGCAAAGCGCTGCTCGATCGCATCACGGACCGGGCCCATATTCTGGAAACCGGCACGGAATCTTATCGCTTCCGCCGCACGGCTGAGAAGCAGAAGAAAGGAGCCAAGACGAGCTGACCGGAAAGCGTGGAAATGACGGCCCGTGGAAAGCCTGGAAAACCAAAGGCAGGTTTTCCACCCTTCCCACCGCCCTTGGAAATCGCTACGCGATTCCCACATTCCCACAGCTTCTACGACGGGTCTTTATATAAAGAGGAAGGCCAAAAACCCTCGCTCACAGAATCAATGACTTAGGGTGGGCCAAATTAAACTGCCGAAGTGGGCCACGGGAACTTGCCAAAAGCACCTGGCGATCTGGCAGGCGTGGCTGGCTTCGAAGCCTTCCCGCTGCATCATGCTTCGGATTTCTCCGTAGATGCTGTCGCGCCAGTGCCGGTGTTCTTCTGGCGTGACTCCTTTACACGCTTGAAGGCTCTTGTCAAAAAATCCAGATCCAACGCTTGTTGGCCGATTTTGCGCTCCAACTCGGCAATTCGCCGGGCCGATTCCTGCGTGTTGCCATCCCGCGGCGCGCCTTCCACCCCGGTGGGGCGCCCAGTCAATCGCAGGCCGGCGGCTCCCTCCTTGCGGTAGACGTCGCGCCACCGGTAGAGCACACCGCGTCTAATCCCCAACTCGTCGTGCAGGGCGCTCACGCTCTCCCCGTTAACAAGGCGCTGCGCCACCTCTACTTTTAACTCCAGGCTGTAAACACGGCACCTAGGCATTCTTGACCTCTTTCCGTTTAATGAAAAGTGTCCCTAATTTCCGTGTCTCAATTTTGGGGTTCACTCCACCAGGCAGCGACCGGAAATTCCGAGAATCGTCACCTCGCCAGCACCGAGCACGCTTCCTCGTGTCCTGGCGGAGCACAACAGCGCATTGAAAACTGCCCGAAATTGGGCCGTTGGCGACTCAGCGGAATGCTACAGTGCGTTTCGGCGACTGGAGATTCCGAGAATCTTTGCCCCTGGCAGCTTTAGCCCCCATCCGGTCGAGCGAGCCCAACGGCTGGGACCGATTCGAGCCGGGAAAGCCGTGCGGGGCCGACGCATGTTCGCCAACACCAAGCGACACCATCAGAGAATGTTTTCTCGGATCGCAACCGATATCCCGACTTCACATCGTTGCGCTATATCGTAAGGAAGCCCTTGCTTCGCCAATTTTTTGGGAGGGGATGGGTGTCGGAGGAGAATACAAGGGCTGGAATGTCCAGAAGAGATATCAGTGTTGGCGCAACCAAGCGTGTACCCCGAACCCTGCGAAACGCCACCTAAGGGTCACCTGCGTTCCTCGGGAAACCTTTCATCAACCTTTCTGTCAACTCCAGGCGAAAATTCCCCATAGTTCCGGTTGAAAATTCCCCCACCCGGAAACGCGCCTCCGCCGACCAACGGGAGGCGCTGAGAGCCCCAAGTCCATCACCCCCTTTCCCTCATAGTGGAACCGTGTTGTCAGAACGGCCCGGAGCGGTCAAGGCCGCGCCGGTTTTGCGCGACGAAGTGGAGCCTTGACGGCGAGGACCGTTCTGCGAGATTTCAGGTGAGGGAAAGGGGGCGGGACGGTCCGCTTGTCCTTCCTCTGCTCGCGTGAACAAACCAGCTTTGCGCCGGTCCTTCAGTCGGTAGCTTTTCGCCACGGATGTTGATCGTCGTCGAGTGATGCAGCAATCGATCCAGAATCGCCGTGGCGATGATCGGATCGCCAAAGATCGTGCCCCAGTCGCCGAAGCTCTTATTGGATGTCAGGATGATACTGCCGCGCTCGTACCGGGCACTCACTAACTGGAAGAAGATGGTAGCGCCCAGATCATCCAGCGGCAGATAACCCATTTCGTCGATGATCAACACCTTCGGCGCCAGGTAGACCCGCATCCTCCGATCCAGCCGACCTTCTCGGTAGGCTCGGCCTAGATCGGTCACCAGATCGTGCGCCGTCATAAAATAAGCTCCGAAACCTGCTTGAATCGCCGCTTCCGCCAATGACACACTCAGGTGTGTTTTGCCGACGCCGGGAGGACCGAGAAGAACCACGTTGCTGGCTTCATGAATGAATCGCAGCGAGCGTAGTTCCCGAATCTGCCGTTCGTCGATCGACGGTTGAAACCCGAAGTCGAACTGATCGAAGGTCTTCACGAACGGCAGGTGTGCCAGCTGCAGCCTGGCCCGCAGATACCGGCTGCGCCGCGCATCGACTTCGCACGCCAGTAACTCTGCCAGAAAGTCCGCGTAGCTCGGCTCCTTTTTGGATGCTTGCTCCAATAAGCTCTCCAGGCGCGCTTCCACAGCCTTCAGTCCCAGACCGGTCAGTGCGGATTGCAACCCTTCAATGGCAGTCATCGTCCACCTCCCACAGCCACACTCTCGTATGCCGCTAGTGGCCGGATCTCCACCACCGGCGCCGTGTCCTGAATCCGGATCAGAATCTTCGTTTCCGCCCGCGCCCCCAACGGAATCCCCTGATGATGTTCCGCCTGGGTCAACACCATGTGCTTGCGCGCCGCCTGGCTGTGGACCGCAATCCTGTCTCGCCCGAAATGAACTTCTACATCCCTGCCGCAGTCACGCACCCACACTGATCGGCCCACATACTCCCACGGCACCGAATAGCGGCTGCCTCGCCAGGATACGTATGCATCCCGCGCCACTTTGCGCAGTTCGTCATCCATGTAGGCATACGGCGGACGGCCGTCCAGTGGTTGCAAACTCAGCCGATCCACGTCTAAGCCGGCGGCCACCTGCTCATGTGTGGTGCCGTGCACGCGCTGGTTGGCAACTTCCCACACCCACTTACGCAGCTCTGCGTTCAGATCGCTGAGGCAACCCGGCTCGCGACCCTGCAAGCCACATAGAAAGTTCCGTCGGATGTACTTAACGCCCGATTCCACTTTGCCCTTTGTCTGCGCACGGTACGGCCGGCATAGCCGCGGTTTGAAGCCCCAGTAGCGCGTAAAGTCCAGGAATACCGGGTTCCAAACGATCTCACCCCTCTCGTCGGTCTCCAGCCACACCGTCTTCATGCGGTCATACAGAATCTCCTCGGGCACCCCTCCCAACTGCCGGAAGGCTTCTTCGTGCATCCGCAGCAAGGTTCCCAGTTTCTGATCCAGTGCCGCCTCGGCCATCATGGTGCGGCTGTAACCTAAAGTGAAACTGAATCCCCACAGTTTCCGCTCCTCGCCGTGGATGTCAATGCTGCCCAGGTGTCCCCAGTCCACCTGTGCCTGCTTGCCCGCCGGTGTCTCAAACCGCCGCACCGCCGCCGTCTGTGCCGACTTCCGCTGTGGCCGCAGCCAATCCGTCAGTAGCGTGTAGCTGCCCGAGTAGCTTCGCTCGCGCAGTTCGCGCAACAACACTCGCGCGTTCCACACGCCAGCTCGCATCCGCTCTTCCAGATATGGCTGGAACGGCTCCAGCTTGCGAGGCTGTTTGGCGCGAGACCCGTACACCGGCACCCTATCCGGTTCGATCAAATACTTTCGAATGGTCTTCCGGTCGTAGCCCGTCAGCCGGCTGATCGCCCGGACGCTCAGTCCTTGTCGTTTCAGTTCTTCGATATCTTGCACGTCTATCCCCCGCAGCACATCCCGGCACCTCCTCCTTCCAGAGTCGTCGCCGGCCTTAGCCCTTGTCAGGGGTGGGGGAATTTTCGTTTGGCACTATGAGGATTTTTGCACTGGCGCTGACAGTTCATCAAGAGCTGCCTTTATTCACCATGCATTCGCCTTAAATGCCCGGTTCGCAGGCATAGAAATCAATAAGATACGAGTAGCTTGCATGCCTACGAACCAGAAGGTCGGGAGTTCGAATCTCTCCGGGCGCACCATGAAATCAATCACTTAGCGTTAAGACGGGCGCACGGAAAGTCGCTTGGTAGCAACCTTGGTAGCAACGCCGTTCGGTCCAAGAATTTCGTCCATCTTTAGCGGCAACCTCCTTTCGGACTTCCGGCAGGACGTGGGCATACGTCTGCATGGTGAAGGAAACCTGGGAGTGGCCCAGCAGCTCCGTTGATGTAGCGCGCGCTGACACCCTGGGCGAGGAGTAGCGTTGCGGCGCTATGGCGGAGGTCATGAAACCTGATCGGCGGAAAGCCAAGCTTGGGCGGCGGCGTGTCCTTGTCCTTCGGTGTCGGCCGCGTGATGGCGTAATACTCCCGTAACAGGTCCCGCGGATCCACGGGCGTGCCGATCCTCGTAGTGAACACATAGTCGGTTTCTCGCCAGCTTGAACCAGCCCACTTCCTTTGCGACTCCTGGTCCGCCTTCTGTTTCGCGAATGCCGAGATACAGGCGGCCGGTAGTTGTAGACTTCGCCGGCTTGATGCGGATTTAGGTTCGACTCTGACAAGCTTTTTGTCGATACGCTGCAGTGCCGCGCGTATGGTGAGCTGGCCAGTTTCCAGGTCGACGTCGGACCACTGAAGGCCGAGGATTTCGCCTTGACGCATCCCGACAGCAACGGCCGCGGTGAAGGCGGCCTCCATTCGACAGCCGCGCGCGGCTTCCAGGAAGGCTCGTGCTTGCTTCCGGGGTGAACGCTTGGGTTTCCGGCTTTGGCACCCGTGGCGGATCGACCAAGCCGGCCACGTTGCGTGGGAGTTGACAATCCTTCACTGCGATCGCAAGGGCGCCGCGAAGTGTCACAAGTAAATGTCTTACCGTCCGCGGACTCAGGCCGGCGCTGAGCTTGGCGTTCAAGAATTCTCGGACCTTCTGCGAGGAAAGCTTACCGAGGGCAATCCCACCCAACGCCGGCGAGATGTGATTTTTCACCAGGTCGGAGTATGTACGGTGCGTTTTCGGCCGGACCGTGGGCTTGACCACCTGGTCGAGCCAATGGGCCAAGAACTTCTCGACCGTTTGTTTTTCGCTCACGATAGGGATGCCGAGTTGAAGGCTCTTCAGGGCATCTGTAAGCAGGTCTCGTACTTCATGGCGTGTCGGGGCCGTGAAGACTTTGCGTTTGGGCTTCCCGGCATTATCCTTCCCGATCGTCACTGCCGCGCGCCAGCGGCCGTCCTGCATCTGGTAGATGGAGCCTTCACTGTTCCCGCGTTTGCGTTTGGACATTGCCAATCCCCGCCTGCCTTTCATTCACCGAACGATTGCGTTTGCGTTTTGCTGTTTCTGTTCTTTATGGTGGGAAAAAATGGGCGATTGCATCTGGGTTACCGATAACCGGTTTCCGACAACGCTATTCTTCTCTTTTCAAAAAAGACTTATAAGAACTTAACTTCTTTATGGCTCACCAGCGGCTAGGGTACGGGTCACCCAAGACGAGGGGCCGGCGTCACCAGCGGCTAGGGTACGGGTCTCCAGGGACGAGGAGAATACTGGGTCAAAATCGGCTAGGGTATGGATCACCAGGGACGAGGGTCTAGCCCCGAATTGGCTCATACTGTCGTCTCCGCGGACTCGGCCGTCGCCTCGGAAAGCATTTCCTCAAACGATTCACCGGCGAACTCGTTCAGCCAATTATTAGCCACTTCGTTCCAGCGGATGGTCTCCCCGTCAGCAAACTGAATCAGCCAATTCGGATTAAAGCCTTCGATTGCAAGCATCAGGTTTTCCAAATTCCTCTTACGCGCATGGTCACGCCAAGTGCGCTCCGGCGACCCCCATTCGATCGGGCCTCGCACGTTGTCAATCGCCGATTTGAGGATTCTGGGATAGATCTCCAAAACCAAGACATCCCGTTTCGCTCTCCATGAGAAGCTGAGGCGGGGCATTTCACGAGGAAAGAATATGCGGCCTGGGTATCGGAGTAGTTGGTGGGCTAGCAGAGGAAGTTCCGGTTCCAATAGAAGGCCTCCCTGAAACCTTCTTCGCCATGAAGTGGTCCTGGTTTTCTGGACAGAAAAAGGGGTCTTCCTTAGATGGAGGGCGGCATTGAAAATGGAGATGAGTCAATGCCCAGAACCCGCAAGAATCACCCGCCTAGCCTGAAGGCGAAGGTGGCCCTGGAGGCCATCAAGGCGCACAAGACGACGGCCCAGATCGCGCAGATGTTCGGAGTCCATCCGACCCAGGTCGGAGGCTGGAAGAAGCAGGCGCTGGCCGGCTTGCCGGATATCTTCGGCAATGGCCGGGAGCAGATCCGCCAACAGGCCGACACCGAGAAGGACGAGCTGTACAAACAGATCGGCCAATTAAAAGTGGAGCTGGACTTTCTCAAAAAAAGAGCTGGCCTCATCGACTGAAGACAAGCGTCCATGGATAGATCCCTCCCATCCACGCCTGAGTATTCAACAGCAGTGCGAACTGCTGGGACTGCCGCGCTCGACCTACTACTATCAGCCGCGACCAGAGAGCGCGGAGAACTTACGGCTGTTGCGCGCCCTCGACGAACGGTATCTGAGGTTGCCGTTCTTCGGCAGCCGCAAGATGGCCGTCGAACTAGGCGTGGGCCGCCATCGCGCCCGGCGGCTGATGCGCATTTTAGGAATCGAAGCTCATTACCCCAAACCGCATCTGAGCCGGCCGGCTCCTGGCCACGAGATCTACCCGTACCTGCTGCGCGGCCTGCGATCGACCGGCCCAACCACGTCTGGAGCACCGATATTACCTACGTCCCGATGCGCCACGGTTTTTTGTACCTGGTCGCCGTGATGGACTGGTTCAGCCGCTTCGTGCTCAGTTGGGAACTCTCCAACAGCATGGAGACCGGTTTCTGTTTGGCCGCGCTCGACGCGGCGTTCCGTTTCGGCCAGCCCGAGATCTGGAACTCCGACCAAGGCTCGCAGTTCACGGCTGCCGACTTCCTGGCTCCGCTCAAACAACGCGGCATCCGGATAAGCATGGATGGCCGCGGCCGCGCGCTCGACAACGTGTTCATCGAACGGCTGTGGCGCTCGCTCAAGTACGAGCTGATCTATCCCGGCGACTTCGCCAGTGGCCTCGAACTGTTCCCGGCGCTGGAGAACTACTTCCACTTCTACAACCACCAGCGCCCGCACCAGGCGCTCGGCTACCGGACGCCGGCCGATCTGTTCCCGCACAAGTCCAAAAGGAAGGGTGGGTCAACTTGACCCTGTTTGTGGCGTCAGGTAATCGATGGCACTATTGCACAAGGGATTACTGAGGACTCGTGATGGCAACATTTTCATTCGGTGACCGGGTTATCATTTCGCCGGAGTTTTTCTGGGCAAAGGGGGCCGCTGGAACTATTTCTACGCCGCCGCCGGAGGTAACGACCCTGAGCGGCCCCTGGGACAACGATCTGACTCGACAAGAACGCAGTGCTTTAGGTGAAGCGACCGTTTACTGGGTTTGGTTCGACGAACCGCAGCGGGACGCTGACGGGGACGGTCCGTATCGTGGAGGTTGCATTCATGAGAATGCGATGACTCTCATGCCGAGAATCTCAAGCTGATCCACTAACGGGAGTCATCGCCATGATGGGGGACGCTGTCCCCCAAACCCCCTGGGATTTAGCGCTTTTGTTTCCAGAATGGATACTTTTTGCTTTTCTCGATCGCGGCCCCTCCCGTACAATCGATTTGCTTGCTAGGAGGATAGACATCTGAGCTTTTCCGTCAAGCCCCAGCAACAGTGATTTTGCTAAAGCCAGCAACGGTTTTCCACTGAAGCTCCACAGGTTGCTGCTTGGGGCGACGTGACGCGACCGCGCGTTGATAGGCCCCTTCGTCGTAAGGCTTGTTGTCCTTCCAGCAGCGAAACAGAATTCGAATCCATTTGAACGCCAGGGCGCGGATTGCTGTGTTGCGGCGCTTACCTTTGGCTCGCTGCTCGTCATAATACTCTCGAGCCCATTGCGAGAGCGCGATCGAGTGAAGCGCCCATTCATGAAAAGTTTGCCGTAGGAACTTCGGGCAGGACCACCGCCAATGGACCCAACGTTGCTTGCCGCTGCTGGCGACCACAGGCGCGATGCCGCTGTAGCATTGGATCTCAAAGGCTGTTTCGTATCGGTCCCGCTGGCTTCCGAGAGCGGCAATAAGACGCGGCGTTAACGCTGCCCCGGCGCCTGGGAACGACTTCATCAGCGTGTAATCCGGGTGCTCACGGGCGAGCATGTCGATCTTCTCGTCATAGGCCGTAATCGCAGCCAGAACCTGCTTGAGCAGACCTGCCCAGGCCACCACGGCGGTGCTGCATGAGACGAGGACCGCCATGTCATTGGTCGCCGGAATAGCCTTCCGGATCTGATCCAGGCGTTCTGCAATGCGTTCGGCGTTGCGGCTATTGTGGTCAATGAAGAAGCGTTCAATCGTGGCCGGCCTGGCCCGCTGCAGTTTCTCAATGGTGGGCCAGCGCTCCAGGAATTCGGCTGCAATATGGGAGCCGATCTCATCGAACCATTCGAGCGTCTGAGGAAAGTACATCTTCAAGTGGGAGGTAAGCCGGTTCGAGTATCGTGTTTTCTCGTGAACCAGTTTGCGACGCTCCTCCACCAGGAACTGTAGTGTCCGCGTTTCCGGTGTGTCCGGGTTCAGCCGCCGGAGCTTGTCGCGGTGGAGCGTCAACACGTCCAGCAGGAGCCCGGCGTCACTTGGATCATCCTTCGCGCCAGACGGCCGGAAACTTTTGCGGTAATTTGCCAGCGTCGTCGGATGAACAGGAAAGATGACCAGGTGCTCGTATTTTGCGAGCATGAAGACTAACGGCCCGCGTGACTGCTCCAGCGCCACGGCGACCGGTTGCCCGCCGAATCGTAGGCCGAGTTCGGTGGCCCAAACCTCCACCGCTTCGGGTGTGTGGTCGATCGTCCCGGCTTCGCGATCCGATGACCCCTGTACTTGTAACATCCAGGCGTGCTTTTGGTCCGCCCAGTCGATAGCAACAAATGCGGCGAATTCTGTTTCCATGAGCTTGTCCTGTTGAGATCTGGGCAGGCGATCTTTGCCTCCGCGAAGGCCTTATAGTAGAGTCTTCTTAGCCCATTCCAGACGACATCTGAGGATTCGTTTTGGAAGCAAAGTGCACCTCGCCGCTCGGAGCTCTATCCTCGGACATCGAGTGTCGGGCAACGCGATTCGTAGCGGCGAGGTGCCTTCCCTCATCCACGCTGACACAAGTGCCAGTGGCGGGACAAGAACGCGATTTCCACAGCGCGCGGCCGGCGACGACTGTGGAAAACCCTTATCTCAACATCTCTCCTTCGGAGCCACTATAAGGGCAAACGCAGGGATGCGACCCGAGCGCCGATGCAAGCCCGGAATGGATGGCGGCGTCAAAGCCGCCTCCTTCGTCAGCCCGCCGCTCTATCTAAGAACGGCCGTTTTTTTGTCCAACCAACCAGGACCACCTCACCACTTCGATTTGTTCTGCAGGGCTATTTCCAGATCGAAAGACCCATGGCACTCGAACTCCGAACGAAAACCTTCCAAAAGCAAGCCGTTATTCTCATCCAATAACCGGGGATACTCCCCTTCGGCAGCTTCGATGAGGACGGCGTTGCTCTTCTTCGATAATCGGAAAAGCGTTGGCTGCAACGTCCTGATTTCGAAGCGGGAGCACTTTGTGGAAACACGGTGCAACCAATCCGTTACCTTTCTATTCCAGGTGGACAGATTCGTCCAGACGTCCGCTGAGAGGAATCTAATGCAGCCCCAAATGCCCTCACTAATTCTCGATTTCGACCATATTGCCCACGCGAAGAGGCCGAATTGCGTCCGTGACCTGGCTTAACACTGCCGTGCGGCGATCCCATGAAGCACTCGATCGGCACTCCAGACACAGTGCACGGGCCACACCGTCCCGTGATCGTTCGACTTGTTCATCGGCCAAGACTCCATACACAAATTTGGACAAGGATCCCAAATCTTGCCCTGGAAGCTCGGCTATCGGGGTGGGGATGAAAACCGAAGGGAAGCGTAGATCACTGAACACCGACCAGTGAAACGTTTCACCGAGAGCGCGCCCGCTGGCTCTACCAGTCTTCTTGCGGTGCTCCTCTTCCCAGATTTCATGCCAGCGCGGCAGGTATTCATTCGTGGTCCTTCGTCCACTTTTGTCGAATCGATGCCTTTCCTGAATAAGTCCGCCTCCTCGGAGCCACTTCAGCTTTCGCTTGACGGTTTCCCGAGAAAGTCCGACTTGGGTAGCTATCGTATCGTGCCTAGTGTAATTTATGCCGCTGCCAAGTGCCTTTATTCGGAGCGCCCCGAAAATCAGAACCGCATCATAGTCGGCGCCCGTCCGCATGAGAGCCAGCGGGCAAACAAGCATCTCAGAGAAGTGCAATCGCGGTTCTATGAACAAAGACTACTTCCTCCCCCTCCCCGGAAAGTTCTCCGTATTCTCACGGATCCACTGGGCAAGAGCCTCCTTAGGAACCCGCACCGACCGCCCCCCGGTAACATGGACCGTTGGCAGCCGGCCAGTCTGCATCATTCGATATGCGAGCGCCCGCGAGATGTTCAGGACCTCCGCTACTTCTTGTCCTCTAAGCAGCAATGTGTCCACTTTGGCCTGCATGGGTCCAACTATATCCTTCTTGTGCCAACACCGGAAGTCACCGTGTTTGACCCGTACCCTAGCCGATCTTGACCCATACCACTTTGAGGCCGATGCTCGGTTTCAGGGCTTCTTTTTTCCCGGCGTCCTCTTCCCTGCCGCGATTTTCCTCCGTACCGCCGCGCTCTTCGCCGCGGCTTTCTGTGCTCGGGCCGTGCGCTCAGCCGGCGTCATGGTTTCCAGACTACGTTTACCGCCGATCTTGCCAGCCTTTGACAGTTTCCTCAGATACCAATCTGGAAGTTTTCTCTTCGCCACCAGAACAGCTTAGCTTGAATAGGTCCAACGCCGCACTTCATAAGCTAAGCATGATTAGCATATTGCAATTGTGAATCCGGTGTTCGCCAATTGCAAGCGGATTCAAGAAAAGCCCTTGACATACAACGGGCGAGGAGCAGTCTACAGGCCATAGTGACAGAGGGTGCGTTACCGGCAGCACGGCGTAGAGCGGATTCTTTCTGCGATAGAAAAGGTCCTCTCTACTCACGAACAAAGATGAGGGCACAGTGTTATGAAACCGGGCCTTTGTACCGAACTTCCCGTACCAACGGCCTCAGCATATTCTCATCGAAGGATGAGCCTGAAGCCGGCGGGAAGGTAATCGGGCGGTGAGTCTCCTTTCCGATGATGTTTGGAAGCCCCGGGGCCGACCAACGGGAGGCACGCGAGGCCTACAAACGTCCACTGGTTTTCCCTTCTTAGGAAGGTTTTGGTTTTGCACACCTGACCTGTAGATGCAGCCGATCGCCGACCAATGGGAGGCGCGCGTTGGGTGAGCGTCATGCGCTCTGGTCGCGGTGAAAGCTCTTCCAAAGGGCTCGCTTGGCGCGCTGCATGTCCAGGGCGGCCTCGGTATCGGACTGGGTTTGGGCGAAGCGATCCAGTTCTGCCAGCGTGGTGTGTGGCCGCAGGTAATTCTCGCAGCCCGATAGTTCGCGGAATAACTCGAACGGGGTGGCCCAGCGCAAGTAGACGCGGCGGCGCTTGCCATTGGCTTCGGTGATGACTTTGGGCACGGCGCAAGGACGATGGAAGTTGACGTACGGGTTCAGATGCTGCCGGTGAAATTGATCCATCGCCTGGGCATGTTGTGCGTCGATGTGGCCGTAGCCGATGTGCTTGCGAATGATGGCTCCATTCTTGGACTCCACCAAACCGTTGTCGCCGGAATGATGCGCTCGTGACTTGGTTTGTTCGATCAGTAGCTTGTCCAGCATGCGCGCGACGGTGTAGTTGATGAACTCGCTGCCGTTGTCGGAATGAAAGCCGCGAATCACGAAGGGAAACTGCCCCAGTAACGCTTCCAGCACCGGCATCAGCCAGAGTTCGGAGATTTGCGGGGCGGCGGCCACAATTTCCCACTGGGTCACCTGGTCGACGGCGTTGATGTGATACAGTCCTTTGCGTCCGTCCTGATCGCCTTGATGCACCGTGTCGATGCGCAGGTATCCGGGTGAGCCGTGCGGCTGTGGCTTGCGTCGTTCGCCGATGGCGATCGGCGTCGGCTTGGTGGGCTGGTAGCTGGCATTGCGTTTGCGGTAGCCTTGCGAGTTGCGCAACCGGTACAGGTGCGCCACCGAAATCGCCGCCAACCGCCGGTAAGCGGCCTGGCCGTATTCGGTGTATTCGCGCTCCAGGATGCGCCGGGTCGCCGGTCCGCTCAAGTTCCCATGCGCCTTGTCGAGGTAAGCCAATAGATCCACATCGGCTGTGGTGTAACGCGTCGCGAATCTGGCTCGTTGATAGGCCGCCGCTTTCACGCGACCGGTGTGGCCATAGGCCGCGATCAACCGCGTCACCTGCGCCCTGCTCAGCCCCGTCATCCGGGCGATGTAGCGCCGCACCAAGCCCTTGTCCGGCCGGGCCAGGCTGGCGTACTGGTGGCGCACCAGCGTCTTCTCCACCCAACCGTACACTTCCTCGCGTCGTTGCCCGGCAAACCGCACCTCGCCGCTGCCTGCCAGGAACGCCCGGATCTGCTCTAGGCTCCCCGCTTCTGAATCGTCCATGCTGATGATCAATACCCAGCATCCCGATCTTCCCCTTCAGGCTCATCTTGTATGAGAATCCGGTCCCGGCTCAGGCTCATCTTGCATGAGACAAGAGTGCCTCAAGGACCGTTGCGGTAGACGTGTTATCGTAATAGTAGACCGGCACATTCTGAATCCGGTCAAAAAGGGCGCCAGTCGCGGGCGCCCTTTTTATTTCGCCAGCTTTCCACCTGGAAGGAATCAGAATCCGCTTCGGCAGGTTCAGCCGGAGCAACGCCGAATTTGCCCGGCTCAAATTCCTTCAGGAGGCCTCGACCGTGCCCGGAAACGATAGCACTTTGCCAACCGCACATTACACCGTAGGGCGTGAGGGAAACCGTGTCAAAAACAAAGGGAAAAACGGGCCTGACCGCATACGAACCGCTCAAAATACGCATAGTGGGCGGTTGAAGCGCGATTCTGTCCCGCATAATCAGCCGGGGTGGCCTGGCGTGGCTCGGAGTGGCCGGTAATTTGCGAGTTGCCATCTACGCCCGGGTAAGCACGCAGGACCAACACTGTGAGCTGCAGCTTTCCGAGCTCCGCGGCTACTGCCAACGTTCGGGCTGGGCGAACGTCGCCGAGTACATCGAGAAGGCCTCCGGCAAGGCAGGCCAGAAACGGCCACAACTCGATCAACTCCTGGCCAACGCACGGCTGAAGAAACTGGACGCGGTGCTCGTCTGGAAAATCGATCGCTTCGGCCGCAGCGTTCAGGAGTTCGTCGAGCGCGTGAGAGCTTTGGCCGACATGGGCGTGCGGTTCATCGCTCCCAACCAGGGAATCGACACGGATCAACACAGCCCGGCCGGGCGTCTTCTGATGCACATCCTCGCATCGATTGCGGAGTTTGAGCGCGACCTGATTCAGGAGCGCGTGCGCGCCGGTGTGGCCGAAGCGAAGCGCCAAGGCAAGCATTGCGGGCGTCCGAAGAAGGTCTTCCGCCGGGATGAAGCGCAAAAACTCCGTGCCGAGGGACTGAGTTGGCGCGCGATCGCGCGGCGCCTTGGAGTGCCGCAGGCCACGATTCGGCTGGCACTTTCAGGTGTGCAGAAAGCCTGATAACAGGCGTGGGAATTGATGTTGCAGCCAAAGACCGCAATTTCGCCTCCCAAGGCGGGCAGAAACGTGAAGGTTTCTGCACAGACCACCAGCGGGAAACCACTGAAAACCCAGGAAAAACGTCGAATTCACCCCGCTAAACGGCTTCGCAGCCACCACCGATCTTACCGGCGGGGATCATTGGATCACGCATTGGCCCCCGCACTTTCTTGCTCTATTTTGCTCGTTTTTTCCGGTTTCTTTATGCTCAGAGCAAACTGCGGCGATGTCGGTGTACAGCTGTCCAAGGAGTCTGGCCGCTGATTTGAAACCCTCGGCCCGCGCGAAGCATCCGAATCTGCATGGGCAACGCGCGAGCCCTCGATACGACTGCTGAAGAAATCGACCCGCCCGTCGAAACCTCTTGACCGAGCCACAAGAACAAGCCGCACTCCTGATCGCCCAAGGCCGTCTGTCCCAAGCCGTCATCGCCAAACGGGCAGAAATCAGCAAACGAACCCTGACCTATTGGCAGAAGGAACCCGAGTTTCGCGAAACGGTCGCGCGCCACAGAGACGCTTTCCGCAAAGCGGCAGAGCAGCAGCGCGAGGAGATCTCCAAGCTCGGTTTAGCGCTGAGGTGCGAGCGGATCTTTCAGAAGATGCGTCGCCATGCCCTCCTGAGAAAGATCCAACTGGCGCGCTCCAAAGACGAGCGCATCCTGAACTACCTCGGGCAGGACACGGGTGTGGCTGCGGGCCTGATCTGCGTCCGCTACAAGGGCAAGGACGCAACGCAGGAAGAGTTTGTCCTCGATACCGGGATGCTCGCGGAATTCGACGAGCTGGAGCGGGATATCGCCATCGAAGTAGGCGATTGGAAAGAGAAGCACGAAATCAACCCTCCTCCGGAACCGCCCTCGGCCAAGGTCCTGGCCCTGGCCAAACTGCCGCCTGAGATTTTGAAAGCCTTGAAAGCCCAATTCGAGATCCAGTTCCAAAGCGAAAAGCCACGCCGGGAACCCGACGCGTGATCGAGAGTTGTACGCCCCGAAAGCATCGAGCCACTTTCCGGTTTACGCGTTCCCAGGATCTGGTCCATCGAACCATCTCCCACTTTCAACCACCGCCGGCCGTCATTGCTTGTGATAACGTCCTTTATCATTCATTGCCCGGGTCTGCAAAACGACATCGCTTTTGGCCATGAGTCGCAATGGATGCGCTCCCTATGGTGGGCAACAAGAAGCTTTCGCGGGAATTCCACCCCGAATTCCGTTTCGGGCTGTCTGATCATGTCCGACTTTTCGCGCCCTTTGACTTTCCCGAGTCCTCCTGGACCCGATCAGGAGAAGCTAGCCAGTTTTTAGCCCGGTGCACCGGTACGTCGGATTCCGATCATAATTAAACAATGGCTCGCGTCTTCATATCGCACTCGTCGAAAGATAAGGATTATGCGCGTAGACTAGCGAGGGATCTCGAGGAAGCGGGGCATCAACCCTGGCTGGATGAATGGCAGATCAAGGTCGGTGACTGTATCGTCGAGAGAGTTGAACGCGCTATTGGTGAGGCAGACCACCTCGCAATCGTACTGACAGGTCATTCAGTGAGCTCTGGTTGGGTTTCACGAGAGTGGAAAGCGAAATACTGGGATGAGGTCAGCACAGGCCGGGTGGCGGTATTACCGTTACTATTCGAGAGCTGTGAAATTCCAGTGCTGCTCAAGACAAAGAAATATGCTGACTTTCGCGACGATCGCTCAAAGGGTCTTTACGATCTCCTTGACGCACTGGAGCCCGAGTCCGAGATCATCGCGGATCTCGCCAAGATGAACCTCACCTTCCAAACCCTCATCGAACAGTTAACCGCCGGGCCGGTATCCGATCCAGAGTGGAGTTTGGTCACGCTGTATAACCAACTGCGTCAAGCCGTGGCGAAGCGGTATCTGTTGGAGCGCAAGCTGGAGTCGCGGGAAGGGACACGGGAATTTCACGCGCCACGACACTTTTTCGAGCAGTTGGAGTATCTTGCACTCCGCGATCTAAAGGTTCGTAATGAGGCATTTTCTTTCCTTGTGGATTTTCGCAACCTGTGCCTTCACCATGGACCAGGTCATATTGATGAGCTCCGATTGAGACGAGATCGGGTTCTAGAACGACTAAGCGAATTGTCCGACGTGATGCGAGGTCTAACTGCAACGACGCGCTTGAAATGAGCTGGACGATATTCTTGCAACCATGGGTGGAAGTATTTCAGCTTGCAAACCCAGGCAATGAATGATAAAGGACGCTATCGCCAATTTAAGGCGCGCGTTTGCATAAACCCTTCGCTGCTACTCGTTAGGAATGCCTGCGACCCGTATTCAAGTCTTCGTAGGGCACCCAGTGTCGCGCTAAAGTACTTCTACGATTTCGGGTTATACACAACTGAAAGGTTAGCGAGAAAGGTCACTTAAAACGCTGTTGCTACCGACGTTACATCTAAACATCAATCATCAGCGTGTGCTGGCCTCGTCCGAGTTCTTCTGTACTCGGGATAATTGAACCCACCTCGAAGCGGATCCGACGGGCCTCGCCGGACTGTGATAAGCCGAGGTCGCGCACTCAGAAACAGATGGCAGGCAGTTCTGCAAAAGTGCGGCCGCACAAACCCTCGTATGAGCGGTTTCTCTGTTCCCAGCCAGAAAGTGGATAGCGACAAGAAGTGTTGTTAGCGATTTGACCATGCACCACGCTGTTGCGGAGCGTGACGTGTTTCGATCGAAAAGAAGGTCGCTTCACATTTGTTGAAGCGCCTCGCAGCTACTTCAATATGTAATGTCACACTGTAGCGTGTCTTGTTGGGTTCCTGATTGCGTCAAGCACCCTGGTCATGTCGGCCCGGAAGTCAAGTCCGGCTCGTACAGTGGCGGCTTGATAATAACAAATCTGGGAGATCTTTCCTGGCAGCTGGTGCTCGCGTGGCATGTTGGCGCCATCCACAAGCAGCGGGAGAACGCGAACGCTGTGTTCGAGGGCGAGCTCAATCTCGATCCTGACGTAGTCGATTGACCGAGCTGCACGCCAAGAAAGCCATCCTACGGATCGGCTGAATCGGGCAGTCCACCGTTGCCCGATCACAACGATAAGGGCTTGGCTTTTGATCACTGCAATGCGGATATGGTCTCTAAAATCGCCTCCAATGGGGATACCTTCGACGTCAAAAAAGACCCTTCCTGTGCCGAGTTCTCTTTCTAGATGATCATAGATCCTGCCTGCAACGTGGGCGCTCTCTTCTCGCCTGTATGACAGAAAAACGTTGTTGCCTTGTCCACCATGGCCGTACTTAGCTCCAGCATGGATAGCATCAACCAAGGTGTCGAAGGCGCCTTCGTTATAGACGTCTGTAAGAATCAGATACTGAAGCCGCGCAAGATTAGGAGGAATTATATTGTCAGGAACCGGTTTAAGAAGGACAGGGAGGATGCGTTTGTTGGACTGTACAGCCCATTCGACCTCAAGTAGACACATTTCGGACTTCATGGAATCGGGGGTAATGACGAAGAGTATGGTGTCGGCATTAAGGATGAGGTCGTGGAGAGTTTCGGCCCAGGCGCTACCGATCGGAATATTATCGATATCAGTGCGAGTGTCGATGCCTTTGGATCTGAGGCGCTCGGCAATCCTGTAAACGTCAGGACCGTCCTTGCGTGCGTAAGCGATAAAGACAATGTGTTGGTTTCCAGGCACGATTGTTATGCCGTTTGCAGTCGGCCTGATCTGGCTAGTCCCATATCTCTGCGGTGGGATTTGCTCAGATCATGAGAGCACCGTCGTCGAGCCGCCGACGATATCTCTTTCATCCCGCGAGGAGCGAGCCACCGACGCCTTCGGTACCAGGCATGGACGAATCCATTTGGCCGACCTGCCAGCATTCCTTCCATGCGGCCTAGATTAGCACGTCCCGCAATTATACCGGCACGCGCCTAAATCTGATTTCCGCACGCAGTTCCTGCCAAGCGATAGCCGTGCATCCTAGTGGAGAGGGCCGATCGTGATCGCAGGAACGCGGTTCAGACGATGGAGTTACGCGAGTGTGGAAACGGGCGCCCCGGGAACCGTTGTGGGCAATCTAGGGGCAGTATACTGACGACACAAAAACGTCTAACTGGAAAACACGTTGCGCGTGAACGAATCGCTAAACGGGCACGGTCAAGTAACGAAATGCACCCATTTTTCAATCGGAGCTCAGCAGACGTATCGTCGCTAGCGTTGATCGGACGAGTACTTTCGAAGCGACGGCCGATATAAGTAACGAGTAGTTGCTAGCGTTCACGAATTTCGGAAGCCGAAAGCACTTCGACGAAAACAGCCACTTCGGGGCAAGTGGCCCCAAAACCTCTCGCCGCTTGCCAACCCCAATAGTGAATGATAAAGGACGCTACCGTCAATCGCGCGTCTGACCGTTGGTTTCCTGCGCTCGCGGAGCCGGCGATCCCCCGGACCGCGTTCGATCGACGTCATAGATGTCGCGCGGCCCAAGTCTTGACGGTACGAACGTGCGCAGGGCAATTCGCCAACCATCCCGCGTCTTGACGTACTCGTCTTCGTAATGGCCGCCGCCCTGGATGGCACCCGCATTGCCGCTTTCGCCCACCTCGATCCAGACAACATAAACGCGGCCGGTCACAGCCCTGCGCGACGGCTGGATGATGTAGTTGGTCAAATACTCGCGAACAAATGCAGGACCACGGTGGGTGAGATCGCCTACTGCAAACGCCGCGAGCTGCGGGCGTCCCTTGATTTCGGCCGGCAGGGCTGTTTTCGTGATGAACGCTCCGTCCGCCGTAAAGAGCTGCGCGTAGGCGGCACCTCGATCGGCAGCGCTGTCAAGCGCGTACGCGGACCGTGCGATGAGTTGCTGGATCGCGATGGTATCGCCCGCCGAAAGCGAACTCGCGGGTGCAGCGACGGCGGCCGTTCCAGCAACCTGTGCGGCTGATGCTGCGGGCGCCGTCGCCGCAGTCTGATCCTGCGGTCCCGACCGCGGCGGAAAGAGCCGGCGCGTCTTGATGCGCCAGCCTTGCGGCGTCTTCACGTACGTGTCTTCGTAGTGGCCGCCGAGAAACAACGAGCTCGCTTTGCCGTTCAAGCCGTTGTCGATGACGGCGAGATATTCCCTGCCTTTCGCGCCGCCGGGCATAGGTTCGATCACGTGATTCGTCAGGTAGTGACGCACAAAGTCCGGACCGCGGGGCTGAATCTGCCCGAGCCGGACTAGCTGGTCGTGCCCCGTGGCACCCGCGAACGAGGCGTCTGCGGTGTACAGTCCTGCGTATGCCTCGCCGTTCTCGCCCTTGCCATAGCCCGAGTCGAGCGCATGGCCATAGCTGGCGACCAACTGTGCGATCTCGAGATAGTCCGTTGCCGAGAGCGACGATTGCTGCGTCGGCGCGACGAAGTTCGCGGCCGGCGCCAAGGGCGCGAGCGTGTCGATCGGCGTGGTGTCAGCTGGAATGCTCGGCGGCGCCAACGGCGCGGGATCGGCACCACTCGTCGAAGGAATGAAATCACGCTTCTTGAATCGCCAGCCTACCGGCGTCTTGACATAGACATCTTCATAATGTCCACCGGTCCGTGCGAGTTCGCCGGCTTTCCGGCCCACGATGTCCCACCCGTTCGCCGGCCCAGTGCCCGCTCCGCCACCAGTACCGCCGGTGGCCTGAGCCGGCGCGATGCCCCAATTGAACTCTATGAGGTATGCCTTGCCGATCGCGCCATCCGGCGTCGGCTCGATGACATGATTCATGATGTAATGCACGGTGTTGTCCGGACCCAGACGCGGACCGCGCGCGAGCGCCGCAAGCTGCTCCCGCCCTTTCGCATACGGCCGCATGAACTCGCCGTCTGGGGCAAACAAATCGGAGTAGTCGTATCCGTTGTTGCTGCCCGTGTCGAGAGCGAACGCGTACCGGTTGACGAGCTGCCGGATTTCGATGTAGTCCATCGGCGTGAGCGTCAGCGCCTTCACCCTAGGTTTCACTTGTCCGCTTGTGGTGCCGACGAGTGCTGCGAGCGCCACGGCGAGAACGGCAGACCTGGCGGCCTGCAATACGCGTGCTGACATATTAATGCTCCTACTTGTTCACGTTGTGCGCCGGCACGATCCCGGGTGCCTTCAACTGAATCGTGTAGACGGAATCGCATCCCGCCATGAACAGGGTCCTGCCATCCGGACCGCCGAATGCGACGTTTGTTGCACAGATCTGCCTCTTGGGCTCGCCGCCGTAGATGGGCAGATTGATGGTGCCGAGCAGCCTGCCCTCAGGCGAAGTGATGCGGATGATGCCGGGGCCAGCCCCGCCGGTCGAGAACACATTGCCTGCCATGTCGGTCTTCTCGCCGTCACCGATGCCGACGCCTTCAGTGAAGACGGTAAATGAACCTAGCGTGCCATCGGATTTGACGGCATATCGCCGCATCTGACGATTTGCAGTGGACAGGTACATCCACTTACCATCAGGCGACAGCGCAATACCGTTCGGAGTACCACCGAGATCTGCGCCACTCAGCACGAGCGTCGTCTTGCCTTCCGTAATCCGGTAGATGCCATTCTGCAACTGCTTGTCGGGATTTTTGCCGCCGTCGCGTAGGCCGAAATCGTTGTCCGTAACATAGACCGCATCGTCCGCCGCGATCGCGATGTCGTTCGGGCCGCTGAACCTGCGGCCGTCCATTCCGCCAGACAACAGCGTATGCGTGCCGTCCTTCTCCAGGCGCATCACTTGTCTATCGTTGTCGGCGCACCAGATCACGCGGCCCTGGTGATCCATGCCCGTGCAGGACGGACCGATCAGAAGCACATGACTGCGACCGGAACGAGTCTGCGCGCCGACATGCTCAGGATCGTTGCCGGTATAACCAGCCCTCTCCATGAAGACGGAGATCTGCTTTTGTGGCGTGACCTTGTAGAGGACATTGTCAAGTAGGCCTGCAAAAATCCAGTAGCCACTGGGCGCTTCGGCGATCCACAACCCGGCTTCGGTGAGACCAAAGCCGCGCCCAAGTTCCACCAGCTTCGCTCCCGGCGAGATGATGTTGTCGAGGGCAGGATCGCTCCTCGTGATCGAAAAAGGCTTGGCCGGAGGTGAAGGGCCGTCGCCGCGCATCTGAGGAACTGCGGGGCCGCGCTGTGCCTGCCCGTGCGCAACCGCCACAATGATAATGGCAAGCAGAATGGCGTTGGACCAAGAGGGCGTCTTCATTGTGTCGTCCTTCGTATGACCGAATTCACTTCCTGGAGGCTGCGTTCTCCAGCATGGCACGAATCTCGGCCGCGCTGGCGGGTACAGCCTGAGGACCACCGCCCCGACCTCTGCCCGGCTCCCGCCGCAGGATTCACTGGTGCAGTGGGATTGCCGGCCCGGACGTCGAGGGGTTCCATTGCGAAGTTTCGGAACGACGTAGGTAGGCTGGGGATTTTATGCCGATCACGCCAACCAATCCGTTCAAGGGACGCCAAACGCGGGCTGATATTCTCGGGATGTTATGGGAAGAGTTCGATATTCTGGATGTGGAAGAGACAATCAGTGATGCCGTCTACCGTTGGGCATTTTACTCCGGCTTCGGAATCACAACCAGCCGCTCGTGACACCAGAGATTTACGTCTAGTTAGGCTACTGCGCTACACACGGAGAGCGCGAGCATTCGCGCATTCTCACGGACATACGATTTCCTAGAGACTAATTGGGACGGCTGTTTCTCGCCGAACGACATGGTCTTAGTTCGGCGCTAATATTTCCGCATTAATACCGGCGCCGGTGAGCAAGAGACACGAGACTGTGGGAGCGGCTGAAAGGAGCCGCTCTCAATGGTTCCACAAAAGCATCCCGATTCTGAACAGCGCTCCGTGGCGCTTACAATCCCTGAATTGGAACAGTCGAAGGCGGCCGTACTTAACAGGTTGGCCTCGGTTCACTCTCGCCGCAGCTACGCGTTCGCCATCGACAGGTTCGTCTCATGGTACTGTAGCGAGCCGAGGTTGACCTTCAATCGGGCCGTTGTTGTTCGGTACCGGTCATATCTGGAGAGTCTCGGCCTATCATCCGCTACGATCAACCTGCGTCTGTCGGCGATCCGCCGGCTCGCCGATGAGTCCGCGGAGAGCGGCTGGCTGACGCCGGAACTGGCGATCGGAATCCGGCGAGTTCAAGGCGTGAAGCGACTCGGGCGAAGAAGTGGCAACTGGCTCACCCGCAACCAGGCACAAGAGTTGGTGAACGCCGCGTCGCAAACAGACCTGCGCGGTTGGCGGGATGGCGCGATACTCGGGTTGCTTCTGGGGTGTGGCTTGCGACGTTCGGAAGTCGTGGGACTGACCCTGGATCAGCTGCAAACCCGGGAAGGCCGGTGGGTCATCGTAGATCTGATCGGCAAAGGACGACGGCTGCGAACAGTTCCGGTGCCGGCGTGGTCCAAGCAGCTTGTGGATGCTTGGCTTCAGCATTCGGGCGTGAGCGACGGCCGATTATTCAGGCGGGTTTCCAAATTCGGGAAGCTGCAAGAGGCTGGCGTTACGGCAAACGTTGTCTGGTACGCCGTGAAACGGTGCGCCGGGCAGGCGGGCATCCAACATCTGGCGCCGCACGATCTGCGTCGTACCTGTGCCCGGCTTTGTCACGATTGCAGTGGCGAACTCGAACAGATCCGGTTTCTGCTCGGGCACGCTTCCGTTCAGACAACGGAGCGATACATCGGGAGCAAACAGAAGCTGCAGGATGCTGTCAATGATCGTCTTGGGATTTCGGTCACCAGCAACAGCGGCTAAACGGCGGCCAAGGCGACGCTGCCTCGATTGACGATAGCGTCCTTTATCATTCATTATCCGAGTTGGCAATGGGAGAGCCGCAAAAGGGGAATCCGCAACAAAAAATCGGCGCCTTGTACGAGTAGTGCGTCATTCATCGTCTTTGCCATCGGCGGCGTGGGACGAAGCATAGCGTACGCCGCAGATTTAAGCCCAAAATAAAAGAAATAGTCCGATCTTCCGGTTGCATCTCTCGTACTGCAGCAAAGCGCCAGGGCAGCCGTCTGTACACACACATACGCGACGCTCGCTAAAGCACTCTTGGAGAGGATTAGATGGCAAAACAAGCAACAGAAAATGACCATTCGACGAACGTGACTAGCAAACCGCCGCGTGAGATCCAGACCCTTATCGAGAATCACATCAACGGTTTAACACGCATAATGCCGAGCTTTTCCTGGGCGTTTTTGGGGACAGCACCATAATCATTGATGGCATCGCACCCTATCGCTGGTTGAACCCAAATGCTGCGGCCAATTGGCTTGCTGACGTGGAGAAGTGGCGTGAAAACCTCGGGGTTTCGCAGGAGCATCTGTCGTATGAGATGGGGTTCTGGAACGTGGAGGGCTCCTTTGCGTACGCTGTCATGGCGGGGACTCTTAGCGTAACAATTAAGGGCCAAACCGTCGTCCGGACCGGCACGCTCGCGTATACATTTTCAAAGCATGGCCAGGAGTGGAAGATAGATGCGCAGGCATGGGGGCGCACCTCGTAGAGCGTACTACCGTTTGGTTCACCATGTGCCTCGAAGAAAACGCGCATCGCACGAAGCCGAACAACGTTGCGGTTGCTTTACCGGGATGGAGGGTAAGTTACGACCCGAGTACGAGAGCGTCAATCGACCGCTCTCCCCGGACTGTCCGTAAGACCCAGAACGATGGTCTCAACGACCACGAAGCATTCGATGACGTGCAGGACGGGTATGTCATCACTCCGCTGTCGCAAGGGCGCAAATCGTGGAACGTAACGCCGGTGATCGATTCGAAAGTGTGGCCGCTTCGTTCTGATCGGATCGCAACTATAGGGCAATGCGCTCATTTGATGTCTTGCTTTCAAACTTTTCGGTTGTGTTGTCGGAAATAACCGGCCAAAGTTCTGAGTAAGGGGATCACGGTCACGACACGACAGGCAGCATTATTCTTTTCGTTCGAATGGGCTTACTCGTTAGAGAACTCTCTGTGTGAGCAAAAGATTCAGCCTCCAACTCGCCTCTTGCATTTTGACCGTCTTCATGCGACAAAAGCCCGATGGCACGCCACTGAAGATCATTTTCGACCCTTACCAGCAGAGCGGGCAGAGATTGGCCGGTTATGTCGGACACTCGGAGAATGCCAAGGCCAGTTCGCAGCTCCATGATTGCTGTTACGAAATCCCATGCAATGAAGAACGCGGCGTGTCTGCTTATATGCGATTGATTCTGCTGCACACTGCCGCTCGCCTTCAACATTAGTCTGGTGAAGTCCGGTTCCATTCCTTTGGCTGGGCCGAGGAGGGCGATCTCTTCGAAGACCAATTGGGGCCAAGTTCCGAATAGCGACCATCGGAAGCGACTTTTCACCAATCCTCGCCGGAATCGGTGTGGGCGGCATGGGCGAGGTGTACAGAGCGTGTGACACACGACGGGTCGATGCCCGATTCCTGTGCGATACTCAATGCACTGGAGGGTTTGCAGAGTGCAATCACTGCGCGTTATCCAGATCCTTCTTGCTGTCTCCGGACAACTCCTGGCATCGTCACAGGCGGATTTGGTCGTCCAGATTGGCCACGACACCCTCAAATCTGTCTCCTTTTCACCTGACGGGCGGCTGATTCTGACAGGTGGTGATAACACAGCGTTGCTTTGGGACGCCGAAACAGGGCACTAAATTCGCGCCTTTGTTGGCCACGCTGGGCCGGTAAGCACAGCCGTTTTTTCGCGTAATGGCAAACTGATTCTGACCGCTGCTGAAGACGGCGCACGGCTTTGGGACGCTGCTCTGGGCAAGGAGCTAAATCGATTTGAAGGCAAACCACGAGCAGTAAGCGCTGCGGCTTTCTCGCCAGATGGCCGCCAGATCGTTACCGGAACCTATGATGGAACGGCAACGATCTGGGACGCGGCCTCGGGCACCGAAATCCTGCAAGTGAAGACTATGGATGCCTCGCCAGCTTACCTGGCAACCTCCGTCGCTTTTTCACCGGACGGAAAGCAAATCCTGACGGGCCGCAAGACTGCACAACTCTGGGACGCGATCACAGGGCGGGAGGTGCGGCGATTTGAGGGGCACACTTACCCCATCAACTCAGTTGCTTTTTCGCCGGATGGCCGATTCGCGTTGACCGGTAGTAATGATCGCACCGCAAGAATATGGGACACGGCTACGGGCAGGGAGACCCGCCGGTTCGAAGTTCCGAGGAGAGGCACTTCCCCGGCAGCAGTCTTATTCGTGGCATTTTCTCCCGACGGCAGTAGAGTCTTGACTGGCAGCGAAGACCAAACCGCTCGTCTGTGGGATGTGACATCAGGACAGCAGATCCTTCTCCTTCCCGCTGTGACCAACAGGTTGCGATTGGACGCGACTGGCCAGACGATTGGATTTGAGACTGGTGAGGGCCACAGTTCGGCAGTACAGAGCGTTGCATTTGCTCTGGATGGACGACGTTTGTTAACCGGCGAAAGTGATCGCGTAGCACGACTGTGGGATGCCGCGAGCGGGAAGCAAATTCGGAGATTTGAAGGAAGCTTGTCCGCAGTTCGCTCATTGTCTTCTTCCCTTGCCTTTTCTCCTGATGGCGAGCAACTATGGGCCGCCGGACCGCACATTTGGGACATAAACGCCGGCAGTGAAGTCAGGCGATCAACAGATGGCCAAGTCCACAACATTGCGCTTTCACCTGACGGCCTCAAAGTAGCACTCTCTTTTTTGAACCGCCTTTATCTGTTTGACGCCGCCGCCGGCACATCGCTTTTGGAATTTGGAGGTCAGACAACCGAGAGGCCTCCATTCGAGACGATCGTTTTCTCACCCACGGGACGAATGATTCTGACCACGGCACGTGCGTTTAGCCACGATCGGGACGGGGTAGTGCGTCTTTGGGATACGTCGAGCGGAAGACAACTCCTGGTGTTTGGAGGCCACGAGCAAGAACTAGCGCAGATCGGCGGGTGGCCAGAGAACGGGATCCGTTCGGCGGCATCTTCTCCAGATGGAAGCCAGGTGGCATCGGCCGGAGGTGACAAGATCGCGCGGCTTTGGGACGCAGCCACCGGCAGGGAACTCATGACATTTGAGTCTCGATCCGTGCCTAAACGGGTCGGCGCAAATAATGAGTTCTGGAATCTTGAGACTCGCCATGACGTACGCGCGCTCGTATTCTCGCCGGATGGGAAAAGGCTTGTGACCTGTGGCGATGACTCTGCTGTGTGGGGATCTGGGAGACTGCCACGGGCAAGGAGGTACAGGCTCTAGCAGGCTGCTGAAAAGAGCGGTTCGGGTGTCAACCGAGGGCTTTGTCAGAGCCGTTGATCAGTCGATTTGTGGGTAATATCGAGTACGGCAGCGGGTAGCGGACCGGTTTGGCCGTTCCGGCGCACTGCCTACGCCATGGCCGCTTGCAGAGTTCGCATCCGAACCAGGTTGTAGGCCGCTGCCGCAAAGGTGTAGATCCAGCCCACTCGCCACAAGCCACGGTATTTGGTCTTGCGCTGTCCGGCCACTGTCTTCAACCAACCGAAGAACTCTTCGATCCGTTTCCGCCGCTGCTGGCTGACTCGATATCCCTCAGAGTTGGTCGTGCGGCCATCGATCGCGCTGCGCCGTCCGGTGGTGTTCTGCGCTACGTGGGGCGTTACCTTCATTCGCCGCAACTCGTAGACGAAATCTTGTGTGTCGTACCCTTTGTCGCCCGCCACTGTGACTCGCCCCACACCCGGAATTCGCTCGGCCATCACCAGTGCCGCGTCGCGCTCTGCCGTCCCGTTGGCCTCGAATAGCTCGACATCCACTACCAATCCGTGCCGGTGTTCGATCATCGCATTGCCACAATAGGACAGCTTGGCTTCTTTGCCGAAGCCCTTGCGCGCCAATCGGGCATCGGGATCGGTGGTCGATGCATGCGTTTGGTTCGAGCGCGTCTCCCCATGAAAGTCCACCGTCGGATTGCCCGGATCGTCGGGCCGAGTCGGCGGCTGGTCCTTCTTGCGGAAACTCTTCAGGCTCGCCCAAGCTTCAATCAGCGTGCCATCCACTGAGAAGTGTTCGCTGCTCATGAGGTGTTTCTGATTGGCTTGTCGCAGCACTTCCTCAAAGAACAGCCGTGCTACCTCGCCATCGATGAACCGCTCCCGGTTCTTGGTGAAGGTCGTCGCGTCCCAGACTTCATCACTCGCCGACAGGCCGACGAACCAACGGTATAGCAGGTTGTAATCCAATTCCTCCATCAGCCGCCGTTCGCTCCGGATCGAGTACAACACCATCAACAGCAGCGCCCGCAGCAATTTCTCTGGCGCGATCGAGGGCCGGCCATGCGGCGCGTAGAGCGTTGCGAAATGCGGTGACAGTTCCTTCAGCGCCTGATCCACCATCGCTCGAACTGGCCGCAACGGATGATCCTTCGGAATACGTTCTTCGAGACTGCCATAGCTGAATAGCTCGTCTTGGGAGAGGTCTGGGCCGCGCATAGTAGAAAGACGCAGCGACCTAGTTCGATGTCACCGTTCTGGCAGCAAAGGACTCGGGCAGCTCTCATACGATAAGCGGATTCGAATCCTGACCGCGAGTCAGTCGACACAAGCCGCTGAGGAGGCACGACCGGCGCAGATGGGGCTGCTGACATTCGCGTTAGTGAGGGATGGTCTGCAATCCAGTATGGCGGACTGGCAGCCGAAGGACGGAAAGATCTGGCTGCGCGAGTGGCTGGGCTACGGCGTCGAGCGAGTGCCCCAGCTTTACAAAGCTCTCCGCGAAGGTAAACTTGAGGCGTTCCGAACCGCGGATAGAGGAGTGAAAATCCCCGGCCGAGCCGAGGACTCCGGCAGGAGCAGTCTCCAAACTCCGGCGTTGTTCGATTTCACCGCCAAAGAGAATCAAGGCGTTCTTCTAAAGTGACGTAGCAAGAGATGGCGGATGGATCGGTGAACAACCTTGGACTTTGAGCGCGATCGACGCGTCGCACCTGAGGAGCGTTCCGCACGCGGCCAAGGAAATACGCAGAGTTGGAGAAAGTTACTCTTCGGACGCTCGAAGAGGTAGCAGGAGATGCCGAAAAGTTTATCGACCTGTGAGAAGCGTAGAGCCGTTACTCGCCAAAAGATACAGTGGTCTCGCGCAGCCGCTCCCAGGCTTCCCGCAGATCCTCCAACAGATTCCTGGTGAGAGCCGTTTCGGTGGTCGCCCAACAATTGTGAGCCTTCCCATTCTCGATCCTCTGCTTGCAGTGATTATACTCTCGACCGACCATGCCCCAATTGTCGCCCAGCCGGAAACAGTTCGACGCGATTTCCGTGTACCGGATGTGACGCGACCTTGAGGGTCCTCAGATACGGCCATGCAGGAAGGGCCGTCCGCTCCTCGTCCGCCGCGCCGGCGCACCGCTCGCTACGACGCCGGAAGGCGGGGCGCGCACGTAAAGCGTACCGGCCGCGGCGCCCCGCCTCGCAGCGCCGAACGGTGGCGCGGCAATCACGGTGAGCCGCGGCGGGCGATACGCGAGCCACGAATACCTCATGTGCGGCGCGCCTCGATCATCACCGTAGAGCCGGCGCCGAAGGCCGCTTCCACCGCAGTGAACGGCAGAGACGACACCACCAGTGCGAAATACCCCAAGTCCTTGGCGAGGTGCGTGCGGCCGCTTTCGTGCACGCGCCGCACTCTGCGGGCCATTGGGTCAAGCGACGGGGCCAGACTGGTGGCCAAGCCCGCGGGATTGTCGCGCAGGGAAAAATACTTGTGCCGCAGCACTTCGAAGCCGCACTGCTCCATCAGCTTCTCGACGTCGCAATCGCGGAAATCGAACAGATGGCGGGGCACATCCACACCGTTCCACGAGCGGCCCAGCAGGCGGAATTGCCAGGAGGCAGCGTTAGGGACCTGCACCACTAGGCGGCCGTCCGGCGCTAAGAGCTTATGCGCGGCAATCAAGTACGCGCGCGGATCGTAGAGATGCTCGAGGACGTGGAACATGGTCACGCCCGCCAGGCTTTCGGCGGGAAACGGCGCATTTTCCAGAAGGGCGCAGACCGCGGCTGCGTTTTGTCGCCGCCATGCGATGGCCGCGGCTTCGCGCGAAGAGTCCAGCCCCAACACCCGGAACCCGTGCTCCCGCATGAGGCCTAAAAACAGGCCACCGCCACAACCCACATCGAGCAGCGGTCCGCGCGCACGCGAATGCCGCAGAGCCCGTTCCACGAAGCGTACATGGTCGCGCAAGACCAGGCGTCGGTAGGCCTCCTCCAGACGGCTTGCGGCGCTCCGGTCCGGAACGAACCAGTAGGTATCCGGATAGTACTGGCGGAGTTCCTCGGGAGCGGGCTGGGGGTCGACCCGCACCAACCCGCATTCGCCGCAACGCACCACGGCGAACTCCCGGGAGGTGGTCTGGTACAGTCGATCCGAGGTGCGGAAGAGCCGCGCGAACCTTTCACAACCACAGACCAGGCACCCGCTCATTCGACCTCCCCGATACTGAGCTGGTCGGCCAGAATCAGCCGCCGCACTTCGCCGGGCGAGAATTGCCCGACGTGCGGGACCGCGGCCCGCTTGCGCAGAAGACGGCGCGCCAACCACCTCAACGCTCCCAGATCGCCGCTGACCAGGGCGCGGGCTATCACCCACTTCACTTTCCGGCCCTGAACGCGGACGCTCAGTTCTCTTTGCTGTCCAATTTGGTAGGCAAACTGCCTTTCCGATCGATGCACTACAAATTCTCATCGCTAAGATGCGTCGGCCTCGCGTGGTGGTTTAAAAAATTTGTTACCGCGCTATGCTCGTCATGGGAAATGGAGATCTCCAGCACTCTTTCGCCATCCATGTGCCCAGGTCGGATTACGCGCGCAAGAAAGATGTCCTGACGCCGCAGGTGGTTGAGATGACCTACACGGTGCAGGCCTGCGATCTCGCCCAAGTCTAACGGAGGTGGAGGAATGAGCGCAGTGCGCGGCGCGCTGCTGGCGTCGATGGCGCCGCGCTCCCGCTCCGCGCTCGTCCGCCGCGCCGATGCACGCTCGCTAAGACGCCGGAAGGCGGGCGCGCAAACGGGGGCGCGCGTCCGCCGCGGCGGGGATCCAGCGCGCAGCGATGCTAAGTGCGCACCCACGTGGATTGCGAACCGGTGGCGCGCGACGCCCGAGCTCGCGCTCCTCGTCCGCCGCGGCGCTTCCGCCCCGGCGTTGCCCGTCTGCCGCGCCGGCGCCGCTCGCTGAGACTCCGGAAGGCGGGCGCGTCGCGGAGCCGGCGCGCCGTCCGTGCTTCGGAAGGCGAAGCGGCGCGCACGCTACCCGCCTGCCGCGACGGGCTATGGTCGAACCAAAAGTATTTTAGCCGTGCGGAAGCTCGTGTTATTGATTCCGTCTTTCAGAATAGTCACGAAATTGTCAGCCCGGTCTGTTACTACGACGTCCCTGCCTTTCGCAAAGAACCATACAGGGCCACGAGCATTCGACCCGGCCGGCAAAACTGCTCCTTGACCCGAGAAAGTTCCGTCACGAAACTCCGTGGCATTGGCGTAAATGCCACGAACATAGTTCTCAAGCCACATTCGGTCGGCGGCACTAACAGGATTTCGTCCGAACTCAAGCATGTGGCGTCCTACCTTCGCACCAAATTGCACTGGATCAATCTTCAAGGGCCGAATCATGACTTCGTGGGTCACAGTATATACCGGATCCGGTTCTAGACGCTGACGGACCAGGCCGCGAGCACGTCCCGCCCGACCGGTCCGCGCCCTCGCCGCGCAGCCCCCGGCGTCCGCCGCTTCGGCGTGCGAATCGGCGGCGCCTGAACCGCGGTGAGCTGCGCGCAGCGTAACACTGGGGGCATCGCGGCAGCAAGGTTGTGATTCGGAAGGCGCTTCGCATCCGCCGGCCCCGGGCGGCCGAAAACTTCCGCCGCGGCGCTCCCGCTTCTCTTCCGCCGCGCCGCCGCACCGCTCGCGACGACGCCGGAATGCTGGCCGCGCGCTTTGCGGCGTCCGCCGCTTCGAAGGGCGAATCGGCGGCACGGCAACCTGCATCGAGCTCTGGCGGTTTTCACGCGCCCGTCGCTGAGCGCAATGCGCCGCAACGCTAAGCGTGCCGGAAGGCGTTGCGCGTGCGCCAGAAGCAGCCGGCGGCGCGAGCCGGCCGCGCCCGCGGCGACCAGTAGTAAGCCCTGCGTCTGCCGCGCTGGCGTGACCGGGTTCTCAATGGATGGGTAGCGCGTTATCCAGGATCTGCTCCGCCGTGACAAACTTGGTTGATCACTTCGGGTTCAGAAAGGCTGCAAGCTCTGCTTGGAATTCGGTGCTTTTGAGAAACTGATCTCGGACAAGGCGGCCTACACCTGCGGCGGCTTTCCACGTTTGACCCTGGACTCCATGAACAAAACCGAGACCGGAGCTCATCGCGTTTGAGCTGTAGTTCGCGACGGTTTGGGCGACCTCGAATGCAACCTGTTCAACTTCCCCAATCGGTACTACTTGGTGCACAAGTCCGGTCCGCAGGGCCTCGGCCGCACTGAGGACCTCCCCTGTGATCGTCATTGCGAGCGCACGTCTCTCGCCCACTGCCGCCGAAACCGCGTGGAAGATGACGAAAGGCCAGAGGCCCAGGCGGATTCCGGTAAGTCCGAAGGTTGCGTTTTCGGCCGCGATCACCAGGTGGCAGTTGGCCACCACGCCCGTGCCGCTTGCCAGCGCGGCACCCTGCACTGCGCCAATCAGCGGTTTCGTGAGGCGGGCTCCTATCGTGAACAATGTTTCCTGAACGCGGCTGACTCTTTCCACGTCGCCTGCGGCGAGTTCGTTGAGGGCCATACCTGCGCAAAACGAGTCCCCTCTAGCGGCGAGCAATATGGACCCGACACCACGGTCTTTTTGAGCTCGGTCAAGCACCGAGACCAGTTCTAGGCAGAGTTCAGCGGTAAGCGTATTGCGCTGATCGGGGCAGTTCAGCCACACGCGTAGTACACGGCCTTCTTGTTTCGTTTCGACGATTTCGTTCATGAGGAATTCACCGTAAATCAAGCCGGAGATGGGCTGGTCTAAATGGCACTCACCGGACGACTATGTCTGGTTGCCTGCGGTCTCCAGGCCAATTAGTTCCACCCCCATCCAGTTACTCCCGCGAAACGCTGCGGCCTCCTGGTTGAAGTACCGGGCGCCAAACTTACCGCCAGAACCGTCCGCCTTCCGTTCGAGGATCCGAACTCTTGCCTCGCCGATCAGCCGGTGAACGTCGCGTGGTTTGCCCTGGGCTACTTCAGCCGATCAAATAGTAGGGTGTAGTCTACCGGACTGCCCTGTGGATCCAGTCCCTTATAAATGATGGTCATGGTCTTCCCGTCCCCTGAAACGACTCGCGTGGTTTTGGCGATCTCTTTGCCGGCGTGCAGCAAGGTCGATTCGGCGGTGAACTCGTTGATCCGATTCAAACCGACGGAATCGGCTGGGCCACCGGACCCACTGACGGTATGCTGTTGGCCGTCGGGAGTTGTGGTGAATACGCTGGTAACCTGTTTGCCCTTGCCGTCTACCGTTCGGATGGTCACTTTGACTCCGTCTCCTTGCTCCTCGTATATGCGCGTCTCACTCCGAAATGCGGGCCCTGGCAGAAACTTTGATTTTTTCACGTTTAGCTGCCAAGTTCCGAGGGTGAGATCAGCGGCCCAAAGGGTGGTCGTTACCAACACGCCCAACGCAAACAATTTTGTGAAGCTAAAGCGACGCATTTCCGTACTGGCCTACCAGGCAGAGTATACACCCGTCTCTCGTTCAGCAATTGAACACTCTTGTCTCATGCAAGATGAGCCTGAGCCGGGACCGGATTCTCATACAAGATGAGCCTGAAGGGGAAGATCGGGATGCTGGGTATTGATCATCAGCATGGACGATTCAGAAGCGGGGAGCCTAGAGCAGATCCGGGCGTTCCTGGCAGGCAGCGGCGAGGTGCGGTTTGCCGGGCAACGACGCGAGGAAGTGTACGGTTGGGTGGAGAAGACGCTGGTGCGCCACCAGTACGCCAGCCTGGCCCGGCCGGACAAGGGCTTGGTGCGGCGCTACATCGCCCGGATGACGGGGCTGAGCAGGGCGCAGGTGACGCGGTTGATCGCGGCCTATGGCCACACCGGTCGCGTGAAAGCGGCGGCCTATCAACGAGCCAGATTCGCGACGCGTTACACCACAGCCGATGTGGATCTATTGGCTTACCTCGACAAGGCGCATGGGAACTTGAGCGGACCGGCGACCCGGCGCATCCTGGAGCGCGAATACACCGAATACGGCCAGGCCGCTTACCGGCGGTTGGCGGCGATTTCGGTGGCGCACCTGTACCGGTTGCGCAACTCGCAAGGCTACCGCAAACGCAATGCCAGCTACCAGCCCACCAAGCCGACGCCGATCGCCATCGGCGAACGACGCAAGCCACAGCCGCACGGCTCACCCGGATACCTGCGCATCGACACGGTGCATCAAGGCGATCAGGACGGACGCAAAGGACTGTATCACATCAACGCCGTCGACCAGGTGACCCAGTGGGAAATTGTGGCCGCCGCCCCGCAAATCTCCGAACTCTGGCTGATGCCGGTGCTGGAAGCGTTACTGGGGCAGTTTCCCTTCGTGATTCGCGGCTTTCATTCCGACAACGGCAGCGAGTTCATCAACTACACCGTCGCGCGCATGCTGGACAAGCTACTGATCGAACAAACCAAGTCACGAGCGCATCATTCCGGCGACAACGGTTTGGTGGAGTCCAAGAATGGAGCCATCATTCGCAAGCACATCGGCTACGGCCACATCGACGCACAACATGCCCAGGCGATGGATCAATTTCACCGGCAGCATCTGAACCCGTACGTCAACTTCCATCGTCCTTGCGCCGTGCCCAAAGTCATCACCGAAGCCAATGGCAAGCGCCGCCGCGTCTACTTGCGCTGGGCCACCCCGTTCGAGTTATTCCGCGAACTATCGGGCTGCGAGAATTACCTGCGGCCACACACCACGCTGGCAGAACTGGATCGCTTCGCCCAAACCCAGTCCGATACCGAGGCCGCCCTGGACATGCAGCGCGCCAAGCGAGCCCTTTGGAAGAGCTTTCACCGCGACCAGAGCGCATGACGCTCACCCAACGCGCGCCTCCCGTTGGTCGGCGATCGGCTGCATCTACAGGTCAGGTGTGCAAAACCAAAACCTTCCTAAGAAGGGAAAACCAGTGGACGTTTGTAGGCCTCGCGTGCCTCCCGTTGGTCGGCCCCGGGGCTTCCAAACATCATCGGAAAGGAGACTCACCGCCCGATTACCTTCCCGCCGGCTTCAGGCTCATCCTTCGATGAGAATATGCTGAACAACCGAGAAGTTCCCCATAATAGCCAAGCTGCCGAAATCGGCAGCGCAAACGTAAAAGATTACATACGGGCATGGATTCCGACCTTCACAGCATTACGATGGTCGCCAGCAGCCAGATTCCAGACAGGTAGACTAGGCTGGCCACCAGGAGCGAACCTCGATAGAGAAGAGCCAGTGCTATGGCGAATATCAACCCTACGCAGGAAGCCTCGGCCCAGGAAGTCAGTTCGTGGGCGACGTGTAATGAAATCATTACGGTGACGTCGAACACGAACCAGCGCGGCCCTCCCACCAACCTCACCGGCTTCCTCGGGTTGTAGCACGATGCGGAAGGAGTTAGAAGGCGGGAGCCTGGAGTCAAAGACCAGAGGCTCCTCACGTGTCCTGCTCGAGGTGTACAGCAATCAGCCAATAAAATAGACCGCTGTGAGCAGTATTGAGCAGATTACGGGAGATAGGTCTGCTAACTGTATATGGAATAGCTCGCCGGGAGCCGAATGACTATGGGACCGGGCAACTCGCGTCCAACGATTTTGGTGGTCGACGATAACTGCGATATTCGGAGGACCGTAAAGGCCTTGCTCGAGCTTGAGGGATATGCCGTGCTCATAGCCGACGACGCAGAGACTGCGATAAAGCTTTACGACCAGGCAACGGTTGCTCTTTTGTTAACCGACGTGGTTATGCCAAAAATAGGCGGGCTGGAATTGGCTGATCAGCTTTTGCAACGGGAGCCGCGATTGCGGATTCTCTTCATGTCGGGTTCCGAGAATGTCAGCCGGGGTTTTGGCTGCATGGCCAAACCATTTACGAGAGCCGAGTTGATCGGCAGAGTCGGTCAGGTACTGGAATCGCGGCCAACTACGCAGGTGCCCCGAACGGCTACCGCGTAGCTAAACATCTCCGGAAGGCGATCGTCATTGCAGGCGTCTCGCGATCAATGGATGAGAATTATCGATTCTTAGGCTGCCGGCACCAGCGCGGTAAGCAGCGCATGCCGGCCCGCTGATAGCGGCGGGGTACGACGCCGCAGGCTTGGCGCGCGTGGCCTCTGAGTCGACGCTCTCGTGTCTGCCGCGGGGAAGGGCGCGGAAAACCCCCGCCGCGACGCTCCCGCTCCGCGCTCTCGTCGCCCGTGCCAGCGCACGTGTTCGGCGTAGCTGCCTCCCGGCGTCCTCCGCGTCGGCGTGCGAATCGGCGGCGCGACAACCACGGCCCGAGCGTTTGTGATGACCACGGAGAGCCACATGCCGCGGCGCTCCCGCTCCGCGCTGCTGGTCCGCCGCGCCGGCGCACCGCTCGCTAAGACGCCGGAAGGCGGGCGCACGTACAGCGGAGTGCCGCGTCCGCCCCTTCGGAGCGCGAATCGGCGGCGCGGCGACCCGCGGCGAACACCTTTCGCGACGCCCGCATCCGATGCGCGGGAAACGAAGGGCCGGATACTTCAGCCGCGGCGCTCCGCGCTCGTCCGCCGCGTCGGCGCTCCGCGCTCGTCCGCCGCGTCGGCGCACCGCGCGCTGCGACGCCGGAACGGCGGGCGCGCGCGGCGGACAGAGCGGCTGGCGTCGCCCGCTTCGGCGTGCGAAGGGCGGCGCGTTGACCCGCAGTGAGCCCAGGCGGCTTTTCACCCGCCCGTCGCTGACCGCCGCAACGCTCAAAGCACCGGAACGCGTTGAAAGTGCGCCAGGAGTAGCCGGTGGCGCGAGCCGGCCGCGCCCGCGGCGACGAACCGTAAGCTCCCCGTCCGCCGCACCCGCGCACCGATCGCCAAAGCGCCGGAAGGCAGGCGCATGGACGGTGGAGGCACTGGCTTCGCCCGCTGGGCGTGCGAATCGGCGGCGCGGCAACCCGCCGTGAGCAGCGGCGGACTGCGCCGATATGCTGCGCGTCTACCGCGCGGGCAAGGCGGCGGTAAGGTTCCGCGGCGCACCGGGCGGATGCTGCCGACGTCAATGCCGCATCGTTTGCGCCGCTGGAAGGCGGGCGCGCGCGTAAAGGCGAAACGGCTAGCGCCTCCATAGGCCCACTGGAAAGCCTAAGAATCCGCGTTGCCATCGACACCAGTACATTGAGAAGCGATCTTAGCGCTCGTCCGCCGCGCCGGCGCGCCGCTCGCTGGGCGCCGTGAGAATTTCGGCCGATGGATGGCCAAGTTTATTATGGAGCCCCTCCCAGGAAGCGCGTTCAGCGGGTTCGCGGGCTCATTTGCCGGCGGCGATGAGGACTCGGGCGGTTGGTCGCCGAACCGGAAACTGCCCCGAAAACGACCTTCACGGAGATCGGATGATCAACAGCGGCCCGGAGTCGTAGACGAACCCAACCGGACTTTGGGGGGTGTGGCAGGTTCGAGGGGCTTTCTAGTGCCAGACTAATGAGATTGGGTGGAGCGGTTCTTCCGTCGATTTGCGCTGGCTCCCATCACGAGCACAATCCCAACCAGTAGGGGAAGCAGGGAGGAGGGTTCCGGGACGGCTGTCGCCGTGATGGTAATCTGGCCCTTCGAAAACGTATCGATCGAAATATTGTTCGCGATGGCGTCGGAAAGACCGCTGGTTGGGAAGGAAGCGAAACTCACAGGAAAGGCCCCGGCCGTTGCGGTTCCAGCCACATCGAAAAGAACATGGCCCAGACCCACCGTTGTTCCCGCGCCCACCGTAACACCGGAAAGGGGAATATCGAAGACGTCGACGGCCGTCAGGGACTGGCCCCTTGTGGGCCCGGTCAGATCCGGTCCGAATAGCGAGTCCCCCGCGAAGATGTAAGGATCCGTGGTTGAGGTGTTGGCGTCCGTGAAGTTGATGGCCGGATTGGCAACCGAAATCCCGAAGCTGAAGCCGCCGACGGTAATGGCTGACGGCCCACTGTTCGTCAACTCTATGTCCAGCGAATTACCGGATGACCCGGCAGCCGCAGTGACTGGTTGGCCGGATAGAATCACGTCCGCGCGGGCGGTTGCCGATCCGAGAAGGAAAAGCACACACGCTGCAACAATCAAGATACTCGACGTCGAATGTTTTTGCGGAAAGCTGACTCGTGTTCTCACTAAGACCTCCGAATCTACTATTCTGTCAATGGTCACTTGCTTAGTCATGGAAGGGAAGTACCAATTCTAGTTCTGACCACCTGAACGTCACTAGTATCTACAGTACCGTCACCGTTTAGGTCTGCGAACACGTCGTAGGGTGCAACTCTCGCATTGTTGACTCCAACCAGGTCAGTGGCGGCGACAAAGCCATCGTCGTTGAAGTCACCCCATAACACCTTCAGGTTTTGACTGAACCCAGTGCCGCCTCCGAGTGGAGTGCCCGCAGCATTAATCAGAGCATTCGGGCCACTGCCGGCCATCGTTGTGACGAAGCTTCCCAGACTTAGGGCACTGATCGTCCAGGTCAATGTATTCGTGCCCAAGCCACTAAACCCTGTGGGAATGACTCCTCCGAGGCTATTCACATTTCCACTCACAATTGGTTGAGAGAACACGGCCTGGATTCCGGTGATCTGCCAGGGCAGGCGGGTTCGTATCGTGCCAATCAGATTAAACGAGCGAGTGCCAAATAACACATTATAAGAAACCACGGTGGGCGGCGCTCCACCCGCCGTCACGGTGAAGCCGTTGACCAGTGAAGCCACTTCGGCTCCCGTCGTCATCGTCACCATGCGTGCGCCGAGCGCTATGCCATTCTGCACCGTGATGTTTGCCGTGGCGCTGGTGGCGCTGTTCACCGTCAGGCTGTTGATCGTGATCCCAGCCCCGAAGCTCGCTACCGTCGTACCTTGCACGAAGTTCGTGTTTTGCCCGACAATCGCCACGCTCGCCAGGGTTTGCCCCTGCTGACCCGTGTTGGGCGTCACCGAGACCACTGTCGCCGCACCCGCCGTCACGCTGAAGCCGTTGACCAGTGAAGCCACTTCAGCTCCCGTCGTCATCGTCACCGTGCGTGCGCCGAGCGCTGTGCCATTCTGCACCGTGATGTTGGCCGTGGCGCTGGTGGCGCTGTTCACCGTCAAGCTGTTGATCGTGATGCCAGCCCCGAAGCTCGCTACCGTCGTACCCTGCACGAAGTGGGTGTTCTGACCGACGATCGCCACGCTCGCCAGCGTCTGCCCCTGCTGGCCCGAGTTAGGCGTCACCGAGACCACTGTTGCCGCACCCGCCGTCACGCTGAAGCCGTTGACCAGTGAAGCCACTTCAGCTCCCGTCGTCATCGTCACCGTGCGTGCGCCGAGCGCTGTGCCATTCTGCACCGTGATGTTGGCCGTGGCGCTGGTGGCGCTGTTCACCGTCAAGCTGTTGATCGTGATCCCAGCACCGAAGCTCGCCACCGTCGTACCTTGCACGAAGTTCGTGTTTTGCCCGACAATCGCCACGCTCGCCAGCGTCTGCCCCTGCTGGCCCGTGTTGGGCGTCACGCTGGCAATCGAGGGAGCCGCTCCAGCCGTGAAGGTTGCAATCAGATTAAACTGTGGGTTGTTGAGGGTCAGCATGCACGACCCTGTTCCAGTACATGCACCACCCCAACCGGCGAACGTGAACCCCGGCGAGGGACTGGCGGTGATGGTCAAGCCAGTTCCGGAGGCGAAATAGTTCGTGCAAGTGGCCGTACAAGTTGTCCCGGCGATAAGAGATACGGAACCAGAACCCGACAAAGTGACCGTCACGTTCACAGGAAATGTCGTAAGGACGCTTAGAGTCAGAATATCTGTGTCTGTCAGTTCGGGTGTCTGAGGTTCCGGAAGGTGCGCTCCCAGGTCGAAAGTCGAGGAGTCGAAAAAGGTAAAAGTCAGGTTTGACCAGTCGTCATGACCGGTGAGTACAGCGCCCGGATTAGACGGCAATTTACACGGTGGCGTTGTGTCATGCCCGCAACCGGAACTATTAATGTCGAAAGAAATCGTGCCAGGGTCCGTTGACGAGTTCAAGTTCCAGTCGATAGGCCCCGTGGTCAATCCAACCAGGGCGTTGCCGCCCCCGCCAGCCACCGGGTCCACCACATCGTCCGGCCTAAAGCGGGACCGGCAATTCCCGCCGCTTCACTTAAGTGCGATTTATCTAAGCTCGGCAGTTGCGAGCGTGAGTAATCGAGTGATCGGTTGGTTCTGCATTGGGTAACTCCTATATGTTTGCAGTCGGCCGGTATCCCGATGTTCGTATCCGGGAAACCGGATTCATTGAGTTGAAACGAATAATTCATCACACTGAGATAGTTTGGTTTGAAGTTCTCATATGGGTTGTCCCCGCCATGGAAAAGTCCCAGCGTGTGTCCTAATTCATGCATCAAGGTGCCTGCCTGATCGGACGCCCATTCCGAATCGAAACTCGTGCCCCATTGGCTCGCGATGCACTTGATGCTGTCGGCAAAATCGGCCCTCGCGACGCACGGATTTCCGGAGTTGGCGCCGGCGGACATGGTCACTATGAAATCGTCGCCGGGAATTTCTCCCGCCCCGGTGGCCTTTTCGGGCGTCGCGGGTGTAGCTGGGTCACTGAACTGATGGCCGAATATGGAATATCGAGCGACCAAATGCCGCGCAGCGATGATGTTCACACAGTTAGGGCTGGCGCGGTCTGAAATGGATCCGAAGTAACCGATGCCGGCGCCCGAACCACACGGGCCTGAACCTGTCTTCACGGAATCGAAACTGCCGGCGCCGACTCCGTTCCAAACCACAACGGGAATCTCTGGGATCGCCTCCCCCGCGAGAATATGGAGATTGACGCCTGTGCTGCCGTCAGGATTCATAACGGGTGCCCCGGCAAATGCGTTCACTACGGCGGCTGTAGGTTGTTGCGCGGCCGGCACAACTAGGGGATTGCCGCTATTGGGATTCCGGCCAGGCTGATGCGTGTGCTGGCCGGCGGCTATACTGCAATCGCCCGCGGCTGAAATTGTCCCGGTGCACATATAATCGATTTCGACGAACACGTCCTTACGATTCGGATTTGCAGATGAAACGGGATCCAGGCTGGATAGGTCCAAATCCACCACGCCATCGGAGTTAAAGTCGATTCCGAACTGCTCCCAGTGATCGAGGAGACCGTCCCCATCGGTATCCAAGTGCGCGTAGAGAGGGGCCGGAGCCGTCCGTTTCGGAGGGCGAATCGGCCGCGCGTTCCGATGCGCCCTAGGAACCGCGTCCGGCATAGCGTACGCCATCGATCCGGACCGCAAAGGCCAGAGCGGGCAACCTTCCCATTCTTGATTCCATCGATTCGTCGCATCAGGCCACCCCAGGGACCCGCAGCGTGATCGAGAGTCGTACTCCGCGAAAGGATCGAGCCACTTTCCGGTTCGCGTTATACAGGACGTGGACGCCATTTTCTGACCCACCGCGATTATCGGTCTGGGACATTGTCACCGCGTTAGCGCGCGAGCGGCGGGTTTGTTCGCTTGCAACCTTTCCCGCCATTCGGCCGCCTTCTGTGGCTTTCCCCTCTCCTGATAGAGTTTAACGATCTGCTTGCCAGCTTGCTCCAGGCCGAATCGGCTGGCGGCGGGGATTGCGCCGATTCGCTGCTTCATCCCTTCATAACCGGAAATTAGCAGCGCTTCCGCCTCGGCGTATTTCTTCTGACTGGCGAGACTGGCGCCCAGCAAACTCTGGCAGTTGTACCGGACCCATGTGTTGGTCCTGGTCTTCTCGTGGCTGTCCAGCGCTTCGCGGAGCAATGCCTCGGCCTGCGCGTCCTTTCCCTGGTTCAGGTACAGAAGGGCCAGATCGTTCAAGCTGGCGAGCCTTCTCGGATGTTCGGGGCCCAGCACGCGACCCTGAAGGGCCAGGACTTCGATGTAAAGCGGCTCGGCCTGGGCATACTTGCCTTGGTATCGGTAGAGCAGCGCCAGATTGTTCATCGTGATGAGCGTGTATGGGTGCTCCTCACCCAGCGCCCGTCGGTCAACCTCAAGGAGCTTGGTCAACAATGGTTCGGCCGGGGCATACTTGCCTTCGTAGGCGTAGAGCATCGCCAGGTTGCTCATGGAGTTAAGGGTCTGTGGGTGTTCACCGCCCAAGGTGCGCCGCTGACCCTCAACGAGTTGGGCGAACAGAGGTTCGGCCTGAACATACTTGCCTTGGAACCCGTAGGTCACCGCCAGGTTATTCATCGTGTTCAGCGTGCTGGGATGCTCGTCGCCCAGGACCCGCCGCTGACCCTCCAGGGCCTTGGTAAGCAATGGTTCGGCCTCGGCGTACCTGCCTTGGGCCTGATAGAGCGTAGCCAGGTTGTTCATGCCCGTCAGCGTGTCAGGGTGCTCGTCGCCCAGCACGCGCTGCTCGATCTTTAGAGCCTTGATCCAGAGCGTTTCGGCCTGTGCATACTTGCCCTGGTTCCAGTAGTCCGTCGCGAGGTTGCTCAGGCTGGACACCGTGTCCGGATGTTCCTCCCCCAGCGTGCGTCGCCTGACCTCCAGGCCGTTGATGAAAAGCGGCTCGGCCTGCGCATACTTGCCTTCATCGTCGTAGAGCTGCGCCAGCAGATCCAGCGTCTCCAATGTGTCGCGGTGCTCTTCGCCCAGCACGCGCCGCTCGACCTCCAGGGTGTGAATGAAGAGCGGCTCAGCCTGCGTAGCTTTGCCTTCGTAAGAGTAGACTTCGGCCAACCTCTGCATGGTGATCAGGGTGTCATGCTGCCGCTCGCCCAAAACGCGCTGTCGCAATTCCAGGGCCCGTTCCATTTGCCGCTGGGCCTCCGGAAACAGACCCAGGTCCCTATACGTATTACCGATCGTCTGCCGGATCGAAGCCTCCACGAGGGGTTGAGTGGCAAACTTGCCGGCGATGCGCGCGGCAGCCCGGTCCAAGGCAGTTCGCACCTTGAGGTCGGGATCGGGCTTTTTATCCGGCTGAGCCTGGACCTTCGCGCTGGCCTGCGCCAGGAGATCATTTTGCAGAAAGTTGTTGACCGCCTCGGCAGTGGCTGTTTCGCGCAGAGCAACCTGCTCCGCACGCCGGGCGCGCGTCGCTTCCAGCGTGCTGGCGATGATTCCCGCGATCAGAACAACGAAAACCGCCGCGCCACCCGCCATCAGGGCCTTATGACGGCGCGCGAACTTCCGCAATTGATACATGGCGCTGGGTGGACGGGCAATGATCGGTTCGTCATTCAGGTACCGGCGGATGTCCTCAGCCATGCCGGCAGCCGAGGCATAGCGGCGGCCTTTGTCCTTCTCCAACGCCTTGGCCACTATCGTCTCGATGTCACCCCGGTAGGTGCGGCTGACCGAACTGAGCGGCGCCGGATCCCCTTCCCGGATCGTCTGCACGGCTTCAGGAAGGCGGGGGCTCACTTTATAGGGCTGCCGGCCGGCCAGAAGCTCATACAGGATCATGCCGAGCGAATACACATCGCTGCGCGTGTCCAGCTCCAGGGGATCGCCTAGCACCTGCTCGGGACTCATGTAGGCCAGCGTTCCCACGATCTGCCCTACATCCGTCTGGTGCGTGGCTAGTGCATCGCTATCGGTCGCACGCGCCACTCCGAAATCCAAAACCTTCGGCTGGCCGCTCTCATCCACCAGGATGTTGCCGGGCTTCAAATCGCGGTGAATGATGCCGCGCTGATGTGCATGGTGAACTGCCTCGCAGACCTTAGCCATGACTTCCAGACGTTGGCGTGTATTCAGGTGATGTGCTTCCGCGTAACGCAACAGTGACTCGCCTCTTATGAACTCCATGGCGAAGTAGGGCTGCGGCCCGAACCCACTATCCGCCGTGCCCGCCTCATAGATCTGCGCAATACCGGGATGCTGCAGCCGGCCGAGCGCCTGGGATTCCTGCTCGAAGCGCCGGAGCAACCCGGGTGCTGCCAGGCCGGGTTTGATGACCTTGAGCGCCACCGTGCGGCGGGGCTGTTCCTGCTCCGCCTCGTACACCGCCCCCATCCCACCTTCGCCCAGCAGCCGAATGATTCGATACCGGCCAATGGCGGCCGGCGGAGCGTCAACCGCCCGGCTAGAAACGCCTGTGCCGGTTGATTTGCCGGCGCTTGCGTCCCAGAGCATCGCCAATTCCGAATGTAGCGCGGGACTGGTTAGGTGGGCATCCGCATAGGCCAGCAGCGACTCGACTTCACTCCGCAGCGCCGGATCTTCGGCGCACGCGGCCTCAAGATAAGATGAGCGTTCACCGGGTTCCAGCGCCAGAGCCGCATGATATAGCGGCTCAATTAAGGCCCAGCGTTGCGCGTCCATCGTATTCCTCCCAGCTCATCCCATGGGCGGCAATCCCTCGACATCCGCTTCAACTCTGGAGCGGTTCGGGCGCCGAGGCTCCATTGCGTTCCTGGCGGGTCATTTCCCGAAGCAGCCACGCTTTTGCCAGACTCCAGTCCCGGTTGACACTTTGTGACGAAATACCCAGAACCGACGCGACCTCGTCGGATGTGAGGCCGCCGAAGTATCGCATCTCCACCACCTGCGCTTTGCGGGAATCAAACTTTGCCAGGGCTTCCAGCGCTTCATCCAGCCGGATAATTTCAGGGTCCGATTCGGCCGAAATCATTAATGCCTCGTCGAGATCCACCCGACGCCTTCCTCCTCCACGCTTCGAACAGCCTTGCGCACGGGCGTATTCAATCAGAATACGCCGCATGACTTTGGCAATGATTGCGAAGAAATGCGCCCGGTCTTGCCAGCGCACTTGCGTTGTGTCGAAGAGCCGAAGGTACGCCTCGTGGACCAGCGCTGTGGCCTGGATCGTGTGCTCGGGACGCTCGCGTCTCAAGCAGCGCCGAGCAATTTTCCGCAGCTCCGGGTAGGCTAATTCAACAATTCTTACCAGAGCCTTCTGGTCGCCGCCGCTCCACCCGCGAAGTAGCTCCGTGAGCTCATGGGAAGAAGCCGGATCCAATTCGGCACACCTCGTATCGCACGATTGTACCGGAACTTAGCACGTTGCTGAAAGGCAGGCCTTGTGAGGCGATTTTGGGGCAACGTGCCCAGCGTCGATTTTGAACCGTTTAGGTTCTTACCTTGAGAGTTAGTAGTTTTCTCGGTGATTCTCGCATTTAGCTTCAGAGCGATTAAAACGTTAAACCGCTAAACAAGTGGTTCCAGCGCAGCCGGAATGAACATCGGGCTGCCCCTAATTGCTTGTCGTCGCGTAGCGCGCTGGGACGACCACAAAACTGAGTCAGCGCAATCAAGGTTCGACAAGGAGGTTTTGAATGCGACGTTTCAAATTTTCGATGCAAGAGCCGAGGAGCACTCTAATTTCCGCGACGATGCTTTTGTTCGCCGCGCTTACTGTAACCGTGGCCGGGAATGCGCAGGGGCCCACCGAGACTGTACGGCTGCCTGGGCATGTCCTCGAGTTGCTTCCAAGCGCAGCCCGGCTGCCCCGAGATCCGCAGGCCGCTACGGAGCAGATGATTCTGACGATCGTCCTCAACCGGTCGGATCCAGGCGGATTCGAAGCGTTTCGGAGCGCCTTCCAGGACCCGGCGTCGCCCACCTACCACCAGGCAATAGGCGCGGGTGACTTGGCGGCTCGCTTTGGCCCCACCCAGCAGGCTTACGACGCAACGCTGGCCTACCTGCAACAGAATGGGTTTGAACTGGTGGCGGGCTCGGAGAACCGGATCGCCATCACGGTGCGCGGCACGCGCGCCCAAGTGGAGCATGCCTTCGGCCTCAGCATAGACGACTACCAGCTCGGGACCCGCCAATTCCACGCCAATGATAAGGACCCGGCGTTTCCGGTAACCCTGGCTCCGATGATCCACGGGGTGTCGGGACTGGCGAACCTGGCGCGCCCGCATCCGGCCAATGCTCCCTCTCCTGCTTCCCCGGTGTCGTTTGGGGCTGCTTACAACGGAACCGTAACCGCCAGCGGCACCACCACCGGCGGTTTGCCTCCCGGCATCACCGGGGCGGGTCAAACGGTCGGCTTGATCGAATATGACAACTACCTTACCAGCAACCTTGTCAACGGGCTCAATGCGATGGGCATGCCCGCGAGCCTGATCAATCAGGTAAGCACCAGGAACGTCGCCGGGGGCACGACGCCCGGGCCTGGTCAAAATGAAGTCCTGGCAGACATCGAAGCCGTGTTAGGGATGGCCCCGGGAGCAAACGTGGTCGTCTTCGACGCGTATTGGAAGAATATCGATTTCATCTCGATGATCAACATCGCATCCCAAAGCCTCAGCCAGACCAACGGACGGCGTGGGGGCATCCTCAGCCAGAGCTGGTCGCAATGCGAATCCGAAATCAGTAACGCGGATGCGGACAACATGGAAGCCACACTGCAGGGTTTCATATTCACTGGTCTGAGTTTCTTTATCTCCTCTGGAGACAACGGCTCCACCTGCGTCAATGTCGATAGCAATGGCAATAAGGTTTCGTATCCTAACCGTGTCGACTATCCCTCCGACGCACCATCTGCGGTGGCCGTGGGCGGTACTGTTCTTCAGGTCGGAGCGGGCAACAGTTACCAGAGCGAGAGTTGGTGGAACACGGCGCCTCCCGGAACGTTTGGCAGCGGAGGTTTCGGCGTCAGTTGGCATTTCGGAGTACCGAGCTATCAGCGCCCCTACACCAGCTCGGCTACCCGTTCCGTTCCAGATGTCTCTGCCGACGCCGGCGATGGGATTGCGGCTTGCGTGGGGACAACAAACGGCGTGCCGAACTGTGCTTCTTTTGTTGGCACCAGTGTATCCGCGCCGCTCTGGGCGGGAATCTGGGCCTTGGCCGTGCAGGCATACACCCAAGCCCACCCCGGGATATTGTTTTTCCCGAGCGCCAACGGAGCCGCCCTCTACAGCCTGGCCGGCAATCCGAACGCCTTCCACCCGGCGAGTAGTATGACGGGGACCGGAAACGACTTCGCCCACCTGGGCCTCGGTTCACCCAACATCACCAACCTGGTGTCCGACCTCTCGGGCTTCCCCGGTGTCAGTTCCGTCAGCCCCAAGAGCGGGTCGGTGAACGGCGGCTATCGGGTGAGCATAAGCGGTAACGCCTTCGTGGGTGTCCAGAAGGTGCTTTTCGGAGGCGTACCCGCCTCCTCATTCTCTGTCACTTCGGAGACGCAGTTGTGGGTCCTCGTCCCCAAGCAGACGACCTGGGCCGGAAATACGGACGTCACGGTGGTCACGCCTGCCGGCTCTTCCCCGATCAACAGCGCCGACGCCTTCTACTACTGCCCCCCGGTATTAACTGTTAGTCCAAACATCGGTTCATTTGCCGGCGGCGACCTCATCACTGTGACTGGCGAGTTTTTCAATACTCAGAACAATCCCAATACCACTCCGTTCCTGTTCGGGGGCGTGCCTGCACTGAACGTCAACTGCTCCAGCAGCACTCAGTGCACGATGCGCAACCCTGCCCACAGCGCCGGCACCGTCCCCGTGCAAGTCGCCGTCACGGTCGGGCTGCCGGGCTCCCTGGACGTTGGCAACTACCAATTTACCTACTCCCCCCCAGCGATTACCAGAATCAACCCATCCATCGGAGGGGAGGTCGGCGGAACCTTGGTCGATCTCTACGGGGTCGGTTTTTCCCCAAACATGATCGTCAAGTTCGGCGCCACGCCCTCCAACTCCGTCTATTGCCGTAGCAATTCCTACTGTACGGCGCAAAGCCCGGCGGGTAAGGGGTACGTACACATTACATTCACGGTGGGCAGCCAAACGAGCACAGCGACCGCGGCCGACGGATACACCTACGAGCCCTTTCCCGAGATTGCCTACAGCTCGCCGGCGGGCGGACCGGGAACCGGAGGCACAAAGGTGACTGTGGTTGGCCTCAACTTCCTCACAGCGCCTGGGGAGACTACTTTCATGTTCGGCTCGAGCCCAGCCACCAACGTACAATGCACCAGCGTTAACGTCTGTACGATGACCAGCCCGGCTTGGAACTCCTCGCTGGATCCGGGAAACGAGGTGGAGATGTCGGTCACCGACACCTTTAGCGGCCAGGTGGGGCCCAAACACTTTGTCAATATCTGGACGAGCTACGGAGGGATATTGGGACCTGCAAATGGAGGCTGGTTCACTTATCCGCCGCCTCCGCAACCCAACCCGATCTGCAAAGGCACCACCTGTCAATGAGGCTCCGGCGCCGGGTCTGGCGCGGCTTCGGCCGCGCCAGACGACCACATACGCCGGCGGTAGGCGACCTGTAAGACAGGGGATTATCGGGGGGCCAAAATCTAAACCGTTCAATGAGCTGAAGATGTTTTTTTATTGATCTAACAGGATCGGATCAGGGTCCGGAACTGAAGGGCACGGAGGACATAAGAAAGCAGCCCTTTGCTGAAGCGCGCCTGGTCGACCGTGCCGCAGTTCGACTGCCGCGACAAACATCTTCATCTCCAGGAAAAGTGGTCGGGTCTTCGTTTGTGGTGCTCATACTGATACCAGAAGTGATGGCAGCCAGGGCAGCTTCCTCGAACTGAATTGACTCACGCCGCCGCCTCCGCCGTTGAGTCTTAACTCCCGTAAAGTCGTCAAACCGGAAAGTGAGAACCCCAGCCAGGACCGGATTCTCAATGTACGTATCGCGCGTGTTTCGACCGGAGCGGAGGGTATGTGAGGGAGAGCAGTTCGCCAAGATGAGGCGACTAAACGACCAGGGCGCTGCTGTCGGACCAATCAGACGCACCCACAAGCACGCGCAATCCGAGCGCCGTAGAACTGAGCCTCAGTTGTCCGGCAAATGCGGCAGATCCTTTTCGTTATCCGTGCAGGGAGCATCCAGGAGATCGGTGTCCGGCGCTAAGTCCTCTTTCACCAACACGGTAAACGGTTGCGTGTAGGCCTTGAGATCGTCAACCGTGACCTCAATTTCGAGCCTTCCGAACGAGGGTCGTCGAAAACGCTCGGTGACCTTGGCGGCGTTGGTCAGGGGACTTCCCCGCAAATCGAGCGTCTGATCGTCGCGATATCCGAGCGAATACACCACGAGTGTATCGCCCTCCCACTTGCCAACCGAATATCCGTTCCAGGTCGGCTGCGGATCGTCCGGCAGCTGGCGCCCATCAGTAAAAATCTGGCGGTAGTGGACGTTGTATTCGCTGAGGATAAGCACCAACCCCGCGGTTTGCACGATCTTTCTCATCGTAGGGAGAACCAGCATCTGGGGTCCGCCAGGGGTGACGCAGGTGAGGTAGTGCTGATCTTTCATTCGCCTTTTACTCATTGATTCGCGGGTCTCTGGCCGGTAGGGCAGGTCGCCCTTGGAATTCGTGCCGAACCGAGCTAACAGCGGATTGAGGGGAAGGTCACCGCTCCCCTGCGATGGCAAGTTGCCGGCAGCCTGCCAGACTCCCGACAGATCGGGAACGCCATGCCTGCGAGGAGCCGGCGCCGCGAGGTTCGGCTTTCCGTCTCGCGTCCGCGGTGTTCCCGGCGTGGGGTAGTTAATCCACTGAGCGGCAAGCGGACTCCCGATCGCGAAAGCTGCGACCACGGTTCTTATGACATTCATGTTGATCCAACAAATACCATAAAGAAGGGAAGCATTCGCCGGATCGCTCATCTGCATTGCGAAGCGTGTGCACAAGGTCAACGGTAAGCGGCGTGTGCAGTGGGACGTGTTCCGTCCGCAGTGCGGCGCGCGGCCCGCGCTTGCAGCACAAGCCACCGGCATCGGCGAAACGGAGTTAGAGCGGGATCTGAGGCTATCGATCCCGCCGGAGAAGGTAAACGGCGCGACCGTGCAACCGGCCGCGCCCACAGAGGCAACTGCTGTTACACAGCCACCAGTGTCCAACGGCAATGGTAGCAGCAATGTCCACCCCGCCGCCAACGGCACCGGCGAGCGTTCCAAGACCAAACTCGAAGACGCTCTCAAGACGGTGATTGCGGCCGTGTACGGCGCGCAGGAGTACGCCAAGCAGGTCGGCTACACCGCGATGCCACAGTTCACGAGCGAAGACATCCGCACCATGGCCAACACCCTCATCATCGATTCGCAGCGGAACGGAGGCTGTCGATGAGCGCCCAACCTAAACCCATCACGCAGCCCGGCGACGTGCTATCGCCATCGAGCTGCACGCAGTACCGTCGCTGCCCAGCGCAGTGGCGGTACCGCCACATCGACCACTTGCCCGACCCCAAGACCGGTGCGCTGCTGGTGGGCTCCTGCCTGCACGCCGCCATCGCCGAGAACTTCCGACAGAAGATCGAGACCAAGCGCGATCTTCCAGCGGCGGGCGTCCAAGCCATTTACGCAGAGTCCTGGGAGACCCTGGTCAAAGAGACCGAGTTCCACCCCGACGAGGATCCGGGTGAGCTGCAGGCCGTGGGACAAGCGCTCACGCTGAAGTACCTCGATGAGGCCTGCCCCTCGATAGAACCCGCTGCGGTGGAACTGCCGATCACCGGCGAGATCGGCGGCGTGGCGGTGCGCGGCTACGTCGATCTGCTGGACACCAGTGGCCGCGTGATCGAGCTGAAGAGCGCAGCCCGCAAGCCGAGCGACGTCAGCCCCGACCATCGTTTCCAGGTCGCGACCTATCGGGCGCTCAGCCCGCAGGTCTCGGGCGAGGCGCGCGTGGACACCTTGGTCAAGACCAAGACGCCGCAACTGGTGGAGATGCCCTACACGGTGCAGTCCTGCGATCTCACCGAGATCGAGCGTATGTATCCGCTGGTGCAGCGGGCGATCCGCACGGGCCTGTTCCTGCCCAACCGTTCGAATTATATGTGCTCTCGGAAGTACTGCGCGTTCTGGCGCGCGTGCCAGAACGAATTTGGCGGGGAGGTAGGGGAATAGGCGCCCGGGCGCGACTGGTGGCGCAATCGGGCGCCGCCGCGGCCGGCGCACCGCTCGCTGCGACGCCGGAAGGCGGGGCGCGTAGGAGTCGTCGGCTGAACGATGCGGATCACAGCATTTTGTTACGTGAGCGGGGATGTTCGGCGTCAAGTTAACGAAATTGCCCAACCGGCGGCGCGGCGACCCACAGTGAGCTGTTTGCGGTAGAGCAGCTTCCAGGTCAGGGGCAGATGGCGCGGGTACCGATAGGTGACGCGGCGGTAATCGGGATCGGGCATAAAAGCGGGAAAAAAGTGCGCCAAAACGCGCCAAAACATGAGCACCGCTATCGCTTTGCTGGTGACGGCGGGCCGCCTGACGGCGGGCCGCCTGACGGCGGGGGCGCGAGGGTGAAGTGGCCGTTGACGACGGGATTGCGTTCCTCGCCTTCGCAGTCTTCGTACACCATGCGATGGATGGTATTCACCCTCTCGTAGGTGCGGGTCAGGTCCCAGGGCTTCGTGAAATTGACTGGATCGATGACAGTCATCTGGTCCTGCAGATGATTCTTATCGATCATCCGGAGCCTCTCGATGAAGCGAGTCTCCGGGCTCAAGTAGGCGACCAGTTGCATTTCCTCGATCCCGCCAAAGGCCACAACGGGCGTGACGCCCAGATGCAGAAAATCAAGCGCAGGTTCGACGGTAACAGTATCGATGACGAGCGTCTGCCCTTCCCAATGGCCAATCGAATCCCCCCAGCGCGTTGGCCACAGGTCGCCCTTGCCGGGGTGCGCGCGCCCGTCGGTGTAAACGTGGCGAATCTCGCGGCTCGAGAAGATCAGGACAGTCTCCTTCGGTGTGGGCAAGACCTCGAACATTAGCGGCGAGTCGAGCATCACCGCCGGATATCCAAAGGTGCAGGCGCGCACGGCGCCGCCCGGATTCGCTCCGTGCCGCACGGCCGCCATTTCTTTCCGTTCCGCCGCGACGATCTTGTCGATCTTTGCCTGTACCGCCGGTTTGTTGGGCGGCGACCACTGCATCTCTTTGAGCACCTGATCGAGCGACTGGTAGAAGCCTCCGTCTGGACTTGGTGTCGCGCCGACCTGCTGCCACTGGCCGTTCCAATCCGGCAATATCGGCTCTGACGAAGCACCCTTCCCCGCGATGCACCCCGTGAGGAGCACTGTCACGAGCGTGGCGGCTAGCGCGTACTTGCGCGGATTCATTTGCTAGCTCCCGAGGGTGGCGGTTCGCCGAGCAGCGGCCCGTTCGGTCCCGTTCCCGAGAGGTACTGAGCGCCTTTGGCATTGCTGTGCAAGGGATGGACGATCAAGGTGACTTTATCACCCGGCTTCAGCGTTCCCGGCCGCCAACCGGCTCGCGATAGATGCTCGGGGCTGGTCATCTCAACGCTCCACTCTTCTTCGTTCCCTTGGTCATTTTTGACCAGCAATTGGATGAAGACATGGGGGTTGGTCCAGCGGAAATCTTTGACTGTGCCATGTAGCGTCAGCGTCTTCGATTGATCGAACATCGTGAACGAATGGTGGGCAAGCGCCGGTCTTGCGGTCACGGCAGTCAGGGCCGCCAGCATGGGGGCAATAGCCACGAGTGTGTAATTGAAGGCTCTGGTCACTTAGTTCGAATGGTCCGGAGATCCCGTATCTTGCTCTCTCCAGAGCTTGCTTTTACCACATACCGGTGTGCCAAGCAACGGCCAGCGGAGAATGTTGTTGCTCGTCAACTGGACGCGAAAGCCCGCCACGGCGCCCGCTCCGCAATATCTCGCGCCGGCGCCCCGCTCGCCGAGACGCCGGAAGGCGGCCGGCTGCGATGCCGCGACGCTCCCGCCCCGCGCTCGTCGTCCGTCCGCCGCACCGGCGCACCTGGGGAGCAGAGGAGTGCTCGACGCCACAAAGCGTAAGGTGCCACGCTACGCGGCGGCCAGGGGGCCGGAAACTCACGCCGCCGCACTCCCAGCTTCGACTACATCACGACCGAAGGCCCTACTGGCCGGACGATTTGAGTTTACTGCGTGACGGGAACACTTGCCACGAACGGACCTATCGACCAGGCGCATTTGTCAAAGCCAGCACGGCGTAAGCGGTGGCCGCATCGCTCATGAAGAGTCCCGTATCGGACAACACCGGCCGGTTGTTGTTGAGCGAAACCGCTGGCCACCGGCCATCCGACTCAATCTGGTTCTTGCTCAACCAAGCGAGCGCCCGCTTCAGCGGCGAGTGAGCCTGTGGTGCTTCAACCTGTTCCAAGGCGAAAGCAATCAGGCCCGTTGCGTAACCATCGCTCGAGGTATCGAGTGGTGTATCGTCATGGCGTTTCCAGGCGCCGATGAGTTGCGACATACTGAAGCCTCCGTCTTCGCGTTGTCTGTCCAGAGTCTCTTCCACGATCTTGTTTCGCTGGTCACGCGTAAGAAGGCCGTTCAGTTTCGTGGACGCCCAAAGCAATACGACGCGATCCAACGGCGTCTGCGCATTCATGTTCTTGACGAGCCAAGCACTCAGAAGTTTTATGCCGTTCTGAACTTGTTGCTCCGACTGATAATTCCCGGGCGCGGAACCGATGGCGATCGCTGCCAGCGAGTTGCCGTAAAATTGCGAATCGCCCTCAAAGGGAGCGTTATGAAATTGAAGCCAGGCCCAGGCTCCGTTCATTTCGGCATCTTTGATCTGCAGAGCCCACATATTGTCGAGAGCAAGTCTAGCATCCGCGCTGAGGTGACCCGTGGGTACATCGCGCCAGACTAGTATCAGGGAATTGAGGATCGATTCCGTCGCTCGCGATTCCGATGTTTTGGGAAGTCCGCGGGCCTGATCGGTGTAAAACGGATCGACGTCGTGCCACATGCGGACGCGCTCGGTGACACTATCCAGCACCTTTTGCTCATTGGAAGACGCCCCCGATTCGCCCAAAGGGCCGCGCAGTGCGGCTCTGCCCAGTGAAAACGGCGTCACCGTATGGCAGGAAATGCAAAACGTGCCGTGGTCGGTGGCGGACTTCGGCCATGAAATCCACCATGTCAACCTCGTGTCCAGGTAGGCGGCAGCTTTGGCGGGACTCCACACGGGGGACGAAGCCGTCGGCTGGCCGAATGCCGGCGTGCCGGAGAGCCCAGTCAATAAAACTCCGGCGATGGCTGCGAATGTGAATCTTTCCATAGATTACCCCTTGTTGCGCCTGTAGCAGTTTGAGGCGTAGTCCGGCTTGCGCTTCCGCCCTGGGAAGGGGGGTTACCAGACAAGACAATACCCTTTATAACACTGCTTGCAGGATGAGGCTTCTGTGGAGCACTTGTACCGCATGGTTGCAGTCACGCTCGCGGACGGATGGAACGCTCTCCAACGCCCGGGCGGTCGGCGAAGGGGGTGGAAACCTTGCTGCCGCGCTCCAGCTCCGGCGCTCCTCCGCCGCGCCTGCGCACCGCTCGCTACTACGCCGGAAGGCAGGCGCGCGGGCGCACCATAAATCAAACCAGACTCCTTTTCTATTTCCCCAGGGCCTTCCACACATCTGCCTTGGTCTGTGGAGCAGCGGAGGCGTGCACGTTGATATACCGGTCAAAGTCCAAATTGAGCTTTACCAGAACTGGGTACAGAGCTTTCACGTGATCGTTAGCCGGTTCCCCGGGGTTCACTGAGAAGTCGCCCTGGAACAGAACCTTCTCCTTGGGAATGTACGCGATGATCAACCCGTTGGAGTGGGGAGCCGGAAAAATGTGATACATCTCAACGGTTCGGGTTCCATCGGAGTAGACCTTCTTCTCTGCAACCGTTTCAATCTTCGCTTTCTTCGGATTCTTGGCGAGAGGGTCGTCCAACAGCGTTCTAGGAGTGTTGAGCGCTTTCTCGAGGAATTCCTCATTGTTCTTCTGGGTGATGATGGTTGCGCCTTCAGCCACCAGCACGGGCAGCCCTCCCGTGTGATCGGAATGCGGATGCGTGTTCATGACGTAGCGGATCGGCTTGTTGGGAATTAGCTTCTTCGTTTCGGCGACGTACGCGACAGCTCGCGCCACGGATTGGCCGGCCTCGAGCATCATGATGTAGTCTTTGAACTCCACAATCACGGAATCGTAACTGCCGGGTCCGGTGGTGAGCCGGTAAAGGCCGTCGCCCAGCTTTTCGGAAGTGACCGTTAGAGGCGCCGCAGCCGGCGGCCCGCCACCCGCGCCGCCACGACCTGCGGCCGGTGCCGGTGCAGGAACCAATGCAGCGACATCGGGGGGATTGGCTTTCGCCGCTGCCACATTCACTTCAAAGAAGGGCCAGCCGCCGCGCGTCTGCACGATTTTCGAAGGCGCCATCGCGCCGCCGCCGAAGTCTTTCCATCCCGAGTAAATCGCGAGGATGTGCATGTCGCCCATGATATTTTCGCCGAGCCACGTCTCCACCCGATCGACCATGTTCTGGTCGTCCACGTAGCCATTGATCACGTAACTCTTACCGGAAGGAGCCTTGGCCGCCGGGCTCCAGGTCAAGACGGTATATTTCTTGCCGTCGACCTTGGCATGGCTCACCGTGGCGTTATTGGCCGCGGCGCCTTTCAGAAAGCCCCATGGCGTGATGTAAAACTCCAGAGAGTTGGCCCACGGGTTCGAGACATCCGCCTGCTGGGGCGTGACCTGCTGGAAAAAGGTCCCAGGCGTCACCGTGGTTGAGCCGCCGGCCCCAATGTTGTTGGTGCTTCCGGTGTGCCGGGACGCGGGTGCGCTGAGGTCGATCACGCGGACGTAATTGTTGATCGGCCGCATGGGATCGTGCGTCGACCGGCACATCATGTCGGTGGAGTTGGCCCCGCACTGCTGGAATGCCACATCCTTCGCCGATCCGGAATAGGTGATGGATTGCGGATCACCCAACGCCTTTTGCGCATTGGCGATTACGGTCTTGGCATCCTGCGCCATGGCGCTCCCACCCAGGAACGCGGAGCAAATTACAACTGCGGCAAGTCTCTTCATCACGGGTTCTCCCATGCGGAAGTATATCCGAACGGCATCCACTTCACCAAGCTTTCCCCGGTGAAGGCGACTTAAACTTCGCGTTCATGGATCATCCCCCTAAAATACATGTGGATGGAGTGGTGTGCTACAACCAGACACAGGCCGGGAGGCCTGTGGTACATAGCACCGGCCTCCCGGCTTGTGTCTAGTCTTCGACCAATGGTCTATCATGATTGAGATGAAGAGACACTACACAACTGCGATAGCGTTATCAGCCGCGCTGCTGCTGGCGAGCGCCGCACATGCCCAAGTGACGCTGAACTCGGTGCGAATCGGCGCGAAAGATTCCGTTTCGTTGGCGAAGTTCTATCAGGCCGCGTTCGGCATGCAGGAGGTCAATCGGATCGAAGCAGCCGGAGGACCGGAGGTCTTCGTGAACTTCGGTACGACAACTGACGCCGCCAAGGCCAACAAGAGCGAGCCGATCGTAATCATGCATCGCGATTCCGACGACCTAAAGGACCCGATCGCGCACGTGATCCTCAACGTGAAGGACATGGCGTCGACAGTCGCTGCCATCAAGGCTGCGGGAGGCTCGATGACCGGCGATCCGCGCCCGTTCGGAAAGACCGGCATCGTCATCGGCATCGCGATCGATCCAGCCGGCAACCGCGTTGAGTTAATTCAACGGCCCTGATCGGGAGGCTGGCAATGGAACGCCGATTGCTGAACACTGCACTTTTAATTTCCGTTTGCGTAAGCGCCGTAGCTGCGCAGACCGCCACAAACGTGCGCTTGGCGGAGTACCGGACCCAGATCGACGGAGTCGACCGACAGATTGTGGAACTGCTGAACAAACGCGCCGCGATCGTCCAGCATATCGGCACCATCAAGAAAGAGTCGGGCCTGGCGGTGGCAGCCCCGGCCCGCGAACAGCAGGTTCTCGATCACGTCGTTGAAATCGGAAAAACCGGTCCCTTGCCGCCCGCAACAGTTAGGCGAATTTATGAAGTGATCTTGCGGGAGATGAGGACTTGGGAAGCCACCGAAAATACGGAAAAGCGGTAGGGCGGACCTTCCCGCCTGCGGGGTCGCAATCGGAGAACTATGTAATCAGTCTCTCAGCCACCTTAGCGGCCTCCTCGTAGTCATGCGACTGGCTCGCGCGCCGCATAGCGATTAGGTCCTTACTTTCGCCTTTCGCGTCACAGTGGCTCGCCTTCGCACACGCGAGACGTACCGCACGAAAGTCAACAGATGCCCAGCCGGATGCGTTACCGGAGACAGCGATCCGACCCCCGGGAGTGCTTCCTGGACCGACATTCAATTACCGGAAGTCAGGTTGGTCTTGACGTGATCTGGTTCAGAAATTTTGGAAGCTTCGCTTCTTTTAGTTTTCCCCACGTACCGGCAAATTCCGCCACTGGGATGCCAGTGTCACGGTCGGCCGCTATTGGACATCCACCACACCAATGTAGCGGTCTGGCCCTGGATTCCCGCTCCACCAGAAGCTGTTGCACTGAAAATCCTCTTCCCGATCGAACCCGATGAAGTATCGCCCTGGCAGGAACGGCGCAGTTAGCGAGACTGAGTTGCTACCCGAAACTCCCGGTGCACCGGGAATTCCAGGTCCATAGGGACACGCATTGTTCGGGGGTGGGCCACTGGCGAACCCGATCTGAATTAGATCAACGCAACCCGGACAGGGGCCGTCCGTAATTGTGTAGGACAAGCTCACATTGATGGGGGCACCCACGCCGGCCGCCACCGTGATTGCATTGCCGCCACTGGCGTTCAGATTGACGTTGCTGATCGAGACTCCCAAGTACGTAGACGACTGGAGTGGAATGACGTCGACGACGGCAATGGGCGGATCAGAAGGGGACAACGCGGTCGCTAGAGCGTCCGTGCACGTAAACTGCTGGCTCTTGTGATAGACGATGTAATAGCGTCCGGGCATGCTTGGCGCGGTCAGGTTGACGGATGCCGGCTGGGTACCGGTGCCGCCCGGTCCCGGCTGTCCGTCATACTCGCAGGATGTCGGTAGCGTGTTCACGAAACCAACCGTGATTTGGTCGATGCAACCTGGGCAGTATCCGACACCCTCGACAAGGTTGTAATTAAAGCTCACTGGAATCGTCGCGCCGGGCGTCGCGGTGACCTGAACTACAGTTCCGGGACTGGTCAGGCTGACGTTCGAGATCGTAGTGACCGATGGGCCGCCGGCACCCTGCACAGAAACGGGCCCGACAATCGTAAACGGAACTGAGGTCAAGCCGCCATTCGCATCGGTGACGGTCACGGTTGCAGTTGCAGCCAGAGTCGGGAAACCAGTCATAACGCCATCGGCGGTCAGGTTCATCCCGGAAATCGAGGCACCGGACCACGTATAGGGCGGTGCGCCGCCGGTTGCCCCAAGCAGCGTAGCGGGGTAGGTGTAGTTCTGGAAGCCGGTTACCGGACCAGCAGTAATTTGGGGGCCGACATTCATGCTGAAGCTGGCAGTCGCGATTAGACTACCACTGTCCGCTACCTGGACCACATATGCGAAATTACCCGTCGCCGTCGGCGTCCCTGAAATCACGCCACCCGGGCTCAGAGATACTCCAGTGGGCAGCGACCCCGAGTTTAGCGACCAGGTATACGGCGGAGTGCCTCCAGTCGCCGAGAGCGTGGTAGGCGTGATCGCGTTGTTGGCCGTCGCTGTCGCTGGGGGGACCACAGCACCTGAGATACTCGGAGGCGGCACAATCGTTCCTGTGACTGCTGCGCTGGCGGCGCTGGTGACGCCATTGACGGTTTGGGTAACCGTCAGCGAATGGCCCGCGCCTACCGACAGCGGCACGCTCAGGCTGTATGGGCTTCCACTTGCCGTGCCCGTTCCCACTTGGGTAGCCCCGTCGTACACGGTGATTCCCGCGCCGGCGACTGTGCCGCCGCCGCTCACTTGCACGGGACTGGTCGTGCTAAATCCATTCGAAGGAGACGTGATGGAGGGCGCGGGCGGCGCGGTCGTTCCGGTGACTGCTGCGCTGTGGGCGCTGGTGATGCTGTTGACGGTCTGGGTAACCGTCAGCGAATGGCCCGCGCCTACCGACAGCGGCACGCTCAGGCTGTATGTGCTTCCACTTGCCGTGCCCGTTCCCACTTGGGTAGCCCCGTCGTACACGGTGATTCCCGCGCCGGCGACTGTGCCGCCGCCGCTCACCTGCACGGGACTGGTCGTGCTAAATCCATTCGACGGAGACGTGATGGAGGGCGCCGGCGGTGCGATCGTTCCGGTGACTGCCGCGCTGGCAGCGCTGGTGAGGCTGTTGATGGTCTGGGTAGCCGTCAGCGAATGCCCCGCACCTACCGACAGCGTCACGCTCACGCTGAATGTACCACCGCTCGCCGTGCCCGTTCCCACTTGGGTTACCCCGTCGTACACCGTGATTGCCCCGTTGCCGACTGCGGTTCCGCTCACCTGCACGGGACTGGTCGTAGTAAATCCTGTCGCCGGCGAGGTGATTACGGGCGCGGCCGGCGCGATCGTTCCCGTCACTGCCGCGCTGGCGGCGCTGGTAAGGCTGTTGACGGTTTGGGTGGCCGTCAGCGAATGCCCCGTACCTACCGAAAGCGCCACGCTCACGCTAAACGTACCGCCGCTCGCGATGCCCGTTCCCACTTGGATTGCCCCGTCATACACCGTGATTCCCGCGTTGGCGAGCGATGTTCCGATTACCTGCAACGGGCTGATCGTATTGAACCCGGATAACGGAGAAGTGATAGCGGGCGCGGGCGGATTTACAATGAGCGTCAACTGTTCGGAGGAGTGCTGCGTGCCGTCGGTAACATTGGCGGTAAAGACGAAGGTGCCGACGCTCGTGGGCGTACCCGTTAGTAAGCCACCGGCTTGCACTTGCATGCCCGTGGGCAGTGTGCCGCTGCTCGACCAGGTGTAACTCCCGGTTCCACCCGTGGCGGTGAGTTGCTTGGAATACGGTTGGTTCGCGATTGCCGGGGCGAGTGAAACCGGTACGGCAATGAGCGCAATTGGCGGGGTTGTAGTCCCTGTATTGGCCCCTTGGGATACGATGGCGGGGGCCGTTGCTACCGCAGGATTAAAGTGCTGAAGCGCCTGTGCCGGATTACTCGTGGTGGTGTCCAGCACCCGCATGGTCACAAAAGCAGACTCGCCCGGAAGCAACGAGACTGCGACTGCATTCGGATCGGTTGCCGCCGGCTGCAGCAGGTTGCCCGCAGAAGAGAAGACCACGTTCGTAATGTTGGCCACCGGCACGAAATGCTGTTCCACGGCTTGATTACAGCCGATGACCGCCGGTGTGTTGTAGGACTGCGAGACGATCAGTTGAAGGTTGACTCCCTGCGGCGGATTCTGTCCAGCCAGCATCTTGACGGAATACGCAGTAGCTGTGTTGCCGGCGTTAGTCACCGTCCAGGTCGCGTCCGTCAGAGCGGCGTTCGCAATGTTGGGATTCGCAATGTTTGGGTTGGCGATGTTGGGATTGGCAATGTTCGGGTTCGCGATATTCGGATTAGCAATGTTGGGGTTGGCGATATTCGGATTCGCAACGGTCACATTGGCGATATTGGGATTCGCGATGTTCGGGTTGGCGATGTTGGGATTAGCAATGTTCGGGTTGGCAATGTTCGGATTCGAGAGGGTGGGATTTGAAATATTAGAGTTGTAGATCTCGGTATTGGCAATGTTCGGGTTCGCGATGTTTGGATTGCTGACGTCGGAGTTGATCGTGACCGAACCAGTCTGGCCTCCGGGCACAGGGCTGCCATTGACGCTTGTGAGTTCCACAACGCTCACCAACACGGTAGCGTGCGGGTCGGTGGAGGTGACGAATATACTTCGCGACGTGGCGGATAGGCCAGGGACCTGTACGTCGATCTGGGTGAACGGATTGGGCAGGCCGTTAACGGGGAACTGGAGAAAAGACGCGCTTCCGCCGGCCGGTTGCGAACCGATGGTGAGCTGGTAGAAGCGGGTCTGCGCCGTTGTGTTCTGAACCGTAACGGGGAATTCTCTTTGAATCAACTTTCCGTTGACCGTACCGAGCGGTTTGGCGTTCCCACGGGCGCTTACCGCCAGACCGGGACTGAGCAGTGCGGTATAAATATCCTGGTTCCGATCGCCAGTATTGTTGCCGGTTGTGGACACAATGCAGGCAGGACGCTGTTGCGTAGGATCGAAAATGCTGGTCGTGGACGTCCCGTAGGTCGGCGGCGTGTAATTGGCCCAGTTGCCGTCGGCGGGCTGCACCACATTACGATTGTCCGTCCACACGACGTGGGTGAAATCGGGGTCACTGGGCTGGTTGTTGAAGCGCCATGAACCATTAGAATGGTTGGCAATGAACGTCGGCCCCGCGACATCGATGTAGTCTCCAATGAATGGAAGCGTGCCGGTCTGGAACATAGGCAGGTTGGGGGCGTTTACCTCCAGTTGCTGGATCACACTCGGATTGTCTATCGTCGAACCGAAGGCGTACTGAGAGACCTGGACGGAGGAAAAGAATGAGGGCGGATTGCCTGGCTGGGCTTGCGCGGCCCGGACGTCCAGTGTTTGCCGGCGTGCATCGGGCTGGTATGGCACGGTGGGATCCGCGATGAAGCTTCCAAATGCGGGATAGTCCGGTGCACCACCACTGCTCAGCAGCGTGCCCGAAAATTGCCCGCCGCCCAAGGGAGTGTATTCGGCAATAAGGTCGTCGTTGCGAAGGTCGTACCACGCAGCCGTAAGCTTGCCGGCCGAGAACGCCAGGGCCGGCATAATCTGATGCCCGCGGCCGGGCCACGGATCGACGATTGCGGGAGCAGTGAATTGGAGCGGCGGATTGTGCGATGCGATTGGTGTCCCCGTCGCCACTACGACGCGGGCATCGCCGCCCGGACCGACGCCGCGCTGCGACCAGGCCACGTACACGTGGCTGGCGGCGTCGATGGCGATCGACGGAAGACTATTAGTGCGGAACGAGACAGACGTGTCCCCCTGGTCAAATGGAGCGATATTGGCCAGCAGCGCCGGTTTGGAGAACGAGTTTCCCCCGTCGTAGGACGCCGAATACATAATTGCGTCGCCTTGAGCCGGCGTGGTGGAGGCGAACACGCGCCAGACCACGTACAGCGTCCCTGTATTCGGATCGATGGCCAGTGCCGCACCTTGACTGGTGATCCCAACCTTACTGATTGTTTCCGGCGAACTCCAGGTCAACCCGCAATTGGTCGACCGTGAGAGCCGGATCTGCGCGTTGGCGCTATCCGCCCCACCAATGAATTCGGTCCACGCAACGTAGACCGTCCCAGCCGGGAAGATCTGGGTATTCTGGAGAGGCAGCGTTGGAATAATGCAGTATCCGGATGACGCTCGGGGAATATCCACGGCCAATGAGGGCTTGTCTTCGAAGTTACTGCCTGACGAACTCTCTGCGGCGGTAGTCCAAAGGTAACGAATGGAATCGCCGCCTTCGAGGTTGTTGTCATCGGTGTAGCTGGCGACAAAAACCTTGCTGGCGCCTCCGTCCTGACGGTTGAAGGCGAGGCCACTATAGTAAAACATGCCGTTGGTGCCGGCGCGAACGCTCGGGTCAGCTCCGGCGCCAAGGCCTCTTATCGGAGAAAGTAGTGCTTGCAAAGACCTATCCTGCGGGTACCCCGGGATGAGCGTGCTCGTCCAGGTCTGGCCTCCATCGAAGGATTTAAAGAGTCCCAGCCACGCGTCCCCGGTTGGCTCCGCTGCCCCCGAAACGCCGGGCAGATCGACGGTGCGGTAGTCGTTGGCGCCGGCGAGCATGTGGAGCGGATTGCGGGAAGATACGGCCATCGAGGGCTCGTTCTGGCGCTGGAGGAAAGGGTCTCCGCCGGGCCATTGCGTTCCCGAAACCATGTTGACATTCGGACCGGGTACCTGTGCCAATAGGGGACCCATGCCGGCAGTAATCAGCAGGAGGAGGCAAGCAACGGCTCGGTTGAAATGAAGATGACTGGCACCTGAGGAGGTAGGGGGGATTTTGGTGGACATGTGTTGGGATCGATCTGAGTCTGTAAAATGTAGCACACAGCCCCACTTGCTTGGTGCTTTTTGGTACTTTTTGGTACCTTTTTGAACGTTTCGGCCTACTCATCTCTATGGGTTGCATTACGCATAGTCAGTTGGTTTTGATGTGATCTGATTGAGGTCAGCGCCTGGCCCCAACAAAGACTGACGTCTGCAAGGATTTCGAAAGCTTGCGCCCAAAAAAGAAGGCCGTCCCCGAACCGATTCGGGACGGCCCTATATTCCGTTTTAGTCTTTCCTACTTGCCGGCAACTTCCGCAACCGGGATCCCCTTCGCCTTCATCAAGGATTCCAGCAGTGCCACGGTTTTCGGGAACGCATCCGCACCGCCGCGAACACCGCCGGCGCCGCGGGCGACGTCGAGGGGCGTGCGGCCGCTGGCGTCTTTGGCGGTCAGGTCGGCGCCGTTGGCGACGAGGAATTCGATGAACTTATCGAAGCCGTGTTCGGCGGCGCCGTGCAGAGCGGTCTGGTTCGGGACGGCGTTCGCGCTCGGCATTTGACTGCCGCGGCGGAAGGTCTGTGCGATGCGCGCGGAGGCGCTGTCACCGGCAGCGAAACCGACCGGAGGCAGCAGCAGCGGGCGGCGGCGCCGCCTCTGCCTCCGCCACGCACCGCCACGGCCACAACCACCCGGCACTGCGATCCACAACGGAGCGGGCGTTCACGTCAGCGCCGGCTTTGATCAGGAGATCCATGGTGGCGAGCACGCCTTCGTCGGTACGGTTACGTCCGCGCGTGACGCGTGCGCCGTAGTCGACGCCGGCGGCGGCCATCAACGGCGTGATGCCTTCCTTGCTCGGCAAATCGACCAGCGCCTTGTACTCCAGCAGCAGCGCGACGAACTTGTCGTCGCCGCCGCGCGCCGCACGCAATAGCGGCGTGGCGCCCTGGGCGAGCATGCCGTCGCCGCCGCGATCCTGCGGGACGTCGCGATACGGCGGACGCCGCTTCAACTGAATGTTCGGATTCGCGCCGCGTTCGAGCATCATGCGCCCGACATCGACGGCGGTGAGCTTGTCCGGACTCGGGATGACGGCCACCGCGCCGTTCCCTTTCATCGGCAGCGTGCTGACGTCGGCGGCCATGTAGACCGGCGAGCGGCCGAAGAGATCCCACTTGTCGAGATCGGCGCCGCCTTTGACGAGCACGGCGGCCGTGTCGAAATGCAGGTTCTCCAGCGCGAGAAGCAGCGGCGTCTCGCGGTCCGGATCTTCGGAATCGGGATCGGCGCCGGCGGCCAGCAGGTTCTGAACGCAGGCCGCGCAACCTTCACGCGCGGCATAGTGCAGCGGGGTAAAGCCGCCCTTGTTCATGTCCTTCGGGCGAGGTTCCTGGATGATCTTGCGCTCCCACTGATTGACCTTGCCGTGATCGTTCAGGTTCGCGTCCTTCGACGCGAGGAACTTCACCATGTCGGCCTGGCTTTGCGCGGCGGCCCACATGAGCGCGGATTGTCCGCCCCAGGTTTCCTTGGCGTTGATGTCGGCTCCCGCAGCCAGAAGCGCCTTGGCCGCGTCAACCTTGCCGCTGCGCGCGGCGGCCATCAGCGGAGTTTCGCCATCGGGAGTTTTGAAATTGGGATCGGCGCCGGCCTTGAGCAGCGCGTCGATGATCGGCGCGGAGCCGATGATCGCGGCTTCGGTGAGGGCCGACGTGCCGAACTGGTTCTTCAGTTTGACATTCGCGCCGGCTTTGATCAGCGCACGGACCAGTTCGAGATCGCCGTTCGCCGCGGCGTACATGATGGCGGTGCTGCCATCGGCGCCGGTGGCGTTCACGTTGGCGCCCTTCGCGCTCACCAGGCGCATGGCCGCGGCGTGGTCGCCGGATTCCGCCGCGTCCAGCAGCGTCGATCTCGGCGGCCGGCGCATCATCGAGGCGCCGGCCAGCAGGACGGCCAGCAGACTGCGATGCCAGCTACGAACCTGTCGCATGCTCTAGACCTCCGAGAGACCGTCGGCGCTGTCGCCGATGGATTTCACCGGGATCTCATTGCGCTGGAGCAGCGTGAGGAGCAGGTCGCCGTGACGCGAATCCTGCGGGATACTTCAGGTGCTGGCCGCCCTTGATCTTTCCGTTGGCGTGTCCCAGGATCGACGGACGGCAGCGGATCGTTGTTGTGGCGATCGCTGTTGCTCATGTCGCTGCCGAAGAGAATCGTGGAATGATCGAGCACGGTGCCGTCGGCTTCTTTCGCGGCCTCGATCTTCTTGATGAATCCGGCGAACACTTCCGTGTGGTACTTCTGAATCTGCACCAGCTTGTCCATCTTCTGCGGGTTGTTGCCGTGATGCGACAGCGGATGGAATCCCTCGGCAATGCCCAGGTTCGTGTAGGTGCGCATGCTGGCTTCGTGATCCATCGAGAGCGTGATCACGCGCGTGATGTCGGCCTGGAACGCGAGGGCCATCAGGTCGAACATCAGCTTGAAATACTCGGTGATATCGTTCGGCGTGCCGACCGGCGCATCCGGAATCGTCAAGTCGCTGTTGTGCGCCTTCTCGGCCATCTGCACGCGGCGCTCGATCTCGCGAACGGAGTCGAGATAGTCGCTGACGACGACGCGGTCCTTCACGCCGAGGCTGGCCTGCAGGCGCTGCGCCTGTCCCTGCACGCGATCGAGGATGCTGCCGGTTTCCGCGAGGATCTGGGCGCGTTCCTGATCGGTATCGCCCTGTCCGAAGAGCTTCTGGAAGACCGCGCGCGGGTTGCCTTCCTGCGGCAACGACTGGGTCGGCGTGCGCCAGGCGAGGCGGGCGCTGCCCTGACCGACGCGTGAGTTCGAGCGACGGGAGACGCGTGTCCTGTCCGACGTAGCGGACGGCCATCTGGTCGGCGCTCACGCCGGAGTCCGGACCGGCCTTGCCGAAGTCCCAGGGCTTCACGCAGGTCAGCCAGCCTTGCTCGATGTAGGCGTGGGGCTCGGGCGTTTCCGCGGGCTTGTTGCGCAGACCGGAGACGATGGTCATGATGCTTGCGGAACGGCTCCAGGGGCTGCAGGATCGGCGACATGGTGTAGTTCGTGCCGGTTTCCTTCGGCGACCAGCGATCCATGATCGCGCCGTGCGGGAAGCCGACAAAGGCAAAGCGCTTCGGGGTCTTCCCGGCGGGAGTGTCCGCCCACGCGGTGGCGGCGGGAATCATGGCGTCCAGGAGCGGCAGTGCGATGGTGGCTCCGACTCCCTTCAAGACTGTACGGCGTGGAATGTGTTTCTTGGATATGAACATGATGTCGTCTCCTTGCTACTCTTACTCGTACTCGCACTGCTCGCACTCTGCACCGGCTGCGGTACGCGGCGCATCTTGAACTGTTCGCTCTTGACCACCGCCTGAACGATGGCCGAAAACTTGTAATCCTTCGCCGCCGTGTCGCGCACGATCTTGCGGACGGTCGGCATGTCGTAGTACTCGCGCGTGCGGCCCATCGAATAGGTCAAAAGGTTTTCCACAAACGTCTGCACGAATTGTTCGGGACGGCGCAGCAGCGCGTTGCGGAGATCGTCGGGTCCGTTGATCTTCGTGCCGTCGGGCAACTCGCCGGCGGAATCGATGACCGTGCCGGCAAAGCGGTCCTTGTCTCTCCACATTCCGGTCGCGTCGAAGTTTTCGAGCGCGAAGCCGAGCGGATCCATGACCGCGTGGCATGACGAGCAGGTCGGGCTCGCGCGGTGCTTCGCCATCAACTCGCGGACGGTGAGCGCTTTGGTGGTGCCGATGTCCTTGTCATTCAGGGTCGGGACGTTGGGCGGCGGGTTGGCCGGCGGGACGCCCTCGATGTAGTTCAGGATGAACTTTCCACGCAGCACGGGGGACGTGCGGTTCGGATAGGCGGCCGCCATCAGGATGGCGCCCTTGCCCAGCAAGCCCCAGCGCGCGGAGTCTTTCAGCTCGACCCGGCGGAACTGATCGCCTTTCACGTCGGTAATGCCGTATTGCAGCGCGAGGCGCTCATTCAGGTACGTATGGTTCGCGCGCAGCAAATCCACCACGCTGCGGTCTTCACGGAAGATGCTGTCGGCAAACAGCGTGAGCTCGGTGCGGAAATCCTGCCGCGGGTCCATGCGGCCGGAGGCATACGGGAAGACGTCGGTATCCGGAACGATCTCGTCGAGCCGCTTCATGTCGAGCCACTGAAACACGAAATTGCTCGCCAGCGTCTTCGATCGCGGATCGGCCAGCATGCGCTGGACCTGCTTGTCGAGCGTCGCCGGATCGCTGAGTTTGTTCTTGATGGCGAGATCGAGCAGTTCATCGTCGGGAATCGAGTTCCACAGGAAGAACGAAAGCTTCGACGCGAGTTCGAGATCGGTGATCGCGTACTTCTCGCCCGGCTTCAACCCCGCGGGGACGCGCTCGCCGCGATACAGGAAGAACGGGCTCGCCAGCATTCCCGTGATGCCGTCGCGAATGCCGGACTCGAAACCGCCTTGCTTCACGCCATCGGCGTAGTACTGCATGAGTTCCGCGATGTCGTCATTCGTCACCGGACGGCGATAAGCGCGCTTCGCCAGCGTCGCGAAAATCTCCTTCGCGCAGGCTTCGGGCGTTTTGGTTTTGTCCTTGGCCGGGTTGCAGATGAAGATGCGGTCGCGGCTGGGCGTGGAACTGAGGCCTTTCGCATCGAAGGGGCCCAGAAGCTGGAACGAGTTCACGCGGTAGAGAACGATCCTGCCCGCCGCCGGGCGCAAACATCTGCAACTGATCGTCGGATTCGGCGAAACTCTGGCGCCGGAAAGTGACGCCGATCTTGTGCGGTCCGGCCGTGGCCTGGAACTTGATGTTCTTCAGGCGGGCATTGACGCGATCGAGCGCGCCGCTCTGCACCTGATCGTAGAGCTTCATGTCTTCTTCGCCGCCGATCATCGGTTTGATAGACGATCTTGTTGTCGAGCGTCACCACCAGCGGATTCTCGTACTCCATGCCGTTGCCCCAGATATGGGTGGCCATGTCGGCGATGTTGATGCGGTATTCGCCGTCGGCGGGGAGATCCACTTTCGCGAGAATGCCGCCGCGCGTCCCGAGAGGCAATCCGGGAACGTGTGTGAGCTGATTGCCGGGAGCTGCGCGGAACGTCCAGCCCTGCGGGCGGGAATCGCGCCTTGCCGAGCGCCTTGACAGCGACGTTACGGGCGGCAATGACGTATTGCTCAATGAAGGAAGGCGAAACCTGCAGGGCGGACGCGATGTTGTCGATAGCCCTGCGCGATGTCATCCGGCGGCAGCAATTCGGCGCCGTTGACGTCGACCAGAAGCAGATCGCGGACGGCGTTTTCGTATTCCTTGCGATTCAACCGGTGCAGCACCACCTGATCGGTGATGTGCGCCTGGTTGGGAAGCTTGTCGAGCGAATCTTCGAGCCACGCGACCAGCGAGTCGACAGCCTTGCCGTCCGGCTGCTTCGCGCCGGGAGGCGGCATGACGCGGCCGCGCAGCTTGCGCACGGCCTTCTCGAAAAGCTCGGGATCCTTGGCGATGCTCGCGGCCGTGATGCCTTCGAAGCTGACGCCGCCGGTCTTGGCTTTGTCGTTGTGGCAGCCCGCGCAGTATTGCTTCATGGTGGCCAGTTGCGCGTCGGCCGGATCCGGCGCCTGGCTCGGGCGCGGGCGGTAAAGACGCCAACTAAGCCGATGACGGCGATCAGGGGAATCGAGTTCTTAATATGTCGCATCGTTTTCATGAGTCCTTAAGCGTCCGGTGAAAGATAGGCCCACAGGCTCTCGAAAGAGCGGCGAATGAATTCATCGGGGTTGCCCATCTTGGCTTCGTATTCCTTGGCCGGCTTGGCCTCGACGCCTTCCGACGGGCCGCGCCCTTTGTTCAGCATCTGATTCAGACGATCGTAGATCGTGCCGTACATGTCGACCTGCGCGGCGATGTCGGCATAGCTGAGCACGGGACCGCGCGCGGGAACGATCTTCGTATCCTTGTTCGCGACGGTCTGGATGCGCTGCAGTCCGCCGACAATGCCGCCGATCCAGCCTCCGGTCCACCAATCGACCACCGGCCAGCCTTGTCCGTAGGCGGCGTCGCCCACCGCAAGGACGTTCTGCTGCGGGAAGTAGACGTAGAGATCGCCGTCGGTGTGCGCCGCGTCGGAGATGTATCCGTAGCGGATTCCGGAATCGAGCGCGCCCTTGTCGTAGAAGGTCTTGTTGGGTTGGGCGATCTTGGGAAGCTTCTTGAATTTCTGTCCGTTCCAGGGCCAGGTGATGTTTTGCTGCAGCCAGAGCCGCGTGTTCTCCTGGGCAATAATCGTGGCGCCGGCCATGCCGAGTTTCTCGTTGGAGCCGGTCTGCTCGGGATGCCAGTGCGTGTTGAAGAGCGTGTGAACCTTGCCGCTGTTGGGAAGCGCGGCGACGGCTTGCGCCAGCGCGGCGGCATTCTGCGCGAGCCCGCCGTCCACCATCACGACGCCATCGGCTCCCGTGCGCGCGATCACGTTGCGCGCCGGCTCCGCTCAGCAGATACAGGTTGTCGCCCAGTGGCGTAGTTCGTGATCTTCGGAGCTTGCGCGAAGGCGTACGGCGCGGCCAAGCCCGCCGCGGCGGCCTTCAGGAACGTCCTACGCGTTGAAACGAACATGGTTATGCGGTTACAGTATACTCCTCTAAAAGATTGGTGGCATTACTCGAATGGGCTAGTTCGGGGGGCGTGCGGCGGGTGGTTGTTATGGTTCCGTACCGAAGGCCGGTGCTCCCAAGTCCGGGCGCAGGGAGTGGCGGTGCGTGGGTTCGCCTAACTAGTGGTATCTCCTTTATTTTCTGTTGATTACTGGCGGAAATGGGTTCGTTTCGCATTTTGATTGAAATGATCGCACGCGGCCGCGTCGAGCGGGATTTTTGAGTGCTCTCCCGCTCGTATGTGTACCATGCAGCGGGGGTGAGCGCGAAGGGGTCGCGGTCATCTGGCAGGAAAGAGGCAAGTTCGTCAGGGGCGCCGCCGGTGAACCCAGGAAGCGGGCTGAGAGGTGAAGTGCCAGGTTGTGGGTTACTGAATCTGGGCAATCGCTGTAGTGTCAATCCCTCGGTCGTCGCCCATGCCGATAGTGTGCGGGATAATGGCCCAACTCGAGGTTACTCTGCGATGTATCACTGGCAGACTCGCAACGCAGGAGCGTAAAAACCGGACACAGGCCGGGAGGCCTGTGCTACAGCCGGCTGATCGCTGTCAGAACTGCTTCGGGCCTGGCGCGCACTCGTATGTCATCGGTCAGGTTCACCCAACGGATGGTGCCTGCGGTATCTACTAGAAACTCGGCCGGACGCGCAATGTCCTTACCGTCTTCCCCGCCCTTCGGATGCAACACGCCGTACTGCCGGATCACCTGCGCGTTTGGATCGGACAGGAACGGAAAGGTATATCCCCTCGACTGGCAGAGCTTCAGCGACTCGGCGGGCGAATCTACGCTGATCGCGACAAGCTCGACGCCCCGGTCATGGAACTCGCTCAAGTGCTGCTCAAAACTCCGCAACTCGGAGTTGCAGAACGGTCACCAATAGCCGCGATAGAAAATCAGCACAACGGCGCGATGGTCTTTCCACAGCTCGGAAGAGGCCACGCGTTTTCCGGTGATGTCCGGGAGGATAAACGGCGGTGCGGGTTGGCCGGGGCGCAGCGCTTGTTCAGGCGAAGGGATCTGCTTTGCAAAGATGAGAATGCTGCTTACGAAGAGCCCGAACAGAAGCACACTGAGCACGGCGAGGATGGAACCGCTGATCTTGCCGCGGTAGTGCTCCGGATCTCGAAACGCTCGTTTCACACCGACGGCCAGCAGTCCGCCGCCCAGGAGAAACAACAAGTAGTTGGCCCAGGGAATATCGCGGGTAACCGGGAACAGCGCGAAGATCGGGATGTAGCTAACAACAGCCACGATCACGATCGCAAACCCAGACCAGACCGGGACGTTCCAGCGGCGCATCACAAAAGCTTACCGCACCGTGGCGAGCATTTCCGACGTGGCGTCGGCAACGCGGTTGAACTGCGTCCGGCCCAATATCGGAAATGTTGGCCACCACGGACCGATTCACCGTGACCAGGAAGGTATTGGCCACGGCCGGGTTCAGATTGTACACCCGCGCCGCGGCATCCTTCGGTCCCTTGCGGAAGTATGTCAACGGAATTTCGAGATGGGCGGAGCGGTTCAGATCCTCGAGCCACTTCTTCGAGCTTTCGCCGGCGATGATCATGGCAACGGCGTGGAAGTTCCGCGACTTGTTTTTCATGTACAAGTCATTGAGCTGAATGATCTGCTTCGCCGTGGCATCGGAAGTGTCGCGGAAAAACGCGAGGACGTCGGGTGCCTTATCGTAATCGCAGACGTAACAGATCAGTTCCCCTTTGTGGGGCCCTGTCACATCCGAAACTGGAATCGACTGCGTGGTGGCGCCGATGGCGAGTCCGGAAACGATGTCGGCCGCCAACGCGGCTGCGCACATAAGAACCGGGCAGAGGATCGGTAACTTGGAGAGTAGGTTGAGTTCGCATCATTTCGCCGGCCTCTCGTCGTCCTTGCTTACGGTTTTGTACTTCAGGTCGAGCCATTTAAACCAACCGCCTTTGAGAACCTTCACTTTGCGGTAACCCAGAAGACTGAGCTGGCGGGCCATGTCGGAGGAGTCTTCGTGATCCTTGCAGGCGCAATAGAGGACGAGCGTCTTTTCGCGAGACAGAGACGGCGGCGCGGTAAGGTTCTTGGTGTACGGAAGGTTGACGGCGCCGGGGATATGCTCTTCTTCCCAGATAGGAGGAGCTGCCGTGTCGACAATCACGATATCGGTCGCATGTTGGTCGATATTCTTCTTCAAGTCCTCCGGCGTCATGAAGTCGGGGACATAGACGTAGTCCTCGCGGCATTCGCCGTCGACGAAAGCGCCCTTGCACTCCTGGGCGAAGCCGGAGCGGGGCGCCAGCAGACCGAGCAGCAGCAGCGCCGCGAGCAACGGAAAAGATATTTTCTGTCGCATGGAATCTCCTATAAAAGGGCAAGCTAAAGCATGCCCCACCTAGAACAGCGCGGCGATTTCGCGCTCCAAATCCTCCTTGGCGGTGAAGCCGTCATGTTTACTGCAAATTCTGCCGTCGCGGGCAATGACAAAAGATGTCGGGAGCGGGAGTTCTCCAAAAGCCGGTTCCAGATCGTCCCGCCCGGCGCCGAGCAGAATCGGATAGTTCATCTTGAGCCGCCTGGCGAAGCGCTTCACATCCGAGGTGGATTCATCCATCGAAATGCCGATCACGGCCAAGCCGCGCGATTGGTAGGTGTTGTATAACTCGATGAACCCGGGAATCTCCTTCAGGCAAGGAGGGCACCAGGTGGCCCAGAAATCCAGCAGAACCACCTTGCCTTTGTAATCGGCCAGGTTAAATGGCTTGCCGTGGATATCTTTGAGCGTGAGATTGAGGTTCGCGAGTTTCGCGCCGGCGCTGCAGACTCCCTCGGCGGCTTTCGGACCTCAGCCGGCTGCGATGCGGTCCCGCACCACAGGGCCAAGGCGATCGCGACACGCGCTGCTCGAGCTTCTTATCTCCAATCGTCGACCTTGACGCTTTTCCGATAAGCGCATTCATTCACACTCCACCGGATGTTGCCGCTTCCTCCGACCACGACCACCTCGACGTTGTCGAGATACGGAATGGGCGCGTCTTCGGGAAGTTTCAACCACGTGGCGTAGGGCTCGCGTCCGGCGCGGGCCGGCCCCAGTTTATAGTTGATGACCTCCTGGTCGAGCCAATAGTGGTACTTGGGAACCGTCACGTTCTCCTTCACCCACTTGATCAGCTTCTCCTTGGAGTCAAAGCCGAACCGAAGCAACGGAGGTGTTACCGAGGGGTCGATCAGCAGCAGCTTGCCGCCGCGCTGGGGAGAACCGACGCCGCCGATAAACCGTTTCAGCGTGTAGTCCCAATCCTCGTCCGCCAGGACCATCATGGTGTTTTGACTCTGGCAACCGTCGAACGTGCTGACCACGCTGTCGTCCATTTGAAAACCCTTCTGCACGTGCAGGGGTTTCCAACCCTGGGGGAGGCCGGCAATGTTTTCGGCGAATACTGCCGGGACGTCTGCCATGGGATTGCCTTGAACGCCCTCGTACGTGTGACCCGGCACGGATCCGCCGGTGGCGTTCATCGACAACAGGCTCCACGCGCGGCCAACGAGTGCGCCCGCGTTGTTGTAGAGTCCCAGGGCGCCGGTGCTGGAGTTCAAGTCCAACTCGTGAACGATCTTGCCGTTGAAGACCGCCATCGCCGCCATGGAGGAGGTGGAGCTGGAGTGCGCGTCGGTCTGCGAGGCAGCCAGTGCGAGGATCGCGGGAAACATTTCGGGTTTGGCGCCGGCCATTACGGCGTTGATGGCGACCGTTTCCACGGTGTATTCCCACGCCTCCCTTTCTCCGGTGACCCGCATCTTTCCGACGATCTCCTCGGGCCGATGTTTGGTGGCCTTCAGCATGGCGGACACCCGATCTTCCGTCGGCATGACGATGGGAAGCTGGTCGGTCCAGAAGCGTTCGTCGAAATACTTTTGGATGTTCTCGGCAGTGTCGGGTCCGATGAAGCGCTTCTTCTCTCGCTTGACGGTGCCCGTCTTCTGCTCCTCGTCATTCAAGGACCGCGTCAGATCGTCTTTGATTTCCTCCATGAACGGCCGCTTGGTGACGGGATCGTCACCGGCGATGTACGCGTCGAGCTCTTTCCGCGTCTTTCCTCCCACGGGCGTGTGTGTGAAGACCAGCCGGAGAGCCGGCATACCTTCTTCGTAAGCCTTGTCGTGAACCAGGTCGACTAAAGCATCGATGATGACGCCGACCGCGGGGATCCCATACTTCGACTCAACTTCTGCAACATGGCCGACGACCGCCGGCGCGCAGGTGCTTCAATGGCCTATGGCCATAACCATCAGGCCGTTTACGGATTTGATCTCCTTCCAGAGATCCGGGTCATCGGCCGAGTACGCGCCCTTCTTGGCACGGAATACGGTCTTGACGTCGGGCATGTGGACGGCCATCCACGCCTGCATCTGCTGCAGAAACTTGTCGCCGCCATCGAAGGTCTCGTCCACCAGGTAGACCGTCTTGCCAGAGAGACTGGCGGGACGCGGCGCCATGGACCTCCGCTCAATCGGCGGGGGGTTGCCTGTCGGATTCAACACCGTGTAGCGGGCTTCCTCGGCCGCCGAAGCGGTCCCGGCACAGGCCATGGCAAGCCCGAAAAGCGCAAGCCCTCCAATAGTTTGGGGAACACTGTGTGAGCGTGTGGCGAGCGACATGCAGATCCCTCCTGCCCCAGAATTCTACAGGGCCGCACGGTGCGATGCAACCGCTCGAAGTGGTCAGTAAGACGTTACCGTAGCATCATGGAGTCCGGTTTTGTTTCTCCAATAGGTTCTTATCTTGCTCCGAGATCATAAAGGGCTCCAAGGTTAACGCCAGCTCGAAAGACACAGTTTCGGGGGGCTCGCAAACCTTGTCGCTACATTGCTGGAAAGCTAGGCGACCCTGCAACACTAGCCGCCCTTCGGGTAAGGGGTGCTTCAGGAGCAGCGTGCCGATTCCCGTAAACGAACCGCTATACAATGCCAGAGTTTCGCCCAGTGCAGGAATGTCCCGGATTTCCGCTGGGGGAAGTCTCAACTTCTGACGCACAACGCTTGGACCCTCGAAGGTGATGGCAGTGGTCGTATAACCTGCGGGTACGGGCGCGCCGTAAATATGCCATCCGGGCTGCAACGCGAAGTGGGCGAAGAAGCCGACCTCCTGTCCAGCGAACGCTTTGGATGAGGCGAGCCCGAGTTGGACGGCCAAAGCACCGCTCTTCAAAGTCACGGTTGGGGCGTCAGTTTCAACGGTTCCGAATTCACTCAGCGCCACCGCGGATGCGGTCACCCGATGCTGGTAGTTCGGCACGAAGTATTTCTTAATGACGGTACCGTCCGGAGTCACGAGGTATTCCACTGGGTGCGGCACTCCGAACGCTCTCAGGTCGGGAGCCATGTTCGAATTGAAAATGCCAAATTTACGAATCGTCTCACTACCCTTGTCAGAGAGCAACGGAAACCCGATCGAATGCTTTTGAGCAAATGCGGCGAGGATCTCTCTTGAGTCATAGCTGATCGCAGCGATATTCACGCCATTTTGCTGCAGCATCATTCGGGATTGTTCCAGCTCCACGAGCTGCGAGCGGCAATACTGTCACCAGTCGGCGCTGCGGTGGAACACCAGAAACAGCCCATTCGGTCCCGCCAGATCGTTCAGCGTCCGGGTGGCGCCGGACTGGTCGGGCAGGGCAAACTCAGGGATCTGCGCTCCGGGATCGGGGCCGGTGGCATAGCCGTCGTTTGTAGCAGAGACGTGGCGCGCTCGGACTTCGGGCGGAACCGGCAGACCCGCATCACGCAGCCGGCGGAATTCGCGCATGGCTGCCGCTTTTTCCGCGAGATCCTGAGGAATTCTATCTGACATCAGTTATATCGTTACAGCGAAGTGCCAAGATGAGTCTTGGCACGGCGGACACGAGTGTCCGCGCCACGTGGGGGTTAGCGCTGCTGTACCTCCGGCGCAGGCGGCGGCCGGTTGGGGGGCGGCACCGGAGCCGGCTTCGGCAATTCGGCCTTCCCGTCCAGCGCAAACACGAACATCATGGGTGGATTTTCAATCTTCGCGTCATTCGGGCCCACGATCGTTGCGGGCCGCCCGAGGCCGCCCTGGAACGCCACATATTGCTTTCCGTCCACCTCATAAGTGATCGGCGGCGCCATGCCGGTGCGCCCCACCTGGATCTCATACAGGATCTCGCCCTTGTCGGCCGTCACCGCCCGGAAGCGCCCGTCGTTGATCGACTGGAATACCAGGTTGCCCGCCGTGGTCACGGTGCCGCCGCCGATGCCGCCCCCGCCGTCGATGCGCCACACCAGCTTCTGGTTCACGGGGTCCCACGCTTCGAGCGCCGCGCGCATGCCCTCGGCGGTGGGCGGTCCAATCACGGGTCCGCCAATCGGCTTGGGATCGTGTTCGCTGCGCGCGTATCCGTTGGTGCCCGGACGAAGCTCTGCTTGCGCCGCATAGGTGAAGGGTTGCAGGAAGACCGGGATATAGACGTAGCCGGTGGCGGGATTGTAGGACATGGGCGACCAGTTGTGCGCGCCGCCGCCGGTCGGGAACAGCGAGATCGGCTCCGTGTCGTAGTAGGCTTCGGGATTCACGATGGGGCGGCCCTTCGCATCCAGCCCGCTGGCCCAATTCGTCTTCACGTAGGGGGCTCCGGAGATGAACTCGCCGGTAACGCGATCGAGCACCCAGAAGAAGCCGTTCTTCGAAGCTTGCGTGATCACCTTTCGCGGCTTGCCGTTGATCGTCAGGTCCAGCAGCATCAACTGCTGCACGCTGTCGAAATCCCAGTTGTCGTTCGGCGTGGTTTGGAAATGCCACTTGAGTTGGCCGGACTTGAGGTCCACCGCGAGGATGGAACACGTGTACAGATTGTCCACGCCCTGCGCGCCGCGGAATTTCTGCACCCAAGGTTCGGCGTTGCCGGTGCCAACGTAAACCAGGTTGGCGTCGGGATCGTAGGCGAAGCCGTCCCATACCGCTCCGCCGCCGCCCTTGGTCCAGAAGTCGCCGCCCCAGGTCTTGAGGGCAGCCTTCATCGCGTCGTTCTCCGGCGGCAATTCGGGGTTGCCGGGAACGGTGTAAAACTTCCAGGCCTGGCTGGCCGGTCGTCGCATCAAACGCGGCGAAGAATCCGCGCGTAGGCTTGTCGCCGCCCGACGCCCCGATGATCACCTTGCCGCCGGCGATCCGCGGCGCCATGGTCAGCGTGTACAAATCCTGCGGGATATGCCACGCGCGATTCCCACACCGGCTTGCCCGTGAGCGCGTCCAGCGCCTGGAGCCGGCCGTCGTAACGGGGACGATGATCATGCCGTTGTAGATCGGCGATGCCGCGGTTCACGATGCCGCAGCAAATCTTCGGCCGCACCGCGGTCTGGTTCACTTCCGGATCCCAGCGCCACAGCTCTTTGCCAGTGCGAGCGTCGAGCGCGTAGACGACGCTCCACGTGGTGATGCCATAGAGGGTGTTGTTCCACATCAGCGGCGTTCCCTCTTGATTGCCGCCCCCTGCGCCGACCACGTAGGACCACTCCAGCCCGAGGCGCTTCGCATTGGTGTCGTTGATCTGCTTCAGCGTGCTGTAGCGTGTCTCGTTCTGGTTGCGTCCGTAGCTCAGCCACGAACCGGGCAGGGTATCATCCGCCACGCTCCCGGCGTCGCGCAGCACCTTACCGTCGACGTTCACCGGCCTCGCGGTCTTTTGCGCCGGCAGCCATGTTGCTCCGGCCAACGTCAGAATTGCCACCGCCAGAGCGGCGCGCTTCCACCCGGTTTTATGCCCGGATCGCGTCCTTGTTAAAACCATGCGATCAAAGATATCATGCACGGATTCAAGTTTCAGCGGCCGCGCCCTTCACCTCCCACGTCATCCGACGATAGCTATCCAGGCTCGTTCCGGCTGACCGCGCATTTGCCCGTGCTATGCTTCCCCTAGAATGTCGCGCGGGAAGGTCGTCGTTCTGGTTGCCTTGGCGCTGGTGATTTGCCAGGCGCAATGCGTGGCCGCGTGCGCCGTCGCAACCTGCGCCTCCGCCGATTCCAGCAGCAGCCAGAATCTTCCGCCCTGTCATCGTCACCACAACCCTGCGGGCAATCCCAGTCCCAGCCCCTGCTCGCACCAGGCTTTTGCCGCGGGCGCAGTTTCGCAGGCGGCGCCGCAGCCGTCGGCCATGACGGCTCCTGCCATTCTGCCGGCCGTCTCGGGCTTCAACCTTCCGCCGCTAACAATCGCAGCTATTCCCGTAAGGGCCGCGACAAATCCGCACCCGTTTGCCCTCTCCTCCGTAATCCTCAGAATCTGATTCCCGTTTCCGCTCTGTTCCATTTTTGGCGAATCGTTCGGCAGGGAGTCTGAATGGATGAAAGGTGTCGCAGACCGCTGGCGCTGGCAGTCTTGGCCGCCAGCCTCGCGATGGGTCGAATCGCGGCTCAACAAGATAACTCGCACATGGGCATGACCGACATGAATCCGGCGAGCATGTCGCTGATGAATCTGGCGTCCGGGACTTCCGCAGAATCCCGCCTCGTGGCCCATGCCCATGCTCATGATGCACTTCGGAAACTGGAACACGATGTTCATGGGGACGGCGTTCCTGGTGGATACGCAGCAGTCGGGCCCGCGCGGCGGCGACAAGCTATACTCACCCAACTCGTTCATGGTCTCGGCGGAACATCGCGTTGGCGCCAACGGATGCCTTCGAAGCGACGCTCATGCTCAGTCTCGAACCGGCCACCATCACGGACCGCCGCTACCCGCTGCTGTTCCAAACCGGCGAGACGGCTTACGGCATTCCGCTCGTCGACGGGCAGCACCCGCACAATTTCATCATGGCGCTGGGCGTCCATTACACACACCAACTGAGCGAAGACACCAACGCTGGACGTCTATTTAGCGCCCGTGGGCGACCCTGCCCTTGGCCCAGTCGCTTATCCGCACCGCGCGTCGGCCATGGAGTTGCCGCAGGCGCCGCTCTCGCATCACTTGCAGGATTCGACTCACATCGCCGATGAAGTGGTTACCGTGGGAGTCTCGCATAAGATGGTCAAACTCGAAGCCAGCGGTTTCCACGGCGCCGAACCTGGGAGAATCGCTGGATCGTTGAGTCCGGAGCCATTGACTCATGGTCGGGCGCGGCTCTGGTTCTTCCCCACCAAAAATTGGGCGGCGCAAGTCTCGGTGGGCAGGCTCGCGCATCCCGAACGGAACGAGCCCGGCGACCAGGTGCGCGCCACCGCGTCCGTCGAGTACTCCAGGCCGATGCCCGGCGGAAGCTGGTCCTCGAGCTTGATCTGGGGACGCACTCACAACACCGCCACTTATCACAACTTGAATTCGTACCTGGCGGAATCCGTTTTCCCAATTCGCCCCAAGGACTTCATCACCGGCCGCTTCGAACTGGTGGACAAGGATGAGTTGTTCAGCGCCAGCCGGATGAAGCACTCGATCGCCTGTACGGCAGCACCTTCCGGATCGGCGCGTACACCATCGGCTATACCCGTGACATCAATCTGTTCCGCTATGTCGAAACGGGCATCGGGGCCAACTTCACCGCATACTCGCTGCCAGGCGCGATCAAGCCGTACTATGGCAACCATCCCGCCGGCGGCAACATTTTCATTCGCTTTCGGCTCAGATCACCATCGTAACTTCAGGAGAATTAGAAATGCAGACGGTTTGTCGATCTCTCGCGGTGGCCCTGGCGCTATCCGCGGCGTGCGCTGCCGAGACGTACGCCGGTGTGATCACCGACACCATGTGCGGCGTCAAGCCCCATACTATGATGAAAGGCCACACGGACCCGGAATGCGTCCATATGTGCGTCAAAGGGCCGTACGTTTATGCGCTCGTGAATGGCGCCACTGTCATGAAACTCAGCGACCAGAAAACGCCGGCGCAATATGCCGCGCAGAAGGTGATAGTCACCGGAACCTACGACGCCAAATCCAATACGATCAAAGTCGACGTCGATGGAAGCGGTGAGCGGCGACCAGTGAGGCATCCGTGAGCAGATTGCGATGGTTCCTGTTCGGCGCATTTTCGTTGTTGGCCCTGGTGCTGTTGGCCGGAGTCATCCTGCTCCAGCGGACCCGCGGATTCAGCGCGCGCGAGCAGCCCGGCGCCGCCGAACGGTGGATCATCGGGTGGATGCGCGCCACGGCGCTGCCGGCTGAAGTCAGAGCGCGCGCCAACCCCGTGCCCAGCACACCTGAAGTCCTGGCCGATGCCAGTGCCCATTGGGCCGACCACTGCGCCGTCTGCCACGCCAACGACGGAAGCGGCGATACGCAGATGGGAAGAAACCTGTATCCACCGGCTCCCGATATGCGGAAGGACGGAACTCAGCAGAAGAGCGACGGCGAGTTGTTCTACATTATTCAAAACGGAATCCGTCTGACCGGCATGCCCGGCTGGGGCGGCTCGGCCCACGACGAGGAGGATTCCTGGAAGCTTGTCCACTTCATTCGTCATTTGCCGCAACTGACATTTGAAGAGAAGAAAGCTATGGAGAAGTTGAACCCGAAGGGTCCCGACGATCGCCGGGAAGAAGAGGAAGAAGAAAAATTCTTGAGGGGAGAAGATGATCATGAACCAACGACGGAGCACCACCATCACCATTAGGCTGCTGCCTGAGTCTCCTGCTGATTGCTTTGGCCGCCCCAGTTTTCGCGCACGGCGGATTCGATCACGTGATCGGCACCGTGGTGTCGGTAAGCAATAACGTCTTGACGGTCAAAACCGCGAAAGGCAACGTGGATGTGAAGCTGGATGACAAGACGGAGATCACCAAGAGCGACCAGAAGGCGCAGATAGCCGACTTGAAGCCCGGGGCAAGAGTCGTGGTCGACATTCCGGAGGGCAGCAAAGACAAGATCGCGCATTCGGTGAAGGTGGGGGCCAGCGCGGCGCCTCCGGCTGAGCACCACCACGAGTAAACGGTAAGCCTCCGCTGTTCGAATTTGGGAACTGTGCGTCCGCCAGCGGCCACGCGCCTGGCTGTCCACCGCCGCAGTCCGCCCCGGATGTCACTGTCTCTACAGCACTTCCCGGCCCCTCACTGACTGGCCCTCAACCTGTTATTACCGTCGACATGCGAGCCCTGATTGCCGACGACCAGCCCGATGTGATCGAAGCCTTGCGCCTGTTGCTCAAGCAGGAGGGCTATCAGATCGAAACCGCCAACTCGCCCGCAGCCGTGCTCGACAACCTCTCCGCGGGAGAGTTCGATCTGCTGCTGATGGATCTGAATTATGCCCGCGACACCACGTCGGGCCAGGAGGGCCTGGACCTGCTGCGGTCGGTGCGGAAACTGGACAATGAACTGCCGGTGGTGGTGATGACCGCATGGGGCAGCATCGCGCTGGCAGTGGAAGCCATGCGCGGCGGCGCGCAGGATTTCGTGGAAAAGCCCTGGGACAATTCGCAATTGCTGTCCACGGTGCGCCGGCGAATCCACAGCGGTGTCGAGGCGCGCGCGGAATTGCAGGAAGCAGTTGCCGCCCAACACGCCCTGCTGCCCAAGCGGATTCCGCAAATTCCCGGCTGCGACATATCCTCCGCCTGGACACCCCTGGGCAAAGTGGGTGGCGACTATCTCGACCTGCTCCGTCTGGGTGAGCGGCGGCTGGGAATCTGCGTGGGCGACGCATCCGGCAAAGGTGTTCCCGCGGCGCTGCTGATGTCGAATCTGCAGGCGGCGGTGCGGGCTCTGGCGCCGGACGCAGTGTCCACCGACAGTCTTACCGGCCGGCTCAATCGGATTCTATGCGCCAATACGGCTCCCAACAAGTTCATCACTCTGTTTTACGGTGTGCTCGAAGGCCGCCGCCTGACTTACACCAACGCGGGCCACAACCCGCCCATTCTGCTGCGCGCCTCAGGCGAGCTGGTGCGTCTGGAACTGGGGGGCGCATTGCTCGGCGTATTTCCCGACTGGGTCTACCAACAGGGCGAGGTTTCGCTTAGCCCCGGCGACCGCCTGGTGCTCTTCAGCGATGGCATCACCGAGGCCGAAAACGCGCAGGGCGATCCATTTGGCGAAGATCGGCTTCTTGGGATTCTTGCCGCTAACCCGGCGTTGGACGCCACTGCGCTCCGCAAGAGGATAGTCTCCGCCGTGGCGGATTTCTCCGACGGTGTCCCGCAGGACGATGCCACGCTGCTGGTAATCGCGATCAAATAGTGACGCTGCCCACCGCTCCCTTTGGTCACGGCTCAGTAACGCGGCCGACGTCAGCGTAGTTTAATCGGGAAAACTCTTACTGAGCCGTGACCGCAGGGAGCGGTTTAGCGTCAGAGCTTACTTGCTCTCGTGCTCCCGGTCTTTGTCGTTCTCGCAGACTGTCTCGATCAAATCCCCAGCCGGCACCAGAGTCAAGGGCAGCCTGGCGGTCCACGGCTTCACATACGCTTTTGGGTCGTCTATGGTGATCTCGAGATCCATGTGCCCGAAATCGCGGCGCGTGAAACGCTCCGTTACGTGACCGCCCTCGGTTTGCGGATGGCCCATGAAGGTATCCAGCCACGCGCGACCGTTAAAACCCGTGGTGTCCACCACCAGTGTGGCGCCTTCCCATTTCCCCACCGAGTATCCGAGCCAGCTGGGCTGAGGATCCGTAGGCAGCGGCCGGCCATCCAAAAAGACTTGCCGAAAATTGGAGTTCGACGAGGTCTCGTACAGCAGCACCACCAGCCCCGGAGTCTGCACAATCTTGAACGGATGCAGGGCTTCGCCGTTATTGGAAGTGTCGATGCGCGGAACGCCGGGCGGCATGCACTTAGCCATGGGATCGTCGCGGTGGTCGTTGGCCTGTCGGTCCGCTACCAGCTTCTCCGCCCATGGCAGCATTTGCACATCGCCGGGCTTCAGATCCTTCGCCAGGTTTCGAAAGAAGTCGGGGTCAGTGGACCAGACTCCCGACAGATCCGGTTTGCCGTCATAGGCTTTGGGCGCGGGAGCCGTCAGGTTCGGCTTGCCGTCGCGCGTTCGCGGAATGCCCGGCGCCGGGTAGTTCAGCCATTGGGCAAAACCCGGGATCGCCCCGCCAGACAGCAAACTCGTCCACAGCATGGCGGCGCCCAAATGTCTTCGCAGTATCACTCTTCTCCTTCTGGTCACTTCACGTTCTTGCCGATCCAGCCGTCGATGAACTTGAATAACATCCTGGCTGTTCCGGTCGAGAAACATCTCGTGCATGTTGCCGTGTATGCCCACGTCTTCCAGGCGCACGAAATCGTCTTTGGCGCCGGCCTGGTTGAGCCACTTGGGAATGCAGACATCAAACACGCGATGATAGGTGCCCTCCGCGGAAAGCGACAGGATCCGCATGTTCTGAAAGCTCGCCAGCTTATGCACCGGCTCGTCTTGCATATAGCACCCCACCTCGTCGCCGGGCCTCTCCGATGGCTCCAGATGGACCTTGATTTCGGCAGGACTGCGGAACGGCGGGTCGTACTGCATGGGCATCGGAGTGAGACCCCAGGAATCCGGATTGACGCGCGTATACGCAACCTTGGCCGTATCGACCGTGCCGATCTGCGGACCGCCCGGTTCGATCGCCACCATCCCGGCAATCAGTTTCGGGCGTTGATCGGCGACATTGAAACCGATTCCCCCGCCCTGCGAATGCGTGATCAGAATCACCGGCCTCGCGATCTCATCAAGCAAGGCCACACCTGCGGGCACGGCCACCTCAGCCTGGTTGTTCACAAACTGCACTTGCCCTTTGACGAAGTTGTCGAAGACGGGATCGCCCATCATGCCCTTCTTCGGCGAATCGCTGGGCCACTGCGTGTAAAGCTTCTGCCGTGGAAAATTGCCGCTGGAGGTCGCAGGCGCGGTCCAGATTTGCTCCAGATCGAGCGCCGTGCGGATCCCCAGCTTCCCATCGACGCCGGGGACATAAGGCGAACGTCCGCGGGCCGGATAGTCCACCATGTAAACCGTGTACCCGTGCTCCACCAGGTAGTACGCCCATCCCGCCCGGCCGTCGGGCGTCTGCCGCCACACCGCGCCGGTCTGTCCGTTGCCGTGGAAGAAGACAACCGGTTGGGCGTGCCGTACCTGCTTCGGCACCCAGACCTCGGTGTACATGGCGTCGCCCATGGTCTCTTTGCCGGCCCCGCCGAGATATTTGCCGCCTGCGTAGAAGAAGCCCTGGCGCGCGATGTTCTCGGTGGAAAATGTGGGGATGGATGACGGCGGCATCGCCATCGTGGGCTTGTCCTTCTGCGGGACGTTCTTGTCAATCCAGCCACCGATAAACTTCGCGATCTCGTCGCTGTTCTTTTCCAGCATCATTTCGTGCCCGTTGCCGCGGATGCCGGCGTCCTCCAGGCGCACGAACTGGGTCTTCACACCGGCCTGATTCAGCCACTTCGCCAGGCAATGGTCAAACACGCGGTGATAGCCGCCCTCAGCCGAGAGGTAGACCACCGGAATCTTTTCCAGGTTGACGAGCTTGCGCGCAGGCTCCTTTTGCAGGTAGCAGGGGACCACGTCGCCGGGAATATCCGATTTCTCTTCGAGAACCGTTTGTAACTCGGAAGGATTCTGAATCGGAGGATCGTAGTGGATCGGGCTGGAGGTTACGCCCCACGTCAACCCGCCGCCCGCGTTGTAGGCAACCTTGGCGGTGTCCACGCCTTTGATCGGCGGAGCGGCCGGCTCCACGGTGACAATGCCTTTCACCTGGCTCGGACGCGCATCGGCCATCAGCCAGCCCACCGGCCCGCCCTGGGAATGCGACAGAATGATCACCGGGCTCTTGATCATGTCGAGCAGTGCAACGAACGCGTCGCGGCTCAGTTCATCTTGCGAAAGCGGGCCCCCGCCGCCCAGGAACTGCACCTGCGTTTTAGCGAACGCGTCAAACACCGGATCGCCCATCAGACCACTGCCGGGAAACTGCGTGTGCAAGTGAGCTCGGGGGAAATCGCCCTTCTTCGCGGACGCGGTGAACGTGGCTTCCAGGTTTGCCGCCGTGCGCGATATTCAGGTTGCCGTCGTGATCGGGCACGTAAGGCGAGCGGCCGCGGGCCGGGGAATCCACCATGTACTGCACGTAGCCCTGCTTCGCGAAGTAATATGCCCAGCCCGGGCGGCCGTCCGGAGTTTGCAGCCAGTCCGTGGCGGTCTGTCCAGCGCCGTGTATATAAACGATGGGATACGGATGCCGGATCTGTTTGGGCACCCACACCTCCACGTACGCATCGCCGCCCATGATTTCCTTGCCGGGATCGCCGACGTACTTGCCGCCGGCGTAGAAGATTCCGGTCCGCGACAGGTCGTCGGTTGAAAAGGTCGGGGTCGCGGCGGGAGCCGCGGCGGCGCACGCCAACAACAGAGCAAATTTCAGCATCCAGCTTTACCCTCCTCATCGTCGTGGGGCAGGCCTTTCGGCTGCCGCCGGCTTTCAGCCGGCGCGCCGCGCGGAAGCGCGGCGGCAGCCTGGAAAGGCTGACCCCACCAGCGGTCATTTCCCTTGTACTTCAGTCATCACACCAGAAGCCTGGATGTCGGTGTGGTAGCTCTCAGTCATCTGCCACGTGCCCTTCTGGTAATGGAATACGCGGCTCGCCCAATAGGCCTTTTCGCCATAAGTGGGCTGACAGGAAATCATCACCACGGTTTCCGGACCAAACGTCCACAAGCGCGCAAATAACACTGGCGCGGATCCAATCATTGGCGTACCGGGTTTTGGCTCCGCCGGAGCGGGCCGATCTTTCTTCGGTAGCGTCTGCCCGCCGTACGTGGAGACGGTCTGGTTATCGTCAGCCACATGCTTCATCCAGAATTCGCGGCCGCTCTCCTGCTCCTGCCAGTTGGCCATCGCTGCCTCTTGTACCTTGTCCACGGTCCTGATGGGCAGTTGCTTACAGGGGTTCATGCATGGGATGTCGTAGGTGGGCCGGACTCGGACCGGGTTTTCCATTACGGCAATCTCGGTCGTGTGCAGCAGGCGCCAGCCCTCCGGCCGCTTTACCCAGAAGCGCGCGGAGAAGTTCTTTCCCGTGTGCGCCTGCAACCACACTACCTGGTCGCCATAGGGATGCTTCACGATCTCCACACCTTCGCCTTCGCCCACCAGTGGCTTCATACCCAAAGCCAGGGCGTCGGGTCGAAACACCATGACGCCATTCGGGTCGATCCAAGTGAAATCGGCATCGAGATACTTGTTCAGCGCGGCTTTGTCGCCTTTTTCAAAAGCTGCGACGAGAGCCCTGTCGGCCGCACCGACCGGATCGTCGGCCGCACGCGCCTGTGAACCGATCAGCACGCCCAGAACGCCGATGACCATTCCACTTGTGGTCAAACGAATCATTGAACCCTCCAGATTGTCCAACGATTCTACACTAGCGCCATAGCACAGGCATCCCTGCCGGTGTCAGGTTCTCATCACGCACTAATACTGGCGATGCAAACAGAAGACGCCGCCCAATACAGGCCGCGCTTCCAATCGCCGGCCGCAAAACAAGCGATCGCGGAGCCGGCATTGCACAAGAGAAGAACACCCGGAAAGATCAACCGTCTCGGAACCATTAGAAGTATTTCCTGATAGTTAGATCGACTGGATCGGGCTGCTGGATTAGCCGCCCGTTTTATCCTATGAAAATGGACCGCGTTAAAGGCGTCAGCCCTTCGGAAGCGAACTGGATCGCAAAGTCGATCTACCGTGCCCTGAGAAAACGCATCGGCCGCGTCCCCAAAAGCAAAACGCTCGCCGCCTATCATACCGGCACCTTGCTGGCATCCACATGGATGGACGCGCTAAGCGCCTCGGCACGGACGATATCGCCCGTCCTCAAGGAGCTGGTCCAGCTCAAGGTTGCCGCACTGGTGGGCTGCCCGTTTTGAATCGATCTCCATTCTGCCGTTGGCAGAAGAGCCGGGATCTCCGAGGCGCAGTTGGGCGATCTGGCCCGCTTTGAGGAAAGCACCGCGTTCCAACCGGCCGAGAAACTCGTGTTGCGCCTGGCAGTCGCTCTGACCAAGACGCCGGCGGCGGTCGACGACGCCTTGTTCGCCGACCTGCGCCGCGAATTCAGCGAGCCCCAACTGGTGGAACTGGCCACCGCGATCGCCTGGGAGAATTACCGCGCCCGCTTCAACCGCACGTTTGCCATCGCCGCGGAAGGTTTTTCGCAAGGTGCATTTTGCCCCCTGCCGGAATAGTAGATGGCTGCCAACGGTACTTTGCAATACCCTGGCGGTTTGCCGTTGCCACCGCGCGGGAGTATAGTCGGAGGCGACTCAGCACCCAGAGGAGGCTCACTGTGAAAAAGGCAATCGTGTTGTTCAGTTTAGCTGCTGGCCTTTCGGCCAGCGCCATGGCAGCAGATATCACCGGTTATATCATCGATGAGATGTGCTCTTCGATGCCCGGCATGAGGGGCAATGTCGAGTGCGCCAACAAGTGCATCAAGGCAGGGTCGGCGGCCGTGCTCGTTACCGATGAGGGCAAGATCTACAAGATCGCCGAGCAGGCGAAGGTTATTCCGCAGGCCGGGAAAAAGGTTACGGTGTCCGGCAAGGTAGACGGCGACACCATCCACGTAGACAAAATTAAGTCGTAATCCGGCGTTTCCACTAACTGCCGTACCTGTTCACACACAGCATCCGGACCACGGCCGAGTTTTTTGCGTGCCAGAGGGTCCGGGTGCGCCAGCCGCAGCCTCGCAACTCGCATCTCTCATTTGCTTCCTATAGACTTGTTTAGGGTCTTATAGTACCTGTCTGCGAATCGTAAACAAGTTGTTAATTGTGATTTCCTGTCTTCTTCGTGCAACCCTCGGGCGCTAGTATCCTCGGCAGGAGGAGTACATGAGGACACACGCAGTCACCGTCATCGTCGCGCTCGCTCTTAGCGCTGTTGCTTTCCCGGTCCGCGCCGATATTATGGCCAGCGCAACCGTGAGCGAGTCGCAGATCAACCCAACTACGTTCCAATACGATTTGACCCTGAACAATCTAGGTACTACCACCATCGGCACGTTTTGGTTCGGGTGGGTACCCGGCGAAGATTTCATGCCCACCAGTCCATCCAACATTTCTACTCCGGCGGGTTGGACCGACACCGTCACCCACGGCGGCGCCGCCGATGGTTTCGCGATTCAATTTGTCACGACTGCTGATCTTCTTGCCCCTGGAAAGTCACTGGCCGGTTTCAGCTTTGACAGCACCACCACCCCTGCGGAAATGGCGGGCCTTTCGCCGTTCTACCCGACCACCCCGGTAGAGACCAGTTTTGTTTATATCGCAGCGCCGCTTGCCGATCCGGGCTTCCAGTTTGTCGCCTCGAACGCAGTCCAAGCGGTCCCGGAGCCATCGACACTCGGTTTGGCTGGGGTCGGCGTGGGTCTGCTGTTGCTGGTCGCTTGGCGACGGAAGCGCTATGCGCGTTCCTGATAGGTGCCTTCCGCGGTATTCACGCGGATCTTTTCGCCTTCCGTAATGAACGGGGGCACCTGCACCACCAGGCCGGTTTCCAGCTTGGCGGGCTTGGTGACGTTGGAAACAGTCGCGCCCTTCAGCCCCGGCTCCGTCTCGACCACCTTGAGGTCTACCGTAGCGGGCAGTTCCACGCTGATGGCTTTGCCTTCGTAGAACTCCACCTTGACCTTCAACTGGGAGATGAGGTAATGCGGCGCATCTCCCAGAATATCCTTGGTTAAATGTAGCTGCTCGTAGCTCTCGGTGTTCATGAAGTAGTAGTATTCGCCATCGTCGTACAGGTATTCCATTTCCTGCTCGTCGAGAATGGCTCGTTCCACCTTGTCTTCCGACGAGAAGCGGTGCTCAAACATGGAGCCGCTACGCAAATTGCGCATCTTAGCTTGCACGAAGCCGCGGAGATTGCCCGGGGTCCGGTGGTTGACGCTGAAAACCGTGTGCAACTCCTTGTTGAACACGATCACCATCCCCGGACGCATTTGTGTTGCTGGAATCATGTAACTCCTAGAGAAAAGTCGACTGGAAGCATTCAGTATAACGTGAGTTGGCACCGCACCGGCGGCAAAGACCGCCGGCGTTACGTAGGGCTGGCGATCCTCGTCGCCGGCACCCTCAATACGCCAGCAGCGCCTCCATTTCGGCGGCCAGCTTTTCGGTCTGCGGCAGGATCGCGGCCTCGAGCTGCGGGTGATATCCGACCCAGGTATCGAGAGCCCCCACGCGGCGCACCGGCGCATCCAGTTTCGAAAACAGCTCATCGGCAGCGCGGGCAGCGATCTCCGCGCCGTAACCCCACGACAGCGTATCTTCATGCGCCACCAGCAGGCGATTGGTCTTCTCCACGGAATGGCGAATGGCCTCCCAATCATAAGGCGCAAGCGTTCGCAGGTCGATGACCTCGACACTTACAGTCGAATCGCGCCGCTCGATCTGCGTAGCCGCCAGCAGTGCTTTCTGCACCAGGGCGCCGTAGGTCACCACCGTCAGGTTGGCGCCCGGTTTGACGACCTTGGCTCGCCCGAATGGAATGGTGAAGTCCTCGCCGGGATGCTGCGACCGGTTGTACGGCTCGCGGTACAACCGCTTGTGCTCCAGGAAGAGAACCGGGTCATCGGAACGTAGTGCGGTGCGCAGCAGACCGCAAGCATCCAGGGCATTCGATGGCATCACCACACGCAGCCCGGGGATGTGCGTGAACTCGACCTCGCCGCACTGGCTATGATAAATGCCGCCACCGCTCAGGTAGCCGCCGATCGGGACGCGGATCACGACAGGGCATGAGAAGCTGCCGTTAGAACGCCATCGCAGAGTTGCCAACTCATCGCGAATCTGCATCATGGCTGGCCATATGTAATCAAAAAATTGAATCTCGGCCACAGGCTTCAGACCGCGCGTAGCCATCCCGATGGCGCGGCCCACGATGGCGGCTTCCGCAAGCGGGCTGTTGAAGCTGCGCTCGCAGCCAAACTCCATCTGCAGCCCGGCCGTCACTTTGAAGACGCCGCCCTTGCCTTTCACTTCCGTGAGGTTCTGTTCCCGGCTGCAATCGGCCACGTCTTCGCCGAACACCAGGATGTCGGGGTTGCGCCGCATCTCCTCGCGCATAGTGGCGTTCAGCAGGTCGACCATCGTCTTGGGGTCGCCGCGGAATTGCGGTTCGGTTTCGAATTGCCCCGACGCCGGATCGACCGTTTCGGAATAAAGATGCAGCATGGCCGAGGCCGGCGAGGGAGGTTCTTCATGCAGCGCGCGCTCGGTGGCCTGGTGCACTTCTTCATCCACCTCGTGGGTAATGAGCTGCAGGCGGTGACGGTCGAGGATGCCCGCGTCCACCAGAAATCGGGGAAACACCAGAACCGGATCGCGCTCCGCTTCGGCTCCGCGCTCCGCCGGCGTTTTGTACATCCGCTCATCGTCGGAAAGAGAGTGCGAGTACGGCCGGATCACATGCGCGTGCACCAGCGCGGGCCCCTGCCCACCGCGCACGTAGGCGGCGGCGTTTTTCATGACCCGGTAGGAGGCCAGGAAATCGGTGCCATCCACCTCTTCGCGGAAGAGGCCGGGAAAGCCGCTCACCAGCCGGGAAATGTTGCCGCCGGCTGTCTGCGATTCGGTAGGGACGGAAATCGCGTAGCCGTTGTCTTCGATCAGGAACAGCAGCGGCAGGCTCTTGAGACAGGCGATGTTCAGGGCCTCCCAGAATTCGCCTTCGCTGGTAGCGCCATCGCCGCCACAAACCAGTGTGACTTCGTGCTCACGCCGGCGGAAGCGCGACGCCTCCGCGCAGCCAGCCGCCTGCAAAAACTGGGTGCCGGTCGGCGAAGACGCGCTAACAATGTTGTACCGTTTGTCGCCCCAGTGCGACGGCATCTGGCGCCCGCCGGACGAGGGATCGGCCGCCGCGCCCACCGCCGACAGCAGCATTTCGTAAGGCGTCACACCCAGGGTCAGGCAGAGCGCACGGTCGCGGTAGTAAGGGTAGAACCAATCCTCGCCGGGATGCAGCACCATGCCGGCGGCCACTTCGATCGCCTCATGCCCCGCGCCGCTGATTTGAAAGAATATACGGCTCTGGCGCTTGAGAGTAATTTCGCGATCGTCCAGGCGCCGGGAGGTATGCATGAGCCGGAACGCGTGGATCAGTTGTTCCGCGTCGAGCCCCTCAAATCTCCCCGCGGCTTGGGACTCGGCAGTGGTCGTGGGCGTCCCCAATCTGGCTCCTATTCACAGTGTAAGCGACAGCTTGGCGGCGCTGATGGCTTGGCCTATATGCCGTTGGATATGCTCCGCGATGTGAGTCAGCAAGCCGATCACCGTAGTGGGCAGGCGCTTTCTGCCGACCCAGCGGGGTTCCGCCAAGGCAGCCGGATCGATCGCGCGGACCGTCGTTTCGGCCCGCTGAAAGGCCGCTTCCATTTGAGCCAGAAGCTCTGCCCTGCCCTCGCTGCCGGGTTGTTCCTCGCCGTGTAGTGCCGCCAGTTGGTCGCGGGTGAGATCGCGTCCTTCCAGGTAGGTCATGAGGCGGTCGGTGCTTCCGGCGATGTGGCGTATGTGGAATCCCACCGAGCCGAAGCCGTGCGGGGCCGCCCAAATCTGGCCGTCCGTCAGCCCATCGGTGTACTTCCCCAAATCCTCGCGGGCCTGCTGGAACGTATAAAGGATGGGCGCGACGAGCGGGTGCACACCGGAGATGGGGCCGCGCATCCAGGGTTCCGGTTGGTTGGGCATACTTTCAATATAGGGGCAAAAGCAGCGATTTCACCCACTTGGGTGTGTTTGCGGGCACCTTCGGCGTGCAAATGTGGTCCACAATGTCTATCTTTTCAAGGCATTGGAAACGTGGCACTTAGAATGCTGGGTCGATAACCAGATAATCAGGACTCGATATACTGAAATGCAACTGACACGAGCTGCCGATTATGCCGTACGGGTGATGGTCCACCTGGCGGCAGTCGCGCCTGGTACGCGCGCCAGCCGCACCGAACTGGCAGGCGCGGTAGATTGCCCGGAGCAATTCCTCTCCAAGGTATTGCAAAGCCTCACCCGCGCGGGCCTGGTGACTTCACACCGGGGTAATACCGGGGGCTTCGAACTTCCGGTGTCGCGCCGTTCCTCATCCGTGCTGGAAATTGTGGAGGCGGTGGAAGGGCCGATCCACCTGAACAGCTGCCTCAGTGCGCCCGATGAGTGTGTCCACCAGACCACGTGCCCCACCTATCCCGTGTGGAATGAAGCGCAGAAGGCGATGACCGCGGTCCTGCGGTGCGCCACCATCGATGAGATGGCGCGGCAAATGGCCAACGGCGGCGCCAATGAGCACAACGTACAACTGGACCAAACTCCCAAGAACTGAGAGCCAATATGTCACCCAATCGATCCAAGATACCGACAGAGACGACACAAGCCGCCAGCGCCGAGGTTCCCGCGCTGGTGAAACTGGCCTATTTGCTCATCGGATGCGCGTCGCTGGCGTACTTCCTGCTCCACCTGCGGAGCGGCGGCACGCTGGCATCGGCCGCGAATGAGGCGTCGCTCGGGCTGGTGTACGGGGTGGCGGCTCTGGCCGTGGTGTTTGGTGTGGTGGTGGTGGCTCTCTCGTTTCGACGCAGCCGCTGAACAGCACCGGCGGCAGGGACCGCCGGCGTTACGTAGCGCTGGTGGTCCTTGCCGCCGGTGCACTTCCGTTTTGACACAACCTCCGCCGGTACGATAGCTTAGTAGACCGAAACAGGAGGGGAAACTCATGAACCGTGTGGCTGCTCTGGCGCTCGGCGCAACCTTATTTGCCGGTGCCATGCTGGCTCAATCGGCGAAGCCGTGCGAGAGCCTGAAGTCTATTTCGATTGGGGATGCCACCATTACCGCGGCGGAGTCAGTGCCGGCGGGGCCATTCCAGACGCCGGGTCGCGGCGGCCCTGGTCCGGCTCCAGCACCTCTGATGTTGCCGGCATATTGCCGGATCGCGGCAGTCCTTACCCCATCGTCGGATTCCCACATCGAGATAGAGCTCTGGATGCCGGCCGCGGACTGGAACGGCAAATTCGAAGCCATAGGCAACGGCGGATTCGTCGGCGCGATCGGCTACCCAGCCATGGCGGCGGCGCTGCGCGAAGGTTACGCGACTGCCGGCAGCGACACCGGGCATAAAGGGAACAGCGCCAGCTTCGCCCTCGGGCACCCCGAAAAGATGATCGATTTCGCCTACCGCGCGGTCCACGAGATGACCGTCAAGTCCAAGACGCTCATCGCCGAATACTACGGCCGGCAGGCGCGGCTCTCGTACTGGAATGGATGTTCCACCGGCGGCCGGCAAGGCCTGAAGGCCGCGCAACGGTTCCCCGAAGACTTTGACGCCATCCTGGCGGGCGCACCGGCGAATTTCGAAACGCACCTGCACGCCTGGACCGTGGCCATCGGGATGGACGTAGTCAAAGACGACAAGAACATCCTGCCGGCGAGCACCTATCCCATCATCAACAAGGCCGTGCTGGCGGCATGCGACGCCAAGGATGGCGTTAAAGACGGACTGCTGAACGATCCGCGCAAATGCACCTTCGATCCAGCCACGCTGCTGTGCTCCGGCTCGGGTGCCCAGAATTGCCTGAACGCGGACCAGGTGGAGGCGGTGAAGAAGGTCTACGCTCCGCTCAAATCGAAGAGCGGCGCGCTGATCTTTCCTTCCTACGAACCTGGAAGCGAACTGGCGTGGGCACTGCTGCTGGGCGGCGACGCGCCCAACTCGATCGGCCAGGACACCTTCATGTACCTGACCTATGGCGACCCGAAGTGGGATTGGCACACCTTCGACGCGGACCGCGATACGGCCGCGGCCGATAAGAAGGATGACGGCGTAATCAACGCGACCGATCCGGACCTCTCCAAGTTCAAAGCGCGCGGCGGTAAGCTGCTGATGTATCACGGCTGGGCCGATACGGCGATCGCGCCGGAGAACAGCATCAACTACTACTCGAGCGTGCTGAAAAAGATGGGGGCCAAGCAGGATGACTGGTACCGCCTGTTTATGGCGCCGGGTATGCAGCATTGCGGCGGCGGTGCGGGGCCGAACCAGATCAACTGGATGGGCGCGCTGGAACGCTGGCGGGAGGGCGGCACGGCGCCGGAAACCGTCATCGCCAATCACGTGGCTGGCGGCAACGTGGATATGTCGCGGCCGCTGTGCCCGTATCCGCAAGTGGCGGTTTACAAGGGCACCGGCAGCACCAACGACGCGGCCAGTTTCTCGTGCAAAGCGCCGTAGGAATGCAAAACTACCGCTCCCTCTGGTCACGGCTCGGTAAGTCGGATTCGGTCTCGCGAACGCGGGTTGCTACCCTGTGACCACAAGCGGTGGCCCGACAAAAACGCGTGGCGCTACAGTCACAAAGTGTTCTATCCGCCGCCCCCGGAGGCATTGCTGAGCCGTGACCGAAGGGAGCGGTCCGGAAGACCAGATCTGTTCGCTCACGGCCGTCGCGATGGCGGCGCTCATACGCGGGAAGCAGTTGAGTGCGCGCGAGGCGATGTCGGCGCATCTGCAACGCATCGAGCGAGTCAATCCGCAAGTCAACGCCATCGTCACTCTGGTGGCGGAACAGGCCATGGAGCACGCGCGCCAGGCGGACGAGGCGCAAGCGCGCGGCGAACCGCTCGGCCCCCTGCACGGGCTGCCCGTAGCTCACAAGGATCTCTTCGAAACAGCAGGGATTCGGACGACCTTCGGTTCGCCGCTGTTCCGCGATTACGTGCCCGCTCAAAATGCGATTCCTGTAGCGCGCATCAAGAATGCCGGAGCGATCGCGGTGGGCAAGACCAACACCCCCGAATTCGGCGCGGGGTCGCAAACGTTCAACACCGTTTTCGGAGCCACGCGCAATCCGTACGATCTGACGAAAACGTGCGGCGGCAGCAGCGGGGGCGCAGCCGTCAGCCTGGCATGCGGCATGGTCCCGCTGGCCGATGGCAGCGACAGCGGCGGATCGCTACGAAATCCAGCCGCTTTCTGCGGCGTGGTGGGATTGCGACCGGCGCCGGGGCGTGTGCCGGAAGCGGCCATCACGAACGCCTGGTCGACGCTCAGCGTGGCGGGACCGATGGCGCGCACGGTGGCCGACGCGGCCCTGCTGTTGAGCGTGATGGCGGGGCCCGATCCACGGTGTCCGATCTCGATCACGGAACCCGGTTCACGCTTCGCCGGAAACCTGGATCGCGATTTCCGCGGCGCGCGCGTGGCCTGGTTCCGGAATCTGGAAGGCGTTCCCTTTGACCGCCGGATTCTGCAAGCAGTCAACGCGCAGCGGAGCGTTTTCGAAAGCCTTGGGTGCGTAGTGGAAGAAGCGGAGCCCGATTTCAGCGGCGCCGACGAAGCTTTTAATACGCTGCGCGCCTGGGGATTCGTGGCGAACTTCTCGGACTTGGCGCGGCAGCACCGCAGCCAGATCAAAGACACCATTCTCTGGGAAGTGGATCGCGGCGCGAAGCTCACCGCCAGCGATCTCGCCCGTGCGGAATCTCTGCACACAGCGGTGTGGCATCGCATGCGGCTGTTCCTGGAGAAGTACGACTACTTCATTCTGCCGACCACGCAAGTGCCGCCCTTCGACGTGAACCAGCCGTATGTGACGGAGATCGAGGACGCGCGCATGGAGACGTACATCGACTGGATGAAATCCTGCTATTGGATTTCGATTCTGGAGACGCCGTCGATCTCAGTGCCGTGCGGATTCACGCCGGAGGGTCTGCCGGTGGGGCTCCAAATCGTCGGCCGGCATCGCGATGAGTGGAGCGTGCTGCAGATGGGGCATGCGTTTGAGAGGCACTAAGCCCGATACCGCCGGCACACAAATTCACTCCCGATGCCCGTCGTCAGCAGCCGCTCCTTCTTATCCTGAAGCAACCGCGCGGTCCAATCCGGAAAGCCGCCATCGGTGATTGGGTAGCGCACGCCATCGGGCGCAGTCGGTGAGATCCGCAGACACAATCCGGTGTAGTATCCCAGACCTTCGAGCCTCGCCAGGTTGAATCGGAATTCGGCTTCGGGAAACTCCGGCTGGAGCGCATCGACGACTCGCTCCTTGACCAGTTGCAGACGCTGCTGCGCAACCGATGCCGGCAATTCATCTTGCGGGCTGACGACTTGGGACGGCAGCGCGATCCCCTTCTCTTCGAGGAAGCGCTCCGAAGCTCCGGGTAGGTGCGCGCGCACCATCTCGCGGACCTGGTCGCGCGAAACTCCGGCGGCTGTTCAGAAGCGCTTCGGTGATGCCGAGGTCGGAGATTTCGACCAGCGGGCTGGAGAGATGGAAGCCTTCCGCATTCAGGGCGCGAAACAGGCGCAGGTAGAAGCGCACATGCTCACCGAGGTGCTGAAGCTCGAAGGAACTGGAGCCGGTATCGCGTCCGGCGGATACCAGGGTGAAGAGGCGAAAATGCGGCGTGTAGCCGGGAAAATCGAAGGGCTGCAGCCTCACTACGCGATGGCTGCTTGCCAGGCGCACGGGCGCGGGGGTACGCTCGGCCAGTGCTATGCGGCGGCGCGCACATTCGAGCGCCAGTGCCGGCGTCGAATCGCCTAGCACTTCGGCATTGCGAATCGTCGAGAGCACATTGTTTTGATCGATGCCGCCGAGTGCCGTGGCAGTCCCAAGAGGGCTGACTGGGGAAAGATCCACCGCTTCGAAATCGGCGGCTGTTTGGAAGGCCACGCGGTCGAAGGTGTGGAAGAGCCGGGCATCCAGGGCGGATGGCGCTGTCAGCGCGCGTTTGGACTGAGCTAGCAGGTTGGGTTCCCGGACAGCACGCGAGCGGTGCTGATACACCGCCAGGAGGAGGGACTGGAGATCGCCGGAGGAAAGGTCGTCAGCTAAGACAGAGAACAATTGGGGGATGCCGGTCTCCGCCAGAATGCGGCGGGTGATCTTGGATGGCATGCTACAGGATACCTGACACAATTCGAGCAGCCACCCCACCGGCGGCAAAGACCGCCGGCGTTACGTAGCGCGGGAGGACACAGGCCGGGAGGCCTGTGCTACGGGGTCCTAGCTCTGAGGCCCGCGAGGCCCCAATCTTCCGGGCGCGTGATGCGGGCTTCCCCGTCTGGGGGCTTGGCTTCGTGAATCTCCAGGCTGACATTCGCGCCGCGCACGTCCACGAGAACATGGCCGAAAAACCAGCCGTCTTCGTATTTGTGGGACAGGCGCAAATGCCCTCCCGAACTGGGCACCGAGATATACGAGATGCCATCCAATTCGGCATGCAGCATCTCATGAACGTGCCCGGCTAGCACCACCTTCACACCATACTTCTTGGCCAATCGATGCAGCGGAAAAGTGGCATTGCCGAGGGCCGCATCGATCAGCCACGAGGGGCGGTGCGAAACGATGAATTTGACCGGCTGTGCCGCGTGCTGCGCGAGGTCCATTTCCAGAAACCGCAACTCATCAGGGGAAAGATCTTCGGAGCGGCTGTTGTCGAGCACGGTGAAGTGCACCTGTCCGTAATCGAAGCTATAGTGCGGCGGATGCGCGGCATACTTCCGAAAAAGGCGCTCCGAAAGCGGCGACCAAATATCGTGGTTTCCCGGGACGAGATAGATAGGATATCGGACGTACGGCCGTAGGATACGTTGCACCTCCTGCCACTCGGATTCCGCGGTAGCATCGTCCAAGCCTTGAATCGTGTCTCCTACGCTGAGGATAAACGCGGGGTGCTCGGCGGCAGTCTCCTGCCAAATTTGTTGATACACACCGGGCACCGCTTCGCCCGTGCGGTCGCCCAGAATCACGAACCGAAACGACTCCGGAGCAGGCGCCGCCACCATCGCCAGCACCGCTGCCAGCACGGCTGTGAAGAACACTACGCTGCGGCGTTTCACAATCGGCACCTCTCGACCACGATGATATAGTTACATGGAATGAGCACGGCGGCACACCAAACGGGCATCACTCCGGAGTTTATCGATCAGGTCCGCGTGAAGCTTCGCCAGACCACGGTGGAGCACTTCATCGATGGCCAGTGGACCGCTGGGGCGCGCGGGCAGGTGTTCGAGACGCTCGATCCTTCCACTAATCAGGTGCTCTCGCACGCCTGCCGCGGGCACGCCGAAGATATCGATCGCGCAGCACGGGCGGCGCACCGGGCCTTTCCCAAATGGGGCAAGGCCAAGGAGCGCAAGAAGTTTCTGCTGAGGATTGCCGACCGGATCGAAAAGCATGGTGACGAACTGGCAACCGTGGAGTGTCTGGATGCCGGCCAGGCTCTCAAGATTGTCCGCGCGCAAATTGCCCGCACCGCCGAGAACTTCAGCTTCTACGCCGAGTACGCCGAGAAAGCCATGGACGGGCGCACGTATCCGGTGGATGGCGACTGGCTGAACTACAGCGTGCGCGTGCCGGTGGGCGCCTGCGGCATCATCACGCCGTGGAATGCGCCCATGATGCTTTCTACATGGCGGATTGCGCCCGCGCTCGCCACGGGCAATACGGTGATTTTGAAACCGGCGGAATGGTCGCCGCTCACCGCCTGGAAGCTGGCCGAAATCATCCAGGAAGCCGACCTGCCGCCCGGCGTGTTCAACGTGGTGCAGGGCTTCGGCGAAGAGGCGGGAGCGCCGCTGGTGGCCCATCCGCTGGTGCCGCTGATCACGCTGACGGGCGAGACGACCACCGGTTCCGCGGTCATGAAGAACGCTGCAGACAACCTGAAGCGGCTGTCGCTCGAGCTCGGCGGCAAATCACCCGCGATCATCTTCGCGGACGCGGATCTGGACCGCGCGCTGGACGCTACCGTGTTTCAGATTTACAGCTTCAACGGCGAACGCTGCACCGCCAATTCGCGCGCCCTGATTGAGGAATCGATTTTCGATGAGTTCGTGAAGAGCCTCGCCGGCCGTACCGCGCGCGTGAAGGTGGGGCATCCGCTCGACCCGGATACGGAAGTGGGTCCGCTGATTCATCCCGAGCACCGCGACCGGGTTCTTGGATTCATCGAAATCGGTAAGCAGGAGGGCGCCAAGTTAATAGTGGGGGGACAACGGGTCGGCTCGGAAGGCAATTATATCGCCCCGACGCTCTTCACCGGCGAGAACTACATGCGCATCGCACAGGAGGAGATTTTCGGCCCGGTGCTCACGGCCATTCCCTTTCGCGACGAGGGCGACGCGCTGGAAAAGGCCAACGACGTGAAATACGGGCTGGCATCGTACGTGTGGACTCGCGACGTGACGCGGGCGCATCGCATGGCGCTGGGGATCGAAGCGGGTATGACGTGGATCAACAGCCACAACGTGCGCCACCTGCCCACGCCTTTCGGCGGCATGAAAGCCAGCGGCACGCACCGCGAAGGCGGCGAGTACTCCTTTGAGTTCTACACCGAGCTGAAAAACATCGCCGTCCCTTTGGGATCGCATCCCATTCCCAAGTTCGGCAAGGGCTGAGCGCATGATCGCCCCGCACATTGTTCGCATCGGCCATGTTGTCCTTTATGTGACGGACCTCGCCCGGTCGCGTAACTTCTATGTGGAGCTGCTGGGTCTGAACATTGTCCACGAGAATCCGGGCGCACTCTATCTGCGCGGCGTGGAAGACCGCGAATGGAGCTTGAAGCTGGAACTGGCGGCCGAACCGGGTGTGAAACATCTGGCGTACAAAGCCGGGTCGGAAGAAGCCGTCGACCGACTGGCGGCGGTCGCGGAGGCGCAGGGGCTGCGGTATCGGTGGGAGACGGAACAGGACCGCGCGCGCCTGCTACGCCTGGAGGACCCGTTCGGTTTTCCGGTGGCTTTCTACTATCAATCGACCAGGCATCCCTGGCTGCTGTCGCGATTTCACATGCATCGAGGGCCGGGCATACAGCGCATCGATCACGTCAACGTCCTTTCGCCGCAAGTGCAGAAGATGACCGGCTGGTACATGGAGAACTGGGGATTCCGCCTGTCGGAGTATACCGAGGATGACCAGCGGCGGATCTGGGCGTCGTGGCTGCAGCGCAAGGGCAATGTGCACGACTTGGCCATCACCAACGGCGCCGGGCCGCGGCTGCATCACTTCGCCTACTGGATGCCCGATAGCTCGCGGATCCTGCACCTCTGCGACATTCTGGCAGGCGCAACGGAGACCGGCTGCATCGAACGCGGCCCCGGGCGGCACGGCATTTCCAACGCGTTCTTCCTGTATCTGCGCGACCCTGACGGGCACCGCATCGAGCTGTACACGTCCGACTACCTGACCGTGGACCCGGATTTCGAGCCGATCCGCTGGCACCTGGACGATCCGCGGCGGCAAACGCTGTGGGGAGCGCCGGCGCCCAAGAGCTGGTTCCTGGAAGGCAGCCGTGTGGAGGCGTTCGCGGGTGGCTGGGCTCCGGTGGAGCAATCGGACCTGCAGGGCCTGCCGAGTTACGTAGCGTAACGCCGGCGATCCTTGTCGCCGGTGATTTCGGCAAAACCAGACACAGGCCGGGAGGCCCGTGCTACTGACGGCAATAAAGAAAAACTGGCATTCAGTCGATAAGAACGATTGATGACAGAGGGCCGCGAGATTTTCAACATCGATCAACTATCCGGTTACCTGGGGGTGCCTAGGTCGACCCTATACCGGCTGGTAAGGGATGGCAAGATCCCCAGTCATAAGGTTGGAAAGCATTGGCGCTTCCGGCGCGAAGCCGTCGACCGCTGGCTGGACCAACCTCCCGAACCGCTTCCACAAACGCCAGAACCGAGGCCATCCAAGTGACAGTCGTCGATCGAAAAGACAAGGTAGCAACCATCCGCCCGGCAGGGGAGGTGGTGGCGGCCTCGGCGCAGGAATTACGTTCGTGCATGCAGGACGTTGTCGCAGACGGCGCCCGGGAACTGATCGTCGATCTCAGCGATGTCCAGATGGTCGATTCGATCGGCATCGGCCTGCTGATCTCCACCCACAACTCGCTCTGTAAACTCGGCGGCCGGCTAGCCGTCACCCACGCCTCCAGAGACCTTATGGATCTGTTCCGGATGATGCGAATCCATCAGCATTTCAGCATCTCCGGAGACACGCGGGCGGACGGTATCTGATGCGCTGTGGCAATTTCGCGCCGGGGACTCACGCTGCGAAACGCTTCCGCCGATAAGTGAATTGTCGCCAGACGGTTATAGAAAGGTAGCAAGGCTTTTGTCGTGAACGAACCAAACGAAATACCACGCATTCTCATAGTGGACGATTCGACCTTTTTGCGGAAGCGCGTCCGACAGGCGCTGCAGGATCAGGGCTACACGCTGGTAGAGGCGGATAGCGGGTTGTCTGCTCTAAAAGAACTCGACAACCAGGAATTCTCCTGTATCGTTACGGACCTGGTAATGCCGGGCCTGGACGGGTTCGGCCTGCTGGAAGAAATCCAAAAGCGCCATCTCGCATCGCCTGTGGTTGTGCTCACCGCCGACGTTCAGAAATCCACACACGACCGTTGTGACGAACTCGGCGCATCGGCTTTCCTCCAGAAGCCCGTAAATCCCGCAGCGCTGCGCTCGGTGGTATCGGGAATCGTGGACGGTCGATAACATGTACCTGACAGAGCTGCAATTAGACGCCTTGAAAGAGGTGGTCAACTTAGGGGTGGGCTACGCCGCCGGGTCGCTCAATGAGTTGGTCGGAACGCCCATTTCCTTGCGTGTGCCAGAAGTGGACATCATGTGTCTGGATGAGGCCCGGCTGCGCGCAGCCTCGCTGGGATGGGGCCGCGTGGCCTCCGTGCATCTGGCATTCTCCGGTCCTCTCAAAGGCAATGTCGCTCTGGTGTTTCCTTATGACAGCGCGGTCAAACTGGTGTCCCTGCTCACTGGGGACGAAGGCAGCAACTCCGATGTCGATGGCATTCGCGCGGCCACCCTGGAAGAAACCGGTAACATTATTCTGAATGGCGTGGTGGGCTCCATTTCGAATTTGCTTCAGGGAAAGATTTCTTTTTCCATTCCTTACTACAGCGAGCATGGAGGTCTTCCGGCGCGGTTCACCGGGACGGATAATACCGTGGGAGCTCAAGTCATCTTCGCCCGGGCTCGATTCGGGGTCGCAAAAGAGGAAATCGAGGGAGAAATCTTCCTCTTTTTTGAGATGGGTTCGCTGGAGAGCCTGGTGGCTGCCTTGGACCGCCTCATCGAAATGCCCGCGGATCAGTGATAGCTGCCGACCAATCCGAATCGCGTTTCGATGTCCTGGACAAAGTGCCGGTGGGTATCCTGGTGCTCGATCCCCAGTATCGAGTTCTCTTTTGGAATGAGTGCCTCGAAAACTGGACCGGTGTCCTGAGCCGCGAACTCCTGGGACAGGATGCCCGCGAGCGTTTCCCCAGCGTCGCCGACTCCAGTTTTTCCAAGCGCATCGAACGCGTTTTCCAGGACGGCGTTCCCACCGTCTTTTCGCCCCAGCTGCATGCTCCGTTCATTCAATGTGAGATCACTCCCGGCGTGTTCCGGGTCCAATACGTCACCGTAACTTCCATTCCTAATCCCAATGGCTCGGGCTTTCTAGGGGTCTTTTCCATTCAGGACATATCGGATTTGACGCGGCGGCTGGATGCCAGCCGGAAGACGGAACGGGCGCTCGCCAACGAGCTGAAGCAACGCACCGAGCTGGAGAAGGATCTATATGCTGCCAAAGAGGCGGCAGACGCGGCCAATCGGGCCAAAAGCGATTTTCTGGCCAACATGAGCCACGAAATACGAACGCCCATGAACGGCATCTTGGGAATGATCGGACTGATGTTGAACGGCCAGCTGGACGCACGCCAGCGGCGGCGCGCGGATACACTACGCAGCAGTGCCGAAGCCCTGCTGGCGATTCTCAACGACATTCTCGACTTGTCCAAGATTGAGGCCCGTAAACTGGAGCTGGAGTCTGCGGATTTCGATTTGCGCAATGTGGTGGAAGGTGTCGCGGACCTGGTGGCGGTGACCGCACAGCACAAGGGTCTGGAGGTGCTCTGCTTTCTGGAGCAAGATGTCCCCACCGGGCTCCGCGGCGATCCCAGCCGCCTGCGGCAGGTATTGGTCAATCTGGCCAGCAATGCCGTCAAGTTCACCGAGGCCGGCCAGGTGTCGATACGGGTGAAGCTCGAGTCCACTGCCCAACCGGCGCTGATCCGATTCGAGATCAGAGATACCGGGATCGGCATCCCGCCCGACCGTGCCCACTTGCTGTTCCAACCCTTTTCACAGGCCGATACCACCACCACGAGGCGCTATGGCGGCACCGGCCTGGGTCTGTCGATCGTGGCTCGCCTAGCCGAATTGATGGGCGGAACGGTAGGCTTCGAAAGCCAGGACGGCCAGGGTTCCTGTTTCTGGTTTACCGCTTGCCTGGAGGGCCAGGGCAGCGAATCGCCTGCCCCGCTTTCTCTGGACGGCCGGCGGGTATTGGTCGTGGATGGAAACGCCGCCAGCCGCGAGCTGCTGACGGGACTGCTCAGTTTCTGGCAGTGCCAATCGGAATCGGCGGGCGATGCGGAAACCGCGCTCGCGGCTCTGGAATCGACGACATCTCGCTTTGATGCCGTCATTGCCGATCTGGGCGTGCCCGGGGGCGGCGCCGAACGGCTGGCAGCACGGATGCGGGAACATCCTAATCTTGCCGGCATTCCGATTCTCCTGCTGACACCTTTGTCGCAGACGGCCGGCATGGATCACTGGCGCGCCCTGGGCTTTGCCGACCGGGTCACCAAGCCGGTGAAACAGGGCGAACTAGGCTCCTCCCTGGCCGCCATCCTCGGCTTCGGCCTCGAGCCGGCGCGACCTGACAACCAGAAGGTACAAGACCAATCGTCGCGGCCCAATCCGCCAGCCGGCCTGCGGCTTCTGTTGGTCGAGGACAACCTCACCAATCAAGAGGTCGCCCTGGGGATGCTCGAAAACCTGGGATACCAAGCCGATGTGGCGGGCGATGGCCGGAGCGCGTTGCGTGCCTTGGCACAGACCGACTACCACCTGGTGCTCATGGATTGCCAGCTCCCGGACCTGGACGGCTATGAAGCTTCGCGTCTGATCCGCCAGCCCGCAACCGACGTTCGCAACCACGACGTTCCCATCATTGCCATGACGGCTCACGCCATGGCCGGAGACCGCGAGAAGTGCCTCGCCGCAGGAATGAACGATTATCTCGCCAAGCCGATTGATCCGCGGGCTCTCGAACAGGCCATCACACGCTGGATCGCAGTAAGCGCCTCTCAGACCAGCCGGTCCTCGGGCGTTTCTGCCGCGCCGGCGCCATCGCCTCCGGCGGAGTTCGAGCCGGAAGACCTTCTGGAACGGCTGAGCGGGAACGAGCCCTTGGCGCGCCGCGTCATCGCTCGATTCCTGGTGGATATGGACGAGCAGTTAGCCGTGCTGACGCGCGCGATCGAAGACGCCGACAGCAAGACGGCCCACCTGGCAGCGCACTCCATCAAGGGCGCGGCCGCGAATGCCGCAGGGCCGAGGGTATATGAAGCGGCGCGGAAGCTGGAGCAGTTGGGTCGAGACGCCGACTGGGCTGGCGCCACCGCGGTGTTGCCGGAACTGGCGGCGTGCGTCCAGAGTGTCCGCCCGATTATGGAAAGGTTCTGTCGGACGGAACCGGACGTGTAGGCGCTAAGTCGCGGGGCAGTGCGACTTCAAGTATTCCTGATACGCTTCCGCTTTGCCGTGCCTGGCATACCGGACAGATCCCCGAATCTCGGCGACCTCACGATCCGCAGAGCAGATATCCACGGACAGTCCCATTACCGCGAAAGCGCAATCAGCCGCCGCCTGGACCGCTTCCCTATGCAGCGTCGGCAGCGGCGGTAGCAGGGCCTCGACACGCAATCTTTTTCAGGCATCTCTGAGTCTCTTATCGGCAAATATGGAGCATATTCTTACGAACCCGGCCGGCGTACCGAGATCGCCAGCGTTACGTAACGCCGGCGGTCCTTGCCGCCGGTGCCTTCTTACGCCTGAAACTTACGCGCCAGATCCTGTGTCGCACGCGCCAGAAGCGCCGTGTCCAGGCCAACCGCCACAAACGCACATCCCAGCGACAGGTATCGCCGCGCCAACGGTTCACTGGCGCTCAGAATGCCGGCCGCCCGGCCGCAGGCCTGAATCCGCCCCACAGCCTCTTCGATCGCCGCTTCCACTTCGGGATGCTCCGGATGCCCCAAATGGCCCAGCGCCCCGGATAAATCGGCCGGTCCGATAAAGATGCCGTCCACGCCTTCCACCGCGGCAATGGCCTCCAGATTCTCCAGGCCTTTGCGGGTTTCCACTTGCACCAGGAGACACATTTCCTGATCGGCCTCGTCCAGATAGCCGGCGCGCCGGTTCCAACCCGAGGCGCGCGCCAGGGCGCTGCCCACACCGCGTATGCCGGCCGGAGGGTACCGCATAGCGGTTACCAACTGCCGGGCCTGCTCGGCGCTTTCCACCATCGGAATCAGTAACGTTTGTGCGCCGATGTCCAGCAACTGTTTGATCAGGTTCACGTCGCCCGCAACCGGCCGCACCACGGGATGGACCGGGTACGGGGCCACGGCCTGCAACTGCGCCAGAATCGAACGCACGTCGTTGGGCGCGTGCTCGCCGTCAATCAACAGCCAATCGAAGCCCGCGCCCGCGCAGATTTCGGCGCAATAGGAATTGGCCAGTCCGAGCCACAAACCGATCTGCGCCCGGGTTCGCGCCTGGAGTGCGCGCTTTGAATTCGTTCCGGGGAATCGGCATGCGGCTCACGCGAAGAAGCAGGAAATGGAGCCGAAGGAGCCGTAGTCGATGTGGAAGGTGTCACCGCGGCGCGCGGCGACGGGCCGCGTGAACGAGCCGCCCAGAATCACTTCTCCGGCCCTCAAGCCGACTCCGTGCGTAAAAAGTTTGTTGGCGAGCCAGGCCACACCGTTGGCGGGATGGTTCAGCACGGCCGCGGCCACGCCGGATTCCTCAATCACGCCGTTGCGGTGGCAGACCGCCGCGATCCAGCGCAGGTCCGCGTCGAGCGGGCGAAACGGACGGCCGCCCGTGATGAGTGCGGCTCCCGCGGCGTTGTCTGAGATGGTATCGACCACCTTGCGGGTCGCCTTGGTTTCGGGATCCACCTGGTGAATCCGCGCGTCGATGATTTCGACCGCCGGGGTCACGTACTCCACGGCGTTCAGCACATCGAAGATGCTGCAATGGGGGCCTTGCAGAGGCTTCGCCAGCACAAAGGCAAGTTCTACTTCCAGGCGCGGCAGAATGAAGCGGTCGGTGGGAAGCTCCGCGCCATCGGCGAAAAACATATCGTCGAGCAGTGCTCCATAATCCGGTTCGTTGATATTGGAGGAGACTTGCATGGCCTTCGAAGTGAGCCCGATCTTGTGTCCCAGGACCGCCCGTCCAGCCGTGGTCTTGCGTTCCACCCAAGCCTTTTGCACGGCGTATGCGTCTTCGATGGTCATGTCGGGATTTTCCAGCGACAACTGCCGCATCTGCGTGCGCGTTCGCTCGCACTCGTCCAAACGCCGCGCGGCGTCCTGGACATTGCGGTTATCCAACATGCGTCGGCTCTTTCTTGAAGCGCGCGTGCAGGTTGTTTTGCTTGTAGGTACCGCCTTCGCTGAACTCTCCAAATTCCATGGAGAGGGCCAGGTAGCGCTTGGCAAAGACCGGTGCGAAGTGCTCGCGCATCATGGCGAATAGCTCGTCACACGCTTTCTTCTTCTCCGCCTCGGAGCGTCCGGCGCCGATCTTGAGCGTGGCGTGGACAAAAGCGTAGTCGGCTGCGCTGTCGGCAATCGCATAGTCCTTCAGTTCGATGGCTCGCGAGCGAATCCCGCCAGTCGGAAACACGTCACCTTGCGCCATCAGGACGGCGTTCACCTTGCGCAGCAGCTCCGGAATGCGCGCTTCCGATTTGATGTTGTCGGTGTACTCCAGAAAGAAATGTGGCACTCGCTCCTCTCCTACCCGCCAATGTGAAACACGTCATCGCCCACGATCGTATTCTGCAACTGTCCGATTCGCTCCACCTCGGTAATCACTTCATCGCCCGCCTTCACATCGGCCAGCCCTTCCGGCGTGCCGGTCAGAATCAGATCGCCGGCGCTGAGCGTCATAAACTCGCTGAGGTACGCAATCAGCGCGGGGATGTCAAAGATCATGTCACAGGTGGAGCCTTCCTGGGTGACCTTGCCATTCACCAGGGTCCGCAGCCGCAGGCTCATCGGATCGGGCACATCGGCGGCGTCCACCAGCCAGGGGCCGAGCGGCGTCGCGCTATCGCGGCTCTTCACACGGAAGTTCGGCCGGTAGTAGTTCTCCAGATAATCGCGGATGGCGTAGTCGTTGGCAACCGTGTAACCGGCGACGTACCGATACGCTTCGCCCGGAGTCACGTTCCGCGCGGTCCGGCCGATCACCACGGCCAACTCGCACTCGTAGTGCATATACTTCACGCCCGCGGGACGGCGGGTCTGGGCGCGATGGCCGCAGATGGTCTGCGGGCCCTTCAGAAAAATGAGCGGCTCCTTGGGTGGCTGGAACGAGAGCTCTTTGGCGTGATCGGCATAGTTTAGCCCGACCGCGAAGATGGTTCGCGGCTGGATCGGCGGCAGCCAGACAACGGCGTCTTCCGCCACGATGCGGCCGTCGGGCAAGCGCACGCCCCCGTCCGCCTGGATGGCATCATGAACCGCGCCAGCGTATGCCACGCGCGCGTGCTTCACGTTCGTACCACCGGGTTCTCGAGCGGGACGAGCCCTTCAATCTCGACGCGCACCCGATCGCCGCCGCGAGCTAGCGGCGCATCCGGTGGTTCGCCCACCAGCAGCACGTCACCCGGACGAAGCGTCAAAAACTCGGTGATGTCCGCGATCAGGTGTTCGACCGGCCGGACGAGGCTCGACGTGCTGGCAGCGGCACACAACTGGCTGTTCACGCTGATTCTGATTTCAACGCTATTGGGATTGGCGACCCTGCCCATGGCTGAGCTCGATGGCGCAGAATCCGTCGCGGCAGCGCTCGCGGAGAGCCGGCCGGTAGTACGAATCATGCGGAACGCTTACGTCGTTGACGATGGTGTAGCCGGCCACGTAAGACAGTGCATCGCTCGCGGCGACGCGGCAGGCCGTGCGGCCCATGACTACGCCCAGCGTGCCGGAAACCTTGACCTGCTCCACATCGGGCGGGAGTGGGATGCCCTCGCCGTTTCCGATCCAGGTGTTTGGCGGCTTGAGGTAGAGGACCGGAGCGACGGGAGGCTGGCGGTAAGGCTCGCTGCGCATGCGGGACTCCCACTGTTCCCGCTCGGCGCGGAAATTCAGCAGCACGCCGTAGACGGCGTTTTCGGGGGAGAGGAAGTACCGCTCCCTTTGGTCACGGCTCAGCAAGAGGCCTCCGGCGGCAGCGGACGGAACACTCAGTGACGGTAGCGCCACTTACAGAGCCGCGACCATAGAGAGCGGTCTTTGTCGCGGATCGGTATGAGGGCGCCTTTCTGAGCCGTGACCGAAGGGAGCGGTTAAGGCGTAAGGCCACACTAAAGGCTGCGGCTGGGCCGGTATCCCGGGCGCGTGTGCACCCGGAACTTCTTGCCCGGATCGCTGGCGATCTCGACGGCGATTTTGCGGAAACCCTCGTTGGGGTTCGGCGCCGGGTAGTAGGTGATGGTGTACGAATTGCCCAGGTCTTCGCGGATATCCTCGAACGCTTCCACCTGCTTTTGCCAGGTGCGGGCCCAGTAGGCCTTACCGCCAGTGCGCTGCGAAATGCGCCGCAGCACGCCGCTCGAGACCTGGTCCTTAGTCACCTCGTTCGTGGAGATCGTATAGATGGCAATCCCCTCATCTTCGGCGACGGCGCGGACATCATCGGGCGCCACCATGCTGGCGTTGTCCGGGCCGTTCGAGAACACAATCACCACCTTGCGGCCGGGAATCTTGGCGGCATCGCGCAGGGTCAGCAGTAGGGCGTTGTAGAGCGCCGTGTCATCGCCCGCCACCGATTTACGGATGCCGGCAATGGCCTCATTGCGGTCGCGCGTGAGGGTGGCAGCGCGCGAAAGATTGCGGCTGAAAGTGTAGACCGCCACGGAATCGGCGCGGTCCAGGCCGCGCACGAAATCGGAAATGGCGTCCTCGGCGTAGACAAAGCCGCGGTACATGAAATTGCTGGTGTCGAACAGCAGAAACACGTTGGTGCCGACGAAGGCGTCGGGGCGGTCCAGACCCGTGCCGGAGCCCTTGGCCGCTTCCACCAGCGGCTGCACCACCTTGCCGTCTTCGGAAACCGAAAGCGGCGCCCGCGCGCCCTCCGCAAAGGTGTTCATCTTTTGCAGGATGCCGTCTTCGTAAATCCGAAAGTCGGCGGGTTTGAGCCCGTTGATGTAATGGTTGCGATTGTCGGTCACGGTGAACGACAACACCACCATATCGACCTTAACCCGGAATACGGGTCTCTGGCCGCCCTCCTGCGCACGGAGTAACACTCCGCCCGCTGTCAGACCAAAGAGTTCTCGTCGCGAGATGTTCATGTTCCGTTACCGAACAGGAAATTCTACAGCGCGGCTTTCTGTTCTGTTGCCGCTGCCGCACGGGCTTTCGCCCGGACATCGTCCCCTACCAACCGGAGTGATTTTAACACAGCCGGCCAGTCCTCCAAATGGGAGGCAAAGATGTTCTCCACCAGTCTGCGCGTCCAATCCGGTATGCGCACGTTGAGCTCCGCGGGCCGCACCGCCAGCTCATCCGCCAGGGCCGCCCAATAGAGTGTGTTCGATTCCCAGCTTTCCGCCAGGATGCGGCTGGAATAGCCCATCAGCGTGGGGAACGTGCGCAGGTTCAGGAGCTCCGGTTCGTACGAGTTTGCCAGCGTCGGCTTGGGCGAACCGAAAGCGCGCGAGATGATTTCGTAGTTGATTTCCTGTGGCGATGCCTGGGCCAACTGGCGGATCTCCACTGCCAGCGGCGAGCCGTCGTCGCGGTGGCGCGCGGCCACCTCACGAGCGATCCAGAACACTTCCGACGGTGTGACGCGATCGGCCGCGTTTTTGGCGTCGCCTTGTTCCAGCAGAATGCTCACCTCGCGGGTGCGCACCGGGGCAGCCAGGGCAGAAAGCGCTTCGACGACTTCGGCCCGGAGTTCCGGATCGAACACCGCCTCCGCCAACAGTTCGCGCCCGTATCGAACATGCAGTCCGACCCAATGCTGCTGCGACTGGGTCACCGTCCACCAGCGGGGAATCTTGGCGCTCAAGATCATCTGCGGCACCAGGTCGGCCCAGATCAGGGCTTGCGTCTGCGCGGGTATCAGGAAATTCTGCTCGGCTTCCGCCAGGGCGTATGGCAGGGTGGAGAGCGAGCCGACCAAACGGCCGCCGGCGCTCGAAGGCCATCCCGATCCCAGCAGTTCGGTAGCGCGCCAGGTGTGGCTGGTGCCCTGGGCGCCGAGGAAGTCGTGACTGCGCACGAACAAGGGATTGGTGTAGAGGATCTGGGATCCCGGCGGCGCGTAGAAAGCGTAACTGTAGGCCAGCAAGGTATCGCGCATCAGGGGGGCCATCAATCCGCGCGCTTCCTTCAGCTTTTCCGGGTCACCGGCGGCCTTTTCCACCACGGCGCGCAGGTTGAGCCGGCGCTCGTCTTCAATATGCCGGTCCGTCCAATACCCGAATGCGACGCTGGTTTTCTCTGAGGCGGACAGCGTGGCGCGGGGAAGCTGGATCTCCGAAATACGCCCGGTGAGTTTGGCGACCAGCGCGGTGTTGAGCTTCTCCCCTTTAGCGATGCCTTCCAGATGGTCCGCGAGTTGAAACAGGGTGTCGAGAGAAACAATGCGCTGTGCTTCCAGAACCCGCAAAATCTCCTGGCTGACCTGGTCGCGCGCTTCGACATCTTCCGACGAAGAGGCGCCGGCCAACAGATCGAGAATCCGTTCCTGTGGTTCCGCGGCCGTGGCGGAGCTTTGTCCGGCCGGCACAGCCGCCAGCAGCAGCTTCACGCTGCCGCGCCCGGCATCGAACAGCTCGCGATCACTTTTGATCTGCGCAAACGAGGTATTGATTCCCGAAAAGACCGAATCGGCTTGCGCCTCGGGCAGACTCTGCTGGCGGACGAGGATCTGCCACAGGCTGATCAGGGAGTCGAACGTGCCGGCGACGTCGGCGCGCAACTGCTGGTCGCGTACTTTGTTGATGGCTTCCGCTGTCTCGAGGAACTGCCCGATGGATTGGTCGCTGAGCGCATGCGATTCGCTCAAGATGGGGTACTGGCTTCCGTAGGTGTGAAATGCCCGCGCCAGGCGATCGACGGTGGCCGGTTCCAGGGGCTTTTGCCGGTTGCGATCCAGGTCGCTCAGGGCCATGAAGATTTTGAGCGGCTCGTTTTCGGCGGTCTTGCGCGAGAGGGCAAACAGAGCCTCCACCACGTCATCGGGTTCTTTCCAGGTGGTGGCCAGGCGCGTGAGTTTGCCGTCGTACTTGCCCTGCGGGTTATTGGTGAATAGATTCTTCCAAACCTCGATATTCCCGGGAATATGGGGTTTGCCGTTGGCATCCAGGCGCAGGCGCGTGGTGAGCAGCATCATGTCCGTATTGGAGCGAAACACCGGCCGCGCCGGCCCGGGGCTGGTGATCCTTCCCCGAATAGCCGTGTAGTAGCGCTTCATGTGCGCCGGTTCGGCGAGGTAATCCCGCACCGGGCCCCGAATGCGCGCCAGCGCATCGAACAGGCTAGCGAGCCAGCCGTCATCCTTGGCCAGCAGCTTGTCGAAAAACGCACCGCCCTGGTCGGGTGAGGCGCCTACCAGGTCGGCCCATGCCGCGGCCGAGCGCTGGCCGCCGGGCACTACCGCCTTGCCGCCGCGAATCTCAAACATCCCGCCGAAGAAATCCAGGACGTGCGAATAGACCCGCAGCCGCTGGAACGGAATTGCCTTGCGCAGAGCATCCGCGGTTTCGCCATCCAGCTTCGACATACCCAGATACAGGCGGCAAATGGACGGGTCGGCGATGAAGGTCTCGATGAAATCTGCCTGCTCCTTCTCCTTCTCTTTGGGAACCCAATAGTCGGGGCCAAACAGAACCGGTATCAACGTCGGATGAAAGTCGTAGTTGAAGGGCCGATTGGTGCGGAGGGCCTGTTCCAGACTCGTTCACGGGGAATCCGGAATCGGTGGTCAGGAACGCGCGCGTGGCGTTGACCGTTTCCAGCACGACATCGGAGCCGCAACCGCCGCGCATGCGGAAACCCAGTACGCGGAGCAATTCGGCGCCGTTGGGCGCTTCGCAGCTCTGAACCTCAATCACCTTTTTGTCGCCGGCGAGTTTTTCCAGTTCGCGCGCCTGGGAAAGATATCGATGAACCAGCTTCAGATATTCGGTGGGTTCGAGCTCCTCATTGCTGTGCGCGGCCTGATATCCGTTGGTGACGACGTTGCGCGCCAAGGCCGGCAGGATGTCGTCCGGATTGATCTCAACCGGCATGGCCGCCATGCGAGCGAAGGAACGCAGCGGCCCGGGCAGCGCAGCGGTCTGCGGATTCTCACGCGAGGCCGGGGTTCCCAGTGTCCCGCTCTTGCCGCCCAGCGTGCGCTGCAGTTCCAGGTCGACGCGATGCCGAATCCCGATCCCCTGCCAGGAGGTCCAATGCCGCCAGCCGGCGGGCAATCACGGCAGCGGAAGCCGAATCCCCTTTTTGCCGGAGCGCGGCGAGGAGTTGGTTGTAAACCTGGCGGCTGGCCGGATCGCCGTAGCGGTCGAGAAATTCCGCATAGTTGCGGAGCGTGACAGGATCCGTCCGGCTGCGTTCCACTGCTGCCACCAGGCCCGCACGGGCGCCAGCCAGATCGCCTGCGGCTTCCAGCTTTTTGATTTGGTCCAGATTTTGGGCGTGGAGAGCGCCGAGAAAAACAACGACGCCTGCGGCGAGGGGGGAAACGAACTTCATGAATGGGAACTCCTGCTGCTGCGGAATCACTGTAGCACGTCCTGCACGGTGTGGCGATTCTAATTCACAGGCTTCACGGGACGCAATCAACAGGATGTAAAAACATTCACCCGCGATTCATAAAGTACCGCATCGCACGCAGCCAGAAGTACCGGGTGGAACGGACCGCTCCACCTTCTCTTCCGTTAACGCATTTTGTCGGCCTGGGCCTTCATCGCATTGGAATTTTTGTACGCTTGATCCTGGTAGGGGCCGGCGATGGCGGCCGCCTGCTCGCTGAACTTGGCCGCTTCCACCATCTTGGCCTTGTTGGCCGTCATGTTCGACAAGTTGTAATTCGCCACTCCCAGGTAAAACAGCGCCGGGCCCAGCATAGCGTTGTTGCCTTTGATCAGCGGCAGCGCTGCACGCAGTTCCCGGTCAGCGTCCTTATACTTGCCCTGGTCTCCATGGATCACGCCGGCGATCCAGTAGCCACGGCCCAAAGCCGCTGACTTGGTGCGTTCCCATTCCGCGTCGCTGATACCCTCCGGGGCCTTCTTGCCGGCGGTCGCGATGATCCGATTGGCATAGGAAAGCGCGCGGTCGGTTTGTTTCCGGCTGAGCGCATTATCGGCCAAGATGGACAGTAGATCCGGCATTTCCAGGTACTTGCTCTTGGGGTTCTCCTGCTCGAGCGTCGTGGTCAGATCCGGGGCGTTCTTGGAATCCTGGATGGCCAGCGCGTACAGGGCGTACTCGCTGTAGGTATCCACCTCTTTGGCGTAGCGCGCACGCGCCTCGTAGCTTTCTTTGTCAGCGTCGGAAGGCGCGGTCGCCGTTTCCCACTTCTTGGCGGTCGCGTGCGCGGCCGCGGCCAACTGTTTAATCTTAGCTGCGTCCTTGGATGGCTCGGCATCCTTCAGAGCTTGCAAAGCGTCATCCAGATCATCCGCCAGAACGGTGATCGGGCCGGCGATCAGGAGGAGTCCCACACTCAGTGCGAATAGTTTCATAACCACCTCATGGTAGACCCAAAATTATAACGCCGCCCGGAGGCGTCTGGAAGAGGCGGGGCCGGAGCGCACTCCGGGGCCAGGCTTTTCACTTGGCGGCCGGCGTCAGAATCTGGACACCCCCACCGGCGGCAAAGACCGCCGGCGTTGCGTAGCGCACCAGGACGCCGGGCAGAAGCCCGGCGGCGGGCTGAAAGCCCGGCCCCACTTAGACCATAATCATTGCGGCGGCAGTTGAAACGGTACCTGGCGCTCGCGGTTCAATTGCAAGCTGAGCGCGCGATCGACGGTGTCGAGGGGCGCTTGTTTTTCCTCATGCTGCAGAGTCACGTAATGCAGCGTCTTGCCCTCCACGAAGTAGGCTGCCGCCGCGTGTATCACGTGATCGTTGAATGCGATCAGGTAAGTGGGGGAGCCTCCACCGGGTGCACCCGGCCTGACTTCCTGCCCGTATTGATCGTATTCGCGGGTGACCGGCCGCGCGCGTTCCGGCGGTGGCGGAGGTGCATATTCCGCCGTCTGCTGCGGATAGATGACGGTCACGTTCGGAGAGGTCTGATAGCTGGCATATCCGCCGTACGGGGCGTTTTCGCTGAAGACATTGGGACTGTAGTAATAGGGATCGTAGTCATAGTAACCGCCACCATACCCGTAACCGGCACCATACCCGTATCCATATCCAAGCCCGAGGCCGAAGTACGGATAATACAGAGACGATCCGTAAAAGCCCCCGTACAATCCGCGGCCGCCGATAAAGCCTCGTCCGCCATTAAAGCGGATGCCTGCCTGGGTAGTGGGATGCAAGAAGCCGCCACCACCTCCGCCGGCAAAGACACTGCGGCCGGAACCGAAACCGCCGCCACTGAAACGGCCGCCGCCACTGAAACCTTGCGAACCTCCTCCAACCCCACCTCCGCCGTGCCGCTGGGCCATGGCGCTTCCGGCCAGCACGCAGCACACGGAAATCTGCAGTAGCAATCGCATAAGTGTACCTTTCCCTGTTGTCGAGCTTAACGCCGCCGGCCCGTCACCGCAACCCGATTAAGATCGGGTAAATCCTTGCGGTACCATAGCCGGGACGATGGCTTTCCAACTCTTCTCGACGGCTTTCGCGGAAGGCGGGTGGATGGCGGAGCTGCATTCCTGTCAGGGGGCGGACATTTCTCCTCCACTGGAATGGAGCGGCGAGCCGGCGGAGACGCGCAGCTTGGTGCTTATCGTCGACGATCCCGACGCCCCCGCCGGGACCTGGAACCATTGGCTTCTCTATGACATTCCCACGAAAATCCACAACCTGCCGCAGGGGTTTAAGGCCGGGGGCATGGGCGTGAGCGGGACGAACGACTTCGGAAAGCGCGGCTACGGCGGCCCCTGCCCTCCCAAGGGACAGGGCCCGCATCGGTACTACTTCAAACTGTCTGCCCTGGGCGTCGACTCGGTGGGCCTGCCCGAGGGAGCCACGCGGAAGCAACTGGACCTGGCGATCCACGGCAAGGTGCTCGCGGAAGCTCGATACATGGGGCGCTTCGAACGAAAATGATCTACACGTGCTACGACATGGTCCGGGATTGCCGGGCCGGCCGCGACGAAGGATGGTCTCATTTTGTCGCGAACTACGTACCGGTGATCCGCCGGACGGTGGCGCAATACGCGCCGGCGAGTGCCTCTGACGCCCTGGTGGAACGCGTGCTGCTGGCGATCCGGCAGCCACAATCCACTCTGTTTCAATCGCCCGACCCGGCTCCGGAGCGCTGGTTTGTAGCGGAACTGCGCCAGCACGTGCTGGCCGTTTCGGACGAACTGGGCGGCGGAGCCGGAGCTCGAGCTGGACCTGGCGCTCCTGGGCAAGGCCCTGGAACCGCTCACAGTGGTGGAAAAGCAGGCCGTGTGGCTCGAAACCATGCACTATGCCCCAAAGGAAGCCGCCACGCTTCTGCGCATGGAAGGGCGCACCGTGGAGAAGATTCGCGACCGCGCCGCGGAACTGCTGCGCGGGGCTCTGGACACATGGCGGCGCAGCTTGCTGGCGGATAGCGGCCGGCAACTGGGCCGCCTGGCCTCCACGGCGCGGACCCCGGAGTGTCCTCCAGCCAAGGCATTCCTGGATGTGCTCGATGGCCGCAGCACCTGGCAGCGGCGTGAAGAATTGGAACGCCATGTAACCGGGTGTTGGTATTGCATCGATCACTTTTGCCGCATGGCGGAGGTGCTGGAACTGGTCCGCGGGATCCAACCCCTTCCGGAACAGGAGGCTGAGAAATTCTTGGCAGTGCTGGGAATGCGGCCGCCCAAAAAGAAACTATGGCAGCGCTGGTTTGCCGCGCGATAGCGTTTGGCCGGCCGGCTAATTTCGCTATTATAAGATTTCAAAATTGTGAAGCGCTTTACATTTCTAGACTGGATGCGTGGGCTGGCGGTACTGGTCATGATCCAGTGCCACGTCTTCAACTCATTCACGCGCATGGATCTGCGGCAGGACAGCGGTTATGTGCTGTCGCAGTTCGTAGGCGGCATGGCCGCGCCGCTATTCCTATTCATGGCGGGAATGACATTCGGTTTTCAGATGGAAAGCCTGGAACGCCGCGAATCCAGAGGTACCCGGCGTTGGCTGGTGTCGCTGCGGCGCGCCGGCTATATCCTGTTCGTGGCGTACCTGTTTCGTTCCACCAACTGGCTGGCCAGCCTGCCGAGAGCAGACCTGCAGGAGCTGTTAAAAGTAGACATTCTGAACTGCATGGGCCTGGCGATGATGGCCTTCTCGGTGGTTGCGTTGTTCGATTTCCGCTTGCGCCTGCGCGCCGCCCTGATCGGGGCCCTGGTGGTTGCGTGCGCCGCGCCGTTGATCAGCGGCTTGGATTGGCACGGCGTGCCGCCCGTGGTGCGGGACTATCTGACGCCTAGTCCCGAGCGCGGCCGTTTCCCGTTCTTCCCGTGTGCCGCCTACGTCGGCTTCGGCCTGGCGGCCGGGGAACTGGTGAAGCGCGCTGCCGCCGATCGAATGGACCGGCTGATGCAGTGGGGCGTGCTCTTCGGACTAGCGCTGGTGCTGGGCGCCGAGTACGTGTCCAACCTGCCGTATTCCGTTTATGCCCACTCCGATTTTTGGCGAAATAGCCCGGCGCTGATTCTCATCCGTGTGGGCATCATGCTTCTGTTGCTGGCCGGCGCATACCTGTGGACGCAATTCGGGGCCCGCCCCGGCTGGAGCTGGATGCAGAACCTGGGAAAGACCTCTCTGCTGGTCTACTGGGTCCACGTGATGCTGGTCTACGGCGACATCGTGAAGCCTCTGAAAAGGGCACTGAGCGTCCCACAGGCGGCATTGGCAACGGTGGTGGTGACCATGTTGATGGTGGCGCTCAGCGAGGCGCGCTTGCGCTGGAAGGAGCGCCGCATGGCGCGCTGGAGAGCCGGCACCACAGTGGCTGGCGCAACGGAAGCGCAGGCGGTATCGTAGGGCGCCCTGAAGCACGGCGGCCGTCGGGCGTTACGGACGCGCGGACCAGGGGGTCGCCCTACATGTTTGATCGATTCACGGAGAAGGCACGCCGCGTCATTTTCTTCTTTGGCCGCTACGAGACCGCGGACGACTCTTCGCGAGAAGGTCTCGGTCTCAGTCAACTTGCCTCTGAGCATGGATTGTGAACGTGCGCTGGCCTATGCAGAAAAGGGATCCCAGGCCTTGAGCCATAACTTCATGGACACTGGCCACCTGTTGCTGGGCTTGTTGCGGGTGGAGACTTCGATGGCCGCGATCGTCCTTCGGCAGCAGGGCGTGAATCTCGAAACTTTGCGCGAAATCGTACGCGCTTCGGCCACGCCGTCGCCGCCGATCGCCGTTGCTCCCAAGACCGCTCGCACCAGGGCCGTCGAACATTCCAACGCGTGGATGAGCAGGAGGTTCAGGCAGCCGCTTCCTCGCTCGGTGCGTCACTCGCTCGCCTCCAGGTACTGGTAGAGGGAGCAATCAAACACCTGGAGACTTACTCAGAAGAATACGGCGACCAGCAACTGAAGCGTAGACCGTGGACGCGCAAGGAAGCCTTGGGACATTTGCTGGACTGTGCTACGACTCATCACCAGTGGCTGGCGCGGGCACTGACCGAGCCACAACTCACGGTCACGGTGAGTCCTGAGGACGATTGGGTCGCCGCACAGCAGTACCGAACGTATTCGTGGCCGGATCTGGTGGACCTGTGGGTCTCCATGAATCACCTTCTCATCCACGTCATCGCGGAGATCCCCGAAGAAAAGGTGCAAATCGTGTGCCGCGTCGGAATCGGCGAACCGTTTCCTTTGTGGACACTGATCGATCGCTATGTTGGCTACTCGGGAGATCTCGTCGGTCAGATTCTGGCCCGGCTGTGAGCCTATGCCGTCTTGGTCAAGGGGCGGCCGGTGGCCGCGTGGACTCCATTGCGCTTAGCGTTTGCCCAACGTTTCTTGGCCGCGGCTGAAATTCTCTTCCTTCCCGCGGCCGTAAGGCGCGACTTGGCCTCGCCCGCGCGGGCCGGCGGTTTCTTAGCCGCCTTAGGAGGCTGCCGGTCAATGCCGGTCTTGGCCTCAACCACCGAAGTGCGCGCTGTTTCGATCAGCCCCCGCACCTTCTCTTCACTACCCGAAAACTGATCGAGAACACCCGACAGTAAGGCTTCCGCCTTGGTCAGTCTCTTGATTGCCTTCTTGGCCTTCATCGTGCACCTCCGTAACGTTATACCACTTAAGAAGCCGGACACCGCGGGTTTTTTTTGTTGGAAAGTCGCCAAACAAAACCGGACACAGGCAGGAATGTTTGTGGTACTCAGTTACCTACCAGGTGGGACACGGATTTCTCGTTTTCGTTGCAGATGAACTCGATCAAGTCCGTGTCGAGCATAAGTCGCTGGCTGATCTTGATGGTCCACGGCTTGGTATAGACCTTCGGATCGTCGACCGTGATCTCGATCTCCAGATTGCCGTAGTTCAGCCGCCGGAACCGTTCAGTCATCTTCCCGGCGTTGGTCAAGGGGCTGCCTTCCACGTCGAGCCACACATCGTCGCGGAAACCATTGGTCTCCACCACCAGGGTGTCCCCGTCCCAGTGTCCGATGGAGTAGCCATACCACCAGGGTTCCGCGTCCTTACCGGGCAAAGCCCGGCCGTCCATGAAGATCTGCCGCACTCCGCCTTGCGCCTCGTATAAAATCACGATCAGCTTGGGAGTCTGGATGATCTTGCGCGGCTGCGGGTGGGCGTGGAGCTGCATGAGACCAAGCGGCAGACAGTGAGCGTCGGGATTGTCCTTGTTGTTCTCCTTGGCACGCTGTTTGCGAAGTTCGGCCGCCCAGGGCTGAAAGGGCAGACCGTCCTTGAGTGTCGAGCCGATGTTGAAGAACTGGTTCGGGCCGAACACCGGGGCGAGCCCGGGACTACCGGCGGGCGGGCCCGGCGGCGGAGTGGGCGGTGCACCACCGGCCTGCCGCTGCTGGCGGAAGAAGTCGCGAAAGTCCCAGATGCCCGAAAGATCCGGCTTGCCATCGGCGGTCCGCGGTACGGGTCCCTCCAGATTCGGTTTTCCGCTGTCCGTCTTGGGCACCCCGGGCGTGGGGTATGGAGCCCACTGCGCGGAAAGTGTCAGCGGAATGGCGGCTGCCACCATCCACACTGCCGCTCGATTGACGATTGCTTTCATTCTGAGCATCCTATCACTCGAAAGCCGGCCACGGATATCAGCCCTTCAACCAGGGATAGCGCGCGGTGTCCTTGGCGGCATAGTCCGGGTCGAGATAGATGAAGCAGCGTTGGATGAGCCAGTCGCGGATCTCGAAAACGTCACACCACCTGCCGGCGGCCCATTCGGGGTTGCCGGCGCGCCACGGTCCATCGACGTGCTCGCCATGGCTGGTTCCCTCGCACACCAGCAAGTCAGAGCCGGAAAAGATCCAGTTTAAGTGGGAGAAGTGGTGAGTGATTGACTTAACGGTAGCGCCCACGTCGCCGAACAGTTTGCCGATCTGTTCCTTTCCGGTGGCCAATCCCCACTTGGGGAAATAGACCTGGGCGTCGCCCGCGAACAGGTCTAGAATCGACCCGCCCGACGAAGTGACTCCGCCATTATCAAACGCTTTCAGATATTCGAGCGCGACCGACTTGCGCTGCTCATCGGTCATGGTCAGTCTAGCGAGCGCCATGGCGCCTCCTAAGTTTCGTGATCATACCCTGACTACTCCAGGCGAGAAAACCAAACTCCGCAGAATGGCGGCGAGGATGGTCAGGACCAATGACCCGAGTATCGCCGAGAGGAAACCGCGCACCTTGAAGCCGGGCGTGAACAGAGATGCCAACTTCAGCAGAAACGCATTGACCACCAGCAGAAAGAGTCCGAGGGTAAGCACCGTAAGCGGGAAGGTCAAGAACCTGAGAACCGGACCGATGGTGCCATTGACGATGGCGATGATCACGGTGGCGATGAGTGCGTCGCCAAAACCACGCAACTCGATTCCCGGAATGATTCGCGCCACGATCCAGAGGGCCAGCGCACTTACGAACCAGCTCACGATGATATGCAACAGCATCCGATTTCAGCCACAGATCATGATAAGCCATTAGCGGGCCGGCAGCGCACGGCGACCGATGCAAGCCGCGGATCTCGGGCGCGCAGGGCCGCACACCGGATTCAATGGCCCACAGAAATCAAGGGAAGAAGCCGGCGGACTGTATCCAATAATGCCTTCGGGCCAAACGGTTTTTCGAGAAAGAAGAATCCCTTTCCCGGATCATTCAAGGCAGGTGAGGCGGGCTCCCCGGAAACGAACAGCAGCGGAATTGCCGGACGCCGCGACCGGAGCGATCGCGCGAGATCCGTTCCTGTCATGCGGGGCATGCGAATGTCGGTAATCACTAAGTCGATCCGACTGCGCCAGACAGCAAATACTTCCAGCGCGTTGAGTCCGTCAACAGCTTCCAGAACCCGAAACTCAGCGGCCTCCAGAACCACTTTAATGTAGGAACGAATTTGAACGTCATCATCTACAACCAGAACGAGAAGACCGCCGGGCTTTATCCAATCGTGCATCTTGTTTCCCCAGGTTCGGCTACTTGGGTTGTGCCTTGATAGACGACAACAGAGCGGGCTGCTGTTACATGACTCAAAAGAGCCTAGCCGAAATGGCTACACTGGCCGGAACCTGATACGTCGATTTCTCGCCGTGAAAATGGAACTATTTTGAACCGGCGCAACCCGCTATTTGATCGACTAAACTAAGCTGCATGAGAATCCTTGTGATCGGCTTAATTGTGTTGAGCGTGGCGGTTTCCGTCCCCTATGCTCAGAAACAGAGCGATCGACGCCCGACCATAACAAGCGAAGAAGACTTCCGGCGCGCGATGAAGGAGCTTTCGAACTGGGGACGATGGGGGGATGACGACGAACTGGGCGCCGCCAATCTGATCACGCCCGCGAAACGGAAGCAGGCTCTGGCTCTAGCCAGAGAGGGCTTGAGTATTTCATTGGCGCACGATGTCGCCCAGGAAAAAGCGGCGGATGCGCCCAACATTCTGGAGCGTGTCCTCGGTAATGTCGCTCCGACAGGCTCTACCGATACATACCGATATACGGGCACCTATCATGGCGTGATTCACAGCCATCTGGATGCCGTGGACTGTCACGTCATGGTTGAAGGCAAGGGATACAACGGCCGGGCGATGGAAGACATCAAGACGGCGGGCGGCTGCCCGAAAGGGAATATTAATGCGCTGAAAGACGGCGTTGTCACCCGGGCCATCCTCTTCGACGGGACGCGCCTGCCGGGGAAGGCTACGCCGCAAGGGTGGCTCGAGCCGGGTACGGCGATCCATCGGGAAGACCTGGAGGCACTGGAAAAGTTGGAGCGTGTGAAGGTGTCGGCGGGCGACGTCATACTTCTGTACACGGGCCGTTGGAAGCGACGCGCCGCGCTGGGCCCGTGGCCGAATGCCACCGGGTTTGCCGGCTATCACGCCGACGTTGCCTACTTCATAAAAGAACGCGGCGTTTCGTTCATCGGAGACGACGGACCGAACGACGTCTCACCTACCGGCCTTCCACCATCGATCGGAATCCCACTGCATCAACTGGCGCTGGTCGCGATGGGCGTGAGCATCTTCGACAATCTCGATTTCGAAAGAGCCGTGGAGCAGGCGAGACGGCTGAATCGTTACGAGTTTCTGTTCACGGCGGCGCCGCTGCGGATCGAAAAGGGAACCGGCTCGCCACTCAATCCGCTGGCGATCTTCTGAACGGGGCATGCCCGTACATCCGCTTCAGATCTTCCGTTAGCGGACCCACGGCCTTGGAGAAGATCATTTTGTACCCCGCGCAAAGCCAATCTAGATCGCCGAACTCGCCGCGAGGGGCTTGCCGCGTGTTAGGGCATCCGCCTTTGCAAATACTCTGGAATTGGCAGGCCGCGCATTCCGGGTGGAGCAACGTTTTCTTTGCGGCAAAATCGTAACGGCGGCGCCGGCGAGCGATCTCTCCCCAACTGTCGGCATGAATGTTGCCTAGCCGCCAGCTTTGTTCGACGAAAAAATCGCACGGATACACATCACCGTTGTATTCGACCACGGCATAGCTGTCGCAGCTATCATGCATCGTGCAAGTGCCGGGTTTGATTCCCGCAAGTGCTTCCGCGATGTTGTCGAAATAGCGAATTCGGACGGTGCGCCGCTCGGGCCACCATGCTTCGAAAAGTTCGCACAGAAACCGGCCGTACTCATCTCCTGTGATGGTGTAGGGCTCCGGTTCCCCGTTCGGGTGGAATTCGACGAGAGGGATGAACTGGAGATTGTCCACGCCCAAGCCGCGAAAGAACTGGTAGGTCTCGAGCGCCCTCTGAACGTTAGCCTGACTGACGACGCTCAGCACATTGAATTCAACTCGTTCGCGTTGCAGTAGAGAGACCGCGTCCATCACGGCGTCCCAGGTGCCGTGGCCAGACTTGTTGACCCGGTAGCGATCATGCACGTCTTGCGGTCCATCGAGAGACAGCCCCACCAGAAACTCGTAGTCGCGGAAAAGCTGGCACCATTCGCGAGTCAAGAGTATTCCATTGGTCTGGATGGAGTTGGAGACCGACTGACCGGGCCGTCCGTGGCGCTTCTGTAACTCCACCAGCGCGCGGAAGTAAGGCAGGCCCGCCAGTGTTGGCTCGCCACCTTGAAAAGCGAACTGCGATGCCGGGAAGGAATAGAAAAGGTAGGTCTCCACCAGGCGCTCCAGAGTGTCCGCCGGCATGATGCGTGTCCGCGCGCCCTCATAGGGATCAGCGTCACGATCCAGATAGAAGCAGTACGAGCAATCCAGATTGCACACGGCGGACGCCGGCTTGATCAGCAAAGACGCAATCTTGGGAACGGCGCCGCTCTGTGCGTCAAAACCGTGCAGATCCGCGCTCTGCACAATGCGGAACGGGTTGGAACCGGAAGCCGCCATCTACAAAATGGGCACTGGCCAGGCTCCGGGCTCGTTGGGAACCACGGGTTGGGTTTGCGTGGCCTGCCAGGCGGCCTGTACCTGGCTGGGCAGTCCCGGCAGGAGTTGCGCTACTCCAGCCTGAATTTGCGCGACAATGTCGGGATTTTGCGCCGAAACATCCTCAGCTTCCTCCGGGTCCGTGTCGATGTCGTAGAGTTCGGGGTTGATCAAGCGCAGGTTGAAGTAACCCACTTTGGGCGTGGGCGTATAGGCCGGCGTGTTACCGCGTGACATGTGCAATTTCCACTGGCCCATACGGGCGCACTGCAGGTCCCAGTTATTGAAGTATAGGAACAGGGGCCGGTCGACACTCTCCGCCTGCCCCGTAAGTATCGGCCCGATATCGACGCCGTCCATCGAATTCTTTGGAAGGGGGGCGTGCGTAATATTGGCGATGGTCGGAAGAATGTCCAGGGCGGTGACGAATGAGTCCACAACCCTGCCTTCCACCGAGGCCCGCCGGCCCCGAGGATTAGCACTAGGGATTACGCCCGGAAAGCGGACGATGAACGGTTCTCGCATGCCGCCTTCAAACGTATCGCCCTTACGGCCGCGCAGCCGTCCTGGACTGCCCTGGTACCACGGCCCGTTATCGCTGGTGAACATCACCAGAGTGTTTTGATCCACTCCGTTGTCTTGAAGCGCTTGGATGACCTGCCCCACGCTCCAATCCAGTTCCCGAACCACGTCCCCATATAGACCCATACCGGACTTGCCGAGAAAATCAGGCGACGCTGCTAGAGGGATGTGAGGAAAGGTATGCGGCATATAAAGAAAGAACGGCGAGGCCTTGGATTTCTGAATGAAGTTAACCGCCTGATCCGTGTATCGCTTCGTCAGCGTTGTCAGGTTGACCGGAGATTCGATGATTTCGGTGTTGTGCATCAGAATCGAGGGAACCATGTCGTTGCTATAGGGAATGCCGTAGTATTCGTCGAAACCGCGGCTGGTCGGTAAATAGGAATTGGGCCGCCCCAGGTGCCATTTTCCGATACACATCGTGCTGTAGCCCGCGGGTTTCAGCATCTGTGCGATGGTTGTTTCCGTGTCGGCCAGCCCGCCGGTATCGGTGGGTTGCAAGACCGTGGGAACTCCAGCGCGCACACCATAGCGTCCCGTCAGAATGGAGGCCCTCGATGGCGAGCAGACCGGGCTGGCGGAATAGTACTGGCGAAACCGAACGCCGTCACGCGCCATGTTATCCAGGTTCGGCGTGGAAATCTTCGATCCGTACGAACTCAAGTCGCCGTATCCCATGTCGTCGACAAGGATCAGAACGACGTTAGGCGACGCGGAAGCTGCACCCAACCGTTTGGCCATCGGGCCGAAAGCGGCGGCGCTGGTTTGCCTGAGAAACGTTCGGCGTCTCATACGGTCGTTTAGTTCGGTGTATACATGTCCGTCATGCGGAAACTTCTATAAAGGATCGCGTTTTGATGGGCGTTGTATAGGATCTGCCCGCTGGGGCTGACTTCAAAGGAATACGAATCGATGGTGTTGTTCTCCTGAACAAAGCCCGCATCGAAGTGGAAATTCCCGTTGCGCAAAACTTGCGCCGAGCCGACAGCCTCCGAATACACACCCAGGTCCGCGTTCAGCAACGGCGTGGCGACGTGGTTCTGTTCGTCGATCTGGAACACCTGGCCGCGGCTATTTCCGCCGTTCATCGCGGTAATGCGAGTGTTGCCATCGTCGAAAACCAGGAGCTTGGATGGGTCTCCGAGTTCGAAGTTTCCGTCGTGCTGATGAGTGAACCAGGGATATGGGTCCGTCGAGTTGATGGTGAAGTCGCCTTCGTTGCCCATCCGCCAGATGATGTGGCCGTCGCCATTGCCGTTCTCGTAGGCGATTTTGATCAGCCAATCCTGATGACGCGTCGAATACAGCAGGTTGCCATCCGCCGTCTGCTGGATCGCGTTTCCGTGGGTCCAGTCATTCGCGGTGGCGGCCAACAGCGTGAGGGGACAACCGGCATTGGGACAAGTCTCCCCCAGAACCGCCCTGCGGTTAGCATCCAGGTTGTCAAACGTGTCCCACGTCCACACGACGTTCAGATCCCGGTCCAGAACCACGATCATGTCGCCCATGACGTCGACCGGTCCAGAGCCCTGGACATCCGTAAGAATCTGTTCCACATTTCCCAGCACAGCCACACGGCCGTTGGAGAGAGGACGAGCTTCGTGGTGGAAGGCGCTGATCTTGCGCTTTCCCATGCCGGTCAATTGCTCGTTTACTCGCGAGGCGTTGGTTTCCAGTAACGTCATGCCGGTCAAATCGAATTTACGCACTGCCTGCTGGGCGGAAACGCTGTTGGCTACCTCCACGATTCCCCACATGTCGCCGCCGGCTTCCGTGCGAGTTATAAACGAGATGTCGCCAGGCCCGTACCATAGCACGTTGCCGGCAAGATCGTTCGCCTCGGGAATGGGGCCTATCGGGCTGCCCAGCAAAATGTGGTCCGATGCCGAAGCTGGGCCAGGCACCAGAATCGCGTCGGAGTACAAGCCCGCCGGCAGATCTCCCGTGGTGAACGTAACGTCCACACTGGTGCAAAATGCTGAGCCGATATTAAGGGTATGGCACGCGGTGTAGTTCGTATCCGGGAGCATCCCCGCCAGATAGAAATTCATGCTCAGGCCGTTGCAATCCTGATAGGGCGTCTGGTGGATGATACCGTCCGGTCCCCAGAATGACACGCGCATCCATTCCAGTTCCCTGCATGCGGGCGCGCTATACAAAAACACCAGCGAGTTGCTGGTGGGCGACACTACGGGGTTTTGGGCTGTGACCACCGGGACAAACTGGAACAATGTGGAAGCCACCGCCGCATCGTCGGCGTCCAGATCACGCGCCGAGACTTCCATCTCATAGACGCCCTCGTGGGCGCTCGCCGTCCAGTCCAGGACGTTAGACGGGCCCCAGTCGCGAATCATCCGATAGTGACCGCCCATTTCCCTGACACGAAAACGGTACCAGAGATTGCTGCCGGCGCCTGATGCCACGCCGCTAAAGGTTACCTTCGCGCCAACCGGTGCCGGCGGCGAAGTGGAGGTAGTTATGGTAACCGAAATTGCTTCTGCCGGATCCACAGCCAATAGGGCGACGCCCGCGGCCGCTAGAAACAATAGGAGGCCCCGATGGTTTAGCATGCTTCCTCGTACAGTACTTCGTAGACTACGGTCCGGCGTTCCAAATAAATGGGCTCATCTCTTGGTCGGCATTCGCGAGCCCCAGGTTACAACGGATACTCGTTATGTTCCTGCTGGCGGCATTTACGCGCGGCGATCGGTGAACTTGCGTACCAAAGGGGCAACAGAGCGGTGGGAGCCATTCGAACGGATGCCCGCCGGCACGCTGCCGTACACGGTCCGACGTTCCGTCCCGAACTATCGACTGGGGGTTAAGATTGGGTTGGTTGCGGGGGAAGGATTTGAACCTTCGACCTTTGGGTTATGAGCCCAACGAGCTACCAGACTGCTCCACCCCGCATTCACATCGTAACGTAGCGTCTCTGGTACGTCAACGTCGAACACTTCATCACTAGGTTTCGCGGATGTGCGCTGATCGCGCGCGCTGAGCAGAATCTACGGAGTGGATTCCCACACGATCGGCCGGTTGCTGGCCTTCCAGCTATCTACCAGGCCTTGATAGCGGCTTTCCAAAACGGGGCGCTTGAGCTTGAGTGTGGGGGTCATCAAACCATTTCCTACGGTCCACGGACCGTCCACGATGGCGATGAAGGCCACGCGCTCGTGCGGATCGAGGTGTGCGTTTACTCCTTCGAGCAGAGCCTGCAAAGAGGTCTCGAGCGCTCGCCGCGCCTGGGGATCGGACGAGCGCTGGCGGGCTTGCTCGGATAGCAGCAGCACCGCGAATGGGCTGGGTAGCCCGGCGCCCATCAGGCAGCACGCCTCGACGTCCGGATGTGCGATCAGCTTGCTTTCAATGGGGGCGGGCGCAACATACTTCCCCTTGCTGGTCTTGAATTGTTCCTTGATGCGGCCGACAATCTTGAGCTGGCCGTCGGCGGCGATTTCGCAAACGTCTCCGGTATGAAAAAAACCATCCGCCAGGAACGAACTGCTTGTGCCCACGGGGTCTTTGTAGTAGCCCAGCATATTCATGGGGCTGCGTAGCTGCAGTTCGCTGCTCTGTCCCACCCGGGCTTCCACGCCATTCATCGCGCAGCCGACATAGCCGGGCCGGACCGTCCCCGGCGCGGGAAGGTGCGTGATCAGCGTCTCGGTCATGCCATAGCCTTCCACCAGGTTCAAACCGAGTTCACGGAACCACAGCAGGATGTCGACCGGCAGCGGCGCCGCTCCACAAGCGGCGTAGCGCACCGTGTCCATCCCCATCTGGCGCAGGATTTTCCGCTTGATCAGGCGGCTCACCGCCGGCACGCGGAACAGCTTGTCCAGCCTTTGCTTGGGAATTTTCGCGAAAACATTCTGTTGGAATTTCAGCAGCAGCCGCGGCACGGAGAGAAAGATCGTTGGCCGCGCGCGCTGCAAGTCCGCCAGGAAGGTCTCCAGGCTCTCGGTAAAGAAGATGCGCGAGCCCAGGAATACGGACATCGCCTCCACGCCCACACGCTCCACAATATGCGCCAGCGGCAGATAAGAAAGGATGCGCTGATCTGCAGTCAGCCCGAGCATTTCCGCGACGATCCTGGCGTTATAGGGGAACGCCGCGAAACTGTGCATCACCCCCTTGGCGGTCCCGGTGGTGCCGGACGTATAAATAATGGTGGAGAGCTCCCCGGCCGAGCGGGTCGGCGATTCAGCGAGCGGCGGCATAGCCCGCATCAGGTCGTCCCACGTCCCGGAACCGTCGCCGGCCGCAGTTGGAAACCGGATGGAGCAGACCCCCGCGGGGATGCCGCACTCCACCATTTCCTTCTCGTCTGTCGCGCCCAAAAAGCAGGCTTTCGATTCGCTGTGTTCCAGAATCTGCCGCACCGTTTGCGGCTTCAGTGAAGGATAGACCGGTACGGACACATGACCGGCCATCCAGATGGCGAGGTCGGCCAGTATCCACCACGCGCAGTTCTTCGACAGGATGGCCACGCGCGATCCCGGCTCCCAATTCTGCGCTTTCAGGTAAGCCGCCGCCCGCCGCGCCTCGCCGATTGCCTCGGACCACGTCCAGTCGCGTACCTGTCCGCCCGTCGGTTGCGTGAGAAATATTTCCGCCGCGCGTTCGCGTTCCCAGCGGTAAATGCGCTGGAGCGGCAGATCGCCGTCCTCTACCGTGCGCATAGTATTAGCTTTCAGCAGTCAGTTTTCAGTAATCAGTTTTCAGTTAAAACCCTCAGCGGTCACCACTTGCCCGGCAATTGCCGGGTGTAACTGCGAATGCTGAAAACTGAGAACTGATAACTCGCTTGCCTTTTAACTTACCCATGGGTAAGATATCAAGTGCGCGGTCCGGTGTCAATCGGATTGTGGCATCTACGTCATGTCAAAAGACGCAGTCGTTCCCCCATCGCATTGGAAAGCATTTGCCGACCGGCGGCGTGATCCCGCCACCAAACGTGAGGCAGTGTTGAAAACCGCCGCACAGCTCTTTCTGGAGAAGAGCTACGGGCGGACTTCACTCAATGATGTGGCTGAACGATTAAACATTACTAAGCCCGCCCTCTACCACTATTTCCGCAACAAGGAAGAGATTCTGCTGGAGTGCTATCGCTTGGGCACGACCTTAATTGAGGAAACGCTCAACGAGATCGCCTCCCACTGTGGAACTGGCCTGGAGAAGGTCGAGGCGTTCATCTTTTCGTACGCCAATGTCATGACGGTCAACTTCGGAAGGTGCGTGATGCGGCTCGACGAAGGCGACCTTTCCAGTGAAGCTTTTACCGAAGTGCGGAATTACAAGAGAAAGATCGACCGACGGCTTCGATCGTTTCTCGAGGAAGGCATCGAGGATCGATCGATCTCGCCCTGCGATCCGAAGATCGCCGCATTTGCGATCGAGGGCGCCTTGAACTGGATCTGCAAATGGTATGAGCCGGAAGGAGCTCTTTCGGCAGAAGAGATCGCATCGCAGTTTGTGCGTACGCTCACGCAAGGCTTGGCACGAACCAAGCGGCGCAATGGCACGCGCGGAACCGCGAATTAGGAGAAAAGGATGACCGCTGAACCGATTTTGAAATCCGCCGGAGCCGCTTCGTCCGGCCAGGAAAATTCCATCCTCATCCGCAAAGTGGCCGTGCTAGGCGCCGGCACCATGGGTTCACGTATCGCGGCGCATTTCGCCAATGCCGGTCTACCCGTGGTGCTGCTGGACATCGTCGCCAAACAAGGGCCGCCCAGCGGCATTGCCGCCCAGGCGCTCGATGCGCTCAAGAAGAGCAAGCCGGCCGCCTTCTACGAAGCCTCCGCGGCGTCACGGATCGCCATCGGCAATTTCGACGACGATCTCGAAATGCTGCGCGACTGCGATTGGGTCATCGAAGCGGTGACCGAGAACCTGGCGATCAAGCAGGCGCTGCTGGAAAAGATCACGCCCCATCTGAAGGCGGAGGCGATCCTGACGACCAACACCAGCGGCCTGCCCATCGCGTCGATTGCCACGAAGCTTCCGGACCATTTGCGGCGGCGCTGGTTGGGAACGCACTTCTTCAATCCGCCGCGCTATATGCGCCTGGTGGAAATCATCGCCACGCCGGAAACCGACCCGGCGGTGGTTAAGGCAGTCTCCAACTTCGCCGATTTGCGGCTCGGCAAAGAAGTGGTTGTCGCGCGCGACACGCCCAACTTCATCGCCAACCGGATCGGCGTATTCATCATGCTCGAAGCCGTTCGCCTGATGCAGACCGAAGACCTGAGCGTGGAAGAAGTGGACGCGCTGACCGGCACCTCCATTGGCTGGCCGCGCACCGGAACCTTTCGTCTGGCGGATCTGGTGGGGCTCGACGTGCTGGCGCATGTGGCCGGAAATTTTGCGCAGTCCCAGCAGCAGAGTGTCACCATGCCGGCATTCATCCAGACCATGCTGGAACGCCGCTGGCTGGGTGACAAGACCAAACAGGGCTTCTACAAAAAGGAGAGGGACGCCCAGGGCAAAGAGGTACGGCTCGCTCTGGATTGGAAGACGCTCGAATATCGTCCGGCATCGCGGCCTAAGTTCCCCACGCTCGAGATTGCTAAGAACGTCGAGAAGCTGCCCGAGCGTTTGATGCAACTGCTGGGCGGCGATCCGCATAAGGACAACGCCGCGCGCTTCCATTGGAAGCTGCTCAGCGCCTTGTGGAACTACGCTGCCGATTGCCTGCCGGAAATTGCCGATGACGCCGCCAGCGTGGATCGCGCCATGCGCGCCGGCTTCAACTGGGAAATGGGGCCGTTCCAGCTTTGGGATGTCGCCGGCGTGCGGCCTACCGTGGAGCGTATGCGGGCCGCCGGAGAACCGGTGAGCGCAAACGTGGAACGGCTGCTGGCCACCGGCGCCGGGTCCTGGTATCGCGATCACGGCCGGGAGTGCTTCGACCCCGCCAGCGGCAACTATAAGCCGGTCGCCGAAACCGAGGGCATTGCGCGCGTGGCACGTTTCCGCGCATCCAACGGCGTGGTGAAGCACAACCCCGGCGCGTCGCTCGTCGATCTGGGTGATGGAGTGGCTTGCCTGGAGCTCCACTCGCTTAAGAACGCGATCGGCGAAGACGTGGTCCGCATGCTTACCGATACTTTGCGCGCGGATAGCGATGCGGTGCGGAACTTCTCGGCTTTCGTGATCAGCGGCGATACCGACAATTTCTCGGTGGGGGCGAACCTGATGCAGTTGCTGCTCAGCGTGCAGGAAGGCGAGTGGGACGACGTCGATCTCATGGTCCGCGCTTTCCAGCGGATGACGGCGTCCATCAAATTTTGTCCGCGCCCGGTGGTGGTGGCGCCGTTCGGCTTCTGCCTGGGCGGGGGCGCGGAGATTGCCATCCACGGTGTGCGCCGCCAGGCGCATGCCGAACTCTACATGGGGCTGGTGGAATGCGGCGTGGGCCTGCTGCCCGCGGGCGGCGGCTGCAAGGAGATGACCATCCATGCCGTGAACGCGGCCGCATCGGTTCGCGAGGGCGGGCGCAATGAATCCATCGAATTGATGGAGGCGCTGCGCCGCAACTTCGAGTCCATTGCCATGGCCAAGGTGTCGACCTCCGCCATGGAGGCGCGGCATCTCGGATACCTGACATTGTCCGATCGCATCACGCTCAACCGCGATCGACTACTTACGGACGCCAAGCATGTGGCGCTCGATATCGCTAATGCCGGATACGCGGCTCCCCTGCCCCGTACCGATATTCCGGCGCCGGGCCAGAATCTGCTGGCCACTCTGAAGATGGCGGTTCACACCATGCGCGAAGGCGAATTCATCAGCGACCACGACGTGAAGGTCGCCAATTGGGTGGCGCACGCGCTGTGCGGCGGCAATATCACACCGGGCACGCCGGTGAGCGAGCAGTATCTGCTGGACCTGGAGCGACAGGCGTTCCTGTCTTTGTGCGGCGAAAAGAAAACGCAGGAGCGGATTGCATTCACGCTGAAGAGCGGAAAACCGCTGAGGAATTAGGAATACGAAGAACCGCTCCCAAGGTTACGGCTCGGTAAGTGGGGCCAGCCTTTCAGGCTGCCGCTGCGCTTCCGCGCGGCGCGCCGGCTGAAAGCCGGCGGCAGGCCGAAAGGCCTGCCCCACTACTGAGCCGTGACCAAAGGGAGCGGTGGAGAGAACCAACATGAGAGAAGCAGTCATCGTAAGTGCGGTCCGTACGGCCGTCGGTAAGGCCCCCAAAGGTATGCTGCGCGCCACGCGGCCGGACGACCTGGGCGCTTTCGCCATCCAGGGCGCGCTCGAGCGCGTGCCCAACCTGGACAAAAAGGAAGTCGAAGATGTAATCATCGGCTGCGCCATGCCGGAAGCCGAGCAGGGGCAGAATGTGGCACGTATTTGCTCGCTCCGCGCGGGCTTGCCCATCGAATCCGCCGCCATGACCGTCAACCGTTACTGCGCGTCGGGCCTGCAAACCATCGCCTTGGCCGCCGACCGCATCCGCGGTGGAGGCGCCGACGTAATCGTCGCGGGAGGGACCGAATCCATGTCTCTGATCCCCTTCGGCGGCAATAAAATCTCGATAAATCCCTGGCTGGAAGAGCACTACCCGAATTCATATCTCAATATGGGCCTGACCGCGGAGCGTGTGGCGCAACACTACGGCATTTCGCGCGAGGAGGCCGACCAGTTTGCGCTGGCCAGCCATCAAAAGGCACTGGCGGCGCAAGCTGCCGGGAAATTCACGGAGATCGTGCCGGTCACCGTTACCTTCATCACGCCCAACGGAAAGTCCAAGCCCGAAAAGAAGGAGATTCAGTTCCAGGCCGACGAAGGCCCTCGCGCGGACACGTCCCTGGAGGCTCTGGCCAAACTCAAGCCGGTGTTTCACGCCAGGGGAACGGTAACGGCTGGCAATTCGTCGCAAACCTCGGACGGCGCAGCCGCAGCCGTAGTGATGTCGAGCGAACGTGCGGCGGCCATGGGTCTCAAGCCGCTGGCGCGCTTCGTGGCGTTTGCGTATGCCGGTTGCCTGCCCGAAGAAATGGGCATTGGACCCGTTTATGCGATCCCGAAGGCGCTCAAGTTGGCGGGCCTCAGCCTGGATCAGATCGATCTCATCGAATTGAATGAGGCCTTCGCCGCGCAATCGCTGGCCGTCATCAAGACCCTGGGCATCGACATGGCCAAAGTCAATGTCAACGGCGGCGCCATTGCCCTGGGGCATCCCCTCGGCTGCACGGGCGCCAAGCTGACCGCCAGCCTGATCGAGGAGCTCAAGCGCCGTAACGCCAAATACGGGATGGTGACCATGTGCGTGGGTGGCGGCATGGGTGCGGCTGGGATCTTCGAAAACCTGAATTAGACACTCACTATACAAATGGTACGGGACAGTCAAAACGGAGGCGGGGTTGCACTGGAATCCACTAGCGCTCCATCCGCCGATGGCTATCGGCTCTCCCCGATTCAAGAAGGTATGTTGTTCCACTGCCTTCATCATCCCAACGCCGGCTTCGACATCGAGCAGTTGGTCTGTTCGCTCCCGGAGGATGTCGACAGTGCGGCGCTGGTTTGGGCGGCCGAAGAAATGGTCCGCCGGCAGGATGTGTTCCGCACCAGCTTTGTCTGGCAACAGGCTTCGGAGCCGCTCCAGGTGGTTCACGCCACGGCGGTGTTGCCGTTTGTCACGGACGACTTGCGGGGCTTTCCTGTGCACGTCCAGCAGCAGCAGGTGGAACGGTATCTGAACGATGACCGCCGGGCCGGGTTCGAAATGGACCGCGCGCCGATTACCCGATTCGCGCTTTTCCGTTTATCAGAACAGTACACCCTGGTTTGGACCTTCCACCATGCGCTGTTGGATGGCCGCTCGTTTCCGGACATCCTGAAGGATCTCTTCGCCCTATACGAAGCCAGGCGCAGCGGCCGCGAATTGCATCTGCCTGCTCCCCGCCCCTACCGGGAATTTATCGAGTGGCTCGAAGGCCGCGACGCCGACGCATCGGAAGACTACTGGCGGGAGGCCTTGCAGGGTTTCCGGCAAGCCACACCGCTGGTCGCACTGGATGGCGCTGGGGCCAGCGAGCACCCCGGGCATGGCGAAGAAGAAATCCGCCTGCCGGCTGACACAACCACGGCGTTACGCCGGTTGTCGGCGCGCGAGGGATTCACTCTCAACACCGTGGTCCAGGGAGCATGGGCGCTTCTCCTCAGCCGTTACTCCAACTCCGCCGACATCGTCTTCGGCGTCACGCGCGCATGCCGCGGTGCGTTCCCCGGCGCGGCATCCGTGGTGGGAGTTTTCATCAACACCGTGCCGCTGCGCGTGTCCGTTCCCGGCGATCAGAACCTGTTCCCGTGGCTCAAACAGATCCGCGCCAGTCAATTGACGGTCCGCAATCACGAACTCACTCCCCTGACTTCGATTCAACGGTGGAGTGACGTTCCGCGCGGCACACCATTGTTTGAAAGCATTCTGGTTTTTGACAACTACCTGCTGAACTCCTCGATGCAAACCGAGGGTGGCGCTTGGGCGCGCCGCCACGTACACCTCCGGGAGCGCACCAATTTCCCTCTCACGCTGTATGGCTATGGCGAGCCGGAACTCATCCTGCGCCTGAGTTTTGACAAGCAGCGCTTCAACTCCGCCTCCATCCAGCGGACGTTAGGACATCTCCACACTCTGCTGGCGGCCATGGCCGAAGATCGCAACCAGCCGCTGGCGGAACTGCCCCTGCTGACCTCCGCGGAGCAGCAGGTCTTAGAAGTTTGGAACCAGACCGCTGTCGACTATCCCCGCCAGAAGCGCGTGCACGATCTGATCGAAGAGCAGGTGGGACGCACGCCGGATGCCCTGGCCGTGGTGTTCCAAGAGGGCCACCTGACCTACCGTGAATTGAATGCTCGTGCGAATCAACTGGCGCGGCATCTGGAGCAGGCCGGGGTTACGCCCGGCGACCGCGTAGCCATCTGCCTGAACCGTTCGCTCGACCTGGTGGTGGCTCTGCTGGCGACTCTCAAAATCGGCGGCGCCTATCTTCCGCTGGACCCAACCTATCCCGCCGAGCGGATCAACTATGTGCTCGCCGACGCGCAAGTCCCCGTAGTGGTCACCCAGGAGAGTCTCCGCGGGCGCGTGGCGGATTCGGGAGCGCGGATCGTCGCCGTCGACAGCGACGCCGCCATCATTCAAGCGCAGAGTGGCGATCAATTCGTCCGCGCGTTTTCCAGTGAATCCGTGGCTTACATGATCTACACCTCGGGGTCCACCGGCAAGCCCAAAGGAGTGATGGTCAGTCACCGGAACGTGGTCAATTTTTTCACCGGGATGGATCAAACCATCGGGCGGGAAGGCCCAGGCGTCTGGCTCGCGGTGACCAGCATCTCATTCGATATTTCGGTGCTGGAATTGTTCTGGACTCTGGCGCGGGGCTTCCGCATGGTGCTCCAGGAAGAGAACGCCGACATGCCGGCGGTGGCCACGATTCCCGAGCAGATAGCGCGGCATCGCGTCACCCATCTGCAGTGCACCCCTTCGCTGGCCCGTATGCTGCTCGACCTTCCAGGCGGCCACACCGCGGTAGGGTCGCTGCGCATGCTGCTGGTGGGTGGCGAAGCTTTGGCGCCGGCGGTTGCCGAAGAAATCCGCGGCACGGGCGTGGGACAGATCTTCAACATGTATGGCCCCACCGAGACTACCATCTGGTCCACCATGGAACCGCTCGGCTCATCCGGCGACATCACCATTGGCAGACCCATCGCCAACACCTCGCTGTTTGTGCTCGACAGCCACCGGTACCCGGTTCCCGTCGGTGTCCCCGGCGAGTTGTACATCGGAGGGGACGGTGTCACACCCGGATATTGGAACCGGCCGGAACTGACTGCCGAGCGGTTCGTCCAGCTACCCACTCCGGTAGGGCAGCGGGTTTACCGTACGGGCGATCTGGTGAAGTACCTTCCGGATGGCCGCGTGGATTTCCTCGGTCGTGTGGACCAACAGGTCAAGATTCGGGGCCATCGCATTGAACTGGGCGAGATCGAGGCCGCGCTGGGACAGCATCCGGATGTCAAAGAATCCGTCGTCACGGCCGCGGACGATCGCGTCGGGGGCAAGGTTCTGGTGGCCCATATCGTGACGCGGAGTGGAGACCCGGTCGCACCGGCCGGCCTGCGGCAATTTCTGGCGTCGAACCTGCCTGCCTACATGGTTCCCAGCGCCTTCGCGTTCCCCAAGGCTTTTCCGCTGACACCCAACGGCAAAGTCGATCGCGGCGCTCTGGCAGCCGCTGAAAAAATCCAGGTCGTGCCGGAAGAAGCACCCTCCGCCCCCACCAACGAAATCGAACACAGGCTGGTGGCGATTTGGGAGGATCTGCTGGACACGCGCCCCATCGGTACCCGTCAAAATTTCTTCGAGCTCGGCGGGCACTCCTTGCTGATTACACGCTTGAGCCACCGCATCCAACAGGAATTCGGCAAGCAATTGTCCATGGCCGAGGTCTTTCAGGCTCAGACTATTGAGGGAATGGCTGACCTTCTGCAAAAGGCCGGCCTGTCGTCCGCGGAAGGCAAGGTATTTTATGTGCAGCCGGCCGGATCGCGGACACCCTTCATTTGCTTGGGAGCGGGACCGTTCTTCCTTCCCTTGGCCAATGCTATCGGCCACGACCAGCCTTTTTGCGGAGTGGATCTAAGTGCGCTACGGCCCGACCGGCTTTCCACCCCGTATCAACTTGCCGAGATCGCCAGCCACGTCAAGAAGGCCGTGCGCAAATTCCAGCCGCACGGCCCCTACTATCTGGGTGGCTGGTGCCTGTATGGCGTGCTCATGTATGAAACCGCTCGCCAGATCATCGCCGAAGGCGACCAGGTCGGGCTGCTGGTGATGATCGACAGCCCCAACCTGGCCTATGATAAGGGCCTGGGAGCTTTGGGCCGGATCAACTCGCGATTCGAGAAGTGGCAATTCCACTTGCAGGAAATGAGCCGGGCGGGTGCCAGGAAGATCCCGGCTTTCTTAAAGCATCAGGTTGGGATCGCACGGCTTCAAGCACGCTTGCGGCGAGACCAAAGGGAAACCTCCCGCGACGCAGAGACCGCAGCACCGCGATACGAATTCGAATACGCCTTCCTGATCGCATCCAGGAACTACGATCCTCCCACCTATCCCGGGCGCGTCCTGATCCTGCAGACAACCGAGAGACCCTCAGGCCGTCACTGGGACTTGGGCAACCGGTGGCGCCACCTGATTCCGCAACTCGAAGTGATCGATGTTCCGGCCGGGCATGCGGAAATGTTCCGCGAGCCGCACGCACAAGTTTTAGCCAGCCAAATGAGAGAACGTTTGCACACGCAACCATAAAGGGGGGAGTAGTATCAGGTGAGAGACATGCCGACAGTCAAAACAGCAACGATCGCAAAGGCCGCCAAAGGCGGCAGTTTTCTAACCGAAGAGCGCAAGCCGCAAGACGTTTTCACGCCCGAGGACTTTACCGACGAGCACCGGCAGATCGCCAAGACCGCGGCAGAGTTCACCATCAACGAAGTCCTGCCGGCGGCCGATGAGATTGAGGCCAAGAATTTCGAAACGACCAGGCGTCTGCTCCGCAAGACGGGGGAACTCGGCCTGATGGCCGTGGACATCCCGGAAGCCTATGGCGGGCTGGAAATGGACAAAGTGACTTCGGCCATCGTCGCCGAGTCGATCAGCAAACTAGGCAGCTTCTCCGTGGCATTCTCCGCGCACGTGGGCATCGGCACGCTGCCCATCGTGTGGTACGGCACGGATGCCCAGAAGCGCAAATATCTGCCCAAGCTTGGTTCCGGCGAGTGGATCGCCGCGTACGCGCTGTCGGAATCGTCGTCCGGTTCCGACGCCATGAATTGCCGCACGCGCGCTGTGCTTTCTCCGGACGGCAAGCACTACGTGCTCAACGGCGAGAAGATGTGGATCTCCAACAGCGGGTTCGCCGACGTCTTCACGGTGTTCGCCAAGATCGACGGCGAGAAGTTTTCGGCGTTCATCATCGAGCGCAACACGCCGGGCTTCTCGGTCGGCCCCGAAGAGCACAAGCTCGGCATCCGCGGTTCGTCGACCTGCCCCCTGATTCTGGCCGATTGTAAGGTGCCGGTGGAGAACCTGCTGGGTGAAGCCGGCAAAGGGCACCACATCGCGTTCAATATTCTGAACATCGGGCGCTTCAAGCTCGCGGCGGCCGCCGTCGGTGGCGCGCGCAGCGGTTTGCAGGAGGCCATTCGCTACTCCAAAGACCGCAAGGCGTTCGGCAAATCCATCTCTGAATTCGGGCTGATTCAGGAGAAGCTGGCCGAATGCTCCGCCGGCGTGTACGCGGGCGAGTCCTTGGTCTATCGCACCATCGGGATGATCGACGCCGCCCTGTCCGAGTTGGACACCCGCAAAGAAGGCGCCTCGCGCGAGATCCAGAAGCGCATCGAAGAGTACGCCGTCGAGTGCTCCATCCTCAAGGTGTGGGGCTCGGAGATGCTCGACATGGTGGTGGACCACGTCCTCCAGATCTTTGCCGGGTACGGCTACGTCGAGGAATACCCGGCCGAGCGGGCCTACCGCGATTCGCGCATCAACCGCATCTTCGAGGGCACCAACGAAATCAACCGTCTCGATTATCACCGGCTTCCTGATGAAGCGCGCCATGGCGGGCCAGTTGCCGCTCTTACCGGCTATCAAGCAGCTCATGGATGAAGTGATGTCCGGCCCGGTGCCGGCCGAAGACCGGGAGGGCCCTCTGTCCTCCGAGCACCACCTGCTCGCGCAGCGCCAAAAAGCTCACCCTGTTCGCCGCCGGCGCGGCCTCCCAGAAGTACATGCAGGCCATGCCGGATCAACAGGAAGTGATGGGCGCACTGGCCGATTGCATCATGGAAGTCTACGCCATGGAGTCGTGCCTTCTGCGCGCCGAGAAACTGTTCGCCAGCGGCGGCCCGGCCGCTGCCAAGCAAGCCATCGCCATGACGCGGTTCTACGTAGCACATGCCATCGAGCGTGTAGAATTGTCGGCACGCAAGGTGATCAGTGCGGTTGCCGAAGGCGACATGCTGCGGACCCAAATGGCCATCCTGCGCCGTCTGGCCAAGCACGACCCCGCCGATACCATCGGGCTCGGCAGACAAATCGCTGGGCACGTGCTGGCGGCCGGGCGGTATAGCCTGTAACCGAGTGGGGCAGGCCTTCCGGCCTGCCGCCGCGCTTCCGCGCGGCGCGCGGCTCGCGAACGCGCTTCACCAAGCCGAAGACGCCGCCCAAAAGGGCAGCGGCAGGCCGGAAGGCCTGCCCCACTGCTGCCCCACGAGGTACACCCATGAACCACGAAGTCTTGAACCAGCCCCCGCCGCTGACCGGCTACAACCTGTTCTCCACCGATCGTGCCTTACGCGCCGCCGTGGCGCGCGAGGGCGCCGGCTGGGCGTGCGCGCAAATCGAAGAGTTCGGCCGCGTAGCCGGCAGTGCGGAAGCCAATGAGTGGGCCGTACCGGCAAATGAAAATCCGCCGGTGCTCGACACTCACGATCGCTACGGGCAGAGGCGCGACGAAGTCCAGTTTCACCCGGCGTGGCACAACCTGATGCGCCTGGCGGTGGAGCACGGCATCCACAATCTTCCATGGGCCAACCCGCGCCCCGGCGTATATGTCGCACGGGCCTTGGCCATGCTCGCTTCAGAGAACGAGGCGGGACACGTCTGCCCCATCTCCATGACCTATTCCGCGGTCCCTGTGCTGCGCAACGATCCCGCGCTCGCCGCTGAATGGGAGCCGCGGATTCACTCCACCAGCTATGACCCATCGTTCCGTCCGGCACCGCAGAAAGCCGGCGTCCTCATGGGCATGGCCATGACCGAGAAGCAGGGCGGGTCGGACGTGCGCGCCAACACCACCCGCGCCGGGCCGATCGGCCATGGCGCCTATGTGGTGGACGGGCACAAGTGGTTCTGCCCGGCCCCATGTGCGATGCGTTCTATCTGGCGCAGGCGCCCGGCGGCACGTCGTGTTTTTTCCTGCCGCGTTGGACACCCGACGATCAGCCCAACGGCTTTCATCTGCAGCGGCTGAAATCCAAACTGGGCAATCGCTCCAATGCCTCGAGCGAGGTGGAGTTTCATGGCGCAAGGGCGCGCCTGGTGGCTGAGGAAGGGCGCGGCGTGGCCACCATCATCGAGATGGTGCAGCATACCCGTTTGGATTGCACGATGGGTGCCGCTGCTCTGATGCGGCGGGCGCTGGTGGAAGCCGTTCATCATTGCCGCCACCGCCATGCGTTTGGCCGCCCTTTGATCGCACAGCCGCTGATGCGCAACGTCCTGGCGGACCTCACCATCGAATCGGAAGCCGCGACACTGCTGATGATGCGTGTGGCGCGCGCCTTCGACGAAGGCGACCACAGCTTCGTTGCAGGCATCGGCAAGGATATTCCCGAAAGCGAAGGACGCCGGCTGGCCGAGCGGCCGGCACTGGCGCTTCAGGCTTCCCTGCTCTTGCGTTTCAGTCCCCTCGCCGTGGCCGAAGCTTTCTGCGCGTCGCTCCTGGATGAAAAGGGCGGGCACGCTTCTCGGCGAGCCCATGCCAGACTCCCCAGTCCTTGGCCTCGTTCATCAACGTCTTGGCTTCTTCCACTTCAGCAAGCTTGTGCATGGCAATTTTCCGACCTCCCGGATAATCAAACGCAAATATCTGCGCAAGCTTTCGGGTCTGGAGGGATAATAAATCGGATGTGCCAATATGAATCTCCCGCAATTCGGCTGGCGAGCCACGGCTCTGGTCATTTGCTGCTGCGCAGTGCCGGCCGCTACGGCTCCTGACGGGCTGAAGCCCGAAACTGCACGCGATTTCAATTGTTACGTCCAATCCGCGGAAGCCCGGATGGATTCCCGGAAGGCGTTCCTTTTGGCAGATGCCAATGCCGCTTTGAACGGAGAACTGGTTCTGAGCAGGCGGATCCAGACCATCGCTCCCGAAGGCGTCAACCCGCGCAAGGTCGCCGGAGGGCAGCTATACGACTGGATCGGCTCCGCGTTTATTCCCGGCGCCAGCCTCGATCGCCTGGTCTCGATGCTCCAGGACTACGACCACCGTGCGCAGAATTTTCCGGACACCATCTCCACCTCCAAGCTCCTGTGCCGTACCGGAAAGGATCACTTCCGCTACTCCATGCGCATGAAAGAGCCCGCGGTCCTCGACGTGGAAAGCGACGTGGTCTGGGAGCGCGTCGACGCGCATCGCTGGCGCTGCCGCTCGCTCTCCACAAACGTCGCTGAAGTGGGCAAGGACCACGGATACCTGCGTCGGCTGAATTCCTATTGGCGGTTTGCCGAAGTCGACAACGGAGTCTTCGTGGAAGGCGAGGCCATCACGCTGAGCGATGAATTTGGATCGGTAACGCGCGCGTTTGGATCGATGATGGGGATCAACCCCGAGAAGTCCCTCAAGCACTCGCTCGCGTCCATGCGCGATGCGATTCTGAAGCCGGGTCTGCGGATTCCCGCGCAAACGGAAGGCTTGCCCGAATGTGGGGAGCCGGTCCGTTCGAGTGAATGCGCCCACTGAGCCGTGACCGAAGGGAGCGGTCTGTAGACTGTTATGCCGGATGCGAGCCCGCATTTCGATTTCATCGTAATTGGCTCGGGTTTCGGCGGTAGCGTTTCTGCACACCGCCTCACCGAGAAGGGCTACCGGGTGGCGGTCACGGAAATGGGCCGCCGGTGGACACCGGAAAACCTGCCGCGCACCAACTGGCTGCTGCGGCGCTGGATCTGGCGCCCGCGCATCGCCCTTCGCGGCTTTTTTAACATCCGACCCTTCCGGCACGTGATGATCCTGCACGGCTGCGCGGTGGGCGGCGGCTCGGTCACCTACGCCAATACGTCGCTGGCCCCCCGCGATTCCATTTGGGACGCTGGCTCCTGGGCGGGTCTCACCGATTGGAAGCGCGAAATGCCGCCGTTTTACGAGACCGCCACGCGCATGCTCGGCGTGACACGGAATCGGATTCTGGGTCCGGCGGACCACATCCTCAAGCGGGCAGCCGACGCGTCCGGCGCTGGCGAGACCTTCTATCGTTCCCGGAAACCAGGGTTGTGGATGTGATCTCCTTAAACGGCCAGGGCTGACGGGAGCGGCAGCTACGAAGTCCGTACGGTAAAGTCCACGTCTTGGATGAAGCGCGAGCCGCAGGGTTTCAGCTGTCGCAGCGTGGTCTTCGCGGCCTCAGCCCTGGGCACCGTGGACCTGCTGTTTCGGCTGAAGCAGAAGGGGTCACTCCCGGCCATCAGCGATCAACTCGGCCATCGCGAGCGTACCAACGCCGAATCGGCTGGGGCTTTTCTATCGACGACCACACGCACATTGAGTCGACGCGTTATCCCGCCGGCTCCGACGCCATGGGCCTTATGTCAACTCTGCTCACCGGCAGCCGCCCGGTTTTACGCGCGTGCTGCTGTAGTTGCGCACTCTTGTTGCGTCCGGCCTGCGCCACCCATTCCGGGCCATCCGGTGCCTGCACCCGTTCGGTTGGGCGCGCGAGTCGCTGATCCCTGGTTCTGGTCCTTCCATAAGACGCCCATGAGCGGGGGCGATCGAATTCCCACGTACATCCCGCAGGCCAACGAATTCGCGCGCAAGGCGGCAACTCTGATTGGGGGTGTCCCCATGAGCATGGTCACTGAAATTCTTTTTGATGTGCCCGGAACCGCGCATGTTCTGGGAGGATGCCCGATCGCGGCCTCGCCGGCCCAAGGCGTGATCGACCACCACCACCGCGTCTTCGGATACCAGAATATGTACATCTGCGACGGCTCCGTGATCGCCGCCAACCTGGGCGTCAATCCCAGCCTGACCATCTGCGCACTCACCGAGCGTGCCATGAGCCACATAACCCCCGCACACTAATTCTTATTCGGCGTTTCCACTATGTTCTTGCCGAAGTTGAATGCCGGACCGATCGCGAAGCGGGTGGTGAACCGGCCGTCCGCTAAGATGTCGTTAAACAGATGGTCGTAGACATAGTCCGCCTGCGTTCGGATCGCGAAGTGGTGCGAGAAGAGAATGTCGAAGCCGCCGCCAAATCCGATGAACGGGGCAATGTCTGTCTTCTTCCCGGCGGGCGTCAACTGCGCAACCACAGCCGCGGCGATGGGATCACCAGGCCTGGGAGTGGCGGTCTCGCGTATGGCTCCCGCAAACACCGGCCGCAAGAATAGCGTCACATGCTTGAAATGCCGGTATGCGAGCTGGGGACCGACCGCGAAAGTCTGTGTGTTGGAATGCGCCGGCACCATCAGTTTGTAGCCCGGAGGCAACATTCCCGCCGCCGCCAGACCGCCAAGCTGTGCCCCCAACTGCTGCTGCAACGCCGTTGGCAACAGGCTTGGCACGATCGTCATATCACCGGCCGATGCGGTGTAGTCGAAGCCGAACGAGTACCAGGTTTTTGGCCGGAACCCGAATTGTCCACCAAAACCGGGTTCGGAGAGACCAAGCTTTGCGCTGTTCAGGAAATTGTAGCCCGCGAACGCATCAAACTGAGTAACGTAATCCTGCTGTGCGAAGACTGGCACGGCGAGCAGCAGAACGGCCGGCAACATGATGAACATCATGCGCCGAAAACTTCGTAGCCGCGTGTACATTAAACACCTCTTCCACGCTAATGTGACGACCGAACCACCCTAAAAAGGCCGGCATTCTGGATCAAGATCAGCTTAACACTTTTATTGAGACTATAACACCCTAAAGTCTCATTAGAGGCGGGCGGCACGCCGTAGCGCGTTCCACGCCACCGCGCCACAGTCCCGGAGCTCGAGCGCGGCACACTACGCCGGCGCAGTTGCTCTACTTCGCCGTCGGGCTCAGCCGGTGCCGGTGGCGTGAAGAAGTTCTTCACCATGCTCAACGGCGACATGGCTGCCGCGCGCACGTCGGTGAGACGGTCCTGGAGCGTCTCCTGCACTTTGCCGTAGGCGTCAAAGGCGGATTTGCGATACCACATGATGAATTCCTGCCCGGCGCGGTCGGACGCCACGATCAACTGCCGTAGCAGTTCCAGGGGCAGCCCGGCCGGCTGGCCCTTGGCATCCTCCACGATGATCTGTGTGAGCACAACGCGCGTCAGGTCTTTGCCGGTCTTGGCATCCACCACCTGGAAATCCCTGCCTTTACCGACCAATGCGATGCAGCAAACGGAGTAAAAAATGCCACCCAAAGCAAAAACCCATACCGCCGCAACCCACGCAGGCGGTTCTTCCCCCTTCTCCCTGCTATCGGGGTGGGTCCGCCAGGGGACGGAGAGCTTCTTCGCCACCCAGCGGGTCCTGTTAGACCTGGTCATGCGGCAGAATGCCAATACGCTACATGCCTTCCAGGAGCGGCTCACGGCCGCGCGGGCACTCCCGGCCGAGGTTTCGACCGACATTGCCGGCGAAGGCCTGTCGAACTTCGTCGCCGCACAACGAGTCTTGCTGCACCTGGCCGAACGCGAGAACGAGATCGTAATGACCGGCGTGAAGGAACGCACCGGCGGCTACATGCCGCTGGCCGCCATGACGGAAGTGGTGCGCCGCAGCCTTGACACGTTCATCGACATGCAGCAGCATTTCCTGTCCCTTGCCGCTAAACAGACCGACGCCTGGATCGACTCCGCAAATCGGCGACCCGTTTGCCGGCGAAGGGCTGGCCGCAGTGGCGCGACGGGATGGAGAACTTCGTTCGCAGCCAAAAGAAGTTCGTGGACGTCATCGCCGAGGAAACCGCCCACGCCACCGGCGTTACCACCAACGGCAAACACGCTGGCAGGAAGACCGAAGTGACGGAGCTGGCGCGCCAGGCGGCCGAAGCGTTTATCCGACGCGCAGAAGAAGCTGTTGGATGTCGCCACCCAGCAGATGGCGGTGAACATGAAAACCGCGCGCAAAACCATGGAAGTGGTCAACCCGATTCCGGCCGGTACGCTGCAGGAATTGACGCGGCAAACGGTAGACGGATTCGTTGCGGCACAGAAGGCCCTGCTGGATATCATGCCGAAGACCGGGCGGGCGCCGGGGCTCGTCCAACCCATGCGCATGCCAAAACCGCTCCGCATAAAACCGCTTCACGGAAACGCCCCGCGCGCGCTCGTCGTGAGCCGCTGGCGTAAGAGGCCGTAACAACCGCTCCCTGCGGTCACGGCTCGGTAACGCACGTGCAATTCCGTACGCGATTCGATGACGTCGATTCGTTACTGAGCCGTGACCGCAGGGAGCGGTCTTCTCAGGCCCACAGCTCCGCGAACTAGGTGTGAATCGCACTAGGAAGTCGGTCCCACCGTTTCTTACCATCCAAAGTAGGTACGGTGTGTTTTGCATTGCCTCATTTGCGGAAAAACGGTGCCCCTTTTCAGAATGCTGCAAGAGCGGAAGTTCTGCAGCGATGAGCACCGCGAACAATACCATCAGCGAATATTAGCCTGCCTGACGGGAGACGCACCCGATGGCGCTGCGCCGAAACGCGGGCCGTCGGCAGCTGGTTTCGTGGTCGAACTGGTTGCGCTGGCAAACATCGTCGTGGCGCCGCTGCCCGGCATGGGATTGCCGTTTCGTGCTGCTCCGGCCTTCGAATCCATCGCCGGTGGATTGAGTGCGCCGCCGGCCCCAGCCGCGGCCGGGTTGATTCCCATCTGCACCATGCCGCTAGATGGCCGTCGAGACCCGGCCCCGGCTTCAGAGATTCCGCGCACGTCCCAAGCCTTGCCTCTTCACGCCAGGCACGTCAACACCCTGCCACTGGCGCCTGCCGTCACTCCCCCAAAGGCTGGGCTGGTCGCATTGGCAGTGAATTCGATAGGCAGGCCAGGGATTCCGCGTCCCGGCACGCCGCTGGTTCCGGACACAAGACAACGGTTTCCGAGGTTGCAAGTGGCGCTGGCGCCGAGCGGGATGGGCTGGAATCGCGCGGGGGCGCTGCTGGTGCGCTTGTGCGATGCGGGTGAAGCCCTTCGGCTGCCATTTGCCGCCAGCGGAACCGCACGCATGTTTGCCGCGCCCGAGCCTGTTTTTGAGAGCGGGCAGCACCGGCAGGCGATCGAGGTACCGCGAAGCTTGCAGGAGACTCCTTCCCTATCCGGCCTAATCGCACTGTCAGTGAACCCGGATGCCGGCGCGGGGATTGCGCTTCGCTCAACGCGGCTCGCCTGGGGCACAGGACAACGGTTTCCACGGTTGCGAGTGGCGCCTCGCGGGCGAGCCTGGGGCGGCGCCGGCGCACTCCCGGTGGGGTTGTGTGACGCGAGCGAAACCCTGCGTCCGCCATCTTCCGGCAGCGGAACCGCCGCCCGGTCGTTTGCGACGGTAGCGCCTGTTTTTGAGAGCAGACATCGCCGGCAGGTGATCGAGGTGCCGCGAAGCTTGCGGGAGACTCTTTCCCTATCCGGCCTAATCGCACTGCCAGTGAACTCGGACGGCGGCGCGGGGATTGCGCTGCGCTCGACGCGGCTCGCCTGGGGCACAGGACAACGGCTTCCACGCTTGCGAGTGGCGCCTCGCGGGCGAGCCTGGGGCGGTGCCAACGCACTTCCGGTTGCTTTGCGCAAGGCGAGCGCAACCTTGCGTCCGCCATTTGCCGCCAGCGGAACCGACCGGTCGTTTGCGACGGTAGCGCCGTTCTTGCGGTGCGCCGATGAGCGCCGTCCGGTGATCGATATGCCGCAGAGTTTGCGGCAAGCGGCGCCTCGCGGGAGAGCCCGGGACGTTGCCGCAGCACTGCCGGTGGGCTGCGCGAGCGAAACCCCTCCGCCACCGCAGCCATTTTCCACCAGCGGAGCCGCCCGCGTTTTTCCGCCGCGGGCGCTTTGCTTATCCGTGAACCAGGCAGTTCCCGCAGCGTCCCCCGCGCCGATGCGTTGCGGGCTGCGGGCACTTGCGCCAGAGTGCGACCTGGGAGAACCCGCAGGGGCATCGGGCGCCGCACTGGAGATGCACGCCTGGGCGCCGGCGGGCGCTCCCTCGTGGTGTGCGCTCGCCCCTGCTGCGACCGCCGTCCGGTCAATGCCATTCCAGTTGGCCAAGCTCCGCGCGGCCGCCACGCCGGCCCCGTTTTCCGCAGCACGGCGGGGCTTCGTTTTAGAAAATAGTTGGCGCGCCCGGGTGGTCATCCGCACACCACGTGGGGGGGTATGGAAATCGCCGATGCCGTATGAACCCCCGGCACAGGAATACCATGAGCCGCCGCCGGCCCTGGAAACGGGGCTGCGGATTTGGACGAAGCTGTTTCCGAACCGGCGTTTTGCGATAACGCCCGCGCGCGCGGCGATCCTGGCAGTCCCATTGATTGGCGCCGCCATCGCGCTTTCTGGCCATGCGGCGCGTCCGGCGGTCCGAGCTTTCCTCCGCGAGCGGTCCGAGATCCTGATCGAAGACAATTTCGTCTCCGGACTCTCCGGGTGGGACGGCGGACCGGGATGGGCTAACGAGTGGGTCTACGGCTCAGGCGGATTCGTGCAGCCCAAGAAACTGGCGCTATTGCGGACTTCGCTCCCGCTAGTGGACTACCGCCTGGAGTTGGTGGGACAGATTGAGACGAAGAGCCTCGGCTGGGTCTTTCGGGCATCCGACCTCAAAAACTATTACGCCATGAAAATCACCATCGCGAAGCCGGGTCCGCTCCCCCAGGGGGCGATCGTGCGATACGCCGTGGTAGATGGCATGACCGTTGATCCCGTGGAATTGCCGTTACCCCTCAGCATTCGCAACGACACTGTCTACCGGGTGGAGACCTCGGCCCAACAGGACCGCTTCACCACAACCCTGAATGGCCAGGTGGTCGACACATTCTTCGACCAACGTCACCGGACGGGTGGTGTGGGGTTATTCAGCGGACCGGACGAGTCCTCCCGGGTCCTGCAGGTCCGCGTGGTGGGCCAGGACGATCTGCTAGGGCGCCTCTGCCTATTTTTTCGCTGATTTAGGAACAGAAAAATAGCTTTTCCGCCGATAGCCAGTTTAAGGAGGCCTTAAAGGCCTTACCAGAACGGTGGTCGAGAAAAGCCATATTATGGATCGAGCAACCAAAGCCCCGCCGCGGCAGCCGCCCGAAGTAGTTACCCCCTCCGCTCCGGGTGCCCAGTTTTTTGCCAAAGCGGTAGCGCTGCACCTGGATGGCAAACGCAGTGAGGCGCTGGTCGAACTGGAGCGGGCTGTCAGCAAAAAGGAAGGGCTGAGCGCCGCCCAACTCGCCGAAATCTACTCCGCACTCGGGTACATCCGGTTTGAGCTCAAGAAGTTCGAAGAGGCGGCAGAGGCCTATAGCAGACTGCTCGAAGTGGACACCCGGCACCCCGCGGCCTGCTTCAACCTGGCCCTATGCTGGGAAGCCCTGGGACGCTGGCAGTTAGCCGCCGATCAATTTGAAAGAGCGCTGGCGGGCGATCCGGACCGGCAGGAAGCACATCTGGGCCTGGGCGCCTGCAATCTCCAGTTGGGCGCCACACGCCAGGCGCTCGAATCCTACGAACGCTGCCTGCGAAATGACCCGGAACTGGAAGCGGCCCAGTTCGGCAGGGCGGTTGCCCTGCAGTTGCAGAAGAGGTATCCCGAAGCGGCCGAAGCCTACCGGCGCATTCTGGACAAAAACCCCGGCTCGGAAGAATGCCTGGCGAACGCCATCTCGGTCAGCGGTCAACTCCAGGACTACCCGGCCGTCAAACAGTTTGCCGAGCGTTTGCTAGCCATTCAGCCCAACGCCACGGTGGCCCTGGAAGGGTTGGCGGGCGCGGCCTTTGCCGCTGGCGCGCACGAAGAAGCCGCGGAGCGATGCGCCGCACTTGTTAAGATAGCCCCGGATTCCTTTGAAGGATGGTTCAATCTGGGTGTCGCCCATCAAGCGGTAGGGCGTCACCAGGCAGCCGCCGACGCCTACTCTCAAGCCGCCCGCTTGCGGCCTGACGAGCCACAGCTCTACGTGAACCTGGGCATCGTGCATCAGGAAACCGGCGACCTCAAGCATTCCCAAGAGGCCTACCAGAAGGCTCTGCAACTGGCGCCCGATTCGACGACCGCGCTCTGGAATCTGGCGCTGCTGGTGGAGAAGCAAGGCCAGACTGCAGAAGCACAGCAACTCTACGCACGCCTGGCCGAGAAAAGCCCCGATTGGGAGGACGCGCGCTTTCGTCTCGGCTGCACGCGCCTGGAACTGGCCGACTTCAGCGGAGCGGCGGATGCATTTGAAGCATGCCTCCGGAAACGCGAGAATTGGCCGGAGGCGCAATTGAACGCCGCTATCGCCCACTGGAAGTTAGGCGACCTGGATCGCGCCTGGGATGGTTTTGAAAAAACCGCCGTGCTGCAGCCCGATTCAGCACCCGCGCTGCGCGGCCTGGCCGGTATCGCCGTCGAACGGAATAAGTTCTCACAGGCGCTGGAGCTCCACAGCCGGCTCATCGCCATGGGCGAGCGCACGCCGGAGTTACTCTACAACACGGGGCTGCTCCTGCAGAAGGACGGGCAGGACGAGAAAGCCGTGCCGCTGTATGAAGAGGCTCTGGGCTGCTCGCCCGACTTTCCCGAAGCTCTACTCAATCTGGGCATCGCGCTCCAGGCACTAGGGCGGGAGGCGGAGGCTCGCACATACTGGCGTAAGGCGATTGAAGCCGACCCGGGACTGGCGCATGGATACTTTCGCTAGGGGCCGGGCCAGCCAACGAATCGACCGTGACGCCGCCTTCAGGCTGCCGCGCCAGCACTCATGCCGGCGATTGGTTCAACAAAGGGTCGAGTCTCGACCCGGCAAGCAGGAGTGCCCGAGCCAGAGTCCTACGGTACAATCCGAGTGAATGCCGACGCCGCGCCAGGTGACCTGGGCCAAATTCCGTGTCGCGATGGCGGTGGTCGCGGCGGTGGCGATCATGTCCGTGCTCGTCTACCTGCTGACCGGCGGCACGCTCCTGACCGCTAAGGCAACCGTCTACATCTACATCCCCGACGCGACTGCCCTGAGTTCGGCCTCGCCGGTGCGTGTGAACGGCGTCGACGTGGGCCGCGTGGTCAACGTCGCCCTCTCCGGATCGACCGAGCCCAACCGCGTGATACGGGTCACCCTGGAGATCGAACAGAACCATATGCCGGATATCCCCGCCGACTCCTATGCGCAGGTCAGTACCGACAACGTGGTGGGCGATAAGTACGTGGACATCACCCGCGGCCGGACCGCGGCCGGTATTCGTCCCAACGGCGAGATCGTGTTCAAAGGGCAACCCGAATTACTCAAGACGCTCGACCTGCAACAATTCGAGGTGCAGGTGCGTACGGTGGAAGCCACCCTCGACGACATCGAACAAGGCAGGAGTGAATTGGGTAGGTTCATACTGGGCGAAGATACTTACAAAGACATCCTGCGCTGGGTTGGCAATTTGCACAATGGCTTGCAGGCCACGGCCCGCACCACAAACGCCGTCGGATCGATCATTTACACGGATCAACTCTACCGGCAGATCGAGGAGCCAGCGGCCAAACTGGATGCCGGCCTCGCCCGCCTGGAAGCCGGAGAGGGCCAACTGGGCCGCCTGCTGCGTGACGACGCTCAATATGTCCAACTGCGAGACATGATCGCGAACTTGCGTAAGACGGTTGCGTCGGTGCAGTCGAACCAGCTCGTGCAGTCGGACGAACAGTACGCGGAGTGGAACCGGATGCTGGCTTCGTTCATTAAGAATGTGGATGAGGTGTCGGCCAGTCCGGTGCTCGGCTCGCCGTCGGAATATGAGAACTGGATCGGCATAAGCAAAGAACTTCGCGCGGGCCTGGCAGATTTCCGCAAGGACCCGCGCAAATTCCTGCGCGTCAAAATACGCTGACCGGTTCCGCTACTGGGTGGGAGCCGTGAGACGTATGCCGATAGCTTCGCCGGAAACTACCATGTCGACGCGGCGGTTTTTCTGCCGGCCTGCGGCTGTATCGTTGGTAGCGACGTAACCCTCCTTACCCAATCCCACCGCGGTCACGGATTCGGCCGGCACACCCTCTTGGACCAGGTACTGGCGAACGGAATCGGCGCGTTCCTGCGATAGCTTCATATTGTAGTCATCGCTTCCGATGCTGTCGGTGTGGCCTTCGAGTTGGATCTTGAGGCCAGGGTAGGCCAACAGGATACCGGAGACCTTGGCCATCTTTTCCCGCGCGATCGGTTTCAAGGTGTATTTGTTGAAATCGAAGAGCACGTCTGAGATATTCACAATCAAGCCGCGGGCCGATTCGGTGGTTTCCAAAATCACATTCAACTGCTGCCGCAGCCGTTCGCGAAGCGCGGCCTTGTCGTTTTCGGCCTGCTGGCGCTGCTGATCGGCTTCCAGTCGAGCACGGTCCGCATCCTTTGCCGCCAAGCGGGCCTGCTCGGCCTGCGCCGCCAGTAGCTTTTGTTGATCGATGGCGGCTGCGCGGGCAGCGTCCGCGGCAGCCCTCTCCTGTGACGCTTGGGCCGCGGCTTGCTGGGCTTCCAGCTTGGCACGCTCGGCGGCTTGCTGGTCCGCTTCGGCCCGAGCCCTGCGCTCCTGTTCCTGGCGCGCCTGCTCGGCGGATTGGGCGGCTTGCGCCTGGGCATCCGCCTCACGCTGCGCAGCCGCGGCCCGCTCGTTGGCTAACTCTTCGTCGCGGATTTTGCGCAGAGTGATGATGCGCGCGTCTTCGGCCATCTGCGCCGCTTCCCGGGCGTTCGTCTCCGAACGCTTGCGGTCATGACCATGGTTCAGGAAGTCCTCGGCATTCTGCAGATCGAGCAGGGCCTTTTGGAAAGTGTCGCCGGCATAGCGGTCGGCGCCAGCCAGCCGCGCGATCTCCACGGCGTTCTCGGCCTCGGCCAGTTGCAGCGGCCCCTTCGCATCCACTTTTACCGGCTTAAACGCCGAACGATTCAGCACGTATTGCCCTCGTTGTAATAGTTCGTACTTGGCGTCCACCTGCTCGATGGTGCCGGTAGTGTCAGTGCGCACGAAATTCTCGGCGACCACGACATCGCTCGGTTGCGTAACGGCAAAGTACGGCTCGGCTGTGACGATCAGGCCGAAACTCTGCAGATCGGTGGTGGAGAGCAGGTTGGCGTGATTGCCTTCCAGGACCACTTCCCCCATGTTCATGGCGCGCCCTTCCGGGGTGATCGCCCACAGGACGTAGGTCATGTATTCCGCGCCAAACTGGCTGGCCGGCGTCATGTGATCCAGGTGAGTTTCGACTTTGGTGGATCCCAGGCGGCTGTCCACGCTGGCTTCGCCCCGCGCCGCCGGCATCAATTCGGTCCCGCGAAAATCGACATGCGTGGTCCCGGTGCGATGGTGATAGTTGATAGCCTTGGTAGTGCGCGATACCACGGTGACCCGGAAGATCGGCATCGGCTGGCCGGTCTGATTGGGCGTGAGCGCGGGCTGCTGTTGCGTCGGGTTGGGAACCTGCGCCAGCAGCGCGCCCAGCGATAGCACGAACACGCCTGCAACTTTCATGTGTTTTTTGTCTCCCCGTAAGGTTGATTGCACATGAAGGTCCGGTGTGAAAGACAGCACAGCTTAAGAGTGCCGAGCGTAGTCTCGGCACGGCGGACACGAGTGTCCGCGCCACTTCACCAGCCTCACGTACAATCGAAGTTGCGTCAGATCTCCTTCGAAGTGGTTGCCGAGTGCAGCACCACGCGTGCGCGGGCCGGGCTGCTCCATACGCCGCACGGAATGATCGAAACCCCCGTATTCATGCCGGTCGGAACGCAGGCCACCGTAAAAGGCCTGACCCAGCGGGATCTCGGCGAAGAGCTGGGCGTACGCCTCCTGCTGGCTAACACGTATCATCTGTTTCTCCGGCCCGGCCACGAGTTGATCCGGAGCTTGGGCGGATTGCATCGGTTCATGTCGTGGCCCCACGGCATCCTGACGGATTCGGGCGGCTTCCAGGTATTCAGCTTGAGCGGCCTGCGCAAAATCACGGAGGAGGGCGTGGTCTTCCAATCCCATTTGAATGGCGACCTCCACCGCTTCACCCCGGAATCCACGGTCGACGTACAACTGGCATTCGGCAGCGACATTCTGATGGTGCTCGATGAATGCCCCGAGTATCCGGTGAGCCACGAATACGCGCGCGAGAGCATGCAGCGCACGGTGCGATGGGCGCGCCAGGCCAGCGAACACCACCGCCGGCGCATCGCCGAAAGCCCCACCCGGCATGCGTTATTCCCTATCGTTCAGGGATCCATGTTCCCCGATCTGCGGCGGAGTTGCGCCGAAGCCCTGGTAGAACTCGAAGCGGACGGCTATGCCATCGGAGGCCTCTCGGTGGGGGAGCCGCGGCCGCTCAGCCTGGCGGTGGTCGAAGCTACGGAAGATGTGCTACCCCGCACGCGGCCGCGGTATGCCATGGGTGTGGGGATGCCGGCGGAGCTTCCGGAATACGTGGCGCGCGGCGTGGACATGATGGATTGCGTGTTGCCCTCGCGCAATGCCCGCAATGGGTACCTGTTCACTTCCCGCGGCCGGGTCATCATCAAACACGCGCGGTATAAAGATGATGCCGGGCCGCTCGATGAGAACTGTTCTTGCTACACTTGTAACTGGTACTCCCGAGCCTATCTTCGGCACTTGTTTCTGTCCGGGGAGATTTTGTACGCGGTACTTGCTACGCGTCACAACCTCCAGCGGTACCTTGACATTATGCGTGAGATCAGGCAGGCTATATTGTCGGATTCATATCCAGCTTACCTGAGGACTGTCCGCTTGGCTTCCGATGATGCGGAGTGATCCCCTTGCGATAATGACGTGTTGCTAAGCCTGCTGCTGCAATCGACGACGCCCTCCTCCCCCCTGGGGTCCTTCGGCACATTCATTCCCATCCTTTTGATATTTGGGATCTTCTACTTCCTGCTGTTCATGCCCATGCAGCGCCAGAGGAAGAACCAACAGAAGATGCTGTCCAGTTTGCAGAATGGCCAGGTGGTGCAAACCAGCGGCGGTATCGTAGGAACCATTGTGGCGATCGAAAATGACGATACTCTGGTAATAAGAGTGAAGCCAGACAACATAAAACTCCAGGTGGCGCGCAGCGCGGTTTCGAGCCTGGTGACGGGCGATGCTAAGAAGTAGAGCGTAGTATTCTATTTGGACGGACTAATCCATGGGAAAGAACATCAAGGGGCGGACCATCGTGATCCTGGCGGTGATCGTGGCCTGCATTATCGGCATCATAGGGTTTCCGAAGTCCGGCGCGGACATCGCGCGGAATTTTCAGAACAACATCCGGCTAGGACTGGATCTAAAAGGCGGCAGCCACCTGGTGCTGCAGGTTCAGGTACAGGATGCCCTCAAAGCGGAAGCCGATCAGGCCATGGAGCGGCTCAAGGATGACCTGAAGAAGCAGAGCATCACCTGGGCCAGCATCGATCGCAACGATCCGCAGCGTGTGGAAGACGCCGATAGCATCGAGATTACGATCAAGGGCGTGCCGGCCACGCAAACCAGCGCATTTCGCAGCCTGATCAACGAGAAATACAGCGACTGGGTATTGACCTCGGAAAACTCCACGGACTACAACCTGCGCATGAAGCCATCGGAGTTGGTGGCGCTGAAGCGGGACACGGTGGAGCGCGAAATCCAGACGATCACCAACCGCATTAACCAGCTCGGGTTGACCGAACCTTCGGTGCAGCAGTATGGTCGCGCGGGCGATCAATATCAGATCCTGGTGCAGTTGCCGGGTGTGGATGATCCGGCGCGCGTGAAGGAGTTGATCGGCACCACGGCTGTTCTGGAAATCGACGAGGTGAAAGAAGGCCCCTTCGCCAGCCGCGAGGCGGGTTTGGCGCAGCACGGCGGCGTTCTTCCCTTGAACACCAAACTGGCGAAATCGCTCCCGCGCGGAGGCAGCGAGGGCGACCAGTGGTACCTGCTGGCGAAGAGCCCGGTGATTACCGGCCGCGAAATGCGCAATGCCCGCCCCGGCCAGGACGAGTTCCGGAAGTGGGAGACCAATTTCACACTCTCCCAGGATGGCGGCAAACGTTTTGGTCAATTCACGGAAAAGAACGTCGGCAACCGCCTGGCGGTGGTGCTGGACAACAGTATCGTGAGCGTGGCCACGATCCAAAGCCGGATCGACGATTCGGGCCGCATCACGGGACTGGGTAGCGAAGAGGAGTCGGTCGACCTGAGCCGGTATCTGCGGTCGGGTTCGCTGCCGGCTGGAATCAATTACCTGGAAGAGCGTTCGGTCGGTCCGTCGCTGGGCGCTGACTCCATCCACCAGGGCTTCCTGGCCGGAATTGCGGGATTGGTCGCGGTGGTAATCGTGATGCTGGTGTACTACAAACGCGCCGGTGTGAACGCCGTACTGGCACTGTTCCTCAACACCGTGATCCTTCTGGCTGCGATTTCCTACTTCCATGCCGTTCTGACCTTGCCCGGCATCGCCGGCGTCATCCTCACGATTGGTATGGCGGTGGATTCTAACGTTCTGATTTTCGAGCGTATACGGGAGGAACTGCGGGCCGGAAAGGCGGTTGTGGCGGCGGTCGATGCGGGTTTTGGCAAGGCCTGGTGGACCATCGTCGACACACATGTAACCACCATGGTGTCCTGCGCCTTCCTCTTTTTGTTTGGCGAAGGGCCGGTGCGCGGATTCGCCGTGACCCTGGTAATTGGCTTGGCTGCCAACGTATTCACCGCGGTGTTTGTGTCGCGGACGATTTTCATCTGGGAGCTCGCCGGACGCCGCCAGATGCAGGAGTTGAGTATTTGAAGACGCAAGGGCGAGCGGTCTCGGCGTGCGGGAACAATTTCTAAGAGGTTGGTGTCCAAGTTCTGTAGTGGACACCAGCTTGGCAAGGTTCGATGCAATTATTCAAGAACACGGATTACGACTTTCTAGGCAAGAAGTGGCCGTTCATCATTGCCTCACTGGTGTTGTCAGTGGCTGGTTTGACCAGCATCGCGATGAAGGGCGGGCTTAAGTACGGCATCGATTTCAGGGAGGGCGCGCTGATTCAGGTGAAATTCGCTAACCCTCCGGAAGACAACAAGATTCGCGCCGCCATGCTGCAGAAGGTCAAGGGCGATGTCAGCGTCACGGACGTCAGCGGCAACGGCGCTGTGAATATGGTGGAGATCGCCACGGAAGCCAACGGCCAGACCGAAAGCATATTGAACACCAACCGGAACGCCATGCAAGCGGTCTTGACCGAGACCTTCGGACAGCCGGCAAGCGGCAAGCTGGATCTGAACAACACCAGTGTGGAGGAGTTGGCGAACCGGCTGCGCGATCCGCTGGCCCGCGCGGGAGTGGCGATGAGCGCCGATCAGGTGACGGGGCTGGCGCGCAACATCCTCGACGTGATCAATACCCAGCATTCCGGGTTGATTACCGATTTCTCCCAATTGTCCAGTGTGCCGGGAATGAATGCTGGTATTATGAACACTCTTCGCGAGGAGTGTTACTTGTCGCCATTCCATGTTGCCGGGGCGACGATGGTCGGGCCCAAAGTGGGGGCGGAGTTACGGCAAAAAGCGGTGCTCGCGACCCTGTACGCCTTGGCCGGTATGCTGGTCTATATCGCGTTCCGGTTCGAGTGGATCTACGGATTGGGCGCGGTGATCGCATGCTTCCACGACACCATCATCACCATCGGGTTATTCTCTCTCTTCAATAAAGAAATCTCGATGACGGTCATCGCGGCCCTGTTGACCCTGGTCGGCTACTCGATGAATGATACGATCGTGATCTTCGACCGTATCCGCGAGAATCTGAAGTTCATGCGCCGCGAGTCGCTCGAAACCGTCATGAACAAGGCCGTCAACCAGACGTTGAGCCGCACCGTCATGACTTCGGGCCTGACGTTTCTGACGGTAATCGCATTGTTCATCTGGGGCGGGCCCGTGCTGCAAGGGTTCTCGTTCGCACTGGTGTGCGGGATCATTGTAGGAACGTATTCTTCGGTATTCGTAGCCAGCCCGATTGTTCTGGTATGGCACAATTACGCAGACAGGCATAAAAAGAGAGCGCCGGGTCCGCCTCCCGCCCCAGCGGTGAGTTCGCGGAAGAAGGCGCCGGGTTCGCCGCCGGCGGCAAGTCCGACCAAGGTGGTCAAGTAGCAAAGGCCGCGGCGGCACGGACTGCTCGCGGAATAAGGGGAAAGGAAGCTTGCATGTTTGAACAGACATTCGTAGCAACCGGAAAGACCAACAAGACGTGGACGGTTTTTGTGTCCTTCGTCGCGCAGATCGTTTTCGCGATCGTGCTGGTGATCCTTCCGATGATTTATTTCGACGCGTTGCCGAAGAGCACGCTGACGAGTTTCCTGGTGGCCCCGCCACCGCCTCCACCACCTCCTCCGCCTCCTCCGCCGGAAGCCCCCAAGGTCGTCAAAGTGATCCCCCGCCAGTTCGACGCCGGCAAGCTGATGGCGCCGAAGGAAGTGCCTAAACAGATCGCCATGATTCAGGAGAGCGAGCTGCCGCCTCCGTCGTCTGCGGGCGTGTCCGGTGGCATCGGCGCCGGCGTCGCGGGCGGCGTTCTGGGAGGCATCCTGGGCGGCGTTCCCTCGGCGGCTCCCCCGCCTCCTCCTCCGGTGAAGAAGGAAGAGAAGGCCGCGGTGCCCAGCCGCATTAAGGTCGGCGGCAACGTGGCCGCGGCCAAATTGATCCGCCAGCCCAAACCGGTTTATCCGCAGTTGGCGAAACAGGCCCGTATTCAGGGCGTGGTGAAGCTGCACGCGCTGATCTCTAAAGAGGGCACCATCGAGGATCTTAAAGCCATCAGCGGACATCCCCTGCTGATACCGGCAGCCTTGGAAGCGGTGAAGCAGTGGGTGTACCAGCCGACTCTCCTCAACGGCGAGCCGGTGGGCGTGGATACGGAAATCGATGTCAATTTCACGTTGAGTCAGTAAACGCCAGACCCTTTGGGCTGGATAGCAGTTAAATCAACTCGCAGGAGAGAGAGAAAAGATGCTTTTGCAATTGCAAGTATGGTCGCTTTATTTGCTCCAGGAAAGTGGCGGAGTCGCCTTCGATCCACGTTCCATGTGGAATCAGATGGGAACACTCGCCAAGTGCGTTGTCATCCTGCTGTTTATCATGTCGGCCTATTCGATCGGCGTCATGATTGACCGCTTTATGGCCTACAGCGCTGCCCGCAAGCAGTCGCGCCAGTTCGCTCCGGCCGTGGCCGGCGCGCTGCGTGAAGGCAAGCTGGACGAAGCCGTCAAGATTGCGGACCGCTTCAAGAAGAGCCACCTGGCTAAGGTTGTGGTCGCCGGCCTGCAGGAATTTCAGGCGCACCAGATCTCGACCGATATTCCGGGTGAAGAAATCGATGCCTCCAAACGCGCTCTGGACCGCGCCGAAGCCATTGTCCGCGCCGAACTGAAGCGCGGCGTCAGCGGCTTGGCGACGATCGGTTCGACGGCGCCGTTCGTCGGTCTGTTCGGCACCGTGGTCGGCATCATCAACGCGTTCAAAGGGATTTCGACGGAGAAGTCCACCGGTCTGGGCGCTGTGGCCGGCGGTATTTCCGAAGCCCTGGTTACCACGGCTATCGGACTTTTCGTGGCTATTCCGGCAGTGGTCATGTTCAACTACTTCACGAACAAGATTGAAGCCTTTGACGTGGAAATGGGGAACTCCAGCTCGGAGCTGATCGACTACTTCCTGAAGCGCACGCAGCGCAACGCGAGCGCCCGCAAGTAGCTGTTTGGCGGTGATTAGGCATAGCCGGAATCCGGCGAGTTGATTGTAGCGGGGAGGTCCGTTAGCGGATCTCCCTACTCCTGCCGAGTTCCATGGAGAAAGCCGATGAAAGTCGTATTTAAGAAAGCCAGAGAAAGCCATCCTGTTTCCGACATCAACGTTACCCCCATGGTCGACGTCATGCTGGTGCTCCTGATCATCTTCATGGTCATCACCCCCATGCTGTCCAAGGGCGTTCAGGTCGACTTGGTCAAGACCAAGAACCCCATTCCCATGCAAGCCGCGGACAAGAGCGACGCGATTCTGGTTGCGGTCACGCGCAACGGGGGCGTCTTTCTGAACACCACCATGATGCAGCCGGAAGATCTGCCTGCCAAGGTCAAGGACTTATTGACCAACCGGCTCGACAAGACGGTGTTCATCAAGTCGGACCAGCGCGCCAAGTACGAGAAGGTGGTCGATGTAGTGGACAATCTGCGCGCGGCCGGTGTGGACCAGGTTGGACTGCTGACCGAGCAGGTGCAGCAACCCACCGACAACAAGAAGAAGGCGCCGGCGCCGAAAGCTGCCGGGCAGTAGAGTTTACTGAGCCGCGACCGTGAGGGAGCGGTGGTTTTAAGGATTCAAAAGGAGCAATTTTATGGCAATGGCAGTCGGATCCGGACGAGGTCCGAAAGCTGACATCAACATGACGCCGATGATCGACGTCCTGCTGGTTCTGATCATCATCTTTATGGTCATCACACCCCTGACCCCGCATGGGCTCGAGGCCCTGGTACCGCAGCCGCCTCCTCCCAACTCGAAGCCCAACCAGTCCGACCAGCGCACCGTGGTGATCGTGATCGAGAAGGACAAATCGATGAAGATCAACCAGGAACCGGTCGAAGAGGCGAACCTGGGCACACGCCTGGAGGAAATCTTCAAGACTCGCGCCGAGCGCGTGGTTTTTGTGAAAGGCGATCCGGACCTGGAATTCGCCCCCGTGGCGCGTGCGATCGATATCGCTCATGGCGCCGGGATTGACAAAGTCGGCCTGATGACGCCGAAATCGGAGGCCGGACAATAGATGCGCACCCTGGTTTTGTGTGTCGGGATAACCGGACTGGCGTTGCTTGGCGCGAGTTGCCAGAAACTGCAGTCGCGCGACCAGCTCAATCGCGGCGTGCAGGCTTTCCGGAATGCCCAGTATCAGGAAGCGGTGGAGCGCTTTAAGACCGCCGTGCAACTGGATCCCAATTTTCCCCCGGCCCGCCTTTACCTGGCGACGGCTTACATGCAGCAATACATTCCCGGCGCCGAATCTCCCGAGAATGAACAGATGGCCAAAGCCGCCAATGATAACTTCGTGAAAGTGCTGGACCTGGATCCCAAGAACACCGTGGCCATCGCTTCTTTGGCCTCGCTCTACCTGAATGAGAAGAAGTGGGACGAAGCCCAGCAATGGTTTGACAAGCTGGTTGCCATCGATCCGAACAATGCGGATGCCTACTACAGCATGGGGTTCATTGCCTGGTCCAGATGGTATCCGATCTACGGCATGGCCCGCGCAGACTTGGGCATGCGGCAGGACGATCCGGGCCCCCTCAAAGACAAAAAGGTCAAAGAGGATTTGAAGGCGAAGTATCTTCCCGTGATCAACGGCGGACTGCAGTCTTTGGACAAAGCGCTGCAGATCAATCCGGAGTACGACGACGCCATGGCGTATGAGAACCTGCTGATTCGCGAGCGCGCCGACCTGGCGGACAACAAAGAAGAGTACGACAAGGAAACGAAGGTCGCCGACACCTGGATTCAGAAGGCTTTGGACACGAAGAAGATCAAGGCCGAACGTAAAGAAAAGAAAACCGGCGGCGGTATCGTCGCGGAAACGAAGTAAAAGAAGTTTTCAGTTTTCAGTGATCAGTTTTCAGTAGTCAGCCTTCGCCGCACCAGTAATTGAACTTGCTGGGAGTGAGCAGAACTGATTACTGAGAACTGAAAACTGATTACTTCTTGTTAAGCTAGTTCCATAGTGCCCCCCGAGTCCCTCAGTCCTTCGGAACCCGTCGTACCCCCGCTGCCTCCGGACCCCGTCGACCAGCTCTATCGCGACCTGGAAACGAAGATCCGCGAGTACCGCCCTAAGGACGATCTCTCCAATCTCGAAAGGGCCTTCCGCTTTGCCCGCCAGTGGCACGAAGGCCAGATGCGCAGTTCGGGTGAACCGTACATGATCCATCCGCTCAAGGTGGCGCACATCCTGGCGGACATGCGCATGGACCTGGTTGCCATGGAGACCGGGCTGCTGCACGACGTCGTGGAAGACACCAGCGTCACGCTGGACCAGGTGCGCAAAGAGTTCGGCGAGGAGGTGGCGCGCTGCGTCGATGGCGTCACCAAGCTGAGCAAGCTGGATTTCTACTCCGCCGAGGAGCGGCAGGCCGAAAGCTTCCGCAAGATGCTGCTGGCCATGGTGGAAGACATCCGGGTCATGATGGTCAAGCTGGCCGACCGCATGCACAACATGCGCACCCTGGGCTTCCTCAACGCCGAGCGCCGGGAGCGCATTGCCCGCGAAACCATCGAAATCTACGCTCCCATCGCGCACCGCCTGGGAATGGGAAAAATCCGCGGTGAGCTGGAGGACCTCTCGTTCCAATATCTGGAACCAGATGCCTTCAAAGAGATTGTCACGGCCATGGAATCGCGGCGCCACGCCAATGAAGAGTTCCTCGCCGAGATCAAGCAGACCGTCGAGTCTGAGCTCCGCCGCGATGGGATTCCGGCGCACATGGACGCCCGCATCAAACGGCCATATTCGGTCTTTCTCAAGTTGCGCCGCCAGAAGATCGGCATCGACCAGGTATACGACATCATGGCGCTGCGCATCATCACCGATTCGGTGAAGAACTGCTACGCGGCGCTAGGCGTGATCCACAACAAGTGGCGCCCGATTCCTGGTCGTATCAAAGACTTCATCGCCATCCCCCGGCCCAACCTGTACCAGTCGCTGCATACTTCGGTGGTTGGCCCGCACGGCCAGACCTTCGAAGTGCAGATACGGACCGACGAAATGCACCGTATCGCCGAGGAAGGCATCGCCGCCCACTGGAAGTATAAAGAGGGCCGCAAGGGCCCGGCGGCCGACGACCAACGGATCGCCTGGCTGCGGCACCTGGTGGAATGGCAGCGCGACATTCAGGATCCGGGCGAGTTCATGTCCACGCTCAAGGTGGACCTGTACCCGGAAGAAGTCTACACCTTCACGCCGCGCGGCAAAGTGATCGTGCTGCCGCGCGAAGCCACCCCCATCGATTTCGCTTACGCGATCCATTCCGATGTGGGCAGCACCTGCGTGGGGGCAAAGGTGAACGGGCGAATTGTGCCGCTGCGTTCCGGGCTGCGCAACGGCGACGTGGTGGAGATCATGACGCAGCCCAACCACCAGCCCAGCAAAGACTGGTTGGCGTTCGTCAAGACCGCGCGCGCCCGCAACAAGATCAAGCACCTGATCAACGCCAGCGAACGCGTCAAGGCCATCGACATCGGGCAGAAGTACCTGGATAAAGAAGCGCGCCGGCTGGGAGTTCAAATCGGAAAGGTGTCCCGGAGCGATCTGGATCGCGTGGCCGGCGAGTATGGCTATAGCAAGATTGAAGACCTGTACGCCGGGCTGGGATACGGCCGGTTCTCCGCCCGCCAGGTGCTGAGCAAAATCGCTCCCGGCACGGTGAAGGAAGACGAGGACGAAAAACAGCCCGCTGCTCCCACCGACGTGGTGGCCCCCATTTCACCGGGCGCGCGGAAGGCCGATGCCGATGCGGTGATCAAGGTCCGCGGCGTCGACGATCTGCTGGTTTACCGCGCCAAGTGCTGCAACCCTATCCGCGGCGAAGCCATCGTGGGCTACGTGACGCGCGGCAAGGGCGTGGCTGTGCACTCCAAGATGTGCCACAACGTGCAGAGCCTCATGTACGATGTGGAGCGCAAGATCGAAGTCGAGTGGGCTCGCTCCACCGAAGATGCGTTTCCGGTGCGGATCGTGGTCCACACGGACGACCGGCCGGGCATGCTGAACCAGCTCACCTCAGTCCTCTCGGATGAGAACACCAACATCCGCAGTCTCGAAGCCAAGACCGATATTGAGAAGGACGGCGCCCTGGTGGAAATGACCGTGGACGTGCGCGATAAGAAGCAGCTTGAGAAACTGGTGGCCGCCATGCGCCGCATTTCCGGCGTGCGCGACGTCGAGCGGCAATTCAACTGAGCATGACCGTATCCACCGACCCGGAACACATCGCCATTTCCAAGTCCAAGGGAATCAAGATCGACTGGAAGGATTCCCACCACAGCGAGTATGGCCTCACCTACCTGCGCGACAAGTGTCCCTGCGCCACCTGCACCGGCGCGCACGGCACACCGCCGCGCCAGCCCGAAGCCGAAGACCAAAATCCGTTTCAGATGTACAAGCCCAGGTTGACCATGTTAAGCGTGGAGCCGGTTGGCAACTACGCCATCCGGATCAACTGGAGCGACGGACACAACACGGGGATCTATTCGTACGAGCACCTGCGGCTCATCTGTCAGTGCGCCGAGTGCCGCGCGAAACAAGAGCAGCGATGAAAATAGACGCGGGTATGTTACGTGATTTTGGCGAACGCTATACCGCGGCGTGGTGCAGTCGTGACGCCGGGCGCGTGGCCGCGTTCTTCTCCACTCGCGGCTCGCTGGCGATCAACGGCGGCGCTCCAGCGGTAGGACGAGGTCCGATCCAAGAGGTGGTTCAGGGGTTCATGACGGCATTTCCGGACCTCGTGTTGACGATGGACGGCGTGCGCGTCGAGGGCGAGCGGGTCATTTATCAGTGGACGTTCGCCGGAAGTAACACGGGCCCGGGCGGCACCGGTCTGCGAGTCCGGTTCCGCGGGTTTGAGGACTGGGAGATCAGCGCCGACGGTTTTATCGCGCGCTCATTGGGCCACTTTGACGACGAGGATTACCGGCGTCAGTTGGGACCTGAATGACAAAAGGCACCGGCGGCAAGGACCGCCGGCGTTACGTACCGCTGGCGATCTTTGTCGCCGGCAGGGGGCCCTAATTGACAAAAGGCGGTCCGCCGAAACGGACCGCCCCTTATCATTCCGAGAAGGAATGGCTACAGCAGACGGAAATTGACTTCAATGGTGGCAGCCACGGTCACGGGCTTGCCATCTTTATAACCTGGTTTGAACTTCCACTTCCTCACAGCTTCAATGGCTTTTTCGTCCAGACCCAAACCGAGGCTGCGGACCACCTTCGGATTTACCGCTTTGCCGCTCGGATCCACTTCGACGTAAAGAACCACCGTTCCCTGATACTTGGCCTTGCGGGCTTCCTCGGAATATTCCGGCTCCACCTTGTAGAGCAGAGACGGCGCCGAGACGCCACCACCGACGTGGAACGCGCCACCGCCGAACCCGCCGCCTGAACCGGAACCAACGCCGCCGCCCGAGCCTGCGCCCACGCCGCCACCCGAACCGGATCCGATGCCGGCTCCGGAGCCGATGCCATTGGAAGGCGGCCCCAATTTCGCCAGCGGATCTCCATATTGATTCATGGCGACCTGCGGCAGCGGAACATCGGGGGGGGCGATGATGGACGGATCCATCGTCATCTTAGGATTCAGGTTCTGCGGCACCACTACTGGCGGCGTGAACTGCTTCAGCGCAGCCTTCGGAAGTTTGCCTTTGCTGGCCGGCAACGGAGAACGATCACCGCCGCCACCGCCACCATGCATCATTTCCTTCTTCGGCTTGTAATCGGAAATGTCCACCGGGGCGAAAATCTCGGTGGCCTGCTTTACCATCTGCTGCACCGGCTTGATCGAAAACACCGTGAAGAGCAGCACGACTACGAGCGATTGAAAGCCCATCGACATCGCCCAGGATTTTTTCTGGCGGCCGTATTGGCCCCAGATATCCCTGACTGCGACAGGTTTCGAGGTCAGTTCCAGCGGCGGAAGTTTTGGAGGATGAATCGTCTCCTGGATACTGTTGTACAGCGAACGATACCAGGGGTCGCCCTCCGGAGTTAGAAGACGCGCAAGGTGCACGTCTGCTTCATCAGATGGATTTACGGGCAGATGTGAGTCGGCCATTTCTACTTCGTTGGCCCTCCATACCGGAGGACAGTCGTCCACAATTGGTTTCGACGCTACGGGAGAGCCTCTCGTTACGGCTTTTGGAAAATTCCTCGGAGGATTTCCCCGTCTTATTGTACTACACGAGGCTCCAATAGCTCATCTAAAAACCGCAACGTAAGAACTTAACATCGCTGATGCCATTCCGGCGCCCGAGATTCCAAATTTGGAAGGCGTACCTAAGATCGTCGGATTGCGGCACAATCGTTAATGATGAAAACGAGTACGGAACAACTACCTCTAGAACAAGTTGCCACCGAAACCTTGATCATACCGATCTTCGAGGGCAAGAAGGAGCAGCGCTTTGGAGCCGGCGATTTATCCGACAGCGGCGAAATCTCGGGAAAGGCGCTGGAGTTAACTTTGGTGCACCACCCCCCTGGAGTGGCGGCGCAACGAGTCTTGCTGGCTGGCGCCGGAAAGTCCGAAAAATTCGATGCCGCGGAGCTGCGAAAGCTGGCCGGTGCCGCCGTCCGGCATCTGCAGTCCAAATCGGTGAAAAATATCGCATTAGCGCTGGAAGGCGGCTGGGCCACCGAGGAATTCGTGTGCGCCGCGGTGGAGGGCGCGATTCTGGGAAACTTCGAGCCCGACCGTTACAAAACGGGTAACGATAAGAAGTCGGTGGAATCGTTCACCGTGGTAACCGGCAGTCCGGGGGCGAACTTCCAGGCGGCGGCGGAGCGCGGCCGGATCATCGCCGAAGCCCAGAACTTTACACGCGGCCTGGTGAATGAACCGGCCAACCTCCTGACTCCCCAGAAAGTCGTCGAGGCGGCCCGCAAGATGGCTTCCGAATACCATCTCGAGTGCGAAGTGCTCGAACAGGCGCAGATGGAAAAGCTGGGTATGGGCGCGCTTCTTGGCGTTGCTCAGGGAAGCGCGGAGCCCCCGGCGCTGATCATCATTCGCTACCGCCCGGAAAAGCCACAGGGCAGCGCGCATCTGGGCCTGGTGGGCAAAGGCGTCACCTTCGACACTGGCGGCATCTCCATCAAGCCGGCGGACGGCATGGAGAAGATGAAGTACGACATGGCGGGCGGCGCCACCATGATCGGCGCAATGCAGGCGCTGGCGCAGTTGAAGCCCGCCATTCCCGTGACCGCGTTCATTCCCTGCGTGGAGAATATGCCGGGCAGCCGGGCACAGCGTCCGGGCGACATCGTGACGGCCATGTCCGGCAAGACCATCGAAGTCATCAACACCGACGCCGAGGGCCGCCTGATTCTGGCTGACGCCCTGACCTACGCGCGCAAGCAGGGCTGCACGCACCTGGTAGACGCGGCCACCCTGACCGGCGCGATCGTGGTGGCGCTGGGTCATCTGAATGTCGGGCTCTTCGCCAATGACGATGCCCTGCGCGACCGGGTGCTCGCCGCGGCCAAATCGGAGGGTGAGCGCATGTGGCCCATGCCGCTCGAGGACGAGTATAAGGACTACCTGAAGAGCCCCTTCGCGGACCTGCCCAACGTGGGTGGACGCTGGGGTGGCGCCATCACCGCCGCTATTTTCCTGAAGGAATTTGCCGAAGACACGCCCTGGGTTCACTTGGATATTGCGGGCACGGCTTGGCTGGACGATGGGAAACCGTTCCTGGCCAAAGGCCCGTCGGGCGTGCCGGTACGTACACTGGTGCGGTTGGCCACCAACTGGAAGGACTAACCACTACCCATGCCCCCATCGATACCAAAAGAAAAACTTGTTCTCGATCCGGTGTCCACGCCGGCCCGCGATATCTACAAATTGCTGATCGGGTCCGTGGTGCCGCGTCCCATCGCCTTCGTTTCCACAGTTTCAACCGATGGCGTGCGCAACCTTGCGCCCTTCAGTTTTTTCCAAGTGATCTGCGCCGAGCCTCCCACCGTGTGCTTCGCCACCGGTTTCCGCGATCCGTCGAAAGACACGCTGGTGAACGTAAAGGCCACCGGCGAATTCGTGGTCAACATGGTGAGCGAGGAGATCGCCGAGCAGATGAATCTTTGCTCCGGCGAGTATCCGGCGGGCGTGGACGAATTCCAGGTTTCCGGCCTGACCCCCGTCGCCAGCGACGTGGTGAAACCACCGTATGTGGCGGAATCTCACTTCAACATGGAATGCCGCCTGGTACAAACGGTGGAGATAAGCACGCTCCCCATGGGTGGGACCCTGATCATCGGAGAAGTGGTGCGGTTCCATATCGACGGCGAGATCGTCGCGAATTTCCGCGTCGACCCGGATAAACTACGCGCCGTTGGACGAATGGGTGGTAACGAATACACACGCACGCGCGATCGTTTCCAGATGATTAGACCCTAGGTCTGAGCTTTTGTGGCGCAGACACCTTGTCTGCGCCACCACTGTGGCCCCCGAGGTGCTCGACATTTCCTCTCAGGAGGAACTATGCGGAATCCACAGCGTTCACTTGCCTTGCTTGCCTTGACGCTGACGCTGCCGGCCGTCGCAGCGTTTGCCGACACGCCGACATTACCAGCGGGCACACATATCCAAGTGCGGCTGAGTCAATCGCTCGATACGCGGCGCGACCGTCCGGGAACGCCGTTCGTGGCGCACCTTGCCGTCCCTCTTTTTGACCACGATGGCCAGGTGATCTTCGAACGCGGCTCGCTCTGCCGCGGCCATGTCGTCGAATCGAGACCTTCGGGACGCCTGAAGGGCCGCGCAGTGATGAGCCTGAGCCTGGACTCCATCCAATCGCATGGACGGACTTACACTCTGGTGACGTCCGATCCCGCCTTTTCCGGCAAGCGCCATCGGAAACGTAACCTGGTTCTCATCGGCGGAGGTGCCGGTACGGGCGCAACCATAGGAGCAATCGCAGGCGGAGGCGTTGGCGCGCTCATCGGCGCGGGCGCGGGAGCCGCCGCAGGCACTACTGGCGCGCTGATCACCGGCAAACGCAACCTCCACCTAGCGCCGGAGACGCGCGTATCGTTCGCCTTGCGACAGCCACTGTGAGTGATCAGTTATCAGTGTTCAGTTATCAGTATCAGCCGCAGAGGCCGATCGCCGATTGCTGAAAACTGATCACTGATAACTGAAGACTGACCGCTGAGAGCTTCCTGTACAATCAGGGTAATGTCAAATAACAGTTTCGGCGCAGCGGCGAAGCTGCGCGTGGGCAACTGCCGAGTACGAATATTTTCGACTCGCGCACTTGGAAAAGAAGGGTGTCGGCAGCGTTTCCCGGCTTCCGGTTTCCACCAGAATCCTGCTGGAAAACCTGCTGCGCCACGAGGACGGCCAGCGCGTCACGGCCGACGACGTGAATTACGTCGCACAGGCAACCGGCGGCGCCGATGCCAAAGAAATCAGCTTCATGCCGGCGCGCGTCCTGCTGCAGGATTTCACCGGCGTGCCCTGCGTGGTGGATCTCGCCGCGATGCGCGACGCGCTGGGCGCAATGGGCGCCGATCCCAATCGCGCCAATCCGCTGCTGCCCGCCGACCTGGTGATCGACCATTCCGTGCAGGTGGATAGTTTCGGAACGCCCGACGCGTTCCAGTTCAACGCGCTGCTCGAATTCCAGCGCAACAAAGAGCGCTACATGCTGCTGCGCTGGGGCCAGACCGCCTTCCGCAATTTCCGCGTGGTGCCGCCCGATACCGGCATCGTGCACCAGGTGAACCTGGAATACCTGGCTTCGGTGGTCTTCCGCGGCAACGGGCAGGCCTATCCGGATTCCGTGGTGGGCACGGATTCCCATACCACCATGATCAACGGCCTGGGCGTGCTGGGCTGGGGCGTGGGCGGGATTGAAGCCGAGGCCTGCATGCTGGGGCAGCCCATCTCGATGCTGCTGCCGCCGGTGGTCGGTTTCAAGTTGCATGGCAAGCCTGCGCGAAGGCACCACCGCCACCGACCTGGTCCTCACCATCACCCAAATTCTGCGCAAGAAGGGCGTGGTCGGGCAAATTCGTGGAGTTCTATGGCACAGGGCTCAGCGCGCTGGCGCTTGCCGACCGCGCCACCGTCGCCAACATGGCGCCCGAGTATGGCGCCACCATGGGCTTCTTCCCGGTGGACCAGGAGACGCTCGACTATCTGAAATTCACCAACCGCGATCCGGATCTGGTCGCATTGGTGGAGGCGTACACCAAAGAGCAAGGCCTCTTCCGCACGGATGCCACGCCGGACCCGGTTTACGCCGATACGCTCGAGCTAGATCTCGCGACGGTGACGCCATCGATGGCGGGGCCGAAGCGGCCGCAGGACCGCGTGGAACTGCCCGCCGTGAAGAAGAATTTCGCCGAAGCGTTCAGCGGGCCCGTGAAATCCGCGCCAGCCGAGATCGGCGGCCAGTCCGTCACGTTGAAGGACGGCTCGGTGGTGATCGCGGCCATCACGAGTTGCACCAACACCTCCAACCCTTCGGTGATGCTCGCCGCGGGACTGCTTGCCAAGAAGGCCGTGGAGCGGGGCCTGCAGGTGAAGCCGTGGGTAAAGACCAGTCTCGCTCCCGGATCGAAGGTGGTCATCGATTATTATCGCCAGGCCGGCCTGCTGACCTACCTGGAGCAGCTCAACTTTCACCTGGTGGGCTTCGGCTGCACCACGTGCATTGGCAACAGCGGCCCGCTGCCGGAACCGGTGACGCAAGCCGTGCAGAAAGGAGAACCTGGTGGTGGCGGCGGTGTTGAGCGGCAACCGCAATTTCGAAGGCCGCGTCAACGCGCTGGTGAAGGCCAACTACCTGGCTTCCCCGCCCCTGGTGGTGGCCTATGCGCTCGCCGGGAGCATGGATATCGACCTGGTGAACGATCCGCTGGGCCAGGATCCGAACGGCAAGCCGGTTTATCTGCGCGACATCTGGCCGTCCAATGAGGAAGTGCGCCAGCACCGTGCGCCAGGCCGTCGGCCGCGAAATGTTCCAGCACGAATACGCGCACGCCTTCGACGGCGACGAAAACTGGAAAGGCTTGCCGGTGCCCGCGGGCGAGATCTACCAGCTGGGACGAGCTTTCCACCTACATCAAGAAGCCGCCATATTTCGAGCACATGGTGGACCCCGCGACTTCCGTGACCGATCTGAACGGCATGCGCGTGCTGGCGGTGCTGGGCGATTCCGTCACCACCGATCACATCTCGCCGGCGGGATATATTCCCAAGGACAGCCCGGCGGGACAATATCTGATCGCGCAGGGCGTGGAGCCCAAGGATTTCAATTCCTACGGAGCGCGGCGCGGCAACCATGAAGTGATGGTGCGCGGCACGCTGGCCAACATTCGTCTGCGCAACCAACTTGCGCCCGGCACCGAAGGCGGCTAGACCCTGCACCTGCCCGATGGCGAGCAGATGTTCATCTACGACGCATCGGTGAAGTACCAGCAGGAAGGCGTGCCGCTGATGATCATCGCCGGCAAGGAGTACGGCTCCGGTTCGTCGCGCGACTGGGCGGCCAAGGGCGTGCTGCTGCTGGGCGTGAAGGCGGTGATCGCCGAGAGCTTCGAGCGCATCCACCGCACCAACCTGGTGGGCATGGGCGTGCTGCCGCTGCAGTTTCAAGCCGGCGAGAGCGCCGCGAGCCTGAAATTGACCGGGAAGGAAACGTATCAAGTAACCGGCGTGCGATCGGCATTGCTCAACGGCGGCGGCAAGCGCCACGCGACGGTTCGCGCAGTAGGCGACGACGGCTCGGCAACAGTGTTCACGGTGGATGTCCGCGTGGATACGCCGCAAGAGGTGGAATACTATCGCTACGGCGGGATTCTGCCGTACGTGCTGCAACAGGTGGCGGCCGCCGGCCGCGTGGGCGCGTAGTAATTTCAATTAGCCGGCGGCAAAGACCGCCAGCGCTACCGTAACGCTGGCGATCCTTGTCGCCGGCATGCCTTGGATGCATAAACCCAGACAGTGCACTTACAGTAAAATAAGCCTGATGAGATTTTCACTACTCCTTCTCGCCTGCTGCCTGGCAGCGTCCGCTCAGGCGCCGGCGCCCGGAGCCGCAGCCTCGTTGATGAACCCTGCCTCTCTCCGAGCCAAGGCACCGGATTTGTTTCGCGCCCGCTTCACTACCACTAAGGGTGACTTCATTGTCGAAGTGGACCGAACCTGGTCGCCCCGCGGCGCCGACCGTTTCTACAACCTGGTGGCCAACGGGTTCTTTACCGATGCCAGCTTCTTCCGTAATGTCTCAGGCTTCATCGTGCAGTTTGGCATTCCCGCCAAGCCCAGCATCGCCGCCGTCTGGCAGCGCGCCAACATCGCCGACGATCCGGTCAAACAGAGCAACAAAAAAGGAACCCTGGTATTCGCCACGGCCGGGCCAGGTACTCGCACCACCCAGATGTTTATCAACCTGGGCAACAACGCCGGCCTCGACTCACAGGGCTTCTCGCCCATCGGCAAAGTGGTCGAAGGCATGGACGTGGTGCTGGGTCTTTACAGTGGATACGGAGAGTCGCCGGACCAGCAGCTGGTGCAGACGCAGGGGAAAGCGTATCTCGACAAGAAATACCCCAAGCTCGACAGCATCAAATCCGCCAGCATCGTGATGCCGGACACGGCTCAACCGCCCGCCGGGTCGACACCGCCGGCTGCACCGAAACAGTAGCGTCTATTTTTTGCCGGCTAATTCCGCTTGCAGCTGCCTGTAAGCGGTTTCTTCGTAGTTGGTCTTAATGCGTTCGCGAGCTTCCCAGCGCGATTCTCCCGGGCGTGGGCCGGCCTTTTGGAGCGCGCGGCCCAGCAGCGTGGTGGCCTCGGAATCGCCGGGGGTTCGCTGCAGGGCGGCGCGCAGATTCGTTACCGCATCGCTGAATTTCCCCGCTCTCCATAAGGTGTATCCCACGTTGAAATGGTAGTCGGGGTCGGAGCTGTCGCCCTCGATGGCCTTCTGGAAATTGGCGACCGCGCCCGCGGTGTTGCCCAACCGCTCTTCGGCCGCCCCCAGGTTGTTGTACACCTCGTTCAAAGGCACCGAAGCCGCGACCAATTGGAAGGATTGCTCGGCGCCCGCGAAATCGCCGCTGTAGTAGCGGCACAGGCCCAGCAGAAACTGCGCTTCCATGTAATGCGGGTCAGTGCGCTCCACGCGTGCCAGCCAGCCCGCCGCCACCTGGTATTCCTTGGCGGCCCACGATGCCTTGCCCAATTGGAAACAGGGCTGCGAGTAGTGTTCGTCCAGGCGCGCTGCCTGCGTGAAGAAACGATGGCGCTGCTCGGCCGTCTGCGCCAGCAGGCCGCGCACATAGCTCTCCATGGCGTCGAGCCGCACGGGCCTTCGCTTCTCGATGAATTGTTGCTCGGTGCCCGCGGCATCCGGCTTCAGAACCTGCAGCGCTTGCCACGCCAGGTGCAGTTCCAGCCGGGCTAAGTCCTCAAGTGCGCCCAGCTCGGAAAAATCGGGCCCCTGACGCAAGCGCTTCAGATCCACTATCCGCGCGGTGATGCGGAGCGTGCCTTGCGAACGATCCTTGGCCGGATCCGCCGGAAGCACTTCGTAATACCCATACACCACGCTCCCGGCATCCAATGACTGGCCGATCTTGATTACGGACGCATGCGTCAGCTCGGCGCCGGGCCGAAGAGAAAGCCTCCGGTAGACTTCCAAACGGTCCTCGCGATCAAGCGCCAGCAGCCCTTCGGAAACCAGCGCATCGTGCAGCGATTCCGAAATGCTCTCGCCGATCCAATCCAGTCCGGCGGAGGAAGCATGATTGAAGAAAGGAAGAACCAGAACAGTGTCGGCGCGCATCGCGCTACAACAAAGCGCGAATACGGCCACGCAACGAAGCATTACTTCAGTGTAGATCAGCTGTCAGCGATCAGCATTCAGTGGTCAGCTTTGAAGCATCTCCCGCACAGGCCGGGGTTTCAAGGCTGAAAGCTGAAAGCTGATCGCTGATAAGCTTCAACTTATTCCGAGAAGACGAGCTTCATTGTGCTTCCGCCGATGTGGATTTCCTGCAGATGCGCTTTGCCATCGGCATTGCTGTACCGCACGGCGGTGGTGGTGTACTTCATCTCAGCGGTTTCCACTTTGACAGGGGCCTCACCATGCATTTTGCCATTGGTGATGACGGCCTTCTGGTCGACTACTTCCACGTTATACGTACCCGGATCAAGCTGCATATTGCCGAGCACCACGGCCTGCGGCAACCTGACGGTATATGATTTTGCACTGGCCACCGCAAGCCCGGCGATGGCGAAGACGAGCAGGAGTTTCTTAGTCACGTTTTTGCACCCTCCAGAGTTTAAAGTTTGTAAGTCCGTTTTCGAGATCTCGGCTACATCCGGTTATACGAACCAACCCCAAAAACGTTCCGGAGGATTTTGGTTTTATTTTGTTAAATCCTGGACCAGGTGGAACGCACTTTCGCGCACATCCGGCGCCGCGCCGAAACCCTTGAGCCACAACAGGTCCGCTTCGCGCCGGAACCACGTGATCTGCCGTTTGGCATAGCGGCGCGTGTTGCGCTGCGCGTAGTTCACCGCTTCCTTCAGCGTCAGCTCGCCATGAAGCAACTGCAGCGCCTGCTTGTAACCATGCGACTCGAATGGTTTCGCGGTCTCCGGATAACCGAGCGCAAGAATGTGGCGGACCTCTTCGATCAATCCGCCATCGAACATTTCGCTGGCAGCGTACGTCCAGGCGCTGATAGAGCGCGTCGCGATCCGGCAGCAGCCCGATTTTGAGCGTTCGATAACCTTGCAGAGCATCGCGCCCTTCGCGAAACAGCTCGCTGACGGGACGGCGCGTCACCAGGCACACTTCCAGCGCGCGCATGACTTTCGGCAAATCGTGCGCGTGAATTTTGCGGGCGGCCTCGGCATCGAAACGCATTAGCAAACGGTGGAGACTGCCGGGGCGCCGCTCGTCGCGTGTGGCCAGACGATCGCGCAGGGATTGATCGCGCGTGGGACCTTCAAACAGGCCGTCCACCAGAGCCCGCAAGTAGAAACCGGTTCCGCCCGCCACGACTGGCAAACGTCCGCGGCTGGTGATGCCGGCGATCGCCTCACGAGCCATTCTGCTGTACTCGCCTGCCGTGCAGAGTTCATCAGGATTCAGGATATCGATCAGGTGGTGCGGTATTTCACGTCGCGCGGCCAGGGGAAGTTTGGCCGTCCCGACGTCGAAATAGCGATAAACCTGTAGCGAGTCGCAGTTTACGATTTCCCCGTGGAACCGGGCGGCAATCTCCATGGCCAGATCGCTTTTTCCCGAGCCGGTAGGCCCAACAATGGCAACCAAAGGTAACTGGGATGCGTCTGCCCCATCAGGTGCTAGCACGCCGTTATGGTACCCGTTCCGCTCCACTGTTAACCACGCCGGACGTTATACAATGAGACGTAGAAGTTTCGACCCATCCTGGGGCTTCCTATTGGTCGAAAGAAAGCAGACTGCATGATTCGCTCAGCGATTGCCCTTCTCTTGGCGGCCGGCATGGCCTGCGTTTCCTCGGCGCAGACCCGCGCAGCTGCCGGCACACCGTCCGCCGACAAGGCCGGCGCCTATTACAACTTTGCCATGGGCCGGCTCTACGCGGAGTTGGCGGGCAGTGAGGGCGGCCGCAACGACTACGTCACCAAGGCCATTCAACACTATCTGGACGCGCTCAAGCAGGACCCTGGCGCAGGAATGATCCTGGAAGAGCTGACGGATTTGTACATCCAGAGCGGCAGGCTTCGGGACGCGGTCACGCAAGCGGAAGATCTGCTGGCGCAAAATCCCGATAACCTGGGTGCGCGCCGGATGCTGGGCCGAATATATACCCGCATGATCGGCGATACACAGCAGGGGCGCATCAACCAGGACATGCTGCGCAAGGCCACCGAGCAATATCAGAAGATCACGGAAAAAGACCCCAAGGATGCCGAGAGCTGGGTGATTCTGGGACGGCTTTATAGGGTAGCCAATAATTCGGCGGATTCCGAAAAGGCCTACAACGCCGCGTTGAAAGTGGAACCTGAAAATGAGGACGCGCTGACAGGCCTGGCGATTCTCTACTCGGAACTGGGCGACACGCAGCGCGCCATCGATAAGCTCAAGACCGTTACCGACAAAAATCCCAGCGAGAACACGCTAATCGCCCTGGCATCCGCTTATGAGCAGGTGAAGGATTTCAAGAGCGCGACTGAAGTGCTCCAGCGGGCGTTGAACGGCGGCGGCGACAGCGTCCGGATCCGCAAGATGTTGGCCCAGGATCTGTACTTCTCCGGCCAGAACGATGAGGCCTTGAAACTTTACCAGCAGCTCGCAGCCGAAGATCCGAAGGATGCCAGCATGCGTTTGCGCCTCAGCGAAATTTATCGCGCCAAGCGCGATTTCGCCAAGTCGCACGAGGCTCTGGACAAGGCCAAGGAGCTCGAACCGGATAACATCGAAGTGCTCTACGACGAAGTCAATCTGCTGGAAGCGGAAGGGAAAACCAGCCAGGCCATCACCAATCTGAAAAACCTGGTCCAGTCGACTACCCGCAAGAATTATTCGAAAACCGAAGCGGCCAGCCATGCCATGCTGGTGGAACGCCTGGGAACGCTGTATCGGGATGCCGGCCAGTACAACGATGCGGTGGAAAGTTTCCGGCAAATCGCAGCGCTCGATTCCGACAGTGGCGCGCGCGCCGCAGTGCAGATTGTCACGACGTATCAAACTGCGAAGGATTATGACAGCGCGTCCCGCGAGGCCGACGCGGCGTACAAGAAATATCCCAAGGATCGGATGGTGGTTTTTGCCCACGCCTCGCTGCTGGCCGAGATGGGCAAAGGCGATGAAGCCGTGTCGGAAACCAAGAGTCTGCTGAAAGCCCAGCCGGATCTGGAAACGCTGTTATCGGCAGCGGGTGTATACGACAAGGCCAAACGCTATTCGGACGAAGCGCAAGGTCCTGGACGAAGCCGACAAACTCGCCATGGCGCGCGAAGACAAGGAGCGCGTCGCTTTCATGCGCGGCGCCATGTACGAGCGCAGCAAGAAGTACGAGGCTTCCGAAGCGGAGTTCCGAAAGGTTCTGGCGTTGAATCCCCAAGATGCCGGGGCCCTGAACTATTTGGGTTATATGCTGGCCAATCGCGGCCTGAAGCTGGAGGAAGCCTCCCAGCTCATCAACAAGGCAGTAGAATTGGAACCCGACAATGCCGCCTACCTGGACAGCCTGGGATGGGTCTATTACCAGCAGGGTAAACTCGCCGAGGCGGAGCCGCCCCTGCTGCGCGCGATCGAGAAGATGGGCGAGGATCCCACGGTCCACGACCACTTGGGCGATCTGTATCTGAAAACAGGCAAGACCAAAGAAGCCATTGCACAGTGGCAGACCTCCTTGCAGCGATATCGCGCGGGAGCTCCCTCGGACTTTGATTCCGAGGATGTTGCCAAGATCAATAAGAAGCTGGAAAACGCCCGCGTCCGGTTGGCCAAGGAGACCAATCAGTAGTCCGGCCCGCTTGCACAATTCGTGGTTCTTCTCAAACCGGCGGCCTCTCAAACCGCTGTCGAGTATTCTTTGGCGTTTTCATAAATGGCCATAAGCACTTAAGAATCTGATACTTATAGGTCATTAGGCGAGTGGGAACCTATCGCTTTCAGCCCTTCTGTGGGATACTCAATTCTAGAAAGTTCATACGTCAAACATGTCCTTTGTGGACGACGCCGTCGCCAGATATCACAAGCTGCTAGAAACCGGACCGTATAGCGATCTTTCGTGGGCGGAAGCACTGCATGACCGCATGGAACAGAGCAGGCTTTCCGCCGGCGGACGCTTGATCTGTCCCGTACTGCGGCCCAACTTCCTCTCTCGACGCCAGTATGAAAACCTGGTAAAGACCGGCGAGGCTCTGATCGGCGCCATCGACCGCATGGAGCAGATGGTGTTGAGCAACCCCGCTTTGCTCGGCCGCCTGGAGCTGCTGCCCGCCGAAAAAATGCTGGCTGCCATCGATCCCGGCTACCAGTCCTTTGAAGTCACGGCGCGGTTGGACTCGCATCTCAACAACGGGCACCTGCAGTTCGTGCAGTATAACGCGGATTCTCCGGCTGGCGCGGGTTACGCCGACGCGCTGGCGGACCTGTTCTGGGACGTTCCGCCCGTCAAAGAGATCCGCAAAAAGTACGCGCTCACGCGGCTGGGGAGCAGGAAGTATCTTCTCCAGGCGCTGCTCAAGGCCTATAAACAGTTTGGCCGAACGAAAGAAGCCGAATATTGCCATCGTGGAATTTCGTCCTGCATATCACTCCGGCGAAAATGAATATGAATTGTTTCGCGATTACTTCCGCCAGGAAGGCTATGCCGCGGAAATCGTTTCGCCCGAACAGCTCGAATACCGCAACGGCGTGCTGCGCAAGGGACCGTTCGAGATCGACCTGATCTACCGGCGCCTGGGCGTACAGGAATTCCTGATCCGTTTCGACCTGGCGCACCCATTGGTCGAAGCGTATCGAGAGCGGGCCGTATGCGTAGTGAACAGCTTCCGATCGGAACTGGGCCACAAGAAGGCCATGTTCGGGCTGCTAACCGACGAATCGTTGGTCGCCAAATTCCCGGCCGCGGAGCGCAAGGCCATCCGCGAGCACGTGCCCTGGACGCGCCTGGTGTCTTCCACCAAGACGACCTATGACGACCGCACCGTCGATTTGACGGAGTTCATCACGCGCAACCGTCAGAAGCTCGCCCTCAAACCCAACGACGATTACAGCGACCAACATACGTACCTCGGCTGGGAGATGGATGACAGCGGCTGGGAGCGCGCCTTGAAGCAGGCCATGCGCACGCCCTATGTGGTGCAGGAGCGCGTGGAGCAGGTGCTCACCAAGTTCCCGCTGATGAGCTTCGGCCAGTTGGAGTTCCGCGATATGCAGGTGGACGTGCATCCCCACGCTTATTTGGGCAAAGTCCAAGGCTGCTCCAGTTGGCTCTCGAGCGGCAAGACAGGCTTTTCCTCGGCCGCAGGCCTGGCGCCCACTTTCATCCTCGACCCCAAAAGCTAAGTAACCGCGCTCGCTCACGGTCGCGCTCGGAAAGGCGGAAATCCCGCATCAACCCGGAATCACTGCCGCAGCTCCCTGTTTGCCGGCCAGTTGGTACAGCGCTTTATCGAAGGTGACCAGCACGGCGTCGCTATGCTTTGCATAGGCGAGCAAATAGCAGTCGCCGACCGATTTGGATGCCGCCTTCCCAGCGAAGGGCGCAGTAGCTTCCCGGAAGCCGGCGTCCAGACCACGCGGCTCGGGATAGATGTCCACGCGCGGGTCGCTCAGCCATCGGTCATAGACGCCCCAGGCTCTTCGCAACGTAAGCGTCTGTTCTCCCATTACGGACTGGTTCGTCAGCAGGCGCAACAGGCCGATCTGCGTATAGCGCGAGAAGATTAACCGCGCTTCGTGCGGCACCAACGCCAGCCAGTTCCAAGCCTCCACGCGGTGGCTGTGGCTGGCCACCGACAACGCGAGCCAGACGTTCAGGTCAGGAAAAAACGAGATCATGGGGGTTCTCGTCGTCTGGGAAACCCGGGCCAAGCTTGCCCGACCCAATCACCAGAGGGCCGGTCACATACTCGCCTTTTCTGGGTTCGCTGTAGACCTGCTCGATGGCCCTGACGATCAAGGAGCGGATTGAGGTCCCCGACTGTTCGGCCCGGTGACGCAGCCGCTTATGCAACGGATCCGGGATATCCACCGTCGTTCGAATCGCCATGACATTATTATGTCATGGTAGACATTAGCCTGTCATGGTAGACATTAGCCTGTCATGTGCGACGGACCCGGTCCGCCCTACCTAATTCAGATAGAACTTCAAACCTACGAATGGGCCGGCCAGAAGGCCCTTCATGTAGAAGTCCGAGTGCGTGGACGTCTTGAAGTAGAACACTTTGGCGCCCACTTGCAGTTCCAGTTTCGAATACCGGAAGGACATGGAAGCATCCGCATCTGCCAGCGCCCCGTGATGCGGAATCATGAACCCAGAAAAATTCGCGTCAACATGTACGTAGCGCGAAAGGTAGTCCGTGATACCCACTCCGAGCGTGGGCAAAATCACCGTCTTTGACCCTACGGCGGGACTGAGAGCGGTGGTGCTCAGCGGTGCGGTGAAGTTCGAACTGATCTTGGCATATTGCACCTGGTAGAGCGTCTTAAAGCGGAAGCGCCGGCTCCCGATGGGAAACGGCCAGGACTGACAAACTCATAGGAAATTTTCCCGGCCCGCAGGCGGTAGTAAGTGGATATGGCATCTCCGGCGGTGAAACCCTGGTTCCACAGGGCCAGGTTGGTTGCCGCCGTCAGGTTTCCAGATGCTTTCGTGTCAAAGTACGTAATGCGAACCGCGTTGTGCCCGCCGGCCGGCAGACCCACGCTCAGCCCGCGCCCGAGGTCTGGCGTACCTGGAATCTCAATATGCGAGAGCTCCGTCGTAGGCGCCAGATAGCCTGAGTCAAAAGTGGGAGTCCCGCGCGGGAGCCAACCCCAGACGCCGATGGAGATTGCGCCTTCATCCGGCATCTTGACGTCGGGTGGCCGCGGAGGCAGGGGCGGAGGCAACGGTTGTTTGGGAGCCTGGGGGCCCGGCTGTGACTCTGGCTGTTGCGGGGGCGGCTGTGCCTGCGCCCAGCCCGGCGACATACAGCCGAAAAGCAGGCAGACACAAAACCAGCCGCGGAGAATATGCTTCACGTATACCTCGTCGAAATTCGAGTTTAGCGGTACACTGGCCCGCTGGCCGACCCCTGTTGTGGTATCCAGCGCCAGAGCGCCCACTGATCTATTTGTTCGCTGCCTCTTTATTGTGCCTCAACCGCGGCGCAGATTATTTCTCGGCCGTCAAATTGTTGGGGATTAGGATACCCACAAAAAAGGGGAACTAAACCGCCCCCGTTGCTGAAGCCGCGCCCCCTGCTTGCCCGGCAATCGGCCTGGCCGCGCCCGACCATAGTGGAACCAAAAGTTAATTTTTGGCGGCGAAAATTATTGATTCCCGGCCAGATAACACATTTCCCCAAATCGGTTAACCGAAATCCGGCGGAAGAAAATAGCCCGCGCCTGCGTCCTATTACCGCGAGCATGGCATTACCCACAAAAAAGGTCTGAAATATCCAAATACCTCTAGGGGGGTTCGGAGCTATACTAGAGTTTACTTTCAGAGGGATATGGGAGAAGCAGGTATGAGACGATACGCCAAGTTCATCGCCCTGATTACCGTCGTGGTAGGCACTCTGGTCGTTCTTGCGGTCGCGGGCATGCGCGACAACAAGACTTACTACAAGACTGTTAGTGAATTGGGCCAGATGGGCGACCAAGCCTACTCGCAGCGAATCCGGGTGGGCGGCGACGTGGAAGCCGGATCCATCAAGCGTGTGGGCACCGAAGTTCAGTTCGTGCTGGTTCAGGACAAACTCCGGCTGAAGGTTGCCTACACCGGGAGCGATCCTCTTCCTGACACGTTTAAGGATGGCTCGCAGGCCTTGGCGGATGGACGGCTCGACAAGGACGGTGTTTTCCGCACGAAGGCGATCCAGGCGAAGTGCGCTTCGAAATACGAGGCCAAAGTGCCGCAAGGCGCGCCGGCCAACATCAATACCGGCAGAAGCAATATCTAGTGTGCTGACCGCACCCTTTGGTCACGGCTCGGAACGGGTATCCGAGCCGCGACCAAAGAGAGCGGTTGTCAAGTAGGGCAACATAGAGAGGGGATATGGAGAATCTGGGTTCGCTGGCCATCCTGTTGGCCTTCTGCGCGGCGATCTATGCCGCCGCAGCCTCCGTCGTTGGAAAGATCAAGCACAAGCCCTTCCTGATCGTTAGCGGCGAACGGGCGGTCTATTCCGTCTGGGTTCTGGTTACCCTCGCTTCCGCCATTCTGGTGTACGCCCTCATGACCGGCGATTTCCGCTACGCCTATGTCGCCGAGCACAGCAACCACACCATGCCCCTGCTTTACAAGTTCACGGCATGGTGGGGCGGGCAGGAAGGCTCGCTGCTGTTGTGGAGCTGGCTGCTTTCGACGTACGCGGCGGTGGTGGCCTTCACCAACCGGCGCAAGCATCGCGATTTCATGCCCTATGTGGTCGGCGTGCTGGCCACGGTGCAGACCTTCTTCCTGATTCTGAATAATTTCATCGCCAACGCGTTCCAGATGCTGGCGCAGGATAAGCTGATCGTCGCCGTGCCGGATGGCAACGGCCTCAGCCCGCTGCTGCAATATCCGGCCATGGCGATCCATCCGCCCATGCTGTACCTGGGCTATGTGGGCTTCGCGGTGCCGTTCGCATTCGCCATCGCCTCGCTGATCACGCGGCAGCCGGGCGAAGGCTGGATCCACACCACCCGCCGCTGGACGCTGGTGACGTGGCTGTTCCAAAGCACCGGCGTCATGCTGGGCATGGCGTGGGCATATCACGTGCTGGGATGGGGCGGTTACTGGGGATGGGACCCGGTAGAAAACGCTTCTGCTGCTGCCCTGGCTCGCCGGCACGGCGTTTTTGCACTCGGTGATGATGCAGGAAAAGAAGGGCATGATGAAGGTCTGGAACATCGTGCTGATCTCCACCACCTTCTTCCTGTGCATTCTCGGCACCTTCCTCACGCGCTCCGGCGTGGTGCAGTCGGTGCACGCCTTCGCGCGGTCGGACATCGGCAAGTATTTCGTCAGCTTCATGGCGCTCGGAATCGCCGCCACCGTCTATCTGATTCTCGACCGGCTGGATTACCTCAAGAGCGAATCGCAACTGGAGAGCGTGGTCTCGCGCGAATCGAGCTTCCTGTTCAACAACCTGATCCTGCTGGCGAGCTGCTTCGCGGTGCTGTGGGGCACGCTGTTCCCGGTGATTTCCGAAGCCGTCACGGGCGACAAGATCTCGCTCGATTCCGATTGGTACAACCGGCTGATGGTGCCGATCGGCCTGTTCCTGCTCTTCCTCACCGGCGTGGGCCCGCTGTTTGCGTGGCGGAGGACTTCGGTCGAGAGCCTGCGGCGCAATTTCCAATATCCCGGCATTGCGGCGCTGGTGCTGGTCGTGCGCTCTGTTGGCCGCCGGCGTGCGCCACTTCTACGCGCTGATCTCGTTCGGCTTCTGCCTGTTCGTGGCGCTCACGGTGCTCATGGAGTTTTACAAAGGCGCGCAAGTCCATCGCGGCCAAGAACAGACATGAACCTGCTGCGCGCCATGGTCGAGCTGACGCATCGCAATACCCGCCGCTACGGCGGCTACCTGGTCCACATGGGCATCGTGCTGATGTTCATCGGCTTCACCGGGCATGCCTTCAACCAGAACGAGGTGAAGGAGCTGAACAACGGCGACACCATGCAGGTGGGCCACTACCAGCTCGAAGATGGTCAACCTGCAGGAGGGCGAGAACGCGAACTACGCCTGGCATCGCGCCACCATGCAGGTTTCCAAGGACGGCGAGGAGCTCGGCATTCTGGAGCCCGAGAAGCGCTTCTATATGGCCAGCAAGCAGGGCACCTCCGAGGTCGGCATCCGGCAGCGCCCGAACGAGGATCTGTATCTGAATTTCGGCGGCATGTCGGACGACAATAAGCGCGCCATGATTCAGGCTTATGTGTTCCCGCTGGTCTCGTGGATCTGGATCGGCGGGCTGGTGCTGATTGGCGGCACGTTCGTTTGCCTGGTCCCGAGCAAGATCAAGATGCAGTACGCCCGCACGGAAGTAGTGGGCATTACCAAGAAACATGCAACGCTTCAAAAGTAGAGTGGAAAAAGAAACCGACACAGGCCGGGAGGCCTGTGCCACTTAGTAGCACAGGCCTCCCGGCCTGTGTCAGGTTTTCGCGGGTTCCTGCTAGTCGTTCTCCTAGCCGTCGCGGCTATGGCGCAGACGGTTGCCGAAAAACCCAGCAACGACGTTCGGCGCGTGGGCCAGCGGCTGCAGTGCCAGTGCGGGTGTAAGGATTCGGTGGCCACCTGCAATATGCTGGAATGCTCCTTCTCCAAGCCGGCCAAGGAGCGCATCGCGCGGATGCAGTCGGCCGGCTACTCGGATGGCCAGATCGTGGACGCGTTCATTCGCGACTACGGGCAGAAAATCTACTTCGCGATGCCCAGCGCGTTCGGGTGGATCGTGCCGTACGCGGGAATCGCAGTAGGCCTGTTGATCATCTGGGTGTTCCTGAAAAAATATCGCAAGCCGAAAGTGATGACCGACCTGGGGCCGATCGAAATCGACGATCCGGCGCTGGCAAAGTATAAAGACCAGATCGAAGAGGATCTGAAAAAAATCGAGTGATCATTGTCCTAACCTGCCTTCTCGCGATCGTCGTCATCGTGTTCATCCTGGGCGTGCGGCCGAAGGACCTGCCGGAACCCGAGCCGGAATCGCCCTTCCACCACCTGGACGAACGCAAAGCCGCGATCTACGAAAACCTCCGCGACCTGCAGTTCGAGTATCGCGTGGGTAAGCTCTCCGACGAGGACTATCAGAGCACCAAGAGGGACCTGCAGAAGGAGCTGGCGGGGGTGATGGCGGAGGTCGACAAGCTCAAAGCCCAGCTTGGCGTGAACGGCGCCGCGCCGCCGCCCATGCCGAAACCCGATCCTGTGGATGAGAAGGTTTGCCCTTCGTGCGGGGCGAAGTTCGAGAAACCATTGAAATTCTGCGGCGAGTGCGGCAAGCCGATGGCGAAGGTGGCGAAGTGACGCGTAACCGGGCCGCGACCGTGGGGCAGGCCTTCCGGCCTGCCGCCGGGCTTCGGCCCGGCGCGCCGCGCAGAAGCGCGGCGGCAGCCCGGAAGGGCTGCCCCACGTCTTCAACGGAGCGTGGTTACTTATGAAGAGATTCTTGGTCGGGATGTTATGCGCGATGCCGGCCGTCGCGGCCGTCACCGGCACGGTGATCAACCGAACCACGGGCCAGCCCGCAGCCGGCATTACTATTTCTCTCCTGCGTATGGGACAGGCCGGTCCGGAGCCCGCAGGTGACGTCAAAGCCGATGCGCAGGGCAAATTTTCGCATCAACCAACCGGTGCAGGGCCCTACTCTGCTGCGGGCCACCATCGATGGCGTCACGTACAACAACGTGCTGGCGCCCGGGCAGCCCACCGAAGGGATCACGCTCGACATCTACAACGCATCGAAACTTCCGGGCGATGCGAAAGTCTCCAAGCACATGCTGCTCTTCCAGCCGCAGGGCCAGGAGATGGTGGTGAACGAAGCTTATATTGTCGTCAACGATGGCAAAACGGCATGGGACGATCCCGCCGGCGGCACGCTTCACTTCTTCATACCGAAGGGAGCCACCAAAGTCGAGGTGAACGCCACGCCGCCCGCCGGCATGCCGTTGAAGTCGCCTGCCCAGAAGACCGACAAGCCCGACGTCTACAAAATCAATTTTGCCATCCGGCCCGGCGAAACGCGGCTCGACATGACGTACAGCGTGCCGTATACCGAGGGCGCGTCGTACAGCGGCAAAATCGTCAGCGACGACGAGAACACCTACCTGATCGCGCCCAACGGCGTCACCATGAAGGGCGACCATCTCAAGGACCTGGGCCCCGAGCCGCGCACGCAAGCGCACATCTTCGGCTTGCAAGGCACGGAGTACTCGGTACAGTTCGAGGGCAAGGTTGCACCTGCCACGGAAGCGGCGTCCGGCAGCGATGCGGACGCAAGCGCGGGCCAGCCCCAGATCGAACAGATCATGCCGCGGATTTACGGCAAGCTCAACCTGATACTGCCACTGGCGCTGGGCATTCTGGCGCTGGGGTTCGTGCTGCTCTACCGCGCGCCGGTCAAGGAGACGAATGAGCGCGGTCGCGGTTGAGGGCGTCTGGAAGTACTACGGCGACTTCCCTGCCCTGCGCGACATTCGACTGGAAGCCCAGCCCGGCTCCTGCCTGGCGCTGATCGGGCGCAACGGCGCGGGCAAGACCACGCTGCTGCGCATCATCGCCGGCTTCAACCGTCCAGGCAAGGGCAAAGTTCTCATCTTCGGCAAAGAGCCGCGCGAAACCGAAACGCGCCGCAACATCGGATTCATCGGCCACGGCATTTCGGTTTATGACGAACTTTCGGCGCTGGAGAATCTGACGCTGTACGCCAAGCTCTACGGCCTGCCAGATCCGCAACGCAAAGCCATGGAGTGGCTGGAGCAGACCGGCCTCGAGCGCGTGCGCGACGGGCTGGTGCGCGAATTTTCGCGCGGCATGCGGCAGCGCCTGGCGGTGGCGCGCGCGTTCCTGCACGACCCATCGGTGTTGATGCTGGACGAGCCTTTCACCGCCCTCGACGACAAAGCCATCGCCGTATTGCAGCGGCTGCTGCGCGAAGGCTTGGCGCACGGCAAAACGGTCGTCATGTCCACCCACCAGTTGCGGGAAGCTCTCGAGCTGGCCACCCACGTGGCGCTGTTGAATCGCGGAGCGGTGGCCTTCCACGGCCCGTGCACGCCGGAAATGGTGGCCGACCCCGGCCTGGTGTACGCGCGCTACGGCGAGGGTTGATGGATTTTGCGCGGCTGGTGTTCGTCATTGCGGCTAAAGATTTGCGCGCCGAGATTCGCACCAAAGAGGCGATCAACGCGTCGGCCGCGTTCGCGCTGGTCATCCTGCTGCTGTTCAGTTTTGCCTTCGACCTGGACCCGGATACCAACCGCGAGATCGCCTCGCGGCCTGCTCTGGCTGGTGTTCGCCTTCGCCGGCACGCTGTTGCTGAATCGCAGCTTCGCGCGCGAGCTGCCCAACGATTGCCTGGATGCGCTGGTAGCCGCGCCCATTCCGGCCTCCGCCCTGTTCCTGGGCAAAGCTCTGGCCAACTATGTTCTGCTGCTGGCCATCGAGCTGCTTTCCTTGCTGGTTTTCGGCATCTTCTATAATGTGCGGTGGACCGTGCAGTTCTGGCGAATTGATGGTGGTGCTGGCGCTGGGCACTTGGGCGCTCACAATTATGGGGACGATTTTCAGCGCCTTAACCGTCAATATAAGGTTGCGGGAAGTGATGCTGCCGATCCTGATCTATCCGTTTCTGGTGCCGGCGCTGATGAGCGCCATCCAGTTGACTCTGGAATTAATGGCGGGAAGGCCGATCGGACCGGACAAAGCGGCATGGCTGGAGATGCTGCTGGGCTTCGATGTGATCTATACGGCGGTTTCCGTGTTCCTGGTGGAACATGTGCTGGTGGGGTGAAAAACGATGCGCGACAAAATCCTTTACCTTCTCGGCGCGGCGGCGGTACTGCTGATCGCGCGCAACATCTACGTGATCTCAGGCCTGCCCGGCGAGGAGGCGCAAGGAGCCATCTTCAAGATCATCTTCTTCCACGTCCCCCTGGCCATCACCGCCCTGACGTGCGGGACGGTGGCCTGCGTGGCGAGCATCCTGTTTCTGGTGAAGAAGGATTTTAAGTACGATGCGCTGGCGGTGTCGGTGACCGAAGTGGGTCTGGCGTTTCTGGCCGGCAACCTGATCACCGGCTCCATCTGGGCGCGCATCATCTGGGGCGTCTGGTGGGCGTGGGACGTGCGGCTCACCTCGGCGCTGGTCTGCTGGATTCTCTACGCCTCGTACCTGATGATTCGGCACGCCGTGGAAGAGCCGACGCAGCGCGCGAAGTTAGCCGCGGTGGTTTCGATCTTCGCATTCATCGACGTGCCCATCGTGATCCTGTCGATCCGCCTGTTCCGCACGCAGCACCCCGGGCCGGTCTTCTTCTCGTCGACAGGCAGCTTCCCGCACGATTGGAGCATGATCATGATGTGGAACCTGTTTGCGATGCTGATGCTCGGCACGGTGATGACCATGATCCGGCTGCGGCAGGAAGAAGTCGCAGCGCGAAATCGATTCGCTGCGGCGCCTGGCGCACGCTTTCTGAGAGGAATTCCATGTACGCATTCCTGCCGTTCTTACTAGCCCAGGTGGCCACGCCGGAAGACATAGCCCGCGAGGCTGCGCGCCTGCAGCGCAACTACGAATTCCTCAGCTACGGTTTGATTGTGGCGTGGCTGGTGCTGGTGGTGTATGTGCTGATGATGGTGAGCCGCGAGCGCCGGCTGAAGCGCGAGATCGCCAGTTTGAAAGCGATGATGGAAGAGCGGCCGAAGAAGTAAGTGGGGCGGGGCCATGCCCTGCCCAGCCTTACCTCTGATAGAACTCGTCCGTGTGGGTCATAAATTCCGGATATGCCCCCGCGCCGAGTTCGTACAAGTCCAAGCCTTGCCGTTCGCCCTCCGGCGCAACACGATGCGGCAGGAATCGATTCAGCAGCCAGTTCAACCCGTAGGTCAGCGGCAAAACAAATCCGAGCAGCGTGGCCACCCCGATCAATTGCGCCAGCCCCTGACCCGCGCCGCCGAGCGCCGCGAGACGTTCCAGGCTATCCGCGGTATTGAGCACGGGCGCGGGAAACCTCTCGAAGAGACCGAGCGCCAGAATCCCCCAGAGGCCGCCGACGGCGTGCACTGAGATCGCGCCGCCGGGGTCGTCGATGCTCAGCCGCAGCTCCAGAGTCTCGATCGCAAACGGGACCAGCAGCCCGGCAATCAGTCCGATTAAAGCCGCCGCCGCGGGTGGCACAAAAGCGCAGCCGGCGCTGCTGGCAGCGAGTCCCGCGACCCACCCGTTGGCGGTCAGCGAGCCATCCGGTTTGCCAAAGCGCACGCGCGTCACCAGCGCCGTCATCAACGCAGCTCCGCCCGCCGCGAGCGTGGTGTTCACCGCAACCAGCACAGAGCGGCGCGGCTCCATGCCGCTGAATAACGCCGCTCCCGCCGAGTTCAGGCCGAGCCATCCGGCCCAGGCCATCAAGCAGCCGAAGAGCACGAATATTGCGTGATGGCCCGGTATCGCGGTGGGCATGCCGTCGCTAGTGTACTTGCCGCGGCGCGGTCCCATAATCCACGCCATCGCCAGAGCCGTCAAGCCGCCAACCACTTGTATAGTGGCCGATCCGCCCGCGTCCACAAATCCGTGGCCTAAGCCGTAGTTGACGCCCAGTTGCGCGAGCCAGCCGCCACCCCACACCCAATGCGCGAATAGAGGATACGTGATCCCGGCCAGTAACGCCGCCGAAACGCACATGGCTCCCAGCCGCCACCGTTCCGCCGCACCGCCCATGGGGATTTGCGCTGCCAGCACTACCGAAAGCATTTGCATCCATGCGGCCAGCGATGCCGGCGAGCCGTTCATCTCTACGCCCCGCAAGAAAAACGGCTGCAATGCCAGCCAGTTCCAGTCTTTACCGCGCAATAGCGCCACGTGAGCCGGACCACCGATCATGCCTTGCCACGCGAACCCGCAAATGAAGTACGTTCCGGCGGCCACCCCCACCACGCACAGGCACGACATCATCATGTGCCCGGCATTGCGCGAACGGCCCAGACCGGTATTGATGAGCGCCAGTCCGGCAATCGCCAGCGGGATGAGCAGAATGGACAGCATGACAAACGCCACGCCGGTCTCGGAAAGTACGGGAATCGTCACTCGTGGCTCCGGTGCGGAATGAGGTGCGATCGAAAAACCAGCCCCAAGGCCAGGGCCTCAACCGCCATTCCCGCCAGCACGAAGGCCGAGCGCGACCCGCCCGCAGGCAGAAGAACCACCGCCGAGAGCACTAGCAACCAGCCCGCCAGGAGCAGCAAGAATCCCGCTATCTTCATGAATCGATATCCGCTACGCGCTAAACATAACACACTCGCGCGCGGCCCCCGCCCCCGTCCCATCGATTCTTTTTATGGCGCGAATATACTGCAAGGATACAAAACGCTTATTTCCGTAATAAGAAATTTCCGTTTCACTTTTGCGTTGCGTGCAGGCAGTATAGATGAAAGCCGGACCACGACCCGTCCCGCTCTTGGCCCCGGGCCTCACGCCCAGTCGGCCCCTAACAATTACAAGGAGAGAGACACTTATGGCGGAAAAAGATGCCGCACCCCAAATGCAAGCAACTTTGGGTTTAACCGGCTTGACCATGAACGCGATGGCGCTGATCGCACCGGGCGCCTTCCTATGGCTGACCTTCGTAGCTCAGGGCACTGCCGGCAATACGGCACCCTCTATGTGGATCGGCATCTTCTTCGCGGTGCTTCTGTGCCTGGCCACGGCGGTCTGTTACGCCGAGCTGGCGAAGCTTTACCCCGGAACCGGCAGTTCGTACTACTTCGCTGAACAGTCGTTCCTCAACCACGAAAAAGCCTGGCCCTACGCTCGCATCGCCAAGTTCATCATCGGATGGGGCTCGCACCTGTATTACTGGATATACCCGGGCGTGATGGTGGGCGTCATGGGAATCCTCTGCGGCTATCTGGCAGGAACTCTCTGGCCTAACTTCATGAGCGCGTCCAACCCCGGACCGATGTTCATGATGGCCATCGCGATCGTGTTCTCGTTCGGTATCGCCTATATCGCCCATCGCGGCGTTCAGGGCGCCACCTCGGTCAACATCGCGATCAACGTGATTCAGATCACGGCGCTGCTCGTTTTCTCCGTGATTGCTCTGGGCTACCGCATGAACCATCCGCCGGGAAGCGTGGCTTACCAGTTCGATTCCATGTCCGGCGACGCCTACACGTATCAGTTCGCGACGACCAAGCAGGTGGTCAACGGCACGTCTACCGATGTGATCGACCGCGATGCCGCGGGCGTACCGAAGCCCATGCTGGACGCCGCAGGCAAGCCGGTGCCGTTCACGATCGCCTATCCCGAAAGAGATGAAAAGGGCAACTTCCTCTCGCACCCCTCCGCCTCGTCGGTAGTAGGCGTGCACAACTTCGGATGGATGTTCGTTCAGGCGACCGTCGCCATCCTGATTCTGGTGGGATTCGAATCGGTAACGTCCATGGGTGGTGAAGCCAAAAACGCCAAGCGCGACATCCCGAAAGCGGTGATCATCTCGCTATTGGTGCAGGGCGTTTTCTGTTATCTGATCGAGTACTTCGCGGCGAACTACTTCCTCAACAACGGGTATCCCATGACGACTGCCACGGGCTCGGCCGCGCCCATCGGCGACATGATGATCGTCGTGGGCAACGCGCTCTTCGGCCCCGGCAATGGACGGACCTTCATGCTCGTCGAAGCCTTCACGGTCTTCCTGGCGATCATCGGCACCACGCTCTCCTGCATGAACACCGGGGCGCGCGTGACCTACGCCATGGGCAAGGACCAGGAATTGCCCGACTCCATGGGCTTGCTCCACAAAGAAAACCTGACGCCGCACCGCGCCATCTGGACGCTGGCGACGATCTCGGCCATAGTGGGTTGCTTCACGGTGTGCAATCTATTCGGCGATGCCGGCGCTTTGACGGATGCAACCATCAAGGCTTTGCCCCAGGGCTTCTGGTCGAGCACGGGCTATCTGTCGCATGACGGTATGGCGGCTCTGCCAAATTCCTTCCTCGCCATGAGTCTGGCATCGAACTTCGGCACGTTCCTGCTGTACATGTTGAGCTGTATCGTTTGCCTGGTCGGGTATCACAACCACCCGAACTTCAAACCCATGCGTCACCTGGTGATTCCGCTCTTCGGCCTGCTGGCTAACCTCGCTTGCATGTTAGCCTACCTGGTCCTGCCGTTCCTGGGTATCGGCACCAAGCTGGAACCGTTCACGGCATTGGGAATTGCGGCGGTGTGGCTGGTCTACGGCGGCATCTACTTCATGCGTGGCTCGAAGGCGACCGGCCGGACGACCATCGTGGAGAGCCGCGCGAAGGAGGCCTTGGGATAAGAGCTTTGAGCAGACGAGCTAGGGCGGGCCGTACTTTAGGGGTGCGGCCCGCCCGTTTTTTTTTGGTGCGCATCGCAACCGTCCCTTTGGTCGCGGCTCAGTAACTGGCTACCGAGCCGTGACCAGAGGGAGCGGTTCTTTCAGCGTCCGGAGAGAATAGATGGCCAGCCATCGAGGGTTACTGATCAATACCGTGGGTAGTGTTCCCAGCGGCAACGGCCAGCCGCACAGTTCCGGGCTCGACGTGGAGTTCGCACAGATCTCCGACCCGGGGCGTGTGCGCGGCCACAACGAGGATTTCCTCGGCCAATTCCTTCCCAAGAGCCCCACACACGCGCACACGCACGGATGGCTGTTCGCCGTGGCCGACGGCGTGGGCGGGCACGAAAAAGGCGAAGTAGCTTCGCGCGTCGCGATAGAAACTCTTCTGGCCGGTTTTCGTGACGCTGTAGCCGCCGAGCCGCATCCTTCCTTACTACAGCGCCTGATACAAACTGCCAATGTGCAGGTATACGAAACGGGGCGGGCCGCCAGTCCCGGCGGGGTTGCCATGGCCACCACCATGGTGGCTTGCGCATTGCGCTACGATCGGGCGGCCATCGCACATGTGGGCGATTCCCGGTGCTATCTGGTGCGGCGCGGCCAGGCCACCCTGCTCACGCGCGATCACACGGTGGTCAACGATCAGGTACGCCTGGGAATTCTCTCGGCAAAGGAAGCGGCGGAATCGGATCGCCGCCATCTGTTAAGCCGGTCGCTCGGCAACGACTTGTTTGTCGGCGTGGAAACCTCCGATCACCAGATTTTTACCGACGACGTGCTGCTGCTTTGCTCTGACGGCCTGCATGGCTCCGTGGAACTGACCGACATTGCCGGACTCGTAACCCCTCGCGGCGACCTCCAGGAAGCGGCCGCCAGCCTGGTCGCTCTTGCAAATGAACGCGACGGCAACGACAATATAAGCGTCCAGCTGATTCGCGTGCGCGCTGTCGAGAGGGTGGGTATGTACCGAGGCAGGCCATATAGGCTTCGCTGAACGGCCGCTGGACTTTCCTCTACATGGCTTCGTTCCGTCCCGGCGAAACGCTGGACCACTACCGGATTGAAAAACTGGTCGCCCGCAGCGGCATGGCTTCGATATTTCAAGCCACCGACCTGCGCAACAACCAGCTGGTCGCCATCAAGATTCCCCACCCCGAGATGGAAGCCGACATCGTGCTCTACGACCGCTTCAAGCGGGAGAAGGAGATCGGCCAGAAACTCAACCATCCGGGCGTGATGAAGGTCCTGCCTGACGAAGGCCACACCCAGGTGTACATGGTGATGGAGTGGGTGGAGGGCCGCCTTCTGCGCGAAATCATGTTCGAGCAGAAAAAATTCCCGCCCGAACGGGCCGTGAAGATCGCCTTGCGCATTTGCGACGCCCTCGGTTACATCCACAAGAACGGCGTGGTGCATCGCGACTTGAAGCCCGAGAACATCATGGTGGATGCCGAGGACAACACCAAGCTGATCGACTTCGGCATTGCCGGGCACGAAGGGTCGCGCCGCCTCACCTTCGCCAAACTCTCGCAGGTGATGGGCACGCCCGACTACATCTCGCCCGAGCAGGTGAAGGGCAAACGCGGCGACGGGCGCAGCGACATCTACGCGCTGGGCGTGATGCTCTACGAAATGCTCACCGGGACGACGCCGTTCCAGGGCCCCAATGCGTTCGCCATCATGAACGAGCGGCTGCTGAACCATCCCGTGCCGCCGCGGGAAGTCGATCCCAGCATTTCACCGCAGCTTCAGGAGATCATCTACCGGGCCCTGGAGCGCGACCCCAAGAACCGCTACCCCACCGCGCAGGAATTCGCGAAGGACCTGGAGCACCAGGACCAGGTGGGCGTCGCCGAACGCCCGGAGCTGCTGGAGTGGAAGAAGCGCCGCTCCGCCTGGCCGAGGAAGCTGGCGTTTTATGCGATGCTGGCGATGATCCCGGTGGTGGTTTTCGGGCTCTTAATCTGGGTGGCAAAACACACGTAACTCGTGGCGCGGCCTCTCAGGCTGCCGCGTCGGCACTCTTGCCGACGTTGTTTAGCCTGAAGTGCCTGCGCCACCGGCAAATTTTCCAGGAACATTTTGGCGTCAAAAGGCGTCTATCCAGCCACAGCCGAAAGGAGCGTTTCTATGAGTAACCGGATCAGTGCTTCTCTCGCCCTCGCCATCCTCCTGCTGGCGGCGAGCAACGCTTGGCCACACCACAACATGACCGCCCTGTTCGACCTGAACGATCGTGTTAACTTGACAGGCACCTTCACGAAGATGGACTGGAGGAACCCTCACATCCAGTTTTTCGTGGAGTCGAAGAACGACAAGGGACAGGTAGAGACCTGGGCGGTCGAAGGGCCGCCTCCCAGCTTCTTCCGCTCACGAGATATCGCTAAGACCGACTTCGAAGGCGCCCTCGGCAAGACTGTGACTGTCGAAGCGAGCCGCGCCCGCGACCACTCCACCTCGGGGCTTCTGCGAGTCCTGACCCTGCCGGACGGAAAACTCATATCGGCCTGTCCACAGAATTGTTGATTGGAGAATCCGGTGAAGAAGATTATCACGTTCACAACGGCGGCCATATTGTGCCTGTGTACGGCCCTACTAGTGGCCCAAGGCCCGACTTCGCAGGATGAAAAATCCAAGCAGGCCAAGGCCCAGAATATCGCGCGAGCTTTCGAACTCAATGCCCGCACGCTCACTCTGTTCGACATGCAAGGCAAAGAGCTGAGGAGCGTCGGATCGCGTGCGATGTATGGTGCCGTGGTCTTTTCCCCCGACGCCAAGCGGCTCGCGGTGGTTAAGACCGACTTGGAAAAAGAGAACCAAGATGTGTTTGTGCTGGATGCCGCCACCGGCGCCAGCACCCAGATCACCGCTGGGCAATCGCGGGAGTTTTCCGCCAGCCCGGTCTGGTCGCCGGACGGGAGCCAAATTGCCTATGTAGCATTGCGCGGCGGCAGCTTCGAAATCTGCCGGAAGGCTTCGAATGGACAAGGCAGCGAGGAAGTCCTCTACAAACTTCCCGGCATCGCCGCGCCCACCGACTGGTCCTCGGACGGTCGCTTCCTGACTATTTCATCAGGCGATCTGAGCGGCAGCGTGGTATCCGCATTGCCCGTGACCGGTTCCGGCGAACGGAAGCTCATCGAGGTCTTTCGCAGCCCCAAGCAGGTGCAGGCCGGACGCCTGTCTCCCGATGGCCGCCTGCTGGCTTACTTTTCCAATGAAACCGGCAAAAACGAAATGTATGTCCGGCGTTTCGATCCCGGCGCGGCCCCCGCCGCCCCCGCGGAGCCATGGCGTATCTCCGATCAAGGCGCGCTCGGCGGTGGCTTCTGGCGCGCGGACGGTAAGGAAGTTTACTACCTGGGAGCAGATCGCGGCATTATGGCGGCCGCCGTCACCACTTCGCCCTCGGTCGCATTCGGCAAGCCCAGAGTGCTATTCCGCATTCCGGAGGCGATTGGGGCCACGGCGGGCGATATCAGCCGAAATGGCGACTTGAATGTGATGGCAGTGCCGCCGCCCCAACGGCGACAGCTCACCATATTCGACCGCCAGGGAAAGGTGGTCAATATCGTAGGAGAACCTGGACTCTATGTCCAGCCGCATCTTTCCCCGGACGGTAGCAAGATTGCCGTGATGAAGACCGACCCGGAAACGTCAAACCAGGATATTTGGACGTATGAGGTCGCGACCGGCGCTGGTCACGCCGTCACACATGACACGTGGCCGCACAACGCGCCTGTATGGGCACCGGATGGCAAGAGCGTGCTGTATGTGGCCACGCGCGACAGCTATTCCAGTATCTACCGGAAAGCCTGGGACGGTACCGGCCAGGAGGAGACGCTGTTCCGCTACACGCCGGGAGCAGGCATGGTCTTGACGGACGTGACTGCTGATGGAAAGTTCGCGACATTTTATACGGGGGTGATGGTTCTCGTCCCGCTGCGTCCCGAAGAAAAGGCTCTCGACCGCAAACCTATCGACTGGCTGCGCGAAGACTACGATGTGGTCGGCGGCCGATTCTCCCCAGACGAGCGCCTGGTGGCGTACGCTTCCAACGAGAACAACGTCAATTCCCTGGAAGTTTACGTGCGGCCATTCGACGCGAGCAAGCCAGATGCGCCGCCGCCGGGCAAAGCCCTGCAAATTTCCAAGAACGGCGCGTCGGGAATGATCAACTGGCGCCAGGATGGCAAGGAGCTTTACTATATGACGCGCGACTTTGAGGTGATGGCGGTGGATGTCTCGGCGAATCCCACGTTGGAAGTTGGAACCCCCAAAGTCCTGTTCAAGTTGCCGGGGCCGCTGGTTGGGAATCCTGCGCAGTGGAAGAACGTCAGTGCCGACGGCCAGCGGTTCGTGTTCGCCATGCCCGCAAGATAGTGGCGCAGGCACTCTTGCCTGCCGGGTCGAGACTCATCTCGACCCCGTGCTCCGGTGAAAAGAGGCCGGCAGGAGTGCCTGTCAAGACCGGGACATAGTAGACACATCGTGCCGGGCACATGGTAGACACTTTTGAAAGATTAGTTTCCTTCCGGCGGAGGTTGTCGGTGCGGTGGGAAAGTGGAAATCCCGCTCTTGGATTTGCACTTTCCCAGGGCACACAATTTCTTAGTTCGGGTTTGTTTTTCTGGCCCTCCCTGTAAACAGCTGGAACTGTGGGAATGGGGGAATCTCGCCGTCTTTGCGAGATTTCCAAGACAGTGGAGAAAGGGTGGGAATCCCGTTTTTGGATTTCCAGGCTTTCTCCACTGTCGTCATTTCCATAGTTCTCCGTACGACTGGTGGTCCTCATCGATCGTCCTTGCCTTCGGCTTGGCGTTTGCCCCACTGTGCCGGGGTCCAGATTTTCGACCGGCCTTCATCCAGCACCCCCAGTTCATGCTTCATGAAATGAACTTTCCAATATCGCTCTCGATCCGGCCTCAAAAGTTGCAAGCCGATGCTCTCTCCAGCCAAGGCATGGCTGACGAAGACTTTCTTCCCTCCAAACCGGAAATTCCCTTCGTCATACACCAACCGCACTTCGCAGCCCGGATACCCCGGCTCTGGCAGCCGGCTCCGCACAGTTGGTAACGATCGATCCACTTATATCCAGTGCTCCGGCTGATCCCGTACTGCCGGCACAGCTCAGAAAGATCCCAGTCTTCGCTTTCCCATTCGGTTACAAAGCGTGCTCTTTCCTTCTCCACATCGCTCACTTTCCAGGGCATTTTCTCTCCGACCCCTAGTTTCGAAGAAAGTGTCTACGATGTGCTCGGAACGTTGTGTATAGTATGTGCCCGGTTCGGACCGCCGGCGCAGCAGACTGAGAGTCTGCGCCACACACACTTACGCCGGCACCGTTTCCGATGTCCGCGCCGTAATCGGCACGAAGTCGCGGCGCTCCTCACCTACATAAATCTGCCGCGGCCGCGCAATCTTCTGCTCGGGATCTTCCAGCATCTCCTGCCATTGCGCCAGCCAGCCCACGGTCCGCGGGATGGCGAATAGAACCGTGAACTGGTCCGCCGTGAAACCCATGGCTTCGTAAATGATCCCTGAGTAGAAGTCCACGTTGGGATAAAGCTTGCGCTTGATGAAATACTCGTCGGAGAGCGCCACCTTCTCCAGCGCCAGCGCGGTGTCGATCTTGGGATTGCGGCCGGTCACCTGGAAAACCTCCTCGGCCACACGCTTGATGATGCGGGCGCGCGGATCGTAATTCTTGTAAACGCGGTGCCCGAAGCCCATCAGCTTCCGCTTGCCTTCTTTCACCTGCTCGATGAAGGCCGGGATGTTGGCTTCCGATTCGATCTCGGCCAGCATGCGCAGCACTTCCTCGTTAGCGCCGCCGTGTAGCGGCCCTGAAAGCGCGGCGATGGCGGCCGCCGTGGTGCAATACGGATCGGCGTCGGAGCTGCCCACCGAGCGCATCGTGCTGGTGCTGCAATTTTGCTCGTGATCGGCGTGCAGAATGAAGAGCACCTCGAGCGCCCGCGCCAGCACCGGGTTGGCCACGTACTTCGGCTCCGTCATTCGCCACAGCATGTTCATGTAATTCTGCGTGTAGGTCAGCTCCGGATCCGGGTACACATACGGCAGCCCCAGGCGATGCCGGTAGGCGCAGGCAGCCAAAGTCGGCATTTTGCCGATCAGCCGCACGATCTGGCCGCGCCGGACTTTCGGATCTCGCGGTTTGTGCGATTCCGGATAGAAGGTGGAGAGGGCGGCAACGGTGCTGATCAGGATCCCCATGGGATGCGCGTCGTGATGAAAGCCGTCCATGAATTTCTTAATGTTTTCGTGGATCATGCTGTGGCGCGTGATCTCGTGCTCCCAGCCCTGCAATTCGTCCATGGTGGGCAGCTCGCCATTTAGCAGGAGGTAGGCCACTTCCAGATAGCTGCAGGTCTCCGCGAGCTGCTCGATGGGATAGCCGCGATACCGCAGGATGCCCTTTTCACCATCCAGGTACGTAACGGCGCTCTGACACGAGGCCGTATTCACGTAGGCGGGATCGTAGGTCATGAGCCCGAAATCGTCGGGGCCGGTCTTGATCTGCCGCAGGTCCATGGCACGGATGGTGCCGCGGTTAATGGGAATCACGTAATTCTGGTTGGTCCGATTGTCGGTAATGGTGAGGGTGTCGTTAGCCATGGCAGAAGCTCCTGAAAACCGGACACAGGACGGAAAAGCCTGTGCTACGTACGTAATTTACAAGCACGATGGTTTCCACACCCAAGTGATTGAAAACGCCGCACTTTTGCAAAGCTGGGGGGCAGCGAATGGGGCTCCTCGCGCAATTGGTGGAAGGCTCTCCAGATTCGGCACTGCGGCGCGGAACTTATTCGTGCCGCAGCGCCACTAATGGATCGACGCCGGTGGCACGGAGCGCGGGAATCGAGATAGCCAGGATTCCGATGGCCAGCAGGATCCCTGAAACAGCAATGAATGTCAGAGGATCAGAAGAGCCGACACGGAACAGCAGCCCGGACATGGCGCGTGTTGCGGCTAGCGCGCCGGCAAGTCCGACAGCCAGGCCCGCCATCGCCGGGCGCACGCCCTCACCAGCGATGGTCCTCATCACATCACGGCGTTGGGCTCCGAGCGCCATCCGAATCCCGAGCTCATGGACACGCTGCGTAACGGAATACGACATGACTCCGTAGATGCCGATTCCCGCGAGCGCCAGGGCCAAACCGGCAAAGAGGCCCAGCAGGAGCATCGGGAAGCGATGGCCTACTTCGGCTTGAGCCACGATTTCATCCACCAGCTTAATCTCCGAGACTGGCTGGTCTTTATCCAATGTTGCGACGCGCTGGCGTATGGCGGAGACCAAGAGATTTGGATCGCCGGATGCGCGCACCACCAGGTAGCCGGGCGCGAACCACACGGGCAGTTGGTCGTAGGGCACATAGATTTCTTCCATGGCCTCGACTTCGGGACCACGGTTCTTGACATTCTTTACGACACCTACAATCGACACCCAGGTTGGCTCCGTGCCGCTGATCGAAGGACCAGTGGCTGCACCACCGTTGGCGAGACCCGGCCATCGAATCCGGTTGCCGACAGGATCCTGGCCGGGCCAGTAATCACGCGCCAGTCTTTCGTTGATCACGGCCACGCGGGGCGACGCCTGATTGTCGTCTTCCGCAAAGTACCTTCCTTGTACGAGAGGTATGTGCATGGTTCGAAAATAGTCCGGGCTGACCGTGCGATAAACCGCGTCGGGCCAGTCGCTCTCCGGCGGGATCGGGCGCCCCTCGATGAGAAAATCCATCCCGCTTCCGCAGAGGGGAGGGAGACCGTCTCCGTCGATCACAGCTGCGGAAGCCACTCCGGGCAGAACCTGGACGCTTCGAAGAAGTTCATGGAAAAACTCTACTTGCCGGCTTTGCTCAGCGTAGCCTTGGCCTAGCAATGCGATTCGCATGCTCAGAACCTGGTGCGGATCGAAACCCAAATTCACACTGCTCAGGGCCACAAACGAGCGGATCAGAAGTCCAGCGCCCGCCAGGAGGACGAGAGCAAGGGCGAACTCTGCGCACACCAGGACGCCACCCAGCCGCTTGCGGCGAACACCGTGGGTCGAGCCCCGCGTGCTCTCTTTGAGGCTGTGATTCAGCCCAACCTTCGATATGCCGAGAGCGGGGATCAGGCCGAACGCGATCCCGGTCAGGATAGATAGAGCTAAGGTAAAGGCGAGCACTCCGAGGCTGACGCTAGCCTGACCCAGTCCCGGTGTGTTTTGTGGGCCGAGCGCCACAAGTAGCTTGACACCCCACACCGCCAGCAGGACTCCCAGGCCGCCTCCCATCATTGCCACCAACAGGCATTCGGTCAAAAGCTGGCGGATTAACCGGTGGCGCCCTCCGCCTAAAGCCATGCGAACCGCGAGTTCCTTCTCGCGAGCCGCTACGCGCGCCAGTTGGAGGTTGGCCAGATTGGCACAGGCGATCAGCAGTACCATTCCGACCGCTGCTAGCAGCACCAACAACGCCGGACGCGTATCTCCCACTACTTGCTCATGCAGGTTGATCAACTGTACGCCCCAACCCTTCTGTTCCGGATACTGGTTTGTTAGCCGACGGGCGATGGTGTCCATTTCCGCCTGTGCCTGCGGGAGCGTTATTCCGTTCTTGAGCCGTCCGATCGCTTGGAAAGCGTGCCAGGTACGCTCAGGGTTTCGCAGATCCAGGCCCGTGACCCACAACGCAGCCTTGTCGTCCCACGGCGGAAAGTAAAATTCCGGTGGGAGAACACCAATTACGAGGAACCGAGCGCGATTGATGGTGATCTCTTGACCCACCAAAGCCGGGTCGCCGCCGAAACGGTCTTTCCAGAGTTGGTTGCTTAAGACCGTCACCCGCCGGCCTCCGGCCTGATCCTCTTCGGGTGTGAACGTGCGGCCTAGCGCGGCGCGGACGCCCAACAGCGGGAAGAAATCGGCCGACACCCGTTCGCCGTGAACCTCCAGCGGCTGGCCAGTTCCACTTAGGTCAAAGCGCGCCTCGGAGATCGCGGCCATTCGAGCGAAGACGTGGTTTTGTTTTCTCCAGTCGACAAAGTTGGCAGCGGAAACGACGTTCCGATACCAGCCTAGCTCCGGCCTCTGCTCCCAAAGCACTACCAGATGGCTGGCGTCCGCATAAGGCAAACGATTGAGCAGCACCGCATTCACCACGCTAAAAATCGCGGTATTTGCGCCGATGCCGAGGGCCAGCGTACATACGGCCACAGCCGTAAAGCCCGGATTCTTTCGGAGCATGCGCGTACCGTAGCGGATGTCTTGCGCGCTGGTTGCGAACCAGGCAAACGCGCGCGTTTCCCGGATCTCTTCCGCCACTAAGGTGGTATTGCCGAACGCTCGCCGCGCCGCATAGAGAGCTTGATCTGGCGGCAGGCCGGACTCCTCGTGCTCGCCGGCTTCCAATTCGAGATGATCGTGTAGTTCGCGATCCATTTCCTCTTCGCGTTGTTTACTCCACCACCAGCGCATCTCAGCTCTCCTCAGCCGGCCACATGATTCGTGCGATTGCCCCGGTCATTTGCTTCCATTTCGACTCCTCCTCAAGCAGCTGTTTCTTTCCAGCCGGCGTGAGGCGGTAGTATTTGAATTCGCGCTTTAAGTCTTTCCCCGCCCGCTCCCACTTGGCCAGGATCCACCCTTTTCGTTCCAGGCGGTGGAGTGCAGGATAGAGTGATCCGTGCTCGACTTGTAGCAGGTCTTCGGTCGTTCGCTGGATGTGCTTGGCTATCTGATGACCATGAGCCGGACCAAACAGCAACGTGCGCAGGATCAGCATGTCCAGCGTTCCTTGGAGCAATTGGATCCGGTCCGCGGATTCGTTTGGCATCGCGATAGAAGACATTCTACCCAGAAATCGACGCAACTGGGTAGACGGCCTACCACGGAGTTGGTTAGCAGACGTCTTTAGGGTCGATGCGGGGCCGGGTCCGGGCTTGGAGCCGCCTAACAATAGTTCCTGTAAAATCAATTGTTTGTGTACATTCCGTGACCATTTTTGAACCGGTACGTCCAATTCAGTGGATAGGCAGGCAGCTAGCGAAAGCCCGAAATGGGCAGCGGGGATATGGCCAACGCAGCCGGAGCGGTAGGCGCCCGATTGGGTCCTAATGTTGATTCGCTAATTCGGGCCGCACAGCGGGGCGACCAGGACGCCTTCGAGCAACTGGTGCGCGCGCACGATCAAAGTGTCCTCCGGCTCGCCATGAACCTGCTCCGCTCACCGGAAGAAGCTCGCGACGTTTATCAGGAAGCGTTTCTGCGCGTGTACAAGAACCTGGATACATTTCGCTTCGACTGCAGCTTTCACACCTGGCTCTACCGCATCGTGACCAATATCTGCCTGGATCATCTGCGGAAACGCAAGGTGCGCAAGGAGGAGCCGGCGGTTGTCGAGACCGCCGAAGGTCCGGTGGACCGCATGGAGAGTTTTCCGGAAGATGCCGCCCACGCCGATCCCGAGCGTGTGGCCTGGAACCGGCAGCTGCGGCATCGTATTGAAGGGGCGCTGGAAGAATTGACGCCCCGCGAGCGGATGGTTTTCGAGATGCGCCACTACGAGGGATTGCGTCTGCGGAATATCGGAGAAGTCCTGGGCACCACCGAAGAGGCCGCCAAGAACTGCCTGTTCCGTGCCACCCAAAAAATGCGTTCCGTGTTGGGAGATTTCGTATGACATGCGATTCAGTTTTGCGAGCGATCCCGCTGTACTTCTACGGGGAACTGTCCCCGGTCGATGAAGACCGCCTGGAAGAACACCTGCACACGTGCGCGGCCTGCGCGCGCGAAATGGAGCGGCAGCGTGCCATGGCGGCTACGCTCGATCGCCACCAGGCGGAGGTTCCCATGGCGCTGCTGGACGATTGCCGTGCAGACTTGAGGGCCGCCATCCATGGTGGCGCGCCGCGCGCGTTGCCGGCCCCTGGCCCCAGCCCATGGAAGCTCTTTCTGGACGCCGTTGCGCACAGCCTTTCCGGCCTCGGACGGTTTCAACAGCCGGCCGGAGCGGTTACTCTACTCGCCATTGGTTTCTTTGCGGCGCGCTTCACAGGAATCGGAACGGGCAATTCACAGCTCGCCTCGATTGTACCGTCCGACCAGATTGTCCACACCATTCGCTCGGTGCAGCCGGACAGCTCGGGACACGTTCAGATCGCTTTCGATGAGACACGCCGCCGCACGGTTTCGGGCCGCATGGATGACGACAACATACAGCACCTGCTGCTGGCCGCCGCGCGTGGCGAGAACCCGGCCCTGCGGGTGGAATCCGTTGACCTTTTGAAGAATCGTCCGGCGTCCACCGAAGTGCGGTCCGCGCTGCTAAACGCCGTGGCCCACGATCCCAATCCCGGCGTGCGGCTGAAGGCGGTGGAAGGGCTTAAGCCGCTGGCTGGCGACGCGGATGTACGGAAGGTTCTGGCACAAGTGCTGCTGGCTGACGATAACCCGGCCATACGGATGCAGGTGGTGGACCTGCTGGTGGAGCACCACGACGACGACATCGTGGGGGTTCTGCAAAACCTGATGCAGAAGGAAGACAACAGTTATGTGCGCCTGAAGTCAGAGAAGGCGCTGAAGGCAATGAATGCGTCGATTGGAACTTTTTAAGGCACTGGCTGCCCTTGCATGCTTACCTGCCGCGCTGCTGGCGCAGGGAATCACGCGTGAAGGTGGGCGATGGGTCGAAACCGTTTCGGGAACTGCGCTCCCGACTGCCAAATTGCGGGTGAACGCGCAGGGGCCGGTCCACCTGGAGGGTGGCACGGCGAACGAGATTGCCTACACGGCCAGGCTGAGTGTGCCGGTTAGCCAGGCCCGGACCGCTGACGATGCGCGGCGCCTCTTCAGCCGGCTGCGGGCGGCTACCAGCGGTGACGTGGTGATCCTGACCGCCCCGGGCGGGCCGGTGACTTCCAATCTGACGATTCGCACGCCGCGCCTCAGTGGCGCCATCATCAACAATGCGGATGGTTCTGTGGAAGCCAACGGGATCGATGGAACCCTGGAAGTCAGCTCGGGTGCCGGCCAGTTGAAGTGTAGCCGCATTCGTGGCGATTGCACCCTGACTACGGGCGGCGGCGACATCCAGGTGGGTGACGTCAGCGGCCAGCTCCACTGTGCCACTGCCGGTGGCCGGGTCACGGTGAAGAGCGTGCACGGAGATGCGGTACTCGAAACGGCGGGCGGTTATATCGAGGTAGACGACGCCGGTGGCAAGGTGCAGGCCGACACCGCGGGCGGCGCTATCCGGGTCAATTCCGCAGGCGGGGCCGTGTCAGCCGCCACCGGCGGAGGCTCCATCGTAGTGGGCAAGGCCGGCGGCATCGTGACTGTCCGCAACATGGCAGGGCCGGTGCAGGTAGGCGCAGCTGCCGGTGTGCGCTGCGAATCGGGCACGGGCGGCATCCGCGTTAGCAATGTTTCCGGCCCCATGCGCGTGTCCACCACCATGGGCAGCATCGTCGCCACCCTGCTGGCAGGCCCCATGGCCGATTCCTTCCTCGCCACCGGCAATGGTGACATCACCGTGGTGATCCCGTCCAATGTAGGTGTGAACATTCGAGCCGAAAGCGATCCGGCTGACACCTTGCGGCGCATCGTCTCCGATTTTCCAGGCGTTGCCGTGCGCATGATGGGAACGGAAGTTGTGGCGGAAGGACCGGTGAACGGTGGCGGGCCGCTGCTGCGCATTTCGGGCACCGGCGGTACGATCTTTATCAAGCGTCAACCATAGGTTTCGATTATGAGGACTCTTAGTTTAGTAATTCTGACCGCGCTGGGGCTGGTGGTGTCCACCACCTTCGCTCAGGAACCACACCATACGGGTGTGATCGCTATCCAACACAGTGGAACGAGCTATCTGGGAATCGGCGTCGTGGAGATTAGCCCCGACCGCGCCAAGGCGCTCAAGCTGAAAGAAGAGCGGGGCGTCGAAGTGGCGCACGTGGAAGAGAACAGTCCGGCGGCTAAGGCCGGCCTCAAGGAAGGCGACGTCGTTCTCGAGTACAATGGCATGCCGGTCCAGGGCTATGAGCAGTTCGGCCGCCTGGTGCGGGAAACTCCAGCCGGTCACCAGGCCAAGCTGGTAATCTGGCGCAACGGGTCCGCGCAGGACATGATGGTTACCGTCGGCGCGCGCAAGGCCATGGTGATCGAGACTCCGGAAGGCCCCGTCACCATGCCAACCATTCCTCCGGTACCGCCCATGCCGCCGATGCCGACCATCGAGATTCCGCGATTCGAGATGACCTGGCAGAGCCCCATGCTCGGGATTGAAGGGGAGTCGCTTGGCCAGCAGCAGCAACTCGCCGAGTACTTCGGTGTAACGGACGGCGTCTTGGTGAAAGCCGTGATCAAGGGTTCTGCCGCCGAAAAGGGTGGGCTTAAAGCTGGGGACGTTATCGTGAAAGTGGACGGCGCCAAGGTCGGCAGCACGCGCGAAATCACGTCTCAACTGCGCTCCGTGCGTTCGCGGAAGAGTGTCCCCGTGACCGTGGTGCGGGATAAGAAGGAGCTCGCGTTCGCCGTGAACCTGGACGACAACCGCGGCGGCCCGCCTGCGCAGTAGCTACAATTTCCTGCCGATCACGGCGTAGTCCAACCCGTTGAAGAACGCCGCTCGAAATTCCTCCGGCAGGGATGCCAGCGAAGGCATGGACTCCACCGCCGGCGAAAGTTTCCGCACTTCGATCCCACCGATCCCGAATTCCTCGAGGTAGAAGACCAGCAGCGGATGAGGCACCGGACGAGTGTGGGTGGGATCCAGATAGAAGTGCGTCGCGAAAATTGCGAGGCATTCGGGATTGGGCGTTTCCAGGGCGATTACGCCGCCTTGCGCCAGGCGGCTGGCAGCGAGCCGGATTAGTTCGGGCAGGCGCTCGGGCGGGAGATGTTCGATCACCTGGGCGCAGAAAATGCCATCCAGCGATCCCTCGGGCAGATCCGGCCAGGTAGGGAAAGAGATCGGCAACCTGCGCGTCCAGCCCCTTCTGACGGCAGAGGGCGACGGACTCCTCGCCGAGGTCGATGCCGCGCGCCGGCACGCCGGCCGCCTGCATCATCTCTAAGAACTCGCCGCGGCCGCAGCCGATGTCGAGCACGTTTTGACGGCCGGAGAAATAGGGCAAATAGAACTGCTGGCCCTGTTTGACGTACTCCTCCGGTCCGCGGAAGCGTTCGGCGAAGCGGGTATAGTCGAAGGGCATGCCGGTGCCGCGTACCACAGGCCTCCCGGCCTGTGTCAGGTTTTCCTCCGACTGCACTTGCGCCCGCTGCCGTATCAACCGCAACTCCGAGTGAATCACCCGCTCATACTCCAGCCGCATGCGCTCCAAATTGGCCAAGATTTCGTTAGTCCCCTTCTGCAACGCGGCCTCAAAATCGGCGTGCTGCCCGCGCACCGTGTCGCGGTAGCTGGCGTCCATCACCGCCACCCGGTGCTGGAAGGCCCCCTGGAGTTCCGCCACGCTGCGCAGGAATTGCACTTCATTCTGCTGCAGCTTCTGTTCCCATTCCACGTGCCACTCGGCCCAGCGCGCGCTGATGTCCTTCATCTCCTCGTCGCGCTCGTGCGTGAAAGCGATGCGTCCCGCCAGCTCCGCTATCGCGCGATTATTCTCATTCAACGCTTCCAGCGCCGCGTCGATGCACTCCATCACCTTGCGATTAAATACCACCTGTTCGCGCACGTGCCAGTCGAGCATGCGCGCCACCAGCCGCTTCCACCCCTGCACCAGCGCATTCATCGGCCCGCCCGGCCGAGGGTTCACCGTGCCGATGGAAGCGACCTTCGCCGCTGCCGCATCGCGCGCGTGCACCAGCGGCAACAGATCGGTGAGCGGCACATTGCCGGGCGCGGCGCCCTGGGGATGGCGCGCGCGCACACGCTCCCGGACCTCTCGCAGGATGGCGATCAGCTCAGCGCTTTCCACGGGACGCCCTCCGGGTCCGGCTCCAGCTAGCGGTCACCACAGTGGCGAGGCCGCCGCGCGGCGTGAACTCCCCAACCACCGTGGCAGAGACCGGTTTCGCCGCCTTGACCACATCGCGCAGCACCCGGTTCACCACGTTCTCCTGAAAGATCCCGAGGTCGCGGTAGGCCAGCAGGTACATCTTGTATGACTTCAATTCCAGGCAGAGCCGGTCTGGAACGTAACGCAGCACGACGCGCCCGAAATCGGGAAGCCCGGTCTTGGGGCACACCGAAGTAAACTCCGGCATCTCGATTTCGATCTCGTAATCGGGATACTGATTCGGCCAGGTCTCGATCTCGGGCAGCTTGGCGCGCACCCCCGCGGCCGCGTGCTCATCCGTATAGCCGCGCTTCATGCCAGCGCCTTCGAGAGCAGGTCGAGAAACAGCCCGACATCCGCCACCACGCCCACGGCCTGGCCCGTGCCGCGATCGCTCACCTTGGTAGCCACCGCCGGGTTGATATCCACGCACACAATTTTGACCCAGCTCGGCAGCATGTTACCGGTCGCGATGGAGTGCAGCATGGATCCCAGGCACAGCACCAGGCCCGCGCCCTTGAAGCTGTTCCGCGTAGGAATCCTGCGCGCAATTCATGTCGGTGATGGTATCGGGCAGCGGCCCATCGTCACGCAAACTGCCGGCCAGCACGATCGGCACTTCGGCCTTGACGCACTCGTACAAAATGCCCGACCGCAGGCAGCCCGATTCCACCGCCGCGCGCACCGATCCGGCGTGGTAGATGGCGTTGATGGCGCGCATGTGATTGCGGTGGCCGTGCTCTTCCTGTCGGCCGTCGGAAAGCCGCACGCCCAGCGACGTGCCGAACAGGGCCGCTTCCACATCGTGCACGCCCAGCGCGTTGCCGGCCAGCAGCGAGTGAACGAAGCCGTTGCGGATGAGCGCTGCCAGGCCGGGAGCCCCGCCGGTGTGGACCACCACCGGCCCCGCCACCACGACCACCTTGTTCTTCTGCTCGATGGTGTGGCGGACCAGGGCGGCCGTCTGGCGCACCGCCGTTTCCACCTGCCGCTCCGACGAAATGCCGTTGGACATGAAGGCGAAGGACAGCCGGTCGCGCTCCTTGGACTCGGGAATGACACGGATGCCGCGCAGCCCCACCACGATTTGGTCGCCGCGCCGCAGATCGCGCAGACGCCGGCAGGTCGCTTGCCCGTCGCGCACCACGATCATGGCGTCCATGCGCTGCTTGTCAACCTCGATCCATTTCTGCCCGTGCCGCACGAGAGTTCGATGGTTGGTGGTGGAGTAAAAATCCTCCGGCGCGCACTTATCCTGATCCACGTCGCGCAGCTCGGCATCGCCGCCCTCAACCGCTGCGCACCCCAGCCCCAGCAGTTCCTCCAGCAAGTGCCGCAGCGATCCTTCGTCGGGCGCTTCCACCTTTAACCGGAGATAAGACGGTTCACTATTGGTGCGGCCGATGCGGAACTGCTCCACCTCAAACCGGGCGTTGTGCTCCACCACCTTATCGAAGATGTTCTCCATCACGTGGGAGTCGATCAGGTGGCCTTCGGCCTCCACCACTTCCTGGAATTGCATAGAAATCCTATTGTACGGGATGAGTCAGGAGGCTAGTCTGCAAACGGCACCGGCGGCAAAGACCGCCGGCGTTACGGGCGTATACTGATCCGATGGACACAGCGCATGATCACGAACATCAGGCAGTTCCATCCGATCCCGCCCTGCGGGTCAAGGCGCTGGAATCGCTGCTGGTGGAAAAGGGACTGGTGGATCCGGCGGCGCTCGACGCCCTGATCGACACGTACGAGCACAAAGTCGGCCCGCGCAACGGCGCGCGCGTGGTGGCGCGGGCATGGGTCGATTCCGCCTATAAGCAGCGCCTAATGACCAATGCCTCCGCCGCCATCGCAGAGCTGGGTTATAGCGGCATGCAGGGGGAGCAAATGCTCGTGCTGGAGAACGGGCCCAAGGTCCACAACATGGTGGTCTGCACACTTTGCTCCTGCTATCCGTGGCCGGTCCTGGGCCTCCCGCCGGTCTGGTACAAGTCGGCGCCGTACCGTTCCCGTTCCGTGATCGATCCGCGCGGCGTGCTGCGTGAATTTGGATTGCAATTGGCCGACGACGTCGAAGTGCGCGTTTGGGACAGCACCGCGGAGCTGCGCTACCTGGTGTTGCCGGAGCGTCCGGCCGGCAGCGAAAAGATGACGGAAGACGAGCTGGCAGCCGTGGTGACGCGCGATTCGATGATCGGTGTAGCCAAGGTCACGCTGCCTGGAGTCAAGCTATGAACGGCATCCACGACATGGGCGGCATGCACGGCTTGGGTCCCATCGAGCGCGAGAAGGACGAGCCCGTATTCCACGAAGCCTGGGAAGGGCGTGTGTTTGCGCTCAACCTCGCGGGGCGGGCCGGAAAGGGTAACATCGACCATTCGCGGCATGGCATCGAACTTCTGCCCGCGGCGGATTATCTCCGCATGAGTTACTACGAAAAGTGGCTGGCTCGTTTGGAGGGCAACCTGGTCAGGCTGGGCGCTGCTACTCGGGACGAGATCGAGAGTGGGAAAGCCGCGGCGGGCTCATTGAAAGCGACGCCGCGCCTGACCGCAGACATGGTGCCTGTGACCATGGGCCGGGGTGCGCCTGCCCGCCGCGACGTTGCGGTGGCTCCGCTTTTCCAAGTGAACGAGCGGGTCCGCGCCCGCAATATCAATCCCACCGGCCACACGCGGCTGCCGCGTTATGCGCGCGGCAAAGTGGGCACCATCATCCGGGACCACGGCGTGTTCGTCTTTCCCGATACCAACGCGCGGTTGGATGGCGAGAAGCCGCAGCACGTCTATTCGGTTCGGTTCGCCGCGCGTGAGTTGTGGGGCGAACAGGCCTCGCCGCACGACGCCGTTTACATCGACCTGTGGGACGACTATCTTGAGCGCGCCTGAAACCAAACCTGATCCGTTAGCCGGCTTGCCCCGGCTGCCGCGCGACGAGGGCGGCCCGGTATTTGCCGAGCCCTGGCAGGCCCAGGCCTTCGCGCTGGCCGTGCGCCTCTCCGCACAAGGCCGCTTCACGTGGAAAGAGTGGGCCGATGCGCTCGCCGCGGAACTCAAGGCTGCCGCCGATCGAGGCGAGCCGGACGATGGCTCGCGTTATTACCACCACTGGCTGGCCGCGCTGGAGCGCCTGGTGAACAGCAAGGGCCTGGCCGATCCGGCGGCGCTCGCGGAGCGTAAGGAAGCGTGGGCGGACGCCTATCGTCACACTCCCCACGGCAAGCCTGTGGAGCTCGCGAAGCGGGCGATCGCTCCGCCCGAATCGGATCTGACGCCCGCCGAGTTGGTGCGGCGCGCCGAAGCCATGCGCCCCATGCTGCGCGAGCGCCAGGCGGCTTGCGAGGAAGCGGGCCGGATCTCGGATGAAACCAACGCCGAATTTATCCGCGCCGGCTTCTATCGGATTCTGCAGCCGCGTCGCTTTGGAGGCTATGAGTTCGATCTCCCCTGCTTCCTCAAAGTCATGCTGGCCGTGTCGCGCGGGTGTCCGGAAAGTGGATGGGTTCTGGCGCTGACGGCGGGCCATGCTTTTCTCATGTCGCTGTTTCCGGAAGCGGGACAGCGCGAGGCTTTCGGCGCCCATGGCGAGTTCCGTGCACCGGCGGTGGCCGCGCCGGGTGGAACGGCTATCGCCGTGGAGGGCGGCTACCGCGTCAAAGGCGCCTGGGATTATGCCTCCGGGTGCGACGTGGCCACGCATTTCATCGGCGCGGCCATACGGGTCGATCCGCAGACGAAGGCCCCGCAGGGCATGCTGTACGCGCTGGTGGACCGCGATCAATACAGCATCATCGATAACTGGGACGTGATGGGCATGCAAGGCACCGGCTCGCGCCGCGTGGTGATCGAGGAAATCTTCGTGCCGGCGCATCGCGTGGTCCACACCGCCGATGCGTTGGGAAAGGCGATCCACGATCATCCCGGACATCGCCCATCATCGCAACCCGATGTATCGCGGGCGCGTGGTGCCGCTGCTGGTTTCCGAAACAGTGGCCGTGGCGGTGGGCGCGGCGCGCGGGGCGCTGGATGTTTACGATGAGATCCTGCGCCGCAAGAAACGGCCTTATCCGCCGTTCGACCCGCTGGTGGAACAGGCGGAATTCCAGCGTCACTTCGGCCACGCTCAGTCCCTGGTCGACACCGCGGAAGCGGCGTTGCTGCAGTTGGCTTCAAACTACATGGAACAAGCGAGGCGGCAGGTGGAGGATGGCATCGCGATCACTGACGAAGACGAGCGCAGGCTGTTGATGATCGAGCAGCAATGCGTGCGACTGGCCTGGGAGGCGATGGAGCTGATGTTCCGCACGGCCGGCAGTTCCGCCGCGGCCTCGTCTGCGCCGCTGGGCCGCTATTTTCGGAACCTCGCGGTGATCCGCACGCACATCACTTTGCAGATTGACCGCACTGCAGTGAATGCCGCGCGCCTGCACTTTGGGATGCCCGCGGTGGGACCGCTGTAGAAGTGGGTTCTATCGGGAGCCGGCGCGCCTAAGCGTGCGTGTACGGAGTAGGAGAGCGCAGAGCAAGACTCCCAGTGGCCACAGGAGACCAGGCTCCGGCACAAAGGAATCCGGAACAACCACGGCCTGACCGGCCAGGGTTGTGAAAGGAATATCGTTGCCGAGATGATCTTGCAGAATGACATTGGATAACGTGAGAGCGCTGGAACCCAGCGAAACTGCCTGAAAGTCCAGGTTGACCAGTGTCCCGCCGCCCGAAGCGCCGGGAATAGAGCCGATCAACGAGTCCGCGACAAATGATACTGTGCCCGCAGTATTGTCTATCAATCCCGAAAAGAACGCGGTAGTGCCGGCGGAGGGCAGAAAGGCACCTTCGCTAACGGACTGCAATTGCAGAACACTGGGATCGAACGCCAGATCAAATTGAAAGTCGTAGAGATCCGTTACTGCCGAGATTGATACCGGCACACTGAAGAAGGAGCCAACGCCTACGAACGCCGAGCCGGGCGAAACGACGGCATCCGCCCGAGCCACGGGCGAAAGAGAAAGAAGAAACAGCGAGAGTCCGAGAAGCGCGCATTTTTGCACAGGCGTCTCCTTTCAATGAACTCTACAGCGTCGCCTCACCGAAGTAAAGAAGAAAAGGGTACTCCTCTGCCTGCGAGCGTCAGTTCCCACGCAGAAAGAGAATGCCGGATAGCAGTTCCCAGCGTTCTCCGGGCTTCCGGTCGTCTATTGGCACTTCGTGGCGGGTGGGAGGTACTGGGCGATCCATGACAGGTCACGCACGTTCACGACCCCATCATGGTTGACATCGGCTACGGGATTGTAGCCTGATTGGCCGGCGCTCTTGCCGAAGGAGGCCATTACGATGGCGAGATCGGCGCAATTGACCGCGCCATCGCCAGTCAGGTCGCCGGGCGCCGATGCAACATAAGTTGTTGCTTCGGCAGCAGATTTTGGGTCTTCCTGGTTTCGCGCCCACGTTGCGGGCCATGCTATAAAAGGCGTAAGTGTGGCCCAAGCACGCCGGAGTAAGTGGCTTGGGTGGTAGAGGTGTTGGTGAGCCATGGGATGAAGGGCCCGCCGGAGTCCGACGCGTAGATAGTTAAGTCATGGATGCCGAAGCATCGGTATCCGTGCTGGACCATTGGACGGGGAAGTTCGCAACTGGCTCCGCTAGCGGAAGCGGGGAGACATCGCTGCAGGCTTGATGGCATTGGAGCAACTCGAGAACAACTTGCCCGATCCGGCAGAATCCTAATCGGGTAATCCACAGGGCGCCGTCCTGGTCCCGCCGTGATCCCATATGGACCGGGGTCCGTGCCGCCGTCCGCGTCGGAATCGGATATTCTGTGATGCACGCCGGCCTTCGTGATCCGCCCGATCCTGTTGCCCCAGTTCTCGGTAAACCACATGGCCCCATCCGGCCCCGCCGCGATCCCAGGGCCCAGCTTCTGCCGTCGGATTGGATATTCAGTGATGATACCGGCCGTCGTGATCCGCCTGACCTTGCCCCTTGGTCGGTAAACCATAATGCGCCGTCCGGCCCCGCTGTGATTCCGCCGGACATCGCTATAGCTGGCTAGAATTGAATATTCAGTAATGAAGCCGGTCGTCGTGATCCGCCCGATCTTGCTGGCGAATGGCCTTCGATAAACCACAATGCACCATCCGGCCCCGCCGTGATCTCAGACGGGGTCGTGCTCCGCGCTCGGTAATTCGATATGTGGTGATGATTCCCGTTGTCGTGATCCGTCCGATCTTGCTGACACTCTTCGGTAAACCACAATGCCCCATCCGGCCCTGCTGTTATCCCATGAGGGTGGCTATTGCCGATCGAGAGATCGGATATTCAGTGAAGTGCCGGCCATCGTGATCCTCCCGATTTTGCCGCCAACGTTTCAGTGAACCACAGGGCGCCGTCCTGGTCCCGCCGCGATCCGCCCGCGAGGGTCACCCGTTACCGTCGGATCTGGATATTCACTGACAAGCCAGCACGTCGTGATCCGACCGATCTTGCTAGGCGTGAGATACTACGGTAAACCACAGGGCACCATCCGGTCCCGCTGTGATCCCGATCGCCCCAAGGGGGTTCGGGAGAGGCGTATTCCTTTATATATGCAACCTGCCCTTTCAGCCCCGCCGCCCCGCTCAACAGCAACGCCACCAACCCCACAGCTTTCGCCCCAGCCGTCCCCAAGTTCATAGCCAACGCATGGCCTGACCTCCTCTTCGCTACACCTTGTCGGTGATTGGAAAAAACTGCCGGGAGGGCCAGTTACGACGGCACGGTATGTCTGCCGGGGCCGTCACAACTCAGGAGGGCCTCCCCGTTTTCTAGCGGGTGTGGCGGTGGCGGGACTGCGTCGTCACTTGCTCGGGCGGTTTCACCTTCATCCGTCCCCCACGCGAGACCAACCTGGAAAGGCAAGTCATAGTATACCTCCAAATAGGTATAAAGGGACCTGTTTTTGTAACGTCCCGACAGCGGTGCCGTTTAATCCACCGCCAGCAAGGTGATGAACAGCTCATTAGGCTTTACGTCCTCCCAATACGAAATGAACCGGCTCTCTCCCTGGCGTAATCGCGCGCAGCGTGATACCCGCCGAAGTGAAAAAGGGGGGCCTCTACCAGCGAAAGTTAGATTCCACGGAGAAGGATGGCACCGGGAGCGAGCAGTTCCCGGTGCCCCGTACAGCCCGGCCACCTTAATGGCACTGCGTGCCCGCTGGAAGGTATTGGGCGACCCATGACAGGTCGCGCACGTTCACGACGCCATCGTGGCTAACGTCGGCTACGGGGTTGTAGCCCGATTGCCCGGCGCTCTTGCCGAAGGATGCCATTACGATGGCGAGATCTGCGCAATTGACCACGCCATCGCCATTCAGGTCGCCAGGGGCCGATGCCACATAAGTTGTCGCTTCAGCGGCGATTTTGGGGTCCTCCTGGTTTCCGGCCCAGTCGCGGGCGATGCTGTAGAAGCCGTACGTATGGCCGACGTGGCCTGAGTAGGTGGCTTGGGTGGCCGTGGTGTTGGTGAGCCACACGGTGAAGGGACCGGGGCTGTCCGAGACGTAGATAGTGAAGTCGTGAATTCCGGAGCCAGTATCCGTGCCGGACCATTGGACGGAGAAGCTGGCCACAGGCTCCGTCGGCGGAAGCGCCGAGACATGGCTTACAGGCTTGGTGGTATCGGCCACGACATAGGTTGTCGCTTCGGCGGCGGATTTGGGGTTCTCCTGGTTTCCGGCCAAGTCGCGGGCAATGCTGTAGAAGCCGTAAGTATGGCCGGGGACACCGGAGTAAGTGGCTTGGGTGGCCACGGTGTTGGTGAGCCACGCGGCGAAGGGACCGGCGTTGTCCGAGACATAGATTGTGAAGTCGTGGATGCCGGAGCCGGTGTCCGTGCCGGACCATTGGACGAGAGAAGCTGGCCACAGACTCCGTCGGCGGAAGCGCGGAGACATGGCTTACTGGTTTGGTGGTATCGGAAGACTGAGAACAACTTGGCCGATCGCCGCTCGTCTCGTAATGCGAACCATAGAGCGCCGTCCGGCCCCGCCGTAATCCCGTCGGGGCCGCTATGACGCGGTCGGAATTGGGATATTCCGTGACGACGCCAGCCGTCGTGATCCGCCCGATCATGTTGTCGCCACCGTACTCATCGGTAAACCACAGGGCCCCGTCCGGTCCTGCCGTGATCCACCCATGGGGTTACCACTGGCGGTCGGAATTGGATATTCAGTGATGACGCCGGCCGTCGTGATCCGCCCGATCTTGCCGACGCTGTTACCTTCGGTAAACCACAAGGCACCATCCGGCCCCGCCGTGATCTGAAAGGGGCTGCTGGCCGCGGTCGGGATTGGATATTCCGTGATGACGCCAGCCGTCGTGATGCGCCCGATCTTGCCGATCCATATTCGGTAAACCACAGGGCGCCGTCCGCTCCGGCCGTGATTCCCTACCGAGTCGCCGTTCGGGTCGGAACAGGATACTCCGTGATCACGCCAGCCGTCGTGATCCGCCCGATCTTGTTGCCGCAGGTTTCGGCTAAACCACAGGGCCTCATCCGGCCCGGTCGTGATCGCCCCGGAGAGCTCTTGGCCATCGGAACTGGGATATTCAGTGATGACGCCAGCCGTCGTGATCCGCGCCGATCTTGTTGGCAACGTTTCGGTAAACCACAGGGCACCATCCGGCCCCGCCGTGATCCCGATGGTCCCATATGGGGGGGCCGGAATTGGATATTCAGTGATGACGCCGGCCGTCGTGATCCGCCCGATCTTGCGGGCGTCAATCTCCGTAAACCAAAGGGCGCCATCCGGCCCGGCTGTGATTCCAGCCGGATAACCGTCAAGGCAGGGTATTCCTTTATGTACGCGACTTGCGCCTTCAGCCCCACCGCCCCACTCAGCAGCAAGGCCGCCAGCCCTAGAGCTTTCGCCCCGACCGTCCCCAACTTCGGTAGCCAACGCATGGCTCGACCTCCTTTCGCTACACCGTTTTGTTGATTGGGAAAACTGCCGGGAGGGCCAGCTAAGGCGGCACGGTACGACTGCCGGGGGCCGTCACAACTCAGGAGGGCCTCCCCGTTTTCTAGCGGGTGTGGCGGTGGCGGGACTGCGTCGTCAGTTGCTCGGCCGGTTTCGCCTACAGATCCGTCCCCCACGCGAGACCAACCTGGAAAGGCAAGTTATAGTATACCTCCAAATAGGTATAACAAGACCTGTTTATAGTTACCCCGCAGCAAACTGAAACGACACCTACTTCACCGCTAGCCAGGCGATAAACAGCTCGTCGGGCTTTACGTCCTCCCAATACGAAATGAACCGGCTCTCCACCTGGCGGCAATCGCGCGCCAGCAGGCGCTCCAGCTCCTTGCGCGTGAACCAGCGCTCCCAGTCGGGAGTTTCCAGGCGTCCCCACTGCTCGGCGTTCTTGTCGATTACGGCGATGCGGCCTCCAGGCTTCACAACGCGGCAGATTTCCGCCACTGCCTTTTCAATTTCCACGGCGTGCTCTAACGACTCCGTGGCGTAGGCGGCATCGAAGAAACCATCGTCGAACGGCAATTCCGTCATCGATCCGGCGCGCGTGTGGATGCCCTCTGGAACGAAGCGCAGCATCTCCTCGGAAATGTCGAGGCCCCAGATCTCGGCTTCCGGTTCCTGCTCGCGGAAGATGCGCGCGAAGCGGCCCTTGCCGCAACCTACGTCGAGCACGCGCTTGCCGCGCAGATCGCCCAGGTGCTCACGAATCAGCTTCACGTGATAAATGCGCGGGTCGATGGTGGAAGGAAAGTGCTCTTCGTCGCGCGCGGATTCGTCAAATGACGATTGAATGCGCGCCCGCAGCTCAGGCGTCAGCCGCGCGCCCCCCGGCCGGGAAAACAGGTGCTTCCAATTCACCTTACGCCCGGGTGAGGAAGATCGGAAGCCCGAGCTTGTGATCGTACCGGGGCCGGTAGCGGCCGGTGTTGTACATGGTGGAGATCTCCACTTTGCGCGGGCCCATGGCCGGATCGGGTATCGGCGCCATGGTAAAACACCCGTTGCTGATGGCCGTCATGAGACCCTTTTGGCCGGCCTCAATCGCGTCGATCGCCATGCCCGCGAAAGTGGAAGCCACCATGCGGTCCACGAAATCGGGGCTGCCGGAACGCAACTCATACGTCAAGTCGCTGACGATGGTTTCTTCGCTGACCACCGCCTTGATCTCGTTGCTCAAATCTTCCGCCACGCTCATCTTCTTGCGATGGCCGTAAGCATCCGCCTCACCGTATTCCTTCACCGTGTACCCTTCCCACTGCGCGCCCTCGGACAGTATGACCAAGGCATAGTTGCTGGGATTGTTCTTCTTGTCGTTGAGCACCAGTTCGATCAGCTTCTTCAGGTCGACCTTAAATTCGGGAATGCAGCATCGCAGGGAGGTCACGTATGCGGTGTAGAGCGCGGTGTACCCGGCATCGCGGCCGAAGACGCGGAAGATTCCGATGCGCTCATGCGAGCCGACCGTGGTTCGCTGGCGCTCAATGGCATCTATGGCGCGCGTGACGGCCGTGGAGAATCCGATGCAGTACTCGGTATTCTGTACGTCGTTGTCCATGGTCTTGGGCACGGCGATCACCGGCATGCCCTGCCGCCCCAGCTCCGCCGCATAACTCAGCGTGTCGTCGCCGCCGATGGCGATGAGATAGTCGAGCGCCAGCGCCTCGATGTTCTTCTGCACCGCTTTGGTCACGTCGTACGTGGTGCCCTTGGGCGTCTCCTTCTTCGGGAAATCCTGCCCCGCCAGAATGGGCGGAAGCTGCTTCATCTTCGAGGGGCTGGTGCGCGAGGTGTGCAGGTAGGTGCCGCCCGTGCGGTCGATGGTGCGCGTGTTCTCTCGGTTCAGGGGCAGCACGTACTTGGTGCGGCTCGCGGGATCCTGCAAATTCACATGCGTCAGCCCTTCCCAGCCGCGGCGAATTCCGATGACATCGCATCCCAACTCGCCGCTTCGATAGACCACCGATTTGATCACGGAGTTCAAACCCGGAACGTCGCCACCCCCCGTGAGAATACCGATTCGCTTTACCGCCATGAGTGCTCCTGCTTTCTAATGATTTGGGAACACTAATTATAAGCCCTGGCTCACCGGCAACGAGTTTTGCCTCGGGAATGAACTAAGAAAACTGCCCGAACGGCCGATGAGGTCTCCAGGAGTCGTGCCATGTTCAGAACTCGCGTGTTCGCGTTTTTGTGTGCAGGTTTTGTACTGACGACAGGATCCTCAGCAAGCACAGACGCTTCCGCCACAGGCACTTGGCAGGGGCGGATTGAGACCCTCATTGTCGACAATTTCCAGACAGGAGCCAGCCGGCAGAGGGTCTACCTGCATACTTCTCAGCAGACCCTGGAATTGGAAGGGGCCGGAGACGCCGATTTGCGGGCGGGCCAAAAAGCGGAGGTCACGGGCCGAGGTTCCGCCAAAGGGCTGGTGGTCTCCCAGGTGATCGCGCCTCTTGACGATTCCTCGGCGGGAACGTGCACCACCACCGGTGAACAGAAGGTGGCGGTGATACTGGTGTCATTTCCCAGCAAGGCGCTGCTCTCATCGGTGACTCCGGCACTGATGCGCGACAGCTTTTTCGGCGCCGGGCGGACGGTGGACAGCTTTCTGCGGGAATCCTCTTACGGCCAGACCTGGGCAACCGGAGACGTGCTTGGCCCATTCGTGCTCGACGCTGACTACTTCGATCAGCCGCTGGCGGCGCGCGATGCAGCTCTGCGGGCTGCCGCGCCCTCCACCGACCTGACTCACTACAATCGCATCTTCGTGGTGGCGCCGCAGGGCGAGACAGGCATGGATTCGGGCGGCATGGCATTGCTTGGCTGCGGGCAGATTTCGTCACCGCAAGGGGTCCTGTACGCATCGTCGATGTGGCTCGGCGCCGAGAGCATGGTAGGTCAGAACGAGATTGTCGATACCGCTTCGCACGAACTCGGCCACGGCTTCGGCTTGGAACACGCCCGGCTCGCCGATTATGGGAACGAGCCCCTCGGGCCGGCGGGGCAAACGCCCGCGCCTTGGGACGCGATTCATGAGTACGGGGACTACTTCTCGAATATGGGCAGGCAATCCGCTCACTGGGCCGCGCCGCAAAAGGCGTTGTTGGGCTGGCTGCAGGCCGGCACCAATATTCAAACTGTAACCATAGCGGGCAATTTCAACCTGCCGGCATACGAACTACCCGGTAGCGGGCAGGTACTGCGTGTGAGCCGCGGCACAGGCAACGATGACTGGCTCTGGCTCGAATTCCGGCAGCCTCTGGGGACCTTCGATGCAACCCTGCCGGCGGCGGCCTATGCCGGCGCGCTGGTGCATTATGAGGACCCTGCGCTGACCGCAACCCTCAGCGGCGTAGACCGGGCAACCTATACCAATCTGGTTAATTTCCACCCTGCTGCGCCCTTCGCCAGCGACCCGGTTCTGCACGCCGGGGAGACGTGGAAGGATCCTTACGGCACCCTGAACCTAACCGTAAACTCGGCCACAGCGGCCGGGCTGAGCGTGAGTGTTTCGTACGCGCCTGCACCGGTGTGCCCGAGTTCGGTGGGCGGCGCGCAGTCCTTTGACGCCCCCGGTGGATCCGGCCAAATCTCCGTCACCGCAGCGGGAGCGTGTCCCTGGAATGCCTCCGCCTCGGTTTCCTGGATCACCCTGGGATCGAACCGCTCCGGGACCGGCACTGGCAGTTTGAACTTCACGGTCGCACCAAACGGCAACGTCTCGCCGCGCTGGGGCAAGATTACCATGGGCCAGGCATTCGTCATCGTCACGCAGGCCGGCGGCTCCGGTTGGATGACCATCACCCCACAAGCCGTGTCCGTCTCCGCTGCAGGCGGCGTGGGAGAGATCGCAGTCGCCACCAGCGCGCCGGACCTGGCGTGGACAATGGGATGGGACGCCCCCTGGATCACCGACGTTGAGTGCTCCTGTTTTCTGGACGTCGGTCCGGCCGCCGTCCGCTACATCGTGGCGGTGAATACGGGACCGCAACGAACCGGCACCATCATTGTCGGCGGCCTGGCGTTTACGATAACCCAGCAAGGCGGCGGGAGTGTACCGGACAGTCTCACCTGGACGCCGCTCGCTCCGAAGGATGCGCCTTCCGCGCGCCACGACATGGCGATGGCGCCGTTCGGGCATTCCGGGCAGGCAATCCTCTATGGCGGCGTGTGGGACACCACCATCTCCGCGGAGACCTGGCTCTGGGACGGATCGGGCTGGACTCTTCTGCACCCGGCCAACAATCCCGGAATGCTCTCCGGGCATGCAATGGTCTACGACGAGACTCGCGGCCAGATTGTGTTGTTCGGCGGCGTGAGTGGCGCAACATACGGATTCAGCAATGAGACCTGGGTGTGGGATGGGAATAACTGGCTCCAGATGCAGCCGCCGGTCAGCCCTCCAGCGCGCAGCGGTCATGCGATGGCATACGATGCCGCGTCCAAGAAGGTGGTAATGTTTGGCGGGTCTGCCGCAGGCGAATCGAGCGATACCTGGATTTGGGATGGCGCCAATTGGACTCAGGCGGTCAGTCCGGCAAGTCCCGCGGCACGCACGGGCCATAGCATGGCGTATGACGCCGGGCGGCGCGAGATTGTGCTCTTCGGCGGCTTCGGGGGCCTGGGCACGCCTACTTGGTTTTCCGACACGTGGGTGTGGGACGGCATGGAATGGCATCAGAAGTTCATCGCCAATCCACCAGCGGCCCGATTCGGTCACGTGCTCGCTTATCATCCGGCTCTGCAATCTGTGGTCATGATCGGGGGCTATGGAGGCAAACTCGTCACCGGCACCGGTTGGAACTACGACTTTCGGAGGGAGATCTGGTTATGGAATGGCGAAGCTTGGGCGCAGCAGTTCCCGGAAGGCCAGCCTGGTCCGGCTTATACCGTTGCGGCGGCCTATGACGACACCAAACAGGCCCTGTCGGTCCACGTGGGTGATGACCTGACCTGTGCATCCCGGGGGCCGAAAACGCTGCTTCTGAGAGGACTGGCCACCGGCAAGTCTCCGGGCCGGAGCCTACTGCCACCGCGACGGCGACGTTGACGCCGCTCGGCCCTATTGCGTCGCCGCCTTCTGCTCGTTAAACCGCGAAGTGAACGCGCTTTGCTGGATGTCCAGCTCTGCCAGGTAGCCCTGCGGGTCGATGTAAGGGTTCGGGCCTTTCCCCAACTTCGCGTACTTCTCCACCAGGTTGAACATGGCGGGGTGCGAGCCCAGAGGCACATCGCAGGGCAGCAACCGCATCAGTTTAAAGCTGCGCTGATACTCTTCCGCGATTTGAGGAACCTCGGGGTTGTTCACCAGCTTGTACCCGGGGTTCACGCCCAGGCTGCCGATGATCACCACGTCATAGGACTTCCCGCCATCCATTACCTTCAGACTCCAGCTCGTGCAGCCCCTGGTATGGCCGGGAGTCAGATGGGCCACCAGAGTCGTGCCGCCCAATGTCACCTTGTCGCCATCGTGCAGGACCTGGTCGATGGGATGCGGCTTGCCCCCCGGACGCATCTTCTCCAGTGCCGGAACGTCCTCGGCCATCGCCATTACGCGCGCACCGCTCAACTCCTTGACCAAAGCGTCGCCCTCCATGTGGTCCGCATGCGCATGGCTGCCCAGCAGAATTTTGATGTCGGTAAACTTGAATCCCAACTGCTCTACTGATTTCCGAATCACCGGCACGACGCCCTCATAGTCGCTGTTGATGAGGATCAATCCCTCCGGCGTACTGATCAGGAAGGACCCCAGCGCCTCCGTGCCGACGTAGTAGACATTGCCGATCATTTTGTGCGGCGGAAACTGCCCGTACTGTTGTTCGCGCGTGCCCACGTTGCGCCGGAACAGATCTTCGGGCGTCCAGACCTTGGCAGTTTGTGCGAGACACAAGGCGGGAAGCAAAAACAGAAGCAGCTTGTCCGTTCGCATAGGTAGAAACAGAATATCACCGGACCGCCGATCGGGACGCGATCCGGGAAGGAGGCCTTAGAACCAGGTCTGGCGATCGGACGTACACAGATGCACACTGCGCCAGACAGTCACCACAAACAAGGCAATCTCCGCGGCTTAAGGCTACATCAGCCCGTGGTAGGTGTTCCGGGCCCTGAATACAAGGCGGCGGTTTATGAAAGCAGTTCTGTGCCTTTTGGCAGTGGCGGGGGGCTTGCGCGCCGACGCGCAGACCGTAACAGCGTCCGCGTTGTCTTACAACGATTTCTCACACTTCGCCAGCACCCAGATTGCGCCCTTCGACACAACTCTCGGCTCGCTCACCTCAGTCGATCTTAAGTTATCCGGCCATTATGAGGAGGCGGAGCACTACATCGATGACCCTACCTATGATGGGCCATCCTACTTCGCGACCGCGTCGATAACCACAACCGGCACATCCAGCTTTTTCGGGCCCGCAAGCAACGTCCAATCGACCTCGATGTATGTGACCGATGTCTGGCAGGTGTGCCACCAAGTATGCAACGTTATCGCCTCTGTCCAGTTCGGCGGTGAACGGACATTCAGCGGGACGGACCTGGGACAGTTTGAGAACGGGGCGCCCGTGCCGCTCTCAGCCAGAGCATCCTCGACGTTTGAGACAACACCTGGTCTGTTGTGCTGTTCGGAAGGGTACCAGCTTGTCTTTCTCCCGGGAACGACGTGGCCACCGGTGGAGGGGTACCTGAGCCTGGATGTGAGTGCGACGTACACATACACGCCAGCTGCACCGGCTGCTGTTCCGGAGCCAAGAACCGGGCTGTGCCTCACCCTGGCACTTCCCATTATGCTGGCGGCATCGAGATGGCGGAGGCGGAGAGCGCGATTTGCTGACGGCTCTACCCGGAACACGAATACCGCCAGTCGTGCCGGCGTCCTCAAACCGGGATCACTGAGCGCCGGCGCGGGATCGCAATTGTTTCGCCGCCAGGAACCAATCCTCTTGCGGCGATCCCTCGGGACAGCCTCTGGCTTGCCAGAGTTCATGAGCGAGGGCTGCAATGTCATCATGCCCGAATGCGGCGACGCCATGTCCAACCGTCGCCGCCTGATTGTTCTGATGACCTTCCGGGGAGTGCTCCAGGGCTTGCCGTGACTGCTCGTGTCCTGTCTGGTGATCCTGTTTTCCCTGCTGCTCGTTGGCCACACGATGGGCATGCGTGGCGCCGTCGTGTAGTTCGGCGGCTCGTTCGTGGTGCGATCCGTTGTTTCGACGCATGGTATTCCTCCAATGGAAGAGTTGTCATGTGCACGAAATGGACCAACGCTTGTGGATGGAAATACCGAGCGTCCCACGATCCTCTGAGTTTTGTCCTGACCATCACAGGTCAACTGACCAGATGTCGTCACCAGATGGACGGCTTTTCGACTTCCAGCGGCCTCCCTGGGCAGGGCACGGACCCCCGCGCCACAGTTCGGTCTTTCTATTGCTCCACAGGGTGAGTGGTCAAGGAGGAATAGGAAAATGCTGAAGCCGTGTTTGTGTTTGCTGGCGGTGGCCGTTGCCGGGGCGCTGGTTGGGTGCTCCACCACGTCCACGAAGGCACCCAGTGTTTCTGACAGCGTCCGCTCATCGCTCGATCAGGCGGGCCTCAAAGATGTCTCAGTAAATCAGGATCGTGACAAGGGAGTCGTTACCCTAAGTGGCCACGTGCCAGCAGATAGCGATAAGGCACAAGCCGAATCCATCGCAAGATCCTTGGCGGGCCCGCAAGTGGTGTCGAACCAGATTGCCGTGATTCCGCCGGGCGCTGAAAGTGCCGCCAAGAACATTAATTCGGACCTGGATAAAGGTATCGAAGGGAACCTGGATGCTGCTCTCATCCAAGAGAGGCTCCAGAAGCAAGTCAATTACGCCGTGAAGAATCAGGTAGTCACGCTGACCGGAAATGTCGACTCCGAAGCGAAGCGCGCGCGGGCGCAAACGGTCGCGTCTACCGTTCCCAACGTGCAGCAGGTGGTGAACGAATTGCAGGTCAAAGAGCAAAAAGCCAGCTCGTCGAATTAAGGGCTACCGGGAGAGGCGTCATGAAGATAACTACAGCATTCCCGATGTTGATTGCGGTTTTCTGCTTTTCACTGGGCGCTCAACCGGAGCCGGCGCCGCCTCCGCCTCCTCCCGGGCAGACTTTGACGCCCGATCAACTCGACGGCTTAGTTGCCCCGATTGCACTCTATCCGGATCCGTTACTGAGTCAGATATTAGTGGCTTCGACCTACCCGCTCGAACTGGTTCAAGCCTTGCAGTGGCTGCAACGGAACCCCGGGCTCACCGGCCCGGCTCTCACCGAAGCGGCACAACAACAGAACTGGGACGCGAGCGTACAGGCGCTCGTGGTTTTTCCGGACCTCGTCAAGCGCTTGAATCAAGACATCACCTGGACGACTGACCTGGGAAACGCCTTTCCTCGCCCAGCAGCCGGACGTGATGGATGCCGTTCAGCGAATGCGGTTCAAGGCGCAGCAGACCGGGAAATTGGCCTCCACGACCCAGCAGACAGTGAACACCACAAACGATTCCGGACAGCCCGTCATCGATATCGAGCCGGCCAATCCGGAGGTAATTTACCTGCCCAATTATGATCCTGCCTACATCTGGGGCCCGCCGCTCTATTATCCCTATGCCAATTGGTTTTACCCTCCGTTCGTGGGGGGCGCGTACTTCGGATTTGGACTGGGGATCCCGATCGGCCTCTATTTCGGAGGAGGGTGGGGTGGTTGGGGCGGTTGGGGTTGGAGACCGGGCTGGGGCAATCACACCGTGATCGTCAATAACACTTTCATCCATCGCAACAACTTCAACATAGGCCGTGGCGATCTGGGTGGACGCACGGCGTGGGTTCACGATTCCGGGCACCGTCAGGGCGTCCCGTATTCGAATGCTGCCCTATCCAATCGTTACGGAGGAGGCGTGCGCCAAAACCTGCAATCCCGCAGCGCACCTTCCCTATCCGGCAGCGAGCGAATGGGCAACCGTCAGATTGCGCCCAGCGCACCCGCGGAACCGAAGCGCCTTTGGCGGCGTCCGGGATGGCAGCGCGGCGCGGATGCATAGCGACCACGGATATTCGAGCCTTGGCCCATCTCGCAGCGGCGGTTCTTTCGGCGGAGGAGGATTCCACGGCGGCGGCGCGGGCGGCGGATTCCACGGCGGCGCTGGGGGCGGCGGTCACGGTGGGGGACATCGATAAACGGAGGAAGCCATGGCAAAAATGAACTCTACTGATCTCAAAGACGCCGCGCGCGGGCTCACACGATTCGCGGCGGCCGGCCTGGCGGTTGCCACAGCACTTTTCGCGGCTGCTCCGCCGCAGAGCCGGCAGACCTTTGCGACGCCGCAGGAAGCCATCCAGGCCACTATCGATGCGGCTGAGCGCAACGACGGTGCGGCCCTCCTCCAATTGTTCGGACCGGACGGCAAAGACATTTTGGAATCGGGGGATCCGGCGAAAGACAAAGAAATGCGCGCGGAGTTTGCGCGTTCGGCTCACGAAAAGCTTCAGATTGAGCGCGATCCGACTAACCCCGACCGGGTGACCTTCGCGGTGGGGGAACAGGACTGGCCGTTTCCCGTACCGGTGGTTCGCAAGGATGGAAAATGGCAGCTCGACCCGCGCGGTGGAAGGCTCGAGATTCTCGCGCGACGAGTGGGCAGAAACGAATTGAATGCCATGGAGCTTTGCCGCGGCTACGTCGAAGCTCAGCTCGAATATTCCTCCACAGACCACGATCGGAAATGGGATGCTGGATTACGCGCAGAATATCACCAGCTCTCCGGGCAAGCAGGACGGGTTGTATGCCGAAGGTGCGCCGCATAACCTGGTCACGAAAGCCTTCGCGGCTGCGGCCCGCGCCGATAAACCCGTGCCCTATCACGGTTACTACTTCCGTGTGCTGAAATCGCAAGGACCGGCAGCCAAGGGAGGCGCCTTTGACTACACGGTAAAGGGCAAGATGATGGGAGGGTTCGCACTGGTGGCGTGGCCGGCGGAATATGGCGTATCCGGAGTTCAAACCTTCATAATCAATCACGAGGGTCTGGTTTACGGAAAAGATCTCGGGTCCAATACGTCCGCGCTGGCGCGCCAGATGAGCGCCTTCAATCCGGATAAGTCGTGGCGGCAAGTCGAGGGCGAGTAAGAAGGGGGAAAACATGAAGAAGCAAAACACGGCTGCGGCCGGCCAGTCTGGGGACACACAGGGATTGCCGGAGCGCCCCGAGGCGGACTCAGAGAGCGTCGAGGAACTGCTGGAAGAGGGGCAATCCTTCGAGGCAGAAGCGATCAGCGGCGTAGAAAATGCGCCCGATCCGGACGTGGCTGAAGTTCACACCAAGCAAATCCCGGAGGATGATGTGCCGCCGGAATATTTGGACAGAGACTAGGTCCCGTGTGCCAAGAACCGCTCCCTTTGGTCACGGCTCCTTAGCGTCGTGACGAAATCGCATGCGAACCATCGCCTGTTGCCGTCCACGATCTGGCGCACCATGTGGCCGAATCACGGTTTCGCGCGCGCGTTACCGAGCCGTGACCGTAGGGAGCGGTTGGACCGCGTTAGCTACCCCAAATGTAGAACAGCGCCATCAGGCACAGCCACATGCCGTCCAGGAAATGCCAGAAGATGGCGCTGGCGTCGATCACCGTCCTCTTGGCAGGTCCCAGCGTGAAGCGCAGCGCCCCCACTTCCACATAAACCACCGCCGCTATCGCCCCCACAACATGCGCGGCGTGGGTGGCTGTCAGGATGTAGAAAAACGAGGTGCTGGGGCTGGATGCGATGAAGAGCCCGGAGTTTCTCAATTGCTGCCAGGCGAGCCCCTGGCCGATCAGAAAAAGAATTCCGAGCGCAGTGGCGGCCGTCCACCACCAGTTGAACGCTACGCGATCGGAGGAGCGAAGTTTGCGGCGCGCAATCTCCAACACGGCGCTCGAAGCCAGGAGCACGCCAGTGTTCCACCACAGGATGCGCGGCTTCGGCATGCTGATCCAATCCACCGCGATAGTGCGGCGCATGATGAAAACAGCCAGGAGGGCCAGGAACACCATGGTGCTCGACACCAGCAGCAGATAGAGGCCAAGCAAAGAAGCACGCCGCGAGGAGCCGGGACCATTGGGGGAGCCGCCTCCGCCCCATCCCCACTCACCGGGCGGCGGCGGCCCATGCACGATGTCATCCGTGAGGTCGCCGGCCATTAGTCAAGAACTACGCTCGGAACGAAGTCGCCGTCAAGACACTGCGGGCAACGAAAGATTCGCCTTTTCCAGGGCACGCTGCAGCACGCTCACTGCATGAATTTCCGGGATGTTCCGGGCTATGGAAATCTCCGAAACCAGCATGTATCGAGCCCTGTCCAACATCTTTTTCTCGCGGAACGAAAGCGCTTTTTCCAACTGCAAATGAAGAAGCCCTTTGAAAACTTCCGCAGCCCTCAGCAGATTGCCGCTGAGCATCTTTTCCGAATTGTCCTTGAATCGCGCCTTCCAGTCCGGGTTGACGAAGCAGGATCCATTCGACAGGAAAGAAAGGACCCGGGAAATCTCTCGGTCCTTAGTTACCCTGCGCAGTCCGATGTTGGCTGCGTTCGAAAACGGAACCAATACCGTGACGCTGTTGTAACCGAACCGGAGTAGATAGAACCGCTCATAGTCGGCCCCGAAGGCACGACTGCTTATATTCTCAATCGTCCCAACACCTTGGTTGGGATAGACGACCTTGTCGCCGATCTGGAAGGTCATACGGGGTCCCCCACAAACCACCGTGCTCAAGTTCTACTGGCTTCTGAGTGCAATTAACTCTTGAATAGTACGCTTGCAGGCTCGTTCTGTCAAGAGGGTCAAGCGCTGAAAACCGCCATCTGACTGGCGTTTTCGTCATTCACACTCTAGAAATGAGGAAAATCGGGGGACAGAATCTGACTAACAGCCATCACAGGTGTACACCTGCGGGTGGTGGTTGTCCCCGACGGGATGTGCTAGGAACCTGCTTGAAAGACCTTGGTCTCTTCGGGCTCGATGTTCAAGCCCCGTTCGGCCAGCAACACGCGCCGCAAGCTGCGCAGATCATTTAGAATCCGGCGGCTGGAGGTGATGTGCAGGTTCAGCTTATCCAGGTTGTAGGAAACCAGGAGTAGCGCCTGCTTGCGGCGGTCCGCGCCATCGCGTTCGGCTGCGGTGATCTCCTCCTCGATTTCGCGACGAGCCTCGCTCAGCTCATCGGCCAGCATCGCAACATACTCGTGCGAGCCTTCGATACTATCAAACGGCGTTTCGCTTTCTGAGCTCACGCATACGCCTTTCCGCCCCAACGGGCGCCGATGTTTTGTAACTGGATTGTTCTATTCTCGCACGAAAGCCCGGGTGGGGATCGCCGAGTTTTTTGGAATACGTGAAACAGCAGCCGAATCAAGGTCGCATGCAATTGTAATTTTACGTACGAACTCGGCCTCCGAGAATCGCCGCGCATGGCGCTGTAGCTCGCCTGCATGGATGTGGGGTTCCAGAGCATCGAAGCGCTCGAGCGCCGCGGCCAGAGCCGGCTCGTCCGGTGAATCATAAAAGATGCCGCCCCATGGATCGCGCAGCGGGACACTCTCGCGAACACCGCCATGGCCCAGCGCCACCACCGGTTTTCCACTGGCCAGTGCCTCGACCGGTGTGATGCCGAAGTCCTCTTCCCCGGGCAGGATCAGAGCCCGGCAACGCGCGTACAAGTCGCGGAGCTGGTCATCCGGGACGTGGCCGGTGAACTCCACGTTGGGCGCGGCCATAGCCTTCAGCCGCGCATACTCGGGGCCTTTTCCCGCGATCACCAACCGCCGCCCCGTTCGGGCGAACAGCCGGACCGCGGAGTCGATCCGTTTGTACGGAACCAGCTCGGAGACGATCAGGAAGTAATCCTCCGCGGGCTCCCAATGGAACGAGCCGACGTCCACCGGCGGATAAACCACCTCGGCTTCGCGCCGGTAGGTCTTCCAGATGCGATTGCGCACGTGGTAACTGTTGGCGAGGAACTGATCGACGCGCGCCGCGGAAGCGAAATCCCAGAGGCGCAGATAGTTGCTGAACGGTACCATGAGCGCGCGCTTCACCCGTGATCTGGTATATTCCCCGCGGTACGCTGGATACAGATCCCACAGATAGCGCATGGGCGTGTGACAGTAGCAGATGTGACGCGCGGACGAGGGCGCAATCACGCCTTTGGCGGGTCCCGACTCACTGCTGACGATGAGGTCATAGCCGCGCAAGTCGAGACTCTCGAGCGCCATCGGCATGAGCGGCAGCAGCGACCGGTAATGCCGCTTTAGCGGATTGAGAAACGACGCCGTGATGCGGTGCTTGCGCACCTCGGGGCTGAGCGTTTCCGGGTCGCAAAACAGCGTGAAGATATCGGCGTCCGGAAGAAGGCGGCACAGCGCGTCCAGCACCTTCTCCCCGCCGCGCTGGTTCATCAACCAATAATGTACGATCGCAACCCGCATGAGACAGCACCACAGGCATCCTTGCCTGTGTCTGGTTTTAGCTTATCGCCCCCATAGCGGAAGAACTGTAAATCCTGTATGCTTTGCCGGAAGAGGAGTCCCCTTACATGGAACGAAAGAAAGCCTCCGATTTTCCGCAGGAATTGCTGGATCTGTTCGACCGTTACGTTCACGGCGACATCGGCCGCCGGGATTTCCTGGAGGGCGCGAAAAAGTTCGCTGTGGGCGGCTTGACGGCCACGGCCATCTGGGAGAGCCTCCGCCCGAATTATGCCTGGGCGGCGGAGGTTCCCAAGGACGACAGCCGCATCAAGGCCGAGTACACCACCGTCCCATCCCCGCAGGGTAATGGCAGCATCAAGGGCTACCTGGTCCGTCCCGCCAAGGCCAGTGGAAAAGTACCGGGGGTGCTGGTGGTGCACGAGAACCGCGGCTTGAATCCATATATCGAAGACGTGGCCCGGCGGTTGGGCGCGGCGAATTTCATGGCGTTCGCGCCGGATGGTCTCACCAGCGTGGGCGGCTACCCGGGCGACGATGAGAAGGGCGCCCAGCTTTTCGGTCAGGTGGATCGAGCCAAAATGGGCGAAGACTTCGTGGCCGCGGCGATGTGGCTCAAAGGGCGGCCCGACTGCACCGGCAAAATCGGCGTGGTGGGGTTCTGTTTCGGCGGCGGCGTTGCCAATAACCTGGCGGTGCGGCTGGGCTCGGACCTCGGCGCGGCAGTTCCCTTTTACGGCGCACAGCCTTCGGCCGCGGATGCCGCCAAGATCAAAGCACCGCTCCTGCTACAGTATGCGTCCCTCGATACGCGCATAACCGGTGGATGGCCGGCCTTCGAGGAAGCACTAAAGGCCAATCATGTGACCTATACAGCGTACGTTTATGAAGGCGCCAACCACGGCTTTCATAACGATACGACGCCGCGTTACGACGAGGCGGCCGCGAAACTGGCGTGGCAGCGCACGCTGGATTTCTTCAATAAGTACTTGCGGGGATAAGGTCAAAGACCGCTCCCTACGGTCACGGCTCAGTAAGGCGTTAGGGCGAGTTACTGAGCCGTGACCGAAGGGAGCGGTGCTTTCTCTATCGCTCCTCTTTGAGGTACTTGCGCAGCGCTTCGCGATGTATCCAGAGACCCGGCCGGCGGCGAATCAAGCCTAGCGCTTGAAAGCGATTCAGCAGATGCGAGATCCTCCACCGCGATGTACCCACCATCCTTGACAGCTCGGGATTGTTCAGAGGAAAAGGGATCCGTACCCAGCCGGGACGGCGGGGAGCCATACGCAACAGCATGTATGCGAGCCTGCGATCAGCAGGCTCCCGCACAAACTCACGAATGATCTGTTCGTAACGGTCTAATCGCCGGCCCAAGGCTTTCAGCGTTCGAGTAGCAAAGTGCGGATCACGCTGCATTTGCCGCTGCAGCCCGGTTTTCTTGAATAAGGTTATCTTCACCGGGGAAGCCGCAATGGCCGTCTGACGTTTTAGAGCTGGACGGCCCAGAAAAGCCTTTTCGCCAAATACCGATCCGGGATTCAGATGGTCGAGGATAATCTCATCGGCCCCAATCAGGCGTACGTGCCCGGAACGCAGCAGGTAGAGTCCGCCAGGCGCCCGATGCGCGCCAAACAACTCCGTTCCTTGAGGAACTGATAGTTCCTCGCCTGCGCTCGAGCCACGCCCAGAGATCCGATTCGAACGGTGCGTGGTATTACCTCCTTATGTGGAAATAATAATAATAGACCTGAAAATATTAATATGCACGAACTAAAACTCCGATATTCGATTTCCAGCCAAACTGGCTTGCATTTGGACAATAGTCTATCCACGTGGGAAGCCTACTGCAAGAGATTCCATCTATGCCCTTTGGCAATGCTACACTTAGGCTGCCCATGATTCAGAGACGAGATTAGTGGCGAGCATCCTGATTGTCGACGACGAGCCGCAAATCGCGGGGTTGCTCAGCTCGCTGCTCGTTCGCGCGGGCCATGAAGTCCAAACCGCAAGCAGCCCCCAAGCTGCCATAGAGATGTGCACCCCGCCAGCATGCTTCGACCTGGTGCTGTCTGAGGTGAGGCTGCCGGTGATGGACGGACACGAACTGGCAAAGTGGATCGCCGGCCGCTGTCCAAACAGCCGGACCCTTTTGGTATCCGCCTCTGCGATGGCCTGTGAAGAATGCCCCTATGCGCCGCATTGTGCTCTGATTTTGAAACCTTTTGATCCCGGAGAAGTCCTTGCCGCGGTCGCTTCCGTTCTAGCGGCGCCGGCGCCGCTGAGGTGTCCAGTAGCACGGGTCTTGTCAGCCAGTTACTCAGCCGCATTGAACGGCTTTTACGACCTCCCGGGCATCATGCGGCAGGAATTCGAGGCCGGCGATTCGGAAGACGATGCGACTCGTAAGCAGAAGGAGGCCGCGTTTAGCGTATTACTTGCTGCCCGCGCCGCATACAAGGATCACTTGGCGGAGCATGGCTGCCAGCCGCCTCCGATGGCCATTGCCGCCTACGAACAGATCAGGAACCGCCTCAAAAAAGAACTGCTGGAAGCTCGCGCAGTTTTCGACAGCGCTTCCGACAAGCTCGATCGGCTGAAGCTGCTCTCGTCACGCTTGGACATGGGTCCTGAAGGAAGCTCGCTGCTGGAGCGGGCGAAGCGCGTTCATCACGCTGCGCACGAAGTATACTCGTTGGCCGGACGGCGTTTCAATGATTTTCTCAGGGATGAGATCGCCCCTGAGAAGCCTGACAAGCCTTCGTAACAGATGCTCGTGGCGCAGGGCCCTGCCCTGCGAACGTTACGCCGTCAGCGCCAGCACAAACTGCTCCATGACGATGCGGTCGTCCGGCCGGGCGTCGCGTAATCCGCGGTCGGCCTCGAAAATCAGCTTCAAGGCGCGCTCTAGTTGGGACGGACTGAACTTGGACACCGTCGTGGCAATCTGCTCGGCGCGCGAGCCCCACATGGGAACGCCCATGCGGCCGAAGTGCCCCTGTATCTGACCGGAGTTTTTCAACCCGGCTTCGCGCGCCACCAGCGCCAGGCGGAACTGGGTCGAAAGAAAGGACAGAACCAGCGGCAGGTATGCGCCTTCCTTCGTCAACGTGTCCAGAATCTCCAGCGACCGGGCACGGTCACGCCGCCCTAGAGCATTCACCAGAACGAAAATAGTAGTGGCCCGCGCATCGGGAACCAGCGCCGCAATTTCTTCTACGCCCACGGCCTTCTGGCCGGCATAGAGCGCCAGTTTCTCGATTTCCACGGCGATGCGCGCTACGTCGGCGCCTAAGGATTCCACCAGCAGGTCGAGCGCTACCGGATCCATGCGAACACCCGAGCGTCGAAGCAGCGCCTCGGCCTCCGCGCGGGCCTCGTGCGGAGTGAAGCGGCGGAGTTCCACCACGTCGTGGATGGCGGCGTAGAACTTTCGCACGCGCTCCTGCTTCCGCTTGTCGTCGCCTTCGAAATCGTAGCGAATCGCTTCCAATACCAAAGTGACGCCGGGCGTCGGGTCCTTCATGTAGTCATGGAGCGGGGTGGCGCTGCCCCCGCCGCCATCGGCTTCGCTGTCTTCTTCGGACCGGCCGCGGGGCAATGCCGCTTCCGCGTTGACTACCCAGATCAGCCGCTCGGAAGCAAACAAAGAGAGCGCCCGTGCGTCGTCCACCACCTGGGCCAGCGCGGCTTCGTTGAGATCGTGCTCCGCCATGGCGCCTTGCGGAAAACCGGCGGCGAGCGCTTCCTTCAGGCGGCGGCGCTCGTAAGCCTCGGGGCCGAGCAAGAGAACGGCGGGCGGAAGGTTCTGCTTCTGAAGCCGCGCCAATAGTTGATCAGGTGTCATGTGGCGCAGACACTCGTGTCTGCTGTGCCGAGACTCATCTCGGCACTCCTCATCAGAAGTTCTCCAGGATCGCCGTGACCACGCTGTCCGCCACGGCCTTGCTCAGGCGCATCATCGCCACGCCGCTTTCATCGAAATAATCTTCGGGCGACACCGAGATCGCGTAGCGCTCCTTGAATTCGAAGCCGGGGCGATTGAAAAGAACGGCGCCCGTATGCTGGTCCTTCAGCGTCAATTGCAGGATCACCGATGCCTGCACCGCGGTGGCCCGGCCGTTCTGGTCAGCCGTCGTGGGGTAGGAGGTGAACCGCACCACGGAACCGGTCAGCACGGCGTCGGCTTGCTCGGGATCGGACACCACGCGGTAGCGAGTGCGCGAAAGAAATTCGCGCGCGATATCCTCCGGCAGCATGCGCGCCAGGTCATAGCGTGTGGTGACATTCGCGAATGCCGGAACCGCGATGGTCTTTAGACTCTTCGGCAGCAGATCGGCATGCGCGCCGACGTGATAACCGCACGCGGCGGTGCTGAGGAGCGCCATGGCCAGCCAGAAAGTTTTCATGCGAGCTGCCGGGCGACCGCTACGGCATTATCCGCCGTGAGCCGCACGTTGTCGGCCACCATCCAGAACCAGCAGGCTTCGGCCTCGTTGCGATCGGGCGCGATGCCGCCTACCGCGATACCCCCTTGGCCCGCCTGCGCCACGTTGGTGGGCGGCTCGAAATCGGCGCCGCGCACATCGATCGACCCGAAGCCCAGCGTGCTCTCGATAGCTTCCAATCCGGGGTTGGATTCGAACTCGACCCACGCCGAAAAGCTGTAGCCGTGAAAAACCGGGGCCTGGATCAGCCGCAACGAGGGCATGGGCGCGCCTTCGCCTTCGCCCGGCAGCGCCAGCAAAGTTGCCAGGTGCCGTTCAATACGCAATTCGGATTCCTCCAGCGACTGCGCGGCTTCTTCGCCATAGCGCGCCAGCATGTTGAAGGCGAGCTGCGTGTCGAAAACGGCTTTCGGCAGACTCTTGAACGACAGCAGGCTCACCGTCTGCTGCTGCAATTCTTCGACTCCCACCAGCCCATGTTCGCTGGCCGGAGCGAAGATCTGGATTACCGAGCGGCGAATGGGATCGTGGGCCTGAATGCGCCGTAAGAACATTGCCAGCGCGATGGCCGCGGGGTGCGCGATTACGTGCACGGCGGCTTCCTCCTCGGGCGGTTGCTCCTCCACCAGGGGCGCGCGCAGCCGGGCGTCCGACCGCTCTTCCGTCGCGTAGGTCAAGTCGATGACCACCGCGGATTCCTCGGCCAGTTCCAGCGCAATGCGGTTGGATTCGGTGGAGCCGGCCAGAAAGAGCGCCCCGGCGCCGGCGAGGCTTTCCGCCACAAGCTTTTCCACAATGGCGGGCTCGTCGCCCACGCGCGTCAAAACGCCGGCCTGTTCCTCGTCGGCGGCAATGAGGCGCAGGTCGATCTCGGGAGCGGAGCTGGCAACGATGTCGCGGATTTCTCGCCCCAACAGGGAATCGCTGCCAACCAATACCATGACGGATCGCTTAGCCAATATGCTGCTCCCGGCCCGCGGGGTAAACCGGCTGCGGAGGCGTACGCCGCAGACGCCGCCGGATGATGCCGCCGATCCGTATGGCGATCCCGCTGCCCACATAGGCAATTCCCATAGCCAGCCACACGGTTTGCGAGTAGTTCCAGAGGGCATAAATAAGCCCGCCCGCCAAAATGATGATGAGCGGAGAATACGCCCGATTCAGGCTGATGCCTTTGAAACTGTAATAGCGCCACGTGCTGATCATCAAAAAGCCCAGCAGCAGCAGCAGCACCAGCCACGCAATCGCGAAGGGCGTAAACGTGAGCGGCTCACCATCGACGGCGTACACGACCGCCGCCACCAGCCCGGCAGCCGCGGGGATGGGCAGCCCCACAAAGTACTTGCGGTCGGGCCGGCCCGGATTCTTGGGGATCGGGTTCTTCTGGATGTTGAAGCGAGCCAGGCGGGCGGCGCCGCAGAGCAAAAACAGGAACGCAATGAAGTAGCTGGCGTTCAAAATGCGGCCGCGCATCGCCTCACCCAGGGTCCCGTCGATGAATTGCGTACCCCAGGCTACGGCCAGGACGGCCGGCGCCAGACCGAAGCTGATGACGTCGGCGAGGGAATCCATCTCGCGCCCGAACTCCGAGGTGGTGTTGGTCATGCGGGCGATGCGACCGTCCAGGCCGTCGAGAAGAACGGCCGCTCCGATCGCCGTGGCCGCTACCTTGAAGTGATCCCCGGCGCCCGCGGTTCCCGAAGCCGCCAGCATGGAGGCCCGGAACGAGCGCAGAATCGAGATGTATCCGAGAAAGATGTTGCCCGCCGTAAACAGTGTGGGCAGCGCATACGCGGCCCGGCGGGGGCGCCGGTCGGGCGAGCGCGGATCGACGAAGCGGTCTTTAAGCGCCATGAGCGTCCGGTAAATCCAGCCGGCGGGCGATCACGCTGGACCCGGCCGCCACGCGCATCCCAGGCCGCACCACGATTTCCCACTCGGGCCCGAACAGCACGTCCACCCGCGAACCAAATTTGATCAAGCCGATCCTTTCCCCGATGGCCACGCGGTCGCCGGGCTTCTTATTGAAGACGATGCGGCGCGCGATCAGCCCTGCGATCTGTTTGAACATCACCGACGTCCCATCGCCCTGCACGGTGACGATATTCTGCTCGTTTTGTGTGGAGCATTCCTCACGGCTGGCCACCAGAAAACGTGCCCTTCTGATACTCCACATTGCAAATGGTGCCGCCGATGGGAGTGCGGTTGACATGGACATCGAAGATGTTCAGAAAAATACTGATGCGGTTGACGGTGGAGCCTTCCGCTTTGACCGCGACCACCTTGCCATCGGCGGGAGAGACAGCCACCGGACCGGCCGGAATGGCCCGATCCGGATCGCGAAAGAAGTACAGGCAGAAGGCGGCCAGCAGCCACAGAGGCGCGGAAAACCACGGGCCCGCCAGCCAGGACACGAGAAGACCGGCGACCCCGAGCCCGAGCGCGTAAAGTAAGCCGTCGATCACCACCAGATTCATTCTCCCATGTCTTAGTGGCGCAGGCTTCAGCCTGCCGCGTGGGCACTCATGCCAACGTTCGGGCTGTCGCTCCCGCTTGCACAGCTGTAACGAAATGTTTATAGTGATGCCACTATGGGCATTCGCCGGATACTTTCTTCCATCGTACTGAGCCTTTGCGGAGCGGCACTCCTGCCGGCTCAAAACAATGCGGACCAGTGGAGCCAGCCTTTTCCGCCATACAAAATCGTGGCCAATCTCTACTATGTCGGCTCCTCGGAACTGGCCTCCTATCTGATCACCACGCCGGAAGGAGACATACTCATCAACAGCGATTTCGAGCGGACAGTGCCGGTGATCCGCGCGGCCGTGGAGAAGCTGGGCTTCCGTTTCTCCGACATCAAAATTCTGCTGGGCAGCCATGCGCACGGCGACCACATGGAAGGGGACGCATTGGTGAAGGAACTCACCGGCGCCCGCGTGATGGCCATGGAGCAAGACGTCCCGGCGCTTCGCAAGATGACGCCCGGGAACAAACCTCACCCCATCGACCGGATTCTGCACGATGGCGACGAGGTCACCCTCGGTGGCACTACCCTGGTAGCGCACCTCACCCCCGGACATACCAAAGGTTGCACCACCTGGACGATGAAGGCGAAGGAAGGCGACAAAACGTATGACGTGGTGATCGTGGGAAGCGTCAACGTCAACCCCGGCTTTATCCTGGTGGGCAACAAAGACTATCCCGAGATCGCCAGCGACTACGCGCGCAGCTTCAAAATCTTAAACGCGCTGCCCTGCGACATCTTCCTCGGCGCGCACGGCGCATACTACGGCATGACGGCGAAGTACGCCAAATTAGAGAAGGGCGGAGCGAATCCCTTCATCGATCCCGCCGGCTATAAAGCTTACTTAGCGGAACGCGAACAAGCGTACCTGGCCAACCTGGCCAAGCAAAAGGCGGAGGCCAAGTAAGGGCGACCGGTTCCAGACGGCGAACCACGTGGCACAGGCATCCCTGCCTGTGTCGGGTCTTTTCATCTGCTAACGCAAAGCGCTCTCGACCGTAGTGATGTCGACCACTCCCGCGCAGCCATACAGCGCCGGAATAGTCTGCCGGTCCGGGTAGCGCCGGCGCAGTTCGGCCACCTTTTCGGTACCCGCACGATAAGCCGGCAAGTACATGCGGCCGAGCAGCGGGTGACGGCCCCAGGCCCCCGACAACTTATCCGCCCGCTCCGGCGAAACCAGAAACTCATTGCGGAGCGTCTTCGCCACGTCCGGTTGCGCCGCTCTTTCCTGCCACGTCAGATACGACGCCTGGTTCTTAGCGTCATCCTGTAGCAGCGCCAGCAGGACGCCGATCTGTAGATCCGGGTCGGGCAACTGCTCCACTTCGGTGACGCCGTGAGCCATCAGGATGGCGTTGTTGGCAATGCCTTCAAACAGCGCAGCGGCGCGCGTATTCATGGTCAGGACGGAAGTCTCGAACCCGGCCTTCCCGCGCCAATACAGGTTTTGCAGGTAGGCGAACGTCGTCACGTGCCCCGGAACAACCTCGTGGCTCACCAGTTGCAAAAACTCCGGCACCGAGATTTCGAGCGACGCGTTGATCTCGTAAGTTGCTTCGTACTCCGGGGAGCCATCGGAATGGCGCGCGCGGCCGAGGTAGTTCATCGACCCCGAAAACCAAGCATCGCGGATCGGCAGAAATTGAATATTGGCGCGCGGCACGGAGTGCAGTTCGGATGGCAGATACGGCGTGACGTGGCGCGCGCTGAGTTCGTCGAAAAAGGCAATCACCGCCGCGCCCAGCGTGCGGATCGACGGCATCGGGATGCGATGCGCAAGCCTCCACGCGTCCACCGCGCCCAGCAGTTTCTCCCGCCCGCCCGCCTCGCCGAGCAGCTCCGCCGCACGCTCCCGTTTGCGGACGGGGTCGGAAGGCTGCGGCGCTCTCCCCGTGGATGCCGTCACGCACTGCGCATAAGGAACGGGTGGCCCCTGGCCCAGAATCTCCATCGCCAGGTCCCACATGGTCTCAAAGCACAGCGCCAGCCCGGCCACGTACTGCCCGCGCAAACCGCCGAATTGCGCGGCGCATTCTTTCACTCCCGCGATCGCGCCGGGGATATCGACTGCCGCGAGATACGCTCGGATCGCATCCCGGTCGAGCGCCTTCGATCCGACGCCTCCCGATTCGCGAACCCGCGCGGCCGTCCGGTCGGTGTATGCAGGCGGAAGCGGCTCGTCCGAGAACCAGGAATCGGCGATGAACCGTCCGGTCCCGGAAGCGCACATCACATCGCCGCCCCACAGCGTGTCGATTCCCAAAATGGCGTTGCCCAGCAACGATTCGTACCGGCCGCTCATGGCTCTGCTTCCTCCTTATGATGGGTCGATGCCCGCCAGAGATACGCGCAGAGGCCCACGAATAACGCTGCCGAAACCGACTGCGAAATCATCTCATGGTCGTAGAACGGCGTCTTGATCCAGTCTTCTTTGAAGTTGGGGATGAGGCGGCATGCGGCGCCGATTACCCCGCCCAGAGCACCGCCCGCCATCAGCCCCGAGGCGATCACCACGCCGCGCTCCCGCACGGAAGCTCCGCGCGCGCCACCTAATTTCTCGGACCGCTTCCCAAGGAAGTGGGCGAGGAAACCACCTACCAGGGCCGGACTGTTAAGCTCGAGCGGCAGGTACATACCGAGCGCAAAGATCAGCGCCGGCACGCCCAGCATCTCCATGACCACGGCGATGGCCGCGCCTGCGCCGAAGAGAATATATGCCACCGGCTGGCGGCTCATGAATCCTTCCACCAGGGCTTTCATGATCGAGGCCTGCGGGGAAGCCAGCACCACGCGCGTATCGCCGGGGGCCGCTTCGCCGAACTGAAACGTGTGCGCCAGCATCACGATGGTCAGTCCAACCGCCACCGATGCGGCGATCACGCCCAGAAATTTGACTTTCTCCTGCGCCGCCGGCGTGGAGCCCAGCCAGTAGCCGGTTTTGAAATCCGTTATGGCTTGTCCGGAGACCGACAGAGCCGTACAGACCATGCCCGCGATGGCCATTACGAAGAACATCCCGGTGGTGCCCGAGACCCCAAAGTTTAATAGCACCACCGAAGAGATGATGATGGTCAGCATGGTCATTCCGGAAACGGGATTGCGCGCCGTGGTAGCGATGGCGTTGGCGGCGACGGAAGTGAAGAAGAACGAAAATACCAGGGTGAGGAGCAGGCCGATCAGAACCCCGGCGATCGCGCTGGACAGATTCCCCAAAAAGATGCCAACGGCAATGGCGCTCACGATCACGCCCAGCAGCATCGCCATGACGGAAATGTCGCGGTCGGTGCGCTCGTCCGAAAGTGCGGCCCCCCGGCGAAACGCGTGCAGGGCCACCCCGAAAGACCCGGCGACGATGCGCATAGACTTGAGAATGCCGAAGATTCCCGCCGTGGCGATAGCGCCCACGCCCACAAAGCGCACGTAGCCGCGGAAGATCTGGCCCGCTTCCATCTGCGCGATGGGCGTGGTGCCGGGGTAGACCAACCCGACGGTATGGCTGCCGATCATCCACACCAGCGGCACCAGCACAAAATTCGAGAGCACGCCCCCGGCGCACAGGATCAACGAACTGCGCAGGCCCATCACATAACCCAGGCCGAGGATAAAGCTGATGGCGTCGAAGTTGAAGACGACCTTGGCCCGGTCCGACAGCGCGTGAACAGCGGGCAGAAACTGAAAATCCACAAACTCCTTCCACACATGAAAGGTGGTGGCGAAAAAATCGTAGATGCCGGCGATGGCCGTCGCCTGCAGCAGCAGTTTCGCCTGGGAGCCGCCCTTCTCTCCCGTGACCAGGACCTCGGTGATGGCCGTAGCTTCCGGATAGGGAAGGCGGCCGTGCATCTCGCGCACGAAGTAGCGGCGCAGCGGAATGAGGAAGAAGACGCCCAGGCAGCCGCCCGCCAGGCAGATGAAGATGGTCTGGACGGGATGCGGGTCGAGCTTGAGAATATAGAGGGCCGGCAGAGTGAAAATCGCGCCGGCGACGATAGAACCCGCGAGGCCGCCGATCCCGGTGATGATCACGTTCTCCAGGACTGAGGAGCGGCGCGGGTAAAGCCGCGCCAGCCCGATGGCGAGGATCGAGATGGGTATCGCGGCCTCCATTACCTGGCCCACCTTCAAGCCGGAATAAGCGGACGCAATCGTGAAAATGACGCAGAGCAGAATACCCCAGCCCACCGAGCGAGGCGTGAGTTCGGGTAGGTTCGCGGCGGCGGGCACGGTAGGCTGATACACCGTTCCCGGCGGAAGCGGCGTATAGGCATTGGCGGGAAGTTCCTTGGATGGCGCAGCTGTCAGCACAGGAAACCGTATCGTACTATATTTCCGACGAGGCGCTCTTTTCGTTGCGATTGGTCGACCGCTCCCTTTGGTCACGGCTCTGTAAAGGCGCGTTACTGAGCCGTGACCAAAGGGAGCGGTTAAAGGACTACCGTCGTTTTGCTTGGGGAGCGAACTCCATGGCGTGCCAAAACGGATCGATGCGTTCCCACAGCTTTGCCAGGCTGCTGGTCTGCACTTCGTTCAAGACCTGATGGAGCGGGGTCTCAAAGCCCGGCTCTGATTCCGATAGGCTGGGCTGATCGCAGGGCTCGGCCGGGAAACCGCTGGCGTGAGCCAGACGGCAGGCGAGCCTTACAAGCGCGGAGACGGGACCGTTTTCGTCAGCGCACAGGTCGTGGTGCTCGCACGCGGCCACGGAGAAATCTTCCGGCAGCCCCCAGGTTCGCGTTAACGATTGGCCGGCCTTGGCGTGATTCATTCCCACGGCGCGTTCTTCCGCAATCAGAAATTCAGGCAGCGTGGCGTAGCGGTGTGCCATCACCTCCAGGTATTGGTCCGGAAAAGCGGATAACAAGCCAAGGCGGCCGATATCGTGCATCAATCCAATCGCATATGCGCGGTCTTCCGGGACTCCGAAGAACAGCGCCATCTCGCCGGCCAAAGACGCACATGCCAGGCTGTGAACCCAGCAGGTCTGTAGCAACGAGTCGCTGCGGCCATCTGCCGCCTGCGTTGCATTCACAATGGCGTGGACCAGCCGTTTGGCGTGTTCCGATCCCAGGATCCGGACGGCTTCTTCCACCGTGTAGATTCGAGAAGCAAACCCATACGACGGCGAGTTGGCGGCCACCAATAGTTCCGCGGCGATGGCCGGATCGAGTGAGAAGAGTTGTATTAATGTCCCGAATTCGCTGGAGGAATCTAACTCCCGCCGGATCCGCGCCGATATTGGCCGGACCAAAGGCAAGTTGCAAAGCTGATGAGCTACGGGGTATTCACTCATGATCGAAGTTGTCTCGCGTGCCACCACAATTTCTTATCGGCCGGAACGTAGGGTTCGAGAATCGTTGACCTGCTACCATCGGATTGCATGGACGCGGCAGACCGCGAGCGCTACTCCCGGCAGATTTTATTCCCTGGCATCGGCGAGCACGGTCAAGAGCAGTTGATGCGCGCCAACGCCGCCATCGTCGGGTGCGGCGCCCTGGGCAGCTTCCATGCCGCGGCCCTGGCGCGCGCGGGAGTCGGCCGCATCACCATCATCGACCGCGACTACGTGGAAGCCAGCAACCTGCAGCGTCAGTGGCTCTTCGAGGAATCCGATGCCATCCAAGCGTTACCGAAAGCGGTGGCGGCCGAGCGCCGCATGCGAGGCATCAACTCCTCGGTGTGCGTGCGCGGCGTGGTCGCCGACCTGACTGCTTCCAATGCCGCCGAGTTGTTGTCCGGCGCCGGCCTGATTCTGGATGGCACCGACAATTTCGCCACCCGCTACCTGATTAACGATTTCGCCATCAGCCGAAGCATTCCCTGGATCTACGGTGCCGCCGTGGGCAGCTACGGCCTGGCCATGCCGGTGATTCCCCGAACCACCGCCTGCCTGCGCTGCGTCTACCCGGAGCCCCCGCAGGGAATTCAACCCACCTGCGAAACCGCGGGAGTGCTCAACGTGATCGCTTCCCTGGTGGCTTCCTACCAGGTGGCGGACGCCCTGAAAATCCTGTGCGGGCGCGCCGATCTGGTCGAGGCCCGCATCACGCGCGTAGACCTCTGGCAGGGCGGGACGCGGCAGACCGACGCGCCGCCGCGCGATCCCGACTGCCCCACCTGCGCGCGCGGCGAGTTCCCCTACCTGGACGAATCCCGCCGCGAACCCGTCACTCTCTGCGGGAGAAACGCCGTACAGATCCACGAATGCGTCACGCACATCGACCTGGCGGAGTTAAAGGGCCGGCTCGAAAGGCTGGGAGAGGTGCGCGCCAACGAATTCGCCCTGCGATTCCTTACTGCGCCTTACGAGATGACGATATTTCCCGACGGCCGGGCCATCATCAAAGGCACTGGCGATCCCGGCGTCGCTCGCAGCCTGTACGCGCGCTACGTGGGGCAGTAGCGCTGGCGATCTTTGTCGCCGGCAGGGGCCTCCGCTCAATACCCCAATTGCTTGTCCACCACATTCAACAGCGGCTCGCCTTTGCGGTATCGCTCAAAATTGTCCAGGAAGAAGCGCATGGCCGCGTCCAGCCAATCTGGCGTATGGTCGGCGCAGTGCGGCGAAAGCAGAACATTCTCCAGGAGATAAAATGGGTGCGATTGAGGCAGAGGCTCATGGTCGAATACGTCCAGCGCAGCGCCCTTGATGCGCTTCTCGGTGAGCGCCCGGATCATGGCCGATTCCTGAATCACGGGACCGCGGCCGACGTTGATGATCACCGCCTCCGGCTTCATGGCGGCGAATTCCGCCTCTCCGATCATGCCGCGGGTTTCGGCGGTCAGGGGCGCCGTCACCACCACGTAGTCGCATTGCTCGATCATGCGGATGCGGTCGGCCGGCCCGAAAATCTCGCTCACCAGCGGATCCATACTGTAGAGCAGCGGACCGCGGCGCGTCATTCCCAGTACACGCATTCCCAAGGCACGAGCGCGTGTTGCCACGGCGCGTCCGATATCCCCGTAGCCCACGATTCCCACGGTGTGTCCGGAAATCGGCGCCACATCGAAAGGGTCCCACCGCCCGGCCATCTGGCTCTGGACCAGCCTGCGCAGGTCCTTGGCGAAATACAGGATGGCGCTCACCACCCACTCGCCCAGAGCCTGGCTGAACACGCCGGTGCCATTGGTAAGCACCGCGGGGCTCTCGACCAGCTCCGGACTCAACAAGGTGTCCAGGCCGGCGCTGCGGGTGTGCACCCAACGAACCCGTGGGGACATGCCCACCACCTGCCGGAGCAGATCGCGGGAGAACCCCCAGCTGAAAATCACGGTAGCGTCGTCGGCCGTCCGCTCAAACGCTTCGGGCGTGGTTCCCACGGCGATGCTGGTCTCCGGAGGCAGCTCCGCGAGCTTGGCCAGTTGCGGCTCGGTCGGCTTAGCCAGCACCAAAACTGTGTCATGATCCATGAGGAGAAAGCTACCACATGTTAGACCTGTCGCTCGAAATGCTGCGCGTCGTGGAAGACGCCGCCATCGCCTCCGCACGCACGATGGGGATGGGCGATCCGCACATATCGGACCAGGCGGCCGTGGAGGCCATGCGACGCTGCCTGGACACTATTCCGATCAACGGAACCATCGTGATCGGCGAGGGCGAGCGCGACAGTGCTCCCATGCTCTACATCGGCGAAAAGGTCGGCGCAGCTAATAACAACGGGACGCCGATCAGCGTGGATATTGCGGTCGATCCATTGGAGGGCACGAACCTTTGCTCCACGGGCGGTGCCGGCGCCATCACGGTGCTCGCTGCTTCCGAGCACGGCGGCCTGCTGCACGCGCCGGATTGCTACATGGAAAAGATCATTGTGGGCCCTGCCTGCAAAGGGGCCGTGGACCTGGAGGCACCCGTCAAGCAAAACCTGAAAGCCATCGCCCGCCGGCTGCAGCGCGGAGTGGACGACTTGGTAGTAGTGGTGCTCGACCGTCCCCGGCACGAGAAATTGATCGGCGAGATTCGCGAGGCCGGCGCCCGCATTCGTTTGATTTCTGATGGCGACCTCTCCGCCGGTATTGCCGCAGCCGTGGCCGGCACCGGGGTGCACGCCGTCATGGGATCGGGCGGCGCTCCGGAAGGCGTTCTGACCGCCGCCGCCCTGCACTGCCTGAACGGCGAGATTCTGGCGCGGCTGGTTATCAAGGACGATGCCCAGAAGGAGCGCATGCAGCAGATGGGCATCCGCGATGTCTGCAAGATCTACACGACCAACGAATTGGCGCCGGGGCGCAATCTGATTTTTGCGGCGTGCGGCGTTACCGACGGCAATCTTCTGCGCGGCGTCCGCTTCTCGAGCGACGGAGCCCATACCCAAACTGTGGTCATGACTTCGTCACCCGCTACGGTCCGCTTCATCGAGACCACGCATTTGGATAACCGGCCCGACGTGAAGGTGCGCTTCCGGTAGTCAGGTTGCTTCCACTCCGTACGTGCGTCACACTGAGGTCAGTGACCCATGCCGGAAACCTGTAGCTGTGGCGCGCAACTGCCTCCTGACGCTCTCTTCTGCCACAAGTGTGGCAAGCCGCAGCGCGAATTCGGCGCGGTAGAGCCCGAAGCGCGGCCCGTTGAGATCGCCCCCCCGCCCATCATTCAGGTCCGGCGCGAAGCACCGCCCTTAAACTTTCGCAACCCCATCGCGCTGCGGATTGCCGCGCTGGTGGCTGTGGGCGCCACGTTCCTGAGTTTTCTCCCATACCTGAACTGGCTGGCCGCCGGTTATTTCGCGGTCTTTTTCTACCGCCGCCGCACCGGATCCGTTCTGAACGTGCTGGTGGGCGTGCGCATGGGCTGGATCACCGGCGTGCTGATGTTCGCCCTGACCGCCTTGGTGCTCACCGCGCTGGTGCTCCTGGTGAATGCTTCCGGCGGAATCGACGTGGTGCAATTGCAATTCAAGAACATGGCAGATCCGCGGGTTCAGGAGATGTTCAAGATCCTGAGCAGCCGCTCCGATCTCGCGATGTTGATGGCGCAATTGTTCATTTTCATCACCTGTCTCAGCATGGCGGGCGGCGCGCTGGCGGCCAAAGTCGTCGGCCGGCACTAACGGAAAAACGTACCACAGGCCTCCCGGCCTGTGTCAGGTTTGTTTTTCTGCCGGTTTCGCAAATCTCTTCACCACGGCCACTCCCACAAAAATGATCACCATCGCCGCCGCCTGCCGCACGCCAAACGGTTCACGATAGAACAGCCAACCCAGCGCCACCGCCACCACCGCATTGAAATAAGAATAGATGGAAAGAATCGCCACCGGCAGGTGTTCGAGCGCATAGTTGTAAGCGCTATATCCCACGATCGAGCCGAAGCACACCAGGTAAAGCAATGCCGTAACACCCCGCGCACTCCAGTGGATCGCATGCTCCGGAATGACCGCCGCGAACGGCAGCAGGATCAGCCCCGCAGCCAGTTGCTGCACGCCCCCGGCGACCACCGGATGCGCGCTGCCCGTCTGCCGCCGCTGGAAGATCGATCCGAACCCCCAGGCCGCCATACCGATCTGTAGAATCAGAAACCCTTCGAGCACCTTGCTGTCGATAGCATGGCCCGCCAGATCGTTGGTGAACAGCAGGGACGCTCCGAAAAGCCCCACCGTCATGCCGCCGATGGTCGGCAGGTGCAGCCCGACGCCGCCCGGCAGAAGCGCTTCCACGCCCACCAGCCAGAACGGCGAAATGGTGGTGATCAGACCTGCCATGCCGCTCGGAATGAGCAGTTCGGCAAACACCAGGCAACTGTTTCCGACGCCCAGCAGCAGCACACCGCTTAAGCAATTGGACGCCAGCTCCCGTTTCCGCGGCAGATACAGTCCACGGGCCGCCGCGAAAATCAGAAGGATGCTACCCGAAATCAGAAACCGCGCAGACACCAGCACCAGCGGCGGAAACGATTCGAGCGCCATGCGAATCCCGAGGTAGGTAGTCCCCCAGAAGAAGCACACCGCAGCCAGTGCGAGGTAGGGCTTCAAGAGCGGATTGCGCGGCAACTCTTAGCGTAACAGCACGCCAGAACTGTTGGGCAGCAGGCTTTGCGCCTCGCACAGAAGCCAGTACCGGGCGTTAGCCGGGCAGCGCAGTTCAGCGTTGTTCGATTTTGCCCATTGCTATTTGTCGCCGTAGATCGCGATCCCCACGGATTCAGCGGCGTCCTGGGTTGAAGACCCCCACATCGCGCTGGACCCCCACATCGCGCTGGAGCCCCACATGGCGCTGCTACCCCACATGGCACTGCTGCCCCACATGGCGCTGCTACCCCACATGGCGCTGGACCCCCACATGGCGCTGCTGCCGTCTACCCACGCCGCCGAACCCCATATTGCACTGGAGCCCCACATGCCCGCTAGATCCCCACATGGCGCTGCTCCCGCCCACGGCGATTGGTGTATTCACAACGTAGATATTGCCATACGCGTTAGGCTTGATCGCAGTGGGAGAACTCGCGGAGAGGTTGCTGTAGTCCGAGCTGTTCAGGGCGGCCCAGATATCCACGTACCCTGCGCCGACCGTGAAAATATCGTACTCGCTTGTGTAGGTCGTTCCTGTTGTAGGATCGGTGGCGATACTGAAAGGCGGGAACGTCTTCGTGGCGGTTTTCATCAACCGTGCCTTTACTTGGTCCGGAGTCAAATTGGGATTCTGCTGGAGCAAAAGCGCTGCCGCCCCGCTCACCATGGGCGCGGCCATGCTGGTTCCACTCTCAATGTAATACTCGTTGGCGAGGGCTCCGCTGCCTGTCGTTTCATACGATGTTAGGGGAACCGCATTCAGCGGATATTGATTCTGCAACTGGGCTGTGCTGGCGAGCAGCGAAACCACTCGATTTCCAGGTGCGACGAGGTCGGGTTTGACAATGTGGTCTATCGGTGTAGGCCCCTTAGAGCTGTAGCTGGCAATGACATCGTCGCTGCGTGACAATGTTCCCTTCGTGTTCATCGCGCCGACAGTGATCACGTAGGGATCGTTGGCAGGCGCCTGAATAGTGAAGTAACCGTTGTTGCCAAGCGAGTTGTTTCGTCCTTGATTACCTGCCGCTACCACCACCACGATGCCTGCTTTCCATGCCTGCTCCACGGCCTGGCATACCGGATCGACGGTATAGCTCTCGAAAACCGGCCGTCCCAGTGACAGATTAATGACGCGAATGTTGTACTGCTTCTTGAGCTGAATGGCCTTTTGAATCGCTGCAATTACGCCGCTATCGCTTCCCATGCCGTTTTGGTCCAGGACACGAAGGTTGATGAGGTTGGCATTGGGGGCGACACCCCGGAAAGTGAGGGTCGCGTTGGAGGCACTGGAACTTTGGCCGTTGCCGGAAGCAATTCCTGCAACGTGCTGTCCGTGGCCATAGTGGTCGTCCGTTCCCCCGCCCACGAAATCCTGGCTATACACGACCCGAAGATTGCCTTTCGAGTCTTTGAGGTCCGGATGATTGGAAATGCCGCTGTCAATGATCGCAATTCCGATCCCGCCACCGGTCCAGCCGTAGGAGAAGGCGATATTTGCATTGATGGCAGTTTCGGCAGAGTCCACCAAGGATTGCACTGTATGATTCGGCGAAATATGGAGAACTTCGGGATCGTCGGCCAACTCGTGGAGCGCACGGGCTGGAATGGAATAGTGGCCGCTCCTAATGATGCCCAGTTCCTCATGTAATACGCCGCCGCGAGCCAGGACCTTCTGATGATGCTGCTCATCAGGGACTTTCGCGTACTGTACGATCACGTCGGCAACCGAGTCCTCATCGAGCGTCTCCAGACTGGCCGCCACCTTGTGGTGCTGCGCAAAGACTGGCGTGGCCAGAATAGCCAAAGCCGCAACCCGAATCAGCCTGACCGCTCTGAAGCACTTGCTTGTGGGTTTCATGATCGAAAAGTCCTGCGCCGATCATGCGCCTTCCTAGTACGCGTGCAAAGTACCACCGGTTTTATCTAGGACCAGTACCGGGGATGTTACCTTTGGTTAGCCCTGCTTCGACACCCAGACGACCCGGTTGCATTGCTGCGCAGTCACTCGGCTCGTCGGAAAGCCGAATGCCCGCGCTACCCCCGGACGCTCTGTACGGCCGCTACGCCGGCACCCGGCAGGCGGAAGCAGAACTTCGCTCCCCGTCCCGCTTCGGATTCCACCCACATTTCGCCGCCGTGATCTAACACGGTCTGGCGTGAGAGCGCCAGGCCCAATCCTAGTCCGTTGCGTTTGCCCGCACTGACGAATGGTTGAAACAGACTGGAGCGGATCTCTGGCGCGACCCCCGAACCGGTATCCTCCACCTGGATCAGCACGGCGCCGGCGTCATCCACGGGCACGGCCGAAATACGGACCTCGCCGCCCTCCGGCATGGCCTCCAGGGCATTGGAAACCAGATTCAAAAACACGCGCTCCATGCGGCTGCGCTCCATCGGCAGTTCAATCTCCGGCGGGATCTCCAATTGCAACTTCACACCTTGCGTCTCCGCAACGCTCTCGACCGCGTCACAGGCGGCAGCCGCCACCTCGCGCAGCCGGCACATTTCGGGCGCGCGACCCTTTCCGCGGGAAACATGCAGCAAGTCCTGCAGCAGATCCTGGATGCGGCGCGATGCCTGGTAAATGTTCGCCGCCAGCCGCTTCACATGTCCGGTAGGCAGATCACGGTCCACCAGCATCTCGGCGCCGCCGTAAATGGCGGCCAAAGGGTTGCGCAAATCGTGCACGATGGAAGCGGACAACCGCCCGATGGTGGTAATTCGCTCTTGTTGGATCAGGTCTTCGCGAGCTTGCCGGATGGACAGACACATATTGTTGAATGTCCGCGCCAGGCGGCCCATCTCGTCGTCGCTGTGGACCTCCACTTCGATGGCGTAGTTCTGCCGCGCCACCTCCGCCGCCGCGCGGTCCAGTTGCTTGACTGGCTCCACGATGCGCCGCGCCAACATGTAGGTGAGACCGAAACCGATGCATACCGCCAGAAGCCAGAGCAGCACAATATTGGTGTAGAGCTCGGAAATCCGCTCCTGCGCGGCATCGAAGGACCGCAGGATCCAGAGTTGCCCCAACTGGCTTCCCATGATGTCCGGCAGGGGCGTACCCACGCGCGCGTATTGCGTGACACCGTCGCTGACACGATCCGCAGGCCGGGCGCGTGCGAGGTTGGCCAGCACCACGCCGGTGGCCCGTTCATTCAAAGTCGAAGCAATCGCGCCGGCGGACGTCACGAAAAGGAATTCACTACCGCCTGTCGCGGTCTTTAAGCGTTGGGCTTCCAGGGCATCCACGTGGTAACCGGCCACCAGGACGTTCAGTAGCGCTTGCCCCTGGGTGGAGTCGACGTAGACCGGGGTCACGGAGATGTGGTACAGGTCGCCATCCTGCAGGAAGAAGCCCGACGCCTGTTTCGGAAACCACGCCGCCGCCAGCCGCACTACGTCCATCCTCTTGCGCGACAGCGGAGTCGCCCCGCCCAGTGAGGCGATCACACTCCCGGCGGGATCGGTGACCAGGAAAATGGCGGTGGCATCCGATATCTTCGACCACAACTCTCCGGCGCTGTCCTGGATGGTGGCCCGATCGCCCGTGCTAAACGCGGCGCGCACCGAGGGCATGGTGCTCAGCAGCCGGCTCACCGCGGACAATCGTTCGGCGCGCGAGTCCCAGTAGGCCTTGTAGGCCTGAAAATTGGCCCCCACTTCCTCGTCCACCGTATCGGAGACCGTACGCGTGACGTCATTCAAAACGATCTCACCGGTGATCGCGAACAATATGCTCACCGCCACGGAGGTGGAGAGCAGAATCTTCCACAGCAGCGACAGACGCGAAAACCAGGCAATCATTTGGGCGCTCCCGGGTATTTGTCGCCGTCGTGCACAGGCGGGTACTCCTCGCCGTATTTGTTCATATGCGGCGCGGGAATGAAGCCCGTCTCAGAGATCGAGATGAGGGGCAAGGTGAGGCCGTTTTCCGGCACGCTGATGCGCCGCTCCAGGGCTTGGAGGTTTTCTGGAACGGCGCGCTCGTGAAAGATGTGCAGTTGGTATTCGCCGGGCGGCAATCCTTCGATGTCGAACTTACCGGAAGCCGGCGTAACCACGAACCAGGGCGAATCCAGCACCGCGATAATGGCGCTCATGGTCGGATGGATATTACAGAAAACCCGCACGATCCCCGGCGCCTTGAATACCACCGATTTGTTCTTGCCTGGGGGATACAATCCCACGTCGAACGGTTGGCCGCTGAAATTGGAGAACGCGTTGTGAAAGATGGGATCGAAATTAGGGAAATCCACGGTGCTGCCCACCGGGATGGCGACCAGGTGCGGCGTGAAGCGCTTGTCTCGCTGGACCATCTGCACGCGTTTCGCCGCCGGAAGAACTGGCGCTGGTTGGGCGGCGGGCTCCACCCACAGCACTACCCCGGTATAGTCCTTATGCTTGCGGACCGCCGCATCGCGCGAGTTTGTGATCTCCACGTTACCCGACAGCGTAGCGCCAACGGCCGTGCTTGCCGCGAAGCCGGAAACGACGCTAAAACAGATAACCGAGCGCCAGGTCATAGTGATTGTTGATTCGTGTCCCTTGGCCCAGAAAGGAGGTTCGCACCTGCGAAGCTTCCCATCCCAGCAGAACATTGGGTGCGATCCGATAGTACACATTACCGCCAAACAACAGGTTCTTGCCGATGGCGCCCGCGTTTAGCCCCGAATTCTGGTCGTCCTGCTGCCCTGTGAAGAGGTGAAAATCCAGGCGCCGCGCCGCGTGAACGGTCAACTGCCCCCAGCCGCCCTGGCTGTTAATCGCATGAGCCCGGCCCTCATAGATCGTGAACCCCTGGCGGATAAGCCCGGTCCCCAGCAGCGCGACGTTTTGCCCACGGTAGAATGCGCCGGTAAATTCCAGCGGGCCAACCAGACGCAACAACCAATCCACGGAGAAGACCTGTGATGGGATCGAGAAGCCGCCGGCGTGCGTGGTGCTCACGTGAAACCCCGGCGCCAGCTCCAGCCGCCGCTCCTCATCGAGTTTGTGAAAGAACTCGAAACGCCCTTCCAGTCCCGGACGCGCCGCCTCCACCGCGCCCACCGGGTCGCTCCCCGCATAGGGTCCGACCTCGTTGGTTTGCACAACCCCCATCCGGGCATGTATGCCGCTCCTGCTGCCCAAGGCGAGATCCTGTTCCAGGCGAACCTGGGGCACCCATAGCCACAAATTCCCCGCCCCGGTCAGCGGCGAAACGCCGACCTGCGCCAGCGAGCTCGGTTCGCGCGGGTTGAAGATCGGCTTGTCCACTCCGGCCATGATGCTGCGTGTCGCCCAGTCGATCTCCATGGAGCCTGTGCGTATCCGCATGGTCTGCGTCAGCGGCGCCGCGCCCGAAAAGAAATCCATGTAGACCGAGCCTTGGACATGACCGCCCCAAATGGTCCCAGGCCCGCGAAACTCGAGCCCGATAATCGTTTGCCGTACGGTAGCCCCATCGTGCGCGGGTCCGGTGGCGGCGGCGATGGTGGGATACTCGGCCCCCCCACTGTGATTCGAATTCGCAAAGGCGTTGAAGAGCGCCATCCCCGTAAGCCTGATCGGAAATTTTTGCGAAGATTCCACCTTGCTCTGGGCCTGCTCTTCGGTCCGCTGCTCCTGAATGTCGAGTCTCTGTTCCACCGTGACTGGCGCGGCGGGAGATGCGACGGAAACCTCGGCGGAAGCAGCGGCCGGAGGCGCCGTGCGTGCCGATCCCAGTTCGGTGCGAAGCGATCGCACCTCCTCCAACAACTCCTGGTTCTGCTGCTCCAGGCGGCTTAACCGCTCCAGGATGCTGACCATTTCGGGGGACGTCTGCGCGCGCAGAAAAGCCGGGAATATCAGAACCGCGGCAAAGGGCAGCCTAAGGCGTCGTGGCATTGAGAAGTTGCTCCAATTTCTTACACACCTGGGCCGGAGAAAAGGGCTTCGCAAAAAAAGCGTCCACCTTCATTTGCGCGACCCGCTCGGGGGTGTCGGGATCGGTGTCGGCGCTCACCACGATAATGGGCATCGCCGACGTCCGGCCGTTTTCCCGGATGCGCCGGATCAATTCGAAGCCATCCATGCGCGGCATATTCAAATCGGTGATGATGGCCTGAACGGCGGAGCCGGGTTGGTCCACAATCCGCAGCGCTTCCACTCCGGAAGCGGCGAACAACACAGACACTCCCGGTATCCCGGAAAGTGCAAGTTCGATGGTCGCCGCGCTATTTTCGGAATCTTCCACGATCAGAACGGCGCGCGAACCTTCACGGTCCGCCCCAGGGGTCATCCTGTCATTTTCGCCCATTCCTGATTCGGCGAACCGCTCCCTTCGGGATAAAAGCTGTAAATTCGCGCCAGTTCTACAACGACCGCTCCCTACGGTCAGGGCTCAGTAACGCGGCGTAACGTGAAGACGCCATACTGAGCCGTGACCAAAGGGAGCGGTTGCTTGCCTACGGCACAAACCGATACCCGACCCCGTGGACCGTCAGAAAGTGGCGCGGCGTGTTCGGGTCCGGCTCCAGTTTCTGGCGCAGTTTCACCACGTGCGCGTCCACCGTCCGCGTGTTGGGAAAGAATTCGTAGCCCCACACGGAGTTCAGAATCATGTCACGAGTCAAAGGCCGGTCGGGATTATGCAGAAAGAAGCACAGAAGATTGTACTCGGCCGGAGTGAACTTCAGCTCCTCGCCCTTGCGCGAAACGATGCGTCTTCCGAAGTCGATTTCCGCGTCGCCGAAATTCGCTACTTTGCGGCCGTCGGGAGCCGCGCGCCGCAGCACCGCACGGATCCGGGCCATCAATTCCCGCGTGCCGAAGGGCTTCACCACGTAGTCGTCGGCCCCGATTTCCAACAGCAGGACCTTGTCGATCTCTTCCCCCACGGCGCTCAGGACTATGATCGGGGTGGCCGCCTGCGCGGCGCGCACCTGCTTGCAGATTTCCATCCCGCTCATTCCGGGTAAGCGCAGGTCGACCAGGATCAGATCCGGCTTCAACGTGACTGCCTTGTCGAAACCGGAACGGCCATCGGCCGCGAGAACCGCGCGAAATCCTTCCTGCTCGAGCATCACCCCGATGGTGTCTCGCAGGTTTTCGTCGTCGTCAATCACCAGAATGGTCTGCATAGGTACGGTGCCGCAATGGAACCTTTAGTACTACTCATTGTAGTTAATCCCCGGTGCTTTTTGAGGCCAGATGCTATACTAAACTCGCCGGTTTAGCAGGCCCCAAAAAATCATGCAAGTAACAGTAATTGGAACAGGTTACGTGGGTAGTGTAACAGGAGCCTGCTTGGCTTACCTGGGACACCACGTCACGTGTGTTGATACGGATCAGGCGAAGATCGCGAAATGGAAACTGGGTCAAGCGCCCATCTATGAACCATACCTGGATGAACTGATCGCGCTGGCTGTGCGCCGGGGCGGCATCGAGTTCACCACCGAACTGACCGAGGCGGCACGCGCCAGCGACGTGATCTTCATCGCGGTCGGAACACCGCCGATGCCCAACGGCGCCGCCAACCTCATCTACCTGGAAGCCGCCGCGCGCAGCATCGGTGCGGCCATGGATGACTCGCGCTTCCGCGTCATCGTCAATAAGTCGACGGTTCCGGTGGGCAGCGGGAACCTGGTGGAAACGCTCGTGCGCGAGGGCATTGCCGAGATGTATCCCGGCGAGCGCAACAAAATCCAGTTCGGCGTGGCCAGCAATCCCGAATTCCTGCGCGAGGGTTGCGCCGTTTCCGACTCGCTGTATCCTGACCGCATCGTAGTGGGCAGTTCCGACCAGCAGACCCTGGAGCTGATGCGCGAACTCTACAGCCCGGTGATCGAGCAATCCTTCATTCCGCCGACGGGCGTGCCGCGTCCTAATGGGCTCTCGAAGGCGCCGTTTGTCAGCACCACGCTCACCAGCGCGGAGATGATCAAGTACGCCTCGAACGCTTTCCTTGCCATGAAGATCGGGTTTGCCAACGAGATGGCGAACATCTGCGAGCGCGTGGGCGCGGAGGCCACCGAGGTCTTGCAGGGAATCGGACTCGATTCGCGCATCGGCTCGAAATTCCTCAACGCAGGTGTAGGCTGGGGCGGTAGCTGTTTCGCTAAAGACATTCAGGCGCTGGTGCAGACCGCGGGCGAATACGGCTACCAGAGCCGGCTGCTGCAGGCGACTCTGGACGTGAACACAGCCCAGAGAATGATGGTGATCCAAAAACTACAGGAAAAACTGTACATCCTCAAGGGCCGGACAATCGGCCTGCTGGGGCTGGCGTTCAAGCCGGACACCGACGATCTGCGCGATGCGCCTGCCCTGCACATTGCCGAACGTCTGGTACAGATGGGCGCGCGCGTGAAGGCCTATGACCCGATCGCCATGAAGGCCTGCCAGGAGCTCCATCCCGAACTGAAGATCCGCTATTGCGATTCGCCGCGCCAGGTGGCCGAAGATTCCGACGCCCTGGTGCTGGTGACCGAATGGAACGAGTTCCGGCGTCTGCCGCTCGAAGAGCTGGCGCGTTCCATGACCAAGCCGATCCTGGTGGACGGCCGCAATCTCTTCCAGCCGGAAACCGCCATGGCCGCAGGCTTCGACTATACCGGCATCGGCCGCTACCTGGGCCCGCGCGCGGAAAAACGGGAAGCCGTGCCGCAGGGCTAGCTGCTTGCGACTGGTGGGGCGAGGCCATGCCCTGCCCCGACCGCTTCCTGCCGGGCTCCGATCTTCAAAGGCACGGTGAAGGAGAAGATGCTCCCCTGCCCTGGTGTGCTGGCCACCGCAATGTGGCCGCCCATTAGTTCCACCAGGCGCCGTGAGATCGTCAGGCCCAGGCCGGTGCCGCCATAGCGGCGTGCCGTGGAGCCATCGGCTTGAGCGAACGCTTCGAAGATGCGCTCCAGTTTCTCCGGGGCGATGCCAATCCCCGTGTCCCGCACGGCGAAGCGCAATTCCATGGCATCGGCATGGGCGCATGCCCGCAACTCTACGGTCAACACCACTTCCCCGCGCTCGGTGAATTTGATGGCATTCCCGAGAAGGTTCACCACAACCTGGCGCACCCGCGACTCGTCGGCCACCACCGTGTCAGGCACGTTAGGCGCTACCTCGCAAACCAGTTTCATGCCCTTCTGACGCGCGGCCAGTGACAGCATTACGCACGGTCTGTTCGACAAATTGTCGCAACGGAAACTCCGCCGGATCCAGTTCCAGCTTGCCGGCCTCGATCTTCGAAAAGTCGAGGATATCGTTGATCAGGACCATCAACGAACTGGCCGATTGCTTGACGATCGTCAGGTATTCCCGCTGCTCCTCGGTGATCTCACTGTCGAGCAGCAACTCCGTCATGCCCACTACGCCGTTTAGGGGCGTGCGAATCTCGTGGCTCATGTTGCCGACGAACTCGCCCTTCAAGCGAGACACTTCTTCCGCGCGTTCTTTGGCGGCCCGCAACTGTTCGTTGGTAGCCTTCAACTCGGCGGTGCGGCGCGCTACCTCCGCTTCCAGGTAGGTTCGGTCTTGCTCCAGTTTCCGGTCCCGTTCGGCCAGGCGCGCGTTTTCCTCCTCCAGCAGGCTCTTGGCGATGGCGCCGCCCATCTGCTCCCCCATGAAAGAGATGGCGGCAATCTCCTCGGCAGTGTGCGCATAGGCTTCGCGATGATGCACGTTCACCACTCCGATCGACTTACCCTTGTGCACGAGAGGAACCGAGAGGAGCGCTTCGTAGGTATCCTCGATGAGCGCGGGTATGCTTCGGAAACGCGGGTCGGACGAGGCTTTCGAACTCAGCGCCACCGGCTGCTGGTGCTCCGCGACCCACCCCGTAACGCCTTCGCCGAATTTAAACCGCACGTTGCCCAGGTCGCGATACCGGGGAACCTGCGAGGCATAGAGCACGAATTCGCCGGTCGCGAGTTCCATAAGATAAACCAGGCAGGCGTCGCAATTGGAAACCTGGGCCGTCAACCCGAGAATCTGGCCCAGGATCTCGTCCAGAGACAGCTCGGAATTCACCAGCCGGCTCACGCGGTGAAAGATGGACGTATCGGGGCCTTGCAAGTTGGACTCCGCGCTCATTGCTACCTTAATCGCAAGCGTCCAACCTGGGACATTTTCGCCGTTCAGCCGGAACAGCTGACTTGCATCCACAGGGATCGACCCGAGGATTGTCTCCACACAGTTAACATTGGCACTCCGGGAGAGTCAACGTTCCTGTTGGTTAGGCACGCCTCCTCGCTCGCGACACCGGCAAGTGGTAATCTGCAAAAAGATGGTACGGACATCCCCAGTAATCCTCACCGCCCTGGTCTTCGCTTGCCTCCACCCCCTGGCCGCAATCGAATCCGAGCGGGACTTCTCGGGCAAATGGATTCTCGATCCCGCCGTCAGCAACACGCAAGCCCTATCGGAGCCTCTGGAACGCACGCTGACGATTGCGCAACAGGATGCCGCGATCCAGTGCTCCGCAACCTTCAATGGCTCGACCGCAGTCTGGTCCTATGCGCTGAATCGCACCGAGACGCAATACCGCCTCGGGGATGAAGCCAGAAGCAGTGAAGTCAAATGGGAAGGCTCGGCGCTGCTTGTCAACACGCTCGTCTCCGGAATCCAGGGTTACACGCTGATGGACCGCTGGGAGCTCTCCCGGGATCGGTCCCGCCTGACAATCACGCGCCAGGTCGTGCGCGGCGCCGCCCAAAGTGAAGGAACGTTGGTGTTCAAACGCGAAGGCCAACCGGCGACGGTGATTTCGACGAATGCGCCCGCAGCGCCACTGAGCCGGCCCGCGCCGCCTCCGGCACTTCCGGCGCAAATCACCGTCGCCGCCGGCACCCATATCCCGCTCACGTTGCGCAATGGTGTCGACACCAAGCATTCTCACGAAGGCGACCGCGTTTATCTGGAGACGGCCTTCCCCATCACGGTGGATGGCCACATGGTGATTCCGCCGCGCAGTTCGGTGAACGCCACCATCACCACCAGCAAAGCGGCGGGCGTCGTGAAAGGCAAGGGGCAACTGTTCATTCGATTCGACTCCCTGACGCTCCCTAACGGCGTTACGCGCGACTTCCGTTCCCGGCTGGTCACCGCCGACAATTCCGCCAAAGGCAAAGTCGATCCAAAGGAAGGCACGGTGACGGGGGAGCGTGACAAAACCGACGCCGGCCGCACCACGGCGGAAGGAGGCGCGATCGGCGTAGGCGTGGGCACCCTCGCGGGCGCGGCCGCAGGCAGCCCGCTAAAGGGCGCAGGCGTTGGCGCCGCGGCGGGGGCTGCGGCCGGCCTGGCATCGGTCCTGATCAAGCATCGCCCCGACGCCACGCTGCCGGCGGGGTCGACGGTTGAGATGGTTCTCGACCGCGATTTGTACTATCTCCCAAGCGAACTCAAGTTTTGACTGGGCGCGCTACAACCGCTCCCTTTGGTCACGGCTCGGTAACAAGCAAGCCGGCGACAAGATCGCCAGCGTTACGTAACGCCGGCGGTCTTTGCCGCCGGTGCGTTATTTCGCTTGCCCCAGGCTCGCCATCAAATGCGTGTGCTTGTATTTGCGCGCCAGCTCAAGTGCCGTCAAGCCCTCCTTGGTGCGCGCGTCCGCGCGTGCGCCGGACTTAAGCAGCAGGTCGATCATGGCCGAATCGCCGAAGTCGATGGAAGCGGCATACAGCAGGGGCGTCATACCCTTCTTATCGACATGATTCACGTCGGCGCCGCGCTGAATCAGCAAGCGGGCCATCTCGACGCGGTTCGCGATCGCCGCCCAGGAAAGTATGGTGATGCCGTCGTCGTCGGCTTCGTCCACCTTCGCGCCGGCGTCCAGCAGTGCGCGAACCGAGTCCGTCCGGTGCGACGTGGCCATCATCAGCAGGGGCGACGTAGGGAACATGCCGATCAGGTTCATTCTGTCGTCGACGCGATCGCCCGCTTTGTGCAGGCGGTCGATGACGTCGGTGTTGCCTGCGAACGCGGCCAGAATGATCGGATGCGCATTGAACAGCGGCGCGCCTTGGCCCTTGGGGAGACGCACACTGGCGCCATGGTCGAGCAACAAATTCATGGCCGCGCTCGATCCGGGATAGTTGGCCGCGACTAACAATGCCGAGTACCGGTTCTTGGCCCGCGCATCGGCGTTCGCGCCACGATCGAGCAGCAGTTTCATTTTGTCGACATCGGGCGCGGCCATCATCAGCGCGGTGGTCCCGCCGGATTTCGTCGCCGAGTTGGGATTGAATCCGCCATCGAGCAGGCGCTTCACATCGGCCACGCTACCGAACAGCACGGTTTCCGCCCACGGCTCGATGCCCTGAGGCTCCGCTTCTTTCAGCGCCAGAGGCTTCGAGTCCACCTCCGGAAGCATCTGCGCCAAGGCGACGACGGCCCAACTCTCGCCCATGGATGAAATGAATTGATCGTGCCCGTACGGGTGGCCGGTTTCGAAGTACGGAGGGCTCACCGGCGCGGGCGGATGCAGTCGCGACGCCACATGCCACGTCCCGTCTTTCGCTTGGGTGCGAAGCAGGTACTCGATTCCGCGCTGCCAGCCGGCATCGGAAGTGGGGACGCCGGCGGCATCGTGCAGTGCCCACAACGCCTCTCCCGTGGAGTAAGCGTCACTGGCGAGTCCGTCGAGCGAAGCCCAACCGCCATCAGCCCGCTGCGTAGCCTGCAGTCCTCGGACCAGCTTGGCCATCCCAGCCGGGTCGTGGCCGGTCACGCATGCTCCGAAGATTTGGAATGCCCGCTCTTCGGTGTTGCGCGGCGTATGAGAAAGAAGCCAGGCGCGCGCTCGTACGACCCGCGGCTCGATATCGGCCCGCCGGTTCGCATGGCTATGCTCTCTGATCGCCGCCACGGCTACTGCAGTTGCGGTGAACGGGCTGTACGATTCGGGCGGCCGTTCGTCGCCCGATTCCCAGTGACCGTCCGGCTCCTGACGTGCCGCGAGCAAACGGGCGTACACCGCGGTGACCAGGCTTGGATGCACGCCGACAGCATCCGCCGCCATCAGCCCGTAGCCATCATCCAGGGCCGGATCGATCACATGCGTGTACTGAACCGCGCGGTCGAGATTGGCGTAGAAGCCGAACGCGCTGGCCGCATCGGCATGGGCAGCCGCTTCGTCCACTGGAATGCCATGCTGGCGCGCCTGCCGGAAGGCCAGCGCCGGCAGACACCTGCTGATGGCAGGAATAGCAGCTCTGCTTGGACGACCAGCCCTTTTGGCTCTGCTGGAGCACCGCGACTGCTTTGGTGGCGGCATCGCGAATGCGTGTGGTCTGGGCATCGCTAGCCCACACGGCGGAAAGGGAGCACAGAATCCCCAGACAGAGCTTCATAGGGCGCCTCCAAGCAATCTGATTGTGGCGCACGCACTCCTGCGTGCGCCACACTTACGGCAACGGCTTCTGATCAGGCACCGGCGCCTTGCCGTCAATAACGAACGTCAACAGCTTCGGCATAACGGAAGGTCCGCCAAACGGATTCGGCGGCGCATCGGCTGCCGGTGCTGCAGGTGCGGCCGGTCGGCCGGCGCGGCCGCTCCAGCGGGCGCTGCCGCCGGAATGCCATTCACCACTGTGGCCCCACCTCGACCGGCGGGCGCGCCTCCACGGCCACCCGCACCGCCACCACCCGGCATGGAGAAGACCACTTTGCCGGTGCCGCCCATTACCGAAACGTATTGCTTGCCATCCACCACATAAGTGATCGGGGGGCCCATGCCTCCCTTGAGGTTGGTTTGGACTTCCAGCAACTTCTCTCCCTTGTCGGCGCTATAGGCCATCAGCTTCCCATCCGGCAATACCTGGAAAACCAGATTGCTCGCCGTGGTAACCGTCCCGCCGCCGATGCTGCCACCGCCCGGCACGCGCCAGCGCTCCGTTTGCGTAACCGGATCCCACGCGATCAGAGCTCCACTTCTCTGTCCCTCCGTAGAGGCGGGCCCAATCGCGGCCGGGGGTGTCCGGGTCTTCGGAGCTGGGTTCGGGGCCGGAATTCCGCCGAAACCGCCGAACACGATGCCCATGTTCTGCTGCCCCGGTTTGTAGCTGAAGTCCGATTGCACGGCATAGGAGAAGCTGGTGTTCGAAGCGATGGGAATGTACACCAGGCCCGTCGCCGGGTTGAACGACATTGGCGACCAGTTGTGCGCGCCGCCGGGACCGGGAGAAATCGAAACGGTTTCGGCGCTGTCGTAGCGCGCTTCAGGATTGATAATCGGGCGTCCCGTGGCTTCATTCAGACCCTTCGCCCAATTCACTTTCGCGAACGGCTGGCCCGAGATGAACTGTCCGGTGACGCGGTCGAGGATGTAGAAGAAGCCGTTCTTGTTGGCTTGCATCAGCACCTTGCGCTGCCGCCCCTTGACGGTCACATCGGCCAGCAGCATCTGCTGCACGCTGTCGAAATCCCAGGAGTCGCCCGGCACCATCTGGAAGTACCACTTCAGTTCGCCGTTGTCGGGCTTTACTGCGAGGATCGACGCCACATAAAGGTTGTCCTTGCCCTTGGATTTGCGCAGCTCTTCCGGCCACGGCCCACCGTTGCCCGTGCCGATGTAGATGAGGTCCGCGTCCGGGTCGTAGGCCATACCGTCCCAGACGGTTCCGCCGCCGCCCATCTTCCAGTAATCGCCGTCCCAAGTCGCCGCCGCTTTCTTCATGGCAGCGTTCTCGAACGGCTTGGAGGGATCGCCGGGCACGGTGTAGAACCGCCATGCGCGCTGGCCCGTCATGGCGTCGTACGCATCGAAGTATCCACGCACAGGGTACTCCCCGCCACTCACCCCGATGATCACTTTGCCCTTCGCCACGCGCGGCGCCATGGTCACGCTGATGTTGTCCTGCGGATACCCGACTCGGGATTCCCAGATCACCTTCCCGGTTTCCGCATCCAGCGCCTCCAGCCGGCCATCGATCACGGGGGCGATCACCATTCCCTGGTAGAGAGCCACGCCGCGGTTCACGATACCGCAGCAGACTCTGGGGCGAACGGCCTCCTGATTCACCTCCGGGTCCCACCGCCATTTCTCTTTGCCGGTGCGCACATCGATGGCGAAAACGATACTCCAGTTGGTGATGCCGTACAGGGTGCCGTTCCAAACGAGGGGTGTCGCCTCCTGGCCGCCGCCGCCCTGTCCCAGGTCATACGACCACGCCAGGCCCAGACGGCTCACGTTGTCGGCCGTGATCAGATTGGCGGGAGTGTAGCGCGTCTCCTGCGGGGTCACGCCATAAGTCAACCATTCGTCGCCGGTTTTACCCGCGCTCTTGAGAGCAGCGTCGTCCACGCGCCGGGCCTGCTGGCCGATCGCGAGCCAGGCCGTCAGTGTCAGTCCGGCCGCGGCCGGCAGCAAGAATTTCAATTTTCGTACGAGCATCTTGAGTTTGGTTACCTTGTTCCTATTTCTTATCGGGCAGCGCGAAGACATACAAAGCATTCCCATTCGCCGGATAGTGGACGTCGGGGGCCAGCACACTCGGCACCATGCGCGGGCTGCCGCCGCCAAGCCCTGTGGAGACGGCGATGAATTGCTTGCCGCCGGCCGTGAACGTCAGCGGAAAACCCTGGACCGACGTTCCCAGACGAGTCTCCCACAGGATCTTGCCAGTTTTCACATCGACAGCCCGAAAGATACGGTTCATGTCCCCGACAAAGGCGATACCGCCCGCTGTGGAAAGCACTGCCGTCATGAACGGCGCACGCTGCTCCACCTTCCACATCTCTTTCATCGTGCGAACATCGTACGCGGCCAGCTTGCCGACATTGCCGTTGGTGCCCGGCATTTCGAAGAAGCGCCGGCTGGCTCCGCCGCCACTACCGCCGCCCTCCACCAGATCGATCTTTTGCGCGTTCATCTCCTGGCAGCTTTGCGCCAGCGGAATGATGAGCTGGTTAGTGGGTTGGTGGTAGCTCATAGCATGCCAGTTGTGTCCGCCCTCCGAAGTGGGGCAACTCTGGACCCATTCGCCAATCTGGTTTTCGATGATGTCGTTGCGATAATGCGGCTCGCCGGTTTTCGGATCGTACGAATCGTAGATGTTCTGAAAAACGGTTTCCTTGTGGCCCAGATATTTTCCGGTGGCGCGGTCGAGCTTCCACAGCACTCCGGCCTTGCCCGCGCTGAAAACCAGCTTCTGTCCCTGGTCGTCCACCAGCACCCGTTCAAATACCTCGTCCAAATCCAGAGACTCGCCGGGGGCATGCGAGAAATACCACGCCAGCTTGCCGGTATCCACATTAAGAGCGACGGTGGAATTGGCGTAGAGAGTGGCCCCGTTGCCCGATTGGCGGCTAGCGCGCATCCACGGTTTGGACTGGGCCGTGCCCCAATAGGTCAAGTTGAGATCGGGATCGTAGCTGCCGGTGATCCAAGTGTCGCCGCCGGCGCGGAACAGGCTGGGCAGCTTGCCCCACGAGTCACCGCCCGGCTCACCCTCCTTGGCGATGGTGTGAAACTTCCAGACCAGTTTGCCGTCGTTGGCGTCGTAGGCACTGATGAAACACTTCTCGTCGCGGTACTGCGAGCACATGTTGCCGCCCAGTCCCTGGATCACTTTGCCCTTCACCACCATCGGCCCGCTGCTGGTGCTGTAGGCGCCGAACTTGCGGTCGCCGATCAGCGTGTCCCAAACATTCTTTCCGGTGCGGGCATCCAGCGCGTAGATGTGCGCGTCGCTGGTGGTGACGAACACCTTGTCCTCATAAATCGCCAGGCCCCGCTGCGAGCTGCCGGTGTCCGCCGTACCGACTCGATTCTCCCAGATGAGTTCGCCGGTGCGTGCATCCAGCGCCTGAACCATGCTGCCCGGGTTGTTGATGAACATGATGCCGTTGTGGACCACGGGGGCAGGCTGGTTAGTGCCCTCGTTCATGGCCCAGACCCACGCCAGTTGCAGCTCCTTCACGTTCCCGGCGGTGATCTGGTTTAACGGACTGTAATTGTTGGCGTGATAATCGTGGCGGATCATGAGCCAATCGCTGGGATCGGGATTACGCATCATGGCGTCCGTCACGGACGTATAGTTTTTGACCTCGCCGGAAACGGTGAGTCCCCGGGGCGTGGCTGGAATGGGAGCTTCGGCTCGCCCGCCTAGTGGCGCCGCCCGATCTCGCCCCGCGGCCGGGTTACCACCTCGCCCGCCGGCTTGCGCGACCGCGCGCACCTGTCCCGTGGCTACCGAACGGATCTCGGTTTTCGTGGCTGCGGTGAGCGGCTGGTTGCCGGGCCGCGCGCCGTTGTAATCCAGCAGGAAGGCCACCACATTCACGTAGGCTTCTTCACCCAGACTGCCGGGGTTGCCGGGCGGCATGGCGCCTTGGAGGAAGCCGACCAGATCGCTGGTGGTGCGGTTTCCCCAACTGCCCATGAACAGCCCGCCGGCCAGTGCAGCAGCGTTGTTTATGCCGCCCAAGTCAGCTCCGTGACAGCCCTGGCAACTCGCCTGATACACGCCGCGCCCGGTCGCGGCCTGGGCCGCCGTGTAGGGCCCCGCGGGCGGTGCTTGTTGAGCCGTGATCAGCATTGCTCCGCCGGCCGCGATGACCAGCAACGCCGACGTCAAACTTTTCTGCAGACCGAACATGGGTGCAATCTCCTATCGCAACAGCCAACCCCAGAGAACACCATCGGGGGCCTTCTGGCTATGAATCTGGATGTAAAGCCCGCCCTTGCGCAGGCTCTCGATTTGCGGGGGCGTTAAGTCGACCGATCCCGTGATGCTGCCGCTGGTGGCCTGGGCGATTGTCAGATCGTGGATGACGGGCCCTCGTATGCCGGCCGCGCTGGCGAAACGCAATTGCGCCATGCTGGCGGGCGAGCGTAGGCCGTCGAAGGAGCCGGTGATCGTAAGCTTCGTGCCGGAGAGCACCGCCGTGGCCGAGCCGATGCCCGCCAATTCAGGACGCGTCCGTGCGTCGGCGGGGACTGCGGATAGCCGCGCCTTGTACGTTTCTCCGGTTTGCGCCAGCAGGGTAAACGCCAGCCCCAGGATTCCAATTCCGATCGCCGTTACAGCGGCACGCCGCACGAATGCCATTCTCCCCCCAGATAAACCCTTAAATTCTACTTGAAGAAGAGGGGCAATGGTGAAGTGGGGCCGGCCCAGACAGGCAGTGCCGAAGGAGTGTGCCAGGTCCGGACTCCACATTCTGTTCTTCCACTTGAACAGTTCGGGCGTCGCGCGGCAAGTTGACCTCGAAACCGCCGATTCCATGTCCCAGAGGACGCTGTCTCCGTCACTGCACGAGGGAAACATTCTTCGCAAACAAGCCCTTTGAACTTTTGCCGATGCCGAATCGGACTCGCTGGTCGGGCACCAATTCGCGGGGTTCGTCCCGGTAACTGCGACCGTCAAAGTAGAGGTTCTCGTACTGAACGCCTCGCGTAATAAACCCAAACCAGTAGCCCTCCCGCCAAACGAGCCGGAGTATTTTTCCCCCCATACGTATCGCGAGCATCATCCGCGGCTCTTGGCTCTTCAACGCTAGTAAAGTACCGCTGCGCTTCTCCAACCAATAGCTCAGTGAATTCTTTGATATCCTTGACCCCGTATCGGCTGCCGCTTCGTCCTATCCACAGTTGGAACGCCTTGTCAAATATTTCCAGCACAACGCCACTTGTTTGCCAAAACTCAGGCTCGCGCAGGTTCGCCAAGAGCTTGTCGCACCACGACTCCAAGGCCTTGGACCTCGTCAGCCGAGGGGCAGCCGATCTCACGGTGTACCTGAACACCAGCAGCAGATGTGCTTTGTAGGTCTTGTACTTATTGTCAATACGCTCTTCCCTGAAATATTTTTCGAACATATACCATGTAAGCCCACATAGGAAATAAGGCGCCGGGCTGTGGTCGTCTCTGAAAATCTTACGCGTCCCGTCATCGCCAGCGTATTTTTCAAGCTACTTCGTCGTCGAGGTGCCCGACTAAATTCGGATGGGGAAGTCTCCAAGCGGAGGCGCCGCCCGGAAGGGCGGCGGCAGGCCGGAAGGCCTGACCCCACAGATCCGGAACGGACGTGTGCCGCATAATGGTTCCTAATGTCGCTGGGCGATCTGCTGTTCGGCAAGCATCTTGCCAACTATGAAGAGTCCGAACAACGGCTCGGTCCGGTAGACGGGATCGGCGTTTTCGGCCTGGATGCACTGAGTTCCGCGGCCTACGGTCCGGAAGCGGCGCTGACCCTGCTGATCCCACTCGGCGCGCTCGGCGTTCAGTACGTCGTGCCGATCAGCTTCAGCATCATTGGCCTACTGATCATCGTCTACGTTTCGTACCGGCAGACCATCGCCGCGTATCCGGGCGGAGGCGGCTCCTATACGGTTGCGCGCGAAAACCTGGGGCACCGCGCCGGGTTGCTGGCCGCGGCGGCGCTGATCGTCGACTACGTCCTGACGGTCGCCGTGGGTATCTCAGCCGGTGTGGGGGCGCTGGTATCGGCGGTGCCCAGTCTCCAGCCGCACACCCTGGCGATCTGCCTGGCGATCCTGGCCGTCATCGTATTAGTGAACCTGCGTGGTGTGCGCGAGACCGGGACCGTTTTCATGGTCCCTACCTACCTCTTCATCGCCAGCCTGCTTGGTGTCATTGCTCTGGGCTTAGCCAAAGCGTTTCTCAGCGGCGGCCACCCGGTTGCGGTAGTTCCACCCCACCCGCTAAAGGCGTCGGTGGCGGCGGCGGGAACGTGGCTGATCCTGCAATCGTTCTCCAGCGGGTGCACGGCCATGACCGGGGTTGAGGCAGTCAGCAACGGTGTGAAGGCGTTTCGGGAACCGGCGGTCCAGTCCGCCCAAAAAACGCTCACGGCCATCATTGGAATCCTGATCCTGATGCTGGCCGGCATCGCCTGGCTCGCGCGTGTGTACCATGTCGGCGCCAGCGATCCCGGGTTGCCCGGCTACGAAAGCCTGCTTTCGCAACTCATCGCCGCCGTCGCCGGCAAGGGCATCTTCTACTTCATCGCCATCGGGTCCATTCTGGCCGTCCTGGCCCTTTCCGCGAACACGGCCTTCGCAGATTTCCCGCGCCTGTGCCAGATTGTCGCCGAGGATGGTTACCTGCCGCACGCCTTCTCTTCGCGCGGCCGCCGCCTGGTATTTTCCTATGGCATTTTCGTGCTGGCCTGTTTGTCCGGCCTGTTGTTGATTGTGTTTGGCGGAGTGACGGATCGCCTCATCCCCCTCTACGCAGTGGGCGCGTTCCTGGCGTTCACGCTTTCGCAGTTAGGGATGGTGCTTCATTGGAAGAGGCTGGGCGGGCGACACGCGTGGCGGAGCATGCTGATCAACGGTGTCGGCGCAACCGCCACAGGAATTACGGTCGTGGTGGTGTTAGCCGCGAAGTTTGCGGCGGGCGCATGGGTGACAGTCCTGCTCATTCCGGCGCTGCTGCTTTTCATGGCCTACGTGCATAGCCACTATGTGGACATTGGGCGGGAGATAGCCTTGGACACTCCACTCAACCTGACCCATCTCCGTCCGCCCATTGTGGTCGTTCCGCTGCAAGGCTGGACTAAGATCGCAGAAAAGGGGTTGCGTTTTGCCATCCATTTGTCGCCTGAGGTGTATGCGCTGCAGGTACGTGTCAGCGAGAAGAGTGATGACCTTCGGCAGAGCTGGGTGCATCTGGTGGAAGGACCGGCCCTGGAGCTCGGCATACCCGTGCCTAAGCTCACGGTGGTCGATTCGCCCTACCGGCAACTCTTCCGTCCGATCCTCGATTTCGTCAGTGAGCTGGAAGAGAAGTATCCGGACCGCTATATTGCCGTCCTGATCCCTGAACTGATCGAACACAAGTGGTACCACTACTTCCTGCACAATCAGCGCGCGGCGGTTTTGAAAGCTCTGCTGTTTTGGAAGGGCAATCGGCACATCAACGTGATCAACGTGCCGTGGTATCTCATGAAGTAACAATCGCCGGCAGGAGTGCCGGCGCTGCAGTCTGAGAGGCTGCGCCACAGGGTGTGCTAATTCACTGACAGTTTGCGTAACAGTTGGAAATCGCCGAGCATCTTCCCTGCCCCTAGCGCTACTGAGGTCAGCGGATCGTCGGCAATATTGACCGTCAAGCCGGTGTCCTGGCGAATGCGGACATCCAGGTTCTTCAACATTGCGCCTCCGCCCGTAATCACGATGCCGCGGTCGGCAATGTCGCCGCTCAACTCCGGAGGCGTGCGCTCCAGGGCCACCATGATCGCGGACACAATGGCTTTCACGCAGCCCGAAAGCGTCTCGCGGATTTCTGCGTCGCACACGCTGATGGTCTTGGGCAGTCCGCCCACCAGGTCGCGTCCCTTCACTTCCATCCTCATGGGGTTGGCTAGCGGGAATGCCGAACCGATCTCGATCTTGATCGCCTCCGCCGTACGCTCCCCAATCAGAATGTTGTAGCGGTGTTTGATGTGATCGATGATCACTTCATCCATCGCATTGCCCGCCACTCTTACGGAGTGCGAGTACACAATGCCCGCCAAAGAGATAACCGCCACGTCGGTGGTGCCGCCGCCGATATCCACCACCATGTTTCCGATAGGCTCCGCGATCGGCAGACCCGCGCCCACCGCCGCCATCACGGGTTGCTGCACCAGGTGAACTTCGCTCGCCTTGGCGCCGTATGCCGCATCCATGACCGCGCGGCGTTCCACCGGTGTGATCTCGCTCGGTATGCCGATCACGATGCGCGGATGTACCAGCCGCTTGCGCGCGTGGGCCTTCTGCACAAAGTGCTGCAGCATCTGCGCGGTGGCTTTGAAATCGGCGATGACGCCGTTCTTCATGGGCCGTATGGCCGTGATCGCTTCGGGTGTGCGCCCCAGCATTTCCTTGGCTTCGGTTCCGACGGCCTCGACCGCTCCGGAGTCCCGGCGCAACGCCACAATCGAGGGCTCGTTCACCACGATTCCCTTGCTATGTGCAAAAACCAGTGTGTTGGCCGTACCCAGGTCAATTGCCAGGTCAGACGAAAACATGCCAAACAGCGAACGCGCGACCATAAGTGCCACCTTTGTTGAGTGAATCCGAATCTTATTGAAATATAGACGGTAAACGTAACTCGTCAAAGGTTGTCATGGGATAATCCACCAGTGCTATCCAAGGCACTGGTACTGACCTCAGAACCCTCGGTACTCGCGGCCCCGAAGGATGGGGATCCATACTTGGACTAATGCAGACAACCGCGAGCGAGCAATATCACGTGCACGGGGCGCCGCCCATTACCATGACAAGTTTGTGGGAAGCGCTGTGCAACCGCATGTCCAAAGCCGTGTGCCGCAAGTTCCACAACGAGGTTTCGCGCCCGGTGAGCGGCAAATACCGCTGCATGAAATGCCTGCGCGAATTCGACAGCAACTGGTAACGCCGGCGGTCGTTGCGCCGCAGGTGGGCCGGCCTCTGAGGTGATAGAATCAATCGACTCAGAGGATATGTCCAGCACCACCAAAAATCCCACTGCGCCGCAGCTTTCATCCGACATCGAATATCAGCCCTACGATGACCGCACCCAGTCGCTGCGCCTGATCGACCGGTACCCGCGCAGCTTCACGCGCAATCCCAGCCAGCCGCTCATCCGGCGCCCCCTGACCCTTTCCGAGCTGACCGGCCCTACCAACCTGGAGCAGAAACTGAGTCCGGGAGACGGCGATTTGTCGAGCGCCGTGGCCGGCGGCCCGCGCGCCATGGGCCAGCTCATCTCGGTATCGGGACGCGTGCTGGATGAAGACGGCTCCCCTCTGGCGGGCTCGGTGATCGAGCTCTGGCAGGCCAATTCCGCCGGCAAATACGTCCATGAGCTGGACCGGCACGAAGCGCCCGTCGACCCCAATTTCATCGGCGAAGGCCGTATCGTTACCGACGCGGAAGGCCAGTATCAGTTCCGCTCGATCAAGCCCGGCGCATATCCAGTGATGGAATCGGATTGGTGGTGGCGTCCGCCGCATATCCATTTCTCAATTTTTGGACCGAGCTGGATGGACCGCTATATCACGCAAGTCTTCTTTCCCGGTGAACCCCTCAACGAGACCGACCTTCTGTTCAACGGGGTGCCTGACCCGGAGGCGCGGCAGCGATTGTTGCTCCAGCCGCAACCCACCACGGTGGGCACTTTCAACATTTTGAAATTCCACCAGGATTTCGTGCTGCGCGGCAAACGCCGCACCCCGGCTGTGGACTGAAATGACGCCCACTCCCTACGGCACCATCGGCCCGTTTTTCCCCGGCCAGTTTGCGGAAGGCTGCGAAGATCTGACCCACTTCGACGGAAAGACCGCGCGCGGGCAGCACATCCTTCTGGAAGGCAGCGTCATCGAAGAAGGCGGCCAGCCGGTGCGGAATGCCATCGTCGAAATCTGGCAGCCGGACGCCAACGGGGTATTTCGCCATTCGCTGGACCCCCGTTTCGCCGAAGCCGACCCCGGATTTTTCGGTTGGGGCCGCTTCCGAACTGACGCCCAGGGACGCTATCGCTTTCGCACCGTGCTTCCCGGCCGGGCCAGCAGCGGCAACGGCGCGCTACGCTGCCCGCATGCGAATCTGATGGTGCTGGCGATCGGCCTCACGCGGCGCCTGGTGACTACTGCGTTCTTTTCCGACACGCCTGACCAGGTCGACGACCCCGTCTTAAAATGCGTCACGGACACGACCGCACGCCGCCGGCTCTTTGCGACCCGCGACCACGCGCTCGACGCCGGCGGATTGGCCGGGTACCGCTTTGACTTGATCCTCCGCGGCGAAAACGAGACACCGTTCTTCCTCGACTGACGGTGTATACTCTCAGGTTGCGGGTACCGGACGCGTACCCGGCATCAGGAGAAAAAAACTGCAATGAGTGACGCTCTCAGTGGAGCTGAGTTTAAGAAACAACTGCGCGAAGGAAAGCCGAAACTGGGGCTGTTCCTGAACTCGAGCAGTCCAACGGTGGCCGAGCAACTGGCGCATAGCGGCTACGATTGGCTGCTGGTGGACACGCAGCATGGACCCATGGGATATGAAAGCCTGTCGGGAATGCTGGCCGGAATTGCCAACGGCGGCGCAAAATCGATGGTGCGCGTCGGCGGATATCAGGATCGCCCCGGCATCCAACAGGCGCTCGACATGGGATCGGACGGCGTGCTGGTGCCTTACATCAACACCGCCGATGAAGCCCGCCAGGCGGTGAGCTGCTGCCGCTATCCGACCGCGGGAACGCGCTCGGTCTACTTCCCGCAGCGCAGCATGAACCGCGCCGGTTTGCTGGGATACGCGGGCGGCGCCAACGACAACACCATCGTGGCGCTGCAGGTGGAGACCGCCGATTGCATCAAGAACATCGATGAGATCGCCGCGGTTCCCGGCGTGGACATTCTGTTCCTGGGACAGAACGACCTGTGCATGTCCATGGGGCTGTACGAAAAATACGAGTTCCCGCACATGTACACGTCGCCCGAGCTGCAGGCGGCCACCGACAAACTCAAAGCGGCCGCCAATAAGAACAAAGTGATTCTCGGCCTGTTCCTGTTCGGCACTGCGCGCGTGGGCGAGTTCCTGGAGAAGGGCTTCCCCTTCATCAGCATCGGCAACGATCTGCACCATATCCTGACGCAAGCCACTGCGTACGTGAAGGATGTGGAGACGATCGCCAAGGACAAGGGCAAGAGCTGGGCGCGGCGGCCAACGGCACTGATGTAGGTTGGTAGGGCATGCTTTAGATTGCAAGCTAAAGCATGCCCTACCAAGGAGGCACTATGAGGCATTTCACTTTGGTCGCAGCAGCGGCGCTTGCCTGCTCTATCGCGTACGCGCAAGCTCCCCCACGGCCGGCCGTACAGTCCGCGGGCACCGAATCCGGGTTCGCTGTCTTCCAGCAGCGCTGCATGGGGTGTCACGGGAACCCCAATGTGGAGCGTGCGCCGTCGCCGGCGGCCATCCGCGAAATGTCGCCGGAAAAGATCTACACGGCGTTGACCACGGGGCCGATGAAAGGCCAGGGCGACGCCTTGTCCGAAGACCAGCGCCGCATGGTGGCCACCTTCATGAGCGGCCGCCCGCTCGGCAGCCTGCAGCAGGGCGACGCCAAGGACATGCCCAACAAGTGCGCGAGCAATCCTCCGCTCGCCGACCCCGCTTCCGGCCCGGCCTGGAACGGCTGGGGCGCGGATCTTGGCAACTCCCGCTTTCAATCGGCCAAGGCCGCCGGCCTCACCGCCGACCAGGTGCCGCGATTGAAGCTCAAGTGGGCCTTCGGCTATCCCACCGGCCTGTCCGCGTACGGCCAGCCGACCGTCGTTTCGGGACGCGTGTTCGTGGGCACCGACATCGGCTACATCTACTCCCTGGATGCCAAGACGGGCTGCGTCTACTGGTCGTATCAGACCAAGGGCGCCGTGCGCAACGCACTCAGCGTCGGGAAAGTGAAAGGGCCGGGCGCCACCAAATACGGCGTCTTCTTCGGCGATGCCCACGCCAACGTGTACGGCCTCGACGCGCAGGATGGCCACCAGCTTTGGACCACCAAGGTGGACGAACATTTCGTGGCGCGCATCACCGCCGCTCCCACCTTCTATGACGGCCACGTGTATGTCCCGGTATCTTCGTCGGAGGAATTCACCGCGGCGACTCTCGACTACCCCTGTTGCACATCGCGCGGCAGCGTGGTCGCGCTCGATGCCAACAACGGCGAGCGCATCTGGAAGACCTTCGTGATGGATGAGCCCAAGCCCACGAAGAAAAACTCCAAGGGCGTGCAGAATTACGCGCCGGCCGGCGGCTCGGTCTGGAACGCTCCCACGATTGACCCGCAACACAACGCCGTCTATTTCGGAACCGGCGATGGTGAAACCGAGCCGGCCCCCAAAACCACCGACGCCATCATGGCCGTCGACATGAAGACCGGCAAAGTGCTGTGGTCCTACCAGGCGCAGGCCGACGACGCTTTTCTGGGCGGATGTAACGGCGCCTCGAAGACCGACAATTGCCCCTCCGTGAACGGCCCCGACCTGGACTTCGGCAACTCCCCCATTCTCAAAACCTTGCCCGGCGGCAAGCGCTTGCTGGTGGCCGCCACCAAGGACGGCAACATCATCGCGCTCGATCCCGACAACAAGGGCGCGGTGGTTTGGAAGACCAACGTGGCCCCGGTCGATCCCACTGTGACCGGGCCCAATGCCTTCTTCGCCCGCCTGGGCGGCGTGGTGTGGGGCGGAGCGGCCGACCAGCAGAATCTCTATTACGGTCTGTCGCGCGGCGGCATGGTAGCGGTCTCCCTGGCCGCGGGCAAGCAGGTTTGGTACACGCCGTTGGCCCCTCAGGGCAAGCGGGTGAACAATAGCGCCGCAACCAGTCTGATCCCCGGAGTCGCTTTCGTAGGCGGCTCGGACGGAAAACTGCATGCGCTCTCCACCGCCGACGGCAAGATCCTGTGGGAGTACGATACGGCCCACGAATTCGACACCGTGAACAAGGTGCCGGGCCATGGCGGCGCGATCAGCGCGCCCGGAGCTACCATCGTCAACGGCATGCTCTACATCGGATCGGGCTATGCTGTGTCGGGCAGCAATTCGGGCAACGTGCTGCTGGCCTTCTCGGCCGAATAGGCGGTGCCGCTCCGCATCACGGTTTCACGGCACTCCGCGTTCTATAGCCCGCTGATCTCCACCATCGCGGCGGGCTTTCTGGAACGGCACGGCCTGTCCGCCGAATACGGCGTACTGACGAAGGGTCAGCGATCGAGCGAGCTGATTCGCGAGGGCACGGTGGACATCATGCAATCCGCCGTCTCTTCCAACTGGCGCCCGCTTGATCAAGGCGAATCGGATTTGCCCGTGCATTTCGCCCAAATCAACCAGCGCGATGGCTTCTTCCTGGTGGGCCGTCAACCGGACGCGGTCTTCGCCTGGAAAAAACTGGAAGGCAAGTCCGTGCTGGCCGATCACGGCTTGCAACCCCTCGTCATGTTGAAATACGCCGTCCGTGTGAATGGCGCGGATTGGCAGCAGATCCACAGCATCGACGCCGGCGCGCCGGAAGAAATGCAGCGGGCATTTCTACAAGGAGACGCCGATTTTGTCCACCTGCAGGCTCCCTTCTCGCACCAGTTGGTGGCTGAGGGCGCCGGCCATATTGTCGTCTCCGTAGGCGAGTCCATGCCGCCGGTGGCATTCAGCAGTCTGTGTTGCTCGCGCAGGTTCTTGCAGACCGACGATTGCCGCCCGTTTGTGGCCGCCTTTCGCGAAGCGCGTGAATGGGTGCGCACCGCCGCGCCCGAGGAAGTCGCCGAGAAGGAAGCCCGCTTCTTCCCGGGAATCCCGGTGGACGTGGTTGCGGCTTCGATCCGCAGCTATCAAGCCGTAGGCTGTTGGTCAGGCGGCATCGAGATTACTCCAGAGCTATATGAACAGTCGCTCAACGTGTTTGAAGCCGCGGGCGAATTGAGGCGGCGGCATTCGTGGGAAGAAGTATGCGCAACCTCCGCTCCCTAACGGTCGCGGCTCAGTAACGGTGTATAATCCCCGCATGCGATTCCTTCTCAACCTCGTGCTGGTGACGTCGCTGTCAGCGGCCACATTGGATGGCGTGAAGATCCACTCCTCCACCGCCGGCAAAGGGCCCAACACCGTGATCCTCGTGCATGGGTGGACCTGCGACGAAACCACCTGGAACGCCCAGGTGCCCGAGCTCTCCAAGCAATACCGCGTCATCACTCTGGACTTGCCGGGCCACGGTCAAACCGCGTCCCCCAAAGACGGAAAACTTTCCATGGACGTGTTCGCCCGCGCCGTGGAAGCGGTCCGCAAGGAATCGAAAGCCGATCGCGTGGTGCTGGTAGGCCACAGCATGGGCACGCCTGTGGTGGTCCAATACGCCCGCCTGTTTCCGCAGCATACCGCGGCCCTGGTGTTCGTCGACGGCCTGGTTTCCATCACCCCGAATGGCCGGGGCGCGCCCAATCCGCAGCAGATGGCCGGCCCCAACGGGCCGCAGGCGCGGGAACAAATGATTCGCGGTATGTTCTCCGGCTCCACCACCCCGGACATGCAGAAGCACATCCTTACGATGATGCTGGGAGCGCCCGAATCCACTGCCGTGGGCGCTATGAACGCGACGTTCGATCCGGCTATATGGAAGGGAGATGTGCTCAAGATGCCGATCCTGGGGCTTTATGCCGACCACTCCGGGCTGGCCAACCGCGAGTACATGAAGGAGCATTTCCCCGCGATGGAGTACCACGAGATCCCCGCCACCGGCCACTTCCTGATGATGGAGAAGGCGGAGGAGTTCAACCAGCTGCTGCTGGCGTTTCTAGCTAAGCAGACTTATTGAAACCGGACACAGGCCGGGAGGCCTGTGCCACGTGGCCGACTACACAATCGACGCCAGCGCCGCCTTTCCATCCCGCTCGCCCAGCGCGATCCAGCGTTCGATGGTAGGCCGCGACCACACCAGGGCCGCGCGCAACGAACCTAACCGCTGGGAAGGTTGAATCGTGACAACCTGAAACTTGCTGCTCGGCTGCCTCGGCCGTATAACGCCCCGAAGCATACGAAACGCCAACCCGTGCAGGCAATTCACGGCGATTGCCCGGGTGGCGCCCATCTCTTCCGCGGCCCACACCGGCAGCGAGCCCAGCAGGCCGCCATCCACATAGCTGCGGCCTCCAATAGTCACCGGCGGGAACAGAAACGGAATTGAACAAGTGGCTGTGAGATGCTGCCACGTGACGTCGCCATCGCGCACCAGCCGCACCTGCAGGCGGCGCTTATCGACGATCGTCAAGCCGAACGGGATCTTCGGCTGGAAGCGCGATGCCAGTTCACGGGCCTGCTGGCAGAGCGGCTCCGGATGGAAGACGCGGATTCTCGCCAGCGATTGGTCCAGCCACACACTAACCAATTCCTCCGGAGTGGCACCGCCGGCAATGGCCCACCCGTTTAAGGCGCCCGCGGACGCTCCCACGATCAGGTCGGGACGAAAATGGGGCGCCAGCGCTTTCCACACGCCCGCTTCCCACGCGGCGTACATGCCTCCTGCGGAAAGGACCAGCGCTGTCGTCACGTTTTCATGGTAACGACGTATGATGGTAACTGCACCCATGCTCAATTTCCGTGAGTTTGAAGCCGGGCCGGATCCCTTCGGCCATAAGTACCAGGTCTTCCTGAAGTGGCTGCAGACGGCCATTTCCACGCGCCACTCCGACACCGTGGACGTGAAGTTCGCGCTGGTGGATGCGGACGGGAAGCGCACGGAGAAGACCATCGCGCTGCCCCACGCCGATCTGTTGCGTGTGAGCCGCGAAACCGGCCGCAGCATGGACGACCCATGGTGCACGCGCATCGCAGCGCTCCACCTTCTTTACCTCATCGAAACCGGCGAGGACATGGAAAAGGACATCGTGACCGTATCGCCCGCCGACCTGAAACGCCACGCCGCTGAAGTCGCGCGCGTGCAAACCTCCGAAGTGGGCGCGCGCTAAGATCGGCACGGAGCGCTAGCGCGCGGGAGGCGATATGGCCATGGAAATCGAATCCACCTTGACGATGTTTTTGCTCATTTCGCCAGTTACGACGACAGGAAAAACGGACTTCTTGCCGGTCTTTCGGACCAGTTCGGCCGCTTGAGCGTTCCCCGCCGAGTCCAGGTGGAAGCTCAGCCCGTCTCGTTGCACAACCGCGAAAGATTTCGTTTTGGTGCGCGGGGAGCAATAGTCGATCTCCAGATTCCGGTCACGATCGACGTTGGTTAATGTGTCGGTCGGGTTCACATTACGCTCTTCGCTGTCGAAGCATTTGGAATCCACCAGGACTCCGGACCAGCTTCCCGCAAAGGTGAGCGCCGACGATAAAACGAATGAAGCAGCAAGCCGCAGGGTGAACATCCTCGTATTCCGCCCCTGCCCTCATAGACTCCACCACGCTTCACAAGGTTTCGTCCGAAGAGCGTGGGGCAGCGCCATGCGCTGCCCCCGTATAGCAGGTTAGTACTGGATCGTCGGTGCGCTGCCCGGCAGCGTGTAACGAAGATCGAACCAGACCGCGTTTTGCTTTGCGTTTTTGGGAGCACCCGGCGCCACGTACCACGGATTCCGCCAGAAGTAGGCATAGTCGAGGTACATGGATACAGCGCCGTACTTGGGATCGTTGAAGAAGGTTTGCGTAATGCCGATCGTGCCTTCCTGCATCGTCCGGTTCTGGCTGTTAGGTGATTTGAAGTAACCGTACCCAATGAGAGAAGTGCCGTTGGCATCCAGCGCCGTATTCCGGCCAACGAAGATTCCGCCGTAATAGCCGTAGATTTGTGTCTTTCCCACGCGTGCCTCAAAGCCGTCTACGGTGGAGCCGGAGTGTATGAGCGACAGATCGCCATTGGCGCGGACGATGAAATTCGGCGCCTCGCCAAAAAGATATCGGCCAGCGCCGTCGCTCCAGAAATTATTCGTGATCAGGCGGAAGTTCTTGACCACTTCAAAATTCCCGTTGATGGAGCCGCCAACGCCCGTCTTGTTGAAGTACTGCATCGCGCCGAGCGCCGGCGCTGTATTGGGGTTGAAGATCTTCGCCTGATCGGTAACTCCGGCGATTTCTAAGTGAATGCGACTATTGGGCTGAAAGGCAAGCTTGGCGATAATGTCCGGCCTGACTTGTGGAATTGCCTGGCCGTTGGCCACGCTAGCATCGAGTTCCGTATTGGCGATGTTGGCGCCGCTCGCGCCCAGCGCCGCAGGCAAGGTCGGTGAACCTTCGCCGCCCGATCCGCCAAAGTATTGGCTGGCGTTCTCCGCCGAAATGCCGATCGTTATCTCTTTGCTGGGGTGATACAAGAACCGGATGCCGGGGATGCGGCCCCACGTCAAGCCGTTCAGGTAGTTCACGTCGAACTCTTGGCCATAGAACAAGTCGCCGGGCAAGGCCGAGATGCCGTTGCGGTTCGGCGTCAACATGCTCCACGATTGTCCAGCCAAGACCTCCCATTTATCTTTGCGGACGTCGACCCAATAGAGACGGAGACGATACAGCAAGCTGTTGCTGGTCACCTGGGTGTTCAAAGCCGCGTTACCAACGCCGCCCACAAAGTCACCCTCGTAGTAGCCGAGCACGTGAAAGTCTTTGTATTTGCCGTCCACGCGAAACCCAATGCGGGAGTTGGCCGCGCTGAACCTGTCTTCCGTGAGCCGGCCCTGGGGGAGGGTGTTGTTGTAGGGGTAGTTTCCGAAGTTCGTGGCCAGGCTCGCTCCGGAATTGGTGCTGCGGAACGTGTTCGTCAAGTCCATGAAGCCGACGGGCGTGATCGTCGCACCACCGATCTGTAGTTGCAGTGGGGACGATGGGATCTGGTCCGCGGCTGATTTTTGCGCCTGGGGGAGCGGCAGCGGGGTCGCCACCGGCGCGATCCCACGCGGGATGATCGGCACCGTCGAAGCCACCTCGCCCAGATTGGCTGCCTTATGCTCCGGCGCTGCCTGGGGTGCCGGCGTCGCCGCGGTCTGGGCCTTTTCCAGCATTTTCTGCTGGGCTTCCAACGTGGTACGCAGCTGTTCGATCTGTTTCTGCTGCTGTTCGAGCTGCGCTTTTAGCTGCTGAAGCTCCGCCGACTGGCTGCTGGCGTCGGCTCCCTGCTGCTGCGAATTATCTGCGGCCCATGCGGTCGAGACCAGGGCTGCGCAGGCGAATGCGAGACTCAAGCGTCGTAGCTTCTTCATAGATCCTTTTCTCTGCAGAGAGTCAACTTCGTCAACTCCCGCAAGAACAGGACGTGGCGGGCCGCACGAATGCGCGCACGGCCAACCAACCTAATTTTCGCCAGAGAGTTGAAGGACTCAGACTAAAGAAGGAATGTTATTTTACGATGACGATCCGGTTAAGAAACTGAACCTGACACAGGCAGGAATGCCTGTGCTACGCCTTCACTCCCCAGTCTTTCTCGGCGGCTTCCACCGTCTCGTACTGGGGTACGAGTGAATCGACCTTCGTCATTCGCAAAAGAGACATGACCCGCTCAGGGACGCTGGCCAATGCAAAATTCCTCTTGTGCCGCTGGCAGGAAGCATACGCGCTGAGAATCGCTCCGAGGCCCGCGGAGTCCATGTACGGGACTTCGGTCAACACGATGAGGAGCCCGCCAGCATTCTCTTTTCGCACTAAGTCCTGGAACTCAAACAGCGTGTTGAGCGTCAGAGGACCACTCAGATGCAGAACGGTGGCGCCGCTCGAACTTTGAGCGGTTCGGATTTCGCATTTGTCCATGGATTCAACCTTACTAAATCCATATGACAGTTTTGTTACAGCGCGGCGTGTACAATCGTGGTTAGTATGCCGCCACTGCGGGAGTGGCTCAAACCGCCGCGAACGCTCTTCCTGATCCTATTTCTGCTGACGCTGGTGTCGGTGTCGGCCTTGGGATGGTTTGGTTGGAAACTGCTCGGCCAGCAGCGGGCGGTGGAAGCGCAGCGTGTCCAGGACCGGCTCGATCAAGCCGCCGACCGGATCGCTGCCACCTTGCGCGGCACGTTGGCAGAAACCGGAGAACGCCTCGGCGCCTGGGCCGCAACACCGCCTGCCGCCCACGAACCTCAAGATGGCTTGCTGCTGGTTCTAACAGAGAGCACGCTGACGGCCTTCCCTGCGGGCCGATTACTCTACGATCCTTCCGCGGCGCAGGGGCCGGAAGCGACTCTCCCCGTGTTCGACGATGCCGAGGCCGCGGAGTTTCAACAGGCCCAGCCGGCCAAGGCACTCCTTGTCTACGAGCAGCTCGCGAACTCGGGAGACGCGGCCATCCGGGCCGGGGCCTTGCTGCGGTTGGGACGTGTGCTGCGCAAGATGAACCGCGCCGCGGACAGCCGGGCGGCGTATGAGAAATTGGCGGCCATCGCCGGCGTCAGCGTGGCTGGCGCGCCCGCCGAACTGGTGGGCCGCCACGCCGTTGCCGATCTCTCCAACAGCCGGCCCGCGGCAGAAGCCCTGAACAAGGACTTGCTCGGTGGCCGCTGGCGCTTGACTCGCGGACAGTTCGAATTTTATTGGTCGGAGGTCGCACGCCTCTCTGGCGTCGTCTCGTCACCTCCGGCGGAAACCATGGCGCTCACCGCGGCCGCTTCGCTCGCCTGGCAGGAGCGCAGGCGTCTCCCCAACGCGCACCAGCAGGAGACCATATGGGTCGGCGACCAGCCGTTGTTTCTTTTGTGGCGCACCGCGGGAGAGCGGCAGGCCGTTCTGATCAGCAGGCCGGCGGCCGTTTTTCAGCACATCTCGGCGGGTAAAGGAATTTTCTACGCCGCGGCCGATCCTGAAGGCCGCATGCTGGCGGGCCGAAGAGGCGCGGGCCATGCCACGGTTCGCACCGCCGCGGAAAGTCAGATCCCGTGGACGCTCTACGTCAGCGCCGGTCCCGATTCGGGCGTACCGGGCCTGTTCGCACAGCAGCGCTTCCTGCTGTTGGGAGTCGGCGTCATGGTGGTCTTTCTGGTGCTGGGAACTTACTTCATCGCGCGGGCCATCCGCAGGGAGATCGAGGTTTCGCGCATGCAGTCGGATTTCGTCGCCGCCGTTTCGCATGAGTTCCGGTCGCCGCTCACCGCCATGCGGCAGTTATCGGAGATCCTGGCGCTGGGGCGTGTGCCTTCCGAACAGCGCCGGCAGATGTATTACGACACCCTGGTGATGGAAACCTCGCGGCTGCAGCGCCTGGTGGAGGCGTTGCTGAATTTCGGCCGCATGGAAGCCGGCGCGCGCCTGTACCGGTTCGAAGAAGTCGACGCCTCGGAGTTGGTGCACCGCGTGGTCGCCGAATTCGAGCCGCAAGCCGCAGTCCACGGGCGGCATATCGAGATGGAGGGAACGCGCGAGCAATGCGCCATCGAAGCCGACCCCGAGGCCATCTCGGTGGCGCTGCGCAACCTCGTAGACAACGCCATCAAGTACTCGCCTGAGCAGCCCACCGTGTGGGTCGAGTGGAGTGTGGAAAAGCAGTACGTCGCCATCCGCGTAAGGGATCGGGGACCCGGCATAGCGGAGTCCGAAAAGAAGGCCATCTTCCGCAAGTTTGTGCGCGGCAGCGCGGCGGCCGCAGCCAACGTGAAGGGCTCCGGCGTCGGTTTGGCCATGGTGCGCCATATCGTGGCGGCGCATGGCGGCGAGATCCTGGTGGCCAGCCAGCCCGGCGAGGGCAGCACGTTTACCATGCTCCTTCCTGCAATGGTGAGAACATGACGCGGATTCTGGTGGTCGAAGACGAACCCGGTATCGCACTCGGCCTGGAGGACGATCTCCAGATGGAAGGCTACCAGGTGGAGACCGTCGCCGATGGCATTACGGCTTCGCGGCGCGCGAAGGAGGGCGGCTTCGATCTCATCCTGCTCGACATCATGCTGCCCGGCAAAGACGGGTTCGAAGTGTGCCGGGAGCTGCGCCGCCAGGGCCTGCGGATGCCCATCCTGGTGCTGACCGCCAAGACCCAGGAAGCCGAAAAGGTGATGGCGCTGGAATTGGGCGCGGATGATTACGTCACCAAACCGTTCGGCACGCGCGAGCTCCGCGCGCGCATCAAGGCCCTGCTGCGCCGCGCCGGTAGAGACGCGGACGCGGATCAGGATTGCTACCGGTTCGGCGACGTTGAGGTGGACTTCCCGCGCGGCGAGCTGCGGCGCAGCGGCCAGGCCATCGAACTGACGCCCCTCGAGTTCAAGCTCCTCGGGTTGTTCATCCGCTCGCGCGGGCGCGTGTTGAGCCGCGAGCGCCTGCTGGAGGGAGCCTGGGGGCCGGACACGTTTGCCTCCGACCGCATCGTGGACAACCACATCGCCAATCTGCGCAAGAAAATTGAGGCCGACTCCACCAATCCGCGCTATCTGCGCAACGTGCGCGGCCTGGGATACCGTTTCGATGGCTGAAATCTTACGCAAACGTGACCATTCCGGGATGGTGTTTCCACGCTGGCCGCGTAAGCTGTGGATCAGGGGAATGCGCGCGATCCCGATCGTCGTGGGCGCCGCCATAGTATTGATGGCGGCTGAGCGCCCGGGCGATCCCGAGATGCAATTGGAATCGGCGATTCACCGCGAGATCGTACTGGGGGACCTCACGGGCGCCATGGAGCAATACAAAACCATCCTCGCCGAGCCGGGCAGATCGCGGGAAGTGGCCGCTCGGGCGTTCTTCCAGTTAGGGCAGTGCGAGCGGAAATTGGGCCAGCGCCGGGAAGCACATGCCACCTACGAGCGTCTTGTAGAAGAGTATGGCGACCAAGCCCAGGTGGCGGCGCAAGCTCGCCGCGAGTTGGCCGATTGGGATAGCCCGCTGCCCGGCCCGCAGAATTTGAAGTTCGATCAGGGCGCCGTGGGGAAAGCTCCGCCGGGGTGGACCGTGCCTTCGCTCCCCAAGGACGCCGATTACATGGCCGAGTTGCGCCGGCGCGGCTGCCGCAGTTCCATCGGTTGCGCGGTCGTGCTGGTTCCCGCCAACGCGCCTACCCCGGTCGCCAGCCTGATGCAGAGTTTCAGCGCGGCCGGCTATCGAGGCAATACTGTGCGCTTCCGCGCCTGGCTGAAAGTCGAAGCGTTCGATTCCGATGGCCGGGCCCAAATGTTGCTCAGCGTAGACCGCGCCAATCGCCAGAGCGGATTCTTTGACAACATGAGCGACCGTCCCATTCGGTCCGCGGAGTGGACCAGGTTTGAAATCGAGGGCAAGGTAGATCGCGATGCCACCTTCATCAACTTCGGCGTGATTGCCGTCGGCCTGTTAACACGGGTGTGGGTAGATGACGTGTCGTTCGAAGTGGTGAAGTAACGCCGGCGATCCTTGTCGCCGGTGCGGTAGATGCCAGGAGGCCAACGTGTATCCGTTTTCAAAATCGCTACTTTTGCTATCCCTGCTCGCCGCCACCGCAATCGCGCAGGCCCCCAAGAAATATCAAAACGACGCCGAATACCAAATCTACGACGCGGTGACCAAAGACATCGCCGCCAGCGATTTCACAAAAGCCCTCACCGACCTCGACACCTGGCAAAAGAACTACCCAACTTCGGACTACCGCGACGACCGCCAACTTCTGTACGTGCAGTCGTACGCCGCCGCCAAGCAACCGGCAAAAGCCGTCGATGCGGCCGCCGACCTGGTCGCGCGCCAGGACCTGGAGGCCGCGCTAGGGGGCCCCGCAAACGTAGTCAAGCTGCTCTTCACCACCACGGCCGCCATCCAGCAATTGCCCGCGCCCTCACCCGAGCAAGCCGCCACTGCCGGCAAGGCCGCCCGCCAGTTACTCACCTACGACAAGAAACCGGAAGGGCTGACCGATGAGTCCTGGACCCAGGTCCGGGGCCAGCTGCAAACCGCCGCCAAAGCGTCTCTCCTCTATCTCGCCCTGCTGCCGGGCACGCAGGCCATGCAAAAGAACGACTGCGCCGCCGCCGAGACCGCGCTCACCCGGGCGCTCGAAGACAACCCGGATTCGAGCGACGCGGCCTACTCCCTGGGCCGGGCGGAACTGTGTCTGTACAAAACCAAACCGGAGAAAGTGTCCGCGGCCATCTACGAGTTTGCCCGCGCGGCGGCCGTCGACCCCGCCAAGCAAGCCACCATCGCAGCTTACTTGGAAAAGGTGTTCGAGCAATACCATGGCAAGGACCCCGAGGGCTTGCGCCAGCTCAAGGAACAGGCCGCCAAATCGCCGCTGCCGCCGGCGGGATTCCACATCAAGTCGATCACCGAGATTGCCGACGAGAAGCAGGCCGAGTTCGAGAAGAGCAATCCCCAACTGGCGCTGTGGATGAAGATCAAGGGCGCACTGGCCGACACCAACGGCGAGCAGTACTTCGCGTCCAGTCTGCAAGGCACCGAGGTGCCGCAGTTGCGCGGTGTGCTGGTGGAAGCCAAGCCGGCATGCCGCCCGAAGGAATTGATGGTGGCGGTGCCGCTGCCGGACGCGCAGCAGCCGTTACCGGCAGAAATCACCTTGAAGCTGGACAAGCCCCTCTCCGGCAAGCCCGAACCGAACGCAGAGTTTCAATGGACCGGCGCGCCCGTGGCCTTCAACAAGACCCCGTTTCTGCTGACAATGGAAACCGAGACCGCCAAGATCGACGGACTCAAGCTCACGCCTTGCGCCGCGCCCGTGCCCAAACGGCCGCTGCACAAGAAGTAACCGCCGGTGCCGGCGGCAAGGACCGCCAGCGCTACGGCTTGACCCTTATAGTGAAACTCTCCGTCGCGGTGTGTCCCTCACCGTCTTCCGCAGTTAGTTTGTACTCGGTCGTCTTACGCGGGAAAACCTGGAGGCAGTGGCTGAGGGCCGGGTACACATCGCCGTCCGGCGGTTCCATGCGCAGAGTCTTGGCATTCACCACGCTATAACAGAGGTCCGCTGGGCGGCCGCGTTGGATGACCGTTGGCGCCGCGGAGAAGCTCAAAATCTTGAGCCCGCCGCCGCCGATTCGATCGAGAGTGTTCCTTGCATCACGCGCCTCTTTCTCCGTCCGCTTTTGCTCCCCTCGCCGCGTATCATCCCACCGCGAGTAGAAGACCCAGCCATCATACGCAAGAGCAAGGAATACGGCGACAGAGACGAACGGCAGCACGCGCCGAATCTTCGCTAACACCATAAACAATCTACAGCATCTGGCAAACCATCGGGCTATTTCGGACCCCAGTACTTTTCTGCGCTACGTGGGGCAGGGCCATACCCTGCGCCGGCTCTAATTGCGCCCGTAGTGCAACCGATACTCCGTCTTTGCCAGCACGTGCTTCCCCATAGCCTGATCCAGAGCGTTCCGCCCCTTCGCCGCATCCAGATGGAGCGACGGCACGTCCAGCGCGAACAACCGGAAGGAGTAGCTATGCGTACCTCCCGGAGGGCACGGACCGCCATACCCCCGGTCCCCAAAATCGTTTCCGCCGGAAACTCCCTCCGCTTTCGCGCCTTCCGCCAGCGAATGAACAGAAGCGGGAATGTCCCAAAGTAGCCAATGAGTAAAGTCACCCGCATCCGGGTCATCCAGGATGAGCGCGAAACTTTGCGTGCCCTCGGGTTCGCCCGACCAGGTCAGAGGCGGCGAGACATTTTTGCCGTCACAGGTGTACAACCGGGGTATCGAGCTTCCTTCGGCGAGGCCGTCCGCGGTCAGACGCAATGTCGTTTTCTTGGGCGGCGCGGCAGCGAGTCTGGCAAACAGAACCACGGAAAAGAACGCGAGAACGAAAAGTAGCAGGCGCATCGGAGACAGTATATCCCTCCCGATTAGCGCGATCAGAACAGTTTGGGTATAACTCGCCGTCTCCCTCCCTGACGAACTCTTCCGCCAGGCCGAAGCAATCGCCCGTCGCCTTCGAGTTTCGAGAAGTGAGTTGTACCGTAAAGCGATTGCGGAGTTTATAGAGCGGCAGGATGAAAATGCGATCACCGAACGCCTGAATGACGTGTATTCGCGGCATCAGGCGAAAGTTGATTCCGGATTGCACCGGGCCCAACTGAAATCTCTCGAAAAGGATTCCTGGTAGAGATGAGTGAGATGCAGCGGGGGGAAATCTGGTGGGCGGATCTCCCCGAACCTCGCCGCTCCGAGCCTGAGTACAGGCGCCCGGTCCTTATAGTCCAGGCAGACTCCTTCAATCGCAGCCGGATTCAGACTGCCATCGTCGCCGCGATCAGCAGCAACGTGGAACTGGCCGAAGCGCCCGGCAACGTCCTGTTGCCGGCGCGCTCGGCGGGTCTCCCCCGCAACTCGGTAGTGAATGTAGCGCAGCTCCTAACCCTCGACCGCAGCTTCCTGACTGAACATGCCGGCACGCTACCGCCGCCCTGCAGCGCTCGGTGGACGAGGGGCGGCGAACGGTCCTGCAACTGTAGAGGATCGTCTTAGAATGGGACTGCGTGTTCGATAGAGACGACCAACCGGGGCTCGTCATCCTGCCGTGGGTGCTGGGGTATTTCCTGCAACTACTGTTTTCCTATCCAGTCACCCTGCTTGCAACACTTCCCTTTTTCGCCGTGCTTTCTAAGCTTGGGTTAAGCGGCGAGCATTCATCGGGCACATTCTTCGCCGGATACGAAGCGCTCGTGTGCCTCTTTATCGGCCCATTTGTTGGTTGGACTGTCGGGCTTCTGAAACCCTCGTTCGTGGCGAGCGGGCGGTGGATTTGGTTATTACCGGCAGTGATATTAGTGCCCGAGATGGTGAGTCAGCTACTCCAGCGTCAGCCCATTCCGTGGTTGCCAGATTCTGTTTTCGCGACCGGCGACAATGAAGGCGTCGGCGTCATTTTCGGGACTCTTCCAACGTGTTCTGCGGTCGGATATTCATTCGGTATGTTCTTCGCGGGGAGAATTCGCAAGCAAGCGAATGCGAGACGGGTACTTTCGGTTTCAAGCGCGATGGTTGCTGCTATCGCACTCTTCTACCTATTGACGCCGGTGCTGCGGGATTTAGAAAATTCTCGACTCAGAAAGTGGGAGAAAGTCCGAACAGTAATCGATCGCTCTGGGCTGGCGTTTTCGGCGGACGTAAGACTGCTCTGCGGTCCCAAAGACGTAGTTTCATCACGCGCCTTTCTCCTACGTTCGGGAACCTACGTCGAGAGCCTGGAACGACGCGGTTGCAGCGAAGATCAACTCATAGATGTGAATTCCCTACCTCCTGCGAGAGTGGGGAGTCCCAATCCGTTCGTCCTGGATCGAGTGCGCGTGCTCAATGGCCCACTCTCCGGTTCCGAGGGCTGGGTGTTAGAGTACGGACTCCGGGAGCACTAAACGCGAAAAAGGCCGACGGGTTGCCCCGACGGCCTCTTCACTTCACAAGGGCCCAGGAAAAAACTAATCGCCGAAGCTGCCCACTTCTTCGCGCTCTTCCGCAGCCTTGGGCGCAGCCGGGGCGATGCCGCCGATCTGTACCAGCTCGGGGCCGGGCGCTTCCTTCAACACTTGCTCGCGGTAAAGCTTCGCCATGCGCGCGTCCTCGGCGGTCTGCTTGAGCTTGGCATCGCGGGCGCGGACCTTCTCTTCGCGGGCAGTCTTGGCGATGCCCAGCCGGTCCAGATCGTGCTGCACTTCCGTGGTCACAATGCCGTCGCGCAGCACCAGCGAGTGGTCCTGAGCCTTCAGAGGCACCTGCTTGTTGCCGGCGAAAATCTCGTGCCGCCCCTTCTCCTCATACCACTTGGTCAGCGTGGCGGTCATGTGCATCTTCTCGATGATGTTGCGCCAGCCTACGCCCGTGTTATACGCGCAGAAGGAAATCTCGCCTTCCTGCGTGGCGTAAGGAATGATGCACTGCTCGGTGCGCCGGAAGTCGTAGTTGAACAGATCCTGGAACCACATGCCGGCGATGAACAGGAAGTTCCACCGGTCGCGGCGGCGCTTCTCAATGTCCTCCATCGTCCGGTCCTTGCCCACCTTGCCGTAGCTCTTGCCGGTAGCGCCGAAGGTCTTGTCGAGCTTCTTGAACCAGTCGCTGAGCTTGAAGTGCGTAGGCGACTGGAAGGGGATCGTAATTGCGCGCAGCGGCCAGGGCCATGCCGATGATCGACAGCCACTTTCCGCGAGCCGCATCGTTAATGCGCGCCACGTCGCGAGCCAGCCGGTCGGCATTGATGAAAGCAGTCACCGGCGCTCGCTCTCCGGTTTCCTTGTCCACCATGACGGCCATGCCGACGCCGCAATTGGGGTGGCAGCCGCAGCTCAACTGGCCCCAGCCGTACGACGGGCCGTGTACCAGGTCGCTCCAATCGGAGAAGGTCGAAATGAAGGAAATCGGGAACCAATCGCGCTCCGGCACGCCCAGCCCCATCTGGTTCTTCACGTCGTGCGCCAGGTGCGACAGCGTGTATCGCTGGGCCGTGCGGCGCTCGTCGGTGACGGCTTCGTCGCGGCCGGTGAACGATACCGGCTGGAACGAAAGGAACGGAATCTTCTTAGGATTATCCAGCGCAAACTGGATGATGCGGCCCACCTGCTCGTTGTTGATGCCATTCACCAGCGTGATGACGGGAATGATGTCCACGCCGTTGGAATACAGGTTCTCAATCGCCCGCAATTTGACGTCGAACAGATTGCCGACCGCGCGGTGCGAGTTGGCGGCGTTGCCGATGCCGTCGAATTGCAGGTACGCGTAGCGCAAACCCGCTTCAGCAGCCTTGCGGCAGAACTCGGCGCTCTTGGCAAACTCGATCCCGTTGGTGGCTGCCTGTACCGACGTGTAACCCACCTCGCGCGCGTAGCTCACCGCCTGCAGGAAGTACGGCGAAAGCGTCGGCTCGCCGCCCGAAAACTGCACCGACATCTGGCGCTTGGGCTTGATGGTGATCGCGTTATTGAGCAGCGTCTGGATATCTTCCCAGCTCAGCTCATGCACGAAGCCGACCTGGTTGGCATCCATGAAGCAGGGGTCGCACATCATGTTGCAGCGGTTGGTGAGGTCGATGGTGAGCACCGAACCGCGGCCGTGTGTAATGGTGCTGGTGCCATGCTTGTGCAGAGTGGAATCGTTGTGCGCGCGGATGTCGCGGCCCGGGAAAACGTCTTCCAGATGTTTGAAGAACGCCAGGTCGATAGCCATCACGTCTTCGAAGTGGCCGTGGATGGGGCAGTCCTTCACCATCAGGATCTTGCCGTCCCGTTCGATCACTTGCGCTTTAATCTCGCCCGGCTTTTCGGTATAGAGGACATCGAGGGGCGTCTTGCCGTCGAGAATGTCCTTGCGGACTTCGGGGATGCAGCGGGGGCACAGCGAATCAGTCTCGCGCGGCCAGCCCAGTGGGGGCTTGGTCTTCTCCCATGACTTAAGCAGCGGCTTGTCCGACCAAGCCGGCGTGAAGCCGGGATTTTGCTTGATCTGGTTTAACTTATCGAATACGTTCCAGGCCAGATTGGCGGTGACGGCCAAGGTTTTTTCCGCGTATTTAATAGGCTTGTGCATTTTCGTCCTGCTCCTCGTGGGCGAACCTGAGTACCCAGCGATGTCGCTCAAAATAAATCATCGGCGCACGAATACCAGATGAGTATAGCTGCGCTCTTCAGGCCAGTATAGGGAAATGCGGCCGTTCCCGGGTATCACTTGCCATTAAACTGTTGAATTTATTGGTTGTATGGGTAGGTGGAGCGGTTGAACGGAGCATTCCCAGGGTCGAACGGCAACCGCTCCTAGCCGTATGAAAGAGAACGGCTTACGTGCTAAATCGAGACCTATCGGCGGCTACCCGGCAGCGTGAATACGGATGTGCCGCTGTCTCGAGTGCGGTCCGCGGGGGCCGGAGCTGGCGTCCGGACTTTGCGCTCGGCAGTTTCCTTGTGGACCACCGGCTCGGTCGAGGCCGTCACCGCAACCTCTGCCGGTTTCGGGTTCTGCATGGCCTTCGCCAGTTGTTCTTCGGAAAGCGCCAGGGTAATTTTCATGGTCCCGTCGTCGGCTGTCTCGATGCCGATCTTGGTTCCTTCGTCCAGAGACGGGCGCGCTGCTTTGACCATGGTTTCGAACAACTTCAAAGAGTCGGTCAACTGCGCGACGTCGTCTCCGGAGCGGGGGTGCAATTCCGCCGCGATCTCCAGACCCTTGGTAAAGCCGACGCCGAACTGCACGCGGTCAATAGCGTCGAGCACCGGCGCCGGGGTGTAATTGGGCAGCCGCTTGACTAAGCCGGAGGGACGGTCGGCCACTCCCCACACGGCATATTTATCGCGATATTCGGCCAGTTGGGCCCAGCGCACCTGGTCGTAGACCTTAGAAGAGGCCCGGCGATCGATGGCCGCTTTGATTTCCGCCAGGTCGCCCGTGATTACAGTAGACCCGTCGAGAAACGCGAACCCGCTATCCTCGTTCTCCGATTCCGTCACGATGAGGCGCACTCCGTGGTACAGCTTGCCTTTGGAGGTCAGGCGGGTCAGGTCGAACTTGCCGCGGGCCGCGATCAACATGGGAGGATTCTGCCCCTCCGCGCTGCTGGCGAAGATGACCTCGTCCAAGTCGGTCAGCGGGTCGAATGCCGTGATCGGAACCATTTTGGACATTTCCGTGGTGGAGACGTGCGCCTGCGAGGTGACGCCCTTCGCAAGACTCGACTTGAGCACGTCGCGCACGTGCACCCCAAGCACGATCTTGGCGCTAGGCGGCAGCAGGTCCAGCAGGTCGGTAGAATCAGCGCAATACGCCGGAGCGGCGCATGCGATAAGCAGCAGAGTGGTCGGCCATTTCATGACTGTCCACGAGGGTACTGCCGCGAACGGCGGCAAGAATAGTCCACCGAGGATAGCAATGTACTAACTCACCGGCGGCCGAGACCGCCGGCGTTACGTAGCGCCGGTGTCGCCGCGAGAGGCACGTAGCGCCGGCGATCTTTGTCGCCGGTGTCTTTCTACTTAATAGCGCCGAAGGCGGCAAAACAACTGTTCTTATGCAGCACGTCCACCGAGCGGAACCCGGTGCGCACCAGCAGCTCCAGTTGCCAGGCTAAAGGACGCGGGCTGTCTTCAGCATCGACGTAAGCAAACACCCGGTCACGGTACGCGGGACCCTGCAGCGAGACAAGATATTCGCCATATCGCTGCCACATGAGCTCTTGGACGGCGGGAACCGCGTGCGCCACAAAGTCGGAGATCCAGAACCCACCGCCGGGTACCAGCGCACGGTACACCGCGGCGAAGACGCGCTGCCACTCGATGTCGTCGCGTAAGTGGTGGAGTGTGGCCGCCGCGACGACCACGTCGAAGGCGGCGTCCTCCAACGGGGTCTCGCGAATATCACCTTGAATCGCAGTGACCGCCACGGTGGGCGCGGCCCGATGGATGCGCTCCACGGCGCGATCCAGCATGGGGCGGCTGAGATCGATCAGGGTGACGGAGCGCAGCGGGAGATGCTGCAAAAGTTTGAGTGTGTAATTCCCCGCCCCGCAACCGATATCGAGGAGCGCGGCCGCCTCCGGGTGGACGCCGCTTGCCGCGCGGGCGATGAGCTCCAGCGAAAGCGGCGCGTCGATGGTGGCGGACTGTCCGGTATCCAGATTGGAGAAGCGCTCGACGTCGGCATCGAAGCGCCGCCGGATCTCCTCAGGCGTGGATTTGCGGCCGGACATACCTACCACGATAGCAGCGGCACCCCCAGCGCCTGAGCCTTCTCGCGCATGTCCACCAGGACTGCGGCCAGTCGAATCTTTTGCGCAGGTTTCAGAACCGGCAACTTGTCGAGCGACTGGCTGGCCGCCTGGCATCGGTTCAGCGCCAGCTCAAACGGGGTGGCTGCCAGCTTCACTATCGGGCGCCTCTCGCGGCCAAGCAGTTGCGCAACCGCGGCTGTGACCTTCCCGGTGTTCTCCGGCAGAAACGCGATTACCTCGCCCTCGATGCGGACGCCGTCCTCCGTCACATTGGCCGCGATCGCCCGGTATTCCTCCGGCTTAAGGTGCGTCAGTTGTGCCAGGTGGAAGAACGAGGGCCCGAATTCTTCCAAAGCTCGAATGCTGCGTTCGACATTGCGCCGGCTCACGCCGATCTGCGAGCAGAACTCCTCCCAAGTCCGCGCACGGCTCCGATAGAGTCTCTCGTTGCGGATGCGGCGCAGGCTTTCCACCTCGGCGGCGGAACAGCGTCCGGCGATCAGGCCGAATGCTTCCCGGCGACCCAGCCAACGATCCAAATTGCCATCCGGTTGTTCTATGGTGTTTTTCATAAGATGGGCAAAGTGCCCGTTTCTTTACTGAATATAAATGACTTAAAGCCGCTTTTATGGGCATTTCGCCCACATTGCCCGGCCGCCTGCCTCCAGCATGCACCCACAGCCTGCCGAACCCTCCAGCGGAACTTGCCATTTCCACGCTAAGTTTCTAGAGCGATTCGGCTTCCGATTCTTTCGGAGTGTCGTGATCGCGGTACAATCAGACACTCCTTTTTATGTTGGTAAAGCTGCTGCTTCTCAGCGCGTTGGCGGGCTCTCTGCTGGCCCAGTCCAACGCATGCCCCAGCGGCGCCCGCTTCGGCGATCCGTCCACCGGTCCGGCCTGGAACGGCTGGGGCGTCGACGCCTCCAACTCCCGCTTTCAGCCAGCCAAGGCATCTCAGTTGCCGGCCGATCAGATCCCTCGCCTCAAGTTGAAATGGGCTTTCGGATTTCCCGGTGTGCGGTCGGTTTTGAGTCAGCCGTCGGTGGCCGGCGGGCGCGTGTACATCGGCGTCGATACCGGTGCGGTCTACGCGCTCGATGCCGCCACCGGCTGCCTCTACTGGTCCTATCAGGCCGAGGCGGGAGTGCGCACCGCCATCACTATCGAGCGCAGCGGGCCGGCGCGCTATGCCGCTTTCTTCGGCGACCTCAAAGCTAATGCGTATGCCGTGGATGCCGCCACGGGAGAGCTCGTGTGGAAGTCGCACGTCGATCCCCACCCTTTGGCGCGGATCACGGGCGCGCCCAAGGTAGTCGAAGGCCGCGTGTATATTCCGGTCGCTTCGGGCGAAGAGGGCGCGGCGCTTCGGAAGTACGAATGCTGCAGCTTTCGAGGCAGTGTCGTGGCACTCGATGCGGCTTCGGGACGACAGATCTGGAAGACATACACCATCGCGGAAGAACCCAAACCTGCCGGGAAGAATTCGGATGGCGTGCCGCGGTGGGCGCCCGCCGGCGCGGGAGTTTGGAATTCACCCACCATCGATCTCAAGCGGCGCGCGCTCTACGTAGGAACGGGCGACGCCTTCACGGAACCTGCGGCGAACACCAGCGATGCCATCATGGCGTTCGATCTCGATAGCGGCAAGATTCTTTGGGCGAAGCAGGACACCGAAAACGACGCGTGGCTGGTGGGATGCACGGCCAAAACGCTTCCTGAAAACTGCCCGAAGAACCTCGGTCCCGATCACGATTTTGGGGCGTCGCCGATCCTGACCCAGCTGGCCGATGGACGCACCATTCTGGTAGCCGGGCAGAAGAGCGGCAACGTGTGGGCGCACGATCCCGACCGCCAGGGCGCCGTAGTGTGGAAGACGGCTCTCGTCGGCAACACCACCGAGTTCGGCGGAAAGATCGTGTGGGGCGGCGCCGCCGATGAGCAGCACGCTTACTTCGGGCTGGGCCCCGGGGGGATCGCGGCCGTGCAACTGCGGGATGGCGAGCGGAAATGGTTCACACCCCTGGAGCCGGCACCGGCCGTGGCCACGCATCCCGGACAGGACGGCCCGCTCACGGCGATTCCGGGCGCGGTGTTTTCCGGCGGATTTGATGGAGTGCTGCGGGCCTTGTCGGCTGCGAACGGGCGCGTGATTTGGGAATACAACACGGTCCAGGAGTACAAGACCGTGAACGGCGTGGCGGCGAAAGGCGGTTCGATCGGCGCGGCCGGCCCCACGTTGGCGGGAGGGACGCTGTTCGTTCCGTCGGGCTATGTGGGCGTGCGCATGGGCATGCCGGGGAATGTGCTGCTGGCGTTTGGAGAATGAGTCATCAGTTTTCAGATATCAGTTAACAGTTTTCAGTCGCCAGTTTTCAGTTCTAGCTGATCACTGACAACTGATTACTGATAACTCTTTTCGAACTTGTTGCGACTGTTGAACACCCTGAATGAGCCGTCTTTCTCCGCTGTCAGCCGCAGCCATTTGCCTTCGCAAATCTCGTCCACATTAGCCAGGAACGTGTCCGCGGAATTGTGGTCCTTGCCCGCCTCGATGGCGTAGTGCAGTTGCCAGATGTCGGCGAGCCCGGGGGTGTCGTGCAGGGTCTGCCAGGCAGCCGGCTTGCCGCCCTTGCGTGGACCGTTGTCGCTGATGGCCACCTTGGCATGGATGCTGTGGATGAGCTGGGGTGTGTTGGCGGCGGCTCCCATGTGGTGCGAGGCGACCACCACGTCCACCGTTCCGATCTTGTTGGCGGGACAAACCAGGTCGTGTTCCCGGCTGCTGGTGAGGTCGCCCAGGTCGAGAATCCGAAAACTGCCGAAGGTGATCAGTAGACCAAGCGATTGCTGGTTCTCGCCGCCCTTTTCGTCCGGGTCGGGCTGGTAGGCGGTGCATTCCGGATTGGGCTGGCCGGCACCCGGAAGCGGCGCTGCCAACGTCGCGCCCGCACCCGCCAGGACCTTCACATCGAGGCCTTTGACGGGAATTGTGTCGCCGGGCTTAATAGCAATACGCGTGCCTTTCCCGCTATATGCGAGGTACATATTAAAGCGAACCTTTGAGTCCTTATCGTCTTCGGTATTGGGCCCGTGATCCACGAAATTGCGGATGGGCAGCTTTTCGGACACGTACGGAAGGCCGCCCACATGGTCTTCGTGGTAATGGCTGATCACCAGGTAGTCGATTTTCTTAACACCCGCGGCTTTGGCGGCGGCCAGGATGCGGCCGGGATCGCGGCCGTTGAAGCCGCCGTACCCGGTATCCATGAGCATGGTTTCCCCGGAAGGCGAGACGAACAGTGTGGATTGGCCGCCTTCCACGTCGATGAAATAAACCTCAAGGTTTTTGGCAGCCGGCAAGGCGGTGGCGCAGGCCAGCAGCAGTAGGCAGCGAGTGAGCGGGCCCATGGCGACGATCGTAACACGTCATGTTTTTGGTTGCGTGAACTGCCTGGGCCGGAATACCGTATGTATGAATAGATGCCTTTTTGCAGCCAATGCGGAAACCAGGTGGGCGACCGGGATGTGTACTGCGCGCGCTGCGGAGGGCGCCAGCCGATGGACTTCGTTCATCCGGCGGAAGACGCCTTCTCGCACATCACGCCCCGCACTGCATCTATCTGCTGCTACATTCCGGGCGTGGGGTGGATCGCTTCGATCATCGTGCTAGCGTCGCAGCGGTTCCGCCAGGACCGCACAGTGCGCTTCCACGCCTTTCAAGGACTCTATCTTTTCGTCGCGTGGCTGTTGAACAGTTGGGTGGTGCGGCCCATGATGCTAATGGTTCCGCATGCGCCCGTCCACGGGTTCATTGAGCTGGGCCTGCTGATCATGTCGGTATTCATGATCGTCAAGACGGCCCATGACGAAGCCTACGCGCTGCCCTTGTTCGGGGAATTGGCGAAGCGGTCGGTGGCGGAAGACTAGAAAGAAAAACCGGACCCAGGCCGGGAGGCCTGTGCTACTACAGTTCCCGCGACGTTCCGGGGGGCTTGCGATCCAGGATCAAGTCGTTAAACCGCTGCAAGGCTTGACGATAGCGTTCCGCCACGGCCTCTTTCTGATCGGGACGGGCATTCCGGAACTCGGATTCGGCCTGCCGCACTTCAGCCAGCAGCTGTTCTTCCAGCCGTTCCCGGGATTGGCGGTTGGGAGGGCCCTGTGGATTGGCCGCTGACATACCTTTCTACGTTCCTTTGTCTGGAATTGTACTATTGGCGCAGTACTTTTGCATCAGGAGTTTTTAGAGGATTTTTCCTGAGTAGCCTACTCAAATACCTGATCTACCGGTAACACGCGCACGTCTTCGGCAGCCAGGTGCAAGGGAAACTTCTCGACGACCTTGTCCTCTTCCACAATCTCCGCGGGCTTGGGCGAGTTGTACGTCATGGAAGACGGCTCGTCGCTGGTCAGTTGCTTCTTCAGATCCTCGCCGTTCTTCGCTACCGCGACAATCACCAGCCGGTCCGGCCGCATATAGCGTTTGATGGCGCGATTCACGTCGTCGCGCGTCAGCTTGGCCAACCGTGTCTTCAGGTATTGGTTGTAGTTGGGAATTCCGTAATACACGCTATCGATGGCGTAACCGAGCTCCGCGGTCTTGGTGCTGGTCAGGATATTGACGTACTTGCTCAGAAAGTCGCGCGTGCGCTCGAACGCCTCCTCGGAGATGCCTTCGCGATGCAGTTTGTCGAGCTCATAGAGGGCCAGGCGGAGCGCGAACTTCGCGGTAGGCGGCTCCACGGGGCGGATCCAGATCTGGAATGTCTGGAAGTGGCGCGCCAGGTTGGGGCTGGGCTCGAACTGAAACATGCCGCGGGGGAAGTATTCGATATAGGCATAGTCGCCGTAATTGAGGCCGCGCTTTTCCCGCATGCGGTCGTAGAGCCTGCCGTTGCTGGAACGATGCTGGCCGAGATAAGAGCTGGCCACCAGCAGCGCGGCATAGTCGGGGCTGGCGCGCGTGGCCAGCGTCGGATAGCCGATGGAAAAGGCTACGGAGCGAGTGTCCTTATCGACGATCAAGGCGCGGTTCCGCTGAATCGCGGACAACGGGTTTTCGCGCGGCCGAAACCCGGCGCCCTCCGGCAGGGTGTGAAAATCCTTTTTCACCCTCTCAAGAAACGCCGGCGTGTAGCCCCCGGCGATACCCAGGATCAAATTCGCCTGGCTGTAGTGCGCGTGATAGAAATGCTGCAGGTCTTCCAGGGTCATCTTCTGGAGAGAGGAAACCGTGCCGGCCGCGTAACGCTCGTATGGCGTGCCCTGAAAGACGTTCTGTTCGAGGACTTCCTTCCCGAGCTCCTCGTCGTTGTTGGCGCGCAGGTTCACGCGCAGCGTATTGATGGCATCGTCCCTCAGGCGCTGGAAATCTTCGGCACGCCAGCCGGGCTCGAGCAGCATCCCGCGCAGCAGTTTGTAGTACGCCTCCAAATTGTCGGTGTGGGTAGCGCCCGAGAAAGTGACCATTTCTTTGTCCACCTGGGCGTTCACGGCGGTGGCCATGGGAAACATCGCCTCCACCACCTGGCGATAGGTGAGCACCCTGGTGCCGCCGCGGGCCAACATCATGGCGGTGAGGTAAGCCTCTCCCGGTTTGTCCAAGGGGTCGGCGGCCGAACCCGCGGTGAAGACGACCCGCAGCGTCACCAGGGGCGATTTGCTGGGCAGCGCCACCACGCGCATGTCCGCGCTAGCGGCGGCGGCAATCAAGAGCAAGCCCGCGAGCGGCTTCATTTGGCACGGCTTCATTTGGCACCCCCGGTTCCGGTGAGGGTCACAATGGTCCTGCCGTTTTCGATCAGGTATTTCGCCGCGGCTTGCTGTATGTCGGCGGGCGTGAGTTGCGCGAGCTGCGCATAGAACTTGTCGATGGTTTCCGGCGAGCGCCGCAACGCCACGTAGCGCGCCAGAACGTTGGCGACGGTGTCGCTGTTGTCCAGGCGCAGCGCCATTTGGTAGCGCAGATGCTTTCTTACGGCATCCAACCGCGCCGCGTCCACCGGCGTGTTGCGCAGTGTCTTTACGGCCTCCAGGATCTGGTCGCGGACATACTCCATATCAGCGGCTTTCTTCACACGGGCCTCGATGCCGAACAAGGTGGGATCCACGTTGAAAGGATTGTCGGCGAAAAGCTGGTCCACCTTCTGCTCCTGGATTACCAGCTTCTGATACAGGTCCGAGGTCGGGGAGAATGCCAGGAACGAGAGGGCTTCGAGCGCGGCGGTGTCCTTGGCGGCATCGTTATAACCGGGAACCTTGTAGGAGATGGTCACGATAGGCAGCGTGGAGGCGGGCCAATCCACATGACCGGTTCGGGGCGAGTCCTGCACGGGCTCGCGCGGGATGTCGGGCTGATAGTTTCCGTGCTTCCACTCGCCCCAGTATTTGTCCACCAGCTCGCGCACGGCCTTCGCCTTCACGTCGCCGACCACGATGATGGTGGTGTACTCGGGACGGTAGAAGCGGTCGAAGAAGCGCAGGCTGTACTCGTACTGATTGGGCATGTCCTGAATGTCTTTCAGGAATCCCATGGTGGTGTGCTTGTAGGTGTGCCGGTCAAAGGCCGTGTCCTGGATCACTTCGTTGAGTTTGCGCTCGGGGGTGGTGCTGTTCTTGTTGTATTCCCCCAGCACGGCCAGAGTCTCCGTTTTGAACTCGGGCTCGGCAAACTTCAGCGTGCGAAAGCGGTCCGACTCCATGGCCAGCACGGTCTCAATATCTTCCTTGGAAAACGTCGTATGGTAGCAGGTGAAATCGTCGGTGGTGAAGGCATTCGACGACGCGCCGATCTGTTTAAGCATCTCTTCATATTTCGCAGGCGGATACTTCTCAGTGCCGCGGAACATCAGATGCTCGAACAGGTGGGCGAACCCGGTGTGACCGGCTTCCACTTCGTTGCGTGAACCGGTCTGGACGACGATGTAGGTGGCCACGATGTTGGGATAGTCGGTGGGAACCGTGACCAGCCGCAGGCCGTTGGGCAAATCCTCCTGCGTGTAAGGGTACGGGAAAACCTTCTGAGGGGCATCCGCAGCGAAGAGCATCGCCGCGAAGGAAAGCGCTACGAGTAGTTTTGACAGCATTTCTTTTATTGTAGGGGAGGTGCCGGCGGCAAAGACCGCCAGCGTTACGGCAAGCAGCACGTAACGCCGGCGGTCCTTGCCGCCGGTGTACTTGCCCCACCGGGCGGTAGAATAGCGTTGTGCCGACGCTCACGTTTTCCGAAGCGCGCGAAAGCGTACTTTCCCATGTGCGCAAGGCGCGCCGCCTTCCCGCCATCGAGAAAGTGCATCTGTCCGTGGCAGCCGGACGCGTGCTGGCGGAAGATGTAGCGGCAGACCGCGATACCCCGGCGGTTTCGCGCTCGGTGCGCGACGGATATGCCGTACGTGCAGCCGATCTTCCCGGAGAGTTGGACATTGTGGGCGAGGTGCGGGCCGGCGACCGCTTCGATGGCGAAGTGGGGCCCGGCCAAGCCGTGGAGATCATGACCGGAGCGCCGGTGCCCGCGGGTGCGGATGCGGTGGTGATGATCGAGCACACGCACCGCAACAATGGACAGGTGGTCATCGGCCGCGCCGCGGAACCGCGCCAGAATATTAATCCGCAAGGCTGCGAAGCGTCCGCGCACCAGATCGTACTTCACCGCGGCAAGCGGCTGGATTACACTGACGTCGCCATGCTGGCCACATTCGGCCACGAAGGCATCACGGTGTACCAGCGGCCGCGCGTCGCCCTGATCGCCACCGGTGACGAGATCGTGGAGGTGAACGAATCGCCGAAGGAATTCCAAATCCGCAATTCCAACATCTACTCGCTGGCCGCCCAGGTGGAACGCGCCGGCGGCGTGGCCGTCATGCTGGCGGTGGCGCGCGATAATCCGCAGCACACCCGGGAGATTGTCTTAGAGGGCCTGCGGGACGATCTGCTGCTGCTCTCGGGCGGCGTTTCGGCGGGCAAGTACGACGTTGTGGAGCAAGTCCTCTCCGAGCTGGGCGGCGAATTCTATTTCGACCGGGTACTCATCCAACCGGGCCAGCCCCTGGTATTCGGACACGCGCGCGGGAAGTTTTTCTTCGGGCTGCCGGGGAACCCCGCGTCCACTATGGTGACGTTCGAAGTCTTCGCCCGCGCCGCCGTGGAGCTGCTGGGAGGACAGGAGGAGGCGTCGCTGCAAATGCCTTTTGCGCGGCTCACCGCCGACTTTCGTCACAAAACCGGCCTGACGCGCTTCCTGCCGGCGCGGTTGAGCGCGGACGGAACAGAAGTCACGCCGGTCACCTGGCATGGTTCGGGCGACGTCCCCGCGCTGACACGCGCCAACGCCTACCTGGTGGCCGAAGCAGATTGCGCCGAGTACCTGAGCGGCGAATTCATCCGCGTGTTGCTTAAATGAAGAAGAAACTTTCGCACTACGATCGGGCCGGAAGCCCGCGCATGGTGGATGTCAGCGGCAAGCATGAAACCCTGCGCACGGCGCGCGCGCATGCCTTCGTGCACATCGCGCCCGCGGTCCTGAAGAAGCTGCCTCAGAATCCCAAAGGCAATCCGCTGGAAATCGCGCGCATTGCGGGTATCGCGGCCGCCAAGCGCACGGCGGAACTGATCCCGCTGTGCCACCCGCTGATGCTTTCGCACGCAGATGTCGATGTGACGCTGGAAAAAAAGGGCGTGCGTATCGTTTCCAGTGCAACCACTACCGGGGCTACAGGCGTCGAAATGGAAGCGATGACCGCTGCCTCGGTGGCCGCACTCACGGTATACGACATGACGAAGGCGCTGGACAAAGCCATCGAAATCCAAGACCTTTATCTGCTGGAAAAGACTGGCGGGAAGAGCGGAGACTTCCGCCGTAAGGGCTCTCAATGATCCACGCAGCGGTTTTAACGATCAGCGATTCCGCTAGTGCGGGCACGCGCGCCGATCGCTCCGGCCCGGCGGTAAGGGAACGGCTGGAACAACTGGGCTGGAGCATCACCGTAATGGAAGTGCTGCCCGATGAGGCGGACGAGATCGCCGAGCGCCTGGCCACGTTAGCGGATGGCGGCCAGCTTGCCGCAATTTTTACGACCGGTGGCACGGGCATCGCGCTGCGCGATGTCACACCCGAGGCCACGCGAACGGTGATTGACCGCGAGATTCCCGGCCTGCCCGAACTGATGCGCGCCAAGGGGCGCCAGTCCACGCCGCTGGCCGTGCTTTCCCGCGCGGTGGCAGGGACACGCGGACGGGTGTTGATTGTGAATCTTCCGGGCTCACCGAAGGGCGCGGTTGAGTCTCTCGATGCTATCGTAGAATTGGTGCCGCACGTGCTGGAGTTGCTCCGCGGGCAAACCGAGCATGCAGCAGCCCGGCAGGAGTGATCATGCGTACAACCTGGCTTCTTCCACTGATCGGCGCCGCCCTGCTAGCCCAGGGCCAGGAATCTTCGGACATCCCGCCTCCCTTCCGGGTGACGACGGAACGTGTGGTAGCTCCGGTCACGGTATTCGATCGCAGCGGCGGCTCCGTAAACGGCATCGAGCCTAACCAGTTCCACCTCTTCGACAACAGTAAAGAACAGAACATCCAGGTGGATATCGCGTATCAGCCCATTTCGCTGGTGATTTGTATCCAGGCTAATTCCCATGTGGAGAAAATTCTGCCGCAGGTACAGCGGATCGGAAACCTGATCAGTCCCCTGTTGATCGGCGACCAGGGTGAAGCCGCGGTGATCGCCTACGATTCGCGCATACGCACGCTGCAAGGGTTCACTTCGAACGCGGACCTGATTACCCAGGCCGTCAAAAAGATTCAACCGGGCAGCGACTCCAACCGGATGATCGACGCCGTGGTGGAAGGCGCGCGATTGCTTGACAAGCGGCCCGTGAATCGCCGCCGGATCATGTTGCTGATTGGCGAAACGCGCGACCTGGCGAGCGAAGGGCGTGCGCGCGAAGCGCTGATCGATTTGCAGTTGTCGAACATTGTCTTCTACTCCGCGGACATCTCCCGGCTGCTCAGCACGCTGTCCGCTCCGCCGATCCAGCCGCGGCCCGACAACCGCCAACCCGCGTCGATTCCCCTGCCTTCCAATACCCCGGCCACGCCCACCAGCGTCCAGCAGATGTATGGAATTGGGGGCAGCAGCGCGGATTTCATTCCGATGATGGTAGAGCTGCTGAAGGACGTGAAGGCGATTTTCAAGGACAACCCCGTGGAGCTGTTCACTAAGGGAACGGGCGGCAGTGAGTTCTCATTCTTCCGCCAGCGGGGGCTGGAAGAGGCGATCCAAAAAATCGGCGAGGAACTGCACAGCCAATACCTGATCAGCTATAGCCCCAGCAACAAATTAGAAGGCGGGTTCCACCAGATCACGGTGGAAGTTTTGGGGCATCCGGAAATCAAGAAGATCCAGACGCGGCCGGGATACTGGCTGGCGGCCTCACCGCAGTAGAGCAACCGAAAACAAACCGCTCCCTTCGGTCACGGCTCAGTATGGGGTCGTCATTGTTACTGAGCCGCGACTTTAAGGAGCGGTTGCCTTTGTTCCCACTTCCGGTAAATTAGATGCATGAGGCTCGCTGCGATTCTGCTCCTTTCCAGTTTGGGTTTCGCCCAGACGAAAAATGCCTTCGACAAGGCTACGCTCGAAAAGTACCTGCGCCGCGTTGAGGTCTTTCCTGTTCCTGTGGATATGAAGATTGACGACCCCCGGCCGTCCAAGCTGCTGCCGGGGTTCTCGGAAGTGGCGGTGCACCTTTCGCACGAGGACGAGTCGAAGGATGAACTCTACTACGTGTCGAAGGATGGACAGACGATCATTCAAGGCGACCCCGCGGCGATCACCGTCTTCCATATCAACCAGAGCCCGTTTCAACCGAACCTCGACCTGCTGCATACGGAAAACCAGCCGAGCTTCGGGCCGGCCAACGCGCCGGTGACGATCGTCGAGTTTGGCGATTTGGAGTGCCCTTCCTGCAAGGCCGAATCGCCGATTATCCGGCAGATGATTCCGCAGTTTTACCCCGACAAGGTGCGTGTGGTGTTCAAGGATTATCCGCTGGAGCTGATCCATCCGTGGGCGCGTGCGGCGTCGGATGCCGGGCGGTGCATCTTCCACCAGAACCCGCCGACGTTCTGGAAATTCTACGACTGGATGTACGAAATCCAGGAAGGGATTACGCCGGGGATATTGAATGCGCAGGTGCTGGAGTGGGCCGGGAAGAACGGGTTAGATACCGCGAAGCTGGGCGCGTGTATGGAGAGCAAACAGTACGACGGCGAGGTGGCGGCGAATATCGCGGAAGGCAAAGCGCTGGGCGTCAGGGGGACGCCCAGTCTGTTTGTGAACGGGCACAAGATCGGCGGGACGGAGTGGCCGGTCCTGGACGGGTTGATTAAGACGGAGTTGGAGGCGAGTGGGCGGTGATTCTCAGATCTGCACGACGGTGACGCCGGGGATCATCCGGAAATGGCGAAGATTCTGAGTGGCAACTGAGTAGCCGGGCCCTGCGATCCCGCGAACAAAAGCGAGCAGATCTTCGACAGGAAGCCCCCGACGTTCTCCGGCGATGGCTACGCTGGAATCGAGAATCAATCCCATGCGGGTGGGGTGAGCGGTTCGCGATGGCTATTGATGATGTCTTCCAGATCTTTGGCGAAGTCTTCATCCAACGTGGCATGAGAGCCCCGGGCCTTGGCCAGCGCAATGCATTCGTCGATGGGCCGCCCCCGGAACTGCGGGAGCTTGATCACGGCGACGGGCTGCGCGTCTCTCTCGACAATGATTTCTGCGCCTTGCTGGATCTTCTCCAGCACCGCCGCGAAATCCTTCGTCACCTGGGCCTCCGTCATGTGGAGCTGCGCCATACCTTCGATGATACGTCGTTATGGCCTCTGGCTTCCAGTGGCTGAGGCAGTTCGTGCTGCTCGCCGGTGATCTGATGACCGGTTACGACGGAAATGATTCGGGCACCTGTTCACCCCCACAGGCGTCGACGGCATCGATGTCTTCGAACCTGATTAAGTACGCTGGATGCTTTTCGAGTGTCTCATGCGGGGATCCTTTGTTACTCGAGACCAGATCGTAGATCAGGTCTCGGTCCTCCTCTGATATGAAGAGGGCCTTCACTACGAACACCTCGCCATCTCGGCAACGGACCCGGACCAATTTGTCGATATTCGCTTTGAGGATCTCCAGGCCAGATTCCGTCATCACCCTCGTCAGTCGTTGCCCGAAATCTTCACCAGGCTCTCCGGCGCGGTCCCGTTGACCACGGCTGCAGCCTCCTCCGCGGTGAAGCTCTCTACCTTCGACGAAATGTTCATCGAGCAGAATTTCGGGCCGCACATGGAACAGAATGCGGCGTCCTTGAAACCCTCCTCAGGCAGCGTTTCGTCGTGATAGGCTTGCGCCGTCTCGGGGTCGAGCGACAGAGCGAATTGCTCTTTCCAGTCGAAACGGTAGCGGGCGCGGGAAAGTGCGTCGTCACGGTCGCGTGCGCCCGGACGGTGGCGGGCGATATCGGCGGCATGCGCCGCAATCTTGTACGCGATGATCCCCTGCTTCACGTCTTCGCGATTGGGCAGGCCCAGGTGCTCCTTCGGGGTGACGTAGCACAGCATGGACGCACCGTACCAGCCGATCATGGCGGCGCCGATGGCGGAAGTGATGTGATCGTAGCCCGGCGCGATGTCGGTGACCAGAGGCCCCAGCGTGTAGAACGGCGCCTCGTAACAGATCTCGTTTTCCTTTTGGACCTGCATCTCGATCTGGTCCATGGGGATGTGGCCGGGACCTTCGATCATCACCTGCACGTCGTGCTTCCAGGCTATTTTGGTCAGCTCGCCCAGAGTCTTCAACTCCGCGAACTGCGCTTCATCGCTCGCGTCGGCCACGCTGCCGGGGCGCAACCCGTCCCCTAACGAAAAACTCACATCGTGCTTCTGGAAGATCTTGCAAATATCCTCGAAGCACTCGTACAGCATGTTCTGCTTGTGGTTCTTGACCATCCACTCGGCCAGGATGGAGCCGCCGCGGCTGACAATGCCGGTGACGCGCCTGGTGGTGAGCGGGATGTACTGCACCAGCACTCCGGCGTGAATCGTCATGTAGTCCACGCCCTGCTCGGCCTGCTCCTCGATCACTTCGAGCATCACCTGCTTGCTGAGGTCTTCCACCCGGCGGACACGCGAGAGCGCTTCGTAAATCGGCACGGTGCCGATGGGCACGGGCGAGTGAGCGATGATGGCTTTGCGGATGGCGGGGATATCGCCGCCGGTGGAGAGGTCCATCACGGTGTCGGCGCCGAATTTGACGGAGTAGCGCAGCTTCTCCAGCTCTTCCTCAATATTGGAAGTAACCGCCGAATTACCGATGTTGGAGTTGATCTTGCATTTCGACGCCACGCCGATGGCCATCGGCTCCAGGTTGGTGTGGTTGATATTGGCCGGAATGATGAGCCGTCCGCGGGCTACTTCGGAGCGGACCAGTTCGGGAGCAAGACTCTCCCGCCGCGCCACATAATGCATCTCCTCCGTGATGACGCCCTGGCGGGCATAGTGCATCTGCGTGCGGTTCGTGTCGTTCTGACGTTTGGTTACCCACTCTGTGCGCATGTTGGCTCCTTCTTGTAGCTTTCAGCAGTCAGCAATCAGCGATCAGCTAACTGCAAAAGCTGAAGGCCGAAAGCTGACGGCTGAATGCTGAATGCTGAAAGCTTTTTTTGCTACTTCTTCTTCTTGGGCTTCTTGACTTCCTTTTTGGGGCTTCGATCCTTGGCCACGGAAATCCTCCCTTACGTTGAAATTATACTCGCTACACCGCCACGTTATTTTTCAAATCGTAACGATGGCCGCGCCATTCGATGGTACACCCGAACGCGGAGGAAACGAGCGCGATCAGCCAGATCCACGTGGCTATCGGCACGAGCGCCCAATGAGCCCAGCCGTAGCGGCGAAACCAGGCGTCGTATTCCGGCAGGCCCGCCGCGGCCAGGCCGGCACGGCGCGCGCCCTTGATCATTCCGGGAACCAGTTGGGCCGCCAGCGTGAACCATCCGATCCGGTGTCCGAAACGGATGGCTACTACCGAGGCGGCCATCGCGGCGCAGTAGAACAGATGCGCCGCCAGGGCCAGCCGCCACTGTTGTAGGTTGTACGCGCGCGTGATCATCATCTGGCGGCGCATCCAGGAAAACAACCGGCGGGGGGAGATGTGCTCGCGGCAAGGCACCAGGGCGCCGGGCGCGTAGGCGATGGTCAGGCCGGCGGTGTGGACGGCCGCGCTCAGCGCATAGTCGTCGCTGATGGTCCGTTTCCAATAGCGGAGCACCTCCACATCGAAGAAGACCTCGCGGCGGATGGCCATGGCGCCGCCCCAGGCGAAGCGATTATCTCCGGGGCCGAAGATACCGGCGGATACGGCGTCCCACACGCCGCGAAGCAGCGTCCACGGCGTTGCCCGGTCGGGTGTGAACCAGCGGAAACCCGAGGATGCGCCGACGCCCTCTTCGGCGAGCGGCGCCACCAGCGCGCGCAGCCAGCGTTTGGTGACGCGGCCGTCGGAGTCGGCGAAGGCGAAGACCTTGCTCCGGTGGCGCGCGGCGTGAATGGCGATCACCAGGTTTTGGACCTTCTCGCCGGTGTGGGGATCGCGGCCATGGGCCAGAATGACGCGCGCGCGCTGGGGCAGCACTCCCGCAGGGATGTCGCTGGCGCTGTGGGCCACGATGAGCAGCTCGTAATCCGGATAATCGAGTGTGGCCAGCGCCGCCAGATTCTGGCGCAAACCCTCGTCGAAGCCTTTCACTGGAACGATGACAGTGGCTGGGGGAAGGGCTTCCCGTGTCGCGGCCAGCCGCCGGCGCACGTATGCCGCCCGCTTGCGCTCGCCCCGAAGCGAGAGAACCGTCAGAACCAGCGCCGGGCCGACGAAGAGCCAGAACCAGAACACCAGAGGTAGGATACCAGGGGTTGCGGGCCGGCCTTCGGAAGGGTGTCAAAAACTCACTTGAAGGCGGGCACTGGCGCTGCGGGGCGCCGCCAGCGCGGTGCCCGAAAAGAGACCGGCAAAGTCGATGACATTCAATTGATTCGTCAGGTTTCGGACGTCCACCTGGAACAGAACCTTCGCGCGGTCGTTCTGAATGACGGTGATGCCGGCCGACGCGTTCAAGGTGAAGCCGGGCCGCGTCCGGCCGTCCGAAAAATTCACCCGGTTAAGAATGCTCTGGCCGTACTCGGCGGCCGCCTGTTCGAAAGTCCCCGTAAACTGGACGGGCAGGCCGCTGTCATAGGTGCCTCCGAAAGCCGCCCAGATTCGCGGTGTCACCTGATAGCGGAAACGCGCGCGGACCGTGCTGCGCTGGTCTTGGGAAACCGGGAACACGCCGGTGGTGACGCTGATCGCCCGGGCTGCGTCGTCGCCCAGGAAGAGCCCGCCGGTGAGCGGAAGGTACCCATCGCCGCGCGAATTCGAATAGCTGATGTAGCCCGAGAACGGACCCCAGCGTGGAACTTCGAGCTTCACCTCGGCTCCATAGATCACGGCCCGCGAAAACGAGATCGGAAAGCTCACACCGGTATTGAGCAGCAGGTCGTCGTCGGCATAGTTGCTGAAGTCGCGGTGATAGAGATTCCCATCGATGCGAAGTTTCCCCAGGAACGACTTGGCGAATCCCGCTTCGTAAAAATTGCCGCGCGAGGGCTGCACCGGCAGCCGCAAGACTTGATCGCTCAGGCTGAGGACCTGGGCGGAACTGGAGACCAGCAGGTTTTCAAATGCGGGTGTCTGAAACACCCTGTCGTAGGAAGCGCGGAATACGATATCCGCGGCGGGCCAGTGGTAAGCGATTCCGGCCCGCGGGCTCCAGGCCGTTTCGTCCACCAACAGTTTGTAGCGGTCGAAGCGGATCCCTCCGCTGAAGGTCCAATTCTTCAGCCGCACCTGGTCCTGCGCGAAAAACGACTGTTCGCGATCCTGCGCCCGGCCCAGAAAGTTGAAGACAAGAGGCGTGTCCGGATCGAATTGCGTGGGGTCGGTGATCTGATAATTCAGAGCTTCGCGAAGGGAAGCGAAATCACCTTCCGCGCCGAACTTGAACTCGTTAACGCCATGATGCACGGATACGGCGCCCTTGGCGTAGCCTTCGCGATAGCTGCGACTCTGGCCGGCGACCATGGGAGTGGAGAGAGGATTCGACCAGAAACCAGCCGTGAGGTCGCGGGTCATGGCGCTCAGGTTGCCCACCACGTTCGACGAAAACACGTGCTGATAGGAAAACTGCAGCGCCGTTTCGTAGCCGTTCCGATCTTGCCGTTGGCCGGCTTCTTGCTGCACGATTTCGTTCGGAACCAGGAATTTCGACTGCTCGCGGCGAAAGATCACGCCGACCCGGTCGTGCGCGCCCAGATCGCGCTCGAAGTGCCCCATCCAGTCGCCGGTGGTCCCATGGTTGGTGTAATTTTGCGTAACGGGGGGATCGAGGAACCGGCCGGTGGTGGCGCCTGCCATGCTGAGTGTAAGTGTGGTGGCCTGCCAGCCGTACTGGCCCTCCACGTAGCCGCTGGCCGTGTCGAAACTTCCGCCCGAAGCGACTGTTTTACCGTGAAATCCCTGTCTCGGGTCACGAGCCGTTTCGACTTCAATGACGCCGCCCAACTTTCTGCCGTATTCCGCCGGATAACCGGCGGTCATCACGCTCAACTCCTGGACGTCATCCACATCGAAATCCGCGGCATAGGCGGCCGACCGGTTGTCGGTCAAGGGGACGCCGTCCACGACATATTGCACCTGGTATTCTGACTCGCGAGGGTGCATTATCCCGTTCGCTTCGTAAACCCAGCCCGGCTGGGTGACCACCAGATCCGACAAGGAACGTCCCGGCTGGCTCGTCAAACGGTCGTCAATCGCATCCCCTCCGATCCGGTTCACCGTATCCGTCCGATGCGGATCGATGAGCGTCTCGCTATTGGTGACGGTTACCGCCGTCTTGACGGGCGCGACTCCCAGGACCACTTTTAGTTGCAGCGGGCTGGCGGTGCGAATTTCGACCAACTCCGAAGCCGGCGCGAAGCCGGGGCGGCTCACCGCGACACGGTACAACCCGAAAGGCAAACGCCTGGCGCTGACATGCCCCTCGGCATCAGCGTCGAAGTTCCGCCGGTATTGGTTCACTTCGCTGGTCAGTTCCACGGTGGCGGGCACGGGAAGGCCGTCGGAATCGGCGACCGTGATCAGTAATTCGCCGCTGTTCACCTGGCCAAAGAGGGGAACCGCGAAGAAAAGAACGGCGAGGCACCGAAGGATCCGTGTGCTTGAACGGCGGAGCGCGAGCCGTGTCGCGCGGGAACGTAAAGGCATGAAGTGTCTAACTGAATATTCCTCTGGGGAGCCGGTTGTTCAGCCTTTTTTCGGGGATACACCATAGTTTAGCTGAACAGAACGGGGGCAAAAGGAATCTTTAGACAGGAAGGCCATGAGCGGATTTTCGGCTCACTGGGATATTTGGCAGCAGGAGAGCTACACTCGAAGGATTCACGGTGTTATGCCGGTGTCGTCAGAATCAAACTTCCTCGTAAGCCTCAACGAAACGGTACAGGCGGATAGTTGCGCGCAGCCGTTGTCCCTGGCGCACGAGGTGGTTAGCCTATTCGACCAGTTTCGAGATCCGCTGCTTCGTTACCTGCTGGCCTTAGGCTTGCCGATAGAAGATGGCGAGGAAGTCATTCAGGAGGTGTTTCTGTGCCTGTTTCAACACCTGCAGCGAGGCAAACCTCGCACCAACCTGCGCGGCTGGCTATTCCGCGTCGCTCATAATTTGGGCTTAAAACGGCGCTCCACCACTCGCCGGCAAATGCAGACGCTGGCCAGTACGAGGGGAGCCGATCGGATGGATCTGTTCGTGGATCCATCTCCGAACCCTGAGGACCAAATGGCCCGCCATCAGAAGCACCAGCGTTTGCTGGCTGTGCTACGCGTCCTGCCGGAACAGGATCGCCGGTGCCTTTCTTTGCGGGCGGAAGGGCTCCGCTACCGTGAGATAGCCGGAGTTCTTGACATATCCCTGGGCGCCGTCTCGCTTTCGCTGGGGCGCTCCTTGGTGCGGATAGCCCGCGCCATCGAAAGATAAAGTTATGCGGTGGGAAGACTCTCATCTATCGGATCAGGAATTAGTCCTCGCCGCCGACGACGAAAATTCGCCGGAACGCGAGAGGCAAGTGGAAGCCCACCTCGCCAATTGTCGGGCATGCCGCGCACGCAAGCAAGAAATCGCAGACGCGCTCGCGGCGTTTGTACGCTTTCACGAAGGAAATTTCGAAGCGTCAATACCCCCGGCCGCAGGGCCTCGATTCCTGCTGCAGGCGCAGTTAGCCGAGCTAGTCGCTGGCTCGCCGGAACCCGTGGCGGCGATGTTTCGATGGCATCTCGTGGAGACGCGCCCGTCGTGCGGATTGGGGCTGTTTGCGCAGCAGTTGACGCTCGCCATTTTCTTCACCCGACGGCCGGTGCCCCACGGACCCGAACAATTGTCTCGAGTGGTGCCGATTTCTGTTCCGAAAGCCAGTATTACTCCGGGTGCTGCGATCCTCCTGGATCGAGAGGGCGTTTGCGCTGCGACGGTAGCCAAGAATCGGCCGGTGCCGATTCCCCTCCAGCGCAAGGTATTCGAGGAGTACGGAATCACGGGGGCGGAGGCGCGGGCATACGAGGTGGACTACCTGATTACGCCCGCCCTGGGAGGCGCCGACGACATTCACAACCTGTGGCCTCAGTCCTACTCAGCCACGGTGTGGAATGCCCAGGTGAAGGATGCGTTGGAGGATAGGCTGCGCGACCTCGTTTGCGCGGGAAAGCTCGATCTCGTAACCGCGCAACGGGACATCTCCGGAAACTGGATCGCAGCTTATAAGCGATACTTCAACACGAACCAACCTATTGAGATGGATCGGTAAGGTCACTTCGGAACGGATTTCTAAGAACCGCTCCCTACGGTCACGGCTCGGTAACGGGCGCGCTACTGAGCCGCGACCACAGGGAGCGGTAATCGAAGCCAAAGTTCCGGAATCTCGCTAGTCCTTTGTAGGGGGCCTCCAGTGGCCCTATTTAGCGATGGAAATTACGAGGCTCCTGGCCAAGAATCGATTCTCAGATGCCTCGTGTGGCGCTAGCCCGCCCGTGTGTTAGTGCGCCGACAATTTCCAGCCCCAGTGTTTATGCATGCAGAGCGCCTTATTCGAGGACTGCGTTTGCTGTGCCTCGGCTGCAAAGGCAGGGGTCCACGCAACGGCGTTTGCTGTTCGATCCCGCGTTTACACCCGGTTTTACGGCGTCGCTGAGCCAGCAACTGCTCAACGGATGGGGTTTTAAAGTAAACCGGGCTTTGATTAAAGTGGCCGAGAATGAGCAAAGGATCGAGCGGGAATCGTTCCGGCGGCAGGTGGTGACGGCGCTGACCAGCGCCAAGAATGCGTATTGGGACCTGGTGGCTGCCCAGCAGGCGGTTCGCGCGGCGGCTCAGGCATTGGCCGTCGCTCAACAATTGGAGGACAACAATAAGAGGCAGGTTGAGGTGGGCACGATGGCCCAACTGGATGTCGTCACCGCGGGAGCGCAAGTGGCCGCCAGCCAGCGCGATTTAATCGTGGCCCAAACCAATGCGCAGAATGCCGAACTGCAACTAAAGAATATGTTGAGCCGGAAGCTGGACGAACCGCTGGCGTCAGCCACCATCGAAACTACTGATTCGTTCCCCGAGCCAAACGACGCGCAATTGCCGGCACTGGCTGAGGCGGTCGACATCGCCAACAAGAACCGGCCCGAAATTTCCGTCGCAGAAGGCAACATCAAGAGCCAGCAAGACGTCCTCCCGTTTCTACAGAATGCGCTGCTGCCCAACGTCAACGCGTTCGCGCTCGTGACGACGGTGGGGCTCTATGATTTCTTCGGCACGAGCTTCACCGAAGCGCTGCACTTCAAGTATCCGCAAGTCGCGTTTGGTGTCACGATATCCTTTCCCGTGCGCAACCGGCAGGCTCAGGCGGACGAAGTACGATCGCGCCTGGAACTCGAGCAATCGCAAGACACCCTGGTACGGACCCAGAGCCAGATCGAGGTGGACGTGCAGAATGCACTAATCGCCGTCACGCAGTCGAAAGCGCAAGTAGCGTCGGCGCGCGAGACGGTCCGCCTGGAAGAGCAGAGGCTGGATGCCGAACAGCAGAAGCTGGTGGCTGGGCTCTCCACTTCTTACAACGTAATCCTCGCGCAGCGGGACCTGTTTGCAGGCCAGGTTGCGGAGGTGCAAGCGCGTGACGTCTACGCCAAGGCCAGAGTGACCTTAGATCAGGCGATGGGAGTGACGCTGGAAAACAACCGGCTGAGCTTGGACGAGGCGTTACAAGGACGCGCCACGGCGAGCCAACCGTGAAGCTCCGGCTATTTCTTACCCCTCACCTTGGCCTTTGCCTTGGGGGCTTCGGCTTCTTCAGCGGCCGCTAACTCCGCGGGAGCCTCCGCTTCCAAGGGAGCATCCGCTTCCACAGAGATCGCTTCCACAAAGCCTCCGCTTCCAAAGGAGCATCCGCTTCCACGAGAGCTCCTGCTTCCGACGGCGTTTCGGCTCCGCCTGGGTTCACCTTCTTGAGCACTTCGTCAAACAGGGCTTGCTTGCGCGGATCCACCTTCGGCGGCGGGGCTTGTTCATGGCGGTAATCATGATCGCTATGACAGGTGCGGCAGCGAACCTTGGCAGGCTCGTTGTTGATGACCGACACCACGTTATGATTCATGACGCGCTTGCAGCGCACGCAGAAGTCGTCAATTACGTCGCCCAGACGGGGTTCCCGCATCAAATCTCCTAGGAAGCCGGAGCTTGTTCCGGCAATACCCATTGCGCCGGTTCGAAGCCGACATACTTGCAGATCCGCAACTGGCCATCGCCGGTTTCCAGCAGATCGCCGATCTCGAGCGGTGGGCTCGATTCCCGCAGCAGCCTCCACGCTTCATACTCATTGGCGGCTTCAACCTGTGCGCCCGGCTCGTAGTCCTTGGGCTTGACTACGGCGCTGCCGGAGACGTGCGGCGCCCAGCGGAACTGCTGCCGAGGCGACTCTTTCATATGGTGGACGCGGTAAAGCGGCATTGCACTAAACATTGTAATCGAACTGGACGCGCGGCAGAGCCTGCTGCGGCACGGCGGAAGTGATAAGATTCTTGAACCTGATATGGCTACCGTGACAACGCCCACCAAGCAACGAAAGAAGGCCTGGTACACCGGCCTTTCGGCGCAGGTCCTAATCGCCGTCGGGATCGCCGTAGTGCTCGGCTATCTCAGCCCCGCCAAAGCCATCGCCATGAAGCCGCTGGGCGATGCGTTCATCCGCCTGATCACCATGATCATCGCGGTTGTCATTTTCTGCACTGTAGTATCCGGAATCGCCGGCATGCAGGACATGAAAAAAGTAGGCCGCGTGGGGGGCAAAGCGCTCCTGTACTTCGAGGTGGTTTCCACGCTGGCGCTGGTGATCGGCCTGATAGTCGGCAACCTGGTACCCACCGGCAGCAGCTTCCACGTCAACCCGGCCACACTCGATGCGAAAGCCGTAGCAGGCTACACCAACCAGGCCAAGGCGCAGAGCGTCACTGATTTTCTGTTGCACATTATTCCCACCACCATGGTGGACGCATTCACGCGCGGCGACATTCTGCAGGTGCTGCTCATTGCTTTGTTGTTTGGCTTCGCGCTGTCGGCCGCGGGTCCGAAATGCAAACCGGTGGTGGATCTGTTTACCGGCTTGACGCATGCGGTCTTCGGAGTGATCAACATTCTGATGCGGCTGGCGCCGATCGGCGCTTTTGGAGCCATGGCTTTCACCATCGGCCAGTACGGCTTGGCTTCGCTAGGGCCGCTGGTGAAACTCATCGCCGTGTTTTATGCCACGTGTATTCTGTTTGTGGTGATCGTTTTGGGCGCGATCGCGCGCGCCGCGGGCTTCAACATTTTCCGATTCCTTCTATACATAAAGGAAGAGATCATTCTGGTGCTGGCGGTGAGTTCGTCGGAGCCCGCCCTGCCCCGGCTGATGGAAAAGATGGAACGGCTGGGCTGCTCCAAGGCGCTGGTAGGGCTGGTGGTACCGACCGGCTACACGTTCAACACCGACGGCACTAGCATGTACATGACTCTGGCGGCGCTGTTTGTGGCGCAGGCCACTGGCATCCATCTCACACTGGGACAGCAGCTGACCATCCTCGGTGTGGCGGTGCTGACATCCAAAGGAGCGAGCGGCGTGCAGGGGGCGGCGTTCATCGCACTGGTGGGAACCTTGATGGTGATACCGACGATTCCAGTGGCGGGGATGGCGTTGATCCTGGGGATCGATCGCTTCATGAGCATGTTCCGCGCCGTCATCAACATGCTGGGGAACGGAGTGGCCACGGTGGTGGTGGCGCGATGGGAGCACGAGATCGATATCAGAACCCTGCAGAAGGAGCTGGCGGGAGAAGTGGAAGGAGTCGCCGCCACAGCATGAAGAATTCCATCGGTGTCCTGACGGCCGCAACGCTCATCTGGTTGGCTGCATCCGCCGCGGCGCAGGAATCGGCAAAGCCCGTGCCGCGAATGGCGGACGGCAAACCGGACTTGGGCGGACTCTGGCGGCCGGGAGATATTTTCCTGATCGAGGACATCACCTTAGGCCTGAAGAAAGGCGACACGATTTCTCTGAAGCCCGAGGCAGAGAAAGCCATGAAGACCCACTTGTCCAAAGACGATCCGGAGGCCAACTGCCTGCCCACCGGCGTGCCGCGCCACGCACCTTATCCGTGGAAAATCGTTCAGACGCCGACTTACTACTACTTCCTCTTTGAAGGTAACATCCACAGCTTCCGCCAGATTTTCATGGACGGGCGCAAGCATCCGAAAGATCCCAACCCAACCTGGTATGGCGACTCGATTGGGCATTGGGAAGGCGACACCCTGGTGGTGGACTCGGTGGGCTTCAATGACAAATTCTGGTTCGATTTTGTCGGCCACCCGCATACCGAACAGTTGCATACCATCGAACGCTACACGCGAACCGACGTCAACACGCTGAAGGAAGAAGTCACCATCGACGACCCGGGCGCGTACACGCAGCCGTTCACGATCCTGGCATCGCACCGCCTCTTGCCCGGCGGTGAATTGATGGAATACATCTGCCAGGAGAACCAGCGCGACACGCAGCATCTGGTGGGTCCGGCCGGGCGGCCGTAGATCAGCAGCGCAGACGATCGTCTTTTGTCGTCTGCGAGAACAACAGGCAGGCCACAGAAACTGATGACCCGCCCCACGAAGTATAATTGCCAGAGGCTTTGGATGTGAGAACTGGTCTGGTTGGATTAGTCGTTTGGTGCGCGCTGTCACTGGCGGCGCACGCGCAGTGGCTGGACTTCCCCAGCAAAGGTATCCCGCGCACCGCCGATGGGAAGCCGAACCTCTCGGCGCCTACGCCACGCACACGGGACGGCAAGCCCAGTTTGGACGGCATCTGGGTGGCGGACGATTCCCGGCACCTGGTGAACCTTGCCACCGATATGAAGGAAACACCGTTCCAACCCTGGGCCGAGAAGTTGTTCAACGAGCGGCGGGCCAACATGGGCAAGGACGATCCGGAGGCGCGCTGCATGCCGCAGGGCGTTCCCAAGGTGAACACGCTGCCGTATCCGTTCAAGATCTACACCACGCCCGATGCGGTGGTAATTCTGTACGAGATTTACTATCTGCATCGCCAGATTTTCACCGACGGCCGCCAGTTTCCCAAGGAATTTGAGAGCCCCAGTTGGATGGGATATTCGATCGGCAAATGGGATGGCGACGATTTCGTGGTGGAGACCGCGGGGTTTAACGACCAGATGTGGATGGACACTTTCGGGCACCCGCACACGGATGCGCTGCATGTCACCGAGCGATTCCGGCGGAAGGACTTCGGGCATATGGAAGTTCTGGTGACGGTCGACGACCCGAAGGCATACACCAAGCCGTGGTCGGCTACAATAAAGCAGCATTTGCTGCCGGATACTGAGCTGTTGGAATTTGTGTGTGAGAAGAATTTGGACCCGCAGCATTTGGTTGGGAAGTAACGCCGGCGATCTTGTCGTCGGTGAGAGAAGAGACACCGCATGACTAAATTACTCGCTGTTGCCGTCCTGATCCTGACTTGTCTTCCCGCGTGGGCGCACCACTCGTTCGCGGCCGAGTACGATACCAAGAAACCGGTCGAGCTCACCGGCACGGTGACGAGCATTGAGTGGGTCAATCCCCACGCCTGGATTCACCTGGACGTGAAGGACGACAGCGGCAAGGTGACCAGTTGGAATTTCGAGTTGGGTAGCCCCAACCTGCTCATGCGGAATGGCTGGCGCAAAGACACCATCAAGACCGGCGACGTCATCGTTGTATCCGGCTCGGCCGCTAAGGATGGATCCAACCTGGCGAACGCCAAGACGGTCAAGACGCTCGACGGCAAGCGCGTGTTCAATGCCGGTTCCTCCGGCGAACCGGGCACTCCCGGCGCGCCGCAGCAACAACAGTAACGGCTACTTTTTCGCGTTGAGCCGGATTCCCATGGCCTCTTCGTAGGCCCTGCGCACCTCTTCGGGTTGGCCTGCCTGGAAGGGAAAACCTTCCGTCAACGTCCTGCCGATCAGCGGGTGCTTCATCAACTCTTCCCGCGTGGCTCCCTGGCTGAGAATTTTTCGTTCGGCAATGGGCAGCGGAACGCACTGGTTCGTGGCGGCGTCGCGAATCACCGCTTTGGGGTCCGCGCCTTTGGCGATCTCATCCAGATCGCCGAGGAAACGTTTTCGCAGCATGAGGATTCCGCGATCGCTGGTGGCCAAGTGCTCCTGGGTCCGGTCGGCGATGGTACCCTGCCCTACCCACGCCACGAAATCCTGATTCATGACGTGACTCGAGATCCAGCGGCCGGTCACCGGATCGTGGAACGGACCATGCCAGGCCGGAATGCGCTCCTGCACATAAGGCTCGCGGTCGCGGGGCACGCGATTGAAGACCCAGGTGACGCTCAAAGTGCGCTCGTCGTCTACCGGCACGCGCCATTCGAAGTGATCGCCGGTGAACAAAGCATTCGGCCACAGACACACGCGTCCCACGGTCCACAGGGGATCGGATTCGCTCATGCCTTCGCGCAGACGCCGGTAGACGAAGCCGTAATCGAACTCGTCGAATTCCAGCCGCAGGTGGCGCGGCGAGTACGGCCCCAACTGGTTGCGGAGACGGACGCTCCAATTCATGTGCATCCACTCGAAGTGCAGGGGATCGATGGAGTTTTCCTGGCACTGAAACCAGTTGCACGGGACGTCGGCGAACACGATTTGGACGAAGCCGTTCTGCCAGGTGAAGGGCTCCCAATTGGGGACCAGCGGCGCCGGCTCGGGACCGAGGTAGGCCCAAATCAATCCCGCGCGGGTTTCCACGGGATAGGCTTTGACGCGGACTTTATCCCGAAAGCGCGCCTCGGGTTCGGCCACATCTTCGTAGGGCTGCTCCATGCACCGGCCCTGCTCGTTGAAGAGCCATCCGTGATAATTGCAGCGCAGGCCGCACTGCTCCACGAAGCCGTAAGACAGGTCGGCGCGGCGGTGGGGGCAGCGGCGGTCCACCAGGCCGAATGTGCCGCTGAGATCCTTGTAGAGCGTGAGGTCTTCGCCCATGAGGCGCACCGGCTTGATCGTCAGGTCGTCAAATTCAGTCACGGCCGCTATCGGCATCCAGTAGCGGCGCAGTAGTTCGCCCATCGGCGTTCCCGGGCCGACCTCGGTGAGCAGTTGGTTTTTGGAGCGGTCGAGCATCCGTCATCCTCCCCACAAGTTCTGTTACCGAGCCGCGACCGTAAGGGAGCGGGGGCCGCGTGTGCAACCTCCGCTCCCTTACGGTCGCGGCTCGGTAACGCACATTTCATCAAAACTCTGAGTATACGATTTGTGGCGTATAGTGGATAGGAAATGAAGCATGCCAGACTCGCTCTCCTCGCCACTGCGCTTGTGGCTCATAGCGCGTGGGCTCAGGGGCTGCAAAAAATCACCATCAATTATCCGACGCGCAGCGGCGCCTCCTGGCCGATGTATATGGCCAAGGAAGGCGGCTTCTACGCGAAGTACGGCTTAGACGCCAACCTCGTTTTCGGCGTTCACCCGGCGGGCATCGCGATGCTGGTGAGCGGCGAAGCGCAAGAGGCCAACTACTCGCTCGAACAGGCCATGTCGGCGAGCCTCAAAGACGGGTCGTTCGTCATGGTCGGAAGCTCGCTCAACAAGGCGCTGTTCGCTTTGATGGCGCGCAAGGACATGCCCGGCATAAAGGAGTTGAAGGGCCAGCGCATCGCCGTGGGACAAATTGGCGACGCTCCTTACAACTACACGGTGGCGCTGCTGAGAACGCTCGGGCTGGGCCTGCGCGACGTGCAATGGATTCCCGTGGGAACCGACGTGAGCGGGCGGGCGGCGGCCTTGACTAGCGGCCGCGCGGATGCCACCCTGCTGACCGCGCCGAACTATTTCCGCCTGGAAGAAGAAGGCTATAAGAACCTGGCCAACCTGGCCGATCACGACGAGATTTACGCCGCCACCGTTTATATGCTGCGGAAGAGCACGCTCACTTCCGACCCCAAACTGGCCGAACAGTTGATCAAGGCCCAGGCCGAAGCCATCCAGCGTTTCTATGACGATGAGGCATTCGCGGTGAAGTCTTACATAGCGTTCGACAAGCAGCCGCAGGCCGATGTCGAACGGATCTACGACCGCTACAAGAAGGGCAACCTGTTCGAGCGAATCCCCTACGTGTTGGCCGGCGCGGTTAAATCGGTGGTGAGCCAGCAATCGGACCAGCGCCAGGCGGCGGAGATGAAGGCTTTCGATTTTAGAACGGTGGTGGACAACAGCACTGTGGACCGCCTGGTGAAGGAAGGCTACTTCGAAAAGCTTTTCGGGCCGGGGATCAAGGCCGAGGAAGAAAAAAAATCGAAACTCGCCCTGCGAAAATAGGCGCGCCCGGCGGACACATTCAAGGAGAAAAACATTCATGGCAGAAATCGTATTGGGTATGGGATCGTCACACGGGCCACTGCTTTCGACGCCGCCGGAGCAATGGGATTTGCGGGCGAAAGCCGATCGCGAGAACAAGAGCCACTGGTACCGTGGGAAGACCTACGATTTCGAATCGCTGCTGAAGGAGCGGGCGCCGGGATTCGCCGACCAGGTGGACGTGGAGACGAGGCGCGAGCGCCACGCGCAGTGCCGGCGGGCCATGGAAGCGTTAGGCCGCAAGTTCAAAGAGGTGGCGCCGGATGCCGTGGTCATCGTTGGCAACGACCAGCGTGAGTTCTTCGACGCTGACCTGACGCCGTCCATCACCATTTATCGCGGCAAGCAGATTTACAACGCACAGCACCTGCACGAGGACGCGCCGGGCCTGAGCATCGCGGAACCGGGAAATGCGCCGACCGACGGCATCACCTATCCCGGCGCTTCGGAGCTGGCCGATCACATTTTGAAATCTCTGGCGGAGGAAGATTTCGATCTGGCGCAATCCGACACCCGGCCGAAGGCGGCCGCGCGACCAGGCATTCCACACGCCTACGGTTTCATCTATCATTCGATTCTGGCCGACGCGCCGCCGCCTAGCGTGCCGGTGATCCTGAATGTGCATTTCCCGTACAACCAGCCGAAGATTCATCGGTGCCTGGAATTGGGCCGCGCGCTGCGGCGTGCAATCAAGAGCTACCAGGGATACGGCCGCGTGGCCATGGTGGCGTCGGGAGGGCTTACGCATTTCGTGATCGATGAGGATTTGGATCGCCAGGTGCTGAAGGCGATGGAGAAGAGCGACGAAGAAGCGCTGGCGCGGATACCTGAGAACATTTTCAAGGTGGGCACGGCGGAGATTAAGAACTGGCTACCGGTGATTGCGGCGATGAATGCCGAGGGACGGAAATATCATCAAGTGGATTACGTGCCGTGCTACCGTTCGGAGGCGGGGACGGGGAATGCGATGGCGTTCGTGTACTGGGATTAGTAGGAGTGTGGCGCGGACTCATGTCCGCAGTGCCAAGACTCCTCTTGGCACTTTCTTGGGTTTCGAGTTACGGCAGCGCGAACACCACTAGCGTATCCGTCGCCGTCACCGCCACGTATTGCTTGCCGTTCTTGCCCAAATACGTGATCGGCACGGCGTTGCCCATGCGATCCAGCTTGCCTGCCCATAATTCCTTGCCGGTCTTGGAATCGAACGCGCGCAGGTGGGCGTCGGCAGCGGCGCCTACAAATACTAATCCGCCCGCGGTCACCATCGGACCCGCGCTGCCTGCGCCGCCGGTGTTGCGCTTGCCTTCGGGTAATGCGTCGTTGGTCCCTAGAGTGGTCTGCCATGCGAAATCTCCCGTGTTCGCATTTACCGCGATGATGCGGCTCCACGGCGGCCGGAAGCACGGCAGGCTCACGGCGCGCCCGCTTGCATCTTTAACCGGAGCGGCAAACGCGCCCACGGTTCCGTTCACACGGTCGTAGGGTTCATTGGCGCTCTCGTAGCGCACGCCGGGGCGCTTCTTCTCGATCCAGCCGGTCAGCGGGCTGTCCTTGGTCTCCAGGAAAATGTATCCCAACTTGGGGTCCGCTGCGAGGCCGCCCCAACTCGCGCCTCCGGTCGCTCCTGGAAAAGAGATCGTGACGCGCGGTGCGGCGCCTTCCTCGTGAAACAGCCACGGGGTGAACGGGCCGTTGTTGTAGAAGAGATTCTTGTCCCAGAGTTCCTGGCAGGCTTGGGCGTGTTCGGGGGTGGTATCATCCGCGGTCACCAGATCTTCTTTCTTGAGACTGGTCCGCGCCAGCGCCGGCGGTTTCAAGGGGAAGGGCTGCGTCGGCGAATACCACTCACCGGGCACATCGCCCTTCGGCACGGGGCGCTCCTCCACGCCGAATACGGGCTTGCCGGTGACGCGATCGAGAATGAACATGTAACCGGATTTGCCGGTCTCGGCCAGCGCCGGAATCTTCTTCCCGTCTTTCATGATGTCGACGAGGGCAGGGGCCGGCGGCAAATCGAAATCCCACAGATCGTGGTGGACCACCTGGAAATGCCATAAGTACTTGCCGGTGGCAGCGTCCACGGCGACCACCGAGTTGCCGAAGAGATTCGCGCCCGGGCGGTCGCCGCCATAGTAGTTCGCGGCCGCAGCGCCGAAGGTCATGTAGAGGATGCCGCGCGCTTCGTCGCCCGTCATGAACCAGCCCCAGGTGTTAACGCCCGAGCGGTCCTTCCAGCCCTCGTTCAACCAGGTCTCATGACCCACCTGGCCGGGCTGCGGGATGGACTGAAACTCCCAGAGCTTGGCGCCGGTGCGGGCATCGTAAGCGCGTGAATTGCCGGACGGGCCGTTCTCCTGCTCGCCGGTGCTGGCGCCCACCACAACGATGTTCTTGAAAATGGTGGGAACGCCGTTGTACGGCACCACCATGTCCGTGATTCCTTCTTTCCCAAAACCCGGGTCGAGCTTGCCGGTGCCGGCGTTCAACGCGATCAGGCTGCGTCCGGAGGTAAAGAGAATGCGCGGAGGATTCTGCCGATCGCCGGGCCAGTAGGCTACGCCTCGCGGAGATGCGCGGCCTTCCGGTGCGTCGTAGCTCCATAGCTCCTTACCGGTTTCGGGTTCGAGCGCCACCACGCGAGTCTGCGTGGACAAATACAGAACGCCCTTCACCACGATGGGCACAACCTCGGCCGCGCCGCCGGCTGTGGCGAATCGAAAGCCGGTGGGCTGCAAACGATAGGACCACACCTGCGCGAGCGCGCCGACATTGCGGGGGTTGACCTGGGTGAGCGGCGAATAGCGCGTGCCGGCAAGATCGCGATTGAACATGGGCCAATCCCCCGGCGCAGTCTGGGCACCGAGGTGCGCGAGCAAGGCGGTTGCGGCGAATACGATAGCCAATCCACGGATCATATGGTTAACCAGTATAGAAAAAATGACGGGCCTGGCCCGATGTGATAAGGTGGCTAACCATGATGAAATTCCTCGCGCCGTACGAACCGACTGCTCCGCTCGCTGCTCCGCATCATGGCAGCGTTCACCTTCTCGCTACATGGCTGGCAGAAGTTTTTCGGAGCCTTCGGGGGTATCGGCGGTCACAAAATGCCGATCGATTCGATGCTGGGAATGGCCGGCGTTCTCGAAACATTTGGAGGCGCGCTCATCATTCTCGGCCTGTTCACGCGGCCGGTGGCGTTTCTGCTTTCAGGAGAGATGGCCATCGGATACTTCCGGACGCACGCGCCACGCGGCTTTTGGCCGCTGCTCAACGGTGGGGAACTAGCGGTGTTCTACTGTTTCCTGTTCTTGTGGCTGTGTGCCGCCGGCCCCGGCCCCTGGAGCGTGGACCGGTTGCTGGGCAAAGAAAAATAAATCGTTGTACCATAGACAGCCGGAGGACTTTTCATGAACCCAGCAGAAGCCAAATCGATTGCAAACATGTTAATGGAAGGGATCGACCGCGAATACGAAACGACTAAGAAAGTGATCGCGGCGATTCCGCAGAACCAGTTGGATTTCAAGCTTGGCGAAAAGGGCCGCACCATGCGCGAGTTGGCCTGGCACCTCGCCGCGTCCGAAGCCTGGTTTGGCGAAGGCATTGCCAGTCGCGATTTTTCCGGTTCCGAAGCCGCGATGCCACCCAACGCCAGCGTGGCTGATCTGAACGCTTTTTACGCCAAAGAAGTGCCGGCGAAGATTGCCAAGGTGAAAAAGCTAACCGGCGAGCAACTGTCGGAAATCATCAATTTCTTCGGTGTGATGCAAGTGCCGAACTTCTCACTGATCGGGTTTTGGAATAATCACTCCATTCACCATCGCGGCCAGTTGGCGGCCTATTTGCGGGCTGTGAACGCGCACGTGCCCAGCATTTACGGCGGCAGCGCGGACGAGCCGTTCCCAATGCCGGCGGCCTCGGCGTAATTGTTCGCAAACACACTCTAGCCTGAGAATTGCTTAACATCTCTTCGAGAGGTGCTGACAATGGCTCTGTTCTATCTCCTCGTAGCGCTGATCACGGTCATCATTATCGGATGGCTGGTCAACAGCTATCTAACGGTTCCGGCGAACATCAAAAGCATTCTGAATATCGTACTCGGGCTGATCGTTGTGGGGATGGGTTTATGGCTAATTAATACTTACGTCCCGATGGCGGGAAGCATCAAGGCAATTCTGAACATTGTGGTTGTGGTGGCGACGTGCGTCGGAGTACTCCAAGCAGTCGGCCTTTGGAGCAAGGTGGTCAGGTTGTGGAATGACCTGATTAATGGTCGATTCCATACGGACCACAATCGTATTTCGGCGCCGTAGTGACGCACCGGCGACAAGGACCGCCAGCCGTAACGCCGGGCGGTCTCGGCCGCCGGTGCTAGAACAGCAGGGGTGCTACTTCGTTGAGGTATCGGCGCCAGACTAGCCAGGTATGTGCGCCCTCGCTCGAACGAAAGGTGTGGCGCACGCCGCCCGCATTCAGCATTTCCGAAAACTCCTGGTTGGAGCTGTAGAGCGTATCGTCGGTGCCGCAACCCACCCACAGTAAGTTTGAGTTGGCTGTTCACTTTCTTCGGATCGGCCACCAGCGCTTTAAAATCGAGCCCGCCGGCTTGCGGTGAGGTAACGGCTCCCAATGCGGCGCTGAAGCCGGCCACGCGGCTGAAAAGATTTACGTGGCTGAGGCCGATCCCCAGGGCTTGGCCGCCTCCCAGCGACAGGCCGGCGATGGCGCGATGGTCGCGGTCGGCGTAGACGCGATAGTTCGCCTGCACATACGGAATCAAATCTTCGATCAGATCGCGCTCGAACCCGCTGCGCTGGCGTTTCATGGCGTCCGCACCCGCGGCCAGCGGCGATGTTGGCGGATACGCGTATCCATACGGCATCACCACGATCAGCGGCTTCAGCTTGCCATCCGCCATGAGATTGTCCAGGATCAGGTTGGCGTGGCCGCTCTCCGTCCATCCGCTATCGTCGCCGCCCGCGCCGTGTAACAGGTACAGCACCGGGTAACGGTCCGTCGACTTTTCGTAGTTCGGCGGCGTGTAGATGTAGGCCCGGCGCGTGGTGTCCAGCGTTTTCGAGACATACCAGCGCTCCTGGACCGCGCCGTGTGGGGCCGGGCGCAGGTCGTAGAACATGGGGCCGTCGCCGGGCACTTCGAGCGCGGTCGCGGGATGCGCCTGGTTGCTGGGATCGGTCACGGTGATGCCGTCAACCGTAAAACGGTAGCTGTACAGATCCGGTTTGAGGGGGCCGAGCGTGATGTTCCAAACGCCCTTGTCGTCTTTCTCGAGCACAACCGGCGTCTTGACCAGGTCTCCCGTGATCCGCACCTCGGTGGCCTTGGGAGCTGCCAGGCGAAAGGTTACCGTGCGGTCGGGGTGCAGTTCGGGCGAATGAAGAGCCGGCGGACGCGGCTGGGCGGTGCACGCCAGCGGCAACAATAGCGGCCAAATATGTTTCATCGCGAAGACCCCTGCTTGTCGTAGTAGCTCTGATAGAGCGCTAGCTGACTCTCCGTGAGCGAAGGCCCCACTTCCACTTTGTCGCCCAGCACCAGCGGATTCGGATTCCTCTTCGCATCGAAGGCGGGCCACTTGGGCAGCCCCTTTCCGTTGGGATCGCCGGTGCTGGCGAAGTTTACCCAGTAGGACGACATGATGTCGGAAAGCTGGCGGTCGACATCAGTCCAGGGGCGATTGCCCTGGTTCTGAAATACGTACGGAATCTCGGCGGTATGGGTGGCGCCGCGTCCCCGCCCGCCGCCTTTGGAACCGGGCGCGACGGGTGGCTCGTGAACGAAGTAGTACGTGTACGCTTTGGATTTGCCGGTCTTAGTCTCGAGCCGCGCCCAATTGCGCATCACCCACCCGACTTCATCGCGGAAGGCGGTGAGCGCCGAAGCGTTGGCCTCTTCATTCGATGACGCGGGGTAGAGCTTCAGGAAGGAATCGGCGAGGTCGCCGAAGCGGCGCTGCGTTTGTTGCGTGAAGGCGTCGGAAGTGGTCGGCTGCAAGAAGAAGGTGCCCTCGTCTTTGTTCGAGCCCACAAGCAAAGGCACGTCGTGCTGCTTGCCTTGCGCGAAGACCGTGCCCACATCCTCAGGCAGCATCCAGCCATCCACCACCGGCCCCGAACCGCGTCCGGCCTTGAGCACCGCATCGGCCGGTTTGGCGCGCATTTCCGCCAGCGAATTGGCGCCGAGCACCTGGGCCAGTTTCACTCCGGCCTGTTCCGCTTGTTCCAGAGTCAGCATGCGCCCGATCGAACCGGTGGTCCACGAGCTGCTTTCGCCGATGGCGCGTTGGAACAGCCCCTTGGCTTGCGGAGTGGCCATCAGGTCAGCCACCATCGCCGAGCCGGCCGATTCGCCGAATATGGTCACGCGCTTGGGGTCGCCGCCAAACGCGGCCACGTTTTTCTGGACCCACTGGAGCACTGCAACTGAGTCCATGAGCCCGAAATTGGCGGCGCCGCGCCGGTCGGATTCCTTGGTCAGCTCGGGATGGGAGAAGAAGCCGAAAGCGCCCAGGCGGTAGTTGAAGGTGACCACCACCACGCCCTTCCTGGCCAGCGCTTCTCCATCGTAGTCGGGTAGCGATCCCGATCCGCCGCTGAATCCGCCGCCGTAAATCCAAACCATGACGGGCCGCTTCTCGGCAGCGGACTTGGCCGCGGTCCACACGTTCAGGTAGAGGCAGTCCTCGCTCGCCAGTTGGGCGTTCGGCCCCGCCGAATTCTGCATGCAGACAGGTCCAAACTTATCGGTCTTGCGCACGCCATCCCAGTGCGGCGCAGGCTGCGGCGCGCGCCAGCGCAGATCGGCGAGAGGAGGCGCAGCGAACGGAATGCCCTTGAAGATACGCATCTCCGTGCCGGATCCGGCGATGCCTGCGATCGACCCGTTCTCCAAGCGGACAGGATCGTTGATCTCCGCGGAAGCCGTGATGACCGAAGCGAGTGCGAGGACGGCTGCGCCGAGCGATGCTGATTGCATACCAACCTCCTGGTGACACACAGTATATCCGACGCGTTCTGAAAAAGTTCGGCAAGGCATTGACACGGACCCTGGATTCTTATATGGTCTCTGAAACGGTCAAAACGCTCAGAGGTCGCGAGTTGCTCTCGCGGAGCGCGACCGGCGATTAGAGGGGGGACTTGATGCGCTCGCTTTTCTTAACATGCTGCTTGTGTCTAGGCGCTGTGGTGGTTTTTGCTCAAGACCGCGGCACGATTACCGGAACCGTTTCCGATCCCGCGGGCGCAGTGGTAGCCAACGCGTCGGTGGAAGCTAAAAACCAGGAAACTGGACTAGCGTACCCGGCGGCGACCACCACCACGGGAAACTACACGATTGTGCAATTGCCCGTCGGCGTCTATGAGATTTCGGTGGCTGTGCCGGGCTTCAAGAAGTACGTCCGGCAAGGTATCACCGTGGAGGTGGCGGCAACACTGCGCGTCGACATCGCTTTGGAAGTGGGCGGCGCCACCGAGTCCATCACCGTTCAAGCTGACGCTCCGCTGCTGCGCACCGAGAGCGGCGATATCAGCCACAGCGTAACCGCAAAAACCATGGACGACCTTCCCATATTGGGAATTGGCGCGGGGCAAGCGGGAAGCGCGGGCATTCGAAATCCGTACGCCGTGATGCAGATGATCCCCGGAACCATGTGGCAAGCCAACGCGCAGGTCCGCGTCAATGGCGCTCCGAACAATACGCAATCGTTCCGCATCGAGGGGCAGGACGCATCCAATACTGGAACGCCCGGCGTGCCGGCGCAGACACAGCCCAGCGTGGACGCGATCGAGGAAGTGGCCATTCAGACCAGCAATTATGCCGCTGAATATGGGCAGGTGGGCGGCGGCATGTTCAACGTGACCATGAGATCGGGCACAAACCAGTTGCATGGCACGGCATACGAGAATTTCGTGAACGAGATATTCAACGCGGGCCAGCCGTTTACGGATTCTCCGGCGGGCAATCCCCGGCCGCGCAGCCGCCGCAACGATTATGGCTTTACCATCGGCGGCCCCGTTTGGATTCCCAAGGTCTATAACGGCCACAACAGAACCTTTTTCTTTTTCAACTTCGAACAGTACCGCGAGCACGTCGCGATCAACAATCAACAGGAAACGGTGCCCGCGGCGGCATACCGGCTAGGCAACTTCGCCGCAGCGATGCTCCCCAATCAGATCGGCACCGACCCCCTCGGCCGGCCGATTTTTCCCAACGAAATATACGATCCCACCACGAATCAGACGGTCGGCGGCAAAGTCGTCAGGGATCCCTTCCCGAACAATGCGATTCCACAGACGGATTTCGATCAGGTCGCGAAAAATATTCAGGCCCTGTTTCCCCAGCCGACCGGTTCTGGGTTGGTGAATAACTTCGTTCCCAATATTCCCACCACCCGCGTTACCACAATTCCGTCATTCAAGATCGATCAATTGATCACCTCCAAAGGAAAGCTGTCCTTCTTCTGGCAGGAGACCAAGACCACCGCTCCGCTTTCCTTCACGTTCGGCCAGGTGGACGGTTTACCCGACCCGCTGGCGACGAACGCGGGAACGTTTCAACACGCGTTCGTCTACCGAGCTAATTACGACCACACCCTGGCGCCGACACTGCTCTTCCATTTCGGCGCCGGCTACCGCAGCAACTACTTTTTCGTGCCCACGGTCAACGAAGAGGGACAAGTCCCCAACTATAATGCCCAGCAACAACTGGGCTTGAACGGCGGCCTCACCCACACGTTCTTTCCCCCCATGTCGGGATTGTGCACCGGCCCGGGTCCCTTCACGCCTTATGTGTGCACGGGACAGGGAGGCATGCAGAATTTCGGCGGTTCCGCTTCCGGGAACAATGTTACCCAGGCCGAGACGGCCAATACCAGCCTGACCTGGGTAAAGAACAACCACACGTTCAAATTCGGCTCTGAGCTGCGGCTGGAAGGATACCCGGCTTATGTGGCGACGAATACGGCCGGAACCTATACATTCGCAGCCGACCAAACTAGCCTGCCCTATCTGAATGGGACCACCCTCAATGGCCAGACACCGGGATTCGGTTACGCTAGTTTCCTTTTGGGTGATGTCAAAACGGTGAGCGTCAGCAACCCTGTGGCCCCGCGCCTCGGCAAACATCAATTGGCGTTTTATGCCCAGGATTCCTGGAAGATCACGCGCAAACTGACGGTGGATTATGGTTTGCGGTATGACTTTTCCACTTACTTGCGGGAGGAGCACGGACGCGACCCGTTCTTCTCGCCGACCACGCCCAACCCGGTACTAGGTGGCATTCTAGGAGCCATGACATTTGATGGTAACGGGCCCGGCCATTGCAACTGCAGCCTGGCCAAGAACTATCCGTGGGCCCTCGGTCCGCGGCTGGGAGTAGCCTATCAGATCACGCCCAAGACGGTCATCCGCGGCGGCTTCGGGATTATCTATGGCAGCACGGAATCCAACAACAACATTTCCTCGGGCTTGGCCGGATCGTCTAATACCGTCAGCGCGCCGAGCTTTGGCGCAGCCGTCACCACGCTGGCAGTAGGGATTCCGACTTCTTTCAATCCCAAGCCGTGGCCCAACTTTAATCCGAGCCAGTTCAATACCACGACGACACCGGTCGCCTCGCCCCAACCGTTCCTCGATCCGAACGCCGGGCGTCCTCCGCGCCAATATCAATGGAGTGTCGGAATCCAGCGCGAGCTTTTCCCGAACCTGGTGGCAGAGGCGACGTACGTGGGCAACCGCGGCATCTGGTGGCAATCTCCCGCCCTGAGCAATATCAACGAAGTTTCCAGGGCAAAACTGACGGCGCTCGGAATCGACATTAACAACCCCACCGACGCCGCGATGCTGACCCATGCTCTGAGTTCGCCGGATGTGATCGCGCGGGGGCTCAACACCGTGCCCTACGCGGGGTTCCCGCTCAGCCAATCTCTGGCCCAGGCACTGCGGCCGTTCCCGCAGTTCACCAACATCAACACCACCTGGGCTCCGCTAGGCGATACCTGGTACGACGCGCTGCAGTTAAAAGTGACCAAGCGTTTTTCCCACGGGCTGTCAGTGCTCAGCACATTCTCGTGGCAGAAGACGCTCACCGAGGGCACCGAGATCGGCGAGCCTAACCCGGGGACGGCCGGCAACGCGGTGGTCAACGATATCGCCAATCCCAAGCTCAGCAAGTACATTTCCCTATACGACCAACCGTTCCTGTTCAATATCTCGATTACGTACATTACGCCCAAGCTGGGCGGCAACAAGGTGCTGTCATACATCGCCCGCGATTGGACGTACGGAGCCTTTCTGCAGTATTCGAGCGGGTTTCCCATCCAGGTTCCGTTCGCCAACAACAACCTAAACTTATCGTTGTTCGCCGCGATCCCGGGGTCTCCTGCCATCGGCACGGGGACATTTGCCAACCGCGTACCCGGTCAGCCGCTTTTCAAAGCCGACCCCAATTGCCACTGCTTCGATCCCAACACAACCTTCCTGCTGAACCCGAATGCATGGACCAATCCCCTGCCGGGCCAGTTTGGATCGTCGGCTGCGTATTACAGCGACTACCGGACACAGCGCCGTCCGGGCGAGAACATGAATTTCGGCCGAACCTGGCGCGTGAAAGAGAGAATGACGTTTAACGTTCGGATCGAGTTTTACAACGTGTTCAACCGCGCCTACTGGGGCAATCCGGCCTCGACCAACGCGCAGTTGCCGCAGACCCACCAGCCGAACGGCAATGCGGCTTCCGGCTACGGGTTCATGAATACGCTGACACCGGGCTTCACCGGCGCGCAGGTGCCGCGGAACGGCACACTGGTGGCGAAGATTACGTTCTAAACGGTAGGGCGGACCCCCTGGTCCGCAGCCGGCCCCCTGGCCGGCTTCTCACGGGTAGCAGAAAGACGCCGCGGGTCCAGGGGGACCCGCACGGACCGGGGGGCCGCCCTACCAGCTATCGCGGCACTACCCCGCTCAGCGAGCGCAGGAATGCTAGCAGCGCCCGCTTTTCTTCCGCGGTGAAATGGCGCGGGCGGATCTCGGGGTCCAGGTGCGGGTTCGTGCGGCCGCCTTCGGAATAGAAATCCATCACTTGGTCCAGAGTCGCCAGACTGCCGTCGTGCATGTACGGTGCGGTCCGGGCCACCTCGCGAAGAGTCGGAGTCTTGAATGCGCCGCGGTCTTCTTCGTTCCTGGAAACGGCGAAGCGCCCGTCGTCGGTATAGCGGCCGCCGGCCCAGGAGACTCCGGTGTTGTGATATTGCTCGTCGGTGAAATTGGGACCGGCGTGGCAGTTCACACAATGGCCTTTTCCGCGGAATAGATCGAGACCGGCCTTTTCGACAGCACTCAACGCCGCGGCTTGCCCCATCGTGAAGCGGTCGTACGGCGAATCGCCCGATCGAATCGTGCGCACATAACTCGCCAGAGCCGCGGTCACTTCAACCGCGGTCAGATGCGTCCGCCGCTCCAATTCCTCCCTGGTTAACGCTAGTTCCTTGGGATTGAGGATAGGCTCCAGGGCCTGCCGCTCCAGACTCTCCGCGCGGCCGTCCCAGAAGAACGACTGGCCGTAGCCGCGATTGATCAGCGCGGGCGAATTACGCGCGCCCTCCGCCCCGCCTACTCCGCGCGCCACCGTGCGCCCATCAGAGAATGCGCGCTCCGGATCGTGGCAGCCGGCGCACGCGAGCGTTCCATCGCGCGAAAGACGCTTATCGAAAAACAATTGACGCCCCAGCTCGATTTTGGCGGCAGTGAGTGGATTGCCTTCCGGAACGGGCATGTAGACGTCCAGCCCGAGCGGGGGATGGGGCAACGCTGCCGCCGAAGCCAGGAGCAGCAGCACCTTCATGGCGCGGCTTCCCAGGCGGATGAAAGGTGATCGATCGCCCGGGTCTCCTTGATGCTGAATTTGCCGTGGCCGAAGGCGATGCGCGAGCCGTCGGGGCTGAGAACCAGGTCGTGCCTTAGACCCGTAGTGGTCAACCCCGCGAGCACGGGCTGGCCGCCGGCAGCGGGGATGCGCATGAGCTGCCACTCGCGTTCACCTTGCGCGAAGAAAACGGAGCCGCCATCCTTGCTCCACGCCAGCATCGGCCCGCCTCCGAAAACGTCCCGGGCAACACCGTAAATGTCGCGGAGATCTCTCCCATCCACGCCCACCAGCGAGAGGCGGCCCTCCCAGTGCGCGTCATGCGGTATGCTGCGCGCGATCGCGAGCGTGCGGCCATCGGGGCTCAGGGCCAGATTATTGACGAAGCCCGGCGCGCGGAAGATGCTCATCTGCTCGGAGCCGGCAATATCAAAAGCCACTACGCCGCCGGTGTTGGCGCGGTCTTCATGCGTCGCGATGTAAATGGTCTTCCCGTCCGGGGAAAGAGCCGCCAGGGCGAGATACGAGGGATCGCCGGGCGCTATCTCTCTAAACACGCCGGTAGCCAATTCCAGACGATGGAACGAAATGCGATTCTGATTGTCGGTCAGCGCCACCAGCAGGCTCTTGCCATCCGGAAACCAAGCCGGGCGCGACGGAGTTCCGGCCAGCGACGGACTAACGTAGGTCTTCTCCTCCGCGGTCGCCAGCGAGTGGACCACCACGTCATAGCCGGGCCGGTTGCCTGCGCCGCGCCGTTTGAAGGCGATGAAGCTGCCATCCGGCGACCAGGCTGGACTGCGATTCGAGCCAGCGGAATTCCCGGTCAGCTTCACGGAAGGGCCGCTGCGAACTTCCCCGCCCGGCTGCAGATTCCCTAAGAAGATATCTTCGTTGCCCCGCTCGTGAACGTAATAAAAGGACCCGGACCGCGTAAGGCCAATCGGAAAAATCTTGCCGATGTCGCGTGCCACCAGGGTCGGCGCACCCGCTGCCAGTCCATCGCGCACGGGTACCGACCAGTAATCGTAACGGCCGGAGCGATTGCTGTTGAACAGAAGCCGCGTGCCATCGGGGGTCCACACGGGAGCTTCGTTTACCCCCGTGCCGGTCACGATCTCGCGCTCGCTTGCGCCATCGGCGGAGAGAAGATAGATTCGGCTATCGAGCGAGCCCGGGCGCACCAGCGCGGCATAGGCGATAAACCGGCCGTCGGGCGATAGCCTGGGACCGCCTGCTTTGAGTGGCGCGCCGCGCCAATCGAGCGACCGCAGCACCGTGAGTGAGCCATCGGCCACCGACACCCAGGCCAATTGCGCGGTGTAGTCTTTCTTCCACAAATGCACCAGTACGGACTTGCCGTCAAGCGACCAGGCGGACGGCAGGATGTAAGGGAACTCGGAATTGCGCACCAGGATGCGCGGCTTGGCGCCCGGCTGGTTAGGAACGACGCGCAAGTGTCCCGGAGCCGAGCCTTCGTGCCAGACATAAATGAGCTGCCGCTGGTCGGGCGACAGGACGGCGAATTCGCCGAAGTCGTCGGATTCCCAACCGCCGCTCTTGACCTTGAGCCGCGTCGTTTGTCCGGTGGCGAGATCGCGAAGGGCCAGGTCACCCGAGGACCAATCGGTCATCGCCAGGAAGCGGCCGTCGGAGGTGAGCGAGGCCTTGTCGTCGACTTCAGTGCCGCTCAAGACCAGGCGCGGCGCGTCAGAGGAGGCTAGGAGGGAGGTCGCAGCCAGTAGACACGAAATATGGCTGAGTTTCATCGCACGACCGCTCCCTTTGGTCACGGCTCAGTAACGCACGGCTCGCATACTGAGCCGTGACCAGAGGGAGCGGTCTTCCACACTACTTTGATGCCTTAGCCGCCTCGTCGGCGCGCGCTCCGCTGAGGATATCCTTCATCGCGTAGTTGCCCTCATGGCACGCGTATTCGAGGAACTGGTATTTGGAATCGCGCTTCAACTCGATCCGCATGGTCCAGGGCTTCGTCCATGTCTGCGGATCGTCCACGGTGGCTTCGTAGCTGAGCGTGTTATCGTCCAGGCGGGTCAGGCGCTCCACCGTTTTCAGGACCGAACTATGACGGCCCCCTTCGCCGTTGTACCCCACGCCGTTCGATCCGATGCTGGTCTTGTCGGTGTAATTGGTAGTCTCAATCACCAGCGTGTTGCCTTCCCAGTGGCCGCGCGAATCGCCCATGTATTCCCGGATGCTATCGGAAACGTGCGGGCGCCCGTCCAGAGGGATCACGCGCGCCTCATGGATCATTTCATTGCGGATCACCACGTACCCAGGGGCCTGCAGAATCTGGTTTCCATTGTTGTATACCACCGGGATGATGGAGCCGGTGACACCGCGCGTGATGCAGCGGTAATACAGGTTCAAATCCTCGTAGGAGTCCGCGCGCCCGGCCCATTCGGCGGGGTCTCCGAGGCCTCCGCGCGCCTCTTTGCGGCGCTTCTGCGCTTCCGGAGTCAGCGCCGGAATCCGGCCGTCGGGAGGATCGATAATCAGCGAAGCCTGGCGGGTCGGTTTGCCGCGCTCGGTCCAATAGGAGGGCGGCCCGATTCCGATGCGGGCATCCTTAGGCGCGCGCTCTTCGTTATCCGACGCAGCCGCTTTCTGCGCCTGTGCGACTCGCTGCGCGTACTCTTCGTCGGTGAGAGCGGTCCGGTCGCCCAGGTTCTTGGGCCGTTGCATGGGGACACCCATATTGCCGGGCCAAATGCCCTGCAGGTCTGGATCGCCCCAAGGCGTCTTGGGTTGTGGATTCGTACCCGGGGCTGCCATGGCAGCCGCCGCCAGCAGACCGAAGCAAACCAGAAATCGTCGCATCGGAACCCCTCTCTACTTCTTCTTAAACTGTCCGTAGAGCAGCTCTTCGGAAAACTCCACGCACTTGAAATCCAAAAGCTGCGCGTTCTTTTCCACCCGGCGATACAGCGGCATGCTGATCTTCCAGGGCCGCGTGAACGTCTTCGGGTCTTCGATGGTGGCTTCGTAATTGATGTGGTACGGATCGACGCGGGTGAAACGCTCCACCACGTGTAACTGGTCACTGGAGAAATCCCCCGCGCGATCCAACCATGCCAGACCGTTCAGGCCGGTGACATCGACCACCAGAGTTTCACCCTCCCAGTGGCCGTTGTTGGTGCCCATCCAGGTATCGGAGCCGGCCTCCTGGGGTTTACCCATGTTGACGAAGCGATTGGCGCTGGCAAACTCATAGACAAACAGAATGCCCTGCGGGGACTGCACAATCTGAAACGGGTAGGGCATGTAGTTGGCGCGCGGCACGCCCGGCATGTAACATTTCGCTTCTGGATCGTCGGTCCGGCGCTTCTCAAAATTCGCCTTCTTCTTGGCGAGCGCCGCGGGCTGGTACGGGATTTCGCCTCCCTCCACCACACCCTGCCCCGGAGGTTCGGCCCCGACCGAACCCGTTTCCCACATGGTCCCAGGCTGCTGCGAATGGTCCTGTAAATCCCAGTTAGCCGTGGTGAAGGCCTGCCAGATTCCGTTTAAATCGGGATGACCGTCGGCCGCCCGCGGTGCCTTGTAAGTCTGATTCTGGGCAGCGGCGGGTAAAGCCGCCAGTAGTGAGACCGCCAACACCACGGCCTTAAAAAGATAACGTTTCCTGATTTCTCGCATTCCTGATCGCCCCTGAGCGGATATGAATAAATAATGTCGCGGATGGCCGCTACACCGGCTAAGATCCTACCTGAGAGGGAAGTGGCTGTCAATCGGCAGGCAATTGTCCGAAATCGGCATGGGCGTTCCGTTTTTCACGTTCCTGTAACGGTCCATAACAAACGGCAACATGTGCTTATCCGAAAACAAGCGCAGAATCGAATCACCGTCGTGGAGGGACGGTACAATATGAACTTGATAATCTGTGACTCGAAACAGAGAAGATTGGAAGGCGTAGTTCTTGCCGCCGGCAAAAACCGCATCCGTGTTGCAATACGCGGTATTTCCGACGTGACTGAGTTGCGGCAGGAATATAGCCAATGGACGTTAGAAACGGGGGAACGTGTCAACTTGGAGCTGATGATGGGCGACAGCCAGTCTGATATGCTCCACTTTCTCGAAAAGGTCTATCCGCGCTATTACACCGCGTAGCTGCAATTGGGGCGGGGCCAAGCCCCGCCTCGCGTTTCGAAGGGCAAGCCCCGCATCACAGGATCCCCCCTAAAACATGAACTTCATGGCGAACTGGATGACGCGGTAGTCGCCGCTCTGCAGCCCGTTATTTCCGCTGATATCGCTGGTGATCTGCCCGAAGTTCGATGCGTTGCGGTTTTGTTGGCCGCCAAAGAGCGTCGTGTTAATGGCCGCGATACCCGGCGTGAACGGGTTCAGATGATTGGGAAGATTGAAGGCTTCTGCCCGCACCTGAAACGTCTTGTGTTCGGCGATCGAGAAGTTTCTCGACAGCGCCAGGTTCAGTTGAAAGACACCCGGCCCTTTGATGTTGTTGAAGCCCAAATTGCCGTACGTGCCAAACGCAGGTTGTCCAAAGGCATCGGGGTTGAGCCAGTGGTCGACACTCTGATGGCTTGGATACAGATTTGTACTCAACAAACTGGCGGGTTGGCCCGGCACCGTGCTCAGCGCGCGGTCCTGGCCGGACAGCACTGAGAAAAACTGTGCGGATTTGACTTGCAGGATTGGGGCGACTTGCCAATCGCTGGCTACCAGTCGCAGCGCGCGGCTGGAAAACTTGGGTGTCGTCGCCACCATGTTCAAACCGAACAGTTGCCGCAGGTCGGTCCCGACGCAATTGCTCCGCCATTGCCGGCGGGCGCCCGGGATTTCCACTCCGGCCCCAGTGGGGTTTTGCGCCCACGGGTCGCTGATGCAGTGCGACCAGGTGTAATTGGACAATATCGTCACGTTGTGGCTCAGCCTCTTCTGGACAGATAGATACAGGCCCTCGTAGCTGCCTGTGCCGCCGTCGTCCAGCACGCCCACACCGGCATAGTATTGCCCTAGTGCCGGGTTTTGTTGATACAGAACGCGCCGCTGATTCTGATTGCTGGTCGCGTTGCAACCCACCACAACTTTTGGCGGACATGTCCCGAGCGCAGTTGGGCCCGTGTTGGGGATCAGCACGGATTGATTGATATCCGCGGTGCCCATAAAGTGGATGGTACTGGTTCCCAAATAATTTAGACTCAGCAACCAGTTTTGGCCGATCTGTCTTTGAATATTGAGATTCCACTGGTTCACGTATGTCGGGTGAAAGTTAGTCAGAGGCGAGCTCACGTAAGTGCCAAACGTCGGGAAAGGAATGCTGGAGCTGACGTGGCCAAGGCCCTGAAGATTGGCGAGTATGGGCAAGGGATTCTGCCCTGCTTGCGTGAATCCCGGCAGTCCACCGTAATTTGACCACGGGTTGGTAAGGTTCCCCCCCGCCGCACTGACTAGGTTGCCGAAGGGCGAGCCGAATTGTTCCTGGCTCAGGGAGAGCATGCTCATACGGTCCCCAAACATCCCGTAGGCTGCGCGGATGACCGTTTTCCCGTCGCCTCTGGGATCCCAGGCGATTCCCACGCGAGGAAAGAACTTGTCCCACTTGGGGCAGTTGAAGCTGTTGCCGCAGGTATATTGCGAGTCGCCGGAGAAGACCATCCCCGGAGGCGCGTTCTGGTAAATGGTGCTGCGCACGTTCCCGTTGAACAGCCCCTGATCGAAATGTGCATCCTGGCCGCCGTACTTTTGGTAAACCGCCGTGTACGGTTCCCAGCGCACGCCGATGTTAGCCGTCAACCGCGGGCTGATCTTCCACGAATCCTGTATGTAGAGCGCCTGGTAAGTCTGCCGGCTGTAGAAGCCATAAATGGTACCCTGCGCGTATGTCCCGGGGCGACCCAACATGAAGTCGGTCAGGATCGATCCACTGACGGAACCGTCGAACGTAGCAGTGCCGACCGCATTCACCCCGGACCAGTAGTTCAGCATCTGTTTATAGACACTGCCGCCGAAGGTAATCTGGTGCGCCCCCTTGATCCAGTTGATGTCCTCGTAAATCGACCACAAAGGCCCGTTGTGGGACTGGCCTGGCGAAGCGGCGCCCCCGCCCACCGCGAATTGGTTGCCGGCGGCGATCGCGATTATGTTGCCGGCAAGAGGTGAGATGTTCGCGCCGAAACTGCTCCACGATTGATAGTTGTCCGGAATTTTCACGATGTTGGTCCGGTTGGCTCCCACCCGCAGGGAACTGACGAGGCTGGGGCTGATCACCCAGGTATCCCCGATAACCAGTCCGTAGTCCAGATCGTTGTTACCGTAGTTGGCGATCGATAGCGGGTTCTTTCCGTCAAACGTGGAGCCCGTCTTCAGCTTCGCGTAAGTGAAGCGTCCGAAGACGGAATTATTAGAGCTTGCCTGCCAATCCACTCTGGACGTTAGTAAGTTCTCGTCTTGGTTGGCAACCGTTGCGAAGGAAGTCTTGCCGCACGCATTGGTGGTTGCGGGAAACGTCTTCAGGATGTTCAGAGAGACTTGGTCAAGCGATTGGACTGGGATCTGGTTATTGGTGAAACCCAGCGCTGACGGCAGAGGAGTGCCATTGGTACATTGACTGACATATTGACTGAAGTCGCCGCCCGCCATGGCCTGAGTGGGAATGAAGGCGGTGGACTGGGTACCATCCGAACGCAGTGACGTCCTCTGATAGCCTGCGAAGAAGAACAGTTTGTCCTTGCGAATGGGGCCGCCAACCGTTCCGCCGAACTGGTTGCGTTTCAGGGTGTCGCGCGGCTTCCCAATGGCGTTATTGAAGTAGTCATTCGCGTTCAGATCTCCGTTCCGCAGGAACTCAAACAGGTCGCCGTGAAACTGGTTGGTGCCTGACTTAGTCACGGCGTTCACCATCGCAGTGGAGTGATAGCCATACTGCGCCGGTATCGCGCTGGTTTCCACCTTGAACTCTTGCAAGGCGTCGGGGAATGGCAAGGGCAGGCTCAAGTTGTTATACGGATCCTGGTGGATGACGCCGTCGAGTGCGTAGGAGACTGAATCCGGCGCGCCGCCTGCTACCGAGACAACCACGGTGGGGTAGTTCCGAACCGTGTTCAATGAGGCCGCGCCTGGGTAGTTCGCCATGCCGGCCAGGAAGATGAGTTCGTGAACTTCGCGGCCGTTCAGAGGCATCTCCTGGAGACGCTGCGAATCCACCACCTGCCCAACGCTGGTGGTGCGCGTTTCCACCTGAGCAGCTCCGGCCTCCACCGTTACTTGTTCGGTGACCGCACCGACTTTCATGCTGACATCCACGCTGGGGACGGTGTCGACCTGCAGCACGATGCCGGTTTGCACGTACTTACTGAAGCCTTCCTTGGTGACTTCCAACAAATATGGGCCGATGGGAAGATTGGGAAGGATGTACTCGCCGTCGCCGCCGCTGGTTGCGGTACGCACGACCCCGGTGGCTGTTTGCGTCGCCTTGATAGCGGCTCCTGGAATGGCGAGACCCGTTGCATCTCTGACACTGCCGGTGATTTGAGACGTCTGTGCCCACGCGGAAGCGAGGGTCAGCAAGAAAGTACAGGCAAGCAGCGCAATCGTCTTCATGTTTCCCGTTACCTCTATGGCAGACTGGAACAACCCTACTTGGCGGACTGGTATATCAATGTCAGATACCGGAGTCAAGGGGGATGCACCCGAAATTTACATTTGCCGCGAAACACGACAACTTACAGAGCCGTGACCGTAGAGCGCGGTCAGACTACTTGGCAGTTGTCGGGCGAATCAAAGTACGCAGCGCGTCGATGCGCCCGCCGGTCCCCGCAATCATTCCCTCGGGGAAGTTACGGTAGGCGAGGATATCGGAATAAATCTTCTGATAGGCCATGGAATTCAGCCCCAGGCCCGCCAGGTATTGCAGGCGGAGGTTGCGGTCGTCATTGATTTGCGCGTCCGCTAGCAGTGGCCCCAAATCGGACGCTCTGCCTGCATACGTCGCCAGCACATCCACGGCGGAATGAAATCCGACCTCTGCCAGAGACTGGGAAACCGCCAGGTAGCCGTTGCCATCGAGGCGGCGCTGCAGTTGATCCACGTCGATGGCGGTCGCATCGGCCCGGCCCAGCAAGACGAGATCGTAGCCGTCGCCCCTCAGATTGTTGCTCCAAATGGTGCCGTTCGGAAAAGCCGCGAAGAAGGTGGCCAGTTCGCTCTTCACCGTATCCAGGTCGCTGTCGTAAATCGGCAGCCACTGCGCCACCACACCGCCTGGATTCAGATGGCGCTTCACCAGTTCGTAATATTCCTTCGAGTAGAGCGTCGAAGTGCCCTTCACCCAGGGATGTATGGGATCGGTGGTGATCACGTCGAACTTGTCTCTTGTTGTGAAGATGTAGTGGCGGGCATCGTCATAAACCACGCGAGTCCGCGGATCGTTGAGAACCCAGTTATTCTGCTTGCCGAAGAACTGAGTCGAGGCTGGAGGAATGAGCGGTTCCAGTTCGCAGATGACGATGCTGCGTACTTCCGGGTATGGGACGAACGAGCCGGCCGTAACGCCCGCACCGAATCCCACGACGAGCACGGAGCGGGGGCTGGAATGGATCAGCGCCGGGACGTGCCCCATCATCCGCTCCAGACGCATGTCGAGCGGCGCGGTGGAAGCCTCCGCCTTGCCGCTCACGTAGAAATGCCGCTGGCCGGCCCTCTCTGCAATCACCACTGAGGAGTTGATGCCTTCGCCCCGAAAGAGAACGGTGGTCGGATTCGCCCGGTCAAATAAATCCGCGGCACGCACAATGGGCGCGATGCGCCTTCCATACGCGACCACCTGCCAGGGGACGTCGGACACAGTCATCGCCAGGCCCAGACCGAGTACCAGTGCGCCGACTCCAGCGAGAAGCGGCTTGGGACGCAGTAGAGCGACACCGCGGACAGAGGAAGCTGCGATCAGGGCGGTAACCACCGACAGCGCCAATTAGTAGCTGCTGCGACTGACTGGTTCCCAGTTGGGGAATGAAGATCAGGCTGAACGCCAGCGCGCCGACGATCGAACCCGCTGTATTGGCAGAGTAGATTTCTCCCGAGAGTTGCCCGGGATCCTGCCCCGGTTCGGCCGCGGCCGCCAGCGCCAGGGGAAAACTCGCGCCCCACAGGAATGTCGCCGGGAAGATTGCCCATACACAGCGAACCAGGTCGAGCTCGAAGTTGAACCAGGGATCGAGTGATAGCCACGGGTCCACCGGCCAGTACGGCAGCGAATGCGCCATGGTGTAGGCGGTCCAGGCAATCGCCGCCGCAAGAAGAATCTGACATACGGCCAGAGCCTCGCGTACACGAGGAGTGCGTCGCGACAGGAACGAACCTGCGCTGCTGCCGGCCCACAGCCCCACCAGAAATACGGCGAGGATGATGGAGAAAGTGTAGACCGTCGCACCGAGCAGCAGAGAGAGAAGCCGCGTCCAGACTACTTCAGCGCCCAGCGCGCACAATCCGGAGAGTGCAATGGCGAGGTAGATCCGGCGAGCGCCAGGGGCCCGCAACGGACTGGCGGCTGGCGTAACAACTTCCGGTGGCATGTGACTGGTGCGGGCTGCCAGCACCGTGCCCAGCGCAGCCACCGCCAGGTTGATGGCGGCAGCGACGTACGTGGTGACCGCCATATCGTAGACTCGCAGGAAGTAAAAACCCGCGAGCAGGCAGCCGAGTATGGCGCCGCAGATGTTGGCGCTGTACAAGATACCCCAGCCAGGAAACGCCTTTCGGAGTGGTCTCGATCCAGCGCGCGATGGCGGGCAGCGATCCGCCCATCAACAGCGTCGGAGGCAGCAGGCACACCGCCGCCACCAGCCCCCGCAAGAGCAATCCAAACATTCCCTGGGAAGCGCCCGCGACGTAGATGCGGCCCACAAGGGGAACCCCAAAAAGCGCGAGAATTCCGAACGCTCCGATGCCCAGTTCGAGGAGGGCATAGACTCGTAGCGGGTGAACCCGGGAAGACACCAGGCGAGACAGGAGAGCGCTGCCCAGGCACAGGCCGCCCATATAGGCCGCCAACAGCAGGCCGAGGGAGATCGCGGACGAGCCGATCACCAACTGCAGTAACTGGAACCAGACGATTTCGTAGATGAGCGCCGCGCAGCCGCTTCCCGCCAGCAACACCAGCAGCCACGCAAGGCCGCCTGGTCCGGGATGAGAAACGGTGTCGGCCGGACCTGACCGCACGCGGCTTGGCGCCGCGCTAATTCGCATGGAGAGTGAGCTTCTGCACTCGCCAGTTGCCGATCTCGCCCACATACAACTCGTTGTCGCTGCGGCAATCGATGGCATTGACGGTGCCGAATTCCTTCGGCAGCTTCCCCGCTTTGCCGAACTTGCCCGACGATCTTCCCGTTCAACTCCATCTTGTAGATCTCGCCGTTCGACGTCGATATCCTCCGGCGGGTTCGAATTGGAGCTGTAGAGATACTGATGCGGTCCCGGCGTGATGCAAATCGCCGACGGGGTCCCCACATTCAGGAACTGCGTCTTGAAGTTCCCGTCGCCGTCGAAGACCTGAATTCTCTTGTTCCCGGCGTCGGCGACGTAGACGTTGCCTTGCGCATCGAGCGCGATCCCGTGCGACGTGTTGAACTGGCCGGGCGCGTCCCTCTGGAACCCCAGGACTTGATGAACTTGCCGTTCTTGTCGAACTTGGCCACGCGGGCGTTGCCGTAGCCATCGGCCACATAGATGTTGCCGGCGGCATCCCACGCCACGTCGGTGGGCCGCTGAAAAATATCGCTCTGCTGGCCGGCGCCAGGAGGCTCCACGGCCGCCGCGTCCGCCGGCGGACCTTCGGCGCCGGCCGCGGCGCCGGACCAGCCAGGGCCGCGTCCACCGGCCCAGCGGCAGGCCGGCCCGGGAGCGGCAGGCCGGAACCCGCTCCGACTCCGCTTTCTGCCCAGCAACAGTTGCACTCGCCCGTTGGGATCGAACTTGATCACCATGCTCGACATCTGATCGACCACCCAGATGTTGTCCTGCGGATCGACGCGCACCTGCTGGGCGACCAGGAATCCGTACGAATCCTGGCCGATCTCGCGAACGAATTTCCCGGTCTGATCGAACTGGAACAGCCGCGAGCCGCCGTGCGCGAACGGCCGCGCCGTGCCGATCGAGATGGTCGGATGGCCGGTGCGGGTGTAGACGAAAACATCTCCCTTGGAGTTGGTCGCCACGCCGGCCACTTCGCCGAGATGAATGTTGTCCGGGAATTTCAGCAGGTCGACGCGGAATCGAAGGCGATCTCCGGCACGGAAAACTGGGCGGCCACCGGGATGCCGGAAAGCAGCGCAGCGGCGAGCGAAGTCAGCAAAAATCGTCTCATGGAGAGCCTCCTTATCGCGGACGCCGAGGTCTGCGGCCGCCTGCGGTTTCAAGATGAGTTTCTGCACTCGCCAGGACTCGATTTCCGCGACGATGATCTCGTTCGGATTGCGGCAATCCATCATGTGGACCACCTGGAACCCGCCCAGTTGCTTGCTCGGCATGGCCGAACTTGCCGACGATGGTCCCGTCCAGTTCCATCTTGTAGATCTCGCCGGTGATGTCCCACGACCCCGGAGCATTGCCGTTGGGGTTGGAGTTGGAGGTGAACAGGTACTGGTGCGGGCCGGGCGAAACGCAGACGGTCCAGGAATCGCCGATGTTGTCGTAGATCGCCTTGAGGACCAGGTTGTTATCGAAAACCTGCATCCGGTGGTTGGCGCGGTCGGCGACGTAGACGTTGCCTTGCGCATCCACCGCGATCCCGTGCGGCAGTGTTGAACTGGCTGGGCTCCGAGCCGGGCTTCTCGCTGCCCACCTGCTGCAGGAACCGGCCGTTCTTGTCGTACTTCACCACGCGGTGATTGACGTATCCGTCGGAGACGAAAATGTTGCCCTGCGGGTCCCACGCCACATCGGTCGGGCGGCCGAACATGATACTTCTCGGCGGGCGGCGGCGGGACCGCTGGCGAGTCGCGAGCGCGCCCGCAACCGCCTCCGGCCTGTGGCCGAGCACCATCACGACGCGTCCCGCGGGATTGAACTTGATGACCATGTTCGTTCCCTCGTCGACGACCCAGATGTTGTCCTGCGGATCGACGCGCACCGAGTGCGCGAACTCGAAGCCGTAGTTCCCCTCGCCGATCTCGCGGACGTAGTTGCCGTTCTGATCGAACTCGAACAGGCGCGTGTTGGCGCTGCGCGTGTAGACGAAGATGTGTCCCTTTGGAGTTGGTCGCCACGCCCATGGCTTCGCCCAGGTACAGACCGGCGGGAAGCTTCAGGAAATTCGGCACCGATTCGTACGGGATTTCGGGAACATTTTGCGCTTTGGCCTTGGTCTGCGCGAAGACAGGGCCGGCAGACAGCAGCATCGCGACGACGAAACAGAACGCCAAGTATCGCCTCATCGGAACCTCCTAGAGATGTATGAATCTATCACACCGTCGCGGAAGTCGGGCGAATGCGAATCCCGATGCGTCACCCAAGGCCGGCCGCTCGCACGATCAGGAACAACCCCACCCCGACGATGACCACTCCAATGGCTCGTGCGACCGGCTCACCAACCGGTGCAAGGCGCTCGGCAGTGATGGCTGCCGTCACGACAGCCATCGCACGCAGGTCCATGACCCCAATGACCAGTAGGATCATCGTGAGATTTGCACAACTGAAGCCGCAGTGGACTCCGAAGCGCACACCCTGCCGCCATGCCGTCCTGAGGTCGGCCTGGAGCGTGTGGTTGCGCCCCGGCGCCTCCCGGCAGCAGGCAAGGTGATGTGCCTTCCACTGGCTGAACTGGAGCGCGCCAGCGATGAGCACGACCACTGCGATCGCGGCCGGAACAGCGCGCGCCAATGCCGACAGTTCCATTTGGACTGCTGCCAGCACGACGCCCAGCGTGAATACAGCCAAGCCGAACAGGGTCCACACGAAGAAGTACCCAAGACCCGCAAGCAGACTGAGACGTCCGAGGCGCGATTCGCCCCTCCAGCCGACTGCCTGACGGTAGCGCCAAAGCATTGGCGCCAACGACGGCAACATCATCGCTACCATCATCACGACCCACATGCCGATGAACGACGCTGCGGCCTCGGGCCACGTCTGTCCGGGCATTCGCATCCACACCATCGACATCGTCCAGCCGCCCGGCATCGGCATCCCTCGCATCGGCGGCATGGATGCGCACCGGACAATTGTCAGCGCCGCGCTGGTGGCAAAAAGCAACGCGGAGACACCGACGAAGGCATGATCGGAAATTCGCTTGGAAGCCAGGCCAGCGTCCATGCTGTGGCAGACACGGAACTCCAAATTGCTGGCGAGGAAAGTTCTCTGAGTCATGATCCTGTCTCCGTTTCGAGCGGCGCGGTTCAGCGTGTGCCGGTTCCCAGGTCGTCGGAATACCCAGCTTTGAGACGAGACCACTGGGAGATGGGACGTCCATTGGCGCGGAGTTGGTCGGCGTTGGCTTCCCATTGTTGCGGCCAGCGGGGCGGCGAGTCCTCCCACGTCTCCTGTCGGCCGTAGACGGTCAAGTCGAGCAACCGGAAGCTGTTATCCATCACCTCGACGCCCCGTGAGGTCGTCCAGTAAGTCTCGAAGACATTGGATCCTTGTCGCAGGTAGCACACCAGGTGCATCCTGCCAACCCGGCGTCCAACCAAGAGAGTCTCGAGCGAGTCCCGCGGGGCGGAATACCAAGGCATCTCCCAGCCCATGAAGTTGCGGTACCGGGCGCTCTCTTCGTACGGGCCTTGGCACAACGTGGCGTAGGTGACGTCGCGAGAATGAATATAGGACAGCTCGCGGACATGCGATGTAACCCAGGTGCACCCCTCGCACTGTTCGGGCGCGGGGTGGCCGGTGTGCCACATGAAGTAATAGGCGATGAGCATCCGGCGTCCCGCAAACGCGTCCAATAGTGTCACCGCCCCTTGTTCGCTAATGAGTGGTGTGGCGCCGTCCACCTCAACCATGGGGAGCCGTCGGCGGGCGGCCGCAATTTCGTCGCCTTCTCTTGTGTGAGCCTTCTCTCGAGCCCGCAATGCGTCCAGCTCTGCCTGGAAGGTGCTCCGATCGACGATTTTGGGCGCTCCTAGTTCATCTGTCATGATGTCTTGCATCGTTCTCTCCTTGCGAACCTCAGTCATGCTTTCTCCTCTGCGTCGTGCTTTCGGAAGGCGGCTTCTCCAACGTCGGACACCTTGACCCACTTCGGATCAGGCCTGGCCTCCGCGTCGTAGTTGTCGTGCCAGTTCCACCACTTGTATGGCGGGGTCTGGGGGTAACCCTTTGGCGAGTCCTCCCAAGTCTCCTGACGGCCGAGCGGCGTGAGATCGAGGTAGCTCCAGGTGGTCCCCATCGCCTCGTCCCCGCGGTTGTTGATGAAGTAGGTGCGGAAGATCTTGCCGTGGTCGTCGCGGATGAATACATTGTGGCCGTGCCACTCGTCCACGCCGAAGTCTTTGTCGAAGCTGTCTGTCATGGTGTACCACGGCATCTTCCAACCCATTCGCGCCTTCAGGCGCTGGATGTCCGTCTGCGGCGCGCGCGACGCGTACGCGAGAGTGGTGTCGCGAGCGTTCAGATGGGCCAGGTGAGCCACCTGATCGGCGCCCAGAGAGCAGCCGCGGCAGCCGTGCTCGGGCCAGCCGAACACCCCGGGTTCGAAGAAGGCGCGATAGACGATCAACTGTCGGCGGCCCTCGAACAGGTCGAACAGGCTAACCTTGCCCTCAGGCCCGTCGAACTCGTACTTCTTCTCCACGGCCACCCACGGCATCCGCCGGCGCTCGGCGGCGAGCGCGTCACGAGCGCGGGTCAAGGCCTTTTCCTTCACGAGAAGCTGCTGGCGCGCCGTTTCCCACTCCTGCGGCGACACGATCAGGGGCGTGTTCGTTGGAAGACTCCCTGTTAGCTGTTCCATATCTCTCTCCTTGCTTGTTGCCATCTTATTTCTCCTTTCCTTGCCTTTGTTTTTCAATGGTGGATGCATTTCAGGTTCCTTCATCGCTCGGCAATGTCAGATTGCCAGCGTGGCGCAGTTTTCGTGAGCTGTTTCCGCCGAAAGGTGTACGTCAGCGCCCACATCTTTTCTGTGTCGTTTCGCCCAGCGGCACATGCCACCGAGTGGTGCGATGATTGTTTTGCGGAATCGTTTTGTTTCTCGTTGGTCGGCCGTTCCGTTCCCGATATAACCTGGTTCTTGCTGCCCACAAGACGAATTTAAGGCCGGACATCGAAACAGTGAGAGTGACAAGTGTGGCGGGATTTCGATGGACTCGCTGATCACGGCTGCGGCACGTGCACTCGCGGCAGGTGAGCCCCTCGAAGCATTGAAGCGAGTCGCCCTGCGCGACGACGCGCCTGCCCTCGCGCTTCGAGGCATCGCGATGGCCCAACTCGGCGATTTCGTTCGAGCGAAGGCTCTCCTGCGAAAGGCTGCGCGTGCCTTCGGTACGAATGAGGCTGTGGCCCGCGCGAGGTGTATGGTCGCCGAAGCGGAAATCGCGCTCGTCTCGCGCGACCTGGGCTGGCCTGAGAAAGCGCTCGCCGCGGCGCGGGCAACGCTGGAAGAGCACGGGGACCGGTTGAACGCCGCGCATGCACGGTATCTCGAGGTGCGGCGCCTCCTCCTGATCGGGCGCCTCGACGAGGCAGAGCAAATGCTCGTCCAGCTCGACCCGACGCCCTTCCCGCCGGCGTTCCGGACCGTCCACGAGCTGGTGTCTGCGGGGATCGCGATGCGACGCCTTCGCACCAAGGAGGCGCGCGCTGCGCTCAGTCGGGCCGGCCACGCCGCGCGCCACGCAGGTATCCCGGCGTTGACAGCGGAAGTCGAAAGTGCATCGCTCGTCCTGAACACGCCCGCGGCGCGCATGGTTGCGAATGGCGAGGAACGACTCCTCTTGCTCGAAGACGTTGAGGCGTTACTGGCGTCGAAAGCGCTTGTCGTTGACGCATGCCGTCATGTCGTGCGCGAGTCCTGCACCATCGTTCCGCTGGCAAGCCGTCCGGTATTGTTCGCACTTGCACGAGCGGTAGCCGAAGCCTGGCCGGCAGATGTGCCGAGGGACGTGCTCCTCGCCCGAGCTTTCGGAGCGAGGCTTGTCGATGAATCGCACCGCGCACGCCTGCGCGTCGAAGTCGGCCGGCTTCGTAGGGCGCTGCGACCGCTGGCCGATGTTACCGCGACGAAGCGAGGCTTTGCGCTGGAGCCAGTACGCGCCCGCGACGTGGTCGTGCTGGCGCGGCCTGTCGAAGACGAGCACGCAGCGGTGCTCGCCTTCCTAGCCGACGGTGAATCCTGGTCGAGCTCGGCTCTTGCCCTGGCTCTCGGCGCGAGCCAGCGTACCGTTCAACGGGCGCTCGACTCGCTTGCGGAAGCAGGGAAAGTGCAGTCGTTCGGGCGGGGTCGAGCGCGCCGTTGGCTGACCCCGCCCATGCCCGGATTCACGACAACCTTGTTACTCCCCGCTCCTCTGCCGATTGACTAAGGTGGAAGCATGGAACGATCAAACGCGGAAATCGTCCGGGAATATGGGCCTTTTCCCGGTATCGACAGAGTGCATGGTGTCACCTACGACGGCCAACAAGTCTGGTTTGCCGCGGGAGAGACGCTGAACGCCTTCGACCCTGCGAGCGGGGCGATGCGGCATTCGATCAATGTCGCCGCGGATGCCGGAACGGCCTTCGACGGCCAGCACCTGTTTCAGATTGCCGAGAATCGCATCCAGAAGATCGATCCGAAGACCGGCCAAGTGCTGGCGACGATCCCGGCGCCCGGCGGCGGCGGTGACTCCGGGCTCGCGTGGGCCGAAGGGACGCTCTGGGTGGGGCAGTATCGCGGTCGGAAGATCCACCAAATCGATCCCGAAACCGGCGCGATTCTTCGCACCATCGAATCCAATCGCTTCGTCACGGGCGTCACCTGGGTCGACGGAGAGCTCTGGCACGGCACCTGGGAAGGTGACGAGAGCGATGTGAGGCGAATCGACCCGCGAACCGGAGAGGTCCTGGAGAGACTCGACATGCCGCCGGGAGTGGGCGTGTCAGGGCTCGAGTCCGATGGCGGCGACCGATTTTTCTGCGGCGGGGGAAAGAGCGGCACGGTCAGGGCCGTCCGGCGGTCTAGGTGAAGGTCCCTGGCCAACAGAGATTTGCGCATACCATTACTTCCTAAACCATCCGGATCAATCACACGTTCCCGAAATTCTTCCAACTGATCGACACAGCGCCCACTTAACCAGCGCCCGGCTCTCGTCTCAGGGCTGCTTGCGCTGAGTCTGTGTCATCGTAGATCGAGTCTCCGGCGCTAGACCTGAGGGCGCGAGACACCCTTGATCCTTATGGATCAATCGTTTCCGATTCGTTGCCGCTACAGTCGAGCGACGGAACTGTGAGGTGTTATGCCAAAGCCGACGAACCAACTACCGGATCAAGATTCCGTACTGCTCGAAGTCGGGATCGCTCTAGGCCAGAACCAGGCGTTTGCCACCTTGGCCGGACGGTGTTCTGCCGCGCAAGCCATGGGCCTCAAGCGCCTGCGGGAAGAGAAATTGTATAAACGCTGCACCGAGCACTGGGATGAATTCTGCGAAACCTATCTGAAGATCAGTCGCGCCCAGGCGGACCGTATGATTCAGTGGTTAGATGAGTTCGGTCCGGGCTTCTTCGAGGTTTCCGGACTTACCCGCATCTCGGCCGAAACCTACCGCGCGATCGCCCCTGCTGTGAAGGATGGGGTCCTCCACTTCCGCGGCGAGCCGATCGAGCTGACGGCGGAGAATTCGCGAAAGGTGGCAGCGGCCGTCGCAGAGTTGCGGCGCGCGCTGCCGGCCAAATCGGCCGCAACCCCGCCGCCGCTCGAGATGCACAAGCGCCTGGCGGAACTCGAAAAGCGTTCGAGCGCGCTTCTACAAGAATTCCATGAGATCTCGCGCCTGGAACAACAGGGCGAAAACCGGCTGCCGTTTAAGTCGATTCTGTCGCACGTGCAGTCCGCCCTGGAGCGGATTGCTTTGGAGAATGGACTGGTGTAAGCATGTGGGGCAGGCCTTCCGGCCTGCCGCCGGGCTTTCGCCCGGCGCGCCGCGCAGAAGCGCGGCGGCAGCCCCGAAGGGCTGCCCCACGGCGTTCTTAGAACTGAAAGGGCAATATACTCTTGCCGCTTCTGGCCTGGGCGCCGGCGCCATTGAACCAGTTCACGTAGCCGAAGCCCGAACTCAACAGACCAGTCAGACTGCCAAAAAAGAGGACATTTCTAATTGGCGGCGACAGGCCTTTGGGTTTGACAGAGGTGCGCGCCCCGACTTAATCTTTACGACAGTTGAGGAGGAGCGCGAGTGAGCGTCAAACGAAAGAACGGAATCGGGCTGCGAATGATTCTGGCGATTCCACTTGCGGCCGCAGTGGCCGAAGGCCAGGTACCGGCGAGCATCGAGACGCAATTGATTAAGATGGGGCGCATCGTCGATCCGCCCTGCACGGCCAAGCTTTATCGGCCGCTCATGCCGGCCAATGATATTACCAGCACGGCGTCCCCGTTGTATCCGGGGATTACGGTGGTGCGGGATATGTCGTTCGGCCCGAATCCAAAGGATGTGGTGGACGTTTTCTCGGCGGATAAGGGCCCGGAATCACGCCCGGTCTTGATTTATGTTCCGGGAGGGGCCGGCAATAAGATCGAATTGCAGGACAAGGAAGCCAACGCCTTCTACGACAACATCGGCCGATGGGCGACCAAGAATGGCATGGTCGGCGTCAATATGCAGCGCCATTTTGGTGCGGCCTGGGACGACGGTGCCAAGGATATTTCGCGCATGATCCAGTGGGTGCAGGCGAACATTTCCAAATACCACGGCAATCCGGACCGCATGTTCATCTGGGCTCACTCAGCGGGTAACATGCCACTCGGCACCTATATCGGCCGTCCGGAGCTATACGGGCCGAAAGGAGTGGGGGTGAAGGGCGTCATTTTCATGTCTGCCGCGCCTTTTAATATCGCTCCGCTGAATCCGCCACCACCCGGCGGCGCGAATATGATGTCGATCCTGGCCGACTCCGGTAAGACGTGCGGCGAGAAAGGAGCCCTGGCTTCCGACGGCGCCCTTCCTGGCCGAACCGCTGGCCAACCGGGTGGTCCCGATGCTGCTTTCGGTCCGCCTCCCGGCGGCGGTCGCGGCCCTGGCGGCCCGCCTCCTGGCTTTGGCGGCCCCCCGGTCGATGCCGCAACTCAGTTGGCGAGATCGAGCCTTCCGGAGCTCAAAAAGACCCCGGTGAAAATCCTATTGGCCAATGCCGAGCTCGATCCCGGAGCCGATCCGGCAGTCAATGGCGGCATCGTCTCGTTTAACCAGATGTTGCACGACGAACTCTGCAAAGTGGGTCCCGATCATTGTCCAACCTTGCTCTATGCGAAGGGCGAGAGCCACATGTCGATCGTGTTCTCTATAGATACCGCCGACAAGACCGTATCCGGGCCCATCCTGGCGTGGATGAAGAAGATCAAGTGATGCGTGGCGCTTGCCAGATCTACCGAAGAGGGTCGAGATGTGTCTCGACCCGGGCAGGCAGGAGGGTGCCTGCGCCACTCCTAGGCGGCGGGGCGGCTTTTCAAGAACGGGGCATACTTCTGATCCTCGCCCTCGATGTGATTCACCAGCCACCTCTTCAGAAATTGCAACAGATTGACGGTGACGGTCTGCTTCCCTTTGTGGAGATCATCCTGAAACTGCAACACTTGCCGGGTCAAATCGTCGTGCAACGCCTTGTGAGCCAGGAAGTCCGGATATTTGGCCTCCTGCATAAGGCGCTCCTCATAGGAAAAGTGTACCCCCACATACTGGACGAGCCTGTCCATGATCCTGGAGATGCTCGCCTTGGCCTGGCCAGTCAGCATAGCCGCGTGCAATTCGGCGGCGATCCGAAACAGATTCTTATGCTGCCCGTCGATGTTGGGGACGTTCACAGTGTAACTGTCGTTCCAATCAAACATACCCGCAAGATCGGCACTTCCGAGGGAAAACCTTAGCGCGGCGGTAAAATCAAGATATGCGGATCCTGCTGTTCAGTGGCAAGGGCGGTGTTGGAAAAACCAGCCTGGCGGCCGCCACCGGCCTTCAGCTTTCCCGTCTGGGCCACCGGACGCTGGTCATGAGCGTCGATCCGGCCCACAGCCTGGCCGACGCCTTCGACCTCGAAACCGACCTTTTCCACGGTAAGACCGGCGACCCGTACAAGATCGACGAGCGCCTCGCCATCCACGAAGTCAACATCCAGAAAGAAATTAAGCGCCACTGGCACGAGATCTCGACCTACGTGATCTCCGTGCTGCGCACCACTGGCATCAGCGAGGTCGAAGCCGAAGAGCTGGCCATTCTGCCGGGCATGGAAGAGCTGAGCGCCATGATGTACGTAAACCAGTTCCGCCGCGAGCAGCTCTACGACGTGATCGTGCTCGATTGCGCACCCACCGCTGAATCCATGCGCTTCGTGAGCATGCCGACCACACTCGAGTGGTATATGCGCCATATCTTTCCCGTCCAGCGCGGACTGCTGAAGGCCGTTCGCCCCATCGCCAATCGGGTTTCGCCCATCGAACTGCCTCCCGACAGCTACTTCGGCAACATCCAAAACCTGTTCGACAAACTGGAGGGCATCGACGAGCTGCTTGAAGACCCCAAGCTGACCAGCGTCCGGCTGGTGACCAATCCCGAGCGCATGGTGTTGCGCGAGACACAGCGCGCCTTTGTGTACTTCTCGCTCCACGGGCTCACGGTGGATGGCATCATCGTCAACCGCGTGTTGCCGCCGGAGGTGAGCGACGTGTATTTCAAGGAATGGCGGACTTCACAGCGGCGCGTGCTGGAAGAGATCGACTCGTATTTTGCGCCGGTCCCGGTGAAGCGCGTAGCGCTGTTCGCGCACGAAGTGCTGGGGCGTGAGCGCCTGGAAGAACTATCCCGGGCACTGTATCGCGAGGACGAGGACCCGGCGGCGGTTACGCGCACAGAAGCGCCTTACACATTCGTCAAGAGCGACGGCCACTACGAAATACGCGTGAACCTGCCGTTTGCCGTGAAGGGTGAAGTTGGCCTTTTCAAGAAAGGCGACGAACTGGTGGTCGAGATCGGCACCCTGCGCCGGCACATCGGTTTGCCGACTTCAATGGCCAACCTTTCCCCCAGCCGCGCAAAGTTGGAAAATAAAGTGTTAACAGTAGAGATGAGGGAGGCATGACATGGAAGAGAAGACCACCGGGACGGGAGCTCACGCTCATGGGTGCTTGTTCTGCGACACGGTCAAGCCGTTCTTGGAACACTGCTGGTCCGACGCGACCCGCGACCACTTCCGGACTTCGCGCGTAGAGTTTCTCAAAGGGCTTCGCAGCCTCTTGGACGCACGCATCGCGAATTTATCGCATGAGGAGGCGAAGGGTACTCACGTGGTGGTGGAGTAAGTAGGGCTGGCCATCGCTTTTTTATGTGGCCTGCGAGTAGGCAGACGACGCAATGCGATCGTCTGCCCTACGTGCTATCTAGCGAATCCGCCTGCTATCCGGCTCTACCTTTTTGAACCCTGCCGGCACCGACAACTGCGCCGCATCCACTGGATTCGACGAGAAACCGGCCATCTCCGTCTTCATTTCTAAGAGCGATCCGCTCCCCGCTGCGCCGCCGTTCCCGGACTGCCCAGCCTGCTGATCATCCGTGTTCTTCGTTCGGCTTACTCCGATTCCGCGGCCCAGCGCGCCGCCCAAGAGTCCCCCAAGCTTCGGTTTCGACTGCGACGGTTCGGCGCCACCCGCTGGGGTCTGCCCGCAGGGCTGAGCCGGACTGGGCTGTCCGGCAGTTCCCATGGTCATGCACTGCATGACCGGAATCCCGTCCAGCTTCGCCACCTCTTTCGAGACTTCGGCCATCCCCTTGCCCACATCCGGACGGGCCATGAACATATTCCCCCCGGGCGTCCAGGCGATCTTTTCAGCCATGCGCCGATGGAACGCGCGCACCTCCCCATAGCCGGGCACTTCGGGCGCAATCCACATATCGGTCGTGATCACCATCGAGCCCGTCTGTCCGCTCTGCTGGTCCGTAGCTTCCATTTCCATTTTGAGAATGAGTTCTTTGGTGTTGTAGCCGGAGACCTGCTGCGTCTTGCCGGTGTTATCGGCCGAGACTTTGAAGTTCATCTGCGCTTTGTCATTCTGCTTCATCTTCTCCGAGGCCTGCTCCAGCATCTGCTTCATCTCCTCGAAGGTCATGACCGAGTAAGTCTTCTTTTGAAAGTCGATGGAGGTAATGGTCTGCGCATCCAAATCGATGATGCTGCCGTTGTTGGCGCTGCGGTGCATCATCTGGTTGCCCTTCAACGCTATGGTGCTATGGACGGGCTCGCGGGCCTGCTTGGAAAAAACGCCGGCGACCTTCATCAGGCTGGCCACGGCTCCGCCGGTGATCGTGCTGGTCTCCTCGTAACTGAAGTCCGCCAGAAGTGTGGAACACGGCAGAACCAGGATTCCGGCGATAGTCAGAAATCTACGAAGCATGCATCCTCCTCCGCCTATCGTAGGACATGGCGGGCCCGCGCTACAATAGCCGGACAGGAGTACGGTACTGTTGCCTGAACTTATCATTCAACCCACCGCGAAGTTCCTGAAAGCCGGCACCATCTTGACCGCGCTGGTATTTCTGGCGCTGGAGATCGCCTATTTTGTCTATTGGCAGGACCAGGAAGCGCTCAAGTTTCTGCCCCTGGTGGCGCCCGTCATCTTTCTCTGGCCGGGCGCGCGCTGGCTGCGGCGGCGCTACACCAAGGCTGTCGTCTCGGGCGACCGCCTGCGATACGAAAGCGGGCTTACCACCAAGAGCACCCGCAACATTCAGTTGTCCAAGCTGCAGGACGTGCGCGTGGATCAGAGTCTTACGCAGCGCATCCTCAATATCGGCAATGTCTCCATGGAAACCTCGGGCGAAACCAGCCGGCTGACCATTCCCAACATCGACAACCCACAGGCCGTGGCGGACGATCTCTTGAACCGGGCGCACAGCGGCGCCACTAGCGCGTGAGCCAGAAGCTGAGAGGCCGCGTCGCAGTGGTAACCGGCGCAAGCAAGGGATTGGGGAAAGCCATGGCCGTGGCATTGGCCGCCGAAGGTGCCCGCGTTGCGTTGATCGCCCGCGACCGCGAACAACTGCTGGCGCTCGCGGCCGACATCGGGACCACCGGCGGCACCGCGGAAGCATTTCCAGCGGATGTAACCAGCGAAGAACAAGTCGTCGGCGCCAGCCACGAGATCGTCGCCAGGTTCGGCCAAGTGAACATCCTGATTAACAATGCCGGCATCAACCTGCGCAAGTCGATCGGCGATTTGACCCTGGGAGATTGGCACAGCGTCATGGACACTAACGTCACGTCGGCATTCCTGATGTGCCGCACGCTGCTGCCGCACATGCAGGGGCACGGCTACGGGCGGATCATCAATATGACGTCGATCATGAGCCGGGTATCCATGCCCAGCCGCGTCGCGTACTCGGCCAGCAAAGCCGCGCTGCTGGGGATGACACGCGCGCTGGCCCTGGAACTGGCGCCCGAAGGAATCACGGTGAACGGCATCAGCCCCGGCCCTTTCATCAGCGAGATGACTCGTCCGCTTCTGGAAGACGCCGCGGTGAGCGCGCAGATGTTGGCCAACATTCCGCTAGGACGCTGGGGGAAACCCGAGGAGATCGGCCAACTGGCGGTCTACCTGTGTTCGGAAGACGCCGCCTTCATCACCGGCACGGACATATTGATTGATGGCGGCTGGACGGCGCGGTAATCGACTGGCACCGGCGGCAAGGACCGCGGGCGTTACGTAACGCCGGCGGTCCTTGCCGCCGGTGTCGGGAGGCTTAATGCTCGTAGTGATCTTTGGGAATCGCCGCCAGTCCCTCCACCAGGTGCACCGCGTCGCGCTCCCCTTCGAAGCAGCCCGACTCCAGAAATTGGTAGTCCGCCTTGGCCCGCTTTAGCGGGAACTTCATCTTCCACGGCCGCGTGAAGACCTTGGGATCGTCGATCGTCGCCTCGTAGTTGACCGTATCCTGATCCACCGGCGTGAAGCGTTCCACCACGTGCATCGCATCGCTGTGGAAGTGGCCTGCCATATCGAAAACGCTCTTGTCATTAAGGTCGGCGACGTCGACCACCAGCGTGTTCCCTTCCCAGCGGCCCCGCGAGTCGCCCATCCACGCCAAATAGTCCTTAGGGTGGCTCCCGCTCATATAGATGATGCGCCACGCGTGCATGTTCTCGTGCAGCATCAGTACGTACTGCGGTGTCACATAAATCTGAAAGCCGAAATACATGGCGTGCGGGATGCCTTCGTAGTGGCAATGCCCGGTCGGATCCAGTTCCATGTGCTGCGTAAGTTCCTTCACCTTCGCGGCAGCCCACGGCTGGTAGGGCAGCTCGCCGCCTTCCACGACTCCCGTCTTCGACTCCGCGCCCAGAAAGAATCCGCCTGGATGCGGAAGAATGGAGTACGCCGCACCCGCAGTCCGCGGCTGCCAGTATCCTTCCAGGTTGAATGTTCCCTGAGCGGCCGCGACACCACACCCGATCAGAATTCCTGCAATCGCACCGACTCTCATTTCGCACCCCCCGGATACGTGCGCACGAATTCCAGCGGGTCGCCCTTCGGCGCCGGACGATACAGCGGATGGATGGCCCGTCCGTCGTCCCCCTCCGTGCATTCCTGCTCCCGCAGTTCAAAACCCGGTTCGTTATTTCGATGTAGGGGCATTTTGATCTTCCAGGCCCGCGAATAGGTTTTTGGATCTTCGATGGTGGCTTCGTAGGTAATGGTGTTCGGCCCGGTGCGCGTGTAACGCTCCACCACGTGCAGCGCGTCGCTGTGGGTGTGGCGCGCCGAATCGAGCCAGGTCTTGTCGCCCAGATCGGTCACGTCGATCACCAGGGTTTCGCCCTCCCAATGCGCCACCGAATCTCCCAACTGGAAGTCGATGCCATCCAGGTGCGGCCGCGGATTGGTGGAGACGATGCGCTGGTTGTGGAGATACTCATACACGAAAACCACAACGCCCGGCCGCTGCACAATCTGATAGGGAAACGGCATATAGCTGATGCGCGGCACGCCCGGCATGGCGCAATGCGCGATGGGATCGACGCGGTCGGCCTTCTGTTCGCGCTCGAGCGCCGCCGGCAGGTATGGAATCTCGTGCCCTTCGGCGATCTCGCTGACGTCGAACGCGGCCGCATTACGCGGCTCCCAAATTCCCTGGAGGTCTGGTTTGCCGTCCGCGGTCCGCGGCGCCTGGTATTGCGCGCAGGCCAAGCCCGCCAGCAGTAGAGTGGACAATATGATTCGATAACTCATGGCGTTTCTTGACCGCTCCCTACGGTCACGGCTCAGTAACCCCGTCGACGGCTTACTGAGCCGTGACCGAAGGGAGCGGTAGTTCTAACCCGGGTTCTCTTCCGTCCCCAGAACGTAGTGGGTACCGTCGGCCAGTGTGATCCGCTGCCCATTCCCCGTGTGGGTGTCGTCCTTAGCCTGAAAGCCTTCGATGGTGACCACGGTCCCCACCTTCACCGTGTCCTTGCGAAAACCGCGCCGGTAGAGGTTACTCGGCGACGCGGTCTCAAATCCCCAGTTCACCACCTTGCCGTCCTCGCCCGTCACATCAATATAAATCCACGAATGCGGGTTGGTGAGATCGAACTTGGTGACCGTGCCCGTGAGCTTTAGGGGCTTGGCTTTGTCATATTCGGCGGCGAACGAGTGATGCGCGCGAACCGGCAACGCGGCCAGCAGCAGACCCGCGGCGGCGGCCAAAACCGAAACCTTCCACTTCATCGTTGATTGGACCCCCAATGCAACAGGAATACTCCGCGGGTCGGTGGTGTGTCAAGTTACGATGAGTGATAGCTATGCCGCGATTGGGCGCCGTCCGCGGATTTCTCTGGCTTTTGGCAGCTACCGCCGCCGCGCACCACTCCACCGCGCCCTACGATCTGATCCATGGCACCATCATCGGCGGCGTGGTGGCTAAGTTCGCGTGGACCAATCCGCACGTCGAAATCTCGCTGGACGTTGCCGGCGAAGCCAAGGAAATCGAGCACTGGAGCGTGGAGTTGGAGAGCCCCGGCATTCTGGGCCGGCTGGGCTGGACCAGGGAAACCATCAAGCCCGGCGACCGCATCTCGATCACCGGCGGGCGAGCCAAAGACGGCAGCTTCCGCATGCGGGCCGCCTCCGTGCAGTTGGCCGATGGCCGCAAATTATCAGCGCTCGCTGCGCCGCAAAATTAGCGGGACTCGAATCCATCGGCGGGAACACTGACGACCACTCACCCTCTTCTGGTAAGCAGCAAGCCCAGAAATATTCCCGCCCCCACCGCAAGTGCGATCGACGGAATGTCCACAATCGGCACGAACCGCGAACCAGTTCCGCTAATCTCAATGAACCCCACCGGCCTGGCGACGAATCCACCGCCGCCCCCTCCGCCATGCTGCTGGCCTTCTCTCTTTCCGGAACCGCCGCCGAATCCACACCGCACACGGGCAACCGGAACCACGGTTCTTCCTTCGGCTGAGATGGGTTCACCGTAGACCGTCTTTGCTCCAGCCTGATTCACGAGCGAATGAAGGAGTTCTTGGATTTCCATATCCCCAGCGTCCCCAAGCCGGAGCAAAGGTGTCAAGGCGCTGGATGAGCAAGACGTTGTTTTGGAGACAATTGCCAGAGAATGCATTAGAATTTTCGCAGGAGATCGGCCATGACGAAGTGGATGCTGCGGATTGCTGCTCTCATCGCGCTGCAGGGCGGCGCGCTGTTTGCGCAAAGTTTAACCGGCGCCTGGCAGGGAACGATAGCCTTCCCTCAGGTCCCCGTAGGCCCGATGCGTCTGGTGTTTAAGATCGCAACTACCGACGCCGACACTCTCAAGGCGGACATGTACAACGTTGATGCGGGAGGTCATATCGCTGCCAGCGAGGTTACTCTGAAGGGTTCGACCGTGAAAATCGTACTCTCCTCCATACAGTCCACCTACGTGGCAAAGTTGAGTGCGGACGGGAACTCGATCAGCGGTAGCTGGACTGGACCCGATTCAGTCACCCTGACCCTGAACCTGGTCCGAACCACTCCCGAGACCGCGTGGACGATTCCGGAACCACCCCCACCGCCGAAGATGATGGACGAGAAGACGAAACCGGAGTTCGAAGTCGCGACCATCAAACCGTCGGATCCCATCCGGCGCGGCTGGGGAATCACGGTGAACCGAAGCGGCATGCTGAATACGCTGAACACGAATCTTTCCGACCTGGTCAAATTCGCCTACGACATGCATCCGAAGCAGGTAGTCGGCGCGCCTGCGTGGGTCGATTCCGATAAGTTCGACATTTCGGCCAAGCCCGATGTCCCCGGCCTGCCCAGCGTCAACCAGATGAAAGCCATGCTTCAGAAGCTGCTGGCGGACCGGTTCAACCTCAAATTCCATCACGAGAAGAAGGAACTGTCCGTCTACGCGATTACTGTGGTGAAGGGTGGCGAGAAGATCAAGAAGGAAGAGAACAGCCCGGCACCCATCCCGGGATTCGGGGGAATGCCGCAGCGCGGATTCAACGTTCGCAACGCGACGATCGCGGAATTCGCAAGCGTGATGCAGGCCCAGTTCATGGAACAGCCCGTTGTGGACCAGACCGGTCTGGGCGACACACGCTACAGTTTCATACTGAAGTGGACACCAGATCCCTCGCAGTCGACCGGCTTCGGTGGTGGACCTGCCCCCGCTGTCGCACCACCGGGACCGGCCGATGACGCGCCGCCAGACCTCTTCGCCGCGATGCAACAGCAGCTCGGGCTCAAAATGGGAACGACCAAAGCTCAGGTTGATGTGATGGTGATCGATAAGGTCGATAAGCCGAGCGAGAACTGAAAGGTGGCGCGGGCACTGCGGCGCTAGCCGTGTCCGACTTCTTCCCGCGTTGCACTACATCGCTCGATGTAGGTCTGATTGCTAGAACTCGCTATGCTGAGAAATGCACTTGAGACACGCATGCCGCCTACTTGGAGCATCCACTACGCTCGTTGGATTATCGACGATGGCGAGCCAGAACGCGAGGCCGGTGAGAACTTCCCCTGGTTCCTTCTGGCGTATCACCCGCGTGGGCGGTTGAGCAACGCTCAAACGTGCGAGCGGTCGATAATCGGGTGGATGATTACGGCTACGACGTTGTTGCTAAAGTCCTGCATGTTTCGTCGACTGCGGTGGTAATCGACTTCGGCCTCAGGGCATTTAGTGAACTAAATTCAGTTCCAAGAGGCTGTAGGGTGGGTGACTATGTCGCCGGAGGGATCGATTTGTCCTTTCCGCATTACTGCTATCCATCTATCCCAAAGCAGATCCTCGATTCGATGAATCATCGCTGGTCCATCAAGAGCATTTTCGCTGACTTGACTCCGTATCGCCCCAACGACGCGGGAAAGTTGTTCATCCGTCACTCCTGCAATCCCAAGTATGAGCAAGTGAAAATCCACACGCGAGAAGAATGCTCAGTCCTACGTTCTTCAGTGTTGCCTCAGTGACTCTTAATGGTGGCCCTAAGATGGGGTTACCGGAAAGTGCGGAAATCGCGATCGCTCAAGAACCGGGAGGAGCGATCAGTGAAAGAATCGAGTCGGCCGTTCCGCAGTTCCCGCCAGGCCTACGTCGTCTCCGACTTCTTCCGTATCTTGATGTCCAGCCGCTTGATCTTCTGATTGAGCGTCGACAGCGGCACGCGCAGGATTTCGGTAGCGGTCCGGCATCGCGGCACACTGTCCGATAACCACTTCAAGACCATTGACGCAGATAAGTCTCGGTCTCCAAGAATTCAAGCCAATATGGCGGCTTCAGGGTGGATAGAGCGAAGATCAGCTTTCCGCAGGCCGGCCGAGAGCGGGCGGGTGAGCAAGTGTCTTTCAGACGCTGCCGCCCTCACGCCTGTTGGGCGGTAACAGCACTAGAATAGAACTGAACGGGGGGAAGAATGATGCGACTGTTCGGAGTTCTTCTGGCCGTAGCGACCGGAATGTGGGCACAAACAGCGGAAAAGCCGCTGACCAACAGCGATATAGAGGCAATGCTCGTGGCCGGATTGCCGGAAGGCACGATCCTGGTGAAAATCCAGACTGCGGCCCTCCGCGGGCTCGTGGACCTGGATGCCTCTTCGGCCGGCTTGATCACTCTCAAGCTGGCAGGCGCGGGTGAGCAGATCCTGAACGCGCTAATGTGGGCCGAGCCGTTCGGTGCAGGGTTGAAACAGCAACAGCAGGAAGACCGTTGGGTGCCTGGCCTTCCAAGCTCCGTTGGGGTCTATTACAAAGCGCCTTCGGGATACACCGCGTTGCAGTCCTTCCTGTTGTGGCCTCCGCTCTACTCCGTCGGGGTTCGATACTTCCGGCGCAGTCACGAAATCGACGTGCCGCTCGAGGCCAGCAATGCGGGTCTCCAGATCGCGGAGGCGCAGCCTACTTTCTATCTCCGGTCATCCGGCTCCAATGCTTGGCGCTTCATCCGGGTCGCCTCGCGCGACGATCGGAAGTCGCTTCGCTTGGTTTCCAGTGGCGGATTTTGGGAGTCGGCCCGGTTCCCGGCGAGCGAAGGGCCCGAGGTTCAGATCAGCCGTGTTCTGGGTGGGATATCTACGTTGCGGCCTGTGACGCCGCTCGAACCCGGCGAATACTTGCTCTGCACGCCCGTCCCCGGCGGCACCGATTTGGACACCTGCTATGGCTTCAGCGTTCGGCGTTGAGCGCGTAGGATCTAGCTGCCGCCCACTCTGGATGTCGCCTCATCTTCCGACTCATCGGGATAAGCAGCCCGAGCTTGTCAGCGACATTGGCCAACCGCGGTAAACAGCGGCGGCTTATGCGGCACTTGGCGGACTGGGGCCGCGCGGGACACAAGGGCGCGGTGGGCAGTACCCGGTATTGTGCTCAAGTCTCCGATAACGCCATAACGGCCACAATGGGATCCATGCCTCGCCCGATGCTACGATGTCGGGTTAGTTAGGCAGTTACCTGGCGGAATTGACACAGTGCTTTATGGACGAAGCCCAAATTATCGACGCCCTACGGTCTGGAGATCTTGAACGGCAGGCGCCAGCGTTGGACGAGGTGCTGCGAGTCGTTAAGGCGCTGGTATCGGAGTCTGTTCGCTCGCTCGCAGACGATGCGGCCCCTTTTCCGATTGCTGCGAAGATCTTCAATTTCGGCCCGCTAGTCATTCCTATGCTGGAGGATCCTCTAAAGCAACAGTTGAGTGAGGGTGCTCGAGACCATACGGCGACCCTCCTTCTCGAACTTGGATCCAGGGCCGGAGTGCCTCATCTACTCTCACTGCTTGAGCAGCACAGCCAGAACTCACCGATGGCTGCGTTAGCCCTCGGCAAGGCTCGCATTCGAGAGGCTGCACCGCTAATACGAGATGTCCTTGATAAATGGGATTGCTCATCTGACCCGTAAACAGCGGCTACATTTGGGGGCGCTAAACTTCAAGGAGCAAAGAGGCCATGGACAACACGAGAGTATTCAGAATGGCGTTCGCAAGCGTCTACCCGCATTACATCACCAAGGCGGAGAAGAAGGGGCGTACGAAGGAGGAGGTGCATGCCATCATCTACTGGCTAACGGGCTACGATGAACAGATGCTGCAACAGCAGATCGACAAGAAGGTCGACTTCGAGACTTTCTTCGCCCGGGCGCCACGGATCAACCCGAACGTCTCCAAGATTACCGGCGTGATCTGCGGTTATCGGGTGGAGGAGATCGAGGATAAGCTCATGCAACAGATTCGTTACCTGGACAAGCTGGTGGATGAACTGGCCAGGGGAAAGGCCATGGACAAGATCCTGAGGAAGTGAGCCCCTTCTGCGTAACTGATTCCACGCCGCCTTTTTTATCGAGAACGAAAAAACGGCGTATAGTCGCCGTCGGGACAAGTGCCCGAAACGGTAACGGCGTTACCGGAAAGTGCGGATGTCAGAGACCGCTTTCAAGAACCGAAGTGACCGCCCTCGCGAAAGAATCGAGTGGGCATTATGCTCCCGCCGGGCCTACGCCGTATCCGACTTCTTCCGGATCTTGATATCCAGCCGTTTGATCTTCTGATTGAGCGTCGACAGGGGCACGTGCAGGCTTTCGGCGGCTTCCGTCTGGCTCCAGTTGAATTGCTCCAGGCGCTCCAGAATCACGCGCCGTTCGAAGTCGTTGCAGATCTCAAATAGCGACGCATCGGCGGAAAGCGGAGCGCCTTCGGTGCGGTGCAGACGCACACCGTTGGCTTCCAGTAGCGGGTCGGGCAGAACGTCAATCGGCACCGAGGACTCGGTGGCCAGCACCACCGCCCGCTCCACCACGTTTTCCAGCTCGCGCACGTTGCCCGGCCAAGTGTGCTCCATCAGCACCTGCATGGCTTCGGGCTGGAACGCGAGTACCGAGCGCTTGGTGGTGGGGTCCAGATACTTGTTGTTCTCGCGGCAGTAGTACGTAAAGAAATGATCCACCAGCAGCGGGATGTCTTCCTTGCGCTCGCGCAGGGGCGGCAGCGGGATGCTGATCACATTCAGCCGGTAGTAGAGATCCTCGCGGAACTTGCCCTCTTTCACCATTTGGAAGAGGTCGACATTGGTGGCCGCCAGAATCCGCACATCCACGCGAATCGGGTCGGTCGAGCCCAGCGGCGTGAACTCCTTCTCCTGAATCACGCGCAGCAGCTTAATCTGGGTCTCCTGCCCGATGGTGCCGATCTCGTCGAAGAAGATTGTGCCGTGGTCGGCCACCTCGAAGTAACCCTTCTTCGATTGCACGGCGCTGGTGAACGCGCCTTTGACGTGGCCGAACAACGTGGATTCGAGCAGCTCCGGCGGGAGCGACCCGCTGTTCACAGCCACGAACAGGTTGTCGGCGCGCGGCGAATTAGCGTGGATCGCCTTGGCCACCAGCTCCTTCCCCGTGCCGGTGTCGCCGGTGATCAAAATCGTCGAGCGGCTGGGAGCGACTTGCGCCACCAGGTCCAGCATCTTGACCATGCGCTCGCTCTTGCCGATGATGTTGGGAAAACTGTAGCGCTGCTTGAGCGCGCGCTTCAGGTAGGTGTTCTCGTATTCGAGCCGGCGCTGCGAGATCATGCGCTCGATCTCGATCACCAGCTTCTCGTTGTCCCAAGGCTTGGAGAAGTAATCGGTGGCCCCGGCTTTCAGGGCGTTGACCGCCGCCTCCACCGAGCCGTATGCCGTGATCATGGCAATGGGGGTCTCGCGGTCGCGCTCCCGCACCTCGCGCAGCACCTCCATGCCGGAGCGGTCCGGCATCATCAGGTCGAGCAGCACCAGGTCGTAGCCGCGCGTCTCCAGCTTGTGCAGGCCCTCGGCGGCGTTCTGCGCCTGGTCGACGGAATAGCCCTCCATCCCGAGCAGCGCTTCGAGGCCTTCGCGGATGTCCGCCTCGTCGTCGATTACCAGGACTCTTCCTTTGATCTGAGAGGCGGTGGGGTGCGGCACGGTCGCTTCAAGCGGCATTTACAGGTTTCCTGGCCGTGGCCGCGCGGGCGAACGGAAGGTCGATCCGGAATCGGGCGCCGCCCGACCGGCGATTCGATACGTCGATCGAGCCGCCGTGCTCCTGAATGATCCCGTAGCTGACTGAAAGCCCCAGCCCCGTGCCCTTGCGCGCCGCCTTGGTGGTAAAGAACGGATCGTAGATGCGGTGCAGATTTTCCGGGGCGATGCCACCACCCGTATCCGCCACCTCGATCCGCGCTCCCGACTCATCCGACCACGTCCTCACCTCCAGGGTACCGCCGCTCAACATGGCATCGCGGGCATTGAGGAACAGATTGAGAAGCACCTGTTGGAGCTTTCCGGAGTTGCCATGCACCGGGGCCAGCCCCGCGTCCAGTTGCGCCTTCACCTGAATGCCCGATTTCTGCAGTTGGTGCTCCAGAAGCGAGAGCGTTTCCTGGATCACGCGGTTCAGATCGACATCGCCGAAAGAAGTCGTGGAGGTGCGCGAAAAATTCAGCAGGGAGTTGACAATTTCGCTGGCGCGGAAGGTTTGCTTGGCGATCTTGTCGAGGATCATCGATTTCTGCGAGTCCTCGGCCACCTGCTTAGCCAGCATTTGCGCGTAGGTGGAAATCACGGCCAGAGGTGTGTTCACCTCGTGGGCCACGCCCGCCGCCAGCAGTCCGATGCTGCTCAGCTTGTCGGCCTGCACCAGGCGCTGCTCCAGTTCGGCGCGGTCGGTCACGTCGTCGAAGATGATCAGGCGTCCGATCTGCTGCTGGTCCTTGGATACCAGCGGTGCGATGGCCAGGTTCAGGGTGGCTTCCCGGCGGCGCGCGCCACTGCCATTGCCGTTCCCATTGCCATTCGCCGGCTGCGGCTTCAACACGAATTTATAGATATTGTGGATTCCCGTTTGGCCGCGCACGCGGTCGAACTGTTCCACGAGGTCGCCCGGGAACAACTCGGAAAGCCGCTTGCCCACGGCGTGCTCACGGTGAATGCCGGTGAGCTGCTCGATCTGGCTGTTCCAGCTCTCCACGCGGTCCTCCAGGTCCGCCGCCAGAATCCCCACGTTGATGGATTCGACGATGTTCTCGCTGAACTCCTTCAGGCGCTCGTACTCTTCCACCTTGCGCTGCAGGGAGCGATAGAGCGATGCGTTCTCGATGGCGATTCCCACGTAGCCCGCCAGCGTTACCAGCAACTCTACGTCGTCGCTCGACAGGTAATCGCCGGTGACCGTGCGGCTGAGCCCGATGTAGGCGATGGTGCGGCCGCGCACCGCGCACGGCAGGTAGTAAGTCAGATCGAGCTCGGCGATAGTCTTGCGCACGGTGGCCGGCCAGGCGCGGGAAATGGCGTCGAGCTGGTGCCGGGTCCGCTCGAAGAACAGATACGGCTCGGGCAGCTTCCAGTTCAAAAAGCCCAGGTCCAATTCGTTATAATCCACGTCAGCCAGGCGGGGGTTCGGTCCCATGGCCTGCTTGATTTGGAACCGGCTCCCTTCCACCCCGTCTTCCGATAAGAAAAACGCCAGGTGCCTGATGGAGAGCGTATGCAGCAACCGCTCGCCCACCGACGACAGCATGGTGCCCAGCTCGGTCTCCGAGCTCAACTCGCGGGCGAACTCGATAAGCGTCCTGCGGTAATCGTACTGGTCGCGGTAGAAATGCTTGTCCAGGCGTTCCTGTATCCAGTTGCGAATCGGCTGGAACAGAAAGGCCGTAATCAGCATGACCGTGATCAGGCCGGTGTTGCCCAGATCTTTGAAGTTCTTCTCCACCATGCTGCCCAGGGAGAAGACGATGCCGTAAAACGCCGCCAGCACGCACAACGTCGCCAGGGTGTATGCGTAGCCCCGCCGGAAAATGATGTCCACATCCATCAACCGGTAGCGCACAATCGCGTACGCCAGGGTGAGCGGAATCAGCGGGAGGGACAGCACCGACATCTTGAGGTAGTCGTTGGGAATGGCGCCCAGCGAATACGGCACGATGTACAGCACGGCGAAGGGCACGATGCCGCAGATGGTTCCGTTGCGCAGCCATTTCAACTGCTGCCGGATGATGGTGTCTTCGGCCTTGCGGTACTCCAGGCTCAGAACGATGGCCCCGATCACATACGGCACGGTCGAGAGCACCACCCATACACGGTCCAAAGCCCAGCGCAGCTCCACCAGCGGGATGGCCATCGAAAGGATGCCGGAAGCGAACGCGATGTAGAGCAGGAACAACACCAGCGCGGGGAGATAGACCAGTGCGACTCGAACATGCGTGTACAGCCACTTGCGGCGCTCCGGAAAACTCAGGCAGAAGTGCAGGAAGACCGCAGGCGCAAGCAAGCCCGCCGCCACGTTGCCGAAGTAGATGATTTTATCGAAATTGTCGAGCCGGCCCGTGTAATGGAAGCAGAAGAAGACAAACGACGACAGGCAGAGAATGTAGAAGTGCTGGGCCTTGTGCGCGCTGCCGCGCCGGAAGTAGACAAAGAGCCCGATCAGCAGGTACGCCGCCCCGACCAGATATTGGTAAATCCGCGCACGGTCCTGGGGCACTTCGCCCACGATCACGTTGACGTCGAATTCCACCCCGTCGCGCGACACGTAGTAGACCGACTTTTTCCACGAACCGACGCTCGCCAGAACCTGCGTCACTTCCACAGCTTTCTGGATGGGAAGCCCGTTGATCAACTTCAGCCGGTCGCCGGTATGGAGTCCGGCCCTGGCTCCCTCGCTCCCGGCGGGTACTGTAAGGGCCTCTACGCCGCCGGTGCGATCCACCCAGATCACGCCGTCTTCGGGGAGCCGGAACCGTTGCTGTTGCTGGAAGTTGATGAGGGCAGCGACACTTGCGGCCAGGGTCAGGATCGTAAGGATCGCGGTCGACAGTTGGAACTTGAGTTCCTGGAACATGGCCCTTGCTTTCGATGGCCGAGCGAGACACTCCGCCGTGCCCGAAGTTGCACGTTTCGGGCCGCGCGAATTTACAACTTCTCCTTACAGACTAGCCGATTTTTCTAGTACTTACAAGGCAACACCCGAGCGCGGTATCCGCTTTTTGGGAGACTTGCACTACCGAGAAGTGTATTCGACGAGGAATAAGCGGTTTCACGGGCCGTGTTACCAAAGGGTAGTATCATACAGTAACTATAGTACTCTGTGGACCCCTCGATCCGTGCTGTACACTGTGTACGATCATCCGTGAGGCGCGCCCCGATGTCGCGATCGGGCAACGCATTCGCCGCTCGGGTGAGAAGGAGTCTCGCAGGGACCACGATGAGGAGTGCTATTGTATCGTCCATCCTGGCGATTCTGCCCTGTCTCTTATGGGGAGCAGAGGAATCCCAACCGAACTTGCCGGTGGCCGCGGCCAGTGCTGCGGCACCTGCCAGCGACCCGGTAAAGTTGGCCAAGCCCAATGCTTTGGGCGAAAAGATCCTGGGCGGAGCACCCATCGATTCAAATACTTATATCGTCGGCGCTGAGGATGTTCTTTCGATCTCGGTATGGCACGAGCCGGAGCTCACCCGCCAGGTGGTGGTTCGCCCGGATGGCAAGATCACTTTACCTCTGGTCAACGAGCTTTCGGCCGCCGGTCTCACCGCCGCGCAGCTCTCCGATTCCATCGCCCAAGCCCTGTTGAAATACATGAACGCACCGGAGGTCAACGTCTCGGTGCAGCAGGTGAACAGCAAGAAATACTATATCCAAGGCGAGATTTTGAAGCCCGGATCGTACCCGCTGGTGGTGCCGACCACCGTAATGGAAGGACTAGCCAATGCGGGGGGGTTCAAGGATTTCGCCAACACTGGGAAAATCGCCATCCTGCGCGGCACCGAGCGCCTCAAGTTCAACTACAAAGAGGTGCGCAGCGGAAAGCGCCTGGAGCAGAATATCCTGCTGCAGCCGGGCGATCAGATCATCGTTCCTTAACCAAATCCCTTATGGCTGCCGCAGACAATTACGTGAACGTTTCCCGGCGACCGCCGGACGTCGAAGATTACATCGACATGTTGCGCCGGTACCGCTCGTGGATCATCGGCCCTACTTTTGCCGGGCTGGTGATGGCGGTGGTCGTGGGGTTTCTATGGCCGGACACATTCATCTCCACCGCGTTGATGCGGATCACGCCGCAGCAGGTTCCTGAGCGCCTGGTGCCCAGCGCCATCAATTCCCAGATGGCGGAGCGCCTGACGGCCATGCAGCAGGAGATTCTCAGCCGCACCAGCCTGATCGAGTTGATCCAGCGGCCCGCGCTGAACCTCTACCCGCGGGACCGCCAGCGGCTACCCATGGAAGATGTCGTGGAGCAGATGCGCAAAGACGTCAGCATTTCCCTGCTCGATGTGGCCACACAGGGCGCCAACCGCGGCCTGGCCTCCGCCTTCGTGATTCGCTTCAAGTACACCGACAAGTACAAAGCGCAGGCGGTCGTACGGGAGCTGGTGAGCAAGTTCAGCGAGCAGAACGTCACCGAGCTGCGCACGCAGTCGACGCTGACCACCAGCTTTCTAAACGACGAGTGGAAAACCGCCAAGGACAATCTGGACCGCCTGGACGCGGAACTGGCGAAGTTCAAGGGCGAAAATCAGGGCCGCCTGCCGGAACAGTTCCAGGCCAATGTGGCCTCGCTCAATTCCATGCAGCAACAGTTGGGAGCGATGAATGAATCCCTCAATCGCAACCAGCAGGAGAAGATGCTGCTCGAGACGCAATATCAGAACCTGAAAACGCAGTTGAGCTATTTCAGTTCCACGGCGGCTGAGACCAGCGGCAACCAGACCGTGCAAAACGAGCGGCTCATCAATCTGAACAAGATGATTCTGGATGCCAAGGCATCGCTGGCCGCGGCGCTCGAGATCTACACCGAGGACTATCCCGAGATCAAGAACTTCCGCGCGCGCCTGGCCACGCTCGAAAAGGAACGCGACAACCTGGAAAAGCAGGACCAGGCCAAGCAGCAGCAAGCCGCCTCCGCACCCGCGCAACAGAAAGACATGAATCCGCAGGTGGCCAAGTCCATCGAGGATACCAAGAGCGCCATGGCGCTGCTGCAGACCCAGATTCAGGGCAAGAACTCGGATATCGAAGAGCGCGTGCGCCAGCAGGGCCAGATCAATAAGGCCATCGCGTCCTACCAGGCCCGCATCGAAGCCAGCCCCTTAAGCGAACAGAAATACGCGGCGCTGCAGCGCGAATACCAGATCGCCAAGGACAATTTCGACGACAAGGCCAAGCGCCGCCAGATCTCGGAGACCTCGCAAAACCTGGAGGAACGCAAAGCTGGAGAGAACCTGGAAGTGCTCGACCCGGCGTCTCTGCCGGAGCAGCCGGCCGAGCCCAACCGCCTGGCCATCGCGGGCATCGGGACAGCGACCGGGCTGTTCTTAGGGATCGTGCTGGCGGGAGCGAAAGAAATGAAGAATACGTCCTTGAAGAACCTGAAGGACGTTCGGGTTTATACCAACCTGCCGGTGTTGAGCAGTATTCCATTGCTGGAGAATGCGCTGCTGGTGCGGAGGAAGCGGCGTCTGTTCTGGCTGGCGTGGTCGAGCGCGATTGTCATCGGGACCATCGCCATGAGCGGATCGATGTTCTATTACTTTTCCAGCCGCACCTGAGGAAGCAAGGATCAAATGAGCCGAGTACACGATGCGTTGCGGCGGGCGGAAAACCAAGGGTTGCCCCTGGAACCGATGCCCGAGGCCATGCCCATTCCCGAAAGACCGCCCCGCGAAACCTTCCACGGCAATGGAAATGGTAGTGGCAACGGCAATGGAAATGGCCACGGCCACTAGCAAAGCCGCCGGCCTATGCCAAGGCGTCATCCCATAAGAATCCGCTGAATCCGGAAATGCTGGCAGACGTACAGGTGGTTCCGTTCCAGCCCGCTCTGGAATCGCACCTGCTGGATCTGGACAACAACCCCGAGACGCCGGCCGAAGAATTTCGAACGCTGCGCACGCGCCTGAACCATCTGGCGACCATGCAGCCGCTCCACACCATCATCGTCACCAGTCCCTCACCGGCAGAGGGCAAGACCTTCACCGCCGTCAACCTGGCGCTGGCGGAATCGCAGCTCTCCGAGAACCTGGTGCTGCTGGGCGACTTTGACTTGCGCCGCCCCATCGTTCACAACCTGTTCCAGATCGACCGGGCCCCCGGCCTTTCCGACTTCCTGACCGGCGAGTGCACGTTCACGCAGGCCTTGCGCAAAGTGGAAGGAACCAACCTGTATCTGCTTCCCGCCGGATCGACGGTCAAAAATCCGCTCGAGTTGCTCAACATGCGGCAGGCCAAGCGCCTGTTCGAAGATTTGCCCCAATGCTTCAATTGGGCGATCTTCGATACGCCTCCCTTGCTCTTCTCGGCCGACGCCAATCTGCTGGCCACGCTGGCAGACGGCACCATCCTGGTAGTCAAAATCGGTTCCACGACCTTCGACAACGTGACCCGCGCCATGCAATCGCTATGCGAGAACAATGTGCTGGGGATCGTGGCCAACGGCGCGCGCGCCTCGGAACTGTACAGCAAGTACACTTACTATTATTCGAAGGCGGATTGAGGTCAGTTGTCAGTTATCAGTAATCAGTAATCAGCCGTAAGGCTGCGGTCACTGAAAACTGATGGCTGAATCAGATAGCTTCTACCGCCACCACGGGCTGACTGGTTGTCCCGCTTCCGGCTTGCGCCGGCGTGGGCCCCGTCTGCGGGATTCCGCCTTGCGAGCTTCCGCTGCCGCACGGTCTGCGACATAAGCGACCATGTCTTCGTTGGTCAACTCGTGATCGCCCTGGTGCTGGGCCTCGAGATCGGCTGTCAATTTCTGAGCGCAGAGCGTCGGTCCTTCTTGAATATTGATGTGGTGTTTCAAGAACAGACCCAGATCGACGGTCACCACAAATCGGGAGGCGGTCTCACCGGGCACGTTGCTGCTGCCAAACTTGTAGACCCGCATGTTGCGGGACTGATCGAAGCCCATGTATCGCAGTTCCATCACTGCCCCTCGGCATGAGGCGGAGCTTCGAGAGAGGCTTCGGTGGCGGTGGAATCGGTCGTAAGGGAATCCGTCGCGGCCATCGCGTTCTCTTCTTCTGGAGTTTTTTCACCGAGCTTGCGTTGCAGTCGTTTGGCCGCTTTATCGCGCTGCTTTTCCTGCCGCGCGATTTCTTTCTGCCGCTTTTGAAACGAAGTGCGAGTACGCATAGCTTAGGCTCCTAAGAAATTGCGAAGCCGGGATCAAACTCCGGCTTCGCCCATTTGTGCGTTTGGTTACCAGCGAGGCTCGCTGCGCCGCCGGGGACCGCCGCCACCGCCGCCACCACCGTGCGAGCGTCCGCCGCCGCCACCGCCGAAACCGCCACGGCCACCACCCTCAGGCTTAGGGCGGGCTTCATTGATATTCAACGCCCGGCCGTCGAGCTGCGTTCCGTTGAGAGCGGCAATCGCCCGATCGGCTTCGGCGGAATCCGTCATTTCGACGAAGGCGAAACCACGGGAGCGACCCGTGTCCCGGTCGGTAACCAGGTTGACGCGTTGCACACTTCCGTAAGGCTCAAAGAGCGATCGGATGGACGATTCGGTTGCGGCAAAATCCAAATTGCCTACAAAAATATTCTTCATACTCTTTCCTTTTGTTTTTGACGGTTCGGGCGAAAAACAAGGCAGATTAGATTTCGGCCAAGCTGTTGCGGGAAGCTCAAAAGACCCTTCTAGTGTACCACGCTGCGGGTACCCTGGCGCGGCTTCGGCCCGGAAATGGACCAGTATGGCGGGGTTACGCAGCAGCATTGGATGATTGCACGGGGACCAGCGCGGAAAGTGCGTTAGCATACCTCACAAAGCCCCCTTGGTCGTAACGGTTGCGTGGTCCGAGACGTGCTGAGCTGGTTACAGTTAGCCTTTGAGGAGCGCTAGAACTGCCTGAGGAGCGGAATTGGCTTGGGCCATAGCAGCAATCGATGCTTGCTCCAGGACTTGGGCTTTGGTGAGATTGGCCGCCTGCTGCGCCACGTCGGCGTCGCGGATAATCGATTGGGCTGACGCGAAGTTGGTGATCTGCGACTGCGCCAGGCTGATGGCGAAGTTCAACTGGTTTTGGCCCTTACCGACCGAAGCCTGAGCGGCACCGAGCATACCTACCGCAGCACTGATGGCCCCGACCGCGTTCTGTGCGTTCGCCACGGTGCTGATATCGGCCGTACCGCCCGCGCCAGCCTGTACGGAATGGAAAGTGGTGCCGGCAACTTGAGTAGAATTCAGTCCTGCCCCGGTCGAGCTGTTGCTACCTACGGAAACCGTAAAACTGTTCAACGTGCTGACAAATTGAATGGTTTGCGTACCGGCACTCTGACCCTTCACCGCAATAACCTGTTGCAACGTCGAATCGTTCGACCCCTGAAGCGCGTTATTGATGGCATTGATGGCGGCATCGATGGAAGAGCCCGTACCAGTGCGGTTCCAAGCGGAGGTCAGCGTAACCGCCAGCGGGTGCGTGTTGCCGGAAGTGTCGCTGGCCAGGACAGTAACGGTCTGGCTGTCGCCTCCCCACTGATCCGTCCATGGCAGCGGCTGAGCAGTAGTCGCTGCGCCTGCAGCCAACTGGAAGGCGCCGTTAGAGACCGCTGAATAGTATTTCGAGAGTGCAGCCACATCTCCGCCTTGGAGCCCGAGCATCGTATAGTCATGCCCGGTGCTGGCACCAAACTTCACTTCGAATCCGTCACCAAGAAAGGTGGCGTTGCTGCTGAAAATCAGCTTGGCGCCCGCCCCGCCGGTGATAGTGATACCGGCCGCTGTGAGCGTCGCGCTGTTCTCAATGGTAGTGATGGCGTCTCCCACGGTCTCGCCTGCCGTGAAGGCAAAACTCACCGAGGAGGCCATGCCGGCGCCGGAGATTGTTAAGTACGCCCCGAAGGAGAAAGAACTGCCGGCTACCAAAGAGACAGACCCGGTGCTACAACCGGTACCGAAGGTAGAGCCCGCGGCTACGGCGACGCCGCCGTTGAAGGAACCGAGCAGAGCGTTCGACATGGTGTCGTCGCCCCTCACCGTGAAGGCGCTACTGCTAGCGTCGAAGGCCAACTGCTGACCGCCTGCCGGATTGGTGAAGATGGTAGCCGTGATGTTCGCAGTCTTAAAAGCCCCGGCGGCGCCGGTCGGCAGATTTCCGGCGGCCTGAATCGCCGAATTGACCGCCGCTAACAGCCCGTTGACGTCGCCCACGCCCGTCATGTTTACCGCAACCTTGATCCCATTGGAATCGCCAAAACCGGGACCGGTGAACGTCATATACGTGATACCGGGCCCGCCGTTGGCCGCCACAATATTTTGTACGCTGGTACCGCTAGTGGGCCCAAGGTCGTAGGGGTTAGCGTCGGTCGCCTGTACACCTTTCAGACCCATGGACTGCGAGTCCACCGTCGATTTGGACAGGTCCACGGTCACGACGCTATTGGACGCCTGTGTGCTGCCGCTGCCCGCGCCCAGGTACAACGCCAGGTTCTTGGCAAAGGTGCCGCCTTGGTTCAGCCCGATGGATTGAGCCTGACGGTCGATTTCCGCAACGTCCGACTGGAATTCGGAGTTCAGGGCCGCACGGCTGCCCGTGAACGAGCCGGAGGCTGACTGCATGGCCAGGGTTTTGAGCCGGTCGAGCATTTGCGAAATGTTGTTTATTCCGCCGTCCATAATCTGCAGCGAGGCCACACCGTCGTTGGCGTTGGCCACGCCTTGTGTCAGCTCCGCCACCGAACTGCGAAATTTGTTGGCCACCGCGAGGCCGGCCGCGTCGTCGCCGGAAGAGTTGATCCGATAGCCGGACGTCAACTGCTCGATGGTCTTCCCCTGGAATAGGTTGTTAACGTTCAGGTTTTGCTGGGCGATAAGCGAGTTTATGTTGGTTTGGATGGAAAGCATGGTTAGTAGATGTTCCCGGTGAGGTTCAGCGAGCTGCTAAGGAAACCCATAAAAAACTCGGGTCCGAATAGAACCATCGTCCTAAGCGGTCCGAAGCTTTAGCCGGCAAGGCTGCCGCAATCTGAGTAAGTAGATCTGCGAGATGAGGGCTGGGGAGGTTTCAATCGCGCCCGGCTTTGCAGTCAGCTGCGATCGGAGACTATAGCAGTCTACAGACTGGTTTGGACGATGCGGGGCGATTGCGTTGCTGGAGGAGCATTAGTGTACTCGCCGGCGATGTGCAGGCTGCCGAGGCGCTCCTGGATATGGGCGCGCATACAGAGCACAACCAGGCGCGACCATTCTGTAAGCTCGCGAGCCTCCTGAAGGCAGGCCTCGGTTAGAGAACCGCAGCGCAATTCTTCCTCGAACCCGGCCATATAGCTACTCCACAGGCGCTCGGCCAGTTCGAATTGTCCGGAAGCCACCGCCTGGCGAATCCGGTCATTGCTTGGATTCTGCATCTACATCACTTGTACTGCTGAGCGGCGGTCTGCTGCGCCGCGAACATGCTGCTCATGTACGAATACTGCTGCTGCATGGTGGCGATCAGGGCGTCGGCTGCAGCCATCTGGCTGGTTAGCTGCTGTTGGAGCTGATCCACCTGAGCCTGCTTGGTAGCGATCTGGGTGCCGATGTCGCTGATCTGGGTTTTCAGGTCGGCTCTCGGAGGTCGTAAGCAGACCCGTTAAGGGGATCTTTTAGGTTGGTCAGCGCATCCGTGGCATTCCTAAGAAATCCTGTACCGGTGGCGGAGCCGAAGAACGCGCTCACACCCGCGGCGTTGCTGAAGTTTACTTGCATCAGCGCAATAGGATCGAATGTGAAGTGGCCGTCCGATCCCAGTTCCAGGCCCATGCTCTTGAGATCGGGAGCACCAGGCAGATTGTATGTGGAAATGCTACGCATGCTTTGCGTAAGGGTGGACAAAATCGACTGTCCCTGAAGTGGTCCCGCTGTCTGTCCGCGCTGCTTGGCAAGCTCGTCGGCCGTGTCATTGAAGGCATTGGTGAATGTGGCCAGGGCCGTGCTGAGGGCGGAGACCGACTGCGTCACCACTACCGAGACCTGTTGGGGGATACCGCCCGCGTTGGCGTTGAGGCCCAGCAGGTTTAGCGTCACCCCGTTGGCAACGCTGACGGATGCGCTATTGCTGGTCGCGGGCGCCGCTCCATCGATCTCGTATTGAGCCAGCTGTCCCGTGGTCTGCTGGGTTTGAAAGCTGTTGGCTGTGGTCTGCTGAATATTCAGCGTGGAGTTGGTTCCGGTTTTGTCCTGCAACGCAATGCGAAGGTCGCCGCTGCCGGTCAGGTCGACCACCGTGGCGTTGACCATGCCGCCGAATTGCGTATTGATGGCGGCGGCTACTTTTTGGGCGGTGTTGTCATCGGCCGTGAAGTTGTAGGTGTTGGCGCCTACCGTGAGCGTGTACTGGCTGCGCGTATTGGCGGCATCGGCCGTGGCGCTCCACGTGGAGGTACTACGGCTGGTGGCCATGGTCTGCTGGGTCTGCAAGCCCGGGCCGACTCCATTCTGGATATCGAGTGGGATCGCGCCGCCTGCACTGGTGCTCTCGAGCTGGATACGGTTATCGGGAGCGTCCACTGTGCCCCGGTTAACTACCACCGCATTGACCGCTAGCCCGTTGGCCGTAGCCGCGGTATTGATGGCATCAGCCACGTTTTGGGCGGTATTCGTGGTGGTGGTAAGGGCATACGAGACGTTGTTTACCAGCAGGTTATAGGAACCGGCGGCAGCGTTCCAGGTGCTGGTGGTCTGGCTGACCGCGTAGCCCGTGGCGTCCTGTGTTTGCAGGCTGTTGATGGTGGGGCTGGAGGGAACCTGGATGAGGTTCAGATTAACCGGGCCAAGAGTGGTGCTTTGAAGCGAAATACGCCAGGAATTGCCGCCTACGTTGACCGCAATGGCGTTGACCTGGCTGCCATACTGCGCTTGGATGGCGGCGGCCACTCCTTGCACGCTGTTATCGGACGTAGTGACCTTGTACTCCTGATTGCCGATCAGGAGACCGTACGTAGCGGTTTGGCCGGCAGCCAGCGCCGGCTGGTTCCAGGATGCCGTCGACAGGCTCGTGGCGGTGGCGCCCACATTGTCAACCTTGACGTTGTAGATGCCCTCGGTCGCTCCGTTGCCGAGAGTCGCGGTAACCGCCAAAGGAGCCGAGCTGGTGTACTGGAACGAAGCCCCGCCCATAGCCGTGCTGAGGCCTTGGACGGCCTTCTGGAGCGCGGCGAATTTGGTATCGACGGTGGTTAGTTCCGTGGACTGGTTGCTGAGCGTCGTCTGCTGTGAGGTCATCAGCGTAATCGGCATGGAGGCAATGGCCACCGACCGGCTGATGATATTCTGCAGATCCGTGGAGTAGGAACTGGTGCCGTTGAACATTCCACTATTGCCAGTCGAGGTGACTGGCGTGTTCGCTGCGCTGGTTAAGGAGTTGGTAACGGATCCCATAAATGACTCCAGGGCCGAAATAGAACTCATCGTCCTATGCGGCCCGAAGCTTTAGCCCGGCGAAAGCGTCCTCCGGGGGAACGCCGTCGCCGGGCTGTTGTTTAGTTAAGGTTAGCCTCTCAGGAGAGTCAGAACGGCCTGAGGAGCGGAATTGGCCTGGGCCATGGCAGCGATGGAAGCTTGCTGCAGGACCTGGGCTTTGGTGAGATTGGCCGCTTGCTGCGCCACGTTGGCGTCGCGGATGTAGGATTGAGCGGTCGAAAGGTTGGTGATTTGGGATTCGGCCAGGCTCATGGCGAAGGACAACTGATTCTGTCCCTTACCAACGTTGGCTTGGGCGGAACCCAGAAGGCCCACGGCTGCGGTGATGGCCGCGACTGCGGTCTGCGCGTTGCCGAGGGTGCTGATATCGGCCGTGCCGCCCGTGCCGGATTTCGCGGAAGTGGAAGCGTTGTGCCGGTGCTGACTTGGGTACCGTTCAGGCCCATGCTGGCAACGCTATTTGCGCCCACGGAGACCGTGAAACTGCTCAGCGTGCTGACGAATTGAATCGTCTGCGTGCCGGAGGCTTGACTCTTCACGGCAACAACCTGTTGCAGAGTCGAGTCGTTGGACGCCTGGAGCTGGGTGTTAATGGCGTCGATGGCAGCATCAATCGATGATCCGGTACCCGATTGGGTAGCGCCGGTGGACAATGTAACGGCTAGCGGGTGAGCAGCGCCGGTGGCATCGTTGGCGGTGATGGTGACGGTTTGGGTATTGCTGACGGTCTGATCCGCCCAGCTCATGCCCACGGGTGTCGACGAGCCCAAAGCTGCGGCTTGGTTTGCGCCGCCGGAGTACAACTGTTGGTATTCCGAAGCCGAGCTCACACGTTCACCTGCCGCGCTCAATCCGAGGATAACCTTGTCTCCAGCGAGACAAAGTGCGTTGGAGTCGGTGAGCTTAACGGTGAACCCGTCGCCGGTAGGGGTGGTCTGGTTGAACTGCAATCTGCCTGACGCGCCTGAAACCGTGAAGCCGGTCCCGACGAGCAAGCCTTGCATCGCTATAACTTGGTCAGCCATGGTGGTGCCGTGCTGCCGTGAGATTGAGGACGATCGAGGAGGCCATGCCGCCGCCAGAGATCGTAAGCGTGCAATTGGCCGACAAGCTTACCGCGGTTGTAAAGGCACCCGTCGCGGTGACAACACCGGAGAGCCCGAAACTGGAGCCTGCCGCGTTGGTAGCGACGTTGTTGAAGTTGCCCAACAAGGCGTTCGACATTGTGTCGTTGCCTTTAACCGTAAAGGCCGTGCTGCTCGAATTGAACGCGAGTTGTTGCTGGTTAGAGGCGTTGGTGAATATCGTGGCCGTGATGTTGGCAGCCTCGAACTTCGCCGCGGCGGCCGTCGGCAACTGTCCGGCTTGTTGAATAGCCGAATTGACCGCTGAGACCAAACCGTTTACGTCTCCGACACCGGTCATGTTGACGGCGATTTTGATTCCGTTGGAATCACCAAAGCCGGGGCCGGTGAATGTCATATACGTGTATCCGGGCCCGCCATTGTCGGTCACAATCTTTTGCACGCTAGTGGCGACGGCGCCCAGGTCATAGGCACCAGCGGTGGCTTGCGTAGCCTGCACGCCTTGTAGCCCCAGGGATTGGGAATCCACTGTCGCTTTGGAAAGGTCTACGTTCACCACGCTATTGCTTGCGGTTGCGCTGCCGCTGCCGGCGCCCAGATAGACGGCCAGATTCTTGGCGAACGCGCCGCTTTGATTCAGGCCGATGGATTCCGCCTGACGATTGATTTCAATAATGTCCGACTGGAATTCGGAGTTCAATTGCGCGCGTCCGGTGGTCCCACCTGTGAAGGAGCCTGAAGCCGACTGCATGGCCAGGGTCTTGAGCCGGTCGAGCATCTGCGAAATGTTGTTCATTCCGCCGTCCATGATCTGCAGCGAAGCCACGCCGTCATTAGCGTTGGCCACACCTTGAGTCAGTTCCGCCACCGAGCTGCGAAACTTATTGGCCACCGCGAGGCCGGCTGCATCGTCGCCGGAAGAGTTGATCCGATAACCGGATGTCAACTGCTGGATGGTCTTGCTCTGGAAAATGCTGTTGGTGTTCAGATTCTGCTGAGCCACCAGTGAATTTACGTTGGTTTGAATGGAAAGCATGGTGAGAAGTCCTTTTTCTCATTTTTTAAGATCCGGCTTCTTGCCGGTCAATGCTCTCTTCGTCATGGAAATGAGAAGTGTGAGCTGTGACCTTCCGGCGTCGGGACATGCGCTGGGCGCGGTTCCAGATCCCCTCGTGGTACTAACCGGTTCTCTTTGGGGGAGATCCATACGGCTGGACTGCGGGTACCGCACCTGCACGCTGGAGTGGCCTCTATCTCCCCAGCAATCAATAGGATCTGATCCTCTGGGAGCGCAATGAACGGGACCCCGGAGGCCTGCGGCCGGCAGAGGGCAGGCGTTGGTCGCGTCCCAAGAGAGGACCGCGCATGGCAAAGGCATTAGCCTCCACCACTGGAAAAAGAACAGCAAAGATTAGGAGATATTTGTCCCCAATTCGGCAACTACTTAGTGCTACATGAGCATACATAGAAATTGGCAGGATCTCACTGTATTGGTTACCGGCGGCACGGGTTCGTTTGGCAAGCAGTTTGCCCGTATTCTGCTGGCCGAATTCTCCCCGCAAGAAGCTGATCATTTTCAGCCGTGACGAATTGAAGCAGCATGAGATGCGGGTCGGCGGTTTCGACGGCCCCAACCTCCGTTACTTCATTGGCGACGTGCGCGATGTGGACCGCCTGCGGCGGGCCATGCAGGGCGTAGACGTGGTGGTTCACGCGGCCGCGCTCAAACAGGTCCCAGCCTGCGAATACAACCCGCTCGAAGCCGTCAAGACCAACATCGAAGGAGCCAAGAACGTCATCGATGCGGCGCTCGATACGGGGGTCAAGAAGGTGCTGGCGCTGTCCACCGACAAGGCGGTCAACCCGGCCAACCTGTACGGCGCCACCAAACTGGTGGCCGAAAAGCTGTTCGTGCAAGCCAACGCCTACACCGGTGCGGGGCCTACGCGATTCAGTTGCGTGCGCTACGGCAACGTGGTGGGCAGTCGTGGCAGTGTGATCCCCTTATTTCTGGAGCAGCGCAAGAGCGGCAGTCATCACGCATTACCGACCGCCGCATGACTCGCTTTTGGCTGACGCTCGACCAGGGCGTGCGGTTCGTGATCCGGGCCATCGAGCAGATGGAGGGCGGCGAGGTGTTCGTCCCCAAGATTCCCAGCATGCGCATGATGGACCTGGCTGAGGCCGATTGCGCCAGGCTGCGGAATCCGCGAGACTAGGCATCCGCCCGGGTGAGAAACTGCACGAGGTGTTGGTTTCCGAGGACGAAGCTCGCAACGCTCTGGAATTTGACGACATGTACATAGTGCGTTCGGGTGGCTGGGCGCGACCATTCCCAGTGGAACGTGGGCCGGCAGCTCGAAGAGGGATTCCGATATGCCAGCGAGACCAACACCTGCTGGCTGAGCGGACCCGAATTGCTCCACTTGGCGGAGATTCTGGATGGACCATCGCGCGCCGAAGAACTCATCACCTCACTAGCGGCTCCCCCATGCTCCCTTACGGACGCCACTGGATCGATGAATCGGATATCGCCAGAGTGGTGGAGGTATTGCGATCCGACTGGCTGACCACCGGCCCCGCGATTCCGCGGTTCGAAGAAGCCGTCGCGGCATTCACCGGCGCCCGCTTCGGGGTGGCCGTCTCCAGCGGCACGGCTGCCCTGCACGCCGCCATGTATGCCGCTGGCATTGGACAGGGCGACGAGGTCATCGTACCGCCCATCACCTTTGTGGCCACGGCCAATGCGGTGGTGTACCAAGGGGGCACGCCGGTCTTTGCTGATGTAGATCCGGAAACGCTGCTGCTAGACCCCACCGCCGCCGAAGGGCGGATTACGGCCCGCACGAAAGCCATCATCGCAGTGGATTATGCCGGCCAACCGTGCGACTATGATGCTCTGCGCGCCGTTGCCAAGCGCCACGGCCTAATGCTGATTGCCGACGCCTGCCATTCCCTGGGCGCCACCTACCGGGGCCGAACAGTGGGCACGCTGGCGGATCTAACGGTATTCAGTTTCCACCCGGTAAAGCACATCACCACGGGCGAAGGAGGCATGGTGGTGACCGGCCGCGCCGATTTGCGGGATCGCATGACTGCTTTCCGCAACCATGGCATCGACACAGACCATCGACAACGTGCCGAACAGGGCACGTGGCATTACGAGATGCGCGACTTAGGCTACAACTACCGCATCACGGATTTCCAGTGTGCGCTGGGATTGAGCCAATTGGGTAAGCTGCCGGAATGGCTGAAGCGGCGGCGGGCGATTGCCGCGAGTTATGACAAGGCATTCGCAGCCACGCCGTTGGTGCGGCCGGTCCGTGTGGAATCGGCAGTTCGCCACGCCTATCACCTCTACCCGGTAAGAGTAGATTTTCCAATGCTGGGAAACGACCGTGTCGGTCTGTTTCAGCAACTGCGGGAACAGGGGATCGGCGTGAACGTCCACTACATTCCAGTCCATCTGCAACCTTTTTATCGGCACAGGTTCGGCATCAGGGCGGGATTGTGTCCTGTGGCTGAAGCTGCCTATGAGGAACTGATCAGTCTGCCCATCTTCCCGGCAATGACGGATGCGCAGGTTGACCAAGTAGCGGGCGCCTTGCTGCCGCGGATGGCTGTAAAGACATAGTGCAACGGCCGCAACTCAAAGCCTATGCCCCACTGCGATCCAGGCGCTGGTATTGGCCGAGTATGGCTTCGGAGACAGGTACTATGGCGGCGCGCACGCGGTCGATGAACTCAGCGATGTTGGCCGGTGCTACCACCACCAGTTCGCTGTACTCGGCACTGCCGCGCTGGCGATGCGCATGTAGGATTGCCGCCGCATCCAGGCCCGGCGCTTTCAATTGGATACCGATATCGACGACGTGCGAATCCGGATCATCCACCAAACAGAATGGCATCACCCCAGACACTCTGTCGGGCGTCAGCCCAACTTCTTCCCGAAGCTCTGCCAGAATCTGGGCTTGGAGATCGACCCTGGATGTTCCGTGGATGCCGCCGGTATCCACTCCACCTGAGGGCGCCAGCTCCCACATCCCCGCACCCTCGGTGGTGAACCGTGCGCGGCGCCCGAACAGGAGACCGTCGGCGCAGTGCAACACTGCCGATACCGCGACTGGCCGTACGCCCAGTTCGGCAAACAAGCCGGGCCGCTGTCTTTGGGCGATGAAGCGGCGGTACTCGACAGCGTATCCGGTAATACGGGCGGCGCCGGTTTCAGATGCCGATAAGATGCGCCCATTGAACAGCGTCTTCCCACGCCGTTCCTGTTCGGCCTCCCAGAGGCGTTCCACCTCGGCAGCGAGACCTGCAGTCAAGGCCGACGCCTCTCCCAGCACCTCGACGACTACTGCTGGGGATAAGGCGTGTACGGCAAGCGCCATGGTCCCCACCATTTTGGCAGACACCATCCTCTCGCAGCTTGTGGGGCGGCCATCATGATGACCCTGGAGAACATCCGGCAACATTGGAACGATTGGGCAACGCGGTACGGGACCGGCTTGCGCGCGACCACCAAGGCCACCTCCGCCAAGATCATCGAGATTGACGCGCTGGCGCGGGCCATGCGCGGAATCGCGCAAGAGCGAGGGGACCGCCTGCACATTCTGGAGGTAGGGTGCGGAAACGGTCAGAACTGTCTGGGCCTTATAGACATGTTCCCGCATGCCTGCTTCACCGGCCTCGACTTCATCGATGCGATGATCGTAGCCGCGAACGACCTGAAGAAGGAACGCGCCATTCCTGATGAGCGGCTGACGTTTCAGTTCGGGGATGTACTGGACTTGCAGGTGCCCCGATCCGCCTATGATGTGGTCTTCACCGATCGTTGCCTCATCAATCTCAATTCGGATGCTCTCCAGCAGCGGGCCATCTTTTCTCTGGTGGAGCACCTGAAACCGGGGGGCTATCTGCTGATGATCGAGAATTCGAAGCAGACTTATGAATCCCAGAACCAAGCCAGGGAGGGTGTCGGTTTGCCGCGACGGTCTCCAGCGGAGTTTAACCACTTCTTCGATGAGACGACCTTGCGGCCGTTCCTGCAATCAGCCGGGTTGGACCTCCTGCTCGTGGAGGACTTCATCAGTTTGCACGACCTGGTTCTGTATGTTTTGGTGCCTATGATCAACGGCGGTAAGATCGACTATAAACACCCCTTAGTCGAGGCGGCCACCGCACTGAACGTTGCCCTTTCCTCACTGAGCCCTAGCAGTGTCGGGCACTACGGACAGAATCGCCTATTCAAATGCCGGAAAGTGGATCAGTTGGTATGAGCAGGTCCTGGGAAGCGGGCCCGGTGTACGTAATCGCCGAGGCAGGCTCGAATTGGCGCATGGGCACGCGCAAACGCGATCTGCAAATGGCACGCGCTCTAATCGACGTCGCAGTTAAAGCGGGAGCCGATGCCGTGAAGTTCCAGACATATAAGCCGGAAACCGTCTACGTGACCAATGCCGGCAAGAGCGGTTATCTGTCGCAGGCAGGAATCGACGAGGACATCCTCGATGTTCTGGCTGACTTGGCGATGCCTTACTCAATGCTGCCGGAACTCCGGGACTATTGCGGGACCATGGGCATCGATTTCTTGTCTACTCCATTCTCGCCCGCGGATTTTGCCGCCATCGATCCCTACGTGTCCGTTCACAAGATCGCGTCATATGAAATCAGCCATGTTCATCTGATCCGTCTCGCTGCCCGGTCGGCCAAGCCGCTGGTTCTTTCCACCGGGGCAAGTACTGAGGACGACATCGCCTGGGCGGTCGAAACATTCCAGGCAGAGGGCGGCCGCGAACTCTGCCTGCTGCAATGCACGGCCAAGTATCCAGCGGCGATGTCGAGCCTCAACTTGCGAACCATTCCCTGGCTGCGGCAGCGCTTTGGTGTGGCCTCAGGACTTTCCGATCATAGCCGCGAGCCGACGGTGGGTCCAGTAGCGGCGGTTGCACTGGGAGCACGGGTGATTGAGAAGCACTATACTCTCGACAATCGCCTCCCAGGCCCCGATCATGTCTTTGCCCTTACACCTGAGGATCTAATCCGCATGGTGCGTGGAATTCGTCTCGCCGAACAGGCGCTCGGCGACAGCCACAAGGAAATTCTCCCCGCGGAGCGCGAGCTCGCTGCTTACGCCCGGAGAGGATTGCAGGCCACCACACCAATTGCGGACAGGGAAGTCCTGCGCGAGGGCGGCAACTTCGCTATCTTGAGACCCGGACTACAAAAACTCGGCGCTCATCCGCGGTATCTTGACCGTGTTCAGGGACGGAAGGCCGCGCGGTCGATTGCACCAGGTGAAGGCATTTCGCTCGATGATGTCACCGACTAGCCGGCGCGCCCTGCTGCTCGATCTGGACGGTACGCTAGCCGACTCGCTATCGGTGATGCGGCTGGTTTACGGATGCTTTCTCGATGGCCTCGGCGTGGCGGCAACAGATGCCGAGTTTGCGCGCCTCAACGGACCTCCGCTCGCCGATGTAGTTCGTCTGCTCAAGGAGGAGCATCAATTACCGCAGGCTGCGGATGAATTGCTCGCGAGATATCGTGATCTTATCGATCAGGCATATCTCCAGGTTGCGCCGGCGGTGGGAGCGCGCCCCTTGCTGGAGCAGGCCAAGAAGCTGGGTTACACCATTGCGGTGGTGACGTCCAATTCCGCCAGCCGCACGCACAAGTGGCTTGAGTGCGTTGGCCTGGGATGCCTGGTCGATGTACTGATTGCGGGCGAAGACGTCGCATGTGGCAAGCCCGAACCGGATCCCTATCTGCTTGCGACATTACGCACCGGCTGCAGTGCCGGGGCCAGTATCGCGGTGGAGGATTCTCCTCAAGGCGCACGCGCAGCCCGGGATGCCGGCCTTCGCACTTTTGTCCTCGATTCGGATCCAGTTTCTACCAAGGCCTGGCCCGAAGGCGCGGAGCGAATTCCATCTTTGGATGATCTCGCCGGCCACTTGTGACCGACAAGTGGTTTCCGCGGGCAGCTGGGCCAGCTGGGCCGAGATGGTTGGACTGTCAGGGATCTGCATGTTAGCATTGCGGCGTAAGACAAGCGCTGGCGAGCCCGCAATATTCAGCAGGTGAAAGATGAGTACTCCAAACGAGCAGGAGTTATTCTGGGCGGGGTCCTTTGGCAATGAATATACCAAACGGGATACCGTGCTCTCCGAGGCGCGTCTGCCCTTCTTCCGAACCATTCTGGACCTTGCTCCGGAGATCCGCGACATCTGTGAGCTTGGGGCCAATAAAGGGTACAACTTGCGGGCCCTGCAGAGCGTCAATGGATCGCTTCGGCTAACCGGCGTAGAGCTGAACCCCAGCGCATTCGACGAACTATCGAAACAACCAGGCATTGAGGCAATCCACACCTCCATCCGAGACTACTCTTTGGATCGCTGTTTCGACCTTGTGTTCACCTGCGGGGTTCTGATCCACATCAATCCCACCGACCTGCCGGCGATCTATTGCAAAATCGGAGCCTTGAGCCGCCACTATGTCCTCCTCAATGAGTACTTCAACCCGACGCCGGTCGAGGTCCCCTATAGGGGGCACCCCGGCAAACTCTTCAAAAGAGACTTCGCCGGGGAGTTTCTCGATGCAAACGAAGGGCAGTTTGAGGTGGTGAGCTATGGATTCTTGTGGAAACGGCTGGAACCGGCATGGGACGACACAACCTGGACGCTCTTGCGCCGGATCTGATAAGTGAACACCCATCCCGCTGGTCAGGCGCCTTTATTCCGCCGAAAATCCACCGAAACAAACTGCGACGTTAGAGTGCTTTTCCGCACTCCAATATGCTACGGGCCGAAGTAAAGGCGCGGACGACGGGGTGGATGTGGTGGTAGATACCGAACCGAAGATCACGGAATGGGAAGCTGACGTATATCGGCCCGGCACGCAGTTAAACCGCTATCCCTATGATTCAGTCGTCACCTTCGTTAACAGGCATATTGCAAGAGACGGGTGGACAGCCGACGTGCGGATCGTGGAGATCGGCTGCGGCGCTGGAAACAACCTCTGGTTCGCAGCGCGCGAGGGCCTGTCCGTGGCAGGAATCGACAGCAGTCCCTCCGCGATTGCATACGCTCAGCGGCGTTTCCGGGAGGAGGGGCTGGCAGGAGACCTTCGCGTCGGTGACTTCACAGCACTACCGTTTGCAGACGAAACGTTTGACCTTGGTATTGACCGCTGTGCGATGACATGTGCCGGATTTGCAGCGGCAGCTCAGACTGTCGCTGAGGTCCACCGCGTGCTCAAACCGGCGGGCAAATTCTACTGCAACGTGTACAGCGATTGCCACACCAGCGCCCTAAGCGGCGTCTGCGACCCCGAAGGCTTGAGACGTGACATCACCGAGGGGAGTTTGGCGGGCACTCCCGCAGTTTGCTTCTGGAGCCGGGAATCTCTAGTGAAATTGTTTGGGCCCGGTTGGGAACTTCTGTCTATGGAGCATGTCGAAATCAACAATGGGACTTCCATACATGCGGAGTGGCGAACCATCGCACAGCGGTTAAGGAGTTAAGAGACGTGGCTTCCGCCGCCCGGTGCCGATGGTAGCTCACATGCCCTTTGACTCATTGATTGACGGCGTGATTGACTCAGTTCATTCGTACCGCGATCGAACTGCCTTGGAAGTCGGAACGCAAACACTCACATACGCGCAACTGGGCGGAATGGCGGGCGCGCTCGCGCATCGGATCCAGATGGACGAAGGCGAGTCGCAACCGATCGGGGCAGTCTATGCTCACCGAAGCCTGACGGCTTATTGCGGTGTATTGGGCATCCTGGCTGCGGGCAAAGGCTATGTGCCGCTGCATCCAAAATTCCCGGCTTCCCGTACCCGCGGGATGCTGGAGCGTTCCGGAGCCAACGTTCTGGTTATCGGAGTGGAGGCACTCCCTGGACTATCCTCGCTTCTCGAAGGCGCCAGCAGGATGCTCGTGATCGGGCCGGAAGTGGACGACTTCGGCGATCTCCCCATTCAGTTTCGACGTCATCATTTCGTGAATGCCGCAGAACTGGCCACGCGCTCTCACAGCGTGGAATCCGGTAAAGCAGTGCTCGAAGACGTGGCCTACCTGCTATTCACCTCCGGAACCACCGGCGAGCCCAAGGCCGTCCCGGTTCTTCAGCGCAACATTCTCTCGTACCTGGCGTGGGCATTGAACCGGTATCGAGTGGTATGCGATGACAGAGCCTCGCAAACCTTCGATCTGACATTCGATCCAAGTGTCCACGACATGTTCGTGACGTGGTGGTCGGGGGCTTGCCTGTGTGTCATACCGGATCGCTCGCTGGTAGCCCCCGGCAAGTTCATTCGCGATAGCGGCCTGACCATCTGGTTCTCGGTTCCATCGGTGGCTATGGCGATGGCCGACTTGAGGATGCTCCGGCCCGGCGCTTTTCCGAATCTGCGCGTCAGCCTATTCTGTGCTGAACCGCTGCCGGTACGCTCGGCAGAGCTATGGTCTATAGCGGCGCCCAATTCCGTGGTGGAAAATGTTTACGGCCCGACCGAGACAACCATCCTTACCACCGCGTACACCTGGATGGGGACGGCATCGTTGCCGTCTTGCGTCAACGGAATAGTGCCGATCGGCTGGCCGTTTCCGCACCAGAAGGCGCTGGTGATCGGCGCCGGTGGCAAACAGACTTCGGACGGTGAAACCGGAGAGCTGTTCATCAGCGGTCCGCAGGTTACTCCAGGGTATAGGCAAGATCCGGTGAGGACGCTCGAGTGCTTCGTAAGACTGCCAGAGTTCGGCCCGGAAACCTGGTATCGTACCGGAGATCTGGTGGTTCGCCACTCGGACGGTTGCTTGTCATTTCTCGGGCGCGCCGATAACCAGGTCAAGGTTCACGGACATCGGATCGAGTTGCAGGAGATCGAGGGTGTTCTAAGGGAAGCTGCGGAGTCGGACCTGGTAGCCGTGGCTGCGTGGCCAGTTTCCGAAGGAGTCGCACATGGGCTGGTGGCCTTCGTGTGCAGCCAGCAGCCGGTCGATGAGAGGCGGATACTGGCTCACTGCCGGGACCGCCTGCCCCCGTACATGGCGCCCGCCCAGGTAATTCGTCTAGACCGGATGCCGCTGAATGCCAACGGCAAGATCGACCGCTCGGCCCTGGTCCGGGAATTCGAACAAGACGCGATGGCCGTATCCGGGGAGCAGGCGCATGAAGGGCTATGACGGCGTGGCGCTCGCCTCGGCTCTGAGGCGGTTAGGGATTGGTACGGCGGACACGCTCATGATTCATAGCGCCCTGTTCTCGCTTGGTCCCTGGCAAAACCGCCATGCGGATGTGCCAGACGCGGCGTCGGGGGCATACCACAGCATCCGGGAAGTGATCGGCCCGGAAGGCACCATCGTGGTGCCGACGTTTACCTTCGGTTTCTGCCACGGGGAAGTCTTCGATCAGCCCAAAACCCCTTCCGTAAACATGGGCGTATTTTCTGAGTATATCCGCAAACTCCCGGATTCCTATCGTTCTTTCCATCCCATGCAATCGGTTGCAGCGATCGGACCCAAGGCTTGTCTAATCTGCTCCCCTGACACGCCCTCCGCATTTGATGAAGCCGGGCCCTTCAGCCATCTCTTGAAAGTAGACGCGATTCTACTATTGCTCGGCGTGTCCCTGATGGCCGCCTCGATACTTCACTACGCCGAAGAGCGGGCAGCCGTACCTTATCGTTATTGGAAAAATTTTGACGGGCCATATGTGAGGGACGGCAAGCCGAGCCATGAGCAATACCGCATGTTTGTGCGAGACCTCGAGCTCGATCCGCAGAATGACGTAGCGCCTCTCGAGATGGAACTGCGTGCCGCCGGAAGGCTGCGGCGGGAGGGGGTCGGCAGCGGATGGGTCGAGGCCTGCCGATGCCGCGACTACATGAGCGCTGCCATCGACGGGCTCCGACGTGATCCATACTGGCTGGTTAGACCCACTTCGAAGGAGATATGACAGTCAGTGCAACTGGAACATGCGCGCGAAATGATTATAGAGCTGCTGGCTCCGCAACTGAGTCAGTCCGGTAAAACCGCAGGAGATCTGAACGGGAATACCGATCTGGTTCAAACTGGCGTGGTCGACAGCCTCGGGTTCATCGACTTGATTGTGGCGCTCGAACGGAAAACCGGGGTGGAGATGGACCTGTTCGATACCGATCCCTCCGAATTCGTCACGCTGGATGGGCTGGCCAACCAGGTTCTCCGCTGCGCAACGCCATGAACCTCTCGGCCATCAAAAGCGGCACGGCGCGACGCGTAATCATACTCCAGGCTCGGATGACATCGACCCGTCTCCCGGGCAAGGTTCTAAAGCCGATAGCCGGTAAACCGATGCTCGCTTGGGAACTGGATCAACTCGCGTCGGTGGCTAGCTGCGATCAGGTCGTCGTGGCAACCACGACAAACCCCGAAGATGATCCGGTGGAATCCCTTTCGCGGGATCACGGCATGGCTTGCTATCGGGGATCGGAGCACGACGTCCTCGGGAGGTACGCAGAAGCGGCGCGGGTCTATCAGGCGCAAACTGTGATCCGGGTAACGGGAGACTGCCCCCTCATTGACCCGGGCATAGTGGACAGCGTAATTAGACTCTATGCCGACCACCAGCCCGTGGACTACGCTTCCAACACGCTGAAACGAACGTTCCCGCGCGGTTGTGACGTCGAGGTGTTTTCGGCGGATATTCTAAACGCCGCCAATGCCGAAGCGCAGAACTCCGCGGAGCGCGAACACGTTACGCCGTTCATCTATTTCCGGCCGGAGCGATTCCAAATCATCCAGTTCTGCCAAGATGTAGACGAGAGCAATTTGAGATGGACTGTAGACACTCCCGAGGACTTGGAACTGATTACCAACATTCTAACGGCGATGGCTCCGCGCGCGAATCCGTTCCAAAAGGCCGACATCTTGGCGGTTTTGAACCAACACCCGGATTGGATCGGGATCAACGCCGGCGTCGAGCAGGTCAAGGTATGAGCGCTCGGGCAGGCACGCCGTGAGGTAACCACTCGCGGGTAAAGCATCGATGAGATTCGAACCGTCCGAAGCGGATATTCCCGGCGCGATGTATGGGCTGGCTGAGGAGCTATTTCCTATTTGCCGCAGTATTACCGGCGCGGGAGTTCGCCAGACTCTGGGACGAATCCGGGAACTCATTCCCGAATTGTCAATCCACGAGGTGGCTTCGGGCACGCAGGTTTTCGATTGGGAGGTGCCGGAAGAGTGGAATATACGAGACGCCTACATCCTGGATGACCAGGGCCGCAAGATCGTCGACTTTCAAAGGCACAACCTTCACGTCGTCGGATATTCCGTGCCAGTTGACGCGACACTCACCAGGAGCGAACTAGACCCACATCTCCACTCCTTGCCTGACCAACCGACCGCAATTCCCTATGTGACCTCTTACTATCAACGACAATGGGGCTTCTGCTTGACCCACGAACAACGGGAAAATCTGCCCGAAGGGATGTATCGTGTGCGGATCGACAGCACCCTCGAGCCAGGTGTTCTCAACTACGGCGAATTGATCCTCCCCGGCGAGACAAACCGCGAAATCTTTCTTTCGACCTATGTGTGCCACCCTTCGATGGCTAACAATGAACTATCCGGACCGGTCGTTACGACATTTCTGGCCAAGTGGCTCCGCCTTCAAGAAAAGCGCCATTTTACATACAGGATCGTTTTTGTGCCCGAGACCATCGGTTCGATTTGCTATCTGAGCCGCAATCTAGACGCGATGAAGCGCTCCACAGTTGCCGGCTTTGTGGTCACGTGTGTCGGCGATGATCGAACTTATTCATTCGTTCCGTCACGCCTCGGCGGGACGATTGCGGACAAAGTAGCACTGCATGTCTTACATCACACCGCACCAGAATTCGAGCATTATTCTTTTCTGGAACGCGGCAGCGACGAACGCCAGTACTGCAGCGTTGGAGCGGATCTTCCGGTCGTGTCGATCATGCGATCAAAGTACGGCGCCTACCCTGAATACCATACCTCGCTCGACGATCTGACCGTGATCAGTCCGGCCGGGCTCGGGGGTGCCTATGAAGTGCTTCGCAAGTGCATCGTCATTATAGAGAATAACAAGCGGTACTGTATGCGCTTTCCCTGCGAGCCCCAGCTTGGGAAGCGAGGCCTGTATCCAACCCTTAGCTACCTTGGCTCAGCGAAAGAGACGGCTGTGATGAAACATGTAATTGCTTATGCTGATGGCGAACACGACGTGCTCGATATTGCGAACCGGATCGGTACTCCTGCGGAAACGGTATGTGCTATTGTCGAAAAACTCCGAAATGCTTCGATAATCGACGAGAAAGCGTGAACTGGAAACAGGTTCAGGGATCGGAGCGACCCCCGCGGGAGAACATCGAAACGGTATTTACCAATTCCACGGCGATCTTCTCTATCATAGGTTCCCAGGGATCATTGGCTCCGCAAGTCCAAAACTGCATGCTGGGCTGCCAGGGACTGTAGTTCTGGCCCAGACCATTCCATACACCGGTGTTTCGCACCATCGACCAGGTGGGTACGCCCACGGCGCCTGCCATTTCGGCCACCGCGGTTTGCGCGCTCACGACCAGATCCAGCGTGGAGATCAATGCGGCCATTCCTTCCTGATCGTTCTTGAGATCCATATCATCCCAGACGTGAATATGAGTCCCAAAGAGCCGCTGGGCCTCTGATAACTCGCGCGTACAGTCGTCGTATTGAAGATTGACGAACTGGATTCCAGGAGTGCGCAGGAGCGGCGCTAACTGAGAGAGTTGCGGGTATTGCAGGGAACGCGCCCCACCGTGCAGACTGCTGCGCCAGCAAATTCCGACTTTGGGGCCTTCCACCAGTTTCGCGACGCGCTTTTTCCAGCGCCCAATTAGCACCGGATCGGGAGCCAGGTATCCACGGACTTTCGGAAAACTCTCTATGGTTGGCCGCAACCACCGAGGGAGGCTCCCGGCGGGGATTTGAAAGTCAATGTCCGGTTGCAGCGTTGGCGTGAACGGTGGGTCGCTCGCTGGGACAACCTTCGCACCGGGAAAGGAGCGCGCAAATAACGTCACGAGACGGCGCTCACATTCCAGGACGCAATGCGCGCCTGCGCGAAGCAGATCCGGTATCATGCTCGCGAAGAAGATTTCATCCCCCAGTCCCTGCTCCATCCAAACCAGAATTTTCTTTCCGGACAGATCACTGCCATCCCAAACCGGTTGGGGGAATGGCCGCCGCTTTCTGGTGTCGGGATGGGCTTCAAAGCGGAACTCATAGTCTTCCCAGCCTTGCTTGAGCCGTCCTAACGCTAGGAGACACGAAGAGCGGTTCCACCGCGCCGCAGCCGAAGTAGGATCCAAGGCAAGTGCACGGTTCTGGCAGTCCAAGGCAGTTAGCGGGTCGCCCATTGAATTTGCCGCCACACCCAGGTTGGACCACACATCCGAATGATCGGGGACAAGTTCCAGGGCTTTGCGATAGAGAGTCATCGCATCGGCGCGGTACCCCCCGTCACTCAGGCAGGTACCCAGATTGTTGGCGGCTTCAAAGGAGTCGGGCTTCAATTGGAGAGCTCGCCAATAATGCTGGGCAGCGTCACGCTTGAGATTCTGGTTTTCGTACCAGTTACCGAGAGTCCGATGGGCAGCATGATTCCCCGGCTCCAACGCAATCCAACGCTCCAGGCACGGTTTCGATTCCGTATAGCGCTTGAGATCCAGCAGCGTTAGTCCGAGGTTCATCTGAGCGCCGATGTGGGAATTATTGAGCGTAACCGCTCTTTCTAAGAGAGCAACCGCTTCTTCAAACTGGCCGAGATCGCGCAGATTGCCGCCGAGATTGGCTAATGTGTCCACGAAATCCGGGTTCTGCAGGAGGGCCTGGCGGTATTCCAAAACCGCTTCTTCGCGGCGACCGCACGTCTGCAAAGCGGCTCCGAGGTCGCCGTGGTAAGCGGCTGAGTCGGGCTCAAGCGAAGCCGCTTTGCGCATTGCCTCTACCGCCTGCTCGGCACGCCCGGTCTCAACCCAGACAATACCCAGCCGGTGGAGTGCGGCGGCATGATTCGGCTCAATGGTCAGGATCGCCTGAAGGAGCTGCTCTGCCCGATCACGGTTTCCCTGGGAGTGCTCCCGATCCGCCTCGGCGAAAAACCTTCCCACATCCATCCCCTGGCCGGGAGTAGCGGCATTGGCGGCGCAGCACTTCTTGTATTTCCGGCCACTGCCGCAAGGACAAGGAGCGTTCCGCCCGAACTTTGTATTCTGGGTATCCGCTGATTGCAACATCATCTACCCCGCCTCGAATCTTGGTAGTGGCGGCCGGCGGCCTCATTTCTCTGGAAAACGAGTTGCCCTGGAACCTTAGGGTTTTGGGATAGGGCGATTCCCTAGCCCTTTTCGATCTGCCAAATACCGACTCTTTCAGGATCACCCGCTCGAGCCGGTGCCTCGACACGCCCAACAACCAAGCACTCTATCGGCGGGTCGCGATCCGCGGGTTAGAGTTGGTCGCATAGTTTGCCTTAGTGTTCCGAACGTGATCCATCGGTTGCATTAAAGAATCCATTTGTGGAATAGCTATGCTATCGAGAGCGAGGCCATGGCTGCCCGCTAATCACCCTGTGGATCGCCAGCACCAATTGCGCCGGCATATTGACCTAACAAAATGGCCGCCATTGCGGTTTGCTTGTGCGGCTGCGACAGAGCCAGCCCTTAACCCATTCGATTCGGCGGCATCTGCCGCCACGGCAACCGGCTGGACTCATCGGCTCGGCCCCGGTTAAGTCTTTGCCGCCGGCTGCAATCGCGCAATCAGTCCGGCTAGAGCCGCCGCCGAAGGCGCGGAAGCCACGGAGGCCAAATTCTCGTCTCGCACCAATTTCACTTCACGCGCAATTACGGCTAGAGAGCGCGGGGCCCGGATAGCCAACTTTACCTTCGACCGGCCTATGTGGGAAATCACAATCTCGATATCGTCACCAATTAGGACGGCATCCCCCAGCCGGCGGGACATCACTAGCATATGGCTGTTCCCTGCGGGAGTAATGCATGCTGGTGAGAGTAACTTGATTCCGTTGCAATCGCCTGTACTCCTTTAAGACTTCTGATGTTGACGACCAGCGGAGCCAACAGGTTGGCGGTCGGGCCGCTTTCCTGGAGCGACAGCACGGTCAGGCACAGTACATCCACTCCGATGCGCGGGGCAGACGTCAATGGTAAGCCCACCAGTTCGCGGTCGTCTTTGCTCACTTCCAAGACGTAATCCGGGTCAGCCGCCAATACAGGAAGCGTAATGAAGCATAGGCTGCAATCCTCGAGGCTCTGTAAGAAAATCAACGGCTTGCTGTCGTCGAATTGCAGCACGAGGAACCGACGCCGTTCTTCGAACCCGGGAAGGCCGCCGGGAAACTCCACCACAGAGGCTGATTCGTAGGAAATTAATCCGAAATTCTTCGTCTCAAAGGATGGCATGCCACCTCACTCAGGGTGGTAATCGGCCAGATCTTCGAACATCTTTAGGCCACCCGTCCGGCGGGTCCTTGCTCAGCGCTGCGGCGGAGAATCCCGTCCAACCGAAGGTCTCACGGCAGCGCTGAACGAAATTGGCCGGCAGTTAAAGTCGCTCGAAAACAGAGGGGCGCCTCCACGAGGGGCCCTTTTGAACTGCGTAGGATGTCAGAGCAGTTGACCGCTTCGCCTTTGATTCTAAACGGTCGTCCATGATGTCTCGCCAGGATCGGGAACATCCGCTAGGCTGCCAATCGACATGGCCCAAAAGCGAACTGCGGTGGCTTCGATGTCAAAAAGCGCTGTGCGTGTTGCGGCGGCAAGGGCGCCGGAAATCTCCCCTCGGCGACACACTGCGCATAGCGGCGCCAATGCCGCGGCTGTAGGATTTCAGAATTGGTGGACCGCCCGACCGAAACTGATCTGCCGGTCGATTCAATCGAAAGGTCGACCAGACAGGTAGTTCTGCCGTTGGGATTACGGCCTCATCTGAAAATCAGGTCCAGAGCTTCTGTCAGTGAGTCGAAGCCGAGACCGAGGTTGCCACCCTAAAGTCCTCAGCATTCGGAGCCGATAAGGCTCTATAGGCTGACATCCTATTGTGGCAACAACTCCTTTCATACTCGATCACGATTCTGATTTCCTGTATGCTCATCTCGGCAATGCGCGTGCAGACGACGTTGCGTCCTCAGTGTCGCCCGATTACGGGTACGGGCGGGCCGCCGACTCCGCCGATGTGTTGTCCGACGAAGTCCCGCCCGAATGCACAGTGCGATTGATTCGGTCGACGTCTGGAATTTCGGCCCTGGTCTTGATGCTGGTGCTGTTCTGCGTAAACGCCCACGCGCAGACTGCCAAGAGCACACTGGCGGGCGTGGTCACCGAGCCAAACCAGACACCACTTGCCGCGGCAACCGTAGTGGTGACGGCCGCGGCTACGGGAGTGTCGCGCACCGTGACGACAGACAACTCAGGCAACTATGTGGTATCCAATCTGGATCCGGGTGAGTACTTTCTACGGGCCACGGCGGAAGGCTTTCCTCCGCTTGTCGTTGAAGCTATTGTGCTCAGCGTGGGTGGCACCACGGTTCTAGGCATATCGATGACGAGCGCGGAGCAGCAAGAGTTCGTGGTCACCTTCCAGGCGGCCGCGATCGATAGCACGACTGGCGACCACAGCCGGATTGTCGGCCGTGAGGAAATCGATAAGCTACCTAATCGTGGCCGCAATTTCGTGGATTTCGTGAAACTGACCGGCGCAGCCGCACCAGGTCGCGAGAACGTGGGTGGGGGACCGTTTAAGGAGCCAGATACGGGCGTGGGCGCATCCGCGGTTCCACGATTGTCGTTTGGCGGCCAATCGGAATTGAACACCGTTCTTCAGGTGGACGGCGCGGACAATATTCAGACGATGACCGGCCTGCCGCGCGCGACGCCGTCACAAGAAGCGGCAGGAGAGTTCCGCGTGCTCGCCACGACATACTTGCCTCAGTACGGCGGCGCACTCGTGGGATTTGTCAATATCGTCACTAAGTCCGGCGAGAATGCCATGCACGGCTCGGCCTATTACTATGGGACCAATGACGTGTTGAATGCCCGACCCGCGCTAAACACTCCCGCGGCAAGCACGCTGAAACAGAATCAGTTTGGCGTTACCATCGGCGGGCCGATCAAAAAGGAAAAGGCCTTCTTCTTCGCCAATTGGGAAGGGCAGCGGCGCATTCAATCGAACTCCGTGCCGCAGGTTGTGCAGGATAACCTGGCGATGATTAACCAGGTCCGCACAAATTATGGGCTGTCTCCGGAAACCAACAACCAGAAGCGCACTAGCGACTACGATTTGGCGATGGTCAAGCTGGATTACCAAATCAACCACGTGAACTCCGTGATGGCGCGCTACAACTTTCAAACAGCCGAAGCGCTTGCGCTTCCCGGGTCTCTTCGGGCGCGGCGCGCCGACATCGAGCGCAGCGCGAAATACCGATCTCCGGGACCAGACGCTGGTTCTTAGCCCGACATCAATCCTCAGTGGAACCACGGTAAACGAAGCGCGTTTCCAATGGGCCCGCCGAACATTTAACTATGCGCCAGTTGTCGGCGAGCCGAACATGGAGATCTCTAACCTGATCGCCATGGGTAAAAGCACCTCCGACCCGTCTTACTATGGCGAGACGCGCCGCCAGTTCACCGACAATCTCGCACACGCCTGGCGAGCGCATGACTTCAAAGTTGGGTTCGATTACAGCAATCTTAACGACTCTACGATTTACCCTTTGTTCTTCCCGGCGCGCATTATCTTTCCCAACCTGACCGCTTTGAGCACCATGACACCAGCGGTGTTCTGGTTTCCAACGCTGAAGGGTGCGGCATCGGCGCCCACAGCCGATATAACCTGGCACCAGACGGTGCCCCCCGCATGGCAAAGCGCAACCAACTGGCAGATGTCGCACGGAGCTTACGGGATGTTCCTGCAAGACGTATGGACGTTGGGGAAACTCCGCCTGACTTACGGCATTCGCAACGACTTCGAAACATTGCCGGCGAAGTTCCACTCTGGAATGGATTGGACTCATCTCCAACCGCGAGCTGGCTTTGCCTATGCGCTCGGCAGCAGAACGGTGGTGCGGGGAGGTTGGGGGATTTTCAGCACTCGGCTGGCCAATAGCATCGCCCAACTCTTCACCTCCACAGAGTTCAACAGCAAGGGGAATTTGCCCTCTGCCCAATTACTGCTTCCCGGCGCTCTGCCGCTACCCGGACTGTTCGACCAAAACACCATTGTGGGACCCGCCGCCCGGGCTGCGGCCATCCTATTCCTGCAGACCGGCCGGTATCCGGCGCCCACTCGGAACGGTATGGCCAACACCCTCGACCGCCACATGAGGACGCCATTCGCCCGCGACGGCAGCTTTCAAATTGAGCATGATTTCCACGGCGTAGTGGTTTCGCTCGGCTACCTGTCAGTGGCCGCGCGCGACCTGATCGGCTATGGCGCCAATTTGAACGCCGTCCAAACCGCTACCCTGGCGAGCGGCAAGCCCTTCTACGGGGCGCGCCTTTACCCTGAAATGGGTGACTTTATCGCAGCCACCAACTGCGGTGTATCGGACTATAACGGCGCTACGCTGGAGGTTTCCAAGCGTTTTAAGAAACAATTCGGCTTCCAGGCGAGTTACACCTTTTCTAAGACCATCTCGAACGGGGACTCTGTCGCCAACTTCGCCGATGACCCCGAATGGAACCCAGCGCTGGAATTCGGCGTATCGCGGCAGCATGTCCCCCACCGGCTGACGCTGGGCTGGATGGTGGAGGTTCCCCACGGCACACCCCTGATCCATGAAGTGCAACTCAATTCAGTGGTGACGGTGCAAAGCGGCCGCTTCAATACGGTGTTTGCAGGCAGTGACGCAAACGGTGACGGGAACCCCAACTCGGACCGACCTGGCCAGTTAGGCCGCAATACCATGCAAGGACCCGGCATGGAGAGCGTTGATATTCGTGTCTCCCGGGTTTTTCATTTCGGTGAGCGGGTCAACCTGACATTTTCTATCGACGCTTTCAACCTGCTGAACCACATGAACGTCACGGAGATTGGCACCCTGTGGGGCAATCCGAGTCTGTCGGTTGCGCCTAACGCACTGCTTGGCTTTGGTTCTCCGGTAGGCGTTGCAAACTCCCGGGAGATACAAGGCAGCCTCAAGCTGAGGTTCTGAAAGCTGCGGTGGCGGGAATACCCAACAGCCGATCAGGAGGACGGCAACCAATGAACCGACGGGAACGCATAGCGGTCCTGTTCGTGTTCGCGGTGTCTGTCACGTCTGCTGCGGCCGCATCGAAGGCGGATGGGGGTTCAGATCCGCCGGTGCCAGTCAAGACCACACTCTGCGACCTTGGAGTCGCGCCGGAAAGCTTCAAGAACAGGATCGTCGAGGTTCGGGCCGTGGTGCAGACGGGCTTCCAGACCAGTCTCCTCCGGGACGACACTTGTTCCCTCTTCATCTGGCTTTCCGGGGTTAGTACAACGAGGTCCACTCCTCAAAGCGCGGGCGTTGCGCTCAGCAATGAACACCAGTACCAGAAGATGATCGAGTACCTCGACAAGAAATACAAGCCAAAGGATGGGTCTGTTTGCGCAAACTGCCCCCTCTTCAAGGTCACGGCAACGGTGGTCGGGCGTTTCGATCACGTCCGCCCGGCTGAGCCGGACCCGAAGGGCGGCGGTGCTCAAGTCCGTTTTGGCTATCTGAACAGTTACGATTCGCAACTCGTCCTACAAGGCGTTTCGAACGTGGTCGCAGAGACTATTGAGCGCTCTGCGAACCAGAAGATCGCGACGCAGCGCCTCGTCAGCGCAATGCAGGGCCAAGCCATCGAAGAGAGTCGGATCAAAGCCGCCGCTCTATACAATTTCGCAAAGTTCGTTGAATGGCCGCCGAACACGTTCAAGAACGGCACGGATCCATTTACTAGTTGCGTCCTGGGTGATAGCCCCTTCGGCCGCTCGCTGGATCGGGAACTCAACGGCAAGTCGATCGACGATCGGAGGTTCGTCGTCCGGCATGTTTCTGAGATCCGCCAAGCAACGGGCTGCCAGATCCTGATGTTCACGGCTTCCGAGCGCAAACGATGGCGCTCCGTCCTGTCCGAACTTACGGTAGGCGGACTCCTGACCGTCGGCGAAGCCGATGACTTTGCCTCCGACGGCGGGGTTGCGAGTCTCAGTGTCGAGTCCGGCAAGGTGCGCATTCAAGTCAACGTGGAAGCCGCGACAAAAAAGGGGCTTCGCATCAGCTCTAAGCTCCTGAGCCTGGCTCAGATCGTTAAGTAGTGACCGCATGAAATATGCGGTACCCGACTATGCGGAAATACAATCACCCGGATCCACGGCCGGCGCAACTCTACGCATCCAAGCTCTGATCTCGCCGGCCGCAATTCTCTTATTAACAATTGCCGCCTCGGGGCCGTGATTCCAGATCGGAAACTCACGTCGCTTCAGGGTTTCTTCTGGAGAGATTCGCTACCCTTGAGCCCGCTGCGGCCTTTTGCAGGTCGGCGTCAAGCGTCGCGAGCCGTATACCTTCCCGCTGCGCCAATTCCAGACGCGGCGTTAATGCCCGGGCTTTGGTCGATTTGCATAGCTACTGAGTCTTCGACTAGCCTTTCAAAACGAACCTCCACTTGCCATAACCTCGCACCGGCCTTAATCAGGGGATTTGTCCCGTAGAGTCGGCCAGTGTGCTCGAATCTGTCTGGCCCATCCCCATGAAGCGATATTAGTCTTCGGAAACGCCGCTCACATCAGGCTTCTATCAGGAAGCATAGTCGGCAAAAGGGGAAACTGGCTGGCTTTCAAAGGAAAGCGGGCGATCAACCGGCCGTTTCGAGTCGGCGCTACATCGAACACACGGCCATGGCTTCAGAGCCTCACGCCCTCAGGCCACTTTAGCCTGGATCTCCCGCCGGATTTCATCCATCCTGCGAATCGCCCGCGCCACCCCGACTTGGGTAGATCCGAGCTCATACTCCCGATTTCCCAAATGGCCAATGAAGATGCCCGACTCCACGCGAATTATTGGTTTCGCGCTCAAGCGAACCACGATCGCCCGCATATTCAGGCCGTGCACCTCGGCGAACCTCCGCGGTCCCAGCTCGTGATACGAATCACTACCAGTTCGGTGGTGCCTTCGGCACAGGGGAATGGCGGACAAATCCGACGACTTTTGACTGATCCCGTGCGGCCCCGTGTGTGCAGCTTCAATCTGGCGGGTCGTGTGGCACACGGAGCACGGAAGGGTCCGGATCCATTGCAGATATGCGGAATTGCGGACTGGTTTCACCCTCAGCTCCTCCGCAACGAGTGCCGCCCGGTGACCAGACCGGCTCCGGGGACGTCGACGCCGCCATCGATCGCCGCCTTAATCGAGCGCTTCTCCACGGTGACCTCGGGGCTCTTCACCTGTCCGAGAACCGCGGCGCGCAGTTCGATGTTCAGCCCGTCCAGCACCCGCTCCCACGTCACCGCCGGCAGCTTCAGCGTGAGCGTTTTGTATTCCGTGGGGATGACCGACTCGGTAGTCACTTCCACCGATGGTGGACAGGCACGCAGGCTGAAGGTTGTGGTCTTCCCTTCGAGCGTGCGGTACTTGCCTTTGCTGTCGGTCCCCAGGTGCTCGATGGTCTCAATAACATAGCTCTCAAGCCGTGCGATCGTGCGCTCGCAGGTTACTTTGCGTTGCCTCAGCCGGTCCATCTCGAACTTGGCAAAGTCGATCTGCTGCTCCAGATGCGCCAGGAACTGGCCCACCCGGTCGCGTTTCTCTACGGCAGCGGTCAGGGCGGTTTGAAACTCCACCCGGAACTCCTGCTCCTGCTCGGGAGAAACCAGTTCCGCGGTCTCGATCAGGGCCGCCAGGTGATCCTCGATCACATACAGTGGCGCGGCCGTCACAGCCGGCGAAGGGACCACAGCCAGGACCGCCATCACGCCACCTCCGGTTGCGCCGCGATATTCGCCAGACGCTCGTAGCAAACTAATGCCTTACTCGCGGACTGAAACTGACCCGGGTTCTGGACACCGGCCAGTTCCATTTCCTCCAGGTACCGGGTCTCTCCCACCTCTTCCCGCAATTGCTCGAACAGCCGGCGCATCTCCCCGAAGTTCTTCCATGGCTTCACCGCCCCATCAGACTCCGCTCGGCCCGCCGGTTTCGGTGAGAGCTCCTCCAGCTTGCGGTCGCGTACATACTCTTGCGCCTCCCGCGTACAAAGTGGATGCGTACCGGTATCGATGCTTCGCCCGTTGGGGTCGGCATCCTCCACGTCCTGGGTGAAGAACTCGGAGGCGCTGGTCGCGATGAGCGTGGCGGCCACGAGTGCGCGCTTCTGCGCCATCTTCTGGATGGTGTTCACCACATCCGCTACATCCGGATTCGGAATGCGGTAGAGTGACGAGTCCAAATCGATCTCCCAGGCGACCGCGTTGCCGCGCCGGGTGGGTTTCTCCAGCGAGCGCGCGGTTCCGGCACGAATAGCCTCTCGAAACCTCTGCCAATGCTCGGCCGGCTTGCCATAGGCTCCCACGGTTTCGGCACGTTCGATCGCAAAATCGAACTCGGTCAAAGTGCGGCGCACCTCACGCTTGAGCAAGTGGGTGCGATCGAGGTATTCGGGGACTTGCTCCTCAGGCACCCAGCGATAACGGTATTTGGCTTCCCAGGAATTGCAGGAGCCTTCCCCTGCTCCCACCACTCGTCCTTCCCGCAGCAGGCGGCAGCGGTAACGGGCATAGCAGAAGAGTTCGCCGGCGTGCTCGGAACCGGTCCAATCGACGTCTTCCACGATCGGCGTAAATTCCGGCTCCAGGCCGAAGAAGTTGCACAGCTTCTCGGCGCCCGGTTTGAGAAGGGTCGGCTTGTGGGTGCCTGGGATCTCGCCGAAATCCTGGTCCTTGACCATAATTCGCCGCGTGAACTCGACGATGGCGGAGCGGCGCGCGATCGCGACGTCCATGGTCATCGCAGGCAGGAAGACGCTGTCCTTCGAGGTGAGTTCGCCACGGCGCGTGGAACAGCAGAAGCAAGCAGGATGTCGGTAGTGTGAGCTTCTGCGCTATTCTGTCGTTGGTGCTGGTTATTGGTCTGAAGAGCTAATTCCTGCGCCATCGGAGCAGTCGAGTTCCCGCTCGGCTGCTCTTCCTGTTTGGCGGCTCCGTTGGCCATGGTCTGATGCTCGCCAGGTGTTTCTGTTCCGTTTCTTCCTACCTCAAGTGACTGTGGAATCGCGGTGCTTTCCGGTGCGATCGCATCATCCTCAGGGGCCAGCATCCCTGCCAATTGCGGTTGCTGGGGAGCCCTCTTGACACTCCACTCGGTTCTGTTCCGATCCCCATTCTTTACTTGCTGTTTGCACAGCAACAAAAGCTCTCCAGGCCCGATGGCCAATTCCTGGAAGCGCTGCTCAACATACGGCGGCACTTACATGATGCGGCCGTCAGCGAGTGAATACATCACCTGCTCGCCATAGCGGCCCGCAACCCGTTCGCCGCGCCCGGACTGCAAGGTCACTTCTACCGAGGTGTTTATCGGAAACTTCACTATTTCGTTCATCGTATTTATCTCCTAGCTGTTCACTTAGTTGTCGCCAAGAAATTCCTGCTGATCATGGAATCCTCGACATTCAGTCGCCTCACCGAGCCACGGGCCGTTAGTTGGTCCTCGTGGGCTTCGATGTGGTCCATCCGCCGGCGGGATGCTTCCACTAGCTCGTGAGCTTCTTCTTCGGTGTCCGTGTCATCGGGAAATATGAACGTTTCGTAAGCATGGCGGCTGCGGTTGTAGCTTGCCATCAGATCCGCGGCGACTCTTCATAAAGGCGATCCGTCAGTTAAAATATATTATGACAAGAGCGCTGTTGTAAAGAAAAATATTGCTTAGAAGAGCGCCTTGGTAAAATCGCTGCATGGCTAGCAAGAATCCGGCCGCAGTTGCACTTGGCAGGCTAGGCGGGAAGAAGGGTGGCACAAGCCGGATGGATTCAATGAGCCCGGAGGAGCGTAAACAATTCGCCCGCAAGGGTGGCGAGGCCGGAAGCAAGGCGCGTTGGGACGCCTACTATGCCGCTCACCCCGAAGAACTCAAAGCCAAGCTGGAACGCGAGGCGAAAAAGGGCACTCGCCCGCGCGGCCGGCCTTCGAAAAAGAAGCAGACGAGTCGATAAACGCTGCGAAATTTGGTAGTGGGGGCCTCGTCGTTGGGGAGCGGAACGGACCGGTGGTGCCCGACTCAGTCCCGTTCACCTTCTAGGTACCGCTCACTCATCAAACCAACATTTTCACCAGCGCCCACGCCGCTGGTTCAAAAACATGCAACGAAACTCAGCGTGGAGCAAATCCCACATTGATGGGTGAACTGCCCGGCAAAGCGGTCCAACAACCGTGAGGGCTTGCCGCTGCACTGTCTCATCGGTGCCTGGCGCAGGTGGCCCCGCGCTCCAGTTCCGAACCAGCCTCGAGGACGACGCGGCAGGGTGCACAGGGAGGCAAGGCCTGCAGAAGACGGTGCCGGCAGAAGCACGTGCTCAGAGGACTTGCCACATAGCCCCGAAGCGTATGGCCGAAATCGGCCCGAAAGGGCGCTCGAATTGCCAACCTTCGAAAACGAAGCAGAAGACTGCGATTGCGTGACCGGAAACTTCAGGCCAGTTCCAGCCACAATCGTAGGGCCTGATCAATTTCCTTGAGTGGGCCTGCGGCGAGCGCTCCGGCGCGTCCGGTGATCTTGTTCCTGGGGATCGCAATGACCTTATCAACCATTACTTGCGACGGCATTTTCAGACCGGTCATTCTTCCGGAAGGCACAGGAATGCGAAAAAGAGGCGCGTCCTCCAGATGGCTCGTAATTAAGCACACCGCCACGCTCGAGTGAGTGCTGTTGAATAGGTCGGATTGTACAACGACCGCCGGCCGCGGTTTGCCGTAGTCGCCCGGCGCCGCGCAAATGACGACATCGCCGCGCTTTATTTCCATCCCGACGTGTCCGCCAGTCCGTACCAGTCGGCGTCATGCTCGTGGCTGGAAACCAGTTCGGATTGGCGCCGCGCCTCCTCCGCAAGCGATTCCCGTTCCATCGCTTTCAGGTAAGTCACCAGGGCCTCAAGGATAATGGCATTCTTCCCCTTACCGGTGCGCGTGGCCGCGTCCGACAACTCTTGCTGCAGCGTCTTGCTCATCCGAAAACTGGATGTTACCGAGCGCACGACTAAGTGTAACACAACTGTGTTGCAGCGAGCAGCAAATCCGAAGATCCCGAATAAGAATAGTGGTGGCTTCTACGCTATTCAGCCGAAGAAAATCACTACTCCCGAGGAAGTTCGAAGAAAGCAGTCGACGTATCTCTCGTGGCGTTTCGGCACTTCTTTCCAACTCGTGGTCTTCGCTGGCTAAGGAGCGGTGGCCCACCAGCTCTCCATGGCTAAGACGTTTATGTCATCCAGCTTCCGGCCCCACCGGGGCACGATCCGCTGAACATGCCATTCTTCAGGCGTTCCATAAGCTCTTCCGCCTCCGAAAGCGGCAACGAAAGCGGCTCGACCGTTTGCGCGAAGGTCAGCGCCAACGCATCGCCGTCGTCGGGCGAAGCCAGGCCGCGCTTTTGCATGTCCTCTTTGGACTCCAGCACGAGTCGGTCCTGCTTGTCGTGGTGGTAGCCCGGCCCGGTTAAATCCATTTCCAACTCCGCCAGCTTGTCGATCGAGCCGCGCGGCAGCCAGTCGCGCACCTTGCCCCACATCCAGGCGCGCATGTTGGCGAAATGCACGTCCGGAGGTTTGCCGCCGAACTGCACTTCGTACACGTTGTCGTAGCCCAACTGGTTGGCGCGGTCCACGATGGGGCCGCCGAACCCGGAATCGACAAACACGGCCGTAGGTTTCACCCCGTCGTATTCGTTGTTGAGCACTTCCACCAGCACGCTCACCAGACGCATGGAGTCCCGGCACTCTTCACCGGGGATCCGGATAGCCGGAATCGATTGAGCGTCTAAGCCGCGCCGGAAGCGGAACACGCTCGAGGCGGCGCCGCCCCGCGCCACGTCCAGGCCCACCACCAAGGGATCGTCGGGGAAGTGGGTGGCCTCGCGTTTCTGCGCCTGATAGACGCGCTCGGCGTCGATGTACTGCAGGTCCGAAGCGCGCGGCGGCAGGCCACGGACGCGCACCCGAACGAAATCCGAATCCTCGCCGTAGTCCTGAATCCACTGCTCGATCTGCTCCTTGTTGGTGATGCGCGAAGTGCGCGAGTCGATCGATCGGTGGTGCCAGCGATGTTGCTCCGAGCCGAAGCAGATCCTATGAAACTTTCCTTGCGAGCGCGTCGGGTTGCCTAAGGCGAAGATCATCGGAGAGCCATCGGTGAGGCCGCCTTCGGCCACCTCCCAGATCTTTTCCGAAATGGCCGAGGCCTCGTCGAAGATGTAAAAGCTGGTGCTGTTAGCGGCGTGCTGGCCGGCAAACGCCTCCGAGTTTTGTTCGCGGCAGGTCTGCGCGGTGCAGAACCAGGATTCCGGAAACTGCTTGTGCTCCATCCGGTTCCCGGTGAGATTCCACCAATCGGCCGTGCAGCTCAGCTTGGCCCACTTCTGAATCGTGGCCCATGTCTTGGTCTCGAGCTGCGTGAGGGTATTGGCCGTAACCGTGCCCTGTGCGTAGGGCCGTGTGCTCATGATCCAAATCACCAGCCACGCTACCAAAACGGTCTTTCCGATGCCGTGGCCAGAAGCGATTGCCACACGAATGGCGTCTACCGGCACCTTTCCGTCGAAGCCCCGCCCCTTGGCCGCCCGCCCGATTTCGGCCAGCACCTCGCGCTGCCAGGTGTCAGGGCCGTCGCAGTCGGCAAGACCGGGCTTCCCCCAGGGGAACGCAAACCGGACAAAGCCCAGAGGGTCGTCATAGTACGGCACCAGAGCTTCGCAGAGCTCAATATTTATTTCGAATGCCGTCATGGTGTCGGTGAATCCTTTCAGGTTTCTGCAATTGGCTTACGCAGTCCGGGGAATGTTCCCATCTCGTTGTTCTCCAGCCGGATCACCCTGCTCGCCGGACGAGAGGCGTGCGTCCGGCAGGAGTTGCCCCTCTTGTTTTGCCAAAGAGCGTTCGCGATTCCTGCGTAGCGGCGCTTGCAATATCCAGACGCAGATCTCCGCACGCGAAAGACCTTCCGGGGGAACTCCGTCCGCGCCTGCGGCGGACTTCGCCCGCGAGGACTGCTCGGCTTTCTCTGTTTCCAAAAGCGCTATTTCCAAAGCTTGAAATCTTCGTTCTCGGCTCGGCAGCATTGGTACCTCCTTCTGCTCACCCAGTTGTCCGTATGTGAGGACACCAGCGAACTAGTGGGCCGTCCCGGTGATTCCTTTAGCGGTGATCCGGCGTTTGGAATCGGTGTAGGTCCAGCGGATTGGTCGGGCATGCTGGGAGTAGGCGCGGATGTACTTCATCAGCTTGCGACGGAGATCAGCCACTGAGGTGAAGACGCCGCGAGCGATTACATCACGTTCGATCTTTGCAAACCAGATCTCCACCTGATTCAGCCATGAAGAGTAGGTCGGGGTGAAATGAAAGCGCACCTTCGGGTGAGCGGCGAGGAACTCGTCGACGGCCTGCGTTTTGTGTGCGGATAGATTGTCGAGCACAATATGAATCTCTCGCGCCCATTTGGCCTTGCCAATCAACTCCGCGAGAAATGCAATGAAATCGGCGCTGGCATGGCGCTTCGCCGTCTTGCCTTCCACTTGGCCGGTCTTAACGTTCAGCGCGGCGTAGAGCGATAGCGTGCCGTGGCGGTAATATTCGAAGCCGTGCCGCTCGGCTCTGCCAGGCGAAAGCGGTAACACCGGGTCCAGTCGGTCCAGAGCCTGAATGGCGGTCTTCTCGTCCACGCAGAACACGGCCGCGTGTTGCGGCGGGTTCAGATACAACCCGATGATGTCAGAGGCTTTGCTCTCGAACTCCGGATCGTTGCTGGCCATGTAGCGATCCAGTCGGTGGGGCCGCAACTGGGCCTGCGCCAACACTCTCTGCACGGTGGACTTGCTGATCCCCAGTTCCATGGCCAGTTTTCGGCACGTCCAATGAGTGCTGCCGTCAGATGGCTTTTGCTGCACACGGCGGATGATGCGAGCTTGAACTGCGGGTGTCGCGGTCCGTGGCTGGCTTCCCTGGTGCCGGCCCTGCAAACCGGCCATGCCGGCTCGCTCGAACCGACTCTTCCACTTCGCCACGGTCGGCGCGCTCGCTCCCAGTTTTCGTTCGATCTCTCGATAGCTCAGTCCGTCGACCAGGGCTAATATCAAACGCGCCCGAAACACATCGCCAGCGGGCAGTGCCCGCGACTGCGCCCACCGTTCCAGTTCTTCCCGTTGTTGGGAATCAACCTGCAGCAATCTTCGATTATCGGCCACGTCATTAAGACGCCGGGATCATGCTGTACGTTTCACTGGGACGGCCCACTAGCGTCTTTGAGATGCCCGGGGGGACGGCCTTTTGTTAGCCCACGCGCCGATTTGAGTTGCTAACCGCGATCCGCGTGCACGGCAACGGCCTATTTGCACTTCACTTTCTTGTATCGGCGCGCCGAGACCATTCTCAAGTAGATACATAGAAATCTTCACAGCCCGGAATCTGAGAAGACTCTCAGCATGGCAGGATCAGTCTGGGGACAGACGCACCCACGGTGTAGCCTCGAAGTATTCCGGTACCAGTCATCGGCGCATCTCGATCCTAGGGTGTGGATTGCTTCTTGGAGAGCGTACGAGTATAACGGCGAGAATAACCCCCAAACTCAAATCTCTTGTCTAAGCCGACGTTGACGAAATTGCTTGAGGTCTGTTTCCTTTGTTCTTTTTAATAAAACAATCATAGTTCTTTGTGTGTTATTCTTACGAGTGGGCGTCGTGAGCCTGCAAGGATTGCGCCGCCAGGTGAGCCTGCGTTATCGACGCCTGCTCCCTTGGCTCCCTCCATCAAACATCTCTTTTCCATCGATTCAAGGAAACATCGAGGAAAGGCGGAGAGAATCTGAAATCGTTTGCAATCGAACTGTCGAGTCGCATGCTTCCGCGGCGTTTCGGATCGAATCTCGAAGAGGAGAACAACATTTCATGTCTACCAAAGGAAAAAAGAGTAGCGGCCAGTTTGCCAAGGGAACCAGCGGCAATCCGTCCGGGCGTCCGGCGGGGAGCCGCAACAAGGCCACCCTGCTGATGGAAGCCTTACTAGAGGGGGAGGCGGAACAACTGACTCATAAAGCCATCGAACTGGCCAAGGCAGGGGATACTCGCGCCCTAAAGCTCTGTCTGGAGCGGCTCGCGCCGCCGTGCAAGGACCGCCTGGTGCAGTTCGATCTCCCGCCGGCTCGCAACCTAAACGAAGTCGCGCTGGGCGTGGAGTACATTCTCGCCGCCATCAGTGAGGGAAAGATCACGCCGCCGGAAGGCGAGCTTTTATCCCGTATCGTGGCCGAGCACGCCAAACTCATAACCACGCGGGAGGTCAACGAACGCTTTGAGAAACTAGAGTTGGCAGTATCACGGCGCAAAGACAACCCAGCATTTGGACCGGAAGAGACCACGCGCCGGCAGCAGGACCTCAGGGGCGAACCAACCGAACCCGAAAAGGCCGCATGACCTGTATTTCGCCTGTTCTTTACAGGCGGGAACCTCTGCCCCGCAACCCGTCCCATCAGCGACTGGCGCAGATGACCCCGCGATCCAGTTCCGAACCAGCCGCTCGGACGACGCAAAAGGGTGCACAGGGAGGTAAGGGCAAGCTGTTGTCCGTCCGGCAAGGCAGCATGACCTGTATTTCCCCTGTTCTTTACAGGTGTGTATCGAATCTCAGAGTCCGGATGATTTTTCAACGAGGCTAGGTTCCATGAC
>CAWGTA010000016.1:0-385488 GCA_963825305.1 Terriglobia bacterium | reverse complement strand
CACCAGGTGCCAATGCTAGGGAAAGAGGAACCGTCGAACCTGCCACCGCTCCGGCCGACGATAGTTGCAAAGAAGGCTGGCCCAAAACCAGGGTGGTCATCGCGGAGATAAGAACAAACAACTTAACCTTAATTCCCATATATCATCTATTCGGCTTTTATTAGCTCTTTCATTAACCTCTGGTAGGTAATAAGATCCGTTTCAATGATATTAAGAGAGGTGATTACCTTTAATTTAAGGTGGGGGTGGGTGGTGCCAGGGGGGGTGTTGTTATACGATCCATCCTGGGCGGACCATCCACGACGACCCATTCGGGCGACGACCGAGCCGGCATTGGCGAGTCTGTCAGAGCGATTCGATTCGGCCCGTTATGATCGGCCAGGCTTCGATTCGTGCGGTAGTACTTCTGCAGGTACAATCGTAAAGATCAAAGCATAAGATATAGACGTTGAAGGGATGACGCCCCGGAGAAGCTGAGCAACCAGACGCATCGATCCGACGCACTTTGCTACACAAAGGGCGCCCGCGGGCGGCCAAAGCAGCCCACCGCGTAGCAAACAGCAGTAAGTAACGCGACCAAAATGCCTGTTTAGGGTGCGACGCATCAATTTTCGGTTCGTCAGAAAAAATCGTGGGTTGATTCGGGCTCGGGCAATTTGCCAAGTGAGTGATAGAGCGCGAGTTCGAGGCAACGGAAGGTGCGGAACCCGTAGGATTTTCTCATGGTGACTTTGGCTTTGTTGTTCAGACCCTCGACGACGCCGCTGGAAAGCAGCTTCTGAGCGCGGAAATAGTTGAGGATCAGTTCGCGGTGCTCGCGCAGTGAGCGGGCGATTTTCTTCATCGGCTCGATGCGGGAGCGCATCACCTGACGGCACCATTCGTCGAGGAACTTCCCAGCCCAGGTGGCGGAGTTGTAGTCCCAGAGTTGCTGAAAGGCTTCCTTAAGAAGGTAGGCGCGGACAGTCCTCAGGTTGTAGCGGAGGAGGTCGCGTAGCCGGAAGCGCTGTTCAGTCTTCAGATTCTCTTCGCGTTTGAGCAGTAGCCAGCGTGACTTCTTCAGGACGGGCGTCCGGCCTTCCATGGCCATGCGGCGCGATTCTCCGGCGCGGATCTCATCGAGAGCCTTGTTCATCTTCGCCACGATATGGAAACGATCGAGGATATGGAGAGCCTCGGAGCACTTCTCGCGGATGACCTTCAAATAGGGCTCCCACATATCGGAACAGACGAAGACGATCTTCGAGGCCACTTCGTCACCGATCGTGGTGAAGAATCCCTGAAAGGATTCGATCGTTCTTTCTTTTCCGACCCAAAGCAGGCGCGTAACGTCGAGGTCGATCTGGTAAACCAGCGTCAGGTACTTGTGGCCTTTGGCGTACTGGATCTCATCGACTCCGATGGCGTCGATCTGGCCGAGAGTGCGATGCGCCAGTCCAAAGGTGACGACATGCTCGACGGCGTCGAAAACCTTTTCCCATGAAGTATGGAATGCTTCGGCCGTTTCCTTCCACGAAAGGCGGCGCGCCCAGCGGGCCAGAAACAGCATATAGGCATTGGTCAAGGTACGCTTGCCATCGCCCCAGGGCACTTCCTCGACGACGACTGCCTCACAACGGCGGCAATCGACGCGACGCATGGAATAAAGCAGAAAAACCAGAAAGCCCCAAAAGGGAATGAACTCGAAACGGCGCTCGGGGAGCTGATCGTATCCGGGGGCCGACTGATGGCAGCGCGAACAAACCGCCGCCGAACCTTTGCGCGGACGCACCGCAATCTCAATACTCTTATGATCGGAGCTGAAACCGGCCTGCTGGTAAACAAACCCCGGAAAGCGGTGACAGCGGTTTAGAATCGTGATGAGCTGAAGCATGAAGTGGAAGATCGTGAAGGCGAGAACTACCAAAATAACCCGCGCCACCACCGCGGCGCGTCACGACCTTGAACACTATTGCCGGGATCTGAACGGCTGGCCACGCTCGTGGATGGGGCTGGAAAAGGATCTGCCGCCCGGCGAACAGTTACTGGCCCTGTTCCGGCCCTTCCTCGAACACCTGGCAGCGTCAGACCTGTCGCCGAAGACGATCCAGAAACATGTCGATAACATGTGGGCATTGGGCGGGGAGTTCATCCGCGATCTCCACAGCGATTCTTCTCTGAGAAAGAAGCCAGTGGAGTTGGTTCTTCGCCAGATGATCGAGTACGGCGGACCCCTCCTCTATCACGGCGGCGAAGATCAGCAGAGATCCTTCGATTCCACGTGCCGCAAGTTCCACCAGTTCCTTACCAAGACAAATTCCCCCGGAGGAGGCTAAGGTTTTCTATAAGAAACCGCCGATACTATATAACGAGGAACACATGGCCATCGACGATGCTGCTGAGCGAATTGACCCGGCTTTTAGGAACAACATTAGTCGCCGCAGATTTATGGAATTTTCCGGCGGAGCCGTTGCGTTTGTTTCACTGAGGCCGTCGATGTCCGGATGCGTCGACAGCAGACAGAGTGAGCCGGACTATCCGATTTCCTCCGAAGTTTTTACGACTCGCCAAAGGGCCATCGCCCCTGTGTCAATAACTTCTGCTCCTGGTGCGATTTCACCCTGGGATTCTGCGCATTTTCGAGAAAACGGCTATGGACTCTGGCGTTATATCCCTGGTATCGACTTCGGAAAGGACCTGCGCATCATGCCCAGCGGCTATGACGCCTCATCCGTTAAGAATGCAGCATCGCTGTTGAGTTTCTTTGCCATCACTGACACTCATATCTACGACAAAGAATCTCCCAGTCAGCCGTTCTATCTTCTGATGCGAGACATGAAATATCCCATTACAGACAGCCTGGCTGGGATAACATTCACTATGCTGTATACAACTCATATTCTTGACGCAGCAATCCAGACGATAAATGCACTCCACAAACACGAGCCCTTTGATTGCGGTCTCTTTCTTGGCGATGCATGTAACAACTCTCAGTATAACGAACTGAGATGGTACATCGATGTTATTGACGGCAAGTTTATTACCCAAGTTCCGGTGCGCATGCTGGAGCTGGGACGATCGATTATCAGAAGCCTTACCAGGCAGCGGGGCTTGATAAGACGATTCCCTGGTATCAGATTAAAGGCAGCCACGATAACTTCTGGTTCGGTGGAAACCCTGTGACTGAATTCCTCCGGCAGAACTATATCGGTGAAAATCTCCTCTGTGTGGGAGATGTACTTGCTGATCCTATCAATGCATTTACTGAGCCTGATTACTTTATGGGTACGGTGGACGGCAGTACACCTTACGGCAGTATCGTCGGCGCAGGACCTGTTGGTTCCACAATTGCTATCAAGGTTGCCGCCGATGCAGACCGCCGTTCACTGAGTATGAAAGATTGGATGATCGAGTTCTTTAATACGTCTTCCAGTCCGTCAGGTCACGGTTTCACCCAGACCAATATCGACAATAACCTTTCCTCCTATAGTTTCGAGCCGAAATCCAATCTACCCCATAAAAATTATCATGCTCGACAATACGCAAAGTGAACAGAGTGAACAACTTAATCTCACCCTTGCCACTTATGGAAATGGCTCTCTCGACCTGAATCGTTATAACTGGCTTTTAAGGGGACTTAGTGATGGTCAGGCTGAAGGCAAGCTGATGATCATCGCAGCTCATGTGCCGATAGGCGTTGAACCATATGATTCCGGTGCTGCCGGGAGTCACAGCGTTACCGGATGCTGGGGCCCCGACTCAGATATAAACGATTCTATTCAACTGGTTCCCGCTCTTCAGGCATATCCGAATCTGATCCTATGGCTTGCAGGGCATCAGCATAATGATCAGGTGGATTTCATTTGTATCACCTCATCCTGACCAACCTGAGCTGGGTTTCTGGGAGGTTCAGACAGCATCCTTAAGGGATTTCCCTCAGCAATTCCGCACCATTGATATCGTTCGCAACACTGACAATACGATTTCAATTATTATTACCCAATGTTGATCCGGCAGTCGGCGGCGGCTCTCCTGCTGCAATGTCCCGTTCTTTTGCTATAGCCGCTGCCGAGCTATACAATACGCCCACAATACCTTCTGCCGATACCAGTGCTAACACCAGTGTATACAATGCGGAACTCATGATCCAACTGAGTCCCGAAATGCAGAAGAAGATTCAGCAGTATGGATCACCGATCTATGAGAACGGCAAGCGTCATCGTCGTGCCGAAGCACTTGTGCAGCACTAGGAGAAGACCCCAATCCCGTGGATACACAGAGCGTTTCTCCTACGTTGAGCGTGTGCCCGTGCCGCTTGGAATGCGGCACCCCGGAGACCAACGCCACGGTTTCCCACTTATGCTTCGCTTTCCGCCAACCAGACGATCCAGAAACATGTCGATAACATGTGGGCATTGGGCGGGGAGTTCATCCACGATCTCCACAGCGATTCTTCTCTGAGAAAGAAGCCCGTGGAGTTGGTTCTTCGCCGAGATCATCGAGTACGGCGGACCCCTCCTCCATCACGGCGGGGAAGATCAGCTGAGATACTTCGATTCCACTTGCCGCAAGTTCCACGGGTTCCTCACCAAGACGGTGCGCTGACGCTCGCCGTCACCCGCAAATTCCCCCGACGAGGCCATATTTTGGCCTGGACGGAAGCGGCAGACTTTGAAGAGCCGGAGATCGTCACCGTAGTGCGGCCTGTAACCGGGCGCGAGGCTTCACACCACTGTTAACTCCTGCGCGAGGACAGTCAAAGATGGCTCTTTTCCGAACCGGGACTTCCGAAAGCCAAGACGTTCTCCTTCTGTTCCAAGAAGCCGCGTTGGGGGGCCCGCAAAACTTCAGCTGAGTTCTAGCCGGCTTAAGATCCTTTACTGGATCGCGTTCGCGGTGTGGGCCAAACGCCTGGAAAAGGCCACCTACGCTACGCCGTTCGGCGGCGAAGACGGGCGGCGTTCTTGTCGTTTGCAACGTGAAACTCGCTTAGCCGTAATTTGCAACCACAGGCTGGAGGAATTCGTAGAGGGGGACGGCTAGCAGGTCGGCGAAGTTGCGGAGGCGGATTTGAGAAAAGAAGACAGAACCGTTCCGCAAAAAGCCACAATGAAGGTCAACTTCTTGCTTTGACCTAAAGAAATGCCATGAACTCTAGCATTCGACCCTTCACGATGAAAGCTGAAGCGCCGGGATTCCTGAATGTCCAATCGTTTCTCTCACGCCTCGATGAGTTCACACTGAGCCGCGGTGGTCATCAATCAGCCTTCCGCGCGATCACCAGCAGCGACAAGCCCTTCCATGGCATCAGCCAGTTCACCCGGCTCCAAAACCAAACCGTCTTATCAAATAGCTTCAGCACCAGTTTGCTGATCCTGCGCGACCGAATCACCCGGCTGTACACCCACCACGGCAACGTCCCCGCTTTGTTGATGTTATCCACCGTTTCCACCGTGAACCCGTGTTCCGCGGCCAACCGGCGGGCTTCGGCTGCACTGTAGCGCCGCTTATATCCCAGGCTCTTATCGAGTGTGCCGTATAGCCCGGGGTTCTGCGGCACCAGGATCACGAGGGTTCCACCGGGCTTCAACGCCGTCCGCATGGAATCCAGCACGCGCCCCGGGTCCTCGAGGAATTCCAGCACGTTCAGACAGAGCACCGTATCGAAGCTGTTCTCCAGACCGGCGAAATCCTCCGCCACCTCCGGGTCCATCTGCTGTACCGCCACGTTGGGGGTCCGCAGGAAACGGTTGCGCAGCGCGTGCAGGTAGAGAGGGTCCTTCTCCGCGGCCACATACAAAAGCCGCCTTCCCATCAGCCGTCCAGCCACATTGCCGATCCCGGCCCCCACTTCCAGAACCTTGTCTCCCACGCAGAGCCGCAATTTCTTGGAAATCCAGTTTAGGTACTGCGGCGTCCCGGTGAGGTCGTTCAACACGCCGCGGCCATAGTTGGCGGCGTACAGGTCATCGATCAGCCAGTATTTCACCACCACGCCGAGAGCTTTGAGCCCGTCCTTCCAGCCGATCTTCTTGCCTTCCTCGTAAGTTCGTCCGTGATAGCTGATGGGCACTTCGTAGATTCTCAGCTTCCGTTTGGCGCTCTTCATGACGATCTCGGGCTCGAAGCCGAAACGGTCCGAGCGAATCGGAATGCTCTTCAACAGGTCCGTGTGGAATACCTTGTAGCCGGTCTCCATGTCGGTCAGGTTGAGATTGCAGAACATGTTCGAGATCAGCGTCAGGCCCTTGTTGATCATGGAATGCCAGAACAGGAGCACGCGCGTCTGTTCGCCAGCCAGATAGCGCGATCCGAAGACCGCATCAGCGTGGCCATCCAGCAGCGGACGCAGCAGCCGTGGATATTCGCTGGGGTCGTATTCCAGGTCCGCATCCTGGATGATGGAGAAATCGCCGGTGGCGTATTGGATGGCACTGCGCACCGCCGCGCCCTTGCCGTGGTTCCGTTCCTGCCGGAAGAGACGGATCTGGGGAAACACGGTCGCCAACCGCTGGAGGATTTCGAAGCTGCCGTCTGTCGAGCAGTCGTCGACAATGATCAACTCCCGCTCCATGTTCTCCGGCAGTTCGGCCGTCAGAACCTTGGAAATGCAGCTCTCCACTACCGTCCGCTCGTTGTAGACCGGCATCAGGATCGATAGCTTCGCCGCCCTGCGCGGTTTTCCGGGGACGTCGCCCGGTTCCGCTCCGGAGGCAAGACCATCTGGCGTTAGATCCATAGAGTCCAGCCGCCTCAAGGCGGATCTCCATTTTGGTCTTTCGGCACAAAGAGGTGCACACAAGTCTGCCTCTTGTGGAGCCGTGTAAGAGCGCGGTTTTCCTTCCTTTGGAATTTCATTAAGCTTAGTTCTGTTCAAAGACGGCGCAATGCTGGCCTTTCCAATGACCGCCGGGAACAGCCCGGCGATCCGGTTGGTTGCACAGACAACTTACCCTTCCTGCCACCTCTTAGGTTGGTTCCGGCAGGAATCAACCGCTATCCCGCAGGCAAAGGTATTGCCAGATCCGCCACAATATCGCTCCTCCACTCGGCGCGGCCAATTGCCTTCTGCTACCATCAGCCGGCAGTAGCGCGCCTGTTTGACCAGTGGCCCTCCTGTCTTCACCCAGCCGCTGTTGCAAGCCGGTGCCGCCGCTACAGGATCCTCAGTAACTTCCAAATCGATCGAGCCACCCTCCTCAAGACCCCAACTGTGGGATTTCAAACCAGCATTTGGGATTTTTGAGAGGTCTGTAGGAACCGCGAAACATCGGTATTTCTCTAGCTAAAACATGGGCACCAAAATGCTAGCTTAGCCCAACGGACTCTGATCATGCTGCAGAAGGCCACGGATACGGCAGTTCTGGGAGTGTTTGCTTTTCTATTCAGTGTCGCAGTCCGCTTGTTGAAACTGCGCAAACAACCCGACGCGAATGGTTAATGTTCTGACCGTCGACGTGGAAGAGTACTTCCATCCAACCGAAGTGCAGGCTGCCTTTGGTTCCGACGCTTTTGGCTCTTTACCCTCCCGATTGAAGGATCAGCTACCTCGCGTCCTAAATCTCCTTGATCGGCGTCAGGTGAAGGCTACGTTCTTTGTGCTGGGATGGGTTGCGGAGCACCACCCCGATCTCATCCGTCAGATCGCCAGTGCCGGACACGAAATCGGGTGCCATAGCTATGCTCACCAACTGATCTACAACCTAACCCCGAGTGCCTTTCGGGAAGATACAAGGCGAGCACTTGCAGCCATTGAGGATGCCTCCGGCTATTCAGTGCGGGCCTATCGAGCACCTAGCTATTCCATTACAGCGCGGTCCATGTGGGCGCTGGAAATTCTTGTGGAGTGCGGGTTTACTCACGATTCCAGCATTTATCCGATTTCTCATGACCGCTATGGAATCCCCGAATTTGGCCGGCAGGCGCAGACTTTGCAAACGGCTTCGGGACCGATCTTTGAGGTTCCGATCGCAACCGTAAGGCTGTACGATCGGTGGGTCAGCCCGGTCGGGGGTGGGGCATATCTTCGGTTGCTGCCATATGCATATACAGCTGCCGGGATTCGTCGACTAAATCAGGAATCCATGCCCGCGTGTATCTATTTTCATCCTTGGGAAATCGATCCGCAGCAGCCGCGATTGGTAACCAGCCGCGTGGCACGATGGCGTACCTACACTGGCCTCGCCAGCATGGAGAGCAAACTTAACCGTCTCGTGAGGGATTTCCAATTCTCGACGATGGCTTCCGTGTTCCCTACTGTGGTGAACCAACCGGGCGTCAATCGCCGAAGCATCGCCGCATTCGCGGGATGAGTTCTGAAGCCAGCGCCCGAGCATCTTCAAATGCGCCTGGTTGGTCCGGAACGATAATTCGTACGATGGATCCGGCAGTACTATTCCGCAACAACGCATCGCGCGCCAGCAGAACTTTGCCGATGTACTCACTGGCGATGATCCGCGTTTTGGACTGATACCAATACAGCACCAGCCGGCGGTCTCCCTCATGATTGATGGAGTACTTGTTGACATCAAACCTGCGGCCATTCTCGGGGATTTCCGCACTGCCATAGTTCCATATCTCCCAGCCGGCCCCGGGCAAGCAGTGCTTGGGGGAGTGCATGTTTTCACCGGCTCGTTGCTGGGCGTAATAAGCAATAAACAAGTCGGCCTGGATGCCTGGTTTTCGATAGGTGCGGGAAAGATAACTGGTAGGCCGGAGTTGCGCGAAGACGTCGTCGCTTAGCGGGAGATTGTCAGTTCCTGTAAAGCCTGCCATATGCAAGCTGACATCAGCCAGCGGTTCGGCGAGGGCTTCAGATTTCCGGTGCGAAGTCAGCTTGGACGCAGCCAGCGTGGCAGCCAGCAGCAGGAATACCCCGACGAGATGAACCGGGAACCTGGAACGCAAATACTGTTTCACCTATTGGCTCGTGTCCATCGGAACAGCAGTTTCGCCAGCAGCCAAAGCATACCAAAACCAAACACAAAAATTAGCCAGCCGGAAAAGCTGTGGTAGAAGCCCATGGCGAACTGCGGCCGATAGTCCGCCAGAAGAGCGGTGCCGGTTACTCGGACCACGTTGACCCCTATGGCCAGCGGTACCGACAGTAATGAAAGCAGCATCCGACCGAGGATTGATGCATCCTCGAGAAATCCAAGGAGCAGCGATGCAACAACTAAAGAGGATAACGAGTTTAGGCCACTGCAGGCCTCTGCCACACCCAGCGACGTAGTGGCCAGATTGATGATGTTGCCATCTCGATAGACAGACACGCCTAACATCTGCGCCAAATCGGTAGCAACCGTGGAGGCGAGCAGTTGCAATGGAACGGCCGCTACGTTGTAGACGATTCCCGGAAGAGGAACCATCGTCCCCAGCAATAGAAAAGGGAAGGCCAACGTTTTCAAGCGGACCGCTCCCCAAAACGTCCACACGAGACCTGCCAGCAGCACAACCAACGAGATACGAGCAAGGAAAAATTCACCTGCCAGTTCACCTCCGAGGAGCATAACGCACGCCAGCGAAAGCAACCATAGGCCCCGAAGGTCCGGTTGAACGGGAATTGCCAGAGTGGTTTTCCGCCGTTGGTACGCGACGTAAACGGCGATCGGCGGCACCAGCATTCCGTAGGAAGATGCATCCACTGTCCACCATTCAGACGCTAGATCGGAGATGATGAGACCGTATAGCATCCCAATCAACCCGACAATAATAGCGATCTTAAGGCAGGTGAACACGCCGGTCCTCAGCTCGCGATAAGCCTCCTTTGGATTGATAGGGGCAACAATCCCAGCCAAATCTTTTGCGCTGTCGCACGTTTGTAACCACGTATTTGGATCCGGGGCCATGGCCCGAATACCTGAAAATCCTCTCACTATACAACAAACTTTCGCAATTTGTGCAAGTAAGCGTTCTCCCCCTGATGCCGATGGGCATTTTAACGCGCTTAAGTCTTGGCCGGGAAATTGCGAAACGCTCAAGCCGGACAGAAAGATACAAGGAGCTGCTCAGGATGGCGAGTTTGCCCGATTCTCCAAAGACCGGGGTTGACCCGCAGTTTAATGCCCCTGCTTCATGCCGGATCTCCCTGCGAGAGAAAGTTCGTCAGGCAGCCAGGCAAGTAGAGTCCGAACTCATCATGGAAGCTCTGGAGCGGCATCGTTGGAACCGCCGCCAAACCGCGGACGCCTTGAAAATCAGTTATCGCTCACTGATGTACAAGATGAAGATCTGCAATCTGCGAGGCGACGTTCGCACAAACCAGTCTGCAGGGGATTGAAAAGACCATGTTTGGAATTTTCATGCGTAGAGTATTCGGAGGTATTGCCATGGCGGCGGGGATAGCAGCTCCTGCCTGTCTGGGGCAGGGCCCCTTCGACTCGGTGGACCTCAGAGGAGCGTCCATTGATGGCATTCACCTGAATGGCGTATCGATCTTTTCGGGATACACCACCTCAGCCTATCCTCTGTCCGGATTGACGCTACAGGGGGCTGCTCCGATAAATCAACTGGGATGGGATGTCCCGTACGGGGTCAGCGCCAGTGTTGGCTGGCAACGTAATCGGGAAACCAGAACAAGCTTCAGTCTGCGCTATACCGCGACTTACGGCGGCTCGGTTCAGCATAGCAATCTAAATGCTTTGAACCAGTCCTTGAGTTTCAGTGGCAGCCGAATGTTTGGCGAGAAGTGGACCTTCAATATTTCGGCCACGGGCCAATACCTCACCCTGGAAGAGTATCTGTACCAGCCTACATCCTTGTCCGTTACATCCCAGACACCCGCCACGTTCGACAATCTGGCGGCTGCCTCTGGAATCGGGCAGTTCAGCGACACGCAATCTGCCTCCGCCCTGACGAGTGCGCCGGCCTTGGAATCGCCGGCGCGGAGTCTGCTGCTCGGAGAACGCATACTGAGCTACACAGGGCAAATGTCCGTGAACTACAACTTGTCGGAAAAACTACACCTTCGTTTTGCTTCGATCGCGGCAGGCGGCCAGAACCGGACCAGCGATACTTATGCCGCTAGCCTACCAAACTACGTGATGCCCCTGAGCATTGGATTCAACGGCGGCTTAGGGCTGTCGTACGCCATTTCCTCCCGAACACAACTGTCCTTGAACGTGGACGGAAATCGCTTGTCGAATCATTACCAGGGTGCCTACACCACCACCGCCTCGGCTTCATTCGGCCGCAAAATGGGAATGAATTGGTTTCTCCGCTTGATGGGTGGCGGTTCACTCACCGGAGTAACGGCGCAGTCGTATGGAACACCCGCGACCAAGCAAGCGGTATTTGGGGGATCCGTCGGCTACCAGACGCGCGGCCACACCTTACTCGCTTCCATAAACCGAAGCAGCTACGACAACTATGGATTCGCAGTCGGCACGAATACGATGACGTCGGGAGCTTGGAATTGGCGTCGCCCAGGCAGCAGATGGAGTCTGAGGGCTAGTTTTGGACAGCAGCAGATCAGAAATACAGGGTTTGCAAGCCTGTCAGGCTGGCAAGCATCGACGGGACTAAGCGCGAGGCTAGCGGATCACTTGAACTTGACAGGGCAGTACGTCCATGCAAATAGCACGGGGAGTTTCTTGGGGAATTCTACTCAATTAGCCCTTAACAGCATACGGCTTACGCTCAGCTGGTCCCCTCAAACAGCTGAACAAGCCGCTCAACGCTGACGGCCAGCTTTTTTATGTTTCGAATTTTCAGCCAGTACGTATCCGCCAAAAGCCTATTGCTGATCGTGGTTGAGGCGCTGCTTGTGCTGTTGTCTCTGATCTGTGCAGCCAAGTTGAGGTTTTGGAACAGCCCTGATGAATTTACCGTTTATGTGACCTTCCCCGATTTCGCGCTGCAATGCGTCATCGTTGTGGTGGTCTGCCTGGTGTGCTTTTATTATAACGACCTGTACGATCTCAGCACCGGCTACGGGTCAGTAGAATGCGTGCTGCGTATTGAGCAATCGCTCGGCGCCGCAAGCTTATTGTTAGGGCTTCTATATTTCATGTTTCCGGGCCTGCTGTTGAGCCGGGGAGTGTTCATCATCGCCATGGTGCTCACCACTGCCATTGTGGTTTTGAGTAGAAAGCTGTTCGAGAAGGGATGGCAACTGACGGCGCCCGTGCGGCGAGTAATCATCCTCGGCACAGGGCAACTCGCCCTCGAAACGGCTCGCGAACTGACACGCCGCGAAGATCTCAGCATGAAACTGGAGGGATTTGTCAGCGGCAACGGTAACGGAGTCGCGGGAGAGAAGATCTTCGGATTTCCCGTCCTCGGAGCTGCTACCGAAGTCGAGAATATTGCTAAACAGCGGGATATCTCCCGAGTGATCGTCGCGGTGGAAGATCGCCGTGGGGTATTACCGATCCGCGAACTGGTATCACTTCGGGTCCGCGGCATCCGAGTCGAGGAGGCATCCACCGCGCTATCTGCCCTGACCGGGCGTATTGCACTGAACGCGGTAAAGCCGAGTTGGTTCGTGTTTTCCGAAGGGTTTCACCGGTCGAAATGGAATGACCTGCTGAAGCGCGTCGTGGACCTGGTAGGCGGTATCACGGGTCTCGTGCTCTCCGCGCCTATCATGATGCTGGTAGCCGTGGCCGTGCGGTTGGATTCCAAAGGGCCCATCATCTACCGCCAAACGAGGGTCGGCCGCATGGGCAAATGCTTCGAAGTGCTGAAGTTCCGTTCGATGACAGCTAATGCTGAGCAGAAGAATGGCGCGCAGTGGGCCACTGTGAACGACCCCCGAATTACGCGCCTGGGCCGATTTCTCCGGGCCTACCGGTTCGACGAGCTACCGCAATTTCTCAACGTCATCCGTGGGGAGATGAGTTTTGTGGGGCCCCGTCCGGAGCGTCCCTACTTTGTGGAGCAACTTCGGAACTCCATTCCGTATTATGACGAACGCCACTCGGTGCGACCTGGACTAACCGGGTGGGCACAAGTGCAGTTCAGCTATGGCTCTAGCGCCGAAGATGCGTTCAAGAAGCTCGAATATGACCTGTTCTATCTCAAGAACTTATCCCTGACGTTTGATTTGGCAATAATTTTTCAGACCATCCGGATCGTTGTCAGTGGGCGCGGAGGAAGATGAGGCCCAAGAAGCTCCGGGAACTTGAAGAAGAAAGGTCGGAAATGCGACTTACTATAACAGCATGGCGCAATGCGGCAATGGCTCCCCTTTTGTTGTTAGCGCTCACTTTCGCTGCGTGCATGCAATCTCCACAAGCCAAGAGTGCCCGGTATATCGCGGCAGGCACCAAACTGCTTGAAAAACATGACCCAGCACGAGCCATCCTGCAATTCCGTAATGCCCTCAAGGCTACCCCCGACGATCCTGAAGTGTACTACCAGCTAGGTTTGGCCACCTACGCGACTGGTGATTACAGCGTCGCCGTGGCGGCGTTTCGCAAAACAATCGAACTCTACCCCAGCCATCGCGGCGCGCAACTCAAGTTGGCTCAATTGATGGCCGCAACCGGTAATAAGGAGTTATTACAGGATGCGGAAGGCCGGCTGAAAGCTCTGCTGGAAGGCAACGCGACGTCTCCAGAAGTCTTAAATACGCTGGCTTTTGCTGAACTAAGCCTTGGGAATACGGGGAGCGCCATTCAGCGTCTGGATCAGGTATTAGCCCAATTTCCTGACGCGTTGGGCTCGTCGGCAATGCTAGCTAGCGCAAAACTATCGGAGCAGGACGCCAAGGGCGCGGAAGAGATTTTACAGAAAGCCTGCAACGCCTCTCCCAAATCCGGGGACGCGCGTAGGATTCTAGGAGAATTCTATACCGTACAGAACAGGCTGGCGGATGCCGACGCGCAACTTCGGAACGCCTTGCAACTCGAGCCGAATAATGGGCCGGCGCGGTTGGACCTGGCCAGAGTGCAACTCTATCAGGGGAAGAAGGATGATGCGGAACAAAATCTTACGCGATTGGCTGCCATTGAAGCCTACCGATCCATTCACGCAGTCTTCTTGTTTCAAGACGGCCGGCGTGACGAGGGCATTCGCGAATTAGAGCGCCTGACAAAGGAGAACCCGCAGGACCGCTCTGTCCGAACCAATCTGGTAGCCGCTTACCGAGCGTCCAAACGGGTGGCCGACGCCGATAAGCTTCTGGAAAGGGCGATACAAGACAACCCGAAAGACGCCGACGCTCTCCAACAACGAGGGGAAGTTCTCATCCAGGCTGGAAAATATGCGGACGCGGCCACCGATCTGAATCGGGTGCTCAGCCTCAAGCCGTCCGAACCGGCGGTTCATTACCTGCTTGCGAGACTCAGTCAAGCACGCGGCGCGACCCTTACCTACAGGCAGGAACTCTCCGAAACGCTGCAGCTAAACCCGAATCTCCTAGCCGTTCGCGTAGAGTTGGCTCAAAGCTTTCTGACCAATGCCAGCGGTGGGCGGGCCGCCCTCGATTTATTGGATGGAGCACCCCAGTCCCAAAAGGATTCTACGGCTTTGCTGGTCGAACGCAACTGGGCGCTTTGGACACTGGGGAATACGGCGGGAATGCGTAAGGAAATCGATCGTGGACTGGCACGCGAAAGGTCCCCCGAACTGTTGATTCAGGACGGGGTTTGGAAGCTACGGGCCGGCGACCCTTCCGGAGCGCGAGCGGCCATCGAAGAAGCTCTCAAAATCAATCCCACAGACCTGCGGGCATTGGAGGCGTTGAACCAGACCTATATGGCGCAACATAACTCCCCCATGGCGGTGCAAAAGGTGAAGGAGTACGCCGCCAGCCGACCGAAATCCGCCGCGGTTCAGGATTTTCTGGGATTGTTGCTGATGTCGCAAGGCGACGTACAGCAGGCCAGACTGGCTTTTACTTCGGCGAAGGCCGCGGACCCGCGATATGTAAATGCAGACTTGGCCCTGGCGCAAACAGATATCGTTCAAGGCAACATGGATGATGCCATGAAACGGCTGGAGGGCCTTCTGGCAACCAACGACGACAACATCACTGCCCGGCTTTGGCTGGGGATCATGAAGGAGAAGAAGGGCGATCCCAAAACCGCCATCGAACTCTACCGAAAAGTGGCCGAGGCACGACCCGACGACGCGCAAGCATCTAATAATCTAGCCTACCTTCTGGCCGAGTACGGAGGGAACGCCGATGAAGCGCTGAAATATGCGCAAAGGGCGGTACAACTGGTTCCCCAGCAACCCGCCTACAGCGACACACTGGGCTGGGTACTGTATCGTAGAGGAGTTTACACCTCGGCTATTCCGTACCTGGAACGAGCAAGCTCCAACGACAAGGCAAAGAACAGCGCCATTTGGAAGTACCACTTGGCCATGGCATATGCCAAGGCAGGCGATCGGGCCCGCAGTCGGACGACTTTGGAGAAGGCGCGCAAGCTCAATCCCAATCTGCCCGAGGCGAAGCTTGCGCAACAAGTGGTCGACGCAATTGAGCCATGATCGACGCCAAGGCTTTTCACCGCGTACCGAACTTTGGGAACTATCCATCTGGCGAATTGCGCTGTGCCGCTCGCATGTAATTAAAAATAAATCAGTTAGCGTATTTCGTGATTTTGGCCACCAACCTGCCATAGGTGGGTGACAACGAAGTCACGATGGTAAGCCCATCAGAAAGAAAAGGGTTAACTGAAATGAAAAATGTACTGCTAGCGGTTGTGCTTGCCGTTAGCGCTTCGTGCATGGCATTTGCCACCTCAACCGACCAGTTAGAGGTCTGTATCAATGGCGGTTCTTGCGTTGTAATTGCCGACACCGCCCTAACTGACCCTGCTGGCCCCGGAGGCGGTGAAGTCGAATACTCCAATGCCAATTTTCATGGCTGGAACCTGCAGGTTATACTGGGGTCCAGCAATTCACCCGACAACGTGGACCCCGCGCTTGACGTAACGTCACTGACCGCCACGTGTCTACTGAAAGGCGTCAACGGCTGTGGATCGAATCCGTTGGACGTCATCTACAGCGACGTAGGCTTCACAGTGCCGGCTGTCCAGTGGAAGAACGATTATAGTACAACTATATCGGGGGGATCCGGTAGCACAACCCAGCTAGCCTGGGTAGATACCTCGAACACTATTTTTGGAATGCCTGGTGGGGGAGCAGTTGGTGCCGTCGGACCCTTTAACGCCTCAAATGCGGGCTTCACGTTAGGTGGCCCCGTCACTACTACATCGCCGTATTCTCTGACGCTAGAGCAGATCTTTACTGACAGTGGTAAGAAATCCGCGACGGGCGTAACCTTTAGCTCTGATGGAGCCCTCAGCGGCGTTCCGGAGCCTGGCGCCTTGATTCTGTTCGGCACAGTCGTGGTGATGTGCGCTTCCAAATTACGCCGTCGTATAGCGTCGTAGCGGAAACTAACCAGCCAAAGTAGCCAAGAGCCTAACCATTGATTGGACCTGCTCTCCCTCCAAGAGCAGGTCCGTTTCTTTTTTGTTCGTTTGTGCTAGGCAAGTTGAATAGCTCGCTACCGAGACCCTTCCACCACTCTTCTGCGGCGTCTTGCGCCCGCCCTGGGGTTTGCCAGGGTTGCAGCCCGAGCGTGGTAGTCTGCCCCAGAAGGGATTACGTCAAGATAAAGACCGGAAGGCGTGCCGCTCGATGTGCCTATCTGTTGGCATTATTCGCAGCGAGCGCGAGCGCGCGCGTATGGCATGTGGGTCCGGGCCAAAAGTACGCTACTCCTTGCAAGGCGATCGGGGCTGCAAAGGCAGGCGACAGGATCGAGATCGACGCGGCCGGGACTTACCGCGCTGACGTCTGCGCCTGGAAGACCAGCAATCTGACGCTCGTGGGAGTGAATGGCCGACCGAAGATTGACGCAGCGGGCCGCAATTCGCAGGGCAAAGCCACATGGGTGATTTCCGGCGATAACACGACCGTTGAAAGCCTGGAATTTACAGGCGCTGCCGTACCGGATCACAACGGTGCCGGCATAAGGCAGGAAGGTGCGAACCTCACTGTCCGCCTCTGCTACTTTCACGATAACGAAGAAGGAATACTCGCTGGAGCAAACCCGGCAAGCCGGATTCTTGTGGAAAGTACAGAGTTTGCCAGAAATGGTTATGTGGACGGATCCTCACACAACATCTACATCGGACGAGTCGCCGAGTTCACACTCCGGTTCAGCTATTCACACGATGCGATCTCCGGGCACTTGGTCAAATCGCGCGCGTTTCGAAACTTCATTCTTTACAATCGGTTGACGGGTGAATCCGGGACCGGGAGTTACGAACTGGACCTGCCGAACGGGGGGGTGTCTTACGTACTCGGAAACGTGATCGAGCAGGGGCCGAATTCAGAGAATTCGACCATGATCGCGTACGGAGAAGAAGGAGCTACCAACCGGGACAACATTCTTTATTTCGTCAATAACACGGTTGTGAATCAGCAGGTGGGCGGCACGTTCATTGCTGTCAATCCCCGAGTTCAACCGCCGCTCGTGCAAAACAACGTCTTCAGTGGAGCAGGCAGCCTCATCGCCCCTCCTATTGGCAAACTCTCGCACAACCTCGTTGGTAGTGGGCTGTTCGTCGATCCTGAACGTTACGACTTCCATCTTTCAGCCGATTCCCCCGCCCGCGATTTCGGTACCGACGCTGGGACAGGAAACGGCTACTCCCTCCGCCCTACATATCAGTACGTCCACCCAACGTGCTTTGAAACCCGCACCTCAACCGGAGGAAATATTGATGCGGGCGCCTTTGAGTTCTCCGGCGGCGGTGGGGACTCTTTATCGTGTTCGCCTACTGGTAAGGTATCGAGCGCCCTTCCGTAGGCCGTCTCGGACATCGAAGCTCGGAACAGCTAACCATCGGCTGCTCGCCACAACCTGCCATGGGCCTTGGAAACCGTGAAGCAAAGACCCCGGTCCTGTGCTCAGCAAATTGCCCCGTCGCACCGTCAATGCCAAAGAACCGAATGCGCATTTCGCTCTGTATTACGACCAAAACATACTTGCCCCACTCTGGAGTTTATCCCGATGATCATCCGCGCGGAGCCGGAGGCGGTGTCGGTCTCCTGTTGTCATTGAGCAGGCGCAGAATCGCTGAGCGCCGCACGAACCAAGAATCAATCGACGATTACAGATTAGCCACTGTACTCAATCTGCGTCAGCCACGGCCGGATGATCTTAGCCGCACTTCCTCTTGTTTCAATTTCTTCATGAATGACTCGCAAGCCTCCGGCTTCCAACGTGCGGCCCAAAGCCCGGCTGGCCACTCGTCGCGAGATGGCGTCCAGCACGGCAGCGAGATACACAAACTCTGTACGCAGTCGAATGAAGGTGATGTCGGCCAACCAAAGCTGGTTGATTGCAGTGGGTTTCATCTCGCGTGCCAGATTCGGGTAAACCGGTAGGGTGTGCCGCGAGTCGGTCGTGACCACGAATGCACGGCGCCGCACGCAACCCGCATCATCTGGAGCACTCACTTGTGGTTCACGGTGAAGCCGCGCCTCTGCGACTCTTCGGTAATTCTGCGGTAACTGCGTATTCCGGGGCATGTGATAAGCGTTCCGGGAAATGGTGAATGCGGATTCTGGGGCGATGTGAATAGGGATTCCGGCGGGATGTGGAACGCCAATCGGCTGCCCCCGGAAAAGGTATCCATGCGGAAGGTAAAGAAGTCCTAAGGCTGCGGTTCGGTCTGGGGCTGCAACAGAATCAGATCGCCCGCAGTTGTTCCATCGGTCAATCGACCGTTCATCGTTATTTAGAGAAGGCTGCCGCGGACGGCTTGAGCTGGCCGCTGTCGGAAGACTGGTTCCGCATCCTCACGGTTGACCAATACACGCGAGAGTACCTGTGCGCTTATGCCGATCACTCCCAGACGGGCGAGAAGGTGGTCGAACAAATGAAACGTCTGATGAAACTGCGAGGTCTGCCGGAGTCGATTACCACCGATAATGGCAGCGAGTTTGCAGGACAGGCGATAAATGCCTGGGCAGCACATCAAGCCGGCGTGAAACTCGACTTCATTCAACCAGGCCGTCCCGTTCAAAAACAGCTATATCAAGAGTTTCAACGGCCGGCTCCGCGATGAGTGCCTGAACGGCGAGATCTTCTTCGGCTTGGCCGATGCGCGCAAAAAGCTGGAACGTTGGCGGCAGGACTACAATCAGAAACGCCCGCACACGGCTCTAGACGATCGCACGCCGGACGAATTTGCGCGGGCTCTCGGCGTGCGGCCCTTCGCCCTGCCCATTGTCAATAAGACAGAGGCAACAGCGTGTGGGGTCCGCTGACGCCGGGCAAAAAACGCCCGCCCTTGACACGCTGCCGCCTCTGTCCTCAAGATCAGCGATCAGGGCGAAGGACGTTACCTACGGCATCAAAAAACCTGTTTCAGGCGTCGGAGCAGGGGTCGACTCTGTCCGAGCTTCGATTAAGGTTTTGGGCGATTTTGAGGAACGCGCTCCAGCAGGACCAGCCAAAGCGGCATTTGCGGCAACGAAGAATCTACAACTTGTAGACTAAAGCCCCGGCGAACTGGTTCGAATCACCCATGGTTCCGAGCCTTCAGTTCTGAATCACCGCTTTCAACCGGAGACCGGCTTTGGGCGTCGGATCCGAATTACGAGTAGGCTAAAATGGTGACACTTTCCGGTATAGAGTACTTTACAGTCAACTGTCACCATTTTGGCACCAAAGCCGGGTCCAACTCAGATGAAATAGAGGGGAAATCAGTGAACTCAAATTCGGCGCAAACTATTGATCGGCAAGCGGATTTGGTTAGATTTGCTTACCTTGCAAGAAGTACGGAGTCGCATTTCGAGACCGCCCGATTCAACCACTCTCGCACCTCACCGGTTTCGGGGTGGAAATTATCTCCTATTTTAACAGATGCCCCGACGCAGTCGGCTTTCCCTGCGTCGTTCGCCGTGCCGGGCCCACACTCCTCATCGATCTTACGCGTTTCCCGCGGCCGTACCATACCGGATTAACCCAAGGCTAGTCCGAGTAAGTTGGGCATCCGCGGCCTCGCGGTTCCTGGCTCACACCGACTGCGTTAGGCGTACTATACGGGCTTAGTCGGGGACTAATCCGAGTAAGTGAACTTCATCCATAGTAATGTACAGTCGATAAACTCTTTGCTGTTATAGGCGTGTAAGTTCCGTGATAAACTATTCCAGCGTTAAAGCGAGTGTCTCTGGAGGTAAGATGAAACGCCTAACTTATTCCTTCGCCTGGATAGCTCTCTTGATAGCCTTCATGGCTAGCACGGGCTGGTCTCAGACTAAGCATATCTTCCCGATTCGCTCGCACACGCCTCCGCCGTTTGGCGCCGTCCAGGCGGCAGCTCCCGCCTCCGGCAATGGCATCATTTACCACGGCGGGCCGCTGATGTTAGGCACCATTAACGTTTACTATATCTGGTACGGCAATTGGAGCGGCGCGGCTGCATTAAGCGCCGTGAACGTGCTGCAGAATCTTGCCACTAACATTGGCGGTTCGGCATGGTTCAATATCAATTCGACTTACTCCGATGCTAGCGGGAATGCCGTCGCCAACTCAGTGCACTTTGCAGGTTCCACTTTTGATAATTACTCCCAGGGAAAGAGTTTTGGTGACAGCGGGATTAGCAGCATAGTTTCCCTGGCGATTTCTTCCGGACAGCTACCCAACGACACAAACGGCGTATATTTCGTGCTCACATCCAGCGACGTGGACGAAACCTCGGGGTTTTGCAATGTATACTGCGGCTGGCATAATTATGCCTCGATGCCCGGCGGGAACATTAAGTTTGCGTTTGTAGGTGATCCCTCGGCCTGCCTGGCGGACTGTGCCGATCAGACCACTTCTCCCAACGGTGTCCCCGGCGCCGACGCAATGGCTTCCGTCATTGCGCACGAGTTGTCCGAAGCCGCTACCGATCCGGTTCTCAGCGGCTGGTGGGATTCCACCGGCATGGAGAATGCCGATAAGTGCGCCTGGACGTTTGGTACCACTTACAGGGCATCCAACAACACATCCGCCAATGTAAACCTCGGCGGACTTGACTATCTCATTCAGCAAAACTGGGTGAATGCATCAGGCGGGTATTGCGCCCTGTCTTTTGCGCTGCCAGGACCGACACTTACGAAGATCGCTCCAACTAGCGGTTTGCAGGGCGCCGCCGTGCCCGTGACTTTGACCGGGACCGGGTTTTCGCCAAACTCCACGGTTAACGTGACCGGGTCGGGTGTTTCGGTTTCCAACGTGGTGGTGGTCAACACCACCCAGATCACAGCCACCTTCAATATTGACAGTGCCGCGACTGTCGGAGCCCATAGCGTCACGGTTATAGCCGCCACCGGAACGACCCTGTCGCTCAACTTCAGCGTGACGACTTTGGTCCCGACGCTGACTTCGATCAGCCCTTCTTCCGGCGCCCCCGGCGTGAACGTGGGGGTCACGCTCACGGGCACGAATTTCGTCACGCCTGTTCAGTTCAACATTTCGGGTTCTGGGGTCACTCCTTCCAACGTATCGGTGGTCAGCGGCACCCAAATCACGGCCACATTCAGCATTGACAGCGGAGCGGCGTTGGGCGGCCGCACCGTCAGCGTGACGACAGCCAACGGCACCAGCGGTACAGTGAACTTTGCGGTGGCGCAACCCACCCCTACTTTGACATCGATCAACCCCTCCTCGGCCGCACTTAGTTCCAATACGCCGGTCACGCTGACAGGCACGAATTTCGTCTCGCCCGCCACGCTCAATATTGCGGCATCCGGAGTTACCGCCTCCAATGTGACGGTCGTGAATAGCACCCAGATTACGGCCAACTTCAGTGTTGCGTCTACCGCCACGACCGGCGGTCACAATGTCAGCGTGTCGACGGCAAATGGCACCAGCGGAGCGGTCACGTTCACGGTTAACCCACCGACTGGGGGCGGGGGAGGGGGTTCGGGGGCACCTTCGATATCCAGCATCAGTCCCTCTGTCGGAAAGGTGGGTACCACCGTCAAGGTTACGTTTACCGGAAAGTATTTGAACTCGCTCGCGTCCATCCCCATCCAAATTACTGGAAGCGGCGTTACGTTCACGTCAGTCACCCCGGTGGGAACTGCGGGAACGTCAATGACGGCGAACTTCGTCATCGCTTCCAACGCGGCCAAAGGGACGCGCTTCGTCTCGGTAAAGAACACAACCGGCGTGAGCAACACGGTCCAGTTCACTATCCAATAACGCTGCCGTATGCCAATGGGCGCCTACATGGCGCCCCCCACGGGCCCGTCGCTTTTTTCCTTGAAGAGGCGTACAATTCAGATAACCGGAGGTTTTATGCCGCTGCTGGAAAAGTTGCGCGTATTCCTCGACGAGAACCACGCCGAATACACGCACACTGTTCACTCCATCGCCTATACGGCCCGCGAGGTCGCACTGGCTGAGCACCTGCCCGCACGGGAGGTTGCCAAAACCGTCGTCGTTCACGGAGACAACGGCTACCACATGCTGGTACTTCCCGCCAGCAAGCTGGTGGATTTTCAAGAGGTACGAATCGCCTTAGGGCTCAGCCACGCGCGCATGGTTCCCGAGACGGAGTTGAACCGCCTGTTTCCGGATTGCGAACTGGGCGCTATGCCGCCGGTGGGGAATCTGTACGGAATACCCGTATACCTGGACAGCGCGCTGGCGTCGGAGGACGTGATCACGTTCAACGCCGGCACACACCGCGACGTCGTTCACATGCGCCTCGCGGAATTCCGCAGACTGGTCCGCCCCACCATCGTGTCTCTGGCGCGCGAAGCGGCCGCCTGGCACTAAGGGTTCGGATCATTTCTGCAAGAAGAAGTTGCCCACCAGCATCGCGTCGATGCCCGATGAATAGAAGCTCCGAACGGCATCGCGTGGGCTGCAGACCATGGGTTCGCCAAACAGGTTAAAAGACGTATTGTAGAGCACCGGCAGCCCTGTGGCTTTTCCGGCGGCATGCAGCAACTTCCAGTAGAGGGGGTTCTCTGTCCGGTCCACCGCGTGCACGCGGATCAGGTCGCCGGCCAAAATGGCGGCGGCGAATTTTCCGCGATGCTCCGGCCTCACGCGGCCCACTGTGGAGAGGAAACGCGCGTTGGCCCCGACCTCGAAAAATTGCGCGCAAATCTCCGCGGGGACCGAGGCTGCAAATTTGCGGAATGGCTCCCGGTGCTTGATATACGTGTTCAAGTTCTCCGCCGAGTAAGGGTCCAACGGCGATGCTAAAATGCTGCGGTTGCCCAGAGCCCGCGCGCCGAACTCCATGCGCCCCTGCATCCACGCCAGGATCTTGTTCTCGTTGAGTTGCGCCACGGCGGTGTCCACCACTTCCTCGGTAGTGAGGAAGTATCGGAACCGCAGCTTGCAATTCTCCAGCACCTGTTTGATTTCCGCCGCGGTGAACGAGGGACCCAGGCAGATGGTATCCAGGCGTACGCGCGTGGCCTCGCGGTACACCGAGTGCCAGGTCTCCAGCACCGCGCCGATCGCGGTTCCTGCATTGCCCGCCGCCGGTTGCACGAAAACATTCTCGTAACCCGAGCGGTTCTCCAGTGCCGACACCAGCAGCGCGTTTAGCCCCAGCCCGCCCGCCAGGCAGAGGTTGCGCCCTTCGCAAGCCATGCGGATAACTGCCGTTTCGATGGCCTTCTGGATCCCCGCGGCGACGTGCGGCCGCATCGCTTCGGGAATCGCCCCTCCGTCCTTCAATCCCAGCCGCTCGTAAAAGCGGGCGCCGAATCCCCCGTGCGTCAATCGCTCGGGGCTAAGGAACGAGCGGTCCAGGCGCGGGCCGGCATCGGAAAGCCCGAGCAGCTCCAGAAACAGGTCCTGGTAACGGCCATCACCCACCACCGAGAGCCACTGCACCTTGTGCTCATCCAAATCGGCATCGAAGCCCAGCAGTTCGGTGACGCGGCCGTAGAGATCGCCCAGCGAATCGGGGTAATACTGCTCCTGCTCCACCGTCATCTGCGTGCCGCGCGCGTGCCAGCGTGCGCCGCAGCGGAAATCCCCGGCGCGGTCCAGCGTCAAAACAGTGGCTTCTTCGAATGGCGACGGATAGTACGCGGATGCGGCGTGCGCCAGGTGATGCTCCAGCACTACGATGCGGCTATTGGGGAAGCGCGCGCGCAGTTTAAGATGGAAGCCGGCTTCGGGCACCGGCCGGACTATCGCCACCGCATCCACCTGCGCGGGCGTCGCACCCGCCAATTCCAGGCAGCCGGCTATAGAGCGTTCCGGCAGGTCGGATTGGTTTCCCCACTGCGACCGGCGCGCCAGCTTGGCCTCTTCCATTGCGGCTACCAGCTCGCCGTCTTTCAAAACGGCGCTGGCGGCGCCGCCCGCCAAGCCACCGATTCCCAGAATCACCATCCGGCTACTGCCCGCCCTTTTCGCGCTTTTCGATCTTCGCCAGGGCGTCTCGCAGCCCTACCGTGCGGTTGAACACCAGGTGGTCCGGCGTCGAATCCGCATCCACGCAGAAGTAACCCAGCCGTTCAAACTGATAGCGGTTGAGTGTCGTTGCGCCGGCTAGAAACGGTTCCACCTTTGCGTGCGGCAGCACTTCGAGCGACTGCGGATTCAGGTTGGCGGTGAAATCCTGGCCCTCTTCCACGCGGTTCGGATCCTCGCGCGCGAACAGGTTCTCATATAACCGAACTTCGGCGTCCAGCGCGTGCGCGGCCGAAACCCAGTGGATGGTCGATTTTACCTTGCGCCCATCGGGAGCATTGCCGCCGTGCGTGGCCGGGTCGTAAGTGCAATGCACCTCCACCACCTCGCCGGTCTTTTCATCCTTCACCACGCCCGTGCAAGTGATGAAGTAGCCGTAGCGCAGGCGCACCTCTTTCCCGGGGGACAGCCGGTAATAATGCTTCGGCGGATCTTCGCGGAAATCGTCCTGCTCGATGTACAGCACCCGCGAAAATGGCACGCGGCGCGTACCCATGGAAATATCTTCCGGATTGTTGACGGCCTCCATTTCCTCAGACTGACCCTCCGGATAGTTGTCGATCACTACGCGCAGCGGACGTAAGACTGCCATGACGCGCTGCACCCGCTTGTTCAGATCCTCGCGAACGAAGTGTTCGAGCATGGCCAGCTCGATCGTCCCATTCGTTTTCGAAACCCCGATGGAATTGCAGAAATTACGGATCGCTTCCGGCGTGTACCCGCGGCGCCGTATACCAGCCAGAGTCGGCATGCGCGGATCGTCCCAGCCGCTCACGCGCCCTTCCTCGACCAGAGTTAGCAGCTTGCGCTTACTAAGTAAGGTGTAAGTGAGATTCAGCCGGTCGAATTCGATCTGCTGCGGATGATAGATCCCGAGCTGCTCCACGTACCAGTCGTACAGCGGCCGGTGGTCCTCAAACTCCAGCGTGCAAATCGAATGTGTGATGTGTTCGATCGAGTCCGATTGCCCGTGCGTGAAATCGTACATCGGATAGATGCACCATTTGTCTCCGGTGCGATGGTGCTCGGCGTGGAGGATGCGGTACATCACCGGATCGCGCATGTTCAGATTAGGCGACGCCATGTCGATCTTGGAACGCAGCGTGCGCGAACCGTCCGGAAACTCTCCGTCGCGCATGCGCTCGAACAATGCCAGATTCTCCTCCACCGATCGGTTGCGGTAGGGGCTTTCCTTACCCGGCTCCGTCAGCGTGCCGCGGTACTTGCGCACCTCTTCCGCGCTCAGATCGCACACGTACGCTTTTCCCGCCTTGGTGAGCTGTACCGCCCACTCGTATAACTGATCGAAGTAGTCGGACGCGTAAAACAGGCGGTCTTCCCAATCGAAGCCCAGCCAGCGCACCGTGTCCATGATCGAGTCGACGTACTCGGTGTCTTCCTTCGAAGGATTGGTGTCGTCGAAGCGGAGGTTGCACTTACCTCCGAATTCGGCGGCGAGGCCGAAATTCAGGCAGATCGACTTGGCATGCCCGATGTGCAGGTATCCGTTCGGTTCCGGAGGAAACCGCGTGTGCACACGGCCGGCAAACTTCCCGGTCTTCAGGTCCTCAAGAATAATCTCGCGGACGAAGTTGGATGTTCCGGTTTCTGTGGGAGTGGTGCTGTTCATATGCTCTTTACTTGCAATTTGCGAATAGCCTGTTCGATTCGTTTGAGGCTGACTTCCTTGCCGAGTACTTCCAGTGTCCCAAATAGCGGCGGCGAGTTCTTTCTGCCGCACACCGCCACGCGGACGGGCTGGAACATCTGGCCGGTTTTGATCTTCATTTCCTCGGCCGCACCCCGCAAAGCGCCTTCGAGCGCATCGTGCGTGAAGTCCGTGACCGCCAACACCGCGAACGCCTTCTCGAGTACCGTGAGCGCCAAGGCAGCATCGCCTTTTTGCGGAATCAATTCCGCGGCGTCGTAGGGCGGAAGTTCATCGAGGAAGAAAAAGTCGGCGACCGTGGTCACGTCGCGCAACACTTTGATGCGCTCGCGGATGAGCGGTGTGATCGCGACCATCCGGCCGAGATCGACCGGAAAACCGGCGGCACAGACGACCGGCAACAACTGCTCCGCCAGTTCCTCCACCGGCAACGCGCGGATGAGCTCGGCATTCAACCACAAAGCCTTGGGATCGATGGGATCTTCTTCCGTGAAGTTCACCACGGTATTGCTGCGGTTAACACCTTCGAACGTGAATGCGTCGATCAATTCCTGGCGCGTCATCTGTTCGCGATCGTTCTTGGGAGACCATCCCAGCAGGCACAGAAAGTTAACGTACGCATGCGCCAGAAACCCGGCATCGCGATAGGTAGTCACGCTCACCACGGGCCCGTGCCGCCGCTTCGACAGCTTAGTGCCATCCGGCGCCACCAGCAAGGGAAGGTGCGCGAATTGGGGCGGCTCCGCGCCTGCCGCCTCGAAAATCATAATGTGCTTAAACGTGTTTGACAGGTGGTCTTGCCCGCGCACGATGTGGCTGATCCGCAAATCGGCATCGTCGGCGCACGAAGCCAGGTGATATGTTGGCATCCCGTCGCTGCGCAGCAACGCGAAATCCTCAATATCCGCGGTGGATTTGGATTGCTCCCCATAGACCGCATCGGTGAAGCGAATCGCCTGCTCCCGCTCGCGGGGAACACGGAACCGCAGCGCAAAGCGTTCGCCTGCCGCCGCCCGCCGGTCGCTCTCTGCGCGCGGAAGCTCGCGCATTCCTGAGTTGAACAACCAGGCGCCTTCCGACCGCGGCTTTTCACTCTCTTCGCTCTGCGCCGGCGTAAAATCGCGATACGCCGATCCCTTCTCGAAAATCGCCTCGGCCGTTTTTCGATGAAGCTCCAAACGCTCCGACTGCCGGTACTCTTCATCCCAACCGAGATCGAGCCAGCGCAATCCCTCGAAGATCGAATTAAGCGAGGCTTCGGTATTGCGCTCCACGTCCGTATCGTCGATGCGGAGGATCATGGTGCCGCCGTTGTGCCGCGCATACAACCAGTTGAAGATGAAAGTGCGCGCGCTCCCAATGTGCAAAAAGCCGGTGGGAGAAGGCGCAAACCGGACTCTGATCATGAAAATGTAAGTATAACAAGGCGCGCCGGAAGCCCTTTCTGCCGGTACCACAGGCCTCCCGGCCTGTGTCCGGTTTTAGTCCCGTAAAAAACTATCCTCCCCCGCGAAGTGGCAGGTCCCTTGCTGGTAAATGCATCATTGAAGTGGCGCGAACCGGTGGCCGGCGGGAAGCTGCCAAGTGCAACGCCGGTCCACCGGTAAAAGTCGAATCAGTGGCCATGCCCCGATTCGGGCAGGAGCGTTTGCACAAACGTCACGATCTGCCAGCGCTGCGCTTCCGGCAACTGCGAAAACGAGGGCATGCCGCGGACGATCGATCCATTTCGCAGCAGCCACTCAATCGCGCCCGGTTTCGCATCGGCAACCTCGCGCGACGCCAGCGCAGGCTTGCCCTCGCTTCCCTCGCCCTGTTTTCCGTGGCAGGAGGAACATTCCCGTTCAAACATTTTGCGGCCCGCACGCCAAGCTGCATCCTGTCCCTCGTACGGATTGTCCCTCGTGATGGCCTTCCCCGGAGCCCTCTCCAGCGGAGATGCGCCATAGCAGAGGGTAAAAGCCGTAACTGCCGCGAGTAATATCTTCACGATGTGCCTCCTCAGCGAAACAGACGACGTGCCGCGCGCCCGAATTGGGCAATTTCATACGAGACCCCAAAACGCAACAGAAACGGGACGCTGGTTCCGGTCAGCCCGAAACCCGGTGAGATCTTGAGCGTGGGCCCGCTTGCCAGTTGCAGGGCCACGGTCGGAGCGAAATAGTGCGCCGTTCCGCTCAAGCCGAAATCGGCATACGTGCCGAGCCCGCCATACAACTCAGCCCCGACGCTGATGTTTTCCAGACAGATGTTGCACCGATCGGGCCGCGCCACCAGCGCCAGCGGCCGGCTGGCCCCCACGGCATAACCAAATTCGAACGGCGCGTGCCCCAAATCTTTTTCGGCAATGAAGTTCTCGGAGAAGTTCCACCCGTGGACATTGCTGCCCAACAGAATCTTGGCTTCGATTTCGTGTTGTCTCTCGCTGCGCAGTTCGCGATTGTTGCCCGTCAGGTCGCCCTGCCCGTCGTGATTGACCACCTCAAGCAATCCTTTGTCGGCGCCATCAATCCCCTCGTATTCGATGTAGAGGACCGGGTTGATCCAATGCTCGCGGGGCAGAAGGCGAAAGCGGTTTTCCCAACGATAGCCGGTGAACAGCGCGCTGTCGTTGGCGGTCTTCTGGCCATCCAGATAAAACTCCGTAGTCCACCAGCCGCGCATGCCGTACTCGAACTCGACGGCGGAACCGAGAAATCGATTGCCGCCGTCGGGCTTGCCGGTCACGGCGCGCGTTTCGATTTCAAGATTCCCGGGCTCTTCCAGGTGCTGCGAGTACGTGACGAAATACGGCTCTTCGGCTGCTTGAGCAGTCATGGCCAGCGATAGGCAACAGAAAAGCAACCTAGCGTTCCTGCAAGTCATTATCATCTGTTAGTCCTTGTTGCTGTCGGAAAGAACCGCTCCCTATGGTCACGGCTCAGTAACGAGCGTTTGGCTTCTCCTGCCGAGCCGTGACCAAAGGGAGCGGTTCCGACGCCCTGCTTCTATTTATGCAAATCAGTTGCAACAGAAAATCTATAATATTCGTGTTTTTGGCCTGAGTCAACCCCAAAAGCAACTCATTTGCAGAAAAGTGGCAGGCCTGATATCCTGACCCGCGGTACCAACATGAGCCCCGAAAAAACCCTCACCGGCAAGATCGCCATTGTTGCCGGCGCCAGTCGCGGGTGCGGACGTGGGATCGCACTTGCCTTAGGCGACGCCGGCGCTACCGTATACGTAACCGGCCGCACCACCCGGATGGGACCTAAGCCCGTCGATCAAGCGCCCGGCACCATCGAGGACACCGCCGAGGAAGTCACACGCCGCGGCGGCCGGGGCATTGCGGTCCCGGTAGATCATACCGATCCTGCGCAAGTGAACGACTTTTTTGCGCGTGTCCACCAGGCGCACGGCCGTCTCGATATACTGGCTTGCGCTGTCTGGGGCGGCAACGAGCGCTACCTCGACCCGGTCTGGACCGAACCGTTCTGGAAGCAGCCGGCGGCTATCTGGGACGAGTTCCTCGATGCGTGTCCCCAGGCATTTTGGCTGGCCGCCCACGCATCCGCCCGCATCATGGCGGAATATCGCGCAGGCCTCATCGTGGCCATCACCGAGCCAATCACGGACCAGTTCGAAGGGCAGCAATCCGGGCTGGCCGAGACCTTCTCGCACCTGGCTCACTACGTCACCAACCGGCTCGTTATCGATCTGGCGCGCGACGCGCACGCGGCCGGCATTGCCGTCGTCGGTCTGCTCCCCGGCTTCATGCGAACCGAGCGCGTGGAAATGCACCTGCCCGACGAAGAGTCTCGCAAGCGGTTCCGCTACGACCTGTCGGAATCTCCGGAGTACGCCGGCCGGGCGGTGGTAGCCCTGGCGCGCGATGCCAATGTCCTGGCCAAATCCGGCCGCTTGGTCTATGTGGCCGACCTCGCCCAGGAATACGATTTCACGGACGTCGATGGAACGCGCGTCGGCAACTTCTACCGGTTGACGTAGCACAGGCCTCCCGGCCTGTGTCCGGTTTTTCCTCCTACGGCAGCACCACCATAGTCGCGCGCCAGAAGGCGAACTTCTGCGCCGCCGGATCCATCACGCTCACCTGGCACGTATACCGGCCGGCCTGCAGCTTGGCCAGCGGCACGCTGAACTTCATCGGCACCGCTTTGGTCTTGGGGTTTAAGCCCTGGCTGACCTCCAGCGGGTCCGTCTCGAAGGCCTTGATTTTGCCCCGATAGAAAGTCACCCGCGCCATCACCGGTTGCGTAGTCTCGGCGGCCGGCTCGTACGCCTCCAGGTAGACGTACAGATTCTGGTCCTTGCGGAAGACGCGCGTCACGCTGGGAATCAGCTTCTGGCCGTTCTCGATGAGCGGGTGCTCCGCCAGAATCTTCTTGTCCTTTTCCGCGCTGGCAACGGCGGCGTTCAGGTTCTCGCCGCTGGTTGCTCAGCACCACCGAACTGATGGGGAGATACTTCTGATCGGCGGTCAGGTCCGGCACCGCAAACTTGGTTTCGAAGGTCCCCATCTTTCCCGTTTCGTTTTCGCGTGTCAGAAATTTCGCGGTGTACATGCCCGGAGGCAGCGTGAAGCCAGTGTCGTATTCCAGCGTGGTTTTCGCGAGCTGCTGCGCGGTCTCCCCCTTCAGCTTCACTTCGATGTTGTCGCGCACATTGGCGACGGTGGTTCCCTTCGCGTCCTTGATTTCGCCGATGAAATCCAGACGCGTGCTCTCGGCGCCGCCATGGCGCGCCAACTCGATTTCCGAGCCCGGAATCTTGACCGCCAACGGAACGAAGTACCGGTCGCGCGCCAGCCGAAAGTAATCCACTTCCATGGCCAGGTTCATATCGGTCACCGGATCGCCCAGCGCCAGGGCCTCGGAGAGTTGCCGCTCCCTATCGCTCGCGTTGAATTTGTTGAACTGCTTTCCGGCGAAATAGCCCTGCCGGTAATCGAGTTTCGCGATCTTCGTGCTGAGGGCGCTATCTTTGAGCGAAATCTTAATGCGGCGGAAATGGCCGTCCAAAGCCTCGTTTGTCGAGTAATACCCGATGATGTAATAGCTCGCGATATCTTTCTGCGCTTGCACGATCCCCATGGAGAGATCGTTGTTGTCCAACAGAGCCTTGCCTCCGGTGTCCGCCGCCAGCGTGTACAGCGTTTCCTGCTGCCCCTGGAAGTTTTTGGTAACGGCGCTTGCGGAGCTTCCCGAATACATGCCCTGCCCGCCCGGCGATCCCTTTGGTGGCATCGCCCAATGGGGCCTGCGCCACCAGGCCGCGCGCATCGATGGGATAGAACGACACGTTGGCGCGGATGGCGGCGTTGATCGTCGCCTGTAACTGCGCCTGGTTGTCCACGCCGTTGCGCGTCATGCCGCTCGCGAAATAGACCAGCGCCTTTTTCTCGTTGAGCGAACCCAGCATCCGCACTGCTGTTTCCAGCGCCGAAAGCTGGCGATCGGTGTTGAAGATATTGAACTCGGTGTCGTCCTGCGTGAACGCCGCGCCGGTATCCGAGGAGCTGTCGTCGCTGATGTTTTCCTCGAATCCCTGTCCCTCGCCGATCACCAGTTTTTTGATGTCCTTGTCCAGTAAATCGCGATCGGCGGTGAAATCCTGCACCACCTTGACCTCGCTCGAGAAGGTCATGATGGCCATCAGGTCCGACGCCGTCATCTGCGTCCGCAGGAACTTCGAAGCGGCGGTCTGGGCCCGGATCTGGTCCTGGATCGGCATCGAGGTCATGTCAAAAAACATGACCAGCAAGCGCCGGTTGCGGTACTTGAGTTCGCCGGGCCTTTCGGGAGCGATGGGAGCGGCCGCCACCACCGAGGGGACTACCGGTTTAGGAGTTTCCAGCGCGATTGCAGGCGCGGGTTCCAGCGATGAAGGAGGCGCCGGATCGGACTCCAGCTTCTGGAACTCGAAGACGCTGATCTTTTGCGGCTTGCCGTCTTCGGTGACGACAAAATCCGAAGGCTTCAGACCCTCGATGGGGGTTCCGTCCTTGGCTCGTACGATGACGTCTTCGACTACCAATTGCGTGGTGGTGCCGAAGCGGGGCTGCTGCCCGGGTGCCAGCAACGCGCACGTTAGCAACGCGACGATGAGTGGGGCAGGCCTTCCGGCCTGCCGCCGGGCTTCCGCCCGGCGCGTCGCTCCCGATCCAGTAATCCACCTCATTAGAATCGAAACCTCAGCGTGGCCTGTATGGTCCGCATGGCGTTCGCACTCGTCGGAACCCCGAAATTCTGGCTGCCCACGGTCGTATTCCAGGAAGTGAATGCCACGTGATTCAGCACGTTGGTCGAATCGAATCGCAGGTCGGCGCTGCGCCGCTCGCCCAAACGGAATACGCGCCCGAAAGAAGAGTTCAACGAAAACTGCATCGGCCCGGTAATAATGTTGCGCCCCGCGTTTCCCCATTCGCCGGCCACGGGAGCCACGAACGCAGCGGGATTCAAGTACAGCCCCGCGGGGGCCGCGTAAATGGGAAGCCCGGTAACATCGGCGCGCACCGTGCCGGTGAAGCCGGTCCCTCTCGCCACGAGGTTGGGCGCGATGGGTGTCAGCGGCAGCCCGCTCCCCACCACCACCGCACTGGTGAAGGTCCAGTCTTTCGCCAGCGCCCCCTTCCAGCCGCTTAACAGAGCTCCGCCGGTGGTGCCCTGGCCAGTGCTATATTGCAAATTGAAGTTCAGCGTGTGCGTCCGATTGAAGCTCGAAAGCGAGCGTTCCGCGCCCAGATCCAGCCAGTTCTGGGCATATGCGCCGAGGGCGCCGGCACGGCCACCCAAGCCTTGCGAATCGTCCATCGCCTTGGAGAATGTGTAGAGCAGGTTTCCCGAGATACCGCTGCGGAACCGCCGCTGCAGTTGCACGATAGCCGCGTTGTAACTCGACGTGGCGTTAGAAGTCTCGTAAGCGTAGCCCGCCGGGTAGGCGCTCGGCGACGCTCCCGGTGGCACGGAGTTCGGCAGAAACGCCTGCGGTTGATGGAGTCCCTTGTTCCCGTTGTAAGTGATGGTGGTCACCAGCGACCATGGCAGGCTCTGCTGCACCGCAACCTGCCAGTAGTGCAGGTAGCCGATTTGGAAATTCGGGTCGAGCCCGAATGTCTGCGGCGTGACACTGATCGCCGGGATCAGGAACGCATTGGCCAGCGTGTAAGGATTCGCCGCCGAGTTCTGCTGCGTGACGCTAAACGACAGCGGCGATTGTTGCGCCATCTGGTTGGCCAGCGGCTGGTACACCGAGGTGTTGTAGTAGATGCCGTAGCCGCCGCGCACTACGGTGGAACTCTTGGTGAACGGCCGCCACGCAAAGCCGATGCGCGGCTGAATTTCGCGATAGTTGGGGCGCACTAGCGAATCGGGCAACCCAATCTGGCTGGCCAATGTGCACCCACTGGCGATGGTGCCGCACATCGGCACAACCGAAGTGAAGTTCGCATTCGCGCCCAGGTTCACCAGGCGGTTGTACTTCTCGGTAACCGGCGCCTGGAAGTCCCAGCGGATCCCGATATTCAAGCTCAGCCGCGAGTTCAGACGCCAGTCATCCGTCACAAAGGCGTCCCACCAGGAGGCCCGGAAATACTTGTCGGCGTTGCCGAAGGCGATAGAACTGGTGTCCGGAAAGCCCAACAGAAAATCGGCCAGGTCGAAACCGGTGCCCGTCACGGCCAGGCCGTTCGACCCCGCAAGGCCCGTAATGCCGCCGGTGAAGGAGAGGCTGCCGCGCGGGTTCTGCTGCGAGAGCTGGTTGAAATCCAGCCGCCGGAAGTCGCCGCCAAACGTGAAGTTGTGTTTGTCATGCACCCAGATCATGCTCTCCCCGACCTGGTTCGTGGTGTTGTGATTGAGCGAGAAGTTGCCGTCGGACAGACCCGCGAACCCGCTGGAAAAGGACAGGCTCGGTGGTCCCCAAAATTGCGGCGACTGATCGTTGCCCGCAATTCCTGCTTGGCCTGAAACGTTGGTCTGGTTGGCGAAGAAGGGTATCGCGTTGGTGGCCTGCCGGCTGAAGTTGTAGCGCAGATTGCTGATCAGCCGCGTGGTGAAGTGATACGTATAATTCAGGCCCGTGTTGTAGCCCGTTGTGCTGGTGGAATCGACAAAGTCAAACAGGTTCGGGTTGGTGCTATCGCTCTTTTGAAACGCGAAATTACCTTGCACCTGGTTTTTGGCGTTGATGGTGTGGCTGAGCCGGACGTTGACGTTGCTCTGATTGCCTATGCCCACCAGCGGAACCTGGTAGTTGTAGCGTGAACTGCCGGCGAAGTTGGCCTGCGGATAGAGATTCAACAGCGCCCGGGCCTGGGGACTGATCTGGTCTTTCGGAATCGTGTTGTTGGCGAAAGGCGCGCCCGTGGTCGGATCGTAGATCACCACCGGCAGCCCGGTCTGCGCGCTCACGGCCTGCGAGAAGTCCCCGAGCCGCTCTTGCGAAGTCGGCACCAGTGAAGTGCTGGTACTCGCGTTGCGATTACGCGACAGCTGGTAGTTGACCGTGAACGTGGTCTTCTGGCTGTTCACGATATGCGGAATCTTGAGGGGACCGCCGAAGGTGCCGGTGGATCGAAAATGCGCGAACGCCGGTTTGGGCGTGTCCTGACCAGTCAACGAAAACGGGCGGGCATCCAGAGCCGAGTTGTCCAGGATCAAGGCCACGTTGCCGTTGAACTGCGCCCGCCGGTTGCGCCGGCCGTTGCCGAAGGCGTTGGGGTTGCGTCCGTTCACGTTGGTGCCTGCGCCGGGTCCACCGCGCCCGCCGGCACGGAAACCACCCCCGCCACCGCCGCCGCCCCGCCCGCCACCACCGCCAAAACCGCCCGGCCCGCCGAAGCCGCCGCCGGGACCACCGCCGCCAGGTCCGCCCGGGCCTCCCGGACCAGCCGGCCCGCCGGGACCGCCTGCGTTCACACCCGCGAGCTCCGGCCCGCCCGGGCCAAACCCGAACCCGCCCCCGCCGGGGCCACCGAAGCCGAACCAATCGTTCTGCTGCGGAAGCGTCAATCCGTTGCTGACGCTGCCGTTGACGATTAACGAATCGGCGGCACTCTGGTTGAGGTCGGCAAGGGAGGCGTCCGTTCCCAAACCATTTTCCGCCGGCGCCGTAGCCGCGGCTTCAGGCGCCGCATTTACGCCGAGACGCTGAAATCCAGGCCGCGCCGCGGCTGCGTTGGCGCCTCCTGCTTGTGGCGTCTGGCCTGCGCCAGGGAAGTTGCGTCGACCCGGAAAGCCTGTGCGGCCCTGACCAGGCTGGCCCGCCTGCGCTGGCGTTGGAGACTGCGCCTGCGCTTCCTGCGGTGCAGAGGGAGCGGGCGGCGCAGGCGTCGGCGGAGCGGTGGCTTGCTTGAGAGCGTTCAACGAAAGCTGCTTCATGTCCCAATCCGGGCTCGGCGCGCCGGGCGCAATCCCCACGTCGCGCGTGATCGGAGCGAAACCGAACATCTCAACCTGAAGCGTCCAGGTGCCGTCGGGCAAGTCCGGAAAAGCATACGCACCTTGCTCATCGGTGGTGGTGGCGAATTTCTTATCGCCCTGGGTCGCGGTGACGGTCGCGCCGGGAAGCGGCAAACCACCCGATTTCACCGTGCCGTGATGCTCGGCAGCAGGCAACACGGCTAGCGAGAGCGACGCGGCTAACGTTAGTAAGAGGTAATTGGAAGCCATGAAGCCTAACACTATTCTAGGCGGGCGAAAACCCAAGTATGTTACGTCGAATGGGCGGAAGAGTTAGGAAAAGTAGGTGCCAAAACAATGGAACTATTTGCATCCAATATAGTAAACGGCGGCGACTAGCCGATTCGCCGGGAGCGTCGCATCGAGAAATCCGTGGGCTGAAGGGTCGGACCGGCAGCGGCGGAGCCCCGGAAGCGATTTTCGATAATCTAAGGAACGAAGCCAATCCCATTTTTGGACACCGCGTAAGCTGGAGGGAAATCAGCCCGATTTCTTGCTTAGCCGCGAAACGCAGGAATGCAAAACGAAGCCAATTGCACCGCGCCTTAGTGCGGGCAGCTTCTACCTTTCACTGTAGCGCACGGGTTGTGAGCGCGAGGGATCATGGCACCCGCTGTCCAGCATTGCCGTGGAAGGCATCCATCCAGGTAGGTGCGGCAGTCATCAAATCCGTATTCAATAGCGCGGACGCCAGCAAGAGCCTTGACATGCGTATCATGGCAGAACCGTCGCTTCCGAACGCCTTAGTTTCGTGAATTTCGTACCGCTCAATAGCGTGAAATCCCTAACTCCGATTCGCCCATGCAGTGGATTCGTACTTCAAGGTTCGGCACAAAGTTCCAGTTGGTGTCAGGCACGCTCCGGGGGTTCGCCAAGCGGGCTCAGCGGCGGCCAACTCTGCTTCACCGCTTTGTTGCCGCTATGGAATTGACGGCTTCCCAAAAGAATTGAACGTGTTTGTAAACGGCCTCCTCGAGGATCCGCTCCTGGTCGCTGTGAGCGCCGAATCCTTTAGGGGCATCCTCGTCGTCCGTCATGGCGCCGATCCCGTAACACTGAACGCCCTTGGCCCGAAGGAATGCCATATCGGTCGCGCCCGTCTGCATGATCGGCAGGGTCGGGACACTGTAGACTTTCCGGTACGCCGCTTCGATCGAGTGGTAGGCATCCGAATCGATGCGCGACGGCGCGGCCCCCGGCCGTTGATTGCGCGCGTCGGGTACCACCTCCACCGCCGGGTCGTTGATCACCTTGCGCATCAGCTCGTAGAACGCCGCAATATCCTCGTCGGGCAGGGCGCGGATATCCAAAGTGGCTTCGGCCTGCGACGGAATCACGTTGACCTGGAAGCCCGCCTGCAGGATGTTGGGTGAAATCGACGTGTGCAGCAGCGAGTAAGTGGCCGGATCGTTCTCGGCCAGGTACTCGCGAATGGCCGGCGCCTTTTGCGGATCGAAGAGTCCTTTGAACCGCGCGGCATCATCCGGACTGCTGAGGTTCGCCAGCTTCTCGAAGTAATTCCGGGTAGTGTCGTTGAAGCGTGTGGGGGGCTCCCAACTGGCGATCTTGTCGACCGCCCGCGCCAGGTGCACCACCGCGTTCGATCGCAAGGGACGCGAGCCGTGCCCCGAAGGACCTTTCACTATCAGAAGCGCGGCCTTCGGCTGCTTTTCCGTGGTTTCCACCGTGGCATACCGCAGCAGCCCGTTGCGGCGTTTGACGCCACCGCTCTCCGCCAGGCAGACCTCCGCTGCGATGTCGTTCCAGCGCTCGTTCACCAGGTACTCAATGCCGGGCCCGGTGGAAGCTTCTTCACCCACCTCGGAAACGAAAATCACGTCGCGATCGAGCGGCGCACCGGATCGTTTCAAGAGCAGCATGGTCATCATCGCCGCCATCAGATCGCTCTTGTCATCCAGCGTGCCGCGGCCATAGACGTACCCGCCCTGGCGCGCCGCGCTGAATGGCGGGAAGGTCCACTTGGAAGCGTCGATGCGCACGGTGTCGCTGTGACCCATGATCAGCAGAGGCCGCTTGGACCCGTTGCCTTTCAGCCGCGCGATCACGTTGGCACGCGCCGGATCCTTAGCCGCCAGCGTGGCGGGGATGCCTTCAGCCTCGAGGACCTTCTTTACGTATTCGGCGACCTTGGTTTCGTTTCCCGGCGGATCGGTGGAATCGATCTGGACCAGCGCCTGGAAATGGCGCATGGCTTCTTCGTTGACCTTAGGCCAATCCGGTGTCTGTGCGAGGGCGGGGAGCAGGCCCCCGAGGAGAAGGAACGCCAGCCGATTTCGCATTGGATCAGTCTAGCGCGAAACGTCCTTCGCTACCGATGCGCCACCACTATGTGGGAAACAGCTGAAAACAGGGCTTGCGATCGATGGAAGTGGCTGATCGTGCGCCACGCGTATGTGGCGCAGACACCCTTGCCTGCCGGGTCGAGACTCATCTCGACCCCAAAACGCCGGCAGGAGTGCCGGCGCAGCAGACACGAGAGTCTGCGCCACAGGCTACTGGCTTTGCCGTTCGGTCACGGTTATGGGAGCGCTCAAGCGGAAACTGATGCGCATCTCCGAGGGCAGGGTCACCGGTTTGCCGCGCGTGAGCAGGACGTCGCCGGCACCCGCGCCGCCGCCGACACCGGCCCCGATCGCCGCGCCTTTGCCACCGCCGGCGATCGCGCCGATCACCGCGCCAATTACGGCGCCGCCACCGACCTTGGCCGCGTCCGTGTCATGGGAGGTTTCCGCATGCCGCTCGAAACTATCGGTGTGGATCGAAATCGCCTGGCCATCGGAAAGGTGAACGCGGGTCAGTTCTACCGACAACGAAGATACGCCTTTGACCTTGCCGCCGCGATCCGCTGCTACCACTCGCCCCTCAACCCGCGCGCCCCGCTCGGCAATCACCAGACCATCGGCCTTGAGCGGTTGATCGAGCGTGCCGGCGAAGCTGTCGCCGGGATTGTTCCGCTCCGAGGAAAGACCATCGATCAGGCGCACCGGCAAAAGCAGGCCGGCGTTCAGCGTCACCTGGCGAGGTTGCGGCGGAGGCGGAGGCGGCGGAGTCACGTTCTCCGGTTCGCGGGGCGCGGGAGGAGCGGGTTCGGGAGAAGGCTGCGGCTGCGATGCGACAGCCGGTACTGGCGCCACGGGCGGTGTCGCGTGCGCCACCTCGATCGGTTCCGGACTTCTGGTTTCCCGATGGTGGACCGCTTTCGGTTTCGCGATGGCCCGCTTTTCACGAATCGGCGACGGCTTGGCCTGCGGCGGGAGCGCCGGCTCGGCCAGCGGGGCTGGCGCGGGGACTTCCGCTACTTGCGGCGCGGGCTGCGGTGCCGGCTCCGGATTCTGCGCTGCCACGGGCGCCGGCGCAGCCGGTTGCGGCCGCTGGACCACCTTCATAACGATGGCGCCGCCCACTGCCCCGGCGACTACCAGCAGAGCAATCTGCAGTGGCTTCATGGGTTTCTTCTCCTCAAGCAAGAGAGACGCTTGGCACGGTATTTTCGTTTCCCGCCGGTGAACCGGTAAAATGAACTATTAAAAGGGCATGCATTCGTTTCCTACAGAGTTATCCATCGGTGCGGTGAAAATTGCCCCGGCCACGGTCCTGGCACCCATGGCCGGCGTGACCGATACCGTCTTCCGCCGGTTCATTCGCAACCTGGGCGGGTGCGGCCTCATCATGACGGAGTTCACCAGCTCCCACGGCGTGAGCGCATCCAACCGCGCGCGCAAACCGACCCGGACGTTAAAGTACCTGGCGTTTGAACCGGAAGAGCACCCCATTTCGGCGCAGCTTTTCGGCGCCGATCCGGCGGTGATGGCCGAGGCCGCCCGCGTCTGCCAGGACCTGGGCTTCGACATCCTGGATATCAACTTCGGCTGTCCTGTGAATAAGGTGGTCAAGTGCAATGGCGGATCGGGCTTGCTGCGGGATCTGGCGCTAGTGGAGCAACTGCTGCGCGAGGTGCGCCGCGCCATCACCATTCCGTTCACCATGAAATACCGCGCGGGCTGGAACGATGCGGAACTGGTGACGGTCCGTATGGCGCAACTCGCCGAGGATTGCGGCCTACAGGCAATCGCGCTGCATCCACGCACCCGCGAGCAGGGCTACAGCGGCAAAGCCGATTGGTCGCGCATTGCGGAGGTGAAGGCCGCGGTGAAAATTCCGGTGATCGGCAACGGCGATGTGGTGACGCCGGAAGACGCCGTGCGCATGGCGCGCGAGACCAACTGCGACGCCGTCATGATCGGCCGGACGGCTTCTTCGAATCCATGGATCTTCCGGCAGATCGAGCAATACCTGGCGACCGGCTCATACGAGGAGCCCACCCAGCAAGATCGCTACGAAATGATGCGGCGGTATTACGCTATGCTGATGGACCGGACGGAGAAGGACACGGTGGGCAAGATGAAGCAGTTCGCCACTTACTTCACCCACGGCGTGCGGCATGGCGCACAACTCCGCGCGCAGATCTATAAGGCGCAGGAAGCCCAGGCAATTCTCGGCCTGGTGGATGAATTCTTCGCGGAGCCGGCGCTGGCGCGGTGAAGAAGGTCCAGCTCATCACTGACGGAGCTTGTCTCGGCAACCCCGGACCGGGCGGCTGGGCGTGCCTTCTGCGATACAACGCGCATCAGAAGGAGATGTGGGGAAGCGAACCGCACACCACTAACAATCGGATGGAACTGCGGGCAGCCATTGAAGGGCTGCGCTCGCTCAAGGAAGATTGCGAGGTGGAGGTGATCACCGACTCCGAATACCTCAAGAACGGAATCACCACGTGGATCCACGCCTGGAAGCGCAAAGGCTGGATGACCGCTGCTAAGAAGCCGGTGGTCAACCAGGATTTGTGGAAAGAACTTGACGAGCAGGTGGCGCGGCACAAGACGACGTGGTCGTGGACCAAGGGCCATGCATCGCATGCCGACAACAACCGCTGCGACGAACTGGCGTCGATGGCCGCGAGCACGCAGAGCAGCGGGTCGAATGTGGCGTGAGAGTCAGAGCTGAAGATATCCCGTAACCGCGTTGGGCGTCACGCGTGTAATCACCAACTCGCGTCGTTTTCCATCCTCGTGGCCATAGAACACTACCGGACCTGGCGACTGATCCCGGAGCCAGATGGTGCGGCGATCCGGCATCAGCCACATCCAACCGTTCATACGTTGGCGGCCGGTGTCCGTAGCCGTTACGCCGATGGAGATGCCTGGAACCAGTTGCCGGCTGTGGTTCATGGGCACGCTGAACGTTACCCTTCTCGGTGTTGGCGGGTTCTCGATCTTTGGTGCAGGTGGAGCGGGATCCGGAGGGCTGGGCTCCGGCACGCTGGCTTGCTCGAAGGCCTGGGACACGGCGCGCGCCTTCACGATAAAACGTTGCGGGGCCGAACCAATGTAATTGAAGGGGTAGCAAGTGACTAGCGTGAGTTCGGGATACGGGCCAGGCTTGAGGACGCTCACATCCTGGGGTTCCACGATCGCGGTAGAGGCCACTTCGTAAACGTAGCTCTTATCGAGCGTATCGAATCGAATCAGATCATTCTTGCGGATCGCTCCCATTCCGCGGAACAAAGTATCGCGGTGGCCCGCCACTCCCACGTTGCCGTTCTGCCATGGGAATGCGGTTCCGGGAATGTGGCCGGCTGCCAGGCTGAGCGTGCTACTGTCCGAGCCTTCCCGAACGATGGCCCGCAAGTGCAGCCGCGGAATCGCAAGGCGACCGATCAGGCTGTTGGTTGCGGGCGCCGGCTGGGGACGCGGCGGAGGGGAAGGAGAGGCGGAGCGGCTTTGCACCTCCCGATCGAAGGCCCGGTTTTCCCAATCCTCCCAAATCGCCGGAACCACATTGAACCCAATCCAAAGGCCGACCCCAGCGAGTCCGGCCAGTAAGAGCGAGTACTCAATCCAGCGCCGGACCCTACTTCGCCTTCTGACTCTCGACTTCGTCATAGCGGTAACTCGTACGAGTGCGAATCAACAGATTGCCGTGGCCCGGAGCGGAACCGCGCACCTCAATGTGCCTCAAAGATCCGTTGCCGGCCGGCGGAATGTAGCCGATGGTGTAACGGGTTCGTATGTCTTTCGCGATGCGGCGGCACGTCGCGACCATTTCGGACGGATCGTTCGGCAAGTAGGTCTCGCCGCCGCTGATTCTCGCAAGCTTTCGAAGAATAGCCGGATCGCGATCTGAATCCTCGGGGTCAAACAATCCAATGGTGTAGATAGTGGCAATGCTTCGTTGGACCATCTCCAGCGTTTCCTGGCGAGTGTGTTTACTAGCGTTATCGCCGCCGTCGGTAATCACAACCAATGTCTTCTTGTCCTTTCGTCCGAGCTCCAATTGCTCCAAGCCGGCAACCACGGCGTCGTTGAGCGCCGTCTTACCGGCGGGGACACCCGCATGAAGAGCCGCGCGGAGCCGTTGAATATCGTCAGAAAAGAGCACGTCAGGGGGCAACCCGCGTCTCACCCAGTCGTTGAAGTGCAGAATGAAAATCTCATCTTGTGGATTGTTCTCTTGAATGAAGGTTTCAGCGGCCGTGAGAACTTCCGACCGCTTTGGGGTCATACTCCGGCTCTCATCCACCAGAATACCCAGGGTGATCGGGACATCGTCATGCGCAAATACGGTGATTTGCTGGGGCCGACCGTTATCGAAGATACGGAAGTTTTCCTTGGCGAGCCCCGACACAAAACCGCCCCTGCTGTCTTTGACACTGACATCCAGGAGCACCAGGCGAACGTCGCTACGAAGAACGTAATTGCCCTCAGCCTCTCGCGGCTGGTCAACGGGCGAGTCGGCGGCCCGCAAACGATGAAAGAACGAACCGGCGCTGGCGGCAATCAGATTTCGGATCGCTAAGCGCCGGTTCATTACCTCATTGTCCTCCGAACATTTTACGCCGTCCGCGCTAATCGAGCCAGGGCGTACAGGCCAAGTGAAAGCAATCCACCCAGCCCAATCAGCGGATAAGGAGTGGCTGTCTTCGGTAGCTCCTGCGGTTCCGGAGCGGGAGCCGCTTCGGGCGCAGCCGGAGGGGGCGGTGGAGCATTCTGTGCCACTAGCGCCGGCTCCTGTTGCGGAGTCTCCTGAGGGGCAGGCGTCTCATTCCGAGCCTGCGGCTCAGGCGCAGGCGTCACCTGTGGCGCAGAAACCGGAGAAGCGATGGGAGCCGGCGGCGGAGCTGTCGACAGCGCCGCGACTTCCCTCAGATTCTTCGGATACGGGAACTCCTGGCCGTAGTTATCTCCGGGATAATACCAATCGCGCATGGCGCGCGCCTTTCCCGGAGGTGTTTCCCAAAAGACAAATTCAGGCTTACCCGTAGGTTGAACCCGATAGTTGGGGACCGCCATCACGGTATTGATGAGATGATTTTCGCTCGCATTGTATATGTATACGATGTGACGGTCGGAGCTGGAATCGACGAGTTTCAGTACATAAGTTCCGGGATCGAGATAGGTGTCCCGAATTTGGATCGGCTGGTCTACGGTAAGAACGGTTTTCTTATTCCACTGGTCCGCTTGGGCGCGGAATGTACAGATACCCGTGGCGAGCCCGAGACCGCACAGAACCACACATTTAACCCATATTCTATGTGGAGAAGGCGACGTCATCTAACTACTCCTTTCCTCGTATCGCCGGGCCTGTGCCCAGCACGATACACGCGCTATCCAGCGCATCTTGAGTGCCATATCCGGTAAGTCAATGGGAATCAAGATACTTCTGCAAACAATCCGGAAAGTACAGGAGGTAGTTTTTACTTCAATGAGCGAACTTCTTCAGCGGAACTGCCAGGAAGCGGCGGCGCTTGTGCGCAAACCCACGTCCTCCAGGATACGCATTGGTGTGGGCGCTAGGCAGCCTGGCGCGGCGCATGTAGCGGAGAAGAACCTAGCAGAAGGCTGCACGAACCACCGCTGGAAATCACGGATTCAAATTCCACCGACGCGCCGTCCTCGGTGCGCCATTGAGCGCCGGTCCTATTTAACTCGATGGTGTCAGGACGATCGCGGAGAGCGATTCTCATCCGGTTACCACCGGCAGCCAGAAGAACGCCTTCGTAGATCTTGCCGCCCGAAACGCTAATGATCACGTACATCTCTGTTCACCTATAAGAGAATAATGAATCTGAAAGTCTCATTTAGGAAAGGCTGCCGTTGGTTATCGACCTTTCGGGGCTAGCCGCGGCCCCGCCAGGAGGTTTGGACGTTCAAGATTTTGTCCAAGACTGCGGACACTCCTGCTGATTGCGCCAGTATATGATCAGGTAATCGGAGGTGCCCAGGATTTTGTCGGTGTTCAATCGCAGCTCACAGGAGACCGTTGCCGCAAAGGTGTTGCACTCGGTGCTTCTCGTCGCACTACCCGTTAGCGTTCTGTCTCTTGGAGTGCTTGTTCCCTTGTTCGCAGTCAGAAAAATCGCTGCGGGTGCATTTTGGCTGGTAATCGTAATCTTCACGTTGGTCTGCATTCTCCTGCTGAGGCGTGGCAACGTGAGATTAAGCAGTTGGTTGTTTCTGTCAACATCCTGGCTAACCCTGGCGCTGTTTGTAGTTTTTTCCGGTGGAATACGAAGCCCGGGAGTCCTAAGTCAAATCGCGATCATTGTCGTTTCCATCTGGCTGTTAGGGAGACGTGAGGCGATTTGGATTGCGGCCCTTTCTCTCATATTCGGACTGAACCTAGCGATTATGGAGAGCGTGGGCATTCATTTGCCAAGATACTTCCCTGTCATGCCGATCTTGGCTTGGGGATTCGCGGTGGGCCTCGTGTGCCTCACAATTTTGCCCCTGGCCAGCGTCCATCAGGCCCTTGCTGATTCTTCCGAACAAGCGCAACGTGAAGTCGCCGAGCGTCGGCAGACCGAAGAGATCTTGCGCAGCAGCCAGCAGCGGCTCGAACTAGCCCAAGCGGCAGCCGGCATTGGCAGCTACGAGCGAGACGAGCGCACCGGCATTGCAAGTTGTTCAAGCGGATTTCCTGCCTTGTACGGCTTACCGCCTTCTGAAGTAGGACCGTCGTACGAGCAGTGGGTGGAATCCATCCATCCTGACGATCGCGCCGCGATGCTAGAAAGACGGGCAGGGACACTCAAGAGCGGTGATTCCTGGGAAACGGAGTATCGCGTAATCTGGCCAGACGGCTCTGTGCACTGGCTATTTGCCAAAGGTATGGTGCTGCGCGACTTACGTCGAAATCCGACCGGCACCATAGGCGTGAATATTGACATCACGGAGCGCAAGCACGCCGAAGAGATCCTGCGCAGCAGCCAGCGGCGGCTCGAACTAGCCCAAGCGGCAGCCGGCATTGGCAGCTACGAGCGAGACGAGCGCACCGGTATTGTACGTTGCTCCAGCGGATTTCCAGCCTTGTACGGCTTACCGCCTTCTGAAGTAGGACCGTCGTACGATCAGTGGCTGGAATCCATCCATCCTGACGACCGCGCCATGACGCTAGAAAAGCCGGGGCGGGCGGTCGAGAAGGGCGATTCCTGGGAAACGGAGTTTCGCGTAATCTGGCCAGACGGCTCTGTTCACTGGCTATTTGCCAAAGGACTGCTGATGCGCGACTCACTTGGAAATCCGACCGGCACTATCGGCGTGCACATGGACATCACCGGACGCAAGCAAGCGGAAGAAACCCTGCGAAGCAGCCAGCAACGGCTCGAACTGGCCCAAGCAGCAGCCGGAATTGGCAGCTACGAATGGGACGTCAACACAGGCGTCGGCCGCTGCTCGGAATTGTTCCCAGCGTTGTATGGCCTCCCGCCCGCCGAGATTGGTCCGCCTCAAGAGCAATGGCTCGAACGCATTCATCCCGACGACCGTGCCGGCGTCCTCGAACAGCTGGCTCAAACGTTGGCGGGCAACGGCTCCTGCAATATTGAGTTCCGCGTGATCTGGCCGGATGGAACGCTTCACTGGCTGTTCGCCAGAGGAACTTTGCTGCGCGATTCGCGTGGGAATCCAAGCCGCACGGTAGGCGTGAACATGGACATCACGGAACGCAAGCGCGCGCACGAGGAGGCTATCACCAGACAGAAACTAGAGGGACTTGGCGTGCTCGCCGGTGGCATCGCCCACGACTTCAACAACCTATTGGGTAGCATTCTCGCTGAGTCGGAAATGCTGCTAGAGGAGGTGGCGGGTAACGCAACTGCGCGAGAGGGAGTGTCCAGCATAATGGCTGTGGCGAATCGGGCCACCGGGATCGTGCGCGAGTTGATGGCCTATGCAGGAAAGGGGGAAACTGTATTCGAACCGGTCGATCTATCCAGGCTGGTTCGCGAGATGGTGCAGTTCCTGAGAACGTCGATTTCCAAACACGCCGAGTTGCAGATCGATCTCCCCGAGGGCCTGCCCTCAGTGCGCGCCAACGCCGCACAGATCTCGCAGGTCGTGATGAACTTGATCATCAATGCCTCGGAGTCGCTCGGCGAAAAGCACGGCGTCATCTCGGTCGGTGTGGCCGAGAGTGAGGACCACGTCCGGTTGGAAGTAAACGATACCGGTTGCGGAATGACGGAAGAAGTCAAGGCCCAGATCTTCGATCCCTTTTTCAGCACTAAGTTTGCCGGCAGAGGCATGGGACTGGCCGCTGTACAGGGGATCATCCGTAAACATAGAGGCATGATCAACGTCGCGAGCGTTCCGGGGCAGGGTTCCGTCTTTACTATTCTGTTGCCATCGATTACCGAGCCCGCGCTCGGTGCCAGTGGCAGCACGCTAACCGTATCCGACACCCAAGGTGAGGCCACCGTCGGAACTGTGCTGGTAATAGAGGATGAAGAGCCGCTCCGTCACGCTGTCACGAAATGGCTTCGTAAGAAAGGATTCCGAGTAATAGAGGCTTCCGACGGTCGTGGTGGAGTGGATCTCTTTAAGGCGCATGAGCACACGATCGACGCGGTCTTGCTGGATATGACCTTACCGAGTCTCCCCGGTCGAGAAGTGCTCCGCGAATTACGCCGGATTCGGACCGACGTCAACGTGATTCTGACGACGGCATACAGCCAGGACAGCGCCTTAGAGGCTCTCGGTGGGCAGCAGCCCTGGCGGTTCATTCGGAAGCCCTACCAACTCAGCGAGCTGGTAGAGCTGCTCCGCGATGCCTGCCAGGACAGGAGACAGTGACCTAAATGGCCTCCTCTAACTCGGAGGCTTTCAACAGAAATATATCTACAGGAAATCATGACGCTCTCTCCAGTCGAAAATTCCCAAACTCGCCTCCGTGGCACTATGCGTGCGCCCTCTTGCGAGGGTTCGCGGGGCCAGCAGATCCCCGGACTTTTGGGATTTGCAGGCGGACACCAATCCGCCGAATACCTGCCGCAGAAAAACATCGCAAGATTTCTGAAAGTAACTGGCGTCTAATCCCATTTTAAATTGAGTAACCAAGGCGAACTGTTCTACGTTCGCCGGGTGACCGTCTGGGTCGGAGGAGGTTCTCATGAAGCATTTCTGGGGTAAAGGCGTCATCGGTCTTATCATGCTTTCCGCCGCTCACGCCGCAATCCCAACGATAACCGCGCTGCATGTCTTCAACGGCACGGACGGAGACACGCCTTATGCGCCGCTGATGCAGGCGTCCGACGGCAACTTCTACGGTACGACGGTTCACGGCGGCGACGACGGTCATGGCTGTACCCAGGGCTGCGACGGCACGATTTTCAAAATCACACCTCAGGGACAGTACACGTTACTCCATACTTTTGTCGGGGGCGGTACAGTCCCTGTCTATCAAAATGGGCGCAATCCTGAGGGAGGGCTCATCGAGGGGCCGGACGGGTACCTCTACGGCACGACATTTGACGGCGGATTTGTTGTATCCGCCGCGGGTGGGATCGTTTACAAAATCAGCAAGAGTGGTGACTTCCAGAAACTGCACGATTTTTGTGGGTTCGTAGGCTGTAAGGAGGGCACGGAGCCGCAAGGAGGTCTGCTTCTGGGCAGCGATGGCTTCTTCTACGGGACCACCACTAGCCCACCCGCTTTTCCCCAAATTTTTAGGATGAGCTCGACCGGAGTCTATTCAACCATCGAGGACCTGTATTCCACTGGTTTTGGGACGCCCTTGAATGGGCTGGTCCATGCTTCCGATGGAGACTATTACGGAGTAGCGATCGGAGGAGTGTTCAGAGTCACGCCCCCCTTGGGGTTCGCCCCTGTCTATTTCTTTAACTCTCCCAGCGACGGTTCCGGGAGCTCCGAAGTCATTCAGGCCTCGGACGGGAACCTGTATGGGGCGACTTATCCCGGTCCTGGTAACCCGGGAGGAGTCTTCCGACTGACTCTCACTGGAACCTTTCAAAAAATCCTTACCTTTACTGGGACCGGAACGGGAACAAGCCCGAACGCCTTGTTGCAGGCTTCCGATGGCAACCTGTGGGGCACCACCAACATAAGCAGCGGTACTGGCGGGGGCGGCACGGTTTACACGTTGACCATCGACGGCACGTTCCTACAGTCCGTATTTCTGACCGCAAAAACCGGAATTCGGCCGGTGGCCCCACTGATCCAGGGAATTGACGGAAAGCTGTACGGAACGGCGACCACATTGGGTACTTTGCCGAGCGGATTTGCCGCTAGCGGAACTATTTTTGTGGTGGATGCCGGGCTTGCGCCGAAGCTAACCTCAATCGCGATCACAGCGGCGAACAACTCCATTGCGCGGGGCACAGGCGAACAATTCACCGCGACCGGTACTTACGGAGATAACTCCACATCCAACATTACGACGCAGGTGACCTGGAATTCTTCGAATGCCGCCGTGGCGACCATCGGCGCAAATACCGGACTGGCGACTGCCGCGGCGACAGGTTCCACGATTATTACCGCGTCCCTCGCCGGTGTGACTTCGAATATGTTCATGCTGACAGTTACCCCGGCGACGCTGACGTCTATCTCGATCGCTGGTCCGAGTTCAGTCATCGCCGGTAAGACCGCACAGTTCGCGGCAACCGGCACTTATACCGATTTCTCGACCGCGAACATTACCTCCCAGGTGACGTGGAATTCTTCCAGCCCAGGCGTGGCAACGATTGGGGCGAATACCGGTTTGGCAAGCGGCGTGGCGGCGGGTTCCACCAACATTACGGCTTCGCTGAACGGGTTGACTTCTAATCTGTTATCCCTCACCGTGCCGACCCCACCGGTCGTGACCGCCTATAAGGTCCTATTCGGTTCCCAGAGTTACAACCTGATCGGCTCCACACGTAAGCGCCTGCCCTGGCAGGTGGCTGGGATACAAGTGGTCTTCTCGGAACCGATTGCGAGCGGAGCAGTGAGCAGCCTTAGTGGGGTAACCGCCACCGGACTTAGCGGCCTTGGCACCAACACACTGACCTGGACAATCAACCCGATACCCTTGGGGAACTTTGCGACTGCCCTTGCGGGCAGTGGAGGAGCCGCGCTGCTGGATGCGGCAGGCAGTTCACTGGGCGGCGGCACCGGATTCACTCAGAATTTCAAAGTGTTGCCTGGCGATTTCAACGACGACGGGTTCGTGAGTTCCGCGGACATGGTAGGTGTGAACAACGCGACCGTTGCGGCATACAATGTTTTTGCCGATATCAACGGTGACGGCATTGTGAACATCACCGACGTACAGATCGTCAGGACAAAAATTGGGACGTCGCTGCCATGAAGAAGAAATGCGCATTGGAGGACATCGTGGCTAAAACGGGGCTGACTGGCACTGATTTGCGGTTCGTATCCCTGCTTGTAGCGGGAGTTGCAGCGTGTCTTCTCGGTCCGGTGACGGCTTGGGGAGATGTTGTCATTTCGGTACAATCGGTGACCGCGGCTGCCGGATCTTCGGGCAACGGAATCGATGTGGACCTGACGAATTCCGGTCCGTCAGCCGTAATCATTGGTGGTTTCAGCTTCGGGATCTCGATTGCCAATCCCGACATCAGCTTCACCGACGCAAATACCGGGACGGCGGCCCCGTACGTTTTTGGTGTGGATTCGCTGTTTGGTCCGGATCTGACCGGTCCGACGAGCGGCCAGACTCTTTCCGCATCCGACCTCTTTAGCGTTCCTCTGGCAGGCGTCACGTTGAGCGCGGGGAGCACGGTTGGTCTGGGACACGTGCTGTTTGACGTCGCTCCGGGCGCCGCCGGCGGTTTCTTCCCGGTCGATCTAACGCCCTTCCCGACTACAAGTCTATCGGATGCATCTGGCAGCGATATCCCAGTCAGTACGCTTTTGGCCGGAAGCATTACGATACCGTCCGCGGTTGTGCCCGAGCCCTCCTCGACGCTGCTGCTCATCTTCGGGGCCGCGCTTTTGTGGACGGCCGCACGCAGGAGAAGAGGCACCACGCGACCCCCTCCTGCGGTAGTGACCCCGGGCGATTTGCCCCCTGGAGTTCGATAGCTATCACATCCTCTGGTTCGACCAACTGTCATCTGCAGGCGGTCGCCAGCGGTGAGCCTCAATCACTGATTTTATTGGTCGGGGCGGCCAGATTCGAACTGGCGACCCCCTGCGCCCAAGGCAGGTGCGCTACCAGGCTGCGCTACGCCCCGACATGTGAAGCTCTCTTGATTCTAGACCACCTGGGCATCCCCGTGCCGGAGCGATTACCGGCGCATAGCGCCAAGCCGCCATTTACCAGGGCGGCGACCGCGACGGTGAAGAGCGGAGTAAACAGGAGGCAAAGAATTTCAATTTTCAAGCCCAGGCAGGTTGGGATCATGGCTTTAAGGTCCTTCGTGGACCTTTTCGGCCAATCACCGCCGGACGTGAGCAATAAACCGGATTACTTCCTTGCGAAGACCAGATACCACTTGGCGCCGGGAAACAGGTCTGGATGCTCTTCCGCCAGTTTGAAGCCGGCATCAGACATCCAGTGTTCGATCTCCTCGCGTCCTACCAGCAACTCCGGCTGATTCTTGTGGGGTGTGTTCGGATCGTTCTTATTCATCTCGATGATGGCGATCCGGCCGTTCGGTTTTACATACGTTCCCAGCGCCTTCAAATACACAGCGCGGTTCTGGATGTGATGCAGCACATCGTTGATAAAAGCCAGGTCGACATCCCGTGCGGGAAGCTTGGGATCGTTGAACTCTCCCAGGACGGTCTGGATGTTGCGGATGTTTTCTTCTTTATCGCGCTTATCGATGTAGTCCAGAAGGTCCTGCTGAATGTCCACGGCGTACACTTTCCCCGCTGGAGCCACAGCCTTCGACAGGGGCCGCGAGAAAAGTCCTGATCCAGCGCCAATGTCCGCTACCACCATTCCGGGCTTCAAAGAAAGTTTGGACAGTACTTCGTCAATCTTCTGCGAGGCCACTCGCTGCGGCCCCTCTAACGTGGTCACCCACTCGTCCGCTTTTCGCGGCGCCAGTTGCGCGCGCGATTCGGTTACCGTGCCGGCCAACAGTACGCCGAACAGACACCACATCCTAGGACGAACTTTCCAGATCATCGATACACTCCTGAGACTCCTATTGATCGCCAACTCAACCGATCATGACTTTTCGCGGGAACTGCGAGTTATCCTGCAAGAACGTCTTCTTCCTCTTCAAGTCGGCCGCCGTCGGCTGTACCATACCCTCCGCATCGGTGACGCGCGAGACTAGCGTATGCTCGCCCGGCGTGGCGCCCTCCCAGCGGTAGGTGAACAGCTTCCAGGAATATTGCGTATTAGTCGAAGCCAGCGCGGCCTTCTGCCATGGCCCGTTGTCGATCTGCACCTCGACTGACTTTAGCGGCGTGCCGTCGTTCAACACAAACCCGAGAATCTCGTGCGCGCCGTTCTTCTTTCGTACCCTCGCGATTACCGACTTCAAGTGCAGACGCGTGACCTCGGTCTCTACCCATTGCGTACCCGGATCGTTGTCTTCACCGGTGCCGCCCACGCCCACCACGGAACGGTACCAGCGCGCCTGGTAATTCCCCAAATAGCGGTCTTCCTGCAGATGCACCTCGGCGAGCCACTTCACGTTGGCAACGCCGTACCAGCCCGGCATAATCAGCCGCACGGGGAATCCCTGCTCGCGCGTCAACGGTTCGCCGTTTAGCGCATAAACCAGCAGGGGCTGCGGTTTGGTAGCGTTCTCCAGCGTGACGCTCCGCCCGAACTGCTGCTCCACCTTATACGTATCCTGGCGGAACACTACGTCTTGCGGCCCGCGGTCCGTGCCGAAAAAAACAACCTCACGGGCCTTCGGATGCACCCCGACTCGCTTCAATAGGTCGCGCAACGGTACACCTGTAAAGCGCCCGCAAGAAGACATGCCCTGAATCACCCGGGGACTGTTTCCCGAGCATTCGTAGCCGGCTGCCACCTCAGTGGAATGCATCCCGCGCAGATCGGCCAGCGTGAACTCCGTCTCCTTGTTGACCAAACCCGTGAATTTCAGGCGGTACGCAGCCGCATCGATCTCCGGCCGGTTCATATGCTGCACGGCGAAGAATTGTTCCTTCGGCGTAAACGGCCCGTCGATCTTCCGGATATCGATTATCCGGAACGGCGCGTTCGGGTTGCTCGGGTTGAAGGTTGCGGGAATGTCGGTGAACGGCACGTCCACCTCATTCTGCGCCAACGCCGGCGTAGCCCATTCCGGCAGCAACGCCAAAGCGCTCGCCGCGGCCAATCCGGTTCTAAAAGTCTCCCTGCGGGTCATCTGTTCCGGCATGGTTCACCTCGCTATCACGATTCGGTCCTTGATTTTATTACATTCGGGGGACCAGTTTCCGTTTAGGTGATGACGCCCTTCCGTATGGCGTAAAGAATCAATTCCGCGCCGCTGTGCAGATTCAGCTTCTGGAAGATGTTACTGCGATGGGTCTCGACGGTGTGCAAGCTCAGGTTCAGGATGCCGGCGACTTCCTTGTTATTCTTGCCCTCGGCCAGCAACTGCAGGAGTTCGCGTTCGCGCGTCGTCAGTAGATCGTAGCTATCTTCCAACTTTAATTCCTGCATCTGCCGCACATAGTCTTCGACCAACATTTTGCTGATTGCCGGACTGAAGAAGGATTTGCCCTGACTCACCGCCTTGACCGCATTAATAAGGTCGTGTTCCGCGGAGTCCTTCAGCAAATAACCCCGCGCCCCGGCTTTCAACGCTTTCAGAACGTACCCTTCATCGGAGTGCATACTGAGAAACACCACGGCCGTCTGGGACAGCTTATTGCAGATCTGCCGGGCGGCCTCGATACCGTTCAGAGTCGGCATGGCGACATCCATCACCACCACGTCGGGTCTGTGCTCCTCAGCCAGAGCGACCGCTTCACGCCCGTTAGCAGCTTCGGCGATCACTTGAAAAGCTGGTTGCGTTTCCAGCAGCAGCCGCAAGCCTTTCCGCACTACATTATGATCGTCAGCGAGCAGAATCCGAACTATCTTCATGCCGTCTGCATCGAGCTTCGGTCTGTCGTCCCGGCCAGCGGCAGTGAAACGCGCAACTCCGTACCCTTACCGAGCTCCGATGTCACCTCAAAATCGCCTCGCAGGTTGCCGACCCGCTCCTCGATGCCAAGCAACCCCATCCCTCGTTCCTGCCCGGCGCGGAATCCCTTGCCGTCATCTTGAATGGACAGCAGCAACCGGCCGCTCTCCTGCCGTACTGTGACACTTACATTGGCTGCGCTGGCGTGTTGCACGATGTTGTGCAGCGCCTCCTGCACGATGCGATAAATGCAGGTCTTGTGTTCTTCGGGAAGCTCTTCGGAAACCTCTTCCGCGACAACTTTGACCCGCAGACCACTGCGCTTCGATACTTCCTTCGCCTGCCATTCGAGAGCAGGCACCAGGCCAAGATCGTCGAGCATGGATGGGCGCAACAGGAGCGCCATATTGCGGACTACCTGCAGGCAGCTCTCGACCAGTCTCTTGATCTCGCCAGCTTTCACCTCAGCCGCGTCGGCGTCTCGCGCCCGAATAAGAATGGAGATGCTGGCCAACTCCATCAGGATCCCGGTGAGTTCCTGTCCCACCTGGTCGTGCAGATCGCGGGAAATGGAGCGCCGCTCGTTCTCCTGGGCCTCCACCAATCGCGCCGAGAGTTGCTTCAGTTCCGTACGCGTTTGCACAATCTCCCGGTAGTGCTCGGCTGCCTCGGTTTCCAGGCTCAGGAGTTTCCGCATGCTGAAGTACGCGAGAACCAATCCCAGGCCGATGGTCGACACGAGCGCGATCCAAAGTCGCCGGCGAAATCCGATGAAGGTCTGCTCGACTTTCGTCTTGCCGGCCTGGAGCTGGAGTTCGTTGATGGCTCCGATCCGGTCGGCGATTCCGAGCATGGACATGCGGCGACGGAAGACCTCGTCCCGAAGAAAGGGGTACCCATCGCGCTGGCGTTGTTCCGGTGACCACTGAAACACCGGTTCGAGGACCTTCCAATACGCCTCCAGCTCCGCAGTCAACCCCTGAAACGGTGTTGACTCCTGGGCATTCAAGAGCTTTCGGTAATCGGCCAGAGCCGTGTCCATGTCATTGCGGGTTTCTATCAGACTGTAACGGTGTCCTTCGGCTTTGCCGCTCTCGCGTTCTAATAAGTAATCCCGTACATACGTTCCAGAGATGTAGAGATCGGCTCGGATCCGCTCCAAAACTCGCGTGCGCAAAAGGAAGTCATCGCGGATGGTGTCGTTCGAAGCCTGGATCTGCTGAAGCGTATTGATGGCATCCAGGCCGGCGAAGGCCATGAGCAGGAGCAAACCTCCGAAGCCTGCCATCAGCACCAGGCGGCTGTTTGCGATCAGTGCCGCATTTCGGCGCGAATCAAACATCCAATCGGCTCAGGTTAAAAGTCGGAGGCGCTCAGGGTCACTCTTCGATCCTACCACTCATGTAAGATTCAGTCCGCTGGGACCTGGCCGTCCGTCTGTGATACAGCAGGCAAACCGTACAAAAATACTCTAAACAGAGTATTCTCCCGCAGTGCGTTGTCTCTATAAGATCGATCATAGGCGTAGTGAAAGACTCCCAACTCGACCGCCAGCCCGTGCCCCATTCACTCGAGGCTATCCGTCAATTCGACACTTGTACCATTGCCAACGCGATTGAGCAATTCGGCGTTCGGATGCGGAACGAGGGCTATACGCGGCCGGGTTTGGTATGCGTCACCGGCGGTTCTCCAACATTGCTGGGCTACGCCGCCACGTTTCGGATCCGTACCTCCGAACCACCGATGAAAGGCAATTCCTATCTCGACCGCACCGATTGGTGGGGCGCCATCGAGCGGCTGCCACTACCGCGCATCGCCGTCATTCAAGACTTGGAAGCTGAGACGGGCGCCGGGTCGGCGGTAGGCGAGGTTCATGCCGCCATTCTCAAAGCCTTCCGTTGCGAAGGTGTCATTACCAATGGGGCCGTGCGCGATATTACCGGAATTCGTAAGATGCAATTCCCCATTCTGGCCCGCTCGTTGGCCGTCTCCCACTCTTATTCGCATGTGGTGGACTATGGCCAACCGGTTGACATTCTGGGGCTCCGAGTTCATGTGGGCGATCTGCTCTATGCGGATTGTCATGGCGTGATCTCTATACCGCACAAAATCGCTTCGGAGATCCCTGAAGCCGCGGCGAAGATTCGCGCACACGAGCAGCAGATCATCGACGTTTGCCAGTCGTCCGACTTCTCCCCGGAAAGACTGCTCCGAGTTATCCGTAGCAATGATTGAGAAAGTACATGCAGAAACTCAAGACGCCAATGTTGTTTCTCCTGCCGATGGGAGCCGCTGTACTGCTCACAGCTTCCTGCTCACGTAGCGGCAACGTGGAAGCGCGCAGCACCTCATCGGATATTCCAACGGTGGCGGTTACCAAAGCGGTTACCGACGACCTGACGCACCGCCTGGTGCTCACCGCCGAATTCAAGCCGTATCAAGAGATCGACGTCATGGCCAAAGTGGCCGGCTATATCAAGCAGATCAACGTGGACGTGGGCGACCGGGTCAAGCAAAACCAGGTGTTGGCGATCCTTGAGATTCCGGAAATGGCTGACGACATGCACAGAGCCAGCGCGACGCTGGACCGAAGCCATGCGGAAGTTGCTCGTGCTCAAGACGAACTGCAGCGAGCCCAATCTACGCACGATATCGCTCACCTCTCCTTCGAGCGCTTGTCGGCGGTGTCTGAAAAGAAACCAGGCCTCATTGCGCAACAAGAGATCGACGATGCGCGCAGCAAAGACCTGATTACCGAGGCACAGGTTTCGGCCGCCAAGTCCGGACTGGCCGCTGCCACTGAGCAAGTGGGCGTGAGTAAGGCGGAGCAGCAGAAGGTGCAGACCCTGTTCGATTACACCAACGTGACCGCGCCATTTGACGGCGTGATTACCAAGCGATACGCCGATAAAGGGTCGATGATTCAGGCGGGGATCGCATCCCAAACGCAAGCCATGCCGGTGGTCCGGCTTTCCGAGAACAGCCTGTTGCGGTTGATCCTTCCCGTTCCCGAATCGGCCGTGCCCACGGTGCACATCGGCCAAGCCGTGGATGTGCGCGTGCCCACAATGAATCGAACGTTCCCAGGCCGTGTGGCGCGGTTCGACGAAAAGTTGTCGTTGGCTACGCGCACCATGGACACCGAAGTGGACGTGCCGAATCCCAGCTTGCTGCTCATTCCGGGAATGTACGCCGAAGTGGACCTCACGCTGGATCGCCGAAATGGAGTCGTGGCCATTCCGGTCACCGCAGTAGACATCGATGGCGACAAACCATCTTCCGGGTCTGTGATGGTGGTGACCCCCAACAACCGCGTTGAGGTGCGCAACATCCAACTGGGACTGGAGACTGCCAATCGTGTGGAGGTCCGTTCGGGTCTGAACGATGGCGACCTGGTGGTGATCGGCGGGCGTGCCGGCTTACAGCCGGGCCAGGAAGTCAAACCAAAAGTCACTAACATGGTCGCTGAAAAGTAACTTCCCGTCTCTATGTCCCGTTTCGCCATCCGAAATCCGTATTTCATCGTGGTGATTTGTCTTATCATCGCGGTGGTTGGTGTCACCAGCCTGGCCCGCATGCCCGTGGACATGTTCCCGGCGATGAATATTCCAGTGGTGGTGGTGGCGACGTTCTATTCCGGAATGCCGCCGGAGCAGATCGAGACTGACATCACCAGCCGCTTCGAGCGCTTCTTCACACTGGGCGCCGGAATCGAGCACATTGAATCGCGTTCGTTGCCCGGTGTCAGCGTGATCAAGGTTTATTTCCAGCCCGGGACGAATCCGGATTCGGCAGTCACCACCATCTCCAATCTGGCCATGGCGCAGTTGCGTCGCCTTCCGCCGGGCACGCTACCTCCGATCGTGCTCAAATTCGATGCCTCGAGCCTTCCCGTCTGCCTGGTCACGCTCCGCGGGCAAGGGCTCGACGAGACTGCACTACGCGACCTAGCCCAGTTCCAGGTTCGCAATCAGATTGCAAGTGTCGCCGGCGCCAGCGTCCCACAGCCCTTCGGCGGGCGGTATCGCCAGATCATGGTCTACACCGATCCCTACAAACTGGAAGCGCACCAGTTGAGCCTGATGGACACCGTCCGGTCACTCAATACAGCAAATCTGATTTTGCCAGCGGGCGACGTGCAACTTGGTCAATTGGACTACAACATTTACACCAATAGTCAGTTGCGCAGCGTATCGGAAATCGACCAGTTACCAGTCAAGACTATCGGTCAGTCGCCAGTGCGCGTCGCCGATATCGGACACGCCGCCGACGCGCAGCAGATTCAAACCAACATTGTCCGTGTGGACGGCCAACGGTCCGTCTATGTTCCGGTTTTGAAACAAGGCGGCGATACGAATACGATCGCCGTGGTGGATGGAGTCAAGCAAACCATCCAGCACCTCTTCGACGTTCCCAAGGAACTGATCACGCGCGTAGTGTTTGACCAATCCGTTTTCGTCAAGACGGCCATCGAAACACTGCTCCACGAGGGTGCGATTGGCCTATTCCTTACATCAATCATGATCCTGGTATTCCTGGGGAGCATACGGGCGACGGTGGCGGTCTATTTCTCGATTCCGCTCTCGGCGTTAATGGCATTTATCCTGCTGGGGCTTGGTGGCAGTTCCGTGAATGCCATGGTGCTGGGCGGTCTGGCCCTGGCGTTTTCACGCCTGATCGATAACTCGGTGGTGGTGCTGGAAAATATTTATCGCCACCTGGAACTTGGCGAGACGCCTGAGGTGGCGGCGGAGAAGGGTGGTAGAGAAGTCGCCCTGCCGGTGCTTGCATCCACCCTGACTACCATTGTGGTCTTCTTCCCGGTGACTCTGCTGTACGGCGTGAGCAAGTTTCTCTTTTCCGCTCTGGCGCTGGCCGTCGTGCTTTCTTTGATGGCCTCGTATGCCGTGGCTATGTCGGTGGTACCGCTGTTTTGTTCGCGCTTCATCGGCGCCCATGATGCGGGGCACCATGACGAATCCACTGGGCCAGCGGCCGCACGGCGCACCCCTATCGACCGCTTCAATTCCTGGTTTAACCCTAAATTCGAAGCATTCCTGGACTTCTATGACCGCGTCGTCAGCGTGGTTTTGAAGCGCCCCGTGTCGATTCTGTTCGTGCTCACCGGCATCATCGTTGTGAGCCTGTTTCTCTTTCCCTTGCTCGATTTCGCCTTCTTTCCGCGCACCGATCCGGCGCAGTTCATGATGAACCTGAAACTGCCATCGGGCACGCGCATCGGCATCACGGAGGAGGAAATCGCCAGGGTCGAACAACTGGTGCGGAACACAGTCTCGCCGGAAGACCTCGGCATGATCGTGTCCAACATCGGTTCTACACCGGATTTTTCCGCCATCTACACCACCAATTCCGGCATGCACACCGCTACCGTGCAAGTGAGCCTCAAAGAGGATCACAGGGCCGGCAGTTATGAATACATGCAGCGAGTGCGCCAACGGCTCGCCGCGGAGATGCCGGAAATAACGGCCTATTTTCAGTCTGGCGGCCTCGTGGATGCTGTCCTTGGCCTCGGTATGCCAGCGCCTATCGACGTGCAGGTGTCCGGATCCAATCTCGCCGCCAGCTACAACATGGCGCAAGGGCTAGCGAGCCGGATCCGCAAGATCAGCGGCGTGGCCGATACCTACATCCCGCAGGATATCGACTACCCGGCGCTTCAGTTGGATGTGGACCGTGTGCGCGCCCAACAGCTAGGGCTCACCCAAAAGGAAGTGGTCGGCAATATCATTACGGCCTTAACTTCGAATGCCATGATTGCTCCCAGCTTCTGGATCGATCCCAAGACAGGAAACGACTATATGCTGACTGTCCAGTATCCGGAAACCCAGATCCGTAGTTTCGATGATCTCCGGGCCATTCCCGTTCGGGGCAAGGGCATTCTGGAATCTACCCGTTTGGACGCGGTATCGAACATCCGTCAAATCAAATCGCCCACCGAGGTGGATCACTACGAGTTGCGGCGCGTGATCGACATCTACGTGCAGCCGCTGGGCGAAGACTTGGGCCGTATCGCCAGCGCCATAGACCGGTTAACAGCCAACACTAAAATGCCGAGCGGAGTCACGGTGACTCTGCGCGGTTTGGTGCAGGGCATGCGCCAGAGCTTCACCAGCTTCGGTATCGGCTTGACGTTGTCGGTGGTTCTCCTGTATCTGATCCTGGTCGCCCAGTTTCGCTCTTTCCTCGATCCTGTCCTAATCCTGACAGCCGTACCGCCGGGACTCACAGGCGCACTGTTGATTCTCTATCTAACCAAAACCAGTATGAATGTGATGTCACTCATGGGTCTGATGATCCTGATCGGGATGACTGTTTCGGATAGCATCCTGATTGTCGAATTCACTCGCCATCTGCGGGAAGGCGGCATGACCGTGCGGCGAGCCGTGGTCACCGCCGCGCGCGTGCGCCTTCGGCCCGTGCTCATGACATCGCTTGCCACCATCATCGGCCTGCTGCCCATGGCCTTGAAACTGGGAGCGGGAAGCGAGTCTTACGCACCGCTGGCGCGCGCCGTTCTGGGGGGCATGAGTGTTTCCCTGATGATGACTGTCATTATGGTTCCCGCGGCGTATTATGTTGCTTATCGCAAAGACGACATTCGCTTCCCGCAGGAGGCGTCACAGTAATGTCACTCTTCGCCATCCGCAACCCTTATTTCATCGTGGTCATCTGCCTGATCATCGCTGTGGTGGGCGTTACCAGCCTGGTCCGCATGCCGATAGACATGTTCCCTTCCATGAACATCCCGGTGGTGGTGGTGGCTACCTTCTATTCTGGTATGCCGCCGGAACAGATTGAGACTGATATCACTAGCCGTTTCGAACGATTCTTCACGCTAGGCGCCGGCATCGAGCATATCGAGTCGCGATCACTTCCGGGGGTGAGTGTCATCAAGGTCTATTTCCAGCCTGGCACCAATCCCGACTCAGCCGTCACCACTATTTCTAACCTGGCCATGGCGCAGTTGCGCCGTCTTCCGCCAGGCACTCTGCCGCCTGTAGTTCTGAAGTTCGATGCGTCCAGCTTGCCGGTGTGCCTGGTGACTTTCAAGGGTGAGGGGCTCAACGAAACCATGCTGCGCGACCTGGCGCAGTTTCAGGTGCGCAACCAGATCGCCAGCGTTGCCGGAGCCAGCGTACCGCAGCCCTTCGGCGGTAAGTACCGGCAGATCATGGTCTACACCGATCCGTACAAGCTGGAGGCGCATCAACTGAGCCTCATGGATGTGGTCCGCTCGGTGAACGATTCCAACCTGATTCTGCCGGCCGGTGATGTGCAGATCGGCCCGCTCGACTACAACATCTACACCAACAGTCAACTACGCAGTGTCGGTGAGATCGACCAGTTGCCAGTCAAGACCGTTGGTCAGGCCTCTGTCCGCGTCGCCGATATCGGGCACGCAGAGGATGGCGCCCAAATTCAAACTAACGTGGTGCGAGTGGATGGCCAGCGCTCCGTGTACGTACCGGTTCTCAAGCAGGGCGGGGACACCAACACGATCGCGGTGGTCGATGGAGTCAAGGAAACCGTGGGACATCTGTTCGACGTCCCCAAAGAACTGATCACCAACGTAGTCTTCGATCAGTCGCTATTCGTCAAGACGGCAATTGACACGCTGTTACACGAGGGAGCTATCGGCCTGTTCCTGACGTGCGTCATGATTCTGATCTTCCTCGGTAGTATGCGAGCTACCGTGGCCGTTTTCTTCTCCATTCCGTTATCAGCCCTGGCTGCGTTTATCGCGCTCGCGCTCGGTGGCAGTTCCATCAACAGCATGGTCCTGGGTGGACTGGCGCTGGCGCTTTCACGCCTCATCGATAACTCCGTGGTCGTCCTCGAGAATATCTACCGTCACCTGGAATCCGGTGAACCTCCAGAGGTAGCCGCGGAAAAGGGCGGGCGCGAAGTAGCGCTGCCGGTCCTTGCGGCCACGTTAACCACGGTGGTCGTTTTCTTCCCGGTCACGTTCTTGTATGGTGTGAGCAAGTTCCTCTTTTCGGCCCTGGCTTTGGCGGTAGCGCTTTCGCTCTTTGCTTCTTTTGCGGTGGCCATGACCGTGGTCCCGCTTTTTTGCGCCCGTTTCATCAAGGCGCCCTCCCACCATGGCACACCGTCATCTGAAGTTCCGGTCACAGTGGATACGCCCAAAAGCCGCCGTTCGCTCGGCCAGCGCTTCAATGTCTGGTTCAATAACCAGTTTGAAAGCTTTCTCAAGGTTTACGATCGCCTCGTCGGGCTTACGCTGCGCAGGCCTGCCCTGACCTTGATCGCCTTCGCCTGTGTGTTCGTTTTGTCGCTGTTGATTTTCCCACTCTTGGGCCTTTCGTTCTTTCCGCGCACGGATGCCGGGCAGTTCGTGATCAACCTCAAAGCACCCACAGGCACGCGTCTGTCGGTTTCGGAAAACGAAGTTGACAAACTGGAGAAGCTGATTCGCCAGGTGGTAGCTCCCGAAGACATGGGCATGATCGTCTCCAACATCGGCGCCACGCCCGACTTCTCCGCCATCTACACCACTAACTCCGCCATGCATACGGCCTTCGTACAAGTGAGCCTCAAGGAAGACCATAAGATCGGCAGTTATGAATACATGGCGCGAGTCAAGCAGAGAATCTTGAGTGATATGCCAGAGTTGAGCGCCTATTTCCAATCGGGCGGCCTGGTAGACGCGGTATTGAATCTCGGTCTTCCCGCGCCCATCGATGTCCAGGTTGCCGGGTCTAACATGGACAAGTCCTATGCCACAGCTTTGAAACTCGCTTCCCAGATTAAGAACATTCCCGGTGTTGCGGATGTTTTCATCCCTCAAGACATCGATTACCCTGCGCTACAGCTCAACGTCGATCGAACACGCGCCAGTGAACTCGGATTGAATCAACAGGAAGTCGTGGACAACGTCATTACGGCTCTTACCTCCAATCAGATGATCGCGCCCAGTTTCTGGATCGATCCAAAAACCGGCAACGACTACATGCTGACAGTCCAGTATCCCGAGAATCAGGTGAAGTCACTCGCCGAACTCAAAGCCATTCCGCTGCGCGCGGAGAACTACCCGCTGCCGACGCGCCTCGACATGATCAGCGACGTCCACCGGATTAAGTCGCCCACGGAGGTGGATCATTACGCGCTGCGCCGAACCATCGACGTCTACGTCCGCCCATTGAATGAGGATCTGGGTAAGATCGCCGATTCCATCGACGCGATCATCGGGCGAGCCTCCGTTCCCGAAGGACTCACCGTTACTCTGCGCGGCATGGTGCAGGGGATGCGGGCATCCTTTACCAGTTTCACGCTCGGGCTGAGTTTGGCCGTGGTGTTGCTGTACCTGATTCTGGTGGCTCAATTTCGGTCTTTTGTCGATCCCTTCATCATTCTGCTGGCCGTGCCGCCCGGATTGATTGGAGTCATTCTCATCCTTTATTTTTCCGGCACTACTCTCAATGTCATGTCCCTTATGGGCGTGGTCATGCTGGTGGGCATTGCTGTCTCCAACAGTATTCTCATTGTCGAATTTACACGTCACCTTCGCGACGAAGGTATGGGCGTGCGCGACGCTGTGGCGTTGGCCTGCCGGGTGCGGCTGCGGCCGGTGTTGATGACCTCGTTGGCGACTATCATCGGCCTGCTGCCCATGGCTTTGAAACTCGGTGCCGGCAGCGAAGCGTATGCGCCCCTGGCACGGGCCATCCTGGGCGGCCTAAGCGTTTCGGTTGCGCTCACCGTCTTTCTGGTGCCGGCCGCCTACACATTGGTGTACGCCCCTAGGGAGGCGCGATAAAACATGCGAATCCTTACAATTGTCTTATTCGGTTTCTGTTGTTTCGCTCAGGCGCCGCTGCGTTTGACTCTCGCTGAAGCGCAGCGACTGGCCCTCCAGAATAACCCTCAGGTCTCCGCGGCCCAATTCACTGCCGCTGCCGCGTATCAGGTGCCCAATCAGTACAAGGCCAACTTCGAGCCCAACATGTTCGGGAGCCTCACGGGAGTAGGTGCCGATAACGGAAGCCGCCTGGCGGCTGGTGCCCTGAACAATCCCACAGTCTACAATCGGCTAGGTTCGGGCCTGTCGATTAGTCAGATGGTCACTGACTTCGGCCGTACCAGCAACCTGATCGGAATGGCCAAATTACAGGCTCAGGCCCAGGATCAGGCAACAGAGGATGCGCGCGCCCGCACCCTGCTGGCCGCCAGCCGCGCGTATTTCGGCCTCCTGCGCGCGCGAGCCGTGATGAAGGTGGCGGACCAGACCGTCGCCGCTCGCCAGTTAGTGGTTGACCAAGTGACTGCCCTGGCCGAGAGCAAACTCAAATCCACTTTGGATGTCAGCTTCGCGCAGGTGAATCTCTCAGATGCCAAGCTGCTGCAGGTACAGGCCCAGAATGACGTGAAGGCTGCCGAGGCCGAACTGGCCAATGCTATGGGGCTGCCGGGCGAGGCAGGGTTCATCCTGGCCGACGAGCCGATGCCGCCACCCCTCCCGTCTCGGGTGAACGATCTCCTGCAGCAGGCGTTACAGGATCGTCCGGACCTCAAGGATCTGCGCCTCGAGCAGAGCGCCGACGTTCGCTTCGCGAAAGCCGAGCACGATCTGTATTACCCGAACGTCGGCGTCATCGGCACGGCCGGATTAGTCCCAACCGGCTACAGCACAATAGCGGGCCGCTATGGCGCCGTGGGGGTGAATGTCACGATCCCCATTTTCAACGGAGGCCTTTTCAAAGCTCGCCAGACGGAAGCCGAGTTGAAATCCAAGGCCGCCACGCAAAATGTCAGCGATCTGGAAAACCGCGTCACACGCGATGTTCGCGTCGCTTATCTGAATGCGACTACGGCGCTGGATCGTCTGGCACTTACCGTGCAGTTGCTGCAACAGGCCCAACTGGCGATGGATCTGTCTCAAAGCCGCTACGACCTAGGGCTTGGCTCGATTGTGGAACTGAGCCAGGCTCAACTCAATGTCACGTCCGCGCAGATTGCCAATGCCACCGCGCAGTACGATTACCAGACACAGCGCGTGATTGTCGACTATCAGATTGGAGCGCTTCGCTAGGAGCTCGCGAGCATGAGAAGAAAGGACTGGTTCGAACTCGGTCTGGGGGTAGCGGGGACGGTCTATCTCGTGCTCGTCTTTTCGCAGAACATCTCCAGCCCGTTGTTTGCGCTGCTCGTCGTTACGCTTGCGGCTTATGAGTTGGTCGAATCTCATCGGGCGCGAAACAAGCCTTGAGCTGCACTTACCGAGCGGTGACCAAAGGGAGCGGTTCAGCTACTAATCCGACGGCGCAAAGTAACCAAGACGCCAGTGGGCCCGGAGTTTAGGCAGTCCGCGTGGCGGCACCAGCTTGACCTCGATGCGGTGATAGCGTCCGTCGCGCGGCGAGTCTTCGGGCGCGTAGCCCAATACGTAGCGGTTGCGCAGTTCCACGCAGATCTTCACCGCGATGTCGGGCAATTCGTAGGCGCTCGCCCCGTAGCTATGGGCGCCGGTCATCTCGGCAATCCGCGTCATCAAGGCCGGATCAGCGTCCGCCCCAGGAATCAAGATTGTGTAGATCAGGACGTCGCTTTCACGAACCAGTCTGTCGAGTTCTCTCTGTGTATAACGGCTGTTGTTCTCGCCGCCATCGGAGATGAGCACGATCGCTTTTTTGGCCTTCTTCGACTTGTGCATCTCGTTGATCGCGAGATAGAGAGCATCGAACAGAGCAGTGGATCCCCCGGACTTCGTCAGTAGCACCTGGGTGCTGATCTCGCCGGTATTGTCAGTCAACGGAATGGCCAGCCGCGGTGTATTGGCAAACTCCACCAGAAAGAACTCATCCTCGGGGTTGGCCAGTCGCAGAAACTGTGCAGCGGCCTGGCGCCCTTTCGGTAAGGTGCCGCCCATGCTGCCGCTGACATCGAAGACCAGGCCTAGGGCGATGGGCTCGTCTTCGGTGGAAAACGCCGTAATCGTCTGCGCCGCCTTCTCGTCGAAGACGCGGAAGTTCTCCTTCTCCAGACCGGTTACCGGATGGTTGAACTCGTCGTTGACCGTGACCGGGACCAACACCAGGTTGGTATCCACACGCAAATTGGCGCTGGGAATGGCAGGTTCTTTGGACGAAGCTTGCGAACGCGGGTGGAGCGAAACCTGACTGTAGATCAAGAGCGCCGGCACGAGGGCGCCCAGAGTCATTGCGACGATACGCCGAGGTGACACGCGGTGCTGACGATATTGTACTCTAGCGGTTAGAGGGCGGAGGCGGAATGGCCACGGCGCTGAGGCCGGGGTTGATCCTGTTACTGTTTGCGGGTGCCGCGCTGGCGCAGCAAGTGGTGGGCGCGCGCGCCGGCACGGTCCACTACACGGTGGGCAGTGTGTCGGTGGATGGACTACCGGTGCAGGCCACTGAGGTCAGATTTCCGTTGCTTAGGGACGGTCAGGTGGTTCAAACCGCCCGCGGCCGGCTAGAGTTGCTTCTGGCTCCGGAAGTTTTTCTCAGGCTCAGCCAGCAGGGAACCTTGCGCCTGACTGATACCCGTCTAGCTAACACGCAGGTGGAGCTTCTATCGGGCATTGCGTTGGTAGAAGTAGTGGCGATGGCCAAGAACGAGCGCATTCAGATTCGATACGGTGTCACTCGAACTGAATTCAAAGGCGCGGGGTTGTACCGATTCGATGCCGGAACGGGCGAACTCCGTGTCTTTGGCGGAGATGCCGAAGTGCTGGCAGGCGATCAAAAATTGACCGTGGGGCGCGGCCGAGTAGTGCATCTAGGCGCTGCTCTCTCCACCTCGAAATTCGATGTGAAGAAGGTCGACTCGCTGCATAAGTGGTCCGCGGAGCGGTCGTTCTATCTGTTCGCATCGAGTGCGGAAGCGCGTGCACGGCGGATCGACTGGGAGTTCACCTTCACTGGCTGGTCCTGGAACAGGAACTTCGACATGAAGTTCTATTCGCCAATTGCAGCGGCCGAGTACCGCCGCAGGGTGGATCTTGAGCAGCAGATGAAAGCTGCCTTTGAGAATGCCAAGAAGGCGTATTAGTGAATCGTGGCGCGGGCACTCTTGACTGCCGGATCGAGACTCATCTCGACCCCGTTTTTCGTTAGTCCGCCAAGCGCCGGCATGAGTGCCGGCGCGGCAGACTGAGAGGCTGCGCCACGATCATTAGCTCAGCGTTCGATCAGTAAGACCACCGAGCGGCCTTGCATCGAATACGCCTGGCTTTCCAACTTCACTTCCTGATCTGGGGAGTGAAAGTTCCCCCACGGCTCAGCCGCGGAACTGGTGTCTGCCACCAAAAACCAACTGTTGCCCGGCAGCGGTGCGGGAAGAGTCACCGGGATCGCATCCGACCAGGAGTTGTAAGCCACGTAAACCGATACCGCCGAATCTCCGCACTCCGAACCATCCAGACGGTAAGCCAGAAAATGATTGTCGGGATTCTGAAAATAGGTCTGGTCCGCCTCCGCGCCGCCGTCAAAATACCAGGTCAGATCTTTCAACCCGTTTCCGTGATGATCGGTCCCCGTAAAAAAGTCCGCGGGCCGCAGACACGGATGAGTTCGCCGGAAGTGGAGAAGGTTTCGCGTGAAATTTGTAAGCGCGCCCTGTTGCGCAGCCGCCGGCCAATCCAGCCAGTTCGCGATGGTGTCCAGGTTGTACGGGTTGTTGTTTCCGAACTGTGTGCGATAGAATTCCGAACCGCCCGACAGCATCGGCGTGCCTGCCGATAGCATCAGGAGCGCGAGCCCGGTTCGCACGGCTTGCATTTGTTGCACCGGGTCGCCGCCATGGTCCCAGCACATCTCATCGGAGGCACTGCGGCCGCCTTGCGAAGGGCCAAAGGGGTAGGGTTGATTGTTGTGCGGCTGGTTGTACGAATAGAGGTCCCGAAGGGTCAAGCCATCGTGCGCCGTGATGTAGTTGATCGAATTCCACGGCTTTCGGCCACGCGCCCCGAAGCGGTCCATCGATCCTGAGAAACAATTTGCCATGCTGCCGGGCGTGGTGGGTGCGACCTTGAGCTTATTTTGCGATGCCCGTACGACATCGCGGAACTCGTCGTTCCACTCTGACCACCCCACCGGGAAATTTCCCTGTTCCTGCCCCCACCCCGCGGTGTACGGTTCGGCCATCAGATCCACGCCGGGGCCTCCAGCCGCCGGGCGCGCTGGCAATTCCGTGACAGCCCGGTTCAGAATATTGTCGGGGTCGTCACGGTTAAAGGAGAAGCCGTCCTGCGCGTTGGCATTGCCCAGAACAGCCGCCAGGTCGAAACGAAATCCATCCACTCCCAGAAAGTTCGTCCAGTATTTCAGAGAGTCGAGCACTAGGTTTCGCACAGTCAGCGTGGCCGCATTGACATTAGGTCCCACGCCATTGTGGTTCTCATAGAAGTGCGGCTCGGATCCGCTGCGAAGCTCGTAGTAGTTCGGATTGTCGAGCCCTCGTAACGAGAAAATCTTGCCGATGGTTCCCGTGACATCGTCCACCTTGCTTTCGTTGTGGTGGTTGTAAACTACATCCACGTAGACCTTCAGGCCGGCCGTATGATAGGCCTTCACCATGGCAATCCATTCGCGCGTGGGGCCGCCTGGGGACTGATCGCTCGCATACCGCCGCTCGGGAGCGAAGAAACTAAAAGAGTCATAGCCCCAATAGTTCTGGTGCGCCGCGAACTGTTGCAGATCGTTCAAGGCGTTTTGCGTTTCATGAACAGGCTGGAATTCTACGGCGGTCACTCCCAGGTCCCGCAGATACGGAGCCCTCACAGCCGCGCCCGCATAGGTGCCTCGTAAGTGCTCCGGAACAGTGGGATCGTTCTTAGTCAGGCCGCGTAAGTGAACTTCGTAGATGATCTCGTCTTTGAACGCCGTCGTCGGCTTAGTGCCGAAGTCGGGGTTGGATAGTTCGAGAACAATTCCTTTCGGCGCGAACGCACCGGTGTCTACCAGGCGCGACTCCGGTCCGGACTGGTACGCCGCCGGGTCGGGATGCTCCGGTGTTAGAGGATCGTGGCTGACTTCCAGAGCATAGGGATCGAGCAGGAGCTTGTTCGGGTTGAAGCGGTTTCCCGCGGAATCGACATCGATCACGAATCCGGCGCCTGATCCGGGAGTCCATGCGGTCTCGAACGGCCAGTTCGGCCCCCACGCACGGTATCCGTAGTAGATTGCATTTTGCAGCCCCATGGCCGTCAGATCGGCGACCGTAACCGTGAAGGCGAAGCTGCCGTCACCTTGCGCCGTCATCGCCTGGCGCAGGATCGGGCCGGCGCCCACGGGGGCCGCGTAGACCCAGAGTTCCAGCCGGGTTGCCTGCGGCGCGCGGACACGAAATCCAGCTTCCGACTTCCCCGATAAGAAGCGGGAGCCCAGAAAAGATACGCCGATCGCTGCGGGAGTCGCCACCTATATAATCCCCGTTTGGAGCTGACTGTTCGCTTGGATTGTAACAGGCAGACGACATTGATTGGCCAGCTCAGGGGTTGAGTTGGTAGACGTCCACCCGCCCGTCGTAAGTCGCGACGTAAAGTTTTCCATCGGCAACCATCGGAGGGCAGAACTTACTGAAGTTGAATGTGACGCCGGATTTCGCGCTGTCCCAGAGCAGTTTTATTTTGGCCGTGCCATCAGTATTGGTGCCATCAAAGGCCGTGGCATCGTAGGCGCGAGCGATGCCCGCGACGACGTTTTGGTTGGCATTTCCGTCAATGGGCGCGAGACTCCAAACAATGCCGTTATTGGCGCCGCTGGAACTGATCGAAATCATACCGCCCGTCATTCCCCCGATGCTCTGATCGAGCGCGGAGGCATGAGACGCGATCTCCGCGCTCTTGCCGAGAAAACTCACCTTGCCGGAAGACGGGTCCACCTGCCAGGAACGCAGCGATTCGTTTTCGCCCCAATCGAACAGCAACGGGCCGCTGGGGCCGTTCCAATAAGCCGGTGAGGCGTGCAGATGGTGCGTTTTCTTGGGAGGGCCTTGCCCGCGATCGGGTCCGCCGCCCAGTATAAAATCGATATCCGGAGGACTTGGGTTCAAACCCGTTCCGTTAAACGTCACGAAGAGTGGCGGCTGCTTAAGTGCGGTGAGGTCTCCCGGTTGCTTCTTGCCAAGGTTCTGGCGATCCAGCACGTACAGGATTCCGTCCTTGCCGGCGCCCATCATCAGGTTCGTTCCGGCCGGCAGTATCGGTCCGCCGGAGCCGAGATCCTGGTCCTGGTAATCGGGATTGCCTTGACCGTTTCGTTTGGAGTCCTGAAAGGGGATGAACCAGTCGTCCAAACTGAGAGCGCCTTGCCCCGCACCGGTGCTTTGGTACTTGAACCGGACGAAGGCTTCCGCAAAATCGCTGGAGCCGTTAAAATCGCCGATCGTTCCGGGATTCGTGTCGTTATTGTTCTTCTTTGCGTTGAACCCGCCATTGCCGGTCATCACGTAGACGTTGCCCTGGTCGTCTCCGGCAGGACCTTGCGCTCCCTGCCAAACGCCTCCGCCGAATCCTTTCTGCGTGGTGGGGATCGCCGCGGTCTGTGTGAACGTATCGACGTCCACGGCCACCATCCAACCGTGCGGGTCGCCAGGCTCCTCGCCTCCCGTGATGCCAATGAAGAGCGTTTTGTGCGGGCCTCGCAGCGGTGAAAGAAGCAGAGCTGCTCTTTCCTTCTGATTTGGATTAAGCTGGACGGGCCGGTTCCGGGCGTCCATTACGGGGTTTCCGTTTGCATCCTTCAGCGCACCGTTGAGCTTCTGGCCCATGCCGATTTCTATGCCGTCGCTCAGACGAATGCGGTGCAGAAGCAAAACCGGCGAATTCGGGTCGCTACCTTCTGTCCAGTTCGTGAGATACATTTGCTGGGCATCCAGGTCGATCACCGGAGTGCTTAGGATGCCCCACATGATGTTGATGCCCCAGAGATCAACGTTGGTCTCGCGGTGGTGTGTGGCATCCCCTTTCTGTTTCACGATGGGTTTGTACGGCTTGCCCAACAAGGTCGATTTCCACAGCCGGTCCTTGCCCTGCGGTGCGTCCGCGTCGAAGGCAAAGACGTGATTCCCCATCGTCGCAACCAACACCACATTGTGTGGCTTGTTGTCCTTCTTCACCACCAGGCCCGGAACGTAAAGTGGCTGGGCCTCAATTCGCGGGTCATCAGGAATGTTGAGACTCTTGATTTTCTTCAGGCCCTTCTGTGCAACCAACTGAGGCGTGAAAGAGGTTTCCGTCGTGTTGGCGCCGTTCCGCCCGATATCGTAGGACCGCGTCAATACTGGCGTGGCGGCCTGCAACGGCAGTAGCGAGATCAACACAAATCCAGTCAACTTCATGGCAGTCGAACCTTCCTTCCGACGATCAGATTGTTTGAGGGGCAGTGTATGTAACTCGCAACCGGTAACTCGGGACGCTGTTCTGAGCGGGAGCATTAGCCGATTGGACAAAAAAGCTGTGGAAGCCGCGCTTCTTGGTTTCGAATTTAAACCCTGAACCTTGCGGCGAGCCTTGCACGAACTTTGCGCCGCTGACTTTGGCTCCGTCCGGGTCTTCTAAATCCAGTTGAATGCTGGTTGTGGCAGTCCAATGCGATGCGTCGAAAGAGAACTGGGTCTCCACCACGGTCTTCGCCTCTGCGAAAACACGGCTAACTGGTACGCGCTCGGTCCCGACCGCCGGCTTGATGTCGAGGTCGCTGGCTCCCTCATAATCCTGTATGGCGGGGATGGAAGTCGCGGGAAAAGGCCCCATCTTCGCAGGCCGGGCGTAACACACATACCCCAGACCGTTGGTGCTCTTGGGGATCGTGATGTTGACCATTGACGAACCATCGGTGGTTACGTCGCCTGCGTGGCCCGTAAAATCCTGCAACTTGGTGTGTGGCGGGAAGCCGGTTTGAACCCTGATTGCGCGTGAAGTGCCGGAATCCTTGTTCAAACCTACCAGCAGATGGCCGCCGCCCATCCGCTCAAAGGCGAATACACCGCCATCTTTCCAGCGCTGCAGTGTAGCGCCCCCGGCCAAGTGCTCATGGATCCAGATCAGGGGATCGATCTCAGCCTTCAAGTTGAAACAGTTTTTGTCGTTGCTGTAATCGCGGTAAAAAACACAGGGATAACCTTCGGAAGTCAGAATGTAAGCGTATGCCAGCATCTTGTTGCTGATGATCGGCGAGCTTCCATCGGTGTCGTGGTTTTCCACGAACGTGACACTCCCCAGCGGATCCACGCCGGCTAGCCCGGCATGGTCCAGGCTGCCCATATCGAAATCGCCGGGACTGTTGCACATGGTCTGGAGCATGAACCGCAGAGGAAAATCGAACGCGGCGGAGCGATGCTCAGTCGCATTCTTCCAACTCTCAATCAGTCCGATGTTGCCGTCGAAAAACTCAGCCACAGCAAATTTCCGCGCCATGGCTCCGTGATTCAAAAGAGCGGGAATAAATTCGGTAGAAACGCCTTTGACATCGTCCAGCCGGAAACCCTGCACATCGAGGGCGCGGGTGAGCCAGTCGCCCGCATCCAACAAACCGTTGAAGAGATGGCGGCCTGCCCCGTTGATGGGCGCCAGATCGCGGCCAAACTGAAAACGGTCGTCGAATACTCCGGGATCCTCCGGCACATTCGGATGAAAATCCTTCGGGCCTTTGGGGAAGCGGCCTTTCCCCTGTTGTCCAAATGCGTTCAAGTACTCGAAATTGAAGTGGCCATCATCGCCGTCGCGCTGGTTCTCCACCAGGTCCGCATAGACATCCAGGCCGTTAGCGCGCATGACTGCGACGCACCGTTCCAGCTGCTCCCGCGTGCCGTATCTGGTCGGTATGGTTCCCTTTTGATCTTTGTCGCCCAGATCGTAATCATCAAACGTATCGTAGCCATCGGAGAAAGATCCGGAAGCGCCTTTCAGCGGCGGTGGAAGCCAGATGGCGCTAAATCCCGCGCGCCGGAGTAAGTTAGCTTGAGTGGCCAGGTGGTCCCACCAGAACGGAATAGTCTTATCTCCGTCCAGAGGCGACGGAACTCCGTGGACCTTTCCAGGACCAAAGTAGAATCCTTGCAGCAGTACGCCCAACGCTTGACCACCTCCGAGTAGATCAGGCGAATCTCTTTTTCTGAATAACAAGAATTCTGTGCCGTTTATGACGTTATGTCAACAGAAATCTCTGAGGCAATTACACTACTATCCCTTTGACACTTGTATAGCGTTCACAGACACATATTCGTAAATGTCCCGTAAACGTACTAAGAATTACAATCCATATAACCTGCTCGATTTCGTTGCTTAAACCTTGACTTCGCTTTCGCCCAATGTAATATCTATGAGTACTCGGAGGAGCATATGAGCGCCAAACACAGTGTACCCGTACGTGGATTAGATTCGACGAAGACGTCTCCGTTAGCCCAAGGCCGTTTTGGCCGGATGTTTCGATCCTTGCTGCCTGCCAAATTTGGCGCCAACGATCAGGAGAGCATCAACAACCTGAATACCTTGGGTACGGCGATGACTAACAGCTTCGACCCACCGAAAGATGGCAAAGATACTGAAGAAAGCGGTATACCAGCTCTCTATACCTATCTAGGTCAATTCATTGACCACGATCTTACGTTCGATCCAGCCAGCAGCCTTCAGAAACAGAACGATCCGGACGCCTTAGTTGACTTTCGGACTCCGGCATTCGATCTGGATAACGTCTATGGGCGCGGTCCGGATGACCAGCCTTATCTATACGACGGCGCTACCAACGCATTCCTGCTTGGCGCTCCTCTGGCAGGCGGAAATCCGACGAACCCGAATGCGAAGGATCTCTTACGAAACGGCGCCAATCCCAGCCGGGCACTTATCGGCGACCCCCGCAACGACGAGAATAGTATTGTTTCTCAGCTCCAGGGGCTGCTCCTGCGTTTCCATAACCGCATGGTTGTGGATAACCCAGGTTTGAGTTTCCCCCAGATACAACAACTGGTGCGGTTTCACTATCAATATGTCGTCATCAACGATTTTCTGCCGAGGATCGTTCACTCTACTGTTTTGGATGCCTTGAAAGACGACGGGAAATTTAGCGCGCACAAGCTGAAGTTCTTCCATTGGAAACACGAGCCGTTCCTGCCCGTGGAATTCTCGGTCGCGGCCTATCGCCTGGGTCACTCGATGATTCGGCCGGGCTACCGCCTCAACGACAATGACTTCACTCTTCTTCCCATCTTTCCTGTCGCCTCGCAAGGCTTGAACGAGGGCCTGACAGGTTTTCGTTCGATGCTCCCGAATTGGGGCATCGACTTCGGCCGGTTTATCGACATCGATGTCCGGACCTATGACGGCTCGCCCGCCGACAATAAGAAGCGGTTACAGTTCGCTTACCGGATCGATACTTCTCTGGTCAACCCGCTCGGCGATCTGCCACCCATAGTGGCTGCGGCTCCGCCCTCGCTGCCGCAGCGAAACCTGCAGCGCGCCTTTCGCCTCGGTTTGCCGTCTGGACAAGATGTTGCTCGCGCGATGAACGTTAAGCCTATGGATGACAAAGATATCCTGATTGGTCAGGGAGTAGACAAGCCGGACGCTCCGCTTCCTAACATCATCGACGCCACCAAGCTAGACGTTTTTAAAGGTAACTGCCCGCTCTGGACTTACATACTCGCCGAGGCGATGAAGTTTCAGACACCGGTCAAGATACCAGTAAAAGAGAACATCACGATTACCACACCCCAATTGGGACCTGTAGGTGGCCGGATTGTCGCGGAAGTCTTCCTCGGGCTCCTGTTCGGGGACGCCAATTCCCTGCTAACTCTTGATCCAAACTGGACGCCGAAGACAGGACCGAAATACGCCCTGAAAGATCTCCTGAACTACGCCCTAGGAAACTAGCAGGTACCACAGGCCGCCCGGCCTGTGTCCGGTTCTTCCGCGCCGTTACTGCGGCTTGAACGTCGATTCCGCGCCGAAGCGCCGGTAGTTGCTGTACGCAATCCGCAGCCGGATGCGCTGCGGGCCGGTGCGAAACGGCAGGGTGTCGTCGGCGTAGGTGTAAATCGGAAACCAGTGCTGCCCGTCGGCCGGTTTGCGAATCGTGGTGAAGCGCGGAAACAGGTTCTCTTGTTTGGTGGTGACGATCTGGGGCACGGCCTGGCCCTCCATGCGCACGATGTTGTAACCCTTCTTGTCCACCCAGATCAGGCCGTCGAAGAATCGCTGGCCCTGAAAAATCTGGCGCGGGCGCGCCTCCAGCACCCAGCAGTCGACATCATCCATTTTCTCGTCGCCGCGAAAACGGGTCTGGTAGTTCCACAGGAGGTCTTCGGTCAGCACCAGGGGCTGGATGTTCCGGATGTCGCGGAAATCCTCCTCCGTCATACGCAAATTCTTCAGGCTGTTGTCCGGACTGCCAATCGATTCCTCGGTGCGCTCATGCTCCGGGGAGAAGATGATGTCGCGGACTTCCTTGTACTCCCCGCGGGCCGCGCCGCGCGTATCCAGTTCCTGCACCGTAACTGTTTGCCGGTACATGTACTCATTGCGCTCCGCCTGCGTTTCGCTCTCGCGATGCGCCACCAGTTTGGCCAGATTCGGCGGCGCATCCTGGGCTTGCGACCTTTCAGGCATTACCAACCAGGCCGTGAGTGAGGCGAATGCTAGAATGAGGCCGATGACCAAATCGCTCGGCAGCTTTCGGGCGGCGCTGCTGATCGGTTGGGTGGCGCTTGCCGCCGCGGGCGTACTGTTTGCGCGGTTCAAAGACATTCCCGGCTGGGCGGCCGGTCCGGTGCTGGCCGCGTTTCTCGTGGAATATCCATTCTATCTGGTTCCGGCTTTTCCCGACTTTCGTAAGCGTCTGTCCGGGATGGCCCTGCCGCCGTTCCTGCTCGCCTCGCTGCTGCTGCCCTATCTGGTTTGCTATGTGGCTACGGGTCAATTCCTCTGGATCAACCTGATCAAGCTGGCGGCGCTTGCCCTCGCGCTGGGACTGTGGTACCTGGTGCTGCCCGTGGCCGTCGTCACCGACCTGGCTTTCCTGGCTCTAGTGGGTGCCCTCTTATTGGGAAGCTATTTCGACCGGATCTACCCGGACCCGTACCCCAAACTGAAGATCGCGATTCTCGGGCGCATCGCCCTGTTTCAGATCACCGTGCTCGTGCTGTTGATCGAGCGCCGCGTTCAAAACACCGGTTACGGATTTCTGCCCAGTTGGAAAGAGTGGCGCATCGGCGCACTGCACTACCTTTATTTCCTTCCCGTGGCGGCCTGCCTGGCGCTGCCGCTTGGAGCCGTGCGGTTCGCGCACCCGGCGCCCCTCTGGAAAACCGCGGGCATCTTCCTCGGTTTTTTTTGGGTGGTGGCACTGTTCGAAGAGTTCGTCTTTCGAGGCGTGCTGCAGCAGTGGCTGGAGGAATGGAAGTGGAGCCGCGCCGTCTCGCTGATGATCGCCTCTGCCATCTTCGGTTTCGCCCATCTGTGGTTCCGGAACTTTCCGAACTGGCGATGGGCGCTGATCGCGGGGGCGCTCGGCTGGTTCTGCGGCCATGCCCGCAACCAGGCGGGAAGCATTCGCGCCGGCGTAGTCACGCACGCGCTGGTGGTCGCTACGTGGCGCGAGTTCTTCGTCTGACTCAGTTGAGCTTTCGGCAATCAGCGGTCAGCTTTCAGCTCAGCCCCCGGCGGTGCCGGATTTGAATAGTCTGTGAGTTTGGGCAACCGCAGCGGTATCGTGCAAGAGAGCGCGACCGCAGTTACGGCCCAGTCTGCATTCGTGCATATGCCGCTCTTTCAGCATGGCTCCAGGAAGGCGATTGAACATTGTCGAGGCTTACACAGCTCTCACCCAGGCCAGAATCCATAACTTGGCCGACCTGGGCGGTTGCGCTCTGAGAGGTGAAAGATGGAGGCGAAACGCGAAGATAAAACCGGTCAAGACGGACGAAGGCAACTACAGGGTCTGCCGTTGGTGGGAACGCGCTGGGATGGATATCGGAAGCGAGACGCACTGGGTGTGCCCACCGACGCAAGATGGGAGCGGCCGGGAAATTTGTGATTTCGGTGCGACGACGCCGGAGCTGATTCGCATGGCGGAATGGCTCAAGGCACGTCAAGTCGAATCCGTAGTGATGGAGAGTAGGGGAGTTTACTGGATCGCTGGTGTTGGAAGCGCACGAGCTGAAGGTGCTGCTGGTGGATACACGGCAACTGGCGCAAGTACCAGGACGGGACAAGAAGACAGATCCGACTGATTGCGAGTGGATTCAACGGCTGCACAGCTGCGGATTGCTGCGAGGTTCGTTTCGGCCCGTGGAGGGGATCTGCATGCTGCGGAGGCTGGTGCGGGATAAGGCGACACTGGTAGCCGAGTCCGGGGATTGGGTACGGCGGATGCAGAAAAGTCTGGACCAGATGAATGTACGCGTGCACCGGGCGGTTAGCGACGTTAGCGGGACAACCGGGATGGCGATTATACGCGCCATCGCGGAAGGAGAGCGGGATGCCGGGAAACTGGCACACTTGCGCGATCCACATCCTGCGGAAACTGGGCGAGATGGAACAGGAGGGGCAAGGAGGGAATCACGCGCCGCCTGTGAAAAATGCCGACAAAGCAAGGATGATCAAAAAGCGCGGGCAGGAGCCGAAGCGGCAGGCGCTGTACCGGCTGAGCGGTGTCGATGCCACACAAATCGATGCGATCGGGGTAGGAAACGGTGGAAGTGATCATCAGCGAATACGGCCCCGATTTGAGCCGCTTCCCCAGCGAGGAGCAGTTCGTTTCTCACGCCACCCTGGCGCCACGTGTACCGAAGAGCGGCGGCAAGCCGGTCAAAAAAGAAAAGGCGGAACAGCGCCAGCACACGTGTCGCAACCGCTTTGCGTGTGGCGGCGCAATCGTTGCGACACAGCGACACCGCTCTCGGGGCGTACTATCGGAGCACGGCGCGAAGAAAAGGGCCGGGCATTGCAACATTTGCCGGAGCCAGAAAAATAGCCACTCTAATTTATCGCCTGCTCCGCTGGGGACAACCGTACATCGACGAAGGAGCCGAGACGTACGAAAAGCGATATCAACTGCAGCGCATCAGAGGCCTGGAATCCCGCGCCAAACAACTCGGCTATCAATTGACTCCGCTAACCGCATCATAGACGTGCCGAGCGGGATGAGTCACAGGCCAGCCTGCCCCTGGCGTTGGTCTTCGCTGACCCATCGCAGCTGAGCCCGCGTATTGTACAATCCTTTGTCTATGGCAAAACTTGGATTCTTAGGCCTTGGGCTGATGGGTTATCCCATGGCGCGCAATCTTCTGCGGGCGGGCCACGAGGTCGCGCTCTGGTCGAACACCGCCGATAAAGCTCGCAAACTGGCGTCGGAGGAGAGAGGGAAATTCTGCCAGAGCCCGAAAGAGGTGGCCGAACATGCCGACTGCCTTTTCCTCTGTGTGGGCACCACGACCATGTCTCGGGAAGTGCTTCTTGGCGACAACGGCGTGATCCATGGGGCCAAGCCTGGCTCAGTGGTGGTCGATGCTAGCACCATCAGCCCGAGCGAGAGCCGGAAGATTGGCGAGTTGCTCAAAGCCCGAGGCGTTGAGTTTCTCGACGCCCCTTGCACGGGCTCCACTCCGGGAGCTGAGGGCGGGACGTTGACCTTTATGATCGGCGGCGAGCAGCGGGTATTCGATAAGATCAAGCCGTATTTTGAACCGATGGGGAAGCGGCTTTACTATTGCGGCGGTTCGGGACTGGGCCTGCAGGCCAAGCTGAGCCAGAACCTGATTCTCTCCAACCTGTTGCTGGCGTTCAACGAAGGGATGGTGCTGGCCACCAAAGGCGGACTTGATCCCAAGCTGATGCTCGAAATTCTCGACAATAGCGCGGCGAAATCGGGGCTGATCAGCTTCAAAGCCCCATTCGTCTTTCGGGGCGACTTCCACGCCAATTTTTCTGTAAAGTGGATGTCCAAGGACATCGGCCTCATGTTGGACTCCGGCAAAGAGCTGGACGTACCCCTTCTACTAACCTCTCTAACCAGCCAAGTCTTCCAATCGGCCATCGCAGAAGGCTACGCTGAGGAGGATATCTGCTCTACAATCAAGGTGTTAGAGAATATCACCGGTATTGAGGTGCGGTCTCAATAAAAAAATATACAGATTTCTGTTGATTCCAAAAACGGAATCTATTAATATTGGAAGTAAGCCGGGGAGGCAACTCCCACCAAAGCGAGACTAACCTCTAAAAAAAGACCCCTGAAGCAATCCTCCCCGGCGCCCGAAAGGGTAAAGAGGGTCTACCAAAAAGAAGAGAATCCCAACAGAGTCTGGCCCGGAATGGCACGTGCTAATATGGCGGTTACGCCCGCAATTGGACGCCGGCACCTAATGAAAACGCTGACTGTTCTGGGTTCCACCGGGTCGATCGGCACCAGCACCCTGGATGTAATCCGGCGCAACCGTCCCCTCTATGACGTCCACGCCCTGGTGGCTGGCCGCAATGTTGAGGTGTTGGCCTCCCAAGTTGTTGAATTCCATCCCAAAGTCGTGGTGGTTGCAACGTCTGACGGCGTGGCGCGTCTATCAAACAGGCTTACGCAGGTAGGATTTCCAAAAGGCGACTGGCCTGAGCTGCTGTGGGGAGATGCGGCTCGGGTCCAAGCTGCCACAGCGTCCCCGGTAGACACTGTGATTTCGGCGATTGTTGGCATCGCCGGTCTGGAAGCCACCTACGAGGCGATTCGGCTGGGAAAGCGCGTCGCGTTGGCTAATAAGGAAGTCCTGGTCGCGGGTGGACAACTGGTAATGGACGCAGTCCGACAGTACGGCGCAGAACTGTTGCCTGTGGATAGTGAACACAACGGCGCTCACCAGTGCCTGCGGGCCGGAAACCGCGAGCAGGTGGCGAAGCTCATCCTCACTGCCTCCGGCGGACCGTTCCGCAACACACCGCGCGAAACCCTGGCGCACGTCACCCCGGAACAGGCACTGGCTCACCCCACCTGGCGCATGGGTGACCGCATCACTATCGATTGCGCCACCCTGCTCAACAAAGGGTTTGAAGTCATCGAGGCCTGTTGGCTGTTCGATTTCTCTCCCTCTCAAGTGGAAGTTGTCGTGCATCCGCAATCCACGGTGCATGCCATGATCGAATACAGCGATGGCAGCGTACTGGCGCAAATCTGCGCAACGGATATGCGCATGCCGATTCAGTACGCGCTCACTTATCCCGAGCGGTGCGCCGCGCCGGTTCCCAAGATTGATTGGAGCGAGGCGCGGAAATGGGAGTTTTATCCGCCCGATATGGAAAGGTTCCCCATGCTGAAACTGGCATACCAATGCCAGGAGACCGGCGGCTCGGCCACTTGCATTCTGAATGCTGCGGACGAAATCGCCGTGGAAGCTTTTCTGCAAAGAAGGATCGGCTTTCTGGCAATATTTGAAGTAGTAGACGAGACTTTGTCCCGCATCCCCGTCCGGCGGCCCCGGACGGTAGGAGAGATTCTCGAAATCGACGAAGGGGCCCGTGGGTTGGCGCGTGAACTGGTAGCGGCGCGTGCCGATCGAGGGGCGGTTACGGCTTAGGCGGTTATGCTGGTTTTAGAAAACGTTCTGTGGTGGCTGGTCTTGATCGGGGTCATGATTCTGATCCACGAGCTCGGACATTTTTGGGCAGCCCGCTACTTTGATGTAAAAGTGGAAGCCTTCAGTTTCGGGTTCGGGCCGCGTTTGTTCGGTTTTCGCCGCGGCGAGACGGAATACAAGTTCTCGCTGCTCCTGCTAGGCGGCTACGTCAAGATGACGGGCGAGCAGCCGAGCGACGAGAACATCCACGATCCGCGCAGTTTCCTGGCCAAGCCCCGCTGGCAGCGGGCGATTATCGCGTTTGCCGGCCCGTTCATGAACATGGTGCTCGCCGTTGGCTTGCTTACCGGACTGTTCATGATCAAGTACCAGAAGGTCGCCGACGAGGATATGCAGGCCGTGATCGGCCATGTGACGCCGGACTCGCCGGCCGCCAAAGCCGGGATTCAGGATGGCGACCGCATTGTGAAGCTGGATGGCAAGAGCAATCCGACCTGGGAAGACGTTGGCCTGAAGACCGTAACCGGCGCTTATCAGCAGATGCACTTGACGATTGAGCGCAACGGAAGACGGTTCGACACCGTGGTCATCCCGGCTCCTAGCGATCGCACCGGCGGTTCCGCGGGATGGGATGAGCGTGGTGAAGTCCAGTTCGCCGCCATAGAACCGGGATACCCTGCCGACAAGGCCGGCCTCAAAAAGGGTGATCTGCTGTTGTCCGTCGACGGACAGCCCATACATTCCGTATCCAAATTCCAGGAGCTGACGCGGAACAGTGGCGGCAAGCCGCTCCAAATCGAAATCCTGCGTAACGGGCAAAAATCGGATGTCACCGTGCAACCGGTCTACGCCAAGCTGGATGGGCCGCCCCGGTGGATGATCGGAGTGGGGCCGCAACAAAAGTTGAAGCTGGTCACCACTCGGCTTTCGTTTCCGGAAGCCCTGAACGAGTCGCTGCATGAGAATGCCAAAGACGCGGTGATGTTTGGCCAGGTCATCCGGGGCATCGTGGAGCGGCGGATGTCGCCCAAGACGATCGCCGGCCCGATCGGCATCGCGCAGATTTCGGGTGAGGCCGCGCGCGAGGGCCCGTCCGCCTTCGTGATGCTGATGGCCATGCTCAGCATGCAGTTGGCGATCCTCAATCTGCTGCCGATCCCTATTCTGGATGGCGCCACGATCCTGATGCTGTTCGTAGAAATGATCATGCAACGCGATCTAAGCCTGAACGTCAAGGATGCGGTGTTGAAGGTCGGGTTCGTCTTCATCATGGTGCTGCTGGCGTTCGTCATCTATAACGACATTTCCCGGATCCTGCCGGCGGGTTGAGCTCCGAAACGGACCGCATCAGCCTTGGGCACGGGCAAGCTGCCTGCATCCGCCGGAAGTCCCCTTGCATCTGGTAAGCTGATCCTTCGCATGCAATGTAGCTGCGTTCGTCAGACCGAGTTGCCTCACACGTCCCCACTGTTCGCGGATGTGCTGTATTATCCCGACCGCACTTCACGGTTTTATTGGAATCGCCGGGCCGACTTCGAGGGTGCCCTGGCAGCCTCCAAGGAACTGGACTTCCCTGCGGCGAAGCGCTCGGCCCTCGTGGCCGCCCTCAGGACGCAGAATCCGGAGAGCGAATCGCTCCGGAAGCTTGCCCAGCCCGGGACCGTGGCAGTGGTCACGGGCCAGCAGGTGGGTCTGTTTTCCGGTCCGGCATACACGATTCATAAAGCGCTGACCGCCGTCAAGCTGGCGGAATCGTTGACGGCGGCGGGCGTTCCGGCAGTTCCCATTTTTTGGCTCGCCACCCAGGACCACGATTTTGCGGAGGTCAATCACGCTTGGGTATTCGATGGCGAACATCGTCCCCTGAAGCTCGAGATGCGCCGCGTGTCGACCACACAGCCGGTGGGCGATGTCGCCCTGGTTGCGCCCCCGTTGCGCGAGCTACGCGCCCACCTGCGCGGGCTTCCGCACGGCGAAGATGTGGCAGACCTGGTGGAGGAAAGCTATCGTGCCGGCAGCACCATGGGGAAGGCCTTTGGCGAGCTGCTGCGGGCGATCCTGTCTCAATTCGACATTCTGCAAGTCGATCCGCTACTCCCGGCCTTTCGCGAGCTCGCGGCGCCCTGCCTGCGCTCTGCCGTTCAGGCCGCGCCCGAACTGACGGAGCGTTTGTTGGAACGCAACCGAGAGCTGGCAGCCGCGGGGTATCACGCCCAGGTCCATGTGGAACCGCAGACCTCCCTGGTGTTCCTGCTGGAAAACGGGAAGCGCCTGGCACTGCGGCGTCACGAGCGGGAGTACGTGCTGAACGGACGCCGCTTCAGTACGGAAGAGTTGATGGATCGCGCCACGTCACTGTCCCCGAACGCCCTGCTGCGTCCCGTGGTTCAGGATTTCCTGCTGCCCACGGCGGCGTACGTCGGCGGGCCGGCAGAGATCGCCTACCTGGCGCAGTCGGAGGTCATATACCGCAGCCTGCTGGGCTGGATGCCGGCCCAGTTCCCACGCAATGGGTTTACGCTTTTGGACGAGCGCAGTCACAAGCTGATGGATCGCTACGCGTTGGGCCTGACGGATTTCTTCCACGGCGAGGAGGCGCTCAGGCAACAGATTTCCGCGAAGATTGTGCCCCCTAAGTTGAGCGGTGCCCTTCGTGATGCGCGAACGACCGTCGATGCGGCCATCGATCACCTGCGCGGCGAAGTGGCGGGGTTCGATCCGACGCTCGCTGTCGCGCTGGATCGCAGCAGCCGCAAGATACGCTACCAGCTCGAAAAAATGGAACGCAAAATTGGCCGGGAAGCACTGCGCCGGGACGCACAATCGGCCCGCGATGCCGCTTCGCTCTCCGGCCTGGTGTGTCCTGAGCGCCACTTGCAGGAGCGCATCTACTCGATCCTGCCGTTCCTCGCCAAGCACGGCCTCGATCTCCCCACGCGGCTCTATCAAGCAGTCAATCTGGACTGTCCCGATCACCGGCTGGTGGTGTTTTAAAGAGGGTGGGAAGTTCCGTTCAGGAGTTGGGGGAGGCTACTGCACCCGGGGGCGGTTTTGCTCATTGAGGACCAAGCCATCGAATATGGCCAGCACCTGCTTGCGATAGCTGTACACGCGCTGTAGATTCTCCAGGAAGGACGCCTCAAAATCGCGCGCTCTCATCCACTTATCCATCATGGAGCGGGGTACGTCGATATCTTGCCGAAGAGTTTCGATGTCGTGCCCGCGCAAGAAGAGGCCGTAGAAGAAAGCCGCTTCCCGTTGCGGCGCTAAGGGGTCGAAGTTGTCTCTCGCCGTCATAAACATCTCAGCGAAAATGTCAGTATACCGATGGCGGGAACTCCCCTGCAAGTCCGATTTTTGGCAGTCCCGGCCTGCTACCATGCACCGAGGAGGAACGGACGAAATGCCGACACTCATTCCCGTCCCAACACGAGTGGAAGCCGCTGGTAACAAGCCCAAACTGATTGAGGAGTACATCGGCCGCGTGAATTCGGGGACCCATGCTGTGAGCATTGCTCACATGCATAGCCCCGAAGGTTGGCAGGAACCTGGGCAGCGGCCCGAGTTCGATGAGTTCACTCTAATGCTGCGCGGCAAACTGCGTGTGGAACACGAGGGCGGCACCATCGACGTGACTGCCGGCCAAGCCATTATCGCGCACCGCGGAGAATGGGTGCGCTACAGCAGTCCGGACGCAGGCGGCGCCGAATACGTGGCGATTTGTCTCCCGGCATTCTCCCCGGCCACGGTACACCGGGATTGTGATTAGAAGTACCTAGGCCCCCGCGGATAGCGTTGCGGAGGAGCGAGTTTTGAACTCGTACCGTTCGATACGCACCGCTGCTCTGGCGCCATCAGCGCGGACGATCCGGCCGGTAGCAACCAACTGAAGGGGACACGTCCCGTCGAGCCGTGCCGGCCAGTTCACCGAAATTTCCACCAATCGTCCGGCTGGTAGGGGTTCGCTGGTGGTGAACAGAATGCCACCGCTACTGATATCAACAGTTTTGCCTGCGCCTGTGAGTTGAACCGCCTTGGATTGGAGCAATCGGTAACGCACTTCCTCCCTGACTGGGAACCGGTTTGTTTCACGACGATCGAGCGTTCCTCCGAAGAACTGCCCTCCGCTTTTTTGTTCTGTGTTCATGCTGCTCATATCATGTTCGGCAAACCACCCTCCAACAATAGCCTGAAAGCTCTAATTCCGCCAGATGATTTTTGGTACTTTCGTAATTTTTTTACTGTGGGGTTCTAGGTAAACCCCTAAAGGCAAAGCCGGTAAGCACCGGAGAGCCGCGATTTGTGTCTCGAGGCCGTCTGATATTCTTACCAAATGGACCCTGAACAGCTCCGGTCTTTACTGGAGCAAGTGCGCACCGGAACCTTGGACACGGAAGGCGCCATGACTCGGCTGCGCCACATGCCGTTCGAGGACCTTGGTTTCGCCAACGTGGATCACCACCGGGCACTCCGCCATGGCATCCCGGAGGTGGTCTTCGCCAAAGGCAAGACCTCCGAACAGGTGATCGCCATAGCCGAGCGGTTGCTGGATAGCGCCAACAACGTGCTGATTACGCGTGCCGATCGGGAGTGCGCTGCGGCGGTAGCGCAGAAATTGACCGGCGGCGAGTATTTTCCGCGTTCCGGGGCCATACGGTTCTGGCGCGACCGGACGGTTCGCGGCAAAGGCATCCTGGCAGTGGTTTCCGCCGGTACCAGCGATATGCCGGTGGCGGAGGAAGCCCAAATCACGGCCGAAGTGATGGGCAACGAAGTCGTGACCATCCATGACATCGGAGTGGCCGGCTTTCACCGCCTGATGCACCACCGCGAGCGCCTGACCGAAGCTCGCGTGATCGTGGTGTGCGCGGGCATGGAAGGCGCGCTTCCGAGCGCCGTGGGCGGGCTGGTATCATGTCCCGTGATAGCGGTACCGACCAGCGTGGGTTATGGCGCCAGCTTTAACGGCTTGGCGGCGTTGCTGGGGATGCTCAACAGTTGCGCCAGCAATGTGACGGTGGTGAATATCGATAACGGCTTTGGGGCCGGCTATGTCGCCAGCCTGATCAACCGGCCGTAGGGCGCGGCCCTAAAGGCGCCAACTCAGGCCCACGGTGGGGACGAAATCGTTTAGCCATCCTTTCAACGACATCCCGGGGGCTGCGTGGATCAATTTGGTAGGGAAGGGCGTGATCTGGTCGCGACATTCGACCCGGAGGATCATGCGTTTGCCCACCGTCCACTTTACCCCGCCTCCCACGCTGAGCATGGGTTTCAGCTCTTGGGTGTGCGTCAGGTCGGCGTACTGCATATTCAGGCGGTACGCCTCTTCTGCGCCGGTTCCACGGAATAGCTTGATGCCGCCGCCCGCTGCGAGGTATGGGCGCACGCGCTCTTCTCGAGTCCGCGTGCTGTAAATTAGTTCGTACTGAATCACATGGGCCTGCCCGGCGAACGAAGCGGTCTGCCCCGCCGATGAGACGCGCGGGTTACGCAGCTCAAAAAGATAACGAATCTCTCCGCTCCAATGATTGTAAAGATCCTGGCCAAGCAGGACACCGCCTGCGGCCCCGGGCTGAAATCCCGCGGAGGTGTCCGCGGGGGCGCCTTGGATCGGAAGGCCAAGCGCCAAAGGCGGCGCCCCCGATCACTCCGATTTCACGCGTCTGCGCATGTGCCGCGCCGACCGCCACGATTAAGCAAATAAGTAAATTGCGGTACACAAATTTCCTTTCAACGAACCACACGCACAGCCACTGACGCGATGACACCGCCCTGTGTGATGGTGAGCGGTACCTGGTCCCCTTCGGCAGGCTTCAGGGGCGCCTGCGCATTGATCTGGTAGACCCCGACTTCGCCGGGCGCCAGGCCGGCGTAGCTCACAACCAGCGGAATGCCGCCTAAGCTTACGTCGGGTGCGACCACCGCCAATGCCGGTGGCGCATAAGGAGCGGGCAGCCCCGCTGCCACCGCCGGTGAGGTGATCCCCAGACCGGTGGCGTAGATGACGATCCAATCGTTGCCGTGGATCGGGTTGGACGGCGTGACCAATTGTTGGTTGCTGGCCTTGACCACCGTAGGGATACCCGTCAGCGGGCCGGCAGTTCCACTTTGGAAAACTGCGGGCGCGACTGGCTGCACGTTTAAGAAGTAGTCATCGCTCGAGCCCCCAGGTGTGTATAGCGTCATGGTGGCGCTGCCAGAGAGATATAGGGGCAACTGCGCGTTGACCTGTTGCGGCGATGCGAACAGCATGGGTATGGCAAGTCCGTTGGCAGTCAGACAGGATTGGCCAATCGCGGTCGGCAACGGCATTTGCGACGTGGCAATGCTGGTGGGGCTGAGATTGTTGCCAAACACCGAAATCAGAGACCCCGGTGCTACCGCGCCGCCCAGACTGGCGGCATTGACAATGCTCGCAATCGAAGGCGCCACCACCGCGGCGTCGAAGCTCCAGGACAGAGAGGTGAAACCGGAGATCGTCAGGGCGATCATGGCGTTGCCATTCGCCAGCGGCGCCAGCGTGCGCGTAAAGACGGAGTTGCCGGCGGAAGCCATGGGCTGCTCGGCGATGCCTGTGGGGCTTATTAGACTCCCCGCCGTCAGGTCCACGCGCGCCAGCACCCCGCTTGCTCCGGATGCACTGTGGGGCCCGGTCAAACGCAATCCCTGCCCGTTCAGAAAAGCAAAGCCGGAGTTGAAGGCGGAGCCGGTCCAAGTTGCGGTAGGGACCAATGAAGCGTTGAGCAGATAGTTGCCGGCGGCAAACCGGCCGTCACCGGAAGCCGCGAAATCGCCGGCCAACGTCGTCGCAATGTTGCGCGACACCGTGAACGAATTGGCGCCTGCATCGTACAACAGCAGGTTCCCATCCGCGGAGGCCGCGAGAATGGACGCACCGTTGGCCGAGCTGGCCAACACAGTATCGGTATTCACCGAGTTCTGAAATACTCCGAGGCTGGGCAGGGGCACCGCAGTGCGCGAGGCAAAATCGATGCGGTCAATCGTGTTGGTGGTGCCGACCACACGGGAAGCCGCCAGCATGGCGTTTCCCGATGCTGCCACCGAGCGGGGGTAATGGCCCATGGGGAAAACGATCGGCAACGACGGCATGAGCGTGTCCAGGTCGTAAACGTAAGCTAACTGTGAATTGTCGTGCCCCACCAGCAGATACTTGCTATCCATCGTGAGAGCCATGCGGGTCGGGGTGGTGCCGGTGCGCAAAGTAGCGACCAGCGACATACCGGAACCGTCGTAAACTAACACCTGGTTGCGATCCTGGCGTAATACGTAGAACCGGTCGCGGGCGGGATCCGCCAGCAGATCTACCAACGTGCCCGGGACATCCGTCGCGATGCCCCGCTCATCCGGCCTCTGGTTATTTACCAGGAGGCGTACCGATGGGGGCAGGTTGACCGCCTGGGGCGAAGAAATCGTCAGGAGTCCTGTGACCGTCCCCTGGCGATCCTGGAACTCCGCCGGATCGACCGTCACCTGTACAGTCGCCGGCGTTTGTCCGGTGGATGGTGAGATAACGACTCCCGTCATGGACGTGCTGAGGGAGAAAGCGGTGGTTCCGCCGGCGGGATCGACGATCTGCAGGGACTGCGTTATGGCGCCGGGCTGGCAAAAGCTCGCGCGAAACACCAAATCCTCGTGATCCGCTGTGAGACGGTGAACATTCTGGAAGGAACCGACCGGCAGTACCACGACACCGCTGTCGGAAACCGCATAGAGCCTGTCGGCAGCGCTGTTGAGCAGCGACCGGCCGGTAAGGTTTTCGGGTAATTGCAGGCGATCCCGTACCGTAAGATTGTCGGCATCCCAAACCGTCAGGACGGGCGGCGCTCCGGTGGCCGCATTGGCTTCGGGAATCTGGCCATAAATGATGCCTGCTACGGAATCGATCGCGTGTGAACCCACGGCTAATAGCCCCGCGGCATTCGGGAACTGGCCCAGTAACACACCGGTGCGTCCAAAAAGGCCCCAGCCGGCGGTGTAATAGGAACCGTCGCGGGCCACGCTGACCACGCGGGGTCCCAAGGCAGGCGATGCCGTGTAGCCCGTCACCGTCACCTCTCCAAATACTACGTCGTAACGGAAATAGATGGAATCGGTCAAGCCGAAGATGTACTGGCCGTCAGCAGAGGCCGCCATGGAAGCCGCTACGATCTGCACGGGAGGTGTTCCCGGTGCGGCCGGAATACTGTTGGCCGTCACGTTGGCGATGCTGGTCACGAAGACGGTCTGCCCGCTGGCAGGGTCGAGCCGCAGGAACTGCGTCGTGGTAGCAAGAAGCGCCCACCCGTCGGCGCCGAAGGCCACACCCAACGGAGGATCGCTCAAGACCAGTGTCTGGAGGCTGCCGTTGCTTCGATCCAGGATGCTGACTGCATTAGCCGGCGATCCGGGTGGCGTCACATTTCCGAAGTGCGTCACTACCAGGTAGCGGCCATCCCGAGAAAGGGCCAGCGCCGCGGGAGCCGCCGCCACGTGAATCGAGCTGTGAATTGTTTGGTCCGCCAGCGAGAGCACGTCAATCCGGCTGGCCGTGAAATTGGCAATGTAGAGCACACCACGGGCTTCATCTATAGCAATGTCCGACGCTTCGCCACCGATGGGGATGACCTTGCCAAGACTGGCAGCGTGCACCGCTACCAGGAAACCGGCGGCAGCTGCCAGCGCGATCACTCGGTTCAAAACCCTAAACCGTTCGGTCCACATAAGACTCTTATCGGGTGAGTCGATGAGTTTCAACAGAGGACACGCGATTGAGATCACGTAATGTTATTTGCCAAGCGGTGTGGCTGTTCAGCGTCGCTTGTGCCGCCTCTTTGGCGGCCCAGGATCAAATAGTGACAACCCGCATTTCGACGACGGCCAACGATGCCCTATTTCAGGTGGATGGACAGTGGACCACTGGTGGGGCCGCTTTCAGTTGGCCGGCGGGGAGCAAGCACACTCTTTCGATCCCCGTTATCCAAAACGCCGGGCCAACTTCGAAGACGCGATACCTTTTTCAGGGATGGCTGCCATGGCCCAACGTCTCCAATCAGATCACCATCACGGCCGATGCGGGGATCACGTCCTACACTGCCGGGCTGGCCGTCGAGTACGCGGTCAGCATCAGCTACTTTCAATGTCCTCCGGATCCACCCTGCAACGCTCCTGGCACAATCTGGATCAACCAGCAGGCATACCAGGGAAATACCGATGTGTGGGTGGATGCCGCCTCCACAGTAATGATGGCGGCTGCGCCGGGACCGGGTTACGTGTTTACCGGCTGGGCACAAGGAGGGGGCGCGCTACCCCCGCTGTACAGTTTTGTGGCGAACGCGCCCGCCCTGGTCTACCCGGGTTTTGCGGTGGCGCGCCAGATCCAGCTGACCAGCTCTCCCACCGGCCTGCAGTTGCTGGCAGATCGCCAACCGGTGGCAGCTCCTGCGACTGTAGAGTGGGGGTGGAATACCGCCCACCAGTTGAGCGCGCTTTCGCCCCAGAGAGACAACCACGGGCTGCTGTGGATGTTCCAGTCCTGGAGCGATGGCGGCGCTATGAACCATAGCTACCAAGTGCAAGCTCTTAGCTCCCCCGGCTCGGTTGGGGCTCAATTCGCACGAGCGGTAGAGATTTCTTTGCTGAGTCAGCCGGTGGGCCTGACGTTGACGTTGGATAGTGCCGATGCCGTCACACCGAAGAACTTCTACGCGGCGCCAGGCGAGGTACATAGTGTCACCGCGCCGCCGCACCTACTAGATGCGTCGGGGGCGCCGTGGGTATTCCAGTCTTGGTCCGACGGCACCGTAGCGTCCACCGAAACCGTGCCGGTCACACTGGACCAGGCGGATTTGGGAATCCGGTTGACCGCCGTGTACGTGCCGCGCAGCCGTATACGCATCGAAAGCATTCCCAGCGGTCTGAAAATGACCGTCGATGGCACCGATTGTGCCACACCGTGTGAGATTGAGCGCGCCATAGGAGCGGTCGTGCAGCTCGCGGCGCCCGTTTCGGTATTGGATCCTGCCGGGATGCGCTACGATTTCCAGGGCTGGGACGGGACCAACGGGACCCTGACGGCGGCCGCCGGATACCGGAAGGTCACGGCACGTTACAGCACCTCGTACCGGCTCACGCTCAGCACCCGGCCGGCCGACTCGGGCTCGTGGCAAATTTCACCGCCGAAAGCGGATGGTTTCTTCCTGGCGAGTACCGCTGTGACGCTTTCCTACAGCCCCTCGGCGGGCACACGGTTCCAGAATTGGGAGTTGGATTTGAGCGGGCCGGTCACTCCAGCCACGCTGGTAATGAACGCTCCTCATGCGGTGCGGGCGGTGGTCGTGCTGGGACCTCCCGCGCCACGGCCCCTGCACGTCTCCAACGCTGCTGCGGAAGGGGCCGCCATCGGGCCGGGTTCCATCGCGACCTTGTTCGGCACCAACCTGGCGGATACCACGGCGAGCAGCGCCTCGAATCCGCTACCCCAGAGCATGGGTGGTGTGAGCCTCCTCTGCGCCGGCCGGATTTTGGCGCTGTTGTATATTTCGCCAGAACAGATCAATTTCCAGGTTGCTTCCGGGCTCGACCCAGGGGAGTACCAACTCGAGATTCACCGTGCATCCGGCCCCTTGCGGCAGGTTGCGTTCACCATCGCGCGCGACGCGCCGGGGCTGTTCGCCGCGATACGTCTGGACGGCTCAGTCCCTAGCGAAGACGCACCCGCACACCCCGGAGAACGGCTCCTTGTTTACGGAACCGGTCTAGGACCGTATGTGGACTCGCTTCCCGATGGATTTCGGGCTCCGGACAGCCCTCCCTATCCCCTGGCAGATAGCCTGCAAGTTGTAATATCAGGCCGGAATCTGGCTCCGGACTTCGGGGTCGCGGCCCCCACGCTGGCGGGGATCGCCCTGGTACAAGTGCAATTGCCCGACGATCTACCAAGCGGAGACCCGATCAATCTGCAGGTTGTGGTGGGTGGGGTGGAGAGTAACACACTCGTGATACCCGTCCGATGAACCGAGGGAGAGTGGCAGAAGGGCGCGGGGGTCTCACCGCCGCGCCCGAATGCCGGGTAACAAACTACTCGCTGCTGCGGCCGCGGCGGCGCATAAAGATCAACACGCCAAACGCGACTACCAGGCCAGCACAAACTATGCGAACTACGGACGAATCCATGAACGGTTCTCCTTTCTTGCCTTACTTATCGACCACTTACATGTTTTCGATCATAGGAATGAGATCCCGCACAAGGTGCGTCAGCGCGGGGCCGATGGTCACTATAAACAACGTCGGCAGCACACAGAAGAAGATCGGGAAAACCAGCTTAACGGCCAGCTTAGCTGCGCGCTCCTCGGCCCGCTGGCGGGCCATCACGCGCATGTAGTCGGAATGTCCGCGCAGGCTCTGCGCGATGCTGGTTCCAAACCGGTCTGTCTGAATGAGGACGGCAACCAGCTTTTTGAGCTCGGCTACACCGGTCCGATCCGCCAGGTTGTGCAGCGCTTCTACGCGGCGTTTGCCGGCGCGCATCTCCAGGTTCATGACAGCAAACTCCTCGCAGATCTCGGGATGGGCGGTCTGCAGCTCTTTGGCCACTTGCAGGGTGGTTTGGTCGAGTCCCAAACCCGCTTCCACGCAGACCACCATCAAATCGAGCGCGTTGGGAAGACCTTTCTCCACAGCGCGCTGGCGCCGGCGGATGCGCAGAAGCAGATACTGCATGGGCAACTGGTAGCCGACGAAGAGGCCGCCTCCCGTGAGGAAGATCAGATTCTGGGTCGTAACGTAAGACCGGAGGCCAGCGCCGAGAGCAACGAGACAGAGGACGAGGGTCGATACGGCGCGGGTTCCGTGGAATATGCGTACAGCGCTCGGATTGCGGAATCCGGCGCGGATCAGCCGGCGTTTCAAGCGCGGCAAATCCTTGGGCGCGGCCGGCACGAACATACCGATCCAACTCACCAGATCGCGCCAGATGAGGCTCGGCGAAGGGAGGAAGGGTGACACGGTTTGAGCGCGCGCCGCCAGGCGGTCCAGATACCGACCGCGCAGGTTCAACAGACGGAAGCAGAGCAGGGCCGTAACGGAGGCTACCAAAGCGAACATGGAGGCTGTGAGTAAGGTGAGCAAATCTATACCTCGAAAGTCACGATCTTACGGATGATCAGATATCCGACCAGTTGCATGGCCAACCCCGCGGCCACCATCTCGTGGCCGGCGGGATCCACGATGAAGAAGCGGGCGTAGTCCGGATTGACCATAAACATCAATGCGCCGACAGCCAGGGGAATCGCCGACAGAATGCGGCCGGACATCAAGCCCTGGGCGCTGATAGCGCGGATGCGGGCGCGCAGTTTGAAACGCTCCCGGATAATATGCGCCAGCTTGTCGAGCAGTTCGGCGAGATTGCCACCCGTGCGTTTCTGGAGCAGCACCGCGGAAACGAAGAACTGTACGTCCATGGAAGGCATCCGATGGGCGAGTTTTTGCAGTACGATCTCCAGCGGCTGCCCGAGGTTCTGCTCCTCGAAGGTGCGGCGGAACTCTCCGGCCAACGGTTCGGGGAACTCGCGGTGCACCATTTCGAGCGAGACGGAAAAGGCGTGGCCGGCGCGCATCGATCGGGAAATGAACTCCAGGCAATCTGGGAACTGTTCTTCAAAATGCTTTACACGTCCTTTGCCCTTGCGCCTTGCATAGAGCAGTGGAAACGCCCCTGCCAGCGCGCCGCCCAGCAACGCGAATAACGGCATCCGGTTTGCGGTGGGCAGGGTGACCAGCACGAATCCCGCCAGGAACAGACCTACTGAACGGTGGGCCAAGCCGGGCGCTCCCCACTTGAGGTCGGCGGTCTCCAGCATGCGCTCGATAGCCGGCTTGAGGCGGAGCCGCTCCAGTAGATGAGTGGCCAGACGGCCGCGGACCTCACCGGCCATCTGCATCAACAGCGGTCCGCTGGCTGGGTTGACATCCGCTTTGACGAGATGTTTCCCCATCAGGCGGCGTACGGCCGCCGAACGCCCCTTACGGCCCAGCCTCCGCGAGACCAGTGCGTAACAACCAAGGCTGGACACCAGAGCCAGAAAGAAAACCGCTACGTTCATTCCGGCCCCACCGTGACGATTTCATCAAACATCTCGACTGGGAGCCGGATCCCCGCGGCGACCAGCTTGTCGTTGAATTTCGGTAGAATGCCGGTGGCACAGAAGCGTCCGAGCACCTGACCTTCCGGCGACACGCCGCGCTTTTCGAAGACAAAGATGTCCTGCAGCGTGACCACGTCGGTTTCGATGCCAGTCACCTCGGTGATATTAATCACACGACGTGAACCATCGCTCAAGCGGGCGGCCTGCACCAGGATGTGTACGGCTGAGGCAACCTGTTGCCGGATGGCCGTAAGGTGCATGTTGGCATTGGCTAACGAGATCATCACTTCCAGCCGCGCGATGGCGTCGCGCGGGCTGTTGGCGTGGACTGTGGTCAACGATCCGTCGTGACCGGTGTTCATGGCTTGCAGCATGTCCAGCGCTTCTTCGCCGCGGACCTCACCCACGATGATGCGGTCCGGCCGCATACGCAAGCAGTTGATGAGCAGTTGGCGCTGGCGAACCATACCGTGGCCCTCCACGTTGGCAGGGCGGGTTTCGAGGCGTGCCACGTGCGGTTGCTTCAATTGCAACTCGGCGGCGTCTTCGATCGTCACGATGCGCTCCTTGGGGGAGATGAAGACTGACAGCGCGTTGAGCAGTGTCGTCTTTCCAGAGCCGGTGCCCCCGGACACGATAATATTGAGCCGCGCTTTAACGGCGGCCTCGAGCAGCCGCATCATCCCCGGCGTTATGGACAGCCGCTCGACCAGATCGGCGGGCATGAGCTTATCGGTGCCGAAGCGGCGGATCGAGAGCAGCGGTCCGTCCACGGCCAGAGGCGGGATGATAGCGTTCACGCGCGAGCCGTCGCTGAGCCGCGCATCCACCATGGGATTCGATTCATCGACCCGCCGGCCAACCTGCGAGACGATTTTGTCGATGATGCGCAGCAGGTGGCTGTCATCGTGAAAACGTACGCTGGTGGCTTCCAGGAGTCCGCCGCGTTCCACATAGACATGTTTGTAACCGTTCACCAGGATGTCCGAAATGCTCGGGTCCTGCAGCAAGGGTTCGAGCGGGCCTAATCCGAAAACCTCGTGCAGCACCTCTTCGCTGATCTGCATTTTCTCCGAGGCGGTGAGCAGCGTCGGCTCGTTTTCCACGATGGAGAGCACCGCCTGGCGCACCTCGGCGCGGATCCGGTCGTTGTCGATGCTGGCGAGTGTCTCCAGGTTGATCTGGTCCAGCAGCTTCCGGTGCAGCGTGAACTTGAGCTCCTGGTACTCGGGCTTCAGGGTGGTTTTGCGGGAGGGGTTGCGCAGCAGACGCTGTTCCCAGCTGGTTCCCTCCTGGGCTGCAGGCTCTGTGCTCATGGTTTGGGTTTCGAAACCTCCGTGGGTGCTTCCATATTGGGTGCTTCCATAAAAGGCTTGGGCATAACGGGGCCCTGGATTATGCTCGCGGTCGGTAAAGCCGTTTCCGGTGTCACGATGATGATCAACTCGGTTTTCGACTTGGTCTCCTGGCGGCTCTTGAAGAGCGCTCCCAATAGCGGAATATGGGCCAGCCCAGGAATTTGGGAGAGGTTTTCCGTGATCCGGTCGTCCAGCAGGCCGCCGATGGCGAAGCTCTGTCCTTCGCCCAGTTCGATATCGGTCTCCAGACGCCGCGTAGTCAGCGCCGGAATCTTGAAGCCAGAGACATTAATGCCATCCGCAGCGTCCAGCGAAGAAACCTCCGGCTTGACATGCAGCCGGATGGTGTGCTGAGGAGTGACCAACGGGGTGAACGACAGGCGGATACCAAACTCTTTGTATTGAATCGTAATCGCCCCAGCCGTGGCGCCGCCCTGAGCTATCGGTACGGGAAACTCCCCGCCGGCCAGGAAGCTGGCTTCCTTGCCGCTGGTTGCCACCAGGTTGGGTTCGGCGAGAATCTGGAGGAGGCCCCGGGCCTGGAGGTCTCGAATGACGACCCCAAGATTCAAGTCCGGCCGGAAGGCGAACACGTTGAGTATATCGGATAGGCTGAACGAATTTTGTCCGGCGCCCATCGCTTGGCCCAGTTGCGCCGAAGCCGGCAGTCCTGTGCTAATCTGCCCCACCGTGTTCAACGCACCGGTGGAGAGCAAGTTCACACCGAATTCCGCATCCGCAGTGCGGGTTAACTCGGCAAACTTGACGCGCAACAGGACCTGATTCTCCGCCGGCGGAGGAGCAACCTGCAGGTTACTGATAGCCCCTTTTGCGGTGGCTGCGACTAGCGCCAAAGCGCGCTCGGCGACCGCCACATTGCTCGCCCGCCCGATTAACGCCATCGAGTCGTGGGAGGCGCGCACGTCGATTTCCTCATTGGGAAACGTTTCGCGCAGCAGACGGCGCATGGGTTCCAGGTTCGGCTCTACGCTCACACTATAGGTTTTCCGCTTGCCAAGTTTCGACCAGATCACAACCGTGGCGTGTCCCAGCCCCTTTCCGTTGAAAAGGATTTCATGATTACTGGCAGTAACCACATCCACGGCTTCCGGCGCACTGACAGCCATCCGCGAAATCCCGTCCGGGCAGTCCACGACGACTCCCCCGCCGAGCGCGAGGACCAATTCGGTCGCTTCCGCATCGGCGTGATCCACTGCCAGGACCGGCCTGGCTGCCCCTAACAGAATCAGCGCAATTGCCCAATTTCTCATTTCGATCCACCTGCACTCGGTTCGAAGGACTCAATGACCTTCTGATTTCCACGAATGACGACGATCCCCTCGGAAGGAGGCTCCAAAAGCCGTGGCGCCGCCATTGCCGGAGCCGGAATGGGCGGGCGCGTGGCAGCAGGCCGGTACGGGAGCGCCGTCACCAGCGCCGGCGCCTGTTTTGCCAGGCCATACAACTCCCGCAACTCGCGACCCGCGGTGGCGGCCACCTGCTGGTCGCTTGAGTTCCGCAAGATGAGCTGGATCTTGCCTTCATTGTTGGCGAGAGTGAGAGCCTCGGCTTGTGCCGGAGTGACCAGCAGGGTTACCACCGGAGTATTGATGGACTGGCTCTTGGCATCCACCTGAATGGTCTGGCCCGCCGACAGGACCGTGATGTTTTGTAAGACCGTGGCTGTCATCATGCCCTCGTGCCCGGGCGGAAGGCCGGTAACCAGCACGTCTACGCGCATACCCGGTAGCACGAACCCGGCGACACCCACCACGTCGTTGACGCGAACCGAGATGGCTCTGAGGCCCGGCGGAATCAGAGGCGACAATCCGCCGCCGCTGCCGCGCGCGGCAATGCGCGCTTCAACAATGGGCTCGTCGGGCTGTATGGGGCTGATGACCGGCCGCTCCAGAACATCCTCGATCCGAGAGAAGCCGCCGTTGGGGAAGAAGTTGTCAGGCACCCGCGACAGTTTCACGGAAGTTGGCTTGATGACCGAGCCGACAGACATCGGTTCGACTGCCACCACTAATGGCCTTTGCGGCTGCGGGCCGCCGGGCGAGTGGCTGCCGCCGCTCGCCACCCGGTAGAACGCTGCCGAAACCAGAAACGCCCAGATCAGGCTGAGCCCTACCACGATGGCGAACCTACGGTCTATACGCATTTGTCATCCTTGTCCTAACAACGCCAACCACGCGCCCAGCACGATCGCCGGGGCGTACGGGATTGAGCGGCGTCGGCGGTTCCACGCCAGGCAGGCCGCGGCGATCAGTGCGCCAATGGGCGCCGCCAGCAAGGCCGCCAGCAGAATTCCAGAAGGCCCCAGGAGAGCGCCGAAAGCAGCCATGAGTTTCACGTCTCCTCCACCCATGGCTCCCAGCCAATAAAAAACCAGAAAAACGGCGAACCCCAGGATGGCTCCCGCGGCCGAAAGGCCGAGCCCAACCCATCCATGGTTTATCCCGTGGTAGAGCAATCCAGCCAGTAAGGCACCCGAGTTGATCCAATTCGAGACGGCATTCCGGCGAAGATCGTCGAAGGCCGCCAGACAGCCAAGTGCGATTGCTATTGCAAGGAGCATGTTCATCCGCCTACCACATGACATTCGGCGGTACGACGCGTTTCCTTTAGCCCGCGGCGTACAAACAGGCGCGCGAGACGGTCGCGATACACCAGCTCCCAATCCGAATCATGTTCGAGCACGCTTCCGAGAGGCCAGTCGAACGGCAGAAGCGCGACGTCAAAATCGTAGCGGAACATAATCCCGTGCCATTCGGGCGCAGCGGATAGCAATGCCTGATAGTTGGCCCCCAACGCCGGCCCGTAGAAATCACTCCGGCCATCGAAGAACACGCGCTGGCGCGGGTAGAAACGGTAGATCAGGTAATCGGCCCACTGGTCGGAGGTGAGCACGCGCGCCGGAGAGGTCAGGCGCGCCAGGTTACTCGATACCGCGGCAGCCGGAAAACGGGATGCCGGGAAATCGCGGATCGGCGTCGGTGGCAGCACGAGCCACAGGGCCAGCGCGCCCAAGGCAACTGCCCACAAACCCAGGCGGCGGGTGCGGCCGATTTCCTGGCCCGAGTCCCATAAGGCCCGCACCACAGCGCCCGGCGGCAAACCCTTGGCCCAAGCCGCCCACCAAAAGGCGCACTCCGAGGCAATCACAGGCGCCGCCACCACAGCGTATAGCGGTACATGGCGCACTGAGCGCAGGGCCGCCAGGGCCCATACCAGCACCAGCGCTCCTTCAAACCATTGGCGGCGCGCCAAGGCCCGCGAGGACAATGCGACGCCCGCCAGCAGCAGAGCAGCAAACACCAGCATGTTTTCGTCCCGGATGCGCGGCGACTGGAATTCCTGGACGTTGTCCAGAATCCAGGACGATCTTAAATACTCGGCGATGTGCGCATGCAGATGCCAGCCATAAGGGTTAGCGAGGGTGGCCACCGCGCACGCCCCGGCGAGGGACGCATAGCGGCGCAGGGCGGGCCAACTGCGCTCCGCGGCCGAGACCAATGGCAGGATCGCCAGGGTCGTGAGCCAAGCGGCGAAACCACCGTGCAGATTGGCCCACACCGCCGTAAGAGGAACCAAGACCCAGACCAACCGCGAATGGCGACGGCGATCCTCATCCAAGATCCAGAGGGAGAGTGGGAACAGCAACAGCGAAAACACGTGCGGGCGCGCCAGGTAGTGGATCGTAGACGCGCTGATCACGCCCAGGGTCACACCCAAGGCGAGCCACAGCCCTACGCCGCGGCGCAAGAGCCAGCACAACAACAGCGCACCGGACGCACAGAGGGTCACCACCGTGAACGCCGCCACCGCTTCCAAGCCGCCCCAAGCGTGGAAGCGCGCAAAGATTACGTCCGCCAGCCACTCCCAGGCAAGCCACGTCTGACCCGGCCGGGAAAAGGAAAATGGATCGAGCCGCGGGACCGTACCAGACTGCAGAATCAACTCTCCCGTCCGGATGTGCCAGCCCGTGTCCCCGTCGAACAACAGGGCCTGCCACGTTCCGGGGCGTCCAAACAACGCCAGCAGCAGCACGGCGAAGAAAAGCTCCGGGAACGAAGGCAACGCAAACCGGCGAAACCATGTGGCCGGACCGGTCGGCGGCTGTTCGGAAGATTGTGGCATTATCCCTGTGGAAACTGATCGGCCGGGCGGGGAAACTCTTTAGCCAGGTAGTGCCATTTGTGGAATCCGGCCGCGCAGAGATAAAGCCACCCTAAGGTTTTCGGAGCGCCTGGCCGATCTGGTAAGTGGATGTACTGATTCGATGAGCGCACAAGCCATGAGGAGTCAATGGAAATTGCTGATCGTCTGCCCCCATGCGGCGATGTCGCGGCAGATTCGAACCGCCGCGGGCGATCTCGGGTTGGAGGTGTGTCTGCTCTCCGACTACCCCCGCCCGGGATCATTTGCCGCCCAGGTGGCTCAGCAGGAGTGCAACATATGTTTTCTGGATGTAGCCTCCCATCAAGAACAAGCGTTACAGTTGATCGCTGAAGCAGCGCCGGTGGTGCCGGTAGTGGCCTTGAATCCGCAGAACGACGCGGATCTCATCCTGCGCTGTCTACGGCGCGGGGCGTGCGAGTTTTTGTCCGACGCCAGCCCCGAGCAGTTGACCGGGGTGCTCGAACGGTTGGGACTCTTGCGGGTGCCCATGGAGCAGGCCAAACCGGCTACCGTCTACTGCGTCGTGCCGGGAAAAGGCGGATGCGGTGCGAGCACCCTGGCTACCCATCTGGCGATCGAGTTGAAGCGGATCGCCGGCAGTCGCGTGTTGCTTGTGGATGCCGACTGCCTGATGGCCAGCGTGTCGTTCCTCCTGAAGCTGAAGTCGTTGTTTCACTTGGGGGACGCGGTGCGCGACTGTTTGCGCCTGGACGGGGACCTGTGGGGGCGCCTGGTGACAAAGTGTCACGGCATCGATGTGCTGACCTCTCCGGAAGGACCGGGCACACGCGTGACGATCGACCGGCCCGCGGCCGTGGAACTAATCTGCTTCTGGCGCGAACACTACGATGCGGTCATCATCGACGTGGCGGGGGCGTACGGCCCAGGATGCGATCTGGCTTCGCTTTCGGATGAAATCCTGCTGGTCACGACCAACGAACTGGCGGCGTTACACGGAACCAAGCGCTCCATCGAAAACCTCGAGCAAAGTGGCGTCGCGCGGGGCCGGCTGAAACTGCTAGTGACCCGCTACACACCCTCCACGGGGCTGAAACGCGACGATGTCGAGACCGCCCTGAAGATGTCGCCCTACGCCCTGCTGGGCAACGATTATGCCGCCGTGCAAGACGCCATTCTGGAAGGCAAACCGGTCGCCCCCGGATCGCAGTTTGGCCGCAGCATCAACGCTTTAGCCGAGCACCTGTTGGGCAAGGAGAAGTCCGGCAAGAAACGCCCGCTGTTTGGCCTGCTTCCCGCCCGCACCTAAGGGTAAACAGCTCCTCGATTAAGTGTTTGCGCGAATATATACGGCCCGATTTTCTTGATAAGTTCTAGTACGGGAGCTTGCTTCTCCAGTATTCGCAGGGTGATCGAAATGAACAGATACATTCGCAGACTCTGGAAGAACACACAGGGACAGGACCTTGTGGAGTACGCTCTGGCCGCTGGGATGGTAGCTGTGGCAGCAGTGGCCGCCATGCCGCAACTCAGCACGACGGTTGACACAGTGTTCAGCAAGATCGCAACCGTCATCACAACAGCTATGGGCTCGTAAAAAGCCGCTAGCTAATCAGTCCGGGGGCCGTCCCGGCGTCTCCGTCGCGGGTGAAGAGGCCTATCGTCACTCGTCGGAGAGCAAGAGGCGCGCTGCATTCTGCAGGCTGCGTTAAGAAAGGGATGGAGTAAACATGAACTGGCTAAATAATCGTATTTTGAAACTCAAGGTCTGGAAGGATTGTCAGGGGCAGGACCTGGTGGAATATGCATTGGCGGCCGGCATGGTCGCGGTGGCGGCAGTTGCTGCTATGCCGCAACTGAGCGCCACGGTGGATACTGTTTTCACCAAAATCAGCACTATCATCACCACCAACGTCCATTGAGCCACACCCCAACTGCTCGATGCCGGGAATATTGGCGGGGGTCTGCCCCATCGGAGGCCCCCAGACTTTCTTCTTTGAGGCCGTCTGGCTTGCAGGCGGTCTGATTTTTCCGGCGCGGCAGGCGGCGGCCAGCACTTGCGGGAGCCAAGTATACTGCCTGGATGCAGTCCGATCCATTCACCCGCAGGAGGCTGGCCCATGTGGCGCTGGCGGGCACAGCAGTTCTGTCTCCGAAGAGCCAGCGAGTGCGAACCGCCACCGACACCGGTGAGACCGCCGGTGTGACCCGCCGCATCGCGGAGTTCATCGTCCAGACGAAGTATCGAGAACAACCGCAGGACATCATCGACGTGGGCAGGAAGTCGATCGTGGGCGCCATCGGGCTGGCGCTGGTGGGCTCGGCGGCCAAGTCCGGCCAAATCGTGCGCGCGTACCTGGAATCGCTGGGAGTGGCCGGCGGGGATGCAACGGTGGTCGGGTCAGCTTTAAGATCGCCGGCGCGGCTTGCCTCATTTGCCAACGGCATTGGCATTCATACCGACTGCGACGACACCCAGTTGCCGGCGGCTCCGGACCGCGTATACGGACTGCTTACGCATCCGACGGCCCCTTGTCTTTCGGCCGCCCTGGCAGTGGCGGAAGCCCGCGGAGCCTCGGGGCGCGACTTCATGCTCGCCTATCACCGGGGCGTGGAAGTGGAATCGAAGATTGCCGAAGCTATCGCGCCCCGGCATTACCAGGACGGCCCATTCGACCGGGACCTGCAGCACTTTTGCGGCAGAAGCGGCGCCCTGAAGTTGTATAGCGCCGACGCGTCGGCGTGCGCGCGGGCGCTGAGTTTGGCCGCTGGCCAGTCAGCCGCGCTGCGTGAGAATTTCAGCACCATGACCAAACCGTTTCATGCCGGCAGGGCGGCTGGGTCGGGGGTGGTCGCAGCCGATCTGGCGCGGATGGGCTGGACGGCCAGCGATCGCATTCTGGAATCCCCCACGGGTTTCTTCCATGCCGCCGCCGGCCGTTTCGATGCCAGCGCAATCCGGCTGGGCCGGCCTTGGACCTTCTTGTCACCCGCCGTGTCGATCAAGCCCTTTCCCTCCGGGTCGCTTCACACCCGGAAATGTCGGAATTGCTGCGGTTGATCCGCGCCAACCAGATCCGCTGCCTCTGTACGGCCGTGCGGGACTGAATGAGTTCACCGATGAAGTGGTCCAGAGTTCCGAAATCCAAGCTATAATCCGGCGAGCGCGCTTTGACGTGCATCCGGAGGCGGAGAAGGCGGGATACGACAAGATGACCAGCATTGGACCTCCACCTGAAGGATGGGCGAACGATTTCGGGCAGGGCCGATTTTGCCACGGGTAGCCCGTCCGATCCGACGACGTTCGATGAAGTTGGCCGCCAAATTCCTGGACTGCGCCCGCTTCGCGCAATGGCCCGCCGCCAAAGCCGATGCCTTGGTGGCGAGCGTGCGTAAACTGGAAGAGATTCCGGACGTCCGACCCATCACCGCGCTGGTAGGCGCATAGAGAACTAGCGCATACAGAAGAGGATTGAGCGATGACCAAGAAATGGATCTGCGGCATGCTGCTGGCGGCCGGCCCCGTGTTCGCCCAGTTGTCCCCGTCGGCCACTTGGGCGGCCCACGCCGCCAACGACTACCAGGTATTTCCGAACCTGACTTACCTGGTGGCCACCAACTACGAGGCCAAACTGGACATCTACGCGCGCCGCGGTGTGACCACGCCGCAGCCCACCGTGATCTACATGCACGGCGGTTTCTGGGTGGCCGGCAACAAGGAAGGCTCACTGATGGCGATCATGCCGTGGCTGGAGATGGGCTGGAATGTGGTGAATGTGGAGTACCGGCTGGGGCGCGTCGCCCTGGCGCCGGCCGCGGTGGAAGATTGCTTGTGCGCGCTCCGCTATTTGAATGCGCAGGCCAAGACGTACAACATCGACACGAATCGCCTGGTGGTGACCGGCGAATCGGCGGGAGGACACCTGGCGCTGACCACCGGCATGATCCCGGAGAGCGAAGGGTTGGATCGCGAGTGCGCGGGTGCGCCGCTGCCCAAGGTCGCCGCAATCATCAACTGGTTCGGAATTGCGGATGTGGGGGATGTGATCGATGGTCCGAACCGCCGGAATGCCGCGGCACAATGGCTGGGCAGCCTGCCGAATCGGGACGAGATCGCCAAACGCGTGTCGCCTCTGACGTATATCCGCGCAGGCCTTCCGCCGGTTTTGACGATTCACGGCGATGCCGATCCGACGGTGCCTTACCAGCAGGCGGTGCGGCTGCACGAAGCGCTTTCCAAGGCCGGAGTTCCCAATCGGCTGCTCACCATCCCCGGCGGAAAGCACGGCGGGTTCACGCCCGAGGAGCGGACCAAGATTTATGTCACGATCCGGGAGTTTTTGGCGCAGAACGGGCTCGACTGAAGATAGTTAATCAAAGATAACGTTGATTTCCCTGAGGCTCTGTTAAATGCTGATGAGCATGGACGCTCTGCTCATCGGGCCGGCACTGGCACTCAGTTTTGCAGGAACTTTGTACGCGGGTAAGGCTCTGTTGGCCGCGTTTGTCACTGTGCTGGAACACCGCAGCCGACGCGTCGAGTAATCCGCCCGCTGGCGGATCTCTCCCATTTTCCGCAGCATCACCACAACTCCGATCCCGCTCCCGTTTTATTGTGAGAATCTGATGCTATGAGAAGCGGTATCCGAGCGATCCAGCGAACGCTGGCGAACGATCCCACCATAGTGATCGCGCCGCTCATCGTTTTTGCGATCTCCTTCGCAGTCGGCTATCTGCTCCGGCGAGTACTTTTCGGTCTCCTGCGCGCTTGGAATGCGCGCGCCGCCAGCCGGCCGAAGGTCATCCTGATCGACGCATTGCGCGTGCCGACCTTCCTTTGGATTCTCATTTTTTCGGTTCACCTGACGATTCAGTTTTCGGCCCTTCCGGCTAAGTTCACGATGTGGACGCCGGAGGCTTTGCTGGTGCTCTTCATTTTTTCCCTGACGCTCATGTGCGTGCGCATCGCCGGAGACATGGTGCGTTTCTACGGGGATCAGATTCCCGGGGCGACGCCGGTCAGCACGCTGACACAGACGCTGGCGCAATTGGGAATCGTGATCCTGGGATGCCTGATCATACTGAACCAGCTCCACGTATCGATCGCGCCGATCCTGACGGCTTTAGGCGTGGGTGGCCTGGCCGTCGCCCTGGCACTGCAGGATACGCTTTCCAATCTCTTCGCGGGCTTTTACGTGGCCGTGGCGGGGCAGGTGCGGCTGGGCGATTACATCAAACTGGACACCGGCGAGGAGGGCTACGTCACCGACATCAGTTGGCGCACGACCACGATTCGCACCCTGGGATCCAGCCTGATCATTGTTCCGAACTCTAAACTGGCGAAGGCAGTGGTAACGAATTACTATCTTCCGGAGAAGCGCATCAGCTCGCAGGTGCAGGTGAATGTGAGCTACGACTCCGATCCCGACAAGGTCGAGCGAGTATTGCTCGAGATCGGTACCGCGGCCGCAAAAGACGTTCCCGGTATGCTGGCCGACCCGGCGCCATCAGTGGCGTTCGATCCAGGTTTCGGCGAGTCTTCCCTGGGGTTCACTCTGGGCTACCAGGTGGCCGAATTCGCTAACCAGTTTGGGGTGAGAAACGAGCTTCGGAGGCGCATCCTTCGCCGCTTCCGTGAGGAGCGCATCGACATGCCGATTACCACGCGGAGGGTGTTGCTGCGAGAAGATGCGGGTCATGATTGACCCTCGGGCGGTAGCGAGATTGATCGGCAGCTTCGCCGACTCCTTGAACGGGCAGGGCACTGGGGACGGAGCGGCCCTCAAAAGCTGCGATCTGACGGTCATGCTACTGGCCTGCTCTCCGGCGCCGTTCTCGCGCCATCAGTTCACCCCGGGTCACGTCACATGCACGGGCCTGGTTCTGGCTCACGATGGTGCGCGCGTGCTGCTGGTCCACCACGGGCGGCTCGATCGCTGGCTGGCTCCGGGTGGGCATGTGGAACCGGAAGACGCCGAGATCTGGGAGAGCGCCCGGCGCGAAGTCATCGAAGAGACCGGCGTTCCATTGGCTGCCGGCGGCGTTCCCCTGTTGGCCGGAGCCGACGTGCACGGGATTCCCGCCAAAGGTTCCGAGCCGTACCACCTGCACCACGATCTGTTATTTATGTTTCGCGCGCTCTCTGATGAGTTTCGTCTGTCCGACGAGTCGCTCGCCATCGCCTGGTGCGCACCTGACGACTTCGACCGCTACCAGGTGCCGGACAACCTGCGCCGGGCGTATGCCCGCGTGCGAGAATTGTCTTCGACAAGATGAAGACCTTCACTATCGCGGTGATCGCGGGCGACGGCGTCGGCCCCGAGGTCATCCCGCAAGGCAAACGCGTTTTGGAAGCGGCCGGGAAAAAACACAACGTCACCTTCGCGTTTGAGGATTTCGACTGGGGCGCCGAGCATTATTTCCGCTGGGGCACCATGATGCCGGCTGGCGCCATCGACCTGCTGCAGCCTTGCGACGCCATTTATCTGGGAGCCGTTGGCCATCCGCAGATACCCGACCACATCACGCTCAATGGCCTGCTGCTGCCCATCCGGCGAATTTTCGATCAATACGCCAATGTGCGGCCGGCGTACCTTTATCCGGGCGTCAGTTCGCCGCTGGTGGGGCACAAAGGAGGCGAGATCGATTTCGTGGTGGTGCGCGAGAACACCGAGGGCGAATACGCGCAGGTGGGCGGCTTCGTTTACCAGCGCCAGCCGGAAGAGATCGCGATCCAGACCAGCGTGTTCACGCGGCGCGGCATCGAGCGCATCGTGCGGTTTGCGTTCGAACTGGCGGTGAAACGCAACCAGAAGAAGCGGGTCACTTCCGTCACCAAGTCGAACGCGCAGGGCTACAGCATGGTTTTGTGGGATAACACCTTTCAGGAAGTCGCCGCGCGCTACCCCGACGTCGAGACCGAATCGCTGTTGGTGGACGCGGCAGCCATGAACTTTGTGCGCCGCCCGCAGAGCTTCGATGTGGTGGTCGGATCCAATCTCTTCGCCGATATCCTCAGCGATCTTTCGGCGGCGATCATCGGGAGCATGGGGCTGGCCGCCAGCGCCAATCTCGATCCAGAGCGGCGCTTCCCGTCCATGTTCGAGCCGGTGCACGGATCGGCCCCCGATATCGCGGGCAAAGGAATTGTGAATCCGCTGGCCGCCATCCTCAGCGCGGCGATGATGCTGGAGCACCTGGAAATGACATTGGCTGCCCAAGAGGTAAACGCGGCGGTGGCCGCGGTGCTGGCGGAGGGAAGAGTGCTCCCGCCCGATCTTGGCGGCAAGAGCAGCACGGAAGAGGTGACCACAGCCGTGCTGGAGAAACTGGCTTAGTGGAACGAACGGGGCGCCATGCGTTCCTGGTCGGAGCGGGTATTCTGCTCAGCCGCCTGGTAGGGTTGGTCCGGCAGAGTGTTTTTAATGCCTATTTTGGGCTGTCGAATGTCGCGGACGCCTTCAACCAGGCATTGCGGATTCCAAACTTTCTGCAGAACCTGTTCGGCGAGGGCGTGCTCTCGGCATCGTTTATTCCGGTTTATGCGCGCCTTCTTGCCGAGCACGACGAAGAGGAGGCTGGTCGCGTAGCCGGCGCTATCGCTGCCATACTGGCGCTCACCACCGCAGTGCTAGTTCTGCTAGGCGTGCTGGTCACGCCGTACCTGATCTTCGCGATTGCGCCGGGGTTTCACGGCGCGCAACGAGAGCTCACCATTCGCCTGGTGCGCATTTTGTTTCCGGGGGTGGGCCTGCTAGTGCTCTCGGCGTGGTGCCTGGGCATATTGAACAGCCACAGGCGCTTTTTCCTGTCCTACACGGCGCCGGTATTTTGGAATGTCGCGATGATTGGGACCCTGGTGGCGTTCGGTGGACGTCCACTGGATTCGCTGGCGGTGATTCTGGCGTGGGGTTCGGTGGCCGGCAGCGCGTTGCAGTTCGGCGTGCAGTTGCCGGTGGTGCTGCGCTTGGTGAAGCGGTTGCGGGTGCGCCCGGACACCCACGCCCCACGAGTGCGCGAAGTGCTACGAAACTTCGGTCCAGTATTCGTCAGCCGCGGTGTGGTGCAGATCAGCGCGTATGTCGACTCGCTGCTGGCTAGCCTGCTGGGACCGAGCGCCGTGTCGGGGTTGACGAACGCACAGACGCTGTACCTGTTGCCGGTGAGCCTGTTCGGGATGTCGATCTCGGCCGCCGAACTGCCGGCGATGTCGAGCGCGGTAGGAGACCAGGAACAGATCGCACGGCTTTTGCGGGAGCGCCTGAATGCCGGCTTGCAGCGGATCGCGTTTTTCATTGTGCCTTCGGCCATGGCGTTTCTGGCTCTAGGAGACGTGATTACCGCAGCGCTGTTCCAGAGGGGTCGCTTCAATCATGGCAATTCTCTGTATGTCTGGGCAATCCTCGCGGGGTCGGCGGTCGGACTTCTGGCATCCACGCTGGGCAGGCTCTACTCATCTACGTATTACGCAATGCGCGACACACGCACACCCTTGCGATACGCCGCAATTCGGGTGGCGCTCACCACCGGGCTTGGGTACCTCGCCGCGGTTCGTCTGCCCGGCTGGATCGGCATTGAACAGCGCTGGGGCGTGGCCGGCTTGACGGCATCAGCGGGCGTGGCCGGATGGGTGGAGTTCACGCTGTTGCGGCGGACGTTGAATGCGCGCATCGGGCGGACCGGCCTGGCGGCGGTGCTCACCGCGAAGCTGTGGCTGGCGGCGGCGGCCGGGGCGGCCGTTGCGTGGGGCGTGAAATTAGCGATCGGCCGCCTGAACCCCATCATGGCCGGCATCGCGATCCTGGCTCCCTACGGAATCGTGTACTTCGGCGCCGCGTATCTGCTCCGCGTCGAGGAATGCGTGCAACTGTTCCGGAGAGTTCTGCGCCTTACCCCTTGAGGTCTTTGAACGCCTCTTCGATTTCTTTTTTGGCGGCGGGAGTCGGCACACTCAAAGGCAGGCGGGGCGGCCCTCCGTAGTAGCCGTTCAGATCCATGGCGTGCTTCAGGCCGGGGATGCCGTACTTCGACCCGATCAAAGTGGCCGGGCGGCTGATGCGATTCTGCCAGTCGCGCGCGGCCTCTTCTTCGCGCGTGCGAAACGCTTCCCATATCGCGATGGCGGAGTACGGCGCCGCGTTGGCATAGGCCAGAATGCCGCCCGACGCGCCCATCATCAGCGCGGGCAGCAGCACGTGCGCGGAACCCACCAGCACTTGAAAACCCGGCCGGGCTTCGCGCACGATGTGCATGACGCGCTCGACATTTCCGGAGCTGTCCTTGATCCCGATGATGTTGGGATGCTCGGAGAGCGCCGCCACCGCATCGCCCGCAAGATCCACGCCCGTAACTTGGGGGAAGCTATAGAGGAGGACCGGAATCTTGGCCTGGTCGGCGACCGCACGAAAGTACAGCATCTGCGTTTCCATGCGCGTCATCTGATTCTTGAAATAGTGGGGAGTGCGCACCAGGGCCGCGTGCGCGCCCAGTTCGGCGGCGCGGTTGGTGAGGCACACGGTTTCCCGCACGCTTTCCATGCCGGTGCCGTAGATCAAGAGCTTCTCCGGCGCCGCATACTTGGCGACCTGCTCCCAGAGCGTGCATTTCTCTTCCGCGGAAAGGAACACGTCTTCGCCGGTGGATCCGCAGACCAGGTACCCGGCCAAGCCGGCGCGATTCCACTTCTCGACGTTGTGTTGGATCTTGGTGATGTACAGATTGCCGGCGTGGTCGAAGGGGGTGGCCATCGCCGGAAAGATACCTTGTAGTTTCATCGTTAAACCTACACGATATCAGTATGAGGCTCGTCTCAGTGAACGTGGGACTACCCCGCGAAGTGGCCTGGCTGGGGATGAAAGTGACTACCGGTATCTACAAGCAACCGGTCGAAGGGCGTGTTGCTATGCGGAAGCTGAATCTGGACGGCGACCGGCAGGCGGATCTCACCGTCCACGGAGGAGAGTTTAAGGCCGTGTACTGCTACCCGCTCGTACACTACGATTACTGGGGGAAAGAGCTCCCCGGCCAGGAGTTGCCGATGGGCGCATTTGGAGAAAACTTTACGACCGACGGTTTGCTAGAAGATGCGGTCCATTTGGGCGATCGGATCTCGGTTGGTTCCGCGGAAGCGATTGTGACGCAGCCTCGCCTCCCTTGCTACAAACTGGGCGTGAGATTTCAATTCAAAGACATGGTGAAGCGATTCTTCGCCAGCCGCCGGACGGGTTTCTACCTGGCCGTCACGCGCGAGGGAGAAGTCGGCGCGGGCGATGAGATCAAGGTGATTGTCCGGGATCCAAACGGCGTTCCAGTCTCGGAAATCACGCGCCTGTACGCGGAACGAAGGTATGACGACGATGATGTCACCTCGGTCCGGCGGGCGCTGCGAGTTGCGGCGTTGCCCGAGAGTTGGAAGGAGTACTTCCGCGAGCGCCTGGAGAAGATGCCGCTCTAGCGGCTCTGGAGTCCCACCAGAGCGACCAATTGATCCAGATGTTTCCGTGTGGCCGTTACCTGATCGCCCATGGCGGCCGCCACTTCCGCGGTTCGATGCGCGTTGGCAGCGTTGTTCTGGGTAACCTTCTCGATACGAGAGATGGCCTGGCTGATGTGACTCACGCCGCGCGCTTGTTCCTGGCTGCTGGCGGCAATCTGGCTCACCATCTCGCTTCCGCTGGCGATCGTAGCCGAAACCTGCTCGAAGGAGTTATGGGCTTGGGATACCAGGCCAACCCCTCGACCGACATCGGCGATGGTTTTCTCGATAATGTCGGCGCTATTGCGGGCAGCATCCGCGGCGCGTTGTGCCAGCGCCCGTACTTCATCGGCGACCACACTGAAGCCCGCGCCGGCTTCACCCGCGCGTGCCGCTTCCACAGCGGCGTTCAACGCCAGAATGTTGGTGTGAAATGCAATCTCATCGATGCTTTTCAGTACGCCGGCCACCTGGTTGCTGGACTTGGAGACCAGCTCCATGGATGTGGTGAGGTCGTTCATCGCTTGGGACGCATTCGTCACGGTATCGCGGGCCTGTTGCATCAGGCCGTCCGCTTCACCGGCCCGGGTGGCATTCTGCTCCGCAGTGGCGGAGATCTCCGCCAGTGAAGCCGAAGTCTCTTCGATGCAAGCGGCCTGCTCCTGGGCATCGTGCTGTACCGCCTGACTGCACTCCGACATGTCTTGAGAGGCGTTGGCAGCCCCGTTTGCGGCCAATTGCACGCCGTCAATCACGCGCAGTACTGGACCGGTGATAGAACGGCGAATCGTGAGGCTCACGACCACGGCCGACAGGATGAGAGTACCGGCAAACAAAATCAAGGCTATCCCGCGCTGTTTGGAGGAGCTTTCTGCGACCGCGCTCAACTGGTTCTGCAGATCCTTGGAAAGCAGCCCTCTGGTTTTGGCCAGGGACGTTTTAAGTTGGTCGGTCCGAACGGCAATTCCTCGCAGCTGCTCCTGAGTTTGCGCGTTCATACCGGCCGGATTTATAAGGACCGATCCATAGGTCGCGCGCGCCTCGATCAGCAACTGCTCGGTTGCGGAGCTCAGCTTCTGGGCCTCGGCCGCACGTTCGCTCGAGAGACCGGGAACGGCCGCCACAGATTTGAGTGTCTCTACGGTTTTCTGGCCATCCTCGCCGGCACGATCCAAGCCGCTTTTATCCTGCGTGATCACCGCATCGCTGAAGTCTTTCACCATCCGTTCGAACGCCGTTTCCGCATCTTGCGTTCGCTGGGCTGCCGGAAATAGCGCTGCGGAGGTTTCCCGAAGCCTGGTTTCCGTCCGCCGCCCTTGAAACTGGCCAAGCATCGTGGAGAGCACGTAACCTAGGACAAATACTCCAATACTCATCCAGATCTTTGCCGTAATATTTAGCTGCTTCATGTCTCTCTGTCTCAGCTCACTTCAGAAGAGTTAGCGCCTTTCAGGCTTGCTCCGAGCTTACATATCCAACATCTGCGTTTGAGTTGGGGCAACATCTCCTGTATTCATATCGGAGAAAATCCGCAGGGCTTTATACTTTGCGCGCAACGGGATCCGCAGTACACCCGCCTTTCGGCCACCACGACTCACTGGCTTTCTAACGCTTTCTATGTGGCAGACCGATAAACCAAATGAGGGTCTGAACAATGTCGGTGAAGTCTTCGATCAAGGGTTTTCTTCCATTCCTGCTGGTTATGGGCTTTGGTCCCTGGGCTCTCATGGCTCAGGAGGATCTAAAGCCACAGGTTCATGGCTTTGTCACGCAAGGTTTCGTTTACAGCGGCGGCAATAACTACCTTGGTATGGATACCAACTCGGGTAGCGCAGGCTGGACCGAGGGTGCTGTAAACATAAATGATCAGTTAACCCACAGACTGCGTGTCGGCGCGCAGTTTCATTCGACAAAGTTGGGCCAGTTCGGCAGTTGGGTTCCCGGCGTGGACTGGGCTCTGGCGGACTACAGAGTGAACCAATGGCTGGGAATACGTGCCGGAAAGGTGAAAATCCGGTGGGGACTCTTTAACGATACACAGGATGCGGACCCCGGATACTTATGGTCACTGCTCCCGGAACCGATGTATGCGGTCGACTGGCGCACCACGAATCTCTCCCAACTGGGAGCGGAACTCTATGGCAGAGTGCGTCTGGGGGCGGGGCGGGGTGAACTGGGGTATAGCGTTTATTATGGCCACTACTCGTATGCGTCAAACGATGGATACATGGAGGGCTTCAAACAGTCGGGGATCGATTTCTCCAAGCGGCCGGGGGGCATCACACCGGGATTCGATCTGCGCTGGAAGACACCGGTTAAGGGATTGGCGTTGGGCGGATCCCTCATGCTGTATAACGCCAAGGGCAATCTGGTGGACGGAACATTTCGCGAACCGCTTACCTTCTGGCCAACGTATTATGTGCAATACGGCATGCGGAAGTTTTTCGTGTCAGGGCAGTACATGAGGCTGGTCCAGTATACCGACGTAGCGAGGGGCGGCGAAATGCCGTCGTCGAGTCTGTCGGATACCCGCGCCTGGTTTGCGATGGGCGGATACCACTTCACCGACAAATTGCAGGTGGGAATTTATTACACGCGCTACGTTGTAGCGGCTAGCGATCAGTCCGATCCGGTGAATCACTTCCGTGACTCGGTTGTGTCAAGCCGATACGACTTCAATTCATTTTTTTATTTGAAGCTGGAAGGTCACTTAATTGACGGTACCGGTTTAGGCTTTTATGGATTCGACAACCCGGGCGATCTGAAACCGCAGACTAAGGTAGTGGTTGCAAAAGTCGGGTTCAGCTTCTAACAAAAGGACATCGGGAGGAATCTTATGAGGATTGGACTGTTGCTCTCAATAGTTATCTGGTCGCTGTTCGGGTTGGTTGCAGCCCAGGCGCAGGTCATCGTTGCCAACCACGGCGTGAAGATTGCGGAAATCAGCAAATCCGATCTTCGCGACATCTTTACAGGTGATTCCAGTAACTTTAAAGACGGCTCGCGTGCTGTTCCGGTCACGCTGAAAGCGGGGCCGGTTCATGAGGCCTTTCTGAAGAAATACGTCGGCAAGAGCGATATGGAGTTTCGTCGCGATTGGCGCAAGTTGTTGTTTGCGGGACAGGGAATCATGCCGCAATCTTTCGATTCCGAGGCGGCGCTGATTGATTACATCGCGTCCATGCCGGGCGCCATTGGGTATATTGACGATTCCGTTAGTCACGAAAAGCTGAAATCGCTCATCCTTAAGTGAGGACTGCGTTCATCTCCGGCTCGGTTGGTTCCGCGCAACCGTAACAAAAGCGGCTTTCGCAAGGCTTGGCGGGATCGAGGGAACCCGACCCTGTTTTCTTCCATCGACGAACCTACAGATACTAGTGTCGCTTGCACGGTAGAATCAGAAACAGCCCCATTGCGCATCCGTTGGCAACAACTTCGAGGCGCGCTGCTCCGGCGCATCCGCTACCGCATCACCCACGGCGGACTGTTGTTCACGTTCGCCGTCCTGCTGGTCGGGTTCGGCGCGGTCGTCTCGGCGAATAACCTTCTCTTTCTCATCCTGGCCACGATGCTCGCGACTCTGCTGGTCTCGGGGCTGGTCAGCCGGCTATGCCTGGCCGCGCTGGAACTGGATTTCCTGGTGCCGGAGCACGTTTCGGCCGGGCGCACGGTTCCCGGAAGCTTGTTCGTGCACAACCAGAAGTGGCTTCTGCCGTCATTCTCCATACGGATCGAGGGCATTCAACACGTGTCCAGCCCGGCGCTCAAGTCGGCAGTCTACTTCCCGCTCCTCACGGCCGGCTCCACGCTGGAAGCCACGGTGGAGGTTCGCTTCCCCAAGAGGGGAACCTACCGCGAAAACAGCTTTGCGCTCTCCACGTCGTTCCCATTCGGCTTCCTGGAGAAATCGGCCCGCGTGACGCTGCGCCGCGAAAACATCGTCTATCCGTGCCTCGATCCCAAGCCCGGCTTTGAGGATTTGTTTCTCGGAGTGGCCGGTGAGATCGAAACGCATTACCGCGGTCTGGGCAAGGATTTCTACCGTATCCGGCCTTACGAAGCGTTTGAAAGCGCCCACCATGTGGATTGGAAAGCCACTGCGCACGTGGGCAGTTTGCAGATCCGCGAATTCGCGCGCGAGCAGGAGCAGACGGTGGAAATGTTTCTGGACCGCGACATCGCGCCTGAATTCGACGCCTGGTTCGAGGACGCGGTGGATTGCTGCGCGTTCCTGGCTTGGAGGCTTTCCAGCCGGGGCACCGCCATCCACTTCCGCTCCCAGGGGTTTGATTTCCGCCAGCCTCGCGACGGAGACATATATACTATCCTGAAGTACCTCGCTTTGGTCTATCCGCAACGAGGAGATGTACCGGAGGCGCCAGTTGAAGAGGCTAGCTACAAAATCGTGTTCACACCGTCGGGCCGCCGGTTTCGGGAGGCCGGCTGGGTGGGGGCCCTGGTGCTTGGTCCGGACGAGCTTCGCGCTCCTCGCGGCACTGCTGGCTAGCTCCGTCGCGGGTTGGGGTCAGGTGACCGCATCGATTACCGGAACCGTTGAGGATCCTGCCGGAATGCCGGTGGGCGGCGCGGCGGTCACGGTGAGAAGTCTGGAAACCGGCGCGACGCGCGTTGTGACCACCAGCGACGAAGGTAAATTCCGAGCGCTCGCTCTGCCCGTCGGCCAGCAGGAAGTCAAAGCGGAAAAGAGCGGTTTCAAGGCCGCGGTCCGAACGGGCATCGATCTCGTGGTGGGGCAAGAGGCCGTGGTCACCCTGCGCCTCGAGGTCGGCGACGTGGTGCAGCAGGTTACCGTGGTGGGCGATTCACCGGTGGTGAACACCACGACCGCGTCGGTGACCGGCCTGGTGGGCGAGCAGCAAGTGAAGGAGCTGCCGCTCAACGGGCGCAGCTTCGACAACCTGATCACGCTTAACCCCGGCGCCATCAACTACACCGCGATGAAGAGCGCCAATACCACCACCAGCGATGGGAACAGTTTCTCAGTGGCGGGGCGGCGGCCGGGAGACAATCTGTTCCTGTGGAATGGTATCGAGTACACGGGGGCGAGCCAGCTCGCCGTGACACCCGGCGGCGTTAGCGGCGACCTGTTGGGTATCGACGCGATCCGCGAGTTCAACGTGCTCACCGACACCTACGGAGCCGAATACGGGAAGCGCGCGGGCGGCCAGGTCGTGGTGGTGACCCAGTCTGGGACGAATGGGTTACATGGTTCCGTTTTCGAGTTTCTCCGCAACAGCGTCTTGGATGAGCCGGGCATCTTCGATCAGGGTACGGTTCCCCCCTTCCGCAGGAACCAATTCGGCGGTTCGCTGGGAGGGCCGCTTAAGAAAGATCGTTTGTTCCTGTTCGGCAATTACGAAGGGTACCGGCAGTCGTTGGCGGTATCGAGCGTCAGCGTGGTTCCCGACCTGGAGGCGCGCTTGGGCTTTCTACCGAACGCCTCGGGCGTGCTCACGAAGGTTACCAATCTAAATCAGGCGATGCTGCCGTTTACGGCCCTGTGGCCGGCGCCCAACGGTGCGGAGCTGGGTGGGGGAACCGCGCTGGCCTACTATAACCCCAAGAACACGGTCAGCGAAAATTTCGGTACATTGCGAGCGGACTATAACCTGCGCGCGCAGGACCGCCTCTCGGTGTCTTATACGAACGACACGGGCAGCAGCATCATTCCGCTGGCGGATCCACTGTTCGCTTCAGGACTCCATTTGGGCGATCAGGTGGCCAGCGTGGAGGAAACGCACGTAGTGTCGCCGGCCATCCTCAACACGTTTCGTGCGGGCTTTTCGCGGGGGGCGTTCAATTATGATGCGGCCACTTTCGCCGCGTTCGCCCCGGGCCTGTCATTTATCACCGGGGGCCAGCCGGGAGGCATCAGCATCAACAGCGGCGTCACCGCGGCCGGTGGGAACGTGAACGCCGGCGTGTGGGATCGCCGGAACCTGTTTACGTACACGGATGACGTCCAGATCGTCAAAGGAATTCACCAGATCAGCGCCGGCGTGTGGATTCAGCGGGTCCAGGAGAATGAAGACACGGCTTCGCGCCGCCTGGGGATGGCGACCTTTAGTACCTTGACGACGTTTCTGCAGGGTACCCTCACCAATTTTCAGATCGTGCCCAACCACAACGCACTGGGTTGGAGAAGCCTGTTCGGAGCTTGGTACATCCAGGACTCGATCAAGCTCCGGCGCAACCTTACGTTTCAGGTCGGGCTGCGGCAGGAATTTACGACTGGCTGGAACGAACGCTCCGGAAGGGCCTCCAACTACATCACCGGCGATAACGGCGTGCTGTTGACGGCACCCCTGGTAGGCGACTCGGTGTACACCCAGAATAACGCGAAGCATTTATTCAGTCCCAGAGTCGGACTGGCGTGGGACCCCTTTGGTAACCAGAAGACGGCGATCCGGGCGGGATTCGGGACCTATTATTCCCTGATCGACGTGCTGACTTTCCTGGTAAACTCGCTGCCTCCCTATAACGGGTCGGCCTCTTTCACCGGATCGTTGCCCGCGCTGTTGCCCATCACTCCGAACGTGCCCGTGCCTCCCTCGTGCGGTCCAGGCGTGGTCGGGGCTTGCACTACTTACGCGCCGCAAGGCGTGCAGGCCAACGCCAAGACTCCTACGGTGGAGGAGTGGAATTTCTCGGTGGAGCAACAGCTCAGCCGCAACACGGCCTTGCGCGTCGCCTACGTCGGGTCGCACGGATATCACGGGCTCTTGAGCGTTGACCCCAATACCATCCCGGCACAGATCTGTTCCAATTCCAGCGGTTGCGTGGCCGGTGGCACGGCGTACACGGCGGCCAACTGCCCGACGCCGGCAGCCTGCACGGTTCCCCAAGGCGCGCGGTACATTCCGGGAGGCCCCGCGTTCGCCACATCCGCCGTAAATCTGCGGCCGAACCCTTACTTGTCGGCGGGATTTTTCTGGTTTACGGAAGGGAATACCAGTTATAACGCGCTTCAGGTGGACCTCACGCGCCGCCTGAGCAAGGGTCTGCAATTCCGGGCGAATTACACATGGTCGAAGAACCTGGATATGAATTCGGGGCTGACCATCGCACAGGCCAACAATCAACCGCAGATGATTATGAATCGCAACGATCTGCCGTTGGACTGGGGACCGGCGGCCCTGAACGTTACCAGCCAGTCGAGCATGTCCATCACGTATGAACTGCCTTTCGCTGCGCATTCAGTGGGCTTACCGGGAAAGCTCATTCGTGGCTGGCAATTGAATGGCATCTCAACCCTGCTGACGGGCTTCCCGTTCACACCCCTGCTTGGCTCGAACCGCTCGGGAGATGGTAACACCAGGAATCCGGATCGGCCGCATCTGAATCCGTCCTTTACGGGGCCGATCATAGAAGGGACACAGGCCCAGTGGTTCAATCCCAATGCCTTCACGGTGCCGGCCGTGGGCACCTTTGGAACTCTGGGCCGGGGAGTATATACCGGACCTGCGCTGGCCGATGTGGATATGTCCGTGTTCAAGAATACCGACCTGTCGGAGCGCGTCAAGCTGCAGTTCCGGGCGGAGTTTTTCAATCTGCTGAACCGCACCAACCTGGGCACTCCGAACGCCACCGTTTTTTCGGGCACCGCCATCAGTTCTTCGGCGGGGCTGATCACAACACTTGCCACCACACCCAGGCAGATCCAGTTTGGGTTGAAACTGATCTTCTGAAAAGTAGCTTTCAGCAATCAGCAGTCAGCTTTCAGCTAACCCGATGCTGGCCTTAGCTGAGTGCTGATCGCTGAATGCTGAAAGCTACTTACCGAGCCGCGCGCGTAAGCAAGCGGGGGTTCGCCCCAGGACCGGCGCCACCGGAATCGGGAATACTCCCCGTCGCTAAAAGATTTCCGGCGGGGGACGATAAGGCTAACAGGAGAGATCCAATGGGTTCAATCAGTCCTGTCCCAAACGGAATCGCTTACCTTGCCCAATTTGTCGATAGCGTAACCAATAGTCCGTCATCGCAAAGTATGGGAAAGATCCTGCAGTCGGCAGGTCCGTCCGATGCCGCGGCCATTAGTGATGCCGCGCTGAAGTTGCAGGAAGCCTCCGGGATTTTCGGTCTCCCGGCTGCTCAGACTGCCTCTGTGCCGCTACCGGGTGGAGCGGCCGGCGCGACGCTTCCCGCGGGCGTCTCGGCCGCTGATATTACCAACGCCACACCGAATCAACAGGCCACCATCGCCGAACAGGCACAAGCACTGCAGCAGGTGCGGAACATGTTCTACCCACCGCTGACCACGCCCAATAACCTGAACGTGTTGGCCTAGCGAGGGGCTACCTTCCGGCGGCTGATCCCAGGCCCTTTACCATTCCGGAGAAGTGTTGATAGGCTGCCGGATCCATGCGCTTGATGGCTGCGTTGGCAACCGTCTCCAGGTTGTGCAGGTAGTGCGGGTTCTTGTTGTTGGCGCGCGACTCCGGCACCAGCGTCTTGATCTTCTCCCACACGAAGAGCAATTCCCCATTGGTCTCGAGAAACAGTTCCTGGTTGAGCACGCCCGAAGTCACGAATGAGGCGGCCATATCCCAGTAGCTCGTTACCATGCGAAAGTAAGTATTTTCCTGGCTTCCCATGGCACGCACCTTTTCCAGGTGCTCGGCGTTCGCGGCCGAAAAACCGGCGAACCAGCCGCGCGCTTTGCGCATGGTCTCTTCGCGCCGCAGCTCAAATAAGCGCAGGCACAGATTGGCGTCATCGTAAGTTGCTTGATTGGTCATACCTAGATGATAGGCCCTCTCTGTTCCTCCGGCGGCGTTACAATAATTTCAGATAGCGGTATCCACTCTTATGCCGACGTTCGCGGAACAGCTCGCCCGGGAGACCCGCGAAGCCGAACTGTACCGGCCCCTTGACCGCCAGCGGGTAGAGTGCTTCGCCTGCGGGCATCGCTGTCCCATCTCCCCGGGTTTCGCCGGCGTCTGCAAGGTGCGCTTCAACCGCGACGGCCGGCTCTACGCCCCGTACGGATATGTGAATTCGGTCTGTTCCGACCCGATCGAAAAGAAGCCCTTCTTCCACGCCCTGCCGGGGACGCGCGCCACCAGCTTCGGCATGCTGGGCTGTGATCTGCACTGCGGCTACTGTCAGAACTGGGTCACTTCCCAGGCGCTGCGCGACAGCCGTTCGTCGCTGGAATTCACTGGCGTCACCCCGCGCCAACTGGTCGATCTGGCCCTTCGCCAGGGTGCTGCGAGCATGGTGAGCACTTACAACGAGCCCCTGATCACGGCTGAGTGGGCCGTGGCCGTTTTCCGCGAAGCCAAAGCCGCGGGCCTCACCACCGGTTTCGTCTCCAACGGCAACGGCACTCCCGAAGTGCTGGAATACCTGCGCCCCTGGGTGGACCTGTACAAGGTGGACCTCAAGAGCTTCGACGATCGCCGCTACCACGAGCTGGGCGGGCGGATCGGGCCCATCCTCGATTCCATACGGCGCATTCATCAATTGGGCTTCTGGCTGGAGGTGGTCACGCTGGTGGTTCCCGGCTTCAATGATTCCGATCGGGAACTCGGCCAGATCGCCGAATTTCTGGCGGGAATCTCACGCGACATTCCCTGGCACGTTACGGCCTTTCACCAGGACTATAAGATGACCGGCCCGCAAGATACCCCGGCCAAGACGCTGATCCGCGCGGCTCAGATCGGCCGGGCCGCCGGCCTGCGCTTCGTCTACGCCGGCAACCTGCCGGGCAGCACCATGCTTCTGGAGAATACATTCTGCCCGGGTTGCGGCGTAGCGGTGATCGAGCGTTTCGGTTTCCGCGTTCTCAGAAACCGGCTCGCGCCCGGTGGCAGATGCCCCGATTGTGAGACCGCCATTCCGGGCGTTCTGGGAAACGCATTCCGATCCCATCGTAGATGCAGCGGACCTGGTGCACATCCGCTGCGGGTGAGCCATGTCCACAGTCCATATTTCGCCGTACAGCGGTACGTGGTATCCGGCTGACGAGGTAGAGCTCGATCGGTTGATCGACGAATGTTTCGAATCTTCCGCACGCCGCACCGGTCCCTATATTCTGCCGGATGGCCTCGGATACGTAGTTCCCCATGCGGGGCCGCAATACTCCGGCGTAGTGGCCGCCGCCGTGTATCGCGCACTGCGCCAGCAAAAGCCCGAGCGCATTATTCTGCTGGCCTTTCCGCATCGTGGTGGTCTCGGCGGGGTGGCCGTTCCGCAAACCGGCGCGGTCTGGACGCCCCTTGGCGATGTGGCGATTGACCAGGCGCTGGCGACTCGGTTCCGGCGCATCGCCGAGGATCGCGTGTGCGACCACTCGTTTGAAATCCAGCTACCTTTTTTGCAGAAGGCAGCGCCCGGCGCACGGATTTCGCCGCTGTATGTGGGACCCATGAGCGATTCCGAACGCCGCAGCGCGGCGGAAATTTTGGCGGAGGAGTGGCGGCCCGGCACGGTCTTCCTGGCGTCTTCAGACTTCACACACTACGGGCGCAACTTCGGTTACGTGCCGTTCCCCGCCGACGACCACATCGCCGCGCGCCTGCAGGCGCTGGATTTCGAATGCATCCAGGCAGCGGCCAGCCTGGATTGTTCGTTGTTCCACGAGACGCTGGCCGAAACCGCCGCCACTGTTTGCGGTTCCGACCCCATTGCGCTGCTTCTCGACACGTTGCGCCGCCTTCGGCCGGGCGACCCGTTCCAGGTGACGCTCGACTATCAGACCTCCGGCGAGATTACGGGCGATTATCACCACTCCGTGAGCTACGCCGCACTGGGTTACTACAACTCGTCCGCTTTCGAATTGTCCGCCGATGACCGCGAGGAGTTGCTCACCAGCGCGCACGAGACCCTGCGCCTGCTGCGCGCGACCGGGCGTCGCGAGTTGGTATGCGCGCAAATGGGCAGCCTCGCTTTGGAATCCCGCCGCGGCGTTTTCGTTAGCCTGCACCGCGGTGCCGAACTGCTAGGATGCGTCGGCTGCGTGACCGGTGCTTCGCCGCTGGCCGAGGCGGTGCCCGAGTATGCTCTCGCAGCGGCCCTGGAAGACCCGCGTTTCCGCCCGGGTGCGGCGGTAGAAGGGCCCGTAGATATCGAGATATCGGTGTTGACGCCTCTGCGGCGCGTGCGGAACGCCTGCGGTTTTCAAGTGGGCCGCCACGGTGCTGTGCTGACGCATGGCGGGCGGTCGGGACTGCTGCTGCCCCAGGTTGCCGGCGGGCGCGGATGGGATGCGGCCCAGTTCGTTGCAGCGCTCGAACGAAAAAGCGGCGTGGACGCCGAGGATCCGCGCGCCAGGATGTACATCTTCGAAGCGCAGGTGTTCGCGCGGTGTGGCTGCGAGTTAGACGGTTTTAGCAGACCAGGTCTTCGCGCCCGATCTTGAAGTTTTCCAGGTTCCCCAAAATGGTCAACGCGATCTGCTTGGAATCGAAAAACGTCTGCGCGATCCGCAACACGTCCGCCGCCGTCACGGCCTCAATGCTCTCCACCAGCTCATCCAGCGTGAAGAACCGGCCAAAGTACATCTCCTGGCGTGCCAGGTTCGTCATGCGGCTGGCAGTCGATTCCAGGCTCAGCATCAGCGACCCCTTCAGGTGATCCTTGGCCCGCCGAAGCTCTTCGTCGCTCACTGGCTGGTCCTTCAATTCGCGAAACTCTTTGACGATCGATTCCACTACCTGGCGCGCCGATTCGATGGACGTCCCCGCGTAAATCGAAAGGCAGCCGGTGTCGCGGTACGGGCTCAGCTCCGAAAACACGGCATATGCCAGCCCTTGCCGCTCGCGGATATTCTGGAAAAGCCGCGAACTCATGCCGCCGCCCAGCAGCGTGTTGAGCACGTAGCAGGCAAACCGTTCTTCGTGGGGCAGGGGATAGGACGGCACCCCCAGGCACAGGTGCACCTGCTCCAGGGCCTTCTTGTTGCGCAGCGCGATGCGCGCGTGCGTGCTGGGAATGGGCTCGGGCGGTGTGGACACACCGGCAGGCAAGGACGCGAAATGATCGCGCACTAACTTCACCACACCGTCGTGGCTCAGATTGCCGGCGGCGGTGACCACCAGGTTTTTCGGGGCGTAGACCTGGGAATAGTAATTCCGAATGATGTCGGTATCGAAGCGCTTGACCGTCTCGCGCGTGCCCAGGATGGGTTTGCCGAGCGGGTGGTCTTTCCAGAAATTGGAGGAGAAGATCTCGTGGACCAGGTAGTCGGGGCTGTCGGCCTCCATCTTGATCTCTTCCAGGATGACGCCCTTTTCCTTCTCGATATCTTCCGGCCGGAACAGCGGGTTGAGCACCAGGTCCGCTAACACGTCCCACGCCTGCGAAAGGTGCTGGTCGAGGACCTTGGTGTTGAAGCAAACCAGTTCCTTGGCGGTGAACGCGTCCAGGTTGCCGCCGATCGAATCGACCGAGCGCGCGATGTCCTCCGCCGAGCGGTGCGTGGTCCCCTTAAAGAGCATGTGCTCAATGAAATGCGAGATGCCATTCTGCTCGGGAGTCTCGCGGCGCGAGCCGGTGCCGATCCAGATGCCTACCGATATGGAACGCACGTGCGGCATGGCTTCGGTGATGACGCGGACGCCGTTGTTCAGGGTGGTAAACTCAATGTCCCTCACGGGACTGAAGGTGGTTGGAGCAGTCAGAAAGAATGGACCTCTACTTCCATCGTACACTGGTTATACGATGTCCCAACCCCTGGTGGGTATGGAGCTCACCGATATGCGGGAGGCTCTGGGCCCCGATCAGCCGGGATACCGGGCCAAACAGCTTTACGAAGCCATTTATCGCGGCCAGGCGCAGGAGCTGTCCGCGATCACGGTCCTCCCGGTTCCCATGCGCCGTCAATTGGCGGAGAGCCTGGCTTTGGGGCTCCCCGAAATCGCGCAGCTTTATGAGTCGGCTGACGGCACCCGCCGCTATCTCCTGCGCCTTCATGACGGCCGCACCGTAGAGACGGTGATGATGCCCGAACCGGAGCGCGATACCTTGTGCATCTCCAGCCAGGTGGGCTGCCCGGTGAATTGTAAATTTTGCATGACGGCGCTGCTGGGCCTGGAGCGCAACCTGACCGCGGGCGAAATCGTGGGCCAGGTGCTGCTGGTCGCGCGTGAGAACCAGCTGCGGCAGGATGGCGGCCGCTTGAACATCGTCATGATGGGCCAGGGCGAGCCGCTGCTCAACTTGGATAACGTCCTCAAAGCCACGCGCATCCTGCTGGACCCAGGCGGATTCGCGCTGTCCCCGCGCCGTATCACGATTTCCACAGCGGGCATCACACCCCGCATCGAAGAGCTGGGCGCCGAGCCGGTCCGCCCCAAGCTGGCCGTCTCGCTCAATGCCTCCACCGAAGAGATGCGGCGCGAGCTGATGCCGATCACACGCAAGTACCACTTGAAGGGACTCCTGGAAGCCTGCCGCCATTATCCGCTCCGCCCGTGGGAGAAACTGACGTTCGAATACGTGTTGCTCAAGGGCGTGAACGATACCGATGCCGATGCGCGCCGCGTGGTGAAGCTGCTGGCCAACTTGAATTGCAAAGTCAATCTGATCGCTTTGAATCCGGGGCCGGAGATTCCGTACGAGACGCCCGAGCCGGCCCGTGTGGCGAGCTTTCAGGAGATTGTGCGCCGGGGCATGCCGTGTTTCGTCCGCAAGCCTCGCGGGCTGGACATCTACGCCGCCTGCGGCCAATTGAAGCGCGCCGCCGGGGACCTTATTCCGCCCTCTACTCTCCCCCACGCGCGGGGGTAGGCTTCTCTGCCCTCATAAGACCATTTGAAGGCCGCCCGTATTTCGAGTACTTTGGTTGCGGACGATAGCGCTATCCGAACACCGGAAGTTAGCGCCCGGTGATTACCCGATGTGCATCTTGCAGGGCCGCAGTCATGCAGAGTAATTTCAGGCGAGCACCCGATATGAACCCACAACTACCCGCCACTCTGATTGCCGAACCGCTAGAGGTGCAGCCGGCGCTACTGAACGCCCGCACCGCCGAATGCCGGATCTGTCTGGGACCCCACGACGACGAAATCCACGCCGCCACTTTGAGTGTGCGCCGCTGGTTTCGGGGCGAAGTCACCAAGGGCTTCGGCGTCCCCGGCCTGATTTAAGACTCCTCAATCTCAATACTGACCGATAAGAGAGCTGGAGGGGTAGGCCGCCGGCATTATGATCGCTCTTATTGGTATCGGTCTGGTCTTCGCCGCCATTCTTGGCGGGTACATCCTGGAAAAGGGCAACCCTTGGGTATTGCTGCAACCCGCCGAGCTGTTGATTGTGGGCGGCGCGGCGCTGGGGATTGTTCTGGTCGCCAACCGGCCCCAGGTGATCCGCAAAATGGCCCGCGGCGTTGGGGCCGTCTTCGCGCGGCCGCGCCACACGCGCGAAACGTTCCTCAAATGCCTGCGTATGCTGTACGAGGTGTTTGTCTATGCCCAGCGCGCGGGCATGATGGGGCTCGAACCTGAGGTTGAGGAGCCCCGCAAGAGCCGCCTCTTCGTGCGCTATCCCGAATTGCTGAACGATCCGGCCACGCTGGGCTTCTTGTGCGATTCGCTGCGTATGTTGGTGATCGGGGTCACCACCGCGCAGGAACTCGATCACCTGATGGATCTGGACATCGAGATCCAGCGGCGCGGCGATCAGGAACCGGTAACGGCGCTGGCCTCGGTGGCCGACTCCCTGCCTGGATTGGGTATTGTGGCGGCGGTCCTGGGGGTGGTCATCACCATGCAGGCGATCGGCGGCTCGCCCGCAACGGTCGGCGAGAAGGTAGCTGCCGCGCTGGTTGGAACCTTCCTCGGAATTCTGCTGTGTTATGGCGTGGTCGGACCGCTGGCGTCTCGCCTGGAAAGCCTGGGCGAAGCCCAAACGCAGTACCTCCAGGTATTGCGTACTTCATTGGTCGCGTTCGCGCGGGGAGCCTCGCCGCTGCTGGCGATCGAATTCGGGCGCCGCTCCATTCCGCTCGAGAGCCGGCCCGGCTTTATCGAAATGGAAACCACGATCCGCCGCGAGGCCAAAGTCCCGCCGTTACCCGCGCCGCCAGGCCAGGAGGAGCATGCCGAAGCTGACGCTTCCGCCTGAGGCACCGAACCTCCCGTTTCCTGCCATCCGACGCTACCAGCCCGAGGGGAGGCACAAGGGCGCATGGAAAGTGGCCTACGCCGATTTCGTCACCGCGCTCATGGCCCTGTTCATCGTGTTGTGGATGATGAACGCCAGCGGCACGGTGAAGCAATCCGTACAGGGTTATTTCAAAGATCCGCGGGGTTACACCAAAACACTGGGTGCGGGCGGGGCCAATTCCGGCGAAGGGCTGGCCATCAACCAGCAAAAAGTTCACGACATTCAGGCGCGAATCGAGCAGGCCCTGAAGCAGATGCCGGATTTTCAGCGAATGAGCAAGAACGTCATGCTCAGCGTGACTGGCGAGGGGTTGCGGATCGATCTTCTGGAAAATGAGCAGGGCATGTTCTTCGTCACCGGCGGCCCCGCCCCCACGCCCGCTGGTGAGCGGCTCATCCAGGTCCTGGCCGCGGAGTTGAGCAAAATGCCCAACCGCCTGGTGATCGAAGGGCACACCGACGCCCGCCCGTTTCGCAACACCACGGCGGAGAGCCGTTACTCGAATTGGGAACTGGCGGCGGATCGCGCCAATGCCGCACGCCGCCTGTTACACGCCAACGGCGTTCGCCCCGAACAGGTGGTGGAAATGCGCGGTTTCGCGGACCAGCACCTGCTCAACCCGGCCGACCCGAACGATCCGCGCAATCGCCGCATTTCGGTGGTGGTCAAGTTTCAAAACGGCGAGAAGTAACTGCACCGGCGACAAGATCGCCAGCGCTACGTAACGCCGGCGGTCTTTGCCGCCGGTGCGGCTACAGCTTGAACAACTCGCGCAGCCGCCGGGTCTGCACGCGGCTCACCGGCACCTCGGTGTGCTTGCGGTCGTCCATGCGGAGTTGATAGCTCGACTTGAACCACGGCACCACTTCCTTGATCCGGTTGATGTTGACCAGGTAGGACCGGTGCACTCGCCAGAACATGTCCCGATCCAGGTTGGCCTGCAGGTCTTCAATGGTCCGGTAGTTGGATTGACCTTCCAGATTGGTCGTCACCAGGGTGATCAGGCCGTTGTCGATGGTGGCGTAGATCACTTCGTTGGCGTCCACAATGAAGTTACGGCTGTTCGCCCGGACCAGCAGCTTGCTGCGCGGCGCCGCTACAGGTTTGGCAGCGGTTCCTCCGCCGGCGGAAACGCCGGTGGTCTTCTTCTCCTGGATGCCCCGCCGGGCGCGCTCGATGGTTTCCGCCAGCCTTCCGCGGTCTACCGGCTTGAGCAGATAGTCTAAGGCTTCCAGGCGGAACGCCTCAACAGCGTGCTGATCGTAGGCCGTCACGAAAACGAAATACGGCAGATCGGCGTCCCGTTCGCGCAGCCGGCGCACGGCGCCAATGCCATCCAAACCCGGCATGTGGACGTCCAAAAAAACCAGTTCCGGCTCCAGTTTCCGGATCAGATCCACGGCCTCCAGGCCGTTGGAAGCAGTTGCAATTACTTCAACTTCCGGGAAATCCTTTAAGAGATAGGAGAGCTCTTCGCAGGCCAGCTTCTCATCGTCCACAACTATGGCCGTGAGGGTGGCGGTCGCGCGGTCTCGCATGGAGTTGGTATTATAACATTTCACCCTGAAGGAGAGGTCTGACCTTGCCCAGCAAAGACGCCGTTCAAATTGCGCCCGCCGAAGGAAAACTAGGTGTGCTCATCCCTGGCATGGGCGCGGTGACCACCACGTTCATGGCCGGCCTGGAGGCTATCAAGCGGGGGCTCGGCAAGCCGATCGGCTCGCTGACTCAACTGGGAACCATCCGGCTTGGCAAGCGTACCGAAGGGCGCACCCCGGCGATCCGCGACTTCCTGCCGCTGGCGAAGCTGGAAGACATCGAAGTGGGGGCGTGGGACATTTTTGAAGACAATGCCTACGAGGCTGCGGTCAAAGCCGGCGTGCTCGATCTGCCGCTGCTCGAAAAGCTTAAGGAACCCCTTTCGGCCATCCAGCCGATGAAGGCGGTGTTCAATCAGGATTTTGTCAAACGGCTCAATGGTCCCAACGTCAAGGCTCCCGGGTCCAAAATGGAGCACGCCGAAATGCTGATGGACGACATCCGGCAGTTCCAGAAACGGACTGGTGTCTCGCGCACCACCATGATTTGGTGCGCGTCCACCGAAGTGTTCCACCAGGCCGCGCCGGTGCACGCCACCTTGAAGGATTTCGAATGCGGCTTGCAGAAGAACGATGCTGAGATCTCGCCCAGCCAGATCTACGCCTACGCGGCGTTGAAGTCCGGCGTGGCCTTTGCCAATGGCGCGCCGCACATGACCACGGACACCCCGGCGCTGCTGGAACTGGCACGCGAGAAGAACCTGCCGGTGGCGGGCAAGGATTTTAAGAGCGGCCAGACGTTCATGAAGACGCTGATCGCGCCCGGCCTCAAGTCCCGCATGCTGGGCCTCAACGGGTGGTTTTCCACCAACATCCTGGGAAATCGCGACGGCGAGGTACTGGACGACCCGGGCTCCTTCCGGTCGAAAGAGGTCAGCAAGTCGTCGGCCCTGGAGTACATCCTGCAAGGCAAGCTTTATCCCGATCTGTACGGCGACTTCTACCATAAAGTTCGTATTGAGTACTACCCCCCGCGCGGCGACGCCAAAGAGGGATGGGACAACATCGATATCTTCGGCTGGCTCGGCTATCCGATGCAGATCAAGATTGATTTTCTGTGCCGCGACTCGATCCTGGCGGCGCCGCTGGTACTGGACATCGTATTGTTCATGGACTTAGCCCAGCGCGCGGGGATGCGCGGCATCCAGGAGTGGCTGTCATTCTATTTCAAAGCGCCCATGCACGCGCCCGAGCTCTACCCCGAACACGACGTCTTCATCCAGCTCATGAAGCTCAAAAACACGCTGCGCTGGATGAGGGGGGAGGACCTGATCACGCACTTGGGCCTGGAATATTACGATTAATCGCAGTATCTTTTGGTAGACGCCCCCGTGCAGTTTTGAATCGATTCGCGGCACTGCGACGTCAGGATCTCTAGGAGAGGTATGAAAGTACTGGTCATCGGGGGAACGCTGTTCATTGGGCGACTCCTGGTGGAAGAGTTAGTGAAGGCGGGCCACGACGTGGCGGTTCTGCACCGCAAGCCCAAGCACGAACTGGGGCGGCGGGTGGAGAATCTCGTGGCTGACCGCAACGATGCCACTTCCCTCAACGAGGCGCTGGCGGGCCGCCGTTTTGAAGCGGTCTACGACAACGTCTACGATTGGGAACGCGGCACCAGCGCCGCGCAGGTGGAGGCTACCGTGCGGGCGTGCGGCGGCACGCGTCTGAGCCGCTACATCTTCATGTCGAGCGTGGCGGCGTATGGGGACGGGTTGAATCACAAGGAGAGCGATCCGCTGGCGCCCGACTACCACTCCAATCCGTACATCCGGCATAAGGCGAGCACCGAACGGCGGCTCTTCCGCATGCACGCCCAGACCGGGCTGCCGGTGGTGACGTTCCGGCCTCCCTTTATCTACGGCCCCGGAAATCCGTTCTACCGTGAGCAATTCTTCTGGGACCGCCTGCGCGCCGGGCGTCCCATCATCATTCCTGGTGATGGCCACCGCCTCATGCAGTTCGTGTACGTGCACGACCTGGTACGTGCGATGGTGCGCGCCCTGGAAGAGCCTCGGGCCGTGGGCGAAGCGTTCAACATCGGCGACCCCAAGCCGGTAACGCAGTTCGAACTGGTGGAGAAACTGGCCAAGGTCGCCGGCACGGAAGCCACCCTGGTGCGCGTGCCCCGCGATGTAATCGCGCAAGCCGGCGGCAATGCCATGGACGAGCCTTACTACTTCGGTGAATACTACGACGTGCCTCCCATTACGGAGAATATCGGCAAGGTCACACGCGTGCTAAAGATGAAGCTGACGCCGCTCGAGGCCGGGCTGAAAGAGACTTACCGGTGGTACACGCGCAACCATAAATCCCGAACCGCCGGATTCGACTTTGACGACCGGGTTTTGGCGATGGCCAAGACGGGTTCGCCGGCCAGCGTATAGGATTGGAGTATGGCCCAGGAGCCCGTGAGTTCCAGGCAAACCGAGAGCAGTTGGATCAACAATTCCAAACGCTGACGACACTCATCGTTGACATGGAAGAATCGTTGAAGCGGAAAATCCGAGGTGTGGGCGAACGCATGGATCAGATGATTGCCCGCCTCGACGAAATCGTGGCGTCTCTCCCCGGTTGATGCGTTGCGGGAGCAGGCCTTCCCCTGCCATGGGTTCCCGCTGTTGCGCCGCGCAGAAGCGCGGCGACGGCCCCGAAGGGCCGGCCCCACTTTGATCAGTTCAGGAAGTACGTCCGGTACAGCGTGTCCCGCTGCTTGGGAACGAAGCCCGCGTCCCGAATCAACCGCCGCAGTTCCTCTTCGCTGGCGCGGTGATGCGCGCCGGCTGCGGAAACCACGTTTTCCTCGATCATGATGCTGCCTACGTCATTGCCCCCAAACCGCAGGCCCATCTGACAGGTCTTGAGGCCCGGCGTTACCCACGACGACTGAATGTGCTCGATGTTGTCCAGAAAAATGCGCGAGATGGCCAGCATCTGAAGATATTCCACGGCGGTCGCTTCTTCCTTGATGAAGTGGCCCAGTGACGTGTTCTCCCGCTGGAAAGGCCAGGGGATGAAAGCCGTGAAGCCTCCGGTCTCCTCTTGCAGGTTGCGCACCAGTTCCAGGTGGTTCATGCGCTGCTCGAAAGTTTCGCCGCATCCGAACATCATGGTCGCGGTGGTCCGCATGCCCAGTTGGTGGGCGGTACGGTGCACGTCCACCCACTCCTGCACATTGCATTTGAGGCGGCTGATGCGCTGACGCACCGCGTCGTCCAGAATCTCGGCGCCGCCACCGGGAATTGAATCTAGCCCGGAATCGCGCAAGCGGGCGATGGTGTCGCGCAGGCTCAACCCGCTTACTTCGGCAATGTTGGTGACCTCGGGAGCCGAGAGGCAGTGGAGGTGTATGGAGAAGCGCTGCTTGATGCTGCGGAAGAGGTCCTCGTACCATTCGATCTTCAGGTCGGGGTGCAGGCCGCCCTGCATGAGCACGCCGGTGCCGCCCAGGTCGATGGTCTCCTGAATCTTGTCGAAGATCACATCCTTCGAAAGGATGTAGCCTTCCGCGTGGCCCATGGGCCGGTAGAACGCGCAGAACGTGCAATACTCCGTGCAGAAGTTCGTGTAGTTGATGTTGCGATCGATGATATAGGTGACGATGCCTTCGGGATGCCATTTCCGGCGCACTGCGTCGGCCTCCATCCCAATGCCGATCAGGTCATCAGACCGGAACAAATCCAGCGCCTCTTCGCGTGTGATCATTTCCTACAAGATAGCAAACGCCGTGACTTCGGTCACCGGACTGCGGCCGCACCTGGGGGACACTGGAACCATGAGCGACCTCTATACGTTTTATGCGAGCCTCGAGGCGGAAGCGCAGATTCCGGCCAATGGCATTCTCAGCCGCACGCTGTATCACGACGATCACGTCAAGGTGGTGCTTTTCGGTTTTGCGGAAGGGCAGGAGCTTTCAGCACACACGGCACCCATGGCCGCATCGCTCTATATCGTGAGCGGGGAAGCGCGGCTCACACTAGGAGAAGACGGGCACGACGTTAAGGCAGGCGCCTTCGTCCACATGACGCCGCAGTTACAGCACGGAATCGTGGCGCGGACACCGGTAGTCATGCTTCTCTCGATGTATAAGCAGTCGCGCGGAGGGTAGCACAGGTCTCCCGGCCTGTGTCTGGTTTAAGAAGAATGCGCTGCGGGGCGTCGGGCCTTCAGGCACCCATCGCCAGGGTCTCGTGCTGCAATTCTTTGACGAACAGGTAGAACTCAAATAGCGGTTTGGATTCGCCCTTACCCCAACGGTTCACCTGCCAGTTCGCCCGCAAGTACTTTACATCAGGGCGTTCGGATAGGTCGAGCACGTTCTGGTAAGTGCCGCAATAAAACTTCTGTGGAAAAGTAACCAGCGGCTTCGCGCCCCAGTCGGTTCCGTCAGCGGAACCCCACACGGCGATGTCCAGGCTCTCCTGTTCAATAGTGCGCGTGATTCCCAGGGTGAGGATGAGCACGCCACCCTGATTGTCGCCGAGGCTGACTTCGACTCCGGCGCCGGCCTCACGGATGGTTGTTTCGGGGATTAGGAATTCCGGAAGCATCGGTTCTCCACCCGGACAAAATTTCAACTCGACTTAGAGTAGCTTCTGCAGCTGATTCCGGGCTACTTCCAGGGTCTCATATTTTTTGCAAAAGCAAAAGCGGATTTTTCGACCTCCCTCTCCGGAATTAGCATAGAAGCTCGACCCCGGAACAGCCGCGATCCCAATCTTTTCAACAAGATAAGTCGCAAACTCGATGTCGTTGGCAAAACCGAATCGGGTAATATCCGTCATCACATAGTAGCTTCCGCGGGGGACGAAGCAGTGAAATCCCGCAGCCTCGAGACCCTCCACGAGATAGTCCCTTCGAGCCACGTACTTTTCTGCTAACTCCCGATAGTACTCAGGTCCCAGGCCCAGCGCGCATACGCCGGCCTGTTGCAGCGGTGCGGCCGCACCCACTGTAAGAAAATCGTGAACCTTGCGAATCGAGTCGGTCAGGTCTGGCGGCGCCATCACCCAACCGACGCGCCACCCCGTTACCGAATAGGTCTTGCTCATGCTGTTGATCAGGATGGAGCGCTCCCGCATACCCGGCAGCGACGCAATGGGCACGTGGACCGCGCCATCGTACACGATGTGTTCGTAGATCTCGTCCGCGATGGCGAGCGCGTCGAACTCCTGGCACAGTTCGGCGATGACGGTCAGCTCCTCGCGGGAGAACACCTTTCCGGTGGGGTTATTGGGGGTGTTCAGGATGATCGCCTTGGTCCGCGGCGTAAAGGCGCGTCGCAGTTCATCCGGATCGAAGCGCCAGTCCGGTGGATGCAGGGTCACATAACGTGGCTGGGCGCCCGAAAGCTGCGCGTCCGGGCCGTAGTTTTCGTAGAACGGTTCGAAGACTACGACCTCATCGCCGGAGTTGACCACCGCCAGCATGGACGCGATCATGCCCTCGGTGGCGCCGCAGCAAACCGTGATCTCGCGCTCGGGATCGAATTCCAATCCATAGACCCGCCGGTATTTCGCGGCGATGGCATCGCGGAACGGCTTGGCGCCCCAGGTGATGGAGTACTGGTTGTATTCGGCGGCGATGGCTTCGGCCGCGGCGCGCTTCAATTCCTCGGGAGCGCCGAAATCGGGGAACCCTTGGGCCAGATTGACCGCGCCAGCCTGCAGGGCGCGCCGCGTCATTTCGCGGATCACCGACTCGGAGAAATTGCGCGTGCGGTCGCTGCGAAATCGCGCGCGGGCAGGGAAGACTGGCGGTGGAGGGACCATTTCTATGAGCGTAGCCTACTCATGCTCCACCCGGCTCATGCTCCACCCGGTTGAGGTGGGCGGCCAGCCAGGCGCGCGCAAACTTCCAGTCGCGTTTGACGGTAATTTCCGAAACGCCCTACTTCTCGGCAGCCTCACGCTCTTCCAGGCCACCGAAGAAGCGTAGTTCCGTGGCGCGCGCGGCCCGCTGGTCGGCCCATGTGCCTGAAAGCGCTTCGGGCATCTTCTTTGGAATTTTGCTGAGCGGAACGGGAACCGTTTGGATCAATAGCTCGGACTTTCAGATTGTGCCAACCACCATTCCCGTGACGGGCGGCAAGAGCGGAGCTGGTTCCGCCGATGGGCCGCGGAACTTGGACTTTCAGAAGTAACCGGCGAACCGCTCCCTTTGGTCACGACTCAGTAATCGGTTCGGTGGTACACATGCGTTTTCGATGACCGTAGCTCCCTACCGAGCCGTGACCAAAGGGAGCGGTAACGCGGTGCTCCCTACCGGTACAGCCGTCTATAAATATCCGCGTTGCGCAGCACGGCCTGCACGTACTCGCGGGTTTCGGTGAAGGGGATCGATTCCACAAACTCGGCCGGCTCGCGGTACATCTTCCAGGTAAGCCACTCCATCACACGGTTGGGGCCGGCGTTGTACGCGGCTAAGGTTTGCTCCAGGTTGCCGCCGTTTTGATCCAGCATGGAGCGGAGCACAGTGGTTCCGATCTTCAAATTCGTCAACGGTTCGAACAGTACGCGGTTGGTAAAGCGAACGACACCCGCGCGCTGCGCATACAGCCGCCCCGTCGCCGGACGCACCTGGGTCAACCCGTAGGCATTGGCTCGCGAGAGGGCTTGCGGGTTGAACTCCGATTCCTGGCGGATCAGACCGGCCACCAGGTAGGGATCCAGATCCTTCGCGCGCGCGTTGGCTGTCAGCGCTCCGCGGTAGGGAAGCGGAAACAGCAGCTCCCAGTATTTCTCCGGTGCTCGGTCGAGCGGCAGGTTCAGGTAGTCGGAGGACAGCGACTTCATCATGCGCAGGCCCTGGTACGGGGCATCCGCGGCGCTGGCCATTTCCATCGCCAGTAGCGCGGGCTGGCCGTCGGTGCGCGCGCCAAAACGGAGTTCGGCGTCAGCCAGGTCATTCAGGCCTGCGGTTCGCAGCAGGCGGGAGCGCTCGATCCTTGCGGTAGTGGCGGTGCTCGCGGCGCCGGGCACCGGCTTGGCTTCCGGCCAGGTGAGCGTGGCCAGGAACTCCGCGGCCGGGGCGGAGAGCGCTGCCGCGCGGATCTCGGGACGGTCGCGGCGTTCCCGTGCCAGCAGCCCGTAATACGTGTTGGGGAGCATCTGGGCCAGCCGCGCATAAATAGCATTGGCGGCTCCAAGGTCGCTTTTCGCCTCGGCGTTGCGCGCCAGGAAGTACAGGGCTGCCCCGCTGGTGGCATGGCCGGGATACTGGCGCAGATGCTCGCGCAGCAGATCGTCGGCGTCATTGGAATGATCCAGGTATGCCTGGAAAGCAATTTTCCAGTGACTAGTTCCAGCCGCCGCTTCCGCCGGAAAGTCCTGGTAGACGGCCCGGTACAACGGGATGAAGTCATCCGGGCGGTTGGTAACCAGGAACCGGTTGGCGGCCGAAGTCAGCGCGCGCAAACGCCATGGCGATCGCGGATACAACTTCTCCAGCCGCCCGACCGCGGCCAACATTTCGTCATCGTCGGTAAGCCGGCGGGCACATTCTTCCAGGTAGAACAGCCGTTCGGCGTCGGCTTCCGGCTCCGCCAATTCGAGGCCGCGCAGATAAGGATAAGCCGCGGCCGTGTTGCCATTGCGGAAGTCAGTCACGCCCAGGCGTACGCGAGCCTGCTCGCGCTCAAGGCCTACCAGCTGCATGGCCAAATCCTGATATTCGGCGCGCGCCTCGCGGTACTCGCCGGCTTCCAGCAGACGGTCGGCGCGCTGCAGCCTCTGGGCGGCAAGAGGCTGTGGATAGGCCGCTCCCATGGTGTCGCGCAACAGGACCAGGGCGGCGGCTGCCTGGGCGGCGGCGTCTCCCGAGACGTACCGGTAATACACGCGCTGGTAAAAATCAGCCGCATGGGCGGATTCGCCGGCTGCCTGGTAGCAATCCGCCAGAATCACATCGCCTTCCGGCTGCGGTAATTCGGCGTAGTGCTCGCGCAGGCGGCGCACGGCTTCGGCGGGATTGCCGGTCTTCAGCGCGCGCGCTTCGAGCAGCCATGCCCTGCCCGAGAAGGGCGAAGGTGTTCCCAGGCGATGCGCTGCGGCGAGATCCTGCTCCACCCCCGCCACGTCGTTCGATTCCACCCGGGCCGCGGCCGTGTAGTAAGAGGTATAGTCGGCAATCTTCGGCAGTTTCCCAGCCGCCTTACCGAGATTGCTTAAGGCCGCCGTGTAATCCTGCTGTTCGTAAGCCATGACGCCCAGCGCCAGGCGGGCCAGCGCGCCGGCGGTTTCTTTGGAGTGCGCGGCGGCGTATGCTTCAACCATTGCAAGGCGGGCGGGCGTTGGTGATTCGCGGTCTGACCGCACCAGCGCAGCCAGCGTCGAGGCGGAGCTATTATCTGCTGCAGCCGAAAGCACCGGCGCCACGAGCGCCAGCGCTACCAGGCTATAGCAGCGGACCGGGATAATCCCTGCCGAGAACTTCCGGATCGTCATGGGCCAAAGTTCGTAGCAGCTCGAGATGGAGGTAGTCCACCATGCTCGGGCAGGATGCAAAGAAAGATTTTCGGAACGACTCACGGCTTCGATCGATGCGCTCACGAAGCGCGCCGTACAAGTCGCTGCGCGCGCGGCCGGATTGCACCGCCTCGGTCTCATACAACCGCATTTCGGCTACCTGGACGCGAGCGAAACGCTGGGCCTTCAAGTGCATCCGCTGGTCATCCGCCGGAAGCGTGTCCCATTCCGTAGGCTTGGCCACTCCGGAGCCGGATATGCTCACCAGGTCAGGCGGAGGCGGCAAAGTCGACCACACCGCCGCGGTCAATTGCGTCAGCAATTCGAGAGCGGCACCGGGTGCGGTTCCCCACACGCACAATAGCGCCGGTACGCGGGCGCCGGTCACAAGGGGATAAATGAAAAGGCGCCCGTCCTCACCCTGCCCGGCAAAGCTGGCCAGTTGCTCCGAAACTTCCGCGGGAGTAGTGATGGTGGTGACCGGGTCGCGCGTCTCGACGGCTTCCGCCAAGGCCGCCGCTGCAGTCAGAGGGATTTCCAATTGGCCGACCGCTTCGGCGCGCTCAGCCGGGACTCCCCGCGCGTGCTCACCGCGGGCGATCGAGTTGCGCAGACTCAGCAGCACCGCTCCCGTGGCGAACACCCCGGCCAACTCCACCAGGGTGGCGCTCAATTCCCAAAGGTCCCGACTCTGCCGCAAGCGGCGCACGGCCTGATTCAGGAAGTCGGCGAATTCGAGGCGCGCGCGGTCTCGTGCGTCGGTTGAAATTTGCGCAGTGATCTGCTCGACCTGCTGTTGCACCTCGGCGGATACCTGCGCCGCAACCTGCGAGTCGAACAGGCTTTCCAATTCCAGGGCCAGTTTGGACAAGCGGCCTTCCAGAATTTCCCGAACGGGAGTAAGAGGGGCGATCGGAGCCATTTCTTAAACTCATTCTAGCAATCAAGCTATCAGTGATCAGTATTAAGTTCTCAGTTTTCAGTCAGGGACCGATCCGGGGCGGCGGTCGCTGAAGTGATAACTGTAAACTGTGAACTGACAACATGGAATCCCTTTCCGGCAAAGTTGCGATAGTTACTGGCGGAACGCGCGGGATCGGGCGCGCCATCGCGGAGCGGTTGCTTCAGGAGGGAGCATCGGTAGCCATCTGTGGCCGCACTCGCGAATCCGTCGATCGCGCTTTGCGTGCGATGCAACCGGCAGGCGGGGAACTCTTCGGCGAGTCCGCCGACTTGACCCATGTCGACCAGGTGCGACAGTTCTTTCAAGCGGTCGATGCGCGCTTCGGCGGGGTGGACATTCTGGTAAACAATGCCGGCCAGGGTATCTTCCGCAAAGTAGCCGAGATGACCCCGGAAGAATGGCACCGCAACATCGACCTCAATCTCAACGGAGCGTTCTATTGTTCGCGCGAGGCTTTGGTGCGGTTTCGTACCAGGGGCGGAGGTTTCATCGTGAATATCTCCAGCCTGGCTGGGAAGAACGCCTTCAGCGGCGGCGCCGGATATAATGCATCGAAGTTCGGGCTGAACGGCTTTACCGAGGCGCTGTTGCTCGACCATCGCCATGACAACGTGCGTGTCAGTTGCATCATGCCGGGCAGTGTCGACACGGAATTCTCCAGCGGCTCGGCCAAGCGCAGCGGCGATGGCACCTGGATGATTGCTCCGGAAGATGTCGCCGAAGTGGTCGCGCTAGTTCTGCGAATGCCCAGTCGTACGATGGTTAGTTGTATCGAAATGCGTCCGTCCCGCCCCCGGAAGTGACGCGCTCCACCGAGCTCCCTCGTTTACATAAATTTACGTCTATAAATCCCCGTGGCACATCAATTGCTATAGAGAGGTCGTGAAGACCTTGGGGGTACTGGGAATCGGGAAAGGAAGGCGGAATATGGCGCGGCTCACGAAGCAGTTGGATCCTACACAGACTGGTCTAGAAGCGGAAAAACTCGAGTCAGACCTCCGCAGGCGGATTGTCGGTCAGGATGAAGCGATCGAGCAGATCGTGAACATCTATCAGACCTACCTGGCGGGAATGTCCAGCCCGGGACGGCCTATCGGCAACCTCCTTTTTCTAGGCCCGACCGGTTCCGGCAAGACCCGGCTGGTGGAAGCTACCGCCGAGAGCCTGGCCGGCGATTGCCATGCTGTCATCAAGATTGATTGCGCGGAGTTTCAACATAGCCATGAGATTGCGAAACTGATTGGCTCTCCTCCGGGATACCTCGGCCATCGCGAAACTCATCCTATGTTGAGCCAGGAAGCGCTCAACCAGTTTCAGACCGAGCGCATGAAGCTGAGCTTCGTGCTGTTCGATGAAATCGAAAAGGCCAGCGACGCTTTGTGGAACCTGCTATTGGGCATTTTGGACAAAGCCACTCTGACGCTGGGCGATAACCGGCGCGTCAATTTTTCGCAGGCTTTGATTTTCATGACCAGCAACTTAGGGGCGGCAGAAATGGGTTCGATCCTGCGGCCGCATCTGGGCTTCGCAGCGGGCGAAACGGAGCGCCGCCGAGCGGCTGGCACTTTGGACGACCGGCTCAGCGACAAGGTGGCACGCGCCGGCGTGGAAGCCGCGCGCCGGAAATTTACGCCCGAGTTCATGAACCGGATCGACAAGACCGTTGTTTTCAGACCCCTGGGAGATCCAGAGCTGCGCAAGATCCTGACGCTCGAAGTTGCCATGGTGCAACAACGGCTCTTCGACTCTCCCCATGGCGCGCCGTTCGTATTCTCGCTGACGCCCGAGGCCGAGGAGTTTCTGCTGCGCGAAGGTACCGATATGAAGTACGGAGCCCGTCACCTGAAACGCGCGCTGGACCGTCATCTGGTGCACCCCCTGTCGAACCTGATCGCCACCGGGCAGGTTCTGCGCGGCGATCTCGTCCGTGTGGGCTACGATGCGATAGCCGGCCGGTTGACGTTTTTCGTCGACGCGGAAGACATGCCAGCCAGTGCCATGGCGGAAATGGCCGGCGTGCCGATGACGCTTCCCATGGGTACCTATGCGACGACGGGCGCGGTGGCCGAGCAGCCCCGCGTGATCGCCGCCCGTTCGACGAAACGGCTGGCGTGAGAGGTTGACCGCTCCCTTTGGTCACGGCTCTGTAAGCGCATCGCGACGTTACTGAGCCGCGACCAGAGGGAGCGGTGTTTGATACAATTCGGCTGCCAGTGAAACTTCCAGCCGAAAAACAGGACTCGCGCCTCATGCGGGCGATGTTCCACACCATCGCTCCGCGATACGACTTCATCACCCGTGTCTTTTCCTACGGTATGGACCGGCGCTGGAAACGAGCCGGTGTCGAGGAAGCGAGTCTGCCGGCAGACGCGGTGATCCTGGATCTTGCTTCGGGTACTGGCGATTTCTCCGCCTTGGTCAGCCGGTCTTGCCCGGGGTCCAGGGCGATCGCCGTCGATCTTACCGAGCGCATGTTATCGTTGGCCCGCCAGCGCGGCATTGAGCACACGGTTTGTGCCGACGCCGGAGTCCTCCCGTTCCCGGACCGGTGCTTCGACTGTGTATTTATCGGTTACGGGTTGCGCAATTTCGGCAACCTGGCGAAGGCCCTTGCGGAGATCGAGCGCGTCACACGTCCCGGCGGCCTCCTGGTGAGCCTCGATTTTTTCCAGCCCGCCAACCGCCTGCTGCGTAACTTGTATCTGGCCTATCTCTACGCGCAAGGCACGTTCTGGGGTCTTCTGCTGCACGGGCGCGCGCGTACCTACACATACATCCCGGATTCGCTGCGAACTTTTCTCTCGATTGACGATTTTTCATCTTTGTTAAAGCGCACCGGCTACTGCCAGGTCGAAGCCCGCCGTTTCATTCTCGGCGGCATCGGTCTCCATCGCGCCGCCAAGCCATGACTCCGGTGGAAAAGGACCAGCCTGGTGCAAAGCAGCCGGCGGCTGCCAGCGATCACAAGTCCGCCCTGCTGGCGGGCTATCTGGGCTGGACCCTGGATGCCTTCGATTATTTCCTGGTAGTTTTCTGTCTCACCGCCATTGGCCGGGACTTCCACGTGTCCGACGCATCCATGGCGCTGTCGCTCACCATCACCCTGGCCTTCCGGCCGGTGGGCGCGTTCGTCTTCGGATTGCTGGCCGACCGCTATGGCCGCCGCCTGCCGCTGATGCTCGATCTGTTGTTTTACTCGGTGGTCGAAGTTCTTTCCGGGTTGGCGCCTAATTACACGACCTTCATGATCCTGCGCGCGCTCTTCGGTATCGGGATGGGCGGTGAGTGGGGTGTGGGCGCGTCCCTGGCCATGGAGAAAGTGCCGCCGCGGCTACGCGGTTTGCTATCTGGCGTTCTGCAGCAGGGTTACGCAACGGGAAATTTGCTGGCAGCGGGCTGTTACTTCTTCCTGTTCGACAAGGTCGGCTGGCGGCCCCTGTTTTTTATCGGAGGACTGCCGGCGCTTCTGGCGCTATTTGTGCGCTTCCAGGTGAAGGAATCGGAAGTCTGGCAGAAGACCCGCCACGACAGTTGGGGCAACTTGTTCCGCGGGATTCTTTCGCATTGGAAGCTGTTCCTGTTCATCGTGGCCTTCATGACCACCATGAATTTCGTCTCCCACGGCACGCAGGATATGTACCCCACGTTCCTGGAGCGCCAGTGGCATTTCCTGCCCAAAGAGCGCGCGGCGATGACGGCCGTCTCAGCGGTGGGCGCCATCATCGGCGGCACTCTCTTCGGTCTGTTTTCGGACCGTTCCGGGCGCCGGCGAGCCATCATTACCGCGCTGGCGGCGGCCCTGTTGACCATCCCCATCTGGGCCCTTGCGCCGTCCCTGCGCCTGCTGGTGGCCGGGGCGTTTTTGATGCAGTTCTTTGTGCAAGGCGCGTGGGGAGTGATCCCGGCGCATCTGACGGAATTATCGCCCGATTCGGTGCGCGGCTTTTTGCCGGGTTTCGGGTATCAATGCGGGGTCTTGATCGCGGGTTCGGTGGCGTATATCGAAGCCATCTTCGCCGGCCGCACCAGCTATTCGATTGCCATGGCGGCTACGGCCGCGACGGTATTCGTGCTGGCGGCGCTGGCCACCGTGTTCAGTGGGGAGCGGCGGGCGGTGCGCTTTGCCGGCCAGTGACGGAACCACCGCTCCCTTTGGTCACGGCTCAGTAAAGCGTCGGTTTTCCACGCGCAGGGATGGCATACGGCCATCGATTTCAGGCACCGATAATATCCGCGCCGTGAACTGCCGCGCCTCATCGAGCCGTGACCGTAGCGAGCGGTCATCCGCGTTGGGCTACTTCGGAGCGGGGTTCCCCTTCTCCACGTAGTTCTTGAGCCTCGTGATCTGCTCTGTTAGAACCGTATCGACGGGTCCAGCCCAAGTGTTCATCCCCGCGGGGACATAGCCCACCACGGCATAGGTGACATCCAGCTTCGTGCCGCCCGGTGCCGCGGAGAGCTGAAAGCTCATGTTGCCTGACGCCGCGATCGACTGCAGCGGGCCCAGCCCGCCTGTGAGCACCAGCGTTTTGCCAGGCGCAACGTTGATCACTTCCAGATGCCGCACGCCGCCCCCATTGGGGAGTTTCTCGCAGAAGCAGCCCATAGGCTTTTCTTCGATGCTCAGATTGTGAGAGTCGCCGGAGAACGTGTGCGCGGAGCTCCACCAGTCGCCAACATTGTGAACCAGGCGACGATAGACCTCATCGGGGGCTGCCTGGATGGTAACGGTGATCTTGGCGGTGAACCCGTTGGCCGACGAGTCGGCGACCGCCGCGGCGGCGCCGGCCGGCAAAAGCAAGAAAACTGCGGCGGCTAGGAATGCAATAGCTCTCATTCACGTCCTCCTGGTTTTGTAGGGCAGACGATCCATGTCGTCTGCTGCGTTCGCAGGCCACGAAAAACGATGGCCTGCGCCACTTATGTATAACTCAAATCTTGCGAAGCTTCCAGGAGCCGCGCAGAAACATCGTCAACCCCATCAGGGTGATGAACAGCTCGGAAATCGGTATCGCTGAGAAAACGCCCCGGACGCCCATCCCCGCCGGATGCGCGAGCGCCCATGCCAGGGGGATCTCGCACAACAAGTAGCCGAACACGTTGATGATCGTCGGCGTCACCGTGTCGCCGGCGCCGTTGAACGATTGCACCAGCACCATGCCGAGGCCATAGATGACGTTGCCGTACCCCAGGATGCGAAGGCAATCCACGCCGTAAGGGGCGATCGCGGGATCCTTCGTGAACACGGAGATCAACGCTTCCGGCGCGATGATGAAGACCGCCGCCACCAGCGCTAGGTACAGCATGTTATAAACCGCGGTCAGATAGACGGCGCGCTGGGCGCGTTCCGGCTTGCGGGCGCCCAGGTTCTGCCCCACCATGGTCGCGGCCGCGCCGCTCAATCCCCACGATGGCAGGATGGCGAAGATGAAGATGCGGATTCCCACCGTGTAACCGGCCACGGCTTCACTTCCGAAATCGCTGATGATCCGCACCAGCGCCACCCAACCGGTGTGCGCGATGGCGAACTGCAAAACGCCGGTGGCTGACACGCGCGCCAACGACCCGATTACGCGCGGCACGATAGCCAGGTTGTGGAGCCCGATGCGTATGCGGCTGCTCCCGCGCGTCAGAATCCACGTCTGGTATAGCACGCCGCAGGTTCGTCCGGTCAGCGTCGACACGGCCGCTCCGGTCACACCCATCGCGGGAAACGGTCCCAGTCCGAAAATCAGCACCGGGTCGAGCGCGAGATTGATCAGGTTGGAAAACCACAGCACGCGCATAGCAATCGAAGCATCGCCCGCCCCGCGGAAAATTGCGTTGTTCAGGAACAGCAGCATCACGCTGATGTTGCCGCCCAGCACGATGGCGGTGTATCGATATCCGGTGGCGACCACGCTGGCGGAGCCACCCGCCAACCCGAGCAGCCGCGAGGCGAACCAATAGCCGGGCACGCCCATCAGCACGGCGAGTACGATCCCCAATGCGATGGCTTGTACCGCCGCCGTGGAGGCGCCGCGCGGATCTTTTTCGCCGGTGCGCCGCGCGACCATGGCCGTAGTCGACATGCTGACACCGAGCGCCACCGAGAACACCAGCGCCAGCATCGATTCGGTGAGCCCGACCGTAGCAACCGCATTCGCACCCAGGCGGCTCACCCAGAATACGTCGACGATGGCAAACAGCGATTCCATAAACATCTCGAGCACCATCGGCGTGGCGAGAAGAAGCACGGCCCGGCTGATGGAGCCTTGGGTGAAATCCTGCTGAGTGCCTCGCAAGGCCTCCAGGATCGAGTGCCAGACGCCGGCCGGTTGGGGTTGTGGTGCGGTTGCGGTAGCAGCCATAGAAATGCGCCTCCTGAGCGCTGATTCCGATTAAGAGAAAAAGGTTGTTGCGGAAGAACCCGTGCTAACGAGAGCGGAAAGCGCTCGGCATCGGGACCGCGACCGTGAAGTCAACACGTATGGCGACTGGGCTTACCATTTCATCTCCAACGTGTTGTCCATTCGCGTGCGCATGGGCAGGAGTGGTGCGAAAAACAGCACCTAGAAAAAACTATACACAGGTGTTCCAAGGAATGCAACGCGAATGCACGGCGCACCTAACCAAAAGTTGCAGCAGTCGTCTACTGGTTGACCTCGAGAAGCTCATGAAATACTTGTGGCTGCTTTTTCCGCTGGTCCTGTCAGAGCTTCTTGCGGAAGACCCTGCGCGCATCGCACCCTGGAACGGCCACGTGAAGGCTGCTCAAGAACTCGAACGCCAGGGCAATATCCCTGGTGCGGAAATCGAGTTTCGACTGGCGGCAGCTGGGGCCCAACGAAACGGATCCGGGAGCGCCGCGTTCGCCAACGCCCTCGATGCGATGGGAGTCTTCTACGACCGCATCGGCAATTTTGTGGAGGCGGAGAATTGTTTGACCCGATCGCTCGCGATCTGGCGTAGCCTGCTAGGCGCCGAGCACGCCGCCATAGCCAGCGTCATTAACCAGTTGGCAGCTCTCTACCTGGAGACGGGTCAAATTGCAAAGGCCGAGCGGCTCGATCTCGAATCGTGGATTCATCGAGCGAAGGCGAACGATCCGACAGGTTACGATCGGATTCATCTCATTGAACACCTTGCGGCGCTCCAGTCAATGCGCGGACAGTTCGTGGAATCGGACGGGCTTTACCGGCAAGCTCTCGACCTTCTGATGGAACGGGGCGCTTCCCGTTCGGCTGAGCAGGCAGTGGCACTCAACAACCTGGGAGTCGTCTGCCTTCGGTCGCGGCGTTTTGATGCTGCCATCGAACATCTCTCCCGCTCCTTAGAGATTTGGACCGAGGTCCGCGGCCCCGGCGCTCCCAACACTGGAATGACCAGTCACTCACTGGCAATTGCTTATCAGGCAGTCGGCCGCTATGACGAGGCTGAGCCGCTGCTGAAGAAGGCGTTGGCTATCGCGGAAAAATCTTTTGGGCCCACGAGCTTGCGGACAGCGGCGGTTCTCGACAGCTACGCCCGGTTTCTACGGGAACGGAAGCGCACGTCCGAGGCGCGCAGAATGGAGTCGCGGATGAGGCAAATTATGGCCGAAGCCGGACCAGGTCTCCCGTCACGCCACACGGTGGATGTCACTGAGCTTTCGTTGCGGGGTGAACAGTAACCGCCGGTCATGGAGTTCCCCCGATATCGAAAGCGAATCCGGCTCTCGAAATAAGAGGTCGAATCGAAGCAGCCGTGAGACGATATGCCAAACGGAGATCCTTCTCAGGGTGCTACCTAACCGGTCGATAGGTACGGACGCCAAGTAGATGCACCTGCATGCCAACGAAGAAGCCGCTCGTCTCGAAGCCCTGCGGGCCTGCGATGTTCTGGACACGGGACCCGAGCAGGCATTTGATGACCTGACGGCGTTGGCGTCGCGGGTGCTGCGCTGTCCAATTTCTCTGATCAGCTTTGTGGACCGGGAGCGGCAGTGGTTCAAATCCAAAACCGGTCTGACGATTTCGGAGACGCCTCGAGAAGTCTCCTTCTGCGCCCACGCCATCGCCAGTGACGACGTCCTGGTGGTCCGCGATGCGTCAGCCGATCCCAGGTTCTCCACCAACGCGCTGGTAGTTGCCGAGCCCAAGTTACGCTTCTATGCCGGCGCGCCACTGATCACGCGATCCGGTCTTCGCCTGGGCACACTATGTGTGATGGACCACACGGCTCGGGAGCTGAGGGCTGACGAGATCGACACGCTCCGAATCCTTGCCAGGCAAGTTGTCGGGCAACTGGAGTTGCGCCGCGGTGCCAGGGAACCGCAGCGCGGGAATGGTATCGTCAGCATCTTCGATGAACACAGCCGGCTAACCCAGAGATGGCCCAGATCGGGCTTCTGGGAATGGGACCTTCTGACCGACACCGTGATGTTGTCGGAGAGGGCCGCGAACTTGTGCGGCCTCACCGGCGGCGCTGCCCGCTTGGCCAGCGCTGAATTCGAATCGTTAATACACCCCAGCGACCGTGCGACCGCCGCCGCGGCCAGACGCCGGGCGGCCCAGAGAGGGGAAGACCACCGCGTCGAATTCCGGGTCACTTTGCCGGATGGCACGGTAGGTTGGCGCCGCAGTGCCGGACATGTCGAGGTTGCCGACGGCAAGCCGACCCGTGTGCTCGGGGCGATCATCGACGTTACCGCGGAAAAGGCGTTGATGGAAAGCCTCAGGAAAGGCGCCGATCGCCACCGCCTCGCGGAGCAGCTGGCGGGCTTCGGCATCTGGGAGAGGGATTTAGACTCTGACACGGTAACGCTGTCGGAAGGCGCGGCGGCGCTGATGCGCTTTCCCCGCGCTACCGCGCAGGTGAAGGGAAGTGAACTACGCAGTCTGATCGACCCCGAGGACCGCGCGGAACTGGACGCGGCGACAAAGCGCGTTCTCGAAAAAGGCGAAGACCAGCAGAATGAATTCCGTGTGACCTTTCCGGACGGCACAACACGATGGTGCCGGAGCCACGCACGGCCGGATTTTGCAGATGGGCGTGTGGTGATGGTGGGGGCGATCATCGACATCACCAAAGAAAAAATCATGCTCGAAGAGCTTCGGGCGTGCGTGGAGCGCCTGGACCTGGCCGAGGAGGCCGCCGATTTCGGCATTTGGGAGATGGACCTCTCCAGCGACGTAATCACTTTATCGGCGGGAGCTGCCCGCCTCAGCGGATTACCGCCGGTAGCGGTGCGGATGACGGATGCCGAACTGAACGAGCGAATTCATCCGGACGACAGCGTGAGTTCCCGAAAGATCTGCAACCAGGCAATCGAGAGCGGGAGCAGCTTCCAAACCGAATTCCGAGTCCGATTGAGCGGACGGCTCCTACCGCTGGCGCCGTTCCCAGGGACGTGTAAAGCGTGTGGAGGGCCAGCCGGACCGGATCATCGGCGCGATCATTGACATCAGTGACGAAAAGGCGATGATTGCGCAACTCCGCAAGAGCGCCGAACGAATGGAACTCGCCGAGAAAGTGGCGGGCTTTGGGATTTGGGAAGTCGATTTACGTGCGAATACGATGACCCTGTCGGAAGGCATGTTGCCTCTGAACCGCCTGCCTCAGGGGTCACCGTCGCACTATACACTCGAGGATTTCGTCAAGGTATCCGATCCGGACCATATCGCCGCCGTATCCGCGGCAAGCGATGCGGCAATCGCCCAGCGGGCTCCTTTTCAGATCGAGACGAAATGGAATTCTTCGGACGGGTCCGTGGTGTGGCATCGAATCCGCGGCTGCCCGCAGTTTGAAGGAGAGCAGCCTGTACGAATTGTGGGAGCGACCATCGATGTCACCCGCGAAAAGGAAACCCTGGTTTCGCTGCAGCACGCCCGCGAAAGGGCCGAAGCGGCCGCTCAGGCCAAGAGCGAATTTCTGGCCAACATGAGCCACGAGATCAGGACTCCCATGAACGGTGTAATCGGCATTGCGGGCTTGCTGCTCAGCACCGAGCTCACGGCCGAACAAAGGGACTACGCGGAAACCATACGTACCTCCGGCGAAGCGTTGATGGGAATCATCAACGACATCCTGGATTGCTCAAGAATTGAGGCAGGCAAGCTGCTGATTGAGACTTTCCCGTTCGATCTACGGGTGCTCTTGGAAGAGGTCAGTGAGATGCTGGCCCCCAGCGCCCACGCCAAAGGTCTGGAATTGGTGGTCGACTACCCTGCTGGCGTTCCGGCGCGATTCGTCGGCGGCGCGGACCGCATCCGGCAAGTCGTCACCAATCTGGTTGGAAACGCCGTCAAATTCACGAATGCCGGTCACGTGTTGGTCGCGGTGGAGCGCCTGGCCGAAGACGCAAACGCCACGGAGTTGAAGATTTCCGTCGCGGACACCGGGATCGGAATTGCGGAGGAGAAATTCGACGGGCTGTTCGAAGCTTTCACCCAGGCCGATACGTCGACCACCCGAAAGTATGGCGGCACGGGGCTGGGACTGGCCATTTCCAGGAAGCTGGTGGACCTGATGGGCGGCTCGATCCGCGTAGAGAGCCGAGTGGGCCACGGCTCCACGTTCTGGTTCTCACTCCGCATGGCGCCGGATGCCGCGGAGCAGGCGGGCCCGGCTTCCGATATCACCCTGAACGGCCTTGAAAGTCCTGGTGGTCGATGCCGTCGAAGCCAGCCGCCGCGTACTCCAGGAACAGATAGCGAATGGAGGAATGCGCGCGGTAAGCTGCGCGGCCGCTCCCGAGGCGCTGGACGCTATTGGCGCGGCACAGGAAGCCGGCGATCCCTACGACTTCGTGATCGCCAGTCAGCAAATGCCCGGGATGGATGGTACTGCCCTGGCTGCCGCGGTCCAGGCCGGCTCCGGTGGGGGGACGCCCGCTTTCATCCTGCTCACCTCGATTGGCCAAGAGCGTGGAATCCGTGGAAAGCGTGCGGGCGTCGACGCTTGTCTGGCCAAGCCGGTTCGTCACGCGAAGCTGCGGAACACGCTCTCATTACTGTGGGCCACGAAGTGTGGGCTCGTGGCGGCCAACGGGCACAATTCCGCGGAGACCCCGGGGCGATCGATTTCTGTACTGAGCGGGCAGGAAATGCGTGTGCATGGCCCGAGGAGGTTCTGGTTGTTGAGGACAATGCGGTCAACCAGAAGGTCGCCGTCATGCTGCTGGCCAAGCTCGGCATTTCAGCAGATGTGGCGGCTGACGGCCGTGAGGCAGTGGAACTGCTGCGCCTGCTCTCTTACGACATGGTGTTGATGGATTGCCAGATGCCCGAAATGAACGGTTATGATGCCACCGCCATGATCCGGCGGCTCGACGGTCCCAATCGGGGTGTCCCCGTCATCGCCATGACCGCTCAGGCTCTGGACGGAGCCCGGGATCGATGCATCCAGGCAGGCATGGACGACTACATCACCAAGCCCGTCTCGATCGAGGATCTGGCTCGCGTGCTGAGGACCTCGCTCCGCGAAGGCGTTACTTCAGGACGCTTCGCAGGTCCTTCAGCAGGAGCATCAATTGAAACGGGTCGATCGGGGAAGGATCAAAATTGAAATGCTCATAGAACCTGCGAACGGCGTCGTCAATCGCGTGGACCAGGACCGCGCGGACACCGACGATATCGGGAAGCGTGTCTGATCGGAGAGGGCCTGTTCGGCCTTCTCACAAGCGCTTCGAACAATGAAATCCGTTACGTTCATGCCCTGAAGCTCCGCCGCGACCTTGATCAGGGTTTCTTCCGATGCCGTCGCGCGCAATTGGAACCGGCGGTCTCGCGGTTGTTCCGGGCGACGAAAAACCAGCTACCCTCGCTCCCTCACGGTCGCGGCTCGGTAAGGGAACGGTCACGGCTGGTAGCGAACGCTATCGCGGCCGCACCTTCACCGCGACTACTTACCTGCGGCGTCTTCCACGCGGCCCCCATTGAGGATGTCGGTCATCGCGTAGTTGCCTTCCTGGCAGGCATACTCGTAAATCGTGTAGTCGCGCTCCTTTGACATGGGAATGGAGACCTTCCAGGGTTTGGTGAAGGTGTTGGGATCGTCGATCGTGACTTCATAGCGGATGGTGTCCGCATCCACGCGCGTGAAGCGCTCCACCACGTGGAGCTTCTCGCTGGGAATGATGCCCTTGATACGTCCGCCCGCGGCGCTGGTGGAAATCCAGCTCCGGCTGTTGTAGTTGGCGGTATCCACCACCAGTGTGTTGCCTTCCCACCGGCCGCGCGAGTCGCCGTCCCACTGGCGTATGGCCGGGGAGACATGCGCGCGCCCATCGATCGGAATGATGCGGGCATTGTGGATCATCTCCGAGAGCAGCACCACGTACCCTGGAGTCTGCACGATCTGGTAGGCATTGTTATAGCCGGCGGGGAACAGCGACCCGGGCACGCCGCGCGTGATGCAGCGGTCCCACAGGCTCATGTATTCGTAGGAGTCGGCATTGTGCGCCAGGTTGTACTCCCTCCTGGCTTCCGCTTCGGGCCTTACAGGAACTCGCCCATCCGGCGGATCGACCACCAGCGAGGTCTGCTTGGTGGACACCACCTTCGTCCCGGAATCGAACCAAACCTGGTTATAATTGCCCACGTCGCCTTCTTTGGGCGCCCGGTCGACGCGATTTTTGGCCGCTGTTTCCTCCAGCGCTGCGGCTTCCTGGTTCGTCAATACAGGCTTTCCAGAAAGCTCGCTGGGCCGTTCGAAGGGTGTAATGGTGGGGTTTGTCCAAACGCCCTGCAAGTCGGGCTGGCCATCCGGAGTGTGGGGTTGGATCCAGTGCTTGGGCGAGGCCTGGCCGGCAAGGGGCAGCGGTGCGACGGACACAGCCGCCAACGTCAGGGCCGTAAGAAAACGATGGCGCATGGGAATCATTCCTTTCATTTCAATTCCACTTGAATCTCGACGGCCGTATGGTCGCCTATGTTTTCGGTTTCATGCTTCAGCGGGTCCCGCCACGCAATCTCGCCGGGCCGGCGAGGATTGTCCACTACCCTGCCGTCGCCCAGTTTCATGGTGGTGTGCAACTCGGTTAAATACACCACGACATAGGCGGGATGCTCATGCATGGGGCTCTTGATGTGAGGCTCTAGAATGGTCCGTAGAATCCGCACCCGGTCGTTCTCAAAATCCACAATGTGATATTTCGGATCCAGCTTGACCGGATCAAGCGTTACGGGGACCGAGTGGATCCGCGCGGGCTTCAATTCGATCAGGATAGCCTCCATTGGCCGGTCAGAGAGATTCTCCGCGCTGTCCAGGGCGCCGTCGATGTAGCCCGTCTCTCCGGCCTGGTGCCTCACTTCCTGCGACTTGCCATCGGCGGCGGTGACTCTTTCATGGGCGTCGGTGAGGAAGACCACCACGAATGGCGTTCGCTGGCCTAGGGCCAGGTGCTCACCGTGCGCCTGGTGCACCCGAAAGACGCTGACCCAGTTGTTTTCGATCTCTGGTTTGAGGTCCTGGGCGGCCGCAGAGCCGGCTACCAAACCCATCGCCAGGGCCAAGGACAGGTGTAGCATTCCGCGTCGCATCTCTATGATGATACGCGATCAGGGAGCAGCAATCAGCGATCAGCAGTCAGCAATCAGCAATCAGCCAAACCTGGCGCTGGCGGTTTTGAGCTGAAAGCTGAATGCTGACCGCTGAAAGCTCTTCCACACTGTGCTCCCGATTCACAGGATTGACCGCGCAAGTCACAGGATCTACAATAGATCGGGAAGCGGTGAGCCGGATGAAAGCAACACGCCTTTGGATTTCCTCGATTTCGCTGTTGAGCCTGGCCGGTGCAGGCTGGATTCTCTCGGCGGACGATCAACAACCTCCCACGAAACCCACGGCTGCGCCTCGCGAAACCTTATCTAAGCCGATCTCCGAAAGGGAGAAGAAGAAGCGCGAGGAGAAGCTTCGTAAGGAGCTGGAAACGCCCTACCGCAAGTGGCTCAACGAAGACGTGACCTACATCATCACCGATGAGGAACGGGCTACTTTCAAGCGCCTCCAGACGGATGACGAGCGTGAACAGTTCATTGAACAATTCTGGCTTCGCCGCGATCCCTCGCCGGATACGGTGGAGAACGAATTCAAGGAAGAGCATTACCGGCGGATCCAATACGCCAACGATCATTTCGCCTCGGGTATCCCTGGTTGGAAGACCGACCGCGGCCGAATCTACATCACCTTCGGCCCGCCCGACGAGCGCGATGAGCACCCCAGCGGCGGCAGCTACGAGCGTCCCCCGGAAGAAGGCGGCGGCCAAACCACCGTTTATCCGTTCGAGGATTGGCGCTACCGCTACATCGAGGGCATTGGCAATGACATCAAGGTCGAATTCGTCGACCCCACCATGACCGGCGAATACCACATGACGATGGACCCGTCCGAAAAGGACGCCCTGACCTACGTGCCGGGCGCGGGCCTCACCCTCATGGAGCAGATGGGGCTTTCCGATAAGTCGCAACGCTTCAACAATACCGACGGTACGCACCTGGGGATGCCGCTGGGTGGCCGGACGGCAGCGACCAACGAGTTTGATCGCCTGGATACGTTCACCAAACTGCAAAAGCCGCCCACCATCAAATTCAAGGACCTCGAAGCCACGGTCACTTCGCACATCTCGTTCAACATCCTGCCCATGAAAGCGCAGGCGGACTTTTTCCCGGTGACCGATGCATCCGTCCTGACCAACGTGACGCTGCAGTTCGAAAACAAGGATCTGCAATTTCAGGCCAAAGAAGGCGTGCAGAAGGCCGTGGTGAATATCTATGGCCGGATTACCACCATGACACGGCGCGTGGTGGATGTTTTCGAGGATACCGTAACGGTGGACGCGCCCACCGAAATGCTGGCGGCGTATGCCCAGCGTAAATCGATCTATCAGAAAACCCTCCCGCTGAAACCGGGCACTTACCGGCTCAACGTGGTGGCGAAAGACATCGTGAGCGGCAACCTGAACAACTACGAAGTTGCGCTCAACGTACCGCATCTCGATCCGGACAAGCTCACTTCTAGTACGCTGGTCCTGGCCGACCTAATCGAAAAGGTTCCCACGAAGAGCATTGGAAGCGGGCAGTTCGTAATCGGCTCTTCTAAGGTTCGGCCGCGTTTGGGAGATGTTTTCAAGCAGGACGAAAAAATGGGGATCTACCTTAAGCTATATAACTTCGAAGGCGATGAGCAGACCCACAAGCCGTCCGGACGGGTGGATTATGAAGTGGTCAAGAGCGGCTCGACCGAAGCTGTTTTGAACTTCTCGGAAGACCTCGGCCAGATTCCGGGCGCTTCCGCGAGCCAGGTAACCATTGAGAAGATCCTGCCGCTGAAAAGCCTGGCGCCGGGGCAGTACACCATTCGCCTGAAAGTAACCGATAAAAACCGTAATCAGGTGCTCACCCCTTCGGCCCAATTTACGGTAACCTAATTGTAGCGGAGTGAGTGGTTCCGCTCCTCGTAGGCATCGTTGATGTCTGGCATCAAGACGCAAATGTCGGCAGCAGTCCTAGCAGTGGGAGTAGCCTGCCTCATTGCTCCTGTAATCGCCCCGGCCGCAGAACCTCTCAAGCTTTCCGGCGCTATCGGCGGCGTGGTTTCCAATTCGTTAGGCAGTCCGCAAATGGGCGCTACGGTGGTTTTGTATAACCGCCTGGATCGCGCCTTCGATAAAGTGCTCACCGACGATCGTGGCGAATTCCGTTTCGTGGGGCTATTCCCGGATCTGTACTCCATTCGCGTCAGCCTGGCCACTTTCGTTCCTGCGTTGAAGAAGGACATTCAGGTGCAGCCTGGCATGCGCAGCATCTTGAATGTTAATCTGAACTCGCTGTTCAGTTCCATTCAGATTGCTTATCCGACCGCCGAGAGCGGCTCGCTGATGACGGATGATTGGAAGTGGATCTTGCGCAGCGCATCGGCCACTCGTCCGGTGTTGCGATTCCTTCCCGATCCCGTGGCTGAAGATCCGGCGCCGAATCCGCGGGTCGCAGTCTTTTCCGATACGCGCGGCGTTTTGCAGCTTTCGGGCGGCGACGGACCGGTGGCGAGCGGTATCGGCAGCACTGCCGATATGGGAACGGCGTTCGCGCTGGCCACTTCGCTCTTCGGAAGTAATCTGCTTCAGGTGAGCGGCAATCTCGGCTACGGCGCGCAGACGGGCGTTCCTGTCGCAGCGTTCCGTACTTCGTTCAGCCGCGCCGGTGGCGGTCCCGAGTTCTCGGTCACGATGCGGCAGTTGTTCCTTCCGGACCACTTCACGGCGGCGGGAGGCGCGGAGTCCGGAATCCCCATGCTGCGCTCGGTCTCGGCGAGCATGGACGATCGCACGCAACTCTCGGACAACCTCTCAGTGCAGTACGGCTTCACGCTCGATTCGATTTCCTTCGGCGACCGCTTGAACTATTTCAGTCCGTATGCGCGGGTGGCCTACTCGATAGACGGCGGCGGCGAATTGTCGTTAGCCTACACCTCCGGAAATGCGCGGCCCGACCTGGCCGAAGGCGCCACTGAGGATTCCGGCCTGCAGCGCGATCTCAGCAACGTCGGCATGTTCCCGCGCCTTTCGCTGCTGAACGGACGGCCGAAAATTCAGCGCGGCAATGAACTCGAATTGACGTACTCCCGCAAGGTGGGTTCGCGGAAGTTTGAATTGTCGGCGTACCGCGAGTCGGTATCGAATGTAGCGCTTTCGATCATAGCGCCCGATGGTATGTACGGTGGCGGCGACCTGCTTCCCGATCTCTTTACCGGCAACGGCATTTTCAATGCGGGTGACTACCGCAGCACGGGCTATTCGGGTTCGGTCACGCAGAATATCGGAGAGCGCGTTAGCGCCACGGTGATCTACGGAACCATGAATGGGTTAACCGCTGCCCCAGGCGAACTCACCAGCAGCGACCCCGACGAGTTGCGCTCCATGATCCGCGCCGGACGGCGGCAGGCGGCGACCGCCAGAATCACAGCCACTTCCCCTTGGACCGGTACGCGCCTGGTCGCGAGCTATCAGTGGTCGGGAGACCGCCGATGGGTTTTGCCGGGCAGGCTGTACACCACCGAGGCGATGCGGCCCTTGCCGGGAATGAACGTGTACGTTCGCCAGCCGATACCGGCATGGTCGGTACTGCCGTGGCGCATGGAAGCGACCGCGGACCTGCGCAACCTGCTGGCCCAGGGCTACCTGCCTCTGGACACCGGCGGGCCCCAGCAGGTCATCCTGGTTCAGAATCCCCGCAGTTTCCGCGGGGGCCTCAGCTTCATTTTCTAGCGTGGGGGTAGCGCCATGCGCTGCCGCGCAACGTAACGCCGGCGGTCCTTGCCGCCGGTGGGATGGCACGTTGAATCGGCGGATTCCCGCCTGCGTTCCTCCCACACCACACGATGGTAGACTGATCGTAAGTGGCGGGGGCGGTTAGCTCAGTTGGTTAGAGCGCCTGCCTTACAAGCAGGAGGTCCGCGGTTCGAGCCCGCGACCGCCCACCATCCCTCCCAGCGTTCTATGTTCCACTACTCCCAATCCGACCTCTACTGCGAATCCGTCCCGCTCGCCGACCTCGCTGCCCGCGTGGGCACTCCCGCCTTCGTCTACTCGAGCGCGGACATCCTGGAGAACTACCGCGCCTATCACGAGGCCTTCGCGGACATCCCCCACTCGGTCTGCTACGCCGTAAAGGCGAACTCTGCTCTCGCCATCCTGCGGTTGCTGGCGGAGGCCGGCGCGGGATTCGATATCGTTTCCGGCGGCGAGTTGTTTCGCGTACTGAAGGCCGGCGGCGACCCGTCGAAAATCGTCTTCTCCGGCGTGGGGAAGACCGCCGACGAAGTCGAATATGCGCTGGCCAGCGGGATTCACAGCTTCAACTGCGAATCGGAAGCGGAACTCGCGCTCATCGATGCCATGGCGGCCCGCCGCGGCGTCAAGGCCGGGTTTGCCATTCGCGTGAACCCGGACGTGGACGCCTCCACCCATCCATACATCTCCACCGGCCTCAGCGAGCACAAGTTCGGCATCGCCATCGCCGAAGCGCCGGGCGTGTATGAAAGGGCGCGCGGGTTTCGCAATCTTTCGGCTGACGGCGTGAGCTGCCATATCGGATCGCAGATTCTGGACCCGGCGCCCATTACGGAAGCTATGGACAAAGTGCTGGCGCTGGCGGGCCGTTTGCGCGAGGCCGGGTTTCCGATTCGCCATCTCGATCTGGGCGGAGGGCTGGGTGTGTCGTATCATGCCGGCGAGACGGCCCCGGGTATTCAGCAATTCATCGAGAGCCTGCATGTACGCCTGCGTGCCAGCGGTCTGTGCGTGATGGTGGAGCCGGGTCGTTCCATTGCGGGGCCGGCGGGCGTACTGCTCACGCGTGTGCTGTACCGCAAGAAAAATGGCGACAAGGAATTCGTGGTGGTGGATGCCGCTATGAACGATTTAATCCGGCCGTCGCTCTATCGCGCGCACCACGAGATAATTCCGCTGCGCAAGAACAGCCTGCCTGCGATCACGGCGGATGTGGTGGGACCCATCTGCGAAAGCGGCGATTTCCTGGCTCGCAGCCGGAACATGGCCAATGTCATGCCTGGGGACTTCCTGGCCGTATCTACCGCCGGCGCGTATGGGTTCGTGTTGTCCTCGAATTACAACTCGCGGCCGCGCGCGCCCGAGGTGTTAGTGGAAGGCACCGCGTACCGCATCATTCGCCGGCGCGAAACCTATGAGGACCTGATCAGTGGAGAGGTCTACTGAGCCGTGACCGGAGGGAGCGGTCGTCATGAGTGCCGACGCGGCACTCTGAAGCGTGCGCCACTGAGCTGGTTTAGCTGACTGCTGAAAGCTGACCGCTGAAAGCTATTTCACTCCAACTGCAGTTTCAAATAGCTGATGCCGTTGTGGACGTCCACTGTCTGGGTGACCTGCTTTCCATCTTTCTCCACCGTGACCGAGTAGCTCCCCGGTGCCAGCGTAATTTGCGCGGGCGTGGTCTGCGGGAGCTTCTTTCCATTTACTGAGATAGAAGCGCCGGTAGGCGCGGTGGTCAGCATGAGCGTGCCGCCGGGGGCGCGCAGAATCACCGGTGGAAGCTCCAACGGGGCGGTCCCGATTTCCACCTCGCGGCGCTCAACGTCGTAACCCGGCAGGGTGAAGGAAAGCGCGTGACGGCCCGGCGCGGCAGTGAGGGAACAGGGCGTAGTGCACGCCGCGTCGGGACGCCCGTCCAAGGTAGCAGTGGCGCCGGAAGGGCTGCTGACGACGGTCACCGATTGCGCCACGGCAACAGGCGCGGGTCGCGTAGGCGCCGGTTTCACCACCGGCCGGCGTGGAGTCTCCTCCACCACCGCCGGGACCGGCTCAGGCGGCGGCATCGGGCTCGGTTTGGCCTGGGATGGTTTCTCGTGCGCCGGCTGGGTCTCGGCTGGGGCCGTCTGCTGCTTTGTGACCGAGGGCGTCGTCACAGGCTCCGGATTCTGCTGCGCCACCGCCGGTGGAACCACTGGGGGCGAAGCCGGCTGCGGTTTGGCCTGCGAAACGACTGCCGGCGGTTCACTGCGGGTATTCTGCGACAGCCACGGTCCAGCCTTCCACCCGATCGCCGCCAGCACCGCTGTGACTACCAGCACGCCCACCAGAAACGGCACGAAGCCGGATTTGCGCTCCGCCCGCTCCGTGGTGGGAGTATCGGCCCGTGGGTTGCGGGCGGGCGGCAATTTTACGGCTGGCCTGGGCGCCGCCGCTTCTACCACGGTGGGTTCGTTCAAGCTGCCGCCGCGTGCCATGGTCTTCCAGCCGCGGCTCGCCGTACAGGCCTTTTCCAGCGCCTGCGTGAACTCCTGGCATGTGGGGAAGCGCCCGTCCGGCTTTTTCGCCAGCGCCTTCCGCAGGGTGTGTTCGATGGCTCCGGCCAGCGTGGCATTCAGACGGTGCGGCGGAACCGGCTCCTCGGCCACAATCTTGTAGACGACAGTGGTGAGGTGCTCTCCGGTGTACGGCTTCTCTCCGGTCAGCATCTCGTAAGCGATCACCGCCAGCGAGAATTGATCCGAGCGGCCATCTATGGCCTGGCCCTGCACCTGTTCCGGCGACATGTAGTGCGGCGTCCCCACGATCGTGCCCGTCAGGGTCAACTGATCGTTGGCGGTGATCTTGGCAATTCCGAAGTCGGCGATCTTGGCAGTGCCATCGCCCGCAATCATAATGTTGGCGGGCTTGATGTCGCGGTGTACGATTCCCTTGCCGTGCGCGTAATCGAGGGCCGCTGCGGTCTGGCCCAGGACGCTGAACATCTGTTCGGGCGTGATCGGCCGGGCCTCGGACAGGACGGCGTCCAGCGTGGGGCCATCCACATACTCCATCGCGATGTACGCCAGCTCTCCCTGCTGCTCGACATCGTAGATGGTGACGATGCCGGGATGCGAGAGCATGCCGGCCGATCGGGCCTCGCGGAACAGCCGCTCCCGCAGACGTTCCTGCTCCTCGGGGGTCCGGCCATCCCCCAGGCGGATTGTCTTGATGGCCACGGGCCGGCCGATGTTTGGGTCGATGGCATGGTACACCACACCCATGGCGCCCCGGCCCAGTTCCCGTACGATTTTATACCGCCCGATACGATCCACTAGTCTCTACTGATAGCATACGGCCGGGGTACTCCACTTTCCCACTCCTGTGAGTTGACGGATCCGTCATATCGAAAGTGATTACCAAATCGGGAATACGCTGTATTCCGGTAAACTTCGCATAAGCTGTAGCGAGGAGTCGTCCGGAAAAAGCGCACCCCGGTTCTGAGATGCCGAAGGGAAACGAAACTCCCCTCACCATGCCCGCAAAGCTGCGGCGCAAGATCCGTATATCTTTGCGCGCACGCGGTGTTACGGTCCTGCTCGTTCCCTTGGCCGCCTTGCTGGCGGTGCTGTTTCTGATCTACCGCGTCGAGGCCGACGTGCGCACCACCGACCAGATCGTGCTGCGGGGGTATGACGCCCGTGCCGAACTGCAGCAGCTCGAAACTCTTTTAAAGGATGCGGACGCCGCGCTGCGCGGATACCTGGTTACCGGTCAGAACGAATTTTTCATTCGCTTCGAGAGCTCGGGCCGGGCGGTCACGCCCTCTCTGGCGCGTCTGGCCACGCTATTCCCGGCTTCTGAGACGGAGGCGCTTGCCCGGATTGAGAGCTCTGCTCGGCGCAAGCTGGATGTGCTGGCGGACATCTCGACGCACCGCGGTGATGAGGAGTTACTGGCGCCGTTGTGGCAGAAAATCCAACTGGTCGACGGCGAATTCGCATCGCGTGTCTCCCTGTTGGCGCAAGCCCAGGAGCAGCGGCTCTTCCAAGCCAGGGCCGATCGTGACATAGCGCGCAGCAAACTGTTTCGGACCCTGGTCACCTGCGGCATCTTCGGACCTTTGTGCGCGCTGCTGCTGCACCTGCTGGTGGCCGGCCGTGTCACGCGCCGCATTCGGGCTATCGAGCAGAACGCCCACCGGCTGGCCCTGGGGGTCGCGCTGGAGGATCTCCCGTCAGGGAAAGATGAAATCGCAGCGGTGGGGCGCGCGATTCACGAGGCGGCGTACCTGTTGGGAGAGCGCGAAAAGGAATTGCGGGCCAGCGAACTGCGCTACCGCAACCTGTTCGATCATGCCCCCCTGCCCTTCGAAGAGACTGACTGTTTCGGAGTGATCCGGCGCGTCAATCAGGCCGGTTGCGCGCTCGTCCGCTCGACCCAGGAAGAGCTTCTGGGGAAGCCCGCCTGGTACTTCATCGCGCCCAGCTTGCAGGAGGACTTTCGCCGCGCCATGCTGGGGCGCATCGCCACCAGCTCGGAAATCGCTCCCTATGAATGCGTCTACGTGATGGAAGACGGCTCCTCGATCACGGTGGAGATCCGCGAAAGTTTGATCCGCAACGACAGCGGCGAGGTGACCGGCATCTGCCGCTCGCTGGTGGATATCACGGAGCGCAACCTGGCGGAGATTGCCGCGCGTAAGGTAGCTCAGTACGCCATGGAATTGCGCAACAAGAACGAGCAACTTGCGCAGGCGCTCGAAACCGCGCGCTCCGCGGCCGAGGCCAAGAGCCGCTTCCTCGCCAGCATGTCGCACGAGCTGCGAACGCCGTTGAATGCCATCATCGGTTTTTCGGAGCTGATGTACGACGGCAAGCTGGGCGATCTCCCGCAGGATCATCGCGAGTGCTTGCAGGACATTCTGATCAGCGCCCGCCATCTGCTGCGGCTGATCAGCGACATCCTCGACCTTTCGAAAGTCGAGGCCGGCAAGATGGAGTTCTGCCCCGAGCCCTGCCAGATCAGAACGCTGGTGGCCGAGGTACGGGATGTGGTCCGGCCGCTCGCCGAAAAGAAACGCCTGGAATTGCTTACCGACATCCCGCGCGATGTCGCGGCGATGATCGATGCCTCCCGCTTCAAGCAGGTGCTCTACAACTACCTGTCCAACGCGGTGAAATTCACGCCGGAAGGCGGCTGGGTCACCATACGGGTGGTGCCCGAAGAGAAACAGTTCCGTCTGGAAGTGGAAGACACCGGAATTGGGATTCCTCCACAGGAGATTTCGAAATTGTTTCAGGAATTCCAGCAGCTGCCCAACAGCCGGAAGGCCGGCCAGGGCACCGGATTGGGCCTGGCGCTCACGCGCCGCATCGTGGAGGCCCAGGGTGGGTCGGTGTCAGTCCGCAGCACGCCCGGCGTTGGCAGTGTGTTCTCGGCGGTATTGCCGTTGCAGCCGGTTGGCCGTGTGGCGGTGTTAGCGCAAGTTTCATAACGCAGTATATGAACCACTTAGGAATGCTGCAGCAACCGGAACGCAAGCTAAAATACTCGAAGTCATGACCAGCGACGACCCCATCTTGATCATTGACGATACCCCGGTGAATCTCCGCCTTACCAAGATTCTTCTCGTCAATGAGGGATACCAGGTGCTCACCGCCGCGAGCGCCGAGGAGGGTCTGGACGTGCTGCGCGACCAGCATCCGCAGCTCATCCTTGTGGATATCCAACTGCCGGGCATCGACGGCCTGGAATTCACGCGCCGGGTGCGGCAGGATCCGCGCATGAAGGATGTGAGCATCGTTGCACTGACGGCCTTCGCCATGAAGGGCGACGAGCAGAAGGCCATCGACGCCGGTTGCGATGGCTACATCACCAAGCCCATCGACACACGGGCCCTGGGCGCTCGCGTGAAGGAACACCTCAGCCGCCGTCAAGGCGCGCAGGAAGCCGCGTCAAACGGTTCTGGTCGCGACGGGCAGGGGCGTGCCGGATTCCGAAATGGCGGATTTGCAGCGCCAGTTTCTGGCCGAAGGGCAGGAGAAGAGCCGCCAGTTGTTGATGGACCTGGACGGAGCGTTCGATGCGGCCGCGGCCGCCCGGGCGGTGCACCAATGGGTGGGCACCGGCGGGCTGCTGGGTTACACCGCGATCGCGCGCACCAGCCGCGAAGTGGAAGCGCTGCTGCGCGAGCGCCCGCTCGACAATTCGCAATTGCGCGATGCCCTCATCAACCTGACCCTGGGGTTTGCCAGCCCGCGAGAGACGAAAGAGACGAAGCTCCCGGACTCGGTGATGCAAGGGCTCGATGGCAAGCGGATCGCGAGCGTGGGTCTTCCAGCCAACGAGAAGGAACGGCTGTGCATGGCGCTCGATCGCGTGCACGCCCAGGCGGTGTTTTTCGAATCGACCGCGACGCCCGCCCTGGAGGCGATCGAGGGATGCGATGCCGGTGTGGTGCACGTGTGGGCGTTCAGCCCAGATTCGCCCTGGCTCGACCCGGTGAATCCGGTTTTTGGGGATCGTCCTCTGGTATTGGTGGGAAGCCGAGACGATGTGCTGGCTCTCGACCCCGTGGTCCTAACCATGGCGCGCGAGTTTTTGATGGATGCGTGGCAGCCGGAAGAGGCGCTGGTACGGCTCAGCATGGCGCTTTCGGCCCGCCCCGCGCCGGTTGCGCCCAAGCCCGTGGAGCGCCCCAAACTCAACGGACACACCGATATCGTCGTCGCCGACGACGACCCCATCGTGCTTGCCCTGGTCCGCACCACGCTACAAAACTTCGGCATGTCCTGCCATGTCGCCGGTAGCGGCCCCGAAGCTCTGGCAAAAATCCGCGAAGTGCACCCGCAAGCTGCCGTGCTCGACGTGAACATGCCGGGAATGGATGGATACGAAGTGCTGGCCGCGATCCGCCAGGAACACCACCAAACCCGTGTCCTCATGCTCACCGCCCGCCAGCAGGAAAACGACATCCTCCGCGGGTTCACGCTGGGCGCTGACGATTACGTGATCAAGCCTTTCAGTCCCATCGAACTGACCGCGAGGCTGAAGCGTCTGCTGGGGCGATGATTACACGACTCATTATCGCCGCGCTTCTGCTGGAACTCTGCTATGGCGCCCTGCTGCTGTTTCTGCTGGCAAGAGGCCTGGCGCGCGGTGCGGCCATCCGCCGCCGCTTCCTGATATCGCAGGCCGTGCGGCCCGTCATTCGCGCTGCCCTCATCGAGTACCTGGCCGGCAGCAATAATCTGGATACGATCCGGAAATTCGCCAAGACGCACCGCCGCGATCTGGTGGATGGCGTACTCGAGGTACATACGGCTGTGAGCGGTGGAGCGCGCGACCGCCTGTGGGAACTCAGCCTGGAACTGGCGCTGGTGCACGATTGGTGCAACGACACTCACTCGAAGGACGTCACGCTGCGCTGCCTGGCTTTCGAGCGGCTTGCCTTGGCGTGCGCGTTTGAGCCGTGCCGACGCATTGCCGGCGACCTGCAACTCCGCGGGCTCGACGATCCGGATTCCGAGGTTTGTTTCGCCGCGGCGCGCGGGCTGGCCTATTCCGAAGACATGAAAGAAGTGGAACGCGTCTTCGAATTGGCCGTATCGCAGAACTCGCTGGCTCGCGTGCTGCTCACGGAGGTCCTGCGGCCCCACGCGGTGGCCTTGTGCGAAGGCGTGGCAGGGGAAGCCCTGCGGTCTTCGGACGAAAAGCGCGTGGTCTCGGCGCTCGAAATCGCGCTCGCCTGGGAACGCGCCGTGCCCCTGATGGATCTCCACCGCTTGGTGGCCGGAGGGAACCCGGCAATCCGCCAGTTGGCTTTGCGCCTGCTCCCCTTGGTGCCCTCCTCGCCCGAGAATGACGCGGTGGTTATCCACGCGCTTTCCGACAAACTGCGCAGCACCGCTTTGGAAGCTGTGGTGGCCGCCGGCCGGCTCAGAATCGAAGGCGCCATTCCCGGCCTGGCCCATTTCTTGAAATGGGGCGATAAGGAACTGGCTCTCGCGGCCGCCGGTGCGCTGGCCGAGATACCACCTAAGGGATGGGAAATCCTGCAGGAGTTTGGTCCCGTCCATGGTGTTTCCGCTAATCCTCCCACTCAACCGGCCCAACCTCCTGCACAGCCCGCCGCCCAAGAAGATAGTAAACCGGCAGACGAGAGAGCCGCACGCGTATGATCCAGCCGATTTTCACCGCGGTGCTGGGGGCACTGGCAGCCTTCCTCTTCATGGTCAGCTTAGCCAGTTTTTTTGCGCTACTGAGGGGATCGTTCTATTTGCGGCGATTCGCCCGTACGCAGATTCGCGACGACCGGGCCATGCTGCTGAAATCGCCGCTGGTGCCGGCCGTCTCCCTGATTGCCACGGTGGCCGACGCTACTCCAGCCTCCCGCGAATTCGTGCGGCGTCTGCTGGAAGTGCATTACGGCAAACACGAGTTGGTGCTGGTGCTGGACGGACTCGAGGAAGCCGATTTGGCCGTCTGGAAGCAGGAGTTCCGCCTCTCGCCCTCTAACCGTTTGGCGGACGACCTGTTGCCCACGGCTGCGATTAGGGGCATTTACGAGCCCGGGGATCCGCTGCGAATGGTGGTGGTAGATAAAGAACATGGCGGCGACGATGATTCCCGTAACCTCGCGATCAACGTGGCCGACTCGCCCCTGATTGGATTTGTGGAACGCGGTTCCGAGTTTCAGCCCGACGCCTTTTTGCAATTGGTGCGGTGCATGCTGGAAGATCCCGACCGCATCGTGGCCGTGTGTGGCACCGCGCCTGTGTCTTCCGGCGACACGATGGCAGCTCGATTCGGGGCTTTGGAATCTTTCCGTATGTGGCTGGGACGTTGCGGCTCCCTGGCCGAGCGAAATATGCTGGGCGCCGTTCCCGGTTGCGCCGTACTGGTGAGGCGCGACATGCTCATCACCGCGGGCGGTTTCCGAGCCGGAAACCTGGACATGTTCCTGCGTCTGCACAAGGCCGCGAAGGCTGCCGGAAAGCCGTATCGCATCGCGCTGGCTCCCGAACCGATCAGCTATACCCGCCCGCCGACGACGGTTTCCGAACTCCGCGCCGCGGCCATCGCGGACCAGCGTGAAATCGCCGGCGCGCTGCGCTCCCAGAGTTTTCGAACGCCGGGCGTGCCGTCGCTTTTCACCATTCGCCTGCTGCGGCCGCTGCTGGAAACCGCCGCGTACGTGCTGTCGATTGTGGGCTTGGCCACTCGTTGGATTGAGCCGGGTCTGGCGGTGCTGGTGCTGCTGGCGACCGTTGGCATGGGAATTCTGCTATCGATGGCGGCGGTGGTGTTTCGCGAAAAGACGAGGTTGGAAGGCGCCGACCCCCGGAAGCTGTACCAGCTTTTTTTTGCGGCCCTTCCCGAAAACCTGGGGTACCGGCAATGCCGGAATCTCTGGCTGATCGCCGGGCTGGGAAAACGAGATCGTCGACCCGCACCGCTCCCTGCGGTCGCGGCTCAGTAAAGCAGCCTTCAGCATTCAGCGTTCAGCATTCAGTTATCAGCCAACCCTGACGCTGGCCTTAGCTGATTGCTGATTACTGATTACTGATTACTGATTACTGATTACTGAAAGCTTGCCGTTCACTGCCTCTCGCCCGTCGCAACCACACGCGAATCCGCCTGGAACTTCTTATAGTCGCTGAACGTGAAATCCATCTCGCGGTTCAGGCCCTTGACCAGCAATAGACGGGCCGATGCGTGCAGTGTAACCTTTTTCGGCAACCAGACTTCATCGTTGATCCGGGTTTGCTCGATCACCAGCCGGCTACCTTTGGAGACTCGCAGCAGGAAGCCGCCCAGTGAAATGGTGTCGAGCACCTCCATCTCGATTCTGGCTCCCTGGTAGTCGCGTTTATCGATCCACAGCTGCAGCTTCACTTTCGGAAAGAATCCGGCGGCTATGGATTTGGGCTTGTAGCCGGGTTTGGGTAACGCCGCGATCACGTAGACCGGCCGGCCGTCCAAAACGTCTTCTCCGGTCAGCGTGAAATTGAAGGCGTCGGGCAGTTCCTTTACCGGCTCCCGCTGCTTCTCCTGCCTCCTCGTCCATTCGCTCGTGCGGCGGTCCCGCTCGGCGCTGGTTTCCTGGCGGCGGTCTTCAATACTGCGGCTCAGCCTCTCGTCTTCGCGGCGTTTTTCTTCGGCGGGGATAGGCTGGTCGTTCCGCGCCACCAGCCGCCGGTATGGAGAGCCTTCCAGCAGGGTGATATCCCAGGTTTCGATTCGCTGGCTCTTGACTTTGCCGCCGCCGTCCAGTTCGCGCACGTCCTGCCGTTGAAGGAAGGTATAGTTGCGCGCCAGCTTGGTATTGGCACTGTCCAGTTCTACCGCCCGACGAACGATCTCACGAGCGTCTTCGGCGAAAACCAGGGGCCCCAGGAAGCCCAGCAGCAGAACAGACTTCACCCTTTGAGCTTACCGTGGGAAGCCACTCAATCTGCAAATGGACAGAAAACTCGCCGATCTGCCGATAGGTGTTCTTGGAGCCGTATGTCTGAGGAACTCGAGTTAAGCCGCTACCGCGCCATCCTGGAGAGTTTGCCCAATGGGGTGTATGTGGTAGACCTCGCACGCAAAATCCTGTTTTGGAACGATGGCGCCGAACAAATCACCGGGTACCTGCGCCAGGAGGTGATCGGACGTTACTGTCCCGACAACCTGCTGATGCACTGTGACCTGACCTATCAATGCCTTTGCGAAGCCGAGTGCCCCCTTTTGAGTACGATTCGCGACGGCCGGGCAAGAGACGCTCAGTTGTTCTTGCGGCACAAGAATGGCGAGCGCGTGCCAGTGCGGTTTCGCTCCGTGCCGCTTCGCGATGCGGACGGAGCGATCATCGGAGCGGTGGATTCCTTCGATGAACATCATCCACGGCCGGATCAGCGGGTCCACCCGAATGCCCAAGCCGTACACAACCATCTTGAACAGCTCACGGGAATCTCTGACCATGCATCCACTCAGCTATATTTGCAGGCTTCCGTGACTGATTTCGCGGAAGACCGTGTCCCGTTTAGCGTATTACGCATCGCCATCGATGATCTGAGCGGTTTTCGCAAGAGCCATGGGCCGGTGGCAGCGGACCGCATTGTACACATGGTAGCGGCAACCCTCTCTAAGAACTTGAGCCAAGGCGACATTGCCGGCCATTGGGCGGAAGACCAGTTCATCGCGATTCTGCGCGACTGCCCTTCCATATCGTTGGCGCAAGTAGCCGCAAAGCTGAAAGTACTCGTCGATGGCGCGGCGATTCCGTGGTGGGGGGACCGGCTTTGTGTCACCATCTCCGCCGGCGGCACCACCGTGCGCCCCGAAGATACAACGGATTCTTTGTTGTTGCGCACCGAGGGACGACTGATTGACTGCCTGCAAGATGGCGGTAACCGCGTGGAAACGATTTGACGAAGAACGGGAAGTAAAAATAAACCAAAATGTTCGCAATCATTGGAATCGTGGTGGTATTCGGCGCGGTGATCGCCGGCTACCTGATGGAAAAAGGGAAAATGCTGGTGCTAATGCAACCGGCGGAGCTGATCATCATTTTGGGAGCGGCGATCGGCACTGTCCTGGTGGCCAATCCGCCCCGCATCCTCAGCAATATTCTGAAGGGTGTAGCCGGCGCGTTCGGCTCGTCCCGGTTTACCCAACAGTGGTACATCAACTCGCTAAAGCTCTTGTATGACTTCTTCGACCAGGCGCGCCGCACGGGTCTGGCCACCCTGGAAGCCGAAGTGGAGGACCCATCCAAAAGCAAGACGTTCGCCACTCAGCCGGCCATCCTTAAGGACCATCATATTTGTGCTTTTATCTGCGACACTTTTCGCGTCATGATGATCGGCGGCATGGATCCGTTCGATGTGGACCAGATGTTGGAGTCCGATATCGACAGCCATCATCACGAGGCAGAGGAATCGGTGGGCGCGCTGAGCACCATGGCGGATGCGCTTCCGGGCCTGGGTATCGTCGCTGCCGTATTAGGCGTGGTGATCACGATGGGGGCTCTGGGAGGAAAACCCGAAGAGATCGGCGAAAAAGTGGCGGCCGCACTAGTCGGAACGTTTCTCGGCATTCTGATGTGCTATGGCCTGATTGGCCCGATTGCGGCTAGTATGGCGAAAACCGCCGAGGCCGAGCACGCTTACTATCATGTGCTGCACGTGACCTTGTCCGCGTTCAACAAGGGTACGCCGCCGCTCTTGGCCGTCGAGATGGGGCGTCGCGCCACCCCGGGCTATGCCCGGCCCAAGTTCGAGGAAATGGAAAAGGCCTGCCGCAAGAAATCCGACGGGGCGGCCGAAGCCGCGCCCGCAGGCAAAGAGGCCGCCTAAAGAAAAGGTGAATCCATGCCTGAACCCGTACGCCCAATCATCATTATTCGAAAGAAGGGTGGCCATGGCGGCCACCATGGCGGCGCCTGGAAAGTGGCCTATGCCGATTTTGTAACCGCCATGATGGCGCTCTTCATCGTGCTTTGGCTGATGAACAGTAGTAAGCAGATCCAGGAAGCCGTGGGTGGTTACTTTAAGGACCCCGCGGGCACTTCGAAAAAAGTGGGCAACGGCGAGACCGGCGCAGGCGACAACTTCACCCTGACCAAGGACAACATGAGCAAGTTGAAGGAGGAACTGCAAACCGCCATCCGCCGCACCATGGACTTCGACAAGCTCAAAGACCACATCGAGATGACCATTACTCCGGAAGGCCTGCGAATTGAGCTGATGGAAAGCGCAACCGGAACTTTCTTTCAAAGCGGGGTAGCGGCACCCACTGACAGCGGAAAAGAGATCCTGGTCAAACTGGCCGACGAATTGGGCAAGCTGCCGAACACGATCTCCATTGAGGGGCATACGGACGCCAAGCCGTTTGCTTCAACCACCGGTTACAGCAACTGGGAACTCTCCGCGGACCGCGCTAATATGGCCCGGCGGCTGATGCAGGAGAGCGGTATCGGGCCGAAGCAGGTCAGCCAGGTGCGCGGCTATGCCGACCAGCGCCTACGTAAAGTGGCGGATCCCGAAGATCCTGCCAACCGCCGCATCTCAGTCATTGTTCAGTATCTGGTGAAACCTGATGAGCCTGAGAAGCCCGGCGCCGCGCCTGAGAAGGCTGCGCACGTCTAGAAGGCTCCCGCCACTGCTCCGTTCAAGGCTGCACCTCCCGCAGTCGCCGCTGCAGGTAGCGCCGCTCCCGCTCATTAGTGACCAGCTCCAGAGTGCGCAAATAGCTCTTGGCCGCTTCCTCATGCGACCCCAGGCGGCGCAGCAGATCGGCACGCGCGGCACGCGCACCGCCTTGGCATGCTGGAAGCGACGGCCGCTTGCATCGCTTATGGGCCAGGTCTCGTGCCGAGGGCCTCCGCCACCAGGGGCAGCGCCTCCGTGATCTGCTGCTGATTCCAGCGGCTGCGATCCTGTTCTTCCAGCACGACGATGTCGCCCGCTGGATCGATCCGCGACTCCCGGCGCGCATTGTGAAGCAGCATCAAGCGAGCAGAGCGGTTGCTTCAGCCGGAGGTTGCGGCGACATCAACGTCCGGACGAGCCGGCCGAGTCGAATCGCTTCGGCAGACACATCGGTGCTGACCAGCCGCTCGCCACGTGTGGCCGCATACCCTTCGTTAAAAACGAGAGAGACCGTGGCAGCATGGCCTCGAGCCGCTCGCCAAGCGCGTTGGCGAATTGCCCAGAACCCAGATCAACGTGGCCACAATCCGGCCCCACTCCGAGCGGTACAATGCTTCAACGGAGGTGATAGCGTCCACGGACATACCTGATCTTAAATTTTTCGCGGGCGGCTGTCGATTTGGGGCCAACCCGTTCGATTAACGGATGGAGGCACGAGCATGAGATACATGTTGCTGATTTACCTGGACGAGAACGGGTTGAGCGAATCCGAGCGTGCGAACTGCTATGCGGAATCGGCGGCTTACGCGCGAGAACTCCACTCAAAAGGGTGGTATCTGGCGGCCGGGCCGTTACAACCCACTTCAACCGCGACAAGCCTTCGAATTCGGGACGGCAAGCGCCTCATCACCGACGGTCCGTTTGCCGAGACCCGCGAACAACTCGGCGGTTACTTCTTGATTGAAGCCGAAAACCTGGACAAGGCCATTGAGATCGCAGGAGAGATCCCCGCTGGGCGGTGGGGTACGGTGGAAATTCGCCCCCTAATGGAAATCAGCGGCCTCCCGGCGGCCGGGGCACCGTAACGCTGTCGATTTCGCCGGTTCTCGTTCGACTTCAAGGAGAGGAGAAAATTCCATGCACGCAACTACTGAAACGGCAGCATCACAGAAAATGATTTGGACCGGACGCATTGTGTCTGGGTTAATGGCCGCGTTTTTGTCTTTCGACGGCGTGATGCATCTGACGACGATCGCTCCGGTCGTCCAGGCGTTCGCGCAACTGGGCTTGCCATTGCAACTGGGTATCACTCTCGGCATTCTCGAGCTCGCGTGTGTCGCCATTTACGTTTACCCGCGCACCTCCGTTCTCGGTGCGATCTTGTTGACGGGCTATCTGGGTGGCGCCGTCGCGATGCACCTGCGCATCGGTAGTTCCCTGTTCGGTGAGACGCTCTTCCCGGTTTATGTGGGCGTTTTGGTTTGGGGAGGACTCTATCTGCGAGAGCCGCGGCTGCGCGCGCTCATCCCGGTTACGAAAACATCGGCCCATGGAGAGGAGACTGCGACAATCGGTCTTCGCGGCCAGGGAGGAATCGACCATGCAGTCGGCTACTGAAAAAGCTACGGTTTCCAAGAAAATGCTCTGGGCCGGTCGTGTGGTCAGTGCCATTCCCGCCTTCTTAGTCCTGTTCGGCGCCATCCCGAAAGTGCTCGTGGCGGCTTCGATGGTCGACGGTTTCAAACGGGCGGGATATCCCGAACACCTCGTCCTCGTCGTGGGCATTATCGAACTGGTGTGTTCAATTGTCTATCTGATTCCGCGTACGCGCGTTCTGGGAGCCATTCTGATGACGGGAGTGCTGGGCGGCGCAATTGCCACCAACTTGCGCATCGGTGACCCGACTTTGATCGCGCCCGCCATTCTTGGCGTGCTGGTATGGGGAGGATTGTTCTTGCGGGACGAGCGCGTGCGTGCCCTCATTCCCCTGGCGTAGTTAGGCACGTCACGAGATTATTCGTATGCAAAAGATTACGCCATTCTTGTGGTTCGATAACCAGGCTGAGGAAGCCGCCCATTTCTACACTTCCATCTTCAAGAATTCAAAGATTGGAACCATCAGCCGCTATGGGGATGCCGGCCCTGGACCGAAGGGTTCGGTCATGGTGATCACATTTGAGCTCGATGGGCAAGAGTTCATGGCGCTGAACGGCGGTCCGATATTCAAGTTCACGCCGGCCACATCGTTCCTCATCAACTGCGAGACGCAGGAAGAGGTGGACGAGCTGTGGGATAAGCTTTCCGAGGGTGGACGGAAAGACAGATGCGGCTGGCTGCAAGACAAGTACGGCCTGTCGTGGCAAATCGTTCCTACGGTGCTGGGTAAGCTGATGAGCGATCCTGATCCTGAGAAGGCGAGCCGGGTCGTGCGGGCCATGCTTCAGATGGAAAAGCTCGACATCCAGCGACTCCAGCAGGCATATCAGGGTCAATGAGTGTGGGCGGGGCCATGCCCGCCCCGAAAGTCTTATGGTTTCGTCCCTCCTGCATGTTCCCCCACAAAACTCGTTCGCAGGGCACGGCCCTGCGCCACAAGAGTTTTTTCAGCAAATTTCTTCGCCCATTTGTCGATTTCACTTATGTTGAACCGATTAACTTATGAGGGTTTGAAGATGCTGAGTGACGCGCTGGTAATGGAAAATGTCGGCGAATGGGTGACAGCTTGCGATGTGCAGCAGCGGTTCATGCAGCACGCGATTCCGGCGATCCACGAGTTGGATTACAGCGCACGATGCCGGCAGGTGGACAAACTGGGCGGCGATTGCTATGACTTCCTGCCACTCTCCGATAACCGCCTAGCACTGGGTATCGGAGACGCGTCCGGCAAGGGCCTCGCCGCGGCGCTCATGATATCGAACGTGCAGTCGTCGCTGCGGACGGCGGCTCTCTTCGCCGGAAACGATGTGGCGGCCGTACTGGGGGCAGTGAATCGCCAGGTGCACGCATCCTCATCGGCCGAGCGCTACGCCACGCTCTTCTACGGCGTTTTCGACAGAAGGGCGCGCACGCTGCGGTATGTCAACGCCGGTCACAATCCGCCCATTGTCATTCGCCGCGACGGCTCCATCGAGTGGCTGGATACCGGCGGTGCACCCGTGGGAATGTTTTCGGATTGGCGCTACGAGGAAGGCGCTGTTCCGCTGAGCTCCGGTGACCTGCTGTTGGCCTACACGGACGGGGTGATTGAAGCCGTAAATCCCTTCGGCGAGGAATGGGCATTACTGGGCTTGCGAAGGGCCGTAGCCAAAAGCCGCGCACAATGCGCCGGCGACTTGGTGGATGAGATCTTCACATCCATGGACGAGTTCTCGCACGGACGCCAAACGGATGACGCGACAGTCGTGGTGCTGCGAGTGCCGTAAAGGCTGCCGGCTACGACACGAACTTTTGAAACTGCGATCCCGCGCGGATGATGGTCTGGTTCCGCTCGGGGCCGGTGGAAATGCAGCCCACTTCCACGCCCGTGCGGCTCTCCAGGAACGCCAGGTAGTCGCGCGCGTTGGGTGGCAGTTGATCGTAAGAAGATATGCCGAATGTAGATGTCTTCCAACCCGGCAGACACTCGTACACCGGCTCCAGCGTTTCGAGCTCGCCCACGGTGGGAGGCATCTCGGTGATTTCCTGCTTGCCGCGGCGGTATGCCACGCACACCTGCACGTGATCGAACTCGTCCAGCACGTCGAGCTTGGTCACCACCAGACTGTCGATGCCATTGATGGCGGCGCTATAAAGCATCAGCGGGACGTCGAACCACCCGCAGCGGCGGGGACGGCCCGTCACCGCGCCAAATTCTTTGCCGCGCTGCCGTATGCGGTCGCCGGCGCCATCCAGTGCTTCGGTGGGGAATGGGCCTCCGCCCACGCGCGTGATATACGCTTTCGCAACCCCGATCACCGCTTGGATGCGCGTCGGTGCAACGCCCGTTCCGGTGCATGCGCCGCCCGCAGTAGCATTCGACGACGTCACAAACGGATACGTGCCGTGGTCGATGTCCAGCATGGTGCCCTGCGCGCCCTCAAACATGACGGACTTGCCGTCGCGAATCGCGCGGTTGAGCAGCAGCGCCGTGTCGCACACCATGGGGCGTATGCGCTCTGCGAAAGCTTCATACTCCTGGCGAATGCCCGCGAAGTTCAGTTCCTCGTAAATCTCCAGTGCCTTGGCGATCGCAATCTTCTCCTCCATGAGAGCGTCGTAGCGGGCGCGGAAAGTTTCGCGATCGAGAAGATCGGCCACCCGGATGCCGCGCCGGGCGGTCTTATCCTCGTAGCAAGGGCCGATGCCGCGTGACGTGGTGCCGATGGAGACCCGCCCCGGCCTGGCTTCCGAAAGCTTTTCCATCATGCGATGCGCGGGCAGCAACACGTGCGCCCGATTGCTGATGAACAGGGCCTTGGTGACTTCCACGCCGCCGGCTTTGAGCGCGGCCATCTCAGAGAGCAGCGCAGCGGGGTCGATCACCAGGCCGTTGCCGATGACGGCCTGTTTGCCGGGCCGGAGAATTCCACTCGGGATCAGCTTGAGGACATACTTTTGGTCGCCAATGAAGACGGTATGGCCGGCATTGTGCCCGCCCTGATAGCGAGCGACAATGTCGAACCGTTCGGAAAAGACATCGACGATCTTTCCCTTACCTTCGTCTCCCCATTGAGAACCCAGAATGATGACATTTCCCATTTGGCCCAAACCTACTTATTCTACCGTAGGCGAGCACACAATCGGGTCGCACGCGAATACCGCGCACCGGCGCCCTCCGTGTTACGCTGGCCTTCATGCGGCTTTCTGAAGTCTATCTGGATCTGGGTGAGGACTCTTTCGGCCAGTTGATACGTGCCATCTCCATCGGCAAGCTGAAGACGTACCAGATCTACGAGGGGTTCAAAGTGCGAGCCCATCTCCACAAAGTCAACACGGAGATTTTGCGGAAGGCCGTGCCGCGCTTCTGGGCGCGTTTGGGAGAAGGGGACGAGGAATTTGCCAAGGATCTCGCCCAAACCGTGCTGGTTTCGCACCTCGATATGATCACCGCGGTCCTCGATCTGGTCGGAGTCCCCCACGAAAATGGCTTCTTCGGCAAGGATATCGATGCCAAGCCGTATTTCACCGAGGGGTGGGAAGCCCGCGTCCTCGATAAATTCCGAGGCGCGTATCCGGAACCCCTGTTGCTCTTTTATATTAATCACTTACGCTGGGAATTGTTGGGTGCGGACCAGCCATATCGTCCCGCCTCCCCCAATGCTGCCTGAAGTTCGGCGGATGGCGTGCACATAAATAGTTAAGAAGATGATATTGGCCGCCGCACACAGTGGTGTAAGCCCCTATTTCAAAAGAACATGTGCGTTGCGGCCGAGGAGGCTACTTTGAGTTCCAATTGCGGGAAATTGAAGCACCCCCGATCCGGTGCTAGCGTGATTACACCCAAATCGGGGCTTTTCCTCTGGAACGGCCTGGATATTTCGAATTCACGAGGCGTCTGACATGACTCATTGCGATTTTCACTATTCCCATTTGCTGCCCAAGAAACCGGGCATCCTGCCGCTAGAAGAGACCATGACGAAACAGTGCCGGCGTTGCGGCGCGGCGTTCGTCACGCGCTCCCGCATCCGGAAGCGTTGCGATATCTGTCAGACGGTCGTTTCCGCCGAGAAGCAGAAGAAGGCCAATGAGCGGCTGAAAGCGCGCCGCGCCGCCCGGCGGATGTGCCTGCTGAAGGCCAGTTAGCTGGAGGCCCGCGCCGCCAGCGTGACCAGGGCTTGTGATTCGGCCGAGCGCATTTCGCCCACCGGTCCAACCTGTTCCGCCGTCTTGAACTTCACGGAAACGCGGTCCGGCTCCAGATCCAGTGTCTCGGCAATCCGTTCCCGGATGGCCTGCCGGTAATCTTTCAACTTGGGCCGCTCCAGGATAATGGTGGCGTCCACGTTGACGATGCGATATCCCTTTTGGATGGCCAGTTCCTTGGCGTGCCGCAGGAACACCAGGCTGTCCGCACCTTTCCAGCGCGGATCGGAATCGGGGAAATGCATTCCGATATCACCGAGCGCGGCCGCCCCCAGGATCGCGTCGGTGATGGCGTGCGACAACACGTCCGCATCCGAGTGACCCTCTAATCCAAGTTCCGACGGCACTGTCACGCCGCCCAAAATCAGCGGCCTTCCCGGCGCCAGACGGTGAACATCCCAGCCTAGCCCGGTGCGGATTTCGCTCAAGACTGGAGTTCCCCGGCGCCCTGTTCCTGGAAAAAGAGGCGGGCCAGGTCCATGTCGCTGGGCTTGGTGATCTTGATGTTGCGGTCGGTGCCCAGAATGACGCTGACCTCCACATCCAGGCGCTCCACCAGGCTGGCCTCATCGGTCCCCACGAAACCATCGTCTCGCGCCGACTGAAACGCCCGAACCAGCAGCGCGTAGCGAAAGACCTGCGGCGTTTGCGCCAGCACCAGCCGGTCGCGGGGAAGCGTGCTGCGGATGCGCGCCTTGCCGGTGGACCGGTTCACCTGTTTGACGGTGTCCACAGGCACCACGCCCACAATTGCGGCGCCGGATTCCGCGGCTTCGTCCACCACTTTGTGGATCGTCTCCAGATCAATAAATGGCCGGACTGCATCGTGCACCGCCACCAAGTCCGTATCCGGCTGAATTGCCGATAGGGCATTTTCCACCGACTGCTGCCGGCTGTTGCCGCCTTCGACTACGCGCACACGCCCGCCCGGAATCTCCCGGGCGAGCATCGCGCCGACCCATTCCAAATCCTCGGCGCGCACGGCGACCACGATCTCATCGACCCGATCGGACGCGGCGAACTTACGCACCGTGTGCACCAGGATGGGCGAACCCTCCAGCAGCATGAACTGCTTGCGGCTGGTCCCCGTCTTCTCAGCGGAATTCCGGCCCATGCGGGTGCCCAGGCCCGCGGCGGGCACAATGACGGCGACTTTCATGCGCTTTACGATTCTATCGTGGTTTTCTCGGAACCGAGGCTGCCGATCGGCTGCGGGTCATTTTTGCGCACGGGGCGCTCGTGCCTTTCGGCACCCGCGGCCACGGCGTGCATCCGATCGTCAAACTTGCCGAAAATCATTTTCCCGGCGGTGGTCTGCAGTACGCTGGTGACGGTAATGTCGACGGTCTTGGAAATCAATTTCTTGGCGTTATCCACCACCACCATGGTGCCGTCATCCAGGTAGGCGACGCCCTGGTTGTACTCCTTGCCTTCCTTAAGGATGAACACGCGCATGGTTTCGCCCGGCAGCACGATCGGCTTGAGCGAGTTGGCCAGTTCGTTGATGTTCAATACCTCGACGCCGTGAAGCTGCGCGACTTTGTTGAGGTTGAAATCGTTGGTGATGACCTTGCAATCGAAGACCTTCGCCAATTCGATCAGCTTCATATCCACTTCGCGGACTTGCGGGAAATCCTGCTCCACAATCTGCACGTTGAGATGCGCCATTTTTTGAATGCGCTGCAGGATGTCCAGGCCGCGCCGGCCCCGGTTGCGCTTCATGGAGTCGGCCGAATCGGCCACCAGTTGCAACTCGCGCAAAACGAATTGCGGGATCACCAGCACGCCATCCAGAAAGCCGGTGGCCGCGATGTCGGCGATGCGGCCGTCGATGATGACGCTGGTGTCCAGGATCTTGAAACTCTTCTTGGAGGAATTCTCGCCTCCAAAGACGCCGCCCAGGGCCGCCAGGTTGAGCATGTCGCCCTTCTTGCCGCCCACGATGAGGCCCACATAGGTCATCAGGAGGAGCACCGCGATCTGAAGGAACGGTTCGGCAACGGCCTTGCCCAGGATCAGGGACATCAGGAACGCCCCGAAAATGCCCAGGACCGAGCCGAAGGCCGCGCCGATCAAACGTTTCAGGCTGACCTTTTCCAGACGGATCTCAAAGAAGATAATGCCGATACCCAGAATCAGGCCACCCAGGGCGCAAGCCCATGGAGAAATGTCAAACGGATGCAGGGCATAAGCCGTGCCGGCCAGGACCAGGATGAAAATAGCGCGGACAAAAAGTAGTTCGAGCAAAATAACACCCCCTCAGGGTGAGTACAAGATCGCGATAATCCGCTACACACCGGTACTTGAACGTACTTAACACGAGCAACCAGCGCCAAGAGTATAACACCAGCGCATATGCATTGGGAGGGGTGAAACGGCCGAAGTGCTGTAATCGGTACCTTCCCGAGGCCTTTCCTGGAACGCGAACGCAACCATGCGGTACTCCAGGCCCGGATCCACACCCCGGACTCTATAGGCCGTTGCACAGTTTTCGTTGACGGCTGGACCGGCTCGTGGTATTTTTCGATTGGCTTAGGGTGCTCGCCATTAAGGGCGAGTGAAAAGGGAAGCGGGTGAGACTCCCGCACGGTCCCGCCACTGTATGCAGTGAGCTCCGGCGCACCAGCCACTGTCCGATAACGGATGGGAAGGCAGCCGGCCAGCGTTGATCTGCAAGTCAGGAAACCTGCCTTGGGTCGGTATGCGCCCCGCTTCGCGTGAGAGCGGATGGTGACCGGTTTCCGTTTCCCCATCCCACAAACCCGAGGCGTTAGGCGCCCTAGTAAACGACTAGAGGCGTGGACTCCTCGTCATGTGGATGCTGATCATTTCTAACGTACAAACCGGCGTGCCACGGAGTCCTGCCGAGGAGGATTCCTGACTTGCCGCACCGTACGTTTCCATACACCCACATGCCAAAGGCCTCCCGGCCTGTGTCCGGTTTTCTCCTCTTGCTGCTCTGCGGTACCCCTGCGTTCAGCCAGGGCATCTCCGGCTTGGTGAAAGACTCCCAAGGAGCGGTGATACCCGCTGCCGTAGTCACTTTGACCGCCCGCGATAATACCGCTGCCGCGGCCGGCGTCACCGATTCATCCGGCCAATACCGCTTCGATCGCGTATTTCCCGGCTCCTATCTTCTGGAAGCCAGCGCGCCCGGCTTCGCCAGCTCCGGCGCGCGGCTGGTCTCGGTTCAAAAGTCCGATCACGCTAACATCGATTTCGAGCTGCGCGTGGCGGCCGTCGAAATCAATGTCATGGTGACGGCTTCCGGAACCGCGCAAACCACCGACGAGCTCTCCAAGGACGTGTCGGTGGTCGACGCTGCGGCCATCGATGCGAGCGATGAATCCTCGGTGACCGACGCGCTTCGCTACGTCCCGGGCCTCCGCATTGCCCAACTCGGCGGCCCCGGAGCGCTGGTGTCTATCAAGACCTGGGGATCGCGGAGTGAGGACACCGCAGTGTTAATCGATGGGTTCCGCATGCGCGACGCAGCCTCAGAACGTGGCGACGCGACCAGCTTGCTCCAGGATTTGATGGTGACCGACCTGGACCGCATCGAGGTGATGCGCGGCGCAGGTTCGTCACTCTACGGCACCAACGCGATCAGCGGTGTGGTCAACCTGATCACCGGCTCGGGCGGCGGGCGCACACGCGGTAGTATCCTGGCGGAAGGCGGCTCCCTTGACATGTTCCGGGGACGCGCCGAAGTGGCCGGAGCCCTCCTCACCGACCGTCTCGATTATAGTCTGGGACTGAGTCATCTGAATGTTCTTTCCGGCATCACCGGCAATCAACCGGCCCGCACCACCAGCCTGCAAGGCCGGCTGGATTACAAACTGTCCGCCACCACCCATCTGTTTGGCCGGATCCTGACGGCAGACTCATTTGCGAAGGTGACCAACCCGCCTCCCCAAGCCGCCGGCAATCTTCCGCCCAGCGGCATCATCGATGCCATCCCGCTTTCCGCCGCGGAGCTGCATCGTTACGAAGCAGGCGCGTCCATTTCCGATTTGAACTTCGGCCGAGCCACATTCATCCCCGCCGCCGACGACCCAGACAACACCTGGGACAATCGGCTCTTCTCCGGCGCACTCAGGCTGAGCGTGCACCCCGCCGAATCCCTGGATCTTTCGGCGAGCTATCAAGGGCTGGTCACGCGCCGCCGCTACGGCGATGGACCTGCTGGAACTGGCGTCGACCTGGGCTTCCAACCCAGCGGCAGTACGCTGACCTTCTTCGATGGCGACATCCACACCGCCTCGGCCCGCATGGACTGGCGGCTGGGACGCCACCAGTTGCTTGATGCCGGCTATGAGTTCGAATATGAGAAGTACGGGAATCATTCGGTGAATCCGAGTCCGTCCGACAACTCCGAGGTGGACGTTAGCCAGCAGAGCCACGCCCTGTTTTTGCAGGATCAGGTTTCGCTTCTGGGCGACCGGTTGCAACTGGCAGGCTCTTACCGGGCACAGTTCTTCTCCTTGCGGCAGCCGCTGCTGACGCCGGTATCCACCTCGCCCTACACCGGGACCACGTTTGCCGCGCCGCCAACCGCGCAGACCGGCGATGGCTCGGCCGCCTATCTCTTCCGCCGATCCAGTACCAAGCTCCGCGCGCATGTCGGTAGAGGATATCGGGCGCCGTCCCTCTACGAGCGTTTCGGAACCTACTTCTTCGCCGGTTTCGGCTACTTGGGCGATCCTCGGCTCAGGCCCGAGCGCACCATCGAGGTCGACGGCGGCATCGATCAGGCGTTGTGGAACGGACGTGCGCGCCTCTCTGCTACGTACTTCTACACGCGACTCCAAGAGGCCATCGGCTTCACGTCTTTTGCGACCGATCCCCTCGGCCGCTTCAGCGGCTATTTCAACACGAACGGCGGCATGGCCCGGGGTGTCGAAGCCAACGCTTCGCTCGCGCCCACGCGATCCACCAATCTGCTGGCCTCCTATACCTTCACCAACGCTCGCGAAAGCACACCGGTCGTGGAGAATATATTGCAAACCTTCGTCATTCCCCGCCACCAGTTTTCGCTGACGGCCACGCAGCGCCTCGGCTCGCGTGTCACAGCCGTGTTCGATCTTCTGGAGACCAGCAATTACCTGTTTCCGCTATTTGATAACGTGACGTTTGCCACCCGCGCCTATCGTTTTCCAGGCAGGAGCTTCGCCGAGCTGGGCGGCAGCTATCGCATTCCGATGGGCGAATACCACGCGCTGCGGATCTTCGCCAAGGTGAGCAACCTGTTCAACCAGTCGTATTACGAAAGCGGATACCGGACGCCAGGAGCTACTGCCACCGGAGGCCTGCAGTACCAGTTCTGATATGCCGCGCCGCCGCTTCATTTTCGCGCTGCTCGCCGCGGGGCTGCTGGCCGCCGCGGGTCCCCCGCAGCGCATTGTTTCCGTGTCGCCCGCGATCACCGAGATCCTTTATGGAATCGGCGCGTTCGACCGCGTGGTGGCGGTAACGGAGTTCTGCCTGTATCCGCCGGCGGCGCGGTCGCTACCCAAGGTCGGCGGCTGGAGCACGCCCAGCGTGGAACGGGTGGCCGGCTTTCGGCCCGACCTGGTGGCCCTCTCCGACGCGCAGGCGCCGTTCCTCAAAGAAGCGCTGGAAAAGCTGGGGAGCCACATTGAAGTGGTGAAGAGCCAGACCATCGACGATGCGTTTCAAGCCATGGCGGCGCTAGGCAAGGCCACGGGGAACGAGCGCCAGGCGGCTGATCTGGCGGCGCGCACCCGAGCATCACTGGAAACCGTGCGACGCCGTGCCGCCGGCCTGCCTCATCCCAGCGTGCTGTGCATTGTGGACCGTACGCCCGGAACCCTGCGCGATCTGTACGCCGTAACCCCGGGCAGCTTTCTGGCGGAACTGGTAGAGATCGCCGGAGGCAAACTGGTGGTCGGCTCGACACGCGCGGGATATGGCCGCATCGGCACAGAGACGGTGCTCGCGGCCAATCCCGACATCATCCTGGACGTGCTGCCCGCGTCGCAGAGCGGCATTGGACCGCATCCCGAATCCGCCTGGAACGAATTGCCCGAGATCAACGCGGTGCGCCGCGGCCAGGTGCACGTGGTCACGGAGGAATTCGTGCCGCACGATTCGCAGATGATCGCCCGGACGGCGATCTTGTTTGCGCACCTTTTGCACCCCGACGTACCGCAGAAGGAATGGGATTCCCGGTGATTCCTATCGCGGCGGCCAACAACGTGGTGTTCGGCTATTCGCCCGGGGAGCTGGTGATTCGCGGCGTGTCGCTCGAAGTGAGCACCGGTAAACTGTGCGCCTTGATCGGCGCCAATGGGTGCGGCAAATCCACGCTGGTTCGCCTGTTTGCCGGATTGCTCGCGCCTCTCACAGGAGAGATCGTTTTTGAGGGCACGCCGCTGGGCTCGCTTGCCGCGGCGCGAGGCCGCCCGGAAGATCGCCTACGTTCCGCAGAACACGGCGATGGCGTTCCCCTTCACGGTGCTGGAAGTGGTGCTGACCGGGCGCAGTCCGTATACGCCGCGCTTCCGCTTCGAAGATGAGACGGACCGCGCGCGTGCGATGGAGGCGCTGGCTACGGTGGATGCGGCGCACCTGGCTGCGCGTCCGGTAACGGAGCTTTCGGGTGGGGAGCGGCAAATGGTGGCGGTGGCTCGGTCGCTGGCGCAAGACCCGAAGTTCCTGCTGCTGGACGAACCCTCCGCCGGCCTGGATCTGAAACACCGCGCCGGCCTGGCCCGCACGCTCGCCGCCCTGCGCGATACGCGAGGCCTGACCAGCCTGGTGGTGACTCACGACCTGCACCTGATCGACCCCCTGTTCGACTACGTGTTCGCGCTGCGCCGCGGCGAACTTCTGGCGCAAGGGACACCGGCCGAGGTGCTTACCGATGCTGTGCTGGCGGATGTCTACGAAGATCAGCACGTACGGACGCGCCGCGTGGAAGGGCGAACCCTCATCTGGTCGGTCTGATGAAGAATCTTGGCCAAAGTGGGGCAGGCCTTCCGGCCTGCCGCCGGGCTTCCGCCCGGCGCGCCGCGCCGAAGCGCGGCGGCAGCCCGGAAGGGCTGCCCCACCTCTGGCGGACCATGCTGCTGCTGGCTGCCCTGCTAGCCATCATGTCACTGATCGCCCTATGGGCCGGCAGTCAAACGATCACACTCTCGCAGCTCCGTACGGACGAGCTTTCCCGTACCCTGTTCTTCCGCCTGCGCCTCCCGCGCGTGGTCATGGCCGGGCTCATCGGTTCGTCACTGGCGATCACCGGCGCCGCCTTGCAAGCGCTTTTCCGTAACCCGCTCGCCGACCCTTCCACTCTCGGCGTCTCAGGCGGCGGAGCCGTGGGTGCCGCCATTGCCATCGCGTTGGGTTGGGCGGGACGCGTCTCTGGAATTCCGCTCGTGTTCATGGCCGCGTTCTGCGGCGCCATCGCCGCTGTCGCAGTGGTTCACCGGATTGCCCGCACCGGCCCGGTAATGCTGCCCGGGGCCATGTTGCTGGCGGGGGTTGTAGTGAACCTAATCGCCTCCGCAGCCGTGCTGACCATTCAGTACGTGACGGATTCCACGCGCGCGCTGCAGATCCTCCGCTGGATGATCGGCAGCCTCGACGTGGTGGGCTTCGACACGATCCTGCGGATGCTGGTATTCCTGGTTCCGTGCTGGATCGCGTTGCTGTTCTTCTCGCGCGACCTGCACCTGCTGGCGATGGGAGAAGAGACCGCCGAAGCCTTGGGCGTGAACGTCGCACGCTGCGAGTTGGCGATCCACCTGATCAGCTCGCTGCTGGTAGCCGTTACGGTAGCGGTGGGTGGCGCGATCGCCTTCGTGGGATTGATCGTGCCCCATGCGGTCCGGCTGCTCTTCGGACAAGATCTGCGCATCGTGCTTCCGGGATCGCTGCTGCTGGGCGCGGCATTCCTCATCGCGGCCGACGCCCTGGCGCGGGTCGCGCTCACTCCCATCGAATTGCCGGTCGGTGCCGTAACGGGCCTCTTAGGCGGCCCGGTCTTTTTGTGGTTGCTGTATCGCCGGCAACGTTACTCGGCGTTATGACTCGTGGGGCAGCCCTTCCGGGCTGCCGCCGCGCTTCCGCGCGGCGCGCCCCCACGACGGGAGGATGGAATGACATCGGACTTTCCACGCCGCATCGTCTGCCTCACCGAAGAGAGCACCGAGGTGCTTTACCTGCTAGGCGAGGAAGCCCGCATCGTGGGCGTTTCCGGTTTCACGGCCCGTCCACCGGAAGCCCGGCACAAGCCCAAGGTATCCGCGTTCACCACCGCGAAGTTCGACCGCATCGTGGAACTCGATCCCGATCTGATCATAGGCTTCTCCAACCTACAGGCCGATATTGCGCGTGAGCTGATCGCGCGCGGCCGCAACGTGCTGGTGTTCAACCAGCGCTCCGTAGAGGAAATCCTGGACATGATTGCGGCGCTGGCGCGGATCGTAGGCGCCGAGAGCCGAGGCCAGGCGCTGGTCGAGCGCCTGCGGAGAGAACTTGCGGCCATTGCAGAATCGTCACAGTGCTTTCCGCGTCGTCCGCGGGTATTCTTCGAAGAGTGGCCCGATCCGCTCATCAGCGGTATTCGATGGGTGGACGAGTTGGTTGAGATCGCAGGCGGCACCCCCTTGTTTCCCGAGCTCCGCTGCCAGCACGATGCCAGGAACCGCATCGTCGATGCCGCGGCGGTGCGCGAACGCGATCCGGAGATTGTCATCGCTTCCTGGTGCGGCAAGAAAGTCAACAAGCAGACGATCCGCAGCCGCGAGGGATGGGAGCGCATCCGTCACGTGTACGAGATCAAGTCGACGTACATTCTGCAGCCCGGACCGGCCGCTCTCACCGAAGGCGTGCGCCAGTTACACACGCTAATCGCCGCTGTCGTTGGTTGTAGCGTACCCGTGGCCCTGAAGCCCACCGAAAAAACCGATCCGGAGCTGAAAGGTGTCGAAGCGTAGACACCCCGCGAGCGCGCGGAAGGCGAGCGTCACTGGTTCTACGCTGCCTCCTCAATGATCGTATTGAGGGTCAGTGCGCCATCGGCGGAGCCAGCGTCCCATCGGACCATGTGCCGACCGGGACCATCAGAATAGTCACCCGTTCTTCTGGATCATCTGTCGCCAGAACCGGCGAGCCCGGCAGATCGGCTCCCCAGCTTTTCGCCGCGTCGCCCGGAATGAAAAACATCAGATGCGGATGCCAGCTCATGCCTTGATCGCTTAAATACTGGTGCTTCGACATCATGTAGCACATCGCACCCGGCTCCAGCGCGGGCAGTTCCTTCTTATCCAGTGCCAATGCGGTCGCCTGGACGATCTCGGTCTTCGACTTTCCCGCCAGCACAAGTTTGGTCTTCATCAGGTAGATGGGCGCAAAGCTTCTTGCGGACGGCGGATTAAAGCAAATGGCACCGCGAATTTTCGGATTCCAGAATTCCGGATGATCGGTGGTGGCGCCCCATGATCGTTCCACTACACAGAGAAAACCATTCCTGCCTTTCACTGCGGTCCTGTATCCCGTGCGGTCCAGCACCATCACTTCGGCTCCATCCGAAATGGAAGCTGGAGCAGCACTGCGCGCCAGCGCGATTTCAGATTTCTCGTCGGGCATCAAATACTGACCGAGGGGAGCCATGGCGGGATAGGGAGGCTTCTGCGCCTGCGCTCGCGCCTGAGAAGTTGCGCCGGCTATGACAACCAGAAGAAGGAACGCTGAATCGATGAGACTGTTGTTCCTCATGGCTTTCCAGTATACGCATGTTCCGTGCCGGGTTTCGGAACGCCGATCCCAGGATTGGAACGCGTCACGATCGGGATGGATCTGGGAGACAAGACTAGTCGATACTGCATGCTAAGCAACGAGGGTGACATCCTCCGAGAGGGCCAAGCCGCGACTAGCTGGGGGACTTTCAAAATGCTCGAATGCGGCAGAGGCCATCTTTCTAATCGAAGCCGGAATGTACTCGTCCTTCCGCGGGGAGCTGGTCGGAGCCTTTGCCATCCCCCATGCGTTCCGTCCGGGGGAGGGTGTGGTGAAGACTGTGTAAACGTTCTCCGGCGACACTAGGAGAACGACATGAAGAAGACGAAGCAGCCCGCACCGGTAAGCGACGAACTAATCGACGCGTGGTTGAAGCAGGGGCGAAAGCCAGAAGACGTTCACGGACTTCTGAGGCAACTGACCAAGCTGGTGGTGGAGCGGGCCATGCAGGGCGAGATGGCCGAACACCTGGGCTACGAGAAGCACGATCCAGAGGGGAACAACAGTGGCAACAGCCGGAATGGGGTAACCCGCAAGACGCTGAAAGGCGATTTTGGGGAAGTGGAAGTAGAAACCCCGCGCGACCGGAACGGGGAGTTCGAGCCGCGGATCGTGCAGAAGAACCAGACGCGCTGGGCGGGATTCGACGACAAGATCCTGTCGATGTATTCGCGCGGCATGAGCGTCCGCGATATCCAGGGGCATCTGGAAGAGATGTACGGGGTGGAAGTCAGCCCGAGCCTGATCAGCGACGTAACCGACGGCGTAATGGAGCAGGCGCGGATCTGGCAGAGCCGGCCGCTGGACTCCTTTTACGCAATCGTGTTTTTGGACGCGTTGTACGTCAAGATGCGACAGGAAGGCCGGGTGGAGAACCGCGCCGTATACGTGGCCATCGGGATTAATCTGGAAGGAAAGAAGGACGTGCTGGGACTCTGGACCGGCGCCTCGGAAGGCGCGAAGTTCTGGCTGAACGTGTTGACGGAACTGCGCAATCGCGGAGTCAAAGATATCTATCTGGCGTGTGTGGACGGCCTGAAAGGCTTTCCTCAGGCGATTGAATCGGTGTTTCCCAAAGCCCAGGTGCAACTCTGCATCGTGCATATGATTCGAGCCAGCCTGAACTATGTGAACTGGAAGGACCGCAAGCCAGTAGTGGCCGATCTAAAGCCGATCTATAAGGCGGCAACGGCTGACGAAGCCGAGAGACAACTAAGCGAGTTCGAAGAGAAATGGAAGAAGAAGTATCCGGCCATCAGCCGACTCTGGCGTGAGCACTGGGAACGAGTGATTCCCTTCTTTGCCTTCCCGGCAGAGGTGAGAAAAATCGTTTACACCACCAACGCGGTCGAGTCCCTGCACATGAGTCTGCGCAAAATCATCAAAACGCGCGGGTCCTTTCCGACCGAAGAAGCTGCCTCTAAGCTGCTGTACCTGGCGCTGGTGCGGGTGGTGGCGAAGTGGGAGACGGTGCAGCACTGGAAACAGATGCTGAACTATCTGGACACCATGTGTTCGGACCGCATCAAAGAAGCGGGCGGTCTGAGGTAACTCAACACCGCTCCGAGCCCACCAGCAGGATGGTCGCTCACCCGTCGAAGCCGCCCGTCGGAATTGCGGTAGCTGACAGAACGGTGCTCGCGCGCAAGGGTTCGCTCCGCCGCGCCGAAGCGGCGCGCCCTTGCGCGCTCCGCGCCGTTCTGTCAGGATAGTTTCGCGACGGGCGGCTCCGGCGGGATGAGCTAAGGAGCTTATTCTCTACGACCGAACACCCGAAAGCAAATTGCGCCGCGAACCGTTTACACGGATTCGCTCACACCGCCGTCCGGGGCCATCTTTCTAATCGAAGCCGGAATGCAGAGGCGTGTGCATTCATATTGATCACCAATGACCTGGGCGACCCTTTTGTCTTCGTAATCGCCGTACTAGGCAGCGGTGCGATGAAACATCTTGCCCTGTTGGAACCATTTCGCATGGTCGAGTCGGCCACTCGATAACAACTTCCAGAAAAGTGGCGTTCCCGGAAGCCGTCCCACGGCCACCTACCCGCAAAGCACCAGCCGCACCTGCGCCCGTCGTCCCTTCCCGGCCGCCAGCACCCGTTCCCAGCCCGCCGGCGACCTCACCACGCCCCTCCGGCCATGGAATCACCATTCCTCCCTACAAAAAAGCCCAAGCTCTTTCAACAAAAACCCGCATCCGCCGCCTATACCACCGCTCTCCCGTTGCTACCGTGGACATGAGAAAACCTATGGCCTCCCAGCGTCAGATCCAAGCCAATCGGCTCAATGCTCAGAAGTCCACCGGCCCGCGCACTCCCGCAGGCAAGACCGTCTCCTCCCAAAATGCCCTCAAGTCCGGGCTCGATGCCGAATCTCAGTTCGTTGTCGGCGAGGACCGCGACCAGTTGGCTGCGCTCCAGAACGAGTATTTCGATCGCTTCCAACCCCTCACCCCCGAAGAGCGTTTCCAGGTCGATACGCTCATCCGCAACGAGTGGATCCTGCGCCGCCTCTTTCGCGCCGAAGCCCACCTGTGGGAGTACCACACCATGCGCGCCGACCGTTCCGAGGGAGTGCCGCTAGGCGCCGCCCTCATGGCGGCCAATGAAGTCTTCCGCCGTCTGCAGCGCCGCATCACCCTGGCCGAACGCTCCTATAAGGATGCCTTTGCCGAGTTAGAGCGCCTGCAGCGCGCCCGCCGGTCACTGGCCGCCGCCCAAACCCAACCAGACACAGCCGATCGCCTCGAATTGGGTTCTTCCGAAAATACCGGCGGGTGTGGTGTCAGTAGCGGGAAGCACGGACGGGTACTCCCAGTTTTCCCAGTCGCCGGAGGTGGTGGCGTATCAGACGTTGCCTCCGCGGCTCGTCCAAAACGGGTTCGTTCTTCTCCCGGTATGGTTGTCCGGTCGCCAGAACTTGGTGTGTCAGGGTCGTGAGGGCGTGGGCCACTGCAATCAGAGCGATGGCTTTCTTGCCACCGGATTTCGACGTCATGCGCCAGAACCGGTCCTTCAGGAAACACCCTTTCTTGTGAGCCGCCGCCCAGGCGCACTCCGTCAGCGTTCCCCGCAACCACGGATTGCCGCCGGTGGTGCGGCTGCTCTTGTTCTTATCGGCGCTCCGATTATTTCCCGGGCATACACCGGCCCAAGAACTCAGGTGTTTGGAGGAGGGAAACTGGTTCATATCGCCGCCGACTTCCGCCAGCACGGTGGCCGCGCTGGTAGGCTGCATGCCAGGAACCGTCTGCACCAGCTGCCACTTCCCGGTGAGACCAGCCTCGGCAATCTGCGCCACGATATCGTCATCCAACTTGGCGATCTGTTCTTCCAGGAAGCACATGTGCTCCAAGCTGTACCGGATCATGCGACGATGATGCGCACTCATCTGATGTCCCTTCAGAGATTCAATGATCTGGGGAATCTTCTTGCGTGCGCTACGTTTTGCAAACTCAGCGATCTGTTCCGGCTGGGCTTTGCCGATCAGCAGCGCCTCCAACATCAATTGCCCGGAGACCCCGAACACGTCCGACAGTACGTTGCCCAACTTGACGTTGGCATCTTCCAGAACCTTTTGAATCCGGTTCTTCTCGGCAGTAGCATCGCCGATCAGCCGCTTCCGCCTCCTCGTCAGATCGCGCAACTGCCGAATTGCCCGCGGCGGAATAAAGCTCGGGTGGATCATGGCATGACGCAGCAGATGCGCCAGCCACCAACCATCTTTGTCGTCCGTTTTGTGTCCCTTCCGGTTTTTGACTTCTTGCGGATTGGCCAGGTACACCTGAACCATCGTCTCCAGCACGTTGAACACCGGCTTCCAGTACGAACCCGTGCTTTCCATCACCACATGCGTGATGCCTTCCTGGCGGAGCCACTCGCGCAGCTTTTCCAATTCCTCTACAACCGTGCCGAAACGCCGCAACTCTACTCGCGGTTCCTCCTCCAGAGGGCCTACCATCACGCAGACCGCCAAAAACGTTTTACCCACGTCGATGCCAGCGCATCGCTCAATTGCCGCACAAATCATACCTGCTCCCTTCTAGGCGGAGCACAGTCGACGTATACGGATTATGTTCTTCCTCGGCTCAACTGCGCCATTCGGGGGTGCTCCACGTCAACCCGGCCAATTTCGTTCTCGGGACCCACTACGCGCCACTACCTAATTCGGCCATCTGCCCCACCCAATGCCGATCATACGCCGAGACTTCCCCCATTTTCATTTCCGGGGATGGCCAAACGGTCATGCCGATTTCGTTCCTCACTCCCGATGTAAGTCACCGCCCGGCGCTGCCCGAACCGCCGCCCCGCTCATTCGCTTGGCGGGTAGCACAGGCCTCCCGGCCTGTGTCTGGTTTTTTCAAGCCCGCCTGCAGCATCCATGTCTACAATCAGATAGTGCTGACCACTAGCCGCATTCTTCCCAAGATCAAAGGCGGAGCATTTCTAGTCGAAGACCGCGCGCCCGATGAGATTTTCACCACGCGATCATGGCGCAGGTGGTTGGCTCTGCGGTCCTTGCTGGCTTGCGGCCCGAGGAAAAGACCGATCCGGACTTGCGCTTATTCAGTTCACCGGCCCCATTATGATCCCGCGTCTCGGTGATGCTAGCCTCGATACAGATTGGATGGAAACGAGATGAACCGCCGGGAGTTGCTTACGACGCTAGCTGGCGCATGCGTGGCGCCCACGACGGCCCGTGCCGATCAGGAGACGCCCGACGCCGGCAAAGCCGATTTTACATTGCATATCGCGCCGGTCGAAGTGGAGATCGCGCCGCGGCACAAGGTCAAGACCACCGGATATAACGGCGGATTTCCTGGCCCCATCATGCGAATGAGGGAAGGCCAGCCGGTGACGATCGACGTCTACAACGACAGCAGTATTCCCGAACTTGTGCATTGGCATGGGCTGTACAATCCGCCGGAAGTCGACGGGGCGATGGAGGAGGGAACCCCCATGCTGGCGCCGCACAGTCACCAGCGGTATCAGTTTGTACCGCGGCCGGCGGGAACGCGGTGGTACCACTCTCATATCTATGCCGGCCGGGACCTGCGCCGCAGTACCTATACCGGTCAGTTCGGGTTTCTAATCATCGAGGGAGCCAACGATTCCGGACGCTACGACCAAGAAGTTTTCCTTGCGCTACATGGCTGGGATCCGTTCCTGAGCTCCATGAGTGGCGGAGTGGCAGGCGACGAGAGCTCGCTCGATGTGGCTTACAGAAACTTTACGGTGAACTCCCATGCGCTGGGCGCGGGAGAACCCGTTCGCGTGAAAGAAGGGCAGCGCCTCTTATTCCGAATCCTGAACGCCAGCGCGAGCGCGTTTCATCGCCTGGTATTGCCCGGCCACCGGTTTCTGGTCGTTGCCCTGGACGGCAACCCCGTGGCTTCGCCGCAAACGGTTTCGATTCTGGAGATGGGGCCAGGTGAACGGATCGACGCAGTAGTGCAGATGAACCAGCCGGGTGTGTGGATTTTGGGGGAAACGGATGAACACGCGCGAACATCGGGCTTGGGAATTGTCATCGAATATGCCGGGCGCAGCGGCGCAGCCCAGTGGGTAGAGGCGCGGCACGAGATGTGGGACTACACCCGTTTCGGGCGCCCGGATGCCGTTGCCAAGCCTGTTCCCGAACCTGATGGCCGCGTGACATTGGTGTTTGGCGCGAAATCGCCCGGTAACCGGGGGATCGATCACTGGACGATCAATGGCAAGGAGTATCCGAAAACCGATCCCATCCTCGTTCGGACCAACCGACGTTACCGCCTGATCTTCAATAACCAGAGTAACGACACCCATCCGCTTCACCTGCACCGCCACTCGTTCGAGTTGGTCGATATAGCCGGCAAGCCCACCGCGGGTGTGATGAAGGATGTGGTTGCTGTTCCGTCGCGGAAACAAGTCGAGGTTCAGTTTGTGGCAGACAATCCCGGACCCAGCCTTCTGCATTGCCATATGCAACTGCATATGGATTTCGGATTCATGACGCTGGTGAAGTACGAGGGATCATCCGTCTACAATTAGGGAGTGTTGACGTCTAGCTTGGTTCTTCCTAAGACTGCGGGCGGAGCGTTTCTAATCGAAGACCGCGCGCCCGATGAGATCTTCACCGCGGAGGATCTGAGCGAGCAGCACCTCGCCATCGCCCGCACAGTCGATGAATTCTGGGCCAACGAAGTCGAGCCGAATCTTCGAGGCAATTCTGGAACAGAAGCCGGGCGTCGCGCGCGTGGTCCTGGAGAAGGCCGCGCCACTTAGGGCTCACGGCGATTTCCATTCCCGAAAAATTTGGTGGCATGGAACTCGACCTCGCCTCCGAGGTGATTGCTACCGAGCACCTGGGGCGCGATGGTTCCTACGCCGGGTGGCACTCCGGACACACCGGCATCGGCTCGCTGCCTATCCTGTATTTCGGCAGCGAGCAACAAAAACTGAAATACCTGCCGAAGCTGGCGAGCGTGGAGATACTGGCGGCCTATGCGCTCACTGAGCCGCAGGCCGGTTCCGATGCGCTGGCCGCACGCACACGCGCCGACCTCACGCCAGACGGCCAAGCCTACTTGCTCAATGGGCAGAAGATGTGGATCACGGGTGGCGGCGCGGCCGATCTGTTCACCGTTTTCGCCAAAGTCGGCGGCGAGAAATTCACCGCATTCCTGGTGGAGCGGGGCTACGGCGTCAAGAGCGGAGCCGAGGAGCACAAGATGGGGTTGAAGGGCACCTCCACCACGGCTCTCTACTTCGATAACGTCCGGGTGCCCGTGGAGAATGTTCTGGGCGAGATCGGTCGCGGACATATCATCGCGCTCAACGTGCTCAACATCGGGCGGCTCAAGTTGGGCGCGGCCGCGGTGGGCTGTGCCAAGGTCGTGCTGGCCGACTCCCTGAAGTATGCCAAGGAGCGCAAAGCCTTCGGCTCGGCGATTGCCGGGTTCGGCGCCATCCAGCACAAGCTCGCCGAGATGGCCATTCGCATATTTGCTTCGGAGTCGATCACCTGGCGCCTGGTGGGACAAATCGAAGGCCACCTCGAGAATTTCTCCTGGGAGCATCCCGATGCGTCGCAAACCATGCTGAAGGCCGTAGAGGAATTTGCCGCCGAGTGCTCCATGGTCAAGGTGTTCGCCTCCGAGATGCTGGACTACGTAGTGGATGAAGGCGTGCAGATCCACGGCGGATACGGCTACCACCATGACTACCCAGTCGAACGCGCCTATCGTGATGCGCGCATCAACCGCATCTTCGAGGGAACCAACGAAATCAATCGGTTGGTGACGTCCGGGATGCTGCTGAAACGCGCCGCCCGCGGGCAGCTCGCGCTCATTCCGGCGGTACAGAAGCTGCTTGCTGAGTTGCTCAACGGTTCCGGCTCCAGCGATGGGTCCGATGAAGACAGCCGTCTGGTGACGAATGCGAAAAAGATTGCGCTGTTCGCGATAGGCGTCGCGTACCAGCGGTACCTCGATGCGCTGGAGAAGCAGCAGGAGGTTGTCATGCACATCGCCGATATCGTGACCGAAACGTTTGCGATGGAGTCCGTCCTTCTGCGAACCCGGAAACTGGCAGCGCGCGGCAAGGCGACGATGGCCGCCGAAATCTGTCCGGTCTTCTTGCGAGATGGCATGGCCCGCGTGGAGGTTTCCGCTCGCAAAGTTCTCGGCGCCTGCTCGGAGGGTGACGCGCTGCGCGCGAATATGACGGTGTTGCGTCGCCTCGCGCGGTACGAACCGGCCGACGACGTTGCCCTACGCCGCACCATCGCCAGCCGCCTGCTGGCGCGGGAACGGTTTATAGTTTGATTTGTGCACGCTCTGCAAAACAAGATCGCACTAGTTACCGGCGCCAGCCGCGGAATCGGCAAGGCCATCGCCGCGGCCTTCGCTCGTGAAGGCGCCATGGTTGTGATTTGCGCCCGCAAGCAGGAGGCGCTGGAGCAGGCCGCCGCCGGGATCAAAGGCAACGTGCTGCCGCTGGCCTGTCATGTGGGCCGCCCGGAAGAGATTGAGCGGCTCGTGAAAACGGTCCACCAGGAATGCGGCAGGATCGACATTCTGGTCAACAATGCCGGCACGAACATAGCGCAAGAACCCGTGCTGCAGGTGGACGAAAACAAGTTCGACAAGATGATTGCGACCAATCTCAAGAGCGCGTTTCTGTTGATGCAGGCGATCGCGCCGGGCATGTGCGAGCGCGGTTGGGGGTCGATCATCAACGTGTCCTCGATTTCAGGCCTCCGGCCGCAATATCAGGGCATGCTCTACAGCATGACCAAAGCGGCGCTGATCATGATGACCAAGTCCTACGCGCAGGAGCTGGGGCCCAAAGGCGTGCGCGTGAACGCGATTGCCCCAGGGCTGATACAGACCGCGCTGAGCGAATACTACTGGAAGGATGATGCCAAGCTGGCGGCTGTTTTGGAGCACCAGCCGATCCAGCATCTTGGCCAGCCGGAAGAGATCGCGGAAATGGCCCTCCTGCTGGCCGGAGATGGCGCCTCCTTTATTACCGGCCAGACCTTTGTGATCGATGGCGGCCGCACCTTGGTGGCGTCGCTGTAGCCGGTATATACTCTAGTTCTTTACTCGAGGAGAGCCCATGCAGGTCCCCCTTACACCGATCCGCTGCCTGTATCGCAGCGTCGATCTTTATCCCAACAAAATAGGAGTGGTGTCCGGCGCTTGCCGCTACACGTACGCCCAGTTCGGGGAGCGCTGCGAGCGGCTCGCGGCCGGCCTCGTCGCGGAAGGCATTCGTCCCGGCGACCGGGTGGCCTACCTGAGTTTCAACAACAACCAGCTCCTGGAAGGCTACTATGGTGTGCCCCTGATGCGAGGCACCGTGATGCCGCTCAATGTCCGGCTGCAGCCCGCCGAGTTGATCGCCATCCTCAACCATGCGGAAGCGCGCATGCTGGTCTTCGAAAACGACTTCGCACCGTGTGTCGAAACCTTGCGCAAGGCCTGCCCCAGTATCCAGCGCTTCGTGTCGATCGATGGTCCGTCCTCGCAGGCGGATTTCACATTCGAAGACTTGCTCTCGCGCGGGCGCATGGACCGGCCGGACCTGTTCTCCTTTCAGGAAAACGAGATTGCGGAACTGTTCTATACCAGCGGCAGCACCGGCACGCCCAAGGGCGTCATGTTATCGCACCGCACCATCTTCATGCATGCACTTCTGGTCAGCATGACGGGGATGACTCACGACAACACGGTGGAGCTACATACCATCCCCCTTTTTCACGCCAACGGATGGGGCCGCCCGCAGACTGCCACCATGTACGGCACCAAGCAGATCATGGTACGGCGTTTCGACCCGGCGCATGTGTTGCGCCTCATTCAGGAGGAGCGAGCCACTTCCTGTTCCGTGGTGCCCACCATGGCCAACGCACTTCTGAACTGCCCGGAACTGGGCAAGTTCGACGTTTCCAGCATGCAGGAGATCTTTATTGGTGGCGCCGCCGCAGGGGTGGAGTTGATCGCGCGCATGGAACAGGCATTCGGCTGCCATGTGGTGGTCGGCTATGGGCTGACGGAAACCTCTCCGGTGGCCACCACCGCGCGCAATAAGAGCACCGTTCAGTTCACCAGCGACCAGGATCGTTTGCGGCACCAGGCCATGGCCGGCTGGCCGATCCCCGGCTGTGAAGTGCGCGTGGTCGATCTCCACATGCAGGACGTGCCGCGCGACATGCAGTCCATCGGCGAAGTGGTGGTGTGCGGCGACAACGTCATGGACGGATACTTCCGGGAGCCCGAAGCGACCAAGGCCGTAATGAGCGACGGCTGGCTGCATACCGGCGACATGGCGGTCTGGGACGAAGAGAACTACATTCAGATTGTCGATCGCAAAAAGGACATCATCATCAGCGGCGGCGAGAACATCTCGTCCATCGAGGTGGAGAAGGCCATATTCGCGCATCCGGCTGTGATGGAGTGCGCCGTGGTGGCGGCGCCCGATCCCAAGTGGGGAGAAGTGCCGGTGGCCATCGTGGTGCTCAAAGAAGGGCAAGAACTCTCGCAGGAGCAACTCATGGCGTTTTTGATGGAGCGCCTGGGCAAATTCAAGCTGCCGCGCATCGTCGAATTTACGGAAGGTCCGCTGCCGAAAACGGGGACCGGCAAAATCCTCAAACGCGAGCTCCGCGAAACTTTCTGGGAGGGCAGGGCACGGCGCGTGCAAGGGTGACGTTCGTTACTGAGCCGTGACCGAAGGGAGCGGTTAGACTACTGAAATAGCTGCGGCGCGAACTCGTTCAGGTAGTTCCGCCAGTTGATCCAGGTGTGGGCTCCGGGGCTCTCCTGGAATACAGCGTTGAACCCGTGTTTCTTGAGCATATCCACCGTGCTCTTGGAGGTCGCAATGAGCCGGTCATCCGCGCCGGTGCTGAACCACAACAGCTTCAGCCCTTTCTTGGCGGCAGCATTGTCCAGATCGGCTTGATGCTGTCCTTCCCAGCTCGTCTCAGGGGATTGAGCCGCCCCGGAACTTTGTGCCGCGCCGCCAAGCAAGCCGCCGATCAGCCCAGAGCTGTAGACGCCGATGTAGGCGAACTTATCCAGGTGCGGAATGGCGATGTTCAGGGTCTGTGTACCGCCCATCGAAAGGCCCGCGATGGCGCGATGCTGCCGGTCAGTCAACACACGATAATGCGTCTCGGCATAAGGCATGATATCGGTCACGAAATCCTGGACGAATTCATCCTGTGCCGCGGGCGGACCTGCGATGCCGCCAAGGTTTTGGCTGGTATGTCCCGCAGGCATGATGACCACCATCGGCTTGGCCTTCTTAGCCGCGATCAGGTTATCCAAGATGAACCCGGCCCGTCCAACTGAGGTCCACGATTCGTCGCAGTCACCGGCCCCGTGGAGCAGGTAAAACACCGGATACTTGCCTTGGCCGAGCTCGTAGCCAGGAGGCGTGTACACATGCATACGGCGCCACTTCTTTAGAGCGCTGGAATAGTAATTGACGCTCGCCACCGCGCCATGCGGCACGTTCTGGACATCCATGAAATCCGCGCCCGCGATATAGACCATGCTCCACGCGTTGTTATTCGATTCGCTGATGGAGGGGTTTCGGGGATCGATCACGGAGACGCGGTCGACATTAAAGTTGTAGCGGTAGGCGCCCGGGTCAATCGGCCCAAGGGTAACTTCCCAAACGCCATTCTCGCCCTTGGCCATCTCGGCACCCTGCAGGTTGCCGGGAATATCGGTTCCCGTCAACCTCACGCTCTGCGCTTGCGGTGCATTGATGCGGAAAACCACCCGCCGGTCCGCGCGCACTTCGGGCGATACGACTACGGGGCCCTGTGCACCCCGGCCGCTCACCGGAGGAACCGCGGGCGCGCTCCCTTGCTGAGCCGTCGCGATCGGTATAACGAATACGGCCAGAGCCAACGCTGCGATTCGAGAATTCGCGTTTGTCATGGTGCCTCCTGGCACGGCCGGCCTCGTGGCCGGTTGCCCAGTAAATGATAGAATCCCTACATTACCGCGCGTCGAAGGGAGATTCAAATGACGCATCGACTCTTGACCATGGCGTCTGTCTTGGTCGCGTTCTCCTTCTCCATGGCGGGGCAGACCTCACCGGCAACCTCGAAGACCTACACGCCGCCCAAGACTCCTTGGGGCGAGCCGGATATCCAGGGCAGCTGGCCGGCGCAATTCAATATCCCCAGGGAGCGGCCCGCGAACGCCAAAGATACATCGCTCTCGGATGAAGAGCTGGTCCAGAGACAGACGCAGACCGCGAAACAGTTTCAGAATCGGACCCAGAACCCCGGGGATAATGGCATCGGGCCGCCGCAGAACTGGGGAGAGATTGGTAAACCGACCAAGCAGACTTCGCTAGTGGTCGACCCTCCGGATGGAAAAATGCCGCCGTTGACTCCCCAGGCGCGGGCCGTCCTCCAGGCGGAGCGAGGCGGGCACGGTCCCGGTCAGCACTTCCCCGATAAAGTCGATTCCTGGGAGGATTTCGACTACTATAGCCGCTGCATTACGCGCGGCTTTCCCTCCACCATGCTGTACACCCTCTACGATTACGGAAACGAGATCTACCAGGCTCCCGGGTATGTTGTGATTCGCTCCGAGATGGTGCATGAAACGCGCATCATTCCGACCGATGGGCGGCCGCACTTGAGCAAGGCCATCAAGACCTACATGGGGAATTCGGTGGGCCACTGGGAGGGGAATACGCTGGTGGTGGAGACGACCAATATCAGACCGGAGTCCGCGGCCGGAGGGCGTTATACGGAAGCAGCCAAGGTGACGGAACGATTCACGCGCACCGCTCCGAACGAGCTGATCTGGGAAGCCACAATCGACGATCCCAATGTGTGGACCAAGCCCTATACGCTCCGTTATCCGTACAAGCTGGACACGGAGTATAAGGTCTACGAGTACGCCTGCCACGAGGGCAATTACATGATGCTCGATTCGCTCAAGGGCGCTCGCGACCTGGAAGCCCAGGGACGCGATACGAAAGTCATCCGATAGGCCGCCGCCCTCACGGTTTCTTGAGGTCGCCGCAATCCGCGCTCACCCACTTAGCGCTGAAGGACATCTGAATGTTCATGTTATTGCCACCACCCGCAGCGGTCACCTGCGTGGTGCCCTTGACGTTCTCGGAATTGATTGCTTCGACGTGCACAGTGCCGGTGCCCTTCATGTTGCTCTTCTCATCGTTGCAGTCGAAGCGGATTTCTTGTTTGCTCGAGGAGGATGTGATTAAGGTGCGCTTGCATGCGGTGTTGCCTTCGCTCCCAAATGTCAGCGCCTTATCTAATTGGTCCTTGGTCAGGCAAGATTTCGTGACTTTCGTCTGCGGACCTCTGGCCGCGCGCGCCTTCATGGCGGCTTCCATTTTGGCCCGCTGATCCGGCGTCAATCGAGACAAAAGTTCTTCCGGTATCGGCGGCATGCCGTTCGTCTGGCTGGTCATGGTGGACTCCCACAGACCCAGCTTTACGTCGAGCGGTTTATAGTCGTCAGCCGCCCAGGAAGTTAGCGGCCAAAATAGCGTTACTGCAACTAAGAGAGCGTTTCTCATGGCACAAGGATGCCACACCCCGACACGCGGCGGCGCTCCGATGTATGATGTTCCGGAAGGTTAGCGGCCAGGCGGCCAGCACGCAAGGGAGGGGTTATGATGAAGCGCTCTTTATCGGTGGCAGCTGCGGCCTCGGCAGCCGGAGTTCTGATGCTGCTCGCGCAGCAACCGGTAGCCAACGCTGCCGAGATTCGGGTCATCTGTTCAAATGGCATCAAGGCTGTGGTGGAAGGAATTCGCCCTCAGTTTGAACATGCATCGGGAAACTCCCTGGTGCTCGAATATGGTTCCACGGCTGAACTGAAACGCAAGATCGACAGCGGCGACGCCTTCGACGCCGTGATCCTGGGCGCCGATGCGGTGGATGGCCTGGCAAAGGCGGGCAAGGTTTCCAGCGCCACCGTGGCGGAGGTGGCACGCGCCGGTGTCGGCGTCGGTGTGCGTGCGGGCGCGCCCAAGCCCGATATCCACACGGCTGATGGAATGAAACGGACACTATTGGCCGCTAAGTCCGTCACCTATGCCTCAGAAGGGGCCAGCCGCGCGTTCATCGAAAAGATGTACGACCACTTCGGCATCGCCGCCGAAATGAAGCCGAAGATTATGCTCGCGCCCGGCTCCGGGGAGGCTGACGACTGGGTGGCCCAGGGCAAAGCAGAAATCGTGTTGACGTTGGTGAGCGAGATTATGCCGGCGGCGCCTGGTGTGACGCTCATCGGCCCGCTTCCGCCGGAGGTGCAGGGGTATGTCAACTTCCGGGCCGGTGTAGCCGCGAATACGAAGAACGTCGACGGGGCCAAAGCGCTGGTTCAGTTTCTGAAGAGTCCGGCGGCCGCACCCATCTACAAGGCCAAGGGCATGGAAGCCCGCTAGTGGGCAGCGCAGCCTAATTCGATCGTGAGGAGGCGAGGGTGGTGAAGCTCGAGACGTGGATCTCTGGGCTCTTGTGGCCTGCGCCGTTGCCGCACCGGGCATCACGGAAAGATCGTCGGCAGCAACGACACGGAGAATTTGAAACGGCCCGCCGGGTTCAAGGTCTATCAACCGACCAACGAGGTCTTCGTCGCCGATGGCTCTGGCAACCGGCGCGCGTGATCGCATTTCCAACGACGGGCAGGTGTATGTGGGCGACCGCAAGGGCAATGCTTACCTGGGCGAGTCCGGGATGCGCGTGCTGCGGTGGAACTACAAAGGAATGTCCACGGCTGCGAGCCGGTGGCGGAGATTGCGAAATGTTATCGACCTTCCAGAAACTCAACCTGAAAGACCAGGGGCGGATCGTGGTGCTCAACGCGCCGGCTAGCTTTGAGCCCGAACTCGCCGCACTTCGCGGTGTCACCGTTCTGCGCGCGTTGGGAGGGCTCGATGCGGTCGAGTTCTCGCTGGCGTTTGTTACGAAGCAGAAGGAAGTCGATACGCTGGCGAAGGCGATCGGCAAGAAGGCTTCAGGCGACGCGGTGGTGTGGTTCGCCTATCCGAAAGGCAGCTCGAAGAAGTACAAATGCGAGTTCAACCGCGATAGCGGTTGGCAAGCTCTCGGTAACGAAGGGTTGGAGCCGGTCCGGATGGTGGCGATCGATGAGGACTGGTCGGCGGTGCGCTTTCGCAGGGTGGAGTTCATTAAGACGATGACCCGGGATCGCGCCTTAACCAAGCAGGGCAAGGCCAAGATCGCCAGGAAATAAGGGGGCCTCTATGACGAATGGGAAGTTGGTTGCGACGATCGTTTTCACTTCGTGCCTGAGCGCATGGGTGACCACCTGGGTTGGGCAGAAGGCCAGCGCCGCGCCGAAAGCGCCTGCTCTTACGGCTCTCGATTACGAGGAGATCACGCAGCTCACGAACCGCTACGCCTACGGAATCGATACGTGTTCCAACAATGGGTACGATTACGCGGACGTGTTCACGGCCGACGGCGTGTTCATCGACAAGAACTCCGATGAAGGCTTCCGGCAGGGCGGACGCGTGCTGGCGCGCGGGCGCGAGCAGTTGGCCACTCTGGTGGGCGGCGGATCGCGCGGCTGCAAGACCAAGCTGGTGTGGACCGATTGGAGTCATATCATGACCAACCACCTGATCGTGCCCTCCGCCGAAGGCGCCACCGGACGGATCTACCTGCTGCAAATGGGAATGAAGGGCCCGGGCAGCATCGAGCGTCACGGCGGCTACGAAGACGTCTACGTAAAGACCGCGGACGGCTGGCGCATCAAGTCACGAACGCACGTTCGCGATAAGGCCTGGCACAATCCGCTGTTGCAGACCGCTGACCTGAATTAGTACCACAGGCCTCCCGGCCTGTGTCTGGTTTTTCTCTCGTTCCGCTTGACAGCCTGGCGGCTTCCGAGTATATTTAACCCTGTAGTTATTTAACTTATTAGTTAAATGATGACTCCCGACACGCTCAGCACTACTTTCGCGGCCCTGGCCGATCCTACCCGGCGCGCCATTTTGGCACGCCTGGCATCCGGAGAGACGTCGGTCACCGAGCTGGCCAGGCCGTTCGAAATGAGTATGCCCGCCATCTCCAAGCACCTCAAAGTGCTGGAGCATGCCGGTCTGATCGCCCGCAGCCGGGAAGCGCAATGGAGGCCCTGCCGGCTGGAGGCTGGTCCGCTCAAGGAGGTCGCCGCCTTTGTGGAACACTACCGCCGCTTCTGGGAGCAGAGCTTCGATCGTCTGGACGAATACTTACACGAACTAAAGAGCAAGGAGAAGAAGCATGGCCGCAAGCAACGCAGGAAGTAACGCCGCCCCAAGTTTTGGTGAGCGGGAAGTCGTCATCACGCGCGTATTCGATGCGCCACGAGAGCTCGTATTCAAAGCTTGGACCGACCCGCAGCACTTGGCGCGGTGGTGGGGTCCAAAAGAGTGGACCAACCCGGTTTGCGAAGTGGACTTGCGGGTCGGTGGCGCCTGGCGGATCATCATGCGCGCGCCCGATGGCGGCGAGTATCCGTGTGGGGGAGTTTATCGCGAGATCGTTCCGCCCGAGCGGCTGGTCTTCACAAATGTAGCGATGGACAAAGACGGCAATCCGCTACTAGACGGCCTCACCACCGTCATTTTCGCCGCTGAGGACGCGAAGACAAAACTCACGTTGCGCACACGCGCTACCGGCCTGGTACCGTTTGCGCCGCAAATGCTTGCGGGGATGGAGATGGGCTGGACGCAGAGCCTGGAGCGCCTCGCCGAAGCGTTGGTCAGAGCTTAAATGGTGCTTGCACGAGGCGCCGCTCCTGGTAGCGTTCTTCACGCGAACGTGATCAGCTCGGCGCCTTCGTCGACGACATCGCCGGCGGCGTAACGGATGTCTTCCACCGTGCCGTCGGATGGGGCCGTGATGGTGTACTCCATTTTCATGGCTTCGAGGATGAGTAGCGCCGCCCCGCGTTTGACGGCCGTTCCCTTCTCGGCCAGCACCTGGACGATGCGTCCGGGCATCGGCGCAGTCAACCGGCCGACTGCCTCTTCCTCAGCACCGCGCGGCGCAAGCGGGTCGACGATCTTGAAGTGGTGAGTGAAGCCGCCCGAAAAAACCGCGATCTCGCTTCCCAGCCGCACCGCCGAGACACTCGTCTGAACGCCATCCACCCGGGGCTTATCTACCGTGCCCGAAACCTCCACCACGCCATCGGGCAACTGAACCCGGTAGCTGGCCATCGGGCCACGGATGTACTCGCACCGTGATCTTCGATTCACCTTCTTCGAAGATCAGATCCTGGTATCCCGCGCCATTCATTCGCCAGGATGTCAGTTGGTTCCAGGGTGACCAAGGGTCGGCGGTGGCCGCGGCTCGTTCCGCAGCTTCGCGCTGTTGATCACGGAGCACGCGCAGCACGGCCGCCGCCAGCACCTCGCGGGGAGCGGGTTTCGAAGCGGGTGTCAGTTCCGCGGCATGCCTCCCAATAAAACCGGTATCAAGTTGTCCAGCCGCAAACGCCGGATGTGCCGCGATGGCCGAAAGCAGCGCAATGTTGGTCGTCACTCCCGCGACCTGATATTCGGCCAGCGCACCCCGCAAACGCCTCACCGCCCCTTCGCGGTCCTTATCCCAAACAATCAGCTTGGCAATCATCGGATCGTAGTCGATGATGACCGCGTCGGAGGCCCGGACGCCCGTGTCGACCCGCACGTGCTGGTTCTCCTTGGGAGTTGCCAGGTGCCACAACGTCCCGATCGAAGGCCGGAATTCCCGCGCGGGATCTTCGGCATAAATCCGCGCTTCGATGGCATGACCATAGATCCTGACCTCTTCCGCGCTTTGTGGCAGCGGCTCACCCGCCGCCACGCGAAGTTGCCACTCCACCAGGTCGAGGCCGGTGATGAATTCCGTCACAGGGTGCTCCACCTGCAGCCGCGTGTTCATCTCCATGAAGTAGAACGCATCGCCTTCCACGATGAACTCGACGGTCCCGGCGTTGACGTATCCGATGGCGCGCGCTGCTGCACAGGCCGCCTCACCCATGGAGCGACGGCGCGCGGGATCCATCCCCGGAGCGGGTGCTTCCTCGATCACCTTCTGGTGACGCCGCTGTATGGAGCAGTCGCGTTCAAACAGCGAGATCACCTGGCCGTGGCTGTCCGCGAAGATTTGGATTTCGATATGCCGCGGGTTCGTGAGGTATCTCTCGATCAACAGCCGATCGTCGCCGAATGAGGAAGCCGCTTCCCGCTTAGCCGAGGAAACCGCGCCTTCGAGATCGGCTCGCCTCTCCACCACCCGCATGCCCTTACCGCCGCCGCCCGCCGAAGCTTTGAGCAGAACCGGGTAGCCCGTGCGTTCCGCCGCCGCTGTCAGTGTCGCCAGGTCTTGCGCATCTCCGTAATACCCCGGCACTACCGGAACACCGGATCGTTCCATGAGCGCCTTGGAGGCCGATTTCAGACCCATGGCGCGGATGGCTGAGGCAGGCGGTCCGATGAAGTTGAGCCCCGCCGCAACACACGCCGCCGCGAAATCGGCGTTCTCGCTCAGGAATCCGTAACCCGGATGAACCGCCTGCGCGCCCGAGCGCCGCGCCGCATCGAGAATGCGGCCAATGTTCAGATAGCTCTCGCGCGCGGGCGGCGGCCCGATGGGATGCGCTTCATCGGCCATTTCCACGTGCAGTGCGTGCGCATCGGCCTCCGAATAGACCGCTACAGTGCGTACGCCCAGGCGGCGCGCCGTTCGTATGATTCGGCAGGCGATCTCGCCGCGGTTCGCGATCAGGATCTTCTCAAACATGGGTCACATCCGGAAGACGCCGAAGCGGGTTCTCTCGATGGGCGCGTTCAACGCCGCGGAAAGTCCCAATGCGAGCACCTGGCGTGTGTCGGCCGGATCGATCACACCGTCGTCCCACAACCGCGCGCTCGAATAATAAGGGTGGCCCTGCGTCTCGTATTGCTGGCGGATCGGCGCTTTGAAATTCTCCTCTTCCTCTGCAGTCCAGCTTTTACCCGAGGCCTCCAGGTTGTCGCGCCGCACGGTCGCCAGTACGCTGGCTGCCTGCTCGCCACCCATCACGGAAATGCGCGCATTCGGCCACATCCAAAGAAACCGCGGGCTGTACGCGCGGCCGCACATCCCGTAGTTCCCCGCGCCGAAACTGCCGCCCACAATCACGGTGAACTTCGGCACTGCGGTATTGGATACGGCGGTCACCATCTTAGCCCCATCCTTGGCGATGCCCCCGGCTTCGTATTTGCGCCCCACCATGAAGCCCGTGATGTTCTGCAGGAAGATCAACGGTATCCCACGCTGCGAGCAAAGCTCAATGAAATGGGTGCCCTTGAGCGCGCTTTCGGAAAACAGGATACCGTTGTTGGCGACGATGCCGACCGGATAGCCCCAGATGTGCGCGAAGCCGGTGACCAACGTCTGCCCGTAAAGTTGTTTGAACTCGTCGAACTCGCTGGCATCCACCAGGCGTGCGATCAATTCCCGCGCGTCATACGGTTTGCGGATGTCCGCGGGGACCACACCGTAAATCTCCGCGGAATCGTAGTGTGGGTCCTGGGGAGGCCGCAACTCCACTGCGGGCTTCTTCACATTGTTGAGCGCGCCCGTGATGCGCCGCGCGATCGCCAGTGCGTGGGTGTCGTTCTGAGCATAGTAATCGGTTACGCCGGAGACGCGCGAATGTACGTCCGCGCCGCCGATCTCTTCGGCCGTCGCAATTTCTCCAGTGGCTGCTTTGACCAGTTGCGGCCCGCCGAGAAAAATCGTTCCCTGGTTGCGCACGATCACTGACTGGTCGCACATGGCCGGTATGTAGGCGCCGCCCGCAGTGCACATCCCCATCACCACGGCGAGCTGCGGAATGCCGGCGGCCGACATTTGCGCCTGGTTATAAAAGATGCGGCCGAAATGTTGCGCATCGGGAAACAGTTCGTCCTGATGCGGCAGATTCGCGCCGCCGCTATCCACCAGGTAGATGCAGGGCAGCCGGTTTTCGAGCGCGATCTCCTGCGCGCGCAAATGTTTCTTCACTGTGACCGGGTAATACGTGCCGCCTTTGACCGTGGCATCGTTGGCCACAATCACGCATTCGCGCCCCATCACCCGTCCGATACCGGTGATGATTCCGGCCGCCGGAATATTCTCGCCGTACATGCCGTGAGCAGCCAGTTGCGAGAGTTCTAAGAACGGCGAACCTGGATCGATGAGGGTGCGGACGCGGTCGCGCGGCAGCAACTTGCCTCGCGCCAGGTGCTTCTCCTGAGCGCTCTCGCTGCCTCCAATCCGGACGCGATCGGCTTCGGCGCGCAAGTCTTCGACCAGCGCCTTCATGGCAGCGGCATTGGCTCGGAACGCGTCGGAACGCACATCGATGCTACTACTTAGCACGGACATAGCCAGTCTTTCTGCATGGTACCAGAGGCTTTCGGTACCCCCGCCATTGACCCTTTAATTTCATCAGATTACAATGGTCTCAGGGACTGTGTGTCCAGGGGACTATGAAAAGCGACGACGCGCCGCTCAAAAGCAGGCATTGTGAAATTTTATACTCGATCGTTCGCTCCTATATTGAAACGGGCGAACCACTCGGTTCGCGAACGATTTCCAAGCGCCGGACCGCATCGCTGAGTCCGGCCTCGATCCGCAACGTGATGGCCGATTTGGCGGATGAAGGCTACCTGTCCCAGCCTCACACTTCTGCCGGCCGGGTTCCCACTGAGAAGGCATTTCGCTTCTACGTCGCATCGTTGACGGCGAGCCGCCTGGCCGTTCCGGAATCCGATCGCGTACGCCATGAGCTGAGCGGCCTGGCCACTGTCGAAGAGCGCGTGGAGCGCTCCAGCCACATCCTGATGGAACTTACGCGCAATGTCGGGATCGCCGCCGCCATGCCTGAACTGGCGCAGGAACTGGACCAGATCGAACTGGTGCCTCTGGGTGACAGCCGCGTGCTGGTGATCCTGGTGACCCGCGATCGCATGGTGCGCAACCGCGTGCTGGCTCTCGATGAGCCCGTGAGGCCCGATGACCTGGTCTCCATACGCAATTACATCAATCGCAATTTCAGTGGATGGCAATTAGGCGCGGCCCGCCGCGAACTGCTCCGCCGCATGGCTGAGGAGCGCGCGCAGTACGACGCGGTGGAGCGCAAGTTGCAGTTGCTCTACCAAAAAGGCCTGCTCGAAGTGGACACCGCCCCCGAAGTCCACATGGAGGGAGCGTCGAACCTGTTGGGTCTGGATCTTCACCTGACCCGTGAAAAACTGCGGGAATTGCTGCATGCCCTGGAGGAGAAGAAGCGGGTCATGGAGCTGCTCGACCGGTTTCTGGAACAGGCGCCCGGCGAGTTGCAGGTTCACGTGGGGTTAGAAGAAGCGCACCCGGCCATGAAAGATCTGGCGCTGATTGGCATGACTATCCGGATGGCCAGTGGGCTTCCTGCCAAAGTCGCGGTACTCGGGCCCATGCGCATGCAATACGAACGCGTCATGGCGGCGGTTCTGCAGACCAGCCGCGCACTGGAAAACGCGCGGTTCTGAGAAACCCCGCTCCCTCTGGTCGCGGCTCGGTAACGGCTCGGAATCGTGCGGACACATCGCATACTGAGCCGTGACCGAAGGGAGCGGTTGTCACGGCTGGGCCCGAGTTTCTCAGTTTCCGTTTACAATAGTTTATAGGGCCGCAGGAGGGAGCCGGCGGCCGCCTCTCTGTTACTCTAAAGCAGTGGATACCGAGAAACCCGATCCGAATCCATCCAACGTGTCAGACGAGCCGGTTCCGGCGCTAACGCTCGAAGGCCAATTGGCGGCCGTCAGCGCGGAGCGAGATCAGCTTGCCGCGGAGAAGGCCGACTTGCAGGACCGCCTGTTGCGGGGCCGTGCCGAGTTTGACAATGCGCGCCGCCGCTTCGAGCGCGAGCGGTCAGATTTTCTTCAGTTCGCCGCCATGGACCTGGTCAAGGAAATCCTCCCGGTGCTGGACGATTTCGAACGGGCCCTCAAAGTCGAGACTGGCGACCGCAACTATGCTCGCGGCGTGGAACTGATCTACCAACGGCTGTACGATGCGCTGAAAAAACTGGGGATGGAGCCGATCGAATCCGAGGGCCACCAGTTCGATCCCAACCTGCACCAGGCCGTGGAGCGCGTCCAGACGGATGAAGTGGACGACCAAACCATCTTGGGCGAATTTCAGCGCGGCTATAATTTCAAAGGCAAACTTCTCAGGCCTGCCATGGTCAAAGTGGCAGTCAAACCATAACGCATTCCGTGTCTAAGAGAGATTATTACGAGATCCTCGGCGTTGGCCGGGAAGCCGGCGAGCAGGAGATCAAGGGCGCATACCGTAAGCTGGCCTTGAAGCATCACCCGGACCGCAACCCGGAAGACCCGGATGCCGAAGAGAAATTCAAAGAGGCGTCGGAAGCGTACAGTGTGCTCAGCGATCCGCAGAAGCGCTCCGCTTACGACCGCTTCGGGCATGCCGGTCTGCAGGGCTCGGGCACCCCGGCCGGTTTCAATCCAGATGCCTTTGCGGATTTCAGCGATATCCTGGGCGACTTCTTCGGTTTTGGCGACCTGTTCGGCGGCGGGGGCCAGGGCGGCCGCCGGCGCAACCGGGCGCAGCGCGGAGAGGACATTCGCTACGACCTGGAGTTGACGTTTGAAGAAGCCGTGAGCGGGATGGCGGCCGAGATTCAGGTGCCGCGCATGGAGCGCTGCGGGCAGTGCCGGGGATCGGGCTCGGAGCCGGGCAGCGGCCCCACCACGTGCCGCACGTGCCACGGCCGCGGCGAAGTTCTCTACCAGCAGAGTTTTCTTTCCATCCGCCGCACCTGCAGCACCTGTGGCGGCACCGGACAGATCATCCGCAATCCCTGCCGGCAGTGCCGCGGCCATGGCTTTCAGCAGGCCGAGCGCCGGCTCAAGGTGAATATTCCAGCCGGCGTGGATGACGGCACCCGCGTCCGGCTGACGGGCGAGGGCCAACCCGGCGCCGGCGGTGGCCCGGCGGGCGACTTGTACGTGTTCCTGAAGGTGGCGGAGCACACCTTCTTCGAACGCCGCCAGCAGGATCTGCACTGCACCATCCCGATCAACATCTCACAGGCCGCCCTCGGCTGCGAGATCGAGGTGCCCACCCTGGAACAGCCTCACAAGCTCAAGATCCCCGAGGGCACGCAGAACGGCGAGCAGTTCCGGCTGCGCAACAAGGGTGTGCCCGCCATCAACGGCGGTACTCGCGGCGATCTGTACATCCATGTCCTCGTCAAGATCCCCGGGCGCCTTAGCCGCGAGCAGCGCAAGTTGCTGGAGCAGTTGCGGGACACTCTTCCGATAAACAACACGCCGGCAGAGAAGGGTTTGTTCGAGAAGGTCAAAGACTACTTCGCGTAGAAACGTACTGCGAGGCACGAAGCCGGTTCGGGCCCAGAAAACCCCCGTGATATAATTCCCGCCATGAGAAAAACGATTGTCCTGCCAGTTATGCTGGCCTTGGGCCTTGCCGTGTGCGTCGTGGCGCAGACGGACGCGGACTATTCGGGATGGATGAAAGACATCGCCAAAACCAAAGGCGGCGTAAAGAAGGGCATCGAGAGCAAATCGTATCCTGATGTCGCTGCCGCCGCTACTCATATGGCTGGCCTGTTTAAGCAAGTGGGCGCCTATTGGGCCGGCCGCAAAGCCAGCGACGCTGTGGGCATCGCCAAGGACGCGGAGAACGCATCCAACGATCTAGCTGTGGCTGCCAAGGCTAGTGACGATGCCAAGATGCAGTCGTCCTTCACGGCGCTCGGCGGCACTTGCGCCGCGTGCCACATGGCGCACCGCGACGGCGCGCCCGGTAGCTTCACGATTAAGTAAGGTAACCCAGCATCACGGCAGGTTCCAATCCAGCCAGCGGAGCATTTCCGTCTGGCGGTCGGAATTGCCCATGCGCACTTCCAGGTTCACGTAGCGCACGCTGCTGTTTGCGGCGAGGCGCGAGAGTGAGCCATCGTCTTCCTGCGGTTTCTTCTGCTGCAACACCACATTGTACGGCGAGGTCGCGAGTGTTCGAAAATCCGCCGGATCCGTGCATAGGAAGAACGCGTGCGGGTTGGCCGGTTCGCGCAGGGAAACCGCGTCGCTGATGGGCTGCTCGTCCGCTACTGAGTATTCCTCCGAGTTGTTGTGCAGAGAAACCAGCAGGCCTCCGGCGGGAGGAAACAATGCCTTCACCAGGTGCGGCCTTCCGCGATCCAGTAATGCCAGTGCGGTGCTCAGTTGCGGCGCTGTCCACGCCGGATTGAGGCGCTTCAGACTGGCCTCCGCGCCAGCCCGCGAGAACATGCGGTTGGGGTCGATCTCGCCCCCATTGACCGGCACATTGCGCTGGTGGCCTTCGACGAGATAGGCGATGCCTTCGTGCGTCTTCATGTGACTGGTGAGCACGGCGCGCGCCGTTTCCTCATCCCCGTGGATCTGTAAGTAGCGCCGCTTCGATCGCCCGTTGCGCAGGATCCGGAAGCGCGCCCCCGCCAGACTAATGTGCGAGGGGCGAAAAAACCGGAGCCATCCGAGGATGAGGAACTGCCGGCGCGAGGTGGGGAGCACCCCCGGGTCCACGGCCGGTCCCCTGGCCGGCCCGTTCGGGTTTTCGAGAGGCTTGACTGGTCTGATCAACCGCGGGTCCGGGGGGACCCGCGCGGACCAGGGGGTCCGCCCTACCTCGCTCACCGCTCTTCCTCGATCCGTTTTTTATGCTTGGGCTTTTTGCGAGAGACCTTCGGTTCGATCGGCTTGGCCGCGGGAATCGTGCCCACACGCTCGCGGGCAATGGCTTTCACTTCCTTCGCCAGTTTAAAGCTCTTCTTCTTTTTCCGTGGCAAGCATCCTCCGAAGAGAGGCCGCCAGCATTTGCGGTGTGAACGGCTTATGCAGGAAAGCCACACGCCCGGGAGCGGCAGCCGCCAAAGCGCTCATATCCACAGGATAGCCGCTGGCCCCCAGTACCCGCATGGCCGGATTTGCCTGCAGCATCTGTCGCGCGAGATCTTCCATGCTGAGTCCCTCCATGGTGGCGTCCAACACGGCGATATCAAAACCATCGGGGCTGGCCTCCACGGTCGCCGATGCCCGCTCCGTAGTGCCGCAGGTAGTCACCGAATACCCCAGCCGCTGCAAGTAAGTGCTCATCATCTTGAGCAAAGCAGGCTCGTCGTCCACCAGCAGGACACGGCCTCTGAGCCCGCCATTTTCCATCGTAAGATCGCGCTATGAGATTCTATACCGAATATCTGACGTTCAAAACCCAAAAACACCGGGAATACATTAATATCACGCCTCAGGTGGAAACCGCGCTTCGAAAGAGCGGCATGCAGGAAGGGATGATCCTGGTTTCGGCAATGCACATCACCGCCGGAGTTTGGGTCAACGACGCCGAAGACGGACTGATCGCGGATATCGACGAGTGGCTCGAAAAACTGGCGCCCTTCCGCCAGGACTACCGCCACCACCGCACCGGCGAGACCAATGGCGACTCACACCTGAAAAGCCTGCTGGTGCATCACGAGGTGATCGTCCCGGTTACCAAGGGCGCGCTGGACTTTGGCCCGTGGCAGCAGGTTTACTACGCGGAGTTTGACGGCCGGCGGGCTAAGCGCGTCATCATCAAGGCCATGGGTGAATAGCGTTTTGTGAAAGGAAAGCCCGTGGGGCGGCATTCCCAGTGTGAGGTAATCATGAAACGCGCATTCCTTTCGATGTTTTTGAGCGCCGCGATGGCCCTGCCCGCGGAATTGCCTTTGAAACAAGTAGTGCTGTACAAACACGGCGTTGGATTCTTCGAGCGCTCCGGCAAATTGGCGGCGGGAGAATCGGGACGCCTCGACTTCGACGCCTCCGAAATGAATGACGTGTTGAAGTCGTTGACGGTCGAGGAACGCGGCGGTGGAAAAATTTCCGGCCTGCGCTACGATTCGATGGATCCGCTTGGCCACAAGCTGGCGGGCTTTCCCTTTAAGATTGGGGACTCGCAAGCGTTGAGCAGCATGCTCGATCAACTGAAGGGCGCGCGGATTGAGCTGACTTTCGGCAATGCCACCGTGGCCGGCGCCATACTCAATGGCCGCGTGATCGCAGCCGGCGACAAGCAGCCGGAGCACGAGCAACTGACCTTACTGTTGGACAGCGGCGAATTCCGCAATGTGGACTTGAGTGCCGCCGGTGGCATTCGTTTCACCGACGTCCGCTTGCAGGAGCAGTTTCGGGATTACCTTGCCGCACTGGCCGACGCGCGGTCCAAAGACAAGCGCAGTGTCTACATCGATTCGACGGACGCGCGGGAGCGGGAGGTGGCCGCCAGCTACCTGATCCCCGCGCCGGTTTGGAAATCCAGCTATCGGCTCATCTTCGGCGCTGCGGGGCAGCCGGTGCTGGAAGGCTGGGCCATCGTCGATAATACGACCGGCGAAGACTGGAGCAAGGTGCAGCTGTCGCTGGTGTCCGGCCGTCCGATTTCGTTCGTGAGCCAGCTCTACGCGCCGCGTTACATCACGCGTCCACAAGCCGACCTGCCCGACGATCGCGCGGCGATGCCGGTGATTCACTCTCCGGCGTTTGAAAATCTGCCTGTCCAAAACAGGTTGGCCAAGGCGGCGCCCGCTGCGCCGCCCATGGCGCAACCGTTCCTGGCCCAGGAATCCGCCGGTGCGGGTGGGGCGCTCGACTTCGTGGCGCCCAGCACCATCGTTTCCGACGCCGCTACGCGCGAACTGGGCGATCTGTTTGAGTACCGGATCGCTGCGCCGGTGACCATCCGCAAGAATGAATCCGCCATGCTGCCGTTCCTGCAGCAGCCGCTGGAGGCGCGCAAGCTCCTGATCTATTCCGATCGCGGTTCCCAGCACCCCACCAACGCCGCCGAGTTGACCAATACCAGCGGCAAGACGCTGGACGGCGGACCCATTACCGTCTACGACGCCGGCGCCTACGGTGGCGAGGCGCTGATGGAAACGCTCAAGGCGGGCGACAAACGCCTCATCAGCTATGCCGTGGATTTGGGAACGCGGGTGACCGAAGCGTTCGGCAGCAAGCAGGCGGTGGTGCGGGAGATCCACGCGAGCCGCGGCATTCTCACCACCAAGCTGGCAGCCGAGGAGACCCGCACGTACACCGCCCGCAACGTGGACCAGAAGTCCAAGACGCTGATCGTCGAACATCCGCTGCGCCCCGGGTACGTTCTGCTGAACCAAAAGCCGGCGGAGAAGACCGCTAGTGCCTACCGCTTCGAGATCCGGCTCGCACCCGCGGCCACCGAGGAGTTTCCCGTGAACGAAGAACGCGTGTATGAGCAGACCTATACCGTCAGCAGTCTGACGCCCGATGCGCTGCTGGCCTACCTCCGCAACCGCGATCTGAGCGCATCCGCCCGCAACCAACTGCAGCGCATCGCGGACCAGAAGTCGCAGATCGCCGACGCGCAACGTGCCGGGCAGGATGTGGAAAGCCAGATCAAAGATCTGAACAACGACGAGGACCGCATCCGCCGCAATATATCGAGTCTCAATAATGTGAGCGGGCAGCAGCAGCAAGTCCAGACCTACGCCCGCCAGCTCGATTCACATGAGCAGCAATTAGCGGGCCTGCGCGACCGGCAGGCGGAATTGCAGAAGAGGAAATCGGCGCTTGAGGCCGAACTGGGTAAATTGATCGACGCGCTTTCGTTTTGAGACGGTGTGTGGCGGCTAGTCGAAAGTGTCCTCCAAGGTTTCGGGGATGGGTCCGGTCATGTCCAGCAGCTTTTCCAGGAGCTCATCATAGAGTGCGGCATACGCTTCGAGAGACGGATCCGGCGAGCGGCTGAGGGCGGCGGCGAAGGTGCGGCGCATATGCCGCACCGCCACCAGCAAGAGTTTGAGCTCATCGTCGCTGAATCCGAATGTCTTCGCCATACGCTCAGCGTAGCGCGACGACCCGGTTACATTGGCTGAAAGATAAGAGGCATCGAGTACTACGCCAAACTCAAGCCGGGCCGCCGATTCCCTTTTGCTGGTGGTGTGCCGCGACGGGCTCACTAGGACTATTGGCCCACAAGATCCAGGACTGATCGGTTCTTTTCTAGCTTGGACCCCGTGCGGATCTAGCATATGGTGAAACAAGACAGGAGGTGAATTCTTGAAGACAATCGTGTTGGTGTTGTTGGCACTTGGAGTTACCGGTAGCGCGATGGCCGTTCCCGCCGTTCCAGAGATTGATCCCGGCGCTGCCGTGAACGCATTGGCGCTGCTGGGTGGCGCTCTACTTGTCATTCGTGGTCGTCGGCGCCGTTAAGGCTCTGCGCCGACCTGCTCGTCTAATCTGGAGCTCGCATCTTTCCATTGTCCTCGCGGCAGAGAAGGGTGCGGGTTCCAGAGGATTTTCCTCATTGCTCCCAGTCATCTTTCGGAGCAGCGCGCTGATTCCCTGAGTCCGTTTGCCCCCCGCCGGTTTAAGGTAACTAAGGTACTGATAGTTACGGTACCTTATGGTCCACTTATCGCTTGGACTCCACACGGATCTGGCGTATGGTAGGACGAGATAGGAGGGTACTCTTTGAGAACAATTACGGTTGTGTTGCTGGCGCTTGGGATAGCGGGAGCTGCAATGGCGTCCACGAGCGTCCCCGAGATCGATGCCGCTGCCGGAGTAAACGCTTTGGCGCTGCTGGGTGGCGCCTTGCTGGTCATCCGGGGTCGCCGGCGCCGTTAAAGCGCGATCACTGAAACACCTCGGGCCAATCTGGAACTCGTGTCTACGATTCCCGTTGGGTAATCACAGATGCGAGTTGCAGAGCATTTCGGCGGTCGGAATCGCCGAGCTGGGTTTGCTCAGGTCGATCTTCTCTCCCCGCTTATGAAAGACGCGACTTTACCATCCAGCGCCGTGCTCCTGGAACCCGTCCCGCTAGCGCCTGCCCGTAGTCCGTTCCACTCCCGACTCTTGCAAAGGCTCGGTATGCTGGCGATCCTGCTGGCCCTGGAGTGGATTCCAATTTCATCAGTGACGGACACACACCGGGGCGGCCGGGCCTTTTTTATTTGTGCCGTTACCTTCACTTGCGTTTTTCTGAGCTTGGTATCCCTAAAGGGGAAGGGCACGATCCTACGGATCTCCGATCAACTCGCCGAGGCCCCGATCGCCTGGAAACTCCTCCCGATCCATCTCTTCGCCATGCTGGCCTTCAGAGCCCTCACGCTGGTATCGCTTGACGGTGTTTCGCACCTGGTAGCCGGGTTGGTGGTGGGAAGTTGGTTTCTGGCCGCCGGTGCGGGGATCGCGTTAGCCGCGGTCAGCTTCGTGCCGCTGCGGTTGTGGTACGAGTTCGGGCGCGGGTCGGGCTACGCATTGATCCCGGCTGCCGTCGTAGCACTCACTGCGCGGGCGCTGATTATTCCGTCTCAGAATTTTTGGAACGCGGGGATTTGGAAGCTGGCCACGGACCTTACTTTCCAGTTGGTGCGGATTCTGCTGAAGCCGTTCTTCTCCGGCCTGTGGGTGAATCCTGCCACCATGACTATCGGCGACCCGAAGTTCGAGGTGACTGTCCTGCCGGCGTGTTCCGGTCTGGAAGGCGCTGGACTCATGTTGGTTTTCAGTATCGGCTGGCTCTGGTTCTTCCGGCGCGAGTGTCGATTCCCGCGAGCGCTGCTGTTGATTCCGGGGAGCGTGCTGGTGATGTGGCTGCTTAATTCGGTGCGTATTGCGGCCATCTTTACATTGGGAGCGTTGGGCGGCGACAGCGTCGCTGTCCACGGGGCGCATTCGCAGGCCGGATGGATCATTTTCAACGGCGTCGCTCTGGGCCTATGCTGGGTCGCCGGGCATGTCTCCTGGTGGTCGACCCGGGATCGTGTCCAGACACCCCCACGCGTGAACACACAGAATCCCACTGCCCCATACCTGATGCCGTTCATCATGATCCTGGTGGCGGCCACCATCTCACGCGCGGCCACCGGCAACTTTGAATGGCTATACCCCCTGCGGTTCTTCGCGGCCGCCGGAACGCTCTGGTTTTTCCGATCGCGATACCGCGAGCTCGATTGGCGCTTCGGCTGGCTGGCGCCGATTGCCGGCACCGCCGTTTTCATCATCTGGATCGCCGCCGACCGAGGCGCATCTCATGCGGCCAACGGGATGTCTGCCGCGCTTGCGTCATTGCCGCCATTGGCAAGAATCTCATGGATCACCTTTCGAGCCCTCGGAGCGGTGATCACCGTTCCCATAGCCGAAGAGTTGGCATTTCGCGGCTTCTTCATCCGACGCCTCATCTCCCCCGATTTTGAGAAGCTCGATTTTCGCCGGTTCACCTGGCTGTCCGTCGCGATCTCTTCGCTCGTCTTCGGAGCGATGCATGGCGACCGCTGGCTGGTCGGGCTGGTAGCAGGGCTGGTGTATGCCTGGGTATTTCTGAGGCGCGGAAGAATCGGCGATGCGGTCGTAGCGCATGCCACCAGCAACCTGTTGATTGCCGCCGCCGTTCTCATCTTCGACAAGTGGTATCTGTGGTAGTTGCCGGCATTCAGCTGAAAAGCAACGAGCACCGGGGTTTCCGTTTTAGCTGATTGCTGACCGCTGATTGCCGAACGCTTCTTACTTCTTGCTCAGTTGGAGATTGATGATGGCCTGTTTACGGCCATCGAAAGAGCTCAGCGTTTTGGTGTGGCTGGAGGCACCCTGATAGTCGGCTTTGAGCTCGTAGTCGATTTCTTGGCTCAGTCCATTGAAGTAGTAGGCGCCGTCTTCTTTGGTAATGTAGGATCGAATCTGCAGGGTCTTAAGATTTTTCAGCTGCACCACGGCACCATTCACGGCGCTCTCATCTGCCGCGGTAACGGTCCCTTGCACGGTGCGTGCGCTGCCGGAATCGTCTTTCTTCTTCTGCGCCGATAGGGCAGGGACTAAGAGCAGCAGACCGAGCAGCCCGCACATCCACAGCCGCTTCCGTCTCATCGCTTCCCCCACGACATTCGACGGGACCGGCTCGCGCCCCGTTCCTTCATTTCCAGTCCTCGTCGGATTCTTCCTCTTCGTCCTCTACGAAATCTTCATCCTCTTCGTCTTCTTCTTCCACTTCCTCGGCGGACTCCACTTCCAGAGGCTCGGTCCCGACCACTTTGAGGTCCGCGCCGCACTCGTCGCAACTGATGGTGTCGCCCTCGTCAACATCTTCCTCATCCACATCAATTGCGCCTTCGCATACAGGACAATTGACCATCGATGTACCCTCCCGACTTTATACGATACGACAGTTTACGCGCTTTGCAAGTTCCGATTGGGACTACTTGCCCGGCATCCGGAGCCTATCCGCCGGGATGCCTCGGCAGCTATCTAAAGGTGTTCCACCCTGACCCTCAGACTCATTGTACCCGCATCGCTATAATGAGATTATCGATGCACCAGAAACTGAACGAGAGGGTTGTGGATCTGGATCCGCGGGAGACCGCGGAATGGATAGAGGCGCTCGATCAGATTATCGATGAGGCCGGTCCGGACCGTGCGGCATATCTCCTCGAGCAGCTTGCCGAAGCGGCTCATTGGAGCGGCGCCACGCCGCCGGGAGCGCTGAATACCGCCTACATCAATACCATTCGCCCCGAAGATGAAGTGCCTTACCCGGGCGACCGCGCCATGGAACGGCGGATCAAGAGCCTGATCCGCTGGAACGCCATGGCCATGGTGGTGCGGCAGAACAAGTACGATCCGGGCATCGGGGGCCACATTTCCACCTACGCGTCTCTGGCAACCCTGCTCGAAGTCGGGTTTAACCATTTCTTTCATTCGCATTACGACAACCAGCAGGGAGACCTGGTGTATTTCCAGGGTCACGCCTCCCCCGGAATTTATGCGCGGGCGTTTCTGGAAGGCCGGCTGAGCGAAGAGCATCTGAAGAACTTCCGCCACGAATTGCGCGAACATCCGGGATTGCCGTCCTACCCGCACCCCTGGCTGATGCCCGATTTCTGGAAGTTTCCGACAGTTTCCATGGGCATCGGTCCGCTCAACGCGATTTACCAGGCGCGTTTCATGCGTTACATGGAGAACCGGGGCATGATCCCGGTTACGCCACGGCATGTCTGGGCGTTCCTGGGCGACGGCGAGATGGATGAGCCGGAATCCATGGGGTCGATCACGCTGGCGGCCCGCGAACGGCTCGACAATTTGATTTTCGTCATCAACTGCAATCTCCAGCGTCTGGACGGTCCCGTTCGCGGCAACGGCAAGGTGATCCAGGAATTCGAGGCGGCCTTCCGGGGCGCCGGCTGGAATGTGATCAAGCTGATCTGGGGCGGCGATTGGGACCCTTTGCTGGCGCGCGATACCACCGGCCTGCTGCGAAAACGGATGGGCGAGGTGGTGGATGGCGAATACCAGACGTATGTCACCAGGGACGGCGCCTACATCCGCCAGCACTTCTTCGGCAAGTATCCGGAGCTGCTGGACCTGGTGTCGCACCTGACCGACGAGGATCTCTTCAAACTGCACCGCGGAGGCCACGATCCGCGCAAGGTCTACAACGTCTACAAGGCCGCGCTGGAGTGCAAGGGCCTGCCCACGGTGATCCTGGCGCACACGATTAAAGGCTATGGCCTGGGCGAAGCGGGCGAAGGCCGCAACATTACCCACCAGCAAAAGAAATTGAACGAGCAGGAGATCGCGCATTTCCGATCGCGATTTGAGATTCCCATCCCCGATGAAGCGGCGCTGAACGCGTCCTTTTACAGGCCGCCCTCGGATAGTCCGGAGATGGGGTACCTGGTGGAGCGCCGCCGGCTATTGGGCGGAACCATGCCGCATCGCACCGTGCCGCCCAGCTCGATCCAGGCGCCGGATCTGGAATACTTGAAGGAATCGCTGGAAGGTTCCAGCGGCCGCGAAGTCTCCAGCACCATGGCGTTCGTACGCGTGCTGACCTTGCTCATGAAACATCCCGAGATCGGCAAGCGCGTGGTGCCGATTGTCCCCGATGAGGCGCGCACCTTCGGCATGGATGCGCTGTTCCGCCAATTCGGAATCTATGCCAGCCAGGGCCAGCTCTACAAGCCCCACGATGCCGAGATGTTCCTGTACTACAAGGAATCGCAGGACGGCCAGATTCTGGAGGAGGGCATCACCGAAGCGGGCTCCATGGCTTCGTTCACCGCGGCGGGGACGGCCTATGTGAATTACCGCGTGCCCATGATTCCGTTTTTCATTTACTACTCGATGTTCGGCTTCCAGCGCGTGGGCGACCTGGTCTGGGCGTTCGCCGATTCGCGCGGCAAGGGCTTTTTGTGCGGTGGAACCGCGGGACGCACCACGCTTGCCGGCGAAGGGCTGCAACACCAGGACGGCCACAGCCTGGTGCTGGCCAGCACCGTGCCCACCTGCGCCGCATACGATCCGGCCTACGCTTACGAGATCGCGGTGATCGTGCAGGATGGGATTCGCCGCATGTATCAGGAGCAGGAAGACCTCTTTTACTACCTGACGCTCTACAACGAAAACTACCCGATGCCGCCGATGCCGAAGGATGTCGATACCGCCGGCATTCTGCGCGGCATCTACCGTTACGCGAAAGCGGAAAAGGGCAAGGCCCAGATGCAGCTGTTCGGCAGCGGACCGATCTTGAACGAAGCTCTGCGCGCGCAGCAGATTCTGGCCGAGAAGTACGGCGTTGCGGCGGATGTGTGGAGCGTAACCAGTTACAACGAACTGCGGCGGGATGCCTTGCGGGTGGAACGGTGGAATCGCTTGCACCCGGACGAGCCGGCCGAGAGACCCTACATCCTGCAAGCCCTGGAAGGCGCCGAGGGGCCGATTGTGGCTGCTACGGATTACATGAAAGTGGTGGCCGATCAGATTGCACCGTGGTTGCCGGCCCGCTTGACGACCCTGGGCACTGACGGGTTTGGACGCAGCGACAACCGAGAGTACTTGCGGCGGCACTTTGAGGTCAACGCCGAATCGATTGCCGCCTCTGCCCTTTCGAGCCTTGCCCGCGAGGGCCTGTTCGACGCCAAGAAAGCGCGCGCGGCGATCACCGAGCTGGGTCTGGATTCCGAGAAATCCGATCCGGCGCGGGCTTAAGATTTCGCAGCGAGTCCATGCATACCGGGCAACGCGTCGCTGCCGTAGGCATGCTGGTCAGCGGCTCTCTGGCCGTGGTCAAAGTTTTCGCCGGCATCAAAGGCCACTCCACGGCGGTGCTGGCCGACGGCCTGGAATCGGCCGGCGACGTCTTCGCTTCCGGGTTTGTGCTGCTGGGTTTGACGCTCGCCGCCAAGCCCGCCGATGAGGACCATCCCTACGGACACGGCCGGGCCGAAATCTTAACCGGATTGCTGATTGGACTGGTTCTGGCCGCCGCCGGCGCTGTAATTTCGTTCGGCTCCGTGCAACGGCTCGGAGAACCGCACGCCGCCCCGGCTCACTACGTCATCTGGCCCTTGCTGGCTTCCCTGGTTGCCAAATCCGGCCTGGCCGCGTTTAAGTTCCACCACGGAAGACGCATGCAGAGCGCCGCCTTAGTTGCCGATGCGTGGAACGACACGATGGATACCGTTTCGGCCACCGCAGCGCTGATCGCCGTGGGGCTGGCGCTTTACGATCCGGCGCGCTTCCTGGATGCCGACCGGTATGGCGGCTTTGTGGTCGGGTTGATCGTGATCGTAACCGGACTGCGGGTGTCGCGCGATACCGTGCTGCAGTTGATGGACACCATGCCCGACGAGCGATTGATGTCTCAGATTCGCGCCGTGGCGGCCACTGTGGCCGGCGTCAGGGGCGTCGAAAAGTGCTTCGCGCGCAAGACTGGACTGCGGTATCACGTCGACCTGCACCTGGAAGTAGATCCCGAAATGACCGTCCGCCAATCCCACAATATCGCGCACGAAGTGCGGCTCAGCATTCTCGAGCGGTTGGACTGGGTGGCCGACGTGCTGGTGCACGTGGAGCCGGCGCCTTAACCGAGGACCGCTCCCTTTGGTCACAGCTCAGTAACGCGCGTGCGATGTCGTTGTGTGCGAGAGATCGGCGCGTGCGCGAAATCATCGACCGCGCTACAAACGACGCCCTTACCGAGCCGCGACCGTCAGGGAGCGGAGGTTCTATTGTTACGACAGTGAAACCCCGGCGCTGTTCAGTGTGTTTTGAATGATCGACAGGGGATTGAGCGATGCCTCCTGCGTCGAAGAAGTCGCGTTCACCAAGAACGCAGAGATCTGTTGACTCAGATTGTTCGCCGAGCTGGACTGATCCGTACTGGCGGACGATGTCTCCGTGTGATGGTGATGATGATGGCCGTGTCCGCCGCTCAGTGCCTGGGCCAGGTCCTGAACATTGGGAAGCGTATTGTTTTGGGACGCGTTGGTAAAGTCGGTGGCCAACTGGTTCAACTCGGTCGCTTGAGATGTGTTGCCATCGGCTGTGGCGGTCTTGGCGGCGGCCTGCAGGTTTGTCGCAATCTGCGAGGTAACCTGTTGGTACTTTGCCGGGTCCGACTGCTGCAGTTGTTGCAGAGTGCTTAGCAGTTGGGCAAAGGGCGAAAGTTCCGGGTTGCCTTCCTGCGGCAGGGTTAGCGAGGAGGCTGCTGTGCTGGTAGACGTGTTGTTTGCCGAACCGGAGCCACTGAGTAGTGACTGAAGATAGGGGTCGAGGCTATTGGAAACTCCATTAACGTTCATGCCGAGCAAGGGGCATTTCCATGGCCGTCTCTAACTGTCTGAAACCGCAGATGGGCGACCTTGGAACGACAGTCAAATTCTTGTCACTGAGCCGGATTCTTGCCGCCCGTCAGGCGCCCATTTCGCGGCGGATGGCATCGGCAATGCGCGCGCTGAAGTCCTCCACCTGTTGTTCGTCGGGGCCCTCTATCATGACCCGCGCCAGGGGCTCGGTTCCCGAGAAACGCACCAGCACGCGGCCCGTTCCGGCGAACTGCTCTTCGGCGCGCTGAATCTCGCGTGCGACGGCGGGCACTTCCATCAGCGCTTTCTTCTCGCGCACGCGAACGTTGACCAGCTTCTGCGGGTAGACCTCAAAACCGGCAGTCAAATCATCCAGGCTGGCTCCGGCGCGGCGCGCGATGGCAAACAGTTGCAGCGCGGTGAGCAGGCCATCTCCGGTAGTTGCGAACTGACGAAAGATCACGTGGCCCGACTGCTCTCCGCCCAAGACAGCCCCGCGCCTCTCCATTTCTTCGAGGACATACTTATCGCCCACCGGGGTCCGAATCATGTGGATGCCTTCGCGCTCCAGCGCCTTCTCCAGGCCGAAGTTGGACATCACGGTCGCCACCACGGCGCCGCCATTCAATTGGCCGCGCAACTTCAGCGCGCGGGCGGCAACCAGTAAGACGCCATCGCCATCCACGATCTTGCCGCTGCCTGCGACAAAGATGGCGCGGTCGGCATCGCCATCGAATGCTACGCCGGCGTCGGCTCCCTGGGCGCAAACCGCGCGGCGCACGCTGTCCACGTGCAGCGCGCCGCAGTTGAGGTTGATGTTGCGGCCGTCCGGTTCGCAGCCGAGCATCGTCACGTTGGCGCCGAGGCGGCGAAACAATTCGGGAGCGAGCCGGTACGACGCGCCGTTGCCGCAATCGATCACCAGGCGCATGCCGTCCAAACGAATCGAAACCGTGGAAATCAGATACTCCAGATACTGCCGGTCCATCCCCTTATCGACTTCGAGGGCAGTCGGTTTCGGCACGAGGCCTTGTTCTTTTAAGCGGAAAATTTCTTGCTCAATAGTATGTTCTTCGGCGTCGGGCAGCTTGAAGCCGGAGTGGCCGAACACCTTGATGCCATTGTCCTGATAAGGATTGTGGGAAGCCGAGATCATCACCCCCGCCAGAAATGGACCGGTGCGGGTCAGATAGGCCACGCCAGGCGTAGTGATTACACCGGCGAAGCGCACCCGTGCGCCCCGGCTCCGGATGCCTCCCGCCACCAGTTCGGCGATCCATCCGCCGGATTCCCGTGTATCGGCGCCGATCAGGATCTCCGGGCTGGCGTGCGCCGCGGTGGCATCGTCCCCCAGGGCGACACCGAAGGCATGCACGGTCTCCGGGTCGAGTGGGTACTCTCCCGCGACACCCCGAATCCCGTCCGTTCCGAATAACTCTTTGGCCACTATTCCTCCGGGTTCAAGCTTTCAGCAGTCAGCGGTCAGCTTTCAGCTCAAAAACAACGAGCACCGGGGTCTGCGTTTTAGCTGATCGCTGACCGCTGAATGCTGAAAGCTTCTTACTTCTTCTTCATCACGACCGAAACCACTACCTGCGGCGGCGCCTGGAACCGCACATACGAATCCGCCACAAAGGCATTCACGCGAACCTGGAAAGTTCCGACGGCGGAAGACACGTCCACCGGGTCCGTGGTGGCGGCGTCGACGCGCGCGACGTGGCTGGCCGGGCCCGTGACTGAGATGCCGCCCGGCGAGACTGTATAGCGCCCGACGACGTAGCCGTTTGCTCCTTCGCCGGTGAACCGCGCGTGGACAGGGATGGTGCGATCGGCGCGCCGGTCGAACTCGAACCGAACCGCGGAGGGGATGGCGCGCACCATCTGCACTCCCCGGGCCAGGCTCACATTGCCGTCCCCGATTAGAAATGTGCGCTGGCCGGTCTGGACAGTGGACATGTCCAGGACCACAGCCGGGCTGCGGCTCTCGCCCACGCCTCGCACCTCGCCGGCCGGGCCGCGCAGTTCCAGTGTGACCGTCTCGGTGGGAGCCGAACTGATTTCGAGATCGTCCGGTATGTTGCGGTAGGCCACGCGCACCGTGGTGAAGGTGGAGAGCTCCGGCTCATTGGCCACCAGCACCCAAATGGTAAAAGCGATCGCCAGCGCCAGCAGCTTCCACCAGAAATTGTTGGTCACCAGCCCAAGGGCCCACTTCATGGTGTTCACGGCTGGATGACCCTTTCCTGGCTGGCTTTTTCCTGACTGGCCCTTTCCCGGTTGATCCTTTCCAAGTCCCGAGAGTCGCCGTGGACGCCCTCAGATTCCGGCTCGTGGGACAAAACGGTAGCCTCGGCGCGAGCCGGCCGCTGGAGGCCGAAATGCTGATTGATCCGATCGACCAATTCCTGAACGGAGATTCCCGAGACCAATTCGCCGAAAGCCGCGGCGGAAATGCGGCCGGTCTCTTCAGAGACGACGACGGAAAGGCAATCGGTCTCTTCCGTTATGCCGATGGCTGCGCGATGGCGCGTTCCCATGCTGCGCGAGAGGCTGGGGTTGGTCGTGAGCGGAAGGAAGCAGGCTGCCGCCGCGATGCGGTCCTTCTGCACGATCGCAGCTCCGTCGTGGAGCGGAAGGCCAGGCTGAAAGATGGACAGCAACAAATCGCGCGAGATTTGTGCTTCCAGGTGCACGCCGCTCTCAACGAATGTGCGCAAGCCGATGTCACGCTCCAGCACAATGAGCGCGCCGGTTTTCTGCGACGCGAGTTCCTCCACCGCCAGCACGATCTCGTGGATCGCCTCGGGCGCCCGGAAACCGGACCTCGCCCAGCTCTTTCGCCCGATGCGCGCCAGCGTTCGGCGAATCTCCGATTGGAACAGAACGATAATCGCCAGGCCGAGATATGGAACGATGAAGGAAAGCAGGGAACGCAGGGCTTCCAGTCCGAACCCGACCGCAATCCCGTACAAGCCGACCATCATCAGAATGCCCAGCAGAATATGACCGGCGCGCGTACCGCGCACTACCATAAGCGCCTGATAAACCAGGAAGGCGACCAGCAATACATCGACAACCCCGTTGATGGTGGGGCCCGGTAGCGACAGAAAATGTGGGAACAGACGCGGCATTACCGTCTCAAACCCATCTTATCTTAGGGCGCTCCTAACAGCACGTTAATATCCAATGGTTACAATGGATTATGCCCTTTATCCCTGTGCCTGAGGCGCTGGAGGAGATCCGCGCCGGGCGCATTGTGGTGGTGGTGGACGACGAGGACCGGGAGAACGAGGGCGACCTGACGATCGCGGCGGAGAAGGTCACGCCCGAGATCATCAATTTCATGGCCACCCACGGGCGCGGCCTGATCTGCCTGGCTCTGACTCCGGAGCGCTGCGATCAGTTGCGCCTGCCGCTCATCAGCGCCCAGAACACCTCTAACTTCGGCACCGCGTTTTGTGAGTCGATCGATGCGCGAGACGGCGTAACCACGGGGATTTCGGCGGCGGATCGGACGCGCACCATCCTGGCGGCTCTCGATCCGGCGTGCCGGCCAACCGATCTGGCCCGGCCGGGACACATGTTCCCCCTGCGGGCCCGCGAGGGCGGCGTGCTGGTACGCGCCGGTCAGACCGAAGCATCCGTGGATATGGCGCGCCTGGCGGGACTGAATCCTTCCGGCGTCATCTGCGAAATCATGAACGAAGACGGCACCATGGCGCGCGTGCCCCACCTGGAAGAATTTTGCGCACGCCACCATCTGAAGATGGTTTCGGTGGCCGAACTTATCCGCTACCGCATGAAACACGAAAAATTCGTGCGCCGCGTGGCGGAAGGCTGCGTGGAGACCGAGTGGGGCGCGTTCCGGACCGTGGCGTTTTCGAGCGACCTCAATCCCGAGTATCACGTGGCGCTGGTGTGCGGTGAAGTCGAAGGCAAGGAAGGCGTGCTGGTGCGCATGCATTCGCGGTGCATGTATGGTGACGTGTTCGGGTCCACCGCCTGCGATTGCGGCCGGTTGGTGCGCGAATCGATGCGAGCCATTGCCAAGGAAGGGCTGGGCGTGCTGGTGTACCTGCACGAGAGCGGCCCGGGGTTCCGGGTGGAGCGCGATACCGCCGGGACCGAGCGGCTGACCTCCCACGGCCGCGAGTTCCTGCACTACCAGGGTGCCGACGGGCAGCGGCAGTTGCAGCACGAACACGGCCTGGGGGCGCAGATCCTCTCCGACCTGGGCCTGCATACCATCCGGCTGTTAACCAACCATCCACGTAAAATCGTTGCACTGGAAGGATTTGGCATTGAAATCGTGGACCAGATCCCCATTCCGCGCTAACCGGAACAATACTGGAGTCTCCCGCGTTAATAAGAAGGGAAGGATGTCGTCCTCATGAATATGAAGGCATCGATTCTAAATACCGCGCCGCTGGCAATCATTTTTGCAGGGCTCTTGCCCGCCGCCGATCCGCAATTGCTCAACCTGGTGATGCCGGATGCCAAAGTGATGGCCGGCGTCAACGTAGACCAAGCCAAAACCTCGCCGTTCGGTCAGTACGTCCTCGTTCAGCTGCAAGCTCAGAATCAACAAATACAGCAGCTCGTGACCTTAACAGGGTTCGATCCCACGCGCGATCTGCACGAGTTGCTGATTGCATCGAACGGCGGCCAACCACATGGAGCCGGCCTCGTGTTGGCGCGCGGATCGTTCGATACCGTCAAGCTCCTGGCCGCGGCGCAAACCGGCGGCGCCACTCCCCAGACCTACGACGGCGTGACCATCCTGACCGACCCCAAGGGCACCAATGCAGTCGCCTTCCTGAACAACGGCACGATGGCGGTGGCTGGCGATGTCGCTAGTGTGAAGGGCGCCCTCGACCGGCAGAGCACGCCGTCATCCCCCGACGCAGCTCTTCTGGTGCAGGTGAACCAATTGAGCTCCACCGAGGATGCATGGGCCGTTTCCGAAGTTCCGCCACCGGCCGTAGCGACTTCGGCCAACGCACCCAACCCGACGGGCATTCCGCTGGCGGCATTTCAGAAGATTCAGCAGGGCAGCGGCGGCGTAAAATTCGGCGCGCAGATTGTGATCACGGCAGATGCGCAGACGGCCACGCCCGACGACGCCACGGCGATGGCCGGCGTGCTGCAGTTCTTGGCTAACCTGGGGCAGATGCAGGGACAGCAGAACCCCCAGGCGGCCGCGATTCTCAAGTCCCTGGTAGTGACCAGCAGCGGGAATACTGTGCACATCTCGCTGAGCATTCCGGAGGCGCAAGCCGAGGCGGCGTTTCAACTGAAGCCCAACGCGAACGTGCGCCCGAACGAACGGCGGCCGGCGCGCCGGTTGTAGAAAAACGCTAGTTAGCCGGGCACATGCCCCGGAAAAACGCGCAGCGCTGGCAGTGCGGCCCCTCGTTCAGCGGGAATTCCAGCTTGTCCTGCGCGTGCTGCAGATCGCGCACGACCTGTTCCGGCGAATCCAGCAGGGACGGTGTCAGGTCGATTTCGATGGCGGTGTCCGGCCGCAGGAAATGCAGCCACGCATGGTCGGGCGCGCGCCCAGCGATCTTCTCGACTGCCAGGGCGTAGAGCCGCAGTTGGATCGCGTAGTCCTGTGCCCGTTGATGCGCTTCCATGGCATTCACCGCGTCAGTCTTGTAGTCCACGATCACCAACTCGCCGCCCTCTTCGAACCACAAGTCCACTTGTCCGCGGAGCACCAGGCCTTCCACTGCCATCAGAAAATCGAATTCGCGCTCCAACCGGGACGCTTTGGCCGCGCGCCGGCCCAGCGGGCTTTGGCGAAACACGTCGGCCATGGCCAGCGCTTTTGGCTCGGGATTCACCACGGGTGTTCCCGCCAGGAGCGCATGGACCTCGGTGCCGAAATCACCGGCGGAGAGATCTTCCGCCTCTTCGAGCTTTCGGGCACGCCCTTCGAAACCCAGGTAATGGCCGAGGTAATACTGGCGCGGGCACTTGGCGAAGGCGGCCAGGGCCGTTACGGTAGCGTTGGCATCCTGCTGGTCGATGACTGCCGGCGGAGTGACGAATTCGACGATGACGGCGGTCTCCGCAATCCCTGGATGCACCAATAACTCCGGAGGCTGGTGCGCCACCAGCAGCCGCATCTTCCATTCCTGGCCATCCGGCGCTTGCTGAGTCAGAATCTCGTCGCGCGGCTGTTCCACATCTAAGTGCAGTTGTTGACAAACCAACTTCGCCCAATGCTCCGGCTTCCTGCCGGAATTCGAAAAACTGAGCACCAGGTGCTGCTCGGCCCGTGACATGGCGACGTACAACAAGCGATGGCTCTCTTCTTCCTCTCTCTGCTTTCGTTCGGCGCGGATGGCGTGCTGGAACAGGTCGTCCTTCTCTTTCTCCTTGCCGCCGGCTGGATTGCGCCAGCGTGCGCCCAGGCCGTACTGGCGCGAAAAAGCAATCACCGGCGGGTCGCTCTCCACTCCCTTGTGAATGGCAGCCACGAAGACGATGGGAAACTCCAGACCCTTGGCCGAGTGCACCGTCATCACATTCACGGCATCGGTGGCGTCTTCCGGTGGCGCGTCCCGCTCCCGCGGGTTCGAGGCCCGCACCAGTTCGAGTTCTTCTACAAACTCATCGAGTGACATCCTCGCAGCGGCATGGCGAGACTGCGCCAGCAACTTTTCGATATTGGCCCAGCCGCGCGCTGCCCGATCGCACTGGTACCCACAATCGTCGATCGCGGCCAGCAGCAGGCGGTCGAATGAAACGGATTCGCGACGGATGCGCCAGCTATGCAGGCGGTCACGGAAGCGGGTTAATTTTTGGTAGTCGTCCGGATCGAATTCCGCCGAGTCGAGCCGCGTGAGCGATGTGCCGAGATTGTCATCCCTTGTTCGCAGGCGCAGCAGGGCTTCGTCGGAGACCTGAACCAAAGGAGAGCGGAGTACGGCGGCGAGGCTGATCTCGTCCCGGGGGTTGGCGATGACGCGCAGAAGATGGATCAGATCCTTCACCTCGCGCGCTTCGTAAAAGCCTTTGCCCCCATTGACCACGTAGGGAACGCCGGCTTCTTCGAACGCCTTCGTAAAGTCGTTGAGCACCTCCGTGTTGCGCACCAGTACAGCGACATCTTTGAAGGCAAATCGCGGTTCACCGGTCTCCACCAACTCCAGGATTCGGCCAGCTACCCAGCGCGCTTCATCCACTTGGGGACCCGTTACGCTGAACACCTCCACGGGGACCCGCCGGTCTTCTGGAAAGACACGGCAGGCGACCAGGGGACGCGGTTCGATGCCCGCGGTTCCCGCCGCCATCGTTTCAATCGCGCGCAGAATCTCCGGCCGGCTGCGGAAGTTGGCAAGCAATTCGACGAGCCGCCGCCCGTTTTGTTCCACGCTGTTGCGGTATTTCTGGAATTCTTCCGGCTCGGCGTGACGGAAGCCGAAGATGGATTGATTGATGTCGCCCACCGCGTAGAACCGGCCCGGACGCCGAATGAGTGCGAGCAGCGTCGCCTGTTGCCCGTTGGTGTCCTGAAACTCGTCCATCAGGACATGATCGAACTGGTGCTGCAGGCGCCCGCGGGTATCCGGGTTCTCTTCCAGCAAGCGCACGGCGTACTCTTCCAAGTCAGAAAAATCGAGCGCTCCGGCGGCCCGCTTTCGTTCGCGATAGGTCCGGTCGAAACGCCGCACGATATCGAGAAGCAGCGCACGCTCGTGTTGGTATAACTCGGTGATTGCCGTGTAGGGCAGTTCCTTAATCTGTTCCTGTAGCCGCTGCACCAGGTTGTAGCCGGTGGTATTTCTCTTGCACCGTTGAAGGTTCTTGGTGAAATTCTCAATCGCGCGCAGCGTTTCCAGCGGGCTGTCCGCGGTGACGATTCGCCCGGCCTCCTCCAGAATGATGGGCACGTACTGCCGCTGCTTTGGGCTCCAGGCCGCCAGCGGATCGGCCCGAAGGGCGCGCAGCGTGTCCGCTATTTCCTGACGAGTCGTTCCCGCCGGCGGCGGAAGCGCGGCCACGTCCTCCACGGTCATGCCGGCGCCGCGCATGGCGTCATACGCCGAAAGCACGGCCTCTTCAAACTCCCATGACGACAGCCCGCGGATGAGGGCGCGCACGGTGGCGGGCCGCTCCTCGAACAACGCGGCCATGGCGGCGGCGATGGATTCCTGCTGCAGCCGCCAGGATTCCCGCTCGTCGGCGACATAAAACTCCGGATCGATGCCGGCGAACACGGCATTCTCCCGCAGCAGCCGGGCGCAGAAACCGTGGACCGTCGAAACCCAGGCGCGCTCCAGGCCGGCACGGATCTTGGAATCGTCGTGAAAGGTCTCCGCCAGCTTCTTGCGCATATTGGCGGCAGCCTTCTCGGTAAACGTGATCGACAGAATCCGCAGCGGATCCACGCCCGCCGCCACCAGGCGCTTGAAGTACTCCACCAGAACAGTGGTCTTCCCGGAACCGGGCCCCGCGACCACACAGGCATCCTGGTGACGCTCGGCGACGTCGACGGCACGGAGTTGATCGGCGGTGAAGACCGGTTCGCTCACGCGCCTCCCGCGATCGCCGCCGGCTTCGCGATTTCGATGCGGCAGACGTCGCGCACGTCGCAGAAGCGGCAGCTACCTGTGTCGGCCGGAGAGGGCGCTACCAGGCCGCTGCGGATCTGCTCCACAATCTGAAGCACGCGGTCGCCGGCCGTCCGCCAATCAGCCGGAAACTCATGCTCGTTCCAGCCTACGCGCTCGATCCCGCCCTTCAAGCCTACGAAAAACATCTCCACGGGCCGCACGCCGAAGGACTTTTCCGCCGCCATCAGGTACAGCGGGGCCTGTAGCCCGCTGCCGTCTTTTCGTTCCTTCACCCTCTGCGCGCCGCTGTACTTATAGTCGATGACGCGGGCGGAGCCATCGGGAAAGGTGTCGATGCGGTCGATTCGACCTTTGATCTCGAGTGAGTCGCCGAACCGAAACACGAATTTCTGCTCCACTTGCGAGGTGAAGCCTTCCCGGGGCCAAGTTTCGTCAGCGGCGAATCGCTCCAGGTCTTGCAGCATGGCGTTGCGAAGGCGCTCAGTATGATAGCCGTTCGGGATGTGCTTCTCCTCCAAGAAACGTTCGAAGACGCTGTGGAAGAGAGGCCCGATTTCCTGCGGATGTGCGTACCATTCGGCCAGAACTTCGTGCACGATGTTGCCTTGCAAGCTGAAATCCAGCCGGTCCTCCGGTCGCGGAGGCGCAGTTTTGAGGCGCAGCAGGCGAGAGCCGAAATACTGGAACGGGCATTGTAGAAAGTTTTCCAATCCACTCGGCGACACGTGCGCGGTTTTTTCCTTCAGGATGGCCATTAAACCCGTTGTGCGGATTGCCGAGGCGACCGGAATGCCCAATTCGTGACGGGCCTGCGGGCGGACCGCGCGGGCGTCCTCAACCGGTACGAAAATATCCTCCAGGAACAGCGACGGCAGAAGGCGATCGCCCCGCGGATCGAACTCCGGATACGACAGCGTGACCAGTATGGTGGCGCGTGCCAGCGCCGATTCGAACAGGGCGCGCTCTTCCCGTTCGAACTCCGCCGCAGTCCGCACCCGGATACCCGAAGCGTTCAACGCGCAGCGGGCCGCGTCCGGAAAAAACGGGTCCTGGGGGTGAAACTGGGGGAATTGTTTCTCCACCATCCCACAGACAAACAGAACCGGAAGCACCCACTGCCGTGCTTCGTGAGCGCTCAAGACGTGAACCACGTTGCGGCGGCCATCGTCCAGCCGCAAACGTTTCAGGCGCAGCACCGATTTCGCCGCCCGCCAGTATTCCGCGATGCCTATCAGGTGCTCGGGGTCGAGAGCTTGCGCGGCTTCATCGAAGGCTTCATCCAGAAGATCGAGCGCGGCTGCCTGGCTCCGCCATTCCAGAGCCAAGGCGCGATCCTCGCCCCCTTGCGGGTGAGCCGGATGAAACTGATTGCGGAGCGTGCGGAACCTCAGAGCCCAATCGGCAGGGCGCAGTTCGAACGAGCGCCATTCCTCCAGTGTCCGCAGAGAATCGATGAGCCGGACCAGCGGGCTTTCCGCATTCCCTGCGAGCGCTCTCAGACCGCCCAGGCCGGTGTTGGGAGTCTGCTCGCGAACCGCGAAATCCAAGCGGTCGAGCATGGCATCGTCCGCGAAGCGGGGGGCCAGGCGCAAAACCTTCAAGGTGGCGGCATGATCCCATCCGCCCAGCATGGCATCCAGCGCGCCCGTCAAGAAGCGCGTTACGGCGTGCTGTTCGGCATCGGTGTCGAAATAGAACCGCGCGGGAATTCCGAATTGTTCCAGCGTGGCGCGCAGCATCGGCACGTACGTCTCAGCGCTCCGGACGACAATCCCCATCTCGCGAAACGGACGGGCCTCAGCATGTACGAGAATGCGGCGCGCGATCTCTTCCACTTCCCGCTCGATGCTGGGTGCGCGCACCTTCGCGATAGCGGCGGAGGGCCGAACCTTCGTAGCGCGCTCTTCGCGAAATCCCATGGCGACGAGTCTTGCGCACATCGCCTCCGTGGCGTCTTCAGCCAGCGCGATGGTGATATCGGCATGGCGCGCGATGGCCTCGATCACCGCCAGTTCCGGGTCCGGCAACGTATGAAACCCATTTAGCCAGACGGTGTGGATGCCGCCGAGGCCGTCAGTATGGATGCGGGCAGCGGCGCATTCCAGGCGCTTGGCGCGCAGCATCAGGCTTCGCCGGTCCAGCATGCGGTCCACCTCTTCGTAGACCGCGAGAAAGGCGGCGGCCAGCGGCGCATCGGGAAGGCAGGCGGCCAGGCGGGCGCTGTCGCATCCGGCGGAGGAAAACTCGGCGATGGTGCGGGCCAGCGATGCGCAGAATCCGGGCAACCGCGCCACTCGCCGGAATTCCGGACGATTGACGCTGCGCCACCGCCTCCTCCACCAGCAGGTAGAGCACGGGTTCCGGCGCTTGCACAAAATCCGCGGCCCGTTCGTCGACGAATCGCGAGAGCGTCTGAATCAGGTTCGGCCGGTAGACAAAACCCTCGCGTGCGATCTGGTTTTCCAGGTGCTGCGCCATGGTGGCGGTAGGCACCAGCAGCCGCACGGCGTGGTTCTGAGCGCGCAGAGCTTCACGGAAGCCGTCGAGAATGAAAGTGGTTTTTCCCGATCCGGCGGGTCCAGTGATGAGCCGCATCCGCTGAGTATATCATGGCGAAGAGAAAGCGAAACGCAGCACAGGCCTCCCGGCCTGTGTCAGGTTTTTTCGTCGGCTGAGAAAGCAAAACCAGACACAGGCAAGGATGCCAGGCAAGGATGCCTGTGCTACGCAGACTCCGGCTTCACCCAGAAGCTCTCCCGCCACACGCCCCCCGGCGGGACGCTTTGCAATTCCGTGTACGCGCCGCTGTGCGCCAGGTTGAAGGCGTTGGTGATGGCGGCCATGGGCTCGAAGCAGATGAAGTCACGCCCTTCGGGGGCATAGATCACCGCCACCCGATAGTTCGGTCCGTAGGTGACCGTGATCCTTTCCTGCGCACCCATCACCCGGAATCGCGCCATTCCATCGGGATCGCGAATCAGATTGCCGAAGACGTCGTCGAGCGGCCCGAGCCGCAGTGGGTGCGGGTCTGCGAATTCCATCGGTCGCCCCGCGCCTGTGGGAATCAGGAATTTGTCCAACAGCAAGTGATCGCGCGCGGCGATGTGGACCGTCCATTCGTCGCGGTGGACATCGTGCAGTTGGAAGTAGGGGTGATGGCCGGTCCCTACCGGCAACGGCTTGGTCGCAAAGATTTCCGATCGCCACTTCGATCTGAAGCGCGCCGCCCGCCAGCCGGTAGGTCATATCGATCTGGTGGGCGAAGGGAAACTGCGCCATCAACAGCGGATGCTTCCAGAACTCCAGCCGGCTGGTGGCATGCGCGGACTCTCCATCGGCCCCGGCCGAAACCACCTTCCACTCCGGTGAAAACAGCAGCAAGCCGTGGATGGGTTTCTGATTCGGGTCTAAACGCAAATTGCCAAGCCCCGCGTTCAGCAGGTATTTCCGATCGTTGACCCAGTACGCCATGCCATCGATGCGATTCGCCCAGGGCGCGAGAAAAGGGATGCCGCACAGCTTGGGAGCGGCCTTCAACTCGGCCGGACCGGCGAATGGAAACCACAGATAATTCTTCTCGTGAACCGAAAACTCATACGCGATATTGCCGATTGAGGGCGCGATCGACACGCGCATATCGCGCGAAGCATCGGCGAGTTGGACCACCTCGATGCCGCCTACGCGTGCCTGGCTTGACGAATACATTAATACTCTACACTTACCAGGAACAGGCCCTTGGCGGGTGCGGTAGAGCCGGATCGCTCAGGCACAGCGCCACACTCTCGATATTGCCCTTGCCGGCTTCGATCAGAGTGCCCACGATGTTGCGCACCATGTGCTTGAGAAAGCCGCTGCCGCGCACGCGGTAAATCAGGCGGCCCGCCGGCGCCTCCAGCACCGAGGAAAAGATCGTCCGAACCTTCGAAGCACCCTCCGCATCCCGGTCATCCGAAGCCGCGAACGCGCTGAAATCGTGCTCACCTTCGAACGCCCGCGCCATCTGCGCCATGCGCTCTTCCGCCAGGGGATAAGGGTAATGGTGGACGTACGGCCACTCGAAAGGGCTACAGACTTCCCCGCGGACGATGCGGTATTCGTAAGTCTTTGCTTTGGCGTCGAATCGCGGATGGAAGTTTGCCGATACCTCTTCGACCGCAAGAATGCGGACCGACGGCGGCAGAAGCCGGTTCACCGCCCGCTGCAGGTTGACGAGAGGAATCGGATTGTCGATGCTAAATGCGGCCACCTGTGCGAGGGCGTGGACTCCCGCATCGGTGCGGCCCGAGCCGGCTACATGCACCGGCTTGCCTTCCATCTCCGACACGATCTGTTCGAGACTCCCCTGGATGGTAGGAAGCCCCGGTTGCACCTGCCATCCGTGAAACTCGGTGCCGTTGTAGGAGATTGTGATCCGGATACGGCGCATCAACTCGGGCGCGATCCGGGTTTCACCACCGGGATGCCCTGCGCGCACAGAGGGCAGTGCTCGGCGTGGTGCGTGGCCGTGGAGAGCGTCGCCAGCGCTACGCGAGGCACGCCCGCGTCGGCTTGGCCGCCGCTGCGGTCAATGATCGATCCCGCAGCCAGTACTTTGGCGCCAGCGCCGCGCAGCATGTCCACTACGTCGTATGTGGTCCCGCCAGTCGTGATGACGTCTTCCACCACCACCGCTACCTCGCCCGGAGTGATACTAAACCCCCTCCGAAGCGCCATCTTCTGCGTCGACGGGTCCCGTTCCATAAACAGGAAGCGCGTTCCCAGGGCACGAGCTACCTCGTGTCCGATAATGAGACCGCCCAATGCCGGGGAGACTACCAGTTGAATACTGGCGCCAGTCTCCCGCTGCAGTTCAGCCGCAAGTCTTTGGCCCAATTTTTCGGCAACATCCGGATACTGCAGAACCAATGCGGACTGCAGATATTGCGAACTGTGGAGACCGCTGGTGAGCCGAAAATGCCCCTCAAGGTAAGCTCCTCGAGAACGGAACAACTCCAGGATGGACTCGGCTTGCGGCGTCACAAAGGCCTACTATACCATTTGAGTTGCACTATTCCGCTTACACCCAGAGGACCATATAATGCACCCAGTCAAATCCAGTATTGCCGTACTCTGCGCGGCGCTTTTGATCAGCCCTGGCGGCTTGTCCGCTGCCGACTCGCCGGCTGCGACTAACAGTCCGGCGGCCGCTCCCGAATCGCACGGTTTTCTTGATCGCGTAACGGCTCCCTACCAGGTAAGGTCCGTGGCGCCCGTCAACCTGCGCGACTCCCCCCGCTTAAGCGCACTGATGCGCGCCGGCAATATTTATCTTTCTCTGCAGGACGCCATCGCCCTGGCGCTGGAGAACAACCTGGACATCGAAGTACAGCGGTACGGATCGCAGATTGCGGACACGAATTTGTTGCGCGCCGAAGCGGGGGGGTTCGCCGGAGCTGCCTCCACGGGTGTTACATCCGGTCCCGGGAGCGTGACCGGCGGAGCTCCGTCGGCGGGACTGCAAGGCTTCATCGTGGGTCCCCTCACTTCGACCGGGCCGGCCATTCCCAGTCTGGATCCAGCCATAATCGGCACCGCTGATTGGGCGCACCAGACGACCCCGCAGACCAGTAATTTCGTTACGGGAACTGCCGCGCTCATCCAGCGTTTAGATACGTCGAACGTCTCTATCCAGAAGTATTTCACCACGGGCACCGAGGTGGGCCTGGGCTTGAACAACACCTCCACCCACAACAACAACGCCCGCGCTCAGTTCAATCCGGCCACCAATTCTAATCTGGCGTTGAACTTTACGCAGCACCTGCTGCAAGGTTTCGGCCCTGCCGTGAACAATCGCCAGATCCGGATTGCCAAGAACAACCGTGAGGTAACGGATCTGACGTTTAAGGCGCAGGTGATCGCGACCGTCTCCGCCGTTAAGGATTTGTACTGGGATCTGGTCAGTTATCAGGAGAACGTGAAAGTCCAACAGGATGCCTTGGCGGCCAACCAAAAGCTCTACAGCGACAATCAGAAGCAAGTGGAAGTGGGAACCCTGGCGCCCATCGAAGTGACGCGGGCGGAGGCCGAAATCGCCGCCAGTCAACAGGCCCTCACCATCGCCCAGACCCAGTTGTTGCAGCAGGAAACGATTCTGAAGAACGCGTTGAGCCGGAGCGGCGTGCAGAGCCCCGACATCTTCAATGCCCACGTGATTCCCACCGATCGGATTCAGGTACCCGCTATCGAGGCGGTTACGCCCATCCAGGACTCGGTGTCCATGGCGTTGTCGGCTCGGCCGGAGTTGTCGCAATTCCGTATTCTCATTCAGAACCAGGAGATCGGTATCAAGGGCGCGAAAAACGGGCTATTACCGACGCTGGATGCCGTGGCGGCTTTCGCCAACTACGGATTGGCAGGTTCACCTGTGTCCCTGCCGGCAAGTTGCGCGGCCACTCCCACCGCGGCAGCCTGCATTCCGCCGAATGGCTTTTTTGTGGGCGGCTATGGGAGTGTCTTAAGCCAGGTTTTCGCGCGCAACTTTCCGAATTACTCCGCGGGTTTCAATCTGACCATTCCGCTGCGCAATCGCTCCGCCCAGGCCGACATGATCAGCAGCGAACTCAACCTGCGCGTGCAGCAGCTTGGCATGCAGCGTCTGGAGAACCAGGTGCGCGTGGAAGTACAGAACGCTTTGATCGGCGTGCAGCAGGCTCAGGCTCAGTATCAGTCGGCGGTGAAGCAGTTAAGTCTGCAACAACAGACCGTGGATGCCGAGGAAAAGAAGCTGGCGGTGGGTGCATCCACCACGTACAACGTGATCCTGACGCAACGCGACCTGACTACGGCCCAATCCAACGAGGTGGCGGCGGAGACTGCCTACGCCAAGGCCAAGGTTGAGATGGATCGCGCTACCGGCCAGACCCTCAACAGCAATGACATCTCGATCGACGAGGCATTCAAGGGCGTGGTGTCCCGGCCGCCTAGTCCCATCCCCGCGGTCCCCCCGGCCCCGGTGGTTCCGACTTCGACTCCGACGTCGCAGCGGTAGCCGGTTTGGAAATGGATTTTGCCGGTGCAGTTTCAATTCTTGCATCGAGTGTCCTGGCGATTCTTTGATTCAAAACGGTTTCTGGTTTGGTGTGGGAATTGCTTGGAACAAGGGCGTGACTGATATTTCACAGGCCCATGGAGAGATGGCTGACCTACGCTGTGTCACGCCCGCCACTTCACCTCGCACCGACACCCACTAGCAATCCACGAACATCCTCACAACCATCTCTTTCCGGGCCTGTGGTTGCTTAGCGCAACCGCGGGCAGATCTCGATTAGGATAGGTCTATGGCCAAAGGTATGTTTGACGTCGAATGCCCGTGCTGCCAGGCAGTCCTCAAGGTCGATCCGGAGACCTGTGCGGTGATTGCCCATACCGTCCCTGTGAAGCCACCCGCGATCGAGGACCTCGCCGCCGAAGTAGCCAAGCTCAAAGGCGAAGGGGCACGGCGCGAAGCGGTATTTCAAAAAAGCTTCGAGGCCGAGAAGAGCCACGGGAAAGTGCTCGAGAAGAAATTCGACGAACTCTTCAAACGCGTGAAGGAGAACCCTAACGAGCCGCCGCGCAAGCGAGACATCGACCTCGACTAACGTCACCGAGCGGGGGTTTGACAGCCAGCACCACAAACAAATCCAGACACAGGCCAGGAGGCCTGTGTACTAAACCGCTACCAGCAAATTCTCGGCAAATGGCCAGGCGCAGTCGATCCACTGGCGCTCCAATCGGAAACCGGCCATCCGGGCCAGCTCGGGGAGTTGCTCCGGCCGGAACTTGTGGCTGGCCTCCGTGCAGATGGTTTCGTTGGCCACAAAATCCACGCAGAAATCCGCCCCACGGATGCTGACGGTTTGCTGCGTGCGGGAGCGCAAATGCATCTCGATGCGCTGCGCTTCCTCGATGTAGCGCGCCACATGCTGGAACTGGCGCTGGTCGAAATCGGCATCCAGTTCGCGATTGATGCGGCCCAGCAGGTTGAGATTGAAAGCCGCCGTAACGCCCGTTGGGTCGTCATAAGCGAGCAGCAGTTGGGCGATCGGCTTGACCAGGTCCGTCCCCAGCAACAGGCGGTCGCCCGGCGCCAGGCATTGACGAACGGCAAAGAGAAATTCGACGGCGGCGTCCGGCTCGAAATTACCAATGGTGCTGCCCAAAAAGAGCACCAGGACACTCTGGCCCTCGTCCCGCTTCGAGACCACCTCCCGCAAGCCGTCCGTATAGTTTCCCTCTAGCGGAAATACGGTGCCCAGGGGGCCTAACTCTTTGGCACAGCGATCCAGCGCGGCGCAGGAGACATCGATGGGATAGTAAACCACCGGTTGCCGACGCCGTAACTGCTCCAGAATGGGGCGTGTTTTGCTGCCGCTTCCGCTGCCGAGTTCGGCCACCACGACATTGCCGGGGAGGCGCGCAATCAGCTCGGGGGCATGCTTTTCCAGCAGGCCGGCGTCGGCACGGGTCAGCCCGTATTCCGGTAGACAGGTGATGGCGTCAAAGAGGGCCGAGCCGACGTCATCGTACAGGTAGCGGCATGGCAGGGTCTTCTGGCCGGAGCCCGAAAGGCCCGCCCGCACATCGCGCGCGAATTCATTGGAGAGTGCTCGTGCGTACATCATGGTTCGACCACCCGAAATGTGGCGTAGATGTAAGGATACGACGGCCGGAACCAATTCCGAAAAGAGGGCCGCGCAAAACGCCGGGCCGTCCGCGGTGAGGCGCCTTTGAGAACGTAGTGCTGCCCGTCGAAGAACGGTGCGGAATAGTTCGTATAGTACGGCAGCGGCGCGAAGCCGGGGAACGGACCGAAGACCGTGCTGGTCCATTCCCAACCGTTGCCGGTCAACTGCGCGGGCGCCTCGTCCGGCGTGTCGTCGGCGGTTACCGGGATTGGATCCCAGTAGCGGAAGTCGAGATTGCGCGAAGGGGCGCGGCCCTCGGCGGCCCGATGGAACTGTGGTTCGGTGGGGAGCGCCAACCCGCGCCATGAGGCATAAGCCTCGGCCTGGCATTTGGTCACATACACCGGCGAATCGAGTGGCAGCGGGACCTCCGCGAACATCCCGCGGTAGAGCCAGTCGTCGCCCGCTTGTCTCCAAAAGAACGGAACCGGGCCGCCCGCGCGCACGAACTCCAGATATTCGCCATTGGTGACTTTGTACTTCCCGATGGAAAATGCCGGGACCTCCACCGCGCAGGCTTCGTACTCGTTGTCCCAGCCAAACCCCTCTCCTGGCCGGCGGCCCAATTCCGCAACACCCGCTGGTATCCCGATCATCCGGTGGCGGGCTGGCGGGGCGGTGCCATGCGCTGCCCAGTCAGCCTGAGGCGTCTTGCGTTCATCCGGCAACTGATGAAGGATATAAGCCAGCGTCTCAGCATGCATCAGGCGGTGCTCAATTGCGGCCTGTATCATTTCGTCCGGAACGTTGGGCAGTGCCTCATCGATGACCTCGCGGGTGCGCTGGATATAGCGCATCACCTCTTCCACCCCTGGCCAATCGGACGGCTTATCGTCGGGCAGGTCACCCTCACTAGGGTCGATGCCGAACGCAAAGAGCCGATCGAACGTGGGATGGATTGACGGGAGATCCAGCGCGTACTGCGCCAGCAGATTCCAGTCGAAAGCCTCCAGGTGTCCCAGGTAAAAGATTATGCGATGCCGTTCCGGAATGGGCCTTTCGTACAGCGAATCGCTATGTACGATTGGAAACAGACCGTCCGTTTGACAGCGCGCCTCGGCCAGTTGTCGGGGGAGGGGTGTGTCCATGCCTTTAAAGTTTATCGAATTCGTCAAGCCCAGTCCCTAGAATGGAGGGGATGAGCGAACTGCGTTGGAACGCTTTATTACAGGAATGGGTAGTAGTTGCCGCCCACCGGCAGGACAGGCCGCAGATGCCCGCTGCCGGCTGCCCGTTCTGCCCTGGCTCCGGGCGCGTGCCGGACGATTATGACGTCCATTTGTATCCCAACGATTTCGCCGCCTTCCGTTTGGACAATCCGCCGTTCTTAGCGGAGCCCGGTCTATTCGCCGATACGGGCGCGCGGGGCGCTACCGACGTCGTGCTGTATCATTCCGCCCACAACCTCACGCCCGCCCAACTTTCTGCCGCACACTGGGGCAAAGTGATCGCTCTGTGGACGGTGCGCTATCAGGAGCTGGCGGCGCTTCCGGACATTCAATACATCTACATCTTCGAAAATGCCGGCGAGGCGATCGGCGTGACTATGCCCCACCCGCACGGGCAGATTTATGCGTTCCCATTTGTTCCTCCGTCGATCGAGCGTGAGCTGAGCGCGGCTTCTGACTACCACGCGAGCAAACGCGAGTGCCTCTATTGCCGTCTGCTCCAGGAAGAACTTGCCGGCCAACGCCGCATCGTCAAAGAGAATGCCGGCTTCGTTGCCTTCGTGCCTTACGCGGCTCGCTTCCCGGCGGAAGTGCAGATTTGCGCACGCCGCCACGTGGGAGGCTTGCCGGATTTGCGCGAGAACGAAGCCGCCGATCTGGCCGCACTGATCAAGCTGGTTCGTATGAAGTATGACAACCTGTTCGGATTCCCGCTGCCCCTGATGATGATCCTGCGCCACCCGCCGGCGAAGGGTGAGCACCCATACTGCCACTTCCACATCGATTTCTATCCGATCCAGCGCAGCGCCACGAAACTAAAATATCTGGCAGGCGTCGAAACCGGGGCCGGAGTGTTTCTCAACGATACGGTCGCCGAAGAGAAAGCGCGCGAGCTCCGCGAAACCGAGCCGCGGTAACGCCGGCGGTCCTTGCCGCCGGTTCGGCAGACGACAGAAACCACAATCTTGTACGATAAACAAACCATGCGCCCTCTGCTCCTACTGCTTGCGATTACCGCCGCCTCCGCTCAAGACCGGGTCGCCGACGGTGCCACCCGCGCCGATTGGCCGCATTACGGTGGAACGCAGATGGCATGGCGCTATAGCGCGCTCGATCAGATCAACACTGGCAACGTCAAGAACCTCGCTCCGGCATGGATTTTTCAGACCGGCGACTACGTGGAGAACCTGCAATCCACGCCCTTGGTCGTAGACGGAGTGATGTATCTGATCACGCCGCGGGCGCAGGTATTTTCGCTCGATGCGGCGACCGGCCGCCTGATCTGGCAATACAAATATCCAACGCCGCGCACGGGTATTCCGGGCAGCGAAGGAAACTTCGTGCAGAATCGCGGGCTCGCCGTGAGCGATGGCAAGGTTTTCTTCGGCACCATCGACAACAACCTGGTGGCCCTCGACCAGAAGACGGGGCGCGAGGTGTGGAAGGTGGCGGTGGACGATCCGCGCCAGTGCGGCTGCAACATTGGCGCTGCGCCGCTGGTGGTGAAGGACAAAGTGATCGTCGGCGGGAACGGCGGCGATGACGCGCATCGCGGGTACCTGACGGCGTTCTACATGAAGACCGGGCGCTTGGCCTGGCGCTGGTACGTGGTTCCGGGCCCGGGCGAGAAGGGCCACGAGACATGGAAAGGCGATAGCTGGAAATATGGCGGCGGCGCGCCCTGGTTGACTGGATCGTTCGATCCTGAATTGAACCTGGTCTACTGGGGCACGGGCAACGCCGGCAGCGATTTCAACGACCGCGCGCGCGTGGGCGACAAGAACAAGGACACGAACCTGTACACCGCCAGCGTGGTTGCGCTCGATGCCGACACCGGCAAGCTGCGCTGGCACTATCAGGAAGTTCCGGACGACGTCTGGGACTTCGATTCGTCGTACGAAGTCGTGTTGGTGGATCGCGTCATCCGGGGCCGTCCGCGGAAAATTCTGGTCCACATGAATAAGAGCGGCCTGACTTTCGTGCTGGACCGTGTGACCGGCGAGTTTCTGGGAGTGTTCTCGGTGCCGGAGTTGCAAACGTGGATCACGGGCATTACCGAGGATGGCAAGCTGGTGGGGCGCAAGGAGCCGGAGGTGGGGAAGGCGGTCAACTTCTGCCCCAGCGTGGCCGGCGCCAAGAGCTGGAACCAGATGGCGTACTCGCCGCGCACCGGATTCATCTACACGCCCACCATTGAGACCTGCAACGATGTGACCGCGACCAGCGACGCGCCCGAAAGAAGGCAACGGTTTCATGAACGGCGGCTTCACATTCATGCTGGCGCCCAACCGCACCAACTACAGCCACCTGGATGCCTGGGACCCGGTGACCGGCAAACGCGCCTGGAGCTATCCGTATCGGTACGTGCTGCTGGCTTCCGTGTTAGCAACGGCTGGCGACCTGGTGTTCTCGGGCGATCCGGAAGGCTTCTTCTTTGCGCTCAATGCGCGCACCGGCGCCAAGGTGTGGAGCTACCAAACCGGCGCGGGCCATCGCGGGTCGGCGATTTCGTATTCGGTGAATGGCCGGCAGTACATCGCGACTCCCACCGGTTGGCAAGGATCGCTGGTTGGCGGAGCCGCCGCGGGCCTGTTCCCGGACCAGGAGTTTCGCATGGGGTCAACGCTGGTGGTGTTCGCTCTGCCGCAATAGGAAGTGGCACTCATGCCGGCGCTTGAAGACGGGTCGACATGAGTCTCGACCCGGCAGACAGGAGTGCCTGCGCCACATTCACGCCTTCGCACGACGTCCTGCCTTCGGCACCTTGCCGATTCGCATGTCCCCGACGACGATCAACTCGCAGGCGCGCAGCGACGCCTCCTCGAAATCCGGCGCATCCACCGGAAGGACCTGCCAGTGCGTTACAGGCCTGCCAAATAGCTGAACCGATCGCATGTTGGGGAACTCGCGGCGCAGGCTCTTGTGGTGCTCCGCGGTAGTGGCGAGCCACACCCCGTTGTCAGGATCCGCGCCTTTCTTGTCGCGTAGGATAAGGACAATCTTCTCCCCAACATAGACCGCGAGGCAGCCAAACATGGAGCGGGTCCTGGGCGAGAGTGCAGCAATCGCGTCGAGTACGAACTCGTGCGGGACGGCCTTACGCTGCTTAACGGCGAAGGGGTCCAGCGGCAGAAGGGACGTCTTGCGAGGTTGCTTCCTCATACGATGCTCCTCAAAACTCCCTGAACATGAGTGTACGCTTTGCCACGTGTTCCGGTTGCGGCCATTTCGCTTGCACCGGGCCTCGATCGCGCGTATACTTCCCATAAATAGCTTATGGGAAGCAGCGATCCACGTTCGGGCGAACTGTTACCCGGCACTCTCGAGATGCTTATCCTCAAGGCGCTGGCCCGCGCGCCCAAGCATGGATATGCCATCGCGGAGTTCATCCACGCGACGTCCGACGAGGTGCTGCGGGTTGAAGAAGGGGCGCTCTACCCCGCGCTGCACCGCCTCGAACTGCGCGGCCTGCTGGCTTCTGAATGGGGGACTTCGGAGAACAACCGCCGGGCCAAGTTCTACCAATTGACAGCCGCGGGGAAAAAACAACTGGCCAGTGAGGCGCGCTATTGGCGCCGGATGCTGGGGGCCGTGATGCAAGTCATCGAAAGTAGTTAGTGGGGCAGCCCTTCCGGGCTGCCGCCGCGCTTCTGCGCGGCGCGCCGCCTGAAAAGGCGGCGGCAGGCCCGAAGGCCTGCCCCACCGGCCGCCACGAAGTGTAGGGGCTGTTGTTTGAGATCGACCGTAGGAGGAACACCCATGCCGGACTGGCTTTCTACTTTGCGCCTGCGCGCCAAAGCTTTGTTACGGAAGAGCGAATTGGATCGTGACCTGGCCGAAGAACTGGAGTTCCACGCCGCCATGATGGCTGAAAAACGAGGCCTCTCCACGCCCGCCGCTGCAAAAGCTTTCGGCAACCGGACCGCTCTGCAGGAGATCTGCCGCGATGCCTGGACCTTCACGGCTGTCGAGTCATTCCTCCAAGACCTGCGCTACGCCTGGCGCACCCTCGCGCGCGGCAAGGCCTTCGCGATTCTGGCGGTCCTGCTGCTGGCGCTCGGCATGGGCGCCACCACAGCCATCTTTGGCCTGCTCAATGCGGTGCTGCTCAAAACCTTGCCCGTGAAAGATCCTAGCCGGCTCGTGCTGCTCACCGATCCCACCGAAAGCGGAGTCTCTGTGGGCGCGGATTTTGGCGCCCCCCGTTCCCTGTTAAGCTACGAGGAATTCACCACGCTTCGATCTCGCATGAGGTCGTTCTCAGACATGTTCGCTGTGGACAGCCAATATCGCCGACTGAACGCCGTGGTCGATGGCGCCGCGCCCGAGGAAGTGCGCTTTCGACTGGTGACCGGCAACTACTTCACGGCCTTGGGAGTGCCGCCTCTGATCGGCCGCGCCTTCACCGCGTCAGACGAAAACGGACCGGGCTCCGCTCCGTACGCCGTGCTCAGTTACGACTACTGGCGGGACCGGTTCGGGCTCTCCGCCGACGTGCTGGGCCGTAAGCTCCAATTATTCGGGACGTCGTACCGGATCATTGCAGTGATGCCCGCCGGGTTTCTAGGCGAGAATGTCGGCGACCTGGTGAACGTGTGGCTCCCTCTGGTGATGCAACCCCAAGTCAGGCCCGGCCGGGTGTGGCTGACGGATGACGCCGCCCACGAGGAGCGCGTCATGTGGCTGCAGGTCTTCGGCCGCCTGCGTGAGAACATCACCTTGCGGCAGGCGCAGACTGAGGCCGACGTGGTTTGGCGCCAGATGGTGACCGCCAGTTTCAGCCCTTTTGTTTCCCGGGAACGGGACATCCTCAATCAGACTCTGAAGCTCCGTGCCGGGAGCCAGGGCACGTCCGAATTGCGCGCGCAGTTTGCCGAGCCGCTCTACCTGTTGCTGGCCATTTCCGGCGTGCTTCTTTTGACGGCCTGCGCCAATATCGCCGGCCTCCTGCTGGCCCGTGCCGCTGCGCGTCAAAAGGAAGTAGCGATGCGCATCGCCCTGGGAGCCGGCAGGCTGCGCCTGGTCCGGCAGTTTGTCGCGGAGAGCCTCCTGGTTTCTCTGGCGGCTGCCATCTTGGGAGGCCTCATCGCCATGCTGGCGATTCGAGCGATCCTCGGCTTAGCTTCGCAACCCGGTGACGTGATCTCGCTGAACGTGCGTCCCGATTGGCGCTTCTTCGCCTTCAGTGCCGGCGTGGCTTCGCTGGCCACCTTGATCTTTGGGCTCGTGCCCGCCCTACTGAGCACCCGCGCAAATCTCAATCAGGTTCTGAAAGGGACCGCGGCCAACGTAGCGGGAGGGTCGGCCTCTGCCCGCGGATTGAGAATCGTGGTGGCCACGCAGATCGCGCTTTCGACGGTGCTGCTGATGGCCGCGGGCTGGTTCGCCCTGACCTTGAGAAACCTGGAGCACCTCGATCTGGGCTACTCACCGGATCGATTGGCGGAAATTCGGGTCGACCCCCTGACGGCGGGATATCACAGTCAACAACTCGCAGCCATCTATAACGAATTGAAACAGCGCTTCGACCAGATGCCGGGCGTCCGTGCCGTTACGTTTTCCAAGAACGGCCTGTTCAGCGGTAGCGATTCCTCGGATGAGATCAGCGTTGAAGGTTACACCGCTCCTTCCGGCGCGCGCCCATCCGCCAGGTTCGATCAGGTGGGACCATCATACTTCTCGGTGGTCGGCATTCCGATTTTGGAAGGCCGCGGGATTGGTCCGGAGGACCACGCCGGCGCGCGCCGCGTGTGCGTAATCAACCGCGCATTTGCGAAGAAGTTTTTTCACGGCAGGGACCCCATCGGCCAACACATCACGAATGAAGATCCGGATACGCCGGCGACTGTAGAGATCGTCGGTGTTGCCGGCGACGCCCGGGATCGCAAACTGCGGGAAAAAGTGGAGCCGCTATTTTACATTCCAGCGCTACAACCTCTGCTTGACCTCCAATATCCCGACGCCATGAATTATCAAATCCGCACGTTTGCGAATCCCGCTTCCGTGATCGAGGCAGCGCGCAAACAGATCGCGGCTGCGAATCCAAATATCCGCATCATGTTCGCGCGCCCTTTGGGGGCATTGCTGGCGAACCAGACTCTTCGTGACCGGCTGCTGGCTCGCCTGGCGTTGGGATCCGGCGCACTGGCGCTACTGATTACCTGCTTCGGCCTCTATGCGGTGCTGTCGTTCTCGGTGGCACGCCGCACGTCCGAGATCGGAGTCCGTCTGGCATTGGGCGCGCGGCCCGACCGCATCGTGCGCGATATCATCCGCGAGGCCCTGTTGGTGGCCTTGGCTGGCCTGGCGTTGGGAGTGCCCATCGCGCTCGCTGCTTCCACCTTGGTGCGGAGCCGCCTGTTCGGTTTAAGCGCCGCCGACCCCGCTACCATCGCGGTCGTCATTGTGGCGCTGACGATTGCCGCAGTTGCCTCTGCCCTGGTGCCGGCCGTGCGCGCCGCCGGCATCGATCCCATCCGCGCTCTGCGGTGCGAGTGAGAACCGCTCCCTTTGGTCACGGCTCGGTAACGCGCGAGCGGTTTAACTGAAAACTGAAAACTGACTACTCACTGCTCGCTACCATCCCGCCCTATACGCAATATACGTTTTCAGCGCCAGCCCGCCCATCAGTATCCACACGGCATAGCGAAATACGCCGTCCAGCGTGAAAGCTGCCAGCAGCGCTAGAACCGCGTAACTTGCCATGGCCCAAAACAACCGCATGTTCATGAAACTTTAATTCTGGCACGAGAAACTTCTATCTCCGATCTGCCTTTAATCCGTCAGAAGGAGAAATTGAGCCATGAAGAGCTTAAACAGAATCTGGGTAGCGGCAGTATTCGGAGCCACACTGACGGTAGTCAATGTGAATGCTCAAGAGATCAACCAGCGGCGCGAGAACCAGCAGGACCGCATTGCACAGGGCGTCAACTCGGGCCAACTGACGGCCGGCGAGACGTCGCGTTTGGAGGGCAAGGAAGCCGGGCTGAACCACGAGATCCACAACGACCGCGTGATGAATGGCGGCCATCTCACAGCGGGCGAGAAGGCGCAGATCAACCGCCAGCAAAACCATCTGAGCAAGCAGATCTATCGCGCCAAGCACAACGGCCGCACTCAGTAAGCTATCGCTTGGGCATGTTGTAGGCGAAGTTGAACTGCAGTACAACCCGCTCTCCTTTGTACTCGGAGGGCAAAGGCGGGAATGGGTTGGACATCTCGACTCCGGCAACCGTCGCCCGGTCCAGGGCGTCGGTTCCGGAGTTCTGCACGAACACCACCTTATTCACAACGCCGCTCTTGGCAATCGCGAATTGAATCGAAACGCGCCCCCGTCGCCCCAGTTTCGCGCTCTCCGGAATCACCGTCAGCCAGTTGCGGCGCACGGCCGCGAGCACCTGCATCAGGTACGGCCGGAAGTCGACGCCTTTCGGGTCGCTCAACAATTCCAGATTGCTTCCTTGAACGCCCGGTGACGGCGGCAGGTTGATCGCCTCGCCGACCCCTCCTGGGCCCGACATGTCGAGGTCGCCCACCGTCATTCCGCCCGAGGGCGTGGCGCGCACAGCTTGCCGCACGGCCTCTGCCACCGACGCGTTCGGAATCGCAACCTTGCTTTGGCCAGGTGCGACTTGAGCTGGCGGCGGCGCCACGTTCTCCAATGCCAGCTTGGGCTGTTCCACGGGCTGGATCTGCGGAGTGGCCTGCGCGAGCAGCGGAACGTCCGGTTTGGGGGTGTCTACTTTGGGTGCGTCGGGAAGCGGCGACGTCGGCTTCACCGGTGTGGGCTGCGGCGGCGTGGGGCGAAATGCACGCGGCCGCGTGGTGGAAGGCGCACCCTGCGGTACCTGGATATTCGGCCGCTCCTGCGCCTCCACTACATCAAATTCTTTGCTGAGCTTGTGCTTGTTCGGCGCCGTCTGCGTGAGTTCTACGGGAGGCGCGATCAGTGGCGTTACCCGTGGGGCTGGCCGCGGTTTTTCCGGCTCGGACCAATCGGTTGGAACGGCCACCAAGAGCACCACCACCAGGACGTGCCCCAAGATGGAAAACAATGCCGCCTTGCGCTCGCGGATACGATCGCCGGTGCTTCCCCACTCGGTAAGAAGATTGAGCTCCAGTTCGTCCGAGGGTAGACCTATGGTTTCCATCCTATTGCCAGAGTTTGAGATACGACCCCCGAGTGCTCCTTAATCTTATCAAGAATCCCCAGAGCCGCCCCTAGACTTTGACGCGCCGCGCGGCCGGAAGTTTTCGGTGATTTTCGCGTTTCCACGCTGTCCAGGAAGGCTTCGAACTGCAATTTCAGCGGTTCCGCCTTGCTGACTGCCGCCTGTTCGAAGCCGATCTGGCCGCCCGTTACCGAGAAGATGGCGAGGTCCTGCCGCCCATAATCGAGTGACAGGTATTGCTGCGGCTGGAACAGGCGCAACTTACGCACGCGCTCGGTGGAAACGCGGCTGGCAGTCAAATTGGCTACGCATCCGTTAGGGAACTGGAGCCGCACATTGGCGATGTCCACTTTCGCCGAAAGGATGGAAATGCCGGCCGCGCGGATTTCCGACGGCTCGGCGCCCGTCAGCGACAGGATGATATCGACGTCGTGGATCATGAGGTCGAGCACCACGTCCACGTCCAGGCTGCGCGGGCTGAAAATGTTGAGCCGGTGAACCTCGAAGAACAGCGGCAGCGTGGCGCGGCGTTCCAGTTCGATGACCGCCGGATTGAAGCGCTCCAGGTGACCCACTTGCAGAATGCGGCCGGCCTTTTCCGCCGCTTCGATGAGCCGATCGGCCGAGGCCAGGTCCGGCGCGATGGGCTTTTCCACCAGCACGTCGATACCGGCTGTCAGCAGGTAGCAACCAATCTCTTCGTGGACCGAGGTGGGTGCGGCTACTACGGCGGCGTCCACGCGGCCCGCCAGTTCGCGGTAATCGCTGTAGGCCTGCGGCGCCGGAGGCAGCGGCGGCTTCCGCGGCGCGGACCGCGTCTGTATCGACGACCGCCACCAGATCGGCGCGATCGCATTCGTGAACGACGCGGCAGTGGTTCTTACCGAACTGCCCGCGCCGATCACCGCCACTCGAATCTTCGCCATCCCCTAGTCTCCGGTACGGCGGACCCCCCGGTCCGCGCGGGTCCCCCTGGACCCGCTCTTCGCATGGACGCGTCTTTCCCACATCATTCGAACCCCACGATCGCAATGCGCGCTTCATCGGCCGCTTCCAGCATCTGCTCCTTGTCCAGCATCAACGTGCGCCCCGCTTCCACCGCAAGTACAGTCGCCCCGGTCTCGCTCATCACCGGTATCGTGTCACAGCCCACCGTGGGCACATCGAACAACAGGTGTTCCCGCCGCCGCGCCACCTTCACCAGCGATAGCCGCCGCCCGTTCACCAGCCCGGCCGCCCGCCGCAGCATGGCATCGGTCCCTTCCATCGCTTCCAGGGCGACACAGGCGCGCTCGCAAATCGCGACGCTCTGCCCAACGTCGAATCCGGCCAGCGCATTGGCCACTCGGCGGCCATACTCGATGTCGATGTTTTCGTCCTTGTCCGGCTTGCGTCGCGTCATCACGCCCGCTGCGGCCAGCAGCGGCTTCAGCAAGAAGGTGGAATCGCGTAGATGAATGCCTTCGTCTTCCAGAATGCGGACCACGCCGCCAATCAGCCCGTCGGTATTCTTCGAAGGCAGCGACGCCAGCAGTTTCACCAGCCGCCAGTCCGGCACGATCGACGAGAAGATCTTGGCGTGCTTCACCTGCCCCGTCATCATCACTTCGGTGATGTCGTCTGCTTTGAGAATCTCGATGAGCTTGCTGAGCTGTCCTAGAGAGATCCAATGGCAGCGCGGCGCCGCCGCCTCCACTTCGCGGCCTGCCTCTTCCTGGATGGCGACCACCGTGATGTCGTGCCCCAGGCGGCGTGCGCCTTCCAGCGCCAGCAGCGGAAATCTTCCGTTTCCCGCGATCAGGCCATACCGCATTACTTAATGATGCCCCGCTCGGAGGCGCCGATGAAATCGATCAGCTCGTCCACTTCGGCGCAGGGCGGCACCTCCGCGCGGATCCGCTCGATGGCCTGTGAGGTATTGAGCTGCGCGCGCGTCAGCAGGCGAAAAGCGGTCTGCAGCGATTCCACCGTGGCCTTCTCAAAGCCGCGCCGTTCCAGCCCCACACTGTTGGCCCCGAACACTGCCAGTTCCTGCTTGGGGCTCGTGAGCGAATAGGGAAGCACGTCCTGCTTCACCACGCTGTAGGGCCCCAGGAACGCGTGGCGGCCGATGCGGCAGAACTGGTGCACGCCGCAGTACGGGCTAAGATCGGCCCAGTCCCCGATGGTCACATGGCCCGCCAGGCCCACGCTGTTGCCCAGGATGACGTGGTTGCCGATGTGGACATCGTGCGCCACGTGCGTGTAGACCATCAGCAGGTTGTCATTGCCAATGCTGGTCAACAGACCGCCGCCCTGGGTGCCGCGGTGTATGGTGACGAACTCGCGAATCTTGTTGCGGTCGCCAATGCGCGTTTCCGAGCGCTCGCCCTTGTATTTCAGATCCTGGGATGCGACGCCCACCGTGCTGTACGGAAAGAAAATGTTGTCCGCGCCAATCCACGTCGGCCCTTCCAGGTAATTATTGGCCATCAGCCGCGTGCCCGGCCCGATTTCGACGTCCGCCCCCACGATCGAGTAAGGACCGATGTCGGCGCTTTCCGCGACCCGCGCGCGCGGGTCGACTATCGCAGTCGGATGAATCGGCATGCTAGGCAGACGCGACGGGCGCGCCCGGGGTCTCTTCCTTATCGGCAAGCTTGCACATCAGTTCAGCTTCGGCCACCAGGACCCCGTCCACCGTGGCCCGGCCGGACATCTTGGCCACGCTGGCTTTGCGCTTGATCACGCACATTTCCAGCCGCAGCGTATCGCCCGGCACCACCGGCTTACGAAAGCGCGCGTGGTCGATCGATACCAGCAACACCAGTTTCTGGTCGCGGTCCGCCATTTGCTTCAGCACCAGCACGCCGGCCGTTTGCGCCATGGCCTCCACGATCAGCACGCCCGGCATCACCGGGAAATCGGGGAAGTGGCCCTGGAAGAACTCCTCGTTGCGCGTGACATTTTTGACCCCGACGATACGCTCGGGCTCCAGCTCGACGATGCGGTCCACCAGCAAGAACGGATAGCGATGTGGCAGGATGCTCTGTATCTCGTTGATATCCAGGATCGACATGAAAGTGGTTATTATAACAGCCGTGGATTCGATCCTTTCGTTTATTCGCGCGCGTGAGTCTGAAATGATTGCCGCCATCCGGCAGTTTGTGGAATGCGAATCGCCCAGCGATGACCCCGCCGCGATCGGGCGGTTTGTCGAACTGGTCTCCGACACGGTGGCGCCCTTTGCCGCCGTGCGCCGATTCCGTACGCACCTGGTGTGCGAGATGCGTTTACCGGGGCGGAAGAAGTCGGGGCGCATCCTGGTGCTCGGCCACTCCGACACGGTCTGGCCGATGGGCACCCTTCGCGCTATGCCGTTCCGCCAGGAGCGGGGTCGTCTGTGGGGCCCCGGAGTCTTCGACATGAAGGCCGGGATAGTATTCTTTCTCTTCGCGGCAAGAGCGCTGCGCGAGTTGGATGTGCCAGTGCCGTCGAAGGTAATGCTGCAACTCAATTCCGACGAGGAAGTGGGCAGCGACTCTTCCCGCGCCCTCACCGAAAAGAACGCGGCGCGCAGCAAGGCTGTGCTGGTGCTGGAACCAGGAACGGGCCACACCGGAAAAGTGAAAACTGCTCGCAAAGGCGTGGGCGGCTTCCGGCTGGTGGTGCGGGGTAAGGCTGCGCATGCGGGACTGGATTTTCAAACCGGTGCCAGCGCCGTCTTGGAACTGGCGCGGCAGATCGCGAAAATCTCCGAGCTCACGCAGTTGAAGCGAGGCACTACCATCAACCCCGGCGTGATTTCCGGCGGCACCCGGTCCAATGTGGTGGCCGCCGAAGCCTGGGCCGAGATCGACATCCGCGTGATCCGCGCGCGCGACGCGGTTGCCCTCGAACGCAAATTCCGCGCGCTGCGCCCCTTCGATCGCCGCTGCTCCCTCGAAATCCAAGGCGGTTTGAATCGCCCGCCCATGGAACGCTCCGCGGGGACCGTCCGCCTGTTCCGCACCGCACGGAAATTGGCGCGCGAGCTCGGAGTGGAGCTCGAGGAATCCAACAGCGGCGGCGGCTCCGATGGCAACTTCACCGCCGCGCTGGGCGTCCCCACGCTCGATGGTTTAGGCGCGGTTGGTGAAGGCGCCCACGCCATCCACGAGAGCATCCTCATCGACCGCATGGCCGACCGAACGGCGCTACTGGCGAAATTGCTAGCGAACTTGCCATGAACCCAGATTCACTGCTTCAGCGCTGTGCTGCTGATACCGCTTCACCTATGCCCGTAATCCGTGAAAACGGAATCTCTCGTCTTCACCATCGTGTGGCACGCGAACCCGCACTTGGCGTCGTTCCCCTGCGGCGGCTTGCCAGCCAGGGTGCCAGGCCTCGTATCCCCTGAACTCGGAGAACGCGAGTCGGTTGGCCACGTTCACCGTGTATTTGTCCGGGGCGGCCAGGGCGAGCGCCACTAGCAGGCCGCTGGAAAAAGCCCGACGACCGCTTGCTCACGCGCGCGGCTCGGAAACACTACATCGAGTTTGCAGGCAGTTACCGAGCCGCGACCGTAAGGGAACGCGGGTTCGGCAGGGTTTTTCAGCACAGAGAGGGTCAGCCTCGAGAACTCACGTCAAGGCGTTCATTGCTGTCGGGCGAAACCTCTTTGTACAGACTTCTCCGCCAGATCTACGTATCGCGCGATTCGTCAACTGACCCGTCGCTGCTCTCCGCCGCGTCCGTTCTCAAGTTACGGTTGGCCACATTCGGTAGCCATTCTCTTCGCTTCCAACTTCCGTCTGGCCGACGATCGGTTGCTCAGATTCTCTCCTGGGGTTCGCGGGAATCTGCGTGCGCTTTTCCAGTTTCTGAAAACCGACTGTGGCGTTTACATAGTCGCGTAGAACAGCCTTGCCTGTTTCCAGATCGCCGTTGATGATGCACTCGACGGCTTCGCGCAGCAGAGCGTGGCGGAATTCCGGATCGCGCTGCGCCCGCGCCCGTATGGTTTCTTTGAAGTCGTGAGTGAGCGGCATTATGGAGCCTCCTGTTTCTTTCGTCGTTTGTAGGCAGCCCAGCAAGCCTGTGCCGCCTGAATGTCGTGGCTCTGGCGTTTCTTCGTGCCGCCACCTACTAAGATCACAAGCGTGTCTCCGTCCTTGCCGAAGTAGATGCGGTAGCCGGGGCCAAAGTCGATCTTGCATTCGTGCACGCCTGCGCCGACCCCCTTCGCCCGCGAGAAATTCCCCTGCTCCATGCGTGTTAGGGCGATGGTCAACTTGGCAGCGGCGGTAGGATCGAGCGCTTCCAGCCAGTTAGCGAAGCGTTCGTTCCCCTTTTCGTCAATTGGCCTCGCAGCTCAACCACTCTTCGCGAAAACAACTTGCCTCTTTTTGTCGCCACATGGCCGCGCCGGTTTCGGATCCAGGCCGCTGTTCATGCTATAGCTGGGGGTGGAGAACCATCTTCAATGCGGCTTGATGGGGGCCTACAGGCGATCATTTCCAATAAGAATACGAAACGAACCCATTTTCGATGCCAACACCATGAAAAGACAGCGGTTCTTCCCCACAAAACGAACCGAGAAGCCCAAAACGAACCCCATTGCTTGGGCCCCGTTTTGCGAGGGATCGCCCAGTTCCTCTTTGCTAGAATAAAGGTACCTCCCCAAAAACAGGACCGATGAAATTTGGCGTCATTGTCTTTCCGGGCAGCAATCGCGACCACGATGCTTTTTACGCGGCCGCCAATATCCTGGGCCAACAAGCCGAGTTCATCTGGCACGATGCGGCAAGCCTGGGCAATCTGGACGCGGTGATCTTGCCGGGCGGATTCGCCTATGGCGACTACCTCCGTTGCGGCGCGATCGCCAAGTTTTCGCCCATCATGAAGGCCGTTAAAAAGTTCGCCGCCGAGGGCGGGCTGGTGCTGGGCATCTGCAACGGCTTCCAGATTCTGGTCGAAGCCGGTCTGCTGCCGGGCGCGCTCATACGCAACCGCGGCCTCAAGTTCATCTGCCGTGAAGTGGAGCTGCGGCCCGGGACTACGGATTCACCGTTCACCTCCGCCGCCCGAAAGGATCGCACGTATCGCGTGCCGATCGCGCACGGTGAGGGTTGCTATTTCGCCGACGAGCGCACGCTCGACGAATTGGAAGCCGAGGACCGCGTGGCCTTCCGCTATGTCGGAAACCCGAACGGCTCTCTTCGCGACATCGCGGGAATCTTAAACCGGGAGCGCAACGTGATGGGCATGATGCCGCATCCCGAAGATGCCATTGAACCCCTCATGGGCTCGAGCGACGGGCTGGTGGTTTTCCAGTCCCTGCTTTCGGCGGCGGTGCCCGCATGAATGCGGCGGTCATGACTCCCGATCTCATCGCGCAGCACCAACTCACGCCTGATGAGTACCAGAAAATCGTCTCCATTCTCGGGCGCGAACCCAGCTATACCGAGCTCGGTATTTTCAGCGTGATGTGGAGCGAGCACTGCTCCTACAAGAGCTCGCGCCTGCATCTGAAGAAGCTTCCGACGCGCGGCAAGCTGGTGGTGCAGGGGCCCGGCGAGAATGCCGGCATCATCGATATCGGTGGCGGCTACGTCATCGCTTTCAAGATCGAGTCGCACAACCACCCCAGTTTCATTGAGCCGTTCCAGGGCGCGGCCACCGGCGTCGGCGGCATTCTGCGCGACATCTTCACCATGGGAGCGCGCCCCATCGCGGTCATGGATTCGTTGCGATTCGGCCGGTTGGATGGCACCGCCAACGCCGTGCGCAACCGCCGCATTCTGGGCGGTGTGGTCTCGGGGATCGCGCACTATGGCAACTGCTTCGGCGTGCCTACCGTGGGCGGCGAGTGCATTTTCGAATCGTGCTACGACGGCAACCCCCTGGTGAATGTCTTCGCGCTGGGCGTGTGCCGGAAAGAGGACGTCTTCTACGCCAAGGCGGCGGGCGTCGGCAATCCCGTGATCTACGTGGGTGCGCGCACCGGGCGCGATGGCATCCACGGCGCTTCCATGGCGTCGGCCGAATTCACCGAAGAGTCCAAGCAGAAGCGGCCCAACGTGCAGGTGGGCGATCCGTTCATGGAAAAGCTGCTGCTTGAAGCCTGCATCGAGGCCATGCACACCGGCGCCGTCGTGGGCATTCAGGACATGGGCGCGGCCGGCCTCACCTGTTCCACTTGCGAGATGGGCAGCCGCGGCGAGGTCGGGATTGAGATTGAGTTGGACCGTGTGCCGCAGCGCGAGACCGGCATGACGCCGTACGAGATCATGCTCTCGGAATCGCAGGAGCGCATGCTGTTGGTGGCGGACAAGGGTCGCGAAGACGAAGTCTTTGCCGTGTTCCGCAAGTGGGGGTTGGAAGCGGTCGAGATCGGCACCGTGACCAACGATGGCAAGCTGCGCGTGAGGCAGCACGGCCAGATCGTCGCCGAGATTCCCAATCGCGAACTGGCCGATGAAGCGCCGCTGTACGACCGGCCGCACACGCAACCGATGCGCCACGCGCCTATGGATGCACCCCCGCTGCCGGTCGCGGACGTGCAGAGCGCACTGCCCGCGCTGCTGGCGTCGGGCGATCTCTGCTCCAAGCGGTATATCTGGGAACAGTACGATTACCTGGTGCGGAGCAGTACGGTGGCCGGGCCTGGTGCCGATGCGGCCATCATTCGCATCAAGGAAACGGGCACGTCCGTGGCGATGTCGCTCGATGGCAACGGCCGCTACTGCTACCTTTCGCCGCGCCAGGGCGCCATGCTGGCGGTTGCGGAATCGTGCCGCAATCTCTCCACCGTGGGAGCGCTCCCGGTGGCCGCTACCAATTGTCTGAACTTCGGCAACCCCGAGCGACCCGAGATCATGGCGCAGTTGGTCGAGGCGATCGAAGGCATGTCAGAAGCCTGCCGCTTCTTCGACACTCCGATTACCGGCGGCAACGTGAGCCTCTACAACGAGACTCTGGGAGAGGGTATCTACCCCACGCCTGTAATCGGAATCGTCGGCTTGATGAAGACCGCACAGCCGACGGGCATCGCATTCCGTACCCCTGGCCGCACTGTGATGCTGCTCGGCGGTATTGGCAATTGCGATGAGACGCAGTTCGGCGGCACGCAATACGCCAAAGTAATTTTGAACCAACTTTGGGGAATGCCGCCGGCGCTCGATCTCGACCGGGAAAAACGAGTGCAGGTCGCGATCCGCGAAATTGTAAACGCGGGCCTGGCGGAATCGGCCCACGACTTGAGCGACGGTGGATTAGCAATCGCGCTTGCCGAATGCAGTTTCGCTGGAGTGGGCGCGCGCATCGATCTCGCTTCGGACCTGCGGCCCGATCTGCTGCTGTTCCACGAGGGGCCGTCGCGCGTGCTGCTCTCCACCGGGCACCGGGACCAGGTTACGGCGATCGCAGCCAAGCATGGCATCGAAGCGCCGGTAGTGGGCGTTACAATTGAGATAGAACTCGAGATTAGCCAGGGGAGCAAGCGAGTGGCCCTTTGGGAGATCGCGGCACTCAAGACAGCGTACGAGCAAGCCTTGGAGGCGCATGTACGATAAATTCCACGAGGAATGCGGCGTCGTCGCAATCTGCGGCCATCCCGAAGCGGCCAAGATGGCCTACCTGGGACTCTATGCCCTGCAACACCGCGGGCAGGAAAGCGCCGGCATCTGTACCAGCGACGGGGTTACGGTCCACAGCCACAAGTCCATGGGACACGTGGCTGAGATTTTCACCAACGAGGTGATTCAACGTTTACCCGGGTCGCTGGCCATCGGGCACACGCGCTACTCGACAGCGGGGGACACCGTCCTGCTGAACGCGCAGCCGTTTTCCGTGACGTGCAACAAGGGCCGCATCGCGCTGGCGCACAACGGCAACATCGTCAACGCATCGGAATTGCGCCAGGAGTTGGGACGGCGCGGCTCCATCTTCCAGGCATCGAGCGATACCGAAGTCATTCTGCACCTGATGGCGCACTCCTCCGAGCGCACGCTGGCAGCCGCGTTGCGCGATGCCCTGCTGCAGTTGGAAGGGGCTTTTTCGCTGGTCTGCCTGGCCCAGGATCGCATCATCGTGGCCCGCGACCCGCACGGCTTTCGCCCGCTGGCAGTTGGTGAAATGGAAGTTTCGGGCGGCCACAAGTGTTACGTGTTCGCTTCGGAGACGTGCGCGTTCGATTTGATCGGAGCCGTTTACCTCCACGACGTCGATCCCGGTGAGATGGTGACCGTAGGCCCCGAAGGCATGACGCGGGAGCGTTTCACTCCCGAGCAGCCGCGGGCCCAATGCGTGTTCGAACACGTCTACTTTTCGCGCCCCGATTCTATCGTGTTCGGGCGTTCGGTGGCGGAATCGCGCGAAGAGTTGGGGCGGCTGCTGGCGCGGGAAGCCCCGGCCGATGCCGATATCGTGGTGCCGGTGCCGGACTCGGGCGTGGCGGCGGCCATCGGCTATGCCTCCGAATCGGGCCTGCCGTTTCGCCAGGCGCTCATCCGTAATCACTACGTGGGCCGCACGTTCATTGAGCCGTCGCAGGCTATCCGCGATTTCGGCGTGAAGCTGAAACTTAACCCGGTGCGCCACCTGCTGCAAGGCAAGCGCGTGGTGCTGGTGGACGATTCCATCGTGCGCGGCACCACCAGCCGCAAGATCGTCCGCATGGTACGGCAGGCTGGGGCGCGCGAAATCCACCTGCGCATTTCCTGCCCGCCTACAATCTCGCCCTGCTTCTACGGCGTCGATACACCCAACCGCAGCGAGTTGATCGCCTCCAGCCACAGTGTGGAGGAGATCCGGCGCTTTGTCGAAGCCGATTCGTTGAGCTACCTGTCGCTGAAGTCGCTGCGCGACGCGGTGGCTGACGACCGCCACGAATACTGCTATGCCTGCTACACCGGCGACTATCCCACCGACCTCATCAACATCGAGGAATTGATCGCCTCTTCTCAAAAGCGATTCTGATGTCCGTCGAGCTGGACGGTGAGCACCTTTCCATCGCGGACGTTCGCGAGGTAGCGGAGCGCGGCGCGCCGGTTTCCCTATCGGCGGCTGCCGTTAAAAAGATGCAAGCCTCGCGCGAGCCGGTAGAGCGGCTGGCCGCGGGAGACGAACCGATCTACGGCGTTAATACCGGCGTGGGCCTGTTGGCCGACATACGAATTCCGCGCGACCAACTCGACCAGCTCCAGCTCAACGTGGTCCGGTCGCATGCTGCGGGCGTCGGTTCGCCGCTGCCCTCGAGCGTCGTCCGCGCCATGATGTTGATCCGCGCCAACGTGCTGGCCAAAGGCTTCTCCGGCATTCGCCCGCTGGTGGCGGAAAGTCTTTGCGACCTCCTGAATCGAGGCGTGTCTCCTATCATCCCGGAGCAGGGCAGTGTGGGCGCTTCCGGCGACCTGGCGCCCTTGGCCCATATGGCGCTTGGTGTTAATCGGAGAAGGCGAGGCCGAGTATCAAGGAGCCATCCTCCGCGGCAGCGAAGCGTTAGCGAGCGCAGGCTTGGCCCCCATCGAGTTCCATCCCAAAGAAGGCTTGAGCCTGATCAACGGAACGCAAGCCATGCTGGCGGTAGGCTGCTTAGAGTTGGAAGCCTCACAGATCCTAACGCAGTCCGCCGACGTGGTTTGCGCCATGACACTCGACGCGCTGCGCGGCACCCCGCGCGCCTTCGACCCGCGCATCCATGCGGCCCGCCCGCATCCCGGCCAACGCCAGAGCGCCGCACGCCTGAATCAGTTGCTCGAAGGCAGCGAAATCCGCCAGTCGCACATCACCTGCCGGCGCGTACAAGATGCCTATTCGCTGCGCTGCGTCCCGCAGGTCCACGGCGCCGTACGGGATGCACTGGCCGAAGCCCGCCGCGTCTTTTCCATCGAGCTGAACTCGGCAACCGATAACCCGCTGGTCTTCGGCGAGGACATCCTATCGGGCGGAAACTTCCACGGCGAGCCGCTGGCTTTCCAACTGGACTTTCTAGCCGTGGCGCTCTCGGCCCTGGCGAGCATTTCCGAACGCCGCATCGACAGGCTGGTGAATCCGTCACTCAATGAGGATTTGCCGCCGTTCCTGGCCAGCCATGCCGGCCTGGAGTCGGGGCTGATGATGGCGCAGGTTTCCGCCGCGGCGCTGGTGGGGGAGAATCGCGTGCTGGCCCACCCGGCCTCTACCGGATCCATCACCACCAGCGGCAACAAGGAAGACTTCGTCAGCATGGGGATGACCGCGGCCCTCAAGTTCCAGCGCGTGGTGCGCAATACGCGAGCCGTGTTGGCGATCGAGGCGCTGACGGCCGCCCGCGCCCTCGATCTGCTGGCGCCGCTCCGCACCAGCCCTCTGCTGGAAGAAGTCCGGGCCCGCATACGCACAGTCTCACCGCCCCTCACCGGCGACCGTGCGCTGCACCATGACATCCGTGCGCTGGAACGACTCATTGCCGAAGGTGGCCTCGACCCGCAACTGCCATGAGTGAGCGCCCGGGCTACACGACCCCCGAACCCGCACGATCCGCGCTGTTGACCATCGACGTGCAGGAGGACTTCACTCGCCCCGGTGCGCCCGCCGAAATTCGCGGAACGTGGGAGCGGCTTCCCGCGATGCGGCGTGTGGTGGAGGCTTACCGCAAGCACGGCCTGCCGATCATTCACGTGGTCCGGCTCTATCTGGAAAATGGGACAAATGCGGATCTGTGCCGCCGGGAAATGATCGAGGGCGGAATCCGCATCGTCGTTCCGGGGAGTGCCGGCGCGGAACTGGTGGAGGCGCTAAGGCCCGACGTCACTGCTCGTCTAGATGGAGAGACTCTGCTATCGGGAAAGCTGCAGCGGATGGCAGGGAACGAGTGGGTCATGTACAAGCCGCGATGGGATGCGTTTTACAACACGCCTCTGGAGGAGCATCTGCGCGCGCTCGGCGTGACGACAGTGGTAGTGGCCGGCTGCAACTTTCCCAATTGTCCGCGCGCCACGATCTACGGCGCCAGCATGCGGGACTTTCGCATTGTCATGATCAGCTGACGCGGTTTCCGGAGTCTACGACCAGGGGCTCGCAGAGCTCCGCGGAATCGGCGTTCGGGTACTGGCTGCCGAGGATTATCTCGCTACACTGTCGGTAGCGCCATGAAGCAGGATGCGTCATTCTTTGAAGGCAAGGAAGCCACGCTCATTTACATTGCCAAGAAACTGAAAGAGGCGCTGCGGCTGGAATCGATCTTCACCTCCGCGGGGCTCGATTACGGCGTGGAGGCCGACGAATACAAGGGCGGCGTGATTTTCCGCTCGGTGCGTGTCGGCGCGTTCTTTTACGTCTTGCCGGAGGCTGTGGAAGCGGCGCACGATCTGTTGCAACGCCACGGTTACAAGCCGTTCGTGGGCGCGGTGGAATGAGCCCGGCGCGGGTATTTGTTTTGTCATTTTTGTTACCGTTTCTTTTTGGTTTCCCGATTGCCGCCCGTGGTGTAGCGTGCTATATTCAATACGCGTTTGAAGAGCCTTCGCCAGTCGAGTGTGTTTGAGCGTCGTCCCGCTTGTTTCCATCTCCGATGAGCCCGGCTTCAATCGTCAGGAGGTTCCTGTGAAGAACATTTTCGTCGGCAACCTGGATTTCCACGCCACCGAAGAATCCTTGCGCAGCTTGTTTGAACGGTACGGGACGGTCAACAGCGCCCGTATCATGACCGATCGCGAAACCGGCCGCTCACGCGGATTCGCGTTTGTGGAAATGGCCAATGAAGGGGAAGCCGACCAGGCGATCACGGCACTCAATGGCTACACGCTGGACGGCAGGGCTCTTAACGTCAACGAGGCGCGTCCCAAGCCGGAGCGGAGTTTCGGCGCCAGCGCTAACCGTGGCGGCGGCAGGCCCGGCGGCGGAGGCCACCGCAGCGGCGGAGGCGGACGCCGCGAACCCCGTTTCTAACTAAGAGGCTGCCCGCGACAACATCGCCACGTAACGCCGGCGGTCTTCGCCGCCGGTGCTTTGGCCTCTAGATTCCGTGGGTCCCGTTTTCGAGGAACGCCCGCAGGCGGTGGCTCCGGCTGGGGTGTCGCAGTTTGCGCAGCGCCTTGGCTTCGATCTGGCGGATTCTCTCCCGCGTTACCGCGAAATTCTGGCCCACCTCTTCCAGCGTGTGCTCGCTGCCATCCTCCAGGCCGAAGCGCATTTTGATGATCTTCTCTTCGCGCGGCGTGAGCGTCTTTAGCACTTGCGCCGTCTGCTCCCGCAGGTTCAGATTGATCACCGCGTCGGAAGGCGAAATGCCGTTCTGGTCGACAATGAAATCGCCCAGGTGCGACTCCTCCTCTTCGCCAATCGGCGTCTCGAGCGAGATGGGCTCCTGCGCCACCCGCAGCACCTTGCGTACTTTGGAGACGGGCAATTGCAGGCGTTTGGCGAGCTCCTCGTTGGTGGGCTCGCGCCCCAGTTCCTGCACCATCTGCCGCGATGTCCGGATCAGCTTGTTGATCGTCTCGATCATGTGCACCGGGATGCGGATGGTGCGCGCCTGGTCGGCGATGGCGCGCGTGATGGCCTGCCGGACCCACCAGGTGGCGTAGGTGGAGAATTTGTAACCGCGGCGGTATTCAAACTTGTCCACCGCTTTCATCAGGCCGATATTGCCTTCCTGGATCAAGTCGAGGAACTGCATGCCGCGGTTGGTATACCGCTTGGCGATGCTGACCACCAGCCGGAGATTCGCCTCGATGAGTTCCTTCTTGGCGGCCTCAGCTTCCACGTGCGCCTTGGTGATGATCTCCAGGGTGCGGTGCAATTCCGCGGCGGACGCGCCGAACTGCTCCTCGAGTTGCTGCAGTTTCTGGCCGAAGCCGCGCTGCTCTTTGCGCAGATCCTTGACGGCTTCATTGCGCTCCGCGGGCCACGTTTCGAGCCTCCGCTGCACACGCGAAATCTCGCGCTCCAGCGGTTTGAATTCTTCCACCGCCCGGCGCACGCGCTCGATCAGGTGCCGGATCACCGGTGTCTGGAACTTGACTGTCCGGGTCAGCCGCGACGTTTTCACCACCAGCCGCCCCAGTTCCCATAACTGCCTGCGGTACAGCTTGGGCTTCATTCCACGGGGAATGGCCTGGAGCTTCTGGCGAGCCTGTAGAAGTCTCTTGTAGTAACGCGAGATTTCTTCGGCGGCTTGCATAAACTGCTGCCGGATTTCTTCCACCAGTTCGTCGCTGAGGATGGGGTCGGAAATCTGCACGATCTCCCGGGCGGAGATGGTGTCTTGCGCAACCTCCTCGGCGAGAGACAGAATTTCCTGGATCACCATGGGAGCCCGCGAGAGCGATTTCAGGACCGTATTCTGCCCGCGCTCGATGCGGCGCGCGATTTCGACCTCGCCTTCCCGCGTGAGCAACGGAACCGTGCCCATCTCGCGCAGATACAGGCGGACGGGATCGTTGACCTTTTCGCCCAGGCCCGCTGCCAGGTCCAGATCCAGCAGTTCCTCGGCTTCCTCTAGTTTCTTATCGAAATCCTTGGGCTCTTCCAGGATTTCAATGCCGGCGCCGTCCAGGCCGGCCAGGACCTCATCGAGCTCGGACCCAGCGGCCATATCGCCGGGCAGTACTTCGTTCACCTCGTCGTACAAGACGTAGCCCTTCTGCTTGCCCATTTGTACGAGACGCTGCAGCCCGTCGAATTTGTCTTCTATCGCCACCGAAACCCCCGTGTCAGTGTCGGCGAGTCCTCAAGTCCAGCCTATTGTACAATACGGCGCGGTCGAAAATAGTTAATAGCAGTGTCACGTGCGCACCGCGTTGCCGCGTTCGAGCTCTGCCAATTCCTGCGCCAGCCGAAGCGCCTCACGCACGTCGCCGGCGCGCTCCGCCTGTTTCACCTGAGCTTTCAATTCCGTGCGCCGCAGTTGCCCGTCGGACCGTCGAAGACTTTCCAGGCAACGATTGCCGTACTCCACGTCGTGGCCCTCCACTTCTTCGGAGAACAACACTTCGGCCAACAGAGGCCGGTCGCTCTCTTCCAGCCGCGCGTTTACTGCGTCGAAAGTGACATTCGCGCTGCTGGCATACACCGCGCGAATGGCTTGATAGATACGCCGCGTGGGGATCCGAGCCAGAATCTCGACGTTTTCCAATTCCGCCAGAAGACTCGATCGCCCCTCCACATCGGAGAGCAGAACGTGAATGAGACCCTTTTCGTCAGCGCGAACGCTTTCTTTGGGCCGCTCGATGGTCTTCTCCTGACGGTCGCCGATGGTCCTTCGAAAACTTTCCAGCACCACGCCGCGCTCCACGCCGATGTAGCCGGCGAGATTTTCGGCGACGGCCATGCGCTCCACGCGATCGGAGATTCGCTGCACTGCCGGCACCAGAGATTGCAGCACGGCCACGACGCCTTCGGTGGTGCGGACATCGTGTTTCGCCCGCGCGCGATCCGCCAGCCAATAGAAGTAACCCTTGGCGCCGTCCAGTCTCTCGCGATAAGCTTCCGCCCCGCGCTCTTTGCAGTACTCGTCGGGGTCGAGATCGCCGTCGAGCTCCATAATCTTGACGAACATGCCTTCGTCCAGCAGGAGGCTGATCGAGCGTTCGGCCGCGGCTGCGCCGGGAGTGTCCGGATCGAAGTTCACCACGATGTGCTGCGAATGGCGTTTGAGGATCTGCACCTGCTGCGCCGTCAGAGCGGTTCCGCAACTGGCCACCACTGGACCAAAACCCGCCGCGGTAACGCCGATGGCATCCATGTAGCCTTCCACGAGAACCACGCGGTCCTCCTTGCGAATGGCATCCTTGGCCCGATGCAGGTTGTACAGTATGTGGCTCTTCTTATAGAGGGTCGTCTCCGGCGAATTCAAATACTTGGGCTCATCCTCGGCGGCCAGGGCGCGCCCGCCATAGCCGATGATGCCGCCGCGTTCGTTGTGAATAGGAAACATCAGGCGGTTGCGAAACCGGTCGTAGAAACTGCCGTCCTGACGTTTTCCCACCAGGCCCGAGTCTTCGATGAGGTCCGGTGTCATGCCGCGTTGCTCGAAGAGCCGCACCAGGGTACGGCCCGATCGCTCTGCATATCCCAGCCCGAATTGATCGATGGTTTCCGCCGAGACGCCTCGCCGTGCCAGGTAGGCGCGCGCTGCTTCGCCCGCCGAACCGCGAAGGTTAGCCTGGAAATTCTCCTGCGCCACCTCGTGCATTTGCAGAAGGGCGGCTCGTTTGCGGGAGTCCTCATCGGCATACTGCGAGCGCTTGGGCATCTGCAGGCCGTAGCGCTCCGCCAGGCTCTTCAGCGCCTCATAGAAGCTGACGCCTTCGATTTCCATCACGAACTGCAGGACATCGCCGCTCTTGTGGCAGCCGAAGCAGTGGTAGAACTGCTTGGAGGCATGGACCGAAAACGAGGGGCTCTTTTCCGAATGAAATGGGCAAAGCCCGCTATAGCGGTGCGCACCGGATTTCTTCAGCCGCACGTAGTCGCCGACCACGCTCACGATATCCGCGGTCGATTTCAACTGCTCCCTAAAGTCCATGATCTTTCCGGCTATTATCCCGCAGCTGGCATTGAGCTTTCAGCATTCAGCCATCAGCTTTCAGCTAAACCTTCAACCGACCGTGTTTTTTAGCTGATCGCTGAATGCTGACCGCTGAAGGCTTTTAGTTAACCTTCGACAGCTTGATCGTGTTACCCAAAGGTCCACAGAATCTCTCATGCCCTTCGAGCTCGTCGAAAGGCTTTCGCCGAATGCCCGCGTCGCTGCGGCGCTGATTCCCTTTCTGTTGGCCCTGGTAATGCGCCTGCTTTGGGGCAAGAACCGTGTAACGGAGGCGATTCTCTGGCTGGCCACTCTGTGGTTCACGCTCAGTATGATAATGGCCCCATTCTCGCTGGAACTACCTGATTTCCGCAGGGTTTTCTGAATTCTGGCAGAAATCTCAAAAAGGGCCAGAACAGCGAGAACCGTTTGCCTTTCCCGGTGCACCCCTATAGACTAGAGGGACAGTATTATGAATTTGTTTATACACAGCCCAGGAGGGCGGTAGTATGTGGAATAAGCGCCGGGAAGAGGAAGCCCCAAAACCCTACAGCCCGCCCAGTTCGGGGGGACCCCGGTTTCCGTGACGCCGAATCCCGTGGAAGTGAAAAAGGAGGCTACACCCGTGTCGTCCAGTACCCCCTTGGGGAGAATCGAGCCGGAGTCGTCGCGCGGCGGCTCGGCCACAATCGGAAAGGCCGTCAAGATTGTCGGCCAGATATATAGCAAAGAGGATCTCTTTGTCGATGGCGACTTGGAAGGAACCGTGGAAGCGCTCGAACATAAGCTGACCATCGGGCCCAACGGCACGGTGCATGCCACTGTAAAGGCGCGTGAGGTAGTAGCGCAAGGGTCGGTGCAAGGCAATGTGGAAGCCGCCGACAAGATCGAAATCCGCAAAGACGCCAAGCTGATCGGCGACATCAAGACGGCCCGCATCATTATTGAAGACGGAGCCTATTTCAAGGGCAGCATTGATATCATAAAACCGGAACCGTCCAAGGCTTCTCCCAAGCCTCAGCCTGCAGCAGCACCACCGATAGCAGTACCGGCGAATCAGACGCCGGCGGCCACAGCTGAAGCGAAACGATAGATCCAGGGGGCCCGAAGTTGCTCACGGACCGGCTGAAAAGCATGTTGCGCGGCCCGCGCGACCCACAGTCAAATGGCGTCGCGCCAAAGCCGGGCGATACCCAACGCTCCTTCTTCTCGGGGCGCCACGCCGGTGGTGTGGAGATGAGTACCCGGCAGAGCCGCGGGCTGGACGAGTTCTTCAGCTACATCCGCGGGCAGTCCGGTCTCACGATTCTCGATCTGGGCGGCGCCACTCAGCAAAACGTGAGTTTCATCACGAACCTGGGGCATCGCCTCTATTCCGAAGATTTCCTGCAGATCCTCAATGAGACCTTCGGTGCCGACGGCGCTGTCGATCAATCCAATCCTGGCCGCATCGAATATTTCCTGCGCCAGGCGCTCGAGTATCCGGAAGGCCATTTCGATGGCGTCCTGATCTGGGACGTGCTGGAGTACTTAGCGCCCGCTTTGCTGACGGCGGTCGTCGAGCGGCTGCACAAGATCGTGCGTCCCAAGAGCTACATGCTCTCATTCTTCCACTCCGACAACAAACTGCAGGCCGTACCGTTTTACACGTTCCGCATTCAAGAGGTGAACCTTCTGCAAGTGGCGCAGCAAGGTTCCCGTCATCCCGCGCAATTGTTCAACAATCGCAGCCTCGAGAAGCTGTTCGGGAATTTCGAGTCGGTGAAGTTCTTTCTTACCCGCGAAAGTCTGCGGGAAGTGATTATTAAAGTCTAAGAACTCACCGCCGAGACGCCGAGGCGGAGAGAATACAAGAGTCTGCCGGCCTGGGTGCGTGAGTTGAGTCCTTGGGGAACTCTGTAAGGTTGGCGCGCAGAGGGAGCCGAGGGAAAGTTCATTCAGTCGCCGCGGTGTGAAAGCACACCCATTCCAGAACCGGAACTGCAACGAGCCGCCGGCGTGTTGCACAAGCGCCATCGTCTCGACTGGGCAGGGCCGGAAGATCGCCTTGTACTTCACCGGCCGCCAGCATGCGGGCGAGAACATCGCCGATGTGCTGAACCAACGAGCGAAGGGTCTGAGCCCAGTGATCCAGATGTGTGATGCGCTGTCGCGGAACGTGCCGGCACTGCTGGAAATGCGGGGCGAGGTGTACCAGTACCCTGCGGAGGCCAGAACCGCGTGAAAAGCGATGGTGCACGGTTTCCCCCCTTATCTCGGCAATTCGCCAGCACCAGCGGGCAAGATCTTTCTCGCCACGGTGCGAACAGTTCTCCGCGTATGACACTCTTATCAGATGTAGGTACATGACAGAGCCCTGGAACGTAGACGGCTTGGTAGTGGCGCGCGCGATCGCAGGCGACCGTGACGTCCTGGACGATATCCTTGCTGCACTGCAACGTCCGCTCTATCGATACATTTCGAGTCTGCTAACACATCGCGAGACGGCAGAAGACGCTTTACAAGAGGTGCTATTTCGAATCTGCAAGAAGATTGTCTGGCTACGAGACCCCGAACTTCTCCGTCCCTGGGCATTTCGCATTGCCAGCCGGGAATGTTTCCGGCAGTTGCGCTCAGAAAAACGTCGCGGCGAGGAAATACTGGACCTGGACACTCTAGAAACGGGCGCCGGCGAGAGCATCCCGCAGGAATGGGAGCCCCGTCTCCTGGATTGGGTGGATGACCTACCGCCAGCGAGTCGCGCCGTTATCGTGCTGCACTACCTGGAGGATATGAGCCTCCACGAAGTCGCCGCAGTACTCGAGATTTTGCCGGGAACTGTGAAGTCCCGGTTAGCCTATGGTCTCGCGCGGTTGCGCAGGCATACGGCCGGTACGCAAATGAATGCTGGAGAAGGAGCTCACACATGAGAGAATTGCCATCGATTACCGCTCGTCAGAACGCTTTGTACAGGTTTGACCTTTACGGTTCTGAACGAACCTTCCAACTAGTTTGGCTCTTGCTAACCGCAATTATGATGGCCTTTACTTGGGGATTTGTGCAATTGGCGGATTTTTCCAATCGCGTGCACTTACTCATCTTCTGGTCGTTTCTTTCCACTTATGTGCCAATGGTGATTGGGCTCGCGATACTGTGGCTCCATGTAAGCCGAAGTACGAGGCTCGTGCTGAAGGCCATCGATCTGGCCACGAGAAAGGTCCCAGCAGAAGCGGCGCGTGCGTCCGCCCCGTATGGAGCCGAGCCAGACCCGAAATCGCGGCTCTGGTTGTAACCCGGAGCAGATCGTGATCAATTGCGTGAAGGTCAAAACGCCTATGTCTCGGCATGGCGCGGGCGCGGGCCGGATGCCGATGCCGTGTGCAGGCTTGCTAAAAGGACCCGGAGCAATGGTTGCCGCAGACTGTCGCAGCGCCTTTCTCAAAACTTCGCGTCTCGGCGTCTCGTCGAAAGGTGTTACTTGTATTTCCCGCTGATTCCGTTCCACCGCACCTTCAGCGGATCCAGGAAAGCGGCCAGTCCCAGTAGCGGGCTCACCTTGGTGCCCGCCACGTCGTTCCAGCGGACCGGCACCTCCAGGCACTTATACCCAAGATGGCGGGCGATGTAGAGCACTTCCACGTCGAAGCCGAAGCCGTCCAGGCGCTGCCGCGAGAAGATCTCGCGCGCCGCGCGGGCCTCGAAAAGCTTGAAGCCGCACTGCGTGTCGTGGAACGGCAGACCCGTAATTGCTCGCATTAAGAGATTGAAGAAGCGTCCCATGTACTCGCGAAAGAGCGGCTGCCGCACGCCGATGAGTGAGCGATCGATGGCTCGCGAGCCAATGGCCACGGCCGCATTCTCCCGCTCGGCGGCGTTCCAGAGCGTGTCGAGTTCTTCAATCGGCGCGGAGAGATCGGCGTCCGAGAGAAGCGCCCAGTCGCCTTTCGCCTCGAGCATTCCGTGGCGCACCGCGTAGCCTTTGCCGCGGTTCCCAGGGTTGGCGAGTAAGCGCGCTTTCCCGCGGCGCGCAACTTCTCCGGTGGCATCGCGCGACCCGTCATCCACAACGATGACCTCTGTGAATTCCCACGGCTGGCGGCACAAATAGTCCCGCACCCTACCTAAAGTGGCGGGGAGGCGTTTCTCTTCGTTGTAGGCGGGAATGATAATGGAGATGGACCGTCGCAAACGAAGCCTTATAATAGCGTATTTCCCCCATAGGAGAATTTCTTGTCACTGGAAGACGAGCTGCTCAAGCAGCGCTTGTGCCGCATTCGCGAAATCGAAGCGTTGGGATACCGGCCCTATGGCCGTCGTTTCGACTTCACGCACACGATCCCGGAAATTCTGGCGGGTTACAGTACGAAACCGGCGGAAGAGCTGGTTCCCGAAGTGCGCGTCCGCGTGGCCGGACGGATGATGACGAAGCGCCTGATGGGCAAGGCCGGGTTCGCCCATTTGCAGCAGAACGGCGAGCGTCTGCAGATCTACGTCAAGAAGGACGCGGTGGGAGAGCGCGATTTTACGCTCTTTCAATTGCTCGACCCCGGTGACATCGTGGGGGTGGATGGCTACCTGTTCCGCACGCGCACGGGCGAGCTGAGCATCCACGCGGAGAAGCTGGAGTTTCTCTCCAAGACGCTGCTCTCCATGCCCGAGAAGTGGCACGGGCTGGAGGATGTGGAAACGCGCTACCGCCAGCGCTACCTCGACCTGATTGCCAATCCCGAGGTGCGCAAGGTGTTCGTCACGCGGGCGCGCATCATTTCGTCGATGCGGCGGCAGTTGGAAGCGCGCGGCTTCATCGAGGTGGAAACGCCCATGATGCAGCCGCTCTATGGCGGCGCGGCGGCGCGTCCTTTTACCACGCATCACAACACGCTGGACATCGATTTGTATTTGCGGATCGCACCCGAGTTGTATCTGAAACGCCTGGTGGTGGGCGGCATGGAACGGGTATACGAGATCAACCGCAACTTCCGCAACGAGGGACTGTCCACTCATCACAACCCGGAATTCACGATGCTGGAGTTTTATCAAGCCTACACTGACTACCAAGGTTTGATGGATTTCTCAGCCGAGTTGCTCCGCACCGCGGCCTTTGACGCGACTGGGGGTACCGAGGTGGAGTTCGAGGGTCACAAGCTTGACTTCGCGCGTTTGGAGCGCTATTCCATGCGCGAAGCGGTCGTGCACTTTTGGGAGGGACTGGACGTGCCCACGCCGGAGGACGTGTGTAACCCGGAGTGGCTGCTCGCCCATTCCCACAAGCTCACGGCGGGCGAAGCCCTCACCGACATCTTCGAACGCCACGCCGAGCGCAAGCTGATCCAGCCCACGATCATTTATGACTACCCGGTCGAGACCTCGCCGCTGTCGAAGAACAAGCCAGAGGATCCCGCCTTCGTGGAACGGTTCGAGATCTATGCCGCTGGGATGGAGATCGGCAACGCCTATACCGAGTTGAACGACCCGCAAGAGCAGCGGCGGCGCTTTGAGATGCAATTGGGCATGCGCGAGCGTGGGGACGAGGAGGCGCACCAGATGGATGAGGATTATGTCCGCGCCCTGGCATACGCCATGCCGCCGGCCGGCGGCGAGGGAATCGGTATCGACCGGCTCACCATGATACTTACCGGATCGCGGTCCATTCGCGACGTGATCCTGTTCCCCTTGCTGCGTCCCGAGGGGCCCATCGAACTGATCGATCTGATGCGGCAGTACGATACCCTGTGAACTTCGAACTGTTTATCGCCGGCCGTTACCTGCGGGCCCACCGCAAGGAGCGCGTGATCTCTGTGATTACTGCGATCTCGATCGCAGGCGTGGCTGTGGGTGTCATGGCGCTGATCATCGCGCTGGGCGTGAACAACGGATTCCGGAATACCCTGCAGCGCAACCTGCTGGGCGCCATGGCGGACGTCACGGTGCTGGAAAAGGAGCCCCAGTACGGGATCGAGCATTGGGAGGAAATGGCCGCACGCCTCCGCAAGTTGCCGCATGTTCGGGCCGTGGCTCCAGCACTCTACAGCGGTGTATATCTGACGGGCGGGCCGCAATCGCATTTCGCCCAACTGAAAGGCATCGACACTGACTCCGAGCTCTCCATCAGCGATTCTTTGCGTCACTTGAAGTCCGGTTCGATCGATCGACTGCGCGATCCTAACGCCTCACCGCCGGGCATCCTGTTGGGGTCGAAACTGGTCGAGGAAACCGGGATGATTGTGGGTTCCCGAATCAGTGTGGTCAGCCCGCAGGGCGATCTCTCGTTTATGCTGACAGTCGGTCCGAGACCCGCCGTCCGCCCTTTTCGGGTGGCCGGTGTCTTCGAAACCGGTTTCTACGACATCGACGACAATTGGGCCTACGCCTCGCTGGGCGCTGTGCAAAAGATCTTATCGCTCGAGGACGTTGTCAACATGATCGAGCTGAAAGTGGACGACATCAACAGCGTGGGCGAGATCGCCAAGGATGTGGAGAGGGTGGCCGGGCCGAAGTATACGACCACCACCTGGATGGAGCGAAACAAGCAACTGCTGGGCGCGCTGAACATGGAGCGCCGGGTGACGGTGATCACCATCGGGCTGATCGAACTGGTGGCGGCGCTGAATATCTTCATCTCGCTGGTGATGATGGTGATGGAGAAATACCGCGACATTGGTGTGCTGATGTCGATGGGGGCGCGCCGCAGTCAAGTACGGTGGATCTTCATGCTGCAGGGCGTGCTGATCGGAGTGGTGGGCAGCGTCATCGGCGTGGTTGCGGGCTTTGTGCTCTGTTACTTCGCCAACCAGTATCACTGGATGCAACTGGACGAGACCGTCTATTCGCTGAGCTTCGTTCCGTTTGAGCCGCGCTGGATCGATGGCTTGTGGGTGCCGGCGGCGGCGATCCTGGTGAGTTTCCTGGCGACCATTTATCCCGCCCGGAATGCCACCCGGATCGCGCCGGCGGAGGTGTTGCGGTATGAGTAGGTGGGGAGAAGCAACCGCTCCCTACGGTCACGGCTCAGTAAGCCAGCGTGAAGTTCACATCGATTTCGGTGTCCACGTCGACGGGCTCGCCATTCAGCAGAGTCGGCGAGTAGACCCACTGGCGAACCGCATCCAGTGCGGCAGCGGCCAATAGCGGGTGGCCGCTGATCACGTTCAGATTCTTGATCGTGCCGTCTTTCCCGATCCAGGCTTCAAGCTTTACGACTCCCTGAATGCGCGCTTCCTTGGCGTCCGGCGGATAGACGGGCTTTGGCTGCTGAATCAGTTTCACGGCCTGGATGTTCCCGCCGATGCGGAGCTTGAATCCGGGGGCAGCCGGGTTCGTGGCGCCGGGTGAAATCTCGATCGATACGTCGCGCGCGGATTGCAGGCGAGCCGCTTCTCCGGCGATCAGGCTCCGGTATGTGATTCGTAAGTGCTGGTCGACGTTAATGACCACGCGGTCGAGCTCGGCGATTGCCGCGGCCGTCAGGACATCGCCTTCGTGCACTGGCAGGCGCGAGAGCAGCTCGCTACGGGCCGCGTCCGAAATGCCCGTTACCGAAATTCCTCGCACGGTGAGGCCTACCAGTTGGGAGCGGCCGGCGTCCGGTTTGGGAGCGGCGGCCGCGACGGTTGCCGGCAACTGGAACGCGATGGACACCTGCCGCGTGCTGCCCGCTGCGTCGTTGGTGAAATGCCAGTTCAACACCGACTCGAGTGCCGCCTTGCGAAGTTCCTCGGGCCCGCTCAACACCTGCGCATCGGAAACGCTGCCGCCGCTGTCGATTTTGACCTGCACCGTCACGCTCCCCTGTACACCTCGGGCGCGTGCGGCCGCCGGATAGTCGACCCCTGTGCGATGCATCAGCGTGGAGCCGCCCAATTCGATTGACACTCCGGGCGCATCGGCCACCATCTGAGGCGCCGCCGCCAAAGGAAACGTGGAAGTAGCCAGCCAGCATGCCGCGACGAGAACACCCAGAGCCGCAGCCAAAGAAGAAACCAAGTGCGTCTTAGACATCCGAACCTCCTGCAAAATCGAAACTACCCTTTGCTTCAAGTGCCGCTTGCGAAGAAACAGGGACGCCGGCGCCAGGTCGGGCTGCGGCCTGCCGCCCGCGATAGCCAGCAGGGCATCCACATACTGCTCGCGCGATTGCGTCGCGGCGACTACCCGGCGGTCCACCTCCTGCTCGCGCGCCAGTCCGATTTCCGCCAGCAGCCACCAGATCGCCGGATGGAACCAGAACACCGCGCGCACGATTTCTTCGCCGACCGTGAAGAGCCAGTCGCGGCGGCGTACGTGGAGCAGTTCATGGCAGAGGATGGCCTCTTGCACCGCCGGCGAGAGTTCCGGAAAATGAGCGGGCAGCAGCACCACCGGCCGGAACGCCCCAAACGTAACCGGGCTGGAAACGGTCTCGGACAGCCGCAGGACCGCGCCATCGCGCAGAGCCAGCCAGCGCGACTGCTTGCGGTATTGCCGCAGCCGCCAGAAACCCGCCGCCAACCAGAACCCGCGCGCCAGTATTCCAGCCGCCAGCAGCCCCAGCACGGCTTGCCCCAGAGAGATGCCGCGATCGGCCCGTAGATGCGCGGACTGAGTGATGGTGATGTAGGAAACCGAATCGGCCACCGTGACCACCGCGTGTTTCCACGGCCGGACCAGAGGAAGCGCCAGCGAAGCCAGCAATGCCGCCTGCCAATACACCAGCCGTGCCCCCGGAACACGCAACCGCAGCGCGTACGCAGCCAGGGCGGCCACGGCCACCAGCATGGCAATCTGCAGGCTCCAGGCGAGCAGGTTGTTCCCGATCATGACTTCCTCCGCAGTTTGGCGATCTCTTCCAGATCCTTCTGCGTCAGGTGATGATCCTCGACCAGGTGGACCAGCAGCGGTTCGGCCGATCCGTTGAATACCCGGTTGACGAACTCCCGCACCATGGCGCCGATCACCTGTCCCTGGGGCTGCGCCGGGCGGTACACATGCGCGCGTTCGTCTTGCGATTTCTTGAGGAATCCTTTGTTCTCCAGAATCCGCATCATGGTCATCACGGTGGTATACGCCACTTTGCGCCGTTCCAGGAGCGCTTCGTAAATGTCGCGGACGGTGACGCCCTGTTCGCGCTCCCAAACCAGCTTCATGATGGCGAGTTCCTGATCGGTTAGAGTGGGGTTTCGACGTCTCATACTAATTTATTAGTACTAATTCACGGCGATGTCAAGAGGAAAAATTAACCTGGGCGAATTACCAAACTGCATTGGGACGGATATCGAGGAATCCCCCTGAGGTAAGCACCACGAGATGGTTTACTCTGGCAACAGCGAAAGTGGAGCAAGTCCCGGGGTGCGGGATTTTGAGATTTTGAAGAACATGTCCGAAGGCGTCGTTACAGCACGGTCCCGAAAAGCGCGGCGCAGAGCCGGAAACGTACTGGTGGAATCCAGCTTCATCATCGTACTTCTTCTCGGGATGATCTGGCTGGCGTGGAATCTTTGTTGGGTGATGTATGCAAAATCGAGACTGCAGCAGGCTTGTAACGATGCCGCGCGGGCCGGGGTTACGGGGCAGGTTCAGCATGGCGCAGCTGATTTGAAAAACACCATAGCCCAGGTGGCTGAGACCAGCGCTCCGGAGTTCCTGACTGCTACTTTGGCATGTCAGACCCTGCATATCGAGTTCTTCGATCAAAGTGGAGCCGCTGTCAACGCTCCCGTCGATTTGGGCGTGGTGCGGGTGTCTGTCCAGAACTATCCCTATAAGCTGCTTGCGCCCATCGTCGACCCAAAGGGATCGGTGTACGCTGCGGGCTCGACTAATAGTGCGAGTATTTACGTCAGTGCATCTCGGGTATCGCAAGCATGTAACCCGTTAAATTGTCCTCCGGTTGGGTCCTGGCCGCCGGGTGGGTGTTAGGCATATGCGCAGTCTAAGCAGAAAACGGCGCCAAGGTGGACAAGCCATGATCGAGTTTGTCCTCGTGAGCGGCTTTTTTTGGGTTCCGCTGATCTGGTTCATGATGACGCTCGGGTTCCGCTTGACCCGGTCGGTCGAGGAGGTCGAACTAGTCAACGATGTCAGCCAGATGTTCGCCAGAGGAATCGATTTTTCCACCGCCGGCAATCAGACGATGTTGACCAGTACGCTGGCGGCTAGCTTCGCGATGCAGGGCAACGGCGGCAACGCCGTCACCGGCGGCAGCACTGGCCCTATGGCAATCGTCCTGTCGCAATACTTCTACGTGAACCCCAACGACCCGGGATGCAATGGCTGCGCTAATAGGAGTCAAACGGTTCTTGAGCGCCGCATTATTGTCGGCAACCAGACACTGATCGGCACGCAAGGTTCGCCGGCCTCCGTGGGAACCATTCCCGCCGGTAATCTCAATACCACAACGGGTACTTGCGAACAAGGGGATAACAATCTTCCTCCGCCGACGCAGGGCACGGCTACAACGTGTCAGTACACGGTCACTCAAATCCAAGTGAGCGCTGGTTCGTTCAACGCGATTATGAGCAATCTACCGACGAACGGCGGAGGCAACGTTGGCGGCACAGTGTTTCTTGCGGAAGCTTACTTCACGGATTTTGCGGGAAAGATGATCTACCAGCGATCCATTGACTAGGCCTGTAGACGGATGCATCGCACCAGTTGAGGAGTATGGCACATGAAGGCTGCAAAGACCCGGCGCGAAAAAGGTTTCGCCATAATTCTGACGACTCTAGCGCTGACTTCCACCCTGCTAGTGGCAGGGCTTGGCTTTGACGTCGGCACCCTGTACCTGATCCGCACCAAACTGCAGGGGGCGATGGACGCTGCGGCGTTGGCTACGGTCCGCGCGCTCGCCCAGAACCCCAATACGGCCGCAGCCCAGACCGTCGGCTCGGAGTTCCTCACTGCTAATTTCCCTAACGGCTACTGGGGTGCGCAGCCGATGGCCTCTTTGCCGGTTGCCAACGCCATCACCATTTCGGAGATTGACAAGAATGGAAGCGCGGGAACTCCAGGGACCACGGCCACAGCCAAACTGGTAACGGTGACAGCCGGGGTGACGGCGCCCCTCTATTTTCTTCGGATCCTGGGCCAGCAAACCGCCAACATCTCCTTCACGGCTCAGGCTACGCGGCAGGGTGTTCTGTTGATGCTGGTGCTGGATGGATCCGGCTCCATGCAAAACCAGATCAACGGTACGGCTTCATGTGTCTGGGCCAAGAACGATGCGCAAGCGTTCCTGGGCTACTCGCAATTCGACCCGGATATCGACAGGATCGGCTTGGTGACCTTCGGCGGAAATACCTATACGGTTGCCCCGATTGCCAATTTCCAATCACCGGCCGGAACCATCAACAACGCCAGCACCGTATACACCGCGCTGAATAGCTTCAATTGCAACGGCAACACTAACACCGTGGAGGGCTTACAGCAAGCGTACAGCGCCATAAGGACCTTCTGGGGTGCAACCCAGCCTTCGCGCGCCAATGTGGTGATACTGATGACCGACGGAGCGCCCAACGGATTTAGCGCCGATTGGTCCACCCAAATCAAAGCCGGCAGCAACTGCGATAAGCCGGCAGGCGGACCCCTTATTGGGTACGTCGCCCGCGAGACACCTCATATTGAAGGAATCTTCAGCATTGCGCCCAACGCTAACGCGGCCATGACTGGCACGGCCGTCATTGGTCATGGTGGGGGCGCATGCGCGATGGATGGAAACCATCCGCTGATCTGGAATCAGGATTTCACAGCGGTTCCACCCACCGATGCATATGGCGACAACTTGTATGGAATTGGAAGTTATTTGCCAGGAACCAGTTCACAGGTAGCGGTGGTGGATGCTACGCCAAACGATCCCGCCGAAGCGCAGTTTGTGGCACTCTCCAAGAATGCAGCGGATGGCGCCGGGACCCGGCTCCGAACGGACTCCACCCTCAGAATTACGATCTACTCGCTCGGTCTCAGCGGCAACGTAGCACTCCACCCATACGACGATCTGGATCCGGTACTTCTCCAGCGAATCGCAAATGTGCCCGCCTCGACGAGTTACGATCCCACTCAGCCGGTAGGGGGTTACGTTAACGCGCCGGACGCGTCGCAGCTTGCTGCGAAATTCGCCCAGATAGCCAGCGCGATCGTGTCGCGCCTGTCGCAGTAGGCAATTAGCTGGTGATGCACCACAGGCATCCGGATCGGGTTTCTTGCAGGCTCTCGTATTGCGCCTGGCGAAATAGCTTATTCGGTGGGCGCGGCGGCGGCGTGCGCCGGCCCGCGGAACACGGCATTGAGAAACAGCAGGTTCATGCCGTCCAGCATGCCGCGGAAATTGGGGTCCGCGGTGAACGCCACCACCGTGCCGCGCCCGGAAGGCTGCGCCACCACCAGTGGTTTGTAAGCCATCTGGCGCCGGTTCTCGTCCCACAAATAACCGCCGGCGAGCAACTGGTCCGGCGCCTCGAAGTAGACCGCGTTGACGCCCTTATCGGATTTGATAGGCGCGTAAATGACACGGCCCGTCGCCATGGCGTTCACGCTTTCGCCCGCGCCGGCGGTCAGCCAATGGCCGGTCCGTATGCGTGCACGTACGATGGCGCCCGGTGCGGTATCGGGCAGCTCCGCGGTAGCGCGGGTGGCCTGATCGAATTGCGCGTCGCTCGCGATCTCGGTGCCGGGAGCCCGCTTCCTTTCTTCCGGCTGATCCTCTTTCGGTTCGTCCTTCTTTTCCTGGCTGGATCCGAGAGCGGTCTCCTGCTGGATGTCGAGCAACCCGGCTTGCGGATCGGTCAGGAAGTCCACGGCCTCACCTAGAGCGATCAGGGTGCCGCCGGCATTCACCCAATTCTTCAGGCGCTCGATTCCGCTGTCGCCTAGCGAGGCGCCATAGTCCCCTCCCGGCGGCAGGATGAGCACGTTGAATTTCGAAAGGTCGGCCTCTGCCAGTTGCTCCATGCGCACCGGTGTGACCGGGTATCCGTATTGGCGCTCCAGCACAAAACGGGTGGCGCCCGCGGCCGCCGACACAGCAGGCACATCCCAGGCTATGGCGATGGCCGGCTTGCGCACCGGCAGCACGTAGCGGCTGCCGAAATTGACGCCCTCTTCGACCCAGCCGCTGTTGGCGCCATAGACGTCCGCGCCGGTGTCGCGGACCAGCGCGGCCAGCTTTTGCGACAACTCGGCAGCATTGTCCTTCACCTTGAAGATCAAGGTGCCGGCGGGATAATTGCGGGTTTCCTGAGTGAAGGCGCGGTCGGCGGTGTGGATGGCGAGGCCCTGCCGCAGCGCGGAGGCCAGCATGCGTGCCGCTGCCTGGCTGCCCCACGGCACCAGGTACGCCACCGTGGCTTGGGCGCTATGCAACTCACCGGGACGAGGCTTGGCGCTCGCGGGTTCGAAGCTGCCCTCCGACACCTTCGGGTTGGCGATTGCCTCCACGTTGAACATCAAAGGCAGCGACCAGGCGGTGACATCCGCGATCTCGCTCGGTTCCTTGCGCTTGCGGCGCGCTTCTTCGGCGGCCACAAAGCGCTCGTCCATTGCGGTTCGCGGATCGAGCAGCGTGTGGATCAGGCGCTTGGCCGGCTGTGCCAGGCTGATCACGTACGTCCCCGCCGGGTATTCCCGATCGCCGGACCGGAACGGCGCGGTGGCGCTCTTCACTTCAATTCCCTGCTGTAACAGGATCGCGGCCAATTTGTCGGTCGCCGAAGCGTCGCGCCCTCGCGGCAGGATGTACTCTTTCACCGGATCCTTGGCGCCTTCCTGAATAGCCGACGCGCGGTAACGGTAGAAATCGTCCAGCAGCTTTTCACGGTGAGCCGCGGCGGTTTCGAGCGTCGAGAGCGAAGCCACGAAATGATGCCGTATGGTTTCGCGAAAGCTCAGCGTCGTGCCGTCCGTCCGGCTCCTCACCAGCCCACGCACCGAGGCCTGCTCGTAGGTCATCGCGATGCCGCCGTAGTAGGCCGGCCAACTCGCGCCGTACCCCGCATAGAAGGCGTCATACACTTCGCGGGTGAAATAGTCGAACCCGTAGCGGTCGAACCAGCGAGCGTTGTTGCGTCCAAACAGCGTGAGGCTTTCCCGCTGCGCCGCGGTGAGGTTGGGATTGTAGGGGTCGGCCTCGGGACTGAAGAAGTAAGTGGAGTCGCCGCTCATCTCGTGCAGGTCCACATAGACCAGCGGCAGCCATTCGCGCAGCGCTTTCACCTGGTCGCGGATCTCGGGCTGCGTGAGGGCGATCCAGTCACGGTTCAAATCGAACAGGTAATGGTTGTAGCGGCCGCCGGGCCACGGCTGATTGTGCTCGGCCGCCATTGGATTTGGGTCCGGCTCCAGGCCCCGCGTCTGCTCGTAGTAATTGACGAAACGATCGCGGCCATCGGGGTTCTGGATCGGGTCCAGGAGCACGATGTCGTTGGACAGGATCGCGTCTGCCATCGTGTCGTGCCGCACGGCCAGCAGGTGATAGGCAGTGAGCAGTGCGGCTTCGGGCGACGAAATCTCATCGCCGTGGACTCCGTACGACAGCCAGACTGCGGCGGGCAGAGTGGCCGCCAGCTTGCGCGCTTCGCCCTCGGACGTCTGCCGCGGATCGGCGAAGCGCTCGAGGGAGGAGCGGATGCCCGCCAGCTTCTTCATGTTCGTTTCGGAACTGATGGCCGCGTAGACCAGTTTGCGGCCTTCCCAGCTTTCGCCATATTCGAAGATCTTGATGCGCGGGGACGCGGCGGCCAGCGCCTCCAGGTAACGGACGATCCCAGCGTGGCTGGTGATGCGCTCACCCGGTTCGTAACCGAGCACCTGGCGGAAGGTGGGGATGTGGGGGTCGTAGTTTGCGCCGGGCCAGAACTCCTGCGCAGCCAGTGGAGTGACGGCTAGTAGTAGGAGAGCGATGGTGGGGCAGGCCTTCCGGCCTGCCGCCGGCCTTCCGGCCGGCGCGCCGCGCGGAAGCGCGGCGGCAGGCCGAAAAGCCTGCCCCACGGTATTAGACATACGTTTAGTGTAGCCGCTACCAGACGTGGCAGGCGTTGGCGGGCACCATCGGCTGACCGGCTTTGCAGGCGAAGGCCTTCTCGAACTCGGGCATATTCTTCACCACTCCGTTGACCCGGAATTTAGAAGGCGAATGTGGATCGGTACGGGCCCGCAGACGGAGCGATTCGTCGCGTTCGTTTTCGCACCAGATTTGGCCGAAGGACAGGAAAAAGCGCTGCTCGGGAGTGAAGCCGTCCATCTTGGGGCGCTGGTTGCCGATGGTGTTGACGAGAGCCATCAAGGCGAGCCGCACGCCGCCGTTGTCGGCCGTGTTCTCGCCCAACGTCAGTTTACCGTTCAACTGAACGCCTGGAACCGGAGAAAAATTGGAATACTCGTCGGCAAGACAGGCTTCGCGCTCCCCGAACGCCTTGGCGTCGGCGGGGGTCCACCAATCACGCAGATTGCCCTGAGCGTCGAACTGACGGCCTTCGTCATCGAACCCGTGAGTCAGTTCGTGGCCGATCACCGTGCCGATCCCGCCGAAGTTCACGGCATCGTCGGCGCCGTTGTCGTAGAACGGCGGCTGCAGGATTCCGGCCGGGAAATTCACGTTGTTCATCAGCGGGTCGTAATACGCGTTCACGGTAGGAGGCGTCATCCCCCATTCCAGGCGGTCCACCGGCTTGCCGATCTTGTTCAATTGGCGCTGAAACTCGAATTGGTCCGCGCGCATTCCGTTTCCCGCTGCGTCGTCTCTACGGATTTGAACGCTGCTGTAATCGCGCCACTTGTCAGGGTAGCCGATCTTGTTGGTGATGGCCTTCAGTTTCACCAGCGCCTGCTGCTTGGTGGCGGGCGTCATCCAGGCGACGCTCTGAATGTCCTGCCCCAGGGCCTTTTCGATAGCATCCACCATTTTTAGCGTCCGCTCTTTGCCTTCCGCGCCGAAGGTGCGCTCGACGAACTTGCGTCCCAGGGCCTCGCCCAATTGGCTGTCCGTGAAATCGACGCAGCGCTTCCAGCGCGGCCGCAGTTCTTTGGCGCCGGTCAGTGTCTTGCCGTAGAAATCGAAGTTCTCGTCCACGTATGGTGCCGGCAGCAGGGCCGCTTCCGAGTGGAGCACGTGCCAGCGCAGATAGGTCTTCCACTCATCCAGGCTGAATGTGCTGAGGGCCGAATTGAGAGCCTTGAAATAGTCCGGCCAGGCAACGTTGAGGTCCTGAAATTGCGGGGTGCCGCTATCGGTGAAGTACTGGCTCCAGCGGAACGCCGGGCTGAGCTTAGCCAGCTCCTGCTGGTTCATCTTGTGGTAAACCTTTTCCGGATCGCGCTGGGAAACACGGTCCAGGGAGCCCTTGGCGAGTTCGGTTTCGATCCGCAAAACGGTTTCCGCTCCAGCCTTGGCTCGATCGGGCGGGTCACCGGCAAGCTCGAAGATGCGCTGGATGTGAGCGAGGTATTTCTGGCGGATTGCCAGCGTATCCGCATCGCTCTTGAGATAGTAGTCGCGGTCGGGAAGAGCCAGCCCGCCCTGGTCAAGCTGCGCAATCACCGCGCTGGAATTCTTGAAATCCTGTCCGGACCCGAACTCGAATAGCGCCGGCATGCCGCTGCGGTGCAGCCGGGCGATCTCACCTGCCAAGCGGTCCTTGTCCGGCCAGTGCGCGGATCCGATCGAGCTCCGACTGGATAGGAGCGAGGCCCTTGGCGTCGATCGTCTTGGTGTCCATGCACGCGGCATAATAGTCGCCGATCTTCTGTGTGACCGCGTCACGACTCGCATCGGGCCGCGCGGCCTCCTCCAGGATGTCCCGCAGAATCTCGCGATTGCGTTCCGCCAACGCGTCGAAACGGTCCCAGCGGGATTGATCGTTGGGAATCGGATTGTTCTTCATCCACGAACCGCAGGCGTACTGGTAAAAATCGACGCAGGGATTCGCGCTTCTGTCGAGCGCCTTGAGATCGAAGTGAAGGTTGGGAGACTGCGAAGCGGTTTGGCCAAAAAGCGTCCCCAGAAACAGGGAGGCCGGCAAGATGAGTTTTCGCAAGCGAGTAGACTCCAATTCAATTTTACGTGCGAAAGGGGCTTTTGGTGCGAAGTTTGCTACGGTTTGGTATGTTTCAGACAGTGAATTTATGGCCAGTATACTGATTCGTAAACCCCTGAAGCTTATCTTGGACGAGGCCGGGCAGGAGAACGAACATAGCCTGCGGCGGACTCTCGGACCGTTTCAGTTGACCGCTCTAGGGGTCGGGGCGATCATCGGAGCGGGTATTTTTGTACTTTCGGGTTTGGGCGCGCACTATGCCGGGCCGGGGCTGATGCTGTCGTTCGTTCTGTCGGGCCTCGGCTGCGCCTTTGCGGGCCTCTGCTACGCGGAATTCGCAGCGCTGATCCCCCTTGCCGGAAGTGCGTACACATACGCCTATGCCACATTGGGCGAGCTGTTTGCCTGGATCATCGGTTGGGATTTGACGCTCGAATACGCCATGGGGGCGAGCACGGTTTCCTCCGGCTGGTCGAACCATTTTGTGGAGCTGATGGATGTCCTCCACATCAAGATTCCGCTGTGGCTCGCGTATGATCACTGGACCGGATTGCGCATCGCGGAAACTACGATCGCCCGGCAAATGGCCCAGGCCTCGGACTCCTCATTGGTCACCGGCACGCAGGCTTTTATGGACCGCGTGACGGCCATCACGGCAGCGCAATCGGCCGAGCTGGTCAGCCGCGCGCACGCGCTTTTAGACGCGCCGCGCCTTTTCGGTTCCGAGATTGGATTCAATCTGCCGGCGTTTCTGATCGCCCTCGTCATCACCGCCATTCTTGTAATCGGAATCCAGGAGAGCGCCCGCTTCAACACCGTAATCGTCGTAATCAAGGTATCCGTAGTGCTTTTCGTAATCGGGCTGGGCTCCCAGTACATCAGCAAGGTCAACTGGGGTTCGAGCTGGGCCTCGTTCGCACCCTATGGTTTCTCCGGCATTGGCGCGGGTGCCGCCTACATCTTTTTCGCTTATATCGGATTCGACGCTGTCTCCACTACTGCGCAGGAAGCCCGCAATCCGCAGCGCGATCTGCCCATCGGAATCATTACCTCGCTGCTGGTATGTACGACTTTGTACATATTGGTGGCGGGGGTGCTGACGGGCATGGTTCCGTGGCAAGAGGTGAACATCGAAGCACCCATCGCGCGCGCATTCCTCGACCGCGGTTTGACGGGCGCCTCCAACGTCATTACGCTGGGCGCGCTGGCAGGGCTGACCAGTGTCATGCTGGTGATGCTGCTGGGCCAGACTCGCGTGTTATATGCCATGGCCTGCGACGGCCTGCTGCCCAGAAAGTTCTTCGCGGCCGTCCACCCCAAGTGGCGCACTCCCTATAAAAACACGATGCTGGTAGGGCTGCTGGCGGCCATCGTGGGAAGCGTGACGCCTATCGACGATATCGGCAAGATGGTGAACATCGGGACGCTTCTGGCGTTCGTCATCGTCTGCATTGCAGTCTTGATCTTGCGCCACACCAACCCCGATCAGCCACGCCCATTCCGTACGCCGTGGGTGCCGTTCTTACCCGTTCTTGGTGTGATCACGAACGGTTACATGATGTACAAGCTGGGGTGGATTAATTGGGCGCGGCTGATCATATGGTTGATCATCGGCTTGGTGGTGTATTTCGCTTATGGCAGAAAGCACAGCCATGTGGCGGCCATGTCGGATAAGCCTGTTCGGCGTTAAGTAATCGGGGTTATACTACACCTGCTATGCGTCCAAAGATGATCAGCCTCAATTCTGTCTGCGCGATCGTGGCGCTGCTGTGGCTTTCCTCCTGCGCTAAGCCGGCGGGTGGCGGCCAGCACGCCACGGTGCAGATGCGCGATGGCACCAGCGTGAGTGGGACGGTGTTATCCAGTTCCGCCAGCGAGGTTCAGATTGCGGGCGACGACAAAGTGAACCACACCATACCGATGAATCAGGTGCGCGCCATCGAGTATAGCGATGCGGCGGAGCCCGTGGCCGTCGCCGCCGGTTGCCGCGGCCCCGGAGAGCGCGCCGGAACACCACGAACATTTCCACCCAACCGAGACCGCCATTACGACGAGGACCCATGTGCTGCCGGCCGGCACCTCGATTTCGGTGCGCAACGAAGAGACCATCGATTCGAGCAAGGTGGTGGAAGGCCAGACGTTTCCGGCGGAGGTGACGCGAGATGTGTTGGATGCTGACCGCAACGTTGTCATCCCGCGCGGCTCCAACGCGCAGATCATCATTCGTTCCGCATCGAAGGGCGGAAAAATCCGGGGCGCCTCCGACCTGGTGTTGGACTTGGCTTCGGTTTCCATCGACGGCCGCCAGTATCAACTCAGCACCGCCGATCTGGAAGAGAAGGGCAAGTCCGGAGTGGGCGCGAACAAGCGCACAGCCGAGTATTCGGGCGGAGGCGCAGCCATCGGCGCCATCATCGGCGCAATCGCCGGAGGCGGCAAGGGAGCGGCCATCGGCGCCGGGTCCGGCGGGGGCGCGGGCGCGTTGACACAAATCTTGACTAAGGGAACGATCAAAGTGCCGGTGGAGACGGTTCTCACGTTTCAACTGGATCAGGCGTTACGCGTGCGCACCGCGGAGTAAGTGCAAATGCCGGCGACAAGGATCGCCAGCGCTACGTGACTCCGGGGGCCGGGTAACCTCAGCGCTCTGCCATTCGCCATACCCGTAATGAAACGATATTGCCTGGTTCTGAGTGCGTTAGCCCTTTCCGCCGCGACACTGTTTGCGCAGGGCGCGCCGAGTGTGGCGGCTGACTTGAAGCAGTCGTATAACGGGATCAAGAACAACATCATGGCCGCCGCCGAGAAGATGGCCGAGGCTGATTACAATTTTCAACCGACGGCTCCCGAGCGCAGTTTCGGCGGCTGGGTAGCGCACGTGGCCGATTCCCAACTGGGCGGATGCTCGCGGATTGCGGGCACGCCGAAACAAGGGACCGCCGGCTCGAAAACCAGCAAAGCCGATTTGATTGCGGCGCTGAAAGAGTCTTTCGATGTTTGCGATGCGGTCTATGAAGGAACCACGGACGCGAACCTTAACGACCCGGTCCCCTCGTTCCGCGGCCAGACACCACGCGTGAGCGCGCTGTACGGCAACATTGCGCACGATCAGGAGTGCTACGGCACGATGGCCGTTTATCTCAGGTTGAAAGGTCTGGTGCCTCCCTCGACCGAGGCGATGGCGCGCGGCCGTGGGGGGAAGAAGTAGTAGAGTGGCCCCGTGGGGCAGGCCTTCCGGCCTGCCGCCGGCTTTCAGCCGGCGCGCCGCGCGGAAGCGCGGCGGCAGCCCGGAAGGGCTGGCCCCACTTACGGTATCAGCGTGAGCTGCTCGGTAAGCTGGCTGCTCTCCTTCACCGATATCGATTCGCCTTTGCTCTCAAACGGTTTCATGAACTCGGGGTCCATGTAGGCGCCGTCTTCGATTTCATCCCACGCGTACAGTTTGTAGTCTCCTGGCGCGACGCTTTTGAGTGTGAAGCTACCGGAGCGGTCGGCGGTGGCCGTCTGGTAATACCACGCCCGGTCGCGCCGTTCTTTCTCCCGTGGGACGAGCACCACCACGCTGAATGGGGCCGGCTGCTGGGTATCGGGATTCTGTACTACACCGGCGATCTGTCCGGCATGCGGGCTGAGAACGACTTCTAGCGGCGCAGTGGCTTCGCTGCCGATATCCAGGCCAGAAGCGAGTACGTCCATGTCGCCGATGCGAGCGGCCTTGACGTAATATCCGGCCGGTAGGTTGCCCCTCAGATCGTAGTGGCCGGCGTTGAGATTGTCGAAGCGAAAGCTTTGATCCTCTTTTTTCAAGGGTGCGTAACCGCCAGCGTTTGCGTCCGGTGAAATTAAATTGAAGCTGACGCTTGCTAAGTCGGCGGTATCATCTCCTTCGACGCGTACGCGACCTGGTAACCCCACCCCCGGGGCAATCGAAAGGTTCAGGTTGTCGACATCTTGATCGCGCACTTCGATCGGTTGCCGGGTCATGTAGAACTTGTCATCTTCCGTAACGGATGCTTGCAAAGAGTACGCTCCGGGTACCACGCTTCGGATTTCAAACTTGCCCGAGGCATCGGCCTGGGATGCGAGTATGCTGAAAGCACCTCTATTGGAATTGCCCGGTGTGAGAAGAACACTGATAGCAGGATGCCCCGGTAAGACGGCATTAGTCACATGACCACTGACGCTCACGGTGTGTGCTTTCAGGAGTTTCACATCGATGCCGCGCACTTCGGCGCCCGCTACGACCTCAAAGAATATCGCGGCATCTGCGTCGGCCGTGCCGGGGTAATACGTCGGCAAGTAATCCTCGTTGTTCCGTGGGGTAGCCGAACGGTCGATGGATTGTAGCGCGCTCGCCCTGGTGAGGTAATTAGCAGCCAAAACGTATCTGCCGGGGACAAGACCGAAAATGCGATACTCCCCCAGATCGTTGGTGCTGGTGCTTGCGTTGGAGCCTCTGAATAACGGCTCCAATTGCTTTCGGCCCTGACTGTAGCGGAGCCGCAAGAGTTGAATCCGGGCATTCACTGCGGGGTCACCGTCTTCGTCCACCACACGGCCCGAAACAACGCCGTGAGGCGTCAGCCGGAAATCGAGGCTTCTCAATGTCTGCCCGCGGTTGAGGTGGAGCGTTACGGAGCGCTGGTTGAGGCCGCGAGCTCCGTATGAAGCACGAAGGAAGCCAGTGCGCTCCGCTGACAGCAAGTACGATCCGGGCTCGATATCTTTCATCCCAAACCGGCCGTCTGGCCCGGACACGGTGCTGTAAAGCGGCCGGAGAGTCCCTGGCGATACAGGATCTAGATTCCGGAGCGAGAGGGCCGCCTTTTTCAACGGTTCGCCCGTGAGGGCGTTGACCACTCGTCCTTCAATCGAACAGAGGTCGTCAGCCGTTAGCTGCGGTTGGGCGGAAAGGGCGATCGGAAGCAAACACGCAAACGCGATCAGGCGCATACTCCCCTCCGGATGAAGCGCTGTCCTCTATTTTCGCTCGTCTGCGGTCCCCGGGGAGTAACCTTCCCAGCGCGCCACCACGGCGCTGGCCAGGCAGTTGCCCACCACGTTGACGGAAGTGCGCGCCATATCCAGCAGCGCATCCACGCCCAGCAGAATGGAGACACCCTCCACGGGCAATCGGAACGTCGCGAGCGTTCCAGCCAGAATCACGAGCGCCGCGCGGGGCACGCCGGCTACGCCCTTGCTAGTGAGCATCAGAGTCAGCATCATGACTAACTGCTCGCCGAAGGACATGTGCACTCCCGCGGCCTGCGCCACGAACACCGAGGCGAGCGACAAATACAACGTGGTGCCATCCAGGTTGAAGCTGTAGCCCGTCGGCAAGACAAACCCCACGATGTGCTTGGGCACGCCGAAGCGCTCCATGTTTTCCAGCGCCAGGGGAAGCGCCGCTTCGCTCGATGCCGTCGAGAACGCAATGGCAAACGGCTCACGCACCGCCCGATAAAACGCCGCGGCGGGAATCCGGAAAAGCGTCACGACCGCTCCGAGAATGACGATCACGAACAGCGCCTGCGCCGCGTACATCGTCGCAATCAGTTTGCCCAGGCCGAACAGCACGCCGGCCCCTTTGCTGCCGACCGTAACCGCAATCGCGGCGCCCACGCCGAACGGGGCCAGGTACATCACGTAGCGCGTGTAGCGGAACATCACGTCGGCCAGCGCCGAGCAGAACGAAACCACGGGTGCGGCTTTGACGCCGATGGCCGCGCACGCCGCGCCGAACAGGAACGAGAAGACCACCACCTGGAGCACGTCATTGCGGGCCATGGCGTCGATCATGCTGGCGGGGAAGATGTGTTCGATCAGCGTGGCGGCATCGGTTTGGCTTTGCGGCGCTGCCGTTTCCGCGCCCGTGCGCGCGATGGGAACGCCGTCCCCAGGGCGCACCAGGTTCACCGCGCCCAAGCCAAGAAAAAGCGCCAGCGTGGTGACCACCTCGAAATAGACCAGCGCCTTGATGCCGACGCGCCCCATGCGCCGCAAATCGCCCGCGCCGGCGATGCCGGAGACCAGCGTGCCAAACAGCAGCGGCGCGATGATCGACCGTATCAGTCGAAGGAAGACGTTGGAAACAGGCCCCAGTCGCGTTGCGAAGCCCGGCGCGAAGATGCCCAGGGCCACGCCCGCCGCCATGCCAAGAAAAATCCAGTTGGTGAGAGACAGTACCACAGACCTCCCGGTCTGTGTCCGGTTCTCCGGCTCTTTCACCGCTCGCCCCATTTGAGCTTCTGCCGCAGCACGTCGAAGAACATCGCCCGCGGCGGACGCATCAGGTGCAATGAGAACCGCGAACTGCGGCACACGATGGTGTCGCCTTCCTCGATCGGATTGCCGATCTGCCCATCGATGGTGAGGAACACACTTTCATCCGGGCCGCGCGAGATGATGCGGACCACGCTGGTCTCCGGCACCAGCACCGGCCGGTTCGTGAGCATGTGCGGGCAGATTGGCGTGATGCAAATGGCGGGCACCGACGGAAAAATGATGGGCCCTCCGGCCGCCAGCGAATAGGCCGTCGACCCCGTCGGCGTGCAGATGATCAACCCATCAGCCTTGTAGTCGGCCACGAACTGCTCATCCACGAAAGCCTGAAGGTCGATCATGCGTGCGATGGACGCTTTGGTAAGCACGGCGTCGTTGAGGGCATCGTAGGATGCCACCACCTGGCCGCCGCGCACTATCTCCGTGTTCAGAAGTTTGCGTTTGGCCACGCGGTGCTCACCGCGGAGCGCCCGATCGAGTTCGGGGAAAAGCTCATCGATGGTGATGGCAGTCAGGAAACCGAGCCCGCCCAGGTTGACCGGGAAGAGAGGGATCTCGCGCTTCCCGATGGCGCGGGCGGCGGAGAGCAGCGTGCCATCGCCCCCCAGCACGATGACCAGGTCGCAGCCTTCAGGCACGATGTCGCGGGCAATGCCTTTCTCGCTGGGCGCATAAGCCGCGCTCTCTTCATCGATGCGAACCGCGATGGCCCGCTGCCGCAGCCATTGGATCACCTCAGGCACGAGTTCGTGGCCCGCCGGTACGCCCGGCTTGGAGATGATTCCGACGGTCTTAATGTCGGGCATACAGGAGGAATTCCTTGTTCCCTTCGGCGCCGAGTATGGGGCTGTCCATGATGTTGGTGGCGAATCCGAGTTCTTCCACGGCCCGGCTCACGCGCTCACAAGCGGCCTGGTGGAGTTCCGGCTCGCGCACAATGCCGCCCTTTCCCACTTGCCCCTTGCCAACTTCGAATTGCGGCTTGACTAGTATAACCATACGACCGTCTGAGTGTAGCAGCCGGACCGCGGCCGGCAGGATGAGGGTGACCGAGATGAAGCTGACGTCGCAGGTGAGCAAGTTCGCCAGCTCGCCAATATCGTCGAACCGCAGCTCACGCGCATTAATGCCCTCGTGAACCACCACCCGCGGGTCCGTGCGCAGGGACCAGGCGAGCTGTCCGGTTCCCACGTCGACGGCGTGTACGCGAGCCGCGCCGGCCTGGAGCAGGGCATCGGTGAAGCCGCCCGTCGATGAGCCGATATCCAGGCAGACCAATCCGGCGACATCCAGGGAGAAGTGACGCAGTGCCGCCGCCAACTTGAGGCCACCGCGGCTCACATACGGAGGCCGCGCCAGCAGCTCGATGGCCGCATCGGAGGCCACCGGCTGCCCCGCCTTCAGGGCCTTTTGGCCGTTCAGCAGAACGTCGCCCGCCATGATGAGCGCTTGCGCCTTCTCGCGTGAGTCCACCAGCCCGCGTTCCACCAGCAGGCGGTCCAGGCGGGTTTTCATGATTTGCGGCGGACGATCAGATCGGCGAGTTCGTGCAAGCCGGCGGCTTTCTCGCCGAAGGGCGCCAGCACCTGGTGGGCTCGCGCGCATTCCTCTTCCGCCATGCGCCTCGAAGTTTCCAGACCGTAGACCGCGGGGAAGGTGATCTTGTGTTGCGCGGCGTCCTTGCCGGCGGTCTTTCCCAGCGCTTCGGAGGATTCCTCCACGTCGAGAACATCGTCGACAATCTGGAAAGCCAGCCCGATGTGTTCCCCGTAGCAGGAGAGCGCATCGTACTGCTCCGTTGTGGCGCCGGCAAAGATGGCGCCCATGCGCGTGCTGGCGCGGAGCAGAGCGCCGGTCTTGGCGCGGTGAATCGTCTCGAGCAGCGCGGCGTCGGGAGGCTTGCCCTCACCCTCCAGATCGGCCACTTGCCCGCCGATCATGCCGCCCACCGTTCCGGCCGCCGTGGCCAATTCCGCGATCAACTGGGCCTTGCGTTCGGGTGGGGCATCGAGCTGCGCCAGAACCTGGAACGCCAGCGTGAGCAGCGCATCGCCCGCCAGAATCGCCATGGCTTCACCGAACACTTTGTGATTAGTGAGCTTGCCGCGGCGGTAGTCATCGTTATCCAGCGCCGGCAGGTCGTCGTGAATCAGGGAATAGGTGTGGATCAACTCGAGCGAGCAGGCCGCCGCCACCACCGCGCCCGGCGGCCGGCCGACGGCTCGCGCGGCTTCGATGCACAGGATAGGCCGGATGCGCTTTCCGCCGGCGAAGAGGCTGTAGCGGAGCGCGCGGTGTATGGTCTCCGGTGGAGTGTTCTCCGGCGGCGCCAGCCGATCGAGCTCCGCATCCACCAGTTGCTGGTATTCGCGCAGGTTCATGTCTTGTCGGTTTTTTCGAGGCGGAGCGGTTCGGCTTGGATCTTGCCATCCTTGCGGATAAGCATTTCCACGCGCGTTTCCGCTTCTTCGAGCTGTTTGCGGCAACGGTCGCTGAGACTCATGCCGCGCTCGAAAAGCTCCAGCGCGCGCTCCAGCGGCAAGTCGCCGGCCTCGAGCTGTTTGACCACCTGCTCCAGCTCGTCCAGGCTAACTTCGAAGGATTCCACCGGCTGCGAGGCAGCTTGGTTTTCCGCCATGCAAAGACAGTAGCACAGGCGTCCGGCCCGTGGCCTGTAGCGCCGGCGGTCTCGGCCGCCGGTGGGTTGTCCCCTACGACCTCAGCTTCCGTCCGTCCGCTAGCCCGACCTCGGCACACCGCATGGTTCTGGCCCCGCTCTTAGCCTTGCCCCCGGTGCATGTGATTTCATCTCCCGGCTTCACCGTGTCGCTTTTCCAACCGTAGTGCTTCAGCGAATTCGGACTGGTGAGTTCGAGCGACCACTCGTCGCCCCCGCCGCGTTCGTTCTTCACGCTCAGGTGCACATAGACGTGCGGATTCCCCCATTCCACTTTGCCCACCTCACCGCTCACGGTGCTCGGGTTCTTCATGTCGTAGAGCGCCTCGGCGTGATGTGCGCGAACCGGTGTGGCCGCCAGCAGCAAGAGACTGGCGACGAAACAAGCGAGCGTCCTTCTCATCGATTTTTCCTGTTAAAACACATACCCCACACTCATCTGATAAACCCGCGGCGCCACGAAATGGGTCCCGCTGAACGTAGACAGAAAATTATAGAGCCCCACCTTGTTCGTCAAGTTCGTAACCGTGAGCTGCAGTGTCATTCGCTTCTGATCCTCGCTGCGCAGCACGTTGTCCATTCCCATGGCCAGGTCGAACAAGTTCCGGGGATTCACACGGTCCGGGTTGTGGTCGTTATTCTCCATCCCAATCTGCGGCAGAGTCAGCAGCGTCGATCGCCCGATGCCCGTGCACGTTCGTATCGGCGCCTGAATCGTGGCCACTACGCTGCCGCAGGAGAATCCGATGTCCACCTGTTGCGCCGGTGTAAGCGTCAATGCCGCGGCCACGCTGGGCACTCCCGTCACCACCAATCCGCTGTCATAACGCCAGATGAACGAAACCCACGGACCGTTCTTTTTGCGCTGGTAACGCAGGCTGGTGGTCTGCTGAAAGGCCTGGTCGTGGTCAATGCGGAAAACGCCCGGCACATTAGCTGTGCCTTGGAAAATAAGCCCGCCGTTCTCCGGCGGAAAGTAGCGGGCGGTCGTATGGCCGAACGTCATATAGGCTTGAAAGCCGTGGATGTTCGTGGTGCTCAGCCGGCCCGTCACTCCGGCGATCTTCGAGTTATGCCAGGTGATCGGAAATGTAATCGGCGTATTGAACAGAACGTCGAAGTCGTAGCCGTTGTGCGTGTACTTCAAAAAATAGTCGCCATCGAACAGCAGGTAAGCGCCGATCTTCTGCTGCAGCCCGGTGTTGAACTGATTGCGGAATCCCGGTTGGATGGGCAGGCTGGCTTTCGCTCCGAATACGGTTTCCGCGAGCCCGCCCGCTCCGGCGGCACTGGAAAGCAGCAGGTTCTCGTTGAAGGGAGTTTCAAACGTGCGCGAATACGCCGCGCGGAGCACCGTGTTCCATGGCAGCGTGTACGAGAGACCCACCCGAGGCTGGATACCGTCCTTCGACACCAGCCCGCTGTATTGATCGTTCCGCAATCCAATGTCGATGGTGAAGTGTTTGAGCCTGATGTCATCCGTCACATAGAAGCCGTACTGGCTGATGTTGTCCGCTCCGTGAAAATGGAAGTACGTGCCCCCGCGCGTGAGATCGTAGGGGACCAGGCCAGGCAGCAAGTTCGGGTTCGCCTGGTAAGCCGGGTTCACGGAGCTGCACTGGCTCGGATCGGTGATAGCGGGCAGGGGCAGGGGATTGCCCAGCGCGTCCAGGCAGACCGGGTTGAAGGCCGGATTCGTGATGGCCAAAGAGAAGTTCTCCAGCAGACGGGTCTGCTGAATCTGTACGCCGAATTTCAGATTGTGATGGCCCCGCACTTCGGAAACATCGACCTTACCGCCCAGGTTGGTGAGAAACCGGTTTTGCGATTCGGTGGCCGGTGTGTCGTTCAGAGGATCGCGGCTGCCGTAATAATTCACTTGATCGCGCCTGGCAAAAAGGTTGGCGGTGAGCAAGGTGGCGGAGCCGAACAAATGTTGGAAACCCGGCGCCACGTTCCAGGTCAGCACCCGCTGCTTCTGGTCCTGGCTCAACTGGTCGTAGCTGTTGGGATTTTGAAACCAGTTGCGGGCGGTAAACAGGTCTAAGTGGAATGAGCTGCGTCCGGGTTGGTAATCGATGCGATCGAAAATGGTTTCGTTGTTCCCAATATCGTGGATCGGCAAGAACTCCGGCGTGTCCAGAAAATGTCCGGTGCGTACGCCATTGATCGCCGCGAAGTTGCCGAGGGTCGGAGAGCCGAAACCAAATGTCGCGTTTTCGCCCCAGCTTCCGAACGATCCCCAGTTGCCTTCCAGGCTGCCGAAGGGCTTGGCGCCGAGGCCAGATTTGGTAGTGGCGTTCACCACCAGGCTCGATTTGTCCCCGTACTGCGCGTCCGGCGCGCCCGTAATCAGCTCCATGCTTTGGACGGCGTTGGCCGGAAGTTGCGTGGAGAACACCTTACTCTGCTGATCGCTGATCGATTGGCCGTCCACCACGAAACTCACTTGCGCGTGGTCTCCCAGCGGATGGAAGAAGCCGTTGGCATCCGATGCCGTGCCGCCCGTGCTGTTGTTGATGATGCTGCTCAGGCCTGCCGCGGGATCGAACGTCGGCAGCTTCAGGAACGAAGTTGCGTCCACGTCGGTATGAGCTCCCGGCGCGGTATCCACCAGTGCCGATGAAGCCGTCACTTCTACGGTGGTCCGTTCCTCGGTGACCTCCATGTTCAGGGTCGCCACCACCGGCACGGTGCTGTTCACGTCCACCTGCTGCTTCATGGGCCTGAAGCCCTGCACGGAAATCTCGAGCTGGTAGGTGCCCTGCGGGACGTTATTGAAGCGAAATACACCGGCGGTGTCGGTCAGCACGGTCTGGTCGTAGCTGGTGACGGAATTCCGCAGGCCGACCTTCACATCCCGCACCACGGAGCCCGATGGGTCTAGCACCGTACCCGTTACCGAGCCGCTGGACTGGCCGAATCCTGCCCGGCAAATCAGAGCGGCCAGAACCGCGAGTTTTCCATAATGATGCACGGCGCTACCTCCTACTGCCGCTGCAGAGATCCCACGTAGTTCACCAGATTGTCGGTGCGCATGGTGACCGTCGCCTGGTCGCCGAGGGCTCGGAATACGACGCCCCAAACCGGCATGTCCCGCGAGCCGTGCGGCCCTTCCGAGTCATACCCGTGAATCACGTTGGCGACCTTCAGCGCTGGATACTTGCCCCCGTATTTCCGGCTCAGTTGGGTCAGATCGGCGGGCCGTTTCTTCAACGCATCGGCCGCGGGCCCACCGCCCCGGCCATCCACGCCGTGGCAGGTAGCGCAATAGGCGCGGAACATATCGGGTCCATTGGCGGCCGAGATATTCTCCGGCTGCACGTATTTCAGAGGCGGCTTTGGTTGCGCCCATACCAGCGCGCCACCGCCCGCGATCAACAGCGAAGCCAGCCACTTTCGGCAAGACATACGGATCTCCGGTCTAAAGCCGCAGCAATTTCAAGACCATTAGGGATAAATTGACCCTATTGGATGATAAATGGAATTTAGGCGGTCGGTGGGTGCGGATTCTCCCCCTGGATGCGCGAGGAACCGCTTAGTTAACCGGGAGGGCGGACCCCCTGGTCCGCGGCTGGCCCCCTGGCCGGCCCGCCCGGTTTTCGAGCGACCTGATTCACCGGCGCGAAGTACACGTCGAGGGGACCGCCCACATAAGCGTTAACTAAGCCTGCGCGTGCGCAGCAAAATCCGGACTCGACGTTCTTTTCTTCCACTTCAACGGGTCAGGCATTATACGTCAACTTGACGCCGAACAGCCCAACGTCCGATGGCGTCAAGCGGACGGAGCCCATCCGCGCCCTCCGAGCCGGCTGCGGTCTTCTAGGCTCACAATGAGCAGGCCCGCGGCCGCGCTCCCGGGGAAGTCCGTGCGCTTCACACCATGTCTTTTCACTGCGGTCATTGCGCCCAAAAACTTGTAAATCTTCTTCACGGCGCTGCGACAAAACAAGCGAACTCGCTAATCTAATCCTGAGGAGATCGGATTGAATTTACTCAAAACGGTTATCGTTGCAATCGGGTTACATTCTTGCGCCCTATTCGCCGCGGACTTTTTTCCATTGCAGGAAGGCAATACTTGGACGTATCGGGAGCCAGCCACCGGACAGACATTCAACGTCCGCGTCGGGCAGCCTGTGACTATTGCGGACCACCTCTACTATGACCTGATCGGATATACAGATACAGACCTACAGGTGAGGATCGAGGAGACGTACGGAGCGCTCGTATATTGGGATGAAGCCCGCAATCAGGAGTTCCTGCTGACATCCTTTGAGCAGTTCGAAGGCGGGAATTGGTTGGCGCCCTTTCGGCCATGCCCGCTGCAGGATGGGCAGGGGCAACTGAAACTGGGCAATCACGACGGTCCGGCCGGCCCGATCGTCGGCGTTCTGGAGATCCAATACCGCGCCATTGGATGCGCGGATGTCGGGCAGTTGCAGGAGCAATACGCGGACCACCTGGGGATGTTGCGCCGGGTTGTGTCTACGATCGCCGGCCCGCGCACCTTCGATTTGATCGCGGCGCGCGTCGGCAATATCACGATTGATGCAGCCCCCAGCGCAAGCTTCACTATGTCGCTCGGACCGACGACCGGCGCCGGCCCGGTTCTGGCAACGTTTCGCCTTCACGTCAATTCGAATTTGCCGCTTACGCTCTCGTTTTCTTCAGGGCAGGAATACGATTTTGCCCTGAAGGACAGCGCCGGCACGACGCTCTGGAAGTGGTCCGCCAGCCAAACGTTTTTGCAGGCGCTGCACCAACGGATTGTGGCCGACGAATGGAGCGCGACCGTCGAGATCCCGTGGCCCACAACTTCGGCGGGAGTTCTCCAGCCCGGCGACTACACGGTGGAGGCGGTGGTCACGAACGCCAACCCCGAGCCATTCGCCGCGACGGTTCCGGTGACGATCGCTGCGCCGTCGACCTCGGCCGGCATCGTCCTCCCGTAAGTCAAGGCAACCGCTCGCAGCCTCCAGGCGCGCGTCTAAATCAGCGTCGGTTCCCGCCATTTCGGAGGCATATACGCCGACAGCCTGGGAGCGGCAGGCGGAAGCTTTGCACCGTTCCACTATGTCACGAAATCATGACATCGAGATAGATGCGATTGTGCGGGGGCTGAAGCTTTCGGCCCGTGCTATTTTGGACTCGATGCCCGAAAATCCCTTTCAGGATCCGCTGCGGTTTGAACGGCGTGTGCCGGAGTGCGCCATGGTCATTTTCGGGGCCTCGGGCGACCTCACCAAGCGCAAGCTCGTGCCTGCATTATTCCGCCTGGCTTACGACCGCCGGCTGTCGGCGGGTTTCGCGGTAGTGGGGATTTCGCGCACGCCGCTCAGCGACGACCAGTTCCGCGAACGCATGATGGAGGCGGTCAAGTCATTCTCCGAAGACACGGAGTTCGATCCCGAGGTCTGGGCCGCCTTCGCCAAGGGACTGTTCTATGTGGCCGGGGATATCAACGACCCAGGGCTCTACCAGCGCCTCGCGCAGAAACTGGCGGAGATCGAACAGTCCCGGCATACCGGCGGAAACGTGCTGTTCTACCTCTCCACACAGCCCAGTCAATATGGGCAGGCGGCTCTGGGCTTGGGCGCCGCGGGGCTGGGAAAGGGAAACGGCTGGCGGCGGTTGGTGGTAGAAAAACCCTTCGGCCACGATCTGGCCAGTGCGCGTGCGTTGACTGACGAACTGCACCAGGTCTTCGATGAGAGCGACGTCTACCGCATCGACCATTACCTGGGCAAGGAAACCGTGCAGAATATTTTGGCGTTTCGATTCGGCAACGGGATTTTCGAGCCGCTGTGGAACCGGCGCTACGTGAATCATGTGCAGATCACGGCCGCCGAATCGATCGGGGTGGAGGGTCGCGGCGCGTATTACCAGGAAGCCGGTGCGCTGGCCGACATGATCCAGAACCACCTGCTGCAAGTGATGGCCACCATCGCCATGGAGCCGAGCGCGAGCTTCCGCGCGACTTCGGTGCGCGACGAGCGGTCCAAGCTGCTGCGCTCGATCCGCCAGATGAAGCCGGATGAAATCCGCTTGAACACTGCGCCTGGACAATACGGCCCCGCCCGCATCGGAGGGCAGGATGTGCCGGGTTTCCGCCAGGAGAAGGGCGTCAATCCGGAATCGCAAACCGACACGTACGCCGCGGTTACGTTTTTCGTGGAGAACTGGCGATGGGCGGGAGTGCCGTTTTATCTCCGCTCGGGCAAGCGCTTGCCCAAACGTGTCTCGGAAGTTGCCATTCAATTCAATCCCGCCCCGCTCTCCATCTTCGAGGGTGACGGCAACGGCACCGCCCCGAACCTTCTCATCGTGCGCATCCAGCCGGAGGAGGGACTGTCGCTGAAATTTCTTTCCAAGCGGCCGGGAACCGGCATGAACCTGCGGCCCGTGTCGATGGATTTCAACTACGGATCGAGCTTCGGAGAGCGGTCGCCTTCGGCCTACGAGACGCTGCTGCTGGATGCCATCATCGGAGACGCCACGCTCTACACGCGGCAGGATATGGTGGAAGCGAGCTGGAACGTGGTAGAGCCGATCCAGAACGTTTGGCGAGAAACCAAGTTCGATTTCCCGAACTATGCGGCGGGAACGTGGGGCCCCAAGACCGCCGACGAGATGCTCGCGCGGCGCGGGCACGTCTGGAGGAAACCGTAATGAGTGCAACCCTGGCGCCGGAACGAATTCTGAAGGAAATGGCCGACATCTGGGCGCAGCTCGACAAGCCTGCGGAAGGGGAAGCGCCCGCGGGCGTGCTGCGTTCCTGCTCCATGACCCTGGTGGTGGTGGCGCAGGAGGGCGAGGATGCCATGGCGTTGGGCGAAACCGTGGCCGCACTGATGCCGGAACACCCGGCGCGCACGATCGTCATCTGGCCAACAACCACCGAACCGCTGGGCGCCAAGGTGACCGCCCAATGCTGGATGCCCTTCGGACAACGGCGCCAGATCTGCTGCGAACAGATCGAGATCACCGCGCCCGAGGGGTCGCTGCCGGATGTCGCCTCGGTCATCTCTCCCATCGCCGCACCGGATCTCCCCCTGGTGGTGTGGTGCCGCTGCCGGCACGTGTTCGAAGGCGCGGGCTTCGCCGATCTCGCCCGCATCGCTGACAAGGTGGTGCTCGATACCGCCGAATGGCCCGACCCCCAAGCCTCTCTGGTGCGCTTGGCCGCGCTGGCCGCCGGTGGGCTGGTATTGGGAGACCTCTCGTGGACGCGACTGACGCGCTGGCGCGAGATGCTTTCCCAGCTTTTCGAGAACCGCAACTATGCCGCCAGGCTGCCCGAAATTTCACGCGTGCGCGTAGCCTACGGCGGCACCAACCGCGCCATATCGGCTACGTACATGGGTGCGTGGTTAGGAAACGCGCTGGAAGCCGCGGGCGTGCGCGCGGAGGTCAATTTGGAGCAGGATCCCAACGCCCCGGCGGGACATTTCTCGGCAGTGGAGTTGAGCGGCGGCGGATTTCGCGCGGAATTGGCGCGCCAGGGCGAACTGCTGATCACCACGGTGGACGGGCGTTCCGATTGCACCAAACTGTCGGTGGCCACTGACTACCTTCTGATGCGCGAGGAATTGAGAATCGTGCGGCGCGACCCGACCTTTGAGCGCGTGCTGGCGCTGGCTGCACGGTCATGAGTTTGCGCCGCGAAGTCTCTCCGGATGCCCCGGGCGCCGCGGCAAATTGCGCGCGCTTTGTAGCAGGGCAGTTGCAGGAGGCGCTGGCGGCGCGGCCGCTGGCCACACTGGCCGTCTCCGGAGGGCACACCCCCAAGCTGATGTTCGAGAGGCTGGCGGTCCTGGCGGTGGACTGGAACCGGGTGCATCTGTTCTGGGTCGACGAACGCTCGGTTCCCCCCGATGATGCGGCCAGCAATTACAAACTGGCCAAGGAAAACCTGATCGATCCCGCGCACATTCCGGACAGCAATGTTCACCGCATGATTGGTGAGATCGACGCCAAGGAAGCCGCCGGGAGATACACGGACGAGATCCGCCGGTTCTTTCAACTGGGACCGAACGACATGCCGCGGTTCGACGTGGTGCAATGCGGCATGGGCCCGGACGGCCACACCGCCAGCCTGTTTCCGGGCCAGCCTCTGGTGGACGATCGGACTGGAATTGCCGCTGCCGTCTTCGCGCCGCAGTTCAACCAATGGCGCGTGACACTGCTGCCCGGTCCGCTGCTCGCCGCAAGGCAGTTGGTATTTCTGGTGACCGGGGAAGACAAGGCGGAGACGGTTCGCGGCGTGTTCCAGCCCGCCTCCGGCGCCAGGAAATATCCGGCCCAAATTGCTTCCGAGCACCCGCAAGGATCCGTCTGGTTTCTGGACCAGGCCGCGGCCAGGCTGCTGGATCCGTGATGAAACGCGCGCGGCCCTACGCGCTTCTGTTTCTGGCGCTCACCGCCATCTATCATTCCAACTTGCGTCCCATTGCCGCCGGCGATTCCCTGCCGGCCTCGCTGCTTCCGTTTTCTGTGGTGTTGGATCACGCCATTACGCTCGACCGCTTCGGGCCCTGGTTTCAAGACCACGCAAACCTTGGGCTGGCGCAACTGTCTCGCGGGCATTGGTACAGCATCTATCCGGTCGCGGGGCCGTTGCTCGTGTCGCCCCTGTATTTGCCAGCTGCGGTAATCCCTGGCCTGCGCAGGTGGTCGCCGGAATCGATGGTTGCATTGGCGCGGATCGTGGAAAAATTCTCCGCAGTGGTGCTAACTGCCGCCGCGGCGCTATGGATGCTGGCGTTACTAAGCCGACTCGCGCCGATACGCTGGGCCTGGGTGTTGACGTGGGTCTTCGCTTTGTGTACCGCTATGTGGTCGACTGCCAGCCAGGCTTTGTGGCAGCACACGTTTGGCGCGGTAGCGATTGTGGGATGTCTGTACTTTCTGGCTCGCTGGGAGGAAGATGTGGCCGGGCGCTGGGCTTGGTGCTGCGGAGCCGCCGCCGGCATGGCGTTGATGATTCGCCCCTCCAACGCGATTCTGCTGGCCGCGCTCGCTGCGGCATTATGGACCCGCCGCGCCCACAAAGCCGACTTGGCGCGAGTTTTCGGGCCGGCGCTGGCGGCCCTGGTAGTGGTGGTATCGTACAATCTCTTTGCACTGGGAAGAGTTGGCGGCGCCTACAAGACCGACTGGCTGTTACACGGCGCCGGCTGGCGAGGGTGGGCTGGGATTCTGGTGAGTCCCGGCCGTGGTCTCCTGATTTATTCGCCCATCGCTTTGTTCGCGCTGGCGGCCTGCCTGCCCGTGTCACGTGCCAACTGCCTGTGTCACCGCGCGGTGGTTGTGGCATCTGCCGTTTTCACACTCGGGCAGATGGTTTTGATCGGTAGGCTGCCGTTCTGGTGGGGCGGCTATTGCTGGGGACCTCGGCTGCTGACAGAGATTGTGCCCGCCCTGATAATTCTAATCGCCGTGGGACTGCCCGCGATCCGAGGTGCGGCTCGCTATGCCTTCGCGGCGGCAGCGATTTACTGCTTCTTCATTCAGGCGCTGGGCGTGTACTACTATCCCAAGGGACACTGGGACAGTCTGCCGGCGAGCGTCGATCAAGATCAGCGGCGGCTGTGGGACTGGACCGACAATCCGATCACCCGCACGCTCCATGCGGGGCCCGCCTGGGAGCCGTACGCGATTGTGGAAACCGCCTGGAAGGAAGGGCTGCCCGCCGCCGGAAGACGTCTGCGCGACTACGGAATTTCCTCGTACTAAAATCTGAACTGTGGGGCAGGGCCGGGCCCTGCCCCGAGAGAATCCTACTTCGCGGCAGCGTGGGCCGCCGCGCCCTGTTCTTTCAGGGCCTCGGCCTTATCCGCCTTTTCCCACGTGAACGTCTCTTCCTTACGCCCGAAGTGCCCAAATGCGGCCGTCTTGCGATAGATCGGCCGGCGCAGCTTGAGCGTATCGATAATCGCTTTCGGTGTGAGTTGGAAGTTCTCGCGAACCAGTTCCGTAAAGCGCGAATCCGGAATGGTGCCGGTTCCGAAAGTGTTCACCGTCACCGAGACGGGCTCGGCCACGCCGATGGCGTAGGCTAACTGCACTTCGCAACGGCTGGCGAGCTTGGCGGCTACGAGATTCTTGGCGATGTAGCGCGCCATGTAGCAGGCCGAGCGATCCACCTTCGTCGGGTCCTTGCCGGAGAAAGCGCCGCCGCCGTGACGGCCCATGCCGCCGTAGGTGTCCACGATGATCTTGCGGCCAGTGAGGCCGGTGTCGCCGTGCGGGCCTCCGACCACGAATCGGCCGGTGGGGTTGATGTGGTACTTGGTCTGCGAGTCCACCATGTTCGACGGGATGATCGCGTCGATGATGTGCTTCTTCACCTCTTTGCGCAACTCTTCGGTGCCGACTTCCGGCGCGTGCTGCGTGGAGATCACCACCGCTTCAATGCGCTTGGGCTTGTTGTTGACGTACTCCACGGAAACCTGGCTCTTGCCGTCGGGCCGCAGGAATTCGAGAATGCCTTCGCGCCGCGCCACCGAAAGCCGCTGCACCAGCTTGTGCGCCATCTCGATGGGGAGTGGCATCAGCTCCTCGGTCTCGTCGCAGGCGTACCCGAACATCAGGCCCTGGTCGCCGGCGCCGCCGGTATCCACGCCCATGGCGATGTCCGGCGACTGCGTCTGGATTAAATTGAGCACGCCGCAGGTATGACAATCGAACCCGTAGCTGGCATCGTTGTAACCGACGTACTCGATGGTGCCGCGCACCAGCTTCGGGATATCGAGATGCGTGGTCGTGGTGATTTCACCGGCCACAATGCAGACGCCGGTGGTGATCAGGGTTTCGCACGCTACGCGCCCCATGGGATCGTCTGTGAGCACGGCGTCGAGTACCGCGTCTGAGACCTGGTCTGCGATCTTATCCGGATGGCCTTCTGTGACCGATTCCGAAGTGAAAAGAAACTTTTGAGCTTCTGCCAAGTTATTCCTCCTGCGAGTGTAAAAAAATTTTAGTACCCCAACCGCTCCCTTCGGTCGCTTCTTAATACCGGTAGTGATCCGGCTTGTACGGCCCTTCCACCGCAACGCCCAGGTAATCGGCCTGCCGCTTGGAGAGCGTGGTGAGCTTCACCCCGATCTTCTCCAGGTGCAAGCGCGCCACCTCTTCGTCCAGCCGCTTGGGCAGCGTGTAGACGCCGGGCTTGTAGGTGTCCTTGTTCTTCCAGAGATCCAGCTGCGCCAGCGTCTGGTTGGAGAAGCTGTTGCTCATCACGAAGCTGGGATGTCCGGTGGCGCAGCCCAGGTTCACCAGGCGGCCTTCCGCCAGAACGAAGATGCTGTTGCCTTTGGGGAAGGTGTACATGTCCACCTGAGGCTTAATGTTGGTCTTCTTCGCGTCGGATGCGTTCAGCGGGTCCATTTGAATTTCGTTGTCGAAGTGGCCGATGTTGCACACGATGGCCTGGTCCTTCATCTTCCGCATGTGATCGAGCGTGATGATGTCCAGGTTGCCGGTGCAGGTTACATAAATGTCGCCGCGGCCCAGCGTGTCCTCAATGGTGGTGACTTCGAAGCCTTCCATCGCGGCCTGCAACGCGTTGATGGGGTCGATCTCGGTGACCACCACGCGCGCGCCCATCCCCCGCAGCGAATGCGCGGAGCCCTTGCCCACATCGCCATAACCGCAGATGACGGCCACCTTCCCGGCCACCATCACGTCGGTGGCGCGCTTGATGCCGTCGGCCAGCGATTCGCGGCAGCCGTACAGATTGTCGAATTTGGATTTGGTGACGGAGTCGTTGACGTTGACGGCGGGAATCAGCAGCGTTCCGGCCTCGTGCATTTTGTAAAGGCGATGCACGCCCGTGGTAGTCTCCTCGGAAACGCCGCGCCATTCCTTAGCCAGCTCATGCCACCGGTTCGGGCTTTCCTTCTTCACCTGCTTGAGCAGGTCCTTGATGACCTTCTCTTCGTGGCTGTCGGATTTGGAATTGACCCAGTCGCTGCCGTTTTCCAGTTCGTACCCTTTGTGGATCAGGAGCGTCGCGTCGCCGCCATCGTCCACGATCAACTGTGGGCCCTTGCCGTTGGGGTGGCTCAGCGCCTGGTAGGTGCACCACCAGTATTCCTCAAGCGACTCGCCCTTCCAGGCGAACACCGGAATGCCCGCCGCCGCAATGGCTGCGGCCGCGTGATCCTGGGTGGAGAAAATGTTGCAACTGGCCCATCGCACCGATGCGCCCAGATCCGCCAGCGTCTCAATCAGGACGGCGGTCTGAATCGTCATGTGCAGCGAACCGGTGATGCGCACGCCGGCCAGCGGCTTTTCCTTGGCGTATTTGCGCCGGATCGACATCAGGCCGGGCATCTCCTGCTCGGCAATGGTAATTTCCTTCCGGCCCCAGTCGGCCAGCGACATATCGGCTACTTTGAAGTCGGTTGCGGTGGTTGCAATAGTGCCCATTACTTCTCCTCGCATCTATAAATCTTGATAGGTTGATATTATACTACTTTGTACTATGGCGTCAATCCTGAAATCCCTGCGTCTGGCCGCCGATCCTAACCGCTTGCGGCTCCTGCTCCTTCTGGAACAGGAGGAGCTTTCGGTGGTCGAACTGCAGGAGATTCTAGGCAAGGGCCAAAGCCAGATTTCGACGAATCTCGCTCTGCTTAAACAAGTTGGCCTCGTGGACGACCGCCGCACCGGAAAGAACTCATTCTACCGCTTAGAAGCGTCCGCCGACATAATGGACCTGATGCGGAAAGCCGCGGCCGAAGTTCCCGAGGCCGAGCAGGACCGGCAGGCATTACGGCTGGTACTTCGTAAGCGAAAAGACAAGATGCGCCGGTACTTCGACGAGCTGGCGGGACGGTTCGGCCGTGAGTACGTTCCGGGGCGCTCGTGGAAAGGCATTGCGGAAGCGCTTTTGAAGCTGATGCCACCCATGGTAATCGCCGACCTCGGGGCGGGCGAGGGAACCATATCGCAGCTCATGGCGCAGCGTGCCAAAAAGGTCATCGCCATCGACAATTCGGAAAAGATGGTGGAGTTCGGTTCCGAGCTGGCGCGCACCCACGGTATCGAGAATCTGGAGTATCGCTTGGGCGACATCGAAGAGGTGCCCATCCCCAGCGGCACGGTAGACCTGGCGTTTCTGAGCCAGGCGCTACACCACGCCCCCCATCCCGAGCGGGCCATCGCCGAGGCGTGGCGCATTCTGAAGCCTGGCGGCCGCCTTGCAATTCTCGATCTGAACCGTCACCATTTCGAGGAAGCGCGCGAAATGTATGCGGACTTGTGGCTGGGGTTCTCCGAGCTGGAACTGGAGCAATACCTGAGGGCCGCCGGATTTCAGAAAATGGAGACTGCGATTGTGCACCGCGAGCAAGAAGCGCCCTACTTGGAGACTATGCTGGTAGTGGGGGAGAAACCCGCGGAGTAGCAGACTATGTGCCAGAAATGCGCCCGACTCACCCGGCCCGTAAAAATGCGGCAGACCGCCGATCTGTTCGATCTTGCGGAACAGCTTGCTCCTTATGTCGAAGGCGGAATGCTGGAGGTCGTACAGGCCAGTTCACCGCTGCCGGAATTGCGTCGCGACAGGCCGGTGAAGGATAGTTACTTTTACGTGCTCCGCTGCACGCGCTGTGGAAGAGATTTCCAGTTGACGATGGACAAGAACAAAGGAACGGGTGATTGGTTTTGAGTTGCCCGATCCCCTACTTGGCCCGATCGGGCTTTTTGTGGCCGGTACCCAGACACCGTGGGCACTTGCCCGTTCCCGCGCAATTGGTGCATTGACCGCCATTCCCCGTGCCCTTGCACATGGTGCACTGGCCCGATCCGTGGCACGCGTCGCACTTCCCTTTGTGTTCCGTCATGATGCTTTGTATAGTACAGCCTTCGACGGCGGGGAGGCGTGGCAGTGGGGTAGTGCCTGCGTCCGCAGCCTTATTGTTCCAGACTACGCGCGCGTCGCGACATTGTGAGATAACCGTGGTTCGCCGCCTTAGTCAGCAACTGCATCGAGCAGCCGCTTGGCGTTGGGAGCCCCGGTCCGCTTAGCTCGCCTGGCCCAGTCGAAATCTTCCTCGAGCGATAGCTCAGGATTCCGCTGACTCACGACGCTCGCGTGCAGATCCGCCGGCACGTTCGAATCGGAATTACCTGTCAGTCTCCAGGCTGCCAGGCGGGCCGCTAAGACTGGCAGTGGATTGGGGATTCGCGCAGCCCGCTGTTCCGCGTCCTGGCAGGTTCGGAGCGCATCCGAATTCCTCCCCAACATTTCCAGCGCATCGGCTTGTGTAACCAATGCCACGGCCGAGTCCTCATCCAGGTGAGCATTTGTAAAATGCTCCGCGGAGCGCTTGGCTTCCTCAGCCGCCGTCTGAAATTGGCCCTTTGCGAGCAGCAACTCCGCGCGAGCCAGTTCGATGTTTCCCAGAACCTCGGGAGCAATGCTTGCGCTCACCTCACCCAGGCGTTTTTCGGCCGACTGCAAATCACCGCGGACCGTAAGTATCGAGCTGAGTGCTGCCAGCGCCAGCGTCAGCGACTGAGCCCCATTCGAAACGCGCAATTCGGTGATGGCTTTCTCATCAATTTTCTGGGCGGCATCCAGGCGGCCATCGAGCCGCGCCAGAGCTGCTCGCAATCCGAATACCTCGCCGAGATTTTCGTGAGCGCCTGTCTTTTGCGCCTCCGCATGTGCTTCATCCGCTGTGCGTGCGGCATCGGAAAGCCTACCCAAGCGAAGGTAGAACCCGGCGAGTTCAATTTGTACCTCACTCGGATCGTAGCCAGTCTCTTTCTTAAGCGCGATGGCCTCTTGAAGATCTTGCTCCGCCTGTTGCCACTCCAGGTTCGACTCGGCAACTACACCGAGGCCGGTCAGAAGATTCGCCAACTCCGCCCGATCACCCAGTTCACGGGCGACGCTGACGCCTGCAAGATAGGCTTCCTGTGCCTCTGCGAAGTGTCCACTGTAGTACCGCTCATTGCCTCGAATCCGCCATGCCTGACTGACACACTGGCGATCCCCCAGCTCTTCGCAGACCTTGCGGCCTTCCGTCTGGACGGCATAGAAGTTCGCGTCCACCAGGGTTTGCATCGCTCCGCCTTCCAACATCCGCGCGCGGGCGAAGAGGTATCGTGCGCCTCGCGACTGCGCCTCGATGGCAGCCCGGTGGGCATACTCGCGTGTTTTGAGATAATTGTTTGCGACACCCGCGTTCTGGGCTTCGATAAGATCAATCCGCGGATCATTCCCGGCCGGCTTGGGAAGGCGGCGTAGAATCCGCAAGGTCGCACTCGCGTCCGCATTCTTCTTTCCCCGAAACTGAGCGCGCGCAAGGTTTAGGCCGTCTTCCAAACTGTCCGGAAAGAGTCGAAAGATGTTTTGATAAATCTCAATCGCCCGATCCCACTGTTGCCCGCTGGCCCGATAACGCGCCTCTATGCCCAATTGATCCAGCCGCCCTAGCGCCGTGGAGAGCTCATAGGCGCGCCGATTCTCCTCATTTGCGCGCGACCCGTAACCGAGGGCAGTCCACGCGTCCGCCAGAGCCGAGTGGATCAGAGCATTCCCGGGATCCACGCTCACAGCCGCCTGCAGATGGTCGCGCGCCGCCATTGGATCGACAAGCCGCAGCGCCTTCAAACCCTCGGCATACTCTTTCATAGCGCTCGCGGCCGGCCATGTCACCGGCGCCGCGGGAGTCTCTCCAGCCCCCAGTTCGCCGCGAAGCCTGGTCCCCAGCCGAGCAGTGAGATCCAGCAATTCCTGCGCCGGCCCTTCGTCGATAATGGTCGCCAGTCGGTCCCCCGTCCCTGCATCGAATAATCCAAGATCCACACGCACGCGGCATTCCGGGCAAACGCCCGTAACCAGATACGTGCCAAAAACAAAAGTATCCGCGCCGAAACTGTTGCGAGCCAGGCGTACCAAGTCGGCCCGCCGTGTGCCCTCGAACTTGGTCCCCACATCCGATCTCCATCGCGCGACATCTTCGGCCGGTACTGCACGCAGCTTGCCGCCACTGGTGAGTTCCGATGTCAGCATCTCGGACAAAGCGGTTTGCAGCCAGGCTTCGGACGTGGCCTTCGACAGATCGCGAATTTGCAGAACGGCCACCGACTTTCGCCGAGTGGCCTTCCCGGCCGGGTTGCGCGTCCACAGCCAAACGCCCGATACCAGGCAGAGCAAGCTGACGGCCGCAACCACATACAGCCACCTCGGATGCCGGCCTGCCGTGGAATGACCCGGTTTCCCATTCGGTACGGACGAGATGACTGTTTCGGGAGCGTTGAACGGCGTCTCGTCGATTCGCTGAACAGCCGCGACGAAGCGGTAGCCGTTTCCCGGCTCAGTCGCGATGAATCGGTTCTCGCCGCGCTTTTCGCCGAGCACCTTACGAAGCGTCGAAATACTTTGGGTGAGATTGTTCTCCTCGACGGCTATGCCACCCCAAATCTGGGACAGCAATTCATCCTTGGACACAGTCTCGCCAGCGCGGTCTAACAGTACCACGAGCGTCGCCAACGGCTTCGGCATCAGGGGCACCCGCTCGCCGGCCCGCCATAGCGCTCCCTGATTGGGGAAAAGTTCGAATTCGTCGAATCGATACTTCTTCGGCCGATGGACTCTCGTCCCCTCCGAACTCATTGAAAAACTGACCTTTCAGAAATTTTCAGAACGCTTTAAGGACATTTTAGGATAGCAGGCGCTATAAGAGGGAGTCCTTGGAGGGGCCATGCTTAACATAAGTACTATTCGTTTTGAAACTGCGATTTCCGCCGTGACAAAAACAATTGTCACTGGCTTGATCTTGTTTTGCGGACTACAGTCCGCAGCGCGAGCCGACATCACATACACCTACACTGGAAACGATTTCCAAACTGCAACAGCGCCTTACACGACAACTGATTTCGTTAGCGGATCCTTCACGCTTGCCTCGGCGCTGGGTGATAACTTGGTACTTGCCAGCGAAACGCCAACCTCTTACAGCTTCAGCGATGGAGTCCAAACAATTTCGAGTCTCAGCCCGCCCACGGACGTCACTTTTGAAATCTCTACGGACGCGAGCGGAAAGATCGATGGATGGTTCATCAACTTGGAGAATCCGTCGCCCTTCAACCAAATCTTCACTGAGACTTCACCGAATCAGGAAGATGGCGGTTCTTCCAGTGGCGGCGAAGGACTAGTCTTCTTCGATGAGGGAACCTGGCAAGTGTCAGGGGGCGGTACGTCGCCCGTCCCGGAGCCAAACATGTCCTGGGTCCTGTTCGGCCTCCTAACTGCGGGCTGGGCTATGGTGCGCCTCAGAAATAGAGGCGGATCAGTGGTTTGACGCCCTGGTGTAGTGTATTTCTGTAGGGCAGACGATCGGCATTTCGTGAGAGTCGACAGTCGTCAAGGGCGGCGCTCCAGCCGCCCTGTTAACGCCGGCGGTTGGCCGTTAAGCCCCGAACTTCCTCACCACGGCTTCGATCTCCGCCAGAATGTCCCGCTCTGCACGTTGAAAGTGTGCCGGTTCCTGAACGCCAGGCGCGACATGCTTGAAAATGTTGGCGATCTCCCGTAGCGCAAGCTCCGCCACCCGGGTCGTGCCGGGATGCGCCGGCTCCATTACCTCGGGCCGGACGGCGCGCAACGCTTGACGCGTGTTGCCAATGCGCTCCGCCAGCCTCAGCTCGGGGTAGACCTCGTCGATAGCCGAGATCAGAACTTTCTCCTCCGCGGCGATGGTGGCCGACGGGAGGAACCAGTGTGCTGGTTCCTGCACTTCTGGACGAACCCTGGCAGCCTCGCTGACCAGTCCGGCCACTTCCTCAGCCAGGAAGTGCACCGGCTCCAGCCAGTCCTTGCGAAGCTTCAGCTTGAGGGCGTCGAACCAGACCAGGTACAACTGGTGTTGTCCGGGCGATACTGCTTTCCAGGGGACTGGATCCGAGTGCACGGCGCCCAGTAGTGCCTTCTCAAACAGGCTTCCCTTCAGCTGCTTCGCCATGGTCCATTGGGCGGCCTTGTCCTCCTTGATCTCGAGGGTAACCGGGATGGTTGTCGATACGACAAAGCCGATGTCGCGTGAAACCTGATCGAAGGCTCGATCGATTCCTTCCTGAAGCTGGCCCCGAATGACCTTATAAATGGCGATCAGGTCTTCGTACTGCCTGACAATTCCGGGGTGGGCTGGTTCGCCCCACGGAAAACCGCGGGTGATGATTCGTTCACTCATATTTACTCCTCCAAGCTCCGCCTGGACTGTTTTGGGCGCCCCCTAGTTCGCGCAGGACGCTGTTTGTTCGGAGCGCTCTCGTGGCTCGGCGGCCAGCCGGGCTTTGAAAACGTCGTAGGGGATGGGAACAGGCGTGAGGCCCAGCGGGTCGAAAGGATTCGCCGATCCGGCCTCGAATCGCCGTGTTGCTCGGGTGGGGGAGACGCTCATGAAAGGCATCTCCGGAATCTCGGTCGGGCCCGACTCGCGGCGCTCGTATGTGGTCTCGAGCCAGTGCACAATGCACTCGCCGCGCGCCAGTAATTGCACACTTCGCTCATCTACCTCCTCCCGCAATTCACCGGCGAAGCTGCGCAGCCGCACCAGGTCCGTGGGGTCGCTTTTGGCCACAAAGTCGTAGATGCGGCAGATGCATTCGTAGGTGTCGAGGTTCGTGAGCTTGATGAAATTCCGCACCGCTGCGCGCAGGGACTGCGTGAGCACTTCGGGGTGGAACCGGCGCAGCAGTTGGAAGTAGAAGTCCACCTGCATATTAAAATAGTGCAGGCCGTAGTCGCTGAAATTGCGGTTGAAAAACGCGTAATTCGCGATCTGATGGAACGCCTCCGAGTGAGGGTCGTGAAGCCGGTAGTCAAAACCGAAGTAATCCCCCAGTAGGCGGCCTTCGGATACCAGTTTCGTTTCCAGGCCAGTGCCCGCATAAGCCTCGGCGCGGCAGAAATTGTACGGATTTTCGATGTGCTTCTCCATGAACCGGAGATTGATCAGGATTTCGTCAAGGGTCGTTTCCGGCTCGAACATCAGCAGGTTGTAGGCGATATGCGTGCCGAACTCGTTGAGGATTTCCAGTGCGTTCAGAATCTCGGAGACGCAGGATTTGCGGTTCAGATTCCGCAGGCCGGTTTCGGAGGCGTTCTCGACTCCGAGAAACACCCGGAACAGCCCCAGTTGGTCGAGCACCTCGATGGAGCCGCGCGTGATGCTGTCGGGCCGAGCCTTCACCGCAATCGCGATGCGTCCGACGCCTTCGTCCTGCAGGCGGGAACGCAGTAGCTCGAAGCGCTGCTTAGCCTTCTCGGGGTTGGGCAGGAAGAAGTTATCATCCTGGAAATTGAATATCCGCACCCCGTATTTGAAGTAGAGCTCCTTCATTTCCGCCACGATGCTATCCACGCTGCGGATGCGAAATTTCTTGCCTCCACCCCGCTGGTACCACGCATTGATGCTGCAAAACGCGCACTCGCGCCAGCAGCCGCGGCTGGTTAGCACGCTGGCAATCGGCTTGCCGAAGTAGGAGTGAAAGGTAGTGCGCTTGGGGAATGCCAGCGCGTCCAGATTGTCGGGGTTGCCCTTCGACGGGTTGACCGTAATGGAGCCGTCGCTCCGCCGGTAACATAACCCGGATACCCGCGACACATCCTCCAGATTCGATGCCAAAGCGCAGATCAGTTCCTCACCCTCCCCGAGGGCGATGGAATCGAAGGCCGGATAATCCCGGAGCAGTTGTTCGCAGTTGAACGAGGCGAAGGGCCCGCCTCCGATCAGGTGGCCATGGTAACCGGCCTGCCGAAGAGACTGAGCGAGGTGGCAAAACTCGCGCCCGCGGCCGGTGAACACCATCGAGAGGCCCGTGATATCAGGTTGATCCTTGAGAATGCGGCTCACTACGTCGGGAATCTCGTATTCGGAAGCGAATGGAACGATGTCGGCTTGATGGCCCACACCTTCCAGCGCCGATGCCATATAGCGAAGCCCGAGATTCTCTTCGAGCTCAGCGCCTACCAGAGAGACCTTCATAATGTCACCTTCCGCGAAGTTTTCTGGGTTACTGACACCTATCTTACGCGCGCCGGGGTCGAATACAAGTACAAAAGACCTGTTTATATCAAATCTTTGGGACACCGTAATAAACCGTACCCTTTCACCGGCCGGTGGTGGTGAAAGCCAGGAGCCCAATTCGCCGAGCGGCGCCATCGTCGACGGCTGATATAATCTTCTTTCCATTCCCCATCTCAAAGGAGCTGTTCTCTTGCGAAAGAAAGTTACGGTTGTGGGCGCCGGCAATGTCGGCGCCAATTGCGGGCTGCGCATTGCCGAAAAGGAACTCGCCGATGTGGTCCTGGTCGATGTCGTCGAAGGCGTGCCTCAAGGCAAAGGGCTCGATCTGCTGCAGTCCGGCCCTGTTCAGGGCTATGACGTCATGATCACCGGCTCGAACGATTACGAGCCCACCGCCGGGTCCGATATCGCCATCATCACCGCCGGTTTTCCGCGCAAGCCGGGGATGAGCCGCGATGATCTGCTGATGGCCAATTACGACGTCGTTCGCACTGCCACCGAGCAACTGGTGAAGTACTCGCCCAACTGCATTCTCATCGTGGTCACCAATCCTCTGGACGCCATGTGCCAGGCGGCGTACTGGGTATCGAAGTTCAGCAAGAACCGCGTCATCGGCATGGCCGGCGTGCTCGACAGCGCGCGCTTCCGCACCTTCCTCGCCCAGGAGTTGAAGGTGTCGGCGCAGAATGTGACGGCGGTGGTTATGGGCGGTCACGGCGACACCATGGTTCCCGTGGTGCGGTTGAGCAACGTCTCCGGTATTCCCATCACCGAGTTGATGGACCAGGCGACCATCGACAAGATCGTCGACCGCACGCGCAATGGCGGGGCCGAGATCGTCAAATACCTGAAGACGGGGAGCGCCTACTACGCACCTTCGGCGGCGGCGGTCGAGATGGCGGAATCCATTCTCAAAGACCAGAAAAAGGTCCTGCCCTGTGCCGCGCTACTCGAAGGCGAGTACGGTATCAATGGTCTGTTCGTAGGTGTGCCCGTGAAACTGGGCTCGCGTGGGATTGAGCAGATCTACCAGGTGAAGCTTACAGCCGAAGAGCAGGCCATGCTCAAGAAGAGCGCCGATGCCGTCCAGGAATTGGTGGACGTGCTGAAGAGGAAGCAGTAGCGCCGGCGGTCCTTGCCGCCGGTGACTTCAATTCGACGTCACCGGCCCCTCGCCCCGCGACAGGTCCATCAGAATGCGCTCCCGGCTCTTGCTCGCCGTGTTAACGGCCGACTCCATCGCCATGCGGTACAAAAACACGCCGAGCACGCCCGCGAATCCCAGGACCACCACGAAAACGGTTTGACTGGCGAAGGCGTAGCGCGCCAGATACGCCAGGATCACGGGCAGCAGCGCCAGCGGATACAGTATGAAAACGAGCGCCTGGAACCGGCTGGATGCGCCTCCTTGCGAGACTCGTTCGGGCGTAAGGGCGCGGGGGTAGTGAACCGAGCTGATATTTCCGAACGCCATCATATAGAGAGAACACACCGCGACCACGAACAGCGTTTCCACTACTTTTCCAAATCCCACGCCGATGCGGAGCGCCCACGTCAAACCGGTGAGGACCAGCACCTCCACGTAGATGAAAATCATGGAGGCGATGTTCTTGGCCTGCAGCGTGACCGAGATACGCGGCGGCGCGGCGAAATAGATCTGCACGGCGGAGCGGTCGAAACCGAAGCAGTTCCAATACGTGACTTGGCCCAGAAGGGTTAGCGCGTACACGCAGACCATCACCAGAAAATTCTCCTCAATGGCGCCGTTGCGTTCGGCCTGGCGGCCCAGCACGAACGGCAGCCACACCATCAGGCCGAAGGAGAACCCCATGACGAAGACCATGCGAAAACGCGGTGTGCGGCTAGGGAACGCAGTTCCTTCTCAATCAAGGCCGCCAGCGGATCGCCGAAGATCAGCGCGGGCAATCGATACAATCGGTCGGACCAGGAGGGCTTTGTTGAGGGCACCCGGTCGAGCGGTGTAGCTTGCGCGGCCACGGCATCGTAGCGGAGATTGCGCTCGAACTGGGTGCGGCCAAACCATGCCGCCGCCACAGTCCACGCCCCGATGAGCAGCAGCGAGCGCAACGCGGATGCGCCCATCACAGCGCCGGCTACGGCGACCCATGGCAGAACCAGCGTATGGGTCAACGCGCCCATGCCATCCAAGGATCTGGGGCCCGTTCTGGTAGCGAACATCACGCGCGGCAGCGTCACCACTAACAACATGAAGATGACGAGGATCTCGCGAATTCGGCGGTGCGACAGCAGGCGCTCCACCAGACTGCGCAGCCCGGATGCGAGCAGGAGGTTGAACAGGAGGAAGATCAGGATGGCCGCCAGGATTCGCGGCGCGGCCGTCCAGCCCCCGATCGCGGAGTTGCGCACGAGACCTGCTGAGGCGCCGGCCGCGACCAGCACCATTTCCGCCCCGGTCGTCAGGCGCAGCATCACTTCCACCAGAAAGAGTTTCCGGTGCGGCACGGGGTAGAGCATCAACTTGCGCATGTCGAGCGCCGAACCCATGCTGGCGGAAAGAATAGGAACCACCTGCCAATAGACGAACAGGAGCAGTAGCCCGATCGGCAGCGCCCGCCGCAACACGGACGCTCCGGCCTGACTGGCCAATGCGTACATCGCCACGGAAGCGCCGCACCAGAAGCCGTACCAGAGCAAGCCGGTGATCAGGCTGAAGATGGCGCCGCGGCTCGCGCCAAAGCGCATGCTTAGAAGTTGCGCGCGCAAAATGGCGGCGATCATAACCAGTCGAGCCGTTCCAGTTGCCGGTCCGCGCCCAGCACCCGGACGAAAGCATCTTCCAATGACTCCCCGCTGGAACGAAGTTCCGCCAGCGTGCCCGAGGTCACGATCGCGCCGTTGTTGATGATGGCGATGCGGTCGCAGAGGCGCTCCACCACTTCCAGCACGTGAGAGGTCAGAAAAATGGTGGCGCCGCGGCGAACCTGATCTACCAGGATGTCTTTCATGAGCCGCGCGCCCACGGCATCCACGCCTTCAAACGGCTCGTCCATAAGGAACAGCTCGGGGTGATGGATGAGCGAGGCGGCCATGGCGACGCGCTTGCGCATGCCCTTGGAGTACTCGCCGATCACCTTGCGGTCGTTGGCCAGTTCCATCAGATCCAGCAGACCGCGCGCACGCTGTATGGCGACGTCCCGCGGCAGAGCGTACATGCGCCCCACGAACTCGAGAAATTCGAAACCGGTGAGGCGTTCGAACAGCAGGGATTCGTCAGGCACCAGGCCGATGCGCTTCTTGATCTCCATCTCGTCTTCGGGCAGACGCAGCCCCAGGATTTCGATGTAGCCGCTATCGGCCGGAATCAGGCCGGTGAGAATGCGAATGGTGGTCGATTTGCCCGCGCCATTGGGGCCGAGGAAGCCGAAGAAGGAACCCCGCGGGACTTCCAGATCCACGCCGTTGACGGCGGCCTTCAACCCGTAAGACTTCTTCAGGTCGCGCACCAGGATCGCGGGCGAGGACATCCTTTCCAGTGTACAGGTGGCAGCGCATGGCGCTGCCCCACCGGGGCCGGCGACAAGATCGCCAGCGCTACGTAACGGCGGCGGTCTTCGCCGCCGGTGGGTTTACTCCACGTCCCCCGAATCGACCGGCTTAACACTCCCCGTCACCGCATACTTGATATACGCGATGATGTCGGCAATGTCGCTGCTGTTGTAGTTGGCGATCGCCGGCGGATGCTTCCACGCGTCCTGGGACGCCGTGCTGCTCTGTATGTCGGCGGGCTCAATCTGCCGCAATTCAGGCGGCATTTTGGAAACGTCGTAGAATTTCGAGTGGCTGTCATCGCCGGCAAGCGGCATTCCGGGAAAGGACTCGCCGGTTTTCAGCTTCACGGTCTGAACATATTGAGTGGCCGTGGATCGAATCGCTGTCGCGATTGCCGCCGGCGGCAGTCTTCCCATCACCGAAAGATCGGGCCCCACCGCCGTGCCGCGCCCCTTGAGCGCGTGGCACGCGGTGCATCGTTCCCCAAAGAGGGCCTCCCCGCGCTGGACGTGCTGCGGGGCTGCGCTGTTCGCCCACAACAACAGTGCGATCCAGATCATGGTTACTTCCTTCCTTAAGCCGACCCCATTATAACGACCCTCAGGTCTGAAATATATGGCTCAATCCGGCTTGCGGCGGAAGATGAGAATGTGCTGGCGAGGCAGCGTTTCAATCGACCTTATCGAGCCGGAAGCCCTCGGGCTCGATCTCCGCTTTCACCTGGTCCACGGTCATTTTGTGCAGCGCCAGGATCGGCACCTTGGGGTCTTCGGCGCGGTATTCCAGAAGCACCATGCGGCCGTCCGGCTTCAGCGACTCCCGGATGTGGCGCAACATTTTCCGCGGCTCGCTGAACTCGTGGTATACGTCCACCATCAGCACCAGGTCCATGCGGCCCTGCGGCAGCTTCGGATCGTCAGGCTCACCCAGGACCGTCTCCACGTTGGTGAGGTGCCGCGCTTCCACATTGCGGCGGAGCTGTTCGAGCATGGGCGCCTGGATGTCGTTGGCGTACACCTTGCCCTGCGGACCCACGCGCTCGGCCATCCGCCAGCTCATGTAGCCGACGCCCGCACCGATATCGGCGACGGTCGCGCCCTTGGCAATCTTGAGCTCATCCAGCGCCTGGTCGGGATGCTCTTCCGCTTCGCGCTCCGCACGCACCAGCCAGGGGGCGCCGCCCATGCCCATCGTTCCGGCGTATTGCCGCCCCGTGACGGGATGAGCGTCTTGAGTCCAGGCAAGCGATTGGAGGAGCAAGAACGGCCAGGAGCGCACCGGCGATTTTCAGCATGGAGTTACTCGTTCGTTGGATCGATATCGGTGGGAATGTCTTTCATCCCATCCAGCGCCTTCTGCATGGCCGGCCGGATCACGGACAGAGTTTCGAGCATCTTCTTAGCGCCGGCGTAGTCGCCTGTCGCTTCAAGAGTTAGAAAATCGTGATCGAGGTCGCGCACGGCGTTCTTGATCTTACCGTAATCCACGGAGAACGTGCCGTCCGGGTGTGCCACGAACCCGCCCTTGTCAGTCAGATAGTTGAACTGTATGGCGGTGCCGCGGGCATGCGCTTCGGTGAGCCCGAACCGCACCGAGCGGAAGGTGGAAGCCAGATACGTGGCGTAGAGTTGGCGCTCCGCATCTGGCGTGTGCGGAAAGCCGTGGTCGTAGAGATACTGCAACATGAAGAGGCCGGTGATGTCAGCTTTCGCCTCTTCGATGGGCGCGTAGAGCTCCTTCAATTGCTGGCGCGGGGAAGTGCCGCGGCCTGCCACCTGGATCTGCTGCGGCCCGATGCCGTGGCTCAATTCATGCGCCAGGATGTGCGAAAAGAACGAATCGAAACTGAGGTTCTGCCGGTCCGCCGCGGACAGCACGCGCCCCGCGATCGGTTTCAAGTTGCTCTCGAACTTGGCCTCCTGTATGTTGTTGAGCATGACGCGCTTGGCGCCCTTCTCATGGACCACGCGCTCATCGTTGGGCAGGTTAAACGCGGCAGTGCGGACACCGTGCGCGCCATCGCCGGCGGCGAATACTTCATTGACGACGCGAATCGGCGCCGCCGCCGCAAGCTTCGGATTGCGAAAACGCGGATCCATGGGCAGGTTGTTTTCGATCTCCTGCAAATGATCGGCGAAGGTCTTCAGCCGTTCCGTGGCGCGGTCGTCGCGGATAGTCACGTACGCTTCGAAGGCCGCTTTGTAGCCGAATAACTCGTCGTTGTAAGTCTCGTAAGGACCAATGGTAATGTCCAGAGGCGCGTCCAACTCCATCCACGCGAGGTCGCTGGCGTAGTAGTCATTCGAGAGAAACGCGTCCGCGCGCAGCGTTAGAAACTTCTTCAGCGAGGCGTTGTCGGTGAGCGCGGCCGCTTCGCGCAACAGGCCCGCGGCCTTGCCCAAGTCAGCGGCATAGGCTTTGCTGTAGGGCACCATGGTGAGCTTCTTGTTCGCGTCGCGGCGGATGAGCGTGAAGAACCCCTCGGCTTGCTGGCGATCCGCCGGAGAGAGCTTGGCCGTCCAGGTTTCGAACTCGTCCCGCGTGATGTCGCCCGGATAGAAGTTCGCGCCCAGCGGCTTGCGTTCCGGGACGCCGGGCAGGAAAGCAGTGTGGCCGTCAAGGTCAGACCACGGGCCTTTGTTCAACCAGAAGTAGTGCAGCCGTTCTTTACCCAGGGGGCTGGTGTCTTTCTGAAGCTGATCGTAGAGGGCGCGGTTTCCGCTCCAGAGTTGGTCCATGAACAGGAAGTTGAGGACCCGCGCGGCTTCGACCAGTTTGGCAAGCGCGGTGCGGTCGCCAGTAGATAGCGTGGAGGTATCGTACTTAGGTTTGACCGGCGCAAAGCGCGCGCTCATCTGTTTGAGTTGGGTGAGGTCGGGCATAACAGCAACGGCCAGCAATAATACGAGTGGCTTCATCACTAACGATAGTATCGCCGATGGGGAAAAAGAGGGGATCACTGGAATGATCCAGAAACCGCCTGGGACCGTCGTCTGGGAAAAGGGGTGGACGGGCTTTCGTCGCCAGGCCGGTCTGCTCTCATCTGAATCAAGATTGGCTTCCAGGGCGTTATTCAGGCTGGCCCGCTTCTTCCGCCCGCTTTTTCTGCTGTGCCGTCTCTGCCAAGTCCCAATAAAGCCTGGCTTTCTTCTTGTCGCCGAGATAGCGACAGACTTGCGACAACTGCTTGTAAACATAGGTCGGCGGCACCGCGGCATCGGTCTTTGGATACGTGTCAACGATGATTTCCAATTGCTTCCTCGCCTGCGCCAGAGCACCGCTGCGATAAAGAAGTCTCGACAAACGATACCGCGCGCGTTCCTCAAGGTCATTTTTGAGATTCAAACCGATGACCCGGAAGTATTCTTGCTTTGCAGATTCGGCGACGTCGGTCTCCTCGTAACAGACGGCGAGCGCGAAGTGCGTTCTTTGGTCATCTGTTTCTTCTTCGAATGAGAAGGTATCGATCTCCTTGAGGATCGGTAACGCGTCTGTAAAGCGGGAAAGCTCAAACAAAGCCAACGCTCTTCGACACTGGATACCCTCATAAAGATACTGAAAGCGTGCTTCCCTGAATACATCGCCGTAGCGGTGCAGCATTTGTTCAAAAGCCGCAATACCCTCTTCGGGTTTGCATTCCTGTATCAAGAGGCATGGCTCGCAGAATTCGGCATTTAAGCGGACTTCAATCTCCGGTATTTCCAGCTCCTGCATTTGAGTGAGCATCTGTCGTGCTACACCCAAGCGACCAAGCATGACACAGCACACGTGTGCGCCCGTTAGTAGGCTCGCCTTCTCGTTGTTGTCCGTCGAACGGGCTAACAAGAGCTGAGATTCTTGAATGAATTCTTGGAGCCGCCCTGAATCTCGCAACTCCACTAAGTGCTTTATCCACGGCCAATCCATTCCATAAGCTCCCGAAGCGCGCGCTCATCTGTTTGAGTTGGGTGAGGTCGGCCATAAACAGCAACGGCCAGCAATAATACGAGTGGCTTCATCACTAACGATAGTATCGCCGATGCGGAAAAAGAGGCGGAGCAACTGGATGATCGCGTGTCCGTTCCCGGGATTGGCGGCGCCCATGAGGTTGGGACCGGATCAGGCTGAAGGTGCAGGCTCCGGCGCACTGGCGAAACGGAACGAACCGGATACTTGACGGGGGGAAGTTCTAAACAACCTGTACTACTTCGTACCACTCACCTCTGACACGCTCCTGTCATCACCCGAGAGTGGAAGTGTTTCCACTAAACTAGGCAGATTGCAATGATGACACTTCCCGGCGATGGCATAAGATTCCTCACCTTAAACTGCTGCGCGCCTAGTGAGGTTAATCGTTCTGCTCATACCGATGGTGAGCGCTGCCGATCCTCAGCAGGACACGTCGGGGAAGACGGGACCCGCCGCCCTCAAGACCCTTAGCCTCGAAGAGCTCACGCAAATTGAGGTGACCACTCCTTCCAAGGAGCCCGTGAGAGCTTTTCAGAGCCCGGCGGCGATCTACGTGATCACCGGGGAGGATATCCGCCGTTCTGGCGCAACCAGCATTCCAGAAGCGTTGCGGCTCGCCCCAGGCGTGGAGGTCGCCCGCATCGACGCCAACAAGTGGTCGATCGGGATTCGCGGCTTTGGCACCCGGTTCTCGCGCGGCGTGCTGGTGCTGATCGACGGGCGTACCGTTTATTCCACGCTCCTTGCCGGCACCTATTGGGAAGTGCAAGACACGTTCATGGACGACATCGATCGGATCGAGGTGATCCGCGGGCCGGGTGGCACCATCTGGGGACCGAATGCAGTGAACGGTGTCATCAATGTCATCACCAAGAACACCAAGGAAACCCAAGGAATGCTGGCGTCGGCGGGAGGCGGCAACGAGGAACAGGGCTTCGCCAACTTCCGTATGGCGGCGGCAATCGGCCAAAGACTTGACCTATCGCATCTATGGGAAAGGGTTCACGCGCAGTCCCGAAGTATCATCCGGACGGCCGAGAACTTCGACGATTGGCGGGCCGCGCAGACCGGCTTCCGCATGGATTGGAACCCAAACAACCGTGACGCCTTTACGGTCCAGGGCGATCTTTACAGGGAAGAGGGCGGGGAAAGCGTCCAGGCCATCAGCTATACGGCGCCGTATTCGCAGATCGTGGATGCAAACGCCGACTCTCTCGGGCGGAAATATCATGGGCCGCTGGGACAGGAGGTTGAAAGACGGCGGCGACATCCAGCTACAGGCCTACTACGACCGCACTAATCGCTATGAGCCGAACTTCGGCGAGAGACGCAATACCTTCGATGTCGATTTCCTGCAACACCTTCCCCTCCCGGCGCGGCAGCAGATTTCCTGGGGCCTGGGCGCGCGTTTCAGCCATGCCGACGATATCGAGGTCGTTTCCGGACTGACGTTTCTGCCCGAATCATGAGAACGGACCAGCTGTTCACCGCCTTCCTGCAGGATGAGATCGCACTGGTCGACCAGCGTCTGTCGCTGATTGTCGGCACCAAATTGCTGCGCACCAATTTCACCGGTTTCGAGTTCGAACCGAGCGCCCGGCTGCTGTGGACGCCTTCAGCGAAAGCAAACAGTCTGGGCGGCCTTTACGCACGCCCTGCGAACTCCATCCGACGCCGAAGAAAACTTCTACCTTTCGGGTTTCGTCGGAATCAGCCCGAGCGGGCTGCCGGAATTTGCCCGATTCAATGCCAATCCCCACTTCGCGCCGGAACAACTCAACGGCTACGAACTGGGATACCGGCGGCTGATCGGCAAGAAGTTCGCATTCGGTGTCGCCAGTTTTTATAACCACTATCACGATCTGTTCGACGAGGAGATCACGGGAGGCTTTTCCCTCGAAGACAATCCGGCGCCTCCGCATCTTCTGCTTCCGGCGCAGTTCGGCAACGGATCTGCTCGGCAACGACCAAGGGCGTGGAGATCGCTCCCGAATGGCGGCCCGCGACTTTCTGGCGGCTGCGCGGGTCTTACTCCTATCTGCACATGAACATCGACGAGAGCGCCGCATTCGCTCGATGTGGGAACCGCGCCTGGAATTGTCGGGTCGAGCCCGCAACACGAAGTGATCAGTCATGTCCTCCTTCGATCTCTCGAAAACCCTGCAACTGGATTTGACCTACCGGTATGTCAGCGCCTTGCCTGGCCAGCTTGTGCCGGCCTATTCCACGGGCGATGTCCGATTCGCGTGGCGCTTCAGCCGGCAACTCGAATTGTCGTTGGCGGGCCAGAATCTTCTCCAGCCCTCCCATCCGGAATTTCGGCGGCGATCCCGGCCCGCTGGTCGGAATCAGGAGAAGCGCGTACTTACAAACTCACATGGAGAAGGTGAGCCAAGCCGGACGAAACCACTGCCGCGTGCGAGGTTGCGGAAGGCCGGAATGTCGACTCGGCCTGCTGGCCGGCCTTGCCGCCTGCGCCGCGGGCCAGGCCCCGGAGCAATCCCTGGAGTATCAGGTCAAGGCGGCGTTCCTGCTGAACTTCACGAAATTCATAGACTGGCCGCCAGACAACGACGTTGGCGCCGCATCGCCCGTCGCCATTTGCATTCTGGGGAAAGATCCGTTCGGGCGCGCGCTGGATGAAATCGTGCAAGGCGAAGCGATTAATGGCCGGAAGCTGATCGTGCAGAGATTGAGCCAGCTTGCCGGCGCCGCCAGCGTGCCAGGTCGTGTTCTATAGGCAGCTCGGAAAAGGATGTCGCCCAGATCCTGAGCAGCCTGGGGCCGGGGGTCCTGACCGTCGGCGAGGGTGAGAAGTTTGCTGCGGATGGGCGGCATGATTGCCTTCGTGATTGAAAACCGCCGTGTTCGCTTCGACATCAATCAAGCGCGCGGCGGCGAACGCCGGACTTAAGCTCAGTTCGAAATTGTTGAGCGTCGCGAGATCTGTTGAAAAATAGAATCGGGCCGAGACGATGCGATGCGAACTTCCGCGACATACCGATTAAGCAAAAGCTGGTGATCATCATCATGGCGACCACCGCAGCAGCCCTGCTGCTGGCAGGATTGGGTATCGTCCTCGCGGACTCGGTCCTGTTCCGCGGTTATCTGCGGCGCGATCTTGCCGCGCTGGCCCGCATCATCGCCGACAATAGCACCGCCGCGCTGGCTTTTAACGATCCGAAAACCGCCGCTGAAACACTGGGCGCATTGCGCGCCAGACCGCATGTGGTCGGCGCATGTATCTATCGGCCGGAGGGCACTGTCCTCGCCAGATATTCGCGCCAGGGCGCCTCGCGTGTCCGCCTGCCGATGGCCAGGATCGAATCCGATTCACGCCCCCAGGACCTGATCGTCTCGCAAGGCCATTATTTTGAACGGTCGCCGCATCGGCACCCTGATGCTGCTCTATGATCTCGGTGAAATCTACGAGCGCATGCGGCTGTACGGCGGAACGGTGCTAGGCGTGCTGCTGGCTTCGAGCCTGCTGGCGCTTTCTGGTCTCATCGAAGCTGCGCGCCCTGATCGCGACGCCCATCTCGCAGACTGGTGCGTGCCACGACTTCGGTATCGGAGACCGGCGACTACAGCACGCGCGCGGAGAAACTCTCCGGCGATGAACTGGGAGTTCTAGTAGATCGATTCAATGAGATGCTGGCAGGCATCCAATCGCGGGACAACGATCTCAAGAAAGCGCTGCTCGATCGGGAAGCGGCGCTTGCGGGATGTCGATAAAGAGCGGGAACGGTTTCGCTTCATGGCCGAGTCGATGCCGCAGAAGATTTTCACCGCGAAACCCAACGGTGATATCGATTACTTCAACCGGCAATGGCTGGAGTTCACCGGACTGTCTTTCGAAGCAGATCAGGAATTGGGGCTGGACTCAATTCGTTCATCCCGACGACGTGGAAGAAAACGTGCGCGCTTGGCGGGAATCGATTGAGTCCGGCGAGCCATTCCATTTCGAGCACCGCTTTCGCCGCGCGGATGGAAAGTACCGGTGGCATCTCACCCGTGCACACGCCATGCGCGATGCCGAGTAGCGAGATTTCGATGTGGATCGGGTCCAACACGGACATCCACGAGCAGAAGGAAAAGGAAGAGGCCTTGCGGAGGGCCAATGACGATCTTCAGCAGTTTGCCTATTCCGCCAGCCACGACCTGCAGGAGCCGATTCGCAATGTTGCCGTGTACAGCGAAATCGTGGCTCAGCGGTATCATAGCCTGTTAGACGCTGATGGACGGCAATTCCTGGGATTCCTGAATGAGGGAGGCCGTCGTTTGGCGACACTCATTAACGACTTGCTCGCGTACACCAGGGCGGGCATGATGGAAGTCCAGGAGGTTCCGGTAGATGCATCGGTCGTTTTGCAGCACTCCCTCTCAGGCCTCGCGGAAGCGATCAGGGAAAGCGGTGCGGAGGTGACCTATGATGAGTTGCCGGAAGTTTACATAGGCGACGCGCACCTCCAGCAGATATTTCAGAACCTCATCGGCAATGCGCTCAAATACCGGGATCAGGAGCCGCCGCGCATCCATATCTCGGCGAGCCGTCGCGGTGCTGATTGGTGTTTCTCGGTGCAGGACAACGGCATCGGCATTGACCCCCGATACAAGGAGAAAATCTTTGGTGTATTCAAGCGACTCCATCATGACCGGAAATATAGCGGGACCGGCATCGGTCTGGCTATTTGCCAGCGCGTGGTTGAACGCTATGGCGGACGAATCTGGGTCGAATCCGAACCAGGGAAAGGATCCACCTTCTTCTTCACCGTCCCGCGACACGCCCCAACCGGCCGTGCCGCCGCGGCTGAATCTTCTGCTGGCTGAAGACAATCTTCCAGATGCCCTGCTCGTGCGCGAAGTGATCCGGCTGGAGAATCTGCCAGTAGACGTGCACATTGCGTCCGATGGCTCACAGGCGATCGAGTTTATTACGAAAGGCGGAAGAGGATCCGAATGCCCCTTGCCCGCAATTTCTGCTGCTCGATTTGAATCTTCCGAAAGTAGACGGGTACGACGTACTCCGGCGGATTCGCGCCAGCGAGAGATTTAAGTCAGTTCCGGTGCTCATCATTACATCTTCGGATTCGCCCAGCGATCGAAGCCAGGCGGCCCAGTTAGGCGCCGGCTATTTTGTGAAGTCACCGAGTTACGAGGAGTTCTTGAAGCTAGGCCCGGTGATGAGGCAACTGCTCAATGAGAATGGGTTCCTTTAAGTTGTGCGTCTCCGATAATCGGATTTCCCCGCCGCAAGCGGTAAAATGCCATTTCTAGAGAAGACGATGACCCCTTTCGATCCGTCGCCCCTATTCGCACCGTTCCGCATAAAGGGCATCACTTTACCCAATCGCTTCGTCATGCCGGGAATGCAGCGCATGTGGTGCGAGGAGGGCACACCGTTGCCGCGCTTAGCGGACTATTATCGCGAGCGCGTGGAAGGCGGCGTGGGCCTCATCATCACAGAATCCTGCGCTGTCGATCACACGTCTGCCACGCAGACTCCCGTCTTTTGCCGGATTACCGACGCCACCATGGAGGCTTGGACCCGCTGCTTCCGCGCCGTCAACAGCGCGGGAGGCCGCATGCTGATGCAGTTGTGGCACGAAGGGGCCATCCGCAAGGAAGGCGGCGACGGCCCGTATTCGCAGTATCCGACGCTGAGTCCATCGGGGCTGGCCCATGCGGGGAAGCCCAACGGGCGGGCCGCAACGTTGGAAGAGATGGAAGCGATTAAGGCAGCTTTCGTGAAGGGTGCTCTTGCCGCGCGCCAGGTTGGCGCTTGCGGAGTCGAGGTGCACGCCTGCCACGGCTATCTGCTCGATCAATTCTTATGGGCCGAAACGAATCGGCGTACCGATGGCTACGGTGGCGACGATATGGCCGCCCGCGTGCGGTTTCCCGCAGAAATTGTGAGCGCGATTCGCTCCGCTGTTGGGCCGGAGTACCTCATCTCCTTCCGCTTTTCGCAATGGAAGGAAGTCAACTACGGGGCGAAGATTGCGGCGACTCCCCAGGACTTGCGAGTGATGCTCGACGCCGTACGCGCGGCCGGCGCGGACATATTCCACGCCTCGGCACGCTACTTTTGGGTTCCTGAGTGGGAGGGATCGGACTTGGGAATCGCCGGGTGGACTAAGTCGATGACCGACGCGCCAGTGATCGGGGTGGGCAGCGTTGGGTTGGATACCGACGTGATGGACAACTTCTTTGGAAAAGAGGCCAACTCAACGGGCGAGGCCGGCTTGCGCGAATTGCTCCGCCGGTTCAACAACCAGGAGTTCGACCTCATTTCCGTCGGCCGAGGTCAAATCGGGGATCCACATTGGGTAAGAAAACTCCGCGAAGGACGTTTCTCCGAAGTTTGCACATTCACCAAGAAGGATTTGCTCGGCGACCTGCAACTGGAAGGCGTGGTCAGTGATGCTCACGCCGGCGACCACTGAAGAGAACGCGCGATTACCGCGGCGGCCAGTAGTCCCGCGTCGCGACGACCTGGCTCTTCTGCAGCACGCCGTGCGGCAAATTCTCCTTGCGATCCACGCCCAGCAGGACTACTCCACGGAATGTGGAGAGCAGGTTTGACAGATCGTTCGCATAGCGATCGTGCGCGTCCTTTACTTCGGTTCTCTTTCCAAACAAAGCATCCGCTTCGTCGAAAAACAGAATGCCGGAAGAGTGGTTCGCTCGAGCAAAGACCTGGCTCAGGTTCTTTTCCGTTTCCCCGATGTATTTAGAGACCACGGCTCCGAGCTCCAGCCGCGAACCCAATTCGCGTGCGAGTGCCTGTGCGAGGTGTCCGCGCTCCTGCGCTGGGCCCTGGAGCACCATCAACCGGCCCGTACCCTGGCTACGCAACTGCTGCGCCAACGCCGACAATCCGCCTGGTTTGGCGGTGGATTGGACGGCCGGTAATCCTTGAGCGGCGAATCGGTTTACTGCCATACCGGCTGATTATCGCACGTGGATCGAGTCTCCGCCGCTCGAGTCGAGCGGCGGGTTTTGCGCTTTCCCTTGCCTGTCAATCATTTCCACTTTTCTCTGCCGCCTGAGTCAGGCGGTGGAACAGCGGCCTACTGTCTAGAACTCCACAATGCGGCTCCAATTGCAGCCCCTTGTGCGATGCGTTGCTGGGTGGTTGTTTTCTCGATCGGGCTTTCGGTTTGCATCTCGGGCTGGGCCCAGAGCGACGCGGACCGAGACGCACTGGGTCCGGAGGCGGCCATACCGCGCCTGGCCCCAACCGCTAACGATACTGTTTCCGAGAAGTGGCATTTCTTCGTCGGGGAGACCTTTGGCCCCATGACCCTCGCGGCTGGGGCATTCAACGGAGCGATATCACAGGCCACCAATTCCGATCCGCGCTATGGCGTGGGCCCTGCGGCTTTTGCCGAACGCTTTGGTGCTTCCACAACAGACATCGTGACCCAGAACTTTTTCGGCGATTTTCTAATGGCTTCGGTATTTCATGAAGACACGCGTTACGTGCGCCAGGGCCCGGCGTACGGAAGTGTCGCGGAAACGTGCTCTCTATGCCGTCAGCCGCGCATTCATTACACGCGCCGATGCCGGCGGCAGCACTTACAACTGGTCCAACCTGACGGGAACGGCGATGAGTGCAGGTTTTTCCAATCTGTACTATCCCTCCGCCAGCAGAAATGGCGGCGCTATCGCCATTCATTTTGGAACCAGTTTGATCGGCGGTGGCCTGGCTAATCTATACCCGGAGTTCTGGCCGGGTTTCCGGCAAATGTTGGCGCGTCATCACCTGTTTCCCGCCGCCCACTAACCGCGTTTGTTTCACTTCGATGGCAGGATGAGCTCGCACGGCCGCGGATCCCACTTGGACCCGTCGGGCTCCCGCCGGAAGTGGTTGCTCGTCACCCAGGGCACATCCAGATACGTCGGGTCGTCCACACTTTGCGTAATCACCAGGTAGTCGACGCCCTTGCGCTGGTGCACGTCATAGTATTCCGTCAACACCGTGTTCTCGCTGTAAGGCACACCGTTGTTGCGCAGGTAGCCGGGCAGCAGTTGGGTAGTCACCACTTTTAATGTGCCGCCCAGCTTTCGGGTGTCGCGCGGCTTTTCATCCTCGCCATTGAAAATTCCGGGAAAGCCCGGTGTGTTGGCATCGCGGCCGGATATTTTCGACGTGTAGTCGCGCGTCGATTGCGGCGTTTGCCATTGGGCCATGGAAATCCCTTGCGCGGTCCGCGGCGGGCCGGTGTAACTGATCCGTTCGATGTGCAGAAGGCGTGTCTGCTTTCCGGCGTCCGTGTCGATCTTGAGAGTGTAGTCGTCCTGCCAGGTAATGTGCAGGCGTCCCGGCACGCGCATGAGGGCCGCCGCGCCATAGCTCATGCACTGCTTTCCCGCGGCGATGTCCTTGGCGGCATCCCAGGTGTCGGCCACTTTTCGGCCGGCCGCATTCAACGGGATGCTGTAGTAATCGCCCTTCGGCGCGGTTAGCATGCGCGTGCGCCAATCCTCGGTGATCAGCGAAACCCAGTAGCCGGTCAGGTCGATGGGAGCCGCGGCTTTGGGCGTCGGCGCAGTCTGCTGCGCGCCCGCGCGGAAGGCCAGCGCCGCAACCATCAGAATCGGCCGCCAGTTCATTTCTTCGCTCCTCCCTCGGCCTTCAAACTGCGGTACACGGCTTCGGTCAGCATCTCTCCGGTCCAGGAACTGGTGCTGTAGCGGCGGTCGTAATCGCGCGTGGGCCGCGCCGCTTTCACCTCGTCGAGCGTCTTTCCCTTCTCGATCAGGTCGGCCACGCGGTCGCGGATGATGGTCATCATGTCGCGGACTTCGGTGACGTCGGCCTGGTCGCACAGGCGGCCATGACCCGGAATCACCATCGTGCCGCCTTCCTGCATGATGTGTGGCACGGTCAGCTCCAGAATGTGGTTGAGCGCCTGGATCTCGCCCTGTATGCTGCCGCCGCGTTTCAGATCGATTACGGGATAGCCGGTGGTGAGGAAGATATCGCCCGCGGCCACCACGTTCGACCCGCGGAAGAAGACGATGCTGTCGCCATCGGTGTGCGCGACCTTCTCCGCAAAGACCTGAACCACTTCCCCGTTGAAATCGAGAACGGTCCCGCCGTCGAACGTGAGCGTCGGCCAGTTTCCGGAGGCCACGCCCGATTGCGGGCTGCTCATCCGCGCCAGCACGTGATCCTCGGCGAACACCGAGACGGCCGGGGCCACATAATAAGGACGCGCGTCGGGTTTGGCGATAGCCTCATTGCCGCCGGTGTGGTCGGGGTCGGCACTGGTGTTGAGAATGTACCGGATCGGCTCCGAGGAAAGTTTGCGAACCTCGGCGAGAATCCGCTCGGTCAACTGCGGTGTGCCGGTGTCCACCAGAAGCACGCCGTCGTGCCCCGGATCTTTTCCCACCTGCACGGTGACATTGCCGAGCGTGCTGGCGAACATGTAAACATTGCCGCGGACGTGCCGCACTTCAAACGCAAACCCGCCCTGCTGGGCGTGGGCCAGCGCCGCCAGGCCGAGGAGAATCGCCAGAGCCTTCACGGTTGCTTCTCCTGCGGATGTTCGCGCTTGAACTTGGCGTCGAACACCTTGGGCCTGGGGATGGTCATCTGCTTGAGCTTCTTCTGGTACTCCGGATACATGGTCTCGGCGCCGCCGCGTGTCGCCTCAAACGGTATTCCGTACTCTCCCGAGAATTCGCTGAGCAGCGTGTTGGTACCCGGCAGATGATGCGGCACCCAGCCGCGCGGCCGCGGAAGCTCCGGGTGCGGCAGGCAGGCGCCGAAACCGGCGATGGGTTGAAACACCTGGTACGGATTCCACACCCAACTCTCCGAGCGCACCAGCGGCTCGGTCAAATACACCGGGTCCTCGGTGATACTGGTCAAGGTCAGATACTTGTCGTGCAGATCGAAATACTCGGTGAGCGTGGCTTCGTCGGAAAAAGCGATTCCGTTGCGTCGCAGATAGCCGGCCTTGATGTGAGTGGTCTCGATGTGCAGCGTGTCTCCCTCCCAAACCCCCGTCGAGAATCCGGACCAGGTGTGCGGCGCGAATTGCGAAGGGTGCGGGCGGCCGTCCATCCAAATGGTGCGCGGGCCGGTGTACGTTCCATCGATGATGAAGGCGACGATCTGGCTGGTGGTGGGGTCATCGACGGTCGAGATCTTCAGGTTGGAAGGCGCGCGCATGGCGTAGGGCGCGGCGTGCGGAATGCATTGATGCTCCAGGACCGAGATGAGGTCGGCGTCCCAGGTGTCGGCGCGCAGGCGCGCGTCGTCGTTGATCGGCATGCCGAGATAGTCGCCCACCGGGGAACCGGGGTCGGTGCGCTCCAGCACGTCCTCGTGGTACATCACGGACCACATGCCGGTCAGGTTAAATCCAACCGGTGTCTGTGCCGGTGCCAATGCGCTTGCCAGAAGTAGCAGCGAGGTTAGAAACGCGATTCGATGCAGGCCGGCCATGGCACCCTCCACTAACCGGCATATCGTATCACGGGCGATGGAGGATCGGGCCAGAACTCAAATTCGTCATAATGAGAAGTTGTGGCCATGAAGGATTTTAGTATCGAGGTCGAAATTCAGGCTCCGCCGGTGCGAGTGTGGGAAGTAATGCGCGATGTGAAACGCTGGCCCGAGTGGACTCCGACTGTCACGAGTATCCGGCTCTTGGACCCGGCGCCGCTCACCGTGGGGAGCCGCGCCATCATCCGACAGCCGAAGTTGCCGCCGGCGAAATGGCGGGTGACCGAACTGGACGAACCACGCAGAAGCTTCACCTGGGTCTCGTGGGCGCCAGGCGTGCGCGTAATTGCCCGACACTGGGTGGAAGCATTCGGCGAGGGCAGTCGAGCCAAGCTTTCGCTGCGATTCTCGGGGGTCCTTGGCGGTTTGCTCGGCTACCTGACGCGCGGGTTGAATCAGCGCTATCTCGCACTGGAGGCCAAAGGCCTGAAGCAACGCAGCGAGAGTCCAGGGTGATGAGGGTCAGCCGTTGAACTTTGCGTCGAACACCTAAGGGCCTGGGGATCGTCATCTGCCCCATTGAATCCAAAAAGCAAACAGCTGCCGGCCCGAGATGGGCAGCGGCAGCTGTTGTCTCGCGTAAACAGCTATGCGATACCGGCGGTCTTATTGGTCATCGTCGCCTTGACCCTCCCTAAGAGACTCGTCCGATTGCAGACTAACTCTTCCGATGGTACGGTAATCGCCCAGCCCGTTCTTTGGCTTCGGTGTATGGTAACCGGCGAAGATGATGGTAAGCACGTGGTCGTTAAAGATAGTTCCACTCGGGGCATAGACGCGGCCCGCAAACCATCCCATCGTCGAGCCGGCAACCGGGGGTTTGGTAGGAACGGTGACGTTTGTCGACGGCTGACCGGAGGTTGGCGGCACTCCCGCGGCGTTGACGGCGATTGTGAACGGAGCCGTCTCGATGATCGGGTTGTTAATGCCGTTGATTACCTTCCAGTGGAGCAGGTCTTTCGACTCAGCGTAGCCGATGTAGTGGAATGCGTCGGAGTCTCCATCAATGCAGCCGCCACCCGAGAAGAAGAGACCGTAACTGCCGTTCTCATATTTCAGAATGGTTCCCGCCGTGGCCAGCCAGCGCGTGCCGGTCGCCGTCACATCGGTGGGATCGTTCAGCCCTTGCAGGATGCCGAGATCCTTAAAGTTGATGCCGTCCGTGGTCGAGGCCAGGCGCAAATAGGTAATGTCATCGTTTACGGCCGTACCAAACGGATTGGTCGCGTAGTAGTTTGCCCACGCGGTGTTGCACTGCTGCGCCGCGGGCAAAGCGGTTGGCGCCGTGTTGTCACCGTTCAGGATCTTCTGTTCGTAAATGATTGTGAGCGGGTGGCTTCCCGGTACGATGCCCAGAATGCCGTCCGGATTCAGGAGGCCTTTTGTGTGCATGGCGATTTCCGGTTGACCAGTGGTGGAATCAGTCGGACCGTCGTCGACGGCGGGCGCTCCCTCTAGCGGTGACCCTGGCACGGGAAACACTTCATGGATATAGAGGTCGTCCGAGTCGATATGGGTGTTAGCGCGGTCCAGTGTGTAAAGGTAGGTGTGGCCAGCGATCTTCATGACGAACTGATGCCCCTGTCCGTCGTCATCGCCATTGTCACTATTGTTTGGGTCGGGCCCGTTGTCTTTGTCTCCGTCCGGATCTTTCTGGACCTGGTTCGGACACGTTGTCCGAAGCTCCAGAACTTTTTGCTGGAAAGTCCACGTGTAGCCCGCATCGTCTGAAGATGCCGCTACAACTGCTTCGTCAGTATCCTTGGGACGCCAATCGAAGTAACCTTGCAAGACCTTACCTGTGCCCGTGATGAACGGGAAGTAATACGGCTGCATTCTCTCAGTGCCGGGGTTCCCGATCTGATTACCGTTCTTATCGCAATAGCCCGCCGATTTCAGTCCCACTGCTGCGCCCGACTGTTCCAGCGTCCACGGGCCTCCCTTGATATAGGTTTCGGTAGGGGCGCCATTAAAGGTCCATCGGTTCTGAGCTTGCACACCCGATGCAAAGGCGGCCACAGCTGCCACAAGCAGCATGATTGTTTTCACGTTGTTACCTCTCCTCCCGGAATGTTGGGATTACTCGCTGATTGCGACCGTATCCCGTAAGACCTTATACGAGGAAAGTGACAAAGTGATGAAAATCGGGTAACGTCTCGATTACGAATTCAGCCGATCAGCGTTTGCAGTTGTTGTTCGGGCGTGAGGGCTTCGCGTTGACGGCGCACCGGTTCTCCGACGCGCATCTGGGCCCAGTCGTAGCGCAGTTCCTGGCCGCAATCCAGGCACGCCACGTAGGCGCCGGCGATAGCGGCGGTCCGCCCGGGAGCCACCTTCCGGGAGGTGGGCGTCAATGGAAATGTGGTTCTCTCATGCGCACACCCGAAGAATAAACGCAGTATCCCCTTAACCATGCCCATCCTCGAAGCAATCCGCGGGCCGCGTTACGGGATGGTGAAGTTCTTGGGGCGGAGCGGGTTAGCTACAGGCCGGCAGGTACGTCGTTCCACATCCTGGGTTCATTGGACACACGTCGGAAGAACCTGACACAGGCCGGGAGGCCTGTGCTACAACCTATTAACATGGATGTGAGCGACCCACTTTTAGCTTCGATGCAGGCCGACGAACACCGCGAGGTCGGCGGCGTACTGGTCGACGTCTTCCGCGCAGGTAACTCGCGTGTGAAACGCATGATCTATCCGCCGGGATTCAATTGGGCGACCCACCTGAGGCCCGTCATCGGCACCGAGCTGTGCATGCACGCGCACGTTGGCTTCATGGCGCGCGGACAGATCAACGTCCGCTTCGCCGACGGCAGTGTCTTCGAGTTCAAGGCTCCGCAATTCGTGGCCGTCGAGCCGGGACACGAGGGATGGGTAGTCGGGGACGAGCCAGCCGTGCTGATCGAATTCGATTTCGAACAGGAGACGGTGCCGCGGCTCAACGTGCCGCCGGTACATCATCGGTGAAGACCTGTGTGTCCCAGTGGGGCGGCCCTTCGGGGCTGCCGCCGTGCTTCGGCGCGGGGCGCCGCCTGAAAGGCGGCGGCAGGCCGGAAGGCCTGCCCCACTTGGTATACTGGCGGCCATGTCACGCCATGAATCCCGTTCCATCGGCCGGCGCCAGGCGCTATCGGTGCTGGGCGCAGGCGCGTGGATGGCCCAGCGAGCCGCTACCGCAGCGGAACCGGCGCTGCATTTCGGTGGGCTCGATCACGTGGAGTTCACGGTTTCCGACGTTCAGAAATCGATCGCGTTCTACGCGCGTGTGTTCGGCAACACCGTCCTGAAGAACAACAAGACCACCCGGCGGTATTTGCAGCTGGGACCGGGCTACATCGCCATGGAACAAGCGCAGGAAATCCGCGTCGACCACTTCTGCGCCGGTATCGAAGGGTTCCAGATCGCCGGCCTGCACAGCTACCTGGAGCAGCTCGGCATTCCGTACCGCGACTATCCCAGCGGCCGCGACCTGTACGTCACCGATCCCGATGGCACGCGCATGCAGCTCGGCGCTGACAGTTCGTGGAGTTCGCTCCTGGGCGGCACGGCGTCACCGGAATCGATTGCGAACGGCGGCGAGCCGGTCTTCCGCCCCACGGGTTTCGATCACATTTTGGTCAATGTCGCGGACCCAGAGAAATCCGCCGCGTTCTACCAGAAGATCTTCGGCCCGGTGGTGCGCCGCAACAACGACCGCACCTGGTTTCAGGCGGGCAAGACGCAGATCGGTCTGCTCCAAACGCCCGCTGGCCAGCGCGCGGGAGTGAATCACTACTGTGTGGCTGCCGCGCCGTTCGATTACGCGAGCGCCACGAAAAAGCTGGAGCAGGCCGGCGCCAAGCTGGTAGATCCTGAGGTGGCCGGCGTCCCCGAGTTCCGCGACCCGGACGGCTTCCTGATCCAGGTGATGGGTCCACGTACGCGATGAGCAGGAGGGAAGCGGCATTTTCTCTGAACGGCAGCCTGACGGAACTCCAACGTCTGGAGGCGGAAGTCACCGGATTCTGCCGGGAGCACTCCCTGGCCGATGAGGTGGCTTTCGATCTGAACCTTATTTTGGAAGAGCTGTTCACCAACGCTCTGCGGCACGGTGGCTGCGCAGGTTTGGAAAATGCGGTGCACATCCACCTGGAGCGCGACGGGGGCAATATGTGGGTGGAGTTTTCGGATCGCGGCCCGGCTTTCGATCCGCTATCGGCGCCGGCGCCCGATTTGGAATCGACCCTGGAGAATCGCCGCCCGGGCGGGCTGGGTGTTCACTTGGTGCGGCAGACCATAGGCAGCCTCGATTACCGGCGTGTGGGCGAATGGAACCGGATCACCATGCGGAAATCGATATGATTCAAATGTCACAGGAAACGCGATCGGGCTGGTACGTAGTGAGTGTGCGCGGGCGCGCCGATGCGGAAACCGCCGATGAGCTGGAAAGCGTGCTGCGGGCGGCGGTGGAAGCGCATCCCAAGGTGGCTGCCGATTTCGCGGCTCTGGATTACATTTCGAGCGCCGGCCTGCGCGCCGTCTTGCAAGCAGCCAGGGCCGCACAGGCGCGCAACGCCGAGTTCGCAGTCTGCTCCCTTAGCCCTCCCGTGAAAAAAGTTTTCGACATGAGCGGTTTGCACCACGTGCTGCGGATACACGCCGAATTGCCATGCTGACCATGCTGGAAGAGGTGGTCCTGCTGGCCGTGGACGAGAAATCCGGCGGCTTGCGGTCCACGCGGGAATTCGGAACCGCGTACGCGCTGGTGGGTGCGGTGTTCTTCGATCTGGCTCTCGCCCGGAAGATCGACTCCGACACGGAGGCCATTCACATTGTCGACACCAGCCCGACCGGCAACGCGACGCTCGACCGGGTGCTGGCCGAGATGGCGCAGCGGCCGGACCTGACCACCGTGCGCGACTGGATCGAGCACATCAACCATCGCAAGGCCGACCTGGAGGGCGAGGCGCTGGCTTCGCTGATTCAGCAGGGCATTCTGCGCCACGAGAAAACCAAGCGGCTCTGGATTGTCGATGTGGAGCGGTTTCCGATGGTGGACAACCAACACCAGCGGCATGTGCGTCTGCGCCTGGCGGAGGCCATCCGGACCGACGGCATTCCGGACACGAGGGACATCATGCTGGTCAGCATCGCGGAGCCCTGCGGGCTGTTGGGCTACGTGCTGGAAGAAGCGGAGTTGGCGCGGCGGCATGACCGAATTCAATTGCTTTGCAACCTGGAAACCATCAGCCGTAAAGTGACTGCCGCGATCGCCGGCCTGGACGCCGCGCTTCGCCACGGAATCGTACCGAAGGTGTTTTAGGTGGCCACGGCGTCGAGTAAGCTGTAGTGATGCCTCCGGCCGACATCGTACGCTGCGGATGGGCTCGCGACGTGCTATCCATCGACTACCACGATCAGGAGTGGGGTGTCCCGCTGCATGACGACCGCGCGCTGTTCGAGTTCCTGATTCTCGAGGGGGCGCAGGCGGGGTTGAGCTGGGTCACCATCTTGAAGAAGCGTCCGGCCTATCGCGCCGCGTTCCACCGCTTTGACCCGCGCAAGGTCGCACGGTATAACGAGGCGAATATCGCGGCGCTGCTGGGCAATCCCGGAATCGTGCGGAACCGCTTGAAAGTCGCCGGGGCGGTGCGCAATGCCAGGGCGTTCCTGGCGGTCCAGAAGGAGTTCGGCAGCTTCGATAAATATGTGTGGCAGTTCGTGGGCGGCCAGCCGAAGCAGAATCGCTGGCGCTATCCGGGGGATGTGCCTGCGCGCACCGCGGAATCCGATGCCATGAGCAAAGATCTGACGAAGCGCGGCTTCACCTTCGTCGGCTCGACCATCTGCTATGCCTTCATGCAGGCCACCGGGATGGTGAACGACCACGCCGTTAATTGTTTTCGGTACGCGCAACTGAAGACACGGCGCTCGTGAAAGCCCCGACCAATTCGCTGGAACGGGCGCTCGCCATTCTGGAGATGATCGAACGGACGCCGGGTGGGCTACGGCATGCGGACATCAGCCATCAGATGCGCATGCCCAAAAGCACTTGCTCGTATATTGTGGCGCGGCTCGAACGCCACGGGTATCTTACGCGGGATCAGGAGACGGGGTGTTACCGGATTGGGCTCTCCACGGTCACGCTGGCCCACGGCGCTCTGCGCGAGGTGGGCTTGCGCGCGATCGCGGAGCCGGCGCTCTATAAGCTGGCCAGCGCTACGGGACTCTCGGCGGGCATGGGCGTTATGGATCGCGGCCGCGTGCTGGTGATCGACCGTGTGGAAGGGGCGGAGTTCGTGCGCGATGCGGTTCAGATTGCCGACGGTCCCTTCCGGTGGGCGGGAAGGTCGCGAAAGTATCGCCTGCGGGCGGATCGCGATATAGGCCGGGAATTGCCGGCGCATTCCTCCGCGCTGGGCAAGGTGCTGTTGGCATACCTTCCGGATCATCAGGTGCTCGGATTGATTGCGGAACGGGGCCTCGTGCGGCAAACGCGGAACACGATCACTTCCAAGACCCGGCTGCTGCGCGAACTGGAGCGGGTTCGGCGGCAGGGCTATGCCACGGCCGAGGAAGAGATGGCCGGGATACGGGCGGTTGCGGCACCCATCTACGGCGCGGGCAACGTGGTGAGCGCGGGAGTTTCCTTGAATGGGAGTCCGGCCGAAGCTGCCTGGGGCGATCCAGAAAGGCTGGTGGAGCTGGTGAAGGCCACAGCACGGGAGATTTCGCGGAGGGCCCGGTTTCACTGAACCTGCAGGTCTGTTCAATCTATTGAACGAGATATTGAGCAGCCCACCGGGATTCGTGTAGACTCCCGGTGGGAGGATCACCAAGATGGTGCTGTGGAGACTGCTGGCCGCAGGTGTGCTGCTCACGATCCCAATCTGGGCGCATCACTCGTTCGGCGCGGAGTATGACGCCAGTAAGCCGATCACGCTGACGGGTGTCATCACTAAGGTCGAGTGGACTAACCCGCACATCCACTTCTACCTGGACGTGAAAGACAAGGACGGGAAGGTAGTGAATTGGAAGTTGGAGGGTTTTCCTCCGAACGTGCTATATCGGACCGGATGGAAGAGGGAGGTCAGTATCAAGCCGGGCGACACGGTGACGATTACCGGCTGGCGCGCGCGGGATGGCGGGAACTGGGGGCATTCGCGCGAAGTGACATTCGCAGACGGGAAGAAGCTATTTTCCGGGCCGCCGCCGGGCACGGGTGATGGTGGTAATACGCCGGCTGTCAACGAACAATGAGAGGAGGTGGAACCATGAAGATTTTCAACCTGACACAGGCAAGGATGCCTGTGCTACTGACGCTGGCGGTCTCACTCTTTGGGCAGAACAAGGGCATTCCGCGTGCGGCGGATGGCAAGCCGGATCTCACCGGGGTTTGGCAGGCCAACAGCAACCGCCGTGGTACGTGGGAGGAAGCGAACAGCAGGGGGGATCTGGGCGGGGGTGGCCCCGGAACACCTCCTGGCGCCAATCCGCAAACGGCACGAGAGCGCGCTCCCTATCAGCCCTGGGCGGCGAAGAAGGTTTTGGAGTCGTTCAATCGTCGCGGCATCGACGATCCAACGGCCTACTGCCTGCCGCCCGGAGTACCGCGCGTGAGCTCGGTAGGGTTGTTCCCGATGCAGATTGTGCAGACGCCGCAGACCATCGTGATGATGTACGAATATTTGAACGCGTTTCGCACCATTGCGATCAAAGCCAAGCATCCGGACGATCTGGAGCCTAGCTTTATGGGAGACTCCGTGGGCCGCTGGGATGGCGACACCCTCGTGGTGGATGTGACCAGCTTCAACGACAAGACCTGGCTCACGGCCACGGGGACGTTCCATACCGAGGCGTTGCACGTGACCGAACGCTACACGCGGACCGACCAGGACACGATTCAGTACGAGGCGACCATGGAAGATCCAAACGTACTGACCAAGCCCTGGGTTTTCCGCACCACCATCATGCGGCGCGACGGAACCCGCCTGCGCGAGTATGTCTGCGACGAAAACAATGTTGACCGCGCGCGTTACGACGAGTTATTGAAGGACGAGTCCGTGTTCCGGCGGAAGTAGGCACCCGGGGTTGCTGGCACTGAGAGCCCGGCTCATATAAGATCTTGGTTAAGTGCGCAAGCCATAGGAGGGCAGATGAGCATGCGATTTTGGGTAACCGGGGTGCTTTTAGCCGGATGCGCGATAGGCGCGGAATCTTCGCCGGCTTCTTCCGTAACGTTCCACAAGGACGTCCTGCCGATTCTTCAACGGAACTGTCAGACATGTCATCGGCCAGGCAATATCGCGCCGATGTCGTTTCTGACATATGAAGGTACGCGCCCGTGGGCCAAGGCCATCAAGTCGGCAGTCGCCACGCGCAAGATGCCGCCTTGGTTCGCCGATCCGCAATACGGTCACTATGCGAACGATCGGTCGCTGAAGCAGAGCGAGATCGACACGTTGGTGAAATGGGCAGACAGCGGAGCGCTACCAGGCGACGCCAAAGACGGACCGCCGGCGCTCCAGTGGCCGGAGAATGGATGGGCCGCGAAGCCGGATCTGGTTCTAAAAGGCGTGCCCTACACCGTGCCCGCCGCTCCCTCTAAGAACGTGATTGAGTGGATGACTCTGGTGACGCCGACGGGTTTCACCAAAGACACCTGGGTAACTTCCATCGAAGTCAAGCCGAGCGAGTTGGGAGTGACACACCATATTTGTGTCTCGTTTGTTCCGCATCGGCCCAGCACTGTGTACAACACCCTGCTTTGGGTGGATAAGAAGCGCGACGAGGCCGGAGTGGAAGTGGCGCCTGCGGATCGTAGATTCGTGATCCCGACTGCCGACGGGAAAGGCGTGGACATATCCGAACGCGTTCGCAACAACGCCCCTCAGGGCGCCAATGGGGATGGCGGCGATTTGGGCGGCGTCGGTGTCGGCTTCACGTGTTATGTGCCGGGGCGCGCGCTTTCGGATTTCCGTCCGTTCGGCGCTGCCCTGATGATTCCGGCGGGTTCTGATGTGAGCTGGACGATCCACTACACCCCCAACGGCACGGAGCTTACCGACCGGCCGGAGGTCGGGTTCACCGTACCCAAAGAGGAACCGAAACGCCTGCTGATCGAAAGCTTCGGCGGCACCAACCCCGCCAAATTTGCGATTCCGCCCAACGATGGCAACTATGCGCCGGCGCCCGCGGAGGTCACGTTTTTGGTGGACGCCGAACTGGTTTGGATGTCGCCCCACATGCACCTGCGCGGGAAGGACATGAATTACAAATTGATCTTCCCGGATGGCAAGGAGCAAGTAGTGCTCAACGTGCCGCACTACGATTTCAATTGGCAGCTCGGCTATGACCTGGCCCAGCCAATCAAGGTCCCCAAGGGCTCGAAGCTAATCGTAGTCGGTCACTATGATAACTCCGTGAACAACAAGTTCAATCCCGATCCTAGCAGGACTGTCTATCAAGGCAATATGACTTGGGAAGAGATGTTCGCGCCGTTCTTCACCATTACGGTGGATAAGAGCGTGAATCCTGCCAAGGCTTTGAAAGCTCCTTACGCGGTTGGCGGGGCCTGATGATATGAAGCTTCGCAGAACTGTGTGCCTGCTTGTCTTCCTGACAGGAGTCACTGCCTTCGCGCAAGGCTACTTGAGTGGTCCGGCGCTGAACAAGAAGATAGTCGGGGATTTTTACAGAATCGTATTCGAGCCGCGAAATCCTGATCTAATCGATCAGTATATTGCACCCGATTTTGTGGAGCACAATCCGGCGATCGAGGGTGGCCGCGACGGGCTCGTCAAATTCATGAAGACGCTTCCACGCCCAACCAGTGACGATGTCGGAGCGGAGATGAAGAATCCGCCCGCCTACATTACTGCCGAAGGCGACTTAGTAACCTTCATCTTTAAAGAGAAAGTTCCCGATCCTAAAGACAAGAGCAAGACCTACGAGCGTTTCACGTTCGACATGTTCCGCGTCAAGAACGGGAAGATTGCCGAGCATTGGGACGGCGCGGCGAAGTAGGTGGCTTGCGAACTCAACTCGCTTAGAAATGATGGCTGAATACCGCAATCAAGAGAATGATGGGGATCGGAATGCCTAAGAAATACAACAGTATCGATCGCATGTTCAACCCTTTCTAAATGGCCTGCACGTGATCGCGTTGTCGACCACCGATAGTGGCGGCAAAGCTGGCACAAAACGCACCGGTTAAGAGCGCGATGAACATCCACAACAAGAAGTGAGCCGTGGCTTTACGCGCGTCTTCCTCCAGTTGCTGAGCTTCCGCGATTGCTTGAGATTCCGGCTTCCCGGCAACGTAGTTAGAGTCCGCGGCCGGCTCACTACGCACGGAATCGACGAGAGTGCGGCGGGCACTTACCGTTCCGCCGACCATGGTAGTAGCGGCCGTCGTTAGAAACGTTACCGTGATTATGACGCCCACGGCCCAAGTGACCAGACCATTAGCGGTGTCCCGAAAATGTACTTCGTCAGTATGAATAGCTTGCCACTTAGTGCGCAACCTGCCGGCCAGATAGCCGCCCATAGCCGAAGCAATTACTTGTATCAGGATGAGCCAGATGATTGCTGCTGTTCCGAGCTGGGAAGCGGTTTCGCGGATGTTGGACCATGGCGAAACCGCCGACAGTCCAAGACCCGCACCTAGGGCAAGCATGATGAGCGAAAGCGCCGCCGCTACAACGGCACCGGCGATCACGGCGCCCCATGAAACGCCCGAAGAAGAGATGTCCCGCTGACGGGCGACAAGCAGCAATTCAGAGTTTTCCATAACGATCCTTCCTCAGGCGCTCAAGGGCGCCGGTCACCGCTCCGGGCAAAGGCCACTACGGGACTGGAGGCCAGTTAGTGACCACCACCGCCCGCCCCTTTTTCGCCTTGGCCTCTGCCTTGTTCGTGCTGGCCGGTCTTGCCTTGGTCGTGCTGGCCGCCCTTGCCTTGTTCGTGCTGGCCGCTCTTGCCTTGGTCGTGCTGTCCGCCCTTGCCTTGTTCGTGCTGGCTGCCCTTACCTTGGTCGTGCTGGCCGGTCTTGCCTTGGTCGTGCTGGCTGCCCTTACCTTGTTCGTGCTGGCCACTCTTGCCTTGGTCGTGTTGACCTTCCTTATTCTGTTCATTTGGCATAGTTCGTATTCTCCTTGGAATCGACGAGTGAACTGTCTCCTTGGGAACAAGCAATCGCTCGACCAAACTTGAAGCTTACGCGCTGCCTCTCGCGAACTCTGCGGCGGGCGCTTCCCTGAGAAGCCCCGCTCCGATCGTGCGAAGCTTTTCATCCGCCGCTTGTTCCTCGGCGAGAGAGGACTTCAAGAGCGCCACAATGTCGCTCTTACCAAGCTTCTGGGCAAGGCTGATTGCGGTCATATAACCGGCCATCTCATAGTGCTCGACACGAGAGCCAGCTCCTATCAACCCGAGATCGAGGATCTTCTCATCCCCCTTCTGACCGAGGGCTTCGCCGCCTTCCTGGATGCAGCCTTCCATACCAATGCATTTCTTTCCGGACGGACTGATGCCGAGGATAGTTGCTATTTGTTCCAGTCGTTCCACTTGAGCTTGGGTCTCTTCCAGATGGGCCGAGAATGCTGCACGGAGCTTGTCGTCGTTTGCACCCTTCGCCATCTTGGGAATAGCCTTGGTTAGCTGCTTTTCGGCTGAGTACAGATCCTTGATCTCTTCTGTAAGCAAGTCTTTGACGGTTTTTTTGTCTGCCATGTTTCGTTCCTTGCACGTATACAACCTTTGGTTGGCGCATTAAGTCGCAGAACTGCGAGTCATCGGTGCCACACCAAGCCGTTAATTGTGCAGAGAGTCGCGCAAAGTTTGCCGATCTTTGAGGCAGGCGCCGGCATCGCCGGCACGGCAGCTTGAGAAGCTGCGCCACACAGGATTAGAAGACGAACCGCGCCACAAGCTGAATGGTGCGCGAGTTACTCGGAAAGAACTGGCTCCATTGAGCGAACTGTGCATTGCTGGGAATCAGCTCGTTGCGCGTGGTGGCGAGGGTTGGGTTGGGTGAAACATCGTTGATCCAGCTTCCCGTGTACTGCGCGTGATTGAACAGATTCACGAACTGCCCGGATAACTCGAAGCGCTTCGATTCGCGTAAGGCGAACCGTTTGATAATCGACACATCGAAGTTGTTGATGCCCGGCAATTGTATGGTGTTGCGTCCGCCGTTGGCGCGCGCGCCGGACTGCGCCACCACGTAGCGCGCATTGGGATTGTTGGCGACGTAGGCCACAATGCCGGCGTCGCCTGGCGACACCATTTGACCAGCCGCGTTATATGCGGTGACGCCGGTGCCTGTATTGGCAATACCTGCCGGGTTGATGATCGCGCGGTCGCCGGCCGAATCGTTATTCAGATTCGAGTCCAGGCCGCTTTGCACGGTGGCCATCTCGCCGCTTTGGTAGGTGTAGGTTCCCAGGAGGCTCCAGTTGCTCACCAGGTTCTTCATTACCCAGTTGCGGTTCTGAAAGAACTTGAGATCGTATACCGGCGAAATGGTCAGCCGCTGGCGGCGATCGAGAGCCGAATCGGACCAGTCCGCACCCGGATTCCGGGGATCCTGTGCGCGGCGCGGCGTCAGGTAGGTGGAAAACACCGTGGCTGTGGAGTCATCCTGATTGTGACTCCAGGTGTAGGCCACGATTCCAGAAAAGTTTTGCGAGAAGCGTTTGGTGAGCTGCAGAGCCAGGCCGTTGTAGCGCGAGTTGCCATACGGGTTGAAGCCAGTGATCGCACTTTGGAACCCGGCGGCTGACAGGTTGTTCCACGGCTCTGTGGCGGTGGTGCCTGGGAGAAGAGTACTCTTGACCTGGCCCAAGGTAGTGGTGAGGCCGGCAAATTGCGCCGCCGAGGGCATGGTGAAATAGGTCGGTATGTACAGCCCTGATGAAAGCGGAGAGACCGTGTTCAAGCGATCCTGCACGTATAGATGAACGCCTTTGGTATAGACATAGCGGGCTTCCAGGGTGTAGTCTTTGCCGAGCAGCCTCTGCACGCCCAAGGTCCCGTTCAGGGCGTACGGGCGGTTCTGGTCCCAGGTGTAGGACGACAACGGCTGGCGGGCTTGGGCGGCGGTGGGCGCGGCTTGCGGCGTATAAGTCAGTCCGCCGTTGGCAAGGAAATTGGATACGGGGTTGCTTAGATTCACGTCTCGGGTGACCTGGTAGAAAGCCGGGTTGGCGTTGACGCTCAAGTTAGCATAGGGCAGGTCGAAGGAACGGCCAAAACCTCCGCGGATGGACCATTTGCCGCTGGTACCGGGGGAATAGGCGAAACCGACGCGCGGCGACCAATCGTTCTTGCTGGTCTTCGGATTGTTGAACTGGATGTTGCCCGGCAAGTCAGCAATGGCGCTGTACTGCTGGGCCCGCGAAGCCACCGGCACGGTTACGTATTCGTAACGAAGGCCGAGATTCAGAGTGAGGTTGGAGCGCACGCGAAAATCGTCATTGAAATAGGCCGCATGCTGCAAAAAGCCTTCCGGTACGCCCGTGGTGGCGCCGAAAGTGCGTTCCCCGAATACGTCGGGTTGGGTGTCGGTCAAGAACAATTCGAGCGACGAGTACTCGTAATCGCCACGCACCCGCTGCACGAAAAAGCTGCTCAGAATAACGTCTGTAAAATTGTAACCAGCCTTGAAGGTATGACGGCCCCAGGTTTTGGTCACCGCTTCCTGGAACTGCGACAGATTTTGGATCCCTCCGGACGGTGCGTTCGGATCGGGGCCGATTTGCAGCGAGCCAAGCTCATCAATCGTGAGGTTCGGAAACGTATTTAAGCCAGGAAACGTGAAGCTGCCGGGAGGGACCTGCTGATTATGGCGCATATAGGAAAGCCGCAACTCGTTCTCCATGGTGGGTGAGAAATTGTGAAACTCGGATAACGAGATCATATGATTCAGTATGGGCTCGGGTCCATAGAATACAGGCAGGGCCGCGTTGATATCGACGCCCGTGGTCTTGTTGTAGATGTAGCGGCCACGGAGTTGGTCGGTGTTACTGATGTTCCAGTCGATGGCGACAATCGCGTTGTAGTTGTTGTCGAAGTTCGGGGCGGCAAACGACAACGGCCCGTTCGGGATGCTGATGCCGTTGACAGTGATCGGATTGGTGGGATCGGCTGCGGGAGCAACGGGAACGTATTTCTGGAACACGCCGAGGTTGGTTTTGTTCAAGCCGCTCATGTTATTCAGCAGGCTGAGGCCCGCAGCGGTTGGCGCGTAGACTGTCTGGCCGGGGGCCGTCGCCTGGCCCAGCGGGTTGTATTCGAAGTTGCCAAAGTAGAACAATTTGTCCCTCTTGATCGGCCCGCCGATAGTCGCGCCCAAGCGGTTGCTGTCGAACCGGGGATTCGATCGCAGCCCTTGCAACGCCTCGGAGTTATCGACGGCGTTCAGGTTCCGGTTTTGCAAATAGTCGTATACGGAGCCGTGGATTTGATTGGTCCCGCTCTTCACGATGACGTTGAAGACGCCGCCCGAGGCGCCGCCGAATTCCGGGCTGAACTGGTTCTGCAGTACCGAGAACTGAGAAACTGCATCGTTCGAAACGTACACCACTGGGCCGGTAACGTCGTGATCGTTGTTGTCGACGCCGTCGATACTGAATGTATTGTTCTCGGAGCGCTGACCGGCAACACTGGGGCCGGTTCCAAGGCCTATACCACCGGCCAAAGCCACGCCGGCGAAATTCAAGCTGATATTGTAGATGCCCGCCCCGTTCACGACTTTGGAGATGCCGGCGGTCGGCATGTCCAAGGCCGCTTGCGATCCGTAGGTGCCTTGCAATTGAGAGGTGGTCGTGTCGATAGCCGCCGCCGCCTCCTGGACGTCTACTTGCGTAGTTACGCTCCCCACCGCCAGGCTCAGGTTCACCGTCGCGGTACGATTCAGATCCGTTTGAACATCCCCCATCGTGGCCATGGAAAAGCCGGGTGCGGCCGCCGACACGTCGTAGCGGCCAACCGGAATATTGTTGAGCCGGTACAGACCTTCCACATTCGTGACTGTGTCGTATTTGACGTTGGTGTCCTTGTTTTTCGCCGTGACGGTGGCACCGGCGACTGCTGCTAAGGACGCGTCGGCCACGGTGCCGACGATGATGCTATCGGTAGCCTGCCCAAACAAAATGGGAGCGACTACGAAAAGGACGAACACGGATCGCTGTAGCATAGATCCCCTCCAACACTCAAAAAATCCCAAAGCGGGTATGTTTAGTGTAAGAATTTGTGTAATGGCAGAGCAGACAAAAACACGCCGAATTCTGCCAGACGGTGATTCATCCCCATTGCGGATCGTTTTGCTGGCAGTCCCTCCGATTCGCGAACTCGACGTGGTAGGTCCGGTCGAGGTTTTCACGGCGGCGAATGATTGTTCCGAAGGACTTCGGAGGCCCTATCAAATCGAAGTCGTCACTTCCGCCAAGCCCGGTGAAATGATTGAGGGCGAGTGCCGCCTCAGCATGGTTCCCCATGCTCACTACAGCCGAATTAAAGGGAACGTGGACACGTTGCTGATTCCGGGAGGAGGTGGCCCGATGCGGCCGGTCCCCGCCCGGGTGATCCGTTGGCTGCAATCCATGGCGCGGCGGGTTCGGCGGCTGGGTTCGATCTGCACGGGCTCCTACCTGCTCGCGGCGGCCGGTCTACTGGATGGCAAACGAGCGGCCACGCACTGGAAATATGCCGCGCGGCTTCAGAATCAGTACCCGCAGGTGACGGTCGATGCGAGTCCGATTTTCATCAAGGACGGGAACACGTACACGTCAGCCGGTGTCACCGCCGGGATGGATTTGGCGCTGGCGATGGTGGAGGAGGATTACGGCAGTTCGGTAGCCCTGGCGGCGGCCAAGGATCTGGTGCTTTTCCTGAGGAGACCGGGCGGGCAGGCGCAGTTTAGCGTTTCGTTATGCACCCAAGAGACGGAATCGTCGCGATTTGGCGCTCTGCGGACGTGGCTAGTGGACAATCTGAGGCAGTCGCTCTCGGTGGAACGCATGGCGTCTCATATGGCGATGAGCCCTCGGAATTTTGCGCGCGCCTTCGTCCAGGAGATCGGCGTTACGCCCGCGCGATTTCTGGAGCAACTGCGCGTGGAGGATGCCCGCCGCCGGCTCGAGCTTTCGCACGATTCGCTTGCGGAGGTTGCCAGGAGGTCGGGATTCGGATCCGCCGAGCTGATGCGGCGTGCGTTCTTGCGTTGTATCCAGACCACCCCGAAGACGTGTCGCAGCCAGTTCCATCCGGAGAGACAGAGCACCGCGGGCGCCCGCTGAAAACCGGTCGAGATGAGCCTCGACCCGGCAGGCAGGAGTGCCTGCGCTACAGCGGGCGGCCCATCAGGTAGGGCACGCCGGCGGGCAGGCGCGGAAATTTGATCAACCCTACTTCCCATAGATATTTCGACGACTTCAGGTTCGCGCGTGAAATCCGCGAGTTCTTTTACTGAGTAGGTTCGAAGCTGCGAGACCAAGCCGTCCCAGAAAATCAGCAGGGGCAGGATGGGAATCAGATATGTGAAGAAGATTTGCTGCCAAGACAGCGGCCTCACAATCGGTGTGAGGACGAGAACCAGCAAGGGGATCAGCACCGCCGAGGCGATCGCGGCCGGCGTGCGCGATGTCGCTTCGAAAATGCAGATGGGGCGCCGCTGCTCAAACGCGTCGCGCAGGATTCCCTGTGCCGCCTCCGGCCGGAAGTGGTGGAACGACGCAAACATGGTGCGGATGCCGCCCAATTCAGCCGGCACTCTCGTGGCATCTACGGGCTTCGGCCAGTACCGTATCGAAGGCGCCAAGTCCGCGCGGAACTCCGCGCTCGGGTACAGATCCGTTAGGGTGACGCGCGTCTTAAACCCGCGCTCAGCAAGTTTCTTTACCACGCGCGCGACCGGCCCGCCCGATCCGGACCCAAGGTCTACGATCTCGGTCACCTCAACCGAGTTCATTAGCTTCGAGAGTTGCCCGGCCCACAGTTGGGGGAATGGCGTGATCCCGTAGGTCGCCGCCAGATACGAGGTCATCGCCTTCCTCAGCGAGGCCGGGAACCACGCTTGATCCTCCCACTCGAACAGGTGCAGGCGCATTCGAAAAACCTATCGTGCCTATTGTCTACGAATCTCCGCTGCCTGCGGAGCGCGCAGGTCTGGTATGATCGCTTCCAAACACAAAACATCGGGAGGATTATGCGTACACGGATGCTGCTTGGCACGATCCCGCTTCTCGCCATGTTGGCGCTCGGCGCCAGCGATGCGCCTATCACCAAGAATCCGATTCCGGAACCCATCGTCAAGCAGGGCCTGGCGGTAGAGGTCAAGGATCTGGTTCGCCTGCCGGATACGCGAGGGCTGCGTGCCGCGGATAAGGACGTTGCGCCGGACGCCTGGGCGCGTGTCAGTTACGTGCGCGATCTCCCCGATGGACGCCGCTTCGCGAACGACTCGCGGGGATTTCTGTATCTGATCGATGCCAACAACCAGCCGCACGTGTATGCGGACGTGGCGGCGGCCTTCCCCTACAGCGTCTATGGGCGCCTGGAGAGCGGCTTCATCGGCTTCGTCTTTCACCCGGAATTTGCGACGAACGGGTTGTTCTACACGGTGCACAGCGAGATCGGGCCCGGAAATCCGAAGACACCCGATTTTGTTCCGATCGGGTATGGCTTGAAAGACGTGACCTACCACAACGTCATCACGGAGTGGCACGCGACGAACCCGGCGGCTAATACGTTCGATGGCACGCGGCGTGAAATCCTGCGCACCGCCCACGTCGTCGCCAACCTTACCCATCCGATGGGGGCGGTGGAGTTCAACCCGACGGCCAAGCGCGGCGATCCGGATTACGGCCTGCTCTACACCAGCGGCAGTGATTATGGGTTCAGCAATGGGGGCGGACCGAACGCGAGCAATCCCGGGCAGACGCAGCGGCTCGATTCGGTGATCGGGGCCATTCTGAGATTCGATCCGCGCAGTCCTTCGGTGACGCACGGGAAGAAAGGGCTTGGCGACTATACCATTTCGATGGCCAACAAGTTTGCCGCGTACGGCGGTTCGGTGCTGGGCGAGATCTATGCCTACGGGTTCCGTAACGCGCACCGCCTTTCGTGGGACACCGACGGAACGATGTTTGCCTCCGATATCGGGATGGACCAAATCGAAGAGATCAACATCGTTCGCAATGGCGAGAATTACGGCTGGATGAAGCGCGAGGGTTATTTTGAGAACGGCCGCGCGCGGGGCGGCGAACTGAACCAGTTGATCCCGCTGCCGCCGGAGATTTTGGACGGGCGGGTGAAGGATGGGTTTACCTACCCCGTTCTGGTCTACGATCACGACGAGGGGCGCTCGGTGAGCGATGGCTTCGCTTATCACGGGCGGATTGCCGCGCTGAAAGGCAAGTTCGTGTTTGGCGATATCCAGGCGGGGCGCGTGTTTGCCTCCGACCTGGCCGCCATGAAGAAGGCCGACGATGGCATTCCGCGGACGGTGGCGCCGATCGAAGAGGTCCAGCTTTATGTGCGGGATTCCAGCGGCAAGCGCCTGGATGTTTCGTTTCGCGATCTGATCGATAAGACCATGGGCAAGGCCATGCCCAGGGCTGATCTGCATATCAGCCGCAGCCGCGACGGCGAGTTATTCCTCACCTCTCGGCAGGATGGCATGATCCGCATGCTCGTCCCCTGACGTCGGCGAAGGCTGTCCTCGGTTGATATGCGAAGAACTCTGACGGCTCTTGGTGTGGTTGCTTTTATGCCTGAGCGCCGTTTCCGTTCCAGATGTTCGTCTTCCATTCCGGCAGACTCTGCAACAGGTGTGCGATTCACTCCGCCTGACGACTACTCGCAGCCGCCGGACGCCCAATCGGTGCCGTGCCCTACCCCACCACTTCAACCGGTTGCGGCGCGTCTTGCTTGTGTTTGCACTCGGGGTTGGGGCACTGCCATACGGGGCCGGCCTTGAGGAACTTCTCCACCATGTAGGGGCTGCTGCACTCGGGGCATTTTTCGGCGACGGGCTTGCCCCACGCTACGAAGTTGCACTCCGGGTAGCGATTGCAGCCATAGAAGGTTTTGCCCTTTTTGGAGCGGCGCTCCACCACCTCGCCATCGGAACACTCGGGGCACTTCACGCCGATGGTCTTCTGCTTGACGAATTTGCAGGTGGGATAGTTGCTGCACGCGGTGAACTCGCCGTAGCGGCCGGTCTTCATGACTAAGTGATTGCCGCACTGCGGGCACTTCTCATCCAGCGGCTGGTCCGCCTTCTTTTGCGTGCCGCCGATCTGCTTGGTGGTCTTGCAATCTGGGTAGCCGGTGCAGGCGAGGAAGGTGCCGAAGCGCCCCTTCTTTAGGACCATGGGGCGTCCGCAGTTTTCGCAATACTCCTCGTCGCCCTGCTCGGTAAGATCGACTTTATCGATGTCGGGCAGATCGACGGTCAATTCCCGCGTGTAAGTGCAGAACCCTTCCTTTCTCTGCCAGGACAAAATGAAGCCATCCGCCGCTTCCCGGAGATTGAGGTCGTAGTACTCCTTCATCTGAGGATACCGGGCCTGAATGCTTGCCAGCCGCCGCTCAATCTCAGTGCGATCCTTCAGCCGCCGTTCTGCAATTAGTTTCTCAACCGTCTTTAGTTCGTCCTCATGGCGGCCCTTGATCTTCTTAAGGCGGTCAGTGCCGTTGCGATGCTCTATTCTTCGCTCGGCTATCAGTTTCTCAAGCCTCGTCAGGCCGGCCTGATACCTGGCCTCAATCTTTTCCCGGCGCTCCCCAACGTCATTGAGGGTGCGTTGCTGCCGGAGGGCGATCTCTTTCTCGAGTTTTTCCAGGTCGGCTTCCGCACTCTTGGAGTTGAAGTCGGGATACGCCGAGCACGCCAGAAAGCTGCCGTGCTTGCCCCACTTGATGACCAGGGGCTTGCCGCACTTCTCGCATATCAAGTCGGTGGGTTTCTCCATCCGCTTGATGTCCGTCATGTGCTCTTCGGCGTGCTTCAGGTCATGGTCGAATTTCTCGTAGAACTCGGCCATGGCGGCGCGCCAGTCGACTTTGCCTTCCTCGATTTCGTCGAGCTCCTCTTCCATGCGCGCGGTGTACTTCACGTCGAAGATATCGTCGAAGCTTTCCAGCAACAGGTCGGTAACCACCATGCCGAGTTCGGTGGGCTGGAAGCGGCCGCCTTCCTTCTTCACATACTCGCGCTCCTGGATGGTGGAGAGGATCGACGCGTAGGTGGACGGCCGGCCGACGCCATCGGACTCGAGCTTCTTCACCAGCGTGGCTTCGTTGTACCGCGGCGGCGGCTCTGTGAAATGCTGTTCGGGCTTGATCCCGCGGAAGCGCAGCTTCTCGCCTTCGGTCACGGCCGGCAACTGGTGCTTCAGCTCCTCGTCGTCCTCGTCAATCTGGTCTGTGCCTTCTTTGTAGATCTTGAGGAAGCCTTCGAACTTCTCCACCGAGCCCGTCGCGCGGAAGATATATTCGACACCGTTCTTGCCCTTGGCCGCCACGTCGATGGTGGTCTGGTCGAACACCGCGGGCATCATCTGCGAAGCTATGAACCGGTTCCAAATCAGCCGGTAGAGCTTCATTTCGTCTTCGGCCAGGTGCTTTTCGAGCATCTCCGGCGTGTACGCCATCGAAGTGGGCCGGATGGCTTCGTGGGCGTCCTGCGCGTCCTTCTTGGATTTGTAGATGTTGGCCGAGCCGGGCAGGAACTCCTTCCCATACCGTTCCAGGATGTAATCCCGCGCGTCTTTCAAGGCGTCGTCGGAAACGCGCGTCGAATCCGTGCGCATGTAGGTGATGAGGCCGACGCCGCCCTCTTTGCCCAGCTCGATGCCTTCATACAACCGCTGCGCCAGCATCATGGTGCGCTTTACGCTGAAGCGCAGCTTGCGGGAGGATTCCTGCTGCAGGGTGGAAGTGATGAACGGGGCGACGGGGTTGCGTTTCTTCTCGCGGGTTCCTACCGATTTAACAATGTAGTCGGCGCCATCGAGTTGCGCCACCAGGCCGTCGGCGGTCTCCTGGTTGCCGATCTCCGGCGTCTCGTCATTCTGCTTGATGAGCCGGGCGGTGAGATCGGGCCGCTTCTTAACGTTAGCCGACAGTTCGGCATCGATGGTCCAGTATTCCTTCTTGAGGAACGCGCGGATCTCGCGTTCGCGCTCCACAATCACGCGCAAGGCGACGGTCTGCACACGTCCAGCGGAGAGGCCGCGCCGCACCTTGTCCCAGAGCAGGGGAGAGATCTTGTAGCCTACCAGCCGGTCCAGTACGCGCCGCGCCTGTTGGGCGTCCACCAGGTTGTTGTTGACCTGCCCGGGCTTCTCAAAGGCCTTTTCGATGGCCTTCTTGGTGATCTCATTGAACATCACCCGGTAGATGTGCGCGCCGCCGTTCTTCTTGTCCTGCAGTTCTTCCTGGAGGTGGAAGCAAATGGCTTCGCCCTCGCGATCCGGGTCAGCCGCCAGGTAGACGTTATCCACCTTCTTGGCGGCCTGCTTCAGTTCCGCGACGAGCTTCTTCTTCCCTTCGATGACTTCGTAGCGTGGCTCGAAGTTGTGCTCGACATCTACAGCCAAGTCCTTCTTGGGGAGGTCTTTAATATGACCGATGCAAGCTTTGACGACGTAGTTCTTACCGAGATATTTATTGATGGTCTTCGCCTTAGTAGGCGATTCCACGATTACCAGAGCCTTTGCCATATCCAATAGTTACGAAGAGCCCAAAGCCATTTCACGAATGATTGCGAATTACCCAGTTGACGTTACCACACTTTAACAAAGTTCTTGCCCGGGAGCTGTTTCACCAAGCCCAACATTTCCAGCTCAAAGAGCGCGGCAATCAACTCGGAAGGCGAGGTATCTTGCACAATTTCCAGGAGATCGTCCAGGTTGATGGCGGAGTCCACTTTGAGCGTTTCGAGCGTCCGCCGGGCCAGTGATCCGAACTCGGGACCCAGGCCACTTAATAAGGATGCTGCCTCGCCTTCGGGAGTTGCAACCCCCCCGCTCGCCAGGATTTTTTGTTTCCCTTTGTCAATTAGATGCCGGCGGGATTCAGCGGGAAGCTCAGCGACCACGTCGTTCCAGTCCTGTACGAGCTTGGCACCTTGTTTAATCAACAGGTTAGGCCCCCAGCTCAATTTCGAAGTGACGTTGCCGGGAACGGCGAACACCTCGCGGCCCTGGTCCATGGCCAGCTTGGCGGTAATGGCCGAACCGCTGTACTGCGCGCCTTCCACCACGAGCACTCCTACGCTCATGCCGCTGATAATCCGGTTGCGTATGGGGAAGTTCTGCGGAAAGGCGACGCTGCCCATGGGAAATTCCGAGATGATCAAGCCTTTAATCGCCAGGTCGGCTGCCAGCTTGCGGTTCTCGCTGGGATAGACGATGTCGACGCCGCATCCGAGAACGGCCACTGTGTCGCCGCCGGCCGCCAGCGTGCCCTTGTGGGCAGCGGTATCGATGCCGCGGGCCATGCCGCTGGAGATGGTGAGGCCGGCGTGCGCCAGGTCGCCGGCCAGCCGCTCCGCGACCGCCAATCCGTAAGGAGTGGGCCGGCGCGTGCCCACCACTCCCAGCATGATCGACTGCAGCAGTTCCAGACGGCCGCGTGCGAACAGCAGGACTGGCGGATCATAGATCTCGCGCAGCAGCGGCGGATACCGTGGGTCGCCGATGGTCACCAGGAGCGCGCCCGACTCCTTGATTTTCTCGTGCTGTGCCGCCGCGTCTTCAAAAGCGCAACCGCTGGCGATACTCTGCGCGACGGTCCCGCTGACGCCGGCGCCCTCCAGTTCGGTACGGGATGCGCGGAAAATGGCTTGGGGGCTGTGGAAGCGGTCGAGTAGTTTTTTCGAGATGCGCGTTCCCAAACCGGGGACCAGCTTGAGAGCCAGCCAGTGAAGCTCCTCTTCCTGGCTGAGGACTTCGGACAGCATGGAGTTGATGGCCTCGACTCTAGCACAACGCGCGGTACGGCGGACCCCATGGTCCGCAACCGACCCCCTGGTCGGTTCTTTTGTTTTGCCGGAGAAACCCGCACGGTCGCGCTCACCAGACCGATATGCCTTTGTACCGGCGACGGCTTCCCCACATTTATCAAACCGATCAGCCCGTCTTTCTCACCTGGAGTCTGTACGGCAGTATGCCAAGAGGCCGGGCATTTGGAGGCGGGACGCTGAGTTCCGGCAAAGTGTTCGCGGCGATGGACCTGCTATTTGACGAGGCTCGTGTCGGTCCCGTCTATCTGCGAAGACCGGCGCTGGCTGACATGGTAGTGGAAGCGATCCACTACAACGCTGATGTTTTAGGGCATTATGTTTTGCACGCTTTCGTGGTCATGCCGAATCATGTGGACTTGCTTATCACTCCCCGTGTGCCCCTGCCTAAACTGACCAAGTCTCTGAAAGGCATCACCGCTATCCGGGCCAACGCGACGCTGGGTCGGGCTGGAAACGGTTTTGGCAAGAGGAGAGCTACGATCATGAAGTTCGGAATGAAGGCGGTTTCGAACGGATTCGGGCATACATAGAAAACAATCCGGTCCGTGCGGGGCTGGTTCCGGAGGCTAGCAGTATCCGTGGTCGGTGCGGGTTTGGGCGACCGGGGGTCGCCCGCGGACCAGGGGGTCCGCCGTACCAGTTACGTGGAGTATACGGCTACGGTTGTGATGGTCCGGTAGCCCATGCGCTCGTAGAGGTGGTAGCCGGCAGGGGTGGATTGCAGAATCGTGGTTTCGACTCCGTGCTGGCGGTGGGCTTCCTCCAGCGCGTGGCGCATGATGGCTTCGCCGTAACCGTGGCGCTGGCTGCCCGGCAGCGTGGCCACATTGTAGACGCCGGCCACACCGGCGCCGATGACCACGGCGGCGGTCGAGACCGGCTCGTCATCATCGTAGCCGACATAGCCGGTGAAACGCCGCCATACCGACTCCTGCTCGAACACCTCGCGAAACCAGGAGAGCGGCACGTTGAAGCACGACGATCCGATCCAACAGAAGGCATCCCGCGTGGGCGTATCCGTGACGCGCCGGATCTTGAGGCGGGGTAGCGGACTGGTGGGCGCGCGGAGCCGCTCCGCCACCATGCCGGGCAGGTCCACCGAGTGGCGCAGGCCATGCTCATCGAAGACTTTACGCGAGCGCTTGCGCGTGCGAGCGTCCATATAGTCTTCGCAAACCCAATAGGCCCATTCCTGGGCGCGCTGTTCGAAGTGCAGGGAGGCCAGCAGGATGCGCTGCGCCAAATCGCCTTCCGAGAGGACACGCGCGGACAGGAACGCCGCGTTGAACATCTGGAAGGTTACGCCCGCGGAAGCGATGCTCACGCCGCGCAGTTCGCGAACGTCGCCTCTGCCCCGGCCGGCAGCGAGCACGCGGAACGACTCGCGCAGGTTGTCCGCCACAACCGCAAAGTCCACCAAATCCCAGTATCGTATAGAGCCGGCGTCAGGGTCGCCCGAAATATGCCGGCAAGCCCGGCTTGGTGGCGCGCAGGATTTCGACGATGGCCTGGCGGTCGGCCAGGGACAGCCGCGCGTACCGGGCGCTCTTTTCTTCGCCCGACAGAATCTGCCACATTCGTTGATAAATGGCCGTCCGGGCTTCGGCCGGCAAGCTATCGAACGCCGGGGTGTAGATCATGTAGCTGCAGGGGTAACGCATCAGGCGCTGGTCCAGGTCGAGTTGGCGAAGAGAGCGGCCGCGGCTGTCGGCCGGACCTGCGGCGGCGAACTTCTCGGCGAAGCCGGATGTCCCCCGGATCCTGCCGGTGAGCGGCGCCTCGTCCACGAACAGCAGGTAGTCGACCAGTTCGTGGGCGGCGTCTTGCAAGATTTTGTCGCGCTTGCCAACCGAAGCCGCGCGGGACTCCCACCCGATGCGAGTGATCAGGTTGGTCATGCGTATCTGGTGATTGAAAACCATCAGGGCTACGACATCGCTATACGGAGAAAGGTAGCGGCGTGTGTCGAACTCGCCTTCGAGCGATGCCAGGCGGCGCGTTTCCCGGGTTACCGTTTCCGGCTCGTCGCCCTCTACCATGGCATTTCCCATATGCCCGGCGGCGCCCGCTATGCCGGTCACATACCAGCCGCCCCAGCGTTCCTCCATAGGGCTGCGGTGGTCGGTGGAGAACCCTCCCAGAACCAGCTTCGGCATGCCGTCGCGGGCGGTGTAACGGCTACGGGCCATTATGCCGGGGACGCCCAATGTGTTGTCGGATAGGTGGCAGCGCAGGCAATCGTCGCGGCGCAGGAAATCCGGCTTGGTCTGCCGATATTGCTGCAGGGTGTAAAAGATGACGCCCTGTTCGGGATCCTGTGCCGCCATTTCGATGAAGCCACCGCGCATCCAGGCGACCGCAACCGTGTCGTTGAAAAAGATGGTGCGCGGGTTGGCCGGCTCGACGCGGTCGGCTTGCAGGCTGGTTTTCGAGAACACGGCCATCTGCGACTGGATCGGGACATGGAGGGCTTCCAGCAGTGATGGCAGATATCCCGTCCCAGAGTCGAAGGCGAGTTGAACCATGCCCGCTTCGAGTTTGCGGCTCAGTTCGGCGACAGGGTCGTGCGGCGGCCGGCTGATGTAGTTGAAGTATTCGATGGCGGGATGCTCCGGCGGAGGCGCGAGGTGGTCGGCCAGTTCTCCGAAGACGGCGGCGGCGGTGATGATCAGGCCCGAGGCGATCCAGGCGGTGCGAAGCATGGCAAGTTATCAGTTTACAGTTTTCAGTTTTCAGCTTACGGCACGCAGCAGGCTGATTGCTGACGACTGAGAACTGATCACTGACCACTGACCGCTGATTTGTAGACCAGGGGGATCTCCAGGACCGCTTCCACATCCACCGCGACGCCGTTTCGCATGGCCGGATTGAACTGCCAGGTCTGAAGCGTGTCGAGCAAATCGCGGCCGGCCGCGTCGGTTTCTTCGCTGAAGGATCCGAAGTGACCGTCCTTGCCCAGAACGCCGATGATCAGGAGCTTGCCGGACCCGTGGTCTTGCTTGGCCGGAACCGGCGGCAGTGGAGAGCCGTGCATCAAAGTGGGCGGGCGCATCAGCAAGCGCGTGTCCGGCGGTGTTGGCCCCTCTTCGGCGAACCAGACCACCCAGTCTTCTCCGCTCGGTTCCGCGGGCAGAACGGTCTCAAAAATCACCCTCGTGTGGAAACGCCGTTCGATGAAAGCCGGCAAAGACCGCGCACCGGGCCACTGTGCCACCGAAACGTGGGGCGTGGACTGAAAGGAGGCTGACTGAACGGTCGGCATAGGTGCAGTTCCCAGGCCTGGCTTGTTTGAAGATGGGCGCGAACCGGTAGCCGAGGGTGCCGATGGTCCAGGTTTGCCCTGTATGGAGACTCCGGGTATGGCGAGCGGCGAATTTCCTTTCGCTAGCTGCGGCTGGTCGTTTCCTGTCTCGGGACCGGCGGCAATGCGGGCTGCGCGTGCGCCTTCGGGAGTCGGCAATTGCGGTGCGTTGCTGGGATTCAGGCCCAGGATCGCCACACTCACGCCCTGCGGTCCGTGGGCCGCTTCGATCGAGGGGGCGGCAGGTAGCGCCGGCGCGGTGCCGGCGCCGGTGGCGGCTTGAGTATTCGGCGGAGCTGGCGGCGGAGTGAACTCCCGCCGCGGGCGCGCCATGGGCGTGTTGAGTACAGACTCGACGCCGGTCGGCCCGCCGGCGCTTTCCAGGGCGGGTGCCGTCGGGAGCGCGATTGCGGCGCTGGGAGTGGGAGCCTTGGGGATCGTGGGCGGTATGAAATCGCGGCGCGGACGAGCCACCGCCTTGTTCAAGAGAGCTTCTACGCTGGGGGGCTGCTGCTCGGCCGGCGTGATGGCCGGCGCAGTAGGCAGCGCGGTTGCCGGCGCCGGCCGCGGAGGCTTGGGCGGTTCTGGAGCAACAAAAGGTTTGGCCTGGGGCTTGGGTGGAGCGGGCACTACCGGGGGTTGCAACGCAATCAAGTTCGGCGCATTCAGGTCGGCCTTCAGCTTGATCTGGGGCGCGGGTATCCATACCAATTGCTTTCCCGGATCGGCCTGGGGCGCCGTCACGATTTGCTGCTTGGCTTTCTCGGGGAGGCGAAGGTGCACGTTCTCAGCCGTGGCGTCTGGCGGCGCGACTTCCGGAAGCTTCTCTTTAAATTGATACCAGATTAGTTTGTGGTCCTTCTCCATCGGAGCGACCAGGGACGTGTAGACGTTGTGAACTTCGGGAGACTCGGCAATCGGTGAAAGCAGGAAGGTGAAGGCCGCGGCGTGCAGCACCAGCGAACAGAAAAAGCCGAGCGGCCGTCTACGGGCGGGCTGGTGTTGATCCAGGGCAGGCGGAGGCAGGTCCGGCAGCGGTACTTCGGGCAGGGGCGGCAGTGCGGGCAGAGGCGGCAATGCTGGGGGACCGGTGATGCGCAGACGAGCATCCATGCTGCTTACCCACTATTATTGCAAGAAGCTGTCAGCATTCAGCGGTCAGCATTCAGCTATAGCCCGGATGATAACTCTTTCAGAAGTATGCAATCCACCGCGCGGCGAAGATGATGGCCAGCCACAAGGCCCACGAGAACGCGGTGGTGAACCGGCTTCGAAAAAGCGCATTCACGCCCAGCAGGACCAGGAGCAGCATTTTGAGGCGGAAGGGAAGGCTGTTATAGCACTTTACGGGTTCCAGCCAAAAGAGTAGCGAGCCCGTAAACAGCAGGAGGGCCAGGCCCGGCCGCCGAAAGGATTGCCAGCTTGGCGCCGAGGCTGGGGATCAGTACGGTTCCGCCAAACCAGGCGATGGCCAGGACGTGGATGGCGCTGACGATGGGGAATCCCCAGGTGGACTCCCGTAGCCAGGTGCTCGAAGGTGTGCCCTGAATCCACTGGCAGAACGACAGTAGAGACATCAAAAAATGTCGAAATCGGCGATGGCCCGGCCAGCCAGTACGACCGAGGTCCAAAGCACCAAGCGAGATGACGGCGGTCAGTCGTCCCTGGCGCGGGGCGAACTGACAGACCAGCGCCAGCAGCATCAGCGCCATCTTAATAAGGAAGGCCGGGTTGTGCAGGTAACGGGCGATGTCGGCCGAGAAAAGTATGGGCCCTGTGATCAGCATGGTGGCGAGGCCGCGATGGATCCAGGGGCGGACCTGCGCCGCCACTTCGGGAACCGTCTGCCGACGGAGGGCCCAACCGAGCAAGCGGAGATCGAGAAGCACAATGGCCCCGACCAGGAGCGCCAGGCCGGCGACGTGCAGCGATTGGAGGGCTGGGAACAGCCAGGAGTTTTTGAGCGTCACTTGCCGAACAGGCTCTTGTAATCCTTATTGTTCTCGCAAACAAATTCGTCCACCTTGTCGAGATCGGTGCGCAGCGGAAAAGTGCGGACGATCGTCCAGGGTTTCACAAACACATTGGGATCGTCGATGGTGGCCTGGTATTCCATGGTCTCGAAATCGGCGCGGTGGAATCGTTCGACCACATGCAGCGCTTCGGTGTGCCGGAAACCGCCGGGAAGCTCGGTCTTTTCATTGAAGTCCACGGTGTCGACCACCAGTGTGTCTCCTTCCCAATGCCCGATGGAATCGCCCATCCAGGTGGGATCGAGATCGACTTGATGCGGCCCGCCGCCGGTGGGGATCACGCGAAACAGGTGCGGATATTCGTACAGCATCACGATGCGGTCGATGCCCTGCACGATTTGCCACTGGTAGGGCACGAAGAATGCGCCGGGCACGCCGGTGGGCATGCAGTCGGCGTAGAGGCCGGTGTCCTGGGGACCGCGCACCACTTTGAATTTCTCGGCGCCGGGTTTGAGGACGGGAGCGGCGGGAGCGGCTTGTGCGTCAGTGGAAGCGGGTCCGCGCACGATGGCGGCGGAGTTGTAGACGCCGGAGAGGTCGGGATGGCCGTCGGGCATGCGGCGGATTTCGCGCTTGGCGGGTTCCGCGGCAGCGGTGACTGCGGTGTTCCCAGCGACGGTGACGGTGACGGACTTGGTGACGGTCGTATTGTTCGGACCGGTTGCGGTGATGGTGTAGGTGGTGGTGGCGGCGGGTGTGACGGCACGGCTGCCGCGCGGCCGGACGCGGCCCAAGCCCGGATCGATGGCAACGGTGTTGGGATTTTCCGTGGCCCAGATCAACGTGACGGTCTGTCCGGCTTGGGCGGAGCCAGGTTCCGCAGTGAATTTGGTGATGCGGACTGGCGGTGCGGCTCGCCGTTGGATGGCCGTGGAGGGGCCGGTGGGAGCGGGAGGCTCCTGGGCGAGCGCCGCGCTAAGGGCCACGAAGGCTGCCAATATGAAGTTGATTCGCATCGTGCGCTCCACTTGTCGAGCCAATATATCAAAGAAGGCGGCAACGGTTGCGGACCGGCGGTAGACAGGACCCAGCCCGATCTGTTATCCTCATTTCGTCCCTTTTTAGGCTCAGTGGGAGGTTTGTCCCTTTTTGGGAATGAACCGCTTGCACCAATGAGGTCGTATGGCACACCATCCAGGTAAACAATATCAATCCGCACGGAAGCAGGTAGAGGCCCGCGAGTATCAACTCGAAGAGGCGGTTCCGCTTCTCAAGAAGATCAAGTTCGCGAAGTTCGACGAGACCGTCGAAGTTCACATGAGATTGGGCGTCGATCCCAAGCATGCCGACCAGATGGTGCGCGGCACGGTGCTGATGCCGAACGGTCTGGGGAAATCCAAAAAGGTGCTGGTGATTGCCAGCGGCGACAAACTGAAAGAGGCCGAAGAGGCCGGCGCCGACTTCGTAGGCGGCGAGGATATGGTCAACAAGATTCAGTCCGAGAGCTGGACGGACTACGATGCTGTGGTCGCCACTCCCGACATGATGCGATCGGTGGGCAAGCTCGGCAAGATTTTGGGCCCGCGCGGGCTGATGCCGAACCCCAAGACCGGCACCGTGACGACGGACGTGGCTAAGGCTGTGAAAGAAGTGAAGGCTGGTAAAGTCGAGTTCCGTGTGGACAAGACGGGCATCATCCACGCTCCCGTGGGCAAGATCAGTTTCGACGCGGACAAGCTGGTGGAAAACGCCGCTAGCCTGATCACGGCGGTGATCAAAGCCAAGCCGGCGGTGGCCAAAGGCAAGTACGTCAGGAGCGCTACACTGTGCTCGACGATGAGCCCGGGACTGGCGATCGACACGACGCCATTTAGCGTGAAGGCGACAGCTCAGAATTAGGCCGGATAGGTATTCCGATGAAAAACAAGGACGAAAAAAAGAAAGATGTCGAGTCTTTGCACCAGGATCTGGAGCAGTCGAAGAACCTGTTCGTGACGGGCTACGAGAAGCTGCGGGTGGATCAGGATTTCGAGCTGCGCAAGACGGTGCGGGCGGCGGGCGGCAAGTATCGCGTAATCAAGAACAACGTGGCTGAGATCGCGGCCGAGGGAACGGCGGCCGAGGCCGTGCTCAAAGGGCTGCGGGGCATGACCTCGCTGGCATACACCACCAAAGATCCGGTAGCCCTGGCGAAGGCGCTCACGGCTTACGCGAAACTGAATCCCAGCTTCACCTTCAAGGCCGGTCTGGTGGAAGGCCGGGTAATCGACATTAAAGCGATTACCGACCTGGCCAACATGCCTCCCAAGGAGGAGATTTTCGCCAAGCTGCTGTTCCTGATGAATGCGCCGGCGCAGCGCCTGGTGACCGCGATGAACGCGGTGGGGAGAAATCTCGCGGTGGTGGTGGATCAGGGTGTGAAAGAGAACAAGTTTCAATGAGTTTTCAGTTATCAGTTGTCAGTGATCAGCTAAGGCCCAAGGCCGCGGTCACTGTTGACTGAAAACTGTTGACTGAAAACTGAGAGCTTTATTTAAGGAGTGAGTTCAGAAAAATGGCGGATATTAACGCAATTGCGGATCAGATTCAAGGCTTGACGCTGCTGGAGGCCTCTCAGCTCGTCAAGATGCTCGAAGAGAAGTTGGGCGTTTCGGCGGCGGCGGCAGCTCCAGTCATGGTAGCGGGTGGCGGCGCGGCGGCAGCGGCGGCTCCGGCAGTCGAAGAGAAGACCGAGTTTAACGTCATCCTGACGGCGGCTGGCGCGAACAAGATCAACGTGATTAAGGCGGTACGCGAGGTCACGAGCCTGGGCCTGAAGGAAGCCAAGGACCTGGTGGATGGCGCCCCCAAGCCGATTAAGGAAGGTGTCAGCAAGGACGAGGCTGAGACCATCAAGAAGAAATTCACCGACGCCGGCGCGACCGTGGAAGTTAAGTAAATTTTCGCTGGCGGTCGGGGCCGTCGGCGTGGCGGTATTTGTGGCATTTGACGCAGGGCGGAAGTCCTGCTAATGTAAATAGTTGGGCTTGGATTCAGCCGGATTCGATCCCATTGGTGACTGTGATTCAGGAATCCTGGTATTACAATTGCTGTTCCGGCGGAACCGCAAAGAGGGGATCTTTGTGCGTACGCGCTGAGGTGATCGGAATTCAGGATTCTAGCGTCTCCAACTCCACAAATTCCGTTTTTGTCGCGCGCATCGCTCACGAACCTAATCACCACCTGCCCTTGTTTCTACTTCACTCGGCGCTGCGGAAGGTTGCTCTTTCCGCGGCGTCGTTGGCTTTGTGCTGGTAAGCGCAGTTTCTTTGCTTCGGCTGTTCGGCCGTCAGGAGTAAACGAATGGATCTTCAACATAACGGCGCCGCCCCCGAGCGAGTGGATTTTTCCAAAATCAAGACCTCGATTCCGATTCCCAACCTGATCGAGGTGCAGAAGAAATCGTACGAGCGGTTTCTTCAAATGGACCTTCTGCCCAACGAGCGCGAAGACATCGGTTTGCAAACCGTCTTCAACTCGGTGTTCCCGATCTCCGATTTCCGCGGGGTCAGTGACCTGGAATTCGTCGACTATTCGATCGGAAACTGGGAGTGCAAATGCGGCAACCTGAAGGGGCTGCATCACCTGCGGTCCACTTGCCGCAACTGTGGTGCGACCATCCGGACCGACCCGTTTCATGCCGGCGACATCCTGTGCCAGCACTGCGGCACGTTCAACAAGAACGTGGTCACCTTCTGCAACAAGTGCGGCGACCCGGTCGGCCTGCAGTTGAAGTACGACATGCAGGAGTGCCAGGAGCGCGGCATGACTTACGCCGCGCCGCTCAAGGTCACTATCCGGCTGACGGTGTACGCCAAAGATCCGGAGACGCAGAAGAAGAGCGTCCGCGACATCAAAGAGCAGGAAGTGTTCTTCGGCGAAATTCCGTTGATGACGGACAATGGCACATTCATCATCAACGGCACCGAGCGCGTGATTGTTTCGCAGTTGCACCGGTCGCCGGGCGTGTTCTTCGAGCGCGTGGCGGCACAGGGCTACTACCTGGGCAAGATCATTCCGTACCGGGGAAGCTGGGTCGAATTCGAGTACGACAACAAGAATCTCCTGTACGTCCGTATCGACCGAAAACGGAAGTTCTACGGCTCCGTATTTCTGCGCGCCCTCGGGTACAAGACCGATGAGCAGATTCTGCGCGCCTTCTATCGCGTCAGCAAGATCACGCTGAAGGACAAGAAGCTGCTGTGGAACGTGGATGAGGGTCTCACGGGCCTGAAGCTGTCTTACGCCATCAATACCAAGGGCGGCGAAACAGTGGTGGGGCAGGGCAAGAAGATTACGCCCTCGCTCTTTAAGGAAGTTCAAAAGGCCAAGATTGCGCAGGTGGAAGTAGCGGCCAACGATCTGGAGGGCGCCTATGTGGTTGCCGACGTGGTCGACATGTCCACCGGCGAGGTGTTGATCGACGCCAATGCCGAACTCACCACTACGGCGCTGAACAAACTGCTTGAGGCCGGCATCGAAGAATTCGATATCTTCTTTCCCGAGCGTGACGATGTGGGGACGGTGATTTCCTCCACCATCCGCAAGGACGCCATCAAGACGCAGAACGAGGCGCTGATCGAAATCTATCGTAAGCTGCGTCCCGGCGATCCTCCCACGCTCGACACCGCCACCCAGCTCTTCCAGGGCATGTTCTTCGACCCGCGCAAGTACGATTTCTCGCGCGTGGGCCGCATGAAGTTCAACATCAAACTGTTCGACAAGGCGGAATTCACGGCTCTGGACAAGCGCACTCTCGATTCGGGTGACTTCCAGGCCACCATCAAGTACCTGCTGAAACTGCGCCGCGGCATTGGCGCGGTGGACGATATCGATCACCTCGGAAACCGCCGCGTGCGCGCGGTGGGTGAGTTGCTGGAAAACCAGTTCCGCATTGGACTGGTGCGCATGGAGCGCGCCATCAAAGAAAAGATGTCGGTGTACCAGGAAATGTCGACGGCCATGCCGCACGACCTGGTGAACGCCAAGCCGGTAATGGCGGCGATCCGCGAGTTCTTCGGTTCGAGCCAGCTCTCGCAGTTCATGGATCAGACCAATCCGCTGTCGGAGATCACGCACAAGCGGCGTCTCTCGGCCCTGGGGCCAGGCGGTTTGAGCCGCGAGCGCGCCGGGTTCGAAGTGCGCGACGTGCATCCCACGCACTACGGCCGAATCTGCCCGATTGAGACCCCGGAAGGTCCGAACATCGGGCTGATCTCGTCGCTTTCCTGCTTCGCCTGTATCAACGAGTACGGTTTCATCGAGAGCCCGTACCGCAAAGTGATTAAAGGCGTGGTGATCGACGAAGTCCGGATCCTGAACCCCGGCGATGTCGACTACAAAGTCGGTGACATTGTGTCGCGGGCGCAGGCCGAGGAGGCCAACCGCAAGCTCAGCCAGAAGAAGCAGCCGGCCGAATACGAGGCCCACTGCGAGTACCTTTCGGCTTGGGAAGAAGACAAATACCTCATCGCCCAGGCCAACGTGGAGCTGGATGAGAAGGGCCGCATCGTTCCGGAGCTGTGCAATGCGCGGCAGGCCGGGAACTTCGTGCTCAAGCCGAAGGAAGAGATCGAGTACATCGACGTCAGCCCCAAACAGCTGGTCTCGGTGGCCGCCAGTTTGATTCCGTTCCTTGAGAACGACGACGCCAACCGCGCGCTCATGGGATCGAACATGCAGCGCCAGGCCGTGCCGCTGCTGCGCGCCGATGCTCCCTACGTGGGCACCGGCATGGAGCGGGTAACGGCTCGCGATTCGGGCGCGGTGGTCCTCAACAAGCGCCCCGGCGTGGTGGATTCGGTAGACTCCGAGCGCATCATTGTGCGCGTGGAAGGCACTGCGCATGAAGGGCAGCTTTCGCGCGAGGTGGGCGCGGACATCTACCAGCTCACCAAGTTCAAGCGCTCCAATCAGAACACCTGCATCAACCAGAAGCCCATCGTACGGGTAGGCCAGCGTGTGGGCAAACAGCAGGTATTGGCGGACGGGCCCTGTACCGATCTGGGCGAACTGGCCCTTGGGCGCAACGTGCTGGTGGCGTTCATGCCCTGGCGCGGATATAACTTTGAAGACGCCATCCTGGTCAGTGAAAAACTGGTCAAGGAAGACTATTACACTTCGATCCACATTGAGGAATTCGAAATCGAAGCACGCGATACCAAACTGGGGCCGGAGGAAATCACGCGGGACATTCCCAACATCGCGGATTCCTTCCTGCGGAACCTGGATGAGAGCGGCGTGATCCGCATCGGCGCCACGGTGAAGCCGGGCGACATCCTGGTGGGCAAGGTAACGCCTAAGGGCGAGACTCAGCTCACGCCGGAAGAAAAACTGCTGCGCGCCATCTTCGGCGAAAAGGCCGGCGACGTGAAGGATGCGTCGCTCTACTGCCCGCCGGGCATTGAAGGCACCATCGTCGATTGCAAGATTTTCTCGCGCAAGGGGCAGGAGAAGGACGAGCGTTCCAAATCCATCGAGGAAACGCAGATCCTGCGGCTGCAGCGCAACCTGCAGGATGAGATCCGCATCCTGACCGACGAACGCGCCAAGCGTTTGGGCACGCTGCTGGAAGGCAAAAAGTTGCTGGCCGATCTGCACGACGAGAAGACCAACAAGCGCCTGCTCTCCAAGGATACCGACCTGACGCGCGAGCTCATCGAGAAGATGAAATCGCGCGATCTGAAGCGCATGCGGTTGAACGCCAAAGATCCGCGGCTGAACGAGCAGATCGACGAAATCGAAGAGATGACGTCGCGGCAGATCGCGGTGCTCGAAAAGATCACGGACGAACGGATCGCCAAGCTGCGCAAGGGCGATGAGCTGCCTCCGGGCGTAATCAAGCTGGTGAAAGTCTACATCGCCATGAAGCGCAAGCTCTCGGTGGGCGACAAGATGGCCGGCCGCCACGGGAACAAGGGCGTGATCGCGCGCATCCTGCCGGACGAGGACATGCCGTACCTGCCGGATGGAACGCCGGTGGAAATCGTTCTCAATCCCCTGGGCGTGCCTTCCCGTATGAACGTGGGACAGATTCTGGAGACCCACTTGGGCTGGGCGGCCAAGGCGCTGGGCCTGCATTACGCAACCCCGGTGTTCGACGGCGCGACCGAGCGCGAAATCAAGAAGGCGCTGGGCGACGCGAACCTGCCCTCTTCGGGCAAAACCATTCTGTTCGACGGCATGACGGGCACGCAGTTCGAGCAGCCGGTGACGGTGGGCTACATCTATATGTTGAAGCTCTCGCACCTGGTGGACGACAAGATTCACGCGCGCTCCATCGGCCCGTACTCGCTGATTACCCAGCAGCCGTTGGGCGGCAAGGCGCAATTCGGCGGCCAGCGCTTCGGCGAAATGGAAGTCTGGGCGCTCGAAGCATACGGTGCGGCATACATTCTGCAAGAGCTGTTGACGGCCAAGTCCGACGATGTGTACGGCCGCGCCAAGATCTACGAAGCCATTGTGAAGGGCGAGGCGGCGATCGAACCGGGTGTTCCGGAATCGTTCAACGTGCTCATCCGCGAGTTGCAATCGCTGTGCCTGGATGTGGAATTGATGAAGAAGCCGCGGGAAGCTGTGCTGGATATGGCGCCGGCGGCGGACTGAAGTAGTAGTCAGTATTCAGCCACAGATAACGCAGATGAACGCGGATCGCTGAGGCTGATTGTGCTGATCAGTGATCATCTGGATCATCTGCGGCAACGGGTTTTGGGATCTATTGAGAACTGGAGGCAATTTTGAGATCCTCTCCATACGATCGGGCAAATTTGATCGCGGATTTTGATTCAATCCGCATTTCTCTGGCGTCTCCGGAAAAGATCCGGAGCTGGTCTCACGGCGAAGTCACCAAGCCGGAGACGATCAATTACCGAACCTTCAAGCCGGAACGCGATGGCCTGTTCTGCGCGCGAATCTTCGGTCCGACTCAGGACTGGGAATGCTTGTGCGGCAAGTACAAGCGCATGAAGCACCGCGGCGTCATCTGCGACAAGTGCGGTGTGGAAGTGACGCTGGCGCGCGTGCGGCGCGAGCGGCTGGGCCATATCGAACTGGCCAGCCCGTGCTCCCACGTGTGGTTCTTTAAAGGTCTGCCGAGCCGCATCGGGCACCTGCTCGATATCACGCTGCGCGAACTCGAGCGCGTCCTCTACTTTGAAGCCTTCGTGGTGGTGGAGCCCGGGGAAGTGGAAGCGCTGCACCGCGGCGAGGTGATCACCGACGAGCGAAAGCGCCAGCTCGACCAGGAGCATCCCGGCAAATTCGTCGCCATGATGGGCGCCGAAGGGATCAAGGAACTGCTCAAGAAGGTCGACGTGGAATTTCTCAGCGAAGAAATTCGCGAGAAGATGAAGACCGAGCAGTCGCAGCAGAAGAAGCTGAAGTTCGCCAAGCGGCTGCGCGTGGTGGAATCGTTCCGCAAGTCCGGCAACAAGCCGGAATGGATGATTCTGGATGTGATCCCGGTGATCCCGCCGGAACTGCGTCCGCTGGTGCCGCTCGATGGCGGCCGCTTCGCCACCTCCGATTTGAACGACCTGTACCGCCGCGTGATCAACCGCAACAACCGGTTGAAGAAGCTCATCGAACTGCACGCGCCTGACGTCATCGTGCGTAATGAAAAGCGCATGCTGCAGGAGGCCGTGGATGCGTTGTTCGATAACGGCCGGCGCGGCCGCGTGCTGCGCGGCGCCAATAACCGTCCGTTGAAATCGCTCTCCGACACGCTCAAGGGCAAGCAGGGGCGCTTCCGCCAGAACCTGCTGGGTAAGCGCGTGGACTACTCGGGGCGCTCTGTCATCGTGGTCGGTCCGGAACTGCGCCTCAACCAGTGCGGCCTTCCCAAGAAGATGGCGCTGGAGCTTTTCAAGCCGTTCATCTATCACCGCCTGGAGCAGCGCGGCCACTGCACCACCATCAAGCAGGCCAAGGAGTTGGTGGAGCAGCAGGACCCGGTGGTTTGGGACATTCTGGAAGAGGTCATCAAAGACCATCCCATTCTGCTGAACCGCGCTCCCACGCTGCACCGCTTGGGCATTCAGGCTTTCGAGCCGGTGCTGGTGGAAGGCAAGGCCATCAAGATTCATCCGCTGGTGTGCACGGCGTTCAACGCGGATTTCGATGGCGACCAGATGGCGGTCCACATTCCGCTGTCGCCGGAAGCGCAGATCGAAGCATCTACCCTGATGCTGGCGTCCAACAACATTCTTTCGCCGGCGCACGGCAGCCCCATTGCCGTTCCCACCCAGGACATGGTGCTGGGCTGCTATTACCTGACCAAGGCACGGCCGGGCGCCAAGGGCGAAGGCCGCACATTCGCTTCGACCGACGACGTGCTGATCGCGCTCGAAATGGGCGAGGTCGAGACGCTGACGCCCATCAAACTGCGCTACACCGGCCGCGTGATCGACCTGGTGCACGCCTTCGATAACCAGAACATTCTGCACACCGAGCCGATCGAGTTCATCAAGCAGTATATGGAGACCACGGTCGGCCGCGTGATCATGAACGACAACCTGCCGCAGGACATGCCCTATATCAACGGCCTTCTGAAGAAGAAGGGCCTCGGGCAGCTGGTGCAGTATTGCTACCTCAAGTTCGGCCTGCAGATTACGGTGCAGATGCTGGACGAAGTGAAATCGCTGGGATTCCTGTACGCCACGCGGGCGGGCATTTCGATCGGCATCGACGACATGGTGGTGCCGAGCGAGAAGGCGGGCCTGGTGCGCGATGCCGAAAAGGAAGTGGTGCTGGTCGAAAACCAGTATCAGGACGGCGCCATCACCCACGGCGAACGCTACAACAAGATCATCGAAATCTGGTCCAAGGTCACGGAACGCGTTTCCGACGAAATGTTCCAGGCCATGGAAGAGGACGACCGCACCGGCCGCTACCTCAACCCGATTTACATCATGGCCGACTCCGGCGCGCGCGGTTCCAAACAGCAGATCCGCCAGCTTTCGGGGATGCGCGGCCTGATGGCCAAGCCTTCGGGCGAAATTATCGAGACGCCCATCACGGCCAACTTCCGCGAAGGGCTGGACGTTTTGCAGTACTTCATTTCCACCCACGGAGCCCGCAAGGGTTTGGCCGATACGGCTTTGAAGACGGCCGATTCGGGCTACCTGACGCGCCGCCTGGTGGACGTGGCGCAGGACGTGATCGTAAGCGAGAACGATTGCGGCACGCAGGAAGGTATCTACGTAGAGCCGATCATCGAATCGGGCGAAATCATCGAACCGCTGCGCGACCGCATTGTGGGCCGCGTGGCCCTCGAAGATCAGAAGGACTACGAAGGCAACGTGATCGTGGGAGTCAACCAGGAGATCACGGAAGAGCTGGCGGCGGCGATTCAGGCAGCCGGTATCGAGCGCGTGAAAATTCGCTCGGTGCTGACCTGCGAATCGAAGCGCGGCGTGTGCGTGGCGTGCTACGGCCGCAACCTGGCCACCGGCCGCCTGGTGGAGCGCGGCGAAGCGGTCGGCGTGATCGCTGCCCAGTCCATCGGCGAACCGGGCACGCAGTTGACCATGCGTACGTTCCACATCGGTGGAACGGCAACCCGTATCAGCGAGCAGTCCACGCAGGACGCCAAGTCGGACGGCTTCGCGCGTTACATCGGCATTCAGACTGTTCGTTCCCAAGCCGGCGAGCTCATCGCCATGAACCGCAACGGCATCATGGCGGTGGTTGACGATAAGGGCCGCGAAAAGGAACGCTACCCGGTGGTGTACGGCGCACGCGTGCTGACCGAAGACGGGGCGCCTGTGAAAGCCAACCAGATCCTGCTCGAGTGGGATCCGTACACGTTCTCCATCCTGACCGAAGTCTCGGGCGTGGTGCACTTCAAAGACCTTGTAGACGGCCTCACGCTGCAAGAGCAGGTGGACGAAGTCACGGGCATGTCGCAACTCGTTGTTACGGATTCACCCGACGAGAAGCGGCAGCCGACCATCGAAGTACGGCCGGAAGGGCCGCGCGGCGATCGCAAGAAATACCTCATGCCCACGCACGCGCACTTGATGGTGCTGGACAGCGCGGAGGTGCATGCCGGCGACGTGCTGGCCAAGATCCCGCGCGAAACCACCAAGACCAAAGACATCACCGGCGGTCTGCCGCGCGTAGTGGAACTGTTCGAAGCGCGCAAGCCGCGGGAGAAGGCGCTCATCGCGGAGATCAACGGCGTAGTGAAATACGGCGAAGTCACCAAGGGCCAGCGCAAGATTTACGTGACCGGCGACGACGGCGAGCAGCGCGATTATGCCCTGCCGCGCGGCGTCCACATCAACGTCCAGGAGGGTGAGCGGGTGAAAGCCGGCGAGCCGCTGATGGACGGTCCGCGCGATCCTCACGACATTCTGGATGTGCTCGGTGAAAAGGAACTGCAGAAGTACCTGGTCAACGAGATTCAGGAAGTCTACCGGTTGCAGGGCGTCAACATCAACGATAAGCACCTGGAGGTCATCTCGCGGCAGATGATGCGCTGGGTGAGGGTGGAGGATATCGGCGATACCGAATTCCTGCCCGAAGAAGTGGTCGACAAGTTCAAGTTCCGCACGGAGAATCTCCGTGTGTCCGAAGCGGGCCAGCGTCCCGCCCAGGGCAAGGCGGTGCTGTTGGGGATCACCAAGGCATCGCTATCGACCGACTCGTTCATTTCCGCGGCTTCCTTCCAGGAGACCACGCGCGTGCTCACCGAAGCCGCTATCAACGGCAAGGTGGACTACCTGCGCGGCCTGAAGGAGAACGTGATCATGGGCCGCCTGGTCCCGGCTGGCACCGGCATGGAGTACTACCGGCAGGCCAAGATCGCGGGCGAGGATGTGGTGGAAGAGCCGGTGGCCGAGCCCGCGATCGACGCCATCCCCGGCTACGACGAAGAGACTCGTCTGCAGTACGCAGGCGGTCTTCCGGAGGATACCGGCGAGGAGACGACGCTGGCGGAGTAGTATTGTGGGGCAGCGCCATGCGCTGCCCCGCTGACTTCCGGGCAGCGCATGGCGTTGCCCACAGTTGCAGGCTATAGTTGAACTTGGAGGGACGGCACGTTCGCGTGCCGTTTGCTTTTTTATGGCTACCAGCGAATTGGTGAGCGTGAGGGAATATCTCTCCACCAGCTATCGTCCCGATTGCGATTACGTGGACGGGGTAGTGGTGGAGCGGAATTTGGGCCAATACGACCACGCTCGCTTGCAGGGAGCGGTATTCCTCTACTTCGAAGTCAGGCGGAAGCAGTGGGGCACTTCGTGCCGTTCCCGAGCAGCGCGTTCAGGTTTCCCCCACGCGGTTTCGCGTCCCTGATGTGTGCGTCGTAAAAGGTGAACCCACCGAGCAAATCTTCCGCACGCCGCCCTTCATCTGCATCGAAATCCTGTCGCAGGAAGACCGCCTCTCCGAAATGCAGCAACGTGTCCAGGACTACCTGAACTTCGGTGTCCCCTACGTCTGGATTCTCGACCCCGCCACCCGCAAGGCCTACCGATCGATGCCGGGCACGCTAAGCGAAATCAGCGAGCTTCGAACCCAGGATCCCGAGATCGTCGTCCCCCTCCCGGAACTGTTCGAATAGCCCTGCTAGCATCGTTATCGTCGCAAACCGATAACGCCCTGCGGTACTATATAGGGGTACTTGCCGCGGTGAGGGGTTTCTTGCGACGCATCCACCTGTTATTCTTGCTAACTCTGTTTCTGTTCAGTGACTTGGCGCGGACGTCCCAGTTGGCTGTGATGGTCTTCAATCCACAGGCTTGGGGCGACGGACACCCGCCTTCTGACTGGCAGATCAAAGTCAATCACGGCAAGCCGATCATATCCACCTGCGCCGCCGCCGACGGGTCCTGTCTGCACTTGAAGAGCGTACGATCCTCCTTCGCTCTGGAGCGCGATGTCGATGTCGATCCGTACGAAACGCGGTACCTCACCTGGCGGTGGAGAGTGGTCGAGTTGCCGGCGGGGGGAGATTTCCGGCACTCCTGGACGGATGACCAGGCGGCACAGGTGATGGTGGGGTTCACGGACCGGCATGTTCTGACCTACATTTGGGACACTACGGCTCCCAAGGGCACCATGCAAGCCGCCAGTTCCATTCCGCTGGTCCACATTTTTGCGGTGGTCTGCGAATCGGGCGCAATGGACGTGAATCGCTGGCTGCCGGAGATACGCGATGTGGCGGCCGACTACGAACGTGCTTATGGCAAAACTGCGCCGCATGTGAAGGGTCTGCGCATCCAGATCAACTCGCAGCACACCGGCACCACGGCCGAAAGCTTGATCGGCGAAGTGGTATTCCGCAACAAGCCTGAATAATGTACTTGGTAACGGGCGCCAGTGGCTTTGTCGGCGGCCACCTGGTGGAGATGCTCCGCGAGCGCGGCGGCGATTTCCGTTGCCTGGTCCGGCGCACCAGTTCGACCCGGAGTCTGTCGCCGGCACCGATTGCGGTAGGCGATCTGGGCACAGGGGAGGGCCTGGAAGAGGCGCTCCGCGGGGTGCACATAGTGATCCACCTCGCCGGCGTAACGAAAGCGCTGCGCCCGGGCGACTACTATACGGGCAATGCGCGGGCCAGCGAGACCCTGGCGCGGGCCATGCAAGGGAAGGGAATCCGCCTGGTGCATGTCAGTTCTCTGGCGGCGGCGGGACCGAGTCCGAACGGCGAGCCGCTTCGGGAGGACGCGGAACCACACCCGCTTACCGCCTACGGCAAGTCGAAGCTTGAAGGTGAGAACGCAGTGCGAAACTTGCTGCCCGACGCGGTGATCGTGCGGCCGCCGGTGGTCTACGGGCCGCGCGACCGTGATGTATTACAGATGCTAAAGCCCATCAGCAAGGGATGGTCGCTGGAGATCGGCGGCGGAGAGCGCTGGTTCAGCTTCATCTATGTTAAGGACCTCGCCGAAGCCCTGCTGGCCTGCGCCGATTCATCGGTTGCCGGAAAGACCTATTTTGTGGCGCATCCCAAGGCTGTCTCCTGGAGCGAATTGGTTGCCCAGGCTGGCGCCATCATGGGCCGGCGAACACGGGCACTACGCCTGCCGCCTGCAGCCGCGCGCGCTGTGGGATTTTGCGCCGAAGCCTGGTCGCGGATCACCGGCAAGCCGGGCGTGATTTCCCGTGAGAAGATCTTGGAAGCGCAATGTATGTGCTGGACCTGTGATCCTGGGCGCGCAGCGGCCGAGTGGGGCTTTCGAGCGCGCACCTCACTCGAAGACGGACTGGCTAAGACGCTCGCCTGGTACAAGGAGGCCGGTTGGCTGCAGTATTAGCCCTGTGGGCACGCTTATGGCCCGTGGACAAAGTGATCCTGGCCTATTTCGGGTTTGCCGTCGTGGTAATCGCGGGCTGGTGGGGCTCGATGCCCGAGGCCCCCTGGCTGCTGGCTCTCCACATTCTCGGCGCCGCCTTGCTGTTCTACGAAATCCTTCGGCCCAACGTCACGACCTGGTTCTTCCGCCACTGGTACCCGCTGATTTATGTGGCGTCCTGCTACAAGGAAATGGCGATGTTCATACCGGCGGTCCGCCATACCGTATGCAGACGAGTGGCTGGCCGCCGCGGATCGCTCCGTCTGGCATGCCAATCCCAGCGTCTGGCTGGAGCGCATCGCGAGCCCCGCGTTAACGGAATTTTTGCAGATCGTGTACACGCTATTTGTGCCGGCGGTCCTGCTGATTCCTTTCCTGCTCTGGCGAAAACAGCGTTACCAGGATTTTCAATACTGTGCTTTCCTGATTGCCCTTGGGTATCTCGTTTCCTACGTTGGATATCTGATCGTTCCCGCGCGCGGTCCGCGTTTTCTGCTGAGGGATTTGCAGCACGCGCCCTTGCAGGGGCTCTGGTTCTTTCAAAGCATGCAGGGCACACTGGACCGTTTGGAATCGGCCGCCTACGATTGTTTCCCGAGCGGTCACACGGAACTCACCATCCTGGCGTGGTGGAGCACTCGAAAGCTAACAATTCCGCTGTTTTTCCCTTATTTTGCCTACACTTTAAGCATCATTTTTGCTACAGTTTATCTTCGATATCACTATACGATCGATGTTGCCGCGGGGGTGGTGGTGGCTGCGTTTCTACTAATAGCCGCTCCTTCCGTGTATCAACTGCTCAAAACAAAAGGGGCTAAGGTTGGAGGGAATTGAAGTTGTCACGGCAGACAAGAAGGCGCTCCGGGAATTTGTGGAACTGCCGTACACGCTGTACCGTAACAACTCCTATTGGGTGCCTCCCTTGCGCATTGCGGTCAAGGAGCTGCTGGACCGCGGGAAGCATCCCTTCTACGCGAACGCGGAGGCTGAGTTCTTTCTGGCGCGCCGCGCGGGACGTACGGTGGGCCGGATTGCAGCCATCGTGGACCGGGCCCATAACCGGTTCCACAACGAAGAGGCGGGATTCTTCGGGTTCTTCGAGTGCGTGGACGACGCGGAAGTGGCGGAGGCACTACTGACGCGGGCCCGGCAATGGGTATCGGATCGCGGCGCACGCTGCTTGCGCGGGCCGGTCAACCCGTCCACGAACTATGAGTGCGGCATGCTGGTCGAAGGCTTCGACTCCAGCCCAATGGTCATGATGACATACAATCCGCCGTACTACCCCGCGCTGATGGAGCGGGCGGGTTTACACAAAGCCAAAGATTTGTTTGCGTACGTCAGCCGCTCCGACCAGGTACAGACAGAAAAGATCGAGCGGGCGGCCAAGCGGGCATTCGCGAAAAACGGGGTTCGCGTGCGCCCGATCAACATGAAGGACTTTGAAGGCGAAGTTGCACGTGTTTGGGAGGTCTACTCCGCGGCGTGGAGCCGCAACTGGGGCTTTATACCCATGACCCGCGAGGAGTTCAACCTGATGGGCAAGGAGATGAAACAGATTCTCAAGCCCGAACTGGTACTCATCGGGGAGGTGGGCGATCGCATGGTGGGTTTTGCTTTAGCCTTGCCGGACATCAATCAGGCGCTGAAACCCGCGGGGGGGCGGCTGTTCCCCACGGGACTTCTGAAAATCCTGTACTATCAGCGTTTGATCAATAGTGTACGGGTTCTGGCGCTGGGGGTAGTGGAGGAGCACCGTGCCTCGGGGCTTCCCGCCGGATTTTATGCTACTCTCGTCCGGAACGCCCAAAAACTGGGCTACGGGCCATGCGAAATGTCCTGGATTTTGGAGGACAATGTCTTAATGAATCGCTCCCTGGAGGTGATGGGCGCGAAGCGGTACAAGACCTACCGAATTTACGAATGGAGCTGAGGGCCATGCGCGTACCGAGTACCGACGTCACCGGCAAGAAGAAGAGCAGCGGATCGAACGATATTTTCGAGAAGTGCCGTAGTTTTACTCGTCCTGGCGATCTGCAGTCTGCCGGCCTCTACATGTACTTCGAGGTTTTCAGCGACCGCGAAGGCTGCCAAGCGGGAGAGGTCCGCCTGGGCAAGCGTAAGGTCCTGATGTTCGGGTCCAACGACTATCTTGATTTGATTTCGCATCCCAAGGTGCAAGAGGCCGCGGTCCAGGCATTGAAGAAGTACGGCAGCGGTTGCAGTGGCTCACGGCTCTTGAATGGCACACTGGACCTGCACGTGAGGCTGGAGGCGGAGCTGGCGGCCTTTACGCACAAAGAGGCGGCCATCATTTTCGGAACCGGTTTTCAGGCCAACTACGCCACGCTCTCGGCGCTGACCGAGAAGGGCGACGTGATGATTTGCGATCACAACCTGCACGCCAGCCTGGTAGAGGGCGCGCTGCGGTCCCCGGCGAGGACGGTGAGGTTCCGTCACAACGATCTGGATCACTTCGAACGCTGCCTGGAAAACTGCCCGCCCGAGGAACGCATCCTGGTGGTTTCCGAAGGCGTGTTCAGCATGGAAGGCGACATTGCCGACCTGCGCGGCATTCTGAAGCTGGCGAAACCATACGGGGCGCGTGTGTACGTGGATGAAGCGCACGGCATCGGCGTGCTGGGCGCGACCGGCGCCGGTGCGGCCGAGCACCTGGGCGTGCTGGACGAAGTCGATATCATCATGGGGACCTTCAGCAAGTCGTTGGCTTCGGTGGGGGGCTTCATCGCGGGCGACCGAACCGTGGTCGACTACCTGAAACATACCGCGCGGCCGTTCGTATTCTCAGCGAGCCTGCCTGCAGCCTCCGTGGCGGCGGTGGCGGCGGCGCTGCAGATCATGAAGAAGGAGCCGGAGCGGCGGCTTCGCCTGTTGCACATCGCGAATCTGCTGCGGGACGAACTGCGCGCGCGCGGCTTCTCGGTCCTGCCCGGGGAGACGGCCATCGTGCCGGTGGTCATCCCCAGCGAACTCGATCTCTGCCGGCTGTGCAAGAGGCTGCTCGAGGAGGGGATTTATATCAATCCCGTGCTCCGGCCCGCGGCCGCACAAAACCTGCTGCGCATTTCCTGCACGGCGGCGCACACCGAAAAGCATGTGGACCGGCTGGTGACTACGCTTACCCGCGTTGCAGACGAGCTGGGAATCGAGCTCTAGCCTCCGGCCGTTACAACCGCGCCCTATGGTCACGGCTCAGTAAAGCGTCTAGGTTTCGAAAAGGCGTTGCGAGCACACCGTCGCGCGTTACCGAGCCGTGACCACGGGAGCGGTTGGTGTTCGCAATGCTACCCTAACAATCGTGCGCGGCAAATGGGCAGCTGTGTCGATCGTTGCCGTCATGGTTCTGGCAGGCGCCGGATTCTTCCTATGGCGTCACTACAAGCCGGGCCCGCCGCGACCCGGGGTGACTTCCGCGCCTACACCCGCGCTGCCTGCGCTCATCACCGTTACTGGCAAGATCCGCGCCGCTCACGTGACCGGCGCAGGGTCGGACGCCATGGGCACCATCGACGTATTCCAGGCGGACGTTGGGGATGAGGTCGTCCAGGGACAGGTGCTCGCCGAGGTGGGCAGCGCCGGGCTGGAGAGTGAGCGCACGGAGGCGGCCGCGGCGGTGGACAAGGCCCAGGGTCGTGTGGAGGATAGGCAACGAGCCGTCGCCGTGGCGCAGTCAGAAAGCTCGCGGGCTACCGCCGATGCGGCACGCGCGCACGCAGAACTGGATCGCGTGACCAAGCTGTTGGACCGTCAGAAAACCCTGCTTGCAGCGGGAGCGACGCCACGCTTGACCTATGAGAAAACGGAGCGCGAATGGGAAAGCGTCCAGGAACAATGGGACGCCCAGGACAAGGTCGCGCGGGCGGCTGCGGAGCGATTGCAGGACACCCTCAAGGAGGTCGACAACGCCAGGCGCATCCTGGCCGACAAGAACCAGCAACTGGAGGCGGTGCGGAACGCGCTGGAATCCGCCGTGGTGGAGTCCCCGGTGGATGGCCTGGTAGTGGGGCGGCAGGGCACGGTGGGAGATCCGGTGCAGCAGTTCGGCAACGACCTGTTCTCCATCGCCACGGATTTGTACGATCTCGAAGTGGCGGTGGAAGCCAGGCCGGATGTGCTGAAGCGCTTGCTTTCCGGCGCTCCTGCTCTGGTCATCATCACGGATTTGCCGGGCTCCACTTTTCCCGGCACCGTGAAAACCATCGTCGGCAACCAGGTGGTGATCGGATTCCAAAACCCCAATCCGTCGGTCCGTCCCGGCATGCCGGCCGAGGTGCGGTTGAAGCCGTAAAAGTTTTCAGTAATCAGTTTTCAGTTAACCCCCTTAAGGGTGCGTGGCTGAGTAGGAGAAGCTAAAACTGAGAACTGAGAACTGAGAACTGAACGCTACAGAGTAGAATGAAGGTTCCGAAACCCTATGGAATTCCTTGCTGCCAGCCTGCTGGAGCTGATCACTCAGACCTCCACCAACCTGCCGCCCGATGTCCGCGCTGCCATGTCACTGGCGGCTGGCGGGGAAACACCGGGGACGCAGTCCTCACAAGCGCTCGACATCATTCTGTCCAACGTCGACATGGCGCAGGAGGACGAAGGCCCGATTTGCCAGGATACGGGCATGCCTACGTTCGTGGTGCACACCCCTGTGGGCGTTAACCAGCTCCGCATCAAAAAGGCGATTCGCGAGGCGGTCGCCGAGGCCACGCGGCGCGGCAAGCTCCGGCCCAACTCGGTGGATTCCATCACCGGCAAAAATAGTGGCGACAACCTGGGCGAAGAGACGCCGGTGGTGCACTTCGAACAGTGGGAAGAGTCTGAGATCGAGATCCGCCTGATTCTCAAGGGGGGCGGCTGCGAGAACAAGAACATCCAGTACTCGGTGCCGTGCAATCTGGAGCACCTGGGCCGCGCCGACCGCAATCTGGAAGGCGTGCGCAAATGCATTCTGCACGCGGTGTGGCAGGCGCAAGGACAGGGCTGCGCGCCCGGCGCCGTGGGTGTGTGTATCGGCAGCGACCGCGCACACGGTTATGAACTGGCCAAACGGCAACTCTTTCGCACGCTGGATGACGTGAACCCGAATCCCACGCTGGCGCAATTGGAGGCGGAGATCCTGGAAGAAGGCAACCGCCTGGGCGTTGGCGCCATGGGCTTCGGCGGCAAGGCGTCGTTGATCGGTTGCAAGATCGCGGCCGCGAACCGGCTGCCCGCCAGTTTTTTCGTTTCGGTGGCCTACGACTGCTGGGCCTTCCGGCGCCTGGGCGTGCGTCTGGATGCGGCCACGGGCGCGATTAGCGAATGGCTGTACCGCGATCCCGCGCGTCCGGTGGAGCGCATGGCCCGCGGCGAGGGCTTCCCCCTGACAGGACGCGAGGTGATTCTGACCCCGCCGTTAACCGAGGCGCAGATGCGCGCCCTGAAAGTCGGCGACGTGGTCCTGATCAACGGTGAGATGTTTACGGGCCGCGACAACGTGCACGCGTACCTCATGAAGAATCCCCCGCCTGTCGACATGCATGGCTCAGTGCTATATCACTGCGGCCCGGTGATGCTGAAGGAAGGCGATCGTTGGACGGTGAAAGCCGCCGGCCCGACCACCAGTAGCCGTGAAGAGCCGTACCAGGCGGACGTGATCAAACGCTACGGCGTGCGTGCGGTGATTGGCAAAGGCGGCATGGGAGCAAAAACGTTGGCCGCGCTCCAGGAGTTTGGCGCGGTGTATTTGAACGGCATTGGCGGCGCCGCGCAATTTTACGCACGAACCGTGGAGCAGGTTCTGGGCGTGCATCTGATGGAGTTCGGCATACCGGAGGCGATGTGGCACATCCGCGTAAAGGGTTTTGCCGCGATCGTGACGATGGACGCGCACGGCCACAGTCTGCACGCCGACATCGAAACCAAGACCGGCGCAGCGCTAGCCGCATTGCAGGAAGCGTGAAGGCGCTGGTACACTAAAACTTCCCCGGCCAGGTAGCTCAGCTGGTAGAGCGCAGCCCTGAAAAGGCTGGCGTCGGCGGTTCGATTCCGTCCCTGGCCACCATTTTTCAATAACTTACAGACCACGTTTTCCACGTTTGGTTGCAATTGGTTGCACTTCGAGTTCAATTGCAACCACGTTTTCACTGTACGACCCTCCCAGTTTCCACATACGACGTCAGCTTCTGGACTGCCCTTCGCTGCGATTCCGGCACCAGTTGCTGGTACACATCCTGGGTCGTGCTCGCACGGCTGTGCCGCATGATTCCCTGGGCATCCTTCACGTCCACGCCGGCCTGTTGCAGCCAGGTCGCGCACGATCTCCGGAGCACCTGCCAATTCACCCAGCCGAGGTTCAGCTTGCGGGCTGTCGGCTTGATGTGGCGGGTGAGGATATTGTTGTCCCGCATCGGCGCTCCCTTAGCGACCGATTGAAACACCAGGTCATCTGGCGCGTCGGACTTCACAACCCTGTACCGCCGGGTCGCATAGCCCGCACGAACCAAAACCTCCAGTGATTTGAGCCGCTCGATTCTCGCGATGACGTGCGCGTCAACCGGAATCGTCGCGCGGCTTGCCTGGATTTGGGCTGATCGAAATCGCCACGGCTGTACCGCTCCTCGATGGTAATCGAGGTGGTATGGATGTTCCGCCACCTCAGGCCAGCCAGTTCGCTGACCCTGAGGGCCGTAAACACCGCCACGTAAACCATGGTGGCGTACGGCTCCGCGATCGCTTCCAGCAGAAGATAAAACTGCTCGATCCGCAGAAACGGTTTGGGGCCTCTCGCCCTTCCGCCGCTTCAGACGGACCTTCTCTGCCGGATTGTTGAGCAGCCGGCCGTATTCGACGGCGGTTCTCAACACGGCCGACAGCACATCCCGGATTTTGTCGATGCTCTCATAAGAGAGCTTGGACTGCTGCAACCGTGTGAAATAGCCCTGCAACGCTTCCAACGTGATCTCCCGCAACATCAAATCGCCAAACTCTGGTTTGAGATGGTTCTTCAACACGCTGCGACTCCGCTCCTGACTGGTGCTGGCCAAGCGTGGGAAGAACATCTCGATCGTACGTTCGAACAAAGTCCTTGAACAGACAAGCGCCCCCGATGCCGACCTGGGGATTGTTGATGCTGCCGAGGTACTCATCCCGCATCCGTTCCGCATCCGCTCTGGTAAGAGTGGCCGGCCCCAAAAGGATTCGCTTGACCTTTCGAGTTCTTTGTCCATTTGCGACTCGATCCTCGCGCACAAGGATCGTCCACTGCCCTCCACGCTTTTTCGGCGTGGGTTTCTGATATCGTCTACGAGCCATTTTTTCAAAGCCGCCTCCCTGCGGCAATGGCTCGTTTCGGATTTGCTCGGTATGCAGAGTACCATAGTCGGCTGGCGAATTGAGGGACGCTGGGGGAGGCGGTTCCATGTGCGGCACGCGATGTGGGCCAGTACTTTTGGGGTGAGTCGATCACTGTGTCGGACCACCGGATCGCTCAGACGGTGACAGGGATGGGCGTGCTGGCAACGCTACTCAATTTGCTTATCGGCCGGAACTGCAGAAATCGAGGCACGGGGCTCGATGTCGGGTTACGGCCCTAGATTTGACCGAGTATTTGGAGGAGAAACGGTCTTCAAAACCCGAACCCGAGGCCTTGGCCCTCAGCGATCTCTTCTTCCTGTGCCTTCTTTTTCTCTTTCCCCGGCGTAATGCTGTATTCGGGGGTTGATTGTTTGACAAACCTGTTCAGGCTCGGCTGGTGATCCCGGGGCCTTCGAATCGGCGATTTGCTGCTGCACGTCGCCGGGAATGTAGGTGCCCGTGAGCCCCGCAAACGGGCCAAGAGACTTGGTAATACCCCACGCTATGCGAAGGAGACGACCTTTCCGGCGCGACACGGTGCTGTGACTCTTGAGCGAGTTGCGCCTTCCGGTTCTCTTCGATTGCGAACTGTTGGCGGATACCATGTGCCGGCTGCTTGATGTCGTTCGCGCCAGACTTCCGAACCAGCTCCGTAGCCGATTGGCGGGAATCGGACTGCGCAATCGAATCGCGAAGGCGTTCCTTGTCCGCTGTAATCACGGTCAGCCCTTCGCGGCCACGCGAGGCGGCAACGTAGAACAACTCCTTCTTCATCTGGTCCGCCGAGATGATCAACGGCGTCCACGGTCTTGCCCTGGCTACGGTGCGCGGTGATGGCGTATCCGTGAGTGAACTGCCGGTAGTTCGCCGGCAAGGTGCGGCCGTCTTGCAGTGCGATGACGTCCGTCGCGGTCGACTTCGCGTACCGTAACAAGTTCCCCGTTTGTCGCGCGGAACCCCGGCTCCCGCCGGTTGGCCATAAGCAGGAGCCGATCGTTTTCGGCCACGTTGATCGACCGTTGTTCGTGTACCGAAAACGCCTTCGCTTGCTTGGCGCCGATCGTGTGCTCCCCGCCGCGGGCGTCCTTCGCGATTACCTGACCTTCCTCGACGCGCATTACTTCGAGCGATTCGTTTTTCGCGACGCCCTTCACCGCCCGATGGAACTCCAGTACTTGGCCGGCCTTGTAGTTCCGGACGTCCCCCTTTTGCGCTTCGGTCCAGTTCAGCGGTACATGCCGCGTCAGTGTTGTCTCGCGTACTAGCTCCCCGGCCGCCTTTCGGTTCTCGCGAATGGCTGCGGTGATGTTGTCGATATCGTGGTGGGTTCCGGAAACCACCAGGACGCTACGGTTCTTGCCGGAACCGTCGTGCGACCTCTGTGCTTGGGCATAGGCCTGGGCCACAGCCTTCGCCCGCTCGTTGTAGGCCACCTCACGGATGGCTCCCATGCTTTCCAGGCGCTCGAAGCCGCGATGAGGATCGGCGCGCAGTTGCTCGATGGCCTCGCGGTACGCATCGACTCTCTGCCGTTGCACCTGTGTCAGGGAGATGCTGCGCAGCTTCGACTCCTGCTCCAGGATGCGCAGGGCATCCGACGCTTCCACGCTGTGGATCTGCCGCGTGTCGCCGGAGAACACAATCCGCGCGAACCTGTCGTGTGCCAGGTTGACTACCTCCGCCATCTGCCGGCCGGAAACCATACCGGCTTCATCCACAATCAGCACTCTACCTCGGAGCTGGTCTTGTACCTGGGCGTCCTGCAAGAGCCGTTCTACCGTGACGGCGTCCCCGAATCCGACTCGTTGTAGTTCCTCGACGGCGCTCATCGTCGGCGCCACGGCCAGCACGTCGCGGTTACTTTGGTGAATTCCTTCCCGAAGTTCCTGAAGTAAGGCGGTCTTGCCGGTACCGGCGGCGCCTTGGATGTTGACGGCCAGGTCGGTCGAGTCCAGAACGAACTTCACCGCCGCGCGTTGTTCCGGCCGTAGGTGTTCGGAAGGTTCGAAATGGTGGTCGCCGGCCAGCCGCGGGTACTTGCCGATGCTCCGGTTGATGGCTTGGATCATCGCACTTTCGCGTTCGAGGCTTTCGCGGGTGGCTACCTCGGAACCATCCCGAATTAGGGAACCGTTCACTACCTCGATCTGCATCGCTCCTCGGAGGCGGTTTACCTCCAACTGACCTCGGCCGTGGCGCAAGGCTTCGGTCAGTACTTCGTAGTCGCGCGCGACTGAGACCCGTTCGAAGATGTGGTCCTTGGCGTAGGCGAGAGATTCACCAGCACGGTCCTGTCCAACGCGCGGTTCCCTTTCTTGCCAGATGAGGAGCGCGCGCATGCGGAGGTCACGCAGGGTATGGGCTTCCTCCAACGTCAGCCTAGACTGCTGCCGTTCCCGTACTTCAGCGGTCGAGATCTCTTTCAGCTTGTCCGATCGGCTCTCCCGGACCAGCACCGCTACTTCGTTGTCCGTCGGAGTCCGGCCGTTCTCCTGAGTGAAGGTTTCGATCGCGCGGTCCCGCTGCTGACTTCGCTGGCTGTACTTCCCAGCGAGTTCCTCCGAGACTCCTTTTACTTCGAACCCGATGTCCTTACCTCGCGCATCGCGCCGGTTCTCGATCTCGTACCCCAGCGCCTGGACTTGCCGCGCGAGACTATTCCGGTACACCTCGGTAAGGTACGCGCGCCGGGTGTAGATCTCGGAAGCTTGCAGCGCCTTCCACTTGCCTTCGATGCCGTCATACGTCAGATTCGCGGCGACCGCATGGGTGTGGAGCTGGGGGTCGAGTTCGCGGCTGCTGTCGTGCCGGTAAGTAGCGCCTACTAGGTTGCCGGTAACCCGGTTCTCGTTGGCACCGTCCCGGCGAACGCGGCTCGCGGCGTAGGACTCCACCTCCTTCAGCGCCTGCTCGACGGCGCGATCGTGAGCATGTACCAGTCGCTCATCTCCGCCTACTACCGCCAGGATCGACACCGACTTCGGCGCCGAAAACGTGAAGTCGTACAGGCTCCGCGCATGGCTTTGTGTCGTCCCATCCTGCGCCACCCGGTCCGCGCTGTGGCGTTGCCGCAGGAACTCGCCGGTCTCCGGATCGAGTCCCTGACGGATGGCTTCAAACTGCTCCGGCTGTACCTCGCCTTCCAGGCCCAGCTGCTGGGCTCCGTTACCGTACCACGCGCCTTTGACGCGCTCCCCTTCTGCGTAATAATCGTTTTGTTGCAAGTGGCGACCTGCGTATCCAGCGGCTCCGGTCATCGCTCGGATGGTGAGCACGTCTCAACGGTAAGCGGAGTCGGCCGTATACACCATCAGCGAAAAACCTAATTTTCAGATAGACACCATCCCTAAGCCTGCGGCTTAGGCAAGGAGCGCGCGTACCGCGGGTAGTTTGCTGGTTTCGAATGGACTGAGACGCCATCCGGGCCTGTCCACGCGACGTACGAGTGCCGTTCGAGCCACCCTACAGTTTCTCGGCGAACCGCCGATAAGATACTCGAATCCAGTCCCAAGCGACTCGCTCGAAACTCAGATCGACATGGATCACGGCCGATGGACGACGCCCTCAGACAACTAATCGATGCGGAGCCGGAAACTACGCCGCGATCGAAGCTGGAGCCCTACTACGATGTCATTCGCGAGTTACGGCGCAAGCGGCGCACTTACCAACAGATCTCGCAGTTCCTGGCCGAGCACGTCCATCTCTCCGTCGCCCCCAGCACCATTCACGCGTTCGTCGCCGTGCGCGCCAAGCGCCGGAGCCGGGTGGCTTACGAGCTCCCGGATCGGACTACTACCAGCGCCACAGTCCAGGATGATGATCCTGCCGCGAAGCCAGGTAGTAGCAACGCCATTGAGGCATTACGCCAAAAGCCGAAGCCCGAGGTTGCCAAACCGGATTTCGTCTACGACCCCAATCAACCACTGACTGTGCGCAGCAACACCCCACTACAAGACTAAACAGATGCCAAAAACCAAAACGGAAGTCATGGAACCGGAGAGCCACACTGCTCAGGCCACCCGGCGCGTCATTTTCACGATGGGCGGAAAAGGAGGTGTCGGCAAGACCGGGATCATACTTGCCCTGGCGGACTGGTTCCAGGCGAACCAAATCCAGGTGACCCTACTTGACCTGGACACGGAAAACAAGGCTCGTGGCAGCCTGAAGCACTACTTCGCCGAGGCGCAGAAGGTCAACATCCAAACCCCCGAGGGTCTGGATGCATTTATCGACTGCATCGACGACGGCGCCCAGATCGTCCTCGCCGACATGGGGGCCGGTTCCGGCCAAGTAACGCACGAGTGGTTCGACACGATGCACGAGGATCTCGCGGAGACGGGGGTAGTATTCACCGCCATCGGCGTGGTCACGCCCGACCCGGCGAGCGTAGAGAGCGTCCTGAGTTGGGCGGACCGGCTCCAGGCTCGGGTGCAGTATGTCATCGTCGAGAACTCGATCACGAAACCGGCGGACTTCCGTTACTGGAGGAACACCGACCAGGCGCAGCGATTCCGCGACGTGTTCCATCCCGCCATCATTCCTGCCGAGCATCGCCTGGCGAAGATCGAGAACCCTGCCCGTCAACATGGCGTCACTCTGGGCCAGATTGCCGCCAAGAAGACAGACCTCCCCGAGTTTCGGAGAACCATGCCGGTCGCACGCGCCCAGGCATACCTGCGCCGTCTCTCGGGTTCGTTCGATTCCGTGAAGGAGTTCTTCCTGCCATGAGCAAACCCAACGACGACGTTCTCCGAAACAGTCGAACCGATGCCATCGCGAAGCTACTCCCCAAGGAGTATCGGGAGGATTTCTACCGGTTGATGGCCCACTTGCACGACGTGGAACCGGACGACGAGATCTTGCAGATTGTGGAGGCCATGGGATTCCTGGGGCTCATCATTGGGAAAGCACCCGAGGAAGTCGCAGCCGAACGCGAGAAGCTGGAGAAACTGCTACTTCAGCAAGCGCCGGGAGTCATGGCGACGGAACGTAAGGAACTCGCCAAAATCCTCTCGTCAAGCGTTTCCCAGATGCAGGAAGCGGCCCGGACGACGTCACAGTATCATGCACAACTCGAATCCCGCCTCACCAAACTGCCCGAGGCCATCGTTAACGGGATCGCTCCCGAAACAATCGCTTCCCGGATCGGGGAGAGCATGCATCAACACCTGCTGGCCACCGGGATCAATGACACGGTCAATGGCATGTACACGATGGCGCAACACATGCAGCGGGCAGCCGGTACGATGCAGGGAGCGGCGGCTGCGATCTCCGATGACCAGCAGGGCGTCCTGCCGAAACTGGATGCGGCGGTACGCGGCATGGAGACCAATCTCGAACATGCTACCGGACGAGTTTTGCAGCTCTCCGGCGAGCTTCGCTCGCAGGCGAGACCGTGGTTGCCTTGGGGTGTAGTTGCCGCGCTGATCGTGATCATCGTCCTGGGCCTGCGTATGGTCGGTTACATGTGGCCCTCCGAGGCAAGTCAGAGAAGCATACAAGTGGACCCGAGGACCCTGGTTGAGTTACCTCCGAACGCCGTGAAATTGGTGCCCATTCTCAAGGACAGGGACCGGCAGATCGACCAGTTGCAGGAGCAAGTGAAGCAGCTGCAGGTGAAGGTGCAGGAAAGAGACGAATTCAAGCGACAACTGGAAGCTGCCAACGAGGAGATTGGCCAGATGCGCCCTTGCAACGCCTACAACCCGAGAACGAGATGAGGTGGTTCGCTAACGAGGCTCGGTTGGACGGGTCGGGAACGCTGGCGATTGGCAATGCCGGAGGCAGTTCCAGAAGGGCATCCGAAACGATCCACGCAGGAAGTCCGATCATCGGGGCTTTGCCCTGCGACCCAGCAGGAGACGGCCTCTCCTGCACCTCTGCCGCTCGCCGCGTGGCAGGGTTTCAGAGTAGTAGCACCTCTGCAACCCAGGACAGCAGCGTGAGCGCCAGTGCTCGCCGTCAAGGCCAAGCCCTTCGGGTGCTCGCAAGCTCGCAGCCTGGACGACTGCCTACTGGCGACAGGACCGGTGATTTCGGTAATCGGTAAAAAGCAGCCGGCAGTTGATGATTGTGGATGATCACGGCCACTGATTCGCTTGATCACTGGACGACCCAGCGTGGACCCCTAGTGTCGAGTCTTCCGTTGTTCCGGTAGGGCGGCTGTGTGAAGTGTGTGCGCCGTACCTGGGCGCGCAGTTGGGCATTCGGCCTGCACAAATCGGTATCACGTTCGCCGGGTTTGCCTCGAATACTCGGAGCCTTTTTGAGTGACCACCAGTCAGTGTGCGGAAGAGTCATCCTTGAGCGTTCCGCGCAAACCAACCGGCCGTATGCAAAGAGAAGTGTCAGCCATCGACGCCTGTCCCGAACCAGGGGTACCCAGCTATCTCCTTGAATACAGAGCAAGAAACTTCATTTTAAGCACTACAAGTACACTCGTGGATGGGCAATTGCGTGGCTATCTTAACGCAATCGAACGTCCTGTCATTCGCACTGGGAGGGCGGATAAGACCGGAATCACGGGCGCTGAGCGAGGCTGGTCTGGATGGACGGGCAGGCATGAAACGGACCAGCCGCCGCGCGAGCCGGTTCGAGTAAGCACGCGCGTCTTCGACAGCCGTCGATCTAGGGAATACGTCGATGGCGACGCAGAACGCTATCTCCCGGCCGGCATCCAGCAGACTTGCACTACAAACCACCGCTACCTGGATCGCCTGAAAGCGGTCGCCGACGTCCACCGTATGACGAGAGCAAAAGGACTGGCCTTTTCCAATGACGCCGTCGGTAAGTGGGGAGAACCATTGGAGAAGTTTGCTGACGTGGCGGCGGAACAGGATCAGGCACGATGATCCGTTTACTTCTTGTCCGGCCGCGTTGAAGTAGCCGAGTGGCGCGAAGGGCCTAATCCCTGCGCGGCTTTTATCACGCAGCCATTTTGTGACCTCCTCGGACAAGTTGTCGATTTAAGGGCCGGCCAAAGCGACTCGAATCTGGAGTATTTAGATCAGCTTCGATGCTGGGAATCGCCAGTTTATGTCTTCCTCCACCCGCTGCAGCCTGTAGCGGCTCGCGTGCGCTGTTCGAATTTACTCGGCAAATTGCCGAATTCCGGCATTCGCCGAAGACACAGCGGCTCCCTCGGCAGGTCCAAATCTGAAGAATGCTGAAAATGATGGGACTTCCGTACCCGACGCGTTGGAACGGCTATTGCGTTTAACGATGCCAGAAACGCAATCACGAAGGAGTAAACCAATGTTTCGGACGATCCTGTTAACGATATTGTTGGCGGGCAGTGGGCTGGCACAGGCCACTGGTTCCATCCAAGGGAAGGTGACCGATTCCTCCGGCGCATCGATCCTGGGAGCGGTTGTCACGGTTCGGGGCGCGGATGGGAATTTGCGGACGACAGTTACTGACGGCGAAGGCGGATTTCAGATGACGTCCCTACCGCCTGGCAATTACGACCTGAAGATTTCCGCCAGTGGTTTGTCCGACTGGACGGCCTCGAATGTGCCGGTGTCGACCACGCCGGAATTGCAACCGTTGCTGGTTGTCCTCCAAGTGGCTCCGTCCGTGACCACTGTGACCGTCGGATTGTCTCCGGAAGAACTGGCGGAGGAACAGTTGAAGCAGGAGACGCAACAGCGCGTTATGGGAGTCATCCCGAATTACTTCGTGGCTTATAGGATGAATGCCGCCCCGTTATCGCCTAAGGAGAAATTGGATCTGAGCTTCAAGACGCTTATCGACCCGGCCACTTTCGCTGCCGTGGGGATTACCGCGGGAATTCAGCAAAGCAGGAACAGCTATTACCAATTCGGCCAAGGTAGTGAAGGCTTTGCCAAACGTTTCGGAGCTGCGTATGGCACCGCTGCCACCAATCTTCTGATCACGTCCGTTGTGGCGGAATCGGTGTTTCATCAGGACCCGCGCTATTTCTACAGTGGAGAGGGAACCAAGAAGCAGCGCGCGTGGTATGCGATCAAATCCGCGTTTCGCTCCAGGGGAGACGATGGGAAATGGCAGCCCCCTTACGCCGGTCTAGCCGGAGCGATCGCCGCGGCCGAATTTCAGACCTTTATTATCCTGGTTCACGCACGCAATATACCCTGCTCGGCAGAAGCATGATGTTCCATTTCGCCGGGCTGATCGCTTTGAATCTGAGCTAGGAACTTTTCTTGAAAAAGCTTACGTCCCATGCGCGATCGGCTGCAGCGGCCCGGTTCTGCGCGAAGGAAGTCCGGTAGCGCTGATTGCCGTCGAGGATTCGACAGGCAGGATCCACGGTCGGTCAGACCGTCACCTTTGTGTTGGCCCAGGATTTGACGGAGAACGGCAAGGTGCTTGCTACGACTGGGGATGTTGCATCGGGCCTGGTGAATCAAGTCAACCCAGTAACGATTCCGGAGAGGCGGGGAGCGTCGAGCTGCAAAATGTGACCCTGCGGGCAGGCGGCGCCAATATTCCTCTGCGCAGCAATCAGGTGCGCGGCGCAGCTACTCCCGTGGAATATGAGGAACTGCAAGGGTCCGGCAAAATGGAAGTCACTTTATTCGTTGCGGAGAACGTGCCGATTCCCGGGGGCGAGTGACGAGGTCCGGGCATAGCTGATTCACGGTACATCTTAACTTGCCGCTGGTGAAATGGCATGATAAAGCAGCATGGGCGGAGAAGGCTGCTCGTTTTTTCCATCCGGCGGGATGCCATCGAAACCGAATAGCCCCGCTTTTGTGCCTAACCACGGATACCCGTCCCCGGGATCGAGTGCCCCAGCCCGGCCGTGCCACGAAGGGCAGCAGCCGAACGACTCCTTGATTCTGGTGAATCCGCCGTGGATTCCTGCCGAACTTGAAGTCATCTGCCGACCAAGTGCCGAAGGTCGGTACGCCAGCAACTCATTCTTGGCCGGTCGGATGACTCTCTCATCATGCGGGCATCATCCCTTACCTCGGCACTTCCGGCGCTAGGAACAGACGCACTGGAGCTGGTGGGCCCGCGTCTAATGGCCGAAGCCCAGCAGCGCGAGTGGATTGGATATTAGAATGCTTCTACACAACCGCGAAAGGACCCACGTCCGTGCTCTGCGTAAGGAGAGGGTTTAGTGTTGGCTAACGCGGCAACGCATCCCGCGGCAGGCATGATCGACCGGCTTGCGCGCATCGCGCCAGGCCTGACGATTCCTATCCGTTATCGCCGGCAGGACCTGCTTCCCGACGTCGTGGCCGGGCTTTCCGTCGCGGCAGTTGCGTTGCCGGTCGGAGTGGCTTACGCAGAACTTGCCGGTTTCAATCCTGCGGTGGGGCTTTATTCGAGCATGCTACCGCTCGTCGCATATGCGCTCTTCGGTTCGTCGCGGCAGCTCATCGTTGGGCCCGATACAGCGACCTGCGCGCTGGTGGCAGCCGCAGTCGCGCCGCTGGCCGCCGGTGATCCCGCGCAATACCTGTCAATGTCGGTGACACTCACATTTCTCGCGGGGCTGCTCGCGATCGGCGCGAGTTTTCTCAAACTCGGCGTGCTCGCGGATTTCCTGTCGCGGCCGATATTGTCGGGTTTCATGAACGGCATCGCGCTGTCGATTGCGCTGGGACAACTCGGGAAACTCTTCGGCTTCACGATCAAAGCGGGTGGCATCATCCCGCGTTTGGTCGAACTGGTGGAGAAGGTCGATCAGACGCATCTGCCAACGCTTGCGGTGGGACTCGGCTCGTTCGCTGTGCTCCTGATATCGCCTAGACTGCTGCCGCGCGTGCCGGCCGCACTGCTGGCAATGGTGCTGGCCGCGGTTGCCGTCGGCTTACTCGGCCTCGACGCGCGCGGCGTCGAGACCGTCGGTGCTGTGCCGGCTGGCATGCCCGCGCTGATCTTTCCGAGGATACCGCTTGATACATGGAAGCCGTTAATCGGCGACGCCGCTAGCATCGCGTTGATTTCCTTCACCAGCCTAATGCTGACCGCGCGCAGCTTTGCCTCGAAAAACGGCTATCACATCGACGCCGACCGCGATCTGGCGGCGCTTGGCGCGGCCAACATCGCGGCGGCGGTGTCGCAGGGCTTTGCCGTGAGCGGCGCCGACTCGCGCACGGCGATGAACGACGCTGCGGGCGGCCGCAGCCAAGCTGCCGGTTTGTTTGCCGCGGCGGCGATCGCCCTGGTCCTCATTTTTCTCACCGGCCCGCTGCGCTACGTGCCCCAAGCCGCGCTCGCCGCCGCGCTGGTCATGGCGGCTTATTCGCTCATAAATATCCGGTCGCTGCGCTCGCTATGGGGCGAGGACAAGGGCGAGTTTGCGATTTCGATCATCGCCACGCTCGGCGTGGTTGCGGTGGGGTCGATTGACGCCATCCTGTTCGCGGTGGTGCTCGCGCTGCTGCGCTTCGTGCGCATCGTTGCCCGACCGCCGTGTGAAGTGCTCGGCGAAGTCGACGGGTTGCCTGGCTTTCACAGCATCGAACGCCATCCCGAGGCGCGCAGCTGCCGGACATCTGCCTGTTACGTTTCAATTCACCGATCGTATTTTTCAATGCGGCGTACTTCAAGCGCTGGGTGCTCGAAGCGGTGGCTACCGCCGGGCCGAACCTGCACTGGCTCGTGTTCGACACCATACCGGTGACGAGCCATGACGTCACCGGGCGCTACGCGATAGATGAACTCCAGCGCGAACTCGCCAGCCGCGGCATCCGAATGGCGATTGCCGGACGCCAGACCGAGATCACGGCATGGCCACGGACGAAGCGATTCGATGAGACCCGCCCGAGCAGCGTGCGTGTTTTTCCAACGCTGTGGCGGGCGGTGGGCGCGCTACAGAAGGCAAACTCGGCGCGAATACCCAGCCCCCAGCGGAGTGACGCCAGGTCATCGGAGTTTCACCGCTTCGCCGTTCTTCAGCCGTTATCTTCTCCTCGTATAGCTCTGCCAACGCGAACTTGCTTTTACACCGCCGGTCTCACACAGTTTTCAGTACGAGGGTGGGATTGAGGAAAAAGAGCGTTTTCTCGAGGGCTTTCGACTCGGTGGGTTCCGCCAATTCGGCTGATTTGTTCACGATATTTGACAAGTGCCATCGCAAGTGCCGATCTTCGGGCAGCTCGTTCAGGAACCGAAATGGCTGGCGCCGTTGGGAATGTCATCGGCATTCTCCGCGAGGCTTCCTTTTCAGCTTACGGCAGCCGGCTCGTGTGCTGGTTGAGCGGCATTGCGGGGCTCTCACACACTCGCAAATGAGTCTTCTCTGCCCCGTTCAGGTCGGTATACTTTTGGCGACGGAATTGCCCTCGAAAAGGGTATTGGCGTTCTTTATGGGAACAATGCTGATTCTGCTGACAATTGGAATGACCTTCGGCGATGGCCCTCGTCGTTGAAGGAGCGGTGCTCCTTGCCTTCTGTCGCGTAATCAATCCTGAGCGGCGGAACCGGCGCAATCCGAGTGATCCAGCCAAATTGGGCTGAGCGCTAGGGAATGTCGCCAATCGACCGGGCGATGTCGGCAGTGGGAGCAGATGCAGCAGGCTCTCCGCCGTGGCCGCGCACCGTTGGGTTCGGCGGTCCCCTCCGAGTAAGAAGAATCGGCACGTTCACGCCGCTGAGGACGTTCGCCAGATCGTCACTCGAGTTGGGCCAACCCCCACGTAGCGGATCTGGGCCTGCTCGTTTATGCCGACTGGCTCCTCGTTAGTGGTCTCCTGCTCCTGCCGCGGCCGGACGTGGCGGTCTGGAGACAGGGGCAGGAGCCGGTTATCTCCTTGTAAGTTGACCAGCTTGGAAATGACGGCACGATTCGTCGAGCTGGCGGACCGGCCGCTCGCGCGATAGCGCGCTGAACCATAGCGGGCTTGTCACAGCCGGACGGCATTTTCGAGGACGAAAGTGAGCCTCGTCTCCGATGGAACTCTCACGCGTTGGCCTTTGGTCAGGATTTCCACCCCTGCGCCGGCCGCGGCACCAGCCCCCAACCCAATGGCCGCACCCTTGCCGCCACCAGCGATGGCACCGATAATTGTGCCCAGTGCTGCCCCGCCCCCAGCCACCTTGGCCGTACGCGCGCCGCGCGAGGAGCTTTCCTCTTTGACAGTCTCCGTGTTGACGTCGACCATCCGGTCATGGACCTTCAGGCTCATGAGATCCAGGGTTAGAGTCGTTCGCCCCGTGAGTTTTCCGGATTCACTAGCATCCACCAGCTTGACCACCACGTCCGCTCCGCGCGCAATGACTGTGTGCCCGTCGATCATTACCGGTTCATCAAGGCTTGCGGCAAATGTCTGTCCGACTGAGTTTCGTTCCGAGTCCACCGCGTCGATCATGCGAATGACCAAGTTCGTGCCGGCGGGGAGTTCGATGGAGTCACTCTCGTGTCCCCGTCAACGTCCTTGCTGCCGTTCCGGCGCTGCTCATAATTCGATACGCACGATGTCCGAGACGTCCAGCGTCCGGATCTGATCACCGGCGTCGAGTCTTACCTCGCGGGGCGAGCCTCCCAAGTAAGTGCCAGTAATTATCCGGC
>CAWGTA010000015.1:0-98147 GCA_963825305.1 Terriglobia bacterium | reverse complement strand
ACGCCAATCATCCGATTGTCCGCCGCATGATTCTGGACAGCCTCCGCTATTGGGTCGGAGAGATGCACGTGGATGGTTTCCGCTTCGATCTCGCCTCCATCCTGGCGCGGGATTCTTCGGGCGAGGTGCTGTCGAATCCTCCGGTCCTCTGGGACATCGAATCGGACCCGACGCTGGCGGGCACGAAGTTCATTGCCGAAGCCTGGGATGCAGCCGGGTTGTATCAGGTGGGCAGCTTCGTTGGCGACAGTTGGAAGGAATGGAACGGCAGGTTTCGCGACGACGTTCGTTCCTACTTTCGCGGCGAAGACGATACCGTCGCGCGCATCGCCGATCGTTTTCTGGGCAGCCCTGCGATTTACGGCCACAAGGAACGCGACGCGGAGGAAAGCGTCAACTTTGTCACGTGTCACGATGGCTTCACGCTGAACGACCTGGTCTCTTACAACGAGAAGCACAACGAGGCGAATGGAGAAAGCAACCGCGACGGCGCCAATGACAATCGAAGCTGGAACGGCGGCGCGGAGGGGCCATCCACCGATCCGGGCATAGAAGCGTTACGCAATCGCCAGGTCAAGAATTTTCTGACCGTCACGATGCTCTCGCTAGGCATTCCCATGATTGGAATGGGCGATGAGATCCGGCGCTCCCAGTTCGGCAACAATAACGCTTATTGCCAGGACAACGAGATTAGCTGGTTTGACTGGTCGCTGCTCGAGAAACATTCCGACGTCCACCGGTTCCTGCGGCTATTGATTGAGACGCGGCGCCTGCGCGACCCGGACGCGGAGCAGCATCACCTGAGTTTGAATCAACTGCTCGCCCGTGCTCTGAAGACATGGCACGGCGTAATAATTGGACAACCGGATTGGAGTTCCTCGTCTCACAGCATTGCGTTGAGTGCTCACCTGCCGCATGAGAATGTGATAACCCACTTGATTTTCAATGCGTACTGGGAACCGCTCGAGTTCGAGCTTCCAAACGGCAATCGCGGCCCGTGGAAAAGATGGATCGATACCGCGCTCGATTCACCGAACGACATCGTACCCTGGCGGGCTGCGCCCACTGTTCCCGGTTTCAAATATGTGGCCGGGCCGCGCTCGGTCGTGTCCCTGCACACCGAGGTGAGCGAGTGAAGCGGCTTTGTTATGGGATCGTTGGGCTGTTTTGTACAATCGCGATCGCCGGCGCACAATCGGCATCCCAACTTGAACAAGAATTGCAGGAGCTTAAGCAGCAGTACGCCGAGACTACTCGCACGATGGAGCAGCGAATCGCCGCGTTGGAGCAACAGATTCAGACGCAGCGCGCGGCCGCGGCGGCGCCGAAGGAAAGCACTGTCTCGGTGGGCGAACTCGTTGCCGAGGCAGCCGAGAAGGTCGTGTCGGGAGGCTCGAATGAGGTGGGAGCGAAATTTCAGGGCACGGTGCCGTCGGAGCCGACATACGATCTACTGAGAGAAGCTGATCAAAAGATCGACAAGTTGCAGCAGCAGGTGGGCAGCTTTGAATTCCACGGATACTTCCGCTCGGGCTATGGGTTGAATGGCGACGGCGGGCAGCAGGTTGCGTTTCAAGCTCCCGGTGCGGGCGCCAAGTATCGCCTGGGAAACGAGACGGAAACTTACGGAGAGTTTATCTTCGTGAACAATTGGCTGAACCCCGACCACGCAACGGACAAGGCGTGGATGAAGACCGAAATAATGCTCGAGGCGAACACCACGGACTCGGCGAGTTATGCAAGTTTTCCGAATGGTGCCGGCAACGATCAATTCCGGCTTCGCGAGGCGTTCATTCAGGCCGGCAACGTCATCGAGAGCCAGCCAAACGCGAAGTTCTGGGCGGGCGAACGCTACTATCGCCGCCAGCACATCGAGATCGACGATTTCTACCCGCTCGACATGAGCGGCTACGGAGCAGGCGTTGAGGACTGGCACGTAAGGATCGGCAAGCTGGCCGTGGCATACCTGGCGGGTGCGCGGCCGGACATCGTCGCGGAGAATGGCTACCTTGCGAAAAGCAACGTCGACGTTCGCTTGTACGACCTGAAGGGGCCCGCCGGTCTCTGGGGTGGGTGGTTCAATTTCGCAACTAGCAAAGGCGGGACCACTTCGACTGGCGTCAAGATTCCCACTGCCGATGGGTACGCATTTGGACTGCGCCACCAAAGCCTGGAGTGGCACGGCGGCTATCACACATTTTCGGCCCAATACGGAACCGGCGCCGCGAGCAATTTCAGCACCGCCATCGACGACCCCACGATGTACCTGCATAGCTCGGCGCGGCTTCAGTTTGTGGAGCATCTGCTGTTCCAGCCGAACGATAAGTTCGCCATCATGCCGATATTCGTATACCAACGCCTAAAAGACGGCAATCCGCAGCATGCCTGGGATCAGTGGGTATCGTTCGGCGCACGGCCCGAAGTATTTTTTACGAAATACCTTTCACTAGCGATGGAAGCAGGCGTCGATCAAACCTCCAGCCCGAGTGGACACTACGACGGCTGGCTGCGCAAGGTAACGATCGCGCCGCAAATCGGGGCTGGCAGGAAGTTCTTCAGCCGGCCAGTGCTGCGTACCTTCCTGACGTATGGTAACTGGTCAAACGGATTTCGCGGCCTGGTTGGCGGGCCGGCTTACCTAAGGAAGACAAGCGGCTTGACTTACGGAGTTCAGGCAGAGACGTGGTTTTAGGAAAGGGTGCGAGATATGCCGGTTCCAGAGATCAGCAGCATGAATACCAACCGGGCGACGGCGCCGATATCCGCGGACACAAACTACTCGCGTCCACTCGCCATTGTTACGACCCTGTTTTTCATGTGGGGCTTTCTGACCTGCCTGAACGACATCCTGGTGCCGCATCTCAAGTCGATTTTCGACCTGAGTTACGCGCGAGTGATGCTGATCCAGTTTGCGTTCTTCTCGGCGTACTTTCTGTTCTCGGTGCCATGGTCGAGGATTGTGAACACAATCGGCTACCAGCGCAGCATGGTGGCCGGCCTGCTGACCATGGCTGTCGGGGCGTTCCTGTTCATACCGGCCGCGGTTGCGGTTTCGTTCGCTCTGTTCCTGACGGCCCTGATAGTTTTAGCTGCCGGAATCACGGGTCTGCAGGTGGCCGCGAATCCTTATGTAGTGGTGTTGGGAAGACCCGAGACCGCATCCAGCCGATTGGATTTAACGCAGGCGTTCAACTCACTGGGGACGACCGTCGCGCCGAAACTCGGGGGTCTGCTGATTCTGAGCGCCGCGCCGCTGGCGATGGAGCAGTTACGGCAGTTCACGCCGCAAGCTGTGGAAGCTTATCGAGTATCGCAAGCGGCGTCCGTAAAGCTGCCCTATACCGTCATCGCGGTGGCACTGCTGTTACTAGCCCTCATGATCGGCACGTCGAAGCTGCCGAAGATCGAAGCGGCGGCAAAGCGGGGCGCGGAGACGGTTCGGGAGTCCATTTGGAGCCATCCCAACCTGCTTTTCGGTGCCATTGGGATTTTCGCGTATGTGGGCGCGGAGGTTTCCATAGGCAGTTTTCTGGTGAACTATTTCGGTTTGCCAAGTATCGCCGGAATGTCCGCGAAGACCGCCGCCGGATACGTTTCGTTCTACTGGGGCGGAGCGATGATCGGCCGGTTCCTCGGCGCGCCCGTATTGCGGAGATTCAAGGCTGGTTACGTACTTGCTTTATGCGCAATTGCCGCGGCTGCGTTGGTGGTCACGTCGATGATGGCAGGCGGGCACGCGGCGATGTGGACGATCCTGGCTGTTGGATTCTTTAACTCGATCATGTTTCCCACGATCTTCAGCCTCGGCGTGGCCGAACTTGGCCCGCTGACCGGCAACGGATCGGGCCTGCTGAACATGGCGATCGTGGGCGGCGCGGTGCTGCCCCTGATCCAGGGAGCGATTGCCGACCACTTCGGACTGCATCACGCCTTTGTTCTGCCGGTGATCTGCTACCTATATATACTGTTTTATGCGCTGAGTGGATCGAGGCCGAACAGCGTGCGGTACGGGAGAGCTTAGGAGGTAGCGGATGCTATTGGCAGGCGATATCGGTGGAACCAAGACAGCGCTCGGTGTTTTTTCCGAGGAGCAGGGAACGCACAAGGCCCTCGCGGAATCCGAGGTCCAAAGCGCGGATTATGGAAGCCTGGAGTCCATCGCGAAAGAGTTCCTTGCGAAGACGGGACTGAAGGTCGACCGGGCGTCCTTCGGCGTGGCCGGTCCGGTACTTGCGGGGCGGGCGAAGATCACGAACCTGCCCTGGATCGTCGACCAGGCATCCATTGCAAAGGAACTGAATCTCGAGGCCGTCCATCTGCTAAATGACCTCGAAGCGATTGCGTGTGCGATTTCCGGACTCAGGCCGGAAGATGTCGAGACCCTCAGCGCGGGAGCGCCGGTGGAACAGGCAAGCATCGCCGTCTTTGCGCCCGGCACCGGATTGGGCGAGGCCTTTCTCACCTGGGAGGGCAGCGAATACCGTGCGCACAGCTCGGAAGGTGGGCATGCGGACTTCGCGCCAACGGATGAACTCCAGATCCGTTTATTCCAATATATGCAGCAGCGCTTCGAGCATGTCAGCTACGAGCACGTCTGCTCCGGAGTTGGGATCCCTCACGTCTACGATTTTTTCCGCGACCGTGAGAAGACAGAGGAACGGCCAGAGATTACGGAGCGGATCGCGATGGCCGGCGACCGCACGAAAGCGATTATCCAAGCCGCGCTGGACCCTGCGGATCCGAGCCCGCGTTGCACCGCCACGATTGAGACAGTGGTTTCGATCATGGGAAGCGAAGCGGGCAACCTCGCGCTCAAGGTTCTCGCGGTGGGAGGAGTGTATCTGGCAGGCGGAATTGCCGTTCATCTACAGCCGGTGTTGAAATCCCGCTTCCTGCGTTCGTTCCGGCACAAAGGCCGTTTCGCGGAGATGATGGGCCGGATCCCGGTACACCTGATGACCGGCAAAGTGGGTATCGCCGGCGCCGCGGCATACGGCCTGAAGAGGGCGCTGACGGCGAAGGCTGCGGCCGGGATTCGACGCGCGAGTTAGTGACCCCTTCGCTACCGCGCATACCACATTCGAGTTATAACCCTATGCGGTTTCAGTGGTAGTTAAAAAGTTCTCCATCTCGTGATGAATTCCAGATCCTCATCGTTCATAGTTTGTCGTAGAACTTGACGCAATACCCAAGTAAGGAGAATGCATGTCTACGATTCACCTGCACCAGACAACCACCTTGACGCCCGAGCAATACGTCGCGGGGCTCACCGACTTCGGGCCTGGGCGCTCGAAGCTGTTTGGCAACAGCGCCGACGAGTACCTCAAGGTGCATGAGAGGCGCAGCTCGGAGGCCGACGTCACGGAAGGCTCGGGCGGCATTTGGGAACGCCTCCACTACGACTGGTCTGATCCCAACCGCGTGGTCCTCACGACGACCGACTCCAACCTGTGGGGAGGCGCGTCGGGCCATACTTACACCTTCACGCGTCAGCCCAACGGCATGACCGACATTGACGTGGTCGTCGTACGCGACGGCAAGAACCTCAAGGGACGGCAGCTCGGCTTCGTGGTCGGGACCATCGGGAAGCGCGTATTGGAAAAGGCGTTTGAAAACTCCGTCAAAGCCATGGAAGCCCGGAACGGCGCGCCGAGAGAGAATGCACCGCGTGAGGCGGTTAGCTCCCGCACGGCGCGGTAACGATGCGACACAGACCAGGAGGTCTGTGCTACCTACCTTTCAAATCCGAATGAGGCCGCGGCGGCCCGCGATGGCAAGAGCGAAGTGAACAACTAGACATTAATTCGCCCTTTGAGAACGGGCTCATTGATAGCTCCGGAAGGGCGCAAGCCGCTCAGAACCTGGAGAATGTCGGAAGCGGCGGCATGCTCGATCGCGAGACGCACCGAGGCAACGGCCGAACCAAGATGGGGCGTGAAGAGCGTGCGATCTGGGAACCGGACCAGACGCTCTGATATGGCTCGCGGGCGGTCGGCACGGGCCCAGTCCTCCATCTCGAAGGTATCAGCGGCATAACCGGCCAGATGTCCGTACTCCAAGGCATCGGCAACGGCTTCTTCGTCGACCACCGAACCGCGGCAAACATTGATGAGGAACGCTCCCCGCTTCATTTTCGCCAAGTATCGCGCTGAAAAAGATGGAACGTTCCGGACGTTAAGCGGAACTAGCGGCACCACGAAATCGCTTGCACCCAGCAAATACTCGAAAGAACCCGCCTCGTTCTCAACTCCGATAGGGCGAATGTCGCAAGAGAGTACGCGGCAATCGAACCCTTTCAGCATGCGAGCGAGCGCCCGGCCCACTTGACCGAATCCGACGATGCCGACGGTGCTGCCGCAAAGGCTCGTTCCGTAGAGCGTTGGGCGCCAACCTTGAAAATCGCCGCTGCGTACGTGCCGGTCGCCAGGTAACACGTTGCGGGCCAGGCCCAGCAAAAGCGTAAGGGCCAATTCGGCGGTGGGCTCGGTCAGGAGGTCAGAGACGATGGTGAACCAGATGCCACGACGGGTGCATGCCTGGACATCGAAATTGTCCGCCCCTTTGAGGGCGGCTGCGACGATCTTGAGGCGAGGGCAGGCAGCCAGAAATTCATCATCGAGCGCATCGGGCATGAAGACCATCAAGCCCTCGGCGTCCTTGGCTGCGCCTAACAGCTCGTACCGGGGCCACGGCACCAGGCTCTCATTCACGAGGACTTCTGCACGAGTGGAGAGCAGCTGTTTCACTTCAGAGTGAATGCGCTGCGTAACCACGATCCGGGGCAGGCTCATTCGTAGACTTCCATGAGTTTCATTCTCCGGCGCAGAAAACCGCTGCCGGAATCGACTGTCAAAACCAGCAGCCAGATGATGGCGATGTAGGCAGTCATCTGTTTGTAGAAGAAGAGTTGCTGCGCATTGAAGAGCGCGCCGCCGATGCCGCCCGCGCCGATTACACCGACGATAGTGGCCGCGCGAACATTCCACTCCAGACGGAAAAGGGTGTGGACTGTGAGGGGGGCCATAGCCAAGGGTACGAAAGCGAATGCAGCCACGGAGAGCGGGTCGGCTCCAGTAGCGGCGACGGCGCGGACTGGCTCCGTGGGAATGTTCTCGAACGACTCGCCATAGAGACGCCCGAGAGCGCCGGTAGCGTGCAGTGCCAGGGCGAAGACGCCGGCTCGGGGCCCGACCCCGATCGCCGTCACGAGCACCAGGCCCCAAATAATCTCGGGCACAGCGCGCAACGCTTCAAGGAAACGCCGGACCGGAACATAGAGGACGGCGGGCGAGAGATTTCGCGCTGCGCAAAGTCCGAGCGGCAGGCCGGCAATCATCCCCAACAGAGTTCCGCCCACTGCGATTTCCAGGGTTTCCAGCAACAGTTGCGGAATCTGCCGGATGGCTTCGCCAGGCAATTGCGGCGGCAGCATGCCGGCAAAAGTCGAAATGGCGTGGGAGACAGCAACGTTGACGGGCCGGTTGTGCCAAAATGCGAGCGCGGCGAGTGGCAACACAAACCAGACGATCGTGGCCCGCCGCTTGACGAATTGAGCAAACTTATCGATGACGGCGATCAGCAGGATGAGCACCAGGATCAGGGTAGTTGTGCGATGGTAGTCGAATGCGTTGATAGTACCGACGATCTCGGTGCCGAGGCCTCCGCCGCCCACCGCGCCCACTATCACGGACGCGCGAACGGCGCTTTCAAACTCGTAGGCACCGTAGCTGAGGATATCTTTCAGTCGCAGCGGCAGCTGTCCGAACAAGGCGACCGAGAGACGGCTCGCTCCGGTGGCCCGGAGAGCTTCGATGGGATCGGGGTCGGCGGAAAGGAAGAGATCGGCGAAGATCTTCCCAACCGCGGCGCTATAGAAGGCCGCCAGGGCCAGCATGCCGGCCGGGGGCCCGATGCCGACAACTACCACGCAGAAAATGGCCAGAGTCAGGTCGGGAATGGAGCGCAGAGAAGCGAGCAACGCATAGATGAGGCGGCCGCCCGGCAGCCTTGCTCCGACCCAGATGCCCGTGAGCAACCCGACAATCAGAGCGACAATCATGCCGCCCGCGGCCATCTCAATGGTCTGTCCCAGTGGCGTGAGAAGCGCGCCGAAATAGTGCAAAGAAAAATACGGCGGGAAAAACTGCGGGAGGAAGGAGAGGAAGCGCCAAAGGGCGTTCATCATATGCCGCTTCCGAGAGATGCCTGGTTGGCCGGGCGGTCAGCCACGATTTCGCCGCCACGCATTTCGACGATTCGGTCGAAGTACTTTTCGGCGAGCTGCGGCTGGTGCAGGGAACACAGGAGGGTAACCCGGCTTTCCTCGGCAAGCCCGCACAACAGCGCGAGAATCTGTTCCGCGAGAGTAGGGTCGAGCGAAGCGATGGGCTCGTCAGCCAGGCAGAGTACCGGCTGCTGTATGAGTGTGCGGGCAATGGCCACGCGCTGATGTTCGCCACCGGAGAGGTCGGAGGTGCGGGACCTCAACTTATCCTTCAAACCGACGCGCGACAACGCGGCGGCCGCCTGGTCCAGCTCATCCTGAGACGGCACAAAAAGATAGCGAAGGGCTCGCCACCAAGGCCATCGTCCCAGCGCACCGGCCATGACATTCTGATGAACGTAGAGGCGGTCGACCAGATCGTGGCGCTGCGAAACTACTCCGACCTGACTCCGAAGATCGCGCAGCGAACGGCCGTGAGCCTGAGTGACCTCTACGCCGTTGATGCGAATACTACCTGAAGCGGAGGGCGCGAAGCCATTGATAGCGCGGAACAGAGTGGTCTTTCCCGTGCCACTGGCGCCGACCACCGCGACCCGCTCCGCGCGGCCTATGGCGAGAGAGACTCCATTCAGAACGGTGTGCTGTTTGTCGTAGCGGACAACCAGATCACGAATTTCGAGGAGGCTGGAAGCGGACAAGGCAAATTAGCCGCACTACAGCATTTTCAGTTCTGCTGCGGTCTTGCGGATATTACCATACTCGCGGTCAGTGACGCGGACGTACTTCTTGCCGCGCAAGATTTCGAGGATCTTGTCGTCGGTCCCCTCCTTCAGATTTAGAAAGGCATCCGCGAACTTGGCCTGGCCATTCGCATCCACATCCTTGCGCGCGACCCAAACGTAATCCACGAAGGGTTCCGACGTGTGGAAGATACGCACTTTACTGCCGTCCATCTGTCCGCCGGAAGCCATGGCTCGGTACACGGTCTCATCCAGCGCGCCGGCATCCACGGCGCCGGCCTCAACCGCTTTGGCCGTGGCGGCGTGGCTGCCGGTGTAACGGAATTTGAGATCGCGGTCGACATCCACGCCGGCCTGCTTGAGCTCCGCGTAGGGGATGAGATGGCCGCTGGTGGAGTTAATATCTCCAAAGGCGAAATTCTTGCCCTTGCAATCCGCCAACTTTTGAATGGGGGAGCCGGAGGGAGTGATGAACAGCGAGTGGAATTGCTTGTCTTCGGCGCGCTGCACAAGCGGCACCACGCCATAGCGCTCACGAGCCTTGACGTAGGTAAGAGCGCCGAGATAGGCGAAATCCAGCGAACCGTTCCCGAGCGCTTCCACGGTGGCGTTGTAGTTGGTGGGAATGATGAGATTAACCGGCTTTCCTAGCGATTTCGCCAGATAGTCGCGAAGCGGGGCCTTTTGATCAATAGAGACCTGAGTGGCGCCCGCGTCAGGAATCATGCCGACATTCACCTGCCCGGCTGCCTTCAAGGAAGTAGCGGCTGCAGTAGAAGCGGCGATCGTGAGGGCGAAGAAGTCGCGGCGTGAAAGGGGCTGATTCATAATCGTCTATTATACCTATCGAGAAATGGCATAATGTTACAGATGCATAACAGATCGGCCCGGACGTGCTGAACAAGGGTTGGGCGAGTGGGGCGTCCCACAGCTACAAATCGTCTGGTGGAGCAGACTTCTTATGGGCCTGGGTGCGCGAGCGGCCCTCATATCAAATCACAAGTGGCGTGGGGTGTTCCGGGTTGGTTACCGGGAAGGCCTCCATCGCGGCCACTCGACACAGCCGTTGATCGGCTGCGACAAACACGGCAGCCGGACCAGCATTTCGAAGGGCGATGGCAACCGAGAGTTGTAGAGCATCAAGGGTACGAAGTGCCTCGCGAGATCCATTCTTGATTAGCAAGTTCCTGGCAGACACGAAATGACGATCGCTAACAGACGCCACAAGAATTCGGCGTCGGCCGAGGTCGGCGACCAATCGCCTACGTGCAATGCTGACGGCCTGCTCGTCGAGCTCTCCAGTCCGTAATAGGCATCAATGAAGTCGCTTCCGACTTCCCGGCGATAAAGCTTAGCAAGCGCACTCGTGTCGATGAAGTAACCGGCCAATCAGCGTTCTCGCCGTTCTTCGACTATTTCCGAAAGCGAACCGCGAATCGTGGAGAGTTCCTGCCTGACTTCGTCGAGGCTGATACTATCGTTTGCCGCTTCGGCCCATTCTTCCGGTGAAGCGAGTAGCTCGTGTTCGTGGGAGCCACTCAGGTCTGCGATCATAATGGTGACCTGTTGCGGCTCTTCGAGCGGCAGCGATTCCAAGGGGTGCAGAACGCCCTTTTCACAGATGGCCCGGACCCTCTCCTCCACGCCTTCAGTCCAGCCGATGTGGGAATGGGTCGCATTTTTCAGCCTGACATTCGCAGATACGATAGCCATCAATAACTCAACTAATGCATCCGCGTTATCAACGTAAGTTGTTGATTTTATGGAGGCGGGGGGAGTTGAACCCCCGTCCGAGAAAGCCCGTCGTGAAGAGACTACGTGCGTAGCCGGCTCATTATTTTCGACCACCGCTTCAGAACCGACGAGAGCGGCGGCGGCCTAGCCCGATTAGATCTCGACCGCCGGCTCCGGACCGAAGCCTTTGGCCTATCCCGCAAAATGACGCTCACTCACCGCCGCGCGGGCTCAGCGGCTGGAGCGGCTACCTAATTACTTAGGCAGCGTATGCAAACTGCGTATTGGCAGTTCTGTTTTTCCGATCGTTTTACGGGAGCTCGGAACCCGGCACGCCTCCCCACCACGATTCGATCCCGTCGAATCCGTTGCGCCCCCACATACCGAAGAGCTCGGTGGAGTGCTTCTATCTTACCATCCCAAGCATATAATCGAATTATGCGGATTCGAGGCTTGCCCCTTCGTCTGTTGCTGGTCCCGGCCCTGTTCGCCGTTGCGATCGCGGTTCAGGCCCAGACACCCATGACCAAGCTGACCGTGCACGTCACTAACGACAGCGATCGTCCCGTGGACCGCGCCAGCGTCATCGTTCGATTTATCCAGGGCCGGGACTACTTGAAACTCGGCAAACACATCCGGACTACCTACGAGCTGCGTACCAACCAGGAAGGGGAAGCCTCCATCCCCCCCATCCCGCGCGGAAAGATCCTGGTCCAGATCATCGCCAGTGGTTACCAGACTTTCGGGCAGACCTATGATGTGGATGTAGAAGCCAAGACCATCGAGATCAAACTGAATCCGCCGCAGAAGCAATATTCGGCCCACGAGCCGTAAGGCGGCCGGCGCTTTCCGCGCCCTTTCATCATTTGCCAGCAGCTGGTAGAAATCGAGGATACCGTGAGAATACTGTGTTTTCTGCTCGTCCCGATGTTTCTTTGCGCCGATCAGGTGGTGTTGATGAATGGCGATACGATCACCGGCAGCATCATCAAGAAGGACGGCGACAAGCTGACGTTGAAGAGTGAATTCCTGGGCGAGGTGACCATGCCATGGTCAGCCGTCAAGAGCGTTCGGTCGGACATGGATGTCACGGTTGTGCCCTCCGCCGGCGAGGCTCTGCAGGGCAAGATCACCAGCAGCGGAACGGATCTCCAGGTCACCACCGCCTCGGGCGCCAGGACCGTGCCGCTGGCCAATGTCACTGCGGTTCGGGATAGCGCGGAGCAGGCCAAGTACGAGCGTCTGCTGCATCCGGGTTTGCTGGAACTGTGGACCGGTTATTTTGACCTGGGCCTCGCGCTGGCGCGCGGCAACTCGTACACCGATACCCTGACGACGGCAGCCCATTCCTCCCGCGAGACCCGCACCAGCAAGATCGAGGTGCACTTCAGCCAGATTTATGGAACCGCGCGTGTGAACGGCATTGCGAGTGCCAATGCAAGTGCGATTCGCGGCGGATGGTCGCTCAATAAAGATGTCACACCCAAAGTATTCCTGAGCGTCATGAATGATTACGAACATGACCGCTTCCAGAGCCTCGACCTTCGCTTCGTGGTAGGTGGCGGGCTAGGATGGAACGCCATCAAGAAGGACCGGATGCAATTGGGACTTACCGTCGGATCCGATTACAACCGGGAAAATTTCACCCTTCTGAGCCGGGACTCCATGGAAGCCAATGCCGGCGACGCCTTCACGTACAAGCTATCGGGCATCACCAACATCAACCAGTCGTTCACTTATTTCGCCAACCTCAGCAACACCGGAGAGTACCGCGTCAATTTCGACCTCGGCACGGTCACGACTTTGAAGAAATGGCTGGGCTGGCAGATGACCGCCAGCGATCGTTTCCTGAGCAATCCGGTATTCGGACGCCAGCGCAACGACCTGCTGTTGTCCACAGGTTTCCGCGTCAGCTTCGGCAAGTAGCACCGGCCTCCCGGCCTGTGTCCGGTTTTCTTAAGCCAGGTCGAACTTCTCCTGGTGAAGTTGCGCGTCGCTCTTCACCAGCACCGTCCGCCCCAAAATCTCTTCCAGTTCCTGGAGGTAGCTATTCTGGTTGGACTTGAGCAAGCGAGCCACATCCGGCGACACCCGCAGCATGACGTCCTTGCCTTCCACGGCTTTGGCCACTTTGTGCGCTTCTTGCAGGATCTCTCCCACCACAGTCTGTGCGCTCTTCACATAGCCAGCGCCCTCGCAGTAAGGACACGGCATGCAAAGCGTTCTCTCCAGACTCTGCTTCACGCGCTTGCGAGTAATCGCCACCAGTCCAAAATCGTTAAACTGTAGGATCTTGTAAGGCGCGCGATCGGCCCGCATGGCCTCTTCGAGCGACTGCATCACCTTCTGGCGATTCCTGCGCTCGTCCATGTCGATGAAGTCCACCACGATGATGCCGCCCAAGTCGCGCAGGCGAACCTGCCGCACGATCTCCTTGATGGCGTCGGTGTTGGTCTTGACGATGGTGTCTTCCAGGCGGTTCGATTTCCCCACGAACTTTCCCGTGTTCACGTCGATCGCCACCAGGGCTTCCGTCTGGTTGATGACGATGTAGCCGCCCGACTTCAGCCACACCTTGGGCCGCAGGGCTTTTTCCAACTCGGCCGTGATTCCAAATTCGTCGAAGATCGGGCTGGATCGGGTGTACATCTTCACCCGGTTCACCAGCGCGGGTTGGAACCGCTGCACGAAGCGCAGCACGCTCTCGTAAACTTCTTCGTTGTCCACCCAGATACTCTTGAATGCGGACGTGAGCTGATCACGGAGCACCCGTTCCACCACGTTCAGATCGTGATGAACCAGCGCCGGCGCGGGCTTGCGCTCGGCCTTCTGGCGCAGATCCATCCACAGGTTGTAGAGGAACATCATGTCGGCGCGCAGTTCCTCTTCCGTGTGGCCCTCGCCTGCGGTGCGCACGATGTATCCGCCCGGAATGCCTGTGCGGTGCGTCTGCAGGATGCGCTTTAAACGGCTGCGCTCTTCATCGCTGGGGATCTTGCGCGATACACCCACGTGGTCCACAGTGGGCATGTAGACCAGGAACCGCCCCGGCAACGCGATGTGCGAAGTGATGCGGGCGCCCTTCTGCCCCAGAGGCTCCTTGGCGATCTGGACGATAATCTCCTGCCCCTCTCTGAGCAGATCGCTGATGGAGGGAACGCCCGATTTTTCCGGCTTCCCGTTTCCGGCGCCAGGAGCAACGCGCGTGTCCGGAGCGGTCCTGACCACTGACTCTGGCGGACGGTTCTCGTGCTGAGGTCCGCGGACTCCCTCGGGTCCGCGAGCCCCTTCGGGTCCACGGGCCGCGTCGGGGCCGCCTCCCCGGTTCTTGCGCCGCATGCGGCGGGAAACCCGGTGCTGATAGCGGGGGCCCTGTTCGCGCAGGGTCGCGGTCAGGCTGGTGGGAATGCGAGCGGGTTCCGGACCTTCCTCTTCCGTGACCGCTCCTTCAGGGGCTGCCTCCTCGGCGGCTGCTTCCATTTCCGTGGGGCCATCGGACTCCGTCTCGCCGCCCTCCGCCTCGGTTACCACTTCGATTTCGGCCGGCACTTCCGTGACCGAAGCCTCCGCCGGCGCGAAAGCGGCAACGGTCTCCGCTGCGGCAGCTTCCGCTATGGGCTCCTCGACAGATTCCACTTCCTGCGGTTCGGGTGCACGTTGCGGCGCCGCGGCGGCTGCGGCAGCCAGCTCATCCTGCTCCTCGGGCCCATCGTAGACGTCCGGGTTGTCATCGGGCTCGGCTACCCCGGTCTCCGGTTCCCCGCTTTCCGGCCGTGTGTACTTGGCGAGTGACTCGCCGGGCAGCACGAACAAATCGGCAGCCCGCCCCGTGCCGGCCGGCTCCACGCGTTCCACACGCTCCACTCGGTCCATCCGCTCAACCGGCGCCACTCGCTCGACTGCCGTCCGTTCAATCGGAGCCGCCGGCTCAGCCGGCGCCTCAGCGGGAGGCGCATCGTATCCTGCCGCGCCGCGCGCACCGGGCGAATAGAACTTCGAATCGGGCAGGCCCCGTCCCTTCTGACCCCGGCGTCTCCTGCCGCGCCGGCCGCGCTGGTCGCGATCGTCGCGACGCTGCTCCTGGATGGGCGGCGCACCAACTGAGGCCGCCGCAACTGGCGCGGCCGATGCCACAATGGGAGCCGGCTCCGTAACCGCCTCAACCGCGTCGGGCTCGGCGACGGCCACCGGCGTGACCGGCTCGGCGGACTGCGGGCTGCGATCCAGCTTGAGGACTTTCTCCTCCACGCTGGTCACAATCTTGTCGTATTCTTCGTTGTCTTCGAAGAAGTCCGAGACGTAGAGAAACGCATCCCGGTCCAGGCCGATATCGACGAACGCCGATTGCATGCCGGGCAGCACGCGTGTCACTCTGCCCTTGTGAATGCTTCCCGCGAGGGAGTATTCCTTCTCGCGTTGATGATAAACTTCGACCACCTGATCGTCTTCGACGATCGCCACTCTGGTTTCGTGCCGGTTGGCCGAAATCACGAGTTCCTTCGACATCGACTGCCTCCTCGCGGAAGCGTAGAGATCGTAAACGGGTAGAAGTGGGGCGCCCTGCGTGGGTTCCACCGCCCTTCCGGGACGGCAGCAAAATCAAACCTACTGGAAACTCACGCTGGCCGAAGGCGGAGCCTTCTCGCTCATACACCATCCGGCCGGGAACCGCTCCTCATTCCGGTGATGAGCGCCGCGCGCCATTTCCCGGGGTCTCTACAGGCTCCCGATAATTTTTCACTGAAGCTTCAGTTCACAAACCTTCTGAGACGGACATTGTTTACCAGTCCCAGAGCCAAGAAATTCGACCAGACACTGGAACCACCGGCGCTCATGAAAGGCAGCGGAATACCGGTCACCGGCATTCGTCCCACCACCATCCCGACGTTGACCAGCATGTGAAACAACAGCAACCCGGCTACCCCCATGCAGATGTACATGCCGGCTCGGTCGGCCGCCGTCTGCGCATTCTGGACGATGCGCATGATCAAAACGAAATAACACGCCAACACCACTACGACACCCACGAACCCGTGCTCCTCGGCAAACGCCGAAAAGATAAAGTCCGTCTGCGGCACGGGCAGAAACCGGAGCTGCGTCTGCGTTCCCTTCGCCACGCCCTTACCGAACATGCCGCCTGCTCCCACTGCAATCTGGGACTGAATCAACTGGTAACCGGTGCCCTGGGGGTCCCGGTCGGGGTCCATAAAACTAACCAGCCGCGCCTTCTGATAATCGGCTTGAGAAAATGCCAACTTACCGGAAGAACCAACACCGTCACTACGGCAATGACGGCCATGTACTTCCACCGCAATCCGGCCAGAAACCGCCTACCACCAGGATTGCAAGATACGTGAGGGAGGTGCCCAGGTCCGGCTGCTTCAACACCAGCACCGTGGGAATCACCACCAGTCCCGCCAGCTTCAGCATCTCCCGCAATTCCAACTCGTCCGTTTTCAACTCGGTCAGATAGCGGGCTACCAACAATATTATCACCAGCTTGACGAATTCCGATACTTGTAAATGAAAGCCTCCGGGCAGCGGAATCCACCGGCGCGAGCCAAAAACCTGTGTCCCGACTACTACAGTTCCCAGCAACGCCAGCACCGAGGTGACATACATGCAGCGGGACATGGTTCAGCAGCGAGTGGTAGTCCACCGCCACGGATGATCCACATCAGCACCAGCCCGGCCAGAATATAAACTATCTGTTTCCACCAGGCGTCCTGCCAGCCCGTGTCGCGGGTGGCGCTGTAAATCTGCACCACGCCCACGGCGCAGATGAGCAGGGCGATCAGGAGCAGGGGCCAGTCGAGATCGCGCAGCGAGAGGTAGCGTGACATATCGGGTTATGGCTGCTTTGGCGCCTGGACCTCAGCCGGGCCGGCCGGGGTATCGGTTGGAAATGGGTTCGTTTGGTATTCTTGGCGGCCACCGGTGTTCCTGTCGATGGTGTCCAGGACGCTCCGGGCATGTCCGAGCGTTGACACCGCCGCGATTTTTCGCGCGGCTTCTTCTTCCTTTTCCTTAGCTTCCGCCTGAAGCCGGAACTTCTTCTCGAAGTACGCCGCCATCACGTCCTTGCACGATCGGCGCGGCAAACTGGCCGTGCTCTCCGTGTTCGAACAAAGCCACCACCACGATTTCGGGGGCATGGCAGGGAGCGAAGCCCTCGAACCAGGCGTTGTCCTTCAGCTCCTTGGCCCGTCCGCTGGACTTCATGTAGTCGTAGGAAGCCAATTGCGCCGTCCCGGTTTTGCCGCACACATCCACCCACGGCAGCCGTGCGCGTCCGCCGGTACCGCCTTCGTTGACCACTCCGTACATGCCGTCCACTACTTCCCTCACGTTATCGGCGTTGAGGTTCCACACATCCGGCTGTTCCGTCTTGTCCTGCGCCTTCGTCAGATGGGGATGGTGCCAAACGCCGCCCATGGCCAACCCGCCAATGGCGCGTGCCAACTGGAGAGGCGTCACCGTGAGCGCGCCCTGCCCGATGGCCACCGACGGCGTCTCTCCGGCGTACCACTTCTGCCGGTAATTGCGCAGCTTCCATTTTGCCGAGGGAACCACGCCGATGGCTTCGTGCGGCAGGTCGATACCGGTGGGATGCCCCATCCCGGCCAGGTCGGCGTATTACGCGATGTTGTCGATGCCTTCCTTGCTGCCGATGGTGTAGAAGTAGACGTCGCACGAATGGACGATTCCGGCGTGCAGCGCCACGGTGCCATGTCCATGTTTTTCCCAGCAGTGATAGTAGTGACCGTACAGGCTGATCCCGCCGGGACAGTGGACGCTGAATTTATCGTCGATCGTGCCGGTCTCGAGTGCCGAGATGGCCACGAAGGGCTTGAACGTCGATCCCGGCGGCTGCTGCGCCTGGATAGCCCGGTTGAGCATGGGGTGCTCGGGGTTGTCGGCGATTTCTCTCCAGTCCTTGTTCTTGATGCGCACGGCGAACTTGTTAGGGTCGAACGTCGGCCGGCTCACCATGGCATAGAACTTCACCGGTGCGCGGATCGAGCGCCACCACCGCCCCGTTTTTCCCCTCCATGGCCAGTTCCGCGACTGCCTGCAAATCCAGATCGATGGTCAGTTGAATGTCCTTGCCTGCGACCGCCGGTTTGTTGCCGATCACCTGCCGCACTTGCCCGCGGTTATCGACCACCACCTGCCGCTGCCCGTCCACGCCCATCAACTGGTCGTTGTATTCGCGCTCGATGCCGAATTTGCCGATCACATCGCCCTGGTTGTATTTCGCGAACTCCGGCAAGTCCAGTTCTTCTTCGCTGACCTCGCCCGTGTATCCGATCACGTGCGCCATCATGCCGTTCTGCGGATACAAACGGCGCTGCGCCTGGATCAGCACCAGTTCCGGAAAGAAATCGTGGTGCGAATCGACAAAGGCCAGATCCGCCGGCAGCAGTTCTTCCTTGATGACGATGGGCACGTACTTGGGCTGCGACTTGAACCGCCGGACCTTTGCCTGCAGATCGTTGTAGTCCAGGTCCAAACCTTGCGCGATCGGCTTGAGATGCTCTTCTTTAACGGACTCGCGCGCCAGAATCAGGCTGAACGAAGAGTGGTTGTCGACGATGACGCGCCCGTCGCGGTCGAGAATGCGCCCGCGAGGCGCCAGGATCGGCACGGACTTGATGCTGTTGGCTTGCGCGCGCTCATCGTAGAATTCGGGGTTTTGCACCTGGAGTTTCCAGAAACCCGAAATCAGAAATAGGAATATGAACACCGCGCCGTATTGGAAAATGGCGATTTTTCCGGCCGCGAAGCGCGTATCGTCGCGCAGGCGCGCCTTCTCCGATAATGGGACCTCGGGATCTCGATCAACCGGGGGAAGGATCACAGCATTCCGCGAAAAGCGCTCTACCCTATTCTAGCGTGCTCAGGCCGTTTCCCGCAGCTTATCCAGAAAATGAAACAAGGAAATACCCACCAGCGCGTTAAGCAACCCGATTAGTAACGTTCGCTGTAAGTCGAATCCGATTTGCTGGCCAAGCAGCGCGCGCGCCATGACCCAATAGAAGAACTGGTGAAAGACGAAGAAAAAGAAGGCCAGCAACAGGCGGACCAGGACATTGTCGACATCGAATCGCACGCTCACCGAGGCGGCAAAGTAGCCCACCAGGGTTTTTACTATTCCAAACATTCCCAAGGGATTCTTGATACCCAGCAGGGAGTCCTGGGCTAGCCCCACCAACGCCCCAATCAGCAACCCGTGGATCTGGCTCCGCCGCATCAGGGCGAAATAGACCACCACCAGCAGCGGCAATTCCAGAAAACTCAGGAAATGGAAAAATTGCGGGACATATACCTGGAAAAAGATCGCCGCCAGGGGTACGGCCAGCAGAACCCAAGTCCGAAAACGCGAGATCTGCCCTTCCCGCTGGTGGTTCAGTGCAATACGCCCGCCGCCCGTATAGCTCATTCGGTGTGGGGGCGTTCCGCAACCGGAATATCCGGGGGCGGCGGTTTAGAAGGCGACGATTTCACCGAAGGGGGCGTCGCGGCAGCGGGTTGGGCCGCCGCGGGTGGCGGCAGAGCACTCGCAGGAGTGCCCGGCGCGGCAGGCGGGATCGACCCCGGAGGAGGCAGCTTACTAAAGTCGGGTGGTTTGGACCCAGGCAGGCCCACACCAAATACATGTCCTTGCGCATCGCCCACCGCTTTGTATTGCGCCCGTAACTTATCGGCCTCGGTTCCCGCGATCGGTTGCACGGCAGCCTGGTCGGCGGCCGGCAGCGGCGGGGCAATGTAAACCGGCTGATTGGCCACCGGTTGGTCGGGGATCGCCTGATGGACACCCTCGATCAGAATCAGCACGTCTTCCAACCCGCGCTGCAGGCCGCTCGGCTCCACGTAGACTTCCTGAAAAGGCTGTCCCGCCCGGACCGATTTGACGATCCCAACAGGGAACCCGCGCGGGAAAATACGGTCGTCGCCCGACGTGTAGAACCAATCTCCAACGGCCACCTTCTCCCCAACCGGCACATAGTCCACTTTGCAGACCGGCGACCCTTGCCCCTTAAGCGTGCCGCGAACCTGGCTTTTCTGCGAGATGACACCGGCTGCGAAATCCGAATCGGTGATCAGGAGCACTTCCGAAGCCGTGGGGTAAGCCGCGGTCACCTTGCCCACGATTCCGTCGGGCGTCACCACGGCCATGCCCCGCTGCACGCCCGACACCGAGCCGCGGTCCACGAATACGACTTGCGCATTGGCCCCCGCGCCTTTGCCAATTACGTTGGCGGCCAGCGTTTTAGAGGGCGTGCGCTCCTGGAAAACGCCCAGGGCCTTGGCACGGTCGGCCGTGTTCAACTCATTCTTGAGGAAGATATTTTCCAGCTTGAGGCGGTCCAGATCGGCCTGCAGCCGGCGGTTCTGCTCGTGGGTATCGTGCAGCAGGATATAGTCCCGGACGATCCCGATGCTCCCGCCGCGCAGCCATTCCACCACGCGCGCCGCCGGGGTGACCGCGGTCACGGTCCAAATCCGGATCATGCGCACGTCCTGGTCGTTCTTGACCTGCACCGCGAGCAGCACGAGCTGCGCGAAAATTACCAGCAGCAGCACCGTGAGGTTGCGGTAGCGGTTGAGAAAGGTCTCCATGGCAGCCAGCCGTCAGCTATCAGCCGTCAGCCTTCAGCTTACCGATGATTCAGCTGATCGCTGATTGCTGATCGCTAATAGCTATCCTTAGTCTATCGAAATCTTGCGGAGCAGCCGGAAATCGCTCAGCATGCGACCCGTCCCAAGCACCACCGAAGCCAGCGGATCGTCCGCAATCGACACCGGCAGTCCGGTCTCCTCGCGTATGCGCTTATCCAGATTCTTGAGCAGCGCGCCACCGCCTGTAAGGACAATACCGCGGTCGCTGATATCGGCGCTTAGTTCGGGCGGGGTCCGTTCCAGGGCCACACGGATGGCATTAACAATGGTAGCCACCGATTCCGACAACGCTTCGCGGATTTCGCTGTCGTCGATGGTGACCGTCCGCGGCACGCCCTCGATCAGGTTGCGCCCCTTGATTTCCATGGTCAGCGGCTTGTCCAGCGGATAGGCCGATCCAATCTCGATCTTGATGGCCTCGGCCGTGCGCTCACCAATTAATAGGTTGTACTTGCGCTTCAGATACTGCATGACGGCGTCGTCCATCTCATTGCCGGCCACGCGCACCGAACGCGAGTAGACGATGCCCGAAAGCGAGATCACCGCCACATCGGTGGTGCCTCCGCCGATATCCACCACCATGTTTCCGGAGGGTTCGGTGATGGGCAGCCCGGCGCCGATCGCCGCCACCATCGCCTGTTCCACCAGGTGCACTTCACTGGCCTTCGCGCGCACTGCCGAATCCATCACCGCGCGCTTTTCCACCTGCGTAATTTCGCTGGGGACCCCAATAACAATGCGCGGATGCACCAGCACCTTGCGCCCGTGCGCCTTCTGAATAAAGTAATTCAGCATGCGCTCGGTGACTTTGAAATCGGCGATCACCCCATCCTTCATCGGCTTGATGGCCACGATGTTGCCGGGCGTGCGTCCGAGCATCTCCTTGGCCTCTTTGCCTACGGCTTCTACTTCGCCCGTATTCTTATTAATGGCGACAATGGATGGTTCGTTAACGACGATTCCTTTGCCCTTGGCATAGACCAAGGTGTTGGCGGTTCCCAGGTCGATGGCGAGATCCGACGAAAAAAGGCTGAACAGCGACCGTAAGTTCGGCATTCTAGGTGATTACTTCAGGATGAGACGTGCGTCGGAGCGGTCCCTAGCGCAATCCCAAATGAATGGTAACACACGGCAAAGTTCTATACGTTCTGTTCTAAATTGTGTAGCAGATTAACCGCTCCCTTTGGTCACGGCTCAGCATGAAGGCGCGTTTCTGAGCCGTGACCGAAGGGAGCGGTCAAACGGCCCCAAGGATTGTGATAGCTTGGCGAAATGCCCCGCTTGAACGCCCGCCCGGAGCCGGTCGAAATCGACTTCAGCCGGGCGGCCGTTGTCGTCGTAGACATGCAAAACGGCTTCGCGAGCCAGCGCGGGATGCTGGATATCGCCGGCGTCGATATCTCAGGCGCACCTGCCGTGGTGAAGACCATCGGCAAGATAGTGACCGCCGCGCGCGGCGCTGGCATTCCGATCGTCTATCTGCAGATGGGGTTCAAGCCCGACCTGAGCAACAGCGGCGGCCCGGAATCACCCAATTGGCACAAGGAACTGGCGCTGCGGCTCATGGACTGCCGGCCGGAGCTCAAGGGAAAACTGCTGGTGGAGGGCACTTGGGATTTCGCCATTGTGGATGAGCTGGCGCCTCAACCCGAAGACCTGGTGATCGTCAAGACGCGCTATAGTGGTTTTGCCCGCACCACGCTGGACGCCGAACTGCGCGCCCGCGGAATCCGCTATCTGCTGTTTACCGGGATCGCCACCAACGTTTGCGTGGAATCGACGTTGCGCGACGCGTTCTTCCTGGACTACTGGCCCATCCTGATCGCCGATGCCGCCATGGCGGCGGGCTCTCCGGCAATGCACGATGCGACCATATTCAACGTCGAATCGTTCTTCGGATGGACGGTGCCCGCGGAAGAACTGCTGGCGGTGCTTCCGCTCGGTTCACGTCACCTGTAGCTGTCAGCGCATGTGTGGCTGTACGGCGACATAAAACCCGTCGTCGCGTCGGCTGACTTCGATATTGACCGGCCCCATCTTGGGGTGCAGTTCGGTCTTCGGGTCCAGGTAGCACTCGCCATCTTGCTCGACGTCCATGCCTGTGGCAGCTTCGCCATCATTTCCCCATCTGGCAGACATTACTGCAAATCCACCTTGCGCTTGCTGTGGCCGTTCGCGCCCCGCCGCGATTCGATGAAGGCGCGGAGGCTTTCGTCAGTGCGCTTGATCGCAGCGTCGGTTCGTCGTTGCGCAACGGCGAGCTGGCGCAGTTCCTTGCGCGTCTCCACCATCAGCCGCATACCCTCCTGCACCAGGTTGCGGATCGCTTTGATCTGCTTGTCGTGCTGCGCCGCACTGCGCTCCAGCGCGGTGAACCGTTGTTCCGACGTCATCGAGCTACCTTTCTTGCGGCCTTCTTCGGCTGCCCTGCCCGCATTGTAAGCAGGTGCAAAACGACCAGCACCACCATCATATGCAAATTAGCCGAACTGCTGTGCCGCACGGCTTTCGCCGCCCCCTAACGCGCCATTTCAGGTTTCGGGGACGACTACGGTAGAATATCCGATGGCAAACGCGCACCTTACGGGTCTTCCGTTCCGAGAATTATGATCCTGCAACTGAATCACCTCCAGGGAAAGGCGGCCGGCGCCACCCAGGAAGTGATTGAGACACTTTACACGATGCTGGCCGAGGGGCATATCGAACCTAACGAGTTCGCGCGCCTTCGCATCCAGTTGGACTGGCTCCAATACAAGAAGAATTTCCGCGAGGTAGTGCTGGTCACGCCGGACAAAGAACCGGGCGGAGACGAAGCCCCCATCCTGCACATTCAGGTCGACACGCGCCAGGTCGTCTCCGGCTGCTTGAGACCGGCGATGATGCGGGCCATGATGCACCGCAAGCCGCGCAGGGGAATGGAACCGGCGGAAGAGAATCTGCCGCTGGAAGAGTTCAAACCCTTCCGCAACAGTATCGCCTGGGACTTTAACCGGCTCTATTGGCACCGTCTCAAAGAATGGGAAGTAGCCACCGGCCAGGGTTACGAGAAAGCGCTCCCCGGGGGCCAATCCGACGCCAACCATCCCGACGCCGTGGCCGATGGCGTCGCCGATTTCTGGACCCTGGTGCGCGACCTGGACGCCAAGAAACAACTGCCTCCCGAAATCTTCCTCATGGAGATCGGCGTTGGCACCGGACAACGCTGCGGCCTTTTCCTCGACCGGTTCCATGCGCTCGATACACAGCGCGGCACCAACTATTACCCCAAGTTGCGCGTCCTGCTGGGCGACTATTCGCTGCAGACGCTCGACCGTTCGCGGGCCGCGGTCCAGAAGCATATCGATCTGTGCAGCTTCGTCGTGCTGGATGCCATCAATCCCATCAAGACCCTGTCGTTCCTGCGGCACAAGATCCTGCATGTCCATTTGACCAACGTCTACGACAACCTTCCCAACGACGAACTGCTGCGGCGCGACGGCAAATTGTACTTCATCGAGACGCGCGCCTACGTCCCTATGACGGAGGTCGTGCGGATCACCCAGAAATACGAGCTGCCGGTGGAGAAAATGCGGACGCTGGTGAGCCGCCTGCTCGAAGGCGGTCCGGATTACCTGGGCGATTTCGACCGCGGTCTGGGGTTCTGGATGGAATTGTGGGATGCCATACGGCTGGAAGAACGCCTCGTGCCGATCGAGGAGATGGTCGACGCCAGTTTCCCTCCCGGCCTGGATGTCGCTAAACTGGAAGATATCCTGCAGGAAGCGCCGAGCGATCTGCGGTTTCACCTGAGCTCAGGAGCACTGGAGAGTTTTTCCAATACAATCCCCCTGCTCTATCCGCGCGGCTATCTGCAGGTACAGGATATTTTCGTCACCGACTTCAATCAGTACCGGCTGGGCTTTCACGGTCCGGGCAAACTCGATGGCTCCATCGTGAACTGGGTCAATGGAGTGTTGCTGCGCGAGGTTGGCGAGCGTGCGGGTTATGACGTGCACTTCGCGCCTTTCCAATACCGCCAAGGATCGAAGACTTCCATTCTGTACACAACGTCGCGGGAGTAAAGGACCTAGATGACTCTTCCCATTCTTCCCACCACTGTGGTGGGCAGTTACTCGATGCCGGGCTGGCTGGAGCGGCTCAAGACGGAGTACTTTGCCCGGCGCATCAGCCGTCACGATCTGGACGAGATCCACGACACAGCGGTCAAAGCCGATATCAAGGACCAGGAAGTCGCGGGCCTTGACATCATTACCGATGGAGAAGCCCGCCGCGACAATATGATCGACTACTTCGTCGAGCGGCTCCCCGGCGTGCAGATCGACCGCTCCTCGAAGAAGTTCTACTACGACTTCTACGACAGCGTGGTGCAGGGCAAGATTCCCATGGCCTCACTCGGCCTGGTGCCGGATTTCAAATTCCTGAAGGCCAATACGGACCGCGAGGCCAAGATCTGTATCACCGGCCCACACTGCCTGACCAAACGGATCCGCAACCAGCACTATCCCGACGAGGCCAGCCTGGCCAACGACCTGGGCCGCGTGTTTAACCTCGAATTGAAGGAACTGGTGAAGGCCGGCGCGCAGCTTATTCAGATCGACGAACCGTACTACTCCGGTTTCCCCGAAGATCTGCCATGGGCCGTTAAGGCATTGAACACCATGGTGGATGGGGTGGGAGCCAAAATCGCCGTGCATATCTGCTACGGCAACCGTTATGGCAAGCCTTCCTGGGAGGGGAGCTACCGCTATCTGTTCCCTACCATCATGGATGCCAAGGTACACGCGCTGACCATGGAGTTTGCGCGGCGCGGCGGTGAGGATCTGGATCTCTTCAAGGAGTTCAATCCGCCGTTTGAGCTGGGACTTGGCGTCATCGACGTAAAGTCGCACGACGTGGAAACGCCCGACCTGGTGGCCGAACGCATCCGCAAAGCGCTAGACGTACTGCCACCGGAACGCCTGTACATCCTTCCGGATTGCGGCTGTTTCCACTTGCCACGGGATGTGGCATTCGCCAAGCTAAAGACTATGGTTGAGGGAACCAAGCTGGTCCGCGCAGAACTGAAGAAATAGAAATGCCGGTACCGAATCGAATCCGGGAAGCGCTCACCAGTGGTAACTTTTGCTATATCGTGGAGCTGGTTGCCAGCCAACTCACACGCGAAGCCAAGCTGCTGGAAGTCGCCACCAAGCTGGCCCAGGTTCCCGGAGTCATCGGCGCCGGTATCACCAGCTATGCCGGCGGCGCCATGGGACACGATCCCATCCGCGTGGGTACGGCAGCTAAAGCCCGAGGGCTCACTCCCAACATTCACATCACTTGCGTCGGCAAGGATCGCCTCACCATTCGTCGGGAACTGGAAGATCTGGCGGCTGTCGGCATCGAAAACATTTTCTGCATCACCGGCGACTATCCCAAAGGCGTGGACCACCGTACGAATCCCGTGCCGTACGACTTGGATTCGGTGCAGCTGGTCGAATTCCTGAGCGAGCTGCGGGGCACCGGGATACCGTTCTACATCTCGGCCGCGGTTTCGCCGTTTAAGTACAGCGAAGCCGAAGTTGCGTATCAGTACCTGAAGCTGGAGAAAAAAATCGCGGCTGGAGCGGACTACGCCATCACACAGCTTGGCTACGATTCGCGCAAGTTTCGCGAGCTGAAGCGTTACCTGGATGAGCGTGGCTTGAAGACGCCGATTTTTGGCAACGTCTACGTGCTGCCCTTCAAGGCGTCGCAGAGAATGTCCAAGGGTGACCCGCCCGGCTGCTGGGTCGCTCCCGAGCTGGTAGAGCGCATTGAGGCCGAGACGAAGGCGTCCACCGATAAGGGGCTCGCCGCACGGTTGGAACGGGCAGCGCGCATGGTGGCGATTGTGCGCGGCCTCGGCTATGCGGGAGCATATCTCGGCGGGGACCACCAGGCTGACCGCATACGCTGGATCATTAAGCGCTCCGAAGAAATCGCGCCGCGCTGGGAGGAATTCGCGGAAGAAATCAGCTACAGTCCCAAGGGCGCGTTCTATATGTACGACGCGCCACCCCGTCAGCCCAAGAAGCGCGGGTTCTGGGTGCGCGTCGCCGATATTGCCGAGCCCGCCAACTGGCCGGGCGCCCTGCGAGGGTTTTTGACGCCGATATTCCGCTGGGTGGATAAACGGCCCGGTTTAGCGCAGACCGTGGAAAAGGCGGAGCTGGCTTTCAAGAAGCCGGTGTTTGGCTGCCAAGCGTGCGGCAACTGTGTCTTAGGACTGACGGAATACGTCTGTCCCATGACCTGCCCCAAGAATCTGCGCAACGGTCCATGCGGCGGTCCTTTTAACGGAATGTGCGAAGTGCTTCCGGACCAGCCCTGTATCTGGGTTAAGGTGTACGAACGCGCGCAAGCGGCAAATCGAGTCGACGATTTGCGCGTCTATATTCCGCCCCGCAACCGCTCCTTGCAGGGCACGAGTTCTTACATCAATTATTTACTCAAGAAAGATAGCCGCCCGGGGAACTCGGAGCCGCTGATTCAGATCACCGCCCCGCCGGCCGCTAAGAAAGCCCCCGAAGCGGAAGTAGTCAAAACGTCCTCTTGAGCCGCATCCTGCCTTTTTTCGAAATCCTATGACTGTCAAACCACGCAAGCTTACGAATATTCAGAAGAATGTCCCCAGCGATATCGAAATCGCTCAGTCGGTGGCGCCGCTGCCCATTGACCAGATTGCCGCCGGCGCGGGCATTCTTCCCGACGAGTTGGAGCTGTACGGCAAGACCAAGGCGAAGGTGCACCTTTCGATCCGCGACCGGCTCAAGGATGTGCCCAACGGCAAGTACATCGTGGTGACCGCGATCACGCCGACGCCCCTGGGCGAAGGTAAGACGACGACCACCGTGGGGCTGAGCCAGGCCCTGGGCGCGCACCTGGGCAAGAACGTTTTCACGTGTATCCGCCAGCCCAGCCAGGGACCGACGTTCGGCATCAAAGGCGGCGCGGCCGGTGGCGGCTATAGCCAGATCATCCCCATGGAGGAATTCAACCTCCACTTGACCGGCGATATCCATGCCATCACGGCCGCCAACAACCTGCTGGCCGCGGCCATCGACACGCGCATGTTCCACGAGCAGACCACTCCGAAAGACGAGGCCCTGTTCGACCGGCTATGCCCGGCTAAAAAGGATGGCAGCCGCAAGTTCACGCCGGTGATGCTGCGCCGCCTGCGGAACCTGGGCATCGACAAGGCCGACCCCAATGATCTGACGCCCGGAGAGCGCAGCCGCTTCGCGCGCCTGAACATCGATCCGGACAGCATCACCTGGCGGCGCGTGATGGATACCAACGACCGCATGCTGCGCCAGATCACCATCGGCCAGGGCGCGGAAGAAAAGGGTCTCACCCGGGTCACTGGTTTCGATATGGCGGTGGCCAGCGAGATCATGGCGATCCTGGCTCTGGCTACCGATCTGGGAGACATGCGCGAGCGCTTGGGCCGCATGGTGATCGGGACCAATCGCGAGGGCACGCCCATTACCGCTGACGATCTCGGCGTGGGCGGCGCGTTGACCGTGCTTATGAAGGACGCTCTGCTGCCGAATCTGATGCAGACCATCGAAGGGACGCCCGCCTTCGTGCACGCCGGCCCGTTCGCCAATATCGCGCACGGCAATTCTTCCATCGTCGCGGATCAGATCGCGCTCAAACTGGTCGGGAAAGACGGCTACGTCCTGACCGAAGCCGGTTTCGGAGCCGACATGGGGATGGAGAAGTTCTTCAACATCAAGTGCCGCTATAGCGGATTAACACCGCACTGCGTGGTATTGGTGGCCACCGTCCGCGCGCTGAAGATGCACGGTGGCGGCACCAAGGTAGTGGCCGGCCAGCCACTGGCTCACGAATACACGCAAGAGAACCTGGAGTTGCTCACCGACGGCTGCAGCAACCTGGTGCGCATGATTCAAAATGCCAAGCACTTCGGCATCTCGGTGGTGGTGGCGATCAACCGTTTCAGCAGCGACACGCAGGCTGAGATCGACCTGATACATAACGTCGCCGTAGCGGCCGGTGCCGAGGATGCCGTATTGAGCAATCACTGGGCGGAGGGGGGCGCCGGCGCGGTGAATCTGGCGAAGGCCGTGGTGGCCGCGTGCGAGAAACCCACCAACTTCCGCTTCCTCTATCCGCTGGAGATGACGATCAAGGAAAAGATCGAGGCCATCGTGCACGGAATGTACGGCGGCTCCGGCGTCGAATACTCTCCCGAAGCCGAGAAAAAGATCGAGCTCTACACGCGCAATGGGTTCGACCGCCTGCCGATCTGCATGGCCAAGACGCATCTGAGCCTGAGCCACGACCCCAACCTGAAGGGTGCGCCCGTAGGTTTCGTAGTGCCCGTCCGCGACATCCGAGCCAGCGTCGGCGCCGGCTTCTTGTACCCGTTACTGGGTACGATGAGCACGATGCCGGGCTTGCCAACGCGCCCCGGTTATTACGATATTGATTTGGATGTAGCTACCGGGCGAGTGATGGGGCTGTCGTAGTGGGGCCAGCCCTTCGGGGCTGCCGCCGCGCTTCCGCGCGGCGCGCCGCCTGAAAGGCGGCGGCAGGCCGGAAGGCCTGCCCCACTCACCGCCGCAGCAGCTTGAACGCGTGGCCGGCCCCCTGCTTCTGGTTGACCGCCAGATCGATCCACAGCATCGCCAGCGGCTCCAGCAGCCGTGCGTTCCGAAGCGGCCCCACATCCACCGGATTCATCCCAGCGTCGCTAATCAAGCCGCTGACCACGCTCTTGGCAGCAGCATCGTCGCCACAGTAAAATCCGTCCGCTTGGACGCCGCCGAAATCCGCATTGCCGAAGTCGATCGCGCCGATGGTGTTGAAAGCCTTCACCACCTTCGCGCCCGGCGCCCACCCGGCCACTTGCTCCGCCGCGGAAGTAGTCAGCCCGACAGTGAGCCCTTTCAAATCGGGCGCCAGCGGATTGGTGCAGTCCACCAGGATTTTTCCGGCCAGATCGCCGCAATCCCGGATAGCCTCTTCGGCCGCAGGCCAAGGGACCGTCAATACGACTACTGGGGATGAAGAGGCTGCCTCCCGATTCGAGGCGCCGCGCTTGCCGAATACGACGTCGTGACCCTTGGCAGCCCAAAGCCGCCCTAAAGCGCCGCCGACGTTGCCGCTACCGAGAATGCCAATCCTGAGACTCATGCTTCACAACTACCAACTCAGAATCGGCCGCACAACTAGCCGTTTGGGTGGGGTGGTGGGGTGGGGCCATGCCCTGCCCAGCACTCAGCGATCAGCCTTGGACCTGCGTTGGCTGACCGCTGAGTGCGCTAGCTTCTCTTAGAAATTCCACTTCAGGGCGAATTGAACCAGTCGTGGATTCGAGACTGTCGAATTGATCGTCCCAAACAGGGTCGCGTTGTTGCGGGCCATATTGCCTCCGTTCCCGATACCGGGGCCAAATCCAAAATTCGGATGATTGGCGATGTTGAAGAACTCGGCGCGGAATTGAAGGTTTTGCCGCTCCGTGAGCTTCGTATTCTTGATCAGAGAGAGATCAAAGTTGATCTGATGCGGGGCATTAAAGATGCCAATCCCGGAATTGCCGAAGCCGGTCGCACCATCCGGGCCGATCACCGGGGGAGCGCAAAACGCACTCTTGTTGACGTAACCGGGACCGCCGCTGTTGCCGCCCAGCCGCGATTCGACGCTGCCGGAAGTCGCGATCTGGCTGTACGTCACTCCCGGGCACAGTTGCGCCGTGACACTGCCGCCTTCCGCGCCGCCGGGGTTGGCTGCGCCGTAGTAGGCCGTACCGCCCGCTGTGTCGAAAACCGTGAGCGGCGACCCCAACTGTGCGATCGTATTTCCGGAAACATTCCATCCGGTCACCAGTTTGCCCAAGGCACCCTGGGGCTTGCCCAACGGGAGATCGTAGCTATAGCTCACGACAAAGCGGTGGGGGTGTGAAAAGTAAGCGGGGGCGTATTGGGTGCCGGTGCGGTCGGCATCGTTGATGTTAGTCTGCCCGTCGCCGCTAATGTTGGTCAGGTCTTTGCTCCAGGTGTACGCCGCCTGCATCGTGAATCCGTGTGAGAACTGCTTGCGCAGGGTCAATTGCAGGCTGTTGTAATTGTAAATGGCGTCATACGCGGTGGCTTGCAAACCGATTGCCTGATAGCCCAGGTAAGGCACGCGGTAGACGGCATTGGCCACGCGTATTGGTGGTCTGGCCGTTGATCGGATTGCTGGGGCTGGCCAACTGCGCAAGGTTGATGTTGTGGTTGTAGTTGGCTTGATTGATGCCGCTCGATCCCACGTAGGCCACTTCCACCACCCATCGCTGTGCGAGCTGGTACTGAACGCCCAGATTGAATTGTCGGGCCAGCGGGGTGTGAACGGTTTCGTAGAACGGTGTATTGAGCGCCGAGTTCTTGCCAGTCGCTGGATCAAACCAGCGGGGGACAAAACCTAGCGGAGTGGATGGGAAGGGGTTCGCCAGGCTATAAGGCAGCGCGGCGCCGCCGCTGTAGTCCAGCGTGAGCGCATAGGGAACCCCCTGTTCCACGGCGTGCACGAATTTGCTGCTCCCCACGCGGTCGTAGAAGATACCGAAACCACCGCGCACCACCAGTTTTCCGTCGGTGGTTGGCTGCCAGGCGAATCCGATCCGAGGTCCGAAGGCATCTTTCGGAATGCCGTTCTTGCTGGGGAATTGCGTAGTGAGCGTCGTGACTCCCGCCGGTGGCGGCGGATAGTGGTTGGTGAAGTTACTGGGCACCACGTACCCGACTAAGCCGGCGCCGGTCGGCTGCGACGAGGTCGGGGGAGTCGTTGTTGACAGCAAGCTGGGCCAGACATTCGTCAAGTTGCCGTAGTGGTCGCCGAAAACTCCGTCGTACTCCCACCGCAAGCCCAGATTCACCGTCAGCCGCGAACTCACCTTCCAATCATCCTGGACGAACCAGTTCTGGTTGCGCTCGCGGTAGCCGTGGATAATGCCGTTCGGTCCGCTGCGGACGCAGAAAAGACACTGCAAAAAGGTGCCAAAAATCGGGTCGTTCATAGTCCCCGGCCCGAAGCCACCGGGAAGGCCGATCAGGTAATCGTTAAAACCCGGAGAAATCAGGAAGCCGCGCAGCAGCGAAGCGAAGGAGAGATTCCATTGCGCGAATTCAAATTCGTAGCCCGCGCGGACCGTGTGCTTTCCGTGGGACCAGGAGATCTGATCACCGAATTGTACCTGGTTGGCAGGACCGTAGAAAGGGCGACAGAGTCCCTCCCAGATTGAACGCGCCGACGATAATCGTCGCGGGCGGCTGGGTCTCCTGCGGCACGATTCCCGTAATTCCAACCTGCTGATTGGTGTAAGGCGTGGTGTCGTGTCCGTTGGCGATATTGCGCTCCAGGGCAGCGTGGGCCTCATTCACCATACTGGTTCCGATCAGGGTCGTGAGCTTGGCACGGGAAATCGTGTTGGCGTAGTACGTGGAGCTCGGAGTGCCCGGGATCGTGCTGATACTGAAGGGGGTCACCTGCGGATCTTCTGAGAAAAAATACCGCATCGCCAGCGTGTTCTTGCTGTTGATCAGCCAGTCCGCGTTACCCAGGTACTGATCGCCGGTGTAGATCGAGGGGATGCTGTAATTTACCTGCTGGAAGCCCCCGTTGGTCGAACCGGGAACGTAATAGCCGCCACTTGGCAGCTTCACCTGAAGGATCTTGAGTGCCACGGGATTGATGTTCGATCCATCGCAAGCCACTTGCGTTGCCGTTGGAATAATTCCGAAGCCGGTCATATAGGCCGCATTGCCCGGATGATTGGCCGGGCACATCGCCGCGCCCAGGGCGGCTTGGAAACCCGGCGCCGACCGGTCCCCCGCCGGAATGGGCGCCAGAACTGGGTTGGTGCTTCCGCCGCCCGCAATTCCGTTTCGCTGACGGGTTCCCTGGTAGCTGCCGAAGAAGAACAGTTTGTCCTTCTTAATCGGACCGCCGGCGGTTCCGCCAAATTGGTTCTGTTTCAAGACCTGCTTCGTAGTCCTGCTGGCGGCGTTGTCGCGGTTATAGAAGAAGTCGTTAGCGTCCAAATGAGGGTTACGGAAGAACTCGAAGAGCGAGCCATGCAATTGATTGGTTCCGGACTTGGTAACGATGTTCACGTTGGCGCCAGGATTGCGCCCGTAACTGGCGTCGTAGGTCGATGTTTGAATCTTGAATTCCTGAATGGTATCCGGATTGGGAATCGGCACACCCACATAGATGCCGGAATCGCCATTATTTCCGGCTCCAAAGGCGTTGACGACCGTCGCCCCGTCCATCTGGATGTTGTTCTGGTCCAACCCAGCGCCGTTTACGGCGACGTCCGCGGTGGCCTTTCCTAGCGCGGTCGCGTTGCCCAACGCCACCCATGGCACCAGCTTCCAGACCCATGATCGACGGTGTAATTCCGGGTTGCCAATGGCTGGTTGGTGAGGGTGGCACTATCCACGACTCGTCCCAGAGTGGAGTCGGCGGTTTGCAGGATCGCGGCCTCGGCTTGCACCTCGATGGCCTCCGACTGTTGACCGACCGTCAGCGCCTCATTCAACACAGGTGTCTCGGCCACGTTCACTGTTACCGCCGGAACTTCCGCTACTTTGAAACCGGTCGCGCTAAACCGCACTTTGTAAGTGCCTGGCTGGATCAGCGAGAACCGGTAGGCGCCATCCGGCGCCCGTTGTGGCGGTGCGGACTTGGCCCGTCTCGTTATTGGTCAGGGTGACAGTCACGTTGGGCACCACCGCCGACGAAGGATCCGTAACGGTTCCAGCCAGCGCGCCTGTTCCGGCCGATTGGGCAAAAAGCCCCGGTGCCAGCATCAGCAGCATCACCGCAACAAGCGGCGCGATCAATATTTTCTGGGACTTCATGGTCTAGACTTTCCTCACTTTTTGGGAATATCGCTCGAGGAACGAGGTCCGGCTAAACGGAGTTGCATGCAAGACATCACCCTGAGGCATCTGGGTGGGGATTATATCACAGTTGAAAAAAAGTCAATAGCCTTTTGTGGGGGCCGCTGCAGGTCATTGGCTGGCCTGAATCGATTGAACCTACAACTAATTCGCAAGCAAAACGGGCCGCCGGTCCGTTGCCCGGCGGCCCTGCATGCAAGAACTGAGGATTGGCTTAAAACTGGAACTTCAAACCCAACTGAATGACGCGAGGGTTCACGCTGGTGCTTTGAATCGTGCTCTGGCCGGCAACCAAAGGCTGGGGAAGGTAGGACAGCGTCCCGCCTGTCCCCGAACCCGGCGTGTTGCCGTTGAACTGCGGGTGGTTCAGTAAGTTGAAGAACTCCGCGCGGAACTGGAGATTGGAGCGTTCCGTAATTCTGAACTGTCTTCGACAATGTGTTATCGAAGTTGAACTGGCCGGGTCCCAGCAGTATGCCGATGCCGGAGTTGCCGAACAGGGTCGCGCAGGTGGGGCATGCGGCCTGCGTGGTTACGGTCACACCGTCTGGCATGATCGCCGGAGCGGGACAGAAGGCGCTGGCATTGAAATATCCGGGTCCGCCGCTGTAACCGCCCAGACGGGATTCGATGCCGCCGTGTGTAGCGATGTTGGCATAAGTCGAACCGGCACATATTTGGGCGCGTCCAAATCCAGAAGTGGTCCCGGTGCCGTTAGTGCCGTATGCTGTACCGGCGGTGCCATCCACGAAGGTATAGCGGAACACCGTCCTGAATCGTGGTCACGCCCGAAATGTCCAGCCACCCAGCACGGCATGCGCAACGCCCTTGAGTTGGCCGGTGGGAATCAGCCAGCTGTAGTTGATGATGAATCGCTGCGGCCGGTTGAAGTACGACGGGCCATACTGCTGCGCCAGATTGCTGGCGTTGTTGCTGTTGGCGGAGTCGACCAGAACATCGCGTCAAGGACTTGCTATACGTGTAGGATCCTTGCAAAGTCAAACCGTGGGAGAGTTGTTTGCGAACTGTAATCTGCAGGCTGTTGTAGTTGGAAATACCGTCGAAGCCGTGGCCTGCAGACCAGCCGGCGCATAGCCCACGTAAGGTACCCGGAAGGCACGTTGGCGGTGGTGGTGGTCGTGAAACCGTTGATCGGATTGCTGGCAGACGCGAGACCCGCGGTGTTGACGTTGTGGTTGTAGTCCAGCAGGTTGATACCGCTGGAGCCCACATAACCGGCTTCCAATACCCAGTTCGGAGCAAACTCATACTGAAAGTTCAGGTTGTACTGTCTCACCAGTGGAATGTGAGATACCTGGGCGATGAACGGGACGCTCAGGTTGGAACTCGTAAGCGTCGCGGGGTTCGCCCAACGCTGCACAAACTGGCCCAGAGGCAGATCGGGGAAAGGATTCTGGATGGTGAATGGCGCTGCTGCCGAGCCGCTGTAATCTAGTGTTGTGGAGTAGGGGTTGCCCTGCTCTACGGCATGAACGAAACGGTCCGCTCCGATACGGTCATAGAAAAGTCCCGCGCCGCCGCGGATCACCAGTTTGCTTGCGGCCTGATACGCGAATCCGAAGCGCGGACGCGAAATCACCCAGGGGCGGGTGCTTTTGTAGGGCGCCGGTACCGCTGGTGTTCACAGACACGCCGGCGGGCGGCTGCGGATAGTGCTGCAAGTAATTGCCGGCGGTAACCCAGCCTGCGTAGTTGGCCGGTAGGCCAAGGGGGCAGTGGGCACTTGCGAATTAGGCGCCAACTTGCTGAGCCAGGTGTTGGTCAGGTTGCCATACTTCTCCGAGAAGGTTCCGTCGTATTCCCAGCGGACGCCCAGGTTCAGAGTCAGTTTCTGGCTGACCTTCCAGTCGTCCTGCACAAAGGAATTCATATTCGTCTCGCGATATGCGTGGATGATGCCTCCAGCTGCAGGAGGGCCGCTGGATACGCAGAAGAGGCACTGGAAGATATTGCCGGGGTTATTTGCGGCCAGCAGGTTGGTGAAGCTTCCAATAAACAGCCACCCGCGCTCCAAGCCGCCGAAATCGAGGTTCCATTGAGTCTTTTCCACCTCGACACCCGGCGCGAACAGTGTGCCTTCCGTGCGACCATGAGACCTGGTCCGCCACCTGGAACTGATTGGTCGGGCTGAACTGGGGCTCCAGAAACCCGCCTGCGCCGAAGCCATTGATCAGGAAAGAGAGAGCCGGCCCCTGCGTCTGGCTGGGCACAATCGGCGTGATGCCGAGGTTCTGCGGCGTCCAACCCGGCCGGGAGATTATCGGTGGCTTGGGCGAACAGACGTTGAAAGGATCCGCGGGCCTCGTTCACCAGCGAATTGGTTACGAGGGTAGTCAGCTTTAGCACGGCGTTGGCATTGGAGTACGTAGACCGGATCCGGAGCTCCCGGAAGAGCGCCGCCGATGGGAGTATTGAAATTAATCGTGCGCGGATCCGAGCCGTAGAAAAAGCGCATCGCCAGCGAGTTTTTCGCATTCGGCAAGTAGTCGCCATTCACTATCTCTTGATTTTCCGAAAAAGGCGCCGGCGAGTTGAAGCTTAGCGGATCGCCAAATGAAGTGTGCGTGGGGAAGTAGTAGCTTCCGTTGGCGTTTTTCACTTGCAACATCTTGAGCGCCACAGGGCTGACCGAGGTGGACGAGCAGGGCAGGACGCCGTTGGGTCCGGGAGGTCCGAATGAGGGCAGTTCACAGTTTGCCGCGATCAACTGCTGCACGAACGCCGGAGAAGTGCGATCACCAGCGGGAATAATCGGGTAGCAAGTTTATGGCCGAATTGCCGGCCGAATTCACACCGTTGCGCTGCCGTGTGCCCTGGTAGCTGCCGAAAATGAACAGCTTGTCCTTCTTGATGGGGCCGCCGATGACGCCGCCAAACTGGTTCTGGTTCAGCACTTGCTTCGGGCAGGTTTGCCCGGCAAACTGCGTCCGGCAAGTGTCGCGATTGTAAAAGAAGTCATTGGCATTCAGTTTCGCGTTGCGGAAAAACTCAAAAGCAGTGCCGTGCCAGCTATTGGTGCCGGACTTGGTCACCACGTTCACGTTCGCGCCGGGATTGCGGCCATACGTAGCGTCGTAGGTAGAAGTCTGAATCTTGAATTCCTGGATGGCGTCGGGGCTGGGTACTGCGATACCGACATAAATACCGTTGTCGTTTGCGCTTCCGCTGCCGGCCATACTTTGAATGGCCACGCCATCCATCTGAAAGTTGTTCTGCCCGGGAGTGCTTCCATTGATGCTGATATCCAGAGTGCCTTTGCCGAAGGAAGTGGCATTATTGACGCCGACGCTGGTACCCGCGGATAGTCCGATGATCTGCGTGTAGTTGCGGTTGGCCAGGGGCAAACTCCGTGACGGTCTTCGTGCCCACGGTTGTTCCGAGAGTGGAGGATGCCGTTGAAGGAGCCCGGCAGTGGCTTCCACCGTCACCTGCTCGGTCTGCTGGCCGATTTCGAGACTGCGATCCAGAACCGGGGATTCGGTCACGTTCAGGTTGATGCCCGAAACTTCGGCCGCCTTGAAGCCCGCAGCCGTGAAGCGGATCTTGTAGCTACCCGGCGGGACCAGCGAGAACTTGTAGACTCCGTCCGAACCGGTAGTCGCCGTTCGTGCCTGATTGGTGTCGCTGTTAGTAAGCAGTTACCGCTACGTTCGGCACCGCGGCGCCGCTGGCGTCCGTAATGGTCCCACTCAGGCCGGCCGTCCCGGCCGATTGTGCAAGAATGCATGGTGCCAGCGCGACCAAAAATACAATCCCCAGGGCGACGCTTGCGCGGAAAGAAGGCAGTCTCTCGAAACTCATAGGTTCTCCTCCCTGCTTACAAGGCAGGGTTCCCATTTTACGATTCCCTTTGGACGTCTCGTTTTAAGATTGGTTCCCAAGCGGCGAGCGTAGACACACTTCCAGAATCGAAAAACTCCCCGCGCATCCCGAAGCCCAATCACAGAGATTGTATGATAGACTCCGCCTACCGGGAGTCAAAACAGCGTCAAATCTTGGCGTAACTCGCTGGGGGGTGTTGTGGAACAGCTTACCTTTGGGCCTTTTCGGCTGGTAATCGGGGCCGGCCGGCTGCTTCGTGATGGCATAGAGATCGAACTGCGCCGCCAGGCTTTTCAGGCTTTACGGGTGTTACTCCATAACATCGGGCGCAACGTTTGTTACGAGCAGATGATCCGCGAAGCTTGGGAGGGGACGCTGGTTTCGCGGCATACCGTAGCCGTGACGGTGGGAGAAGTAAGGAAGGCCCTCGATGAGTACGGATCGTGGATCACTTACCGCCCGAAGCTAGGCTATTGCCTGGAGACGCCTCAGTCTGAAGACTTGATGCGGAAGGGGTGGCACTTTCATAACCGCTGCACCCGGGAAGGTTTTGAAAAAGCCATCGATTGCTTCCAACGCGCAGCGTTGCGGGACAACACCGATTCGCGGCCGTTGGAAGCAATGTGCCGTACCTATCTGGCTCTGGGAACGTGCGGGATGCGCCCTCCGCGGGAGATGTACCGGGCGTTCCTTGCGGTCCACCGCCAGGCTGTGGCTCTCTCCGGGCTGACGCCGGAGCTGCGCCTCGATCGCGGCCACGGGCTGCATATCTTCGAGCGACGCACGGTGGAAGCCGAGTCGGATATGTTGCGGGCTCGCCTGACCGGCGCGCGGCGAGCTGCCGCCGACATCTGTCTGACCATGCTCTATGCGTCGCTTGGGCGGCTGGATGAAGCCCTCGATGCGGTGGCCGAGGCGAAGGGCGCCGATGCCCTGTGGCCCATGGTAATGCCTACCGAGATCAACCTCTACATTTGCCGCCGGGAATTTGATCGAGCTGTGGCCTGCGGCCAGCAAGCCCTCGAACTGCACCCCTATCTGGCGTTCGCCCGCTTGTTTTATGCCCAGGCGCTGGAGTTCTCCGGAAGCGTGGACGAAGCGCTCACTCAGTATCGGCTGGCCTCGGCCCTTTCCCCCGACCTTCCCTGGCTGCGCGCCCTTGAGGCCACCTGCCTCGCCCGGCATGGCCGCCAGAGTGACGCGGCTGTATTGTGCAAGCAACTCCACAATAGCCGTGTGACTGAGTATGTGGATGCCTACTATATGGCTCTGCTGCGAGACGCCCTGGAGGACCGCGACGGCGCGTTTCGGGAGCTGGAACGGGCCTTCGAAGAGAACTCCGCCGCCCTGCCGATTCTGAACATCGACCCTAGGATGGATTCCCTTCGTCGCGATCCCCGGTTCGCGTATCTCGGCGACCGGCTGTTTGGCGACGCCAATCCCCTGCGGTACATTACGCAGCCCTTTCAGATTGCGGCGGCCTGCTGACCGTCGCCGCTCTGACCGGCTGCGGCATCGCCTGTGAGCCTGCCGATCGCTTCCAGCAGCTCTGCCTTATGGACGGGCTTGGCGATGTATCCGTCCATGCCGGCCGCCAGACACCGCTCGCGGTCGCCGGTCATGGCATGCGCGGTCATGGCCAGAATCGGCAGCCGCGCACCCGTGTACCGCTCGCGAGCGCGTATCGCGGCCGCGGTTTCGAAACCGTCCAGCTCGGGCATTTGCACATCCATCAGGACGAGATGAAAGACCTCCCGCTCCAATGCAGCCAAGGCCTCCCGGCCGTTACCCGCAATCACCACCCGGTGGCCCTCCCGTTCCAGCAGGCGGAGCACCACTTTCTGATTGACGATGTTGTCTTCCGCAAGCAGAATGCGGAGCGGCTCGCCGGCGGAAGCGCGCGACGCATCCGGGGACGAAGGACCTTCGGCCGCGGCGACGGCGTGGCTCGGCGGCTGCGCCCCCAGTGCGCGAAATATCGCCTCTTGCAGTTCGCGCTGCGACACCGGCTTGGTGAGAAAGGCCTCCACTCCCGAGTTGCGGCAACGCTCCATATCGCCGAGGCCGCTTCCGGAACTGAGCATGATGACCGTGGCGGCGCCGGCGCGCATCCTGGTGTACTCGGTCAGCTCGAATCCATCCATGCCCGGCATATGCACGTCGGACAGGACCAACGGACAGTGAGTCAGGGAATCGAGAATCCGGATTGCGTCCGGCCCGCTTTCGGCCAGTATGGGCTTCATGCCCCACCGCGAAAGCGTCTCACCGAGAATGGCGCGGTTGGTGGCATTATCGTCCACCACCAATACCGGCATCCCCTCGATTCGTGATCTTTCCAGCGGAGCTTCAGCCGCACGCCCCGTGCCCCTCCCCACCGGTAGCGTGAGCCGGAACGTACTGCCCTGCCCGAGCTTACTTTCCACGGCCAGGGTCCCGCCCATCAACTCGGCCAATCGCAGGGAGATCGTAAGGCCCAGGCCTGTGCCGCCGAACCGGCGCGTCATCGAACCATCCGCCTGCGCAAACGCCTGGAAGATCTTTTGCAGGTTTTCCGGCAGGATCCCGATACCTGTATCCTTCACGGAAAACACCAGCTCCACACCTTTCTTCTTGTTCAACCAGTACAGCGGACGGCAGTCCACCGCCAGTATGATTTCGCCGCGCTCGGTGAACTTCACGGCATTGCCGATCAGGTTCACCAGAATCTGGCGGATTCGCGGCGCGTCCCCGATTACGGAAGCGGGCACGGAATTCGCAATATCGCAAACCAGTTCCAGGCCCTTCTGATGCGCACGCACCGCCAGCATCTTGGCGGTCCCCTCGATCAACTCATAGACGTGGAATTCGGCGGGATCCAATTCGAATTTACCGGCTTCAATCTTGGAGAAGTCCAGGATGTCGTTGATCACGGTCAACAGCGAGTCCGCCGACTGCCGGACGAGACTTACATACTCGCGCTGTTCCGGCCTCAGGTCGGTATCCAGGGTCAGCTCGGTCATGCCCAGGATGCCGTTCATGGGCGTACGAATTTCGTGGCTCATGTTGGCCAGGAATTCGGATTTCGCCCGATTTGCCGCATCCGCCTGGCGCAAGGCTTCGGCCAGTGCTTTGGTCCGCTCAGCAGCGAGCCTGGAAGCGCGCCGGCCGGTGGATTGGACACTCACCACCAGTCCGGCAAGCAGCAGCGAGAGCAGACCGGTACAACCCGCAATCCACGCAGAAGGCGTCTTACTCAGGAGCGGGAACCGCGGCGTCCGGCGCCATCCCAGCAGCCATGTGTTGCCGGCCAGTTCCATCCTTTCGGTGCGCTCAAAGGGGCGGACATCCGGGGGAACCGGGCCCGACGCGAAGAGCAGATTGCCCGGTTGCATGGCCCCGTCGTACACCCGAAGCGTAAACATTCCTGCCGACTCAAGCAGCGCGGACCGAAAGAAGGCGTCTGCGCTGAAAACCACGGTGGCCCAGCCGATCAGCGCGGCACGGCGTTCTTCCACGGTGGCGATCGGCGCTCCGGGACGGTAGATCGGGAACATCAGCACCAAGCCCCTCGTGGAGCCGCCGCCGCGTTCGAACAGCATCCTTTTGACGACAGCCGCCGAACCGGAATCGCGCGCCCGCTCCGCCGCGATCTTCCCCGTAGGCTCGCTCGCCACGTCCGAACCGACCACACGGTCCGTGAGTGGATGCGGTTCGGAACAAGTCACCACGTAGTGCTGGGATAACGGTGCTTCCGGCGTGCCCGGCGCCGGTCCGTTGCGGACGGTAAAATCCGGGGCGTCGGCGCTGCGCTTGGAAGCAACAAAACTCTCCAGTTGGGAGTCGTCTACCGGGACCACGAAACTCATGCCTGCCGTTCCCGGGTAGCGGTCGAACAGCCCTAAATGCTCGACATACGTGCGCCAGTCGGCACATCCCACATGCGCCGCGGACGCCACAAAGCCGGCGGCGCCCCGCAACGCGTTTTCGTAGGTCGTCAATCGGCCGGCGATCCGATTCTCGATCACGCCGGTGGCTGAGTCCAGACGAGCTTCGTCATATTGGATCCGGTCGCGGTCCATCGACGCGTACAGCAAGCCACTCAGCGCCCAGCCCGCCAAGAGTATGCCACCAGGGAGCGCCATGCCGCCATAGGCGCGGAATGCCCCGACAGCCATACCCGTCAAGGACACGGCGGCAAGGAATAGATCCAGGTTCAGAAGGTTTTCCGAAAGGGTCCCGCCAAAGAACGCTCCGGCGCCCAAGTGCGTGGCCCAAACGGCCGACGCCGCAATTACCAGTGCCGATAACCGGGCTGCGGCCGTGCCGAGCCAGGCCGCGGCGATCAGGACGAAAACAAAGACCAGAAAGAGGAGATAAGTGGATGGACCGAAGAAAATGAAGCGGCACGCCAACGCCACAAACGCGGCGAAGCCAATTGCCTGGACAATTGCAAGACGGTCAACACGTGCTCTCGGTCCCGCCGCCCACCTCGCCACCAAAATCAATACTGGCGTGACAGTAAGTGTGGCAAGTGCGTCGAACATCCACCAGCGGCCGGCGATCACATCCCACTGCGCGGCTGGCAGGTGGCCTCCGAGTACGAGAATCGACGTGCCCAGACCCGCCCCCAAAGCCGGTGGGATCAGGGCCGACACGACGATGGCCGCCAGGTCCTCAAAGTGGCCAAGGTGATTCCTCATTCGGGAAACCTGCCGGAACAACCAAACAGCGGTCAGCGTGCGGACCAGGCCGGCGAACGCCACGCCCGACGTGGAAAACCAGGTCATGCCTCTTCGCTGCGCGGCGCTCGCGCAGTAGGCCACCAGCAGAATCGGCCAATAGCGTATACCGAACAAGAGCAGCGCTACCAGGTCGAGCGCGGCTCCCGGCCACACCGGCGTGGCTAACGAGCCGTCCTTGATCGACAGATATCCCAGCCAGGAGGCGCCGACGTGAATGACAAGCAGGAACGCGGCGACCAAGGCGTAGGGCGCTTTGCGAAGAGATGAATTGGCAAAGGCGTCCTCTATTCCATGAGTCCAGGCAAGTCTGCGTGGGGCCCGTGCCATGTTACAGATTCAGATCCCAACACAAGAGTTGTCAAGTACTTAAGTGGAAAGTAGCTGGAGGTTTCAAAGTGATGTTATCGCCAGTTATCCGACCTAACTTGGATTACTCTCGTCTTGTCTTACCGAAAAGTATCCGCAGTCGGGATGATGAAATACCAGAGCACTTACACTAGCTTCGGGGTCCATCATCATACCTTCAGTAAGCTCGACCCCGATATCTTCCGGCCGTAGCAGCTTCCACAGTCCTTCCTGATCTTCCAGCCTGGGGCACGCCGGATAACCGAAGCTATACCGCTTGCCTCGGTACTTGGAAGTAAACCGGTCGTGCATCGTCAAAGATGGCGGGTCCGGGAAGCCCCAATCCTCGCGTATGCGGCGATGCAGCCACTCGGCGCATGCTTCCGCGGTTTCCAGTGCCAGGGCCTGGACGGCGTGGGCGTTGAAGAACTCGCCTGCCCGCTTCCATTCTTCCGACTTATCGCGGATTCCAGCCCCCGCGGTGACCACAAACATTGCCAGGTGATCTCGCCGGCCGTCGTCGGCGTCCAGGATATAGTCGCTGAGACAAAGCCCATCTTCCCGCTGTTGCCGTCCAAATTGAAACGTATGGATCGGCGCTGGACTCCCCGGACTATACAACTGGATCGCATTGCCCTCGCGCGTCACCTCGAAATATTGCCAGACTGCCTTCACCTTCATAAACCGTGCGGCTTCATGTTTCACTTCTTCCACCTTATGAAACAACTGCAGCGTCTTGGGCTCGTGCTCCGCCAGGTGCTTTTCGAAGTTACCTTTATAACCAAGGTGGCGGCCGTAAAGCATATACGGATTAATGTAACTCCACACCTCGGCTAACTGCGGCACAGCGCGCACCTTGCGTTCCAGGTAGGGCGCCGGCGGAAGCGGAATATCCGTGCGCACTCGGGAACTGCGCCTGGTGGTTGCCGGCACAATCGTTTCGTCTTCGCGGACAGCTTCCGTGGCAGTGCCGTCCGTCCGGTTGGCTGCCAACACGGCGTCACGCACCGCCGGGTCCATGATCCGGTCCATCAGACTGAGCCCGGACATGGCGTCTTTTGCATAGCAGGCGGCTTCACCGTAAGCGGCGGCGATCTTCGTGCGGGTGAACTTCTCCGAAAGCGCCGCCCCGCCAACCAGAAGCGGAACCCGTATGCCGGCTGTCTTGAAATCGCCCGCCGTGATCACCATTTGCTGCGTGCTCTTCACCAGCAGTCCGGAGAGCCCGATGGCGTCTGGCTTGTGCTCGAAGTAGGCTCCGATCAGCGCCTCCGGCGGCACGCGTATGCCCAGATTGATCACCTTGTAGCCGTTGTTGGCCAGGATGATTTCCACTAAGTTCTTGCCGATATCGTGGACGTCGCCCTTCACCGTAGCCAGCAGCACCGTTCCCCTGGTAGCCGTTTCGGCCTTGTTCATGAATTGTTCCAGGTGGCTCACCGCGGCCTTCATGGCTTCGGCCGACTGCAGCACCTCAGCAACGATGAGTTCGTTGTTGTTGAAGAGCCGGCCCACTTCCGCCATGCCGCTCATCAATGGTCCGTTGATGATCTCCAGCGGCGCGGCGCCTTCCGCCAGCTTGCGGTCGAGGTCCGCCACCAGGCCGTCCTTCGTGCCTTCCAGGATGTAGTTGGCCAGCCTCTGGTCCAGCGGCAAATCCTCGGCGGGCTTCTTCTCGCGTTTTCCCGCCTTGCGAAAATGCTCGGCAATCGCCCCGATGTGGAATTGGTTCAGCACCGTTTTCTGCCGCAGCGTTTGCTCCCGCCAGTCGTCCGGCGCCGTGCGCAGCGACTCCTCTTCCGCCTCCACCGCGGGCGAATTGAACAGGAGGCTCTCTGCCAGGCGGCGCTCCAGTTCGGGGATGGAGGCGAAGCGCTCCAGCTTTTGCGCATTCACGATCGCCAGGTCCAGGCCCGCTTTCGTCGCGTGGTACAAGAACACGGAGTTCACTACTTCGCGCGCAGCCGCGGGCAGGCCGAACGAAATATTGGAAATGCCGAGCGCGGTCTTAACGTACGGCAGATCCTGTTTGATCATCCGGATGGCTTCGATGGTCTCCACCGCCCCGCCCACATAGTTCACGTCACCCGTGGCGCAGGGAAATACCAAAGGATCGATGATGATGTTCTCGGGAGCGATCCCATACTTTTCAGTCAGAAGCTCATAGGAACGCCGGGCGACGGCCAGCTTGCGTTCGCGCGTAAAAGCCTGGGCCTGCTCTTTGTCTTCGTCGATGCAGCCCACCACCACAGCGGCGCCATTCCTTTTCGCTATGGGGCACAAGCGCTCGAACTTCTCTTCGCCATCCTCCAGGTTGATGGAGTTGATGATGCTCTTGCCTTGACAGTACGTGAGCGCCAATTCCACCGCATTAGGATCGGTAGTGTCGATCATGAGCGGCGCTTTGGTCTTGCGGATCAGCTTGTCGTAAAACGGCGGGATGTCGCTCAGCTCGTCGCGGTCGGTGCTTTGCAGGCAGACGTCGATGATGTGCGCGCCGTTCTTCACCTGCCAGCGGGCGATCTCCGACGCCTCTTCCCACTTTTCCTCCGCCACCATTTTCTTGAACAGTTGCGAGCCGATCACGTTGGTGCGCTCGCCAACGATCAGCGGGCGGGTCGCCTCATCGGCCTCCACCAATTCCAAGCCGGCGAAGTACGCGCGATGCGTGCGTCCCGGCACCCGCCGCGGACGCTTGCCCTCGGCCATCTGGACGATCACTTTCAGATGCGCATCCGTAGTGCCGCAACATCCGCCCACGATGTTCAGCCAGCCGTTATCCACAAAGCGCTCCAGTTGCGAGGCCAGGGAATCGGGAGTCTCCAGATATTTCCCTTCCTCGTTCGGCAACCCCGCGTTGGGATGGCACGAAACGCGAACCGGCGACATCTCGCTGATGGTGCGCAGATGGTCGGTCATCAGTTCCGGACCGGTGGCGCAGTTCAAACCAATGGACAGCAAATCGGCATCGGCAATCGACGCGCAAAATGCTTCCGCGGTCTGCCCGGCCAGCATGGTCCCCGTCGGTTCAATTGTCCCTGAAACCATCACCGGGATATGCCATCCGAGTTCTCGGCGCAGGCGCTCAATGGCGAGCAGCGCCGCTTTCACATTGCGCGTATCCTGGCAGGTCTCCACCAGCAGTAGATCCGCGCCGCCCTCCAGCAGCGCCTTCGCCTGCTCGTGGAAGTTGTCGATCAATTGCTGGAAAGTAACGCCACCCGTAACACTGATGGCCTTGGTAGTGGGCCCAATGGCTCCTGCGACGAAGCGCGGTTTCCCGGTGGTGGAGAATTCCTCGGCAGCCTGGCGCGCCAACCGTGCCGCCTCCCGGTTCAATTCGCGGGTGTCCGCTTCGAGCCCGTATTCCGCCAGCACCAGACTGGTTCCGCCGAAGGAATTCGTTTCGATCATGTCCGACCCCGCCGCCAGATATGCGCGATGCACTGCCAGCACAATATCCGGCCGCGTGCGGACCAGGTTCTCGTTGCAGCCCTCCAGGGCGGCTCCCCCGAAGTCTTTGGCCGAAAGATACTGCTGCTGGAGCATGGTCCCCATAGCGCCGTCCAACACAAGGACACGTTGCTCCAGGATCTCTGCGAGCGCGCGTACACGCTCTTGAGGGGTGGTCATAAGGGAGGCGCTTGGCCTATTTTACCAAGGGTGGGAAGGCGCTATCCTGGAAGCAATGAGACTCAAATGTCTTGGAGCCCTTTGGCTTGCGCTTTGCGCCGTTTCGCTCGGCTGGGCGGATACCCAGTTCCGGGCACGTAAGATGACCCGCAACGACGTGCCCTTGGGGAAGGGACAGTGCGACATCCGCCTGGCGATTGATGGCGAAGTTGACGTCACGGTACGCGGCGATCTGGTTTTGATCCGCACGATCTCGGGCCGCGATGGCCGTGATGAAGGATCGGAATGCAACGAACCGCTTCCCAACCGGTCGGTCGCGGGCTTTCGCTTTGAAAACGTCGAGAGCCGCGGCGAAGTGCGCCTGCTATCGGAACCATCGCGGCAAACGGATTATCAGGCCATCGTCCGCATACGCGACAGCAGCGGCGGCGCGGGCCACTACCATTTCCGCCTCTCGTGGACGAGCACCGGCGACGTTGGGCCGGACCGCGGCCGTCCCCGCGACCGCGACGACCATGACGATCGCGGCGACCGGCGTGGCGCCTTGGCTTGGAACAATACCTTCCACTTCGGCGGCCCCGGACGCGGCACTTCCACGTTGAGCGGCTATGGCGGGCAGCGCCTTGGCGACGCAACCGTGGATATTGATCGCGGCGGCAGGATTCTGGTTTCCTTCCGCACCGACACCGGCCGGCCCCTCACGTTCAGCGGCTCCGTGGTTGATTTCGATCGCGATGGCATCAGAGCCGATGTGGCAACCGACGATAGCGCCCGGCTCCGGGGCACCATGTCACTATCGCGTGACGGCCGCGGCGACGTCTACCGCATTTCGCTGGAAGCCACCAACGGCGATGCCCGCCTGCGCCTGGACTGGGACCGCCGCTGATTTGTTTGTGGCGCAGGCACCTCCTGTGTGCCGCGTCGAGACTGGACGCTTCTTCGCCCGGAAATTCGGCGTTTTACGCCCGGTTGACGTGAACCGGACATCACAGGAGTAATCCCCAGAATCTTACGTAATACCTGTGGAATCAGTCATATTAGACACCGCGCCGCATAGCATTACGGGCCTGGAACAGGTGGGGCCCAGTCCTGCTCGACGTATAATTGACCCGTGCAAACGAGCCTTGTTTCGATCATAACTTCGATGACCGGATCATTGATTCTGGCGGGATGTGCGCACCAGCCATCGGCTCCCCAACCGTCGTCTTCCGCTTCCACCGGAGCCGCGGTTTGGAGCGACAGTGGATGGTCTGTGGACGAGCGCGCCGAATACTACCATCTCGCCGAGGGTAGCGAGCTGATACCGTACGCCCTGCTGGCCAACGTTGTGAGCGTGAAGACCGGTAAGCCGTTTCTGGAGAATATGGAGCGCTTCGGCTTCCTCTCCGATGCCGCTAGCCCTACCAATCCGCATGGGTTGTCCGTTGGTCTCACAACGGTCCACTCGCGCGACAAGAGCCAGACCGGCCTCGAAATGGTCGGGTTCAACTGTGCCACCTGCCATGTTGGCGAGGTGAGCTATCGTGGGAAAATCCTGCGGATCGATGGTGCACCTTCGCTCATCGATCTCCAGAGCTATCAGGTGGAACTCAAGGATTCCGTCGATGCCGCGTTGCGCGATCCAGCGAAGGCGGTCAAGCTGGTGATTGCCATCGACCGCTCTCTACACGCAAGTGACACACCGCCAGACCAGGGTGCTGCCGATTACGCTTCCGATCCTGCCGCCAAAACTGCGGGTGAAGTCCAAGAGGTCGCTGCGGCGGATCAGAACTTCCACAGCGTCTCTTCGCAGGCCGCGGACACCGCCAGTTCCTCCGCGGCTCTACAGGGCCAGAACTTCACCGCGCGTCTACACCGCGACATCGCGCTACTGAAAGCCAAGCTCGCCCACCTAAAGAATGGCAAACTGTTAGTGGACGGTACCGAGCCGGGGCCAGGCCGTATCGATGCCTTCGGCGCAGCCCGCAATCTTCTGTTTCCGAAAGACCACCTGCGGATGCAGTCGCCAGTCAGCTTTCCGTTCATCTGGGACGTTCCCGACACAACGCAACAGCGCTCTGGCACGGACACTGTCTGGATCCATTACGACGGCAACACGAATTCCATTCTCGAACGCAACATCGGACAGGCCCTGGGGCTGGGCGCGGTGTACGATCCAACAACCTATGAATCCACGCTGCGAATCGCGAACCTGCACCGGCTCGAAGTGCTGACCCATAAGCTCAAGGCTCCGAAATGGCCCGCCGATATACTCGGACCAATCGACGAAGCGAAGGCGAAGGCCGGTGAGAATATCTTCAACACTACATGCCGGGACTGTCATCAGAACCGCCTCTATGCGCTAACCGACGTTGGCACGGATCCCCAACGGGCCAACAGCTTCGGCCAACCGGTCGCCGGAGGCGTGGCGTTCCCCACCGCGATCAAGCCGACACTTGACCGCCTCAAGGCTCGCGCTTTCTCGGACGACGGAATCTCCGCGGCTGATCAGGCGACCATGGATGCCAACCCGGTGATCTGGCGCGCGACCGGTCAGTACCTGGCGCGGCCTTTGACGGGCGTTTGGGCAACAGCGCCGTACTTGCACAATGGGTCGGTACCGACACTTTGGGACCTGCTGCACTCCGCCCAGCGCCCCGCAAAATTCATTGTGGGAAATCATGAATACGATCCGGCGAAGCTCGGTTACTCGACCGCTGGAAACGGCTGGACCTTCGACACCTCACAACCGGGGAATAGTAACATCGGACATGCCGGCGATAAGTATGGCACCAATCTGACCGAGGATCAGAAGGCGTCACTACTGGAGTATCTAAAGACCCTCTGAGGGTTGAGATGCGATCTGGTAGACTGCCCGGCGGCCGAGTCCGCGAGCACGAAGGATTCATCCGTCCCGCTCGACCAAATTGGGCCACCCGGGCATGATGCAGTGCGTCGCCGGGAACCACATGAGCCGGTCGCCCCTGTCCCGCACTTATGCCCTCGCGCTCCACCAACGCCCACACCGGAACGCCACTTCCCCGACAATCCTCCGTGCTATACCTTTGGCCGGAATCCAACATGCCCCGTCCCCCCAAACCTGTCTCCGAAAAACAACTCGCGGCCAATCGCGCCAACGCCACCCAGTCCACCGGGCCCCGTACCCCCGAAGGCAAGGCCCAGTCCGCGCAGAACGCCGCAAACATGGTTTCGCCGCTGCTACCTTCGCCGTCGCCCGCTTGGAAGACCTCGACGAGGTCGCCCATCTGAAAACCGACCTGGTCGCCGTCTACCAGCCCATCAATGCCCAGGAGTTTTTCGCCGTCGAGCGCATCGCCTTGGCCCAGCAGTCCCTGCTCCGCGCCGCCCGCCTCGAGGCAGGCCTGTTCCAGAAGATTCACTGTTTGTCTTGGAAGCGACGAACGTGAAAGTGATTCCGAAGAAGTCGCGCGAGGGCTCTGTGGTGGACTATCAGATCTGAGGCAGTTACGAACGCGCGTCAGACGCGGTGGACACGCCCAATCTGGATACGTAGCAATGCCGCGACGAGCGCGTCGATGTCTTCGCGAGTATTGTAGAGCGCAAGCGACGCGCGATCCGTGGCCTCAAGGCTGAAGCGCCGATGTATGGGTTGCGCGCAATGATTTCCGGCTCGGACCGCGATGCCTTCGCGGTTGAAAAGATCGCCGATTTCCTCCGTGCGCACACCGCCCGGGTACACGCTGCAGCGCCTCGCTTCCGTAGATCAGAAGCTCGGACTCGTGCCGCGTGATATTCGCCATCCCGACTCGGTCCAGATAATTCAATCGCCGCTCCCAGCCCCCACAGCGTCGGCGATGTTGCCCGTGCCCGCCTCAAAGCGTGCGGCGGCGGACTGTAAACCGTCTTTTCAAACGTGACGCCCTGGATCATGCGCCCGCCACCTTGCCATGGCAGCGTGACGTCGAGAATTTCAGATTATCCGCATCCTACGAGAGTGCAGGAAGGGCGAGCGCGCGGAAAATTCGCCGCAAACAAATTGAACCCGGGAACCTCGCCGTCGATCCAGTAAGTGGCACTTCCGCCCTTCGTCAGCCAACCTCACTTCCTGGCGAGTTCGTCATAGAGCGAGCCGAAGAAGACTGCATTGAACTGCCACCCAAGATCGTCGGTTTTCACTTGCGAGGCGAGTTGATCGCGGGTGGCGCCGGCCTTAATCGCTTCGGACGCACGGCTGATGACGGTAGCGAACTTTGTCCGGAATGCTTCCACTTCGGCCCTGCTCTTAGGCTCGCCACGGCCCGGAATCGCCATGTCGAAATCCAGCTTCAGAACGCCATCGAGTATTTGTGTCCACTCGACCGCGCTGCCTCCGTTGGCAAAATCAACGATGGGGTTATTGTCCGTAATCTGGTCGCTGACCATGACCACTTTCAGATCGGGGAAGTACACCATCGTATCGTCGCCCGTGTGCCCGCGCCCGTAGAAATGGGCCTCCACCACGGCCCCGCCGAACTTCAGGACATAATCTTTAGCGAAAGTCTGCGTCGGCAGCCCGGGAATATCCTTCGTTCGCGGATCGCTCGCCATGCGCGTTTTCAGGGCATCGAGCGCAATCACCTGCGCGCCCGCGTCGATGAACTTCTGATTGTTGCCGACGTGATCCGGATGGTGATGAGTATTGAGCACGTACTTCACCGGCAGATTGGAAACGGACTTGATCTCTTCCATGACACGGTCGTAGTTCACGTCGCCGGGATTCTTGGTATCCACAACGATGAGCCCCTCGGTGGTGACACGGATCAGGGTATTCGCGCCACCTCCCGTGATCATGTAGAGATTGGGCTTCAATTGGCGGATTTTTTCCACCGTCTGTCCCGCCACGGGTCCTCGCCCTCCGCGTCCGCTGCCCGCAGGCCCACCCTGGGCGAGAAGAGTGGCGCCTGACCTGTCGTCCTCGGATGAACCGGCGAACACTTTGCGGCCGTCACTTAGAATTACCGTCCGCGAATTGATCCGGTTGGAACTATCTTTCGCCACGGCGCCTTCAATCGTGACTTCGTCACCTTCTTTGACGGAAGTGCGGTTCCAGCCCTGTCTTAGCAAAACATTCGGAGGACCGCCTTCGCAGGCCCATTCCGTCACCGTGCCGTTGGCGTCTTTCACATTCAGATAAACGTAAATGTGCGGGTTTCGCCAGTCGATTTTCGTGACGATGCCTTTGAGTGTGACTCGCTTCGACGCGTCGAATTCGGCCGAGAAGGAGTGGTGTGCTAATAATCGCGCAGCGCCTATCAACACGAGAGCCGCGGTCGAAACAGCCAGGTTCGTTCTCATTCAATATCCTCCACCTTACTTGCCGACCATGTGCGCCGGGTCTTGATTATTTTCGCAAACCGCTTCGAGCAGCTCCGTATCGGGGAGTAGCCGCGGCGACTCCTTAACCATCCACGACCGGGTGTACGCCTTCGGGTCATCGATGGTGATCTCGAGCGACATATGGCCGAAGTCGCTCCGATGGTAGCGCTCGGTTAGGTGCAAGGCTTCCGTAGTTGGGTGGCCATTGATATCGAGCCACGCCTTCCCGTTAAAACCGGCGGACTCCACCACCAGATCATCGCCGTCCCACCGGCCCACGGAATAACCGGACCAAGTGGGCTCCGGGTCCTTGGGAAGGGGGCGGCCATCGAGGAAAATCTCGCGGTGGCGAGCGCCTTCATACAGCATGATGATCTCTTCTTTGGACGGAACATCGACCAGCTTGAACGGCGAGGTGATGGTTTGTTTCTGTACTATGCTCAGCGGCAGGCACAGCGCGCTGGGATCGTCCTTGCTCTCGGTGTCCCGGCGCCGCTTGTATTCCGTTGCCGCCCAGGGCTGGAAGGGTATGTCCTCCGATTTCAGATCCGCGGCGATGTTGATCATGTACTTGGTAACTCCCATCCACACGCCCGTCAGATCCGGTTTGCCATCGGGCCTTCGCGGAGTGGGCGCAGTGACGTTGGGCTTACCATCGGCCGTGCGAGGAGTTCCCTTGGTCGGATAGTTCAGCCACTGTGCCGGAACAGGCGTAGATAGGGTGCAAAGCAGGCCGCCCAAAGTAGAAGCCAGCAGGATCGAATGGCGCACAATGCCTCCGGTGAGAGTTCTGCTCAGTCTATCGTCAGGGCCAGCCAGTGTCAAACTCAGTGGCGCATGCTCTCAGCGCGCCGCGCCGGCACTCATGCCCGCGTTTGTTGCTCATGCCCGCGTTTGTTGCTAGTTACTCTTGGGCGACCCCACCTCGCATGGCGTTGGCATCCATTTCGATCCGTCAGACTTCCGTTTGAAGTGAGTGCTGGTGATGAATGGCTGGTCCAGGAAACGTGAATCCTCGACGACGGTGAACACCGTCAGCCATTCGGCGCCATACGCCGATAAGCGATCGAAATACTCGGTGACCACCGCGTTCTCGCTATAAGGCGCGCCGTTGGAGCGGAAGTATCCCGCTCGCAAATTCGTCGTGGTCACCTTCAAGGCCCAGACGCGCGGCGGTGCTTGTTGCAGGCTGACGCCCAGGCCGCCGGGCAGAGGGATGCGTTCCCACTCGGCCGAGGACTGCCCCTGCCAGCGTCTTTCCGCCTGCGGTTCCGCCGATTTGTCGAAGTGCAGGCGCCGTGACTGTAGACCGGCATCGGTGTCAATTCTAAGCGTGGTCTCGTTTCCCACGCGATGCGCAGCCGTCCTGGCACGCGCATGATGGCCGCCGCGCCATAGGCTTTGCAGCCGTCGCTCGCCGCTTTTGCCGGGTCCCAAGTGTCCGCGACTTTCTTTCCTCCGGCGTTGAGCGGGACGCGATCGCGGATGATCGTCACCATGTCCCGATATTCCACCACGTCTGCCTCGTCAGCAATTCGCCCGCGTCCGGGCATCACCATCGTCCTGCCTTCCTGCCAGTCTTTCGGGATGGTGATTTCAATGATATGGTTCAATCCCGCAATCACGCCATTGATGCTGCCGCTCTTATTGACATCGATCACCGGATAGCTCGTAGTGACAAAGATATCGCCAGTGACGATAACATCTGAGCGGCGGAAGAAGACGAGGCTGTCTCCGTCAGTGTGCGCGGCGGGCTGATGAAACAGTTAAATTCCCTCGCCGTTAAACGACACTTCTTTGGTCGCCACAAGAGCCCGCCTCCGCTTCGGCGGCCAGTAAGTATGTCACCAGCTTGCGCCACGGCCAGCGTGGCCCGATTGCGGTGGCCGCCCTTCTCCGTGGCCTGGTGGTGGATCTGTTGGAGATCCGCATTCACCACGGGGGCCATCTTGGCCGCTTCGATCAACACGCTCTGTAGATGCCGGTTGCGTTGCTTGGATAGGGCCGCGTTTTTGCTGTCCCGCACTCTCGCGCAAGGCGCTACTCAGTCCGCAGTAGCTCACCGCAGCCTTGATAGAGGCAAAGGGCTGCGGCGTCCCCGTTGCCAGCGCCCAAGGTTAGAGCCGTCACCGGCACCACTCCGTCGATGGCTTCGAGCGCCGCCACACGCGATTGTAATTGTGGATGTCGCTCCAGCATCCGGATCAAGCGCTGCTCCATGCCTTGCAGGGTTTCGATCTGCTCCCGATTGAAGGCTAACAATGGCCGCATCTGATCGCCGATCCACTCATCGTCCTGCACCAGTTCCTTAAAATATCGCTTCCCGTGCAGCCGCCGCTGTTGGTATTCTACGCCGGCGCCCATCAGCAACCCCGCGGTCTTGTTCTTGAACATCACGGTTTCTTCCACCACCAGGCGGCGGAACCGCATCTGCTGCCGCAAGGCGCCCAACTCCGGTGCGATCACAAAACAGGACGGAAACAGATCGCAGCGGAGCAGGTCGGCGATGGTGCGGCGCATCGATCTTGTCGCTCTTCTTTTTCCCCGAGCTGATGGCCTTCATGCGGGCCGGATGGCCCATCTCTAACCGCTGGGCGTGCGGTTTCAGGTGGTGGTAAATCCAGTGGCTGAACATGGTGGCTTCCATACCCCCGTGCCACGGCCCTGGCAGCGTCCTCACCCACTCATTCAGCGCCGCGCGAGTGGCTGGAATCTTGCCTTCCATTACGATTTCGCCTCACCCGGTTTTGACACAGTAGGCGATCACTGCTTGTGCAGGTCGAGTCCCACAAAATAGAGGTGCATAGAATCCCGAACAGCCCCACCTACGCAAACAGTTAGGGAGCGGAAGCCGATTGGGCTCTTGCAGCAGCCTGCTGGAAGCTGCCACTCGTTCACCCTTCGAACGACTTCAATCGCCGCTCCACATTCATCCGCAGTTCGCCCTCCATGGGAAACTGCCGGTTCAGGTGGGTAGGCAGCGACTCGACGATATCCGTATAGGTGGGCGGAGAGTGGCGCCGGACCGCCGCACAACCCAGGGCATCCGCCAGGCGGCAGGAAATCTTTACCACTTTCATAAGCGGTGAGTCGCTGGGGCCGCACGGCTCGTGGTGACGCGCGCAGGTCTCCGCGAATTCCACTGGAAATTCCCACTTCTTTACCAGCCATGCGCCCGCCAGCGCATGATCGACGTTGACCGCCGCGCGCTCGGCTTCGAGTATCTCGTCCATATCCTTATACTCTCCGCTAATCACGGGACTGATGTCCTTGGCGTAGGACTTCAGCAGCCCCAGCCGGCCGACATCGTGCATGAGCCCCATGGTGTAGGCGCGATCGCCCGAAAAATCGAAAATGGGCGAGATCTCTTCGGCGATAATCGCGCACGCCGCGCTATGGCGCCAGCACTGGTGGATCAGAGGACCGCCGTTCCCCAGAAAAGCCCGCATCGCCACCGTGATGGCCAGAGCCTTAATCCGCTCAATGCCCAGGACCGCCACGGCATGGCGCAATACCTGCATCTTCGAGGCGAAGCCGAACAAGGACGAGTTCGCCAGGAACAGAACCTCGGCGGCAAACGCCGGGTCGCCCAGCATCACCTTCGCCAGTCGTTGCAAATCGATGCCTGGATCCGCGGACATCGCCAGCACCTGGTTGGCAATCGAGTGAAAGGGAGGCAAGTTGGTCAGCTTGACCGGTATGGTGACGGTGTCCGTATCGAATTCCTGCTCGGTGGGGAACCCGGTTGGTTTCAGAATCACGGCCTCTTCCACACCCTTTACAGTTTCAGGCATATCGCCACACATCGGGCGGTGGGCCGTGTATTTCGATACTGGCTTTGGTTAGGGGCGTTTCCGATATCTTGGGTGATACTTGGTATGGCACGTGGTGCAGGCCGTCACGATCTGGTCGTTCAAGCCGACAATGGCCTGTACGTCCTTAGCCCGAACGGCTTTGACCGAGGCGACCCCGGCTTCCACCAGCAGCTTGGCATCCTGCATCCATTCATCCTGATCGCGGGCGCGCGTCCCCATCATGAGCAGGTTGCCCGATTCAGCCAGCATCAGCGCTTGCTTCTCCAAAGCATTCCACTCGTTATCGGTCGCCGGCGGCTTGCGCTCAATATAAAGGAGTGCATCCGAATAAGGATAGGTAATGGCCAGCATGATTTGCGAAACGCTGGCCACCGGCTGAAAAGTGGGGGCCTGTGCCATCGCGGCACCGGCCAATAAAAGCAATCCCAACGTTCGCATGTGGCCGATTCTATCACGCCCATGTGGCGCGGACACTCATGTCCGCCGTGCCGAGACTCACCTCGGCACTTTGGTAACGCTGGCGATCTTTGTCGCCGGCCTCCCGCAGTTTCCAACATGGCCCTCCAATCGTGACTGAGAATTCACCCTCTGAAAAGCCACTGGGTAATGTGACTGGAAAAAAGGAGAAATGCAATTGAATAAATCAAAGCGGCTACTGATGTGCCTGCCCCTATTGGGACTGGGCTTATTCGCTCCGCCTTCATCCCTGGCCAAAGGCCCGTTCGACGGTACCTGGCGCATCAACCTGGATCAATCGAAACCGGTACAGAAATCTCTGGTTATTTCCGTCAACAAAGGCGTCTATGACTGTCTCAGTTGCAACCCGCCAATCCACATAAAGGCCGATGGAACAGACCAGCCCCTGTCCGGGCAGGCGAATGTCGCAATCAATGTGCGTGAAATTGACCCCCGGACCGTTGCGTTTGCGGGTTACCAGGGCGGCAAGCTCGTAACCGAGTATACACGCACAGTGTCGAACGACGGAAAGACGCTCACGGAAAAAGGTAGCGAACATCCGAACGATCGGGCGATGAGCTTTGAAGACACATTCACGCGGGTCGAAAAGGCGCCCGCGGGAGCGAATCGCATTTCGGGTTCCTGGCGAAGGGACAAGGCGAAGGCCGGAGAAAATGGCCTCATGACTACCTACAAGACCACCTCCGCCGAACTGAGTATGTCTACGCCCACCGGCGAGAGCTACACCGCGAAACTGGATGGCAAAGACTACCCGGTCAAAGGATCCTATGAGTACAACACGGTGTCCCTAAACCGTATCAATGAACGGACGATTGAGGAGACGGTCAAGCTGGACGGGAAGGTAATCGGCGTGTCGAAGATGACAGTCGCGCACGATGGGAAGAAAATGACGGTGGTGACAACAGCCGAGCACGACGGTGGAACATCTACGTTCCTCGCCGAGAAGCAGTAGCCGCTTTTGATGCTTGCAGCGCTCGCTCCCGAAGCGTAAATTCGAACCATGCGCCGCCGAGTGGCTCTCTCCGTTGTCGCCGGGCTCTTGGGATGTCTACCTTCTTGGGGACAAAAAGCGGAGTGAAATCGTAGCGGACTACTCTGCCGTTTTGAAGACCGCAGGCGTTGCTGCAAACGAGATCGAGCGGCGCGCTCGATTGATCCTTAGCAATCGAGCGGCGCTCGATATCGTCCGGCTGCTGGCGGTTAAGCCTTGAGATCCGATCCAAATAGCTCTTAGCGTTACGCGACCGATCCCAAGCCTGCCGCAATTTAAACCGAACCAATATTGGAACTTTGCGACTAATTTATTCGTCTGATAGACGTCACCGTTTCCGAACACCAAGGGCCCCCAAAATCGCCGGACCTATCCGGAAGTCACATCATTCGTAGGAGATCGCCCATGACGAAGTGGATGCTGCGGATCATTGCTCTCGCGTCGATGACGCTCGGTGCGCTGTTCGCTCAGGACATAACTGGTACCTGGCAGGGCAAGTTAATGCTGCCCCAAGCGCCCAATGGAGAATTGCGAGTCGTTTTCAAGATTTCGAAGGCTGGCGGGGGTGCCCTCAAGGCCACGCTGTACAGCATAGACCAGCCTGGCCCGGGCATGTCCGCGAGCGCGGTCACGATTCAGGGCTCGAACGTAAAAATAACGATCCCGGGAATCGGAGGCACCTATGAAGGCAAACTCGATTCAGACGCAATTACCATGACAGGGAACTGGACCCAAGGACCCAAGCCGCTGCCTCTGACCCTGGCGCATGTCAAAGACGAGGCCGCATGGGCAATCCCGGCTCCACCGTCCCCGCCGAAGATGATGGCTGCGGACGCCAATCCGTCATTCGAAGTAGCCACCATCAAACCCAGCCCACCGGGCCGGCCCGGTAGATTGTTCTCCATCCGGGGTTCCGAGGTTATCACCGTGAACACGTCGGTAAACGACCTGATTGTCTTCGCCTATGGCGTTCATCAGCGGCAGGTCACGGGCGCGCCCGGTTGGACTGAGTCGGACAAGTTCGATATCACCGGGAAGCCCGAGGGCGGGGCGCTGCCCAACCTGAATCAATTTAGGTCGATGATCCAGAAACTCCTGGCGGATCGCTTTAGCCTTGCCTTCCATCACGAGCAGAAACAGCTCACTGTATTCGCGCTCACCGTCGGAAAGAACGGACCCAAGCTGACCAAGAGCGAGTCCGCCGGCACCGTCCCCGCCCTGCTTTTCCGCGGTCTCGGAAATTTGCCCGGCCGGAATGCCACCATGGAGGAATTCGCCGCCGTCATGCAGAGCGCCGTCCTGGATCGGCCGGTTGTCGATCAGACCGGGCTACAGGGGCGGTTCGACTTCCAATTGCTATGGACGCCCGATGAGACTCAGTTCGCCTCACTGCGAGGTCCAGGCCCATTGCCCACCCCGCCGGACGGAGCCGAAACCCAGCCCGATCTATTCACCGCCATTCAGCAGCAACTAGGGCTGAAGCTGGAATCCACCAAGGCGCAAACCGACGTCCTGGTGATCGACAAAGTCGAAAAGCCGTCAGAAAACTAACAGCCCTTCCGCTTTTCGTAACGCCGGCGATCCTTGTCGCCGGTCCGCAAGTGCCCCGCATTTTCCATTCGGTTCACGCGAGTAACTTACCAAAACACAGGCTCGTGTCCGGAGACAAGACATATTCGCCGAAGAGCGGGATCTGCGCGTACCCCATCGCCTCGTAAAGCTTGATCGCGGCTGCCAGACGCGTCCCCGTCTCCAGTACGATCCTCGTTACCCCGACTAGCCGCGCCTCGCGCTCGAGGGCCTCGACCAGCGCGCGCCCGATGCCTCGACCGCGGACCGCCGGGTCCACATACATCCGTTTGATTTCGGCGGTCGCCTCGTCGAGTCGCCGCACCGCACCGCAGCCGACCGCCACGCCATCAAGATAGGCGACCAGGAACGCACCGTCGCCAGCAGCTACCTGCGTCTCGCTGATTGAGAAATGCGTGGCTCCTGGTTCGGGAAACGTCGCCGTTAGCTCCGCATTCAGTGCCGCGATCAGCCGGGCCGCGTCGGGCGAGGCCAGCGTTCTGGGGCGAATGTGTACGGTCCCCACCCTAGAAATCGTAGCATCGGTGACAGGGCCTGCAAGGCTAATTCCAGACGCCCCGGAGCGCAGCGACTAGCGTAACGCCGGCGACGGGTGCCTGCTCGACCTCAGGTGCTCTGCCAGCATGGAGTTGATCTTCGAAGTTCATGATGCTGAAGAAGGAGGCTGCTGCGCGCGCCCCTAAATCGGTAGCTGGTCGAGCCTATTGATGACGCTCTCACGGTTGAGCGGCAGATTGCCGGAATCACAATGTGACGGCTTCCGAAGCTTCGATCGAGTACATCGAATCCGGCGGGTCCATAAATCGCTTGGCCGCGGCGGCGGTGATCGTTCCTAAACCGTGGTCCCCCCAATCCGGAAACTGAGTCAGGAAACGCAAGGCGCCGTCCGCCGGGTTGAAACCCACAATCGCGGCCAGGATGGCGCCTTGCAGTGGCCCAGCATCTTTCCAGTCTTCGATCAGACCCGTCTTCATTACATCCCGACTCCACCATTTCTTATAGACAATCATCCCGCTGACGATGGGGCGGCCCTTTTCCAATTCGCTGGCCACTTGGTCCCCAGATTTGAGCCGGGACGCCCGGGCCGTGTAGAGTCTTCGGGCACCGCGCGTCGTCCGCCCTGCGATACCCACGCGATCGATCACATAGATGATCTCTTTCATCGTTGTGCCGGTCTGCGCGAGCTCTCGTTTCGTAACGCTCTTGAACTTCTTCATCAGGTCACCATCATCTAGATTGACTTGATCTCCCTGGTGAGCCAGTGACATCTCCATGGCGGTAAGGATAAGTGGCCGCTTCCGCCTGGCTTCGGTGAGGTTGCCCAAGTGGCGCATCAGATCGTAGCGGCTGGATGAATCCGTTGCCTCTGCGATGATTTTGGAGAGCGCATTCACACTCTCATGCCATGGAATGGTGATGGCATTCAGCGTGGGTAACGCCGCCAGAGAAGCCGGCAGATCGTTTTTGTCCGGGATGGCTGCCCCATCCACCAGCACCGGAATTACGCGTGTACCCTGTCGCAAGGCCAGCGTGATTTCACGGCGTACCCAATCGCGGGCGCTGCGGATGCGAGGCTCTTTGGCTTCGCTCTCGCGTTCGAACCAGCGCTGTCCGATGATCACCAGCATCACACCGCTGGTCCGAATTGCCGCTTCGATCCGCTTGGGGAATGCCGCTCCAGGCTCGATTGTGCTCTGATCGAAGAACACGCGTTGCTCCCCGAAGCGAGCCGCCAGAGAGTCAAACAGATGCCGCGCAAATCCAGCGGAATCATCGCGGCGATAGCTGATAAAAATGTTCGGTCGCTGCACTTTAACCGTGGCGGTCCGACTGCCCACAGGTTTAGCTTTCGCACTCCCTGCGGTGTGGACTGCGGGCTTGCCACCCGAAAAATTGCGATCTTCTGACGTAGCCCGATCTTAACAAGGTCGCCATTTCCCATGCGAGCATCGCGCCCTTGGGACACACCGCCACCGGGTACACTGGATAGGATGAATGACCAAAAAGTTCTTCCCGGACTCCTGTTATTCGCTTGCTTGCTGAACGCCCAGACACCGCCGGCCAAACCGCAGCCGCAAATGCCTGCTTTTATGGGCCCCTGCGCCAATCTGGTGTGCGAAGTCGAGAACGACTGGTCCCGCAACAACGTCATGATCTACGGGCTCGCCGGCGCGATGCCCGAGGATAAATTCAACTACAAACCTACGCCCGCCCAGCAATCTTTCGGCGAGCGTGTGCTGCACGCGGCCCAGGTGAATCTCATGCTGTTGCAGGCCCTCGGCGCCAAAACTCCCGCGCCCGCCATCGACACCAATGCAACATCGAAGGCCGCATCGATGGATGCACTGCAGCGCGTCGGCGAATATGGCGTGGCGGTCATCAAGGAACTCGGTGAGCAGGGGCTGATGGCGCGCATCGATTCGCCAGGCCCCTTGGGATTCTTCATGGGTCCCCATTTGAGCCGCCTGAGGATCGTGTACTTCCTGATGACGCACTCGCAGGACACTTACGGGCAGTTGGTTGTGTACGCACGGTTGAACGGCATCACTCCACCTGCGAGCCGCCAGCCCTAACCCGGAAGGATTTCTCAAAAAGGGCGTTCGAGCAGATCGCATCGCTCGCGCCAGGCCCTCGGCATACCGGGCCGCGGGCTTTCAGCGCCCCTTCTTAGTAGCTGAGGCGGCGGGCAGCAGCGGGGTCTGCTTGGCAACATCCTCCGGCAACGCGAACACCTGGATCGTATTCACGCGGCGAGCGGACTTAAGCTCCTTGTTGTAAGCCACGACGCCGGCTGGTCAGCATGCCGTCGCCCGTATACACCGCCACGTACTGACGGCCGTTGACGGCGTAGGTGATGGTCGAGTTGGCAATTGGGCCGGGCAGCAGCTCATCCCACAATACCTTGCCGGTATCCTGATCCAGTGCGCGAAGGTGCTGTGCGAGGTCGCCGAAGAAGAGCAGATTGCCGGCGGTGAGCAGAATGGCTCCGTTGATGGGTCCGGGTCCCTTGAAGATGTGATCGATTTTCCCGGTGGCGGCATTGATCTTGGAAACGCCGGAGAGCTCGTCGAGCTTCGAAGGGTCGCGCACGACACCGCCGTTGTGACTGGAGCGCGTGCCGAGCTCGCCCTCCTTCTCTTCATTGCAGGCGTCCACGAAAGGCACATACAACGAATTGGTGATGGGGCTGTAGCCTTGCGACCAGTAGCTGCGGGTATTGAAGAAGCACACCGTGTTGGTCATGTTGGGATGGGGCAGCATGGCGCTTTCGTTCAAATACGTGATGCCGTTCTCGTCGATGTTCTTCAAGAAGAAGTTCGGCACGTCGTAGGGCCAGGGGTTGGCCCATAGGAATTCCCCCGTGCGGCGGTCGAGCGCGAAGACGCCGCCGGATTCACCGGTGGCGAGAACAATGTCGCGGCGCTCGCCGGCCTTGATCTTAGCGTTGAACCACTTCGCGGTGGCATGCGTGGGATTGAGAGTGGTGGTGACCAGGATGCGATCGTTGGTCCAGTCCTCATCCCAATCGTCGCCGGGCAGATGTTGGTAGTACCAGTTCAGTTTGCCGGTGTCGGCGTTGATGGAGAGAGTCGAATTGCTGAACAGATCGGCGGGGGCGTGCGTCGGAATGGCGTTGAAATCGCCGTTGTGGCGCTCGAGACGGGAGTTCGGAGTTGGATTCGCTACACCCCAAATGACGGAGTTGGTGGTGGGATCGTAGGTGCCGGAGAGGCCCCAGGGACCGGCGACGCGCTTTTCATCGGGAAGGCCGCCCCAGGTGTCGCCGCCCGGCTGGCCGGTTTCGGCCGCGGTCATAAACTTCCACAGCAGCTTGCCCGTCTTGGCGTCGTGCGCGGAGATGTAGCAATTTTCGTGCTTACCGCCGCAGGCGCCGCCGGAGATCACTTTGTCGCCTGCCAGAACCGCGCCCTGCGTGGCGCCGCGGGTTTCGGTTTTGGCTTCCCAGCGCCGCTCGCCGGTGCGCGCATCCAGCGCTATCGAGATAGCTGTCGGGCGAAGTCCAGTAGACCATGTCGAAGCCGATGGCAATCGTCTTGGCGCGCGCGCCGCTTTTGATGTTCTCGGCCATTTCCCGTTTGTGCTCCCAGATGAGCTGGCCGGTGGCAGCGTCTCGCGCTTCCATGACGGCTCCCGGCGCCTGCAGATACATGACGCCATCGTGCACCAGCGGGATTCCCTCCTGCGTGCCGCGCGCCCTGGGTGATCGACCAGGCGAGCTTCAGTTGGCCGACGTTGGACTGATTGATCTGCTGTAACGGCGAGAAACGCTGCGCGTCGTAGGTGCGGTTGTACATCAGCCAGTCGTTGGGACTGGGGTTCTTGAGGTTGTCCTCAGTGAGGGGGACAAGGTTGCGGCCGGGTTGTTGGGCAATCACGTGAACGGCGAGGAACAAGACGAGCGCGAGAGTGGCAGAAGCCAGGCAGATAATGTGGCGTTTCATTGTCGGTCAAATTATAACGGCTCCGCGGGCCGTTGTGGGGATGCGCTCCGAAGTTCCCTCCCTAGTACAACACCGAGGGCAGGCACGTCCCCACCGGCTCATTGTAAAGTCCAACGGTCATGAGCGTCATGGGTTGGACCACGCGCAGGCCATTCTCTGGGCACGCCGCAGCCCACCGCCACGTCATCGAGGCAGGCGGCCAGGAACGCGCCGTCGCCGGCCAGATGGAGTTCTCACGCGCACGCATTGTAGCAAATGAGCGAAAAGGGCATTAGCGGAAACTGACGGCTCCCCTGGCAGTTAAGAGTGTGATGATGTGCAGCTATGACCCGCTAATCCGGACTCCGCTCCCTCAAACGATGCCCCACTTCCGGCGCAGCCACCATTCGGAAAAGCGCAGCAGCACCAACACCAGGAAGACCAGTGGCAAATCCCACAGATCCTTGGTCTCGCGCATGGTCATGCCGGCCTCCGAAAAGGGAATGGCGCCGGCGAGTTTGCCGAGGTCGGCGGGCTTCCAATATTGTCCGCCGGTTTGGGTGGCGAGGCGTTCCAGCAGGTCGCGGTTTTGTTCGGTGTGAAAATTCTCCGCTACGCCGTCCATGCGCTGGAAAGTTAATACGTCGCGGCCTGCCTCCTTCACCGTGCGAGAGTCGCGATCCGCGCGCTGGGCCGTGACCTCGGTCAGATAGGCGCCCGTCTTGGGAGCGGACCAGGCCGCCTGAAACTGACCGGGATTATCGGGCACCGGTGTCATCTCGACCAGGGCACTGACGCCGCTCGGGCCCAGGATATGCGCTTCGACTTTGGCATCGGCAGCGGGGTTGTATTGTGGATCGCGAACCTCGGCGGTGAGCGTTACGGCGCCGTTGTCGAGCAGCATCTGCGCGGGGACGGAAGCTGTTACGTGGCCTGGGGTATCGGAAACCAGCCAGCGCAGGAGTTGCTGCCAGAACAGATCATGAGCCGTGTCGCCCAGCGGTGAACTCATCTGCCAGCGCCAACTGCCTCCGGTGGCCATAATCGCGGTGCGGCCATGGCCGAAGTTCTCCGTGATCAGCAAGTGCAGCCTTTTGCCTTCGGGTGTGATCATGTTGGCCAGAACGGCCGCGCCCGGCTTCGGCTCGCCGGGATCCTCATAGTCCATCAGGTAGGGCAGCTTCTTCCACTTGGCGGCGTTGGCGGCGGGGTCATCCACCAGGCGAGTAATAATGTTATCCACGCCGGCGGGCGCCAACTCAGCGGTTGTGTGAGTGGTGCCGCTCCTCGGATCAGCCTCGCGATGAAAAGTGCCGGTCTGCAGTGGCAACGTCGTCGGAAACAAATCGGTAAGGTGGGAAGCGTTCCAGCCGCCATCCGCCAGTGAAAACTGACCGCCGAGCAGCAACAGGCCGCCGCCGCGGCGATCCACGAACTGGCGGATCAATTCCTGCTGGCCGGGAGTAAAATAGCCGGCTTCCACGGACCCAATGATCAATCCCTGATAGGCGAAAAGATCCTCCGGGCGAGAAGGAAAACCGCCCGCCAGTTCCTTGGGATCGGCGATTCCCTGGCGGTAGATCTTGTTCTCGCTGGTGCGAACCATGGAGACGATCTGCACCATGCGGTCGTCCTCTTCAGCCTGGCGGATAAACTTGAACTCCCAACGCGGCTCACCTTCGATGTACAGGATGCGCCGCGGTTCGGAGCCGACATTCACCACACGGGTCAAGGCATTGTTAGCGGTGTTCTCTTCGCCGGGGAGGGGAGCAGCCGCAATTTCAAGCGTTCGGGCGCCGGCGCCACCGATATCGAACATCACGGTCTCGGTCTGGAGGTTACCGTCCGGCCCCAAGCTGATGGGGTGAGAGGCAAGTACCTTGACTTGGCCGCCGCTGACATCGCGCACTGTAAGGTTGATTTTGGCCCCGGCGTATCCGCGCTGATGCAAGGTAATCCTGGCGGCGAGGCGGGATTCGGCCAGGGCGCGGGGCGCAACCACGGCGTCGTCGAGCTCCACGTCATGTTTGGCACGCTCGCGTCCGAAGCCCACCGTGTGAACTGGAATGTGTCGCGCGCGCAGAGTGTTAATGGCGTCCGCGCCAATGCCGCCGGAGTTGTCGTCGCCGTCGCTGAGCAGCACCACGGCGCCGATGGGCAGGTCGGAAGTCTCCTCGCTCAACTGCTTGAGGCTGTCGCCGATGCGGGTTGAGGGCTTGTTGGGTTTCAGGTCGTTGAGGCTGTCGATTCGGGCAGGCACGTCGTCGACGCGGTACAGACGCGTTTGGAAGGAGCGGTTCAGGCCGGCCAGGACGCCGTTCTGAAGCGCCTGAATGGCTTGGGCCTGGCGCGTGGAACCGTCCTCGGCTATGGCCATGCTGCGGGAGTCGTCCACCAGCACGGCGATGATATTTTGTTGCGGCTTCAATTCGGCGACGATGATGGAAGGCTGCCACAGCAGCACCAGCAGCAGCGCGGCAAGCAGCGTCTGCAAGCCCCAGATCACCCAGGCCCGCCAACCGCGCATGAGCGGCGCCGCTTGCGACAGGCGGGAGCGGATCAGCCAGGCCAAACCCGCGGCCGCGGCCAGGACCAGCAGCGCGAGCATCCACTTTGGCCAAGCCCCCAAAAGGGCAAATTGGCCGCGGGCATATACCGACTGCGGATACTTAAAAAGGAACTCGAACATGGGCTCCGGGGCTGCTCGCGGACTGGGGGAGGAGGCGCGCGCGGTTCATGTCTAATGGGTGAAGGCGTAGGTGATGTAGTTGAGGACGATTCGAAACGCGAGTCCCGAAAACTTTTCGGGATACTCGGGGCTATCCGCCCACTCCCAGGCGTCACCCAGATGCATGTTGGCGCAGATCGCCACCATGATGCGCCCGTGGTCGTTGCGAATGGCGCGCCACTTGGGCACGTAGCCGTCCTTCTCGTAGGTCCGTCCGGTATTGACGTAGACTTCGCTGGGGATCTGAAACTTTTCGTTGATGTCGTACAAGACGTGGTAGATCTCGTCGCTATCCTTGAGATCCTCGACGGGCCGGTCGGGCAACACCATGCGCATGCCGGCCATGAAATGCTGCCAGTCATCGGTGCCGTGGAAATCGTCCACCATCAGGAAGCCGCCCTTCATAAGGTAATCGTGCAGGCGTTTGGCCTGCGCCTCGGTGAAGGTCCAGGTATTCACGTCGACAGCGTAGATCCAGGGATAGTCGAAGAGATGGTCGCTATCGAGATCGGCAACGTTCAAAGGCGACGGAGAGTTGATGCGGGTCAAACGCCGCAGGGCAATCAGGCAATCGTTGTCGGCCTTGGGATAATCCCTGGACCAACTGCCGCGAAAGCGACCATAACCGAAACTGCTGCCGCCGGCATAACTGGAAGTGTACTGGAGGCGGCTCCAATAAAACTCCGAGGGGATGATTGGTCCGCCGTAATCGGAGTATCGCTGGCGGCCGAACCCTCCGAACTGCAGCGCATACAGCCCGACGGTGAACGAAAACAGGAGGGGAATCGCGGAGATGCGCCGGACCAGCTTCATAAATAATTACCTCGGCCTTCCTTGAAGCGTATCAAAAGCGGGGCAGCATCTCCAGGGGAGGGCGTTGGCGGAAGCCCGCGCGGGGCACCAATCGGTCTGGTAGACTCACATTTAGACGCGCGCAGGACGCGTCCTGTCCGCGGAAAGGGCTGCGCCCACCTGCTCCTTTGAGGATCCACTTTTCATTGACCCTCTTTCGCCTGTCATGCGGACCGGGCACACGAAGGAGGCAGTCTTGAATCTGGAACAACAGAAGAAACAGGCCCGCGAACTATTGCGGGCGATCCGGTCAGGAAACGCGGACGCCCTCTCGCGACTGCGTCACCAGCACAGCGGCTGGACGAGCGGTAGACGAAGCAACCGTGCGTCAATTGGTGGCTCTGCACGATGCGCAGTTGGTCCTGGCGCGCGAACAAGGATTCGCCAGTTGGCCTAAGCTGAAGGACTACGCCGAGCCATCAGCGCATATCCGCCACACGCGTCTGTTCGTCGCCGACATGGAGTGGATCACCCAACGGGTTCATGGTCTGCTGCAAACGCGCCAGTCGGCCGGCCCCGCGGCTATCGAACAAATCCGTGAATGGCATCCGCGCTTTCGAGACTCGACGGACGAAGAGATTCAGCATGCTCCATTTAGTGAAGACGACGCACGCCTGGTTTACGCGCGGGAGCATGGGTTCGACACCTGGCTCGACCTTACGAACCGCGTGGACGTCCTGGCCCAGAGGAAGGACGTCGCGTCCGCAGAACCGTTCATGGCTGCGTACGAGTCACTTCAGTCCGGGGATTTGCCCGCTCTGAAAGCTCTATTGCGAGGGCACCCGAGGCTGGCAACTGAGCGGGGAACAAACGGGAATACGCTTCTGAATCTGGCCGCAAGCATCGAGGGCAAGAAGGGCCGGACTGGCGGTCAGCAAGCGATCGAGGCACTGCTCGAGGCAGGCGCCGATGTGAACGATGGCAACGATCGAGGCTGGACACCTCTCCATCAGGCGGCCTACGCCAATCAACCGGAAATGGCGGCCGCGTTGATCAGAAATGGGGCAGCCATGGATGCCGAAGCGCACGGCGCGGGAGGTACTCCTCTGATTGCTGCTCTGTTCTGGGGCCACCGAGAAGTTGCCGACCTGCTTCGTAGATATGGCGTTATGCCGAACAATCTGCGCGCCGCCGCCGGACTGGGGATACCCGAATTAGTGGAAGCGTGCTTCCGCGATGAACGCACTTTGGCGCCAGAAGCGGGTGCGGCACGCGGCTTCTACCGTCCCCACAGCGGCTTTCCGGATTGGCAACCGTCAACCGATCCGCAGGAAATTCTGGACGAAGCTCTCGTTTGGGCGTGCAAGAGCAACCGCGTGGTTGTGCTGGATCGCCTGTTGCGAGCCGGGGCACGCATGAATGCCGACCCGTACCGCGGCACTCCCCTGATTTGGGCGGCGGCCTGTAACCGCATGGAAGCGGCTGGATGGTTGTTGGATCACGGCGCGGATGTGAATCAGAAGGCCACATTCGGCGGGTTGACCCACGGCCAGGGAATCACGGCACTGCACATTGCTGCGCAGAATGGACACATGCCCATCGTGAAGCTCCTGGTTGAGCGCGGCGCGGACCTCTCCGCCAGAGACGATCTCTATCAATCAACAGCCGAAAGCGCGGCGGCATTCTTTGGACAGACCGCGGTTCGGGATTATCTGCTCTCGCTTGGGCCGTAGATCCGGGTCGCCTCAGCTAGAGTTATTTACTGCAACCCTTCTTGGTTTCCTCAAATCCGTCGAACAAGCGCCCGGCATTGGCGCCTGCCAGCGTTTCCATCCGGTGTGGCTGGCCCTCCTCGACCGTATAGCGGGCGACGGTCCCTTTAGAGCGCAGAATTTCGACTTCCTTCTTCATCTCCGGGTGCCACATGTATTCGTCATGCTCGCCCACATACAGGAAGACGCACATCTTCGAAATAGCCTGGAGTTTGGCCATGCTGGGCTCCCACATATATCCGGGGAAGGCGGTCACGGATAAGAAATACTGGGGATTCAAGGCGGCGACGTGGAGTGCCGCGATTCCACCATTGGACGGTCCTGCGATGTGGAACTTATTGTCCTGGATCTTGTAGTCCGCCAGGATCAGCTTGAGAAACTCAGGGAAAATCCGAGCCCCTTCCTCGAAGAACAACTGATCGTCCGGCGCGGCGGGAGCTACCACGATGTAGCCGCGTTTTTCAGCTTCCGCGCGGAAGTTGCGGTTAAGAACACTGTCAACCGTGTTCATGTTTTGCGGACCTCCACCGAAAGCCAGGATCGCCGGATAAGCCTTCGCCGGATCGTATCCATTCGGAAGAACGACCTTATACCGGACTGTGGTAGCGCCCACCTTCTTAGTCTTCTCCAGCAACTCCGCCCGGACGGATTGGGTTGCGAACATCGCGACAACCACTGCCGCGAAAAACAGCGTCATCCACTTTGGCCTTTGTCGTTTCATTTAGGAAACCTCCAGGTTTCGGGAACGGCAACATCGATTTTACCCGAGAGGCGCCCGGCCCGCGGGCGAAAGACGGGGATCGGGGCGTTCCGGACCTCAGGTTTGCGGCAACGAAAATTGGCTCTGATAGCAAAGGCGTTAGGAGCCGCTCGCAAACCTGAGGTTTAGCAGCGACCTCGGGTGCGGTGGCGGTTGGTCCCGGGGCGATGTGGGCGGTACCATGTTCGAAGACTGATTTTCAGCATCTCTCATGCAACGACGCGACTTTCTTAAGATGGCTGGAGTAGCGGCCGCCAGTGGCGCGCTGGTCGGCCAGCAAACGCAATCCTTCCTGGCGCCGTCTGGCCCGCAAGACGTGGCCAAGACGGATTTCACCCTGCAGATCGCGCCGATCACGATCGAGTTGGCGCCCAATCGCATCCTCAGCACAATCGGATACAACGGTACTTCGCCGGGGCCGCGGCTGCGTATGAAGGAGGGCGTGCCGGTCACGGTGAACGTCGTCAACGATACGGACGTGCCGGAGTATGTTCACTTTCACGGATTGCTCATTCCCTCCGATGTGGATGGATCGGAGGAAGAAGGCACGCCCGTGGTACCGCCGCACGGAAAGCGCAGTTACCAGTTCACGCCCACACCGGCGGGCACGCGCTGGTACCACACCCACACCATGTCGATGGACGATCTGCACCGCGGCAGTTATACCGGCATGTTTGGATTTCTGATCGTCGAGGGAGCGAATAATCCTGGCAACTACGATCAGGAACACTACCTGGCGTTGCGCGATTGGGAGCCCTATTTCACCAATCAATCCATGGATAACGACGATCTTGATCCCGCCGGGGCGCAGCCGGAAAAGCCGGCGGTGCTGGATACGCGGCCGGTGGGGATGGAGGTGGCGGCGGATATTTTTTCCATCAATGACAAGGCTTTGGGCGCCGGCGAGCCGGTCCGCGTGAACCGCGGCCAACGCGTACTGTTTCATTTTCTGAACGCCAGCGCCATCGAGAACCGCCATCTGGCGCTGCCAGGCCACAAATTCAATGTGATCGCGCTGGACGGAAATCCGGTGCCTACACCGGCGGCCGTGGACGTGTTGATGTTAGGTCCGGGCGAGCGCATCGATGCCTGGGTGGAGATGAACCAGCCCGGGGTTTGGATTCTGGGCGCGCCGGAGGATCCGGTACGCGAAGGCGGTCTGGGTATTGTGATCGAGTACGCCAATCAGCGCCGCACGCCGCAGTGGACTCCGGCGCCCAAATCCGCGTGGGACTACACCATCTTCGGCAAGCAACCGTCGCAACCGGCGCCTACCGAGCGATTGGACATGGTGTTTGAAAAAGTGCCGCGCGGCGCCGGCAAGTTTAATAGCTTCACGGTAAACGGCAAACAATATCCTCACGATCAGGAGTTTCTGCTCAAACAGGGCACGCGGTACCGGCTGACGTTTCATAACCGCACAGACGATGCGCATCCATTGCACCTGCATCGCCACCAACTCGAGATCGCCGAGATCTATGGCAAAGCCACGGCGGGCGTGATCAAGGACACGGTTGTTGTGCCCACTTATGGGCGCGCCAGCGTCGACTTTACCGCCGACCAGCCGGGACCGGCGTTGTTCCACTGCCATATCCAACAGCACATGGATTTCGGATTCAAGGCGCTACTGCGCTACGCGTGAGAAACCGGAAAGACCTCGGCAAGAGTGCCGAGGCTGCAGGCTGAGAACCTGCGCCACGAACGCTCATCTTGGCGCTTGGTTGTTAAGCAGGCGCAAACGCGCGCCCGGTTTGAGGTTGATCAGGCGCTCCTGGGTCCCCGAATTGAAGTCGGCTGCGATGCGATACAAGCCTGGCAGGAGTGACAACTCAACGGGAGATGGGCTGGTAATCGCCGTTCCATTCACGCGCAATGTCGCCGCGGGAGTCTCCACAAGGATGCTGCCCCGGGCGGGTTGGAAGGCCACTTCCACTTCGGTCCCGCTGGTCGCCAGCAAAACCGTTCGGGATTCCTCTTGAAATCCGGCCAGACTCAGGCGCACCGTGTGGCTGCCGGGAGCGGTCTGGATATCGCAAGGCGACTGGCAGAGAGCCTCCGTGGAATCGTCGATGAAGATCCGCGCCGCGGTGGGCTGCGTGGTCACGCGCAACTGGCGCGGGGTACGCGCCCCATTCGAGAAGTCGACGGATTCCCGGGGCCGTTCCGGCGGGGCCGGCGTAGCTTCCGGAGCCACCGGGCTGCTTCGAAGATTCGACAGCTCACGCCATGGGTTCTCACCAGCCAACCGAGGCGCGGCCAGCACCGGCAGAGCGGTGGTTTGCGGGACTTCCGCCGGATTCGCTGAAAGTGCCGCGAGGAGCACCACGGGCTCGTTGTCGGAAACCAAGGCCGGCAGCGGCCGTGTCAAAACTTCCATCCGCGATTTGTCGATGGGCGGAATCAGGTCGGAAATGTAAACCGGGTCGGCAGAGCCGGCATCGCGGAAGAAGTCACGGGCGTCCGCGGGCGCGGCTTTGGCGCCGGGTTCGATGGGCTCCAGTTCTTTGAGCATGGCGGCCGCGGAGGCGGTGAATTCGCTGTCGCCCGATTCGCGGAGGCGAACCAGAAGCACGGCTGCGCGCGCCGTGTCATCGTGCAGGAGCCAGGCGGAGGCCGCTTCCATCCCGTTGGAAGCGCGTGCAGGGATTACGGCCCAGGTGTTCTCATACAGCTCGCCGGCTTTGGCGTATTCGCCGCGGTCCGCAGAGGCTTCCGCCGCGGCGCGCGTGGCGGCATAGCGCAGCTCGCGCTGGGCGGCCTCCAAGGCCTTCTGTAAGCGCTGCCTGACGGCGGGTTGGGTGGCATTGCCCACGGCGATCTCGAGAAACTTCGCGGCCACATCGTAGCCTCGCCCATTGCCGTTCAGGCCGGCGAGCAGAGCCGGAGCCTCCCATCGCTTGGGATCGATTTTCCCGACGTCCGCAAGGGCCGCCATCGCCTCGGACGGCTGCAGTTTCGGTAATTGCAGTAGGACGGGATAGAGCGCTACATCGTAGCTGCGCTGGCGCCGGCCTTCGGGTGTCGCTTCCAGGGAACGGATGAGGCTCAGGCGCTCGATTTGCGGCGCGGCCAGCTTGCCGAGTCCGGCAGGGTCCAGGCGCGAAGCCTCCTGGAGCGCAGGCAAAGCGTCTTCCCACTTCTCGGCGATGGTGGCTAAGATCCCCAAATCGAAAGCGGCTGCCGCATAGGTGCGGTCGAGTGCGAAGGCTTCGGCAAATCCCTGGAGACCCGCCTTGATGTTGCGCCCGGATTGCAGTTCCGACAGCGTCGCCTGGAAGCGGTGGCGCGCGGCGTCCCGAGGAGATGCGTAGGGCGAATCGAGATCGGGCGGGGCGAGCGGCACCACGTCCGGAGTGACCACCGGGATCGCCGCGGGTATCGCGACCGGCTCGGCCGTTGGGGGGGCGGCATCCTGTGCGGAAAGAATCCAGCACGTCAGAACCAGACACGTCAGTAGGCGCATCGACGCTTCCTCCTGTTTAACGGATGGGAGCTATGCAGGCTCCGGATAATTGCTCAATTTCGAGTTTTGTGGCAGCGATTTGCTGCTCGATCGCACCAGCCGATCGCCCCGGCGGAGCGGCCGCGGGGACGCCTGCCAGCACTTCACCGAGCATCTTGCTTTGCCGCGAGGCGCGGGTTCCAGCAGGCTCCGGCACGGCTGCGGGCTTGTACCAGTCCGCGGCCAAACCCAGCGGATCGGCCGGTCCGGAGCTCTCGCGGGGCTGCGCCGCTGCCACGGCCTGCGGTTGGACTCCATTCAGTTCGGATTCATAACCCAGCAATCTGGCCTTAAGATCGGCGATGCGCGAAGCGACCTCCGGCGGACAGCCGTCTTTCTGCACACGGCCGAGATTGCCGTCGCGTATGGCATTGAGGTCCTGCAATGATTTGCTGAGCGCGTCCATGGTGGGGTCGATTCCGCGGTCCGATCGAGAACTTTGCGGGCTCTTCTGCTTCAACGTGCGCTCGTATTGCTCCGGTGTGTAGCCGCCGGAATCGAGAAACGCTTTCTGTTGGGCGGAGGTCATCTTGCGCCACATCTCACGGTACTTTTCCAAAGCGGTGGCGGAAGGGTCCGGCGTGGCGGAGGGAGTTGGCTGGGCGCTGGGGGGCGCGGAGACCATCGTCCGCTGGGGAGTCTGGGAGAGCAATGGGCTTGCGGCGGCGAGGAGCAGAATGGGAAAAAACCTGACACAGGCAGGGATGCCTGTGCTACTGAGACTCAATCTATACCTCATTAGGATTTCCCCTTGTCGGCGGATTCATCCACGAATTCCACTTTGCGGGAGCGGCCATCCAGGGTCGAATCGGAATCGGATTCGGCCTCGATCAGTACGCCCTGCTTGTTGTACTTGTACTGGATATGGGATGTTTTGCCGGCTTGCGTGATGGTTTCACTCAGTAGCTTGTCGCCGGAGTAATTCAGCGTACGTGAGTAGACTACCTGTTCGCCCGATGTCGCGACCCGAGCGATCACGCTCAGTAGCCGTTTGCCATCCCAGGTGAAATCGAGACGGGGCGCATTGGGCTCGTCGAGTTCCCAGGCATGGCGGACGCGGCCTTCGTCATCGTAATCGAGTTCGAACATGTGGATGGCATCCCAAGCGAACGGGTGGAAGTAATGGTTCCCGGAGAAACCTACGGCGACGCGCTTTCCAGTCACTTTGTAAGCGAGATGCGTATCGAGCCGGGGGCTGTTCCACAGCGTGAGGAAGCCGTTTGTCGAGGAACCCTGCGGGTCGGCATGAACCGAATAATTTTGCGAAGGCAGGAACTGGGTGAGCGCACCGAGCTGTCCGCGGCTGCCCACACCGCCGATTCCATTGCCGATTCCGCCCAGGCTAGGCATTCCCGGCATGCCGCCTAATCCGCCGGCCATCCTGGCGCCTCCCAGAAGCCCCTTCAAACCGCCGCCCGCCAGCATGCCGGTCAAGCTTCCCAGCGAACCGAATGCTCCGAAGGCGCCGAAACCGCCAAAGCTGGGAATCGCGATGGGGATTTTCTGACTCTTCACCACGTGGTTGTCACGGCCGACATTGAAGACCTGAGGAGTGTCGTCATAGTAATTGAAGTAGAAATCGTTGGTCTCGCGGCCCGTCGTCCGCCAACTGAAGGGGAGAGAGACGCCTTGTGACGCGCCGGCGGCGGCCAGGGCCACTTTGGCGATGTTAGACGCCGTCTTCTTCTCTTCGTACTTGGTATGGACGGAACGCAGTTGGGGGCCGGCCCAGTCATAGGTCACGGTCAGGTGATCGGAGGCGTTGATGCGAGAAATCTTCGGCTGAAACGCCAGGCTGACGGGGTCATAGAACGCCGCGCGGTCGAGCGGCGCACCGGAGAACCAACTCAGCGCGGAATTTTTGGCCGCGGTCGTTCGTGCAGACTGGTCGTCGGCCGGCTCGCGAAGCAGGCGCATCGCGGTGAGGCGCTGCTCGCGGTTGGATTGGGTGGAATCGGTGAGATCGAGGAAGCGACGCAGCAGAGGTGCGGCATCGGCGCAGTGGCGTACCAGGCAAGCGTTGAGACCGGATTGATAGAGGAACAGCGGCTCCTCGTTATCGAGTTTCAAACCGCCGGCAGCCGTCTGCAGGGCGGACGCGAATCGCTGATCGGAATAGAGCGTTGCGACTTGATTGCGCTGCTCCTTGCGCGCATTCTCGATCTTGTATTGCACGCTGGCCCGTAGCTTTTCCCCTTCCTCAAAATCCTGCGCGGTGACGGCCACACCTGCATAGAGGTCAAGCAGAGCCAGGGCCATGCCGAGGTCCCCCCGGGCGGCGGCCAGGCGCGCTTCGACGAATTTGAGTTTCGGTTCATCCTTGTCGATGGCTTCGGCATCGTGGAGCGCCTGCTCGGCTTCCGGTTGCTTGCCATCGTCGGCATATTGCTCGGCCAGCAGCAGGCGGCGCTGCAACTGTACTCGGGCGGGCGACCGCGGGTCAATGCCGCGGCGCGTTTCCGCGAACTTTTGAGCGGAGAGGCGGGCTACCTCGAGGCGGACCTCTTCCAGTAACTGTCCTGCTTCCGCCAGCCCCGGATTGTGCAACTGCGCCAGACGAAGATTGCGAATGGCGTTGGCATAATCGCCTTCCTTGCGCAGTCGCCGGGCAGCATCCAAGTGGGCCAGCGCACTGCTATCCAGGTGAGCGCGGCGAGCGGCCGCCAGATCTGGAAAAGACTTGTCGTAAGGTTCGAAATCCCGATAGGCAGCCAGGAAGGCATCTGTTTGTTTCCCGGCGTGGAGCGCGCGGAGGATGGCTAACTTGCGATCCAAAGTCTCTTTGGCGGCAGCCGCCTGTTTCCGCAGGCCGGCTTGTGCAGCGTCATTCGGGAACGCCGATTCCGAGGCTTTGGCCAGGAGCAGGCTATCGTCCAGAACGGACAAAGGCGCGGCGCCGTCCGCCCATTGCCGCAGCCGGCCGGACATTTCACCTCGAAGATAATCGCGGATCGTTTCGGTGGAAGGGCCCGCGGGATATGTCTTGACTGCCGCCGGAATCAGGTCCACCATCTGGCGAAAAGCCTGGCCATCATCAACGTTCGGCATCTTGTGGAGCGAAACGTCGGTGACCAGCCGCGCTGCGGACAGAGCGGGGTCACGCCCTGGAACGATGGCATACAGTTCTTTAAGGTTGACGGCGGTAGGAGTCTTTTCCTTCCGGTCGGTTTTTAGCGAAATCGCGGCGCCTCGCCAAATGTCAGGGGCAGATTGGGAAACCTTGTCCTTGACACTATCCGGGAGAAGGATGGTCCATTCGAGTGCTTCCCCGGAGCGGGCCAAAAGATTCCCGTCGGGCGTCCGCATGATTACCGAAAGGCTTTCCAACGTGACATCGGGCAGGTGGCCGATGGACTTCGGATCCCAGGTCTTAGGGTGGGGAGCGGAACTCGCGGCGCTGCGGACCTTGTCTTTTCCGTTGATCTGGATCGACTCGGCCTCTGTGAACAACCAGGCGTTGCCAGAATGGGTGACCACGAGGAACTGGGCAGCGTGGACGCGAACCGCCCCCAACGCAAAAAGCGCCCCGAGTAGCCAGCGTAATAGAGTCTTCCCGGCCATACTCCCTCCGATGGGATCCCCCGTGGGACCTCCGCTCCCGTCTCCGCTGGAACCGCCCTGTGGGAAGGCGGTGCCAACTTAAGGCATATGATGAACACCGCGCCGCGAGATTGCCCGATGGCGGGAAAAAGTTGTACGGGCCGCTAACCAAGGCGGATGGTACGCCTATGCTACAAACGATAGAGCGGTTTAGGGCCATGGCATCTCAGCAGCCGACGCAGGGAGCGGAGATTCTTCTGGAGCAATGGCTTCAGGAGATTGACCGGACACGGGCCCGCGCGCTCATGGAAACCCTGGTATGCGACCATGCGGAACCGCTGATCCGCAGGATCGTGAGTTTCAAACTGGAGTCGTCGCCGAGTGCCCAGGATCACCGGGCGCAACGGGCGGACGTCGACGATGTTTGTAGTACAGCTCTCTACAATCTGCTGGCTCGCCTGGATCGGGTCAAGGGCGGCGATAGTGAACAAGCGGTCCGAAACTTCACGGGCTATGCGGCGGTGACGGCGTACAACGCGTGCAACGAGTATATTCGGGCCAGGAAGCCGGCCTGGGTGAGACTCTCGATGAAACTGCGGTACCTAGCCACCCATGAACCGAAGTTTGGCTTATGGCAAACCGCGCGAGGGCAGGATGTGTGCGGATTTGCGCGGGATCACGGCAGCGAAGCCGACCGAGACATCGCGCATCTGAGCGAGGCTTGCAAGAAGTTGTGGCAAAGCGAGGATCCGCGGCGCCTCAGCTTTAGCGAGTTGGTGGAAGCCATTCTAAGGGCGGCGCGCGCGCCATTGATTTTCGAGGATCTCGTGAATGTCGTGTCGGAATGGTCCGATGTGAAGGAAACGCGGGTGCAGTCGTTGGATGAAGAGCGCGGCGAACGCGCACGGCGTTGGGAACTGGCGGCCGCCGAACCGCCCGCGGAAGCCCGCTTGAGTGCCGGGCAATACATGCAACGTCTTTGGGCCGAGATTTGCGACCTGCCTCTGGAGCACCGCAAGGCCTTATTGCTCAATCTGGAAGATGGCGCGGGAGGGGACATACAGTTGTTTGACTTCCTGGGGATCGCCAACATCCGGCAGATTGCCGCGGCATTGGAAATGGGGGCGCCGGAGTTCGCGGAGTTGTGGAAGAGGCTTCCGCTGGACGATGCGTCGATCGGGCGGGAACTGGGGATTAGCCGGCAGGATGTTGCCAACCGGCGCAGTTCGGCCCGAAAACGGCTCGCCCGAAAAATGAAGGAGTTCGAACGCGGAAAATAATTGAGGAGCCGGTAATTATCCGGCCAATTTCTACATCCATGAAGTCAGGCCAGTACGGACTAGCGAATATTGTATGACTGCTCATTTGAGCGACGAGCAAATTCGGGCATATCGTGAACGGTCGATGGCGGCCGCCGAGCTGCTAGATGTGTCCGAACACGTGGGGGGTTGTGAGGCTTGCCGGGCGCGCGTAGCCTCGCCCGCGGAATTGGAGGCCGGCACACGGAATCTGCGGGTTGCCCTTGAGGCAGAAGCCCGTTCCACCCACCTTGATTACGACTATATTGCGGCGTACGTGGACGGGAAGATGAATGTTGAAGATCGGGGCGCCGTCGAGGCACACACCAGTAAGTGCCGGTCCTGTGCCGACGATCTCTACGAACTCCGCATGCTGCGGATCGAATTGGAAGCCCCGCGCGCCATCGAGAAACCTGCTGGTTCGTGGGCCGGACTCTGGCGGGCGGTGCGGAATTGGAAAGGATCTCTGGCTATGGCTGCGGCCGTAGCGGCCCTGCTTTTGTTTGTGTTGCTGCGGGCACCGGAGCGGCAGAATGCGAAACTGGCTCAGAATGGACAGCCGAGCGCTAGCGGTTCCAGTACGCCGGTACCGACACCGCAAACGGGCTCGATCATTCGGGACGGGAATCGCGTCATTTCGGTGACGACGGGAGGCGCAATCGCCGGGCTGGACGCACTGGCGGGGCCGTACCGAGCGTTTCTCGAGCAGGCCGTGACCCAGAAACGGATCGACCCTGCCGCATCGCTGAAGGACCTGGTGGGGAATCGCGGCGTGCTATTGGGCGCCTCCAATCCAGCGACGCCCGGTAAACTTCTGGCGCCAGTGGCAACCGTGGTCGAAAGCCAGCGTCCGGTTTTTCGCTGGGAGCCCATCGAGGGTGCGGTCTACCGGGTGAGTGTTTACGGTGCTGGGTTTGAGTTGGCCGGGAGCAGCAACTGGATTTCGGGAACGGAATGGCAAGTTGCCAAAACGCTGAGCCGCGGTGCCGTGTATTCCTGGCAGTTGAATGTCCGTCGAAACGGAAGTGAGTTCACCATACCTGCGCCACCCGCCCCGGAAGCGCGCTTTCGGATTTTGAGTGAGGATGATGCGGCGGAAATCGGCCGCGCCAGGAGCCAGTGGAGTGACTCGCACCTGGTGCTCGGAATTGTCTATGCGCGCGCCGGGCTTCTGGACGAAGCTGAACGGGAACTGGGGGCGCTGCGCGAGCAGAACCCGGGGTCGCCGGAGGTAGCTGGACTGCAGGCGAGTGTCGAGCAACTGCGCCAGCGGTAGGGCTACCTGAAGCCTCCGCTCCCTTACGGTCGCGGCTCGGTAAAAGGCGGCACGGTCGGTAAAAGGCGGCATGGTCGGGGTCGGTGCGTGTGCTTTCCGAGCCGCGCGCGTGAGCAAGCGGAGGTTGGAAATCCTAGTTCAAGCCTGCGCCGATCACGATGAAAGGGGCCCAGTAGAATGGGTGCTGATACGCGGGGTCCTTGCGAATACTGAGTGCAGCGGCGCGCAGGGCCTCTGCGTCGCCACGGTTCTTCAGTCGGTTTTGGTGGAACGCGATCATCAACCGGCTGGTGCTGTCAGACTCGACTTTCCATTGGCTGAGCACGGTGGTGGGCACGCCGGAAACAAACAACGCCCAGCTCAAGCCGATCATTCCCTCGCCCGCGCCCACGCGGCCGCGCGCCGTTTCGCAGGCGGAGAGCACCACTAACTCCGCGCGCAGCTTCATCTGCAATAACTCGCGCGCCTCCAGGAGCCCGTCCTCGGAACTGCCGTCGCCCTCGCCCGCCAGGAGCAGGTAGGAGTACAGGGGGCTGGCATCGTTCAGAATGCCATGCGTAGCCAGGTGCAACACACTGGATTCACCGGCCTCTTTCTTAAAGCGGCTTTCGCGAGCGTCGCGTCCGATGTAGACATGGCTCCGGTCCTCGCCATAGATCTGGCCAAGGCGCTGCACTTCGGTTTCGGCGATCGGTAGGTTTCCGAGATCCTGATCGCGATAGACGGCTTTTACACGTTCGACCTGGCCGCGTCCCCAAGTAGGATTGCCCATGGCCAGCAGTTGCGTTCGCTCAGGGCTTCGGCGGCGCTCCGTCTTTACTTCAGTCATGGCTTTCAGAGCGGTGAGCGAAGGTGCATACGATACAGAAGAGTCATCCAGCAGATATCGGCCGGCGGGATCCACCAGGGCTTGAAACGGTAATTCCCAGAGAACTCCGTCCGGCACCACGATCAGATGGCGTTTGCGGGCCAGATCGGCCCCGGCGCCGCCAAATAGGAGCCGGTACATGCCGGCGGCACTCGCGCGAAATCCCAAGTCGCGGGTCGCAAGCTGCTGCCGGAATCGCTGGACTCGCTCGATGAGTTGAGAGCGAGGAACGGACGCGGTGAAAACCTGGATCCGCGGTGTGCCTTCCGGATGCGGTCCGCCGGCGGCCACGAACGTGTATAGCTTGTCGTCTGTCACGACAAACTCGATGAACGCGGTGTCGGCCGCGGGAATCATCTCCAAAGCTTGTTCGAGACGGACAGGTTCGATCGCCCCGGCCTGCAACTTCCAGTCGGGATGCTGCGAGTAGAGGGCTGTTTCGAAGGCATCGTATTCCAAACGCGCGCGGTCGAGTTGCGCCGTAACGGCATTGAGCTGAGCAGGGGCCAGATGCTCCCGGCCGCGGACCAGTTTTGCATTCAGCGATGCCAGCTTGATTCGAAAATCCTGCTCGCGCTGGCGGTCGGCGACAGTCATCAATTCGGTCAACTCCCTGCGTCCATTTTTAAAGACGTCCAGAAGTACCCGGGCCTTGGCCCGCTCGGCGTAATGGAACGCCTCTGCAGTGCGCCCGTCCGCTACCAGCAGATCGAGCATGCGATGATACGCCTCCAGCTTGTCCTCAAAAAAATTCTCCCGCTCCGATTCGCCGCCGGCGACGTCCAGGCGCAGGTCCTCAATGGTGTGGATCGCTTTGGCGAACCTGGTTTCGGCTTGCGCGAGGTCGCCCAGACCGCGGTGGGCTTTTCCCTGCTCGAGGTCGGAGCGCCAGACTACTTCCCGCATTCCCGAAGACTCGCCCAGGTTCCCTGCCTCCGCGGCCACATGCGCCGCCTCTTGAAAATCACCCTTGCGGTTATAGGTTGTGGCCATGCGTGTCAGAGTCAAAGCCATTTCGCCGCCGCCACCCATGGCCTTTTGCAGTTCCTGGGCTTTCTGGAAATACTCCAGGGCCTTTACGTGGTCGCCCTGCGCGGAATAGGCGCTGCCGATAAAGGACAGGTCGCTCGCTGCATACGGCTTGTCACCGAGTTCATCGAATATGGCGAGGCTTTTCTGGTATTTCTCAATTGCGTCCTGGTTAGTTCCCCGAATCTCAGCCACGTTTCCCAGGCTCATCAGGGCAATGGCCATCATGGGCTTCAATCCCGCCACGTTGGCGACGTCGAACGCGCGCTGGAAGTAGTCCTGGGATTGCGCGATATCGCCCTGCCATTGGAAGACATCTCCGAGGTTGAGGAGATCAATAGCGAGCGCCCGCTTGTCGCCCGAAGGCGCGTGTAGTTCGTAAGTTTTGTTGAGAAGTGACAGGGCCTGGACGTAGTCCCCACGATGACCATAGATGATCGCCATGTTCCCCATGGCGTTGGATATCAGGCGGTTGTCGTGCAACTTCTCGCCGATTGCCAGGCTTTTCTCCAAGTTTTCCCACGAAGCAGAAAATTCGCTGGCATCTGTGTACACGGCGCTGATGTTGTTGAGCGATCGAGCGGCGCCTGCATCATCGTGCAGTCCTTGGCTGAGCGCCAGGCTTCGGCGATAGCTGTCCAGTGCGTCGGCGTAGTTGCCCAGGTCATATTGCACGAGTCCGGTGTTGTTCAGCGCCAGAGCGCGGGCCCTCTCGTCGTTGGCGCGCTCCGCGATGCGATAGGCGAGATCGTAAACCTTGAGAGCCTGCTTGAATTCGCCGCGGTTGCGCGCGCCCCGCCCGCCATCGATCAGCGCGGCCGCCAGATCGGAATCGATCAGATCCGGGTTCTTCGCCAGCAGATCGGCCACCTGGTCCTCGGTTCCCGTGGCCGCCAGCCGCTCAGCGAGATCCTCGGCGGCGGGGATCTCCCGCCAGATCTTCCAGCCATCCTGCTCCCTAACGCATTCCAGGACTAACTTTTTCTTGGCGGCGCCGGGCACATTTGCGGGCGTGGCCACGACGGCGCGATCGATCCGGACTCGGGCCCGATCTCCGGTAATTTCCGGATCGCCGACGGTGCTCTCACTCACTGCCGCAGTCAAACTGGCACTCAGTTTCTGGAGCGTGGCCCGCTGCTCCGCGCGTTGCGGCGATTTATCACTCCAAAGCGCAAGAATCCCTTCCGCATCCTTTAGGCTGTATGCACCGTGGAGCCGTTGCGCCAGCAGATTGACCGCCGACAGATCGGCCGGCTGGGCTTCGAGGAGCCGGAGGCACAGCCACAAGGCGGGCATCATGACAAATTTGATAAAGCGCATGAAGGCATCCTCCGAGTACGACTGGGCTGGACACAAGAATACACAGCGGGCGTGGAAAGGTCCAGGGCTACCAAAAGCAAACCAGCGGGCCGGTTGATCCGGCCCGCTGGGAGGGGCGATTCGCGGGTTGACTGGAATTCGAGATCCTGTTGACTCACTTAGAAGGCGGTTTCAGCTGCGCAACAATCGCCTTACCCTCCTGGTCGAGAGCCGCTGCCAGCGCCGCATCCAAGCCCGGCGCATTTTGGTTAGGATTTCCGGACGCCCCGGGCACGGCATTAGTGGCGCGAAGGAACATCGTCAAACTGCCCATCATCGGATCCATGCTGGTCATCGCGGCTCCCGTTCCCTGGCCGCCGAGCATGGAACTCATCATCGCGGGGTTGAAGGCGCCGCCGAGCATTTTCGCCGCCATCGTCATGGGGAGGACGTTGGAAGCCAGCATTGCGGCGGCCTTCCAGTCAAACGAGCTCCCGGTTTTGCCGATGGCGGTGGAGGCCAGAATCGGGTCCCCGCCGTTTGCCGGCACCAGGCGGTAATCGATCCGGGCTTCCAGGGCATCCCCGCCCGCAATGTGCCCGATACCGGGCGCCTTGTGCAGAAAACCGCCGACCTTCCCTGAGGCGGGCCTGTCAGCCGAGGCCAGCTCGTTATAAAGGATGTAATCGCACTGTGCCTCGCGCGCCTTCTTCTGGACGGCTTCCGTGGACCCATCCGCGAGTTGTACAACATCGAGCTGCGCCGCGAATAACGGCCCGAACAGCTGATTGAACGCGGTATTTCCCGGAACCTGCTGAGTCGACTTGTTCTGCATGGCGACGGCTCCGATGCGGATGACGGAAGGCGACTTCGGGGTCACTTTCGAAGCGGCGTTCTCAGGGGCGGACTCGGTGTAGCCGCGCGGGACCTCAAACAGCATCGGTTCGAGCGGAGCCGTTGCCAGTGCAGTCACGCGCATGCTGACGGTAGAAGACACCTTGCCGTTCTCCCCGTAGGTTGTAATGACGTAGGAAACCGGATAACCGCCGGCGCTGGAATTTAGCTGTTGCTGGTAACAGGAGGCGAGATCCTTTGCATCGATATACCAGCCGTCCGTTTCGGTTCGCTCATGTTTGCCCTCCGTGGTTTCGGAGAGCTTCAAGTGCCGGGCGGAGTGACCGAACACATCTTTGCGCTCATTGGTGTCAGTCACTGCCACCTTGGTTGACGCAGATCCGGCAAGCGACGAGGAGGCGCCGTTTGACTGGTCGGCGGGCAGGCTCAAATAGGTTTTGGCCTTGTCGTCAATTTGCACGATGCGGTTCAAGTCGCACTGGCGAATCAGGATCAGTCCCTTACCGTAGTCGTAACGGAGGCGCTTTCCGTTGCTGTAGATCGTCATCTCGGAGTTTTGCCCGTCACTGGTGTAAGTGGTCGTGATCTTGACGTCAGCGAAGGCAGGGACAGCCAAAGACGCCAATAGTATCGTTACAAAGGTTTTACCCCTCATATCACCCTCCTCTATACAGCAGAAGTTGACGTAGACCGGAGGATGATCTTGCCGTGGATTGACATTTTTTTGGGCACCGGGCATCCATTCGCCCCTTGTTGTCCGGCGCGCCGAATGCAAGAATAAGCCCCAAGGAGGGGCCGTTGTTGCGTTCAAGTCACATGTATTACTCGGTTATGGCATGCTTGCTGGCTTTCGTTCCCGGGCTGTTTGCGCAGCCCCAGCGGGCGCCGACTAATCCGGCCAATACGGAGAGGCCGGCGACGCCTGTACCACCGGAGAAGAACGCCGTCACTTCGCACGAGATGACGCTCGGCGGAAAGACGCTACGCTACACGGCCACGGCAGGCAACCTCCTGATCCCGGGCGACGATGACCAACCGACCGCCAGTATGTTTTATGTCGCTTATACGCTGGATGGAGTGACAGACCCTCGTTCGAGGCCACTCACTTTTCTCTATAACGGCGGGCCAGGCTCGGCGAGTATGTGGCTTCACATGGGGTCGGTCGGACCGGTCCGCGTGCTCACATCGAGTCCCGAGGCCACCGGTCCCGGACCCTATCAGGTCGTCTCCAATCAATACAGTCTGATGGATCGCTCCGACCTGGTGTTCGTGGATGCAATCGGCGCCGGATATTCCCGGCCGGTTGGAAAGGGGGTCATCCGGGATTTCGCCGGAACCGATCAGGACGTACGTGCGTTCCAGAAATTTATCTATCGCTACGTGAGCGTCAATCACCGGTGGAACTCGCCGAAGTTCCTGTTCGGCGAATCCTATGGCACCACCCGCTCGGCGGCCTTGGTGGATGCGCTCGAAAACAGTGGCATGTCGATGAACGGCGTCATCCTGATGTCGTCGATCCTGAATTACTTCACGCTGGCTCCGGGATCAGACGCCGTTTTCATCGGCAATCTTCCCTCGTATGCCGCCATTGCGTGGCACTACGAAAAGGTTTCTCACAAGGGAAAAGACGAGAAGACGTTTCTGGACGAAGTGCGGGCGTTTGCGCGCGGTCCGTATGAGGAAGCGCTGGCACAAGGGCACAACCTGCCGCAGGCGCAAGTGGACGCGACGGCGGCAAAGCTGGCGAGCTATACGGGCCTGAGCGTGCCGTTTATCAAGGAAGCGAATCTGCGGGTGAGCCCGGCCCGTTTTCGCAAGGAGCTGCTCCGCGACCAGCGCGCCATTCTGGGACGCTACGATGCGCGCTTCGAGGGCACTGACGTGGATGCCGCAGGCGAGACTCCGGGCTACGACCCGTCCGACTCCGGCATCGCAGGGGCGTTCGTCACCGCTTTGCACGATTATCTGGATCGCGAGCTGAAATTCACCTCTGACGAAAACTATCTCCCCAGCGGGCCCGGGGTCAATCAGATGTGGGATCACGAGCATCGCCTCGGATCGGCCGTGCCAACCGGCGGCCAAGGGCAAGGCCAACCGATGCGCGACGCCTACGTGGCTGGCGATCTGGCCGACGCCATGCGGAAGAACCCACGGCTTCGCGTCTTCTCAGTGAACGGTCTGTTTGATCTAGCCACGCCGTTCTTTATCACGGAATACGATCTTGCCCATGTCGAACTGGAGCCGAAACTGCGCGGCAACATCGAATTCGCCTATTACCCGTCAGGGCACATGATCTATCTCAACGTGGATGCGCTGAAGCAGCTAAAGAGCGACCTGTCGGCGTTCTACGCGCGCGCAGTTCCGAATGCAGACGCGAAGGCCGCGGGGCAGTGAGCAGCGCTTGCCTTTCAGCCTGTTAATCGAGTCGCCTAAGACCCTGCGGCGGCTTGCGCGAATGCTCCGGAGTACTGCTTTTCCGGTATTCCATCGGTTGCAGCCGGCCATGCCGAACTGTGCGAGAACGCATCGCGCGAAATGCCGAGTTTGCGCATTCGTGAAATGAGAGTTGTCCGAGCCATCCCGAGTTTCGCTGCGGCACCCGCACGACCGCCGACGATCCAATTCGTTTCCTGCAGCGTCTCAGTAATGTACACCCGCTCCATTTCCACAAGCGTCCGGGCAGGCTCCTTCGACCTGGCCGGCATCAGGCGCGTGAGCTCCAAAAGCGGAGGGGCCAGCAGCCGGCCCTGGGTCACCAGGACTGCCCGTTCGATCAAGTTTTGCAATTCACGTATGTTGCCAGGCCAGGGATAAAGGCAAAGTGCGTCCATAACGTGGTCGGGGATGCCGTCGATGGACTTGTTCATGCGTTCGGCGAAGACATGCACGAAGTGCCGGACGAGAGCCGGAATGTCCTCGACTCGATCACGCAGAGGAGGGAGCGTAATGGGAAAGACGTTCAAGCGATAATACAGGTCCGCCCGGAAGCGCCGTTCATCCACCATTTTTGTGAGGTTCTGGTTGGTTGCGGCTACGATGCGCACGTCGACGCGAACGGTTTGCGAACTCCCCAGTCGCTCGAACTCGTGCTCCTGGAGCGCGCGCAACAGTTTTGGCTGCAGTTCGACCGGCAAGTCTCCAATCTCGTCCAGAAACAAGGTACCCCTGTGAGCCATCTGAAACCGGCCCAGTCTTTGCGTGAGGGCCCCCGTGAAGGCGCCCCGCTCGTGGCCGAACAATTCACTTTCCAGGAGCCCCGCCGGAATCGCGGCGCAATTGAGTGTTACGAATGGACCGGTCGAGCGCTGACTGTGACCATGGATCGCATGGGCAATCAATTCCTTTCCGGTGCCGGTCTCACCCTGAATCAATACGGCGCAATCCGCCGGCGCGACCAGCTTTACTTGTTCGAGAGCCGCTCTAATTTTGACGCTGTTGCCGATCAACTCCCGCTCCATAACACTCCTCATAAGTACCTCCCTTTTTTGTGTCCCGTTCTAATCCACGCTCTGAATTGCGATTACTAGCTTTCCGCGGCCCTGCCTTGCTACCTTACCCGCAAACAGTGCAGGCACCTGTGACAACGGGATGACTGAATCCACCACCGGTCGAAGTATCGCGGTATCCAGCAGGCCCGCGATTTCGTAGAGCTGTTTCTGATTCGGCTCCACGATGAAGAAGGCTTGTTTGACCCTTTCGTCCGTGGATCCCTCCGCAGTCGAGGCTACCGTCACCATGCGTCCACGAGGCCTGAGAACGCTCCACGACCGCTCCACTGTTTCTCCACCGACTGTATCGAACACGACATCCACGCCCTCGATGCATTCTTCAAATCGCGACTTTTGATAGTCGATGACCTGCTCCGCGCCCAGGCTCAACACGAAGTCTCTATTTCGTGCGGATGCTGTTGCGACCACGTGCGCGCCGTGAATCCGGGCGAGTTGGATTGCGAAGCTTCCCACCGCTCCCGCTCCTCCGTGGACTAAAACGCTCTCCCCTGGTTGCAACTGCGCATGATCGAACAGCCCCTGCCAGGCGGTCAGAGCACTAATGGGGACAGACGCCGCCTCAACGTAGGTCAGCCTCAGCGGTTTAGGAGCCACTGCATAGAACGGCGCACTGCAATACTCCGCCATCGCTCCGTCGGAGTACCAGCCGTTCATGCCATAGACTTCGCGCCCAATTTCCAACGAGCCGACATCCTCACCGACGGCCGTCACGACTCCGGAGAATTCATGCGCCGGTACGGCCCACATTCGGATTCCGCCTAGCTCAGTGTGCGAGGTGGGGTACCACGATAGTTCCGTTAGTGTGACACCGGCCGCACGAACTTGGACTAACACTTCTCCCTGCCCCGGCTGAGGCCTGGAAACATCGTCTTGAATCAACGATGGCGTTTCAGCGGCGTCAGCTACGCGCACGGCTCTCACAAGTCACCTCCGCTGAATTTGGCTGCCCTCATGCTCAGAGTATGCCGGAGCGACACGCCGGAGGCATCACGAGATTGAGGATTTTTGCGCTAACTCGTTCAGCTACGCAGGTGAATACCTCGTTCGTGGTACTTCGAACGAGACGTGCGTCGACATCTTGTGTCGCCAGGTGAACAGGGGACATCAAATGGCCATGCGAAAACTGAGTGACGTCCTTGAGCAGGTGCAAAGTGAACGAACGGCGATCGGTCACTTTAATGTCGCCGATCTCGTGTTCCTGAAGGCTGTGGTTGGGGCGGCTCGTGAGCGGAATGCGCCGGTTCTGGTGGGCGCATCCGAGGGCGAAAGGGATTTCATGGGAACCCGGCAGCTCGCCGCACTCGTGCGTAGCCTGCGCGACGAGTTCGGCGTGCCCATCTTCCTGAACGCCGACCATACACACTCACTCACGAGGGCGTTGGAAGCGGCAAAGGCCGGGTTCGATTCCGTCGTCTTCGACCTTTCGGCACTGCCCTTTGAGGAGAACGAGAAACAGACTAGGAATGCGGTTGAGGCTCTGAAATCGATCAATCCGGCGATCTTGGTGGAAGGCGAAATCGGCGACATTGGAAGCGGTTCCGAAATCCACGACGATGCGCCGGGCCCCGCTCATATTCTTACCACGGCCTCGGAGGCGCGACAATTCGTCGAAGCCACACGGATCGACATCCTGGCTCCCGCAGTCGGAAATATGCATGGCATGCGAAGGAGCATGGTTGCCGGTGCGGAGAGAAAACGCCTCAACATTGAGAGAATCCGGGAGATCAAAACGGCGACAGGCGTGCCTTTGACTCTGCATGGCGGGTCCGGAACCTGTGATGACGATTTAAGAATGGCGATCCAGGCCGGGATCAATATTGTTCACATTAATACCGAGCTGCGTCTTGCTTGGAGGCGTGGTCTGGAGCAGGGTCTCGGCCGGCGCGAGGAAGAAATCGTACCCTATAAAATTCTGCCGTCGGCGGTTGCCTCAATCCAGGAGGTTGTCAGCTCACGATTGAAGTTGTTCACTAATTGACAATGACGGTTGCCAAGGCCGGGACACCGGTTCGGCATCGTCGTCATACCACGAATGTGGTATCAAAAATCACCATCTCCTGGGGATTCGACCTACAGCGGCGCTTGCTATGGTACGACTTAACATTGCTGAGAACGCATTCGGTAAGCAGTACTACAATGGTGCGAGCTACTTCAACTGACGGCGCGTCGCTCGGTACTGGCCGGCAGCCTGGGAAAAGAGACCATCCACGGCTGATGGTCTTGCCGGATCGGCGTTTCGTCTGATACCGAGGAGGTTCCGTTGCGCATACCATTCAGCCGAATCAGACCTCCCATCTTGAAGATTTTCTTGCTTGCGATCTGCTTCGCAATCGCTGGTTTCGGACAACTCTACACCGGATCACTCACGGGTAGTGTGCTGGACCCGTCAGGAGCGCCGGTCACACACGCCAAGGTGACAATCGCTAGCGAGGATCGCGGCACTCGTAACACGGCGAGCACCGATAACACAGGCCGGTACCTTTTTCGATCGTTATCTCCGGGCACCTATTCGATCCTGGTGGAGGCAGCAGGGTTCGAGGTCTCCGAAGTTCGCAATATTGCAATCGCTGTGAACGGGAGCGTGTCCGCGGATGCAAAATTGGGGCTTCTGGTGCGCCGTGAGAACGTTCTGGTTGAGGCTGACCCATCGCCGGCCCGAGTTGATGATGCCACGATCGGTTTGACTCTTGATCGGAAGACGATCAACGATCTGCCTCTCGTGAATCGCAATCCCTTTGATCTGGCGTTCCTCGCGCCGGGCGTTTCGCAGGCTCCGGGAACAACCTATGGCAACGGCGTGAGCACGCCAGGGTTTGTCACCAACTTCGTTTCCGATGGAAGCCGCAATGCTCAAGGAGATTTACTGCTAGATGGCGCCAGTGTCGCCAACAGCGACAACAATCCCGGCGTTCAGAAGGCCCTCTATGTTCCGCCGGTTGAGGCGATTCAGGAATTCAAGATTCAGCAGACCAATTTCAGTGCTGAGTTCGGCAATAGCGGCGGCACGATAGTGAACGTGATTACGCGATCGGGTACGAATCGATATCATGGCGAGCTTTTTGAATTTCTGCGCAACAACGATTTGAATGCGAACAGTTTCTTCGCCAACTCTGCGAACCTGGCTCAGCCACATCTCACGCGCAACGATTTTGGCGGAACGATCGGAGGCCCGATCCTCAAGAACAGGACATTCTTCTTTTTCGACTTCAACGGAATTCGCGCCCTGACGGGTCAGACGTCGTCGCTTGCGGGAGTACCGGACGCAGCCGAGCGCTCGGGAGACTTCGGCGAGTTATGCGGAAGAGCAAACGGCACATTCAACGCGGGCGGTGCTTGCTCCAATCCGGCTGGCCAGATCTACGATCCTTACACGAGTAAGCCCGATCCCCAGAATAACGCCACCGGTCGTATGCCGATCGCCTTCAACAACCTGGCGACCTACACAAGCCCGGGGAATCCGAACATTCCATTTGGCCTCGGCAACTTACCGCCGAGAGCGGGGAATCTGATCGACCCGGTGGGCGCTAGACTCATTCAGGCATTTCCGCTGCCGAATCTGAATGTGGGTACTGCGGCTTATGACCCGTATCACAACTGGGTCGCAACCGGTGCGAGCCCACTTAGCCAACAGTCTTTTGACATCAAACTGGATAATAGTTTCGGCAGCAGAGATGTAGTCAGCGTCAGATTTTCGCACGAATGGGACTCCGGTCAAAACGCCAACTTCTTCGGGAATGTTTATGACACAAGTACGCAAGGACCTACCAAACATGCCGCTCTTGTGGGGAACGTAAACTACAGTCACACCTTCAGTGGAGAGACATTGATGAATCTGTCTTTGGGATACGCTCACAACTGGTATCCCACCGATGGTGTGGCGGCCTCGTTTGGTGGCTACGATCCGGCCAAGGTTCTCGGAATGCCTTCTTACATCGACACTTCCGGTTTATTGACGCCGCCCTCGGTTTGGCTGTTCAGCGCTTACGGGTGCAACGGCTTCAATGGCTGCATCGGGGGACAAGCCTGGTCGGTTCTCAGATTTGCGAGTGAGACCGGTCACCTTGTGGGATCGGTGAGTCACCTCATGGGAAGACACGAGATCAGAATCGGCGGCGAGCTTCGCCGGCATCGAATCAATTTCATGCAGGCCGGCACGCCCAACGGGCTGTTTGCGTTTACGAACGGCGGGACGGCATCGGGACTCGCGGGGGTCGGCGGAGACGCGCTGGCGACGCTGATGACAGGCTACGTCGACAATTGGAGCCGATACGAAATCCCTCCTTTTACATCGACGCAGAATTATCAAATCGGAGGCTTTGTTCAGGACAATTGGCGCGTGACGCCCAAACTGACCCTCAACCTGGGACTTCGCTACGACGTGGAAACGCCTCGCACCGAGAGATTCAATCAGATGACTTATTTCGATCCGGCTGCCGCATCGCCGGTTACTGTTCCGGGATTGGACCTTCGCGGCGCGGTGGAGTTTGCTGGTGTGGGCGGCAATCCGCGAACAGAATTTGACACGTACTGGGGGCAGGTCGGGCCGCGAGTTGGTTTCGCTTACAATTTTCTGAACCACACGACACTTCGCGGTGGGTATGGTATCTACTACGATCCATCCGATCTTGGTGTCGTCGGCAACGCCGTAGCCGGCGGGTTTCTTGGGAATGACCCGGTTACGAACGGAGTCAATAACGTCCCAGCGACTCCTTGGCTGCCGCTCGAGTTTCTGCGCAATCCATTTCCATTTGGAATACAGACGGCGACCGGCAGCAGCCAAGGCGCGTCGACGATGCTTGGCCAGGGGTTAAGCGGCATTCCAATTCGCAATTTGAATCAGGCGCCACAGGAACAGGGCTGGAGCTTGGATGTTCAGCACCAGCTCCCGTGGTCACTCGTGTTGGACGCAGCCTATATAGGAAGAAAAGGCACGCATCTCTATGCGATGGGATACGCGAATCAGTTCGATGCGCTTCCGCCCAATGTTGCCGACGCTTTTCGCGCGAAGCCATCTTATTACTTGCAGCAAGTCTCAAATCCCTTCTACGGGATGATTCAAGGGAGCCCCGACTTGTCCGGTCCCACAATTCCCCGATGGAAGCTGCTGGTGCCCTATCCGCAGTACAGCGCCGGTTCCGGGACGGGGCTCAGCAGCAGTTTTGTCCCGTGGGCGAATTCGATTTATCATGCGGTGCAGTTGCGCGTCGAGAAGCGATTCTCCCAAGGGTTGGAGTTCCAGTTTACGTACACTTTTCAGAAGAGTCTCGATGACTCATCGCTCGGATCGAGCGGTTACTCGTTCCTGGTGGGAGGAATGGCTACTTCGCAACCGAACGCGCGAGACCCCAACAATCTTCAGCTCGATCGATCCTTATCGGCATTCAGCATTCCTCAAATCGCGCAGTTGAGTTTCATTTATGAGCTGCCGTTCGGGCATCATAAGAAATATGGCGCAAATGTCAGCGGCATTCTGGATGCGTTTGTGGGTGGGTGGCAGGTAAACGGCATCTACCGCGTCGATGATGGGCTCCCGATCCAGTTGGCTTTATGCGGCGGCTGCAGCGTCAGTCTGCCGACTTATGGGAATCAATATCCCGATCTACTCTCACCGCTTCAGGTTGCCGGAACCGGTAACTTGAACCAGTATTTTGCGAATCCTCAGGTGGCGGTGAAGCCCGCGCCATACACCGATGGCACCGCCCCGCGGGTTCTGTCAAACGCACGTATGCCGGGAACCAATAATTTGAGCGCGTCGCTTTTCAAGCAGGTTCCGCTGGCCTTTCGCGAGGGTGCGCGACTGGAGGCCCGGCTGGAAGTCTTTAACGCTTTAAATCGAGTGCAGTTCGCCGCGCCCGACACAAATGTCGGTGACGCGACGTTTGGCCAGATTACCGGTCAAGCGAATCAGCCGCGGCAGGTGCAAGCCGGATTAAAGCTATATTTTTAGGGACCGGATCGAATGTCTCGCCTTTGTCATTGCCAGGAAGCAATCCTGAGTTTCGCAATTGCTCTGATCGGTTGTGTGTCAGTTACGAGCTGCATACCATCTAAGGCTGATATCGAACCATCGATCGAGTTCACTCGCGTTCCTCCGGCCGGCGACGGCAGTTCGGAAAAGCTCGAAACCATCGAGGGCCGCGTGAAGGGCGCCACACGCGGTCAGCGAATCGTTCTGTTCGCGCTGAGTGGAGTGTGGTGGGTGCAGCCCATGGCCGAACAGCCCTACACTCCGATACAAAAGGATTCGACATGGAAGAGCCCCACACACCCGGGGCTTTCCTACGCGGCGCTGCTGGTTGATGCCGGATACCGTGCGCCGCTGACGGTGAGTGCCCTACCTGAGAAAGGCGGGCCTGTGTTAGCCGTGGCCACGGTACGAGGAGTGGCGCCCAGTGCGCCTCCGAAGACAATCCAGTTCAGCGGCTATCAATGGGAAATCGTTCAGAAAGCGGGCGATGCCGGGGCCACGGACTCTCCTGACACAGCCAACGCATGGACCGACGATCGCGGATTCCTTCATCTCCGCGTCATGAAACATGGAGATCAATGGGCAAGTTCGGAAGTTAAACTCTCCAGGAGCCTCGGATACGGTTCGTATCGATTTGTGGTCAGCGACGTTTCTCATCTGGAACCCGCCGCTGTGTTCGCTATGTTCACGTTCGACTACCTGGGACCCTCTCGGGAAATGGACATTGAGATCAGCCGTTGGGGAGAGCCTGAAGACAAGAACGCGCAATATGTTGTTCAGCCCTACGTGGTTCCCGCAAATACGGTCCGCTACTCTGCGCCGGATGGGCCCCTCACATATTGGATCGATTGGGAGCCGGGCCGCGTGTCCTTCAAGACCGATCCGCGGTTCCACAGCGAATAAAGCCTCTGACGTTGTAGCGGAACATGTTTTCACATCCGGAGTTCCTTCTGCAGGCAATGAGCGGATCCACATGAACCTGTGGTCGTATGGTGACAAGCGCCACCCCTTACAACACGAATTCGAGGTCGTGATTGAAAAGTTTGAGTTTCTCCCGTAGGGCGCTCAAGCCGAGGCAAATGTCTGCGCGCTGGCTCATGGCCGGCGTGGCAGCGTGGCTCTGCCTGATTCCGGCGGCCTATGGGATGGATCCAAACCGGGAAATGTCGCAGTATGTCCACGACCGCTGGGGAGCCGATCAGGGTTTTCCAGCGGGACCCGTCTATGCCATTACTCAGACGACCGACGGATATCTGTGGATTGGCACGGGCGCGGGGTTGGTGCGTTTCGATGGCTGGAACTTCCGTCTGATCAAGGACGATTCAGGCGCGTTTACGATTGCCAGCGTGCTGGGGTTGACGGCGGACGATGACGGGGGTTTATGGATACGCCTCCAGGACCTCTCCGTAGTGCACTACCGCAACGGCGTATTCGACCGGCCCTCGTCCGACTCGGACGCCTATACTCGCATTGAAGCGATGAGCCGGGCGAATCGGGGCGAACTTCTTGTGTCGAAGATGCAAGCCGGCGCTTTCGTTTTCCGCGGCACCGGTTTTCAATTACTTGCCCCCGCCGCCGGACTGCCCCGGTCTCCCGTGACCACCTTGACCCAAGGCTCCAATGGCGATATTTGGATGGGTACACGCGACGCAGGACTTTTCCGCTTCTCAAGCGGCAAGATGTCGTCTGTCAGAAATGGCCTGCCCGAATTGAAAGTCAACTGTCTGCTTTCCGCCGGAGACCGGGACTTGTGGGTCGGGACCGATAGCGGCGTGGTGCGTTGGGACGGGCAGCAAATTATTGGTGCCGGTATACCGCAGGCATTCGGCCGCTTTCAGGCTCTTCTGATGGTGCGAGACCGCGACGCGAATGTCTGGGTGGGCACCGACTCGCGCGGACTCCTGCGGCTCAATTCCCGAGGTTTCACTTCGCTGCGCGAAGATGATTCCGCATCCAGAGAAGCAATTACCGCGCTGTTTGAAGACCGGGAAGGGAACCTGTGGATAGGACGCGCCGGCGGTATCGAACGTCTCCGCGACAGCGCATTTGTTACGTATTCCACACCCGAAGGCTTGCCGACAGACGGAAGTACTCCGGTATTGGTGGACTCGGACGAGCGCATGTGGTTCACTCCGGCCGGCGGGGGACTTTGGTGGGTCAAAGATGGAAAGCATGCGCCCGTTAACAGCGATGGATTGAATCGAGATGTGGTCTACTCACTCGCAGGTGGGAAAGGGGAGTTATGGATTGGCAGGCAGCGGGGTGGACTGACACAGCTAAGTTCTGGCGCCAACTCTGTCGAAGTCAAGAGCTACACCCATGCCGATGGACTGGCTCAAGACAGTGTTTACTCCGTTTACCGCACTCGCGACGGAACGGTATGGGCGGGGACGCTCAGCGCGGGCGTCAGCATGCTGAGAAATGGCCGATTTACAAACTACACGGTTGAGTCAGGCCTTGCTTCCAACACCGTGGCGTCGATTCTGGAAGGTTCCGATGGAACCATGTGGTTCGCCACGCCAAGCGGTGTGAGTGCGCTTGTCAAACGGCCGCTGGCGATCCTACGGGATCGCCGATGGATTGCCTTCGGAGAACGTGAATTGCCTCTTGGAAGACTCGACTGGTGCGCTCTGGGTTGGGACTGCGTCCGGCATTGCCTTCCGCGGGCACGGCCGATTTGAGGTTCCTTCCGGAGTGCCCACAGCTCTGCGCGCACAGATACTCGGCATTGCCGAGGACCGATACGGGTGGCTGTGGATGGCAACATCGAACCACGTGTTGCGCGTGAACCGGGAGAAACTACTGCAAGGTGTTCTCGCCGAAGGCGACGTCCGCGAGTATGGACTTGCCGATGGTCTCCGGGGAGTCGAAGGTGTAAAGCGGCATCAGTCCGTACTCGCGGACCCACTGGGGCGAATCTGGTTTTCTTTGAATCGTGGCATTTCGGTTGTCGACCCTGCGCGGCTTACAAGAAACTCCGCGCCGGCCATCGTTCACATTCAATCGATCTCCGCGGATGGCCGAGTGGTCCCCATCGGGGGTGCGGTTCACGTTCCTGGCGGGCTTCAGCGGATCGCTTTCGGCTATGCCGGCCTGAGTCTTTCTGTTCCGGACCGGGTCCGTTACCGATACCTGCTCGAGGGTTTCGATCACCTGTGGAGTGATCCAGTTGCTATTCGCGAGGCCGTTTACACCAATCTTGCTCCCGGCGCGTATCGCTTCCGGTTGATGGCGAGCAATCAGGATGGCGTTTGGAGTAGTGCGGAAGCATCTATCCCATTCGAAGTCGATCCCTTGTTCTGGCAGACTTGGTGGTTTCGTACCGGCTTAGTCTTCGCGTGTGCAGTCGTTGTTTTGACGTTCTACCGATTCCGGATGCAACAGATGTCCAGCCGTCTCCACATGCGATTTGAGGAGCGGTTGGCGGAACGGACAAGGATCGCTCAGGAATTGCACGACACCTTGCTGCAAGGCTTTCTGAGCGCTTCCATGCAAATCCACGTCGCGACCGACAGTCTACCCGCGGATTCTCCGGCTAAGCCGACGTTAACCCGCGCGCTTCAATTGATGAGGCAGGTGATCGATGAGGGCCGGAACGCGGTGCGGGGATTGCGTTCCACCGGCAGTGTCTCCTTCGACCTGGAACACGTCTTCTCACAAGTGCCGCAAGAGGTTGTCTCACATGCCAAGACGGGCGAGGAAGTTGGTTTTCGAGTCATCGTGGAGGGAGAGCAGAAGCCCTTGCACCCGTTGCTCCGGGACGACATCTATCGAATCGGCAGGGAGGCGTTGATCAACGCGTTCCGTCACGCGCGGGCTAAGAATATTGAGATCGAACTTAAATATTCTCCGAGCCGTTTGCGCGTTCTGGTGCGCGACGATGGCTGCGGAATCGAACCCCATATACTGGAGTCTGGCCGCGACGGTCACTGGGGTCTCCCCGGCATGCGGGAACGAGCGGAACAAATTGGCGCTCGCCTGCATGTTTACAGCAGTGCGGTGGCGGGCACAGAGGTCGAACTATCCGTGCCGGGCCATGTGGCGTTTCAAGGTCACTCACGGCGCGGATTGCAGTGGTTCCTAAAGCGGCATCAGTCAGACGCCGGTGCGCAAGAATCGGCATCTAAGAAAGGCAATACCGAATGAGCGATCAGACCAGGATCCGGGTACTCAGCGTCGATGATCATCCCCTCATGAGCGAGGGGATCGCAGCCATAATCAACAGTCAACCGGACATGGTATTGGTATCGCAGGCAGCGAGCGGCACCGAGGCCATTCAACTATATCGTGAGCATCAGCCGGACGTAACGCTGATGGATCTGCGGCTTCCAGACCTGAGCGGCATCGACGCGATGATCGCCATCCGCACGGAATTCCCGGAAGCCCGCATTATCATGCTCACCACTTTTGAGGGCGATGTCGAAATTCAGCGAGCGTTACAAGCAGGAGCTCGCGGTTACCTTCTCAAAAATATGCCTCCCAATGAAATCGTGGACGTGGTTCGCCAGGTGCGTGCGGGAAAGAAACGGGTGCCTCCCGTGGTGGCGGCGCAGATCGCCGAGCATATGAGCGATGAAGGCCTGACCGCCCGCGAAATCGAGGTTCTCCGGAAGGTGGCCGGGGGCAACCGAAATCGGGACATCGGGGAGCTTCTGTTTATTTCCGAGGAGACGGTCAAGGTCCATATCAAACACATCATGGACAAGCTCGGCGCGAAAGACCGCACGCAGGCGATTGCGATCGCGGTACGCCGCGGCATCATTGAGCTGTGAGTCAAGCAGGCTAAATTCCTCCTACCTCGATCGTGGTAGCCTTGCCCGCCCGCTGTAGTGTTACTGGAAAAACCTCCATTCTCGTGACGCCTAGTACGTCCACATGCCGTAAGGTTCTAACAAGGAGGATCTATGGCGACTATGGCGAGCGCGACCATTACCGTCGATTCGGCACGCGGTTTTAGAGCAGCCTCCTGGCAGACCCGGGTTTTAACCGTGGATGAGCATCAACTGGTTCAGGAAGGCCTGGCCGCCATGATCAATCGTGAGGAAGACATGACCGTCGTGGCCGCCGCCTCCACCGGTCAGGCGGCGATCGACGGCGTTCGCCGGCATCGACCGGATGTCGTCACGCTCGACCTCCTGCTGCCGGACATGCCGGGAGAAGAACTGGCGCGGCGCATCCTTTCCGAGTTTCCAAGGACGCGGATCGTTGCGATTACTTTGGCCCAGGGCCACACGCACGCGCGCCGCGCTTTGGATGCCAGTGTCCACGGATATTTATCGAAGGCAGCCCCGAAGCGCGAGTTGGTCCGAGCGATTCGCCAGGTGCAGGCCGGCGGAAGGATGATACCGGGTCCGGTTGCTTCCGGGGTCGCTGAGCATCTCACGGAGGAGGCGCTAACTTCGCGCGAGATCCAGGTTCTCCAGTTGGTCGCCTTAGGCAACCGGAACAAGCAAGTCGCGGCCCAGCTTTCCATCGCCGACGAAACAGTCCGGGCGCACATGAAGAACATTTTGGGAAAGCTCGCAGCTAATGATCGGACTCATGCCGTGACGATCGCAGTAACGCGCGGCGTCTTGCAACTGTGGGAGACGATGTGAAGAAGGCGGTTTTGGGAATTCATCACATCACGGCGATTGCCGGCGACCCACAGTCGAATATCGATTTCTACACGGGGCTGCTCGGGCTCAGGTTGGTGAAGATCACGGTCAACTTCGACGATCCGGCCAGTTATCATTTGTACTACGGTGACGGCACCGGCAGCCCGGGAACGATCTTGACCTTCTTCGCGTGGCCGGGAGCGCGTCATGGGCGGCACGGAAACAGGCAAGTTACCGAAACGACATTCGCAGTTCCGCAAGGCTCGCTGCCGTTTTGGCGCGAACGGTTCGCGGCGAGCGGTGTCCAGTTCGAAGCTGTCGAGGAGCACTTCAATCAGCAGTCCCTCCCGTTTACCGATCCCGATGGCCTGCGCCTGAAGCTGGTGGAGACCGCAGTCGCGGATGCACGGCACACCTGGGACGGCGGGGGTGTACCGTTGGAGTTCGCCGTTCGCGGCTTTTACAGCGCAACCCTTTCCCAGGCGGATTGTGAGCCCACGGCCGCCCTTCTTACCGAAACGATGGGATTTCGCGCGGTAGGGCATGCGGAGAATCGATTTCGATATGAAGTGGGCAGCGGCGGTGCCAGCAAAACGGTGGATGTGATCTGCGCTCCGGCCGGCAGGGGCGGGCGTGTGGCTGTCGGTACCGTTCATCATATTGCCTGGCGGACGGCCGATGATCAACAGCAACACGAATGGCTCGGTCAGATCGAGGGGCTGGGCTATGACGTGTCGGCAATCATGGATCGCGTGTACTTTCACTCCATCTATTTTCGCGAGCCGGGTGGAATACTGTTCGAGATCGCAACCGATACACCTGGCTTTGCGGTGGATGAGCCGGTGGAGAAACTCGGATCTGAAC
>CAWGTA010000014.1:0-13179 GCA_963825305.1 Terriglobia bacterium | reverse complement strand
GACTCCACCTTGCGGTGTGCCCTTCCCCTGACTTCCCGTCATTCGCCGATTGCCCTTGTCGTCCCGTTCTTCGGCCGGTACCGAAAGCCACATCTTGATCAGATGCAGCATCGCTCCGTCCACAATCCGCCGTGCCACACACTGCATCAGTTCGGAGTGTGGAATGCTGTCGAAGTACTTGGACAGATCTGCGTCCACTACATCGGTATACCCCTGCCACAGGTGTTCGTGCACTTCCTGGATGGCATCCTTCGCGCTGCGCTTTGGCCGATAGCCGTAGGCACATGCCTCCAGATCAGCTTCAAAGATCGGTTCCAGCACCAGTTTGGCGGCATTCTGGGCCACTCGGTCCCGAATAGTCGGGACGGTCACTGCGAACTGCACTTGAGCCCTGTTCGCCTTTAGGATGGGCTGAGATCCGCCATCCTTTTCATCCGCTGCGTGGGCAGCGCTTCGAAGTACTCAAGAAACGACGCGTAGCTGGTATCGATATGTTGATCCTCCGCGAGCTGGAGCGCGGCAGCTTCAGCATTGCGCGCGAATGGACGGACTGGGCCGATCCCTCACCGTCCGGCTCGCTCGATCATTCGTTACGACGGCTTGATGCTCAGGCGCTTTTCGAGTTAGTCAATCTACTGGAGGTTCTGAACAAGCCAAACAAAAAGGTTGAAAAATGTACTTCACTATAATAGAATCAGACCAGTTATACACGTGGTCCGATGAAATTGCAGAAGCAGCCTACTGCCGCTTTGCGAAAACGTCGCAGCGCTCTCCTGCGCCGGTTGCCCCCGCTCCAAGCGATCCTGCGCGGTTCTCTTATCGAGCGGTACAAACGATGCGGCAAGCCGGGCTGCAAATGCGCCGATGGCCCCGGCCATGGACCCAAATATTATCTGTCGGTCAGCTATCCGGGCTTGCGGCCGCAAATGGATTATGTACCGCAGGAATCCTACGCGCAAACGGCGGAGTTCCTGTCGAATTATCACCAAGCTCGCGAGATCTTAGAAACGATCTGCGAGATCAACCGCGAACTGCTTCGTCGTCGCGAGGCGCTTTAAGAGGTTGCCATGATCGAAGCGCTTTCTGCCCTCCCCACACCGATAGATGCAAGGTTGGGCGGCGTGCTTCTCGCCAATATGCTCGCAGGTTGGCTCGACGGCAACCCCCAGGTTCTTGCCACTGCGGAGACAGCCGATGAACCCAAAAATTACAGAGCTTCACCGGACCAAACCGGCCTACATCTATCTACGACAGTCAACGCCGGGGCAGGTTCGCCATCATCAGGAGAGCACGGAACGCCAGTATGCCCTGCGAACGAAGGCGGTGGAACTGGGCTGGAGCGAGTCTCTGATCCGCACGTTGGATCGGGACTTGGGAAAGACGGGGACCGAGATGACTGCCCGCGAAGACTTCAAGACCCTGGTGGCGGATGTTTCAATGGGCCAGGTGGGCGCGGTTTTTGCATTGGAAGTTTCACGGCTTGCCCGCTCAAATCTCGACTGGCATCGGCTCTTGGAACTGTGTGCGCTCACCTCCACGCTGGTGATCGACGAAGATGGCTGCTACGATCCAGCGGATTTCAACGACGGCCTTCTGCTCGGCTTGAAGGGGACCATGGCCCAGGCAGAGTTACATTTTTTGCACGCGCGCCTCCAGGGTGGCAAGCTCAACAAAGCTAAGAAAGGTGAGCTGCGTTTTCCACTGCCAGTCGGCTTTTGCTACGACGAGCAAAGTCGTATCATCCTGGACCCTGACGAAGAAGTACGGGGTGCGGTGGGTTTGGTGTTTCGACTGTTTCGCGAAACGGGCACCGCTTTCGCAGTGATGCAACGATTTGCGAAAGGTGAGTTACGATTTCCCAAGCGGTCCTATGGCGGAGCGTGGGATGGCAAGATCATATGGGGTCGCCTGACGCACAGTCGCGTGCTGGCCGTGCTCAAAAATCCATCCTACGCCGGGATGTACGTCTTCGGTCGTTATCAATACCGTCGGGAGATCAGCCCCGAAGGTAGAATTCAGAAACGGATACACGCAGTTGTCATGGCTGACTGGCGCGTCAGTTTGAAAGAGCATCACGAGGGGTACATCACTTTGGAAGAGTTCTTTAAGAACCAGGAGCGCTTGGAGAAGAACCGCACCAACGGCGAGGAGACGGTGCTGACTGGCCCAGCGCGTGAAGGCTTGGCCTTGCTGCAAGGACTGCTACTATGCGGAAACTGCGGACGTGCCCTTACGGTACGTTATCTCGGCAACGGCGGCATTTATCCCTGCTATCAATGCAACTGGTTACGCCGCGACGGTTTGTCCAGCAAGGACTGCATGAGCTTTCGCTGTGATCTGCTTGATGGCGCCATCTCCGAGGAAGTGCTGAAGGCATTGTGTCCGGCCGAGTTGGAACTCGCACTGGCGGCTTTGCAAGAGTTGGAATCACGCGATCAGACCATCCTGCACCAGTGGCAGATGCGACTCGAACGCGCCGAGTATGAAGCCGCGCTCGCCGAACGGCGCTATCAACAAGTCGACCCTTCCCAACGTCTGGTGGCGAGCACGCTGGAGCGGCGCTGGAATGATGCATTGCTTCAATTGGAAGACCTCAAAAAGCAAGCCACCGAATTTCAGCGCCAAGAAGCCCGCGTCGCCACCCCAGAACAGAAGGCTAAAGTTCTAGCCTTGGCCAGGGATTTACCGCTCTTATGGCATGCGCCCACCACGCTCTCCAAGGACCGCAAGCGAATGTTGCGCTTGCTTATCAAGGATATTACTGTCGACAAGCCATTGAACCAAAAACAGCTCACGGCTCATATCCGCTGGCAAGGCGGTGCCTGCAGTGACCTCTCGGTGCAAATTCCGGCCAACATAGCAGACCGCTTGCGTTATCCAGCCGCAGTCGTCGATCGCGTCCGCGATTTGGCTCGCGGCTCGCTCGACGCAGAGATCGCAGAGGACTTCAACCGAGAAGGCCGCACCAGTGCTACGGGAAAGCCGTACACGGCGAAGATGATTCAATGGATCCGCAAGTGCCATGGGATTCCTTCTGCCGTACTCCGCAAGCCCGAGGAGTTGACTGTCCAGCAGGTCGCAAAATACTTTGGTTTCAGCGATAGCGTGGTCTATTATTGGATCGAGCGCAGGCTGATCCGCGCACGCCGGCTCAACGCTGGAATGCCGTATTGGATTACGCTCGATAAAGCAGACGAACAGAAACTTCGGGACTGGGTGCACAACTCAACTAAAGTCCGAAATAGCAAGTCATCCTTAAACGCTGCCGTGGGAGGTGCATTATGAAGCCGACGTCGGAATACCCAGCGCCCGTTCTCCGCCACCAGGCTTCGGGATCATTACCCGTCGCACTGGCTTGGGCTGGTACGTCTTATCTTGCAGTTCCTTCCGCAGGCCGCTCAACCAGGCTTCCAGCCCCACTCCACTCTCGATCCCCGCGAAGGTCTCCCCATCCACCCCCGGCGCACCCTGATTGGCACGCGCCAGTTCATAGGCGAATCTGAGAATGTCCTCCCGGTGAATCTTGTCGTAGAGCAGGTAAAAGCGGTAGTTCGGCTCCTGCTTCGCTTTCACGTACAGTTTCTTCTGAAGTTCCCGTATCTTACTGGGTGTTGTCAGACTCAACGTCAATCACCTCTTTCTTCTCTTCTTCCGAAACACATCCGAAGTAAGGGCCCTTGGCTCCCCCGGCATTACCCGGCTTCCTCGCTACTATGGCCCTCTCCGAGACCCAAGCTGGCCGCGACCCTGACGGTCGTGTTGAAGTCGCCTCCACCAGCTCCGGGCTTCCCCCAATTACACAGATTGCCTTCTCTACATGCCGTGCTCACTACCCCGGTGGATCGATTCGGTTCTTCGGTTTTGGTTGACGATGCGCTCCCGCATCCGGCTTATCCCGAATCGCTCTGGCCTTCCCTGAACAAGCGGCAGGTCGGCATCCACAACTTTCCTTTCGAGGCCTGCTCAAGCTTCACTCGCGTTACGGCCTGCAGACTCGCTCACCCACCTTATGTGGGCTTTGTCACGAGGCTCCCCTCCCGTCGGTTCACCCGACGAAACGGCCCGTCAGCTATCCAGTCATACCGACAACTCCTGGAGTGGGACTTTCACCCACTGGTAATCTGCGCCCTCTGGGGCGCACGCTTGTCTCGCACAAAATGAGCCACGTCTTGCGAACGTCGGGCTAGCCTGGGCGGCGACGCGATTCGCCGATTTCGAAGACTTTCCTGCCAAAGCGGCGAGCATCAATCGACCATGCGCCGGGGCCGAGCATGGCTAAGCATGCGCTGAGCGCCGCTAAGAAAGCGTTAGTCCATGGCTGGGCGTGCTGAGCAGTGGCCGGAAAGCAAAGCGTCCATGCCTCGGCGAGTGCAATGACCACTCCGGTGAAAGGCGTGTAGAACCCCAGAATCAGAAATACGGACGCTGCGGCTGCTGTCAACTCTGGAATTCGGATGACGCTCATACCGGCCAGATCGGCGATTCCCCAATAAAGCAAGGGTAAGCCTAGTGTGACGCGAAAGAGTAGCAGCCCGCCACCCGGCCAGCCATCAGGAAAGGCTGAGAATGAATGCCGCAAGTAACCCCGTCCTGATGGTATTGCGTGCGAACCTTGATCCGCCATCCCCCAAACGATTTGGTGTGGACCCCTATTTCGAGGGGGTCTCCTTAAAGATCGATGATGCCGCGCTTCAGACCAATGGCTACTGCGTGAGTGCGATCATTCGCGCCCAGCTTCATGAGGATGTTCTTGACATAACCCTTAACGCTTTCCTCGCTGATGTTGAGCTGCGCGGCGATCTCCTTGTTAGCATTTCCGCCCGCGATGAGCTTCAACACACTGATCTCTCGTGGACTTAAACCGGAATCCAGGGCATGCTCTGCAATCCCGGCAGCGACTTCCGGAGTCAAGCGCTTCTGCCCCGCATGCACTGCCCGGATAGTTTCCAGTAGTTCCTTCCTTAATAAACCTTTCAACAAGTAGCCATGCACGCCGGCTTTCAGTGCACGGGTCACCTGAACGTCGCCGGCATACGTAGTCAATACAACGATGCGGGCTTCGGGAAACTCGGCGCGAATCGCATTGATCGCGTCGATGCCATTCATATTCGGCATCTGCAGGTCTAACAGCGTAATGTCCGGGCGGTGTTTTCGGAACTGCTCGACGGCCTCCCGGCCATCCGACCCTTCCGCAACCAACTGCATATCCGATTGAGTGCCGATCAACCTGGCAATACCATCGCGCACAATCGGATGGTCGTCAACAGCAAGAATTCGAATCACGTTTCTAATCCGCCATTTTACGCAAAAACGAGAAGCGAGATCGTCTCGGCGGCCGGAGGTAAGCGATTGAACCGGCCACGATCAACTCGAGCTCCGTCCCCGATCCGGCCGCGCTCCAGATGATCAGTTTCGAACCGATCTGCCGGGCTCGCTCCCGCATTCCTGTCAGGCCGTAATGGCCGTCACGACCCTGTTCGAGAATCTCCGGAGCGATTCCGCCGCCGTCGTCTCGGATTCGCATCCGGAGCATCGGCTCATCAAACGTGATTTCCAGTTCAATATGGCTCGCCCGAGCGTGGGTGAAAGCATTACGGAGCGCTTCACGCGCAATGCCGTAAACTTCGTCGCGGACGATCGGATGCAGGTCGCGCGCTGGACCCTCCATCACCATGCGGAACGTGGCGCCGCCGGTGCCCGCCAGTTCGTCCCCAAGCGCGCGCAGCGCCTGTGCGAGATCATTGCTGGTGGTGGTTGATAATCGCAAATGATGGACGGCATTGCGGGCCTCGATTACCGCCTGGTCGCCGCATTCCAGCGTTTCCTCCAGTTCGTCCTTAGCCCTTCCCGGAGGGAGTAACTCGTCCACGACTTGAAAACGAAGCATCAAGCCTTGAAAGGTCTGCAAAAGCGTGTCATGTAGATCGCGTGCGATGCGAGTCCGCTCCTCGACGCGCTCCTCCAGCCGGACATTGTATTCATGGGTCAACCGGTGCAGCCGGTAACGATAAAGCGCCCACAGCAGGAAACACACAAAGCCGGCCACCGCAGCCATGAACCACCCGGTCTGATAATACGCCGGGTCGATACTGAATTCCAGCACGTCGCCCTTTTCGTTCCAGATGCCGCTGTTATTGCAGGCGGTGACGCGAAACCGGTACTTCGCTAGGCAGGTTTGAATATTGCACTTCGCGATCATTGAGTACCTCCCTCCAGTCCGGATCCTGACTTTCCAGCTTGTAACGGAAGCGGACCTTTCCCGGCGCCGCCAGGCTGAGCGCTGTGTAGTCGATCGTGACGTTGCGAACCAGCGCAGGCAGGCGCAAACCGCGGCGCGCATCGTAGGTCTTGCCGTCTGCCGTAATTTGTTCAATGTGGACTGGCGGAGGAAGCGTATTGACACCGATATTCGACGGATCGATGACCATCACCTTGTTGCCGTTTTCGAACCAGATTCTTCCATCGGGGGACTTCGTAACATGGGGCCTGTCAGGACCCAGCATGCCAACCAGCGGAACTCCATCGGCGCTATCGAATACGGCGGCCTGAATTTCCGCTTCGGGTCGGCGATCCAGGCTTCCAACTCGCTTCGCGCAATACGCACCAGTCCGCACGCCGTAAAGAGCCAGTACGAGGATACGTCATCATCTATCATCCAGTGAACTACGTCGCAAGGCAGCCCGTTCGCGGTGGTCAAGTTTGTGGCACGCTCTTTCGCGAAACGCGTGAGACCCGCTTCGCCCGCAACCCAAAGCGCGCCATCGCGCGCGCGGGAAAGCTCAAAGACCCTTCGCCTACCCGCACCCGCTCCACTCAACTGCAACCTCCGGATTTGGCTGGCGCGGAAGTAGTCAATCCCACCATTAAACAACCCCGTCCAGACACCGCCATCGGGGTCCACCACGAGTCCGGCGCCTGGTTCTGCGCCCAGGTCCTTCCAGGGAACCTCCTCAATCACCTTGCCGTTGACGAGGTGAACCAGACCGTAATCACTCGGGTTGGCCCACAGTTGAAGCCACAAGCCCCCGTGATAATCGCCGGCAATAGCTGTTATGGCGCCCTGAGGAGCGGAGGTCACCCCACGGAACCTCCCCGCTTCGAATGTCGCCACCCCGCGAGTCGTCTCAACCCAGATTCGACCGCGCTCATCCTCGAAGAGCGTTCCGATCCGGTCGTCTGGTAGGGCTGGATCGGTTTTCACACGGTAAACCCTTATACTTCCGTTTTTCCACCGATTGAGACCGATCGCCGTGCCGATCCATATACTGCCGTCGCGAGAGGCCAGAACGCTGCTAACACTGTTGTTGGACAGTCCTTCCGTTATCGACAAAGAGGCCACGGGTAATTCACGGAAGCTGTCGAGACCATCGGAGGTGCAGATCCAGATCGTTCCCTCCCGGTCTTCCATGATTCCGCGCACCGGATTACTCGACAGACCATCACTGTGAGTGATCAGGCGCGTCGTGCCTTGGTTGGCGTACAAGAGGCCGCGAGACGTACCGACCACAATGCACCGTGGCGATCACGGAGAAGAGCACTGGCAGTCAAGGGCGATGGCGCGCCCGGAAGCGGGTAGTTCTCGAGTTTACCGCCGGCGATTTGCCGGACCTCACCACCCACGGAGACCGCGAGGCTTGAACCATTCTCGCCTTGCGTGATGGATGTGGGGAATAGCCTGGCGCGTAACGGATCGGAGGTCCTGGTTTAAAGCGCCACAGTCCTGTTCCCGTTCCTGCCCACAGGCCGCCGACGGCATCCTGATACAAGCAGGAGCCCCCCGTGCCCAAGCTTCCGTCGTCGCCGTAGCATGTGGCGCTTCCGCCGCGAATGGTGCAGAGTTTTCCTTTTCTGGTTGCATTTCCCCTACCCGCCCGCCGCCCAAACGGTTCCATCGCGGTCTTCGAGCAGGGCTAGGCGAAGTACCCGGAAAGTACCGGGTATTGAGTCAGTTGGCCGTTCTTCCAGCTCGCCAGCCCCCCGATAGTGCCGATCCAGAAGGACCCGTTGCGAGCTCCGAGGAGGGGACTGAATAATGGCGCCGGAAGCTGTTGGCCGGGCGGAGGCATCCACGAAACCATTCGCGCACTTCATCGAAGCGAATGAGACCCGAGTCAGTACCCAACCAGAGAATACCCATCGGCCGTCTGAGCGATCGCCCGGACACTGCTTCTCAGCACGCTGTTTTCAGGGGTCCATGCGCTGTGCGCGTAGCGCCATAAACGAGCTTCCGGACTCGCGGCAAAAACTAACGGACAAAGCCATACCACGGAGCCCAGCGCACGTATGGCCCTTCTGCTCGCCACCCCGATTCACCGCTGTACCTGTAACATCTGTGCGCAATCGCCTCGTTTCGCATGGTACATCACCCGGACCAGGACGCGCACCCCCACTAAGATCCGCACCGAGTTCTCATAATGTCGTCTGGGCGGCGGCGCACAACCAGTTTTTCGCGCTGATCGCGATGCCGACAGCAGCCGGCGCAGGAAATCGTGGCGCGTCCGGTGAATCTGCCGCCGTTTTCCGACGTCGACAACCCGACCACACGCCGCCGCCGCAGGGCATCCAGACGGCGCTGATTTATCCGGCGCAAACGCTCGCGGCAAATTCATCGGTGGAGCGGCAGATCACTTTTTACGCCGGGCCGAAGGAATACCGGACGCTGGCGCTCATCGGCGCGAAGTTCAAAACCAACGCTCGATCAGGTGATCGGCTTCGACGCAAGTACCGCCTTTTTACAGCTTCGGCGGATTCTTTGCGAAGGGCCTGTTGCTGGCGATGAACTGGCTGCACGACGTGACGAAGCTGGGTTACGGCTGGGTGATCGTGTTGATCACGGTCATTCATCAAGCTGATCTTCTGGCCGCTCACGGCGGCGAGCACGCGCTCGATGAAACGGATGCAGGCGCTCGCGCCGGAAGTGAAGGCGCTCAAGGAAAAATACAAGGACGACCCGCAAAAGTTCACGCAGAAGCAGATGGAACTTTGGAAGAAAAACAAGGTCAGCCCGATGGGCGGCTGCCTGCCGATGCTCATTCAAATGCCGGTGTTCATCGGGTTTTTCACGATGATCCGCAGCGCGATTGAATTGCGCGGCGCGCATTTCCTGTGGGTCGCGGATTTGTCCAAGCCGGACACGCTGTTCATGATTCCCGGGCCTGGATTTTCCGTTCAACCTGCTGCCGCTGCTGATGGGCGCGTCCATGCTGTGGCAGTCGCATCTCACGCCGCCGTCGCCGGGCATGGATCCGGCGCAGGCAGAAAATGATGCGTTACATGCCGCTGCTGTTCCTGGTGTTCCTCTACAATTATTCGGCGGGCCTGGCGCTTTACTGGACGGTCAACAACCTGCTGACCATCGTGCAGACGAAGCTCACCAAGATCGAACAGCCCGTCGGTCCGCGCCGGCCGCACGGTCACGGTTTCGCCCTTGACGCCGCTGTCAAAAAAGAAAAAATAATCTGCCATGCCCGCGCAACCCAAAGAAATCCTGGAAAAAATCCTCGCGCTGCTGGACTTTCCGGCGACCGTCGAGGAACACAAACTGGACGACGGCCTGCTGCTCGACGTGAAAACGGAGGATTCCGGCCGGCTCATTGGCCGCCAGGGCCAGACGCTCGCCGACCTGCAATACATCACCAACCGCATTCTGTTCCAGCAGGACGCCACGGCGCCGAAAGTCATGGTGGACGTGGGCGGCTACCGCTCGCAGGCGCGCGAAGCGCTGGTGAAAAAGGCGCAGGAAGCCGCCGAAAAAGTCCGGCGCTGGGGCGACCCGGTGGAACTGGAGCCGCTGGGATCGTTCGACCGCCGCATCATCCATCAGGCGTTCAAAGACGATCCCGACGTGGAAACGCACAGCGTCGAAGTGGAAGGCACGGACAAGAAAGCGCTGCTCCGGCCGTCCCAAGTGCCGCTGAGACGCTCCGACTTCGCATTTGAAAATAAAAAGCGCGGACAAATTGTCCGCGCTGCTTTTTTAGGTCGAATTACTGGTCAACAATCTTCAAATGTAAACGTGGCGAAGAATCGCTGTTCGGCTTGCGGCTCCGTGCCGAAGTTGTTGTAGAGATATTCAAACTTGAAACGGTAGGTGACGCGCTGCGCCGTCGGCGGCACCGGCACGAGACCTTCCCAGCGGTTCTGCACCATCGGCACCGGGCGCAGCGGATAAAGCTCGCCATTGACCAGGACGTAAGGCTTGATGCTGTCCCAGCGCAACGACTGCTGGCTGGAATTGAAGATGACTTCGACGGGATAAAGGTTGTTCGGCATTGCGCGGCTGCTGGAGCGGCGTCACGCGCGTGAACGTGCGCGGCGCAACCGGCCAGCAAGCAACACCAGGCAAAAGCGGCAGAAATTTTTTCCAACATCATGGCGTCAGCATGGCACAAAAGCGCCGGTTTGTAAAGTTGGATTTCAACGACTTGAACGGTGCATTGCTTTCCGTTAATGCTCCTCGACCCTATGAATTCCCCGACTCAACCGCCCGGCCGGCTTCAAGCAATTTTCGCTGGGTCATCTGCGGCCTGCTGTTTTTCTCCACGACCGTCAATTACATGGACCGGCAGGTCATCAGCTATCTCAAGGAATTTTTCTGCACGCCGGCGGAGCAGGGCGGCTTTGGCTGGACCAACACGGACTTTGCGCAATCTGACCTCGGCCTTCACCGGCTTTTACGCCGGCATGACCATCCTCGCCGGCTGGGTCATTGACAAGATCGGCACCAAGCTGGGCCTGGCCCTGTCGCTGATCGTCTGGTCCATCTTCGGCATCGCCAACGCCTTTGTCGGGCGGCTTGGTGATGATGCACATGCTGGTGCGCAGCGCGTTCGGCGTCGGCGAGGCGGGCAATTTTCCCGCCTCCATCAAAACCGTCGCCGAATGGTTTCCCAAACGCGAACGCGCCCTGGCCACGGGCATTTTCAACAGCGGCTCCAATTTCGGCGCGATGATCGCCGCGCTGTTCGTGCCGTGGTGCATGATTCATTTCGGCGATCAACAGGGCTGGAAAATGGCCTTCATTCTCACCGGCGCCGTCGGGTTCCTCTGGCTGATTTTCTGGTTCTGGCTCTACGACCCGCCCGGCAAACAGCAAGCGGCTCTCCAAGGCGGAATACGATTACATCCACATTGACGACGAAGTGCGCCGTCGACGAGGCCAACGGCGACAAGGCCAAAAGTCTCCTGGTGGAAGCTTGTTCGGCTACCGGCAGTCCTGGGCTTTCTTTTGCGGCAAATTTCTGACCGACGGCATCTGGTGGTTTTATCTGTTCTGGCTGCCGGATTATTTGAACAAACAATTTGGCATGACCAAGCAGGAAGTCATGCTGCCGACGTTTATTGTGTATGGCGTCGCCATCGTCGGCAGCGTTTATGGCGGCAGCATTCCGATGACGCTCATCAAACGCGGCATGGCCGTTTATCAAGGCGCGCATGACGGCGATGTTCATCATTGCCTGTTTCCGCTGGCCGTTTTGATCACGCAATATTTCGGCAATGTCGGACCATTTTGGAAACATGGCCGCCGTCGCTGGCGGTGGCGATGATTTGCATCGGCGCCGCGGCGCATCAGGCGTGGTCGGCGAACCTGTTCACGACCGTTTCCGACATGTTCCCGAAAAAAACCGTCGGCTCGGTCACCGGCATCGGCACGATGGCCGGCGGCATCGGCGGCGTGATCGTGCAGAAGCTGGCCGGCGGGCTCACGGACGCCTTCAAGGAAACCCCGCAAACCGCCTATCTGATCATGTTCATCGTCTGCGCGTTGAGCTATCTGATCGCGTGGGGAATCATGAAAGCGCTGGTGCCCCGGCATAAACCGATCACCGACTTGTAAGTCCTGCCAGATCCACGACTGGAAAAACCCGTTGCGGGAATCCCCCGCAACGGGCTTTCCTTCTTAAAGCCGATCACATCGGCAGACAGTAGATTTCAACGCTTGATGTATTGATGATCTTTGATAAAAGTATCTACTTTATGAATTCCCCCGAAAAAACCCGGCCGGCGGCAAGCCGTTATCGCTGGGCCATCTGCGCCCTGCTTTTCTGGGTCACCACCGCCAATTACATCGACCGGGGAGTCTTCGGCAACCTGGCGCCGGAACTGCAACACCGCATTGGATTGGACTGCGGCCAGTACTGGTACATGCAAGTCGCCTTCCAGGCCGCTTATGCCGTCAGTCTGCTGCTGGTCGGCCGGCTGATGGACGTCCTGGGATTGCGCTGGGGATTCTCCCTGGCCTGTGGTTTTTGGGGGCTCGCCTCCCTGAGCCATTCCCTGGTCAGCACCGTCCCGGGGTTTTTCGTCGTGCCGCATCCTCCTGGGCTTGGCGAAGGCGGCAATTTCCCGGCCGCGATCAAAACCGCGGCCGAATGGTTTCCCAAACGCGAACGCGCTGGCCACCGGCCTCTTCAACTCCGGATCGAACGTCGGCGGCAATCTGTTCGGTCGCCCTGGCCTTCCCTCTGTGATCGCCATTCAACCGGGCCAGCATCTCGGTCCACGCCTGGGCTGGCGGGGGGCGTTCCTGATCACCGGCGTTATCGACCTGGCTGGATCATCGCCTGGCTGCTCGATTTACAGAAAGCCGGCAGGAGCATCCCCGGGTCTCAACGCGCCGAACTGGCCCTTGATCAGCAACGATCCGCCGGAACCGACCGTGAAAATGCCGTGGCGCCGGCTCCTCCCTCACCGTCAAACCTGGGCCTATGTCGTCGCCAAGTTCCTGACCGACTGCTTCTGGTGGTTCTACCTCTTCGGGGCCCCGCTCTTTTTTGCCGACCGGTTTCAGCTTGACCTGAAAGCCCGGGCCGTCCCGGTCGCGTGCCATCTACGTGTTTGCTTCCTTCGGCAGCATCGGCGGCGGCTGGCTTTCCGGCCATTTGATGAAACACGGCTGGTCCGCTGAACCGGGCGCGCAAGATCACCCTGCTGATCTGCGCGCGCCCGCGTCTCCCGGTCGCTTTCGCCTGGCTCGTCAACCGCCCACCCTGGCTGGCGGTGGCCCTGATCACGCTGGCCGCGGCCGCCCACCAGGCCTGGTCGGCCAATGTCTTCAGCCTGGTCGGCGACATGTTTCCGCGCCGGGTCGTCGGGTCGGTCACCGGCCTGGTGGTTTGGCCGGCTCCATTGGTGGCATTGTTCTGTTTACCACCGTCCGCAAAATCCGCCTGGCCGCCA
>CAWGTA010000013.1:0-551952 GCA_963825305.1 Terriglobia bacterium | reverse complement strand
AAATAGAGAATTTACGGAAGATTCTCCGCGCCGGCGGCATTGGGTGGGTCCGAGCGCCAACTCGAGATTCGGCTCGCTTCGACGACCCCGAAGGCGACTCGGTCGGCATTGCTGAAAATATCTGAACCACAATGGCGTCAGTTCCAAGGTCAGCAGCACGCCGGTGGCCTCCACCGATACCGGATTCCGTGGGCAGGCTTTCATGGGAGCGTGGTTACTCGCCAGTACGCCGGCCCCGGACTGCCGCTCGGGATCTTCCTGAACCCCCCGCTTGCAGAGAGCTCGCGTACACTCGATTCAGTCGCCCCGATCGACAGCCTGTCCACAGTCCCCCCGTCACCCTCATGGGCGCAACCGCGGAAGGCCGGCGGCGGGTCGTGGGGAGAAAGCCATTAAAGTGGTATGGGGCGTGGCTTCGTTAGGTTACCAGAAAGGCTGATCGGACCCGCCAACGAAAACGTCTGGCAACAGGTCGTGAGCCCTGGCTGATTCGTGTTCTAAAGCGGATGTATCGTCCCTCGCTTTCGTTTTCGCTCGACCATCCCTGGTTGGTGCTCCCGCCCAGATACTCGGGCCATGTGGCGTCTGCTGCCACCGCCCACTGCGCGGCGCACGCGAGCACCATAGAGAATGCGTGTAGGCATGAAGGAAAAGATACCACTCGCCGCTGATCAGCGCGAGCCGGCAGCTATTTCGTCGCGCCCAGCTTTTGCAGCAGTGCGGCGATTCGGTCGGATGCGGGCTCATCGGCGAGGCCACTCGCCGGACTCGCCACGCCTGCGGATGTTAGAGCCGCCGGTTTTTCGGTGCTTTTTTGTGGAGTTCCCAGAAGCGCCAGGGGTGTTACACCGTCTCTATTCCGGGCGTTCACGTCCGCGCCGTGATCGGCAAGAAACTGGACCACCGTCGCGTAGCGATGGGTCACGGCCGCATGCACTGCGGTATTTCCCATCTTATCGGCAGCGGTCACGTCCCCGTTGGCGGTCCAAGCGGCCTGTACGGCAGGCAGGACCTTGCTTTCCGGTTCCACTTTTCCGAAGTCGATCACATTAATCCCCCGGCGGTCTTCATAGGTCGGGGAGTCCGTGCCGGCGGCTAACATCAAGGCCGTCGCGCCATCCGGCATGGTGATTTTGGGATCGGCGCCGCCCGCGACGAGAGCCTGCATAATCTGAGGCTCCAAGAATTTCGCCGCAAGCAGATAGGGAGTTATGCCGATCAGCGGCGCCAGCAGAAAATAATCCGTGGAATTGCGGCGCACGGGTGTCGCTTTGGTCATGCGGATGTTTGGATTTGCCCCGTGTGCCAGCAGCGCTTTTACCAGATCAAGATCGCTTCTGAGAATCGCCGCATGCAAGGCGGTGTAACCGATGCCCAGATCGTTCGGATCCGCACCCTTGTCAAGCAAAGCCAACGCCACCCCTCTGTGGCCGCTGTGGGCGGCGAGCACCAGCGCGCCAGTGCCATCGGGTAGCGAGTCGTTCGCGTCCGCGCCCGCCGCCAGTAGCAGTTTGGCGGATTGCGCATCGCCCGAGCGCGCTGCAAACAGCAGTGGTGTGCTACCTCCCCGCATTACCCTATAGTTCAACTCTTCCCTGCCTGCTCTTTGCGTCTGTTCGCCGACCACGGTCTGCGAGTAGGAGCGGGAACGGGCACGGACATCTGCGCCGAATTCGATGAGTAACGCCGTCACGTCGGGGTGGCTGTTGGCGGCGGCCCACATGAGCGCTGTTTGATAGTGCTCAGGCTCCCTGGCCTTGGCATCGGCACCGTGGACCAGTAGCGCCTTAACGGCGTCGGCGTTTCCCGCGCGTGCGCATGTCATCAGCACGGTTTCCCCATTGAGCAGTTTGGCGTTCGGGTTAGCCTTGGCGGCCAAGAGCCGATCGACAATCGCGGAGCTCCGGTTATTGCAGGCCAAGTGCAGCGCTGTAGAGCCGAGATCGTTAGCCGTATCGACGCGCGCTCCAGCGCGAATCAATGCATCCGCCATCGCTGAGATTGTCGTTATAAGCGGCCCAATGCAGTGCGGTGGCGCCATCTCCTTGCTGCGCATTCACGTCAGCATGCTGGCCGATCAGTGTACGCGCCGAAGCGTCATCGTGGCTCTTTATGGCCCGAATCAGACGCAAATCCGGAGTTGCGGCAAGGCCATGCGCGATGGCAATGCCCAGCACAGGGACGCACTCGAGAAATAACCGCAGTCTCATGACCGGCCCAGAGTGAGCAGGCCCGGCTCGACTCTCCCCGTGCTATCCCCAATACGCTCCCACTTCACGCCGAACTGATCCATGAGCGTGAGGTGTAGATTCGCCAAAGGAACACCCTTGAGGTTTGTGTGGCGGCCACCCTTCAAGTTGCCCGCGCCGCCACCGGCCAACAAGAACGGAATGTTCACTGTTGCATGCGCGTTGCTATCCGCGATCCCCGCCCCATAAATCATCGTCATGTGGTCTAGCAGCATGCCATCGCCGTCGGGAGTGTTGCGCAGTTTCTCCAGCAGAGAGGCAAACATTCTGACGTGATAGGCGTTGATCTTGGCCACCTTGGCGACTTTCTCTGGTTCGCGCTGGTGGTGCGAAATCGGGTGATGCGCGTCCGCCACGCCGATCTGCGGATAGGTCATTCCGCTCTGCTCGTGACCCACCATAAGAGTGATGACACGAGTGAGATCGCTTTGATAAGCCAAAACCATCAAATCGAACATCAATTGGACATGATCTTCCCAATTGGACGGGATTCCTGTGGGATGCTCGACTAAAGGAACCTCTCGATTCTCTTTTTCCGTATTCTGGATGCGGCGCTCCACACCACGGATGGCATCGAGGTACTCGGTAAGCTTGGTCCGATCGCCTTGCGGAAGTGCACCCTGGAGATGCGAAACCTCCTCGGTGACGGAATCCAGAATGCTTTTCTGCAGGCGCATGCGCCCCAGTCGCTCCTTTGGGTCGGTACTGCTGCTGTCGCCGAACAGGCGCTCAAACACCAGGCGCGGATTATTTTGCGTCGGGAGAGGCGTGGCGGGACCTTTCCAACTAAGGGTGTTGGTATAGGGGCAGGCATAACCCGTGTCGCAACTGCCAGCCGTTTCACCCGACTCAATCGCCAGCTCAAGCGATGCCAGTTGCGTATATTTGCCGGTCTCCTGAGCCAGAATCTGATCGACCGAAATTCCGGCGTCCAGCCAGGTTTCACTAGTGGGCGGCGAGATGTCCGTCAGGAAGCGAGTACTCGCTTTCGCATGTGCACCGCCGGGCCTTCCAGGTGTGGGGATGCAATTCAGGCCACTCAACACCTGGAAGTGCTCGCGCAAAGGTTCCAGTGCGCTCAAGGTGGGCGTCATCACATAGTCCGGCCCGTCCATTGCTGGCAGGTAGTTTTGCATGATCATGCCGTTCGGCACGTAGACCACACCGAAACGGTTGACCGCCTTGGTGGCTGCGGACAGCGCCGGCACCATACTATCGAGCAAAGGCAATGCGACGGTGGCACCAAGTCCCCGTAACATCGCACGGCGCGAAATGGCCTTCTTAGTGATCATCATGTGTGAGCCCCTTATTGCCTCGCAGCCAGAACCTTCTCGCTTGTACCAACACCCATATTAAACGCCGGGCTGTTCACCACTCCCCATATGATGGCAGACCATCGATACCCTTGTGACGCGGCATCGCGCGTAATCTTCCGGATAGCGGGATAGTCCGAAGGTTCGATACCGCGGCCGATCGCGTACGCCAAAAGCTTCTCGGTGAAGGTACGAACGAAATCTTCCTTGTGGCTTCCGATCAACTGGCGCAAGCCCACGATCCCTTCGAAGCGCGTGCCGTCCGGCAAGGAGGCGGCGGCGTCGATCGGTGCCCCGTCACTTTCGGTGCGCCATTTCCCAAGCGCGTCAAAATTCTCCAATGCAAAGCCCATAGGGTCCATGCGCTGGTGGCAGGAAGCGCAAACGGGGGACTGGCGATGGAGTTCCATTCTCCGCCGCAACGATTGCGGCTGACCGTCCTGACCGGGGTCTTTCAGAGCGGGAACATCCGGAGGGGGCGGCGGAGGAGGAGCGCCCAAGAGATTCGCAAGCAACCACCTGCCGCGCAGAGTCACGGAAGTCCGGTTCGGATAGGAGGTCACCGCCAGCACGCTGGCTTGCCCCAGAAGACCCCCGCGCATGCCGTCCGCGAATTCGACCCGGCGAAAACGGGGTCCATAAATATCGGGGATGCCGTAGTGCCTGGCCAGCCGTTCGTTCACAAAACTATAATTGGCGGTCACCAGTTCCACGATGCTACGGTTTTCTTGTAGCTGACTGGCGACGAAAAGCTGGGTTTCCTTCGCCATGGCCTCGCGCAAGCTCTCATCGAATTCCCTATAGAGATCGGTGTCCGGAACAATGCCGGCCAGCTTGCTCAGTCCCAGCCAGCGATTCGCGAAGCCGTCCACAAGAGCCTGCGAACGTGCGTCGTGCAACATTCGCTGCACCTGCTGTTCGAGCACCTTGGGATCATTCAGACGTCCACGAATAGCCAGATTCAGGAGTTCCTCGTCGGGGGCGCTGCTCCAAAGAAAGAAAGACAAGCGGGATGCCACATTCAGGTCGCTGCAACCGGTAAGGCGAATCGGTCTTGGCATTCGCCGGCATGCCTTCCACGCGAAACAAGAAGCTAGGCGCCGCCAGGATGCGCTCCAGCCCTCTCTGAATCCCCGTATCGAAGTCCTTTTCTGCCCGGCCTGACCGGTAGAAATCGAGTAGTGGGTTCAAATCCTCGTCGCTAACGGGACGCCGGTACGCGCGAGTGGCCAGTGAAGAAAGAATCTTCCGCGCGCAGGGCTCTTCCGTGGCAGGAGCATTCGGCGTGCAAACAAATATCTTCCGGCGGCTCGGCGAATCGCCGTGCGAAACCGTGCCGTAAGGCCCCCCGATCATCACAAATTCGACCGCCGGATTCCCGTGGTAGTACTCATTGGTGGTGCGCGCAAAACCGATCTGCGGTGGTTGCAGAACGCCTTCCGGCTCCCAGTACCGTTTCACGAAAGAGACTCCAACCTCGTGTTCACCGGCTTTAACCGGAACTCGCACTTCAAGACCCGCGTCGGCCGTGTGCATGTAGACTTCAAACTCCGGAGAACCTTGCGTGTTACCGGCGAAACCTTCGGGCATGGTCAGGCCGTGGTCTTCACCACCCACAGTGACGCGCTTCAGACGAACCCCGTCCAGACGGATATCGACCTGGTGCGGCTCACCCAGCCCGACAATGTACTCGTAGAATTGGCGGCGAAGCCGAACTTTGATCGTGTATTCCCCGTCCAGGGGGAATTGGTGCCGGATCAGGCCGCCGCCCTGCGACCCGAAGGGCAGATCGTCGCCCACTTGGTCATCTTGCAGAAACAGCTTGGCGTACTTAACGGTTTCGACGCTGGGAGGCAGGGTGGGATCGCCTATGGCAAGCCGGCTGATGGTATGCGCAGCCGAAAGGTAGTTCTCCAACAGTACCGGCGATACCGAAAGTACACTCGCAACGTTGTCGAAGCCTTCCTGATCGCTGTCATCGGCCGAAAGCAGCGCCTTTGCATCGATCTTCAGGCCGAGCAAGTCCCGGACGGCAGCAGCATACTCCGCTCGGTTCAATCGATGTACCGGGACGCGCCCCGGATTCGGCTGGGCCGCCGCCGCAGCATCCAGCGCTGTTTCGAGTTCCGCCGTGACACTGGCATACGTGGCTTTGTCCGGCCGCGGCATTCCGGAGGGGGGCATTTCGCCGGTGCGAAGCTTACGGACCACTTTTTCCCAGAAATCCGGACGGTCCCCGATGCGCTCGAGATCGGCGACATCCAACGCAATGCCAGCTGTCTTGAGCTTTACGTTGTGACAGCCAATGCAATACTGCTGAATCAACGCTCTCGCTGCCGGCGTGTGGGTCGCTGCCGTCCCCGGTACCGACTTCCCTGCGATTGGATCGTCACCCCATAGAATTATTGGAATGGCAACAAGCGACGCAACGGCGAGACAGGTCCAAACCATTGATCGAAAAGCCATGTCGCAAGAATACTAGCCTATACGCAAATGGGCGTCAATCGGGCCAGAGGCGCTGTCGCTGCCTGGTTTCGGCGGTGAATTGCTATAGCAGACTCGCAAAAAGCTCTTAACGGCCTGGACGGCCTTGCTGCGACACGCCGTGCCCGGCTTTTGAAATAAGCGGGTCGCCGGTGACCCGATTAAGACCGAGAAAGGCCGCCGCACCCGTCTCCAACGCTACGCCATCGACGCGTGGATTCGCTTTGCGATGCCGACTCGCGAGACTAATCCGCGCGGCGCCCCGCAAACTAAACACCTCGCCGTTTTGAGGACCATGTGGGTGTTAAGCTCAAAAAGCTCTGGATAATGGATCCGATAACCACTGCCCGCATCGCGCTCGCAAACACTCGCATTCCGTCAACGCCGGATGAGTCTGTGGACCTCGCTACGAAGGCTATCGCAGAAGCCGGCCGTCGCGCGGTGCAGGTCATTTGCTTCGCTGAGTGCTTTGTGCCCGGTTATCGGTGGCCAGGAGGAGCCGTGCCAGTACCCGATCAGGCTTTTCTCGATGATGCCTGGGCGACAGTGGCATCGTCCGCTCGTAGCGCCGGCATAGCAGTGGTGCTCGGGACGGAAAGGGTAACGACCCGGGGTCTGCTGATCAGCGCCCTTGTGATCAACTCTGACGGTACAGTGGCGGGCTGGCAGGACAAGGGGCAAATCGATCCGTCTGAGGAGCCCACTTACGTGGCAGGTGAGGGCCGGCGAATGTTCCAGGCTGGGTCGCTCACTTTTGGTATCGTTATCTGCCACGAGGGTTGGCGCTATCCGGAGACTGTCCGCTGGGCTGCCAGACGTGGTGCGCACGTGGTGTTTCACCCGCACGCACACGTTGCGGAGATAGGGAGCTATCGTCCGTCCGCGTTTGCAGATCCGGCGAACACGTTTCATGAGAAGGCCATGCTGTGCCGAGCTGCTGAGAACACGTGCTATTTCGCGTCAGTAAACTGCGCGAGTGAAGGCTCCGGGACCACGTCAGCCGTCATCCGGCCAGACGGGACTGTGCAGTGTTATCAACAATATGGTGTAGAAGGTCTGCTGATTGCTGATGTTGATTTGAGCCTCGCGACAGGTCTACTTGCTTCACGATGCCGGACGTCTGCGTTTTAAGAAGGAAATGCGCACCGACGGTCCGTTGGAAGGGTAAGGTGAGGTACCCTAGCGTTTACCGATTCTGCTCACGAGTTAACCCGACACAGACTTAGCCGGGTGATTCACGCTGTTCGCTTCTTAATGTAGGCGTTCATTAGTTACCATGGCCGCGCTCTGCGAGTTGAAGGGCGTGACGGCTGCGACCGGCGTTACCTGCGCCTTAGGCTGCAAGCTGAAGGACTTGGGCGGTTCGGGTTTCGCGATATCGATGCTTCCTTTGAAATACGCGCCGTCCTCTATCACGATGCGCGCCGTCTTAATCTCGCCTACCAGCCTAGCGTCCTTGCGGACTTCCAACTTGTCGCTGGCATCCACGTTACCCTCAACATTTCCCAGGATCACGACCTCCCGCGCCGTGATGTTGGAACGCACCTTTCCGTTGGGGCCGATAGTCAGCCCGTGCTCCTGGAGTTCGATGCTTCCTTCCACATCGCCGTCAACGTACAGGTCTTCTTTGCTGTAAATCTGGCCACAAATTTTCACGGCTTTGCCGATGCTGGCCTGGCCGCGCGTGCCATCCGGCTCTGGGGCTTTAAAGGGCATGCTGGACAAAGGTGTTATCTCCTTTTTCTGACTCTATCGAATTCGATGGCGGAACCGTCGCCGGTCGCCGTCGATTAAGGTTTATGCGCTGTGCTGGCTGAAAAGCGAACGTGGCAACCACAATGTTCAAGGGCGCGGGGTTCCTGCCCCATTGTCATTGAGTATTTTCAGCGTGCAACGATGTCTTTGGTTATCCAGACGCCGAATTGACACGCGGGGCCGTCAGCATCCGAGTAGGTATCGTGTTCGACTCCAAGTTCTCAAACCAGCTCCTCGTTTGTGATGACGCGGCGAGTCGGATTGCCGCCGCGGAGGCTCACTTTCCGTACCCGTACAACACAGGATTTGGGAAGCCAATCCGGCTGCCGTTACTCCTGAATCACGGCGCGTCCTTCCACAACGAATGACTTGCGCGCTATGCTCCTCAGACCTTTGCGAGCGCCGCTTCCCGGCCCGCGATGCGTCCGAAGACCGTCACTCTCGGCAGTCCGTGCAGGGCAAATCCACCAGCTGATTCTCCGCAGCAATAGAGTCCGGGTATGACTTGGCCCTTCAAGTCGATGACCTGGCATTTTCGGTTGATCCTGAGACCCGCGAGGCAGTCGTGAAGGATGGGCGTGGACCAGGCGGCATAAAACGGAGGTTTCTGGATTTTGTGCTTAGGGGCAGGCTTGCCGAAGTCGGCGTCCTTGCCCGCATCGACAAACGAGTTGTACCGAGCCACGGATTCTTCCAGGGCGCGGGCCGGAACAGGCTGGAACTGGTATGGATTAGAGATTTTGGCGGCCAACTGGGTGAGGGTGTCCGCTTCAAAGAAATATCCGTTGTGATCGACGTTGGGCGGCTTGGGATCCCATTCCTCCCGTTGGGCCGCGTCCGCATCGAAGATGGCCCAGATGGGCCCGCCGCCATCGACTTTATCGCCTTTTCCCAGATTCCCGTTGGTGCCCAGGCAGGCGTTGAGAAAATCGTAGGTGTTGTCCATCTCGTTCCAGAAACGCTGACCGATCTGGTTCACCAGGATCAGGTCTTGAAAATCCTTCACCGTCAGGCCCGACGCGCCGGCGCGATCGAACATAGGGCTTTTCGGATTCCACCGCAAATTCTGATAGCCGTACTTGCACCCGATATGTCTTGTCTTTGTGACCGTGCGGCCAATCTCGTTAGCGGTGTTCGAAGTGGCCCAGAGTGAGGCGCCGATGGCCATGGCCAACATCTCTCCTTCGGCGTTCTGCTTGGTCCAAGGTTCGCCGGCGACCTGGTATTCCTCAGTGAGGCGCGGGTCGAACATTCTACGGAACTCTACGTTACCGGAATGTCCGCCGGTGGCGATGATGACGCCGCGGCGAGCTTGGATATTTACTTCTTTGCCGTCGAAGCTTGCGGTAATTCCTTGCACTCTTCCCGAGGTAGGGCTCTCGCGGTTGATGTCGGTCATCTTATGGCGCAGGAGGAAAGTCACGCCTTTCGCCCGGGCGCTGGCCTCGAGGTGGCGGACGAGACCTGAGCCGGGACTTCCGTTGATGGTTTCATTGAGATTGTCCGAATAGGGCTTGGTGACAAAGAGCCTGGGAACGGTGCCGCCATTCTCGATCGTGGGCGGCTTTTCGTCGAAGATCACACCGTTATCGAGCAGAAAGTCGAAAGTGGCGGCGTTCTCGTCGGCCCAGACGCGAATGAGTTCACGGTCGCCGAAGCGGTATTCCTTGTTTCTGTGGTTGGTGTGATCCAGGTAGACCTGGTCGGCGGAATCGGTGATGCCGTACTTCTTTTGCAGCCTGGTGCCGCCGCCGAGAGGGATCCTTCCGCCGCTTAGCATGGCGTGCCCGCCGATATCGTGGTTGGAATCGATCACGATCACCGACGCGCCCTGCTCGCGCGCCATGATCGCGGCCGGCAAACCCGAGGCTCCTGCCCCGACGATGACCACATCGGCGACCTGGTCAAAATGAATCTGGCCGCGTCGGCCTTGTGCGGCGGCTTGTCCGGCTAAGGTGGTTGCGCCGGCGCCAACGGCTGCGCCCTGCTTGAAGAAATCTCTGCGGCTAACAGAACCCGGCTTTTTGTTAGGCATCTGCTTTGTCACCTTTCCTAGTCAGTTCAGCGATTGTGCGCGGCACAGTCCGCGAAGCGCTATTTGTTCTTCACCGAAATCGATCCTATCATCGAGCGCGCCTATCGCAACCTCTCCGGCAACTCCTTGTCCCGAGCCCCTCAGAGCGGTTGTATCGCTCGAAGGAAAGCGTTGGTTGTCCTTTGCCGCACGATGGACGCTATTGCTCAAGCGCTCCGGCGTCTTGGGAGCGCACCCCCACCGTTTTCGCCACACGCTTGCGAGCGAGCTTCTCTGGACGGAGAATATGTCAGCGCATATCGACATCGCCATCGAGACAACCAGCATGCCACCGCGCGCTCCGGAGAGCAGCTGATCAGATGATCCTGCGGGTGCAATGCTATGCCGGCCGGAAGGCGGACGAGCGGCCGGTGCGGTTTCAGCTCGGGGACCGCGAATACGTGGTCGAGGAAGTTCTGGACCAGTGGTATGGCCCTGACGAAACCTTCTATAAGGTCTGCGCGGACGATGGAAATCTGTATATTCTGCGGCACCATGCCGCAGCAGACGAATGGAGGTTGGAGTCTTTTCGACGGCTCCGCTAGTGCGATGCGGCTAGTTACTTCTTCGCCGCTCCGGCCTGCTTTAGCGCCCAACGTTTCTTGGTAGCGGCGATGATGGCCTTTCTGCCGGCCGCACTGAGGCGCCGCTTGCGTTTTGGAGCTTTGGTGGCGGGAGGCTTTGACGGCTGAGTCTCTCCTCGGACAGCGGCCCACCGGCGCTGTTGGGCCTCTCTCATGCGGCGTCGAATCGCAGCACTGAACTTCCGGCGCTTGCGAGTGGGCACTTGCGGCGCGGCTGCTGACTCCGCACGGTTACCGTTTTGCATTTGGCGAAGCTCGGCAATCTGAGTGTCGATGTGCTTCTTCTGCGATTGGAAGCCTTGGATGGCGGCAAGGAGTACTTCGTTCGATAGTTTTGCAGGCACTTAGGTCTCTCTTAATCTAGGCTAATGTTCATTCACATTTTACTGCGATGCGCCGTTGATACGTGCGTAAGTCGACTTTCGCAGAAACCGCAGCGGATTTTGCGCTACCATGGCGGTCGCCTCTCAGACGGTCACAGTGTCGCCGGTTCAATCACGCGGCCGGGCAATTATCGAGATGCTGCGCCCAGCGATTCAATCGTTCGCTAACAAAGAGCCAATCTCCAGCAGCGGCTAAAGCGACTCGAAGACCTCGTCAAGCCGGCCGCCGAGCCAGAGGAATTCGTGATCGAATTCATCGGTCCGGAAAAGGAAGTCGTCCGGACGCTCAGCATTCAAGGGCCAGCAGGAGTCGCGATAGACGACCGGCCAACGGTTAGGAACAAGAGAACGGCATAGCGCGGCCTCCCCGAGCTTCGTTCCGCTGGGGCGAGCCGCCCCCGTGTAGCGCGTAATAGGATGGCGCGCATGATGCGCCCTTGCCTGTTGCTTCTTTTGTTCGTTCCTTCATTCGCGGCCGAGGAATTGAGCTTCGCTCTATGGACTCCGGCCGCAATAGGACAGCACGAAGCTGCGCTGATGAAAAACGTCGCTCCGGACCATTCCTCACGCGAAACGCTCGCCGATTATGGTGACCACCGCTTCCGGCTGCTGTATCGCGACGCTAATGGTCTCCCCGAAGAGCACGACAAGATCGTTGATGTCGTGGTGGTGCCCAGCGGCGAGGGCACCCTCATGCTGGGCGGGACGATGAGCGGGAAGAAAGGCAGCGCTGCGACGGGCGAATATATGGGATCTGCGCTCACCGGCGGCGAGGTGCACCCCTTAGAAGCGGGCGATATCGTTCACATTCCGGCGGGCATTCCGCACAGCTTCCTCGTACCGGCCGGAAAGCACATCACATACGTTCTTCTGAAATTCCCGGCGAAAGGCCGGTGATCTTGCAGCGAGTTCCGAACTCAGCGAAACTGCAGCCGGGAACGAAAGCGCCAATTTGGAACGCACGGCTCTTGCATTTCGACCATCACCACAAAAGAGCACACGGCATCGGTCCCATCCGCCACCCAGGCTACCCGCCAGCTATCAATGCGGTCCCCCAGCTCAACGGGCTTGGTGAGCCGGAGGAACCTAGTCGCAATTTGCATAGCGACCCATCTATGGCTCTATAGGCACTGACAGTCAAGTTGGAACAAGTGCAGGCCATCACGCGATCCTAGACTGCATCATTAAAGTGAGCTGCTGTTGGAATAATTGCGCCGTTGCCCTCACTTCTAGGGGTGAGAGGGAAAAGGAGGCATTTCATGAAAAACGGTTCAGTAACAATGGGGGTCGCGGCGCTACTGCTCGCAGGTGCCATCCAGGCACAAGACATCACCGTCAAATGGCCGGTTAAAGGAGATCACCTTCTCCACTTCTATCTACCCAAGGTGGCTTCGGACGGATTCCTGAATGTTGCCACCATAGCCGAGGCCAGCACGGGCTTGAGCCCAATAGAAGACGACCTTGGATTCTACCAGCCTCTCTCTACCGCCCAGGTGAGCTGGACGGGATTCAACTATCTTTACGGTCCCTCGCAGCAGATCGGCCTCGCAGCATCGATCGCTTTGGCCTTTAACAGCTCAAATCAGTATGATGCAGCGATCGAAGTCCATCAGGGCGGGCAAGACAGTGAAGGCTCCTTGTGGTTTCAGCTTGGTAGCAATGCCCCGCCGTCGTTTCCAGGAATCAAATGGCTCCCTGCAACTCAATTGGGCCCCGGCCCTTGGCACTGTGGCCCTTACCCCAGGGGTTGCGGCGCGCCGAAATTCGACTCCGGTTACAATGCCACCGTCGCGGCCGACAACGATTTGGCGCCCGTCGGCAGCGGCGACCCCGGCCCCGCGACCATCGTGGAAGTGCACCAGGCAGCGGCAGGCGAGTCCGCTCTCTACTATCACGTTGGCGTTCTGACCATCGGTCCCTCGCCCTCCATAAGTTGGGGTCCGTCGCTTCCCTTCGACAGCAGCGGCATGACCCTGGGCTATGCGCCAACTGTCTCGATTGCCAATAACGTGGCGGTCCTGGTTTCCCAAGGAAGCGGGGGAACACTGTGGTATTCAATCGGGGCTGTGGACACAACCACGTCCACCATCGCCTGGACCGCACCCATGTCCTACGGCAGCGGCTTCAATCCGACTGTCTCGGTGTATGGAGACGGAACCGACTTGTGGATCCGCGGACGAGTGCTGGTGGAGGCGCACCAGGTGGACGACGTTACGGGGTCGCTGGAATACAGTGTTGGCGTTTTGAAAGGATCCTCCCCCACGTCAATCACTTGGAGCACTACTGCGAACATTCCTTACGCCAATGGCTGTTACCCGTCCGTTGCGCTTGCCTTCGACGGATACACCCCTTCCGCCTCGCAGGTGAGCGTGACCGAGACGCACGAAACCGCTTGCGGGATGGCAAGCCTGACGGAATATTCGTTTGGCTACCTGATCGGGAAGTAACGGATCGCGCGTTTGAGGTAGAGAACCGGTGATGACGGAAATCTTGCCTCGAATTCGCTACCGATATCTGGACATAACGCTACCCGACTGAACGCACTTCCTCAGGGCGGTCAAGTCCTGGATGACGCGCGATCCAGACGGAGCCGCCGCGGACGCGGTTCCTGCGAGGGCGGCGACTCTGTTCGGCGCGGCTTTCCGAAATCGCGCCCGCCTCTGGTAGGCCCCCGCGGCAGCTCTACTTCTGGCCGTCCCCGAACAGATGATCTATGTCCTTATTATTCTCCGTACACACGTACTCCAACAGATCCTGTCCCACCACGAGCCGCGAGGGACTCTCATTCACCGTCCATGGCTTGGTGTAAGCTTTCGGATCGTCGAAGGTAATCGTCACATCCATGCTTCCGAAGTTGCGCCGCCGGTAGCGCTCGATAGTGTGCAACGCGTCGCTATGTGGACGCCCCGCGTTATCCATCCACGTTTTGTCATTGATTCCAACGGTGTCCACTACAAACGTATCGCCGTCCCACTTGCCGACGGAGTACCCGAAGGGCCAAAAAACTCGAAGCATTGATGTTGCAAGGTATTATGGACGTTTCCCATGAAGGACAACAAGTGGCTGCGCCTGCTGACCTAGGTGACCGGCCTGGTCAATCAAGAATTGCTCTTCCAAAACGAGTACTTGGCTGCGGAAAATCGGATCTTGCGGGCACACCTGCCGGCGCGACTGCGCCTGTCCGATCCCGAGAGGTCGACGCTCGCTGAAATCGGCAAACAACTCGGACGCAAAGCGCTGGCGCGGGTGGCCTGCGTGGCCAAGCCAGACACCATCTTGGCTTGGTACCGGAGACTAATCGCCAGCAAATTCGACGGCTCGAAGCGTCGCAGCTACCCCGGTCGGCCCAGAATCGCGCCCGAGATTGAAGCGCTGATCGTGAGAATGGCTCGCCAGAACTCCAGCTGGGGGTACGATCGAAACGTTGGCGCCCTGACGAACCTGGGTCACCACGTTACCGACCAGACGGTCGGCAATACATCCGAATCGCGCACGGCTCGGCGTATCTCAAGATCCCAGTCTTGACCGGCAAGGATCTGTTTCTCATCTAACCACGGCAGGAACCCATCCCGTTTCAGCCGAGCGTGAATGCGTCTGACGGCGGGCTTGTCCTGGGAGGCGTGGCACAAAAAAACACGGAGCAGCCGCTGGTCACCACCGACACGCGCACGGCGCGCCGTGACTGCCAACAGCAATTTCTCTGCCTGACGCTCGACTTCCTCTAATGTCTTACCTTTCGTGATGTAGTCGTCCGCCCCGAGTTTAATGGCTTCAACGATCATCGAAGGCTCCCTGCTGCTGCTATACATAACAACGACCGTATTGATAAGCTCCCGTCGTGCCCTGATGGCCGAAAGCACTTGATTGCCCTGTGTACGGCCTGGTAGGTTCCAATCGAGTAGAACCGCATCATACGATGGATCTATCAGTCGCATAGCTTCCTCAGCCGTCGCCACTGCGGTGACACTCCAACCCCGAGGCTCAAAGCAATGCTTCACGGTGAGGTGGTCGGCGTAAGAGTCGTCCATAAGCAAAAGGTTTGGCATTGTCGGAACCCTTAGGACTCTCCAGATTATCGCATTGACTACCCGGAACTGGCCAAACGTGGCCACAATGCCCGCCTGGAAAGAGGTAGCGGGTACTTCTATTTCTGGACCGGCGAAGCCAAGGACTGGCTCAATAGGATCGTTAGGGTGCCCAAGGTCAGCAGCCTGACGCTGGATCATTGGATTGCGGAGTTCCAACGGCTCAAGAGGGTAAATCAGGAGATTATGCGGGGGGAGAAAGGGAGAGCCGGGAGAAGGCCATCTTCTCAGCGTGGACGTAAGGGTTCCGGCGATCAACCGTAACGCGCTTGGTGACGATCAACCCTTCCTGGTGCTGTAGACTACCCCGTGACGCCTCACGATTGTTCGACCACATTTGCATTTCTTGGCTGGGTCGCTGCTGGCTTCAGTGTTTGAGAAGATCGTCTTTGTCCCACACTCGCACAGATAGGCTGTGATCCCGGTTTTGGTCGTCGGCCTTTTCATAGGAGCGATTGTATGTCCTTCCCAATGTGGTGCGGTCGGTAGAACGTAGAGGAAGTGTCTATGCTGCGCCCTGGGTCCTGTAGCTTTTGGCCTTCTTGAACGCCTCTTGCAAGGTGCTGACAGCCGAGGCACAGGCTCTCAGCTTTTCAACATTAGGCTTGTGTCCCGGCATTTTGGTATCGATGAACTTCATGCGAAATAGTTGCATTTCAACCATCTCCAGGAGCGCCTGGATCTCCTCCAAGCTCAGTTTCACGGGGATTTGTTGCATGACTAACTTCATTTTACCACGGTGAACACTGAAACCCGCACGAGGCACTCAAAGACAGGTTATTCTTCGACAACACTAATTCGTAAGTGGTAGTCCGCGCGGGATGACTAATGAGGTGGTGGGCTTGGCGTTTGTGGTGCGGTCAATGGAGGAGGCACAGAAAAGTGTTCGGTCGCAAACTTGTAGCCTACATCAGCAGCCAGCACTAAGGTCAATACGATTAGGGCCACCGTCAAGCCCACGAGCCATTTCGTTAGTCTCTCAATAACTAATGATGAATGGACAAGCCGTTTTGCCTCTTCCTTGCTTTCTTCATTAATCGCGCCAACTCTTTGGTCCCGTCAGATATTCTGGTTAGCAGCCGACTCTCCAAGACAGCCTTGGCCACACCGCTACCTGGGTCGAGGTTTGGAGTCCTGTAACCCGCGAAAAGTGCCATCAGGAGAGTATCATCATCCAGTGCTTGCACTGCTTTAATGTGCTGAAGAAACCTATCCGTTTGTTCAGGTGTCATCTCGCCAGCAATGATAGCCCATCATGCACTTTCTGGAAATCCTCAATCCAAGGCTCCGCAGTTCCACTTCGAGGATCAGAAGAGCGAGACTCACTGCTCCCAACGCGTTCACCCCATCTTCCTCAATTGCCGCCATGCCTGTACTAGCACCTGGATGTGAATTGAGGCCGGTGCTCGGCCCCTCCGATCCAGTTTGCACCTCTCCAACGACTCGCTGTACGCCTGCTGGAGGCTCGATGGGCTGAGTTTGGCAAAGCCCTGCCGCACTTCGGCAAGCTGCTGCTTCCTAGCCTTAATGTCTGTGCTGCTGAAGCGCTGCCTACTGCCAAGCCCGAGGCTGTCGGTCTCTCCAGCGCCCGACTGGAGCGCTTGGCGAAGGCGATCAAACAGGATGTCGATCAAGGGCGAATGCCAGGGGCAGTCGTCGCGATCGCGCGAAAGGGCAAGCTTGCTTATTATGAATCGTTCGGCTTCGTGGACAAGGCCGCTGGTACGCCGATGCCCAAAGACGCCATTTTTGCACTGTCGTCCGCCACGCTCCATCGAACGATCGAAACCCCTGGCTGGCATTCACCCGCCGCTTGATCCCTCGATGGTCCTGCTCCACAATATTGTTTAAATACGGGCAGGTTCGACAGTGGCATCGCCGCCCCAGTTTCCGCTCCTGCTTCAGTTCCGCGATCACCTTCGGATAAGACAGGTTGCCGCCCTACCAGCAGCCCTAGAAAACGAACTTCAGCCCTAACTGCATCACGCGCGCGTTCACTGAGGTTGCAATGATCCTTCCAAAGACCGGCCCCGAATTCACGTCCGGCAGCGCGGGGTTACCCGGCTGAGCAAAAGTCGTGTTCGGATCTTCGAACTGCGGGTGATTGAACAGATTGAAAAACTCGGCGCGGAAGAGGATAGTCTTTCGCTCCGTGATCTTGGTGGTCTTCTGAAGGGTCACATCAAAGTTGAACTGGCCCGGCCCTTTTGCGATCCCCGAACCCGTGTTGCCGAAATCGAATCCGTCTCCAATGGCCAGGGCCGGACAGCCTGAGGGTTGGCCCGGGGAACAGAACGCATTACTCGCGAACCAACCGGGTCCACCGCTGGAACCGCCCAGGCGAGCCTCCACCCCGCCTGAACTGTACATCGAGGAATAGGTGATCCCTGGGTTGAGCTGGGCACGGGAAACTCCACCGCCGAGCCCGGTACTGCTGGTGCCGAAGATGGTGCCGGTGGACGAATCGATGACGGTGAACCGGTCTCCACCCTGGATGGTGGTTACGCCGGCAAGGTTCCACCCGCCCAGTAGTTTGTCGAGAACGCCGGTATGTTTGCCAAACGGCAAATCCCAACTGTAGTTGATGATGAACCGGTTGGGCCGGTTAAACCAGGACGGTCCGTATTGCTGGTGCGTGTCACCGGCATTGTTACTATTCGCCGAGAGCTGGTTCACGTTCGTCAGCGACTTGCTGAAGGTATAAGCGGCCTGCAGCAGGAATCCGCGCGAAAATTGCTTCCGCAACGTGGCCTGAAAGCTGTTGTAGTTGGAGATCAGATCGTACGCCGTGCCCTGTAACCCCACCGCCTGATAACCCACATACGGCACCCGAAACTGAAGGTTTTCTATCGAGTTGTCAGTAATGCCGTTCACGGGATGGCTCGGACTGGCTAGCTGCGCCGTGTTGTAGTTGTGGTTGTAGTCCGTCAGGTTGATGCCGCTCGAACCCACGTAGCCCAACTCCAGAACCCAGCTTGGAGCAAACTGGTACTGGATATTGAAGTTGTACTGACGGACGGTGGGTGTGTGTTCCACCTCATTGATGAACGGCACGTTGAGGTAGGAATTGCAGGCTGCCGTGGTGTCGGCCGGGCCAACCTGGCACGCGGGCGTGATATTCGCATACCGCTGTCCAAAGGTACCCAAGGCAGGCAGAGCCGGGAACGGGCTAGCGAGCGAGTAAGGATTTGGACCCACGTAGTCGACTGTTACGGCATAGGGATTGCCCTGTTCCACCGAGTGCACGAACTGGTTCGCGCCAACGCGGTCGTAAAAGATACCTGCTCCACCGCGGAGCACCAGCTTGCTGTTCAGTTGATAGGCGAAGCCGATCCGGGGCCCCAAGTTACTGTAGGGTGGGTGCTTCGATAGCGGGACGCTATTGGGCGAAACGAACACGCCAGCCGGAGGTTTGCCATAGTGAGATATGAAGTTGTTGGGAACAACCCATCCGCCAAAAGCGGCGGGCGAACCATCGGGCGTAGTGGGAACCTGACTATTGGGCACCAATTTGCTCAGCCAGGTAGTACTCAGGTTTCCATACTTATCGCTGAGCATGCCGTCATATTCCCAGCGCACCCCCAAATTCAGAGTCAGTTTGCTGCTCACCTTCCAGTCATCCTGAAAATAGGAGTTCGCATTGGGCAGCCGGTAGCCGTGGATGATGCCGTCAGGTCCGCTGCGCGTGCAAAACAGGCACTCCAGAATGTTGCTGGGTCCGCCGACCAGCAGGGAATTGAAATCCAGGAAAATCAGGAAGCCGCGTTCCAGGCCGGCGAACACGATGTTCCACTGTGTCTTCTCCATTTCGAAGCCGGCGCGGATGGTGTGTCTGCCGTGGCTCCAGGAAATCTGGTCCGCGACCTGCATTTGGGACGTCGGGCTAAAGCTGGGATTCAGGCCGCCAAAGAGGTTGAAACTGTCGGTGGCCATCACCATAAACGGAGGCTCTTGTTGGCCGGGAGCCGTATTGACGCCCCCCGCTGCGGCATCACTCACCAGGCCCGTTATGCCGAGTTGCTCGTTGGTGGCCCCCTTAGGCATGGTGTCGCTGGCGATCGCAACGTTGCGCTGGAACGACCCGCGGATCTCGTTGACGAGCGAATTCGAAACGATGGTGGTCAGTTTCAGAACGGCATTGGTATTCGAATAATACTGGTTGGTCGGAGTACCCGGCAGGAAGCCCCCCAACGTTTGCAACTGAGGGTCGCGGGTATAGAAGTACCGCATCGCCAGCGAGTTTTTGGCATTGATCAGATAGTCGCCGTTGAGAACCACCTGGTTGGCGTTGTAGATGGCTGGCTGGCTGAAGTTCACTGTTTGGTAGTTGGCGCTGTTCGAGCTCGGAATGTAGTAACTGCCATCGGCGTTCTTGAGTTGCAGGATCTTGAGCGCCACAGGGCTGATGTTCGATCCGTCGCAGGCCAGGGGCGCTCCGCCCTCCACGAATGTGGAAATAGTCGGGAAATTGCAGTTCGCCGCCGCCAGCGCAGCCCCGAAGCCAGGCGCCTTGCGATCTCCGCCGGGAATCGGGGGCAGGGTGGCGCCGGGTGTCAAGCCCTGAGAGGCAACGCCGTTTTTCTGCCGTGTGCCCTGATAACTGCCAAAGAAGAAGATCTTGTCTTTCTTGATGGGTCCGCCAATCACGCCTCCGAACTGGTTCTGGTTTAGGACCTGCTTCGGGCAGGTCCCACTGATCTGGGTGCAGGTATCGCGATTGTAGAAGAAGTCGTTGGCGTTGAGCTGCGAATTGCGGAAAAACTCAAACGCGGTTCCGTGGAGCGAATTGGTGCCTGATTTGGTCAACACGTTCACGTTCGCACCGGGGTTACGGCCGTAGCTGGCGTCGTAAGTTGAGGTCTGGATTTTGAACTCCTGAATTGCGTCCGGGTTGGGTATGCCGATTCCGGTGTAGATGCCGCTGTCCGCCGAGGTTCCAGGGTTGGCGATGTTGTTGATCGCCACGCCGTCCATCTGGAAGTTGTTCTGGCCCGGGTCGGCCCCGTTGGTGCTGATATCCTGGGTTCCTTTGCCGAAAGCGGTGGCATTATTCGCCCCCGTGTTGGCGCCGGCCGCCAAACCTAGAATCTGCGTATAGTTCCGGTTGGACAAGGGGAGCGCGGTGACGGTGCTGGAATTCACCGTGGTTCCCAGGGTGGAGTTGGACGTTTGGAGCGCTCCGGCCGTGGCCTCGACCAGGACCTGCTCGCTTTGGGTGCCGACCTCGAGCTTGGCATCCAGGACCGGCGTTTCCGTAACACTCAAAGTCACGGCCGGCACCTCGGCAGGCTTAAAACCACTGGCTCCAAATCTCACCTTGTAATTGCCGGGCGGAATCAACGAGAACTTGTACACGCCGGCTCCGTTGGTCGTGGTGGAGCGCGCCTGATTAGTGTCGGTGTTGGTTAGAGTGACGGTAACGTTTGGGATGACAGCGCCCGAGGGATCCGTTACCGTTCCGGTCAGGCCCGCGGTTCCGGCCGACTGGGCCAGCAGAACCGGCACACACACGATGGAAAGGAGGGCCAGCAACATGGCAGCCCGCCGCGAACAAGGCAGCAACCTGGAATTCATACCATCTCCTTTTGTCTTTAGCGCTCGGCTCCCTTAGGGAGCATATCCGTGGATCGCCCGATGCGATCATTGGTGGCTGACGGCTTGCGAGTTGGAGGGCATTCCGTTAACTCGCAGGATTCCGAGGAATTCGAATCACTGGACTGACGCGCACCCGGCAGCAGTTGGATCGTGGAAAGGGGATTGCGGATATTGCCCAGGGTGTTTGCCGATCCGATAGGGGCCGCGCCGCTCAACGTTAGGATGGGAAGCTCGTCCATGGTGCTGATGGAGATGTTGTGGCTCACCTCCCCGCCTTCCGTTTTGAGCAGAGGCGCGGCGGCTTCCACCGTGACCGATTCGGTGGCAGCGCCGACCTCCAGCGCCGCGTCTACGCGAAGCGTCCCAGCCACCTCCACCACCAGTCCCGGGCGAAGGAACTTCTTGAAGCCCGTGACTGTCACGTCCAGCTGATGGTTGCCCGCGGGCAGTTGAGCAATGGTGTAATTGCCGGTATTCGATGTTGCGACTGCGTAAAATGCGCCAGTAGCAACGTTTCTGGCCTCAACGGCCGCGCTAGCGACCACTCCGCCGGCTGGATCTGAGACTGTACCAGTAATCGTGCCACGGTCACTCTGAGAGAACGCGGCAAAAGCAAGGGCAAGCAAACACACTGAAACCGAAAGGGAGCGCATACACAGCCTCCTGACCGAATCGTGAAAAGCCCGGCCACTGATAAAAATCAGTCACCCTACCGGAAATATTAGGCTGGAGTATATGCCGGATGGCAAACTACGTCAAGCCCAATTCTCAGCCCAATTTTTTGGCATGCGGAGAAGGGTTTGCGGCTGGAGTGGCGATAATGCTGCTCTTCACGGGCATTCACAATATGAGCAAGCGGCATCGCGGAGCGCGTTATCCGTATCCAGAAATCTTTCTTGTCCAAATTAGTTGCTGTTCCCGAATCACGCGACGCAGAAAAAGCTCGGAATTTGGGCGCTGCGGGCCGGAAGTCCGGTTGGGTTCCGTTACGACTTCGGACGTGGGAGCGCAGATGAGGTATCCGGCATGTTGGTCTGCGGGCTATCGAACCGTCGGTGTTCGGCGTGCGACGGGGTAGCCGCGCCGCCGATTCGCAGACCCCCGGCGGCTCCGCCGTAGGCGCGCCCGCCCTCCGGCGCTTAGCGAGCGGTGCGCCGGCGCGGCAGATGAGCGCACGGAGCGCGATGCCGCGTGAATCCGATAGAATCAGCGAAGAAGGAAGGCAACAACTTTGTCCAGCATGCCCTTTAAGACCCCTGAGCCGAACGGCACCCGCGGCCCTGCCACCATCGGGAAAGCCGTGAAAATTAGCGGCCAGATTTACAGCAAAGAAGACCTGTACGTTGACGGCGACGTCGAAGGAAGCATCGAACTCCAGGAGCACCGCCTAACCATCGGCCCCAACGGAAAGGTGCGTTCCAACGTCAAGGATCCGTACACGAATAAAAGGGGATTTGTTCGGAAGAGTCCGAAATGGTGCGGTGCAGGCCGATTGCCGGTATATTTTTCGGCTCGTCTGCCGCCCTTTATAGTGAGGCTGGCAGTGGGCTAGCGAATTCCGCTCCACATAGGGCTGGTCGGCGCTGCGATGTACCTGTCAGTCTCATTTCTTTCACCCAAATCATCCAACAGACGCATTCGATCGTGCATCGTCAATAAAACGCTTCACCGGCGCCAACCTTGAGCGGCCGGCCTTGCGGCAACTGACCGCGGACATCGAGGCACGGCGCGTCGATTGCGTGCTCGTTTACAAGGTCGACCGGCTCAGCCGATCGTTGCTCGACTTTGCCCGCTTGATGGAGGTTTTCGACAAGCGCTGAGTGACCTTTGTATCGGTCACTCAGCAGATCAATAGTCATAGCCCCATGGGCCGGCTGACTCTGAACGTGCTCCTCTCGTTCGCCCAGGTTGAGCGGGAGATCATCAGCGAAAGGACTCGGGACAAGCAGTCTGCCGCCCGGCGGAAGGGAAAGTGGACTGGTGGGTTTCCGGTATTAGGCTACGACCCGGATCCGCGGACATGCCGGCTGGTGGTGAACGAAACCGAGGCGGAGCAGGTCAAGAAGATCTTTACGATTTTCCTGCGCCGCGGCTCGCTGGCGGCCACGTTAGAGGACATCCGGCGGCGTGGCTGGACACTGAAGAGCTGGACGACCCGGAAGGCCAAACCACACGTGGGGAAACCCTTCGACCGTGCGGCACTGCTACGGCTGCTGACCAACGTGCTTTACCTCGGAGAGGTGAACCACAAAGGGAAGGTCTATCCGGGTGAGCACGAGGGCATCGTGAACCGCGCCATCTGGACAAAGGCGAACGATCTACTGGAAGGCCGAAGCCGCAAAACCGAGAAGGTCAAGCATAATCGACACGGAGCCATCTTACAGGGCCTGCTGAAGTGTGCGAACTGCGGAAGCCGGCATGGTGCCGGGCTACACGACGCAAGGCAGCCGGCGATACCGCTATTACATTTGCCGGAAGGCCCAGAAACAGGGCGCCAAGGCATGCCCAGGGCAAATGGTGGCGGCGGAACGGATTGAACTGGCGGTGGTAGCAAAGCTATACGAGCTAATCGCAAAGCAGGATTGGCAGGACCGACCGAGTGCTTTTCCGGAGAGCCGCGCGGACTGGGATGTACTGCAGCGCGGCCAGCAGCATGGCCTCTTGGAGCAAGCGGTCGATCGTATCCTATACGATCACCGCCGGGAGCAAGCCGGTATCCACTTGCGCCAATCTGGCACTGACAGCACCCACGAAGAAGTCTGTGTTTGGGTTCGGAAGAAAGCTTGGGAGCACTTGTCCCCGCCGCCGGCTAAAGGACGAGCCCAAGTCAACCGGCGGGAGAATCGGCTGCCGCGCGTCAGCCGAATGATGGCTCTAGCCTCACGATTGGAAAGCTTACTGCATGACGGAAACGTCAAGAATTATGCGGACCTGGCCCGGCTGGGCGGGGTGTCTCGCGCTCGCATCACTCAGATCATGAATCTGCGCAACCTGGCGCCGGCTATCCAGGAGCAATTGCTGTTTCTATCTGCGGAAGCGGGGAAGAAGATCAACGAGGCGGCCTTGCGCAGAATCGCGAACGAGACCGACTGGAGCCGGCAGACGGAGATGTTCGAAGGGTTGCTGATTTCATAGACGTCAGACCGATGGCGATAAATCCGCCTGGCCAAGATCCCACCTGGACATCATCTGGTCCGAGCCTCCATCTGAGCAGGCGAAAAGCAGGGCCAACCGCCTTTGCGATAGAACGACGCTTACAGGGCAATCCCCGTTGGTAGCCGGATCGCCATGTCTTCGCCCCAAACTGGTTGCCTGGCCACTTTTTCTCTTGCATAGCCGGCGGACCAGAGGGATGAATCGTCATGCGCGAAGCATGCGCGGAAAGGATATCGATTTCATGACGAACAGAGAAACCAGCGATCAAGACACCGCTGTTGCGGAGCAGGGCGCGCACGGCGCATTGCAGAAAACCTCCTCGAAGAACGGTCGGTCCAAGCCGAGGAAAAGTGCCAACCCTGTAAAACCTAAGAAAAGAGCCGGAACCAAGAGAACTGCCAAGCACCAACGCAAGGCCGCCGCCCCGCGATCCGAAGGCAAGGCTGCCAGAATCTTGGGAATGATCGGTCGCGCCCAAGGCGCCACTCTGGCTGAGATCATGAAGGCCACCGACTGGCAGGCCCACAGCGTCCGTGGGTTCCTCTCTACCGCTGCCAGCAAGCACCATGTCCAAATCGAGTCCTCCAAGAGCGACGCCGGAAACCGCACCTACCGCATCGTCAAGTAGCGAAATACAGCCTGCCCCACGGCCGCCGCGCTCTTGGGTTCGGCGGCCTTTTTTTGTTATGAACACCTCGCGGCTCGAAGGGCTCTCGCTCAGTCGTCGTGAGTCTATTTCCTTTTCATGTGTAATACGTCCGCGGGACGATCTCCCGTAGCCGGTGGTAGCAGGCTGACCCGGCTGAGCAAATCAATCGCGAACCGCTGCCCGCCGATGCCAAAGATGACACGCTGAGCTCTTTCGTCCATGGCGATCAGCCCGTACTTCTCCTCTTCAATGGGCACAACCTTGGTTCGTTTCGGCATGCACACAGCATAGGCTGACGTAGCCGGTCATAGCCAGTCCGACTTTATGCTCACGGACACGAGCCTCCATCTGAGCAAGGTGAAAAGCAGGGCTGCCGCTTTACGATAGACGACGCTTAAGGAGGTAGCGAATATCGGTGCGAATCTTCTTTTGGGCTCATCGACCTCGTTGTTAACCTGCGGGTCGTAGGTTCGAGTCCCGAACGAGGAGCCAAAAACTTCGTCTCGAACTTTCTCCCGCTTTTTGTTAACGGCCCGCTCCGAAATTTGGGCGAATTGGCGCAAAGTGCAGGGCTGCCTCGTCTCCGACAAGTGCTGCTGCTAGCCGGTCCGTCCGAGGCAGAGCCCGGTTTGGGCATTCCAGCCTTGAATTCTCTGCTGCTCTCTGAAGGAGTGCTCGTTTGTTAACTGGCCCGGCCACCAGCGTTGGCCATACGCTGCAGCCTATCAGACTCGTTCACTCAGGTTTTGCAATACTGCCGTCTGTCCGGTGATTAGGGCTGTGACCGCCTGGTCCGCTCACTAACGGTCGCGGTTCTGTGGGGAACTGGACCGCGCGCGTCAGCAAGCGGCCGCAACAAATCACTCGGGCAAGCCTGGCCGCTTCCTTCACGCAGAGTCACAATACGATCCACCGCAATTTTGCTCCACGACTCACAGGCCCCCGCCGGCCAGTGGATCTGGATGCGGTCCACCTCGGACGATTTGCCGAGCCCGAAGTGGACTCGCGGATCGTTGGCCGCCAGATAGCTTCCGTCGCCTCTCACCCAGCGCTTAACGGATGTGCCATCCGGGCGAATCAGCTCCACCACGCTTCCGTACCCGGAACGATTGGAGCGAACTCCCTCCACACGCACCAGGATCCAGTGCCCTCGTTTCCGCACGGTGTTCAGCAGCAGGCGCGCCGGGCCGTTATTGTTAGTGACCAGGATATCGACGGCGCCGTCGTTATTCACGTCGCCAAAAACAGCGGCCCGGCTGATCTCGGTGCTCTCCAAGGCCCGGCCGGCCGAAGCCGTAACATCGTCGAAGCCCTTGCCCTTGCCCAGATTGCGGAGCAGCAGGTTTCGCTGGCGGAACGGCAACGGCTCGCCTTGCTCGGTCACCATGTTGACCACCGCTCCGTTGGCGCAAAACAAATCCAGCAGCCCACGATTATCCATATCCAGCAGGCCGACGCCGAAGCCGGTATACGGCAGGGAAATACGAAACAGCCCGGTTTGCTCAGTGGAATCGACGAAATCGCCTCGCGCCTGCCGTTGGAACAAGGTGAATCCTTCATTGGAGAGATTAGTAACCACTACTCCCTCGCCGCCATCGCCGTACAGGTCTCCGGCAGCGAGGCCCATTCCAGCCCGGGGACGGCCGTCGGAAGCGTAGGCGAGCCCTTGCGAGAGAGCCGCCTCGCGGAATACGCGATCACTCTGTTTCGACTCCGGATTGCGCGGCTCGTTTAACCAAAGGTGATTGGCGGCCGCATCGTTGGCAACCACGAAACTCGGCCAACCATTCGAACCAAAATCGCCTGTCAGGATGCCGAGCCCTGGTCCTCGCTTCACGTTCAGGCCCACATCCGCGGTCACATCTTTAAACCGCCCATTTCCCAGGTTGCGGAAGAGCTGAGTGACAGTCGGGCTGAAGTTCTGCGGTCCGCAGTAGGTTCGCCGGCCATCTGCCGTATAGCAGTTCTTGAGATAGGACTCCACGTAATGAACCACCACCAAGTCCAGAAAGCCATCGCGATCGTAGTCGATGAACGCCGCGCTGGTGGACCACCCGGATGACTCCACTCCGGCGGTCTTGGTCACGTCCGTAAAGGTGCCGTTGCCGTTGTTGTGATAGAGAACGTTGGGGCCATAATTCGTGACATACAGGTCGGGATAGCCGTCATTGTCGTAGTCGCCGGCAGCCACACCCATGCCCACACCGCGGTAACCGACCCCGGCTTCCCCGGTGACATCCGTAAAAGTGAATTTGCCTGTGCGGACCAGGTTATTCCGGAACAGCCGATTGCCCGGCTTCCAGCCTTTCGGCAGGGGGGCCAGCGGCTTGCCTTGCGGAGTCATGGGGGCGCCCTGGACCAGATAGACATCCAGGTCCCCGTCATTGTCGTAGTCAATCAGTGCGGCGCCGGATCCCATAATTTCCGGGAAATGATAATCCCCCGTAGCGCCGGAGAACTGCCAGAAGTCGAGTCCCGTCTGCTTGGTGGCGTCGTCAAAAGCGGGGACGTGACGATGGAAGGGCTTGCATGAAAGCAAGAGTGCCACGAGCGTAAATAACACTACGCCCCCTATCCCCATTTGACAAGATCCTGGCACAAGCATAGAATGCTGTCAACAAAAGTTGTTGAAACGGGGATGGGTGAGTACGGTCACGATGCTGGCCGCGTTGTCGGCGTGGTCCTGCGGGAGCTTTGTGCCTCCGGTTCCCCATGTGCCATTAGAGGGGCTCGATGCCGAAGTGCGGGACGCCGTCCTGTCGGCCCGCCTCAAGGCGCTGGCACATCCAAAGAACGGACCCGCAACGGGACGCCTTGGAATGGTGCTCCAAGCGCATGACCTTTATCCACTGGCGGTGCTCGCCTACCGGCGCGCCATCCGGCTGGAACCTAAAGAATTCGAGTGGCACTATTACCTGGCTCTGTCGTTGCAAAAAGCGTCCCAGCCGGAACAGGCTCTGGAAGCAATCTCGGCGGCGTTGCGCATCCGCTCCAGTTATGCCCCTGCCGTGCTGAAGCGCGCGGAGCTGCTCTTCAGAATGGGACGCTTTAAGGAAAGCAGCGCCATACTGGAAGCGCTCCTGCCGAAAGACCCCAACTCGCCCGGGACGCTTTACGCCCTGGCCCGTGTCAAATACGCCCAGGACGATTTGTCCGCGGCTGAAGATTTGTATCGACGTGTCCTCCAGGCGTACCCTACGTTCGGCGCCGTCTACTATGGTTTGGGGTTGACCGAAAAGAGATTGGGACACGCCGCCGAGTCAACGAAGAACTTCGCGTTGGCGGTGCGCAACAACAACGACGGCCCGCCGGCCGGTGATCCCCTGTCGGACCAGATCTGGAATCTGTCTACCGGTGTCTTTGGTCGCATCCGTCGGGCCAACCAATTGCTTCAAGTGGGACAGTTCGAGGACGCATCGCGGTTGTTTCGGGAGGCCCTGAAGCGAGACCCAGACAATCTGGACTGTCTATTGAATCTTCTTTACTTGGCTCGATTCGCGGACCCTGGGGAAAACGTGGAAACCCTCTATGCAAGGGCCCTCCGGATCGACCCCCAAATCCCGCAGGTTCACATGTATTACGGCGCGGCCCGGGCAGGCAAGGGAGAGGTTGATGCCGCCATCAGAGCGTTTCATAAAGCGATTGAACTGAAACCAGACTACGCGGAAGCTCACTTTATGCTGGGGGACGTGCTGGAGAAGCAGAACCAGGCGGCCCAGGCGATCGGGCATTATCGCCTCGCATTGGCGGCCCAACCTTCCTATCGCCCAGCCCAACTGCAACTGGGACGCATCCTGGTCATTCTGGGTCGCGTTCGCGAAGCCATTCCCGAGTTGCTCCCGACGCTCCAGGTTGATGACTCGAACACGCCCATGGTAATGATGTTGCTGGCGCAAGCCTATGCCAACTCGGGCGATTTAGAAAAAGCCATGGGGTATCTGAGACAAGCCCGAACGGGGGCTTTGAAGACGGGTCTGCCGGACTTGGTGAGGCAAATTGAACAAGGCTTGAGACAACTGGGTGCTCCTTGTTGAAGGGTTTGCGGCTGCCCCCCAAAAATCCATTCGTTGAGCACGGGCATCTGAAAGAGCGTCAGCAGAGTCGAGCTGAACAGCCCTCCGATCACGACTGTGGCCAGTGGGCGCTGTAATTCGGCGCCGGTGGACGTCGCCTGCGCCATGGGGATAAAGCCGAAGCTCGCAACGAAAGCGGTGATCAGCACAGGACGAAGCCGCCGCTGTGCGCCGGCCAGTAACCCTGCGAACCAAACGGCTTTGGATAAATCGAAGCAGCCGTAAACTCGCCGGATTAACTGCGGCGCCACGCCGTAGCAATCAACAACCAGATCGTCGCCGAGCTCGCCCGGCTTCGCGGAATCAGAACTGCTCAAGCTTATAGTGGCATCCGAACCGCCAGCGAAGGGGCCCCTATCCGGTTATCGCGCGCGCCGCGAAGACTCGGATAGCTTCATTCCGCGGCGCCGGAGCTTTTCGCGCTCCTGATTTCGCTGCTGCCGAACCCTCTCGTGGGCCGGCCGGCAATCCGCGCAGACGAACTTACGCTCAGTCCTGGGTTTGAACAAATCGCCAGCACTCCGGTCTCACCAGGTCTTGGTACGATTGACCATGTTGGAATCGGTGGGTCGGAAGTATCTCCTGACGCAAACAATCCTTGTTCCCCGATTCTCCTTACAGCCCAGTTCGCTGGTTTCCGCGCCGCAGGTGAGGTGTATCTTATGCAGCTCCGGACTGGTTACGAACTAATTTATAGCTTTCCACAGCCTACGCCGATCATCCTCGTCGTGAATATCCACGATTCGCGAGCATCCGACATCGTCGTCCCCGACTACCTCACCGTCGAGCCACCGATTCCGATTAGGGGGTACCGCGATGCCTTCGGGAACCGCTGCAGCCGTGTTCTCGCTCCCACGGGCCGCCTCCGCCTGACGGCCGACTCTGTCATCAGAGATAGCGGCCAGCCAGATGAGATTGCGCCCGCCGCCGGCCAGGACTTCGTTGAGGATTTGCCCGAAGATACCCTTGTGTTCCTGCTGGGCAGCCGCTATTGTGAGACTGATTTGCTGTCCGACACGGCCTGGCGACTCTTCGGCCGCACGACTCCAGGGTATCCGCGCGTACAGGCCATCTGCGATTACGTTCACAACCATATTGCCTTCAACTACCAGAACGCCAGCGCCACGCGCAGCGCCGCGCAGGCTTTCCACAAACGGACCGGCGTCTGCCGTGACTATGCGCATCTGGCCATCGCGTTCTGCCGCTGCATGAATATTCCCGCGCGATACTGCACCGGCTACCTGAGCGATCTCGGAACGCCGCCTCCTTTCGCGGTGGGCGATTTCGCCGCATGGTTCGAAGCCTGGATCGGAGGCCGCTGGCATCTGTTCGACCCGCGCAACAATGTTCCGCGCATGGGGCGCGTTCTGATGGCGCGCGGCCGCGATGCATCCGATGTTGCGATCGCCACGACGTTCGGACCCAACACGCTGGAGAGCTTCAGGGTCTGGACCGATGAGATTCCGGATGCCGAGATTGCGGGAACGGCGACCTGATGTCCTTTCTCACTGTTCGCCACAGCACCGTATACCGTTACCGCAATCCGGTCGAGCTCGGCGAGCATCGCATGATGTTCCGCCCGCGCGAGAGTTACGACCTGCGGTTGATCAAGAGTAGTCTGATCATCACGCCGGAACCCGCTCAACTGCGCTGGCTGCACGATCCGTTCGATAACTCCGTCGCCGTCGCCACTTTTGAGGGGGCCACGTCCGAACTCCGCTTCGAAAGCACGGTGATGCTGGAACATTTCGAGACCTCCGTGCCGGAGTATCCAATCGAGGAGTACGCGCGAACGTATCCTTTCCGATATTCTGACGAAGACTTTTCCAATCTCGAGCGAGCTCTGGCTCAACATTATCCGGACGTGAGCTTGTCCAAATGGGCATTGCAGTTTCTTGATCCATCGGACACTCCCGGCACCATGAAAATACTCAGCGCTATGACCCGCGGCATTCGCCAACAGTTCCGATATACCCGCCGCGTTGAGAAGGGCGTGCAGACCCCGGGGGAGACGTTGCGGAGTAGGCGTGGGAGTTGCCGGGATTTCGCGGTTCTGATGATGGAAGCCGCCAGGTCGCTGGGTCTCGCGGCGAGGTTCGTCAGCGGTTATATCTTCGTGCCGAATAGTTCCGGCTTAGCCGGCGGCGGAGCCACACATGCATGGATGCAGGCCTATCTGCCTGGCGCCGGCTGGATCGACTTCTGTCCCACCAACAGCATCATCGGCAACCGCAATCTCATTCGCGTTGCCGTTGCATGGGCTCCCGAGCACGTGCTGCCGTTATGGGGCACCTACGACGGATCCCCGGGGTCCTTCCTCGGGATGGACGTCACGGTGAGGGTTACCGAGGTGGCCGGATGAACGATGACACGACGTGGCCTCGCACCTTCGCCGGCAATCCTTGCGGTCAGACCTGGCCCCATAGCCTCTAGCAACCGTGCTCCTGCTGATGAGATAGGACGGCATACTTAGCGTTTTCTCTGTGTGCCGCTGCTTCCGCAATCTCTTGCTCGAACTGGAAGTCCTCGCCTTTGAGAATGGAGGCGAGTTGAGCTGTTTGCATACGGTGATATTCAGCAACTGCCCGCGCAAACTCCTGCAATAGTCTTACTTTTTCAATGCAGGCGAGTGTGCAAAGTGCGGCAGCCATCCGGCAGACAATAATATCGTGGTTTCGGGCTCTCGTTTGGTCGAAACCTAACACTACGCTCGGACACGATGTACTGATTTCCCCTGTCTCGCCCTGGCTTTTCGCTCGCAACTCACGAATTGCCGAAGTAATGTTCTTAGTCCGCAGCGGCGCGCGTTGATCGAGTATCCGTCACCGCGAGGAAGCAGACCGTCTCGTAGACCGGCATTCTTCACATGATTCCAGATGGCTGAACTGACTGGCCAGGGCGCTATTAAGCTTGGCGAGAGCTGCCTTTTTCATTTCCCGCGTTGGCGTTCCGATACAGTTTGCGCATACGCCTCATTGGCCAGTCGAGTTTCCTGGGAAAGCTGCCTGTTAAGTTCGCAAGGCATGATCCATAGCTTACCGGAAACGGGAAGGGACCGCCGAGGCGTGTGGATGCAGGCTGCGAGAAACGCTTATGTGCCTTCGATCAGCTCGCCAAACAGCTCGCGAACTTTCTGCTTCGCCGCTTCCAACGCACGGAGTCCAGCCGGCGTAGCTCGAAACATGATTCGGCCTGATTTGCCAGCGCGTTCCTCCCACGAGCGGAGGTAACCCTTCTTCTCGAGGCCGCGCAGTAGTGGGTACAAAGTTCCGGGACTGATCGAATATCCATGTCACGCGAGTTCTCCAACCATACCGAGGCCCAAGATGGGTTCCTCTGCGGCATGGTGCAGAATGTGCAGGCGGATCAGCCCGGAGTATAAATCTCGATCTGGCGCTGCAGCATCCCGGGGTACAGGAATGAGTATAGCCCGCGGTTTCGGTATCCTACACCAAGAGAGTCTTATCCAGGGACTTGTCCAAGGCGATTGCCGAGTTGATGAGGAGAAGAAAAGAACTGGATCGGGTGATTGCCTCAATAGAAGAGCTTGAGTCGGGGAGGGCCGGCCAGCCCGCGCTCAGCCGCAGCCGTCGGGGCAGAAAGTCCATGGGCGCCGAAGAGCGACTAGAAGTCTCAGCGCGCATGAAAGCGTATTGGGCCAAGCGGCGCCGCGCCTCTCACTGATCGGCCGGGCTCGTGACTGTCGCGCGTTCAAGGCGTGACGTAACGAGACTGTCATCAAGGTACCCGTATAATCTGCACATGGTTGTTGAGGAGAATTTCGATCCCCGGGCGCTGCGGCTGACGGCGAGCTCGGTCATGTGCCAAGTAGGTACATGCACCAATGAGGCGGAGTTCTTGGTTAGGCCGATCAAGCTGTAGATCGCCGCCGCCCGCTCGCCACCGGTAGCCGGCACTGCTACCGATCACACCATCATTAATCCGTTAGCGCAAGACCCTGACACTCCGTGCCGTGGTTCCCGTGGAATCTGCAGCGTTTCCACCTGTTCGTAACCGCTCCTATGCGGTGCGAGCGAAGTCTTCCGGTCCGAACATCTGACGAACCTCGGTCTCGCCTTCCCAGCTCGGCCAGTGTTTCTTGTGAAGTTCCATGAAGCGGACCGCCGATTCGACTGCCTCTTCCTTCGATTTCAACTCAAACTGCGCATAACCACCGACCACTTCCTTGGCCTCGGTGAAGGGCCCATCGGTCACCGTCACCTTCCCTCCAGAAAGCCGGACGCGGGCGCCCAGCGCAGTTGGTCCCAGCCCCCCGCTCCCGAGCATCGTTCCGGCTTTGGCCTCGTCTTCGGCGAGCCTCGCGATAGCATCCATCAGCTGCTTGGGCGGAGGGCCCTGATTCTCGGCGTGCTTAACTATCATCATGAACCGCATCGTAGTGTCTCCTTAATAGTTCGAAAGTTGGATCAGGGCTTCTGACGGTGTCGACCGATGAAACCTGGCTCTATTGATACATCGAACGAGTGATCGCAAAATCGACAGTAGTAAACGATCATTTTGCAGCGAGCAACCCAACTCGAGGTAGCACAAGAGATCGTTTGGTTTGCGAAAGTCGCTTCGTAGCCGGAGTACCGCGGGGTGTTCCCTTTTTTGCCATGACATGCGACTTTACCTGAACTCAGGGCGGTTGTCCCTTCTGCTGCGCGTTCCAACTCCGAGACCCGCGCTTCGATGTCCTCAGTTTCGATCGCGCGGGCAGCGTGAGTTAGTACGCTATGGGGGAGCGCGACAGCCACGATGAAAAAGCTCCCTGAGCCGGTGCGCGCCAGCCGTGCTGCTCTGATGAAAAACCAGTGCCAAATAAATAAATCCCTGCTGAACCCTTTCGCATCGCCGTCTAACGGTGGAGCGGAAAAAAGCCATGCGAAAAGTGCGAAGCATTCTTGCTTTGATTCTTCTGTTCCTCAATACCGACCCGGTGTTCAGCACCCGCAGGGGCCTGTGATCTGATCCCGCCCACGGGCGCGACTGAGGCCATGCTGCGCGCCGAGTGGTCGAATCGCATCCTCACGCAGCCTATCCGGAAACTCAGCAGCGCCCCGCGCTGGACACAGAAGTCCGGGCCACCGGAATGAGTCGCATATTTGGTAATTCTATCGGGGCGGGAATCCACTTGGGACTGTCGGCATCGCGGACTTGTGCCGCTTGCGTCCAGACGGCGTTGTGGGGTACTCGGCGCCCGTGCGCTATCTCTAGAGTGGTGTTCCTTTTCGTTCGTGGTCTGTGCTGACACCCCTTATTTGAAGACGCTGACGCCTTTCTGAGCATCGGAAGTCTTGATGACGCTTTCTGGCGTTGGTGTTAAAACCCCGGGGTGATAGGACAAACTCCGGGCGCGGTTTGTAGATCGGCGCGCCGGATGCTCCTCTTTGATCATGATTTCGAAGTCCCTCCTAACGCCTCTGATTTTGGTTACACTTGCGTGTAGTGTATTTTGCCTCGGGCAGGTTCGCGATCGATCCGTGACGGTCCCGGCGGACGAATACGAAACGACGTTGCGTGCGCTGAACCAGTATCGGGTTCTGGCAGCCGAGGACGACGGCGCACTCCTACAGGCCACCGAGGAGCCTGTGGAACCGGGAGATCACTACGCCGACACACCTCGTCTGATTCGCCTGCTATCGCGGATCGGAGATCTCCCCGCGAGGAGTGTTCCCGACGAGTCGGAGATGTATCAAGGTGCGGTGGTGGAAGCTGTCCAAAAGTTTCAATCTCGTCATGGGCTTGAACCAAACGGTCGCATCGACACAACGACGCTGCAGCAACTGAACACACCGCTACGGGTTCGCGTCCGTCAGCTGGAACTGGCCTTGGAGCGCTGGCGGCGGCGTCCGTACGATCCTGCCCGGCCGGCGATCGTTTTGAACCTGCCGGAATTTCGATTGCGCGCCTTCGGTGGCGCTAACGCCGCGGGGCACGATCCCGAACTCGAAATGAAGGTGGTGGTCGGCGAGGCTCCCGATCACAAGAGTCCCATTTTGCGTTCGCAGCTCGAGACCGTGATCTTCCTGCCGTACTGGAACGTGCCGGCCAGCATCCAACGCATCGAACTGCTGCCGGAAATCGAGCAAGACCGTTCGTGGGTCTCGGCGAACCACTTCGAGATGGTCACCCGGCAGGGTGAAGTGGCCGGGGACGGAAGCGTTTCCGACGACAAGCTATCGGAATTGGGCACGGGAAAACTTCAGTTGCGCCAAAAACCGGGCCCGAAGAACACTCTCGGGTTGGTGAAGTTCGTGTTCCCGAACGAATACGGCGTATATATGCACGACACGTCGGCACGGTGGCTCTTTGATCGGGAGCGCCGCGATCTCAGCCATGGCTGCATTCGCGTGGAAAAGCCGGAAGACCTGGCGGACTGGATCCTGCGCAGGCAGTCCGGCTGGTCGCGGGATCGCGTGGTTGAAGCGATGCAAGGGACGAAATCGATTTCCGTCAAGGTCAAGCGCCCGATTCAAGTCGTGTTGATGTACGCGACCGCTGTGGTCATGAGCAACGGCGAGGTGCACTTTTTCCGGGATATCTATGGGGAGGATCAGGCCCTCGAAAAGGAGCTTGCCGCGCAGCGAAAGTAGACGTCATGAAGAGTCCAGCATTTTCTACCCATAACCGCCGGACCTTTCTTAAGTATCTGGGCGGGAGCCCCTTCGTCGCCGCGCTTGGCGGAATCCGTGCATTCGCGGAGCTGTCTGGGTGGAGAAGGAGTAGCACAAAATGAAGTCTTGGAATCGTGGTCATGTGTTGGCAGGTTCCGCCTTGATCGCTATTGTCATTCTTGCAAGCTCCAGCAGCATTCCTGGAAACGCGCAAGGCGACCCGTCGGAATCTTTCAAGAACGGCAAGTCGGTTCACAATCCCAACGGGAAACTGGTCTTCATGCTAACCACGGGCTTCGAGGACCTGTCGGAAATGAGACTGTGCCTAGAGGACATAAAGGCGGCCAAAACCTCCGGCTACTTGGAGGACGTGATCTGGTTAGTTCGGGGCCGCGGCGTGGATGCACTCGGCAGGTCCGAGGGTGCACTCACGCGGCCGCCTGTGATCATCCAACTGGCGCGTGAGGTGAAGGCTTCCGGCGTTCGCATCATTGTGTCTACCGAAGCGCTCCAGCAGCAGCAAATTCCCGTCACCGGTTTGGATCCCACCGCCACGGATCTGGTGGACAATACTGCGATGTTGATGGCGGAGCTAGTGTCACAGGGATATCAAGTCATTCGCTATTGAATCATCGAAGAAGTGCGTAGGCCGGGCCAGTTAACAAACGCGCACTCTTTAAGAGAGCAGCAGAGAATTCAAGGGCTGGAATGCCCAAGCCGGGGCTCTGCCCGGACGGACCCGTCGGCTCGCAGCAACATTCGTTGAGACGCGGCAGCCCCGCACTTTGCGCCAATGCGCCCAAATACCGGGGGCGAAGGCGTTAACAAAAAGCGGCAGTAAGTTCGAGCCGAAATATTTCGCTCCTCAGGTAGGACTCGAACCTACAACCCTTCGGTTAACAGCCGAACTGCTTGTAGCCACCTCACGTCGCAAACACGGGACTTATACATCGTAAAAACCGATTATTGCGTTAATTTGGGGGACTTTGGGGGCCCTTCACTCGGCGGTTCGAGAATGTGAAGGGCCTCCATGAGGAGTAACCCGCACTCGATTTAGACCGAAGTATAGCCGAATGTCAAAGGTCCTTCGGGGAGTGATTGCGCACTGCCGTCTCGAAGCAAACCGAACATCGTCTATTTAGCAGTCGTTCCCGGGGCGGCGCCAGGATCGCCGGCGGAGGAACCAACAAATAACTTCTTTCCGTCAGTGAACGTAATAATGCTGCCGTTAGCGCGGTTAGCTCCATCCTTTGCCTGGAACCCCTCGACGAGAATTTCCGTGCCGGCCGGCAATGAGTTCTTCGTCCACCCACGGCGAAGCAGCGAATTCGGAGCAGCGGCTTCGATCATCCATGACGTAACCTTGCCATCCTCACCTTTAACGTCGATGTGAATCCAAGCGTGCGGGTTGATCCATTCCATCTTCGTAACGGTTCCTTTGAATTTGATCGGCTTGTCCGCATCAAACTCAGCGGCGAAGGCGTGATGGGCCCATACCGGCAACGCAGCGAATAACAAAATGCCCGCGGGAAGAACAACTGCAAGCGTTTTTCTCATATCTGGTCTCCTGGGTGAGTTCACTTCTTCTTCGCGGCCTCGGCCGCGGCTTTCTCTTTGCGCACGAGCTCCGCTGAGAGAGTCAAACATCGCGTAGTTGCCCTCATGGCACGCATACTCGAAATTCTGATAGCCGGGCTCTTGCGTGAGCGGGAACGCGACCTTGAATGGCCGGACATACGTTTTCGGATCGTCGACCGTCATTTCGTAGTGCATTTCGTTTGGGCCCACGCGCGTGAAACGCTCGATCAGTCTTCAGTGCTTCGCTCGTCGGAGGAGAACCCCAGCCATTCACCGAGATAGAGGTTTTGTCCGCCAGGAAATTCGTGGTCTCGACCACCAGCGTGTTGCCCTCCCAATGCCCTCGCGGATCACCCATGTAAGTTCGGATATTCGAACTCGCGTGCGGGCGGCCATCGAGCGGAATGACGCGGGCTTCATGCACCATTTCCTGCATGATCGTGACGTAACCGGGGCTTGTACGATCTGTTGTCCGTTGCCATAGACCACCGGGAATATGGAACCAGCAACGCCACGGGTGATGCACCGGATGTAGTAACTGAAGTCTTCCCAAGAATCGGCTTTGGGGTTGTTGTTTACGGCGTTTCCGGAATCTGCCTGGTTTTGGCTTCCGGAAGATACTCGGGCGTCTGGCCATTCGGCGGATCCACCACCAGTGACGTCTGCTTGCAAGGCCGCCGCGCGCGCTCGCCCCAGTGCGACGGAGGGCCGGTGCCCACGCGTGCATTGGGCGTCACCGTCTCCGTCAGATCATTTTGATGCTGCTTGTCGAGTTGGCTCTGACGTTGCGCGAGTTCCTGCTCCGTATAGTAGAGCTCTGTCGCCAAGATTGGCGGGCCGGTTCAAGGGGGTGCCGATGCAGTCGTCGCTCGTCCAGGTTCCCTGCAAATCCGGATCACCCCACGGTGTCTTGGTCGGGGTCCAGCTTTTCGCCGCCGGCGCGGTCTTTGATGCCTGCCCGATCGCGGCAGCTTGCCCTAGCGCCGACGGGGCGCGTCAGCACACACAGGACAGCGGCGGCCACCAGCGCGGCCGTCGACGTAAGCAACGGATGTCTCATATGACTCTCCTTACCAGCTGTCGATTGCGAACTACTTCTTCTTCAGATCTCCGTAAATCAGTTCTTCCACGAATTCGACACATTTGAATTCGTTGAGCTGTGCGTTCTTTTCCTTGCGCCGGTAAAAGACCGTGCTGATCTTCCAGGGCCGCGTATAGATGGTCTTATCTTCGATGGTGGCTTCGTAGTTGATGTGATCCGCGTCGGGCAGCGTGAAGCGTTCCACGATGTGGGTGCTATCGGTTTGGAAATTTCCGGACCGGTCGAACCAGCTGTTGCCATTCAATCCGCTGACATCGACCACCAGCGTGTTGCCTTCCCAGTGGCCGTTCGACGTTCCCATCCACGTATCCACGGCAGCCTTCTCTAAATTTGCCCATGTTGACCACGCGATTCGAAGTCGCATACTCGTAGGCGAACGCGATGTCCCGCTGCGATTGAGTGATCTGGAACGGGAAGGGCATGTAATTCGCGCGCGGGATGCCCGGCATGTAGCACTTGACTTCGGGATCCAGCTTCATCCGGTTTTGGAAGTTCTCTTTCTGCTTTGCCGCGGCCTCTGGCGTATAGGGAATGTCGCCACCCTCGACAATCCCTTGCCCCGCGGGCATGGCGCCGGTAGCCCCCAGTTGAAAGAACGGACCGGCGTGGGCGCTGTGATCTCGAATATCCCAGTCCGCCGTACCCAAAGCCTCCCACAGACCTGTAAAGTTCGGCTTGCCGTCCGGCATGCGCGGGATCTGCGAAGCCGTTCTGGCCGGGGTTTGGGCATTGCTGGGCAGCACCGCGAAAAGAACCACAGACGCCCCGGACAAAACAATCCAGCCACGCCATCGATAAGGCATAACCCTTGGTCTCCTAGACTCGCCCATTCTACTTCAGTTGGTGCAAGCTTATGCTCACCGAGTAGGGGCTGTGGCCAGAGGGCACGGAAAGGGATGGCGGCATGTTTGTCTCCGACGCTTCAACGTCTTCTGCGGCTTGCGCTAGCGGGCATTCAATGCGTTTGTTTTCTTGTGATTACGGAGAGACGGTTCTGGCGTTCGGCTCAGGCCGGGACCGCCCAGCCGGTGACGGCTACCCACCTCGTCGGCGTTCGGTATATCCGCTCCAAAGACCAATTGCTATCTGCACGGGTGCGCGTGCAGCTCTTACGGCAGCCTCCTGTGCGAGTGCCAGGACTATCCCATCGATGCCGGAACCGTCACCAGGCTGACCATAGTCGGCCATACTTGAATGCGAAACGCAACTTCTTGACCAGCACAGGAGCCAACGCACCGGTCGGGGGACGCGAGCAGCAGAGCGGTTCCATTCTGGACCGGCGAGGGTCATCCTGTTGGCGGACGCGCACACGTCCTGCAGGCAATCGCAATGGAAGTTAGCCTAATCCCGACAAAACAAGGTTCCGGTTGCTGGGTCACACTGATGGGCGAATCGGTGTACCGGCTCAGAACGGGTCGTCTTAGTTCGGAATTGGTAGACTGACTGGTGGTCAGCTGTCACGGGCGTGCAACGAAGAGAAAATGGAAGCCTCGAGACCGTAATGTTGTGCGGCTTGTGCTCCCAAAAATGCCAACGAGGACGCCCCGCATCGCTGCCTCAGACGGGTGACGAAATTCAACCAGTTCCTCCGAATCGAAGAACGGCTGAAAGGTAGTTCGCGATTCGCGGGTCAGTCCAGCGTTTCGGCTTTAGGATTCCGACGCTCGGACCCGAGGGCAGGCGTAGGGAATTCCGAGAATCCTTGCCCGTCGTAGTGCGCTCCGGATTGAGGACCGAGAACCCGGACCCTCGACGCTTGCGTTTGCCCGCCGGTCTTTGGATTCCCTGCTAAGTCGTCGAAGCGCTACGTCCGTCACCGACCCGGCACGTGCAACGAAATTCCGAGAATGTGGGCCCCGTCTTGCGTGCGCACAGTGCGCAATTCCGAGACTCGTTGCTCCTGCTGGCCGGTTCCTGCCTCGGCCGTCATGTGCCTTGCCGTGTAAGGGCACGAGTTGCTGCCGTCAATCCTGTGACACTACGGAAATTCCGAGAATCATTGTCCGATCCCTATGAAATGAACGTGCCGGAGATGCTGCTGCCGATTGGTGTCGGTCCCAGTGCTCCTTCCCGGCACCACGCCTCAACTACTACAGAAGCTCCTAAAGTTTGATCCGAGTATTGGGGGCAGTTTGCGTCAGTTGATGTCGCACTGTGTCGCGGACCGAATCGCGGCATATGGCGGAAATATTTGAAAGGTTGGAAGCGTTGAAAAGGAGTGGTGGGGACGACGGGGCTCCAACCCGCGACCTCCGACGTGAAGGGCACCAGCTTAAATTCCGAGAATTATAGGCCCATCGTCGCTGTGCATTGCTGACCCGATGATCTGGGGTACGTTATCCTCTCGCTCGTGCAGGCAGAAGTTCCTGGCATTTGGCCTGATCTTCCACGGCGCCATCAACATTTCCGACCGAGCGGCGCATTACCCTCTCACGATCTTGGGAACCACCACCCACCGGAACTGACTCCAGCCATTGATTGATGTCGGCTTGTCGATAACGGACGAGCGAGCCCACCTTCAGAAACTGAGGACCTCTATTGAGCACACGCCACTTGCGCAGCGCGGCCAGGCTTACGCGGAGTTGCTTCGCGACCTCCGTTTCGGTGAGAAGTATCTGGGCGAGATTAGTGTCGGTCATTGAAGTCCTTCCTTTTGCACCCAGGAGTGGATCGCTGCATTGATGCCCAGCACGGGGGAGGCTTGGCCGCGATTTCCTGGTGTACTGTCGTTAAACAGTTTCGGCGCTATTCGGGTTTCCGACAAAACTGCGTCACCTTCCGAATCCGCGCCTCGCTTTCCGTCTCAGCATGCCAACACTGACCTCTTCGTAATCTTGCCCTCCGACTGGGTCCGGGAAGTCGGAAAGCCGGGGAGTTGGAAAAAGTCCTGAAGTGCGCCTATCCTGGAACAGACCCTCGGAGTCAGGGATTCTCGGGATGGCCGTCTACAAGCAAAAGGGCTCAAATCGCTGGTGGTACAAGTTCAACTGGGATGGCGCGACGATCCGCAAGAGCACCAAACAAACGAACAAACGGGTGGCAGAGCAAATGGAGGTAGCCCACAAGGCTGGTCTTGCCAAGGGAGAAGTCGGGATTCGAGAGCGCAGAGTAGTTCCGACCTTGGCGGAATTTGCGGTCCTCGATTTTCTACCGTTTGTAGAATCGCGATTCGCAAACAAGCCGAAGACCCTCGAATATTACAAGAACGGACTGAAGCGCCTGAAGGATTTCTCAACGCTGGCCAAGGCCAAATTGGATGCGATTCCGCGAACCGCAATAACGGAGTTCCTCGAGGCCCTCCGATCCGACGAACTGCAGGTGAGCAGCATCAACCGCGCACTCGAGGTTCTCCGTCGCATGCTTCGCTTGTCGTTGGAGTGGGGCAAAACTGATAAGGTCCCTCCGAAGATCCAAATGCTGCCTGGCGAGAACGAACGGGATCGGGTCTTGACCGAGGATGAGGAGCGCCGTTATCTGGCAGCCGCGAAAAGGATTGGAGCCGATATCGAGGAGCCCTATCAACGAGCTCTCGCAGGTGTTCGAGCAAAAAAGGGAGAGGAGCCTATTCCGCCGGAAGACCCTTACCTGCTGAGACATGCGACAACGATCCTGATCGACTGCGCTCTCCGGCCGGAGGAGTGCTTTCGTTTGCGCTGGCACAACGTTCGCGACGGAGCGCTACACATTTCATTCGGCAAGACCGAGAACGCGCGAAGGAGCGTGCCTCTCACGGACCGTGCGTCGGCATTGCTGGAAATGCGCCGCGCAGCCCGCCGCACCGATTGGGTGTTTCCGGCAGCAACCCGAAGCGGCCACATTGAAAAATCGACACTCAAGAAGCAACACAAGAAAGCCTTAAACCTATCGAAGGTGGAGACCTTCACCCTCTACACCCTTCGCCATACCTGCCTGACCAGGTGGTCTTCCCACATGGATCCATACACCCTGGCGTACCTGGCCGGGCACAGCGATTTTTCCACCACAAAGCGCTACGTTCACCCGCAAGCGGAGACTGTCCGCGCAGCGATGGAGCGAGCCCGAGGCGTAAAAGGTGGGCATAGTTTTGGGCATAGTGACGAAAAAGCGGCTGAAACGCCTTCGGCGCCAGCCGCTGTAACTATGAATGATTTCAGTGGAGTAAGTGGTCGGGGCGAGTGGATTCGAACCACCGACCTCCTGGTCCCGAACCAGGCGCTCTAGCCAGGCTGAGCCACGCCCCGAAGGTTGTTAGGAGCCGAAGCGCATGCCTCGGCTAACGTAAAAAGTATAGCACCGTTGTCCGCGCACCGGCCGAGGCTGCGTGGATCACACCAGGATGTCGAGTGTGTGCTTCGCAATCTGGTTGCCGGCCTCGAGCGATTTAAGGTTGGCGGCGTATTCCTGTTGGGCGGTCATCAGGTTGACCATCTCCGTGGAGAGATCCACCGCGTCCGGTCCCGGACCGTTTTGAGCGACTCCCGCGCGGCTCAGACGGCTGGCCGTTTGATCGAGCTTCGTCTCGGCGGCGTTCAAGCCCTGCAAAGCGCTAGCGAAGATCTGCATATTTGAGCTCATCGGCAGAATTCTGGCTTTTTTTGCTTTTTTTTGCGCTCACCAAGTACCATCGGAAACGTGGCCGAAAGCGATTTGCTCCGGGAACTTCCCCCCGTTCACGAGATTCTGGAACGCCTCTCCCCTGCCCTGGCCCGGTTTCCCCGCGCGTTGCTGTTGGACGAGGTCCGCCGCGCCCTGGACGAAATCCGCCGCGAAATCCGGGCCGGGCACTCGGACGGACCCGGCATCGAGGCGCGCGTACTGGACGCCCTCACGGCTTTCGAACGGCCCTCGCTCATCCGCGTAATCAACGCCACCGGCGTAGTGCTCCATACCAACCTCGGCCGCGCTCCTTTGGGACCGCTCTCCATTTTGCCCGGATATACGAACCTGGAATACGACCTCGTTAACGGCCGCCGCGGCAAGCGCGACGTGCATGCCGGTAAGCTCCTGGAGCGACTGCTGGGGGCCCCGGCCATCGCCGTGAACAACAATGCCGCCGCCATCTACCTGGCTCTGAATGAACTCGCCCGCGGCGGAGAGGTCATCGTGTCGCGCGGCGAACTCATCGAGATCGGCGACGGCTTCCGTATTCCGGAGATCATGCAAAGCTCGGGCGCGGTGCTCGAAGAGATTGGCACCACCAACCGTACCCATATCGACGACTATCGCGACGCCATTACCGAACGCACGCGGTTGCTGCTCCGCGTCCACCCCAGCAATTTTCGCATCCAAGGTTTTACGGCGCGGCCGGAGTTGCGGGAGTTGGTTGCGCTGGGACGCGAATGCAATATCCCCGTGTATGAGGACTTGGGGAGCGGATGCGTCGTGGACCTGCGGCCTTACGGTGTCTCGGAACCAGTCGTGGCCGACAGCTTGCGCGAGGGAGTCGACCTGGTTTCGTTCAGCGGCGACAAACTCCTGGGTGGTCCGCAAGCCGGAATCCTGGCGGGTAAGCCCGAGATCGTCTCGCGGTTGCGGCGCAATCCCATGTTCCGCGCGCTGCGTCTGGACAAGATGATCTACCAGGCTCTCGAAGCGCACCTGCGCAACTTGCTGTTGGAACATTGGGACGCGGTGCCGGCCCTGGCGATGATCCGGCAAACGGCCGACCAGGTGCGCGCCCGCGCCGAAGCGCTGGTCCGGCGGGCCAACCTGCGCGCGGAACTCGTGCCCGGGGAATCGATGATCGGCGGCGGAGCGACTCCCGAGCAACCCATTCCCACATGGCTAATTGCCATCGCGGGCGCCGACGTCATGGGCAAGGAGCGGCGCCTGCGCGCGAACCAGCCGCCGGTAATCGCGCGGATTGAAAATGACCGGCTGATCCTCGATTTGCGGACCGTCTTCCCGCAAGAAGAAGAGGACCTCGCAGCGGCCTTGGCGAAGCTCGAGTAGTTACTCTACTACCGCCTGCATCACCATGTCTTCGAAGTCGCGGTTGACCTCCTGGTTGGAGGTCTGCACCATCAGCACCGCCACCACTTGTTCCACCGGATCTACAAAGAAGTGTGTGCCATATGCGCCACTCCAACCGAAGCTGCCGGTGGATAGCAAGGTTTCGCGTTTGGCGTGGTCGCTCACCACCCGGACACTCAGGCCGTAGCCTTCACCGGGCGCGCGACCGGGCAGCGTATCCGGCACGTGCACCGCACGCATCATCTCGACAGTTTTCGGGCTGAGCAGGCGCTTGCCGTTCAACTGGCCGCCATTGGCCAGCATCACTCCCATGGGCAGATAGTCGGACGCAGTGCTGATCAAGCCGCCCGATCCCATGAAGTAAACCTGGCTCGACATGGTATTGGGGTTCTGGGACTTGACCAGCCCCGTAGGAGTGCGCTGATAGACGCTCGCCACGCGCGGCCATTGCTCCTCGGAGGGCCAAAAAGATATGTCCTTCATGCCCAGCGGATCGAAAATGCGCTGGCGGAAGAATTGATCCAGGGGCATACCGGAAACGATCTCGACAATGCGGCCGAGCGTATCGAACCCGGCCTGCGCGCTGTACGCCCAACGCGAGCCCGGCTGGAACTCCAGCGGCGTGGTGCCCAGACGCGGAATATAGCTGGCCAGATTTTCCTCCGGACGGCGGTTCAGCTTGCGAGTTTCGCTGTTGCTCATCGGGCCGCTCGCCAAGCCGGAAACATGCGTCAGCAAATCGCGGATGGTGATCTCGCGTTCCTCCGGCACGGTGTAAAACTGAGGCACCGGGGGACCTGCGGCCGCACCACCGCGTCCGGCCGGAGCGCCGCCGGTCTCCGCAGCTCCACCGCGACCCGGAGCGGCGGGCAACGCCACCGCGACCTTCATCCCCTTGAACTCCGGAATGTAACGCGACACCGGGTCCGTGAGACGGACCTTGCCCTCTTCGATCATCATCATGATGGCCAGGCCCGTGACCGGCTTGGTCATAGACGCGACGCGGAACATCGTGTCCTTGGTCATCGGCTTCTTGGAATCCAGATCCATCACGCCCTGCGCCTCGAGGTGCACGATCTTGCCCTTACGAGCGACGATCGTCACAGCGCCGGTCAGATCGCCCGCGGCGATGCGGTTCTGGATCATCTGGTCGATTCGCTTCAACCGGTCCGAAGACATCCCGACTTCTTCCGGTTTGGTGGAGGGCACCGGCCCCGCGACTAATGGCAATGCGAAGAACGCGAGCGCGGGCAGGAACAGAGTTGCCGATTTTGTCATGGAGACGCGCCTCCCGAGCGCTTGCCGGACATCATATCAATTCAGCGATCAGTTTTCAGTTTTCAGTGGTCAGTTCTCAGTTCAGCGAGATGCCACTCCGGTTTTTGCTGTTTACTGATAACTGATAACTGATAACTACGACTTAGTGCTTCTTCTTCGCCTCAACGTGTTGGTCGATCCACGTGAGAATCAGGTCGGCGAGCTGCAGGTTGTTTTTGTCCTGCATCAGCATATGGCTGTTACCCTTGATGCCGAGCTTGGGGAGAGACATCATTTCGGCATCGCCGCCCGCCGCCGTGACCTGTTGCACGAACTTCTGACAGCTATCGAAGTTCGCCGGCCATACGGCGCCCATGCGCCCCTGGACGTCCCCCAGGTGATCGCCGAACATGACCAGGATCGGAATCTTGGCGAGGGTGGAAAGTTGCTCGGGCTTCAACGTGGTGGTGCATCCCATCTCGATGGAGATGATCCCCCGCACACCGGCCGGGTCGATCATGGCCGCCTCCTCCGGAAAGAAGCCGGATTCCGAATGGCCCATCAGTACGGCCCCGTGTAGCTGCACCGCCAGAGCCGCCATGTTCTTCCACGTGGGATTAGGCGATGGCAGCACCGAGTTAAAGTCGGGAATCATTTGCTTGTAAAGCTCGTCGGCCGACTGAACCGGGAATTGCCCGTCGGGAAATGGCGTTCCGAAGGTGGGCCCGAAGCGGAACACGGCCCAGGAAGTCTGGTGTCCCGCCATCAGCACGTTGGGAAGCTGGCTGGGTGGCGCGGCGCCCTGCTTCACGGCGTTGATGATGGTGGCGTCGAAACCCGAGCGGGCGCGCGAAGCCTGGTCCGCCAGATAGACCGGGCGATTCTTGCGCACGAAGTATTCGCTCCAGCCCATGCGCCCATCGGGAGTAGTCTCCCAGGTCATGCTGCTAAGGCAGCATCCGTGTACCATGACCACCGGAACGTGCTGATTGCCGTTCACCGGCACCTGATACTGCACGTACATCTGGTTGACGGTGATGTCTTCGGGCGTCGCGGGAGCGCCGTTGGCCCCCGGCGGCCCGGCAGGCGGTGTACTGGAGCGCTTGGTCTCGCCGCCGACAAAGAAGGCGCCCTGGCTGGCGATCATCAGCGGTTTGTTAGTTTGTGCTGCCGCCGTCATAGCGACGACAGCCAGGGCGGCGAGTGAGTTCCTCATGCTTTCCTCCATGTTGCGGGAGAACCTGACACAGGCCGGGAGGCCTGTGCTACGTGCGTACGTCGGTTCTCCTAAAATTCGTACTCGGTCGGCTTAATGCCCTTGGCGCGCAGATACATTTCGGCCGACGCGCGATGGTGTGTGGTGTGATCGAGCGCGAACATCAGCACTTCCAACCCGCTCATCGACCCGTCTCCGGTATTGTAGGATTTCGAAATCTGTTCGGGTGTCAGTTTGGATACTCGCGCGATTGCATGATCGAAAGACTGCTGCACAAACGCCATTACATCTTTCTTGTTCATCGTCGCCGGCTTCGCCCCATTCGGCTTTTCACCGGCTAGTAGCGCCGTAAATCCGTCCATCTCCTGCGACAAATGGACGATCTGCTGGGCAAAGCTCATCTGCGGAGGCGTGAGTTTAAAATCGTAAGACGCTTCCGGCATCTGATCCGCCACTTTGAGCGTGAAGTCGAGCGACGTCTTCAGGTGCTTCGCATAAGTTGCTTTGATATCGACCTGCGCAAATGCCGGCACTGCGGCCGCTGCCAAAAAAGCGATGGTCATCATGGACGTGGGTTTCAAAAGCATAGGTCAATTGTATGCCAGTTGCGGCTGTAACCTATTCGTAGCGGAGAGCCACCAGGGGATCGACCGTCGCCGCGCGACGCGCCGGTACGTACATGGCAGCCAGTGCCGCGAGAATCATTCCGAACGATATCGATGCGAGCAGTAGCGGATCAGCGGCGCTGATTCCGTAGAGCAGCGCGCCGAGATAGCGGCCCAGGGCCCACGCGGCGGCGAGGCCAAGCAGAATCCCCGCACCGATCCAGCGTACGCCATCCCCGACGATCATTCCGAGAACCTCGCCTCTTTGCGCGCCCAGCGCCATGCGAACACCGATCTCGTGCGTGCGGTGGGTTACCAGATGCGAGAGCACGCCATATAGCCCGACCAGAGCAAGCAGCAAGGCAAGACCAGCGAACGCCGCCAGCACCATGGCGCGGAACCGCGGATAGGCCAGTGTCTTCGAAAGGCTATGAGGAACGGATTCCACGCTACCCACGGAGACGTCGGAGTCGAGGGCCGCAACCGTTCGTTGAACTGCACCGCCGAGCGTCTTCTCGCCGGCCGCCGCGCGCACGATCAGTGTAGCGGCAAGTGGTGGATTCTGGTCCCACGCATGGTAGACCACGGGCGAATCGGTCCAGCTCATCTCCTCCGTGACGGTAGTGCGCTTTTCGTCGGCCACCACTCCTACGATCCTTAGCCACGGTTTCTGGCTGTCAGGACCCTCGAATTCCCGAATGTGCTTTCCGATAGGATCTTCGGTCGAGAAGTATTTCGCGACTAGCGCCTGGTTAACGATGGCCACCGGCTCGGTTTGCTCGCGATCCTGTTCGTCGAAGTAGCGTCCCTCTTTGAGTGGTATCCGCATCACTCGAAAGTAATCGGGACTGATGGTCTGTTGACCGACATCCAGGACGCGGTTGGGCGGTGGATCCGGCCGGCCTTCTACCGTCAATACGCTGACGGGGCCGGTTCCCTGAGTCGGAAATGTCGTAGAGAGTGCCAGGCCCTGCAGCCGCGGCTCTGCGCGGAGTTGGGAAAAGGCCTGGCCATAGAATCGAACTCGCTGTTCGCCCTTCGCGTAGGAGGTTGGGGGTAATTGCAGGCTGGCGCTCATAAGGCCATCAGCGGAAAAGCCGAGAGGCGCGGACGCGAAATTCTCCACGCTGCGAATCAGCAGCCCGGCCCCGGCCAATAGCATGATCGTGAGAGCCACTTCGACCACGATGAGCGCCTTCCCGAGTCGATGGCGGCGGGCGTCCGGCGATGATGTGCGGGCACCGGCCTTGAGTGCGCCGATAAGATCGATCCGCGACGCCTTCCATGCCGGTACGAGACCGAACAGCAGGGCGGTCGCGATACTCAGGAAAACCGTAAAGGCTAGCACCTGAGCATTCACCTCGACAACGGTTGATGGAGGAAGCTCGATGGGATTTGCCCTGCGGAAATAGTCGACCGCGCCAGAGGCGATGGCCGCACCCAGAACCGTTGCGATCAACGACAGCAGCAGGCTCTCGGTCATCAGTTGGCGCAGCATGCGAGCGCGGCCGGAGCCCAGCGCTGCGCGGATGGCCATCTCCCGCTGCCGCACGAGCGAGCGGCTGAGCAGCAAGTTCGCCACATTCACGCAACAGATCCAAAGCACCAGTGTAACCGCGGCAAACAACATCAGCAGGCTGATCTTTAAGTTGCGGCCGGTGAGCCAGGTGAACTCCGACTGAAGCTCATAAATGGCCGGCTCCATGACAGCACCCCAGCGGTCGTGCGGATGGAGTTGGCGATGCAGCGCAATCAGCTCAGCCTGTGCGCCGGCCAAGGATACGCCGGGCTTAAGGCGGCCGATGACGAAGACGCCGAGTCGATCGGGTCGCTTCGGCGGGTCCATCAAGACCCAAAGCAAAGAGGGCGGATTTGGATAAGAAGCAAAACCTGGCGGCATGACGCCCAGAATCGTGCATGCTTGATCGTCGAGCCGCAGGGGCTGGCCGATTGCGTTGCTCTGTCCCCCGAGGGTGCTCTGCCAGAACTTGTGGGACAGCACTACACCGCAGCCGTGTGCGAAGTCTGCGTCCTCGAAGGTCCGTCCCAGGGCGGCGGGGACTCCCAGGGTGGAGAAAAAGTCCGCGCTCACCGGCATCGCAGTCACGGTTCGCGCGGGGCCGCGGCCTTTCATGACCTTGCCCAGACCGCCGGCCCATGTGACTGCGGCAAAACCCTGGAACGTACGGCTATTCTTCTTCCAGTTCTCGTAGTCGCTATAGAGGTCGAAGAAAATCGCTCGTCCGCCGGAACGGATCTCGCGATCCAAGACCGATACTAATTGGCTCGGGTCGCGATAAGGCAACGGCCGCAGAAGTACGGCGTCGAGAATGCTGAAGACCGCAGTGTTAGCGCCGATGCCCAGCGCTAACGTAAGGATCACGGTGGCAGTGAACCCGGGCGCCCTGCGGCACGTGCGCCACGCGTAGCGCCACGTAGCATAGGCATCCTTGCATGTGTCAGGTTTCCACTGCCACATAGCGGGCACCGCCCCGCCGCGTTAAGTTACTTCTTGCCGGCCGCTTCCATAGAAGCCAGAGTCGGCCCGGACGTGCCGCGCGGCAAAAGGCTGGGACCGGACGCAATGAAAACTTTGTTCGCGTCGGTGTTCACGTCAAAGACCAGTCCCAGGAACCCGGACTGCATCTCGTCCCAATTCTGATCGCCCCACCAAATCGTTTTGGTCGGGTCTGGATTGAACTTATTGTTCAAGGAGTTGTCATAATGCACGACCGCCAGGAGCTTCGTGCCCTTGGGTATGGACAGCGGCTTGGCGAGTTGGTATCCGACCTGCCAGTCGAAATTCCAAACGCCCTTGAACACCACTTCAGATTCGCCGGTGGGATAGGTCACACGCAGCTCGTAATCTTTGCCGCGCAGGTGCAGGTGCGGCTGGATATAGACCAGTTTCGCGCCGTCCACACCCACAGTGACTTCGCTCACCACCTCGGCATTGTTGTCACCCGCCGGAATGGCCAGGTTGAAAGCTGCGGGAGTGCCCGGCGACATCCAGTAGCGGTTCTTGGGAGGAGACTTCGCAAACACCAGTCCGACCTTCGACCGATCGGTTTGCGGTGTGCCGATCGACGTGTAGTGGATATTGAAGACGATGTCCGATCCCTTCGGAACGAACTTCGCCGCACCGTCCACGTCGAAGCGCTGCGCTCCCAATCCGGGGTTATATTTACCCAGCAGATCGGTCCCCTGCTTGGCGCCGCCCATCTCCGCGGAACCCTCTTCGTATGCCACGCCCGGAATGGCGTTCGCCAGCCAGGTCGATGAAGGCGGGCGGACGATGGCCCGCATGTGGTGCACCACTTTCGCATTGCCCGCGCGCATCTCGGCCGCGATCACCCAGGTGTCTTCGGGAAAATTCGCCTTGACCAGGATGTTCTGGTAGTTGATGGTGCCGGTGGCCGCGACCTGGAAATCCTTGGGCATTTCGATGATCATGTCCGGCTTGATTTGCCATCCCTCCGGAAAACTGATCGGCGCGGGCTTGTCCTTGGCGTCGCCTTCCGGTGCGCCCTTGTCGGCCCAGGCTACCAGCGTGTTGATTTCCGCGTCGCTGAGCCTGCGATCATTCGCAAAGTGCCCGACCTCGGCGAACCATGGCGGCATCTTCTTGGTGGCGACCGCCACCTTCATGGCCTTGGCCCACGGACGCGCGTCGTTGTAGGTGAGCAGCGACATGGGCGCCACTTCTCCCGGCCGATGGCAACCCTGGCAATTCTTCTGGAGAATCGGCAGAACATCCTTGTTAAAGGTTACGGAATCGCTGGAAGCAGCTAAAGCCGTAATCCCCAGCACACAACCCGCGAGCACCACTTGTAGCGTACGCATAGTCCAGGCCTCCTTCGACGAGCCTATCTGTGGTTGCATCATAGCGGAAGGGCGCCCCTCAACGCAATCGGCTGCACCGCGCCGTTCACTCCGGTCTAGGCTCTTCCGCCCGATCCACCACCAGCACATCGACAGGCCCCTTCTCAGTAACCAATTTCAAGCCGAGCTGCTCCGGAAGCGCCGTGAAAATGGAGGGTGGCCCGGGGTCGCCAGGCACAGCAACGGGCGAAGCAGCCTGCTCCGGCATCCAAGTAAGCTCCACGTCATAGCGTCCTGGCAGCCCCGTCTTATCGAAAACGAATCGATTGACAAACGGAGCCAGACTGGTTGCCAACTGCGCCAACGGGATGGCTTTGCCAGATAATGCACCCATGTTAATTCTCGTGCTGCAGGTCGGCGTCCGTCCGGGTTCGGGTAGGGCGTGAGGGGTTGCAGCGTAAGCTTCACAGTCGAAATCGGATTTCTGCAACTGCGGCCCCAGCTTCCCGTCACCCCGTGCCAGCACCAGCGCGAAGCGGGGCAGCTCGCGCGTCTCGTTGCGGACCGCAAGCTGAAATTTGTCTGCCAGCAGCATTCGAAGGAAGACTGGCAGCGGCGGTGGATTATCGTCTACCTTGGCTGCGATATCGTAGCGTTTCGTAGAAAACCAGGCCGGCGCTCCCACCAGCTGATAGTCCTGGATTCGGTACGCCGTGCGGAGCAGACTGCGCACCGTAACGGCGGTAGCGCTCAAACGGCCTCCTGGGTAATACTCGGTAAACCCGCGAGGCTCCGCGGAGTTGTTCGGTTTAACGGAAGCGACGTAGGAGATTGGCGTCGTGGGTGTCTGCGCATGCAGCATGCCGGCCATGGCAAGCAGAGCAGTCTGTCCAATGGGCCGAATTGTCATGGGTCAAGGATAGCGAAGCTTACACGCGCGGCGACATCACCAGTCCGGCTGCGCCTACAATTCCGGACTTATCCGCCACTTGCTGTTCCACCAGCGGCACATCGCGCCCCAGCAACCCTCGCGAACGCTCCCAGATTTCCTCCTGTAAAGGAACCATCAGCTCGGCTCCGGCATCGGCCACGTGTCCGCCCAGGATGACCAGCTCCGGGTCGAACACGTGCAACAAGCCGGCCAGGGCGGCACCCAGTCTGTTGATCGCTTTGGAGACGATGGTCTGCGCGAGTTCGTCGCCTTCGCTGGCCGCCTGGAAAATGGTGCGGCACGTCACCAGATGCGGCTGTTCGCGAAAGAGGCGCGTGAGCACCGAGGAACAGCCGCGGTGCACGGCCGCCGAGGCTTCGCCCTCGATGGCGCGCGCGGAAAAAACCGTTTCCAGGCACCCGCGGTTGCCGCACACGCAAGGAGCACCATCGGGCTCCACCGTGAGATGTCCCAGATTCCCCGCCACGCCGGAGTGGCCGCGGAGCAATTGTCCATTGGCCAGCACCGCGCCGCCCACGCCCAGTCCCAAGGTCAGCATCAGCACGTTTTCATGCCCGCGCGCCGCCCCCCACACCATTTCCCCGGCCAGCGCCACCCGTGCGTCGTTGTCGGCAAATACCGGCACGTCGCTCGGCAATCCTACCAGCTCGCTCAGCCGCAGGCCCTGCAAGTAATGCAATCCGCCCAGCAGGCTCTCCACCTCCGTGCTGTCCGGATTGATGGTCCCCTTGCAGCCCACGCCTACGCCGGCGGGCAGAACCGTGGCGTCTAGAAGCCATTTCACGGATTCGTGAAGGGACAGCAGGAACGTATCCAGATCGGCCGGGGTGGGAATGGTGCGCGAAGCCAATATGGCGCCTCCCTCGTCCACCATACCCGCCTTGATTTGTGATCCCCCGATATCGATTCCCAAAACCACCATCGAAGGGTTCTCCTCAAACTCCGGTCATACTCCAGCCGGCGTCGAGCCGCAGCAGGTCGCCGCTGATCGCCCGCGCCTCGTCGCTAAGCAGGAAGAGAGCCGCGCGCGCCACTTCGCGGGCGTCGATCAGGCCTTCCGCAAGTGGTTGTTTGTTTTTCAGGAATTGGTTCAATTCCGGGTCGGCTTCGGAGCGCTCGCTCAACGGCGTGCGCACCAATCCCGGCGCAATCACATTAACACGTATTTTGTGCGGTGCGTAGTAAGCCGCCATGGAACGGCTCAGGGCCACCACTCCGCCCTTGGCAGCCGCGTAAGCGTGGGTGGCGAAATGGCGCGGCTCGGGCGACTCGCTCAGCACGCTTCCCATGTTCAGGATCGCACCGCGAATTCCGCTCGGCCCAGGCGCCTGCTGCAACATCCGGCCCACCGCCGCGCGGCACATCAAGAACGTGGTCCGCAGGTTTTGCGCCAGGGTGATATCCCATCCTTCGTCGGTGCACTCATCCACCGGACCGTCTCCGAAGCGGCGGCCGCTCAGCCCCGCGGCGTTGAACAGCGCATCCACGCGGCCAAATTTGGACAGGCATTGCGACACCACGGACTCCGCCGACGCCGGGCGCACCAGGTCGCCCACCCAGCACTCGGCGCCGATTTCCGCGGCCAGCTCCCAGCCAGACTGCTCATCGGCGGTTGCCACCAGGAGCCGGGCTCCGGCAGCCACCGCCATGCGGGCCGACGCTGCGCCGATTCCAGTGGAGCCTGTCACGATCCATGCTTTGCCTTCGAGATCCGGCATGCTCATTCCGCGGCCTTTCCGAACCAATCTTTGATGATATTCGCAAAAGCCTTGACAAGCCCCGCCAGCCGCCCTAATATGTCGTTATGCGACATGTCGCACAACAACCTGACGCCGAGAGCAGTAAACCGCTGACCGAGCCTGTGCTCTTAATCCTGATGAGCCTGGCCTCACAGCCCCGTCACGGCTACGCCCTGATCAAAGACATTGAGTCGCTCAGTAACCACCGGGTCCGCCTGAGCACCGGCACGCTTTATGGCGCTCTCCGCAGGCTGCTCGAAGATCTGTGGATCGAGCGTTTCGAGCAGGCAGACACATCTCGCGACAAACAAGCCTACCGGCTCACGGCCGAAGGACGAAGGCAGTTGCGACTCGAGATGGAGCGCTTGAAGCAGTTGACCCGCATGGGAATCGCGCGCCTGCGCATGAACGAAGGGTGACCGCTATGACACTCGCCTATCGCGCATTGCTGCGGCTTTATCCCAGAGATCATCGGACGTGGTTCAGCGCCGAAATGCAGTCCGTGTTTGAAGAGGCAGCCCGCGAGCACCGCAGCCGCGGACGTGCCGCTTACCTGCGGTTCGCCATCGCCGAGTGCGCCGGGCTCGTCATCGGATCGGGAATTGCGTGGGCCACCAAGCTTGCCGGCAGGGCGTATGTGCATGACCCGCGCCTCGATCGCCCCGTCAGGATGGCGCCGCTGCCCGACGAGGTTCAGGAAGCGCAGGATCGCTTAACTGTCAACCTCAACGGTCTGCTGCACGCCATCTCTCATCACCAATTCCTCAAGGCGCGCACGTACGCAGCAGAGGAACAAAAAGCGCGTGAAGATTTGCGCCTGCTGCGCGAAAAGTACAACATCGCCGAATCAGGAGATCCTGTATGAAGGTTGTAGTGTGCCTGATCGCAACGCTGACCATCACCGCCGCGGCTGCCGGCAAGCCCGACTTCTCCGGCGAGTGGAAGATGAACGCTGCCAAAAGCACGCTGGGACCTGTCCCCGCTCCCACCTCGTTCGCGCGCAAGATGACGCACGCGGAACCCTCACTGACGATCACTGACGATCAGAAGGGCGGGACCGGCGACCAGAGCGACACGCGCACTTACACCACCGATGGCAAAGAGATCGCCTATCAGGCGAACGGCGCCAATGTCAAAGGCGCCGCCAGTTGGGAAGGCGAAACCCTGGTCATCCGGACGCAGGCCGATGCTGGCTGTATCGCGATTTCGATTATCGAGAAGATGACTCTGTCCGGCGCGAACAAACTTCTCACCGACGCCATCCATATCTCCACGCCACAAGGCGAGATCGATATCACGTACGTTTTCGACAAGCAGTAGGCGGCCCACCGGCGGCAAAGACCGCCGGCGTTACGTAGCGCTGGCGATCTTGTCGCCGGTGCAGTTCGGCGCTGGCACCGGCGTGCGCCAGCTTTTCGGGTTGGGCCGCGGCGCCGCAGTGTAGCGCTGGCGATCTTGTCGCCGGTGCAGTTCGGCGCTGGCACCGGCGTGCGCCAGCTTTTCGGGTTGGGCCGCGCGTCGCAGTGTAGCGCTGGCGATCTTGTCGCCGGTGCAGTTCGCACTTTCCCTTGACATACCATCCGCGATCCCTCAACCTGATGCTTTATGCCACTCGCGCAGGTCCTCGTGCTCGCCGTTGTGCAAGGCCTAACAGAATTTCTGCCGATCAGCAGCACCGCCCATCTCTATCTCTCTTCCTGGCTGCTGGGCTGGAAGACCGAGTCTCTGGAATTCGATATCTCGCTCCACATCGGTACCTTACTGGCGGTGTTGATCTACTTCCTGCCGAACTGGATCCAGATCATTGGACAGGGATTCGGAATACAAGTCGGCAGCGATGAGGAACTGAAGCACAACCACATGCTGCTATGGCTGCTGGCCATCGGCAGCATTCCAGTCGGAATTGCCGGCCTGGCGTTCAACAAGCAGGCCGAGAGCACCTGGCGTAACCCATTTGTCATGGGCACCATGCTCATCGTGGTCGGCGTCCTGATCTGGCTGGTGGAACGGAGTGCGCGCCACGCACGCGACCTGAGTTCGGTTGACCTCCCGGATGCGCTGACGATCGGCCTCTCGCAGGCGCTGGCCATCATTCCTGGAACGTCGCGCAGCGGCATCACCATGGCCACGGGGCTGTTTCGCGGGCTCACACGGGAAGCCGCGGCGCGATTCTCTTTTCTGCTCTCCACCCCGGCCATCGCCGCCGCCGCCGGCAAAGCGCTCTACGACATGCATAAAGAGAACACCCTGCACGGGATCCTCAACACCAATTTCCTGGTGGGTGTCGGCGTCAGCGCCCTCACCGGCTGTGTCGTGATCGGCTGGTTCCTGCATTATTTGCGTCGCAGCAGCCTCACGCCTTTCGTGTACTATCGAATCATTTTTGGCATAATAGTCCTTGCTCTGGCTTTCATCCGCCGGCCAGCGTGATGAAGCTCCTATCGCCGACACCCTACACAAGACTTAACGAGGTCACCGGATTCCTGTTGCTGTCGCTGGGACTGGTGATCCTGTTGAGTCTGGTTTCGTACCATACGCAGGACCCCTCGTGGGACACGGCGTCGGGCGCGCGTCCGCTGAACCTGGTTGGTTACCCGGGCTCTTACCTTTCCGATCTCCTCTTTCAAAGCTTCGGAGCCGCGGCATTTCTGTTCCCGCTGCTGAGTTTTGTGCTCGCCTGGAAGTGGATCCGCTCGGAAGCGCTCGAATCCGGAGCGCCTAAGGCGATCGGTGCGGTCTTACTTACCATGAGCCTCGGGGCGGGATTGTCTTTCCTGCCCCTGCGCCTTTTCGGCGGCCATATCCTTCTCGGCGGAGCAGCCGGAAATGCCCTGGCGAAGTATCTTTTGGAATCGCTGAATGCGGCGGGAGCGCTACTGGCCACCCTCACGGCCTTCACGATTTCGCTTTATCTGGTCTCGACCTTTTCCATTTCCAAACTCGATGTGTGGTTCGCCGGGCCGATTGCCTGGTTCCGGCGGCGAGGCGAAGCTTTGCGGGCGTGGAGCGAGCGCATGCATGCGCGATCCGTGGCGAAGGCCGAAGAGAGAGCGCGCAAGCGGATGATCCGTATTCCGGACCGCCCGTCCCGTACGAAGGAGCGGGCGCCCGCAGCAGCCTCCGTGGCTGTGGCCGAAACGCCACCTTGGGACATCGCGAAGAAGCCGACCGCGCCCGTCCCTGACGAAGCCGATCGCAGTTACGGCACGATCGAAGAGATTCCTATCCGTCCCATCGAAGAACTCGACCCCCTACCCGCAACCGAATCGGCGCCGCGACCTGTCCCGCAACTCCCCGATCCCCGGCCCACGGCATTTGCGCTGCCCGGCACCGACTTGCTGAACGAGGCGCCCGGCCGCAGCCCCTACGACGAGCAGGAGCTCAAGGATACCGCCGTCCGCATCAAAGCCAAGTTCCAGGAGTTCAACGTGCTGGGCTCGGTGGTGCAGATCAATCCCGGCCCGGTTGTGACCACTTTTGAATTCAAGCCCGAGGCCGGCATCAAGTACAGCCGGATCACGAACCTTACTGAGGATCTCTGCCTGGGCCTGCAGGCCGAGTCGATCCTGATCGAGCGCATCCCCGGCAAACCCACTGTCGGAATCGAAGTCCCCAACACGCGCCGCGAGCTCATCGCGCTTCGCCAGATGCTGGAATCGGATGAATTCGGGCAATCCCACTCGCACCTCACCATCCCGCTCGGCAAAGACATCAACGGGCGCATCCGCGTGGCCGCGCTCGAGTCCATGCCCCACCTGCTCATCGCCGGCTCCACCGGTTCGGGCAAGAGCGTCATGATCAACTCCATGATCATGTCCATCCTGTACAAAGCTACGCCCGAGGAAGTTCGTTTGATCATGGTCGACCCCAAGCGCGTGGAATTGGGCATGTACGAGGGCATCCCGCATCTGTTGACGCCCGTGATCATCGACCCCAAAAAGGCCACCAACGCGCTGCGCAACGCCGTGCTCGAAATGGAGCGCCGGCTCCGGCTGCTAGCCGAGTATGGCGTCCGCAACATCGACCAGTTCAATAAGAAGGTCCGCAAAATTCAGGATCAGCCGCGCAACTTGTTCCCGGAAGACGACACCCAGGACGAGATCAAGCCCCTGCCCTACATCCTGATCCTCATCGACGAGTTGGCCGACCTGATGATGCTGGAAGGGCGCAACGTGGAGGAAAGCGTGACGCGCCTGGCCCAGATGGCGCGCGCCGTCGGCATGCACCTGGTGCTGGCCACGCAGCGCCCCAGCGTGGACGTGATCACCGGCCTCATCAAGGCAAACTTCCCTGCGCGCATCAGCTTCCGCGTGGCCACGCGCGTCGATTCGCGAACCATCCTCGACGTTATGGGGGCTGAGCACCTGCTGGGCAAAGGCGACATGTTGTTCCTGCCGCCCGGCTCGTCGCGCCTGACCCGCGTGCACGGCGCATTTGTCACCGAGACCGAAATCAACCGCGTGGTGGATTTCTGGAAAGAGCAAGCCGCTCCGGAATATGATCAATCCTTCCTGATTGCGCCGCCGACCGATGAGGAGGCCGCCGCCGAAGGCGACCCCGTCGCCGAGGTGCAGGATCCCCTGTACGAGGAAGCCGTACGCCTGGTGCTCCAGATGGGCAAAGCTTCCACGTCCACGCTGCAGCGACACCTGCGTCTGGGATACGGCCGCGCCGCCCGGATACTGGACATGATGCAGCGCGACGGCATCATCGGCCCACCCGACGGCAGCAAACCGCGCGACGTCCTGAAGCGCCCCGACTGGCTGCGGGAAACGTCCGATCAGTTACGGTAGCAGCGTACTGTACGTGTGCATACCACTCACCGTTACCGGAGGTCCCCCGCATGCTATTTTGAAACCTGAGGTTCGCCAGGCTTGCGCACTTGGGGGTTGCTTCTCCTGTTTTCGGCCGCGCTCGCGGCTCAGCAGCCGCCCTCTGCAGCCTTGGTGCGCGGCGTTCTGATCGAACGCGATACGCAAGCGCCCACCGGCGAATTCAGTGTCCGCGGGCCCAATGACCTGGTGTTGCGCTATCGCTTCGACGACAAAACCTATGTGGAGCGGGACCAGTTGCTAAGCTCCGTTCCGCGCCTGCAGCCCGGCGACAAGGTCGAGGTAGTCTCCGATGAAGGACCGGGCACGACGCTGCGCTATGCGCGTACCATCCACGTCCTGGAAACTCCTCCGCCTCCGCGCCAACTCTCCCAGGGCCGGCTGCGGGTGTACCGCACGCCCGCGGAGCACGCGGTTCCTATCGGCACGCTGACCTATTCGGGAGTCGTCTTCCGCTTGAACCCGGAACGCATGGTCCTGCACATCCGCGGCGCAGCCGACCAGACTATCCTGCTACGGCAGGACACCCGCTACCTGGATAATGGCGATACCGTTGAGAGCGGTGAACTCCAACCCAACATGCGCGTCTTCGTCCGTGCCGGCCGGACGGTGTTCAACGAAGTGGAAGCCTACCAGATCGTCTGGGGCCAGATCCTGATGCCGCGTTGAAAGACCGCTCCCTTTGGTCACGGCTCAGTATCCTTGCCCGTTACTGAGCCGTGACCAAAGGGAGCGGTCTTTTCAATACACCGCTTCCAGCAACGCTAACACTTCCTTCTCCGTAACCGGCCGATCCACCACTCCCATGTGCTCCAGCTCATGCGTGATAGGCGCCACAATTTCCCCCAACTCATTACGCGGCACCTTCGCATCGCGCAGCTTCTTAGGTACATCGAACTGGGCGATGAACTTCTCCGTCCGATCGGCGCAGGCTAGGGCCGCTGGCTTGGGGTTGGCCGGATCGAACGAAATCTTGTAGCCCTCCGCGATGGGACCGAACCGCTGCGGCGCCACATCCGCCATGAAGCGCATCGCAGTCGGCAGCGTGATACAGGAAGTCACACCGTGGGGCACGTCCCACCGCGGCCCGATCTGGTGCCCCAGAAGGTGGGACAATCCGAACCGCGTGTTCATCGCGCCGTAAATCGAGAACCAGGCGGCTACCTGGCAATGGCCGCGGTGCGCCACCCGCTCGTCGCCTTCCGCGCGGATCGCCGCCGGCAGATGCTGCTCCAGCAACGAAATCGCCTTCGACGCCAGCGTGTCGCTGATGGGGTGGTGGCGGATGGCGTACGCGCACTCGATCGCGTGATCGAGCGCCCGCATCCCCGTGGTGACCCACAGCCAATCGGGAGTGGAGAGCGTGAGCACCGGATCGTTGATCACCGTCCGCGGCAGGACGCGCGGATCGTAGACACCGCTCTTCACGCGCGTAGTCTCGTCGGTAACGCCACCTGCGTGGGTATACTCCGCCGCGGAAAGCGTGGTGGGCACCGCCATGTGGATCAACTCGCGCCCCGGCAACATGCCGTATGCCGCGACCTTGCACGAATCGATGGGACTGCCCCCGCCGAAGCTGATTAGAGAATCGGCATTCACGCGCTCGATCTCCTTTTGCAATTCGTCCACGGTGCCGCGCGGCACATGCTGGATCACCTTCGTGAACACACCGGCGCAGCGCGAGCCCAGGGCTCCCGTCACTTGTTGGAGAATCGGCAGCGCCGCCACCACGTCCGTGGTCACGACCAGGGCGCGCTCCAGCTTGCGCCGTTCCATCTCGTCCTTCAGCGCCGCAATCTTTCCGGGGCCGTAAATCACCCGCTCCAGACGGCTCAAGTTGAATTCGCCCTCAGGGGCTTCGATTCGCATGACATTGACTTTGGCGGAACCCATCCCGGTCATCCTATCAAACGGCCGGGGGCAACGTGCCGGCAACAAGGATCGCCAGCGCTACGTAATTGGCCTCACCCCAACTGCTACACTCAAAAAAGAAACAGTATGGCGAAGGACACGAAGGAAAAGGAACCCAAGCAGCCCATGCCGCCGATTGGCGCTTGGGGGCCCGCCGTGGCTTTGGGATGGTTAATCCCGGGCGCCGGCCACCTGCTGCTGAAAAAGACCGGGCGCGGCGTGCTGTTGTTACTGGCGGTCACCGGCATGTTTCTGTGCGGCCTGATGATGCGCGGCGCCATGTTCCATCCGCAAAGCGGGGACCTCCTCACCACCCTCATCAACACCGGTGGCTTCGTAGGCGACGTGTGTTCCGGCATGCTCTACCTGTTGAGCGTGTGGCTCGGCTACAACCAGCCCGATATGGCGGGCCACGTCCACGATTACGGCACCAAGTTCCTCGTGACCGCCGGTCTGCTCAACCTTCTGGCCATAGTGGACGTCTACGAAATCGCGGCCGGGAGAAAAGACTGATGCCCAAAATGAACCTTTCGCATTTTGAGGCCGCCCTGCTGTTTTCGCTTTTTACCTCGGTGGTGCTGGGCGTCGTCACCAAGCAGAACGATCGCGACCGCCTGCATTACGGCATCTACGTGTTCGTCTGTTTCGTGGTGGCGCTATTCGGCCTGGGCTGGTTGATGTACCTGGGCCACGGGTAGCGCCGGCGGTCCTTGCCGCCGGTTGCGTTACTTCTTCACCCTGGTCGTCAGACTGATGGTGGTTCCTTCCGAGCTCTTACCCACAATCACGGTGATGGCTTGCCCGCGGGCATCGTCTACCGTCATGAGCATGCCGCCATCGCCGGTGGTGGTGTTGAGCGCCAGCTTCATGCCTGAGCTTTCCAGTTTTTCGTGGTAATAATCCAGAACCTTGGACGGCGGATCGAGAGTGGTGAACTGGTATTGCGCCGCGCTCCCCTGGCCCTCGGGGCCATTTCCACTTACCGAGAAATTTCCTTGCACCTTCGCACCAGGGTACACCGGCACATCGGAAGGCACGTTGGTTTCCGATCCGCCCACCTCGATACTGGCCTTCTCGTGATCGGGGCCCTCCGCTTGGAAGGAGAACTTTCCTTTGCGGGCATCGTCGAAACTCATCGTTACCACTTTGCCGGTGGTCTTGTCGCGCACGGTGATGGTGCCCGCGCCTTCGTCGGTCTTCACCACCTCGGCGTTAGGCAGGGCGGCCACGACCATCTTGCTGATGGCCAGACCGGGATTCCGCTGTATCAGGTCGGGATCGAGACCCGCCTGCCGCACCTTGTGCACCAGGAAATAACCACCAATGACAGTGCCGATTCCCGCGAGGACAAAGAGACCCACCACGATGATCAGAATCCAGACAATGGGACTGGTCTTCCGCTGCGCCGTCGCCACCGGCAGCGGCTGGGCCATCGGCTGCGGTGGCGCCGGTGGCCGTGCCGAAGCGGCTGCGCCCGTCGAAGCCGCAGGGGTGCCACACGTCTTACAAAAAGCGCCGTCTACGTTACCGCCACAATTCGTGCAAAATGCCATCGCCTCACCCCCGTCTTCACTCGATCACCTTCATCTTACCGAACCAATCCACCAGCAGGTCCCGTAACAAGCCGCCATCGCCGGCGAATACCAAACCCTTGCTCTGCAATTGTTCTTCAGCCCCCTGGTTGGCCGCGGTGAAATCCGTGACCGCCAGGGTATATTCCCGGTCCAGTTCCACGTGGCGCTCCCCTACCACCACGCGCGGCAGATCGCGGCCCTTGATTTTCCCGAACACCACGCGGTTGTCGAAGGGCATAATATTCCAGATGTTCCGCACCAACAATTGGCCCGCCGGCAAAGTATCCCGCACGCCGCCGGCATTGACGAACGCGTAATCGGCGCCGGTCTGTTCGCGAATCGCCCGCTCCATGAGGCCCCTGACTTGAGACTTGGTGAAACTTCGTTTGGCCACGGCCAGCGGCTGATCCACACGCTGCTTGACCTCGTCCTCCCAGTGCTCAACCTTGGCCGCAACCTCGGCATCCGGCTGGAGCGCCTTCGCATCCACCGGGATCAGCTTCCACGTCCAGCTCACCGGCGCCTTCTTCTCGGTGTCGACCTTGAGTTCGAGCCGCCCGATTTCCTCGCCGTAGCTTTTCACCCGGACCAGAACTCGCCCGTCGCGGGTCACCGCCTGTTTCAATCCGCCGTGAAGATGCCCGGTCACCAGCACCGGAATCTCCGGCGCGTCGTTGAGGAACTGCATTTCTTCGGCGCCGGTGATGTGCGCCAGAAGCACAATCAGGTCGCTCCGGCCGCGAACTTCGGCGGCGTATTTGCGGACGGCGGCGAATACCGGCGCGGCGTGCCACTCTCCCACCAACTGGGGAGTCGTCAAATTGACCAGATCGTCGGTCATGGCGCCGATCACTGCGACGCGCAGCCCGTTCACCGTCAGAATCACGTAGGGTTGCGCCGTGAAGAGCTTCCCATCAGCACCCACCATGTTGGCCGAAACTATCGGATAATTCGCCATCTGCAGGAACTTCCGCACCTGGGGCCAGCCGTAGTCGAACTCGTGATTTCCCAGCGTGGCCGCGTCGAAATGGAATAGATTGGCGATCTCAAATACCGGCAGCCCGTGGTAGATGGTGGAAACCGGCGTGCCCTGCACAAGGTCGCCCGCGTTCAACAGCAGGCAGTCGGTGCAATGCGCTCGCTCGCGTTCGATCGCCGCGGCAACGTACGCGAACCCGCCCTGATGGTTCTCGAGCGGCGTCAGGTGCGCATGCAGATCGTTGGTGTGGAGGATGGTCAGCGACCGGATTTCCGCACCAAGCGGAGCCGCCGCCAACAGTCCCAGCGCCAGCCAGCGCCGGGTCCATTTGTTCATATCCCAACATTGTAACGTGCGATTATGGAGTTTCCGATGTCATCCGGGCTTAAGCAGCAGTGGCTTGCGGCCGCGCGCGCCGCGATCGCTACAGAAGCTGCCTCGCTAACCGCCGCCGCCTCGCGCCTGGATGGGGAGCTCATTCGTGCGGTAGATCTGATCCTGGCCCACCCCGGAAAAGTGGTGGTCACCGGCATCGGGAAATCCGGGCACGTCGCGCGCATGCTGGCCGCCACCTTGTGCAGCACCGGCACCGCAGCCGTTTATCTTCACCCTGCCGAGGCCGTGCACGGCGACGTGGGCATCTACACACCGGGCGATCCCACCGTGTTGATTTCCCGCCACGGCAGTTCCTCGGAGCTGCTGGCGCTGGTTCCGCTTGTACGCGAGTTCCATTCGCCGCTCATTGGAATTCTGGGCAGCGTCAACACCCCACTCGCGGCCCGCCTGGATGTTCTGCTGGATGCCACGGTGGAACGCGAGGCCGATCCTCACAACCTGGCTCCAACCGCCAGCGCGGTCGCCGCACTGGCGCTGGGCCACGCCTTGGCCATTGCGCTGATGTGCGCGCGCAACTTCACCCCGGAAGAGTTCGGCCGCTTCCACCCCGGCGGGCAGCTCGGCCGCAACCTGCGGCTCTCGGTGCGCCAGGTGATGCATCGCTGTGAAGAGATCGCGATCGTAAGCCCACAGGCGTCCTTGAAAGAAGTAATACTCGCCATGACCGAGCGGCCCTGGGGCGCCGCCTGCGTGGTCTCCCCGGCGGGCATGCTGGCCGGGCTGATTACCGATGGCGATCTGCGCCGCGCACTCCAGGAACGCGAAGACATCCGCGGCCTGCGCGCCGATGAGGTCATGACCCGCCAGCCAATCTCCATCGGACCGGATGCCACGCTGGCCGATGCCCTGGAAGAAATGGAGCAGCGGCCCTCGCAGATTTCGGTGCTGCCGGTGGTGGGCGATGACGGGCGCGCGCTAGGATTGTTGCGCCTGCACGATATCTATCTGGGAGCCCGCTGAAGGCACCGGCGGCAAGGACCGCCGGCGTTACTGCGGCGGGCGCATGCGGGGCTTGGCGTCGGAGACCTGAAAATCGGCGGGCGCCACGAACAGCGTCGCGGGCGGTTCGGTGCGGCTGACATTCGCTAACTGGTAGACGGTTTCGCCCACACGCGGATCCGTGCGCTTTGACAGGACCACCACTTGCAGGTCCGGCGAATACCAGCGCTCGGAGACAACCTGAAGCGCCTGGGAATTGCCCACCTGCCCTGCCGGAATCGTCAGCGTAGTCCTGGTGCCATCCGCCACTAAACCAGCGATCACTTGCGTTCCCAAAGACTCCGTTTTGGTATTGGGCTGCGCTGGCCGCGAAAGCCGATTGGGCCCGTTTATAGCACCAGCCGGGGCTTGGGGCCACAGCGTCCTGGTAGCTGTCCGGTTCATCAGGTTGAGAACGTAGCTCGCGCTGGCCGCCGGGTCGTAGATGAACGCGAGTTGCGGCGCATTCCCGCGGGCCGCCGAACCCAACGCATCCAGCGATGACTCCTCCCGCGTGCGGCCCTCGCTATCGCGGTAGACCCGGCCCAAACTGGTTTGGCGAATCACGTTTCCGTCCGCCAGCGTGCGTGTGGTCTCGTTGGAGACGTCCGCTGAATACGGCGCACCCCGGACGACCCGTCCAGGCCTGCCCGCCTGGGTACCCAGCAGCCGAACACCGCGGCCTTGGCCGTGGAGCGTTGCAGCGAACGCAATTACCACGACGATTCTACTTAATTTCATCAACTTGCGGGCCATGACTAAACTTTTACTGCAACACGCGAACCGCCTCCGGCGCACCGCCCATACCCAGCAAAACTTCGGCTTCCATGGGCTCACCTGCCTCGCCATCGGGCACCGGCACACCCATCGCGAGCAGGGTCGAACGAGGCATTTCCACGCGGATCAAAGCCGCATCTTCCGCCGGACCGGTTTCGCCAGCGTAGGGAAGTGGAATGAAGTCCGAATCCATTTCCGCCGACACCGCGGTCTCCGGGCCGGCTGCGGGCACGATGGGTTGCGGCGGACGCCGCCAGAGCAGAAAGACCGCCAGCACCATCACCGCAGCGGCAACCGATACCTGCGCCGACCGGCGAGGCCAGGCGTGGGTTGCCCGAACCTCTACGGGCGCCCCATGCCCTCGAAAAGCCTCCAGAAGGCGCTCTTCCACACGGGCCGGGGCTTCGAGATCCTTTCGCTGGCTGGCCACCCGACGTAGCCCCATTGCCAGCGCACGCTGCTGCTCCAGTAGGGCGGCGCAACCAGCACACTCACGGACATGCTCTGACGGCTGCCCTTCGGACTCCAACTCCGGCATACGACGCCAAAACTCGTGGCAAGTCATGTCAGGCTCCTGGCGGGCTTCCACGCGCCCGCGTCTTTAACAACCGGACCCCGCTTCTGCTGCAGCTTTTCCAGCAGCAGCCCGCGCGCGCGGTGCAGGCGCGAGCGGACGGTACCGATGGGACAACCCAGCAGTTGCGCGGCTTGAGTATAATCCAATTCCTCGAGGTCGCAAAGGATTACTGCCTCCCGATATCGCTTCGGCAACGAAACCACGGCCCGGCGCAGGCTATCCATGCTTTCGTTGTGCAGCAAAGCCGCAACCGGGTCCGGGCTCGCGGCCAAACTCCATCGCTTTCCCCGTTCTCCTTCGATATCCTCTTCCGCCGCCGTCCGGCTGCGCTCCAGGTGCCGCAGCACCAGCTTCCGGGCGATACCGAACAGGTAAGCCGACAGAGCGCCACGGGTAACGTCGTATCCGGAATTATTGCGGATCAGCGCCAGGAAGACTTCTTGCGTGACATCTTCGGCTACCGCTGTTCCGCCCGTCATCTGCAATGCGAAGCGGTAGATGGGGCCCTGCAGCTTACGATACAACGCGATGAACGCCTGCTCATCGCCGGACCGCATGCGCCGAAGGAGTTCGTCGTCCGTTTCGGGCGTTGCCGGCTTTTCCGTCAGCATAATTGGTCCACCATATATTCGTTATTTTCCTAACTAAGGTTCCAAATGTTATCAAGAGTTTACCCCATAGAATTATGCTACTGTCGAAGAGCAACAATAACTAAATGGGTACTTTACCGGTTATAAAGCCTCCCATATCATTTTGTTTCAGATGATGACTGAAACCAAGATGGCCCGTGACGATAGCGCCGAAGACTTAAGGAACCTGCGGGAGAGAATCTCCCAGCTACAAGACGAACTGCTTCGCCAAAAGGTTGCAGGCCACCAGCGCGCCGAAGAGAGTTTTCGGCGCATGGCCGACGCGGCGCCGGTGATGATCTGGACCGCCGGACCGGACGCCCTGTGCACCTTTTTCAACGCGGCCTGGCTGGATTTCCGCGGCCGGCGCATGGACCTGGAGCGCGGCAACGGATGGGCGGAAGGGCTGCACCCGGACGACCGCGATCTCTGCCTGGAGACGTACTTGAAGTCGTTCAGCGCGCGCCAGCCATTTCGCCTCGAATACCGCTTGCAGCGCTCGGACGGGGAATACCGCTGGATCGAGAACACCGGTATGCCGCGTTTTGAAGATGACGTCTTCGGCGGCTTCATCGGTTCCGCGGTGGATGTCACGCACCGCAAGACCTCCATGGTCACGCCGGACGAAGAGGCCGTCCGCATCGTGTTCTCATTGACGGAGCGGGAACGGCAGGTGCTGGTGCTGATCGCCGAAGGCAAATCCACCAAGGAAGCCGCGGCGCGCCTGGGCATCAGCTACAAAACCGCCGATTCGCACCGCAGCCGGATCCTGGAGAAGCTGGGGGTTCACGAAACCGCCAGCATGGTGCGCTACGCCATCCGCGCCGGGCTCGTCGCACCCTAAACCTAACACCGGTCGTGTAGGCTATCTAGAAGGTGTCTCGAAGGGCGTGGCCATGCCCCGCCCAGACCTCCTAGATCCCCAATGAAGCACGCGCTCATCAAGCAGGTGATCGAACTGGCAGTCGATAACGTGCGCCGCGATGGAGGCCCGTTCGCCGCCCTGGTGGCGAAAGACGGGGTGGTGATCGCCACCGGAACCAATCGCGTCACGCTCACCCACGACCCTACCGCTCACGCCGAGATCGTCGCCATCCGCGAAGCGTGCCGCGTGCTCGGCGACTTCCGGCTCACCGGTTGCGACGTCTACAGCTCTTGCGAGCCTTGTCCCATGTGCCTGGGAGCGTTGTACTGGGCGCGGCCGGCCCGCGTCTATTTTGCCGCCACCCAGGGAGATGCCAGCGCCGCCGGTTTCGACGATTCCTTCATCTACCGCCAGATCGCCGTGTCTCCCTCCGGCCGCAGCATTCCGATGGTTCACGTGGCGGACGAAGATACCGAGCGCCCCTTCGCGGAGTGGCTCAAGAAGCCGGACAAAAGGGAATACTAGCACCGCTCCCTTTGGTCACGGCTCGGTAAGCGTTCGCGTAGATGTGCGTGCTTTCGAACACGTAGGCGGCCTGCGAACACGTCAACCCCGTTACCGAGCCGTGACCAGAGGGAGCGGTGCGTCAGGCGACCGCGCGGACCAACAGCGCCATCTGCCGCCGCATTTCGTCGCGCGGAAAGCACACTCTCTCGCCGTGTCCGGGAAGCACCCATTCAAACGAGTAACGGTCCAACCTGGCAATGGACTCCACCTGTTGCTTCCAGGAATACCAGCAGACATCGCGGGAGGCCATCAGACTTTTTCGCGCTCTACTCCACCAGAGGTGATCGCCGGAGAAAAGGAACTCGTCGCGGTAGAGCAGCACACAGTGTCCGCGCGTATGTCCCGGTGTCGGAATGGCGAGAAACTCGGGCGCCAGAGCCACCTCATCCCACCCGTCGATGACGCGCTCGGCCCCCGGCTGGGACGCCAGTTCGAGCCGATGAATGATGCGGGTTGCTCCAAACCGTGCCGCCCATTTTTCGGCGTCCGCGACGTCATCGCGATGCGTCAGGAAGATGTTCCGGATGCCGCCGCGCTCCTCGAACCGGCGCGCCAGGTGCTCCACGAAGCGCGGCGAGTCGATCAGCCAGTTACCGGCCGGATGCTCCACGAAGTAGCTGTTTCCGCCGAATGATTTCCGCGAGTTGAAGCCGCAGTAAAAGACGCCCGGCGCCAGCTCCATTGGGAAATCGGCGACGGCCCGCGGCACACCGGTTTTGTCAGAGGTCCCGATGGAGCCGGTGGGGCAGGCCACTAAGGCGCGTAGGGCGGCGCGTTCCTCCACAGGGTCGCGGGGTTGGGTATGCACACAAGAGTGGTCACCGACGTCCCGGAATGTGGCTGGCGCGAGCTGGCGGCAGGTGTCGCAATCGATGCAGCTTGAGTCGACGAAGAAGGCACCCTCCGCATTTTCGGACACGCCCAACGCCCGGTCGGCCATGGTTTCAGGATCGCATGTAGCACAGCCGGCTGAAAACCGGACACAGGCCGGGAGGCCTGTGCTACGAAATATAGAGGAAGCGGGCTAGAAACAGGGCAGTCAGAAGATATACAAGCCAGTTCACTTCACGGAATTTGCCGCGCAAAATTTTGAGCAGCGTGAATGCGATGAACCCGAAGGCCAGGCCGTTGGCGATGCTGAAGCTGAGCGGGATGGTGAGCATGGTCAAGAAGGCCGGGATGGCCACCTCGGGGTCGTGCCATTCGATCTCGCCCAGTACCCCCATCATCAGGCTGCCCACCACGATCAACGCAGGTGCGGTGGCGGCATTGGGAATGGCCCCCACTACCGGCGCGATGAACAGCGCGGCTATAAACAAGAGCCCCGTGACGACCGCGGTAACACCCGTCCGCCCGCCTGCGGCAACTCCCGCTGCGCTCTCGATGTAGCTCACGACTGTGGAAGTGCCGGTCAGCGATCCGATGATGGTCGCGGTGGCATCGGACAGCAGAATCCGGTTGACCCGCGGAATGCGCCGGGCATTATCGAACAGACCGGCCCGCTTCCCCACCGCCACCAGCGTGCCGATGTTGTCGAACAGGTCGATGAACAGGAACACGAAGATGATTTCCACGAAGCCGAGGCGCAGCGTGGCAGCAACATCTAGTTTGCCGGCCGTGGCTGCCAGGTCGCTCAGGCGGTAAGTATGCGGGGTCCACTGGGCCACACCTGTGGCCAGCCCCAGCACTGTCGTGGTCAGGATGCCAATCAGCATGGCGGCACGCACGCGCCAGGCCAGCAGTGCCGCGATCAGCAGCAATCCGAAGATCGCGAGCGCGGTGGCGGGCTGGCGCAAATTCCCCAGCGTGACGGTAGTGGTGGGACTGGAGACGATGATCCCCGAATTGCGGAAGCCGATCAGGGCGATGAACAAGCCCACCCCCGCCGCCACCGCGGCATAGAGTTGGTGGGGAATCGCGGCCAGGATCAATTGCCGCGCGCCTGTCAGGGTCAGCACCAAAAAGGCGACGCCGGAGAGGAACACGGCTCCCAACGCCGCCTGCCACGGAATCCCCATGCCCTTCACCACGACGTAGGTGAAGTACGCGTTCAGGCCCATGCCGGGCGCGAGTGCAATGGGATAGCGCGCGTATCCGCCCATCAACAGGCTGCCCGCCGCCGCGGCAATGCATGTGGCCGCGGTAGTGGCCGCCACCGGCATGCCGGCTTCCTGCAGGATCGACGGGTTCACGAAGATGATATAGGCCATCGTCATGAACGTAGTGAAGCCGGCCAGGATTTCCGTGCGCCAGTCGGCGCCGAGCGTTTTGAATTCGAAGTAGTGCTCCAGGCGGTAGCGGAGAGGCACGGTCATTCCTTCCAGAACAGCTCGGCATCGGAGCGGCGGACGTAGTTCGCATCCAGCGCCGCCGGGTCCAAAGCCTCTCCCTGCTGTAGGCGGGTGCGGGCGATGCGGGCGATCGTTCCCGCCAGGGCGTGCGGGGCCCTGAGTACGGACGCACCTTCGAAGCGCGTACCGGCAAGCTCGGGAGTGAAATCCTGCGACACGAATTCGACGCCTGGGGGCAGCGTTTCGAGCCACACGGAAAACTTGGCCACCACTTCCCCGGCAATGGCGGCACCGGCGGAATCGTAAACGCAGCCGTACACTTCGCCCCGGCGCGCGTCGAGTACAGCCGCGCGCAACGGTCCCGATCCGAAGGCCGCCAGCGCCTGTAGATTGGAGACGGCCACGGCGGGTTTGCCACAGGCTTCGGCAAGTCCCTTCACACAGGCCAGCCCCACGCGCACGCCCGTGAAAGAGCCGGGACCGGAGGCCGACGCGAAGCAGTCGATGTCACAGAGCCGGATGGCGTGCCGCTCCAGCAGCCCGGCCAGATGTCCGTAGATCACATGGGCAAAACCGTCGGGCGCTTGAAGCGTCAGTTCTTCCAGGATCTCGTTTCCACGGGCGAGCGCGATGCTGCCGCACTCGTGTGTGGTATCGATGGCCAGCAGCGTAGGGCGGACCCCCATAAGCCTTAGCTTAAGCCCTCACCTGCCCAGCTCGGTCCGGACTTTACGTTCCTTTCTTCCACTTCAACGGGTCCTAGCGTTATGCGGCCAAGTGGTAGTCTCCAGTGCGCTTGCCGGACGCTGGACGACTTTCGGGTACTGATCCGACGACGCGTCGTCGGAACGCCGTTGGGCGACAGGTACGAGTGGCCGACATCCGCTCCAAGATCGCGGGCTCCGCGCTTTCGTTCCTACCCCAAGGAGAGTCAATCCCTATAATCGCAATTGCCTACTCTTCCCTCAAACGGTTCTCCAGCAGTGAGATCCACTCGTGCTGAAACTCGGGTTCCACGGTCTTGGCGAGCCCAAGGGCTTTCTCATAATATGGCCGGGCGCGGGCGCGCTGGCCGGCTGCGTCCAGAACGCGGGCCACAGTAGCGTTGACGCTAACGGAATCGGGCGCGAAGGCCAGAGCCCGGTGGGCTTCGGCGAGAGCCTCGGGGGGCTTACCTTGCTCCAGAAGGTCGTTCGCTTTCTGGGCGTGACTCAGCGCGGCGGCCAGGGGGATTTCGAAATGGCCTTCGTAGACGAAGACGCCGTAATCGATAGCCGCAACCGGGCGCATGGTCCGGAATTGCTCGTAAGGGTTCAATGGGCCGGGACCGAACTCGAAGCCGGAAAGAACACCGGCGCTGATCAGCAGCGGGCCGTCCACGGCGGGAGGAGCGTCGGCGGGCTCGTGAATCCACAAGGAGTCGGCCGTGGGCAGCGGCCTGCAAGGAATGCCGTAATAGCGGTAGTCGATCACGCCCTCGCCGAAGTAGAGGAACCAGCAGGATTTCACTGCGCGGGCGTCGAGGTAGCGCTTGACCGATTTCAGCTGCTGGGCCCAGTCGGCGCTGGAATCAGTCATGTATTCGTGTACTTTCATCGGGCCTCCCACGGCCTCGTTGGCATAGGAGACATAGGCCGGATACGCGCGGCTAACGGACGCCGCCTGGAAGACGAATAGCACGATCGCCGCGTACAACCACTTGCGATTGCTTTGGGCCATTTGCGACACCGCGCCGGCAATCAGCACGAAAAGGAAAACGTAGACGGGAAGCATGTGCCGGATCCCGATGTTCATTCCGCCCGCGATGGAAACCGCCATGTAGATCGCCGGCGGAATCGTCAGGTAGAGAATCTCCCGCCATTTGCGGAAGCGGCGCGCGGCAATCGCCCAAGCCGTGGCGGCGAGAAGAAGCAAGAACGTGAGCGACGATTTAATGACCATACCTACGGGGAAGTAATACCAGAGGCCAGTAGGATACGCCTTGCCGAACAGGTAGCTGTGATATCCCTTAGACTTGGCGAGGACGTCGCCCAGTCCGAAAAGGTAGGACTCGGGGAGCAGGCGCAGTTTGGCAGCCTCCGCGAGTACGGCAGCTTGGGTCTGGCTCGGGACGCTCCGCAGGTTCGTCTCGAGCGACGGCGTCAGCTTTCGGCCTTCCCCGCGAGCGGCGTAGCGAAACCCGTAAAACGCCCACAAGACGCCGGCAGCCATCACGCCGATTGCGACCAGCGCCGCCGCCGCGCGCAGAATGCGCTTCCCGAGGGGCAGTTGTGGCTCACCATGCACTGGCTTCGGGCGGCGAACGACCTCGATCACCGCCAGCGCCACCAGAATGGGGAGGAGCAGAATCGTGCTGTGCTTCGACGCCAGTGCTAATCCGGCGGCGACCCCGACCGCCGCGAGCCGCCACGCCGACGGTGCCTTTGCGTACCGGTAGAACGCGTAGACCGACACGAGCAGGAAGCACGATTGCGCGGAATCGGTGGTGACCACGGCGCCATGGGCGAGCAGGGTCGGGTCGAAGGCGATCAGTCCGAGTGCCAGAAATCCCGCGCCGGTGCCAAAGAACTCCCGAGCCGCCAGGAAGACGAAGACCACCAGCACCAGCGTAATTAGGGAAGCGGCCATGCGGGCGCGGAACGTCATGGTATTGGCGTCGTTGCGGAAGAGAAAATCCTTTCCTCCGAGGAATGCCTCCATTTCATAGCGGCGGTCCAGCAGCGCGGGCATTTTGAGCGGCATGGCAAGCAGCGGCACGGTGGCCAGAAGCTTGACCAGCGGCGGATGCTCCGGGTTCAATCCAAAATCTTTGTGCATCCATGACATGTATCCGGCATACATGTGGTTGCACTCGTCCCAGGTGAGCGAATTGGCATCCGCCACCCGAGAGTACTGGAAAATGAAGAGAGCCAGAAAACAGCCTACCCCGCATACGATCAGGATGCGGCGCGCGATTCCGTGAGGTTTGGTCATTGCCGTTAACCTAATCGGAGAGTGTTCTTAACTGCGGAAGGCACGGCAGTCATCGGGCGGAATGGCGGCGCACTCGCCCCCGGTGGAACAACGATCATATCAGCCGGCTTTCCATTTGGTCTCCCGGATGGCGTCGGTATGCTCGTAACGAAAAACGACGCGTGGTACTGGGGCGGTTGCCGGAAAGTAGCCGCATTCTAATCGCTCCCTCTTGATGCTATTCGGAGTTGGCTTTCCACACGGGCCGGAGATGGAACCACTTTTCCAATTAAGCCGTGAGATTGCGGTGTGCGCGCGCTTTGGATGCAGCGCAGGCTCTCCGCCGCTAGACATGAGGGAGCCGAGAGCCCTTGCTCCTTACGGATCAATCATTTCCAATTCTTCAAGGCTACAGTTGAGGGCGATCCGCACCATTAAGTCACCGGTTGAGTTGCAGCGCCCGATCGAGCGCGTACACCTTTCCGTTGGCATTCATCGCATAGAGCCGCATGTTCATTACCGCCGGGAAATTCTTGGCGAGCCCAGGCGGAACTGTCAGCGTTCCCTTCTGGCTGGTGGCGAGCACGCGATACCCCTGGCCATCGGCCGCCGCTTCTCCAGTCCATAACCACATCACAGATCGGGTGGCGCGCGTCTCGCGGGTGATCTTCGCGGAGTAAGCCACAGGTTTGCCGGCCGCCACGTCGCCCGCGGGCTGCTCGATCTCGAAGGGCGTCTTGGCCGAATTCTGCTCGATCTCCTGCAGCACGATGCGGCGCGATTCAAAGTAGTAAGACTTGTTCATGCTCTCCACGCGGCCTTCCCGCACCACGTGCAATACCCAATCATGAGACTTGTCGGGCGGTTCGCCGGTAAAGTGATCGCCCTTAAATTTTTGACGGGTTACCGCGCCGTCGGCCGGGTTGACCCACAGGATGTCGTAGCTATGCTTCTCCACCAGCAGTTCCAGAGGGCCGGGCTTCTCCACATACACCACGTACTCGACGCCTTCCAGCGTCAGGGCGCGCCCGCCATCCACATCGAAGTACGGCTCCAGCTCCCAGTGGCGCGTATCGGAGAAAAAGTCCCACCACACGGTCATCTGCTTGGCTCCGGGAGAATTGGCATACTGCGCGCCGGAGCCGGTGTTGGCGTAGGTGACATACTGCCCGTCCATGGTGGCGTTCCACAGCTTGCGGCGAAAAGCCGCCGCGTCCACATCGTCGGGGCCGGACTTCCCCGCCCCGCTATCTTCGCGGCCGAAGTTCAGGTTGACGAACGGCACGGCGTAGAGCTGGTGCTCGATGGCGCCGACGTTGTCGTCTCCGGTTCCATAAGCCGCAAAATCCATCCACTGGTCTTCGAGTAATGGGGCGGAAGTTACGCGCGCGCCGCTGGTGCGGGGATGTTGGAACGGGTCGGTTTCCTTGAGGACCGCGCCCATTTCCTTCACCAGGGCGCGGCCGTCAGGGAAATCCTCGAAGTGCCCCAGCACCTGCCAGGTCACATTGAACGGCCCGTAGCGGGCCACCAGATAACGCACCAGGCGGCGCCGCTCCTCCCATCCGGGGAAGCCCTTGGCGATCTGTTCGGGCCCGTCGGCCAGGATCAAGTCGACGACGATGCCCTTCTGGTTCAGGTAGCGCAGCCGCTCATCCACGCGGCGGAAGCGCGCGAAATCCGGCTGGTTCGGAGCGGTAAACCCGGATTCCGGCCCTTCTCCCAGCAGCAGCCCGCGCAGATGGTTGAACTTCTGGGCGGCGCGGGCATCGGCCACCGCGCGGAATTGGGCGTCGTCCAACGAAGCAAAACGCATCTCCGTGGCGCCCATCCAAAGATGCGGCAGGTTGCGCTCGGTGTAAGCCCAGTGATGCACGTTGGCCGCGCGCACGAAACCGGGGGCTTCGGAAGCCGCCGCGGTAAATGCGCCCGTCTTGCCCTCCCAGGAGGCGATGTTGCTCGAGACGCGGTAGTCCCAATCTCCGGGCTCGGTGGGAGCGAAGCGGATCACCATTTTCTGGCCGCCATCCCAGAATGCCGTCGACAGAAACGTACGGTGGTGCGGCGACCGGAATTCCGCCTTCAACTCCACGTTGAGGTACGGGTTCGGATGAGCCGCGACATCCTGGCCGGTGAGCTCGAACGGGATATCGCAAGTCGTATAGGCCGGGGTGTTCTGGCAGGGCTGCTGAGCCGACAGCCGGCTGGCGGCCGCGCCGAGCAACAGCACAAGCTCCGTCAATACGAGGGCCGGTTGCTTACGCATAGCTTTAGTGTAATCTCGCGGCTACTGGCCCCGGCCGGCCAGGAATCCCTGGAGCTCTTCAAACGAAATCGCCCAAGCCGTGCTGGAACCTTCGTAACCTTTGAGCTGCACCAGGCGGCGCTGGAAGGGGAGCACACCCGGCACTTCCAAGGCCCGGAACGCACCCTCGCCCAGCGCCACGCTAAGGCCGATAGTCTTGGTGGCCGCCTCCAGCCGGAAGGCCGCGTTCACTGTGTCACCCAGGGCCGTATAGTCGGTCCCTCCCAAAATCGCTGGCCCTGTGCTGATGCCCACACCGATCCGTAGAGCGGAAGGGAGCGAAAGATTGCGGCTGATCTCAGCTGTGGTGCGGTCGATTTCGCAGACTGCGCGCAGCGCCCGCGCCAGGTCGGAAGGGATTTTCGCGGCGTTGTCGTGAACCCACACCGCCATCATGGCGTCCCCAATGTATTGCTGGGCCCAACTGCCGCTCTGCTCCGCGACCTGCCCCACACGCAAAAACCAGGTGCCGATGGTTTGCGACAGCAGCGCTTCGGAAAGCTTGCGCGCCAGCGGCGTGAAATCCCGAATGTCCACCACAACTATGGTCGTCAGGCTTTGGGCGTTCAGAGCCGCCGTAGGTGTATTGCGCGTGGTGGCAGCGAGCGCTCCCGGCTCCGGTCCGATTTCCAGAGGATTGTGGAAGATCAGCTCCTGCTCGGCAAACAACAGCCGGTCCGCATCCTGCAAGCGCCGGGGCACACTCACGCGGCGTCCATTAACGAACGAGCCATTCCGGCTTCCCAGATCGACCAGGAAATAATCGCCGGCGTTGCGCCGCTGGATGAGAGCGTGCAAGCGCGAGACTGAAGCGCTGTCTAACAAGACCGTGCAACCATCGCCTCTACCAACCGCCCACGTTTGGCCTGCGACCAGGGGAAACCGGCGGTCACTTCCGGTCAAGACCAGGTACGCCTGTAAGACTAAGCCTTCCACGTAATCTCTCAATCTAGCAAAGCCCATCCGCGAGACGGCATATTTTAACGGAACTCCGGGCGATCTGGAACAGTTTGTAGTCCTTGATCCGTCCTAGAACCGCTGGCCCGGGTAGGGCTATGGCGGTGCCGGAATGTTCTCCGTAGAATCTTCTGGGGACATACGGGATGCGTCTACATGGCCTACTGTCGCTGTTGGTCAGCCTGTTCGGGACGAATCTCGTTTTGGCGCAAGCGCCCCTGAAACCGGCCGTACCACAAGCGACTATCCGCATTGATAAAAACCTGGTCCTGGTGCCTGTCACGGTGTGCGACCGGTTCAATCGCGCGCTGACCGGCCTGGCCAAAGAACACTTTCGAATCTTCGACGATAAGGTGGAACAGACCGTCGCCAGCTTCTGGGCCGACGATGAGCCGCTCGCTATTGGCCTGGTGTTCGATACCAGCGCCAGCATGGATAAGAAACTGCGCCGTTCGCGTCTGGCGGCGGATGCATTTTTCGAGGCGGCGAACCCCGCCGATGAGTTCTTCCTGGTGGAATTCAACGATCGGCCTAAGGTAACGGTCCCGCTGACCAGCGACCCGCATGAAATTCAGAACCAGCTCATCTTCGCCGCCCCGAAAGGCCGCACCGCGCTGCTGGATGCCATCTACCTGGCCCTCGATGAGCTGAAGAAATCCAAAAAGACGCGCAAGGCGCTGCTGGTGATTTCCGATGGCGGCGACAACTGCAGCCGGTATCGCGCGGCGGATATCAAAAACATGGTGCGCGAGAGCGACGTGCAGATCTATGGCATCGGGATTTACGAAACCTTTGGTTCGCGAGTCATGATGCCTGAGGAAGTCTACGGCCCGACGTTGCTGGCGGACCTGGCGGAGATTAGCGGCGGCCGTCATTTCGCGGCGGACAATCTGGCGGAGTTGCCGGACATCGCGGCCAAAATCGGGATCGAGCTTCGCAACCGGTACGTATTGGCTTTTTCGCCGATGACCACGCAGCGCGATGGCCGCTATCACCGCTTGCAGGTGAAACTGGTGCCGCCGCCGGAGGCCCCGCCGATGCACGCCTACTGGCGGGCGGGTTATTACGCCCCGGCGGAGTAAAACGGCCCATCACCGGCGGCAAAGAGACCGCCGGCGTTACGTAGCGCTGGCGATCTTGTCGCCGGCGGATTTTTCAACTAGCCCGTAGGTCTTCACCGCGATGACGATCCCGCTGGCCCAAGACAGGGGGACTATGCGGAAATCCGGGCGTGCGGCCAACTCGGCGATCAGCCCTGGCACCTTGGCGGCATGCCCGTCGGGCCAATTCGGCTGGGAAAGCATGTCATCGATGATGTAGAAGCCGCCGGGCTTCACAACCCTCAGCGCCTCGCTCAACCCTTCGTATTTGCCGCGGAGCGCATCGGCGAAAACCAGGTCGAAGCTGGAGCTCTCCTGGCGGCGGAGAAACGCGATGGCGTCCTCAGTCACCACTGTAAGCCGCGCATCGTCTTCGAACGCTTCTCGCGCGATAGCGTGCACGCTCGCGTCTGTGTCCACGCTGACTAGTTTGGAAGCGGGGTCCATGCCGTCGAGCAGCCAGCAGGTGGCGATCCCGGTTCCCGTGCCTAGCTCAAGCAGGCGGCCGGCCGGTTTGGACGCGGCCAACACCCGCAACAGCGCGCCGGTTCGCAACTCCGACGCCATCCCGAACCCGACTGCGGCGGTTCGCTCCAGGATAGGCGCGAGCCTGGGCGGTAACAGAATAAAAAGGAGTTCTTCCATAGGAGAAGTTGTGGGGCAGCCTTTTCAGGCTGCGGACCCGCTTTCCAGCGGGTACAGCCGGCCGGAAGGCCGGCTGCGGCCACGAATGGCCGGCCCCACGGTTACGCCAGGGTGTTGATGGAACCTACGCGGCGCGCTTCGAATGCCGCGATCTCGGGCTCGCGCTGCAGGGTGTAACCGATCTCATCGACGCCTTCCAGCAGGCAGTGCTTGGAGAAGCTGTCCACCGGAAACGAAACCTTGCGGCCGTTGGGCGTAGTCAAGGTCTCATTGGGCAAATCAATCTTGACCTGCGCATGCGGGTTCCTGGCCACCTCATCGAACAGTTCGGCGTGCACGTCGGGCGGCACCACCACCGGCAGCAAACCGTTCTTGAGCGAGTTGGCTTTGAAGATGTCCGCGAAGGACGTGCTGATCACCGCCCGGAACCCGAACTGTGTCAGGGCCCAAGGGGCGTGCTCGCGCGAGCTGCCACAGCCGAAATTGTCGCCGGCCAGCAGCACTTGCGCTCCTTTAGCGATGGGCTGATTGAGAATGAACTCCGGCTTGGGTTTGCCCTGCGCGTCGTAGCGCCAGTCGCAGAAGAGATTGTCACCCAGCCCCTCCTTCGAGATGGTCTTCAGGAAGCGCGCGGGAATGATTTGATCGGTATCGATGTTGCGATTGGACATCGGCACCATGTGGCTTTCCAGGTTTTGAAATGTCATAGCAAAGTTCTCACGTCGGTCACCACGCCGGTAAGGGCGCTGGCACAGGCAGTCAGCGGGCTTGCTAAAAACGTGCGCGCGCCCTTGCCCTGGCGGCCTTCGAAGTTGCGATTGCTGGTGGAGACGCTGTACTCGCCCGTGGGTACGTAGTCGCCATTCATGGCGATGCACATGGAGCAACCCGGCTCGCGCCACTCGGCTCCGGCCGCGCGGAAAATTTCCGGCAGGCCCTCGGCGATCGCCAGGCGCTTCACTTCCTGCGAGCCCGGCACCACCAGCACGCGCACCTTGGGATTCACCTTTCGCCCTTTGAGCATGCCGGCGGCTGTACGCAGGTCGGAGATGCGCGAGTTGGTGCAGCTTCCGATGAACACCACGTTCACCGGGCGACCTAACAGCGGCTTGCCGCCTTCGAGCCCCATGTACAGGAGTGCCTTTGTCAGGGCGTCGCGCTCGGCGGGGTCAGACAGTTGGGACGGATCGGGCACCGGAGCGCCGATCGCCACCCCCATCCCCGGGTTGGTACCGAAGGTGATCATGGGTTCGAGCCGGTTGGCATCGATGGTCACGGTGCGATCGTAGGTTGCGCCCGCGTCGGAGGGAAGCTGCCTCCACCGCTCTACCGCGGCGTCCCAAGCGGCACCCGTAGGAGCGTAGGGCCGCCCCTGGAGGTATTGGAACGTGGTATCGTCCGGCGCCACCAGGCCCGCGCGTGCGCCGGCTTCAATGGACATGTTGCAGACCGTCATGCGCTCTTCCACGGAGAGCGCCCGTATGGCCGCGCCGGTGTATTCGAACACGGATTCCGTGCCGCCGCCGATACCGATCTTGGCGATCAGCGCCAGAATAATATCCTTGGCGGAGACGCCCGGCCGCAGCGTGCCCGGCACCCGCACTTCAAAAGTCTTCGAGGGGCGCTGCAGCAGGCACTGGGTAGCCAGCACGTGTTCGATTTCGCTGGTGCCGATCCCGAATGCCAGCGCGCCGAACGCGCCGTGCGTAGCCGTGTGGCTATCGCCGCAAACCACCGTCATACCCGGCTGCGTCAAACCCAGCTCAGGCCCGATCACGTGCACGATGCCCTGGCGGTCGCTATCCATCCCGTAGAGACGGATGCCAAACTCGGCGCAGTTGGTTGCCAGTTGCGCCACCTGCTTGGCGGCGATCGGATCCACGATGGGAAACGAGCGGTCCGTGGTGGGAATGCTATGGTCCATGGTGGCGACCGTCAGATCGGGCCGCCGGACCTTGAGTTTCCGCTCGCGCAGCCCTTGGAACGCTTGCGGCGAGGTGACTTCATGAACCAGGTGCAGATCGATGTAGAGCAGCGCGGGCGCACCCGGCTGCTGCGCGACGACGTGCGAATCCCAAAGCTTTTCAATAATAGTGCGTGGCATAGAACTCTCTAGTATCGTGTCTCAGTCATTGTGACACCTGTGTGGGGCAGGCCTTCCGGCCTGCCGCGCGGAAGCGCGGCGGCAGCCCGGAAGCGCTGCCCCCACGTCACAAAACTAACCTATCGCGGCACACACCGCTTCGCCCACCTGTTCAGTGGTGGCCGGCGTGCCCGACGGATGTAAATCCGCGGTAACCTTTCCACTCCGCATCACGGCTTCGATGGCCGCATCTACCGCGGAGGCTTCTTCCTGCAACCCAAAACTATAGGCCAGCATGGCCCCCACCGAGCCGATAGCTCCCAGCGGGTTGGCCTTGTTCTGCCCGGCGATGTCGGGAGCCGAACCGTGCACCGGCTCGAACAGGCCCACCCACGCGCCCGACGGCTTGCGCGCGCCGATGGAAGCCGAAGGCAGCATGCCGATCGATCCGGCCAAAACCGCTCCTTCGTCGCTCAAAATGTCGCCGAACATGTTCTCCGTCAGCACCACATCGAAGCGCCGCGGGTTCAAGATCAACTGCATGGCGCAGTTGTCCACCAGGATGTGATCCAACTCTACATCGGGAAACTCGCGTGCCACTTCGATCACCACGCGCCGCCAAAGCTGCGAGTTTTCGAGCACGTTCGACTTATCCACCGACGTAACTTTCTTCCGCCGCGCCCGCGACAGGTTGAACGCCATGCGCGCGACACGCTCGATTTCCGGCCGGGTGTAGATCATGGTGTTGACCGCCCGCTCCTCGTTGCCCGTTCCGGTGATGCCGCGCGGCGTTCCGTAATAGATGCCGCCCGTCAACTCGCGAACGATGATCATGTCGGTGCCTTCCACCAGGTGGTTCTTCAAAGGCGAAGAGTCCAGCAGCGAGGCGTGCGCCTTCACCGGCCGTAGGTTGGCGTAGACACCCAGCGCCTTGCGGATTCCCAGCAGCCCCTTTTCGGGACGCTTCTCCGGGGGCGCATCGTCAAACTCGGGCAGGCCCACCGCCCCCATCAGAGTGGCATCGGCGTCGGCCGCCAGCCGCTCGGTTTCCGCGGGCAGCGGCGTGCCGGTCTTGTGGATCGCCACCCCGCCGAGCAGGCCTTCCGTCAGTTTCAGTTGATGCTTCCACTTCGCCGCTACGTGCCGCAGCACGCGTACGGCTTCGCGGGTGACTTCGGTGCCAATGCCGTCACCCGGCAAAACGAGAACGTTTAGATTCATTCTTTAGTCCGCGGCAGCCACCTTGAGGGCCTTCTGGCCCGCGTGGATCAGCGCAATGATTTCTTCGTCCATCAACCCTTTTTTGCGATGGTCGGCAATGGCGGTGAACCGATGGTACAGGTCGTCCAGCTCCGGCTTCGCCAGCTCAAAGCCCAAATCCTGGCAGCGTTTGTGCAGCGCATGACGCCCGCTATGCTTGCCCAATACCAGCTTACCCTCCGGCACGCCCACCGAGCGCGGGTCGATGATCTCGTAGGTCGACTTCTCCTTCAAATATCCATCCTGATGGATTCCGGCTTCGTGCGCAAAAGCGTTTCGCCCCACGATGGCCTTGTTGGGCTGCGGCCCGAACGTGATGATCGAGCTCAGCAGCTCGCTCGCCGCGAACAGGTGTTCGGTCTGAATCCCGGTGTGGTACGGATAGAAATCCGGCCGCGTCTTGAGAATCATGACCACTTCTTCGAGCGAAGTGTTCCCGGCGCGTTCGCCGATTCCGTTGATGGTGCACTCCACCTGCCGCGCGCCCGCTTCGATGGCGGCGATTGAGTTGGGCACCGCGAGGCCCATGTCGTCGTGGCAATGCACGCTGACCACCGCGCAATCTCCCAGCGCTTTGACGATTCGGCCGATCATCGCTCCGTATTCCGCCGGCACGGAGAAACCCACCGTGTCGGGAATATTAACGGTGCGCGCGCCCGCGGCCACCACCGCTTTAGCGATCTGCTCCAGAAATGCGGGATCGGTGCGCGAACCATCCTCGGCCGAAAACTCGACATCGTCCACGTGCCGCCGAGCCAGTTCCACGGCCGCGACCGCCTCATCCAGCACCTGCTGCTGGGACTTCTTCAGCTTGTGCTTCAGGTGAATTTCACTGGTGGCGATAAACGTGTGGATACGCGGGCGCCGGGCATGCCTCAGCGACTGCGCGGCCCGCTCCACATCCAGCGTGCACGCTCGCCCTAGGGCCGCCACGTGCATCCACGGGAACTCGCGGCTGATGGAATCGACTGCTTCGAAATCTCCTTCGGAAGCGATGGGAAAGCCCGCCTCCATCACATCCACGCCAAGCTCCACCAGCTTGCGCGCCATCCGCAGTTTTTCCGGAACGGTCATGCTGCACCCGGGCGACTGCTCGCCGTCGCGCAGCGTGGTATCGAAAATGTATACGCGGTCGCTCATGGAAATGTACCGATACGAGCCATTATGCAAGTCCGGCGCGGATTTAGCAAATTTATAATTTTCGATCTTTGCATTAGCGGATGTTATAATCAAAACCCAGCATGGAGCTCCATTCCCTCGAGGTCTTTCTCGCGGTGGTCGCGGAGAAGAGTTTCTCGCGCGCGGCGCAAAAGGTGTTTCGGACGCAGCCCGCGGTGTCGCTGGCCTTGCAGCGCCTGGAACAGGAACTGGGCGAGAAGCTCATCGATCGGGGTCCGAAAGACTTCACGTTGACCGACGCGGGGCGCACAGTACTCGAATATGCGCACCGCTTCGTGAACCTGCAACAGGAGATGGAAGACTCGCTGGCCGAGCTGCGCGACAATTCCGCCGGCCGCCTGACCATCGGCGCCAATGAATCCGCGACGCTCTACCTATTGAGTCACGTGGAGCGCTACCGGGAGTTGTACCCGAAAGTGAAAGTGCTGATCCGCCGCAGCCTGTCGAGCCGGATTCCCACCGAGCTGCTGGACGGCAACCTGGAGCTGGGCGTGATCAGCTACGATCCGGGCCACGACCGGCTGCAATCGAAAGTGATCTACTCAGACTCCCTGGTTTTTGTGGTTTCCCCCAAGCACGCGCTGGCCAAGCGCAAGAGCGTATCGATAAAGGAACTGGCGGGTGAGACCTTTATCGCGCATAACGTGGTGTCGCCCTACCGCGAGATCGTGGTGCGCACGTTCCGCGACAACCACGTGCCGCTCCAGATCGAAATTGAGATGCCCACCATCGAGACCATCCGCAAGCTGGTGCAGAGCAATCTGGGAGTAGCCTTCCTTCCGCGCATGTGCGTGGAGCAGGACATCGAGCAGAAGCTCCTATCCGAGGTCCACGTGAAGGAGATGCACCTGGAGCGGAAGATCCGGCTGGTCTACCCGACGCGCCGTGCGCTGAGCCATGCGGCGAAGGCGTTTTTGGAGCTGGTGGGATAGGGGGCACCGCGGACGGGACTGGGGTGTTGCGAATAACCGGAGGACTCGGGGAAACGGTTTTGTGTGAGGTTCAAGCACGTTCTAATTCACCTTTGAAAAGGAAAGCTCGCCACGGCTTTCGAGGCTATCCGGTGCAACCATCGCATACTATGGCCCCGATGATCAACGCGCGAGCAAAGTCGCGGTCGGGATTTTGGAAGCGGAGGATGCCGAGCCGACTGCATTCGGACGCTGGTTCGCCGAGGATGGCGACATTCGGGCAGATCCCATTGTTGGAAAGGACATTCTTCAGTTTGTGCGAGACCATGGAGCCAAATCGGTGATCGCAACAGATCGAATCATCGGCTGCCCACATGAGGAAGGGATCGATTACCCCGATGGAGCGGTGTGCCCGCAGTGCCCATTTTGGGCGCACCGCGATCGATGGACCGGCGAAATGACGCCGTAAGCCACGTTTTTCCAATAAGCGTCTGTTTGGATGCGTGGCGGGATCGGGGTATCATCGCTCCATATTCCATGAGCAAACCGGGCCCTCATTTCGACGCCATCAGCGAGCGCGAAAAAGGGCTTCACCGCGGGTTGTCCACCGGCCAGCTTTCCATGATCGCGATCGGCGGCGTCATCGGTACCGGACTTTTTTTGGGCAGTGGTTCGGCGATCAACTTCGCGGGCCCTAGCGTGTTGGTGAGCTACGCCATCGGCGCCTTGATCGCGCTTTTGCTGATGGGTTGTCTTGCCGAGATGACCGTGGCCCATCCGATTTCCGGCTCTTTCGGTGCCTGGGCTGAGTTTTACGTGAGTCCGATGGCCGGATTTCTAGTGCGGTACGCGTATTGGTCGGCGGTTGTGTTTGCAGTCGGCACGGAGGTCACCGCGGTTGCCGTTTACATGAGGTATTGGTATCCGCATGTGCCGGGCTGGATCTGGATCCTGACGTTTTCTGTGGTGCTGATCGCGATCAACACAGTCAATGTCAAGCTGTTCGGTTCCGTCGAGTACGTCTTCTCCGCGCTCAAGGTCGACGGCCATCCTCGCGTTTATCGCGCTCGGCGCCTGGATTGTGCTGGGTCGCATCGGATTCGGCAACTACACGGCGCACGGCGGATTCCTCCCTAAAGGCGCGTGGGGCACGTGGCTTGCGGTGCTGGTATCCATCTTCAGTTATTTCGGCATCGAAACCATCTCCGTTGCGGCGGGTGAGGCACGCGATCCGCACCGCGCCATCACGCGGGCGTTTCGAGCCACCATGTTCCGGCTCACTTTCTTTTACCTTCTGACGCTTGCGCTGATCGTGGCGATCACGCCGTGGACCGCGGCCAATACCGGGCAGAGCCCTTTCGTGAAAGTGATGACGGGAACACACGTCCCCGGCGCCGCGGGCGTGATCAATTTCGTGATTCTGATCGCGGCACTGTCGGCCATGAACACGCAGCTCTACATCACCGCGCGCATAATGTTCAGCTTGTCTCGCGCCGGTTACGCGCCCGGTTGCTTTGGCGAGCTGAATGCCCGCGGCATACCGCTCGCTGCGCTGCTGCTCTCCAGTGCCGGCATCGCCTTGGCCGCGGTACTGAACGCTCTTTATCCCGATGCCGCGTTCACGCTGATGATGGCGCTCTCCATGTTCGGCGCGATGTTTACCTGGCTCATGATTTTTGTCACGCACCTCTTCTTTCGCCGGCGCCACGCGGATGAGATGCTCGGTTTCCGCACATGGGGCTATCCGTATACCAGTATCGCGGGCGCCGGACTGATGATCGCCCTGCTGATCACGACGTCGCTTATACGCGAGTTCCGGATGACGCTCGTCTGTGGTGTGCCGTACCTGCTTCTACTGATGGGGATTTTCTCGGCTCGCTATCGCCGCGCTCCGGTTTCACAGCGGGCGGCGGCCGCGGTTCAAGGACGATCGTGAGTTCCGATCCTCTACTCGCGTGGCGTAAAGAATTTCCGATTCTCGATCACACCACTTACCTGATTAGCCATTCGCTCGGAGCCATGCCGCGCCGGGCCGCTGGGGCATTGCAACAATTCGCCGATACCTGGGCTTCGCGCGGCATTCGCGCCTGGGAAGAAGGCTGGTGGGAAATGCCGGTAACCGTCGGCGATCTCGTCGGGTCCATCATCGGCGCCGGGCCCGGCCAGGTGGTCATGCATCAGAACGTCTCCATCTGCCAGTGGATGGTCACTTCCTGTTTCGATTGGAACGGCCCCCGGAACAAGCTCGTTACCGACGGCTTGAATTTCCCATCCAACGACTACATCTATTACGGACTCGAACGGCAGGGAGCGCGCGTGTGCCCGGTTGCCTCCCCCGACGGCATGACGCTTCCACTGGAATTGATGCTGGCCGCGATCGACGAACAAACGCAGCTCGTCTCCGTTTCGCATGTCGCGTTCCGCAGTTCGTTCGTGCAGGACCTCGCCGCCATTACCAAGCGCGCGCACGAAGTTGGAGCCCTGGTGTTTGCCGACCTTTATCAATCGGCCGGAGTACTGCCTATCGATGTGCGCGCTCTGGGGATTGATTTCGCCACCGGCGGTTCCGTCAAATGGCTGTGCGGCGGACCGGGCGCGGGATACCTGTATGTACGTGCGGATCTGCTGCCACGGCTGCAGCCGGCCGCCACCGGATGGATGGCCCATCGCCATCCCTTCGAGTTCGAGCCGGGCCCGATCGATCTCGCACCCGATGCATTCCGCTTTTTGAACGGAACTCCGAACGTGCCGGCTTTATACTCGGCGCGTTCCGGGTACGAGATTGTCAACCAGATCGGGGTCGAGGCGATACGCGCCAAGTCCCTCCGTCAGACCCAGCGCCTCATCGAACTTGCCGACGAGGCCGGCTTTCCCGTGCGCTCCTGCCGGGATGGCCGCACTCGTGGCGGCGTAGTGGTAGTGGACGTTCCTAACGGAGCGGAAGTCACGCGTGAGCTCGCCCGGCGCGAGGTGCTGGTAGATTACAGGCCCAACGCCGGGATTCGCATTGCTCCGCACTTTTACAATTCGGATGACGAACTCGACCGAGCGATTGCCGAGATTCGTTCCATCGTCCGATCGCGCAATTAATGCCGGTCGTGATCGCGGTCGTGATCGTCGTGATCGCGGTGGTAATCGCGGTCCCTATCCCGGTCCCAACGATGATCGTGTTCGAACCGGCCGCGATCCCCGCTCCAGTAGCCGTTGAAGTACCGTTCGCCATCATGACGTGGGGTCACCCATACCGCGCCGGGATACGGAGGCCGGCTCCAATAGCCGGCATGCCATTTGTAATGGCTACCGACTGGATACCAGTAGCCATCCACCCAGGCATAGTCCGGGCCGGGAGCTGGCGGCCGAACCGCAACCACTCGTGGAGGTGGAGGCGCGCCAATTCGGATTCCGACGGAGAAGTCTGCCGCGAAAGCCGCTCCTACCGCGACAACAGCCAAAATTAGCAATTTCGATTTCATAACCCACAACAGAGCACGATTTGTGCCGAACCCCGTTGCTGGTTGGGCGGAACCGCACGTATCGGCGCGGTCAACCTACCACACGCCCGATCAAGTCCTGCGCCTCTTTCTGAATCCGCCGCAGGTGCTCTTCTCCGGCGAAGCTCTCGGCGTAAATCTTGTACACGTCCTCCGTGCCCGATGGCCTTGCCGCGAACCACCCGCGCGCCGTCACCACCTTCAGCCCGCCCAGCGGTGCGCCGTTGGAAGGCGCCTTGGTGAGCATGGCTTGAATCGGATCGCCCGCCAACTCGTGCGCAGTCACCTGTTCCGGCGCAAGCCGCAGCAGCATCGCCTTCTGTTCGGGCGTGGCCGGCGCGTCGATCCTCTCGTACACCGGCGCGCCGAACTGCTCCGTGAGACCTTCGTAGATTTCGCCGGGATCTTTGCCGGTGCGTGCCAGCATCTCCGCGGCCAACAGGCCCATGATGATGCCGTCCTTATCCGTCGACCACGGCCCGCCTTCGCGCTCGATAAACGATCCGCCCGCGCTCTCCTCGCCGCCGAAACCGAGCGAGCCCGCAAGCAGGCCGTCTACAAACCATTTGAAGCCCACCGGTACTTCCACCAGCGGCCGGCCCAGCATTACGGCCACGCGGTCGATGATGCTGCTCGAAACCATGGTCTTTCCGACTCCGGCATCGGCGCGCCAGCCCGGCCGGTTGCGATACAGGTACGAGATCGCCGCGGCCAGGTAGTGATTCGGGTTCAGCAGGCCGGCGCTGCGCGTCACGATACCGTGCCGGTCGTGATCGGTGTCACACGCGAACGATAAATCGAATTTGTCCTTGAGCGCGATCAGCCCGGCCATGGCGTAAGGCGACGAGCAATCCATGCGGATCTTGCCGTCCCAGTCCACCGACATGAAACGGAAGGTGGGGTCAACCTGGTCGTGCGCAATGGTCATCGTGAGACCGTAGCGTTCCGCGATCCGGCCCCAATAGGCCACGCCCGCACCGCCCAGCGGATCGGCGCACAGCGATAGCCGCGCCCCACGGATCGCATCCATATCCAGCACCGACGCCAGATCATCCACATATGCGGTCACGTAATCGAAACGGTGCGCCCCGTTCAACGCCGCCGCATAGGCACACCGCCCGACTGCGCGCAGACCATCGGAAAGAATCGCATTGGCGCGATCCTGTATCCATTTGGTGGCAGCGGTATCGGCCGGTCCGCCGCTTGGCGGATTGTACTTGAAACCGCCATCATCGGGCGGATTGTGCGAAGGCGTGATCACGATCCCATCCGCCAGGCCGTCGCTGCGTCCGCGGTTGTAGCTCAGAATCGCGTGAGAAACCGACGGGGTTGGCGTGTATCCCAACGCCTCATCCACCATCACCGCAACGGAATTGGCCGCCAGCACCTCCAGCGCGGTAGCGAAGGCGGGTTCCGAAAGCGCGTGTGTATCCTTCCCAATGAACAGTGGGCCGTCCACGCGGCTCTCGCGCCGGTACTCGCAGATAGCTTGCGTGATCGCAAGAATGTGATCTTCGTTAAATGATCGCTCGAATGCCGAGCCGCGGTGTCCCGAAGTCCCGAAGCTCACCTTTTGCGATGCCACCGTCACATCCGGCTTTTCGGTGTAATAGGCGGTGACCAGGCGAGGAACATCGACCAGCATCGCGGCCACGGGCGGCTTGCCGGCCAGCGGATGAAGTGCCATGGATACTACCTTACCGCGGGCATTCGCAGGGATCCGAGCGGCGAATGTATTAGCAGTTACCGAGCCGCGACTGTAAAGGAGCGGAGGTTGAAGCTGAGGCGGATTCTGAAGCTGGGAAAGCATGGGGCAGGTTGTAACCTGCCCCATTGGGGATCGCAGGTGCCTTTGCGGCCGGTGCCATCGTGGACCGGCCCGCGATAGGTTGCATTAGCTCGCCTGGGTGTTGGCTTGCGTAAGCTGACTGTTGGTGGTGGTCCAGATGCCTTTGATGCTGCCGCCCGCTCCCAGAAAGAGAGCCGCCGACGCCAAAGCCACGAATGCCATCAGGAGTGTATATTCGATCAAGTCCTGACCCTGTTCTTCCTGCCAAAAATTTCTCAGAAACGTCATTAGTTACTCCTTAGATCAGAGGTGTTTATTTTCGTGACCTCGCGGCCACGGCTCCTCGAAACTGCTGGTAGTGTGGCATGTAAAAACCAAATCGAAAAGTACTGGCAGGTACTGTTGGTACTGACGCGTTAACGAAGGTTATTGAGCGCTCGGAACCAACGGTAGCAAATGAGGCAAAACGGCGGCCCCGCGCGGCATTTCCCTACCGGGATCTCCTGGTAAACTGGAAATTACCCACTCCCCAGGAAGGAACCAGCGTAACTTGAATTCTGCAATCCTCGCCTTGGAAGACGGAACGGTCTTCGAAGGCAGGAGTTTTGGTGCGTCTACGGAACGGTCGGGGGAAGTCGTGTTCAATACCGCGCTCACCGGCTATCAGGAAGTGTTCACCGATCCCTCTTATTCGGGGCAAATCGTGATCCTCACCAATCCCCAGATCGGCAATTACGGAACCAACGTGGAGGACAACGAAGCCATGCGCCCGTACATCGAGGGGCTGGCTGTGCGCGAATTTTCGGCCATCGCCAGCAACTGGCGCTCGGATGCCGAAGCCGGAACCTTTCTGAACCGTAACGGCATTCCCGTAATTTCCGATCTGGACACGCGCGCACTGGTACGCCATCTGCGGAGCCGCGGCGTGATGCGCGGCGTACTCTCTTCGGTCGAATCCGATGCGCGAAAGCTCATCGAAAAGGCCCGCAGCATACCCACCATGGCCGGCCTGGATCTGGCCAGCCGCGTCTCGACCGCCGAGCGTTACTCGTGGACTAAAGCCGTGGATCCCTGCTCGCCTTCGGAATTCATCGCGGCCGCGCCCGCGCCGCGCCATCACGTGGTCGCCTACGATTTCGGAATCAAGCAAAACATCTTGCGGCGCCTGGTTCAGGTAGGCTGCCGCGTTACCGTGGTTCCGGCGCTGACTTCCGCCGAGGACGTGCTCGCGCTGAATCCCGACGGCGTGTTCCTCTCCAACGGCCCTGGCGATCCCGAGCCTCTTCAGCCGCAGGTCGCCAACATCCGCAAGCTGATCGGGAAGAAGCCGATATTCGGCATCTGCCTGGGTCACCAGTTACTCGGCCTGGCGGTGGGGGGCAAGACCTACAAATTGAAGTTCGGCCATCGCGGCGCCAATCACCCGGTGCGCAACGAGCTGACCAAGAAAGTGGAAATCACGTCTCACAATCACGGTTTTGCGGTCGCTCCGGAATCCCTGAACCTCAACGACGTCGAGATCACGCACCTCAATTTGAACGACCAGACGCTCGAAGGTTTCCGCCACCGCCGCTACCCGGTGTTTTGCGTACAGTATCACCCCGAGGCCGCGCCCGGCCCACACGATTCGCACTACCTGTTCGACGATTTCGTCCAGCTCATGAGTGAGAACCAGTAACGGATGCCCCGACGCAACGATCTCCATCGCATACTGATCATCGGCTCCGGCCCCATCATCATCGGCCAGGCCTGTGAGTTCGATTATTCCGGCGCACAGGCAGCCAAGGCTTTGAAGGGCGACGGCTTTGAGGTGGTGCTGGTGAATTCCAATCCGGCCACCATCATGACCGACCCGGATCTCGCCCACAAAACCTACATCGAGCCGCTCACCGTTCCCTATTTGGAAGAGATCATCCGCCGCGAGCGCCCCGATGCGTTGCTTTCCACCGTGGGCGGCCAGACCGGCCTGAACCTGGCAGTGGCGCTGGCGGAAGCGGGCGTGCTGGAGAAGTACGGCGTGGAGCTGATCGGTGCCAAGATCGACGCCATCAAGAAGGCCGAAGACCGGCTGCTGTTCAAGGACGCCATGCGCAAGATCGGCCTGGAGACGCCGCAGTCGCAACTGGTGAACTCCATCACCGGCGGCCTCGAATTCGCCGAGCGCAACGGCTATCCCGTCATTCTGCGGCCGAGTTTCACCTTGGGCGGCACGGGAGGCGGCATCGCCTACAACCGTGAGGAACTGGCTGAGATCCTGGAGCGCGGGCTAGATCTCTCGCCGGTGCACGAGGTGCTCATCGAAGAGAGTGTGCTCGGTTGGAAGGAATTCGAGCTGGAGGTGATGCGCGACCTGGCCGACAACTGCATCATCATCTGCTCCATCGAGAATTTCGATCCCATGGGCGTGCACACTGGCGACTCCATCACGGTGGCGCCGGCCCAAACCCTCACTGACCGCGAATACCAGATGATGCGCGACGCTTCCATACGCTGCCTGCGCGAGATCGGCGTGGATACCGGCGGCTCCAACGTGCAGTTCGGCGTTAACCCGCAGACCGGGCGGATGGTGATTATCGAGATGAACCCGCGCGTTTCGCGGAGCTCGGCACTAGCTTCGAAGGCCACCGGCTTCCCCATCGCCAAGATTGCTGCCAAGCTCGCGGTCGGCTACCGGCTGGACGAGATCCGAAACGACATCACGCGCCAGACGCCCGCCTGTTTCGAGCCGACCATCGACTACGTCGTAGCCAAAATTCCCAAGTGGGCGTTCGAGAAATTTCCTGGCGCCGATACCACTCTGGGCACGCAGATGAAGTCGGTGGGCGAGGTGATGGCCATCGGCCGCACGTTCAAGGAAGCGCTGTGGAAGGGCATGCGCAGCCTGGAGACGGGTAAAGCCTTCGGGTCTGAGAAGTTCGACAAAAACCTGATCACCCAAAAACTGATAACGCCGACCCCCGACCGGCTCAACTACATCCGCTTCGCGATGGCCAACGGCTACTCGGTGGAAGAAGTCCACGAGCTCACATCCATTGACCGCTGGTTCCTCTCACAGATTAAGGAGGTCGTAGATTTCGAAGTAGCACAGGCCTCCAGGCCTGTGTCTTTGCCGGAGATTTCGAAAGAGACCTTCCGCACCGCCAAGCGCTACGGCATCTCCGACGCGCAGCTAGCCAAGGGCTGGGGCGCCGACGAAATCGCCGTCCGCACGCGCCGTAAAGAATTGGGCGTGACGGCCGTGTTCAGCCGCGTCGACACCTGCTCCGCCGAATTCGAGAGCTTCACTCCGTACCTGTACTCGAACTACGAATCCTCGTGCGAAGCCGATCCCAGCGACCGCAAGAAGGTAATGATTCTGGGCAGCGGTCCCAACCGTATCGGCCAGGGCATCGAGTTCGACTACTGCTGCTGTCACGCATCGTTCGCGTTGCGCGATGACCTGGGCGTCGAATCGATCATGGTCAACTGCAACCCCGAGACCGTGTCCACCGATTACGACACCAGCGACCGCCTCTACTTCGAGCCGCTCACGCTCGAAAACGTGCTCAACATCTACGACACGGAAAAGCCCGACGGCGTCATCGTGCAGTTCGGCGGCCAGACGCCCCTCACCCTGGCATTGCCCTTGAAGCGGATGGGCGTCCCCATCATCGGCACCGATCCCGAACACATCGACCTGGCGGAAGACCGCAAGCTTTTTGGAAAGCTGCTCGACGAGCTGGCCATTCCCGCACCCGCCAACGGCACCGCCACCAGCGTGGAAGAGGCGTGCGAAGTGGCGCGGCGCGTGGGCTACCCCGTGCTGGTGCGGCCCAGCTATGTGTTGGGCGGCCGGGCAATGGTGATCGCGTACGACGAAGAAATGGTGCGGCAGTACATGCGCGAAGCAGTTTCGTTCTCGCAGGACCGCCCCGTGCTGGTCGATCGCTTTCTGGAGGACGCCATCGAGGTCGACGTGGATGCGCTGGCCGATGGCGACGATGTGCTGATCGCAGGCATCATGGAGCACATCGAAGAGGCCGGCGTGCACTCGGGCGACAGCTCCTGCGTGCTGCCGCCGCAATCGCTCAGCGAGAAAACGCTCCGCACCATCGAAGACTATACCGTGCGCCTGGCGAAGGCTCTGCACGTGATCGGACTGATGAACGTGCAGTATGCCATTCAGAACGGCACGGTGTATGTACTCGAAGTGAACCCGCGGGCCTCGCGAACCGTGCCGTACGTCAGTAAGGCCACGGGCGTAGCGCTGCCGAAGATCGCGGCCGGCTTGATGTGGGGCCGCAAACTGCAGGACTACGGTTACGGAGCTGCGTCGGGGATCAGCAAGCTCTCCGTGTCGCAGGATTTCGTGAAGTCGCCGGTATTCCCATTTAACAAGTTCCAAGGCGTGGATCCCGCACTCGGCCCCGAAATGCGCTCCACGGGCGAGGTGATGGGGGTGGGTGTGAATTTCGGCGAGGCCTTTCTGAAGGCGCAGATCAGCGCTGGAAGCCCGCTGCCGGAAAAGGGCACCGTTTTCATCAGCGTGAACGACCACCATAAAGCCGAAGCGGTCAGCGTGGCCAAGCGTTTCGCGGAACTCGGGTTCAGCCTGGTGGCGACGCGCGGAACCGCCGCTGCCCTGCGCGCCGCGGGCCTCACTTGCAAGAACATTTTCAAGGTCAATGAAGGCCGCCCCAATGCCGTCGACCTGTTGAAGGGCGGCTCGGTACACCTGGCGATCTACACCACCACCGGCGCCCCCGCGTTCCTGGACGAGCGGGCCATCCGCCGCGCGGCGGTTACCTACCGGGTGCCCTGCATCACCACGATGAGCGGCGCACGAGCCGCCGCCGATGCCATCGCCGCCCTGCGCCGCGACCCTATACGCGTCTGGAGCCTGCAGGAAATTCACGAGCCGAAGAAGACCGTGGCCTAAGGCCGGCGGTCTCCCCCGCCGGTGGGCTGGCTTAAAGTGAGCGGCGGTTTTCGTCGCGTTCATCCCAATGGCGACCGGCGTGCTCTCTCCCAGCTTGGGAGGTAACTGTGAAAACCCAATCAATTCTCTTCGGAACCGTAGGCTTGCTCGCCATCAGCCTGGCCATCGGCTGCGGCAAGGATAACCGCACCACTGCCGATCGCTCCGCCGACAACACTCCAGCGGCCAGCCAGCCCGCGCCGTCCGCTGACGATTGGATCCTCGATCGAGACTCCTACATCACGCGGCGGCGGCAGGACCTCGATGAACTACAACAGCGATGGGATATTGCCAAGGACAAGGCCGACGCGAAGTCCAAGCGCGCCTGGAAGGAAATGAAGGATCAGACCGTTGGCCTGCGCCACGATCTGGACGAAGCGAAGACAGCGACCAAAGAGACCTGGGATGCGACCCGACAGAAGCTGGACGAGAGCTGGAACCGCATACAGAACAAGGCCCCCGACGCATTCAGCCACGAAAACCACGGCAGCTAACGCCAAGCTCGACGCAAAGAAAAACCCGGCGGGAGTCTGAGTCCCGCCGGGCCGCGTCGTTCAAATTTGACCCTATACTGGTAGCTTCTTGGTCCCCTTGCAAATCGGGGTTTTCTTCACTATATCACCGCACGGTAGTCTTCTTGATGTAATCCACCTGCGAAATTCAGCCGGCCCCGGCGTATGTCACTACGCCCACAGTGTCGCTTTGTTTCACGGAATAGGCCGCTATATGGCATGCTGGAAAACGACGTGGCCGGCTACGACGACTTTGCCTGGTTTTACAACCGCTATTGGAACGAGGAGTTTCACAGCCTTGCGTTTCCGATCCTGCAGCGCATCTGGCTAAAGCGCCTGCCCACCGGCGCACACATCCTGGACGTTTGCTGCGGCACCGGCTATCTGGCTGCGCAGCTGGCGGAGCGCGGCTACCGGGTATCCGGTTTCGACGCTTCCCCGGAGATGGTTCGCTATGCGCGCGAAAAAGCGCCGGCGGCGGATTTCCAGGTGGGCGAGGCGGCAACTTACCGCGCGGGCGGGCAGTACGATGCGGCCGTCTCCACGTTTGACAGCCTGAACCACATCGTCGACAAGCCCGATCTGGAAGCCGCCTTCCGCAACATCGCGGCGGCGGTAAAACCCGGAGGCTGGCTGGCCTTCGATATGCTTCTCGAAGCGGCGTACCAGACTCACTGGGGAGAGAATTTCGCCCTGGTGCGCAACGATCACGTCCTCACCATCACCGGCGCCGGCTACGATTTCCGCTCGCGTCTGGCCTGTTGCACCATCACCATGTTTCGGCTGATCGAAGGCGCATGGCACAGGTCGGACGTAGTCGTTCGGGAACGCTGCTATACCTCCGATGAGATCGGCGGCGCGCTGGAGCACGCCGGGTTCGCAGAGGTGGTCTGCTACGACGCCGGCGATCTCGGGATGGCCGGCCAATTGGGCGAAGGACGCACATTCTTCGTGGCCAGGCGGAACGCATAGCCCGGTGAAGTGGCCCGGCGCCTCAACCGGGTTCCGCCGGAGTAGCCACGAAGCGGTAGCCCACGCCGCGTACGGTCAACAGGTGGCGCGGGCGCCTGGGGTCGCGTTCAATGTAGCGGCGTAGCCGCACCACAAAGTTGTCGATGGCGCGAGTATCCGTGTCCTCGTGCAGCTCCCACACTTCTTCCAGCATCACCTTCCGCGATACTGGCTGGCCTTCATGGCGAATGAGACATCGAAGGAGATCTGATTCCATCAACGTCAGCGGAAATACCTGCTCCCCCGCGCGGATTTCCAAACGGTCGAAATGGATGGCTGTTTCACCGAAAGTAAACGTATTCGGCAGCTCGACCGGCGGTGGGGCGGTGTCCAGCGAGGCATGCAGCCACGCCCGCCGGCGCACCAGGCTGTCTACGCGGGCAATCAGGATCGCCAGCTCAAATGGTTTGGGCAGGTAGTCGTCTGCGCCCGCTGCGAAGCCTTGCAGAACGTCGTCCGGGTGCCCTCGGGCAGTCAGGATAAGCGTTGGAACGTACTGACCGGCCTGGCGCATCTCGGAGACCACGGTGAAGCCATCCTTTCCGGGCAGCATCACGTCCAACACAACCACATCGAAGTGCTGCGCTCTGGCGATCAGAAGATCGAGGGCAGCCTCTCCGGTATCCACGGTCTCCACTTCATAGCCCTGGGACTCCAGGTTGAAGCGCAAGCCGTCCGCAAGGTGCTTTTCGTCCTCTACGATTAATAGACGATTCATTTCGCAACGGGAAGTTGCAGCACAAACGTGCTGCCGTGGCCGGGGCCCTCGCTTTCGGCCCACACCCGGCCGCCGTGGCGCCGCGCCACCGAACGCACAATGAACAATCCGAGGCCGGTTCCTTTGATGCGCGTGGCGAGCGAACCAGGTGTCCGGTAAAACCGTTTGAAGATGCGCTTCAACTCGGAGCCCGGAATACCCGCGCCGCGGTCGATCACCCGCAAAGTCACGTACCTGGGGTCGGCCCGGCCAATTGCGACGGTCACGTCGACGCGCGTTTCGGAATACTTCACCGCGTTATCAATCAGGTTGGAGACCGCGGCTTGGATCTCATCCAAGTCGCCTCGAATCGTTACGCGCGCCCCGCGATCGAACTTCAGGGATTCCGGCGGCAGGTGGTACAGTGTGCGCGCGCGGGCTACGGACTCCTCCACCACACTCTCGAGTTCGACGTCCGTGAAATTGGGCTTCCGGTTGCCGGGGCCCATGCGTCCGGTGCGCAAGACCTGTTCGATGGTACCCAGCAGCCGGTCGCTATCCGCCAGCATGATGCGGTAGAACTCGTGGCGCTTGGCGTCCTCGAGCGCGTGGGTTTGGAGGGTTTCCAGATACAACCGGATGGATGCGACCGGCGTCTTGAGTTCATGCGTAACGGCGTTGATGAAGGCGTCGTGCTGCTCATTGCGCCGGATCTCGCGCACCAGGAAAAGGGTATTGAGCACGACGCCGCCGAGGACGACGGCGAGCAACAGGACACCCAGGAAAAACAGGATTCCGGTTCGCCAGCCGACCACAACCCAACCAATGTAGAGGAGAAGGATGACCGAGATCAGCCCGGCGCCGAGAGCGATGAAAAGAGCGATCGACCTGCGCCGGCCGGCAAGAACCATACCTTCAGCTTAAGCCGGGCGGAGGGCAGGCTGCATCAAGCCCGTGCATACCGCTCCCCTTTGGTCGCGGCTCAGTATGGTGCCAGTACGTTACTAAGCCGTGACCAAAGGGAGCGGTTATACGCTACGCTGCTCTGCGCGAGGCGCGCTCTCCATCCACGGTGACTGCATGGACCGCTCTGGCGATGCCCAGAGATTCCAGAGTGCGGATCAGTAACCAGGACGGATCGAACTCGTACCACGCCAGTCCGTGCCGCGCCGAAGTCGGGTGTGCGTGGTGGTTGTTGTGCCAGCCTTCTCCGAACGTGATCAGCGCGACCCACCAGTTGTTACGGGAATCGTCAGACGTCGCGAAACGGCGCGAGCCCCACATGTGCGTAACCGAGTTCACCATCCACGTGGCGTGCAGACCGACCACTACCCGGAGGCAAACGCCCCACAGGAGCATGGGAAGCCCGCCCACCAGAAACAGCAACACAGAAAGTACGGCCAAGGGGAGCCAGTGATAATTGTTCAACCAAACATAGAATGGGTGTTTGGCCAGATCAGGCGCGTACTTGGACATCAGCCGGGTATTGTTGTGCTTGGACTCCCCGATGAGAATCCAGCCGACGTGAGACCACCAGGCGCCCTCCCGGGGCGTATGTGGGTCGCCGGGCTGGTCGGATTTCTGATGGTGTATGCGGTGTGTGGCGACCCAGAAAATCGGCCCGCCTTCCAGTGTCAGGGCTCCGCAAAGCGCAAAGAAATACTCCAGCCACCGCGGAACCTTATAGGACCGATGTGTATGCAGGCGATGATAACCCATGCTTATACCGAGCCCCGTACACATCCAGAGCAAAAAAACGGCCATGGCCAAACTGGGCCAGGTGAACATAAAAAAGGCGGCGACCGCGCCAATATGGAGAAGCGCCAAAGTGATAACTGTGGGCCAGTTCAGCTTTTGGCTGGTGTGGATGTCGATGACGGAAGTATTCACAGATCCTCAGGTTTTGGGTAGGTGGTACTCCTTCAAACTAGCAGGGATCTTCCAGGCGATTTGTAAGAGTTGTGTAATACCGTGGACGCTTGGGTCTGGCGCTGTTAACTTCTGGCTATGGGTCCAGGCGGCCTTATTGGGTGGCGCCAGGCGCCCCTCAGTCGCCGGCCTGCACCGCTGAGGACAGCGCCGGCCGCCGCCGCATGGCCCGCCATCGTTCCAGAAACGCCGCCATGTAGGTGTACACCACGGGCGTCAAGTAAAGCGTCATCAACTGGGAAAACGCCAGGCCGCCCACCACCGCCATGCCGAGGGGCCTGCGCGATTCGCCGCCCGCGCCCCAACCGAGCGCCACCGGGATGCCGCCCAGCAACGCCGCCATGGTGGTCATCATGATCGGCCGGAAGCGAATCAGGCAGCCTTCATGGATCGCCTGCAGCGGAGATTTGCCCTCCTTGCGCTCGGCCTCCAGCGCAAAATCGATCTGCATGATGGCGTTCTTTTTGACGATCCCGATCAGTAGAATCAACCCGACAAAACTATAGACGCTCAACTCGATTTTGAACAGCAGCAACGTCAGCAAAGCTCCGAACCCGGCCGAAGGCAGGCCCGACAGGATCGTCAGCGGGTGAATGTAACTCTCATATAGGATGCCGAGCACGATGTAGACTACCAGGACCGCGATCAGCAACAGCAACATCATATTGCGCGTGGAATCCTGAAACACCTTGGCGGACCCTTGAAACGTGCCGGTGATGGCGGCCGGAAGATTCGCTTTGGCCACCTGCTCGATGGCATCGGTCGCCTGCCCGAGCGACGTTCCCGGGCGAAGCCCGAAGGAGATGGTCACCGATGGCAACTGCCCCGAATGCGGAATTCCGTTCGGGCCGGCATCCAATTGCAACCGGGCGATGGCATCCAGCGGGACCAGCTGCCCGGAATGCGATTTCAGGTACAGCAGCCGTAACGAATCCTCGAATCGCTGGTATTGAGGAAGCACCTCCAGCAGAACGCGATACTGATTGGTCGAGCCGTAAATGGTGGAGACCAGTTGCGGACCGAAGGCGTTGTACAACATGCTGGCGATGTCGTTCCAGTCCAGATTCAACGCCGCCGCGCGGTCGCGGTCCACCGTCAGCCGAATCTGCGGATTGCGGATTTGCAGATCGCTGGTCACGTCCACCAGGCCCGGAAGGCGCGACATGGCTTCCTCCAGCGCGGGCGCTGAGCCGTACAGCGCTTCGGTATCCGGAGAGTAGAGCGTATAGTCGTAGGTGGCTGACGAGTTGCGGCCGCTGAAACGGATGGGCTGCGGAATCGACATGGAGATGCGCAGTCCCGCGAGGTTGGCGATCCTGGGCCGCAGACGGTTCATGATATCCACCACCGTTGCCCGCCGCTGCCGCCGCGGCTTTACGTTTACCGTCAGGCTCGCGTTATTGGCAGCGCCGTTGTTGCCCCCGGTGCGCGTGTACAGGCTGACCACGTCCGGGTCCTGCACCGTGATGCGGGAGACGCGGTCGCCGTATTGCAGCATCTGGTAGTACGAGGTGCCTTGCTGCGCCAGCAGGTTGACGTTGAACTGGTCGTTGTCCACATCCGGAAGAAACCCCTTGGGAACCGCCAGGTACAGCCAGGCCGTCGCTCCCGCCACTGCCAGGAAGAGCACCAGCATCACCGGCCGGTGGTCCAGTACCCAGCCCAGGCTTTGCCCATACACCGCGCGCATGCCGTCAAATGCTCGCCCAAGTGGCACAGGCGTTCTTGCCTGTGATGGTCGCAGCAGGCGGCTACAAAGCATGGGGGTCAGGGTGATCGAAACCAAGCCCGAAATCAGAATAGCGGCGCAGATAGTGACTGCAAATTCCCGGAACAGCCTGCCGAGAATTCCGGACATAAATAAAATCGGAATGAAGACCGCGGCCAGCGACACCGTCATGGAAAGAATCGTGAAACCAATCTCGCGTGACCCTTGGAGGGCCGCCTGCAGCGGCTTTTCTCCATTTTCGATATGGCGGACGATGTTCTCCAGCATCACGATGGCGTCGTCCACTACGAAGCCGATCGAGAGAATCACCGCCATCATCGAGATATTGTTCAACGTGAAATTCAGCGCATACATCACCGAGAAGGTGCCCAGAATGGAAAAGGGCAGCGCCATCGCGGGGATGAATGTTGCGGAAGCATTCCGCAGGAACAGGAAAATCACCAGGATCACCAGCGCGATGGTGGCCGCCATGGTGAACTGGATATCCTGAAATGCCTCGCGGATATTCTGCGACCGGTCGCCGCGAATAATCAGGCGCACGCTGGGCGGGAGTTGCTGGCGGATGGAAGGCAGCAGCGCGCGAATGGCGTCGATCACCTGAATCGTGTTGCCGCCGGGTTGGCGTGCTACGCCCATGACTACACAGGGTGTGCCGCCCTCGCCGAATTCGCGGCCGTACAAGACCGCGTTCTGCTTGTCGTCCTCCACGCTGTCGATTACGTGAGCGACCTCATCCAGCCGCACCGGCGCTCCGTTTCGATAAGCCACGATCATGGGCCGGTATTCCATGGCACGCGTGAGCTGGCCGTTCGACAAAACGTTATAGGCGGTGTGCGGGCCGAATAACGTGCCGGTGGGAATGTTGACGTTCCAGTTCTGTACGGCGTCGCTGATCTCGTTGAGGCCGATGCGGCGCGCGGCCAGCTTGTTGGGGTCCACCTGCACGCGCACAGCGTATTTGGCAGCGCCGAAGATCTGCACCTGGGCCACACCCGGCACGATGGAAATGCGCGGGACGATGGTGTCTTCGGCGTACTTATCCAAATCGGAGAGCCGCATGGTGGGCGACGCCACGGCCAAAGTAATGATGTGCTGATCGCCGGGGTTCTGTTTTTTGAATGTGGGCGGCGTAGGCATTCCGGGCGGCAGCAGAGGCGTCGCCGCCGCGACGGCCGTCTCCACATCCACCGCAGCCGAGTCGATATCGCGGGTCAGGTTGAACTGCAGCGTGATGCTGGTTGCGCCCATGGTACTCGAGGAGATCATCGAATCCAGCCCGGCGATGGTGGTGAACTGCCGTTCCAGCACGGTGGCGACGGAAGCCGCCATAGTGGTTGGGCTAGCGCCGGGAAGCCCGGCCTGCACCTGGATCGTCGGGAAATCAATTTGGGGAACGTCGCTGACCGACAGCGCCCAGTAGGCGATCACACCGAACATCGCGATAGCCAGCATGAGCAAGCTAGTAGCGATGGGTCTCCGTATGAACGCCTCGGAGAAATTCACTGTGTAACGAGTCTAACCCAAACGGGTTGTTATCGGCGATAAACGGACGATTTGACGCGGCGAGCGGAGTTATAAGGCCCGCAGAATTGCGGTCACTAGGCCTTCAATGGTAAACGGCTGGGCTTCCACAGCCACAGTGATTCCCAAACGCCGGGCCGTCTGCGATGTCACCGGGCCGATCGTTGCCACTTTCACGCCTTCCAGCGCGGCTGCTCCCGCGATCGATACGAAATTCTGCACCGTGGATGAACTGGTGAACGTGATGCAGTCGGGCTTGTGTGCGAATACCGAGGCGATTCGTTCCGCGGCGTCTTCGGGCGTCACCGTGCGATAGGCCTCGACGACATCCACCAAGCGCTCCGCGGCGCGTTAACTCGGCTGGCACCAGGTCTCGCGCCACGGCCGCCCGCGGAAGCAGCACGCGCTTTCCGGCGAGTTCATGCGCCGCGAAGGCTTCGACCAAACTCTCCGCCACGTATTCCTTGCCCATGAGATCGACCTTGAGATGGAGTGCTTCCACGGCCGCGCGCGTGGCCGGACCAATCGCGCAGATTTTCGCGCGCAGCGCCCGCAGGTCGGTGGCGGAACGGTCCAACCGATCGAGGAAGAACCGCACGCCGTTGGCGCTGGTGAAGATCAGCCAGTCGTAGCACGCAAGTTCCGAAATCGCGCGGTCGAGCGGGCCGGAATCCGCCGCCGGCCGGATCTCAATGGTCGGCAGTTCCACCACATCGGCCCCCAAAGCCCGCAACCGCCCGGTGAGTGCTTCGGCCTGTCCTTTCGCACGGGTCACCACGATGCGCTTGCCAAACAGCGGCAGCCGCTCAAACCAATCCAGCTTCTCACGCAACCGCACCACCTCGCCCACGATGATGGTGGCGGGCGGCTTCAACCCATGCTTTTCGATCTGAGCCGGTAGTGTGGCCAGTGTGCCCGTCAGAGTTTCCTGATCGGGCCGCGTGCCCCAGCGCACGGCCATGGCGGGCGTGTCTGCGGAACGGCCGCGCGCAATGAGAGCCTGGGCGATGGCGCCGAACGTGGTGAGCCCCATGAAAATCACCAGCGTCTCAGCCAGCCCGACCTTGTCCCAGTCGATCGCATCCACGGCATGGCCCGTAACGAACGTCACCACCGAAGTGTGTTCGCGGTGCGTCAGCGGCACGCCCGCGTAAGCAGCGATCCCCAGCGGCGTAGTGACCCCGGGCACGACTTCAAATTCCACGCCTGCATCCGCCAGCGCTTCCGCTTCTTCCCCGCCCCGCCCGAAGATGTACGGATCGCCGCCCTTCAGCCGGACCACTGTCAGGCCGCCACGCGCGCGCTCGATCATCATGCCGCAGATCTCGTCCTGAGTGAATGCGTGGAGGGATTTCTTCTTGCCCACGTAGATGCGCTCGGCTTCGGGCGGGGCCAGTTCTACGCAGAGCGTCGCTGGCCAGGTGGTCGAACAGGACGGCGTCGGCCTGCTCCAGAATGCGCCGGCCTTTCCACGTGATGAGATCGGGATCGCCAGGGCCTGCGCCGATCAGGTAGACCTTACCCGGCATACACCGCGTCAAGAATCCGCCGTGCGCCACGTTCGAGAAGCTCGTGCCCTAGGGCACGCCCCAGCGAGGCGGCCTCAGAGGCAGCCCCGTCGGCGTTCGCGCTAACCAGCTCCGAACCATCCGGCGACACCACCACGGCCATCAATCGCAAGCGGCCATCTGCCACCGTGGCATACGCTCCGATGGGCACCTGGCATCCGCCGCCCAAGGCCGCCAGCACACCGCGCTCAGCCGCCACCGCCGCGTGCGTATCCGCATGGTTCAGCGCGGCGCAGGCGTCGCGGCCCGCACCGGTCTCGCGCGATTCCAGCGCCAGAGCGCCCTGACCAACCGCCGGGCACATCACTTCAGGCGCCAGCAACTCGGCAATCCGGCCGCCCCATCCCAACCGGTTCAGCCCCGCCGCCGCCAGCACAATCGCGTCATAGCGGCCCTCATCCAGCTTGCGAAGCCGCGTATCCAAATTACCGCGCACCGATTCGATGACCAGATCGGGCCGCAGCTTGCGCAATTGCGCTGCACGCCGCAGCGAGCTGGTTCCCACTTTGGCGCCTTGCGAAAGCTCGTCCAGCCGCCGCCCCACAATGGCATCGCGCGCATCTTCCCGCCGGGGAACGCCCGCCAAAATCAAACCCGGCGGCAGTTCCGTGGGCAGATCCTTGAGGCTGTGCACCGCCAGGTCGGCGCGCCCGTCGAGCAGCGCTTCTTCGATTTCCTTCGTGAACAAACCCTTCGTCCCCACTTTGGCAAGCGGCACATCGGTGATCTTGTCGCCGGTCGTCTTGATGATTTCGATCTGGCTGGCGTGCCCTGCTTGCGCGAGCTGCCCCTCCACCCAATGGGCCTGCCACAATGCGAGCTGGGAACCGCGCGACGCGATGACGAGCATGCATCAATCCTGTAAGTGAAAGATCTTTTTGACGACGGCGATCGCGTGCGCGCCGTCCGGCTGGCCGGCCTGGTTGCGGAGCTCCGAAATCGGCCCGTGCGCGATTTTGTTGATCATCCCGCGAGTCGCCGCCTCCAGTGCCTGTTCCATTTCCGGCGTGAACGGCCCATATTTGTGGCGCACTTTTTCGATTTCGGCGGCCCGCATCTGCTCGAGCTGTTCCTGGAGACCCATGATAGTGGGCGTGACCTCCGCCACCTTGAGGCGGACCATCATGCGCTCGACTTCTTCCTCCACCAGCGCCTCGGCGCGCTCGGCTTCCTTCGAGCGCTCGCGCAGGTTGGCTTCCACCACTTCCTTCAAGTCGTCGATATCGTAGAGGAAAACGTTGTCCAGGTCGTTAATCGCCGGGTCGATATTCCGCGGCACGGCGATATCGATCAGGAACATGGGCTTGTTGCGGCGCGCGGAAATGACCCGCTGCATCTCGTCCTTGTGCAGTATGTAGTGGGGCGCGCCGCTCGAAGCGATGAGGATATCGACCTCAGGCAGCATGGCGGTGAAACGGGTGTATTCCACCGGGGTTCCCTGGAACAGCTTGGCCATCTCCACCGCGCGTTCGTGCGTGCGGTTGGTGACGAAGACGTGGTCGGCTCCCGAACGTCGCAAGTGCCGCGCGGCCAGTTCCGACATCTTCCCTGCCCCCACGATCATCACCGTGCGGTGCGAAAGCGACCCGAAGATTTTGCGCGCCAACTCCACCGCCGCGTAGCTGACGGAGACGGCCATCTGGCCGATGCCGGTTTCCGAGCGGACCCGCTTGGCCACGCCGAACGCGCGCGTGAGCAGGCCATCCAACCATCCGCAGACTGCGCCCGCTTCCTTGGCTGCGGCATAGGCCGCCTTGAGCTGACCCAGAATTTGAGGTTCCCCGATGACCATGGAATCGAGGCTGGACGCCACCCGGAAGAGATGATGAATCGCTTCGCGCCCTTCGTGCCGGTATAAATTCGGCGTGATGCTGGCCGGATCGATGGCTTTCTGACTGGCGAGGAACCCCTCGACTATCGCCTGAGGGTCCGCGCTATCCACGGCGGTAATCATGATCTCCACGCGATTGCAGGTGGAGAGGATGACCGCCTCGCTGATACCCTCACAGGATTTCAGGCCACGGAGTGCGGCCGGGAGCGAGTCCTCATGGAAGGCCAGGCCTTCACGCACTTCAACCGGCGCGGTCTTGTGGCTCACCCCTGTCAGCAACAGTTTCATTGGTTCAGCAGCAAGGCTCCCAGACGCGAATGCGCGAACCAGGTGATGGCCGAAAATCCGAGCACGGTGACGGTCATGATGGCAGCTTTGCGGCCGCGCCAGCCCACCGTAGTCCGCAGAAACACAAGCGCCAGATAAATGCCCCAGGTGAAATACGAGATCGCAATGTTCGGCTGCTTAATCCAGGCCGTCTTCATGACGATGAACGCCCAGGTGCTGGCGGCGATCACGGCCAGCGTCATCAGCACAAACCCCATGGCCATGGATTTCGAGATCAGGTCATCCAGCGTTCCCAGCGCCGGCAGACGGTAGTAGAATTTGCGCGGTTTTTTTGCCTTCAGTTCGCGCTCCTGAAAAAGGTAGAGCAACGAGGCAACCGCGGTGACCACGAGCGCCGCGAATCCCAGCAGCACCAGCACGATATGCACGGTGAGCCAGGCGTTCCGTATAGCCGGGCTGGTGAGGACGCTCACGGGGTTGCCCAGCGTGGCCACCAGCGACGCCACAAACACCAGCGGGAAGATGAAGGCGCTGAGGCTCTCCATTTTGTAGCGCCATTGCACGAATAGATAAAGGATAGCGACGAGAAAGGCGCACATCGAGAGCGTCTCGTAAAAGTTGGTGATGGGGCATCGGTTGCTGACGACGCCTTCTTCTACGATGGAAACGAAATGGAAGACCGCGCCGAGGGTAAAGGCTCCCAGCGCGACGCGGAACAACTGCTCGCGCCGCCGGACCAACATGAGGATGGCGTGCAGGAGCCCGAGGGAGTACAAGGCCGCCGCCACGCGCAACCAGATGACACTCATCTCCGCCATAGGTTTGACGCAACTCTCTGAGTCAGAAGCTATTATAGCGCGGGCGGCTGGTTTTCAGAGGGTGGGCTCCGGAATGGCCCGGACGTACACCCACGCCCGATCGCCTGATCTGAGCACAACAGAAATCCTGCGGTATTTATCGACCCCTTCGTATTTGTCCGCGGCAGCCAGTTCTTGCTCTGTGATTTCGAAGACCGTTCCGGAGACCGCATCTTCTGGATTGGAGCTCGGTTCGGCGTTGGCTAGATGCGCCAGCATCCGTCGCGCGTAGCCGGGCAATGCATCCTTGCGACCTGTTAGCTCACGACCGAAATTGGCAATCTGCACGCTCTTGTTTTGCAGCGTTCCATAGGAGAACAGTAATACGGTTGGAGTGGACGTAACCATCATGTTACCCGTTATGAGTCGAGCATCAGGCATAGCCCGCAGCCCGGTACCGGTGAAGACCGCTCCCTGGTCAGTGACCGGCGGCATCGGCGAACTGACCCGCGAGCCGGTTCTCCAGGACGATCTCGGGTGTGAAGTTCTCATCCTCGAACCCGGCGGCGACGGCCATCTCGATAGCCTTCTTCGGAACCAATCCGATAATCTCGGTGCCGGCGATGGCCACCTCGTGGCGCTCGGCCTCGCGACGCACCGCCTCGAACGCCACGTGAATCGGCGTCTGTTCGAAATCGGTAAGGTTCATAGAGACCTGGGCCAGGTTGCGCGAGGCCAGCATCACGCCCACCGCTTTGACGTACGGCAATCCGCCTGATGAGAAGCGCACCGCGCGGGCGATGCGGCGCGCGATGGCCACATCGCTGGTTTCCAGATTCACGTTGAAGGCGATCAGGAATTTCCTCGCCCCCACCACCACGGCGCCGGAAGACGCATGGTGATCGGGACCGCCGAAATCCGGCGTACTGCGGCCGCGGCGAACGTCGGCCAGGTTGCGGCTCTCCGGACGGCGCGCTGCCGCCTCATACAGGTAGACGGGCACTCGAAGCTCTTCCCAAATCCGGCGGCCCGTAGCTTCGGCAAGGCGGGCGCAATCTTCCAAATTGACCCCCCTTAACGGAATAAATGGGACCACGTCGGCCGCGCCGATGCGCGGATGCACTCCCGCATGCTCGCGCAGATCGATGGAGCGAACGGCCTCACGCACAGCGCGGAAGGCAGCCTCACCGGCAATCTGGGGGGGCGCGGCAAAAGTGATTACGGAGCGGTGATGATCATGGTCGGAGGTGCGGTCGAGCACGGCAGCTCCAGCCGATCGGACGGCATGCGCGATCGCGTCGATCTTGGCCCGATCGCGGCCTTCCGAGAAATTGGGGACGCATTCCACCAGGCGGGGCGGCATCTGCTGTTATGGTATATCGGCGGCTACCAGGCAGGGCGGAGATCGCGGGCGGGGCGCGGCGCCACGGGGCCTTCCTCGTAAATGAATTCACCGCGCTTCATGGTGCTGTGAACCAGGTTGGTGCCAAAATGATGGGCCAGCTCGCGATGGTCGGAGATATTGAGAATCAGCAAGTCGGCCAGTTTTCCCGGTTCCAGCGACCCGAGCTTATCGGCGCATCCCAGGGCATGCGCGCCGTTGATGGTGGCGGCGGTGATGGCTTCCGCCGGCGTCATGCCCATACGCAGGCAGGCCAGGTTCACCACCGCCTGCATGTTGAGGGTAGGAGTGTGATAGGGACTGAAGTTGGTTGCCAGCGCCACCGGCGCGCCGGCTTCGATGATGGTCCGCGCGGGAGCATAGCGGCCGTCGCTGTGGAATGAGGCGCAAGGCAGCAGGGTAGCGATGGTTCCACTCCGGCCGAGAAGCTCGGCATCCGCGGCGCCGGCGTGTTCCAGGTGATCCACGCTGGTGGCGCCCGCTTCGATGGCCGCGGCGATGGCGGTGGAGGGTGCGAGCCCGTCCGCATGCAATTTGCACCGCATCCCGAGGGCCTGCGCTAATTGCAGATACTTTGCAAAATACGCCGCCTGCCCCCTCTGTTCTTCCCAGACCAGGTCCGCGAACTTGGCCAGCCGGCGGCGGTTTATCTTGGGCAGGAATTCGGTCGTGACCCAATCGACCCCCGCCGTTTCCGGTTGGTCGTACGGGTCGCCCGGGGGCAGACGCAGGAGGAAAGTGGCCACCACATCCAACGGCTTCTGCTTAAGCGCCGACAGGACGCGCAGTATTTTCATCTCCGCGCTGCGATCGGGACCGCAGCCGGTCTTGACCTCGACGGTGGTAGTGCCATGCCGTGCCATGGCTTCCACATAGATGCGAGCCCGCGTTTCCAGGCGCATGCCGGTGATGGTGCGGATGGCGCGCGCGCCGGCCGCAATCTCAGCCGCAAACGAACCTGGCGGCGGAAAAAGCAGGTGCGTGTGGCTGTCCACGAAACCCGGCATCACCACCCGGCCGACCGCGCTCACCTCCACCGCTTTTTGCGCCAGAGCGAGGTTCTCGATGCGGCGTGTCGGCCCGACTTCCACCAGTACGCCGTCGCGCACCAAGAGCGAACCGTCGTGTATGATGTTGAGTTCTGACAGGCGGCAACCGCGACGCGGTTCATTCGGTCCGCGCAAGGTTAGCACCTGGCGCGCCCCCCGAATCAAAATAAGGGACGTGTGTTTTGACCCACCCATAATCTACCATCGCTGTTAGAGGCTCGGGGAAACCCTATAGCTATGCGGAAAAACCCTAGCACCCGAACTAGCCGGGCGAAAAAGACTTTAGAACGAGTATTTTCCAAGGCAGGACTGGGTTCGCGGACGGACGCGCGGAGCTGGATCGGGGCCGGCAGAGTTCGTGTGAACGGCCAAATCGTGGAAGATCCGGACCGCTGGGTGGACCTGGAATGCGACCGGATTACGCTCGACGGAAAGCCCCTGCGCAAGGCAGCCAAGACCTACCTCTTGCTCTACAAGCCCAAAGGCTACCTGACCACGTACCGCGATCCCGAAGGCCGGCCGACGGTGTATGACCTGCTGGATGACGCGGGCTCCTGGCTCGCGCCTGTTGGGCGTCTGGACCTGGATACCAGCGGCCTGCTGCTACTGACCAACGACACCGATTTTGCCGAGCGCGTCATGAATCCCGAGCACAAAGTGGCGAAGACTTACCTGGTAAAAGCCTCCACGAGGCTGAGCGAGGAACAACTCGACCAACTCCGCCGGGGATTGCAATTGACAGATGGACCGACGCAGCCCGCCGGGGTCCGCCGCATTCGCGACAGCTCCAAATACACATTCGTGGAGCTAACGATAACGGAAGGCCGCAATCGGCAAGTCAGGCGGATGATCGAAGCCGTAGGGAGCAAAGTGCTCAAACTGGTGCGAACCGCCATCGGTCCCATCCGCATCGACGACCTGCCCATCGGGAAATGGCGCCCGCTGACCCCGGCAGAAATCCAGTTACTGAAATAGCACAGGCCTCCCGCGTGTGTGTTTTTCGCCGGAGCCAGTGCATCCACTTGTCTGCTTCCTTATGTCTTTCGTTCCACTTTCCGTGCGACATACGGCCGCTGCCCAAGTTTGCCATTGCGAACGAATCGGCATCCCCGTGCTGAAGCAAAACACCGAAGTACTTCACTCGTAACTCAGTTGTTTCAAGAATGCCCTCGCGCAGAACGCCCCACGAGTGTTGACGCCAGAGGCCATCATCAGCGAGGGAATATCCGGTACCGATCCCGACGAGTCCGTGACGCTTCTCCGCCCAGATTTCGGCGATGTTTCTGTGACACTCACTTTTCTTCATGGCTCTTCGCACCACAGGTCCGGCCATGACGAAGCCGGCATCAATCAAGGAAGACATGTCTACATCCTGAATTGGTGGCGCAACCATATCGGTGCCTCCAAGTCCGAGCAGCAGCCCCCTCAGCACCTCAAGGTCAGGCTGTTGCTCCAGGGCTTCGCGAAAACGACGATCCAGAATGCTGTGTTGCTGCTTGGTCATAATGAGATCTCTGGCCTCAGCCTAGCGAAGGCGATCCGCCGCTTTGTCGTAGTCTTCCAGCATCGTTGGCCGCACCGAAGCCACCTAAAAACAATGGATACTTTCCGGCCCAATGGCCGCATATGCCAAGGTTAGCCCAAGTGGTCTCCACTAGCAGATGTTCTTTTGAGGAACACTCAATCCCCGTAGCTTCTGTTAAACAGAATTGGAATGGCGGTCAAGTCCAAGAAGCGGCCCTCGCGGAACATTATCGGGAAGCGGGTCAGCGAAGCCCGTCTCCGGTTTTTTCTACCGCTGACTCAAGATCCGCTCGCTCGGCGATTGGCCGGTGCGGGTGTCCAGCTGGACAGGGTGGCCTTGGCAAAAGTCGAGGGTGGCCTCCGTTGCGCATTCGATTTCGAAGTGAAGGGCTTGGCTACGGTACTGGGTGTTGACGCCAGGTGGTTATTGGGAATCGATGAGGGTACTCCTCCGAGCAGGAAAACATCGCGACGCGGCAAGGGACGTGCATGAGCTTCCCATCATCGGCATATCTGCGGACGGCAACATCGCGAGCCAAATCCGATGTGGCTAATAAGCTCGTCAGCATGTTCCTTCACGATCTCAGCCGCAAGATATGCGCATCGCTCAAACTCAGTATTACAGATGCTGCAATACGCCGAGGCCGTAGAGGCTGCGTTTGGGAGTGATTGCTGCTACTGTCAGCAGCCCCTAGAAAAAGATCGGGCCTCTGTTGAACATCTTGAGGGTATGAACCGTTTCCGTTTGGGATTGCATATCCCAGGGAATGTAATTCTCGCATGCAAACGATGCAATGGGGAAAAAGCGTCGCGACGACCAACTACATCAGCTCACCACTGGCTGAATGCGGCTGGGAATCTTTTCTCTCGCACCACTCAACCCGTTGTGGGGCCGCGTGCAATACCTGCCGCTATTGGAGAACCGTCTGGACTACCCCCACGGAACGAGCAGAGGGATATGCAAGAACGCCCGGCAGAAGATTGCAGCCTTTCGCAGCCAATACCCCGCATCGTTGCAGTGGGGCCGCTGCGCCCAACCTTTTCTGAGGCAGACGGTCGCCTCCCTTTATCGTCACTGTCAGGAGTTCGCAACAAGTCAAATAAGAAAGAGTGTGGACGAGGCCTTCTTCAGTCTTGGCAAGGAGATTGCCCGACAAGCGGCGGATGAAAGGCAATTTGAATGATCCCGACCCCACCCATTGCCCTTGTTACCGGCGCCAACAAAGGAATCGGCAAGGAAATCGCGCGCCAGTTGGCTCTCAAAGGAGTGTTCGTCCTCTTAGGCGCTCGCGACAAGACACGCGGGCAACAGGCCGAAGCCGACCTCAAGGCCCATGGTCTCACCGTCCAATACCTCCCGCTCGACGTGACCAATCAGCAAAGCGTCGACCGGGCCGCCGCCTATGTGAACGCTCACTACGACCGGCTCGATATCCTGGTCAACAATGCCGGGGTCGCCTTGGATTGGGGTCGCCCGAGCGAGACAGAGTTCGAGGCCTTACAAAAGACATACGACACGAATGTCTTTGGCGTGTTCCGAATCACCAAAGCGATGCTTCCGTTCCTTCGGAAATCGAAGGCCGGGCGGATCGTGAACGTATCCAGCGCCCTGGGGTCCGTGACCCTCACCGCCGATCCACACGGGCCGTTCCAGGGCCGTAGCATGCTGCTGGCTTACTGTTCTTCCAAAAGCGCGCTAAACATGTTGACGCTGCAATTCGCCGGCGAACTGCAAAGCTCGGGGATCAAGGTGAATGCCGTCACTCCGGGCTACGTGGCCACGGACATGAACCAAAACCAGGGGACCAGAACAGTGGAGCAAGGGGCGGCCACTCCGGTTCGGCTGGCCCTTCTTCCGGACGCCGGGCCCACCGGCGGGTTCTTCAGTGATGAAGGCGTAGTGCCGTGGTGAGTCTGTGCCTCACCTCGTGCCGCAGCGCCTCCACCGGATCGATCCGCGTGGCGCGCATAGCCGGAACCAGGCTCGCCAAGACCGCAGCGCCCAGCAGCACCAACGCCGTCGCGGTGAAGGTTAGCGGGTCGAACGGACTCACCGCGAAAAGCTGGCTCTGCAACATGCGGCTGAAAATCATGGAGGCAGCCAATCCGAGCGCCGCGCCGCCCAGAGCCAGCCGCATGCCCTGCCCCACCACCAGCGACAGCACCTCGCCTCGCTGCGCGCCCAATGCCATGCGAATGCCGATTTCCGGGGTGCGCTGCGTGGTGGCATAGCTGATCACCCCGTATAGACCGAGCGCCGCCAGCAGTAGCGCCATCACCGCGAAGAAGCCGAGCAAGGCCACCACGAAGCGCCGCCCCGAGAGCGAGGCAGCCACCAGAGACTCCATCGGTTGCACGTGATGCATCGGCTGACCGGCATCCACCGCCAGCACGGCCTGGCGCATACCGGCAGCCAAACCCATCGGGTTCGATTGCGTGCGCATCAGGAACACCGCATAAGGCATCGGACTCTGGTAAATCGACCCGTAATAAGTTCCCTTCCCCGTGTCACCGGCCAGGCTGGTATGTTTGACGTGCCCCACCACCCCGACGATTGTCGACCACGGCGGCTTGCCCTGACCTTGCGGCAACCGGATGTGCTTGCCAATGGGATCTTCGTTCGGCCAATATTGCCGCGCCAGGTTCTCATCGATGATGGCGACCGGCTGGGTGCCCGTGCGGTCCTGCTCGGTAAAGAACCTGCCCTTGCGCAGCGGGATTTTGAGCGTCTCAAAGTAGCCCGGTGAGATGTAGCGATTTTGCCCGTGCGGACCTGGATCGCCGGGAGGCTCCGGCCGGCCTTCGATGCTGAAGGACGCTGTCCAGTCTTGCCCGTTGAACGGCACCGGCATCGCCGCTGCCGCGGATGTCACTCCCGGCAGGTGCGCCATCTGGTCGACTACGGTCTTCAAGAAGACGCCTTGCTTTTCGGGCTCATGATAGCGGGCGTCCGGCAACGACACCATTCCGATCATGACGCCATGCGGATCGAATCCCGGGCTCACATCCTGCAATCGGCCCAGGCTCCGCAGGAATAACCCGGCGCCCACCAGCAGCATCAGCGCCAGCGCCACTTCCCCAATCACCAGGCCCGAACGCAGCCGCTGCCGGCCCAAACCGGCTGTGCCCGCGCGGCCACCCTCCTTCAACACTTCATACCGTTTCAAGCGCGAGATCTGGTAAGCCGGAGCGATGCCGAATAGCAGGGCGGAAAGAATCGCTGCCACAGCCGTGAACAGGAGCACCTGTGCATCCAGCCGCACGGCTAACATTACGGGTGAGTCCTCCGGGACGAAATTCAGCAGCGCCCTGGCCCCGGCATACGCCAGCCCCAACCCGAGCGCCGACCCGCAAACTGCCAGCAGCAGGCTTTCCGCGGCAGTCTGGCGCATCAGGTCCCAGCGGCTCGCGCCCAATGCGGACCGGATCGCGATCTCGCGCGCCCGTCCCGAAGCCCGCGCCAGCATCAACCCGGCCACGTTGGAGCAGGCAATCAGAAGCACGAAGCCCACCGCGGCTAGAAGAATTAGCATGGGCGTCTTGATGTCCCCGGCCACGAAATCGGTGAAGGGCGCCAGAAAGATGCTCCATGCTGCGTCCTTCGCGTAGGCCCCACCAGACCCGCCGGCGTCCTTATAGCGCTGGCTGAGAAGGCCGACGAAGTTCTGCGCTTGAGTAAATCTCACTCCGGGTTGGAGGCGCGCGAAGCAAGTCAGAGACTCGTTGAAGCGGTTGTCTTCCGAGTATGCACTTGGCCTCAATGCCAACGGCGTCCATACCTCGACGCCAGCGGGCCAGCGAAACTCCGGACCCATCACGCCCACCACACGGTACGGCCTCTGGTCCAAAGTAATGGTGCGTCCCACCACGCCGCTGTCCCGCCCGAATAGCCGGCTCCAGGTGGCGTACGCCAGAACCACTACATGATTCTGATTGGGTGAATCCTCCTCCGCCGAAAAGACACGGCCGAGCACCGGCTTGGTCCCGAAGACGTCGAACCAACTCCGCGAAACGCGCGCGCCCTGCAAACGTTCCGGCGCACCGTCACCGGCGTAGTTGATGTCTCCGGTGTCCGCCACGGCCGCGGTCTGGAATAGTTGCCTGCTCTTTTGAACGTCGGCGAAGTCGGGAACCGAGACGGGAATGCTCTTGAGCGCCAGCTTGTCGTAGCGGCCCCGCACCGCCACCACGCGGTCCGGGCGGTTTACGCCCGCAGGCTCGAGAAGCACCTGGTTCACCACGCTGAAGATCGCGGTATTGGCGCCGATTCCCAATGCCAGGGCGGCGACGGCCGTAAGGGTGAAACCGGGACTCTTGGCCAGGGTTCGCCAGGCCAGGCGAAGATTCTGCATCATGAAGTCTAGACGTAGCGTGGGCCAATAAGTTCGCTAAGTTTGTGCCCAAAGAGTGCCGGCGACAAGGATCGCCAGCGTTACGTCGCGGGTGCACTGCCACTCACAGTTTCAGCGTCCCCACCAACTTTTTCACGCTTTCGATCTTTTCCTCCCGCAGAAACGTTCCCAACTCCCCGGCAATCCTCGCCGGCGACTGCGGATCCCAAAACGTGGCCGTTCCCACTTCCACCGCCGTCGCTCCCGCAATCAGAAACTCCGCGGCATCGAGCCCGCTGGCGATTCCACCGAGCCCCACTACCGGAATCTTCACCGCGCGCGCCGCCTGGCACACCAGCCGCAAAGCAATGGGCTTGATCGCCGGGCCCGACAAACCGCCAAAACCTGCGCCAATCCGCGGCCGGCGCGTGCGCGGATCGATGGCCAGCGCGATGAATGTATTGACCAGCGAAAGAGCGTCCGCTCCGCTCTCCTCCGCCGCGCACGCCAGCGGTTCGATGGCGCTCACATTGGGCGAGAGTTTCACGATTACCGGACGGGCCGCCACGCGCTTCACCGCCGCCACCACTTCAGCTGAGCAGCGCCGGATCGCTCGAAAAGTAGATGCCGCCGTGGCGCGTATTGGGGCAGGACACATTCAACTCGTAGCCCGCGAGCCCCTCGTGGTCGTTCAAAACCCGCACCACTTCTACGTAGTCTTCGGTCTGGTATCCGAACACATTGGCAAGGACCGCGGTATCGAGCCTGGCCAGCGCCGGCAGCTTCTCTTTGACGAACGCGTGGACGCCGATGTTTTGCAGACCCGATGGAGTTGATCATGCCGCCCTCGGTCTCATAAATCCGCGGCGGCTCATTGCCCTCGATGGGCTCGCGCGAAAGGCCCTTCACCACCAGGCCCCCCAGCTTGTTCAGGTCCACCAGTTTTTCGAATTCGATTCCGTAAGCGAACGTGCCGGAGGCGGCGATCACGGGATTGCGCAGGCGAATGCCGCAGAGTGAGGTTTCCAGCGGCGCGTCGGGTAGATTCATCGGGCGGTGTCTGCGCCGGCAAAGGCTTCCCCCAGCACGCGGCCGGAACTGGAGGATGGCGGCGCCACGCCCAGGGCCCGAGCCAAAGTGGGCGCCAGGTCCACTGCCTCGACCGACTGCTCGAAGACCGCCGCACGGAACTGCGGACCATAAAAACAGAGCGGTGTTCGAATGTCGTAATTGTACAGCGAGCCGTACGAAATGCCGCGCCCTTGACCGTAGTCTTCTACGTATTCCGGCTGGTAGGAGAGCATCACATCGCCGGCACGCCGGGGATGAAAGCTGTTGCGGAAGCGGCGTTCCCAATCGTCATGCACGGAGCACTCACCACCGGAAGTGTAGTACGCCGCCACCGCGGGCTGTTCCAACGCCGCGCGGCCAGCCGCCTGACGCGCCGGCTCAGGCAACGCCACCCCGCGGGTGTCGAGATACAGGAACGGATAGAGATATTTTTCCAGGCGGCCGCTCCCGCTGGCCGTCAGGCTCTGTTGGATGGCCTGCGCCAGCAGCTCGCCGTTTACCGCCATGCGCGGCCGCGTATCCGGCGCCGGCGCCGGGGGACCGCCGTGGGCTCCCAGCGAGCACCAGGTCATAGGTGCGGGCACCCAGCGTCTGGTCCAACTGGCTCAGTAGTAACTCTAGTTGATGATCGAGTTGCAGCGTCATCTGCTGCATCAAGGGCGAGCGGGCCCCCGTGTCGTACCCCAACAGCGCCGAAGAGCTGGCCACCAGACAGACGAAATCCAGAGTATCGGTCTGACCCACCCGCTCGCGCATCAGCATCTCGTGCAGAAACTCGAATTGAGCAGCTTGGGCGAAAGGCGAAGCACGATACAACGAAATGAATTCCTGGGGTCGGGCGCGATCGAATGTCAGCGTGCGCAGGGCCGGCAGCTTTGGGATTGGCGCCCAAGGCTACCCACGGTACATTGTGAAGGCTTTCGAGCGACCTCGCCCGGTTATAATCCGGCACCCAATCGGGCAACTGTCCGCGGCTGGTGAACCGGCCCTCTTCGTCCATCCAATACGCGCGGGCGCCGGAACTGCCGGAAATCAAGGACCCATCGGGCGCATTCAAAGAAACCACAAACGCGCGCGTGCCTGGGGCGGCGGTCACTTGAGAAGTGAGCGTGGTGGCGAGCAGCGCTTCGTCGGAAGCGCGAACCGGTTTGCGCGAAGCCCGATCGTACCAGGTGTCGGCCACAATGCCGTGCTGGGCGGGCCAGGCGCCGGTAGCCAGCGTGGCCAGGGTGGAAGAAGAAAAACTCGACGCCAGATGGCGGCAGTCCGGAAAAAAAGCGCCGCCTTCCACGATCCGGCGGAGCCCGTTGGGCCCGACCTGACTCCAGACGGCATCCAGATAGTCCGGGCGTAGGTGCTCCAGTACCAATAGTACCAATAACTTGGGACGGGGGGGTAACGCTATCGCTCGGGAGGCCAGTCCGGCCAGGATACAGGCGCCGAATTTTCGTCGGCAAATATCCATGTAAAAAGAGTTTATCAAAATGCCGATAGGTGTTATAGTGTTACTTTTAATACGAGCCTGCCCATGGCCTAGTACGAATCCCCCGCAAGCCATCGGCAGGGAGGCAATTCGATGAAAGAAGATATCAGCGTCTTGGGTCTCGCTACCATTCGCCGCAATCGTGGGATTTCGCTGGAACAGATCGCAGAAGCCACAAAAATAAGCGTTCGCTCGCTGGCTGCGATCGAACAGGGGGAATTTCAAAAGCTGCCTGGTGGCATTTATAACACCAGCTATATTCGTCAGTACGCGCGTGCCATCGACTACGATGAGAGCGCGATCCTCTCCTACTATCACCGCGCGGTGGGAACCACGGAAAGCCCGAGTTCTTCCGACGGCGTAAATGGACGGGGTTTCGTAAACGGGTATCGTCCCGCATCCAGCATTCTCGGTTCGTAGAAGCTGGTCGGCCCCGCGGGCGCACGCTACGGGGGTAGCTTAGAATTCCTAACGCTTTTTTTGTGCTTGCTTCGCCGCGAATCTCGCGACGTTGATGATGGTGCGCTGATGCGTACCCTCGCCAATTTTTTCCTGCTCGGTGGAAGCTTCTACGCGAAATTCCACGCGGCGATCACTCACTCCAATCACTTCTGCTCGAAACGTGACGCGGCTGCCCATGGGCGCTGCCGCCAGGTGCGCCACATTTACATGCGTCCCCACCGTATCGTAGCCACTCTCCAATAACGGCAGCACGCTGTCGCGGCAAGTCTTCTCCATCAGGCCGATCATGCGCGGTGTGGAAAGAACACGTGCGTCTTCGATATCCAGAAAGGTGATGGCAATGTCGCTGGTGACTTCGATCTGAGATTCGCCTTTGGTTCCAACGGGAATAGTGTGCATGAATGTGCCTTCCCATTCTACCTGTGGGTAACGTCACAACACGCGGCGCTCGCCATCGGCGCTTGGCCCTACCCTTGCTCCTTTCAAAACCATAGCGGACAGAAGTTGTCCATTCCCATACCAAAGGAGGAGATGATGGCTGGCAAGAACACAGCAGTATTTGGCATCTATCCGAATCGGATGGCCGTCGAAGAAGCGGTCGAGCAATTCCGCATCGCAGGCTTCCGGGGCACAGACATCTCAGTGCTCTTTCCCGATAACAAAGGCACCAAAGATTTTGCCCACGAGAAGAACACCAAAGCGCCGGAAGGAGCGACCACAGGTGGAGTGGCCGGCGGCATCACCGGAGGAGTGCTCGGCTGGCTCACAGGCATCGGTGTGCTTGTTATTCCGGGCCTGGGCCCGTTTATTGCAGCGGGACCAATTGTTGCAGCCCTGGCGGGCGCTGGCGCGGTAGGCACGCTCGGTGGAATCATCGGCGCGCTGGCCGGCATGGGTATTCCCGAGTATGAAGCCAAGCGATATGAGGGGCGCCTCCGCGAAGGCGGAATTCTCCTCTCGGTGCATTGCGACGACTCGGTTTGGGTGAAGCGCGGCAAAGAACTGATGCGGCAAACCGGTGCGCAGGACTTCGCTTCGGCTAGCGAGAAGCACGGCGACTTTGCCAACGCGGACAAACCGATGCCGCGCGTCCGTGGGGCCGGCATGGGCATGCGCACCACAGATCTCGACGAGACGGAAGAGTTGTGACGGACAACGCCAAACCAGATCGCATAAGCAGACTCCATTCGAGGCTGCGTAGTCTGGACCTCCGCCAAATCGTTCTCGGCGTGGTCGTCCTGATGTCCCTGTTGTGTCTCATTCTCTACCTCAGGCTGACCTCGAGCATCGATCACCAGCTTGCAGAAGGTCCATTCTCCGCCTCCGCCGATATTCTGAGCGCAGCCCGGACGGTGTCGGTGGGGCAACCTATTACCGCGAAGGAGGTGGCCGCGGGCTTGGAGCAAAGCGGCTACACCCGGTCGCGCGACAATCCCGCCGGATGGTTTGCGGAGGAGCCGGGGGCCCTCGCGATTTTCCCCGGCACGAATTCTACGGAAGTCGATGGGCCAGTAAAGCTGGTGTTCGCCAACGGCCGGATCTCGGCGATCGTCTCGCTGCCAGATCAAACGAGGCGCGAACAGTACCGGCTCGATCCTCAATTGATGGCCAACCTCTCGCAAACTCACGAGAGGCGGAGGCTGGTGCGCTACGCCGACATTCCGCAGTCTCTGGTGCACGCGGTTATTTCGGTCGAGGACAAGCACTTCTTTCGGCATGCGGGCTTCGATTTCGAAAGGATGCTCAAGGCGGCATACATCGACCTGAAGGACCGGCGCAAGCAGGAGGGGGCATCCACCCTGACCATGCAACTGGCGCGCAGCCTTTGGCTGGACCGGACCAAGAGCTGGCGGCGCAAGTTCGAAGAGATCTTGATTACGATGCACCTGGAGGACAAGCTGACCAAGCAGCAGATCTTCGAGGATTACGCCAATCAGATCTATCTCGGCCAGCGCGGCATGTACAGCATCAACGGCTTCGGGGAAGGGGCGCGGTTGTTCTTTGGCAAGGATCTCTCGCAAGTAGACACGGCGGAAGCGGCTCTGCTGGCGGGCCTGGTGCGGCGGCCCACTTCTTACAATCCGGTCCAGTATCCGGAGAGGGCGCGTGCGCGGCGCAACCTGGTGCTGTCTCTGATGCGCCACAACGGATACCTCAGTGAGAGCGAATATCAGAACGCCGCTCGATCGCCGGTGCACATCGTACCGGAAGCCGGCGGCGAATCGGCAAACTCCTATTTCATCGCGCTGCTGAATAGTGAACTGCGCGCGAAGTTCGGCGAGGATGGTGGACACAATCGCCGCGTTTACACGACCCTCGATCCGGACCTGCAAGAGGCCGCCGAAGCTGCCGTCCGCAGCGGGATGGAAAACGTGGACAAGCAGCTTCGCCAGCGAGGCCGGGCTGCCGATATTCCTGCCGGCCAGCCGCAAGTCGCCTTAATCGCAATGGACCCGCGAACCGGAGAAATCAAGGCGCTGATCGGCGGGCGCGATTACGGTGCGAGCCAACTCAACCACGCACTGGCGATGCGTCAACCCGGTTCGGTTTTCAAGCCGTTCGTTTATGCCGCGGCCATGGCTACCGCGGTGGAGAATGGACCGCGAATTTTCACGCCCGCCAGCCTGGTGCATGACGAGGAGACGACTTTCTACTTCGGAGCCAATGCCTACCAGCCGCGAGATTATCACGGCGATTTTATGGGCGACATCACGCTGCGTACGGCTCTGGCTCATTCGTTGAACATAGCGGCGGTGAGTCTGGCACAGCAGGTGGGGTATCAGAGGGTGGTGGCCATGGCTCACCGTGCGGGGCTCAACGACGGAATCAGGCCAACACCGTCGGTGGCTCTGGGGGCCTACGAGGTCACACCTCTGGAAATCGCCGGCGCCTATTCGATGTTCGCCAACCAGGGCCTGCGGGTCCGTCCCACCACCATTTCCATGGTGGGTGCGCGCGATGGAACCGTGGCGTACCGGCATGCACCGGATGCGATCCCCGCACTCGACCCGAGGGTGGCGTACCTAATGGTGAATATGATGCAGGAAGTGTTGCGAAGCGGAACCGGGGCGGCCGTAAGATCGCGAGGATTCACGGCGCCTGCCGCCGGCAAGACCGGCACATCCCGCGATGGCTGGTTCGCCGGGTTCACCAGCGAGCTGTTGTGCGTGGTGTGGGTCGGCTTCGACGACAACCGCGACCTCAAACTGGAAGGCGCCCGCTCCGCGCTGCCCATTTGGGCCGACTTCATGAAACGCGCCACCGGACTCCAGCCATACCGCGCAGCACACGATTTCGGGCGGCCTAGCGGCGTCGTATCGGTAGAGATTTGCGATGACACCGGAGAGCTCGCAGGCGCCAACTGCCCCACCGTTCGCCCGGAGGTTTTCATCGCGGGCACGGAGCCGGCGGTAGAGTGTGAACTGCATGGGAACCACCCGGTGGTCGACGCAGCCGGAGCCACGCAATGAAGCTCGCTTTTTTGGCGGCGCTTTTGTCGGGTTTTAGTCTAGGTGGATCTGCACAGACAACGCCTACCGCTCCCAAGTCCCAAGACCCGCTGCATCGCGAATCGCCCCGGAGCTCCGTCTACGCTTTTCTAGAAGCTTGCCACGCCCGAAACTACACACAAGCCTGGCGATACATCGACCTTCGAAACGCCCCGCCGCGGCAGCAGTCCAAAGATGGTCCGCAGCTCGCGCAACAATTGCAGCAGATCCTGGATCACGACGTCCGGTTCGACGTGGCATCGTTGAACGGAAGCGTGGAGGGCGATCGGGCGGACGGGCTCGCACCCGATCGGGAGCGGGTCGACTCATTCCAATTGAACGGACATCATGCGGAATTGGACCTCGAGCACGTCACTCTGCGCTCCGGGCTTTCCGTATGGCTGTTTTCTTCCGACAGTATTGAGCTGATTCCGCAGCTCGCCAAGCTGGTGAGCGATTCTCCCATTGAGAGGTACCTGCCGCAACCATTGGTGGATTGGAAGCTGGTCGATACTCCGGTCTGGCGTTGGATTGCGCTGGCGGTTCTGGCCGTGGTGTTAGTCCCTCTATCCAGGCTGGTTTCGCGTCCCGTACTCCTGTTGGTTGACAAGGTCTTTGCGCGTACGGCCCCCCATATGGATCGAAGCGGGCTTCAGGCGTTCGTTGGGCCGCTTCGGCTGCTTCTGTGCATTGCCGTATTTCGTGCGGGGATCGAGTGGATCGGCCCCGCGGCGCTGCTTCGGCTATACCTGGAGCGGATCGTGACGTTGGTGTTCTTCGGGGCGCTGGCGTGGCTTTGCATGGCGGTAGTAGACATATCCATGCGGCGAGTACGTGCTGTGCTGCAATCCAGGCACCAGGCCTTTTCGTATTCGGTATTGCCGCTTGGCTCCCGCTTTTTGAAAATCATCATCCTGCTTTTCACGATCGCCGCTGTCCTCAGCAGTTGGGGCTATAACACCACTACGATTTTGGCGGGGCTAGGAGTGGGCGGCCTGGCAATTGCGCTCGCGGCGCAAAAGACCATCGAGAATCTCTTCGGCGGCGTGGCCGTCATCACGGATCAACCGGTGGCCGTTGGCGACTTCTGCAAGTTTGGCGACCAGGTTGGGACGGTCGAAGACGTCGGCCTTCGTTCCACGCGCATACGAACGCTGGATCGCACGCTAGTCACCATCCCGAATGGTGCGTTTTCTGCAATGACCCTCGAGAACTTTTCCAAGCGCGACAAGATGTGGTTTCACATCACGCTCAATCTGCGAAGAGACACCCAACCCGACCAGGTCCGTAGTTTGCTGCAGTCGATCACGCGGGCGTTAAAGGAGCATCGCAAACTAGAGATCGGCGCCTTGCCGGTACGGTTTGTCGGCGTGGGCACTTACTCTCTGGACCTGGAAGTGTTCGCGTATGTCCTGACTGCGAACGACGATGAGTTTCTCCAGATTCAAGAGGAACTGCTCTTGTGGATTCTGGATGCAGTCCAGGCCGCCGGAACGGCCCTGGCGATACCGACTCAGGCCTACTTCCCGTTAGGCGGCGCTCGCGAGCAGGAACTAACCCCGGTGCACTAATGTGGCGCAGGCACTCTTGCCTGCCGGGTCGAGACTCATCTCGACCCCAAGCACCGGTGGATGAGTGCTCGCCCGCGGTTATAATCAATTTGTGCGAACTGGCCTCGTCCTGGCGCTTTTTCTGGCTCTCACCGCTTGTAACCGCGGGAACCAAGACACCACCGCGATCCGGCAGGGCGTGCTGGATCACTTGTCCGGCCGCAGTTTGAACGTGGCCGCCATGGACATCGACATTCCGTCGGTCCAGTTCAACGGGGACAAAGCCGACGTCACCGTGGTCTTCAAACCGAAGGGCGTCACTGGCACACAGGGCATGACGCTGCGTTACCAGATGCAGCGGGCTGGAGGTAAATGGACGGTGGTGGGCACGCAGGATTCCGGGCACGCGGCCACGCCGGCTCCCGGGACGCCTAATCCACACGGTGGTGACGGGCAACCGCCCTCGGGCGGCAACCCTCACGGCGCCATGCCTTCTCCCGAAGATCTTCCGCCGGCCGGACACAAATGAAACGGGTCGCCATACTGGGCGGAGGGCCTGCCGGGGCTTTTGCCGCGGAACGACTGGCGTCGGCCGGGCTCGCTGTGCAGCTATTCGATGAAAAGCTGGCTTGGGAAAAACCCTGCGGCGGGGGACTCACCCACAAGGCCTACAGCCAGTATCCGTTTCTCATCCAGAATTCCACTCCCAAGCGGTTCGTCACCGAGACTGTGCTGTCCGCTCCAAAGTCCCAGTCCGTCAGCCTTAAGCTGGACGATCCGGTGGTCATTTATTCGCGCTTCGATCTGAACCGCCTGCTGCTGGAACGCGCCGAACACGCCGGTGCGCAGCTCGAAAAGACGCGCGTGTCAGAGATTACGCGGCAAGGTTCGAGCTGGCGCCTGCGCACCACCGCGGGCACGGCCGATGCCGATTTCTGCATCGTGGCCACCGGCGCGCGCAATCCGCTGCGCAACGTGGCGACGCAGCTAACCGCGGCCGATACGGTTTCGGCGCTGGGGTATTATGTAGCCGGCGAGCAGGCCAACATCGATATCCAGTTCCTCCCGCATCTGGAAGGGTACATCTGGATTTTCCCCCGCTGCGGCCACCTCTCGGTGGGGATCGCAGGCAAAGGCGAACCCGCCAGTTCGTTGCGGAAGCGCCTCGAACACTACATGCGCCAGCGCGGCATCTCGTATCAACACGCATCGTTTTACAGTCATCTGCTCCCCTCGCTCGATGCCCCTTCGTGGCGCAATAACCGTGTCGCGGGGGAAGGCTGGATGGCGGTGGGGGATGCAGCCGGCTTGGTTGACCCCATCACGGGCGAAGGCCTTTATTATGCGATTCGCTCCGCGGACCTGGCCGCGCGGGCATTATTGTCGGAGGTAAGCAGCCTGGCCGAGAAAGTGAAGCAGTACCGCGCTTCGCTGCAACGCGATTTCATGCTCGACCTGGAGTTCGGCTCACGCCTCGCCAAGCGTTTCTATCTGGGCAAATACCTGTTCGGCTCAGTACCGGCGCGCATGGTGCAATTCACCCGCCGCAGCCCTCGTTTCCGATCCGTCATGCAGGATCTGTTCGCCGGCCGGCAATCCTATCAGGAGCTGAAAACCCGGCTGCTCCAGAACCTGAAAGGCAGCCTGTACGAGATCGTCATGAGTTTCGGGTTCAGCCGCGTGGTCCCGCGGAAGGCGGGGTAGACCGCTCCCTTTGGTCGCGGCTCAGCAAGGGTCCCCGGTCGGACATAACGCGTGAGAAAATCGGGGCGCGTTCGAAAAACGGCGACGCCTTACTGAGCCGTGACCAAAGGGAGCGGTCGCAGCACTGCGGAGAACAAATGCAGCATTCGAAATCGGAAGCGCTCTTCCGGCGCGCTCAGGAGATCATTCCCGGCGGCGTCAATTCGCCGGTGCGGGCGTTCAAGAGTGTCGGCGGCAATCCGCCGTTCGTCGCGCGCGGGGAAGGCGCCCACATCTTCGACGCCGATGGGAACGAGTACATCGACTACGTCGGCTCCTGGGGGCCTTTGCTGCTCGGCCACCGGCACTCCGCCATCCTGAACGCACTCGAAAAAGCGCTCGCCATCGGCACCAGTTTCGGAGCGCCCACCGAGCAGGAAGTCGACCTGGCGGCCGCGATCTGCGACGCCGTGCCTTCCATCGAAATGGTCCGGCTGGTCAACTCCGGCACTGAGGCCACCATGTCCGCGATCCGTGTGGCGCGCGGTTTTACCGGGCGCGACCTCATCGTCAAATTTGAAGGGTGCTACCACGGCCATGTCGATTCGCTGCTGGTCAAGGCCGGCTCGGGTCTGGCGACGCTGGGAATCGCAGACACGCAGGGCGTACCGAAAGCGTTCTGCGATACCACCATTGCCCTGCCCTACAATTGTCCCGATGCTGTGGAAGAGGCATTCCGCACACAGGGCGCCCAAATCGCGGCGGTGATCGTCGAACCCGTCGTCGGCAACATGGGCTGCGTCCCTCCCCTACCCGGATTCCTGGAAGCGTTGCGCGAGATCACTGCCCGGCACGATGCGCTGCTGATCTTCGACGAAGTCATGACGGGATTCCGCGTGGCCTTCGGCGGCGCGCAACAGCGTTTCGGGATCCGCCCGGACCTGACCACGCTCGGCAAAGTGATCGGCGGCGGCTTGCCCGTCGGAGCTTATGGCGGCCGCCGGGACATCATGAACAAAGTGGCGCCCGTGGGACCGGTCTACCAGGCCGGCACGCTTTCTGGAAATCCTCTAGCAGTGGCGGCGGGTCTGGCCATGCTGCGGCATCTCAAGCAGCACCCCGAAATCTACGACCAGCTCGAAGCGCGCGCGGCAGAGTTGTGCGCGGACCCGCCCGCGGGCGTCACGGTGAACCGCGTGGGTTCAATGTTCACGTTTTTCTTTACCGCGGGCCCCGTCACGGATTACGAATCGGCCAAGCGCTCCGACACCGCACGCTTTGGTCGCTTCTTCCGGGCCATGCTGGAGCGCGGTATTTATCTGGCGCCATCGCAGTTCGAAGCGGCCTTCGTTTCCGCCGCACACACCGAAGAAGATATCCGGCGCACCGTGGCCGCGGCACGGGAGGCGTTCAACGCTTAAGAAGCTTTCAGCAATCAGCCTTCAGCAATCAGCTTAAATTTCAACGAACCCCTGGGCTCTGCGTGTTTAGCTGATCGCTGAAACTGCTGACTGGCTGAAAGCTATGCTGACTCTATTTCCTGATTCCTCGCAGCAGGCGTCGCGCCGAGTAGCTCACAATCCCGAAGAACACGGCAAAACTAATCGAGATTACGGCAAACTGGCGCCCCGGTGAGAGGCGCGTCACCTCGGGGCCGGACAGCATTTGGAAATCGAGCGCCACGCGAACGCGCGCATCCACCGGACGCGCATCGCCGCCACGGTTATCGATGACTACCACATAGTCTCCGGGCACTCTCACACGGTAACGAATACGGCCGGAGGTGGCCCGGGAAGTAGCCGCGATCGCGCCCACGGGGAGTTCGTTACGCAATCGCCCCAGATCTTCGCGGCGCATGAGCTCGAGCCGGAGTTTCCCCGCACCGGACTCCACCTCGAAATCCGCCGCCACCATCGCCGGCCGCTGTTTCAGTCCCAATGCGACCGAGCTCCACTCTCCCGGAGGCACATGAAACACATCGTTCACGAGCTCAAGGTTCGTCGAGGCGGCCAGCAGGATCAGCGCAAACGAAATCATGCCATGAACAAGATGTTTCGGCCCCGTCCCTACGCCTGTGGCGAAAGGGCTAAAATGGGGTCCATGGACGACAGTATGGCACAGCCGCAATCGGGATTCGTTCCCCTTGCGCTGCCGGGCTGGAAAACTGCGCTGAGTTGGATATCGGCGGTGGTGCTGGCAATCTTGTTCCTCGTCGCCGGCGTATGGAAGGTGACAGATGCGCCGGGCTGGGCCGTGCGAATCAATGAACTCCGGATTCCGCAGTCGCTGAGCCTGCCGGCCGCACTGGCGTTCGGTATCGCCGAGACGGTGGGCGCCGTTTTCGTTCTGTTACCGCGATTTCGCCGCTGGGGCGCCATCCTCACCGGGCTGTTGCTCGTCGGGTTCATGGGTTATTTCGCCATCAACTACGGCGCTCTGCACGGCGCGGAATGCAGTTGCTTTCCGTTTGTGAAACGCGTCGTGGGGCCATGGTTCTTTGTCGGCGATGGTGCCCTGTTGCTGATGTCGGTGTTCGCCGGAGTGTGGTCCAAACCGGCCAGCGGGATGCGCACGGCGTTGATGATTCTGGGCGCTGTAGCGGTGTTCGCCGGAGTCTCCTATGGCGTCGAGGCGGCCCGGCAGACCGGCACAAAAGCCCCCGACAGCGTCACGGTCGCCGGCCAGCCGTACTCCTTGCAACACGGGAAGATCTTCCTGTTCTTCTTCGATCCGGAATGCCTGCACTGCCTGGATGCCGCCAAGCGCATGTCGCACTATGACTGGGCCGATACCCGCGTGGTTGCGATTCCGATTCAGCAACCGCAGTTCGCAGCCGGGTTCCTGGAAGATACCAAGCTGAAGGCCGTCGTTTCCAACGATCATCAGCCGCTGAAGCAGATCTTTCCCTACGTCAGCGCGCCGGCCGGAGTCGCTTTGGTCAACGGGCGGGAAGTCATGCCCTTGACGAACTTCGACGGCGCCGAGCCGGGCGCCACGCTCAAACAGCTAGGCTTTGTGAAGTAAGGTCCAAGCAGCTTTACTTCTGCACTCCTCGGAACATTGACTTTGCCGCGGACTCCACGCGCAATCTCAGCACGCTCGGCCGCGCGGTCGCAGTTCTTACCGTCGGAGCCGCCGAAGTGGGCGCGCTGTCATAACCAACCTGCAGGGCGGTGGCGGATGACCCGGTAAACTGGAGTACCTCTACCGCGGAGAAAATCGATCCGCCGTCGACGAGGATTTTGAAGACACCCGAAGGGAACTTCGTTCCCGGCGGAAACACCTCCGACAAAAGGAACCCGTGTGTCCCCCCATTGCTTTGTCCGCCATTCTGCAGCGGCGGAATCGAAGGTGTCGTGCCCGATCCGAACAGGGTTCCCTTACTGTCGTAGACGCTTACCTTAAAGCTGGTCGCGGTCAGGTCTTCGTTGTAAACCACTAATGAAACCCGGTGGCCACCGCCGTCATCGATTCCCTCCGCGGAATACTGGGTCCAGGTCAGGCTGTCCCAGGCAATCGGTACGCTCAGCGACCACGGATTACTGGGTAGGTTCGAATAGATGAGTTGCGGGAGCACGTTGAGGCACGTTATGGCATCGGGGCAGAAAAACATGGCGTACATGGAGCCCACGGTGGTGGAGCTGTAGTTAGGCGCTGTGCTGGTAGCACCAAGCAGGTCGACTTCCATGGGCTGATTGGCGGCCAGAGCGAAGTTCACGTCGTTGCCAGATGCGGTGGAGGGACCGGTAGTGTTCATTGATAGCGCGTTGCCACTCGTGTCATAGAACGAGTAGTCCACCCCGACCGGGGCTGAGCTTGGGGCAGCCACGCGAACCGAGGAAGCCCATCCGCCGCCCGCGGCGAGCCATACAAACGTCCCGGCGTTATAACAAGAGTAACCGGTCCCGCCTGGGATGGTAATCTTAACCGGCGTCTCGGGTTGCCCATTGATGTCCGACAACTGCGAGCAATCCAGCGCCGGATTTGTGGACCAATAGACAGGCCCATTCGTCGGTTGGCCGTACAGCGCGGCAGCGGCAAGAGCAATCAGTCCAATAAGTTGCAACGATTTCGATTCGCAACGTAGCGTCCTCCGTTTGTTCGGGCCGTATGGAGCCCCTGCTTCCCTGACGTCGACAGCAGACCGGTCGTTTCCAACGTCCAACTGTTTACCCCATCAAGATATCGACATCATCACAATACGAGAATAGGGTCATGACCCGGGTGAGAATGGATAAGTGGCTCTGGGCGGCCCGATTCTTCAAGACGCGTTCGCTCGCGGCCAAGGCATGCGAACTCGGAAGGATCGAATCTAACGGACAACCAGCCAAGGCCTCGCGCGAGGTAAAAACGGGCGACCGGTTACAAGTGAAAAATGACGGCGGCGAATTTCAGGTGGAGGTGCTGTTCCTCAGCGAGTTGCGCGGACCGGCATCGATTGCGCAGACGCTCTACCATGAGACAGAAGAGAGCAAGGCGTTAAGACTAAAGTTAGCAGAAGAGCGAAAAACAATGAGGCAGTTCGAAGATTCGCGTGAAGGCAAACCATCGAAACGCGATCGCCGGAAGATCGACCGGCTTCGGGGCAGAGTGTAACCCGCAAACCTGGCACAGCCCTCCCGGCCTGTGTCAGGTTGAATTTGGCCCCTACTGGTCCCGCCGCTTCAGCGTGGGACGCTCGTTCGCATCGGGCTTCTGCTGGTCGTCGGCGTTTGGGTCGATCGGGCCGGTGCCCGCTCCCGGAGCTCGGCGCAAGCGCGGGCGGTTCGGATCCTGGGTATCCACCTTGTGGCGATTGTGCAGAATCGCCAGGCGGCCCTTCACGTCGTCGAATTCAGAAGTGTTCACCACATACTCGGGCTTGGCCAGCAGGATTTTCTGAATCTCCGCCTGCGCGGTCTTGATCCGATCGCCCGTCATGGGGTGCGTAGAGAAAACCTTGGAAACCGTGCCCGGCTTCTTCTTCTCCATCGACTGGATCTTCTCGAAGAAGTCTACGAACGAGGTGGGATCGTAGCCGGTCTTGTACATGTACTGGAGGCCCAGATAGTCGGCCTCTTTTTCGAACCCGCGCGAGAAGTTCAGGAAGCCCAGTGGTATTGCCAGGCTGGCCCCTTGCCGGATTGCGTATCCGGCCCAGCCGCCCATGAAGATGAGCGGAATTGACGCGATGTTGATAATCTCACCTCGCGTGGCCTGCTTGGTTCCATGACGCGCGGCGACGTGCGCGATTTCGTGCGCCATCACACCCGCCAGTTCCGATTCGCTGTCTGCTTTGAGGATCAAACCGGTGTTCACGAAGAAGAAACCGCCGGGCAGCGCGAACGCGTTCACTTCTTCGGAGTCGAGCACCTTGATGGTAAACGGAACCTTGGCATCGGAGTTTCGCACCAGGTTCTGGCCCAGACGGTTGATGTATTCCGCAATCACCGAATCATCGATGATTCTGGCCTGCCGTTCCACTTCCTGGGCCATTTGCTTGCCGAGCGCAATTTCCTTCTCGAGCGAGTAGAAATTAACGCCCTTGCCGACATCACGATCGCCGATCGCTTCGGGATCGTTCTTTTTGTCTTTGGCGGAAAGCTCCCCGGCCAGGAGGCCGAAAGCTGCCATAACGGCAACCGGAACTGCGGAACGGCGGATCATCCAAGGAACTCCCGTCTATGTCCACTATACGCTAGGGCATGACGAGTTAGTTCCCGTATTTCGGCCTATTGATCGCGCCGCTTCAGCGTGGGGCGCTCATCCTGATCCGGCTTCTGCTTGTCGTCGCTGTTCTCATCGACCGGGCCAGTGCCCGTTCCGGGAGCGCGGCGCAAGCGCGGGCGGTTGGGATCTTCGGTATCCACCTTCTTGCGATTGTGCAGCATTGCCAGGCGGCCCTTCACGTCGTTGAATTCGGAAGTGTTCACCACGTATTCGGGCTTGGCCACCAGGATTGTCTGAATCTCCTTCTGCGCGGCCTGGATGCGGTCATCCGTCATTGGGTGAGTGGAGAAGACCTTGGAAACCGTGCCCGGCTTCTTCTTCTCCATCGACTGGATCTTCTCGAAGAAGTCCACAAACGAAGTAGGATCGTAGCCGGTCTTATACATGTACTGCAGGCCCAGGTAGTCAGCTTCTCGCTCGAATCCGCGCGAGAACGTAAGGAAGCCGATCGGAATCGCCATACTGGCACCCTGCCGGATCGCGTATCCGGTCCAACCATAGGGGATAAGGATCGACGCGGCCAGCATTCCGATTTGCGCCATCTCACCGCGCGTGGCTTGCTTGGTTCCATGACGCGCCGCGACGTGCGCGATCTCGTGCGCCATCACACCCGCCAGTTCCGATTCGCTGTCTGCTTTGAGAATCAGGCCGGTGTTCACGAAGAAGAAACCGCCGGGCAGCGCAAAGGCATTCACCTCTTCGGTGTCCAGCACTTTGATCGTGAACGGCACCTTGGCATCGGAGTTTCGAACCAGGTTCTGGCCCACACGGTTGATGTATTCCGCAATCACCGGGTCATCGATGATCTTCGCCTGCCGCTCCACTTCCTGGGCCAACTGCTTGCCGAGCGCGATTTCTTTCTCCAGCGAGTAAAAATTCACGCCCTTGCCGACATCACGGTCGCCGATCGCTTCGGGATCATTCTTTTTGTCGGCGGCGGAAAGCCCTCCACCCATCAGGCCGAGGGTTGCCAGAACGGCCACGGGAACTGCGAAACGAAGGGTCATCCAAGGAACTCCTGTCTCTTTACACTATACGCCATGGCGCGCGCATTCGCCCTAAATGCGTTAAACGTAGCGGATGGGGCGCGGGTTTCGAAGACTTAGTGTTTTTAGCTCTCAGCACTCAGGTTTAGCCACGGCACCCATATAGGCTGATCGCTGAATGCTGATCGCTGACTGCTTTTTTATCGGCAGAATCCGGTCCGCGCCGTATGGGCCTAGTACAATCCCAGGCTGATGACTTTTCCCTCAGGGTCCACCAAAACGTCGAGGTGGCGATTGTTGTAGGAATAGAATGTGCGGCCCTTGCCCGCTTCAGTGGCATTGACATTCATGCCCCAGAGGCGGCGGCAGTCCTTCCACGTCATTTGGTTGGGATACATGAAGACCGCGCGTAACGTGCCGCCCTCCTTGGCGAATTCCAACTCCACCTCTTTATAGCGGTTGGTCGGGTCCGGGAACGCATAGATCTGACCATTGACGGTTTTGTCAGCGTCCAGAGACGGCCGCTGGCGGAGCGGTTCTCCCAGAGCATGACGCGCGTCGGCCAGCTTCCAGGTCCCAATCAGTTTGGGGAAGTAGACGGGGCCTTCCGCCGGTTGCTGGGCCGGCTCAGACGCCTTTGCTTCGGCGGGCTTGGTCTCGGCGGGCTTGGTCTCAGAAAGCCTGGCTTCGGTCGCTTTGGTTTCGGCCGGTTTGGTTTCTTCGACCGGAATGGCAGGTTTAGCTTCTTCCGTGACCGTCTTCTTGGTTGCAACCACCGGTTTGGCAGCAGGGCGCGGTCCCGGCAACATTACCACCATAGTCCCGGGTTCGGAGGCCGCCCGTGTGGTGTCGCCGGTTTCCGATTCGGCGCCTCGTGCCATCGGGTAGACCAGCGAGAAAAATAAGATCAAGGGATAGGGCTTCATAGCGGCCTTCTCAAGCACCGGGGATTGCTACCACACTCTACCCTACCCCCGCCGTCGTTATAGCCTGAATTTAGTTGACGATGGTGTGTTTTCTAAAGTTTAGGGTGCGGATCAGGCGGTGGGCGCCTCTCGATCCACTCTCGAGTCCAGGTGTTCCCGGAGGGCGCGGGGATTCACCTGCATCCCCCGGCGCGAGTAGCGCAACAGACCCTTCTGCCGCAACTGATTCATATGAAAGGTGACGATCTCCCGCGACGTGCCTACGTACTCGGAGATCAACTGGTGGGTTAGCGGAGGCACCCGCAGGGAGCCGTCCTCGGCACGGGTTCCCGTGCGTTCGGCAAAACGCAGCACTGCCCGCACCACGCGTTCCGGCGTCTTCTCCAGGGCAAAATTCTGCAGCCGCTCTTCGTAATCGAGGGAACGCTTGACCAGCATTTGCAGCAGCGCGATACCCAATCGCGGCTCCCGTTCCACCTGTTCTTCGATCTCGGAGGCAGCCCAGGACATCAGGCTGGCGTTGTCCAAGGCGATGGCGCGTTCGGAATGCTTGGCGGCACTCGGCAGCAGCGCGCTCTCTCCGAAGAAATCGTCCGTGGTGAAAATATCCACCAGCGTCTGCGAACCATCCTCCATGGGAATGACCAGTTTCACCCGGCCTCGGACAACCAGGTGCAGTTGCTGCGAAGGCTGATTCTCCATAAATATGATCTGGCCTCGGCGGTAATCCGTAACGCCCTTGCGGGGAAGGTACATCAAGGCATCTTCCACATCGTGGGACGAAATCGGTCTGGTTGCATTAGACATGCGGCTCTCCAAAGATAGAGTTGGATTTGGAACGGTCCGCCCGGCGACGGCGTTCCCGTTTGAGACTGAGGCCAGCTCGTCGGGTTAGGCTAGAGGTTTGCGTCTCTAATTACGAGCCTACGCCACTGGCGACGAGCAAATCATCAGGTGGAATGGGCGGTGTGTATCTGAACCCACAGTGCAGGGAGAACAAAGGCAAGAAACCGCTCCTTGCAGTCACGGCTCTGTTCAGGTTACCGAGCCGTGACCGGAGGGAGCGGTAATCGTTAAAACTTGCGGCGGCCCACGTAAATGCCCGCCAGGCCGATCAGCAGCAGGGCAATCGTCTCCGGTTCGGGGACCAGTTCCACGGTGAACGCCTGGCTGCCACCCTTTGCCAGGTTCAGATTGCTGGCGGTCCAAGCCAGAGCTCCAGCGGCGTCGTTGGTAGCGGAGTTGGCGCCGTTCAAAGTTCCGCCGAGGCTGACGTCCTGAAACACGGAGCTCGTGGTGCCGATCTCGTGACCACTGGGAGTGGTACAACCCGCTGTGCCCACGCCGCCGCACACGCCACCGCTGCGAATAAAGCCTGGATCGCCATAATTGCCGCTGGCCCAGAGCCCGTACACCGAAGTGCCCTCTATCGTGGGAACCGGCGTATAGGTTAGCGTTCCCAGGTTCTGGTTGCTCGCCCCATAGGGAAAGTAATTGAGATAGTCCGTGAACGTTATGTTCGTGAGGGTCTTGCCCGCAGTTTCATTGGTAATGGTGAAGGTCTGTTTGATGTTGTTGTTGATCACTGTGGAGTCGATGGTGATATCCACGCGCCCATCGGTGATCACCGAGGTCGCCTCATCGGCGCTCACCTTGGTGATCGGCGTCACCACCGTAAAATCGCTGCCAGTGTGCCGATTGTCCGCGACGGGAGTCAACCACGAGGTGTAGGTTGTACCACCCAGGGTATAGCTCACAGCTTGGGCATTGTCGCCTAGAAGATTCGAAGCGGTATTCGCAGGGTAATCGCCTGGAAAACCGGTAGCGAACCAACCGTTGCTCCACCCGTAGTCGGAGATGCAGAAAGTCGTCTTAGATCCGCCCGCCGTGCCGCCGATAGCCGCCATATTCGGCAAAGGCGAAGTGCATTGCGGATCAATCTGACTGGCCTGCGCCACCACCGCGCCAACACAAAGGACACTCGCAACTCGAAGTAAGTTTAATAATCCCCATGACATATAAGAGCCTCCCGCCTGGACCCATAGCAAAGTTATCCGTAGGCTCGATTGGATTATACGGAGGGAGTGCCTACTACTTCAATAAAAAACAGTCCCAAAAGTACCGTAACTGGTACTAATTAAATAGTTTAGATCGCCTTGACCCAGATCTTGGAGGCCACGTTTCGTTCCAGCTGTATGGTGCGGCCGCCAGCTTCCAGGTGGATCCCCGGGTGGGTTGCGAGCACTTGCAACTGCACGCCCGGGCGTATGCCGGCGCCATCGAGATACTCCAGCAGTTTGCGGTCGCGTTCAAAAACACTGACCACGGCGAGGCGCTCCCGGGTGTGTGCCTCCTCCAGAGGTTTGAGGCCGCGGCGGCGGCGGGCTCGCGGCGAATCGCTGCCCACGACATTGCCGTGGGGACAAGCGCCGCCGGCACCGAGCCGCTCCGCGAGCTTGTGCTCGAAATCGGCCGAAACAGCGTGCTCCAACTGTTCGGCTTCGTCGTGGACCTTGTACCACTCCAAGCCGAAGATCTCCGAGAGCATGCGCTCCAGAAGGTGGTGCCGGTTGAGCAGGCGGTTGGCGATGGTGCGGCCCGCGGGGGTCAGGGTGATCTTTCCCTCCTTGGCAACGCGAATGAGTTCGTCGCGCTTCAGGCGCTTGACCGCCATGGTTACCGCCGGCGCGGAGACCTGCAGCCAGCGCGTCAAGGTTACGGCTTTGACATCTTCGCCCTCCGACTCAGCTTCTGCGATAGCCTTGAGGTAATTCTCTTTCGAGATGGTGATTCGCACGCGTGTTTCCGATTTTATCGCGAGAGTATTTCGTTGGTTGCCTTACTGTAGCCGTGATAGGCGATTCTCTAAGGGACACCTTGCGCACGTTCATCCGCCGGTGAAACCATTGGCTTGCCGGCGACAAGATCGCCAGCGCTACGTAACGCCGGCGGTCTTCGCCGCCGGTGGGACGGCTCCTGGCATCGAAATGCTCCAACTACCACGTGTACTTGCGTTCCTTCTCCTGTGCCTGCCCGCGTTTGCCGCGGAAGGTTACGGCGACATCACAGGAACGGTCGTCGATGGCGCGGGCGACCCTGCCCCCCACGCCCACGTCGCCCTGGTCCGCCGCGACAATCGATTTCACCGGGAACTGCTGGCTGACCAACAGGGGAACTACCAGGCCTTGCGCGTCCCCGCTGGATCGTATGTAGTAGTCGCGCGATCCGCCCGCACCGGCGCTTCGGCGACCGTCCTCACCGACATCCGCGATGGTCAGAGCGTGACCCTTCCCGTGACCCTGCCGGCCCGCTGGACGGTCTTCGAATCCAAGGACTCCCCCGCCGCTCCATCGGAGAGCGGCAATTATCTGGACGCCATCCGCGGTGGCTCGGAAGTCACGCTCGGACAGGAAGGCGGAAACCTGGAAGGCTACACGCCCCTCTCGCCCCGCGGTAGTTCGGGTTTTAATGCCCTCGGCCAGCGCGCGCAGGACAACAATTTCCAGATCGACGGCGTCGATAACAATGAGAGCTGGCTCCGTGGGGCGGTTCTCATGCCGCCTGCCGAGGCGATCGAATCAGTGAGCCTCTCGGAAGTTTACATTCCCGCGGCGCTGGGCCACGCCACCGGGGGCAGTGTCGATGTCGAAACGCGCTCCGGATCGGGCCAGTTCCACGGTAGTGCGTTCGACTACCTGCGGAACTCCGCGCTTGACGCCCGCAACTTCTTCGATGGGGCGCACAAGCCCGGCCTCACCGAGAATCAGTTCGGCGCAAGCGCGGGCGGGCCGCTCCGCAAAGACTCGTGGTTCTTCTTCGTCGATGCCGAAGCGCTGCGGGGCCGCCAGGGTCTCACGGTAATTTCCACGGTTCCCACCGCGGCCCAGAAGGCGGGTTTTTTCGGCGCCACCCCGATCTACGATCCGCTTTCGATCGCCCCGATTGGCGACAACCGTTTCCTGCGACAGCCGTTCGCGGGAAATCAAATTCCCAGTGGGAGCCTCTCGCCGGACGGCCTGGCTCTGGCGAACCTTTATCCCGATCCCAACCTGCCCGGCGCTGCCGATAACTACCGCTTCACGCCCGATCAGATTCAGAACAGCAGTTGGTTCAACGCCCGCACCGATAAGATCATCTCGTCGCGAAACACGCTGTTCGGCCGCATCAGTTACCAGCGGCAGGGTCAGCAATCGCCCAGTGCGCTACCGGGCCCCGCAATCGCCAGCGACTCCGCCCAGCACGCGGACGCGGCCGACACCCGCCTGACCGCATGGGGCGGCGCGGTTTCCCATACATTTCAAGTGCACCCGAATTTGATCAACGAGCTCCGGGCCAGCGTGAACCGGCTCAATCTGAATGGGCAGCCCCTCGACCAGAGCCCCGTGATCAACCTCGAAGGGTTCACCCAGTTGGGCGCGGCCGAAGCAGTGCCCGTCCAGGTTCGCACTACCAGCTTTCAGATCGAAGACTCGGTGCTTTGGAAGACCGCGCGGCATACCTGGGAGTTCGGCGTGCAGGCGATTCGCAGACAGGTGGATGGCACGGCTTCCCAATGGACCAGCCGCGGCACATTCCTCTTTACGCCCGACTACACGGGCCAACCCGGAGTTGGCCTGGCGGGCGATTCGATTGCGTCGCTGCTCACCGGATATCCCGAGGAGGTCCGGCGCGACGTGCAGTTTTCCCCCTTCCAAATCCGCGGATGGGAATGGGCGGGCTTCGCCCAGGATGAGATCCGGATCGGCAGGAAGCTGCGGATTCAAGGTGGGCTGCGCTATTCGCTGGATCCTCCGGTGACCGATGCCAGCAACCGCATGGTGAACTTTAACTTTGACCGCCAAACCCCTGCACTGAATCAATTTGCCGGACAGGGGGGCGTGAATTCGTACGGCGGCCTGGGGTTCAACAAGCGAACCATCGCGCCGCGAATTGGCTTTGTTTGGGATGTTTTGGGAAGCGGTTCCACGGTGCTGCGCGGCGGCTTCAGCAAAGCGTATGACACGGGGTCGTACGTAGCCGAGGGCATACTGGCGCAGAATCCTCCCTACGCCTCGCGGCTGGACCAGATCAATGGCACGTTTCAGGTGGGGCCAAGTCTGTCCGCGGGACTGCCGGCACCGCAGCCGCTCACCACGTTCGATGCAGCCAGCCTCAACGCTGCGCATGCGTCCATCTATGCCATCGAGCCGCGCGACTACACTCCCTACGCCGACCAGTGGGGGCTGTTCCTGGAGCAACGCCTGCGGCCGGAGCTCAGCCTCGAGGTGGCGGGCATGGGATCGATGGGCATTCATCTATATGAGACCTTCGACGCCAACCAGCCCTACCCCGCGCCGACGCCGTATGCCCTTCCGCGCTACCCTTACGAACCCTACCATTCCCGCATTGAGTATCTGGGCTTTGCGGGCGGCTCCACCTACTACGGCGGGCAAGTCAAACTGGCGGGGCGGCCGGCGCCGGGGTTGCAACTGCTGATGACCTTCCGCTACGCCAAGTCTCTGGATGATTCGACCGCACCGGGCACGGGCCAGGACAGCCGGCCGCCGGATCCTCAGTTCATTTACCACCTGCGCGGCAACCGTTCCGCCTCGCCGTTCGATATCGCCCAACGGCTGGTGTTGACGGCGTCGTATGACCTGCCCTTCCGAAATCCTCCGGGTCAGAAAAGCGCGGGACTGCTGCGTGCGGCCATTGCCAACTGGCGCACCGCCGCCGTGATCACTGCGCAGACCGGCCTGCCCTTCACGCCGCAACTGGCCATCAACAGCTTGAACGATGGAGGTTTCCAGCTTCCGGACCGTCTCGGCAGTGGCGCGCTTCCGGCGGGCCAGCGCTCGTACCTGCAGTGGTTCAATACCAGCCTGAACCCCGCGGATCCGAATCGCGCGTTCGCCGTGCCCGCGCTATATCAGTACGGCAACTCTGGCTTCGATATTCTACGGGGACCTGGGATTACGACCGCGGATGTCTCGCTCGCCCGGAGCTTTCCATTGCGCGAACGGCTGCGCCTGGAAACGCGCATCGAAGTTTTTAACTCGCTGAACCAGACGAACCTCGCACTGCCCAACCGCATACTGGGGGTTGAGTCCGCGGGGGCGATTAGCCATACGTCGACTCCCGCGCGCCAAATGCAGGTGGTCGTACGTGTAGAGTGGTAAGGATCAAGATGAAGATTGTTGTTCCGCTATTTTTGTTTGTGCCGGTGCTTGCCGTTGCGCAGGTTCCCGCGCCTGACACGGCTGAATCGCACCCGGCCGCGGACACCGACCGGTCCGTATCGTTGAAGGAGTTGATTCCCAACATCCTCAGCGACGAAAAAAAGATCTGGCTGTTTCCGTTGCAACTCGGCAAGCCCAACGTTTTGATTCCCACGGCCGCCGTGCTCGGAGCTACCGCCGGCCTGGTGGCTCTAGACCCGCATGACACACCCTATTTCCACCACACGAATTCGTTCAGCGGATTCAACAGCGTGTTTAGCGGCAGTAACACAACGTATGGGATCATCGCAGCCCCGGCGGCGTTCTATCTGATCGGGCTGGCCCGTAAAGACTCGCATTTGCAGAAGACCGGTCTGCTTGCCGCGGAAGCCATCGCCAACGTAGAGATTGTGACTACAGTCTTCAAGGACATCGACCGGCGCGTGCGCCCGGCTGCCATCGGGACCGGCGGAAATTATTCCGACACCTGGCTCGACAGTAAGGGGTCCTTCCTGCGCGGGAACGGCAGCTTCCCATCCGGCCACACCATCGCGGCCTTCGCTGTGGCGACAGTGGTTGCCCGGCGTTATCCGCATCACCGCTGGGTTCCTTTCGTGGCGTACGGCCTGGCGGGAGTTGTGGGGTTCTCGCGCGTTTCGCTTTCGGCGCACTTCGTGTCAGACGTCTTCATGGGGGGCGCGCTTGGCTATTCGATCAGCCGTTTTGCGGTGCTGCGGCAGTAGCGGGCTGGTGGCAGTAGCGCTGATGGTGGCGGGCACCGCATCGGCGCAGTTGACCACCGGGATTGTCGAAGGACATACACTGGGTGGCCAGACGATCGAGGTCACCGGCGGGGCCGGCTTCCACACTACGATTCACGCAGATGCCGCGGGCGCTTTCACGGTTACCTTGCCTTATGGGCGATACCAGTTCTCGGAAGTGTCTGTGTACGTGGCGCCGCTGGAAACCACCCGCGTGGACCTGGCGGCGTCCACCAGCCAGCCGTTGCCGGCAGCGGGGCTTTGGGCCGATGCGACCCGCGCGCAAACTTTCCCTGAGGCAGTCAGTTCGCAGGGCGTCCTGCTCAGCCGTGAGCCCGCCACCGTCACAGAACCGCTCGATTTCCTGGGTCTCAGCGACTACCGACTGGCGCTGGTGTCGCAACGCGCGTCTTCGTGGACCGACACCCGATTCATGCTGCAAGGCATGGACGCGACCGATCCCTATCAGCCTGGGCTTCCGGTGATTCTGCCGAATGTCGAAGCCATGGATGAGATGATGGCGCGCGGCGCCTTTGCAGGAACGACCACGAGCACCGGAACCGAGGTGGGTTTCTTTCTCGCCGAGCCAGGAACGCAGTGGCACGGCACGCTTTCGAGCATGGATACGGGTTCGGGGCTGGCCTCCTCGAATCTGCCCTCAGTGGCCGAACGCGGCCTGGTTCAGCAGGCCGAGGAATTCAATTGGTTCACGCGCGATGGCCTGGAGGTGGGCGGGCCCGTGACCAAGTGGGCCGACTGGTTCGGCTCGGCGACCGGACAGTGGTCCGGGCAGACCGTTCCGCTGGCTGCGCCGGGCAATGAACAACGCAGCCGGGAGCTGTTCGCTAACACGCGCGGGCGCTTGCGGGCCAGCGCACGGGATCAGTTGGAAGCGGAATACGTTGGCTCGCGGGTCGATCTGTCCGACTGGGGGCAGCCGGCGGGGTTCGAGGCGCTGAGCGGCAATCGGTCCGCGCCGTCGTATGTCTTGCCTGGGGGGCTGCCGGGTGAGGCGGAAGTGGATCATTTGGATTTAGTGCAGACCGGGTGGACCCATCAGGCGTCGCGGTGGGGGGTCGTGCAGGTGCGGTATGGATACTCAACCGCGCATTTGGACGGGTTGGACGCAGCGCATGGCGCCGGGCCACTGCAGAGCCGCATCGAAATGCTGGACGGCATGGTGACGGGGGCCGCGCCGCTTCAGAATCTGGCGATTCGCACGCGCCACGATCTGGAAGCGGCATGGCAACTGGACGCGTTGCGCCATCATCGGATCGTGGTGGGCGGGGGGTTCCAGAGGTCGTCGTCGCGCAATCGCTTCAGCGCTCCCTCCAACATGAACCTGATTACGGCCAACGGTGCGCCTGCATTCGTGATCGATTTCAATACGCCGACCGATAGCCTGGAGATCGTCTCGTCACTCTCGGCCTATCTTGCAGATCACGTCTCCGTAACGCGAACGGTGTCGCTCGATCTCGGCGTTCTTGGGGACGCGTCTCTCGGATCGATCGAGGGGCGTTCCGGGAGCTTCCCGGTCTGGAACATCTCACCGCGTGCCGGGCTCGCGTGGCAGGTGCCGCACACGCACGGCCTGATCCTGCGGGGCGCATATGCCCGGCGATACGTTCCGGTGGCTGGACGTTATCTCGATTTCGCGAATCCGAACAGCTTGAGCGGGCTGGTTTATCAGTGGATCGATCGCAATGCCAACGGCTGGTTCGACGCTGGCGAGCAAGGTCCCTTGCTGATCCGCTTCGGCGGGCGCTACTCTACGATCTCCCCATCGCTGCGCAGGCCATACAGCGACGAATTCCACGTGGGCGCCGAAATGGCACTGGCCACCACGACATTCCTGGGCATGCATCTGTTTCGCCGTGACGACAAAGATCGCCTCGCGGCGATGGATGTGGGCGTGCCGCTGCAGGCGTTCTCGCCGGTGATAATCACCGATCCGTTCGACAACCAGGCGTTGACGGTTTACCAGCAGAACGCGGCGACCCTCGGCCAGGACCGCTACCTGTTGACCAATCCGCCGGGCTTGAGCGAACGCTCCATGGGATTTGTGGCGGAGGCGCGGACGCGGTGGCATAGCCTGACTGCTCGGCGCGTCGTTCCTGGCGGAGAAGACGCACGGCCCTACCAACCCCGGCGACAGCCCTTGGGCCAACGACCCGGGCGTGATCGGCGCGCTGTTGCTCGATCCGAACACCACGATCAACGCTTCGAACCGCAGCTTCTTCGACCGCGCCTACGTCGGCAAGGCGCAAGCGACTTACCGTTTGCCGTGGGGCGGAATCGAACTGGCGACGGTGGCGGACTACTTGGATGGGCTGGCGTTCGCCCGGCAGCTCTTGGTGACTGGCCTCGCGCACGGGCCGTTCCTGGTGGCCACCACGGTGCGCGGGAGTCCCGAGGGCGGCAACCGTGCGGAGCACGTGACGAATTGGAATGTTCGGGTACGGCGGGAGTTTCGGTTGCCCTTCGGGCGGATTTCGGGGACCGCTGACGTAATGAACGTGACCAACGCGGGGCACCGGATTCAGGAGAGTGACTTGAGTGGTCCGTCGTTTAATTTGAGGCTGCCGGTGGCGATCCAGGCGGCACGGGCGGTGCGATTGGGTTTTCGGATCGAGTTTTAGAGCCGCACGCCGTTCCTGAGAATCGACGCGCGCGTGATCTGCGCGATCGCCGGTGTGCCGAACTGGCGCATCGTGAGTGTCAACTCGGCGCGCAGGATATCGAGGACGCGCTCCACGCCTTCTTGCCCAAACGCGGAGAGACCGTAGATGTACGCCCGTCCGATGCCCACCGCACGCGCGCCAATGGCTAGGGCTTTGTAGACGTCCGAGCCGCGGCGAAATCCGCCGTCGACGAAGACTGGAATTTGAGCGCCTACGGCATCCACGACTTCGGGGAGGATATCGATGGTGCCGCGGCCGGTCTCTGCGGCGCGTCCGCCATGATTGGAGACGATCACGCCATCTACGCCGTGCTCAAGGGCACGTTTGGCATCCTCGGCGGTATCGATGCCCTTCAGAACCAGCTTCATTTTGGTCAACTTCTTGAGCCGGTCGACATAAGCCCAAGTGGCGCCCGGCGGATTTATCTCTCCGGACAAACCGGCAAACATGGGCCGGTTGCGATTGCTCTTCGCGCTGGCAAGGGCGTTAGGCGAATCCGTGTGGCAGGAAAGGCAATTCCGTGTATCCGCCCGCGCGAAACGGGTGGCGGTTTCGGTGTTGCGGCCGGCGAGAAGATCGATGGTCCAGGCCAGCACGGGGCAGCCCGCGGCCTCCGCGCGCTTCACCATCTTCTCGGTATCGGGCCAGGTGGCCGGCATGTAGAGCTGATACCAGGGGGGCGTGCCGAGGGCCTTGGCAACGTCTTCCACCGAAAACGAGGTGACGGTGGAGAGCATCTGCATGGTCTTCTTGGCCTTGGCCGCACGGGCCGTGGCCAGTTCGCCGTCGGGATGAAATGCTCTCTGGCTGCCCACCGCGCTGACGTAGATCGGCATATCCCAAGCGGCGCCGAACACGGTGGTCTTGAGATCTGCCTGGGTGACATCGATCAGGCGGCGGGCGCGTAGTTGGTAATGCTGAAACGCTTCCCGGTTCATGCGCAGCGTCACTTCGTCGTCCACACCCGTGGCCATGTAGCCCCAATGCGCCGGTGGAAGGGCCTTACGCGCCAGAGGCTCGAACTCCATCACGTCGAGAATGTCTTTAGCGGATGGCGCGGAGCCGGCGTCCTGGGCCCAGGCTCGCGCCACCAATGGGCTGGCAGCAAGGAAGCGCAGGAATTCGCGGCGGGCGGAGAAGGCATGGCTCATGGACTTATACTACAGTGGTCAGGCAGGCGACATAAAGCGATCGCCTGCCCTACTGGCGCTTAGTGCCCGCGGCAGGCATTCGCTTCGTTGGCTTGCAGGGGCGTGATGGCAGTCGTCCATGCGGTCGCGGAGCGCGGCTTCTCGCCGATCCGAGCACGGCACACAGGGATGCCGGCGACAAAGATCGCCAGCGCTACTTCCCACTAGGCGGTGGCGAATGCTAGCTCGGTGGCTTCTTCATGGGAAGTCGCCTGCGCTGCCCGTTCGGCGAAGCGGATTGCTATGGCGGTTCGGTCGTCCGACGGTTTTTGGTGGCGGGTGAAGCGGTCGACCTCTTCCACAACCCGGCCCACCAAATCCGAGGCGCGCGCCCGGGCGCAGTCCTGTATGATCCGGACCACTCCTTTTTGACCGAACTCACGACCCTCGGAATCGACCGCGTCCGTAATTCCGTCGCTGAACGCGACGAACACATCCCCCGGTTCGAAAGAAACGATGCGCTGTTGGTAAGTGCTCCGCGAGGTCAGCCCGAGCACCGTGCCGGTACTATCGAGCGGTTGAATGACACTCGTCCGATTCCGAACCAATAAGGCGGGCTCATGGCGGGCGCTGGCATAGTGGATCTGGCGGCGCAACACGTCAACTCGCGCGTAGAGCAATGTGGCGTAAAAGTTGTCGGGCGCAGCCTGGCAGATATCGCGGTTCAATTCTTCCACGACATGAGTGATCTGCTGGTCATGTTGGAGGGTAAGGCCGCGAAGGAAGGCCTGCAACCCGGACATGGAAATCGCGGCGCCAACGCCGTCGCCGGAAACGTCACCCACGGAGACGGCCAGGACGCTATCGGGTAACGACACGAAATCAAAGAAATCTCCGGCAGGGTTACCGGCCGGGCGGCACTCTCCGTAGTAGTCCAAGCCATCCACGTGAGGCGATTGGCGAGCAACAGAGTGGCTCTGTAGGATGCCAGCGGCCTCGCGGTCGGTGGCCGGAGATGTGGTGGAAAGAGAACAACGTAAGAAAGGATGGTCGTTCATATTAGCGTTGACGAAACTCGGGGGTGGAACGTCGCCCTTCGACTCCAAATTCCCAGGTAAAGTCTTGTTAAGTCGCCCGGTGGTGTACGAACGTGGACATTGCGAGCCGTCGGTGTGCCTTGCCGGCGACAGGGATCGCCAGCGTTACGTAACGCTGGCGGTCTTTGCCGCCGGTGACGTGCTTTCCGTGATACCGTCGACCAATTATGTCCGGCGTAGTTTACCGGTCGCCTTGAAATCGGCGATCGCGATAACCGCGGAGCTGGTGGCGGAGGCGTTGTAACGATTGTCGAAGAAAACCGGACACAGGCCGGGAGGCCTGTGCTACTTGGGCGAAATGGGTTAAATTCATTTATGCCATCCAGCATTGGCCGGTACGAGATTCGGGGCGAACTCGGGTAGGGGCGGGATGGCCGTGGTGTACCGCGGCGACGACTCCCGGCTGATGCGTGAAGTTGCGTTTGCTCACAGCAAGAGAGTGGTGCACCGCGACACTAGGCCCGCCAACATCCTGGTGCAACCTGACGGTAAAGCCGAGATCACGGACTTTGGAATTGCCAAGGCCGATGTATTAGCAGCCACTCGTACCGTAACCGGAATGTTGATCGGCAGCGTGCATTACATGGCTCCGGAACAGATCGAAGGCAAACCTGGTAAACTTCCGATTGCTATAGTCAGGTGGCCACTACTTCCGCGCCACCAGCACGCGCGACGGATAAAACGTCTGCCTGACCGTGCGGTCCTCCAGTATTTCGAAGCGCTTGCTCTCGATCATTTCGGGCACGCGCTGCTCCACCTGCCGGCCCCAAAATGCGGGCGCCAGCTTTCCCAGCACTTTGTAGATGGCATTGAACGCCGCCGTGTTCTGGCCGATCAGCACCAGGGACAGCCGGCCGCGGTCGCGCAAGATACGGTGAAACTCGCCGAGCGTGGCGGTGATGTCCTCGGTAGCGAGCAACTCCAGCAGGTAACAACAGAAAATAGCATCGAAGGATTCGCCGCGGAAGGGCATATGCCGTGCATCCACCGCCTGGCAGTGAGCGCGGGCGGCGGGGTACTTGCGCAGCGCGGTCCGCTGTGTGCGCGCGGCCATATTGGGCGAGATATCGACCCCCACGGTGGCGCCGCTCCCGTTGGCGCGCACCAGCCGGCGAAACATCTCGCCGCTGCCGGTAGCCACCTCCAGCACCCGCATGCCATCCCGCAGTCCGGAGATTTCCAGGGCGCAGCGATGTGCGCGCGAGTGAAAGAACATGGTGGAAAGCGGATAGACTGCCGCCACGCGGTCGTATACACGCCGCGTGCGGTGCGCCAAGGTCGCAGGAAGCCGGTTCGCCGGCCAGGTGGTGATCGATTCTTCGAGTCTGCTCAAACCTTCTCTCCTTGGAACCGCTCCCTTCGGTCGCGGCTCAGTAAGCAAATACTACGATGCCGCCGCCAGGTCTGTTTGCAGTTCGGGCATTTCCAGTTGAATGCGCGTGCCGCGTCCAGGCTGGCTGTCGATCCACATGCGATAGTCGCCGCCGAACAGCACCTTCAGGCGTTCGTTCACATTGCTGACGCCGATCCCGTGCTCCAGCAACGTGGCCAGCTTGGCCTCCGGAATACCGACGCCGTCGTCCTCAACCAATATGTGCAGCCGCGCGTCGCTGCGGCGCGTGCGAATCCGGATGGTGCCGCCTTCCACCTTGTTGCTCAGACCATGCTTAATGGAATTCTCCACCAGGGGTTGGAGGATCATGCTCGGCACCAGCATGTCTAACGTGTCGTCCGCCACCTCCCTGTCGAAGCGGAGCTTGTCACCAAACCGCGTCACTTCGATGGAAAGATAATCCTCAATGAAGCTCAACTCGTCGCGCAGCGCGCTGAAATTCTCGTGCTTGCGCAGAAGCCGGCGCAGCACCTTCGAAAGCTTCACCACCATGAGGCGCGCTTGATTGGGGTTGGTACGAATCAGCGAGGAAACCGAGTTCAGCGTGTTGAACAGGAAATGCGGGTTGATCTGGCTGGTGAGGGCCGCCAGGCGGGCTTCGACGAGGAGTCTCTCCTGCTCCTCGAGTTTCTTCTCGGTGCGCGTAGTGTTCCAGATCTTCAACGGAATCGCCACCGCAAGCAACGTCGTCCCGTAAAGCGCGACATACATCAGCGGGTGCGGTTGGTGCCCCTCGGGCCGCAGGCGAAACAACTCCGCCGGATAGAACGAGGCGAAAATCTGACGCAGAAACTCGGCCGACAGAACGGCCGCCAGCAGCAGCAGGTGGAAAGCCGCGCGCCGGTGGTTTTTGCTCTCTTTGAAGAAGCGGTAGATACTCAAATCGAAGAACGGCGAGACGTGCCAGATCTCCTCGGGGTCGGGAGCGAGGTCGCGCAGCAGGCCGCCGAGCACGCCCACGCCGGCGAGCAACGGCATGGTGAGATGCTGTCCTCCGATGAAAAATGCCGGCAGGGAGATCAACACACCGGAGAGCAGGCCGGTGACGTAGCCGCCGAGCAGGCCGGCCAGCAGGCTGCCTTCGAGCCCCAGGTCCACCGCATAGTATGTTCGGATCATGAGCCGCGTGGCCACGCTGGCCCCGAAGACGGCCGAGAGCCACACAGAAAGCGCCAGCCGCTGGTTCAGCGTGCGGGTGTCCTGCATGAGCATGGATTTGAACGTGCTCCATCGCGCGAGAATGCTGGCGATAGAGGCCACCACGCCCAGTTTGATCAGCAGCGCGATCAGGAACGATCGTTCCAAGTCCGGCATAGACCGTCGGAAGCCATTATAATGGAACCGATTAGCACTTCCCAATAGCCGCTCCATGAATCCTCTTTCATCGAACCTGAAAAAGGTCGCCGAGGCCGATTTCCCCACGCAGTTCGGCTTCTTCCGGATCTACGGATTCGAATGGCGCTCGGGCGGTGAAGTGGAAGAGGCCGTGGTGCTTCGGATGGGCGAGCTGGCCGGCGAGCCCGCGCCGCTGGTGCGCATCCATTCCGAATGCCTGACGGGCGATGTGTTCCACAGCCTGCGCTGCGATTGCCGGGCGCAACTGGAGATCGCGCTCAAGAGCATCGCACAAGAGGGCCGCGGCCTGCTGATTTACGAACACCAGGAGGGCCGCGGCATCGGCCTGCTGAACAAACTCCGCGCTTACGAGTTGCAGGACCACGGCGCGGACACGGTGGAAGCCAACGAGCGCCTGGGCTTCGAGGGCGACCTGCGCAACTACGAATTGCCCGGCGCGATTCTGCGGTACTTCGGACTGACGGCCGTTCGGCTGCTCTCGAACAATCCGGAAAAGGTGCAAGCAGTGGAGAACGCCGGCGTCCGCGTGGTGGAGCGCGTCCCCTGCCTGGCCGACGTGGTGGATACGCGTGAGGCCTATCTGCGCACCAAGAAGGAAAAAATGGGGCACCTGCTGGAGGATTTCTGAGCGGCCGTGGAGGAAGCAGATAATCCCCTGGGCGCGTTCATCGTAGCGGCGTGCGTTCCGCGCGACAGCGGGCACGCGTCCGGGACGCTGGAGCGCGCGGACGCGATTCTTGCGGCGCACCCCGACGTAGCGACCAGCAGCATCTATGCGGCGGCGATTCTCGGCGACGACGGCGGCGTGCGCCGCTTCCTGTCACTCGATCCAGCCAATGCCACGGCGAAAGGCGGTCCGCACGATTGGGACGCGCTCACGCATCTCTGTTTTTCGAAATATCTCCGGCTCGATCGCGCGCGATCGGATGGTTTCGTGCGCGCGGCACAAGCGCTGCTGGATGCCGGCGCCAGCGCGAACACAGGGTTCTACGAGCAGAACCACCAGCCCGAGCCTGAGTTTGAGAGCGCCATCTATGGGGCCGCCGGAGTGGCGCACCACGCGCAACTGACTCGCTTGTTGCTCGAGCGCGGCGCGGATCCGAACGACGGGGAGACTCCGTATCACACGCCTGAGAGCTACGACAACGATGTGTTGAAGGTCCTGGTGGAGAGCGGCAAGCTTACCGAAGACAGCCTTGCGACCATGCTGCTCCGCAAGCAAGACTGGCATGACCACCATGGCGTCCAGTGGTTGCTCGAGCACGGCGCCGATCCCAATCGCATGACTCGATGGGGTCGCACGCCGCTCCATCAAGCCATACTGCGCGATAACGCAATCGAGATGATCGACGCGCTGCTGGACCACGGAGCGGACCCTGGTACGAACAGCCGTTGGTATCGCGGCGCGCAGAGGACGCGGCGATGTACTGGCGTCGCTGGAGAGGCGCGGCACGCCGATGGCTCTCGACGGCTTCGACCGGCTGCTTGCCGCATGCGCCAGGAACGACGCCGCGAGTGTCCGTGCCATGGCAGACCGCGACCCCGGGCTCGTCCGCGAGGTTATAGCGCAGGGAGGCCAATTGCTGGCCGAGTTCGCAGGCGTTGGGAATCTTGAGGGCGTGCGTCATCTCCTCGATCTAGGGGTGGACGCGGCGGCGCGGTTTCGCGAGGGCGACGGATATTGGGACGTCGCCAAGGACAGCACGGCATTGCACGTGGCGGCCTGGCGCGCGCGGCACACCACCGTGAAACTGCTCATCGAACGCGGTGCACCGGTCAACGCGCTCGACGGGAAGGGACGCACCGCTTTGACTCTGGCGGTGCGTGCCTGCGTGGACTCTTACTGGACGGAAAGCCGTTCGCCCGAGTCAGTGGAGGCGCTGCTCCACGCGGGAGCGTCCTTGAGCGGTGTCAAATTTCCGTCGGGTTACGCGGAAGTGGACGAACTGCTTCGACAACGCCAGGCAGAAGCGTAGCGCGTGGCCGAAAACCACCATCGCGGTGTTCTGGAACCAGCCGGAACACGCGCAGTATTCCAAATTCTCAATGAGATGCAAGTTGGCACGCGGTTTGCATAAAAGGGCCGCGTACGGAGGAACAAGGAAATGAAAACGAAGCTTCTCATGCTGGTGATGCTGGCGGCCGGTTCGCTTTGTGCCGCGACTCGCTTCTCGGTTGGCGTTGGCGTCGGCGTGCCTCTTTACGCACCCCCTGCACCGGTGGTCGCCTATGCACAGCCCGCCGCCCCTGGACCAGGGTACACCTGGGTGGCCGGCTATTGGTATCCCGCGGCAGGGCGCTACGCGTGGCGCTCTGGCTACTGGGCGGCCCGGCCTTATACCGGCGCATATTGGGTGGCGCCTCGGTACTACGGCGGCAGATACTATGCAGGTTACTGGGGACGCGGTTACGTCCGTGGCTTCCGCCGGTAAGCGCCTCTAAAGTTCGTCCCGGCCGCTGAACTTTACTTCTGTTGACCGCTGATCGCGGAGAACTTCTTCACATTCTTGAGGACTACGGGGATTGCGCCGTAGTTCTCCAGCACGAGCGTTTTAGCCGAGGCGTCGAGGGCAATTTTCCCGCGTAGCGAGATTTTGCCTTCGCCCACTTGTTTCGCATTGAAGCGCAGTTCGATGAGCGAGAAGTCGTAGTTGATTGCGGAGTCGCCGGTGGCGCCGTCGCCCAGGCGTCGATCGGTGACGAGTATGATGCGCTCGCCGCCGCCCTGCTCGGCTAGGCGGACCGCGTAGCGCACCGCATATCCGGTGACTTCCGATGACCACAGATATCCCACCGTAGCCGCTTTGCCCAACGCTGCTTTTAACGAGCTCTCCGGTGTCGGCCGGGCTGCTTCTGCGCCCCTGTCGCCACCGCGCCCGCCTCCACGGCCACCGCGTCCAGCGGTTGCCGGAACCTCGGGATTCGTCCACGCGGACAACAATTGATCGCGCTCCGCATCCGTGGACCAGCGGAGCAATTCGATTCGTATGGAATCAGGCGCGCCGGCTACGTTTTCGGTGGTCGCTGTCAAACTCAGGATCGGCGGGGCGGCCGCCGTTGGAATTGCTGCCAGCAGCGCGGCGAGTAGAGCAAAAGCGAGATCGGAACGCATTTTGAGGAAGTAACGGGGCCGCGAGAAACGGCCCCGGCTGGACGTCGAGAAATTCACCGGCGGCATGACCGCCGGCGTTACTTATCTTCTTCCGGCTCTTGACCGGTCTGCTGCGCTTTGAGGCGTTCCTCGCGGCGCTTGGCGCGATCCGCGGCGCGTTTCACCAACTCGGAACCTACCAGCTCAATCAGAGCCTGCTCCGCGCCATCACCTTGCCTGGGAGCCAGCCGCGTGATCCGCGTGTAGCCTCCGTTGCGCTGGCCGAAGCGTGTCCCCAGTGTATCGAACAGCTTCTTGACTGACGCCGGCGTCCGTAAGATGGCCGCGGCCTGGCGGCGCGAGTGGAGCGTGTCGGCTTTCGCCAGCGTGATCATCTTTTCCACCAGCGGGCGGACAGCCTTAGCTTTCGTGATGGTCGTGATCACGCGCTCGTGCTCGATCACGCTCGTCGTGAGATTGCGCAGCAGCGCATTGCGGCTATCTACCGGCCGCTTAAGTTTGAATCCGCCAACTCTGTGTCTCATGCACTACTCCGGGATCCCTTCCAGTTCGTCCGGACCGTAATCGGTCGGCATGCCGGCGGGCTGGGCCGGCGGAGCCACCAGCCGGCCATGCGCATCGATCCGCATGCCCAGCGACAGGCCCATGTTAGCCAGAATCTCTTTGATCTCGTTGAGTGACTTCCGCCCGAAATTCTTAGTGCGCAACATCTCGGCTTCGGTCTTCTGCACCAGCTCGCCGATGGTCTGAATGTTGGCGTTCTTCAGGCAGTTGTAAGAACGAACGCTGAGCTCCAGCTCTTCCACGGAGCGGTTCAAGACTTCGTTCATCTTGTCGAGGCCGCGCTCGGAAACCTCCTCGGACTGCTCCGGCACCTCCTCGAAGTTGATGAAGATGGACATGTGGTCCTTGAGAAGTTTGGCGGCGTAGCCGATGGAATCCTGTGGGGAGACCGCACCGTTGGTCCAGACTTCCAGGGTCAGCTTGTCGTAATCGGTCATCTGGCCCAGGCGCGCGGCTTCCACCGCGAAATTCACTTTGCGCACGGGCGAGTGGACCGAGTCAATGGGGATGTAGCCGAGCGCCAGGTCCTCGTCGAAGTTCTTGTCTGCGCTCACATAGCCCCGACCGGTCTTGAGTCGCATCTCGACATGCAGCTTGCCGCCTTCACTGACGGTTGCGAGATGGACGTCGCGATCCAGCACTTCCACGTCGGCGTCAGTCTCGATCTGGCCGCTGCGGACGTCGCCGGGCTGTTCTACATTCAGGCGAACGGTCTTGAGACCTTCGCCCATGATCTTAAACGGAATTTGCTTCAGGTTCAGGATGATGTCGGTGGCGTCTTCCACCACCCCGGGAATGGGGCTGAACTCGTGCTCGACGCCATCGATCCGTACTGCCGTGATGGCCGCGCCCTCGATGGAGCTCAGCAGCACGCGCCGCAGGCCGTTGCCAATAGTGGTACCGAACCCGCGCTGAAAGGGTTGTGCCGTAAACATGCCATACCGGTCCGTCAAGGTCTCGGTATTGGCGACCAAACGCTTTGGTTTCTGGAAGCCTTTAAACATAGAATCCTCATTCGGCGGAGTTAAGGAATCCGCCCCCCCACGAATTCTTATTTAGAATACAACTCGACGATGAGCTGCTCGTTGAGTTGTATCTGTACCAGCTCGTCGCGCTTCGGCAAGCTCTGTATGCGGCCCTTCAAAGCCTCCCGGTCGACATCGATCCAGTTGGGCGCCGGGGCATGAGCCGTCGCATCGCGCGCGGCCAGAATAGTCGGATTGTTCTTGCTGCTCTCCTTGACCGACACCACGTCTCCCACTTTGACCTGGGCGGAGGGGATATTGCACTTGCGGCCGTTGACTTCGATGTGGCCGTGGCGGACAACCTGGCGGGCCTGAGCGCGGCTGGTGCCGAAGCCCATGCGGTATACGACGCTGTCGAGCCGCCGTTCCAGGGCCGACATCAGGTTATCGCCGGTGATGCCTTTGGCCAGAGCGGCCTTCTCGAAGGTGATGCGGAACTGCCTCTCGAGCACGCCGTAGATGCGCCGCACCTTCTGTTTTTCTCGAAGCTGCAGGCCGTAGCCTACGATTTTCGCCTTGCGGTCTTTACCATGCTGCCCGGGAACGAAGTTGCGCTTTTCAATGGCGCATTTCTCGGTGTGGCAGCGCTCGCCTTTGAGATAGAGTTTCATGCCCTCGCGCCGGCATTGCCGGCAAACCGGGCCGATGTATCGTGCCAATGTTTACTCCTTACCTTTCCTTACCACTCGTACCAGGTGCGGTTTACAGCCTTGGCCGGCCTTCGTCCCGCTTACTAAACAAATCAAAAGCACCGGCGGCAAAGACCGCCGGCGTTACACTCTTCGCTTCTTCGGCGGCCGGCATCCGTTGTGCGGCATCGGGGTGACATCTTTAATCGCCCGCACTTCGATGCCTGCGGTGGATAACGCGCGTACCGCCGATTCCCTTCCCGAGCCTGGACCGCTCACGCGCACTTCCACCGTCCGCAGACCGCTCTCCACCGCTTTGTTGGCGGCCGTCATGGAAGCCTGCTGCGCGGCGAACGGTGTTCCCTTGCGCGACCCGCGGAAGCCCAGCGAGCCGGCGCTCGACCAGGCTACCGTGTTGCCTTCCTGGTCGGCAATGGTCACGATCGTGTTGTTGAACGTGGCCTGTATGTGCACGATGCCCGTGTGGACAATGCGCTTTTCTTTCTTCTTGAAGCTCTTCTTCTTGCCTGTCTTCGCTGGTGCTTTAGCCATACTATGTTTTCGCCGCAGCTTTCTTCTTGTTGGCTACCGTTCCGCGACGCGGGCCCTTGCGCGTGCGCGCGTTGGTATGCGTGCGCTGTCCCCGCACCGGCAGACTGCGGCGGTGCCGCAAGCCGCGGTAGGAGCCCATCTCGATGTGCCGCTTAATGTTCATCGAGATCTCTTTGCGCAGGTCGCCTTCTACCGCGCCCTCTTCTTCCAGAATCTGGCGAACCCGGTTGACTTCTTCTTCAGTCAGGTCCCGTATCTTCCTGTCAAAATCGATGCCTGCCCGGTAAAGGAGCGAGCGGGAGCGGGTACGGCCTACGCCGTAAATGTACGTCAGACCGATCTCAGCCCTCTTGGCAGGCGGCAGATCCACACCGGCAATACGCGCCATAATTGTTCCTCGTTATCCCTGTCTCTGCTTGTGTTTCGGGTTTACGCAGATGACCCGCACCACGCCCTCGCGGTTGATCACCTTGCATTTATCGCAAATCTTCTTGACCGACGCTCGTACCTTCATCTCAATTCCCCAGTTTCCGCGTGATTCGGCCACGCGTCGGATCGCCGGGCGCTAACTCCACCTCAACCCGGTCGCCCGGAACCAGCCGGACGAAATTCCGTTCCGCCGTGCCCACCATGTGGGCCAAAACCTGTCTCTGGTTCTCCAGCACCACCTTGTAGATCGCGCTGGGCCGTTCTTCCACCACCGTGGCTTCCATTTTCACGGCCGCGTCAGAACCCAAGGGCCATTCTCGGTCACCGCCACGCAATGTTCGAAGTGCGCCGAGTTGGAACCGTCCTTGGTCACCGCCGTCCACTTGTCCTTCAGAACCACCGCTTCGGGGCCGCCGGCGTTCACCATCGGCTCCACCGCCAGCACCATGCCTTCCTTCAGCCGCGGGTTTTCATTCTTGCGGTCCACATAATTCGGAACCTGGGGCTCTTCGTGAAGCTGCGTTCCAATCCCGTGTCCCACATACTCGCGCACGATCGAAAATCCGTTGGACTTCACATGCTGCTCCACCGCGCCGCAAACATCAAACAGGCGCTTCCCCGACCGCACCTGATCGATGGCCAGCTCCAGAGAATCCTGCGTCACCTGCAGGAGCTTCTTGGTCTCGTCGCTGATCTCACCCACCGGCACCGTAATCGCGGAATCGCCGTAATACCCGTCCAACTTTACGCCCGTGTCGATGGAAACGATATCGCCCTTCTTCAGCAGCCTTTTCGGATTCGGCATGCCGTGGACGATCTCGCTATTTACGGACGTGCACAACACAAACTTGAAAGCCTCACCGGCCGCCGGCACATAGTAACCCTTGAACGCCGGCCTGGCCCCGGCTTCGTCCATCATCTTGGCGGCGGCTACTTCGAGCTCCATGGTGCTGAGCCCCTCCACCACCATCTCTTTCAACTTCTGCAAAATCTGCCACACCAGCAGGCCGCTGCGTCGCATCTTTTCCAGTTCAGCGGCGGTCTTCCGTACGATCATGCCTCTCCAGCGCCTGCCGAATCATCTGAAAGATCTTCTCGGGCGGCTCTTCGCCCGTCCCAACCGCAACTACCGGCCGCCCGGCGGATCGGAAAAACTCCAGCACCGGCCGGGTCTGACGCTCGTACTCTTCCAGGCGCTCGCGAATCACGGCTTCCCGGTCGTCATCCCGAGCTATCAACTCGTGCCCGTCCAAATCGCACAACTCGTCCACCTTGGGAGGTTGAGAAATTACGTTGTACACAGTTCCACAGACAGGGCACTGCCTACGTCCGGCCAAACGGGTGATAATTATATTGTAATCAACCACGAGGTGAATCACCACCTCGCGTATGCCCCGCCCGTCGAACCACTGGCAGATATGCTCCGCCTGGGACCGTGTGCGCGGGTACCCATCCAAAATAAAGCCGCTCGCGGCATCCGGTTCGCTGAGCCGCTCCTCCACAATGCGATTCACCAACTCGTCCGATACCAGCCTTCCCGACTTCATAGTGGCCGCTACGTCGGTCCCCGCTCCGTCGCGAATGCGCTGCCGTAGAACTTCCCCCGTAGACACGTGGGGAATTCTGAGGCACTGCTGCAGCATCTTGGCTTGCGTGCCCTTGCCCGAGCCGGGAGCTCCGAATATGACGAGTGCGTTCACGCTTTCAGAACGTGCTCCTTCTGCCGCGGATTCGCCCGGACCGCGGGGTAAATCCATCGTAGTGCCGCATAATGAGCTGCGCCTCAATCTGATTGATGGTGTCCATCGCCACGCCCACCACGATGAGAAGAGAGGTTCCGCCGAAATAGAACTGTACGTTGAGGCCTTCGAGCAGGAAGCGCGGCGCCACCCGGTCGATCCAGTTCCCCACAAGCCACAGGTGGTTCAGCTTGATGCCGGAGATCATGATGTCCGGGATGAGACAGAGAATCGAGAGATAGATGCCACCCACCACCGTGATCTTGGTCAGGATGGCGTTCATATAATCCGCCGTATTGCGGCCCGGCCGGATGCCCGGAATGAAGCCGCCGTACTTGCGCATATTGTCGGCAGCTTCGTTGGGGTTGAAAATAATCGAAACGTAGAAGAAACAGAAAAAGATAATTCCCGCCACGAACAGCACGTAATACAGCGGCTCGCCATGCTGGATACTCCGCAGCGTATTCGCCAGCCAGGTGATATTTTTGACTGGCCCAAGCTGCGTCAAAGTGGCCGGGAAAGCCAGGATCGACGATGCGAAGATCACCGGAATCACGCCGCCCGCATTTACCTTCAGCGGCATGTGCGTGGACTGCCCGCCCATGACGCGCCGGCCCACCACGCGTTTGGCGTACTGCACCGGAATGCGCCGTTCGCCACGCTCCACCAGCACGATGAACGCGACCACCGCCACCATCATCACCAGCAGGACGATAACCGTGAGCGGACCCCATTCATGGGTTTCGAACGTGTTGCGCCAGATGTTGCCGATGGCGTTCGGCAGGCCCACCACAATTCCCGTGAAAATAATGAGCGACATGCCGTTGCCCACGCCGCGCTCGCTGATCTGCTCGCCCAGCCACATGATGAACGCCGTGCCCGTGGTGAGCGAGATGATGGTCAGCAGGATGAACCCAATGCCTGGACTAATGACAATTCCCTGCTGCATGGCCTGCAGGCCCTGCGCGATTCCAAACGATTGCAGCACCGAAAGGATGATCGTCAGATAGCGAGTCCACTGCGTGATCTTGCGGCGCCCCAGTTCACCCTCTTTCTGCAGTTTTTCGAGGGTCGGCACCACCACCGTCAGCAACTGCAGAATGATGGATGCCGTGATATACGGCATGATGCCCAGGGCGAATATGGTCAGGCGGCGGATGTTGCCGCCGGCGAACAGATCGAAGAATCCGAAGATCGAGCCCGAAGCCGAATTAAAGAAATCATTCCAGCGCTCGATATTGATTCCGGGCGTGGGGATATGGCCGCCCAGGCGGTACACGGCCAGCAGCCCGAGCGTGAACAAGACCCTCTTGCGAAGATCGGGTACGCGGAAGATGTTGGCGAACGCTTCCAAAAACCTCATAGATCCCTGCGATTCCCGGCGCTACGGAGTTGCCGCGCCGATCACCTGCGCCGTCCCTCCGGCCTTCTGGATCTTCTCCAGAGCCGATTTCGAAAAATGGTGGGCTTCCACCGTGATCTTGCGCGTCAACTGGCCAGTACCCAGAATCTTGAGGCCGTCGCCCGATTTCTTGATCACACCCAGTTCCAGCAGACGGTCCATGCTGAACGTGTTGCCGTCGAGCTTCTCCAGCCGGCTCAGATTGACGATGGCGAACTGCTTCTTAAAGATGTTGGTAAATCCGCGCTTGGGCAAGCGCCGGTGCAGCGGCATTTGGCCGCCCTCAAAACCGCGCTTCTGCGCGAAACCGGTGCCCGCATGCTGACCTTTGCTGCCGCGCGTCGAGGTCTTGCCGTGTCCCGAACCCATGCCGCGCCCGATGCGCTTTCGGAGCTTGGTTTGGCCGGCCGGTGGTTTCAAATCGCTCAGGTTCATATTCTTACTCCACCACCTGCAACAGGTGCGGCACCTTCTTCACCATACCGCGGAACACCGGTGAGTCCGGCCGTTCCACTATCTGATTGAGTTTGCGCAACCCCAGTCCCTTCACGATCCGCTTGTGCTTTTCGGGAGTGCATATCGGACTGCGCACGAGTTTGATTCTGATCTTGCCGTCCATTACAGCTTCTCCACAGCCAGGCCGCGCATCTCAGCTACCTGGTTCCGGTCGCGCAGCGATTCCAGCGCCACAATGGTCGCCTTCACCACGTTGTGTGGGTTGCGGCGGCCGATCGATTTCGTCAGCACATTGGGAATCCCGCAGGCCGAGATCACGGCTCGCACCGCTCCGCCTGCGATGATTCCGGTTCCTTCCGGCGCCGGCTTCAGCAGCACCTGCGAGCTCGCGAATACGCCCAGCACCCGATGCGCAATGGTGGTATCGAGCACGTGAACCTTGCGCAGGTTCTTCTTCGCCGCTTCAATCCCCTTGCGAATCGCGGAGGGGACTTCCTTGGCCTTTCCCACGCCGTAACCCACCACTTTCGCTGAGGGATCGCCGATCACCACCAGCGCTGAAAAGCTCAGGTTCTTGCCGCCCTTCACCACTTTGGTGACGCGGTTAATGGCAACCACCTGCTCTTTCAGATTGAGGGTCGCCGGATCGATGCGTTTCACAATAGCCATCTGCTAAAACTCCAGTCCCGCGGCGCGCGCTGCGTCGGCCAGCGCCTTGACGCGGCCATGGTACAGATAACCGCCCCGGTCGAACACCACCTGTTTGATACCTTTTTCCTTGGCGCGCTCGGCCACCAGCTTGCCGATGGCCTTGGCCGCCGCCAGGTTGCCGCCATTGGTCTTGACGCCCTTATCCACCGATGAGGCCGACACCAGGGTCGCGCCTGCGGCGTCGTCGATGACCTGTACGTAAATGTGCGCCACGCTGCGGAACACGGCCAGGCGCGGGCGCTCTGAGGTGCCGCGCAGCTTGCGCCGGATGCGCCGGTGAATCCGATTGCGGATTTCCTTCTTTTCAATCTTTCGAATCATTTGCTGCTCGCCCCGGTCTTTCCGACCTTCTTACGCAACACCTCACCGGTGTAGCGGATGCCCTTGTTCTTGTACGGATCCGGCTTGCGCAGCGCGCGGATGTTGGCCGCCACCTGCCCCACCATCTGACGGTCGAAACCGCTGAGCACCAGGCGCGCCTGCAACTGCGCCACCGTGGCGCCCGCCGGCTTTTCGATCTTTAGGTCCACGCCGTCCGGCAGCAGGACTTCAATCGGATGCGAATAACCCAGGGTCAAGGTGGCCACCTTGCCCTTCACTTCGGCCTTGTAACCGATACCGACGATGTCCAGTTCGCGGGTAAACCCGGTGGAAACGCCCTGCACCGCATTGGCCGCCAGGGCCCGGGTCAGGCCGTGCAATGCCGCGTGCTCATCGGAGTCGCGCTTCAATTCCAGCTTGCCGTCCGCCTGTTCGATAGTGATGCCGTGCGGCAGGGGAACCGTGAGCGTGCCCTTGGGCCCGGTCACTTCCAGTTGTTCGCCGATCTTCACCTTCACGCTACTCGGAAGCGGAATCGGCTTTCTCCCAATTCTTGACATATTCTCAAACCCTCGCTACCAAACGCGGCACAGAATCTCACCGCCGATACGTTCCTTGTGCGCATCGCGACCGGTCATGACACCGCGCGGGGTCGTCAGGATGTTAATCCCCATGCCGCCCAGCACGCGCGGAATATCCGTCTGGCCTACGTACACCCGGCAGCCCGGACGCGAGACGCGCTCAATCGCCGAAATCACCGGCGCGTTGTCGGGGCTGTACTTCAGATAGATCTTGATGGTCCTCTTGGCTCCCTCTTCCGCCACTTTGTAGTTGGCGATGTAGCCCTCTTCCTTGAGGATGCGCGCGATTTCGGCCTTCAGTTTGGAGGCCGGTATATCCACCTTGGGGTGGCGCGCCTGGATCGCGTTGCGCACGCGCGTCAGCATGTCGGCAATGGGATCGGTAGTCATGTTTCTTCTACTTCGCCTCCTTACCAGCTCGCCTTGATCACGCCGGGAATCTCACCGTTCAGCGCCAGTTGCCGGAAGCACAGCCGGCAGATGCCGAATTTGCGCAGAAAGGCGCGCGGCCTTCCGCACCGCCAGCAGCGGTTGCGGTGTTTACATTGGAGCCTGGGCGTCTTCGCCCTCCGCGCCTTGTCCAGTTTCAGGTCTTTCGCTCTCTTGGCGGTGGTGGCCATGTCTTCTCTGTCCCTCCTCTACTGCCGGAACGGCATACCCATCTGCCGCAACAGCGCCAGACCTTCGGCATCCGTTCGCGCCGTGGTCGTAATGGAAATATTCATTCCTTTGGTCTTCTCCACCTTGGCGTAATCGATTTCCGGAAAGATCAACTGATCCTTGATTCCCAAGGTGTAGTTGCCCCGCCCGTCGAACGACTTGGTGGAGACGCCGCGGAAGTCGCGCACACGAGGCAGCGCCACGTTCACCAGGCGGTCGAAAAATTCATACATGCGGTCGCCCCGCAGCGTTACCATGCAGCCGATCGACTGTCCCTCGCGCAGCTTGAATTGTGCAATCGACTTGGTCGCCTTGGTGACCACCGGCTTCTGCCCGGCGATCTGTCCCAGCTCATTAACCGCCCCATCCATCAACTTCGCGTTTTGAGTCGCCTCGCCCAGCCCGATGTTGACCGAGATCTTTTCAATCTTGGGCACCGCCATGTGATTCTTGTAACTGAATTCCTTGGTCAGGGCCGGTACCACTTTCTGCTGATAATGCGCTCTCAATCGTGCTGCCATGGCTTCCTCACTTCTTGTCTAATGTCTGGCCGCATTTCCGGCAGACGCGCGTGCGCCTGATCCGTCCTCCGGCAATGTGATCCACATGATGTGCCACGCGCACCGCTTTGTTGCAGCCCGGGCACACGATCATGACGTTGGAAACCGCGATAGGGCTTTCGCGCTCCGCGATGCCGCCCTTGATCTGCTTGCTGGGATTCGGCCGCGTGTGGCGTTTGACCATGGAGACGTGCTCCACCAGAACCCGCCCCTTCTCGTGATCCACTCGCAGCACGCGCCCGGTCTTGCCGCTGTCACGCCCGGAAATGACCTTGACCGTATCTTCCTTCTTGAGTTCGACTCGCCTCGGCGGCGGCGCTACCTTCTTTGCGATCCCCATCTAAATTACCTCTGGCGCCAGGGAAACGATCTTCATAAATTTCTTATCGCGCAGCTCCCTGGCTACCGGCCCGAACACGCGCGTGCCCACCGGCTCTCCCACATCACTGATCAGAACAGCGGCATTGGAATCAAAACGAATATACGTTCCGTCCTTGCGCCGGGTCTCTTTGCGCATGCGAACGATCACGCACCGCACCACTTTTCCCTTCTTAATCGCCGAATCCGGAGCCGCTTCCTTCACACTCGCGGTGATCACGTCTCCCAGACCCGCACGCAGCCCGAGGTCGCCACCGCGCGGCAAGATACAAGAAAGCTTGCGCGCGCCGGAGTTGTCGGCGACTTCGAGGATGGTTCGCATTCCAATCATAAAAGCTCCTAGTGAACCGCACCGGCGACAAGATCGCCAGCGCTATACTTTCACGTCTAGTTCCGACGGCTGCGCGCCCACTTGAGCGGCTCGACGAATCACTTCCGCCAGCTTCCAGCGCTTCAGCTTACTGAGCGGCCGGCATTCCACAATCCGCACGACATCGCCCAGCCTGGCGGTGCGCTCCTCATCGTGGGCATAAAACTTCTTGCGCTTGCCGATAATGCGCTTGTACAACGGGTGCGGCACGCGGCGGCTCACTTCCACCACGATGGTTTTGGTCATCTTCGTCGAAACCACTTCGCCGACCTTCTCGTTCTTGAGTCCAGGCTTGAACCCAGGCGCTGTCTGCTGTTCCGCCATTTACTTCTTCTCCAGTTGCCGCTCGCGTAACACCGTGTAGATCCGCGCGCGGTCTTTCCGCATGGCCCGCGCTTTCTTGAGCCCTTCCATCTGTCCCATGGACCGCTGGAACTGGAAACGGAAAATCTGCTCGTCCATTTCGTGCAAGTGCCGCTTCAATTCTTCTTCGTCCTGCCCGCGAATCTTGTCCGCCTGCGCTTTCATATCCTTACTCCGCGTCTTCCCGGCTGATGAATTTGGTCTTGATCGGCAGCTTGTGCGCCGCCAACCGCATGGCCGATTCGGCCGTTCCCCGGTCTACGCCTTCCATTTCAAACAGAATCTTTCCGGGACGAATCACCGCCACCCACTGCTCGGGCGCGCCTTTGCCTTTTCCCATACGGGTTTCGGCGGGCTTCTTCGTGATCGGCTTGTCCGGAAACAAACGGATCCACACCTTGCCGCCGCGCTTAATGGAACGCGTCATGGCCACGCGGGCGGCTTCGATCTGCCGGTCCGTAATCCACGCGCATTCGAGCGCTTTGAGACCGAAATTACCGAAAGAGATGCTCGACCCGCGCCACGCCTTGCCGGCCATGCGCCCGCGCTGCTGCTTCCGGTACTTCACCTTCTTTGGCATCATCATGGCTTTTAGCTCTTCTTAGCAATCAGCATTCAGCGATCAGTTTTCAGCTCTTCTCTCCCGAACCTTCCGGCGTATCCGCAGGAGGCGCGCCCTCAGCCGCCGGCTCCTGCGCCGGCTCCTGACGCACTTCCTGTTTCCATGACGGGTGCTGCTGGGGCGACATTAGCGGTGGAAGGATGGGTGTGGACGGACGCGCCGCCGGACGCGGCATTTCGGAAGGTGGCGGAGCCTGCACTGCCGGCCCTGTGTGCTCAGTGGCGGCAGGCGCATGCGCCGGCGGATGGGTCTCGCGGTCGCGGCGCGGACCGCGGTCGCGGTCTCCCCTGTCGCGGCGGTCCCGATCGCCCCGGTCGCGGCGCGGCTCCGGTTCAGGAAGCCCGCTGCGGCGCTTGGTGTAATCCAGAATCTCGCCCTTATACAACCACGCCTTAATCCCGATGACGCCGTACGTCGTGTGCGCTTCGGCAAATCCGTAATCGATATCCGCGCGCAAAGTGTGCAACGGCAACTGCCCCTGCAGGTACCATTCGCTGCGCGCGATTTCGGCGCCGTTCAGCCGGCCCGAAACGCGGACCTTGATACCCTTGCACCCGAATCGCAACGCCGAATCCACCGCTTTGCGCATGGCACGCCGGAAGGCCACGCGTTTCTCCAGCTGCAAGGCGATCGATTCCGAAACCAGTTGCGCATCCAGCTCCGGCTTGTGCACTTCCTGAATGTCGATGAAGACCTCGCGCTTGGTCTTCTTCGCCATATCCTGCTTCAGCTTCTCGATCTCCGCGCCCTTGCGGCCGATGATGATCCCCGGCCGCGAGGTGCGTATGGTGACGCGCAGCTTGTTCCCCGGCCGGTCCACTTCGATCGAGCTGACGCTGGCCGACTTCAACCGCTCCCGCAGCGCCGCCTTCAACTCCAGGTCTTCCTGCAGCAGTTTGGCGTAATCCTGCTTGGCGAACCAGCGCGAGCGCCAGGGCTTGTTGAACCCCAGCCGGAACCCGTATGGATGAACCTTCTGTCCCATAAATTTTCAGCTCTCAGTCTTCAGTTCTCAGTTATTGGCGATCAGCCGAATCCAGTAGTGGGTTTGACTGAAAACTGATAACTGATAACTGAACACTTCTCTCATTCCTTTTCCTTCTCCGCTACCTTAATGACGATATGCGCCAAGCGCCGCTGGTAGCGATATGCGCGCCCCATTGGCGCGGGACGGATGCGCTTCATGCGCGGCCCTTCATTGACCTTGGCCTCGGAAACATACAGCCGGTCGACATCCACATCTTCAAACCGGTCCTGCACATTGGCGATGGCCGACTGCAGCACCTTCTCCACCGCGGGAGCGATGCGCTTGTTCGTGGCCCGCAGCGTATTGATCGCCGCGCCGGCCTTCTGGCCGCGGATCAGATCCACCACCAGCCGCGCCTTCTGCGGGGAGACCCGGATATATCGTGCTTCCGCTTTCGCTTCCATAAATAACTCTCAGCTTTCAGCCATCAGCTCTCAGCTTTTGGCCTTCAGCTCCGATTCTTAAAAGCTGAACGCTGAATGCTGATCGCTGACTGCTCATTCTCACGCCGGCTTGGCCGTCTTCTCGGTAGCGGCTTTCACCGAATGGCCCTTGAAAGTCCGCGTGGGCGAGAACTCGCCCATCTTATGCCCCACCATGTTTTCGGTGATGTACACCGGAATAAATTTCTTGCCGTTGTGGACCGCCACCGTGTGCCCTACAAATTCCGGCAGAATCGTGGAGCGCCGCGACCATGTGCGCACCACCTTCTTTTCATTGGCGGCGTTCAGCACGGCCAGCTTCGCTTCCAGGTGCGTGTCGGTAAATGGTCCTTTTTTGACTGATCGACCCATTGCCTAATCTCCGGCTATCTCTTCTTACTCTTCCGAGTAACAATCCACTTATCCGTCCGCTTGTTGTTCCGCGTCTTGAATCCACGCGTCGGCTGGCCCCACGGCGTCACCGGGTTGCGCCCGCCCGAAGTCTTGCCTTCGCCACCGCCATGCGGATGGTCCACCGGATTCATCGAAACGCCGCGGTTGTGCGGCATCTTGCCCAGCCAGCGCTTGCGCCCCGCCTTGCCGAGCGAAACGTTCTCGTGATCCAGGTTGCCAACCTGCCCCACGGTGGCGTAGCATTCGAGCGCCACCCGCCGTATCTCGCCCGAGGGCAGCTTCAGCAGCGCCAGCCCGCCTTCTTTGGAAACCAACTGCGCCTGCGATCCGGCCGAGCGCGCCATCTGTCCGCCCTTGCCGGGCTTGAACTCGATGTTGTGCACGATGGTCCCGGCCGGCATATTCTTCAGCGGCAGGGCGTTGCCCAGCAGGATGTCGGCCGTAGGGCCCGACATGATCTTGTGCCCCACCTTCATCCCATCGGGGTGGAGGATGTAGCGTTTCTCGCCGTCGGCATAATTCAGCAGCGCGATGCGCGCCGAGCGGTTCGGATCGTACTCCACGGCCGCCACCACCGCCGGAATTCCGATCTTGTCGCGCTTGAAATCGATGACCCGGTAAGCCTGCTTGGCGCCGCCCCCGATGAACCGCGAAGTCACGCGCCCCGTGCTATTGCGCCCGCCCGTCCGCAGCTTCGATTCGACCAGCGATTTTTCCGGCCGCTGCTTAGTGATCTCATCGCGCGTCACCACCGTCTGGAAACGGCGCGTCGGAGTGACGGGACTGTAAGATTTAATCGGCATATTATATAGCTTCTCAGCATTACAGCTCTCAGCCATCAGCTCTCAGTTCTCGCGCCCAGCCATGGTCGAGATTCTGAACGCTGAATGCTGATCGCTGACTGCTTTTTCTAAATCTCTGCAAAATCCGGCACCTTCTCGCCTGACTTCAGCCGCACATAGGCTTTCTTCCAATCCGAACGGTAGCCCGAAAAGCGCCCGCGGCGCCGCAGCTTGCCGTCGAACGTGGCCGTCCGCACGTCCGCCACCTTCACCTTGAAAAGCTTTTCCACCGCCGCTTTGACTTGCGTCTTGTTGGCCTCTAGGGCCACTTGAAAACAGAGCGTGCGCTCGGTGTCCTTTTTATCTACGCCCTTTTCGGTCACTACCGGGCGGAGGATCACTTCGTAGATATTCATTTTGCCAGCGCCTCCGAAAACTTCCGCGCCGCCGCCTCGGAAAGCAGCACGTTCTGGTGGCCCAGCAGGTGGTACGGGTTCACTGCCCTCGTGGGCATCAACGTCACGCCCTGCAAATTGCGCAGCCCCAGCGCCAGGTTGCGATTGTCTTCGTTGTCCACCACCAGCACCGTCCGGCCGGTGACCACGTTGGCCAGCGCGTTCATGGCGCTCTTGGTCTTGTGATCGGCCAGCGTAAACGCCTGCACCACTTTCAACTCGCCATCCCGCACCTTGGCCGAAAGCGCCGAGCGCAGCGCGCCCAGCAGCATCTTGCGCGGCAGCTTGTAACTGTAATCCCTCGGCACCGGCCCGTGCACCGTGCCCCCGTGCCGCCATATAGGCGACCGGATCGATCCCATGCGCGCCCGGCCCGTGCCCTTCTGCTTCCACAGCTTCTTGCCCGAGCCTGCCACTTCGGAACGCGTCTTGGTCTTGTGCGTGCCCGCATGCCGGCCCGCCTGGAACTGCCGAACCGCTTCGTACAGCAGCGCTTCGTTGACCTCGGCGCCAAATACCGCGTCGGCCAGCTCCAACTCGCCGACCTTCTGATTATTTAAATCCACTACATCTACCGTCGGCATCAACGTTACCTCTTCGACCTCTGGACCAGCACGTATCCCCCGTTCGGTCCCGGCACCGCGCCCTTCACCACCAGCACGTTATCCTCAGTGACCACCTCAACCACTTCCAGGTTGCGCACCGTCACGCGCGCGTGGCCCAGGTGTCCACCCATGCGCATACCCGGCAGCACGCGGGAGGGAAAACTCGACGCCCCAATGGAACCCGGCGCACGGTGGAACATGGATCCGTGTGTCGCTTCGCCGCCCCGGAAATGGTGGCGCTTCACAACGCCCGCAAACCCGCGCCCCTTGCTGATGCCGATCACGTCCACCTTGTCCTTCGGCTTGAACTGATCCACCAGAACCTTGTCGCCAGGCTTCAGATCGTCATCGCCGGGACGCACGGGAAACTCGCGCAGAAACTTCGCGCCTTCCGCGCCGGCTTTCTTCAAATGCCCGGTGGCCGGCTTGTTCACGCGCTGCGGCTTGACGAATTCCATCAAACCGAGCTGCACGGAATCATACCCGTCGACGGTGGGCGTCTTGCGCTGCACCACCATGCACGGACCGGCTTTGAGCAGCGTCACGGGCACCGCCGTTCCATCCGGCCCGAACACCTGGGTCATCCCAATTTTCTTGCCAAGGATTCCTGAAGTCATAAATCAAATAGCTTTCAGCGATCAGCTATCAGCTTCAACGATCAGCCATCAGTTCCGCGTGCCGCCAGGTTTTAGCTGAATAGCTGACTGCTGAATGCTGACTGCTTTTACTTCCCAAACGCCTTAATCTCCACATCCACACCCGCCGGCAGATCGAGCTTCATCAGCGCGTCCACCGTTTGCTGGGTCGGTTCCAAAATGTCCAGTAGCCGCTTGTGCGTCCGGATCTCAAACTGCTCTCGCGATTTCTTATCGACATGCGGCGACCGCAAAACCGTCGTGATGCTGCGCGACGTCGGTAGCGGTATGGGACCGGCCACCGTTGCGCCGGTCCGCTTCGCGGTATCCACAATCTCCGTCGTGGACTGATCGAGCACGCGGTGATCGTAAGCCTTCAGACGGATTCGTATACGTTCTCTCAGAGCCATCGTTTCCTACTTAATCACTTCCGTAACCGTGCCGGCGCCCACCGTCCGCCCGCCTTCGCGGATCGCGAACCGCAGCCCCTTGTCCATGGCGATGGGCGTGATCAGCTCCACCTTCAGGTCCACGTTGTCGCCCGGCATCACCATTTCGGTGCCTTCCGGCAGCTCCGCCACTCCCGTCACGTCCGTCGTGCGGAAGTAGAACTGCGGCCGGTATCCCTTGAAGAACGGCGTGTGCCGCCCGCCTTCTTCCTTGCTCAACACGTACACTGCCCCATTGAACACCGTGTGCGGCGTAATCGACCCCGGTTTCGCAATCACCTGCCCGCGCTCCACTTCGTTCTTTTCCACTCCGCGCAGCAGCAGCCCCACGTTGTCGCCTGCTTCCCCGGTGTCCAGCAGCTTCTTGAACATTTCCACGCCCGTCACCACCGTCTTGCGTGTGTCCCGGAAGCCTACGATCTCCATTTCCTCGCCCACCTTGCAGACGCCCCGCTCGATGCGGCCCGTCACCACCGTCCCGCGCCCCTGGATCGAGAAGATGTCTTCGATCGGCATCAGGAACGGCTTGTCCTTGGCGCGCTCCGGCATGGGAATGTAGCTGTCCACCGCGTCCATCAACTGGTCCACAGTCTTTTCCCACTGCGCTTCCCCGTTCAGTGCCCCCAACGCCGACACCCTGATAATCGGAGTCGCATCGCCCGGAAATTCGTATTTGGAGAGAAGCTCGCGGACCTCCAGCTCCACCAGGTCCAGCAGCTCGGCGTCCTCCACCATGTCCACTTTGTTCAGCGCCACCACGATGTACGGCACGCCTACCTGCCGCGCCAGCAGCACGTGTTCCTTGGTTTGCGGCATGGGCCCGTCGGTGGCCGCCACCACCAGGATGGCGCCATCCATCTGCGCCGCGCCGGTGATCATGTTCTTGATGTAGTCGGCGTGCCCCGGGCAATCCACGTGGGCGTAATGCCGCTTGGCGGTCTCGTACTCGATGTGCGCCACCGCGATGGTGATACCGCGGGCTTTTTCTTCCGGCGCATTGTCAATCGAATCGAAACTGCGGAACTTATTCTTCGGATTGTGCTTGGCCAGCACTTTGGTGATCGCCGCCGTCAGGGTGGTCTTGCCGTGATCGATGTGCCCGATCGTCCCGATATTCACGTGCGGCTTGCTGCGGTCAAACTTTTCCTTTGCCATACGAAAACACCTGTCTCCTTATCTGGTTATCTTCCCCTGGACTTTGCTGACGATCTCCTCGGCGATCGCGCCGGGGACTTCTTCATACCTGCCGAAATGCATGGTGAAACTGCCGCGGCCCTGCGTCCGGGAGCGGACATCGGTCGCGTAGCCGAACATTTCCGAAAGCGGCACCGATGACTTGATGATCTGCGTCGTCCCGCGCAGTTCCATGCCTTCGATGCGCCCGCGCCGTGAATTCAGATCGCCGATCACATCGCCCATGTACTCTTCCGGAACCACCACCTCGACTGCCATGATCGGTTCCAAAAGCACAGGCTTGGCCCGCTTGACAGCTTCTTTGATGGCCAGCGAACCGGCAACCTTGAACGCCATTTCCGACGAGTCAACATCGTGATAACTGCCATCGTAGAGAGTCACTTTGAGATCCGACATCGGGAAGCCCGCCATGATGCCGCCCTCGAGCGCTTCCTTGATTCCCATCTCGGTGGGCTTGATATATTCCTTCGGCACACGGCCGCCGGTAATGTCGTCGACAAACTCAAAGCCCCCGCCGGAAGGCAGCGGTTCCACCTTGATCTTGACGTGCCCGTATTGCCCGTGGCCGCCGGTCTGCTTGATGTGCCGGCCTTCGCCCTCGGCGCTCTTGCGAATGGTCTCGCGATAGGCCACCTGTGGCTTGCCGACATTGGCGCCCACGCCGAACTCGCGCATCATGCGGTCCACAATGATTTCCAGGTGCAGTTCGCCCATTCCCGAGAGAATGGTCTGCCCGGTTTCGGGATCGGTATACACGCGGAATGTGGGATCTTCCTGCGCCAGCTTCTGGATGGCCATCCCCAACTTTTCCTGGTCGGCCTTGGTTTTGGGTTCCACCGCAAGTTGGATCACGGGCATCGGGAAATCGATCGATTCGAGCACGATCGGATTTTCGTCGTCGCAGATCGTGTCGCCGGTCGATACCGTCTTCAGGCCCACGGCCGCGCAGATGTCGCCGGCCAGGATCTCCTGAATATCTTCGCGCTTGTTGGCGTGCATGCGCAGGAGCCGCCCAATCCGTTCCTTGCGCCGCTTGGCCACGTTGTACACCGAGTCGCCGGATTTCAACGTTCCTGAATAAACCCGGAAAAACGCCAATTGGCCGACGTACGGGTCGGTCATGATCTTGAACACCAGCGCCGCGAACGGTTCATCGTCGGACGCTTCGCGCACCAGCGTCTGGTCGGGATGATCCAGGTCCAGACCTTCCACCGGCGGGATATCGAGAGGCGATGGCAGGTAATCCACCACCGCGTCCAACATGGTCTGCACGCCCTTGTTCTTGAATGCCGAGCCGCAGATGACCGGGAAGATCTTCAGCGCGATGGTGGCTTTGCGTATGCCCGCGCGGATCTCGTCATTCGAGATCGGCTGGCCCTCGATGAATTTCTCAAACAGGTGGTCATCGTGTTCGGCCACTGCCTCGATCATCTTCTCGCGGTACTCTTTAGCCTTCTCCACCAGGTCTTCGGGGATCTCGACCACGTTGAACTCGGAGCCCAGCGTCTCGTCGCGCCAGATCTTGGCGTTCATCTCCACCAGGTCGACAATGCCCTTGAACTGATCTTCGGCGCCCACCGGAAGCTCGATAGCCACCGGCTTGCACTTCAGCCGCGAGATGATGGTCTCCATCGAATGATAGAAATCCGCGCCCACGCGGTCCATCTTATTGATGAAGCAAATGCGCGGGACCGAATATTTATCGGCCTGCCGCCAGACTGTCTCCGACTGCGGCTGCACGCCAGCCACCGCATCAAAAACTGCCACGGCGCCGTCCAGAACACGCAGGCTGCGCTCCACCTCGGCCGTGAAATCCACGTGCCCCGGTGTATCGATGATGTTGATTTGGATGTCACGCCACTCGCAGGTGGTCGCGGCCGACGTGATGGTGATGCCGCGTTCCTGCTCCTGCTCCATCCAGTCCATGGTGGCCGTGCCCTCATGAACCTCGCCGAGCTTGTGCGTGCGCCCCGTGTAATATAAAATCCGCTCCGTAGTCGTAGTCTTACCGGCATCGATATGAGCGGCGATGCCGATGTTCCTCATCCTTTCGAGCGGAATCGTTCTTGCCATAACCCTACTGAACCCTTGACCCTTCTCCCCACAGCCTCTAAATAGTTTTCAGTTTTCAGTCGTCAGTTTTCAGCTCCGGACAAAACCGGTGGTGGCTGATAACTGATTACTGATTACTGACCACTTCTCACCACCTATAATGCGCGAACGCCTTATTGGCCTCCGCCATGCGGTGGACATCGTCTCTCTTCTTAATCGCGCCCCCTCGTAAATTGGAGGCGTCGTTTAATTCGTTGGCCAGCTTCTCCGCCATACCTTTTTCCGGCCGCGTCCGCGCATTGCCGATAATCCAGCGCATGGCCAGCGAAGTCCGGCGGTTCTGCGGCACCTCGATGGGCACCTGGTAGTTGGCGCCGCCCACGCGCCGCGTCTTCACTTCGAGCAGCGGCTTGGCGTTCTCCACAGCTTTCTTGAAGGCCTTCAGCGGATCGTCGCCGGTGCGCTCCCGCAGCTTGTCCATGGCGGCATAAAAAATTCCCTGCGCGGTGTTCTTCTTGCCTTCCCACATCATCGAGTTCACAAATTTCTCGACCAGGCTGGAGTTGTACACCGCATCCGGTATAATTTCCCGAACAACAGCTCGTCTTCTGCGTGGCATATAATTCCTGCGATTCGGCCGCTACGCTTTGGGCCGCTTGGCACCGTACTTCGATCGTCCCTGTTTGCGATTCGCCACCCCGGCCGTATCGAGGGCGCCGCGAATCACGTGATACCGCACCCCGGGAAGGTCTTTCACGCGTCCCCCGCGGATCAGCACAATCGAGTGCTCCTGCAGGTTGTGCCCGACCCCGGGGATATAAGTGGTTACTTCGATTCCATGGCTGAGCCGCACGCGGGCCACTTTGCGCAATGCCGAATTCGGCTTCTTGGGAGTGGAGGTATATACGCGCGTGCAAACTCCGCGCTTCTGCGGGCAACTGGCCAGCGCAGGGCTAGAGGTCTTCCAGCGTGGCGGCTTCCGCCCATTACGCACAAGTTGGTTGAACGTCGGCACAAATTTCCTCTTCGCGATCGATTATCAGTTAGTGACGCAACCCACCACAGGCTTGCGTGCTTCGGACAGGCCCATGTCCCTACCGGCGTAACCGGCGGCACCTCGGGGCCTCACCCCTGGACGGACCCGCCTTGCAGACGGGTGGTAGCACAGGAGCAGAAAGCTATACTCGCGAAACCCTACAATCATACCCGAGACGGACACCGAAGTGCAAGAGGGCGAACTGGGAGCCGAAATTTGGAGCTGTAATCGGATCTAAGCCGATCACGACATTGCCCTTGCAGACCTGAAATTCCCGAAATAAGAATTAAGTTCAAAAAAGCCGAGAATTTACGTTCGTTTTCTCACAGGATATTCACAAAAAAACCACTTGACGGGAGCGGCTGCCGGACCTTAACATATGTTCATAGTTCTTATTCTGGTCTGGATTTCGGGTCGCCGGAATCCCTTGAGATGGGTTTACTCCGCACTCGGAACCCCGTCTCGTACGACCAAACCGTTGGCCTCTTTGGCAAGGGCGGACCCGAAGTCCCAACCCTGGGAAATACGCTTTAAGAGAGGGAACCGGAGTGGCAAAACAACGGATACGAGTGGCCTCCCCCGATAGCAGGGGCCTCGAGACCTCCCCGTCAGAGAAGCGAAACGGTAGCAATTCAACGGACATAGCTACCCTGGCCTATCAGCTTTGGCACGCCAGAGGATGTCCCGAGGGATCGCCGGAAGTCGACTGGTTAGAGGCCGAAGAGCAGTTCCGCAGCCGCACCGACGAAGTGGCGGCCCCCCAAGTCAGTGAGCCAATGCTAGTGCGCCGCTCGGGTGCGTGATCGTTCACGCACCGGGAACCGAGCAACTTTTTGTGACCCCGTGTTGACAGGATCAGTGTGGAGAAACCCGTATGAAGGGTAACCCTAATAAAGGAAAAGAAATCAACCAAATTAAGGTACTTTCGGTGGGCTTGGGCCATGAAGACAGTTCCGGCCTTGCCGCCATTTTCACACGCTCGGAGTGGCCCTCGTGCCCTGACTCCGAGTGGAAGCTTCAGACCAGCACGTCCCTCCCTTCGGCCGTGTCGCTGCTGGGGCATGATGGATTACACATCGTCGTCTGCGAGAAAAATGTGGGGAAGGATTCCTGGCGTGACTTGCTCGATCAAATGTCCCAGCTACCGGACCCGCCTTCCTTGATCGTAACCTCACGGCTGGCGGACGAGTATCTGTGGGCGGAAGCCCTGAACCTGGGAGCCTACGACGTGCTGGCGGCGCCCTTCGAACCCGCCGAGGTCGTGCGCGTCCTTAGTTCCGCATGGCTGCACCGGGTACACCGGAAAGAACTCACTGCGACCAAGACGATGCGCCGGGCGCTGTCCAGCAACGGCTCCTCATACGTCGTCGCAGCCGGCTAGTGCGCGTTAGCGCACCACGTTGATCGGTACAGAAGCCTCGGTATTTTCCCAGATTAGCGCCAGCTTGCCTTTGCTCCCGCCCGTGGAGGATAACTCAATGCGGAAAACTTCCACGGGCTCCGGGAGAGCTTTCACGCTCATTTTGACCCGGCCCAGATCGTGCTCTTCGCGATACTCGGTATGCCACTGTCCGGTCTCTTTGTTCACAATGAACCGCCACTCGTCCGAGTTCGGAAGCGCCCACAGCGTGTAGCTTCCCTTGGGAACTTTCAAGCCGCCGATGTCCAGGTCGGCCTCGGTGTCGAGCGACGTCGCGTCGTTGGCCCCGGCGCACCACACTTCCCCGTACGGAACCAAGCGTCCCATCACCTTGCGGCCGCGCATCGAAGGCGCGCCATACCCCACCGTAATCTTCTTGCCTTCAATCGTGATGGACGTGGTCTTGCGAGGGCTCAGTACCTGCCCGTTGGCCGCGAACACACTGAGTAAGAGAACCGCGACGGATGCGAACCTGACCATAGCCCCTCCTGCTGGCAGTATACGCCCAAACCACCGTCAGCTCCCCTCCAAAATGGTCATGAGTTTCTCCTGCACCACCTCGGCGGTGGCGCTGTCGGGCGTGATCACCAGAATCGTATCGTCGCCGGCGATCGTGCCCACCACCTCCGGCCACTCTTCCTGATCCAGCGCCACCGCCACCGAGTTGGCGTGGCCCGGGAGCCGTCCTCAGCACCACCAGGTTCTGCGCGCAGCGCACGTCCAGCAGAAACTCGGCGGCCAGCAGTGGAAATGCCGGGCCCCGCTCTTCGGGCGCCATTTCCTGATAGCCTTCCCGCGTCTTCACCAGGCGCAGTTCGCGGATGTCGCGCGAGAGCGTCACCTGCGTGGCCGCGATCCCCTGCTTGCGCAGTTCCTGCGCCAGTTCTTCCTGCGTGAGGACATTCTGGCTGCGGATCAACTTGAGGATCTGTCCTTGTCGGTAGCTCTTGCTCATACCATCAACTTTCCCAGTCGCTCCTTGGCTTCGGCCAGCGCCGCAGCCACAGCCAGGTAGCCCGTTCCGCCCGGAATCTCGCGCGACTTCATGCCCTCGGCGCGGATCGAGAAGCGCCGCGAAATCGCTGGTGAATTCCGGAGCGAAACGCCGCATCTCCTCCGCCGTCCAATCCGCCGGCTTCTTGCCGCCGCGCACGCTTTCCAGCACGAACCGGCCCACAATCTGATGCGCCTGGTGGAACGGCGTGCCGGCGCGCGCCAGCGCCTCGGCCAGATCGGTCGCCACCACCCAGCTCTCTTCCGCCGCCGCGGCCGGCGCGTGCCGGATTCAGCTTGGCCGATTCGATCACCACGCGCGCCATCTCGAGCGAGCCCGCCAACTGGTCGGCGGCTTCGAACAGCGGCTCCTTGTCCTCCTGCATGTCGCGATTGTAGGTCATCGGCAGGCCCTTCATCGTCACCAATCAGCGACGTGAGGCACCCATCACGCGGCCGCTCTTGCCGCGGATCAGTTCGAGCGAATCCGGATTCTTCTTCTGCGGCATCAGGCTGGAACCGCTGGTGACGCCGTCGCCCAACTCCATCCAGCCGAACTCTTCGCTCGAATAGAGAATCCAGTCCTCGGCCAGGCGGCTCAGGTGGAGCATGGTGACGCGTACGCGGCGTAGAGAAAGTCGAGCGCGAAATCGCGGTCGCCCGAAACGTCCATGCTGTTGCGCGTGATCGCGTCGAAGCCCAGGTCGCGCGCCATGGCTTCGCGGTCGAACGGAAACCCGCTGCCCGCCAGCGCGCCGGAGCCGAGCGGCAGCACGTTGGCGCGTCCGCGCGGCTTCGCCGAACCGCTCCCAATCGCGCGCGAACATTTCGAAATACGCCAGCAGGTAGTGCGGCCAGAGCACGGCCTGGGCGCGGCGCATGTGCGTGTAGCCGGGGATCACCGCGTCGGGATACGCGTCCGCCAGATCCAGCAGCGCGGCCCATCACGCCGCACAGCAGGGCCTGCGCGATCGGTCGCACTCTTCGCGCAGCCACAGCCGCATATCGAGCGAAACCTGCTCGTTGCGGCTGCGCCCGGTGTGGATCTTGTCGGCCACCGCGCCGGCGCGCTCCTTCAGCTTGCGGATCACCAGCGTGTGGACGTCTTCGTCCGTGGCGCCTTCGAAGAATCCGGGCTTCGCCGCCTCGGCGCGGATCTGCGTCGAACGCCGCGACGATCTGCGCGCGCTCTTCCGCCGTCAGGATGCCGACGCGTTCGAGCGCCCGCGCGAACGCCTGCGAGCCGCGAATATCGGCATCGATCAGCCGCCGGTCGAAATCCAGCGACCCGGAGAATCGCTCGAAGACTTCCGAAGGCCCCGCTTCAAACCGCCCGCCCCACAGCTTCATGACTTAGCGCCGGAGGACTTCGCTGCGGCCAGCCCCGCGCGCACCTTGATCGGCAGCCCGATCAGGTTGATGAAGCCCAGCGCGTCCTTCTGGTCGTAGCTCGCGCCCATGGTGAAGCTGGCGATATCCAGCGAGTAGAGCGAATACGGCGACTTGCGGCTGAGCGGCTCGATGTTGCCCTTGTAGAGCCGCAGCTTGACTTCGCCCGTGACCGGTCTCGCGTCACCTTTTCGAAGAACGCATCCAGCGCCTCGCGCAGCGGCGTGAACCACAGGCCGTTGTAGACCATCTCCGCGTAATCGAGCGCCAGCTTCTGCTTGTAGTGCAGCGTGTTCTTGTCGAGCGTGAGCGCTTCCAGTTCGCGCATGCGCGAACATGATCAGCGCGCCGCCCGGCGTTTCGTAGCAGCCGCGCGACTTCATCCCGACGAAGCGGTTCTCCACCAGGTCGATGCGCCCGATGCCGTGCTCGCCGCCGATCTGGTTCAGCGCTTCGAGCAGCTCGAACGCGCTTCATCGTCTTGCCGTCCACCGAAACCGGCACGCCCTTCTCGAAGCCGATGGTCACTTCGCCGGCTTTGTCGGGCGCTTCGCTCGGGACTCTTGGTGAGCATCCAGATCTCGTCCGGCGCGGCGTTGGCCGGATCTTCCAGCGCGCCGCCTTCGTGCGAGATGTGCCAGATGTTGCGGTCGCGGCTGTAGATCTTGGTGGTCGATGCGCGAAATCGGCACGTTGTGCTTGCGCGCGTACTCGATGGCGTCTTCGCGCGAGACGATGTCCCACTCGCGCCACGGCGCGATCACCGGCAAGCTGCGGCGCCAGCGCCTTGTAGGTGAGCTCGAAGCGCACCTGGTCGTTGCCCTTGCCGTGCAGCCGTGCGCCAGCGCGTCGCAGCCGGTGGCGCAGCGCCACTTCCACCTGCTTCTTGGCGAGCAGCGGCCGCGCGATCGACGTGCCCAGCAGATACTTGTGCTCGTAGACGCCGCCCGAGCGCACCAGCTTCCACAGATACTGCGATGACGAACTCCTCGCGCATATCGTCGACGTACACTTCCGAGGCGCCGGTCTTGCGCGCCTTCTCTTCCAGGCCGGTCAGTTCGTCGCCGCCCTGGCCGATATCGCCGCACACCGCGACCACTTCGCAGCCGTAGTTTTCCTTCAGCCACGGAATGATGACAGAGGTATCCAGCCCGCCCGAGTAGGCGAGCGCCACTTTCTTCGGTTTGTTCATAATCTTGTTCTGTAGCACAGGCATTCCTGCTGTGCCGGTTTATCTTCTGTGCCGTTTCAGGCTAGCATCATCAGCAGCAGCGCCTTCTGCGCGTGCAGCCGGTTTTCCGCCTGGTCGAACACCACCGAGCGTCGCGCTTCCATCACGGCGTCGGTGACTTCTTCGCCGCGCTTGGCAGGCAGGCAGTGCATGAAAATGGCATCCGGCCGCGCCTGCGAAAACAGTTCGTCGTTCACCTGGTACGGATGAAACGCCTTCTTGCGCCGCGCCGCTTCCTCGCTCCTGCCCCATGCTGGCCCACACATCGGTGTAGACGGCGTGCGCGCCGCGAGCGCCTCGGGCCGGATCGTGCGTGATCACCAGCGCAGCGCCCGAAACCGCCGCCAGCCCTTCGGCCTGCGCCACGATTTCCGGGTTCGGCACGATAGCCCTGCGGGCAGCCCAGCGCGAAATCCATGCCCAGCCGCATGGCCGTCAGCATCAGCGAATGCGCCACGTTGTTGCCGTCGCCGACGAAGGCCAGCTTCAGCCCCTTCAGATCGCCGAAGTGCTCGCGAATGGTCTGCACATCCGCCAGCGCCTGGCAGGGATGGTAGAGATCGCTCAGCGCGTTGATCACCGGCACCGCCGACCAGCGCGCCAGCTCCTCGACGGTGTCCTGCGAGAACACGCGCGCGACGATGCCATTGACCCAGCGGTCCAGATTGCGCGCGACATCCTTCAGCGGCTCGCGCCCGCCGATGGGGCCTTCGCAGAAGACCGACTCGCCGCCGACCTGCTTGATCGCCAGCTCAAACGTCAGCCGCGTGCGCAGCGACGGCTTTTCAAACAGCAGCGCGATCGACTTGCCCGCGAGCGCATGCGCGTAGTCGGCAGGCCGCCGTTTGACGTCGGAAGCGAGGTCCAGCAGGGAGACGCAGCTCATCGTCGGTGAGGTCGAGATCGCGCAGCAGATCGGATCCGCTAGTTTTCAGAATCGGGTTGGTCGTGGGAGCAGGCACCTTGAATTTTTATTCACCAAAATGAATAATTACACATTTAGGGAGCTTTCGTCAACAGCAAGATTCAGCACCGGGCAGCATACGCGACGTCGCCCACCGGCACGGCGGTCCCGCGCTCTCCAGCCGCACCTGGTCGAACGCCCATATTCGCGCCGGCCCGCCGCGTTACTATGTCTGCATGCGCGTGCCACGTCTGACCGCGGCAGCCCTGTGGCTCCTGGCTAACTCCATGTCAGCCCAAACTCCGGTTCACGAAGCGTATGCGGCGGTCCCCGGCGCACGCATCTTTTATAGAGACACCGGCGGTAGCGGCATTCCCGTGGTGCTCTTACACGCGGCCACCGGAAGCAGCCGCGTTTGGGAATACCAGATTCCGGCGTTGACCGCAGCCGGCTACCGCGTTATCGCTTTCGACCGCCGCGGTTGGGGCCGCACCGAAATCGACCCTGCGGGGCCCCAGCCTGGCACCGGCGCGGACGACCTGCTGGCCCTGCTCGACTCTCTGCACATCGATCGCGTCCACCTGGTCGGCACCGCGGCCGGCGGGTTCGTCGCTTTCGATTTCGCGCTCTCGTTCCCCGAACGGCTGCGCAGCCTGGTGGTCGCCAACAGCATCGGCGGCGTCCAGGACCCGGAATTTCTGGAGCTGGGGCGCCGCATCAGGCCCCCGCAGTTCGACGCGTTGCCGCCGGAAGTCCGCGAGGTCGGCCCCTCATACCGGGCCGCCCAGCCGGAAGGCACCAGGCGCTGGATGGAGCTGGAGAAAATCAGCCGGCCGGAAGGGCCGCGGGCCCCCGCGCAGCCCATGCGCAACCCGATCACCTTCGCCCTGCTCGAAACCATCAAGGTGCCGACGCTCCTGCTCACCGGCGGCGCCGACATGTATGCGCCCCCGCCGGTGCAAAAATCGTTCGCGGCGCACATCAAAAACTCGCAGTCGATCGTCATCCCCGAAGCGGGCCACTCGGCCTACTGGGAGCAGCCCAATGAGTTTAATCGAGCCGTGATAGACTTTATCGCCAGACACAAGTGAGGAGACAATGAGCAAGCTTTTTGTGGTCGCGCTATTACCCCTTTTGACAATTCCTGCCGCCGCGCAGACGGGCCAGCAGCCTACGGCGAACCCGCTGTCCACATGGCTTCATCAGGCCTTCGTTAACAACCGAAACAACATTGTGCGATCCGCCGAAAAGGTGCCGGAAGAAAACTACCTGATGCGCCCCGGCCTGCAGGAAAACGTACGCTCGTTTGGCGCGCAGCTCGGGCACATCGCGAACTATAACTATCTTTGGTGTTCCCAAGCGAAGGGCGAAAAGAATCCGAACGCAGGCAACAATCTGGAAGAGTTGACGACCAAAGCCGAACTGGTGAAGGCGCTGAACGAAGCGTTTGATTATTGCGACGCTGTGTACACTGCGCTGACAGACAAGTCCGGCACGGAGATGATTGACATCACCCAGGAAAATGGCCGGCAAACGCGCAATCTGCGGATGGCCCTGTTGATCCTGAATTACGGGCACAACAACGAGATCTACGGAAGCATGGTCACTTACATGCGGATCAAGAGCATCGTGCCGCCGGCTTCCGAACCTCGCGCGCCCAGGAAGCAGTGATCGCTGTGGGGCAGCCCTTCCGGGCTGCCCCACGAGGCGTATTGCAAGGAGGTCGCGTATGAAATCCCTGACTTGGGCACTACCGGTACTGGCGCTGTTCTCCACCGCGCACGCGCAAACCCTGTCCGGTGACGCTCTAGTGAAAGCTCTGCGGCAGGGCGGATTCGTCATCCTGATGCGCCATGCCAGTTCACCCCGCGATGCACCCGACAAACAAACCGCCAACCCCGACAACGTCACCTTTGAGCGTCAACTGGATGAAGCCGGGCGCGCCAGCGCGGCTGCCATGGGGAAAGCTCTACGCGATTTGAAGATTCCCATCGGCGACGTGCTCGCCAGCCCCACGTACCGGGCTCTCGAGACGGTGCGCTACGCGCAATTTCCCAAGCCGCGGACGTACCCCGAACTGGGTGATAACGGTCAAAACATGCGTGGCACCACGGAATCGCAATCCGAGTGGCTGCAGAAGAAAGTAACCGAGTTTCCGAAGGGCAACAACACCATCATCGTGACTCACTTTCCCAACATCAATCGCGCGTTTCCGCAACTGTCATCGGGCCTGGCGGATGGTGAGGCGTTGATCTTCGGTTCCGACGGCAAGGGCGGAGCGGCGCTGGTGGCGCGGGTCAAGATTGAGGACTGGCCAAAGATGTAGCCGCCCCACCGGCGGCAAAGACCGCCGGCGTTACTCTTGCCGCAAGACCACATTCGGATCGAGCAGTGATGCGCGCCGCGCGGGAATGTAGGCGCCCAGTGCGGCCGCTGCCAGCAGCCCGAAACATACCAGCGCTACCAGCGGCAAATAGAAGTTCGACGTGCCGATCATGGCCGTAGTCGAATTGCCGGCCAGAATGCTGAGGAGCAGCCCGATCGCCACTCCCGTGCCAGCCAGCACCAACCCCTGCCTCAGCATCATCTTCAAGACGCTGCTCTGAGCGGCGCCCACGGCCATGCGAATTCCAATCTCGCGCTGCCGCAAGCCGACCGAATACGTCATCAGGCCGTACAGGCCGACCAGCGCCAGCACCAATCCGAGCACCCCCATCCCCGCCATAGTATTGTTCAGCAAGCCCAGAGTCTGCGTTGCCCTTTGGTCGAAGAACTCTTCCATCGTGCGGACGCTGAAAACCGGCTGCTGCCCATCCAGGGAACGGACCAGCGCGCGCAGCGGGGCGGCGGCTGCACTGGAGGGCCCGGCAGTCTGCAGCATCAACGTCATTCTCGTCTGGGGGTTTTGGGCCAGCGGCAGATAGATGTATTCGAACGGCGGCTCCACCATGAAGGAGTACTTGCTCAGCTTCGCGACGCCTACGATCTCAACGGGCGGCTTGTCGGAACCAGCCAGCCGGAACCGCTTACCGATGACGCTCTGTTTCGGATAGTACTTGCGTGCCACCAGTTCGTTCACAATTGCCACGCGCGGGGAAGCGGCGCCGTCAGTCACGCGAAATTCACGGCCTTCCACAATAGGTATTCCCGCAGTGCCGAAGTACCCGTCGCTTACCGTGTTACCAAGCATAGTGATCGCTTCGGTTCCCGGCGGCAGCATTACCCCTTCGGGAACTACGCGGGTCGCGCCTCCCGTTGCCGACATCGGCAGTTGCTGAGTCAGAGCCGCGGACTTCACCCCACTGAGGGTTCTGCTTCGCTCCAGCAGGTTCCTGTAGAAATCTTGCGTTTGCGTATCGCTGTACCGAGCCAGGCCCGGGTCGAAACCAGCCAGCAAGAGGTGGTCCGTGCGGAATCCCGGAGACGACGAGAGGACGATCGCGGAGCCGCGGTAGGCCTGCGTTGCGAAGACCAACAACAGGAGCGAACCGGCCACCTGCGCGACCACCAGGGCGTTCCTTCCAAGGAATCGGCGCCGCTTTCCGCCTTCTGCCCTGCCGGATTTGAGCGCCGGCACCAGATCGGGCCGGGTGCTCTGCAACGCCGGGACGAGCCCAAACAGCAGGGCGCTCGCTACCGAAATCAAGAGCGCAAAGAAGAACACGCGCACGTCCAGCCGCGGGTCGATCACGATAGGGATGTCGCTGGGGACGCTCAAATGGGAGAACAGATCCACACCCATTTCCGCCACCATCAGTCCCAGCACACCACCCAGTAAGGCAATCACCAGGCTCTCGGTTAACAGTTGACGGACCAGGCGCGACCGGCCCGCGCCCATGGCCAACCGCACGGCAATCTCACGCGAGCGAGCCCGCGCGCGGCTCAGCATCAGGTTCATGACGTTGGCGCAGGCGATCAACAGCACCACTACTGCCAGCGCCAACAGAAAACCGACGATCAGTGCGTTACCTATACCAAGCCGCATCCGGGCCTGTGTGTCGGTGTCCACTACCAGCGAGGTGGTGCGGTTGGTATCCGGATAGGCTCTGGCCAACTGTTGTCCGATAACGCGCGCTTCGGCGGCGGCCTGCGACACGCTGACTCCCGGCTTCAGCCGCCCGTTGACAAACAAGGCGCGGGTGGCACGTTGTTCGCGCAGGCTTCGCTCGCCCGCCAACTGAGGCTCCATCGCCATCGGAACGAAAAGATCGGAGCGAATCAGGTTGTACGGTCCACGAAACGGCTCCGGCGTAACGCCGATTACCGTGAAAGGAATCCCGTTGAGAAAGATGGTGCTGCCGATGGCCTCGGGGCGTCCGCCAAAAGTGTTCTTCCACAAGTCGTAGCCGAGGACAACTACAGCGTCGCGCCCGGGCGCCTGGTCTTCGCTGGGGCTGAAGCTTCGTCCCAACGCCGGTGCGATGTCGAGAACGCTAAAGAAATTGCCGCTCACAAAGGTTCCGAACTTCATCTCCGGCAGGACGCCTTTGGCCAGCGAAACTCCAAACGGGGCGTACTGCGCTGCGGTCAGTCCGGCAAACGACTGGCTGCGGTCGCGTAGATCGCGATAATCCGGATATGAGACCTGAGAATAATTGGCCAGCCCGGCAATGCTCTCGCCGCGCATCTGCGACTGCACGGCCATGACTTCGGAAGCGTGCGGCACGGCCATGGGCCGCAAAATCAGTGCGTCCGCGAAGCTATAGATTGCTGCGTTGGCGCCGATGCCCAGGGCCAGCGAAATGATCGCCACCAGCGCAAAGCCGGGGTTCTGGCGCAAGGTGCGCAAGGCATAACGGAAATCGTGCAGCATCATCTACTCCTGTCGCAAGACGATATTCGGATCGAGCAGCGATGCGCGCCGCGCGGGGATATAGGCGCCCAGAGCGGCCATGCCCAGCAGCACGAGCACAACCAGTCCCAGCAGGGGCACATTGAACGACGAAATGCGCAGCGCGACGGTGAGCGCCCTGCTCGCCATCACGCTCAGCAGCAGACCAATAGCTATACCCGTGCCCGCCAGCGTCATACCCTGCCGCAGCACCATCCGCAGCACGCCGGCCGGCTTCGCCCCGACCGCAATGCGGATACCAATTTCCCTTTGCCGCAAACCCACCGAGTAAGTCATCAAGCCGTAAAGTCCGACCAGCGCCAGTGTCAGGCCAAGCACTCCCATTCCCGCCATGGAGCGGGTCACCATGTTGACGCTGGCTGTCCCACGCTGATCGTAAACCTCTTGCATCGTGCGCACGCCCACTATGGGCTGCGCCGGATCGAGCCTCTGAACCAGTTGGCGCAGCGGTGCGACAAGACCTCCGGGGTCCTCGGTGGTGTGAAGCAACAGCGTCATGCCGGTGCGTGGTTCCTGTGCCGCCGGCAGGTAGAGATATTCCTGCGGAGGTTCACCGGGGATCAAATAAATGCTTTGCTTGGACAGCCCCACGATTTCAATCATCGGTCCAGTGTTTCCACCCAGCCGAAAGCGCTTCCCGACGGGATCCTGGTTTGGGTAATACTTACGCGCGAACTGTTCATTGACAACGGCCACGCGTGGTGCGGAGGCCGTGTCGGTGGGCTGGAACGCCCGTCCGCGCACGATCGGCATATTCAGTGTGGCAAAGTATCCGTCGCTCACGGAAATGGAAAACACGCTGACCGCCTCGGTGCCGGGCGGCAGACGGAAGCCTTCCGGGGTTACCCGGCTTCGATCATAGGTCCAAGGCAGCAACGGCAACCCCTTGGATAGAGCCGCGGATTCAACCCCGTTGAGCATCCGGGCTTCGTCCAGCAGCCGTTTGTAAAACTCGCGAGTCTGGTCGGGCGTGTAACGTACCAGGGTGGGGTCGAAGCTGGCAGTCAGAACGTGGTCAGTTCGGTATCCGGGTGACTGGGAGAGCAAAATGGCCGCGCCTCGATACGCCTGCGAAGCTAAAATCAGGAGCACTACGGAACCAGCCACTTGAGCGACTACGAGACTGTTCCTTCCGAATAAACGGCGACGCTTGCCGCCGCCTGCCCTACCCAGTTTGAGGGTTTCCACCAGGTCGGTCCGGGAACTCTGAATCGCGGGAATCAATCCGAATAAAACAGCGCTCACCAGCGAAGCCAGCAGTGTAAAGAGAAGCACGCGAGGATCAATCTGAGGCTGAATCACCACGGGAACGTCACCCGGTATGCGGATGGTCCCTCCTCGATAATCGAGCCATGCCCCGGTGATGAGCAGTCCCAGCGCGCCTCCCAGCACTGCCACCACCAGGCTTTCGGTCAGGAGCTGCCGGATCAGGCGGCCCCGCCCTGCGCCAATGGCCAGCCGGACAGCGATCTCCCGCGCCCGTCCCCGCGCGCGGGAGAGCATCAGATTCGCGACATTCCCACAAGCGATCAAAAGGACGAGGCCCGCGAGAATGAGCAGAATGCCCGCCAACAGGCTGCTGGCGGTATCCGCTTTTAGGCGGCTCCGTACCTCCGTGTCGGCCAGCATCGTCGCTGTCCGATTGGTGCCAGGATATGCTTGCGCCAATTGCGCCGCAATCACGCGCGCTTCCGCAGCGGCCGCCCGCACGCTGATGCCCGGCTTGAGCCTTCCCATCACCGATAGATCTCGCAGATCCCGTTGGTGTCGCGCGTTTTGCGAAATGTCACCTTGCAGCCGGGGACCCATAGCCAGCGGGATATAAAACAACGGCCGGACGTAATGGTTAGGGCCAGTGAACGATTCCGGCGCGACACCTATTATTTTGAAATCGATGCCGCTCAGATAGATGGTTCTTCCTAAGACGTCAGGTGCCGCCGCAAATTCGTTCACCCAAAAATCGTGGCTGAGCACCACAACCGCATCCTTGCCCACGACCTCGTCTTCATCCCGCCGGAACCCGCGTCCCAACGGCGGCTCCACTTCCAAGACTCGAAAGAAATCGCCCGAAACCAACGTGCCGTATTTGGCTTCCGGCAGCGCGCCCTTTTCCTTGGTGAAACCGAATGGGGAGAATTGAAAAGCGAAAAGGCCCGTATACGATTGGCTCTTTTCCCGGAGATCTTCAAAATCCGGATACGAGACTCCGGTGAAGTTCAGGAGCTGCGCGCCCTCGCCGCGCAATTGTGATCGGATTTCGATGAGCCGCGCTGGGTCAGGCACGTTCAGGGGCCGCAGAATGATCGCATCCGCAGCGCTAAAGATCGCCGCATTGGCACCGATGCCCAAGGCCAGCGAAACAATCGCCACTAGCGCAAAACCGGGATTCTGGCGCAGGGTGCGCAGGGCATAGCGGAAATCGTTCAGCATTTATCTACTCCTGTCGCAACACCACATTGGGATCGAGTAGCGATGCGCGACGCGCGGGAATATACGCGCCCAGCATGGCCGTAATCAGAAGCGCCGCCGCCACCAGTGCCAGCAGAGGCACGTTGAAACCCGCGGCTCCGATGAAGGCCGTAGTCGGCTTGCCGGCCAGCAAACTCAATAACAATCCGACCGCCACGCCGGTGGAGGACAGGAGCATTCCCTGCTTCAGCACCAGCCCCAGCACGTTCCGCGGGTCAGCGCCGACCGCCATGCGGATTCCGATCTCGCGCTGCCGCAGGCCTACCGCATACGTCATCAGCCCGTAGAGTCCCATGAGCGCGATGGCCAGCCCGAGAACGCCCATGCCTGCCATCACCTGGATCAGCACGTCGACAGCCTTGGTCCGTATATCGAAGAAGTTCTGCATGGTGCGAATGCCGAATACCGGCTGGCCGGCGTCCAGTGATCGGACCATTTCACGTAGAGGGCCCGCCATGTCGGATGGTGCGCCGGCCGTCTGTAATAGCAGGGTCATTCCGCCTCCCGGTACCGGGTTCTGGGTATGGGGCAGGTACAGGAAGTCCAAGGCCGGCTCGACGATGAACACGTACTTGCTTTGCTTCGCCACTCCCACAATCTCGACCCATGGACCGCTGGAGTTGTTGAGCCGGAACCGCTTTCCTATGGCGCTCTGCTTGGGGTAATACTTCCGCGCGAACACCTCATTGACCACGGCCACCTTTGGCGAGTCGGCGCGGTCGGTCGTTAGAAATCCGCGGCCCTCGACAATGGGCACGCCCATCGGTTCAAAGTAGCCTTCGCTGACCACATTGGATTGCAAGTTTATGGTTTCGATTCCGGGCGCCAGGCGGACTCCCTCAGGCACGATCCGGTTGGCGCCGCCATTCTGTCCCATGGGAACATCCTCAGTAAGCGCCGCGGATTGGACGCCAGGAAGTTTGCGCGCTCTTTCGAGTAGCCGTTTGTAGAAATCGTCGGTCTGGGACGGCGTGTATCGCGCCAGCGATGGGTCGAAGCTGGCAATCAATAGATGATCGGTACGGAAGCCGGCGGGAGCTCCGAGCAGGATCCCAGCGCCGCGGTACGCCTGCGTCGCGAAAACCAGGAGCACCAGCGAACCCGCCACCTGGGCGATCACGAGCGCATTCCTTCCCAGGAACCGCCGGCGCTTACCGCCCTCCGCTTTGCCGGATTTCAACGCGGGTACCAGGTCTGGCCTGGTGGAGTTGAGCGCGGGCACCAGTCCAAACAAGATGGCGCTGGCTATGGCAGCGAACAGCGAGAACAGGAGCACTCGCGGGTCAAGCCTGAATTCAAGCGAGATCGGAAGGGTGCTGGGGACACGGATCTGGGAAAACAGATTTACGCCGGCCTCTGCCACCAGGAGCCCGAAAGCCCCACCCAGAAGGGCGATCACCAGGCTCTCTGTTAGCATCTGCCGTACCAGGCGGCCTCGTCCCGCGCCAATCGCCAGCCGCACGGCAATTTCGCGTGAACGGGCCCGCGCGCGACTCAACATCAAGTTCATGACGTTGGCACAGGCGATCAGCAGCACCATACCCGCCAGGGCCATCAGGAAGACGACGAGCAGGGAATCCAGCGGATCGCCCCGCATCCGGGCCCGCTGGTCGGATGAGACTTCGAGTGACGCCAGTCGATTGGTTGCGGGATAGGCCTGCGCCAATTGTTGTCCGATCACGTGCGCCTCGGCTGCGGCCCCGGATACGCTGACACCTGGCTGCAGCCGGCCGCGCACGGTGAACATGCGGAGTTCTCGTTGATCGAGTGTCGTCTTTTGCCCGTCACCCCCCAGACTAGGTTCCATGGCCAGGGGAACAAAGAACGCCGAGCGAATCAAGACATTTGAGCCAAGAAACGATTCCGGTGCTACGCCGATGACGGTGAAGTTAATTCCATTGAGGAAGATGGTCTTACCGATCACATCGTGATCCGATGCCAGCTCGTTCTTCCACAGGTCATAACTCAGGACGGCTACCGCATCGCGGCCGCGCACCTGGTCTTCATCGGGCCGGAAAGCCCGCCCCAGCGCCGGCTGCACGCCAAAGACCTGAAAGTAATTCCCACTCACGAGCTCGCCGAATTCCATCTTGGGCAGCGTGCCTTTTTGGGTCGTGAATCCGAACTGACCGAAGCGGGCGGCTGACAAACCGGAGAAGGATCTACTCTTGTCCCGGAGATCGACGTAGTCCGGATAAGAGATCTGGGAATATGCCCCGAATACGCCCTGGGTCCCCCCGCGCGTTTGGCACAGTACCGTGACGATGCCGGAAGCATCGGGTACCGGCAGCGGGCGCAGTATGAGCGCGTCGGCGAAACTGAACATGGCGGCGTTGGCCCCGATGCCGAGCGCCAGCGAAATGATTGCCACCAGCGCAAAGCCGGGATTCTGACGCAAGGTGCGCAAAGCATAGCGGAAGTCGTGCAGCATTATTTACTCCTGTCGCAAAACCACGTTGGGATCGAGAAGCGATGCGCGGCGCGCGGGAATATACGCGCCAAATCCGGCCGCGGCCACTAACCCGAGGCAGACCAGTACCAGCAAGGGAATGTTGAAACCCTGGCTTTCGATCAGGGCCGTGGTGGGTTTTCCCGCCAGCAGGCTCAGCAGCAGTCCGATTCCCACACCGGTTCCGGCCAGCAGCATGCCTTGTTTCAAAACCATGCGGAGCACACCGCGCGGATCGGCGCCGATCGCCATCCTGATTCCGATATCGCGCTGCCGCAGCCCGACAAAATATGTCATCAGGCCGTAGAGTCCTACCAATGCCAGCAGGAACCCCAGAAGCCCCATGCCCAGCATCATTTGCAATAGAACAGTCAGGAGCTTTTTGGCCCTTAGGTCGAAGTATTCCTCCATCGTACGGATGCCAAAAACCGGCTGTCCCGCATCGAGCGACCGAACCATGTTGCGCAATGGGCCCGCCATGTCGGATGGCCGCCCAGTGGTCTCCAGCAGAAGCGTCATGCTCGGCCGCGGGTTCTGAAACGCCGACAGGTAAACAAATTCGATCCGCGGCTCCACGATGAAGGAATACTTACTCTGTTTCGCTACGCCCACGATCTCCACCATCCCGCCGCCGGCTCCGGTCAGCCGGAACCGCTTTCCGATCACGCTCTGCCCGGGGTAATACTTGCGGGCGTATTCTTCGTTGACCACGGCCACGGTTGGAAAATTGGACTTGTCCGTAACTCGAAACCCACGGCCCTCGATGATGGGTACGCCCATCGTTTCGAAGTAGCCGTCGCTGACGATAATCGAGAGCACCAGGGTCGCCTCCGTCCCGGGCGGTAGCTGAACGCCTTCCGGGACGATGCGGCTGCCACCGCCATTTGCCCCAAACGGCACGTCTTGAGCAAGAGCCGCGGACTTCACTCCGGTCAGGCTGCGCGCGCGTTCCAGTAGCCGTCTATAAAAATCCTCGGTTTGCACAGGAGTGTAGCGGGCCAGCGACGGGTCAAAATTGGCGATTAACAGATGATCTGTCCGGAAACCCACCGGCGACGAGAGGACAATCCCAGCCCCGCGGTAGGCCTGGGTGGCGAACACCATCAGCACCAGCGAAATTGCCACTTGCGCGATCACCAACGCATTGCGGCCCAGGAACCAATGGTGTTTGCCGCCTTCCGCCTTCCCGGATTTCAGCGCCGGCACAAGATCGGGGTTGGTGGTACGCAGCGCGGGTACCAACCCGAACAAAATGGCGCTCACCACGGCGGTGAAGAATGAGAACAGGAGCACGCGGGGGTCAAGCCTGAACTCGATTGAGATTGGCAACGCGCTGGGAATGCGGATCTGGGAAAACAGGTCCACTCCAGCTTCCGCCACGGCCAGCCCCAGCGCGCCTCCCAGAAGTGCGGTTACCATGCTCTCGGTCAATAATTGGCGGATCAAGCGCCCACGTCCCGGCGCCAATGGCCAGACGCACGGCGATCTCGCGCGACCGGGCCCGCGCGCGGCTCAACATCAGGTTCATAACGTTGGCGCAGGCAATCAACAGCACCATGCCAGACAGTGCCGCGAGGAAAGCCACGAGTACCGTGTTGTACGGGTTTTGTAGCAGCCGCGCTTTCTCATCCCCGGATGCCACCAGAGACGCGGATCGATTCGTCGCCGGGTAGGCCTGCTCGAGTTGCTGGCCGATCACGCTGGCTTCGGCGGCGGCCTGGGCCACTGTAACCCCTGGCTTCAGGCGGCCGCGGACAGTTAGGGGACGAATTTCACGCTGGTCGAGCCAAAACGGTTGGACGTCGCCCGCCAGGCTGAGGCGCCATCGCCAACGGAACAAATAGCGCCGAGCGAACCAAAGTGTTGGAGCCGAGAAACGACTCGGGCGCCACTCCCACGACCGTAAAAGCAATACCGTTGAGGAAGATTGTCTTGCCTATAACGTCCGGGTCCGAGGCGAGATCGTTCTTCCAGAGGTCATGGCCCAGGACGACCACGGCATCGCGCCCCCGCACCTGGTCCTCGTCTGGGCCGGAAAGCTGCGTCCGATGGCCGGCTCGACGTCCATCACGCGAAAGAAATTGCCGCTTACGAGTTCCCCAAACTTCCATCTCGGGCAGCGCGCCTTTCCGGGCGGTGAACCCGACTTGGGAAAACTGGGCGGCCGACAAGCCCGCAAAGGATTGGTTCCTGTCCCGCAAGTCGACGTAGTCGGGATACGACATCGGGAAATAAGCCGCGAACGCGCCCAACTTTTCACCGCGCAACTGGCGACTGGACCATGACGAGGCCGGAAGCATCGGGCACGGGCAGAGGGCGCAGTACGAGCGCGTCGGCGAAACTGAACATGGCCGCGTTGGCGCCGATTCCGAGCGCCAGCGAAATAATCGCCACCAACGCAAAGCCGGGATTCTGACGCAAGGTGCGCAAGGCATAGCGGAGGTCATGCAGCATGCGTCCGGGAATGCACCCGGCCTGCCACCGCCACCAGCGCCCGTATCTGCCTGTAAACACAGCCAACGTCGTCAAAGGTTAAGACCCGGCGCTGTTCGGTTGTGGGACGACGGCCTTCACCAACGGGACACGGTGGGGTCAGCGCTTCCGCGCTGCCGCCGGGCTTCGGCCCGGCGTCTTCATCGCGGCAATCCATGCGCAGTTAAGCAGCGCGGAAGCGCTGACCCCGCGCTGGCGCTGCGGGGCCGCTAAGGAGTAAGCTGCGTACATGGCGACTGCAGCAGCACCGAGCGACGCGCCGCCCCTTCCGCTGACCGCCCTTTCCGAAGACGAGAAGCTCTTCCAATCGACGGTCCGCAGATTCGCGCGCGAGCGAGATCCGCCCCTACGTCCGCGAGATGGACGAGGCCGGCGTCTTCCGCAAGGACATCATCCGCCAGTTCTTCGAAATGGGCCTGATGGGCATCGAAATCCCCGAGGAATATGGCGGCCAGGGAGGCAGCTTCTTCCAGGCGTGCTCGCGGTGGAAGAGCTCTCGGCTGTGGATCCTTCGGCGGGAGTCATCGTCGACGTGCAGAACACCATCTGCAACAACGCCCTGCTGCGCTGGGCCACGCCTCAGCAAAAAGCCAAATACCTCCCTCGGCTGGCCACGAAAACCGTGGCTTCCTATGCGCTGTCCGAAGCCGGATCGGGCTCCGACGCGTTTGCTATGGCGACACGCGCCGAGGATCGCGGCGACCATTTCCTTCTCAACGGCCGCAAGCTCTGGATCACGAATGCCGCCGAGGCCGGCTTGTTCCTGCTTTTCGCCAACGCCAACCCCGAGGCCGGCTATAAGGGCATCACGGCGTTTCTGATCGAGCGCGATTTCCCCGGCTTCCAGGTGGGCAAGAAAGAAGACAAGCTCGGCCTCCGCGCCTCCTCCACCTGCGAATTGATACTCGACAATTGCCGCGTGCCGCGCGAGAACGTGCTGGGCGAGGTGGGCAAAGGCTACAAGATCGCCATCGAGACGCTGAATGAGGGCCGCATCGCCATCGGCGCCCAGATGATCGGCCTGGCCCGCGGCGCGCTCGACCACGCCGTGGCGTATGCTAAAGAGAGGAAGCAGTTCGGCAAAGCCATCGGCGAGTTCCAGGGCAGTGCAGTTCGAGCTCGCCAAGATGGCCACCGAAGTTGAGGCCGCGCGTCTGCTGGTTTACAACGCCGCCCGACTGCGGGATGCGGGTATGCCGTTCCTGACCGAGGCCGCCATGGCCAAGTATTTCAGCTCGGAGATCGCCGAGAAGGTGGCCTCCAAGGCCATCGAAGTCCACGGCGGCGTTGGCATCACTAAGGATTACCCGGTGGAAAAGCTCTACCGCGACGTCAAGATCGGCCGCATCTACGAGGGCACCAGCAACATTCAACTGTTGACGATCGCCAAGAAACTGTTGGGGAAATGAGTCCGTCTCACGTATGAGGGGAAAATGCGTACATTGTGTTCTTGCCATGGCTGTACTAGGCGGCCGTTAGTCTGCCCATGCTGGGCGCGCCGACGCGGCAGCGGAACCGCTGCCGCGCCATCGAACCCGCGAGGAAATCATTAAGAAATTCGCCGCGAAGGAAGCGGAGTTCGCGCGAGGCGCGCAACAACTATACCTACCGGCAATCGGTGAAGCTGGAGGAACTGGACCCCGGCGGCAATCCACCGGCGGCAAGTGGGAGCTGGTGGAAGACATCATCTTCACCCCCGAGGGCAAGCGGATGGAGAAGGTGGTGTACGCACCCGTCATCTCGCTCCAGCACATCCTTCTCACGCCCGCAAGACCAGCAGGATTTGCGCGATGTGCAGCCGTTTGTGCTGACCACTGACGACATCGCCGACTACGACATCCAGTTACCTGGGCCGCGAGAAAGTCGACGAGATCGGCTGCTACTTGTTCGCCGTGAAGCCCAAGAAGCTGGTGAAGGGCAAGCGCTACTTCGAAGGCCAGATCTGGGTAGACGACCGCGATCTGCAGATCGTGAAGACCTACGGCAAAGGCGTGGGCCAGCGCAAGGGCGACGACGCATACCCGAAATTCGAAACCTACCGCGAACAGATCGACGGCAAATACTGGTTCCCCACCTACACCCATGCCGACGACACGCTGCACTTCAAGAACAGCGACAACGTGCGCGTGCGGATGGTCGTGAAATATCAGGACTACAAGCGGTACGAAGGCAAGTCGACGATCAAGTACGGGGACGTGGTGGACGACAAGAATCCGGGGAAGAAGCCGGATGTGCCGCCGCAAGTGAGTCCGAAGTAGGAAGAACAACGCAACTATAACGGGACGCCTGACCTGATCAAGCGGGTCAATCAAGCCGATCCCGATAGTTGGAACAAATACGCATACGTGGGTGGCGATCCGATCAACAGTTACAGCGAAAGTGAAGAGTACGTGCTTCCCATGAAACTTCTCATTACGTTCGCCGCATCCGCTATCTGTGCGCTGGCACTTAAGGCCCAGGGACCAGCACCAGTCAAACCAGTCGCAATCTGCGAGCTGCTTCGCGACCCCTCGCAATACAATGGCAAGGTCATCGCCCTAAAAGGAGTCTACTCCCCGGGTGGACACGGGCTATACCTAAAAGGCGAGCGCTGCGACGGAGTATTGGTCACGAACGGGTATCACTGGCCGTCGCTTGTTTGGATCGTGAGCGGCGAAGAGGAAATGCAACATCGTGGGCGAACCCTGGAGCAGTACATGCAAGCTTTATCTCAGATTGCGGATGTGAGTAGACGCGAGGTGCTGCGTAGCGGTCCGGGTGCGAAGATTGGAAGAGTGACAGTTACCTATGTTGGGCTCCTTGAGACCCGTGCCGACCTGGGCAGCACAGTATTCCGCCGGCCTGACGGGACCGTCGTCGGTGCCGGTTTCGGGCAAGTACCCGGCGCGCCAGGACAGCTCTTCGTCGATTCGGTGAAGGACATTGTGGTTGAGTTTGAACCTGCTCGCGATACCGAGCCGCGATAGCCCAACGCAACTACCACGCAACTACAAGGATCTGTCGCACAATGGAGACATGGTCACCCTCGACACATTGCGCAGCGGAGCGGCGGGAAGACATCCTCCGTATTGCCGGGCGGCGCGGAGCCCACAGTCTGCGCGTGTTCGGCTCGGTGGCCCGCGGCGAAGCCCATGAGGACAGCGATCTCGACCTGCTGGTAGCGTGGGAGCCGGGCAGGAGCCTGCTGGACCACTCTGGACTGGTACAGGATCTCCAGGAATTGCTGGGGATGAAGGTCCACGTCGGGACCGAGAAGTCACTTCACTGGTACGTGCGCGAGAGGATACTTCGCGAGGCAACGCCCCTGTGAAGGATGATCGGCTCTACCTTCACCACATGCTGGAGCGCTGCCACCGCTATAGCCCGCTTCATCGCCCCCGGCAGAAAAGCGTTCATGGCGTCCGAGGAAATGCAGGACGCCGTCATTCGGAACGTTGAGGTGATCGGCGAGGCGGCCAAGCGAGTTTCGGTCGAGGCGCGATCCCGCTTGGCGTCACTCGACTGGAAGGCGATCTGCGGCATGCGCGACGTCCTGATTCACGACTACATCGGTGTGGATCTCGACGAAGTCTGGAACGTCGCGTCCTCGCGGATACCGGAACTCCAGGCGGTTTTGGAGCAGTTCCTGACCGGGGAAGGTCCCAGCACAGCGCAGTTTCCTTGACACCGGAATGCTGAGCCGTGCCAAACCCCAGCAAGGCTGGCCAGGGGGCCAGCCGCGGACCGGGGGGTCCGCCGTACCATTTCGCTGCGGTCCCGGCGAGGGTAAGGGACGTTCGGCGTGGACGGCGGTTTTTTGACTTTTGCTTTTTTCCTGCTACTCTTTCCTCGTGCCTTCCACGAAAATCACCTGCAACAACAACGGCCCGCTCCGCATCGAGGGCGACTTCGAAATCCTCGATCCCACGGCCGCCTCGTTCGGCCTGGCGGGTAGAACCGTGATCTCTCTTTGCAGGTGCGGCCAGTCGGCCAATAAGCCGTTTTGCGACGGGAGCCACGCTCGTACGGGATTCGCCAGCGCCGTGGTAGCCCGCGAACTCCCGCCGCCTGCTCCAAAAGCCTGAAAACGCTTCAAAACACTGCCTCTTTCGAGCCATTGCGACGGTTGCGGCGTAACTTTACTATTAGCCTGAGCGCCTGTATTCTAAGAGTCCTATGCGTATATTCTCCCTTTGCGCTCTTGGCGGGAACCGGTCTGTCCCGCTAAGAACCTGGGTTTTGTGCCTATTACCCGTTTTCGCCCTTGCCATGGCCGGCTGTTCGAGCGAAGGAGTGAACGCCGGAAGTCCGGGAGGCGGCGGCGGTAAGGGCGGCAGGAAGGGTCAAGGCGCCGGAGATGTTCCCGTCACAGTCGCCAAGGTCACCGAACGGACCGTTCCCGTCGAGATCAACGTGATCGGCAATGTCGAGGCGTACTCGACGATTTCGGTGAAGGCGCAGGTTGGCGGCGAGCTGACCAAGGTCTACTTCAAGGAAGGCGACTTCGTCAAGAAGGGCGACCTGCTGTTCACCATCGATCCCCGCGCGTACCAAGCCGCATTAGATTCAGCCACCGCCACCATCGCCAAGGACCAGGCCACGCTTGGCCAGGCGAATGCCAACCTGGCAAAAGACAAAGCCAATCTTCGTTACCAGCAGGCCACTGCGGCGCGCTACGCCGAATTGTTTAAGGGCGGCATCATCTCGAAAGATCAAGCCGAGCAGTTATCCGCCACGGCGGACGCTACCACGCAGGCGGTCGCCGCCGATGAAGCTGCGATCCAAAGCGCCACCGCGGACATCTCGTCCGCCAAAGCAGCCCAGGAGTCGGCCCAGGTACAACTGAGTTACACCGCCATCCGCTCCCCCATCGATGGCCGCACGGGAAACCTGTCGGTGAAGCTGGGCAACGTGGTGGGGGCGAACACGGTAGAGCTGATCACGATTACGGAGATCGAACCGATTTACGTGACCTTCTCGGTGCCGGAGGCGCAGTTGGGCGACATCAAGCGCTACATGGCGCAGCACAGCCTGGAGGTCCGGGCCAAGACGCAGGACGAATCGGCGGTTGAGGAGGCGGGTAGTCTCACGTTCGTCGACAACGCCGTGGATGCGACCACCGGAACCATCAAGCTGAAGGGTACGTTTGCAAATCACGACCGCAAGCTGTGGCCCGGGCAGTTTGTGCGCGTCAGTCTGCGGCTGTCGATGCGGGCGAACGCCATTGTGGTCCCCAACCAGGCTTTGCAGACCGGGCAGAACGGCACCTTCGTGTACGTGGTTCGGCCGAACCGCACGGTGGAAGTGCGGCCGGTGACGGCGAGCCTTCGAGTGGATCAGGACATGGTGATCGATACCGGCTTGGAAGCGGGCGAGACGGTGGTAACCGAAGGGCAGTTGCGTCTGGCGCCGGACAGCAAGGTAGCGGTGCGAGACGGGCGGGGCGGACCCGCGGGCCGAGGCGGCAAGGGAGGCCGCGGTCCCGGCAGCGCCGATAGCGGCGGGCAAAAGGGGCCCCAAACCTAGCAGCATAGGTTGGGCCGGACAAGAGGCGAGGCTGGCGTGAATTTTTCCGAAACTTTCATCCGCAGGCCCATCGCGACCAGCCTGTTGATGCTGGCCATCGCGATGTTCGGCGTGATCGCCTACATGTCGCTACCGGTCAGCGACCTGCCACAGGTGGACTACCCCACCATACAGGTCCAAGCTCAGCTTCCGGGCGCCAGTCCCGAAACCATGGCGTCCTCCGTGGCTACGGTCCTGGAGCGTCAGTTCACGACCATTGCCGGTCTGGACTCGATGATTTCCCAGAGCACCATGGGCGGCAGCAACGTCACGTTGCAGTTCAACTTGAGCCGCGATATCGACGGCGCCGCAGTGGATGTGGAGACGGCCATTGCCGCAGCCATGCCGCTTCTGCCGGCGGGCATGCCGACGCCCCCCTCCTTCAATAAGCAAAATCCCGCCGACGACCCGATTATCCAATTGGCGATGACTTCGCCCACCATGCTGATGTCGGACCTGGATGAGTACGGGGAGACCATGGTAGCAACGCGGATTTCCATGGTCCCCGGCGTGGCCAAGGTCAATATCTGGGGCTCGGCGAAATACGCCGTTCGCGTGCAGATGGACCCTAATGCTCTGGCCTCGCGGCAAATCGGCCTGAACGAGATCAGCGACGCCATCAATAACTGGAACGTAAACCTGCCAACCGGCACGCTGTTCGGCCCGCACAAATCGTATAACGTCCTCGCCAACGGGCAACTCCGCCACGCGGCCGACTATGGTCCGATCATCGTGGCCTACCGCAACGGCGCGCCGGTGCGGTTGCACGAAGTGGCGCACGTAATCGACAGCGTGCAGGACGATAAGCAGATGGCGCAGATGTACGGCCGCGAGTTTGGCAAGGCCGGCAGCAACGTCGTGCAGCTTCAGGTGACCCGGCAGCCCGGCAGCAACACCATCCAGGTGATCAATCAAATCCGCGCGCTGATGCCGTTCTTCAATTCACAGATTCCGCCCGCCGCGCACCTGATCATCCGCGGCGATCGCGGCCGCAACATTCGCGAGGCGTTTCAGGACATCCAGTTCACCATGGCGGCCACTCTGGGCCTGGTCATCCTGGTGATTTTCCTCTTCCTGCGGAATCTTTCCGCCACCATGATTCCGGCGATGGCCCTGCCCTTTTCGATTCTGGGCACCTTCTCGGTGATGTACCTGCTGAATTTCAGCATGAACAACATCTCGATGATGGCATTGATTCTGTCGGTCGGTTTCGTGGTGGACGACGCCATCGTCATGCTGGAGAATATCGTCCGCCATATTGAGAACGGGGAAAAACCGCTGGTCGCAGCCCTGCACGGGTCGAGGGAAATCGGGTTCACGATTGTCTCCATGACGCTTTCGCTGGCGGCCGTGTTCATCCCGATTCTTTTCATGTCCGGCATTCTGGGGCGGCTGTTCCGCGAATTCGCGGTAACCATCTGCGCGGCGATTCTGATCTCGGGCATGGTCTCGGTCACATTGACCCCCATGCTGTGCAGCCGCTTCCTGCGCGAACCCAAGGTGGAGAAGCATGGTTTCCTGTACCGCTGGATTGAAAATTCCTTCAATGCCACGCGCGACATCTATGGCCGGAGTCTGGGCTGGGTGTTGCATCACCGGCCCGCGATGCTGGTGACATTTTTCCTCGTGGTTGGCGCCACCGCATACCTTTACGTGGCCGTGCCCAAGGGATTCATCCCGGACACCGATAACGATCAGTTCAATGTCAACATGAACGCGGCGCAGGGCACCTCGTACTACCAAATGATCAGCTACGGTCAGCGCGTAGCGAATATCGTGATCCAGGACCCCGATGTCGACAGCTTCTTCATGAGGACGGGTGGCGGCGGGGGTGGTTACGGCGGCGCCAATAACGGCAACCTGGACGTGATGCTCAAGCCGCGGCGGCAGCGGAAAGCCACGGTCAACCAGATCGTGAATCGCATACGGCCGAAGATCGCCAATCTTCCCGGCCTGCGTGTCACCATGCGGATTCCGCAGGCCATCCGCGTGGGCGGGCGCAACTCCAGTTCGGCCTACGACTACACACTCTATGGGCCCGATACCGCAGAACTTTACCGGCAGGCTCCCCGGCTGGAAGAGGCCATGAGCCGCATCCCCGGCCTGGTGGACGTGATCAGCGATCTGCAGATCAAGAATCCCCAAATCCGTATCAGCCTCGACCGCGATCGTGCGGCTGCGTTGGGCGTGAACTGGAACAACATCGCGAACGTGTTGTACGACGCCTTCGGCCCGCAACTGGTCTCCACCATCTATGGCAGCAACAACCAGTATCGGGTTCTGTTGGAGCTTCTGCCGGAATACCAGCGGCAGGAGGACTCGCTCAAATTGATCTATCTCAAATCCAATACGGGCCAACTGGTGCCGCTGGACGCCATCGCTCACCTGAAATTGGAAGCCGGTCCGAACAGCATTCCGCACTCCGGCCAGTTGCCCTCGGTGACCATCTCGTTCGGCTTGAGGCCGGGGGTTTCTCTCGGCCAGGCTACCGACGCCATCGAGCAAGCTGCCAAGGATATTCTTCCCGCAAGCATTACGGGCACGTTCCAAGGCTCCGCTAAGCTCTTCCAGGATTCCATGCGCAACATGGGTTTGCTGCTCATCATCGCGATCCTGGTGGTGTATATCGTGCTTGGTGTTTTGTACGAAAGCTACATTCATCCGCTGACTATTCTTTCGGGGCTGCCGTCGGCGGGTTTTGGAGCATTGCTGACGCTGCTGCTTTTCAAGATCGACCTCAGCATTTATAGTTTTGTCGGCCTCATCATGCTGATTGGCATCGTGAAGAAGAACGCCATCATGCAGATCGATTTCGCTTTGGAAGTGGAGCGCAAGGAAGGCAAACCGCCTCTGCAGGCAATTTACGAAGGCTGCATGATCCGCTTCCGCCCGATCATGATGACCACCATGGCGGCGCTGCTGGGCGGGCTGCCGGTAGCATTGGGTTTTGGCGCGGGCGGTGAATCGCGCCGGCCGCTGGGCATGGCGGTGGTGGGTGGCCTGGCCTTCTCGCAGTTGATGACCCTGTACCTAACGCCCGTGGTTTATACATACATGGCTGGGCTATTAGACTGGTGGCGGGGCTTACGCGGCTCGGGCAAGACGCTGCAACACGAGCCCGTGCTGCAATCGGGCGATTGACGTGAATATCTCGCAAACCTTCATTGAGCGCCCTATTGCCACCAGCTTGCTGATGGGCGCGATCGCGCTATTTGGGGCCGTGGCCTACCGCGGGCTTCCGGTCAGCGATCTGCCCAACGTCGACTTCCCTACCCTGCTGGTCACAGCAACACTCCCCGGCGCCAGTCCGGAGACCATGGCGTCTTCCGTCGCGACGCCGCTGGAAAACCAATTCTCGTTGATCGCCGGGTTGACCTCGATGTCGTCCACGAATTCACAGGGTTCGACATTAATCACCCTCGAATTCGACTTGAGCCGTAAGCTGGACGGCGCCGCCGTAGACGTGCAGGGAGCCATCACCCAAGCGGCCAGGCTGCTTCCCCCCAACATGCCGACTCCGCCCACTTTCACCAAGGTGAATCCGGCGGACCAGCCTATCTTGTATCTCGCGCTGACTTCGGAGACCTTGCCCCTATGGACTCTGGATGAATACGCCGAGACGCGCATCGCGCAGCGCATTTCCACCATTTCCGGCGTCGCCCAGGTGCAGGTGCTGGGACAGCAGAAGTACTCCGTGCATGTGCAGATGGACCCGCATGCCTTGGCCGCTCACCAGGTGGGCCTCAATGAAATTCAAACCGCGCTGACCAACTGGAACGTGAATCTGCCCACCGGCTCCATCATCGGACCGCAGCGCGCGTTCACCCTGATGGCCAGCGGCCAGTTGATGAACGCCGCACAATACCGGCCGGTGGTGGTGGCTTACCGCGGCGGCTCGCCCGTGCGCCTGGAGGAATTGGGGAACGTCATCGACAGCGTGGAAGACGACAAGACCGCCTCCTGGTTCTATAAGAATGGCCACAGCGACCGCGCCATCATTCTGGCCATCCAGCGCCAGCCGGGCACTAATACGATCACGGTGACCGACGGCGTCAAAAGCCTGCTGCCTGTGTTTAAGAACGAGCTGCCGCCCTCCGTCCACATGGATATCCTGTACGACCGCTCCGATACCATCCGCGAGTCATACAAGGACGTGCAGTTCACCATGCTGCTGACGCTGGCGCTGGTGGTCATGGTGATTTTCCTGTTCCTGCGGAATCTCTCGGCCACGATTATTCCCAGCCTGGCGTTGCCGTTCTCGATCATCGGTACGTTCGCGGTGATGTACCTTCTGAGCTACAGCCTGGACAACCTTTCCATGATGGCTCTGATTCTGTCCATCGGCTTTGTGGTGGATGACGCCATCGTGATGTTGGAAAATATCGTCCGGCACGTGGAGATGGGTGAGCGGCCGTTGATCGCCGCCCTGCGCGGTTCGGCCGAGATCGGCTTCACGATCGTATCCATGACGCTGTCGCTCGCGGCCGTTTTCATCCCGGTGTTGTTCATGGGCGGCATCCTGGGACGCTTGTTTAAGGAATTCTCTGTAACCATTTGCGTGGCCATTCTGATTTCCGGCGTGGTATCGGTGACGCTCACGCCCATGCTGTGCAGCCGCTTCCTGCGGACCACTCATCAGGGGCATCGCGGCTGGTTCTACAACGTCACCGAGAAGTTCTTCGATGGCATGCTGCATGTGTACGAGCGGTCGCTGCAATTGGCTTTGCGCTTCCGGCCGGCCGTCATGGCGACATTCGTCCTGGTTCTGGCAGCCACCGGCTACATGTTCGTCAAGATTCCCAAGGGCTTCATCCCCGATCAGGATACCGATCAGTTGCAGGTGTACACAGAAGCCGCCCAGGGTACCTCGTACTACCAGATGCTGGACTACGAGCAGAAGATCGCGGACGTGGTCGCCAAGGACCCGAATGTCGATGCGCTCATGGCCAGTATCGGCGGAACCACGGCTACTAACCTCGGCGGGCCCAATTATGGCGACCTGGTGGTGCACCTCAAGCCTCGGAGTCAGCGTCAGCTCGGCGTCAACGATCTGATCAAGAAGTTGCGTCCGGAACTGGCCGTATTTCCCGGCATGAAGGCTTATCCGCAGAATCCGCCCACTATTCAAATCGGCGGCAAAGTGACCAAGAGCGTGTACCAGTTCTCCATGCAGACGCCGGATAAGGACGAGTTGTACACCGCGACTGCGAATCTGCTGAAGGCCGTCGAACAAGAGGTGCCGGGCATCGAGGATGTTACCAGTGACGTGGCAGTCACCACGCCGCAGGTGAACGTGACCATCGATCGCGATAAGACCGCGGCCCTGGGCGTGAATGCCAGCCAGATTGAGAACACGCTGTACGACTCTTATGGACAGCGCTGGGTCTCCACCATCTACGGATCGGCCAACGAATATAAGGTGCTGTTGGAATTGCTTCCGAAATACCAGGCGGACCCCAATGCTTTGGGGATGCTTTATTTCAAAAACGCCACCAACCGGCTTATCCCACTCGATACGGTCGCGCACGTAGTCACCGACACCGGCCCGCAAACCATCAATCACTATGGGGAACTTCCGGCGTCGACCATTTCTTTCAACTTGAAGCCTGGCGCGGCGCTCGGCACGGTGGTCTCACAGATTCAGAATGTCGCCAGCCGTGTTTTGCCGGCCACCGTCACTACCCAGTTTCAGGGAGCCGCTCAATCGTTCCAGAACTCGCTGGGTAACCTGGTGATACTCCTGATAATTGCGGTAATGGTAGTGTACATTGTGCTTGGCATCTTGTATGAGAGTTACATTCATCCGCTGACCATCCTTTCCGGTTTGCCTTCGGCCGGATTTGGCGCGCTTGCTTACACTGGTGCTCTTCCATATCGACCTGAACATTTACGCGTTTGTGGGATTGATCATGCTGATCGGCATCGTGGAGAAGAACGCCATCATGCAGATCGATTTCGCCCTGGAAGCCGAGCGCGAACAGCACCTGGCCCCCATGCAGGCGATCTACCAGGGCTGCCTCATCCGCTTCCGTCCGATCATGATGACTACCATGGCGGCGATGTTAGGCGCGGTGCCGATCGCTTTGGGTTACGGCGCCGGCGGAGAGGCTCGCCGCCCACTGGGACTGGTGGTGGTAGGTGGTCTGCTCTTTTCGCAGTTAGTGACTCTGTACCTGACTCCGGTGTTCTACACATATATGGCCGCTGCGCAGGATCGCGTGCGCTCCTGGCGCAGGGGGAAGAAGGTCATGAGCGAAGCGCCGGTAGCGGGGTAGTTCTCTCCTCGACTTCTATCCGCCACCTCCGCTTGCTTACGCGCGGCTCGGAAACGCGCCGTCGAGTATACGAACAGCTACCGCGCCGCGACCATAAGGGAGCGGAGGCTAGCGTTGCAGGCTCTCTGCGAAGAAGGCCTCCGCGCGGCGCATGGCTTCCTCGGTAGCCTGGCGATTGGCCGGGTTCGATTGCTTGGTCTTGCCGGGGTCGTCGAAGTTGTGTTCCGCTCCTTCAAACACAATGGATTCCAGTTTGCTGCCAGCTGCCTTGGCTCGGTTCGCAAACGATTCGCACACTTTGGGCGAGACTTCTTCGTCAGCGGAGGCAATCATCAAAAGCACCGGGGCGTACGAATGATAACTGCCTTTTACCGCGTCCATGCCGCAACCCGGATACTCCGCAACAGCGGCCCGGAATCCCGTTTCCGGCGTGGGCTGATCGATACCGGGAGCGCGGTTGCTCACGGTAACCAGCACCGTCATCGCTCCGTTGGACCATCCCTGCACTCCGATCCGATCACCGATAATGTCGCGGCGGCTCCGCAGATAGCGCAACGCTCCGTATGCATCCAGAGGCCGCACGGTTTGTTCACTCACTTCCGCAGGACGGTTTTCGTAACTGCCGCGCGGAAAACCTGTAGGATAGCCGCGCGGACTGAAGCTGTCTACCAGGAGCGCGAAATAGCCTCGCTCTGCCCAGAATGCGCCCCATTCTTTGTGGCGCTTGGAAAGTGTGGCTGCCGTGTAGACGCCCTTGGCCAGAGAAGAGTAGGGACCTGCGCGCCCGTGCAGCATTACGACGGCCGGATGTGGGCCCGGTCCGGACGGTTCGAAGAGATAGCCGACCAGGTTCGTGGTGTGATCTTCACTTGGGAAGTGCACAGTCTTGGCATCGCCGGCAAACAAACACGCGGCGAATGCAGTGAACAAGCAAAGGATGCGCATAGAGGTCTCCTACGATCTTACGAGGCCGCGGTCTGATTAGCTACAGTTGGCGCGGCGTAGGGCGGAACCCCCGGTCCGCGCGGGTCACCCTTGAACCGCTCTTGGGGTCCGCCCTACCGTTTCCGCGACAAGGTTACTCTGTTGGCTGACCAGCTACGATAGGCACAGCGCGATAGCAAAATTGGCCGTGTATATAATGTTAGAGATGTCCGCGGGAGCACTCGTTTGATCGAAGGAAAACGCGTTACCGTCGTCCTGCCTGCGTATAATGCAGCCCGAACGCTGGAGAGAACCATTCGTGAACTTTCGGATGTGGTCGACGACCGCATTCTGGTGGACGATCGCAGCTCCGACGACACCGTTTTGATCGCACGCAATTTAGGGCTGACCGTACTGGTGCACGACCGCAACCTGGGTTACGGCGGCAATCAGAAGACCTGTTACGCTGCCGCATTGAATCGCGGCGCCGATATCGTAGTCATGCTGCATCCCGACTATCAGTACACTCCGCGGCTGGTGGTTCCGATGGCCAGCATGATCGCCTCGGGCATATACGACGTCGTGCTGGGCTCGAGAATATTAGTGGGCGGCGCACTCCGCGGCGGGATGCCTCGCTATAAGTATCTCTCCAACCGGGCTCTCACGGCGTTCCAGAATCTCCTGCTCGGCGCCAGCCTGTCGGAGTATCACACCGGCTTTCGCGCCTTCACCAAAGAAGTGCTCCAGTCTCTACCCTTGACTACCTTTTCCGACAATTTCCTCTTCGACAACCAGATACTTGCGGAGTGCATCTTGCGCGGCGCGCGGATTGGCGAGGTTTCCTGTCCCACCAGTTATTTTCCCGAGGCATCCTCCATCGGCTTGCTGCGGAGTTGTGAGTACGGCCTGGGCGTTCTCAAGACCTCCATCACCTCCTTGCCGAGAAGATTCTCCGGCAACCGCCAGCGTCTGGATCGGGACGTGGCTGCGGAGAAGCCGACCGTTTGCGTGATTGAGGAGCCGTAGGGGTTACCGCAAAAACCAGACACAGGCAAGGATGCCTGTGCTACGTGGCCAGACGTCCCAGGATTTCTTGCGGGGTGACGCTGGCCCAGGTTTCATTCACTTGAACGGTGAAACGGTCGTTGCGCGGAGCCGAGAGGATCAGGCCGGCTGCACGGGCGCGTTGCTGAAAGGCCTGGGCGTCGCCCCGTTTTACCCGAAGGAAGAAAATGTTGGTCCCGTTGGGGACGCGGGTCACTTCGAAGCGGGAATCGGACTGCAAAGCGCTGATGACTTTCTCGGATGTGGCGACGGCTCGGGCGTAGCGCTCGGGGAAGCGTTCGAAGAAATGCAGGGCAACGGCAGCGAAGGGCCACACTTGAGCGAGTCCGTTACCGAACATGCGGCGCGGCTGAAAGAGATTTTCCAGGAGGCTCTTGGGGCCGGCCAAGACCGCTCCGCTGGCGGCATTGAAGTACTTGTACATGGAAATGTAGACCGTGTCGAACAGGGCGGCGTACTCGCGCACGGGGACGCCGCTGTAGGCAGAAGCCAGGTAGAGCCGCGCGCCATCCAGGTGCAGACTGATCTTGCGGTCGCGCGCCCATTGGCACACGCGTTTCATTTCAGCAAAGTCGAAGACCTCACCGGACATGCGGCGGACGGGGGTTTCGATCTGGATGGCGCCAATGGGGACGGCCACACGGCCGGATGCGCCGCGGTCGGTTTCGCCCTGGAGGTCGGCTACGGTGAACGTGGCTTTCCCGGGGGCCAGCGGCACCAGGTGGAGACCGCTCAGGGTTTGGCAGCAATCGCCGCAGTCGTTGAAGAGGTGGCATTCCTGCTGAACCAGCACGCGGCGCTTTTCGCCGGCGAGCACGCGCACGGCGAGGTGATTGGCGAGGGTGCCGGTAGAAAGCCAGACGGCCGTTTCCTTGCCGAGGTCTGCGGCCACGGACTGTTCGAGCTTGGAGACTACGCCGCCTAAGGAGTACGAGTCGGGCTCGATGGTTGCGGAGAGTTGTTGGAGGAGTGCGGCGTACTCCGCGGGTGTGTGGTGGATGCCATCGCCGTTGGCCTGCACGTTGGCGATATCGGTGGCCGCGAAGGCGACGGGGGCCGCGGCGGCGAAGACGGGAGCGGAGAGGAACGTCCGGCGGCGCATGATTAGTTAGTCGCTGATTTCGATCTTGGGGCCTTCTCTGGCCCCTTCCTCAACGGCGCGCGCGGCCGCATTGCGCGCCAACTCGAGAAACGGCTCGCCCTGGCCCTTCCGGAGAACAATCGGTTTGCCGGTGTCGCCGCCCACACGCACTTCGGGATCGAGCGGCAACTCCGCCAGAAAGTGCACGCCCATCTCGGTCGCGGTGCGCCGTCCACCGCCGTAGCTGAACACGTCGATGCGCTCGTGGCAGTGCGGACAGCTCAGCCAGCTCATATTTTCTACGATGCCCAGGATCGGCACTTTCACCTGGTGGAACATGTGTATGGCCTTGCGCGCGTCTTCGAGCGAAACGTCGGAAGGCGTGGTGACCACGATGGCGCCCGTGATCGGCGCCGACTGAATCAGCGACAACGCCACGTCGCCGGTGCCCGGAGGCAGATCGATGATCAAATAGTCCAGCTCACCCCAGTCCACTCCGCGCAGAAACTGCTGGATCACGCTGTGCAGCATGGGCCCGCGCCATACCAGCGGCTTGTCGCCGGGATTCAGGAATCCCATCGACATGAGCCGCACCCCGTGTTGTTCGAGGGGCTGGATGCGTTCGCCATGTGCCATGGGGGTGCGGTTGATGCCCATCATGAGGGGCACATTGGGCCCGTAGACATCGGCATCCATCAGGCCGGATTTGTACCCCAATGCAGCCAGACCCACGGCCAGATTCACGGCCACCGTGGTCTTGCCAACGCCGCCCTTTCCCGAGCCGACGGCGATCAGGCTCTTCACGCCGGGAATCGGCAGTTTGGGCGGCATGCCTTGGTTGGGAGTCATCGCTACCATCCTATCAACAGGCGATAGGATTTCTCGCCAGCCTAGCCGACCGGCACTTCGGGTTCCGCCACGTGGTGGCGCCGCAGAGGCACGTTCTTCAACAGGCAGTTCAACACGATCGACGCCACCATCACCACGGAGCTGGCGAAGAAGATCACTTGCAGTCCATGCACCAGCGCGAGGCGCACGTTGCCGAGCAGCTTCTGCAGAAGGAACAGGCCGCCCGGATAGTGGCTGAATGCGGCCAGAAGCTGCGGCCGGCGGATGCCCAGCATGAGCGGATTGTCGAAGAACTGCCGCAGCTCCGCGGGCAGGTTCGCGGGCAAGCTTGGGTCGAAATCGTGATGGTAGCGCGTGAGCAGAATGCTCCCGAACACCGCGACCCCCACCGTGCTGCCGATCTGACGGAAGAAAGTAGTGGAAGCCGTGGCCGCACCCATGTGCTTGCTGGGCGCGGCATTCTGCACCGCTACCGTGTAGACCGGCAGCAGCAGGCCCATCCCAAACCCGGCCACAATCATGGCTCGCACCACTTCGCTTTGCAGGGTGGAGGCGTCCATGCGCGCGAACAGAATCATGCCGAACGCCACCAGAATCGAACCCACCACGGCCGAAGGTTTGTAAGTTTGCCAGCGCAGGTTGAGCTGTCCGGTGAGGATGCTGCCGCCTACCGATCCCAGCATCAGGGGCGTTAGAAGACCGCCCGATTGCGTCGCCGAAACCCCCAGCACGCCCTGCATGAACAGGGGCAGGTAGATGACCACGCCGAACATTCCCATGCCCAACACGAACACCGCGATGGAGGACATGCTGATGATGGAACTCTTGAACAGTGTGAGCGGTATTAATGGTTCCGCAGCGCGTGTCTCCGAGAAGAGAAACGCCGCCAGCCCCACCACGGCCACGGCCAGCAGGCTTTCCACGCGGGTGGAAGTCCAGCCGTATTGGGTCACCCAGGTGAAGGCCAGCAACAGCGGCACCATGCAGCCTATCAGCGAGAACAGCCCTGCCCAGTCCAGACGGTGGCGCACGAACTGCGGTTTCAGGCTGGGAAACTCGAGGTAGATGGCCGTGATCGCAATGATGCCCACCGGCAGGTTTACGTAGAAGCAGGCTCGCCAGGAGACATGGTCGGTCAGCCAGCCGCCCAGCGTCGGTCCGAATATGGAAGCCAGGCCCCAAGCCGCTGCGAAGAAGCCTTGGTAACGACCGCGCTCAGCCGGCGAAAAAACATCTCCGATGATGGTGAAGGCCAGCCCCATCATCATGCCCGCGCCCACCCCCTGCAGCCCACGGAACACAATCAACTGGTTCATGCCATCCAGCGGCAGGAAGGTCAAGGTGCCCGAAGCGCCGCAAAGCGCGGAGGTCAGCACGAACATCGCCGATCCACCCAGGAAAAATCGCTTGCGCCCATACATGTCGGACAGCTTGGCGAAGATGGGGACCGCCAGCGTGGACGACAGGAGGTAGGCGGTGGCTACCCAGGGGTAGCGATCGAAACCGGAAAGTTCGTTGATGATGCGGGGCTCCGCCGTGCCGACGATGGTCTGATCCAAAGCCGCCAGCAACACGGACAGCAGCAAGCCCGCCATCGTCCCCAACAGTTGTGGACGCGTGAGCCGGACGATTCCTGACGTGTGAAAGACTTGCTCTTGCGCCGGAGCGGCCATCTTTCGATTCTACGATGACGGCGGGGAGACTGTCCGCACTATCTGCTGCTTGTCGAAAGCGCCCTGCCGCTGTGTCGGTTTGCGGAATTCGATTTAGGTTTTAGTACGGCAGAGGCCTTTTGGTGACTTTACGCCCGATAGCGGCTGTTTCCTCGCCAGATCCGACCATGTGACCTTCCCTGATAGCCGCTTCAATGGCCGCTTCCTTATTTGCACCCGCCCCACCGATTCCAAGCCAATACAGATGTTGAGCCTTGGCTGCAGCGAAAATTTTGTCCTGAACCTCTTTCGCCCTGGGATCGGCGGACTTGAACCCGAACGACAGCGCCATATCGCCAGGCCCGCCCTCCCCGAACGCGACCCCAGGAACCCGGACTATCTCGTCCAGGTTCGCCAATGCGTACTTGTCCTCGATCTTCACGCCGAGCATGATCTCGCCGTTCGGATTGAGCGGCCACACATCTGCCTTTTGCATGTATTCTTCCGGGGACACTCCCCAGATCTTCGCCGCCACAGCCGCTCCGTGGGCCCCTCGCCGGCCTTCCTGTAGTCCCTGCTGGCCTACGCCTTGCTCGCGATTCGGGTAGCGCACCGCTTCGACCATCGCTCGTACCGCGCCGGCAGTGGTCGCATGGCACAGCAGGATTCCGTGAACCCCTGTTGCCAGTACCTGTTCGATCATCCAAGCATTCGCTCGTACGGTAGCCTCATCGGTGCCCCGAACGGGAAGATTGGCGATGACGGCCGGCGTGCGATGGCCGGTGCGCGTCGGCCCGCCTGCTGCCAGCCCTTGCATATACGCAGCCAGGCCCGCGATATCATACGGTGCCGCTTCCATGTCATAGCTGATGTAATCCGCCCATGTTTGGGCATCTAGTTTGCCTTGCTCGAAGCTGCCTACAGTCCCCGAATGTGAGCCGGTATAGTAGATGGGCTGGCCCTGCTCCAGCAGCTCGATGGCACGATTGATCCGCTTCGGCTTCGGTGTCTGAGCGACCGATGTGGCGACTGCAACGAACACGGCCGCGCACGTGGCAACGCAAATCAGCTTTGTGTTCTTTCCTCTCATAATCTCGTCTCCAACACGATAACTAGAACGTATACTTCAATCCGAGTTGTATCTGCCGCATGGGAATGCTGGGAACGGGGCCGCCGGCAAGAGTGTTGATAACACCGAAACCCAAGTGGGGAGCGGTTGCCGGGTTCGGTGCCGTCGGATCCGGCGCGCCCGCCAGCAGGTTGGCGTTCGGTCCGCCGAAGTTCGGGTGGTTCAGAACATTGAAGGCCTCCGCCCGGAACTGGACCTGGTGAGTTTCTTTGATGCGGAAGTTTTTGTGAACCTCGGCGTTGATGGCAAAAACTCCGGGAGCAATGGCGGTGTCTCGTCCGACATTACCGAAAAATCCTTGCGGGGCCTCGACGAAGGCTGCCCGGTTGTACCATCCGTTGGGGTTCGGGTTGGAGCGGCTCGAACTGATCCCGGTTGAGTTCGGCCGGTCGTATCCAAGGTTCTGCGTGAGGGAGTTATCCACGCCGGGGATGAGGATGGTCTGCGGCGTCCCGCTCTGTAATGTGAAGAGCCCGCCCACTTGCCAGCCGCCGAGGACTGCGTTCGCCACCGAATTGCCGATGTTCAGCTGCTTGCCCTTCCCAATAGGCAGCTCATATAGCGGGGACACCACCAGGCGGTTGCGGGCGTCAAACGAAGAGGGGCCGCGTTCGCAGCGGATGCAATAACTATTCTGGGGAAACAGCGTGTCATACCCCTGGATGCGAATGCCGCTCGTGTCATCGATAGATACACCGTGAGTGAAGGCCGTAATCAGGCTCATGCCCGCAGCGAAACGTTTACTGACCTTCAGGCTGAACGAGTTGTATTCGCCGTTGCCCGAATCTTCGACCGACTGGATGAACGTGAAGTCGCCGAAGGGGAGATGCGAGGCAGACGTGCCGATCGGCGAAGGGATACCTTCGTTCTGATTCATGAACCCGTAGAGGTGGTGGCTGACCGACCCGAGATACCCAACTTCCACCGACCAGCTCGCCCCGAACTGGCGCTGGATGTTGAACAGGTACTGCATGCTGTACGGCGTGTGGTGGAGAGGATTATCCGAGTAGGCATAGGGCGCCCCGACCGACACGGTTGCGCCGCTGGTGGAAGGAAAGGCGCTGTCATAGGTGACATTCCCTTGCCCCGTGGTTGCGATGTTTGAATTGCGGACAGCCAGATTGCGGGCCAGATCGAAATATACGGAATTGGCATTGTCCTGGCTGAAGAAGATTCCGATACCAGTGCGAATCACGGTCTTGGCATCGGGCGAAAAGGCGATTCCGAAGCGGGGAGCGAAATCGGTGTGCCGCGTATCCATGAGCTGGTTGGGCAGGAGCCCGTTGCTGCACACCACGGGGGTCTTGGTCCAGCGGACGGAGATGAGAGGATTGGCAGTATACGGATCCGTGCAGTTGCCCTGGCGTACAAAGTAGGGCCAAGCCGATTTCGGCGCGCCTGGAGTGGTGTAAATCTGCGGCACGTGGACAATGAAAAGATTGTTTTGCGTGTCGGTGTAGGGCGGCGTCAACTCATAACGCAAGCCAATTGACAGAGTGAGCTTGGGGCTAACCTTCCAGGTATCGTCGATGAAGGCAGCCTCCATATTGCGCTGGAAAGTGGCATAGGCCGCCGCGACGGCTACGGTGGATTGGAAGGGGTATCCCAGCAGGAATTCGGCGAAAGAATAACCGCCGGTGCGTTTGCCGGTGACAGGGTCTGGAGCGCTCTGGGTCGCGTTGGGCTGGTAACTATACTGGCCCCGAGAATACTGGTTCCCGAGCTGGTTGAAATTCTGCCGGTCGTATTCGAACCCGAATTTCAGGCTGTGCTTGCCCTTGTTCCAGGAGAGGTTGTCGATGAACTGAGCGGTGTTATTGCTGTTCTGATAAGGGCCATCGGAATTATCGCCGAAGGCGCTGAAATCGGCGAACGTGACGCTCGGGATGCCCCAGGTCACCGGCGGACCCGGCACCAAATTGGGAAGCTTTAGCTGGTCGACAACGTTCACCGTACCCTGGGATGTTGCGCCGAGCGCGTTGTAGAACCGGGAGTAGCCGAAGCGGGCTTCGTTGAGGACATTGGCCGAAAGAATGCGCGTGTTGGAACCCATGTACTGCTCATAATTGATGAGGAGCCTGCTGCCGCTGGTGTTGATGGTCTGTGTGGTTTGATTTTCGTCGCCCCAGCTATAGCGGCCGCTCCACTGCGATTTGGCGGATTCGACGAAATCCATGCGGAGAACGAATCCGTCCCGGTTCAACGGAGAGGCGTTCGACTGCACGTAATTATTGGTCAAGCCTGGGAGCGTGGAGGAGTTGTAATACTTCAAAAGGGCCTTCGAGAACGGGCTGATGGAAGTGGGATCGAGTATGTTATTGGCAATGGGTGCCTTCGTGGTGGGGTCGTAAATGATGGTGTTGGGTAACAGCTGGCTAAAGTCGCCGTTGAACATGGCGGGGGTGGGCACGTTATAGGCCTGTTGGGAATTCTGCCGCTGGACGAGCCATTCGTCGTTGGCCATAAAGAAGAGCTTGTTTCGGCCGTTGAAGAGCTTGGGGATGTAAACAGGTCCGTCCACCTCGAAGCCATAGTCGTTCCACTTGAACGGTGAGATGGGCTGATGGATGGCGGTAAAGGAAAAGGGGGCGGCGTCGAATTTGTTGTTACGGACGAACTCGAAGAGCGAGCCATGAAACGCATTGCCGCCGGACTTGGTGAGCACGTTAATCTGGGTCGCCTCATGGCCGAACTCGGCAGGATAGACGCCGGTCTGCACCTTGAATTCCTGTAAGGCATCAATCGAGGGGAGGACAATATAGGTGTTGAAATTGGGATCGGTGTTGACGACGCCGTCGAGCGTGAAATAGTCAAACACAATGCGGTTCCCGCCGGCCGAGATCGACTGGTTGGCGCGATCGCCGCCCTGCCGCGACTGGGCCTGACCGGCCGGTGGAGCAAAGTTGCTGACGTTCGGAGCCAGCGTCACCAGATTCAGGTACTCGCGGCCATTCAGCGGAAGCTCCGTGATGTTCTTGGATTCGATCACAGTGCCGACAGTCGCGTTCGAAGATTGCAACAGATCGGCCGAGGCCTCCACCTGCACGGATTCGGTCAACTGGCCGACCTCGAGCGTGAAATCGAGGCGCACCGTTTGCTGCACCTGGACTTCCACATTATTGCTGGTCGCCGCCTTGAAGCCCGGATGCTCGACTCTCAGGTTGTAGATACCGGGCGGCACTGACGCAAATGTGTAGAGTCCCTGCTCATTACTCTTGGTCTGGCGGACGACATTGGTGCTGGTATTGGTGAGGGTCATGACTGACTCTGGCACCGCCGCGTGGCTCGCATCTCCCACCTGTCCCGTGATATCGCCAAGCGTCTGGCCCAGCAGCGACAGGGCTGAAAGGAGAAGTAGCGTGATAATCGATTTGGTCTGCATGTTCGATTGACCTCATCCTGAATTTGAAGGGCAGCATTGGCGGAGGGTTAGTGTGGCGCCGCCCGGTCACGACGGCAGTAATGTAGCCAATGGTTCGGGCAAGGACGCGAACGGTCAGGGGCACCGCGGCGCCGACGAGCCAAAACACTCTTTGACTCAAAATCCCCTCCAGACGGCTGATACCCTTTTGGATTGCTTGGTAATGCCTATCATGAAAGACAGGCATTGTCAATGACGGAGTTTAAGGCGGGTAGGCTTTCTCTAAGGCTTCTTTGTTTCGGGAAATGCCTGGTTGGCTTTGAGAGTCCCCGAAAAACCAGACACCGGCCGGAAGGCCTGTGCTACGTTGCCGTCACCGACTGCATCGGCGAGTATGCGGCAGCAGGGGGGAGGAACGAACCCAATTCGGTGCGATCGGCCGAGGGCAGTTGGTCCGGAGTGGTGGGGTTCGGCTCGCTCGCGGCCTGAACGCCGCCGAGGGAACGGCGCGCGCGCTGGAGGCGCTCTAATTCCCCGAATGCATCCTTATAGGAGCGCTCGGCCAGGGTGATGCGGCGCTGCAAGCGGCGGAAGACTTCGTTGCCGGCCACGAGTGCTTCGCCGAGCGGCACACCCTCGGAGCGGTCGGCTCGCAGGGCGTGGTACTCCCAGAGCTGAGCTTCGGCGCGGAAGAGGCGGCGCAGGATCCACTCATTGCGCAGGAGGGTATCGACCTGGAAACGCTCTTCGGGGGTGAGGGGCTGGAAACGGGCGATGTACTCGTTCTGGAGCTGGGCGAAGTCGGCGCGATCCTCGCCGGTGACGAACTGCGATTCGGCATCGAGCCCGGATTTGAGCGCGTTTTGGGAAGAGACGGCCTTGCCTTGGGGAGTGCGGGGGCCGGTGGACTTTTGAGCGTTGAGGCGGTTAGCCTCAGTCTGACGCAGGGTAGTCATGGGATTCCTCTCGTGTCCACGGTAGCAATGCGAAGGAGGCAGGACTGGCGGTTGGATGCGGGTATTGTTGAAAGAGCTTGGGTTGTTTGTGGGCAAATGCGGAGAACGGGGGAGGCTTCCAGTTGGAGAGCGGCCGGCTGACGCGTTTCAGGCAACCGTCTCTCGGCTACTGGAAATCGATGTGGTCCTTGCTCCCCTCGATTTTCGCCGCGCTGACACCCGGCACTTTCTTCAAGTCGTCGAGTGTCTTGAAGGCGCCTTTCTCCTGGCGATACCGTACGATCGCTTCGGCGTCCTTCGAGGTGAGCTCCAGCGTCGACTCCAACTCTTTCGCCGCCGCCTTGTTCACATTGACCTTGTCGGGCTTGGGAAAACTCGACGCCAGATAGTTGACGATGGTGTCTCGTTCCGCCTGCGTGACGTCCTGATCCTCCTGCAACATTTCGGTGACTTTGGCCTGCCACTCCGCGCGGCTCTTCTGCTGGCCCACCACTCTGTCCGTGGTGTGACACTCGGTGCAGATCGTTTCGAAGAGCTCTCGTCCGGGATTATCGGGAAGCTTTTGGGCCGCGGCCGCGCAAGCCCACAGCACCACCCCGGGCGCGATCCTCTTGGGGATCGAGTGCATCATGCGGCATAGGATAGCAGAGTTGCCGTCACTTGCTGGCCAGGTTCAGGTGCTTGGCGTCCTTCTCGTTTTCCAGGCAGATGTAGTCCAGCAGGTCCGTGTTGATTACGGCGAAGTAATTGATCCTGACGGTCCATGGCGCCGTATAGGCTTTCGGATCGTTGACCGTAACGGTCACTTCCATATTTCCGAAATTCACGCGACGAAACCGCTCGGTCACTTTTGCCTGATCGGTCAACGGGCTGCCGCTGGCATCGAGCCATAATCCGTCGCGGAGCCCATTGGTCTCAACCACCAGCGTGTCGCCTTCCCATCTTGCCGTGGAGTAGCCATTCCAGCTCGGCTGCGGATCCACGGGCAACGGCCTGCCATCGGTGAAGATCTGTCGGAAACTGGCGTTGTATTCGTCCAGCACCACCAACAAGCCGGGCGTCTGGATGAATTTCTTAACAGTCGGAATGGCGATCGTGCGCGGAACCCCTGCGGGCAGGCAACGCGTGGCTGGATCGTCTTTGCCTTGTCCCGCGCCGCGAGTCTTCAACAGCGCACCGGCCCACGGCTGATACGGCAGCCCGCCCTTGAGGCCCGAGCCCAAGTTGAGAAATTCCTTGGAAATGTTCAGGTCCGTGCAATTTGCCTGATCTGGATCGCATGGCAGCGTATTTTCGGATTCCCACATTCCGGAAAGATCGGGCTTGCCGTCGGCCGTCCTCGGCGCCGGCGCGCCCAGATTCGGTGAGCCGCTCGGCGTTTTCGGAACCCCGGCGGTAGGGTAGTTCAGCCACTGGGCCGACAAGGGATTCGAAATAACGACCGCCATGGTGGCGAGAAGGGCCAACGTACGCATCAAAAATCCTTTCATTGTTTATACGCGAAAGCTGCTCCCAGATCGGCTCAGCGCCAGCTGCATAATCTCCCCAATCCGATGGCAATACAGCAGTTAGACGGTTGCTCCCAGTTTCTGCGGATGCTATACTTTCGCCAGCATTCGGAGGGGTTCAATGCGCTACGTAGCCGTGCTCCTGGGGGTATCCCTCTCGGCGCTTGCGTTGTTTTCCGCTGAGACCAAAACCTTCACGCCCGCTCAGCGGAAGTTCTGGGCCTTCCAGCCGGTGGCCAAACCATCCGTGCCGGCGGTCAAGAATAAGCAATGGGTGAAGACCCCGATCGATGCGTTTGTCCTCGCCAAGCTGGAGGACAAAGGCGTGCAGCCCAATGCCAGGCCGACCGGCTGACGCTGCTGCGGCGCGCGACCATCGACATGACCGGCCTGCCGCCCACGCACGGAAGAGATCCAGCAGTTCCTCAACGACAAGTCGCCGAATGCCTGGGAAAAAGTGGTGGATCGTCTGCTCGCCTCGCCCGCTTACGGCGAGCGCTGGGCGCGCCACTGGCTGGATGTGGCGCGCTACGCCGACAGCAACGGTTTCAAAGCCGATGAGACGCGGCCCAACATCTGGCGCTATCGCGACTACGTGATCCAGGCCTTCAACAACGACAAGCCCTACGACCGGTTCGTGCAAGGAGCAGATCGCCGGCGATGAATTGTATCCGGGCGATCCCGACGCGCTGGTCGCCATGGGGTTCAACCGCCACTGGATCGATGAGACCAACGCCGCCGCTCTGTTCACCCGCCGCCAGGAAACGCTGGACGACATGACCACCGGTGACCGGCGCGGCCTTCCTGGGCCTGACCTTCGGATGCGCGCGCTGCCACAATCACAAGTTCGATCCGATCCTGCAGAAGGATTACTATCGCCTGCAGGCTTTCTTCGCCAACACCAGCTTTCGGCGACGGCCCTCTGCCCCTGAAGGATCCCGCCGCGCGCAAGAAGTATGACGAGCAGAAAGCCGCCTGGGAAGAAAAGACCAAAGACATCCGCGCCGAGATGAGCAAGCTCCTGGAGCCGCTGCGCGCCGCCAAGATCGAGAACGGCATCAAGACTTTCGAAGACGAAGTGAAGGCCGCCATCCTGATGGACCCGGCCAAGCGCGATCCGCTGCAGGCGATGATGTACCACACCGCCGAGCCGCGTGTCGACTTCGACGAAGAGCCCGACGCCCGCACGCTGCGCGGCCTCAAGGGCGACGACGGCAAGCGCTACGCCGAGCTGAAGAAGCAGCTGGCGGAATTCGATTCGCTCAAGCCCGCGCCGCTGCCGGAAGGCCAGTTCATGATCGACATCAGCGCCACCGCGCCGCCGACCTACATCCTGAGAGGCGGCAACCTCGATGCTGAAGGGCGACGAAGTGCAGCCCGGCTTCCTCTCGATTCTCGATCCCACCGACGCCAAGTTCACGCCGCCCGCCGGACTGAACTCCACCGGCCGCCGCACCGCGCTGGCCGCATGGCTTACCGATCCGAAGAATCCGCTGGCTGGCGCGCGTGATGGTGAATCGCATCTGGCACTACAACTTCGGCCGCGGCATCGTGGCCACGCCGGGCGATTTCGGCCTGATGGGCTCGCGGCCCACGCATCCCGAGCTGCTGGATTACCTGGCGACGTACTTTGTCGAAAACGGCTGGAGCATGAAGAAGCTGCACCGCATGATTCTGCTTTCGAACACCTATCAGCAGTCTTCGGACTTCAGGCGAAGGCGGCGGCGAAGTCCGATCCCGACAACAAACTGCTGTGGCGCTATCCACGGCATCGCATGGAAGCCGAAGCGGTTCGCGATTCCATGCTGTCACGATTGCGGCCTGCTGAACGACAAATGGGCGGCCCCGGCGTTTTCCCGCCGGTCCCTCCAGGACGTGGCGACGGCATTGTCGGCTACGGCTGCGGCGGGCGGCTGGAGGAAAGAAAAGGATCCGGCGCAGAACAATCGCCGCAGCGTCTACATTTTCGTGCGGCGCAACCTGCGCTATCCCATGCTGCAGGAATTCGATTCGGCCAACACTTTCGAAAGCTGCGATTTCCGCAAGAACACCGTCACTGCCCTCGCAGTCGCTGGATCTGCTGAATAACGATCTGATGCTGCGATTGGGCGCAGGCGTTTCGCCGGCCGTGTTTTGAACGACAGCGGCCTGACTCCGGACGCACAGATCGACCGCGCGTTCAAGCTGGCTTACGGACGCGCGGCCACCGCGGAAGAAGAGAAGATCGCGGCGGAGTTCCTGGCGAAGCAGATTCCGATCATGGCCGCAGCGCCTTGCCGGCGGCGATAAAACCAAGCCGCCTCTGCCCACCGAATGTGCCCGCGGGGATGGATCCGGCGCGCGCCGCCGCGTTCGTCGACCTGTCGCAGATGCTGCTCGATTCCAACGAGTTTCTGTACATCAATTGAGGAGGACGCCATGGCCGACCAATACTCAATAAGCTGAAGCATCACTGGAACGTTTCCAGCCGCCGCGAGTTCTTCACGCAGGCCGGCAGTGGTCTGGCCGGGATCGCGCTGGCCGCCATGCTGGCGGAGGATGGCTACGCCGCTGGGGTAGATCCGCTTGCGCCCAAGCAGCCGCACGTTGCGCCGAGGGCCAAGAACATCATCTGGTGCTTCATGGAAGGCGGCCCCAGCCAGGTCGATCTGTTCGATCCCAAGCCGCTGCTCGATAAGACTGGCGCTGCCAGCCCGTGCCGCCGTCGTTCCATCCCGAGAACGCTGCTCACCGCGCAGGGCGCCAAGCCGAGCGACGGGCTTTTCCCCGCGCCGGCGCGCCTTCAAGCAATACGGCCAAAGCGGGCTGTGGGTTTCCGACTGGCTGCCGAACATCGCCCAGCACGTCGACGATATCGCCGTCATCCGGTCCTGCCACATCCGACGCCGTGAATCACGTCGGCGGCGTGTGCCAGATGAACACCGGCTCGATCCTCGCGGGGCGTCCTTCGCTCGGAGCGTGGCTGACCTACGGCCTGGGCAGCGCGCAGACGGAATCTGCCGACGTTCGTCGTCATGCAGGACGACAAAGAAATCCTCGGCGCGCGTGCAGAATTACGGCTCCGGCTTCCTGCCCGCGACTTATCAGGGCACGCTGTTCCGCCAGGGCGATACGCCGATCCTGAACCTGAAGCCGCCCGCCGGAACCACCGACGAGCAGCAGCGCAGCAAGATCGATTTTCTGCAGAAGCTGAACGAGCGCTTCGGGCGCGACAAGCAAGACGATACCGAACTGGATGCCCGCACGCGCTCCTATGAGCTGGCCTATCAGATGCAGTCCGCCGGCGCCGGAAGCCGTGGACCTGAGCAAGGAAAGCGAAGCCACCAAGAAGCTGTACGGCATGGATGAGAAGGAGACGAAGGTCTACGGCGCCAATTGCCTGATGGCGCGGCGCCTGGTCGAACGCGGCGTGCGTTTTGTCGAAGTCTACAGCGGCTCCGGTTCGGGCTGGGACGCGCACCAGGACGTGAACAGCAACCACACCAAGTGGTGCAAGGCATCCGACAAGCCGGTGGCCGGCTTGCTAGCGGATCTGAAGGCGCGCGGCATGCTGAAGGACACGCTGGTGGTTTGGGGCGGCGAATTCGGCCGCACTCCGTTCGCGCAGCTCACGGCCGGCGCAGACTCCCGAGAAATACGGCCGCGACCACAATCCGTGGGGCTTCACCATGTGGATGGCGGGCGGCGGCGTCAAGGGCGGCCAGACCATCGGCACCACCGACGAAATCGGCCTGCGCGCGGTGGACGAGCCGCACCACGTGTGGGACATCCACGCGTCGATCCTCTACCTGCTCGGGCTGGATCATCTGCAAGACCACCTACATGCACAACGGCCGCGCCGAGCGGCCCACGGTAACGGGTGGAAATCTGATTCCGAAGCTGTGGACGTAGTGCCCAGTGGGGGGCGGGGCCATGCCCTGCCCGAGACAGCTGTATAAACCATTACTTGCGCCCGCCAGTTTGCGCACCTGGCTTTTTCGTTTGGCCTCTTGCGTGTAACTAGTCGCGCATGATCAGAAAACTAAAAACCGGACAGTACCGCCTCTACTCGAGGAAGGCCGACCCCAAGACCGGTAAGGCGCGAAATCTGGGGACCTTTAACACGCGCGAGGAGGCCGAGAAACATGAGCGCGCGGTTCAGTTTTTCAAGCGCGCGCATTGAGCGCTAAATCACCCGCGGGGTTCCTTACGACGCCTGGGTATTCGCAGCAGTCAGCTGGCTATTGGACGTGGTCCAGATTCCCTGAATGCTACCGCCGGCGCCTAAGAAGAGAGCAGCCGAAGCTAGGGCAACGAAAGCCATGAGTAGAGTGTATTCGATCAAGTCCTGACCGGTTTCATCTGTGAGAAAATCCAACACAAATTGTTTCATAGCCGGATGTTAATATCCGAGCGGACAGTTAGTTCTCAGGTCGGGGCGGGATTACCGTACCATACCGGGGGTCAGCATTCGGGAAAATAACCTATTGAAAATCGATCCGCGCGATCACCAGTTGCGGCATCGTGTTGTTCCAGTCGTCCGGAATGTTGTCGAAAGGCAAACGGAACGGCTTCGTCGCGCCGGATTCCAATCCCCCCGATTTCTTGCCGACGATGGGCACGCGCTGCCGTAACACCACCTGCCCGTACGGATCGTAGAAGACGCAGTTGATGTCGACCAGTTGCAGCATGCGCGGGCCGGCGTTCTGGATCATGCCGGTGATCTCCACCACGCGCTGCTTGAAGTAATCCTCGTGCGCGTTCATCTCCACGCCGCTGAGTTTCAAATTGGCGACGTACGCCTTGGCGTCGCCGGTGAGAGGCGGGGGCGGCGGCGGGGGCTGCTTGGCGGCGCGATCCAAGCTCCAGAATCCGAAAGCGCCGGCCACCAGGACAACCGCGATCACGACGGCCGCCGGGTGGATCGAGAACTTACTTTCCGCCAATGGTCATTTCCCCGATTTTCAACGTGGGCGCCGCTACGGAGCCGCGGAATTCGAGGTCGCTACCGACCGCCTCCAACCCCAGCAGCATGTCTTTCAGATTGGCGGCGATGGTTACTTCGGAAACCGCGAACGCCAGTTCGCCGTCGCGGATCCACAGACCGGATGCGCCCTGGGAGTAGTCGCCCGTCACAATGTTAACTCCGAATCCCTGCACCTGGGTGACGTAAAACCCGTTGCGAATGCCGCCGATAATCTGCTCGGGAGTGACGGTGCCCTTCTCCAGGAAAAAGTTCCCGTGGCCGATGCCGGCATTCCCCGTCAGGCCGCGGGAGGCGTTGCCGGTGGTCTTCATGCCCATTTTGCGGGCCGCATAGCAGTTGAGCAGGTAGTTCTTCAGCACGCCCTTCTCGATTACCACGGTACGCCGCGAGGGCACGCCTTCGTCGTCGAACGGGGATGTCCCGAAGAGACCGGGGATGGTGCCATCGTCGATCACCGTCACGGCGTCGCTGGCTACTTTCTCGCCCAGCTTGCCGGCCAGGAACGATTGATGGCGGTAGACCGACATGCCGTGCACGGCATCGAAAATTTCGCCCACCAGGCTGCGGGCCACGCGCGGCTCAAACACCACCGGCACTCTTTGTGTTTCCACTTTCACCGGATGCAAGCGACGCAGCGCGCGCTGCGCGGCGAGGCGGCCAACGTGGTCGGGCGCTTCGAGTCCCGCGAAGCCGCGCGCCAGCGTCTCCCAGTAGTCGCGTTCCATGGATTCGCCGTCGCGCGCCACCGGCACCACGCTCAGCGAGCAATAGCTGGTGCGGTATTCGCCCGCGAAGCCGCGCGAGTTGACGAAGATGTGGCGGCCGGTATGGGTGTCGAAGGACGCGCCTTCCGAATTGGAAATGCGCGGATCGGCCGAGAGGGCCGCCTCTTCGGCGCGCTTTGCAGTATCGATCTTGAGCTCGGTTTCGAGCTGCGGCACATCCGGCGACGAGAGCCGCAGGTCCCCCGAAAGCATCCCGAGTTCTTCGCGATCGGGCAGACCGGCGTGGGGATCTTCGTTGGTGACATCAGCCAGCTCAATCGCCGATTTGACCAGATGCGCGATTCCCTCCGGCGAAAGATCGGAGGTGGAAGAAGCCCCGGTCTTTTTGCCGATGAGGATGCGCACTCCGGCTCCGCGCGAGCCGGCCTCTTTGAGATTCTCCAGTTCCCGCATGCGCACGTTGGCCGAGAACTCCTCGCCCTCGGCGATGGTGCATTCGGCATCGGTTGCGCCGGCAGCCAGCGAACGCTTTACTACCTCGGCCGCCAGCTCCAGCAAATGGTTTTGGCTCAAGCCGTGCCCCCCACGGTCATGCGGTCGATGCGTATGGTCGGAATGCCGACGCCCACCGGCACGCTCTGGTTCTCCTTGCCGCACATGCCGATACCCTCGTCCAGCTTCAAATCGTTGCCCACCATGCTCACGTACTTCAGGGCTTCCGGGCCGTTGCCGATCAGCGTGGCATTGCGCACCGGGCGCGTCACTTTGCCGTCTTCGATCAGGTAGCTTTCCGAAGCCGAGAAGACGAAATTGCCGTTGGTGATATCCACCTGGCCGCCGCCGAAGCTCACGCAGTACAGGCCCTTGGGAACGGAGCGGATGATGTCGGCGGGCTCGCTCTCGCCAGCCAGCATGAAGGTGTTGGTCATGCGCGGCATGGGCATATGCTCGTAGCTTTCGCGGCGTCCGCTGCCGGTCGGCTCCGCGTGCATGAGCGTGCTCGATAACTTGTCTTGTAGATAGCCGCGCAAAATGCCGTTTTCGATGAGCACGTTGCGGCGTGTGGGGTGGCCCTCATCGTCCACATTGAGCGAACCGCGGCGGCTGCTGATGGTGCCGTCGTCAATCACGGTGCAGAGCTCGCTGGCCACCTTCTGGCCGATGCGGTCGGTGAAAGCGGAAACTTTCTTGCGGTTGAAATCGGCCTCGAGTCCGTGTCCCACGGCTTCGTGCAACAGGATGCCCGGCCAGCCAGGGCCGAGCACCACGGTCATCTCACCGGCCGGCGCATCCACCGCATCCAACATGGCGATGGCTTCGCGCGCGGCTTCTGTGGCGAAATGTTCCGGGGTTTTCTCGTTCTGAAAGAAGCTCAGCTCGACGCGGCCGCCTCCGCCGGAATGGCCGCGCTGCGGGGGGCCGTCGCCCACGCGCGCCAGTGCCGACACGCTCAGACGCGCCAGCGGCTGCCGGTCCACGGAAAGGACTCCGTCGCTGGTGGCCACCATCACGTGCCGCAGGTTGTCCGCGTAGATCGCCTGCACCTGAAAGATGCGCGGATCGTAAGCCCGTGCGGCACGGTCGGCGCGCCGCACCAGGTCCACCCGTTCGGTGAAGGCCGTTTCCGTAGGCGCGTGCAGAACCGGGTACAGGTCGTGCCGGGCGCCTTCTTTCAGGTCGAACTTCTCCACCTTACTGGGGCCCTTGGCAATGTAAGCGGCCACGTGCGCGGCCTTGCGGATTTTTTCCGGTGAGAGATCGTCGCTGTAGGCGTAACCAGTACGTTCCCCGGCGATCACTCGCACGCCCACGCCCATGTTGACCCCCTGGGCGGCGCTCTTGACGATCGATTCGTCGATGCTAATGGAACTCGTCAGCAGATATTCGAAATACAAGTCAGCGTAGTCGCCGCCATGCGAAAGGGCTTCCGCGAGGTACTTTTCTAAATCCTGGCGGGTGATGTGGAAACGCGTTTCAAAGATGGACTCGGAAAACTGCATGATTTCAGGCTACCAGGAATCCGCGTAATCAAACTGCGGCCGTGCCGTCCAATACTCTAGAGAGCCATAGCCGGTAATGGATGTTTGCGGTAACATGAGCGCACACATGATGGTAGGGGCGGCAGGCGTTCGAATTACGTCCGACGGCGCCGACCCGGGAGGGCCTCCTGGGCCGTCCGTGACCAGTCTTTTCTCTCCTTTTCAGAACTTTGTAACCTGGCAATGGGCTTGGACGCCTATGCAACCGAGCGGTAAGAATCTGCGGCTGCTGTCCCACCGGGTGCGGCATGCTGGTTGATTTCGAGCTGATCAGGCGTGCGCAAGCTGGTGACAGTGAAGCGTTTAACGGAGTCGTACTGGCCTACCGGAAACGCATTCTGGGGACCATAACGCGCTTGATCGCCCGCCCTGAGGATGTTGAGGACGTCGCCCAGGAAGTGTTCCTGCGACTGTATTTTTCACTCGACCAGCTCAGGACGCCAGAGGTCTTTGAACCTTGGCTGTACCGCCTGACGGTGAACGCGGCTTACGATTATTTGCGCAAGCAGCGGCGGCGTCAGGAGTATCGGATGTCCGACCTGTCGGAGCAGCAGATGTTGATGGCCGATGCGCTGGCGGGCGGAAGGGTGGAGCGTGATGAGCGGGATCAGAAGAAGATTCGCGAATCCGTGGATGCCCTTTTGGGAGCGGTTTCCGAAGACGATCGGATCCTGCTCATGTTGAAAGAACTGGAAGGCCTTTCGTTGAAAGAGCTTGAAAAGATTTACGACATCAAGGAGAATGCTCTAAAGGTGCGCTTATTTCGGGCCCGGCAGCGAGTTTTGAAAGCCTTCGGCGCCAGCACGAAAACTAAGGAGCCGGCCCGAGCCGGTTAAACGTATGGATCTGATGCGCGGCAGTAGCGACGAACAGTTCGATGCGTTGTTGCGGGCCTATCGTGAGGCGTGTCCCACGCCCGAGCCTGGTCCGAACTTCATGCCGCAACTGTGGCACAAGATCGAGTCCCGCCAGGGTCTGGGCTTTACCCTCAGGCGTTTCGCCAGTGCGTTTGTTACGGCTGCGGTCGCGGCTTCGCTGGCGCTGGGGGTATACATGGCATTGCCCCGGACGGCCGCGCCCAATCCGTCCTATTACTCCAGTTACGTGGAAGCGCTAGCGGCGGCCAACACCATCGACACGCCTGACATCGTCGCCCCGGTCCGTTTGGATCTGGGCGACAATCAGTGAGCGGAACCATGCCCAAGTCCAAGTTCTCCGCGGTTGTCTACCTGCTGTTGGTGTTTCTCAGCGGAGCATTGGTGGGAGGCCTATCCTACCGGCTCTACGCCATGAACACGGTGAGCGCCAGCAGCGGTCTTCCCAAGGCCAGCCCGGAAGAATTTCGCCGCCACTACATCGATACCATGCGCGCGAAGGTTAACCTGGACGAGAAGCAACTCGAACAAGTGAACCAGATTCTGGACGAAACGCGAATGCAATTCGACCAGATGCGGGCCAAGCAACGGGCGGATGGAGAGGCGATCCAGAACCAGCAGGTCGCCAAGATTACCGCGATCCTGCGCGAAGATCAGCAGGCCAACTACGCGGCCTTTCGGGCGGAACGCGAGAGAATGCGCGAGCAGATGCGCCGCCAGAAACGGTAATCGGTCGAACACCGGCGACAAAGATCGCCGGCGCTACGTTCACTTCGCGGCCGGTTGAGCGGCCTTCTTCTCAGCGCGGCTGACTTTGTACTTCTTCTCAAACCGCTCGATACGGCCGGCGGTGTCCATCAACTTCTGCTTGCCCGTGTAAAAGGGATGGCAGGAAGAGCAGATTTCCACGCGGATGTCGCCCTTGTGGGCCGAACGGGTTTTGAAGGTATGTCCGCAAGCGCAAATAACATTAATTTCGGCGTACGCCGGATGAATACCAGCCTTCATTTCTGGGGAATCCTTTCGAGAAATTTCAGTATAGCAAAGCAAAACCCCCGTGATCCTGACAGGACCACGGGGGTTGGTAGCCTTGAATTACCTGAGGCCTAACTTGCGCGTGAGGCAGCTGGTCCACAGGAACGTGACCCCGGTACTGGACGGGATCGCAGCATTAGAGGCTCGACTTCAACAGTCAGCCACCTCTCGCGGTTTTATACTATCCATTTTTACTGGACCACCTCCTTTCCCAGTGATACTCTCATCCTCTCATGAGCTGCAAAACCTGTCAACACCATGCTTCTAAAGGGGTCCAACCCGAAAACTGGGGTTACAGGTGGCGCGCCGCGAAGCGCGACATCGCCAGGCCATCCATCCAATTGAAAGGAAACTGCCCGCTGGTATAGTGCCCACACGGCAGGGTGAGGACTTCGTGCGGAAGTCGCAATCGGCGGAAGCTCTCGAGCACCTGCTGCGAATACTGCGGCAGAAAGGTGGAGTCGTGCCTCGCCCAAATCAGCAGGTTGTGGATCTCGCGGCCACGCAGGCGTTCCAGGAACGGGGCGGGGCTGATCACCGACCAGTAGCGCCGCAGATCGTCCTGGCTTACCTCGTCGCCGAAGCCGCGCCGCACGTGCTGGGAGGACAGGCCCGTCCACACCACGTCGGAGAAGTACATGGAAACGTGATTGAAGATGCCCACGCGGACCCGCGGATCGTGGGCCGTGGCGATGAAGGCCATGCAGGAACCCAGGCTGGTTCCCAGGATGCCGATGCGCGAATAGCCTTGCTGCTCCAGCCAATCGATGCAGGCGCGCACGTCGATGATGCTCTGCCGGGAGGCGTGGATGGTGCGGCCAATGTTGCTCGAAACGTGATAATCGGCGCGCTGCAATTCCTGCGGCATGCGCTCGGCATGATACGCCATGGTCATGCGCAGCGCGCTGATGCCGAATTTGTTGAGCAGCTTCGCCAAGCCGACATGGCCGGCCGCATCGGAGTTCCATTGCGGCAGAACGATCAGGGCGCGGCCGCGGTCTTCGGGCGCCTTAAACCAGAGCGCATGCACCGTGTCGTTTTCCGGGTATGCTGACCGGACCGGGCTGGTGAACGTGAGACGGTTTTCTTGTAATTGGTAGTCGCCTACTGGCTGATAGTCGTAGAAACGCTCGGAATCGTCGAGCGCCTGGGCCGCAAACTGCGAAAGGCAGGCAGAGGATTGGCCATTTGCTTCCGCCGGGCAACGCGGAAAATCGAGCCGCGCCAACCAATCCGTTCCCCACTCGAATGGCCGAACCAGCCGATTGGTGTCGCGGGTCGCGAGCTTACGCTCCCACCCGTCCATCCAGCGAGCGTAAAGTCCCTTCATCTGTTGAGAAGTGATAGTTTAGCAAACAAAAGCCCCACTCCGGCAAATGGACCCGAAGTGGGGCGGCGTGTAATCCCCGTGGAGGCAACGCACCAAAGCGAAAAAACCTCTTCTAAACCCAACTCGTTAAATGCAACCCGAGTGCCAAGCGTAAGACATTGATAATACAGACCACGACCAGGGAATCTTCTAGATTCGGAAGTTCCCGTTACTATTTTCCGAAAGCGTGGTCAATGATGGCTGGCGCGCCGGGACGAAGCCCGGCGGCAGGGCAGAAGCCCTGGCCCCACACGGTCGTCGTCACTGGTTACCGAGCCGTGACCAGAGGGAGCGGTTCTTCTTACTACTGCCGGTGAAAGATCTGCGAGTCCGACGCCAGCGGCGTGGGGAAGGTGCGCGAGATGTGGTCCTGCCAGGTGAGGCTTTCTTCGTCGGCTAGCGACCAAAGCAGGCCCAGCACCGTGCAACAACTCAAGCAGGAACCGGCGAAGCGCAATACGCGATGGCGGGGTTCGGGTGGTAAGCCGTCGAACGTAGTGACCCGCAGGCGCGTCCACCGCATGCCCGCACTCTCAGTGCCGGCGATGGTCCAGAACAGCCCGTAGGTGAATGCCATGAGCAGCAGCGCCGCGCCAAACATCAACACGTTGTGGCGGTTTAGAGTAAATTCACCGCCCGCCAGGAAGAAGCCCAGCAGGAACAAAACGTACCCGAGGAGCACCATCGCCCAATCCAGTGCCGCTGCTACGGCGCGATGCAACGGGGTCGCCACGGGAGCTTCACATAAGATGACCGCTTCCACGGTGGTTCCGAGCATGCGCGATTGAGCCGGCATCGCGGGAAGAAAATCGAGACGGCCCTGAGCTTCGGAAACCTTGGCGGCCGGACGGCGCGTCTGTACTCGAGTGGACGGCTTGGCGGCATCCGCCTTACGGGAGCTTGGTTCCGTACTGATGGGAGCGTAAGCCTCGAAGGGGATGACCTTGGATGCCTGGCCTGGAAAAAGATTGCGCTGCACCGCCCGCGCCAGATTCGGTTCCGGAGCCTGCGCGCGCGGAGCGAGCTGTGGTGCGGCAGCCAGTGAACCATCCGTGCGCAAACGAAATTCTTCGGTCAGCGTATCGCCAGGCTTACGCCCGCAGCGACGGCAGCGATGCTCCTCTTCTCCATTCCGGAAACCGCAATAGGTACACGTCATTTTTCTCCGGCCATGCTCCTTGCTGGAAGACAGTCGGGAGCCCACGGAATGTGTTAAGTTCTCCGGTGAGGCCCCGCCTGAAAAACTCTCATAACCTAAGTAGCATAGTAGTCCTGGATTGTCACGAAAATTCTTCGAGTAATGCCTGTATTTTGGCGGTTACCATACTGTGCAGCCTCATCTTAGCTGCACCGGCTTCCGCTCAGGTTTCGACTCTGCAACCCGATCGGCGCATCCTCGCATCGCGGCCGGACGCACCTCCGAAGGGAGATTGGAACGTATCCGCAAATGTGCAGGAGGCGGAGGGCCGGATTTACAAGCTGCACGGCAAAGCAGAGGTGGAAGGCGCCACCATGCTGATGCGCGCCGACGAAATCGAATTCGACAAAGACACCGGCGATCTGCACGCCACCGGGCACGTCTACTTCCACCAGTTCGAACGCGCTGAGGAACTCTGGGCCGACCGCGTAGACTACAACACCGAATCGGAAACGGGTAAGTTTTACAACGTCAGCGGCCAGGCACCCGGGCATATCGACGCGCGGCCGGGCGTGCTCACCAGCACCAGTCCGTTCATCTTCGAGGGTGAGTGGGCGGAACGCTTGGAAGACCACTACGTCCTGCATAACGGCTTCATCACGGATTGCCGCATGCCGAACCCCTGGTGGCGTCTGCGCGGACCGAGATTCGACATTGTGCCGGGAGACCACGCGACCGCCTACCAATCGACGTTTTTTGTCCGCAAGATGCCGCTCTTCTTCACCCCCTTTTTTTACAAGTCGCTGAAGCGTGTCCCGCGGAAGAGCGGGTTCCTGCTGCCGAGCTTCGGCAACAGCTCGCAGCGCGGGATTTTTTTCGACGCAGGATTTTTCTGGGCGATCAATCGCAGCTACGACACCACCTACAAGTTTACGGACTATACCGCGCGGGGCACGGCGCACAACGTGGATTTGCGCGGGAAGCCGCGCCCGGGGACGGATTACGACGCCATCATTTATGGCGTGCAGGATCGCGGCCGGTACCCGGGAACGGCGAATCCGCAGGCGTACGGCGGCGTCAGCCTCAACATCGCCGGCAAGTCGGATCTGGGCGACGGGTGGTACGCGCGCGGGCAGATCAACTACATCACGTCATTCGATTTTCGACAGGAGTGGTCGCAGTCGTTCGCCGATGCCATCGGTACGGAAGTCGCATTCGGTCGCATACCTGAATAAAAACTTCTCCGACTATACGTTCAACCTGGTAGGCGAGCGGATGGAGAATTTCCAGGGGCTGGAGGTGCAGGTCACCAACCCGGTGACTCAGGCCACCACACTGGAAACCAACGCGGTGACAATCCGCAAACTGCCGGAGGCCGAGTTCAGCGGGCGAGAGCGGCAGATCTGGGAGCGCGTACCGTTGTGGGTTTCCTTCGAGTCGGCGGCCGGGTTCCTGTACCGTCAGGAACCGATTTTCAGTCAGAACGACGTTCTGCTCGACCGTCTTTCAGACCGGGCAGTTGGTGAAACGGGTCAACTTCGCACCGCACGTGATGACCGCGCTCCATTGGGGAGCGTTTCACATCGTGCCGCGCGTCGGCATCCAGGAAACGTTCTACTCAGAGAATCAGGAACTCGGCCTGAATGGGCCCGAGGTCCTGGGCACCAATCTTCTGCGGAGCTCGCGAGACTTTTCGGTGGACTTAATTTTTCCCACGCTCGCGCGCGTATTCGAGAAGAAATCGTTTCTCGGGGACAAGGTCAAACACGTGATTGAGCCGCGCGCCACCTACCGGTACGTGACCGGCATCGGCGACGACTTTTCGCGGTATATCCGCTTCGACGAGACGGACCTGGTCTCCAACACCAACGAACTCGAACTGTCGCTGACCAACCGCCTCTACGCCAAGCGCGGCGACCAAGTGCGGGAGATCGTTTATTGGGAGGTGGAGCAAAAGCGCTTTTTTGATCCGACTTTTGGCGGTGCAGTCATTTCCGGCCAGCGCAACGTGTTCCTGACGACCGATGAGCTATCCCCTTACGCATTTCTGGACGGGCCGCGGAGCGCCTCGCCGGTGGTCTCGATTCTGCGTATCACCCCGTTCCAAGGACCAGGGGTGGAGTGGCGCATGGATTACGATTCGACGCGTGGGGCAATTGTGAACAGCACGGTTTCCATCGACTACCGCTGGAACCAATACTTCGTGTCGGTGGGGCACAACCAGGTGCACACCGATCCCATCCTGAATTCTCCGGTCGACCAGTTCCACTTCCGGGCCGGCTTTGGAGACCCCAACCACCGCGGCTGGAACGCCGGCATTGACGGCATTTACGATTACCGCCAGCGATTCCTGCAATATGCGACCACGCAGGTGACTTACAACACCGACTGCTGTGGGATAAGCGTGGAGTGGCGCCGCGTGAACATCGGTCTGCGCGACGAGAGTTCCTTCCGGGTGGCGTTTTCGATTGCGAACCTGGGGAGCTTTGGGAATCTGCGGCGGCAGGACCGGATTTTCTAAGAAACCAAGTGCACCGGCGGCAAAGACCGCCGGCGTTACGAACGGTGTGCAGGCAACGTAGCGCCGGCGATCCTTGTCGCCGGTGTGTCGGGCCAACAAAAAGAAGAAGGCCCCGAGCTGGGTAACTCGGGGCCCTTGCACTCAGAGGGTTGACGGCGGGAGGGGACTCGCCGTCAGGGATGCTGTCTGTCTGTTGAATTAACAATATCAGTTTCAGATCCTATTGTCCAGTATTATTTTTAAAAAAATTTGCTCTCAGGAAATTTGCCTGGTTGGGGCGGAACCGAGAGCCGCCAGTCTGCCCACTGAAAGCGTCAAAAATGAGACTCCGGCGTCAATTTTGGCGAAAATTATTGCGCCTTCCGCTCGCTCAAGTACTGGGCAGTAGTGGTTAACACTAACTGCGCAATCTTGTTCAAGTGCCTTTGCCGATGCGGCTTACTCGCCGGACCCGTGATTTCGCCGCGGGACCTGATAGCGCTTCCGGCTTAACTAAAGTGGTATTGAGCGGGTGCCGACCCCATTGTAAGTTTATGGAAGCAAAGGCGGTGCCTGTGAGCGAGAACCATCAACCGAGAGACAATAAGCACACCAACGAGCGCGAAAGGCGCGCCAAACGCCGCTTCATGATCGAGCAGGAAGTGCGCTACAAGATGCTGTACGGACAGCGCATCGCCGAAACCGGCACCGGCAAGACCATGAACATCAGCAGCAGCGGTGTGTGGTTCAGCACCGAGAACATGCTCACCACCGGCATGCCTGTCGAACTTTCCATGACTTGGCCGGTGCTCCTGAATGAATCCTGTCCGATGAAGCTCATGATCTATGGTTGCATCGTGCGCAGCAACGAAAGAGGCGCTGCGGTGGCCATTGAGCGCTACGAGTTTCGGACGCAGGGACGCACGTTCCAGACGCAGGCGATTCCCACGGGAATCGAACTCCGCCTGCAGGGTTAGTCTCTCTCTTCTCTCTCCGTTCCCACTCGGGCCGCGCCGGAACCCCACACCGGTGCGGCCATTTTTTTGTTCCGGCGCTTTTGCTACGAGTGTCTCCTTACGGGGCCCGTGGAAGTCGATCGACGGTTTGGGTGCCATCCCGGCAACCGCTTCGAGTAACGCCGGCGGTCCTTTCCGCCGGTGCGTTTTGCCGGCGGCAAGGACCGCCAGCGTTACTTACCTCCTGCTTACCCCGTCCTTACGCCCCCGGCCGGCCACGGCTTGGTAAGATTCCGTCCATGGATTTGAGCTACCCGATCGGCCCGTGCGAATACCCACCAAGCGTCTCCACAGAGGCGCGCAATCAACACATCGCTGAAATAGAAGCCGCACCCGCCCGCTTCCGCAAGGCTGTCGACGGGCTGAATGATACACAGCTCGACACGCCCTACCGGCCGGGAGGCTGGACTGTCCGGCAGGTGGTGCACCATCTCGCCGACAGCCACATGAACGCTTACGTCCGCTATCGGCTGGCGCTGACCGAATCGGAGCCCACCATTAAGCCCTACGACGAAAAGAAGTGGGCCGAACTGGTGGACGCCCGTACCCTGCCGGTGGAAGTCTCGCTACAGCTCATCGACAGTTTGCACCACCGCTGGGTGACGCTGCTGCGCTCCATGTCCGATAAGGATTTCGCCCGCACGGTGAACCACCCCGAGCTGGGGGTGCTGCGCCTGGACACCTACCTGGCTAGCTACGGGTGGCATTGCCGCCACCATGCCGCCCACACTACCGGTCTGCGCGACCGGATGGGCTGGAAATAGCGCCATAATCAGACACCAATTCGGCGGGCGGCACGTCCAAAAGACACGGGTTTAACTTTCCCCCCACCCGGCTGCGCGGGTATGGGCAGGTATAATGGGTGGGAAGAGCCCGCGGAGTTTTATCACCTATGAGCAGCCGTCTCAAATACATCGTCGTGAGCGCGTCGACGTGCCTCACTCTTCTGCTCCTGATCGGGAGCGTGCTTGGCCAGGGGGCGGCGTCCCCGGACGAGACCTACAAACACATCGGCGTTTTCACCGACGTCGTTTCCCGCATCAAGAGCGAGTACGTTGAAGAGCCGGACATGAAGAGCGTTACGCTCGGCGCTTTGAACGGCATGCTGGAAGCCATCGACCCGTTTGCCAGCTATCTGAACGCCGACCAGTACAAGGATTATCAGAAGAATCGGGATACGCGGCGCGCCGATGCCGGCTTAATCCTGTCCAAGAAATTTGGCTATGTGGGTGTGGTCGGCGTGGTGCCCGGGTCTCCCGCTGCTAAAGCCGGCTTCGCCACTGGTGACATGATCGAAAGTATCCAGAACGTCGCCACCCGCGATATGCCACTGGCTTATGCCGATCTGCTGCTCCGCGGTGATCCAGGGTCACCGGTGGAATTGAGTGTCGTGCGCGTGCAACACCCCGAACCGACGACGGTAAAGCTTACCCGCGCCAGCGTGACGCTGCCGGCCGTGGAAGACCAAATGCTTCCCGGGCAGATTGCTTACCTGAAACCCGGCGCGCTAACCGCGGGAAAGGTGCAGGAGACAGCCGCTGATATCCAAAAGGTGCAGAAGCAGGGCGCACAGAAGCTCATCATCGATCTGCGCAATACGGCCCTGGGAGAGCCCGAAGACGGCATCGCATTCGCGAACCTCTTTTTGAGCAAGGGACGGATCACCTACCTGCAAGGGCAACGCGTGGCGCGCCAGAATTTCGAAGCGGATCCTGCCAAGGCCATCACCACTCTACCTGTGGTAATTCTAACCAACCGCGGCACTGCCGATGCCGCTGAAATTGCCGCGGCCGCACTGGCTGACAACAAACGCGCCGAACTGGTGGGCGAGCGCACCTATGGAGAGGCGTCGCAGCGCAAGGCCATCACCATGGAAGACGGATCGGCCATCATCCTTTCGGTCGCCAAGTATTACTCCGCCGATGGCAAGGCCATCCAGGATAACGCCGTGACGCCGAAAAACCAGGTATTGCAGACGGAGCCGCAAGTCGATCTGGACGACAACGGCGAACCCCTGCCAGAGGACCAAAAAGCGCAGCCGGCCGCGCCGCAGAAGAAGCTGGATGAGGATCCCATGGTGAAGAAGGCCCTGGAACTCCTCGGCGTGAAAGCGTAGCGCGATAGACGTGGCGCAGACGATCGTTTTTTGTCGTCTGCGGACGCAGGTCGAACCAGTGGCAGGCCAGAAAAAACGATGGCCTGCCCCACACGACTATATCGTCTTTAAATAAGCAATCAGATCCGCACGTTCCTGGTCGCTGAGAATGTCTTTGTAACCAGGCATGCCGTTGCCGCCTTCGTCGATCTTGGCGCGCACGTTGGCTTCGTTCACCGGTTTGCCGTTCACCAGCTTGTCGTGCTTGAAAAGGCCCTTCAGGCCGGGGCCGATCTTCTTCTCAGTGCTGTCGGCGTTATGACATACGCTGCACTGTCCCTCGAAGGCCTCTTTTCCTTTATCCGCAGTGCCTTTCTGCGCCCACGCCATGGCCGATCCGGCGACGCAGATTGCCGCCAAAAGCATTACACGAGTTGCGTACATGAGCCTATCTTACAAGATTAGGCGAGGGCAAAATCAGGCGAGGGCTTTTCGGGGGCGCTGGACGTCGGCGATGCTCACCACACCCTTGTCGAAGACGGTCATGCCTTGCACCAGGCGGTCCACATCGGCGCCGTCATCCAGGGTGATTTCGTGCTCGATCCAATCGGAAAGGGGAATGTTGCGGAAGTACATCCGCTCCTGCAGCACCAGGCAGCGGCGGTTCTGCTGCAGCAAGCGATTCTCGCGCGTGTAGTGGCGCTGCTCCACGTGAATCTCGCCCAGGAAGTTGTCGAACGCCGCGCGCTTGGCGCTCTCTTCGGCGGCCCGTATGGTAGGCTCGATGCTGGCATTCACAGCCGCCTTCTGTGCGTCGATAACGCCCCGTTCTTCGGCCAGCTTGGTCCGTTCCTCGGCCAGCATCACCTCCATCCGGGATTGCATCACAAACCACACCAGCAGCCCCGTGGCGACCGCCACGAAGCCCGGCAATAAAACCCACAACACGCCTTCCATGCCGCCCATGGTAACGACGGTCGGCATTTAGACGCTAGATATCAAAGGTAAGGGGCAGCCGTAACCAATTGGGAACAAAAAGGCTATTCCTGCGTGCCATCGATCTTCTGCCCCGCCAGAAGGTAGCGCAGCTCGCCCCAGCGCAACGAGAAGAACGCCCCCAGGATGGCGGCCAGGCGCGCTTGCAGGCCGGCTCCAAAACCCTGATGTTTCCCGATGAAATTGGCGCGTCCCGAAAGGAAATCGGCCCGCCCCAACGTTCCGGAGTCCGAACCTCCCTGGTGTCGCGCGCGGGCCTCTGGAACCAGGAGGATCTTCTTGCCGCCCCGCCGGATGTGCGCCGCCAGGTCGGCATCGCTCCCGAACTGGCCGTAGCGCTCGTCAATCTGGCGGATGGACTTGATGACGAAAGCCCGCACCATGAGCGCCGCGCCGCGCGGGTAGATTACAGTAAACGGCTCAGGGCCGGGTGGTTGTGCGGGCCGGTACGTGCCATCAGGCGGCAACTCGCCAAGCTGCGGCGCCGGCCTTCCCTGTTCGTCCACCAACAGCGGGCTGACCGCCGCCGCATCCGGCGTGGAATCGAGCACTGCGGCCAGGCGCCCGATCGCCTCCGGCTCCAGTTCGGTATCGTCGTGCAGCAGGAAAACGTAGTCGGCTTCGGCGGCGCGCCACCCGATATTCAACGCCTTGGTCAAGCCGAAATTCTTGGGGAGGCGCGAGTATCGCACGTTGGGAAATTCCGCCTCCAATTGCGCGCTGCCATCGGTGGAACCGTTATCCACCACGATGACCTGCACTGTCTCGCGGCCCTCGGATTTCTCCAGAGAGTCCAGGCAGCGGCGCAGCAGCTCCACGCGGTTGCGCGAGACCACCACTGCCGATACGCGCGGCGGTGGCGCGGGTTGCTCCGGATTCACGGATGGCGTCAAGCCACTAGAATAGCGCGCGGTGGCCGGGAGTTTTGCCTTGACACGGAGCGCCACTTTCCGCTACACTTTGTAGCGCTACAATGTTTAGCGCAAAGAAACTTCGCAAGCCGCTCTCCAACCTCGAACACCTGGTGATGGATGCCATGTGGAAGCACTCCCAAAGCACTGCCGAGGATGTGCGGGATCGCTTGGCCCAGAGCCATCCCATGAAGGATTCTACGGCGCGGACCATCCTCAAGCGGCTGGAGGAGAAGGGTTATGTCAAGCACCGCGTAGAAGGCCGCACGAATGTGTATCGTGTATCCGAACCACCGCGGAACCTGGCCGTTACCGCGGTTCAACAAATCATTGACCGGTTCTGCGGCGGCTCCGTGGAGGAGTTGCTTGTGGGAATGGTCGATCGCAAGGTTTTGAATGAGCGGGAGCTGCGGCGCCTTGCGGAGACTTTGGCCCAACGCAGGAACCGCACTCGGAAGGAGCCGGATGCCGATTGATTTCATCTCTCAATTGACCAGCGCGGCGATTCGCGCCACGGGCTTGGGCCTGGCCGCCTTTGCGGTTTTGTGGTTGTTTCGTGTTCGATCATCCGCCGCCCGGCACGCGACGTGGACTGTCGTGCTCGCCGGCATGCTCCTGCAGTTCCCCTTGGCGTCAGTCGCCCCGAGAGTCCAGGTAAAGGTGCTGGCAACGGCACCTGCTCCCATCCAGCCGCGAGTTGTCGAGGGAGCACCAATCTCCGTGCCAGCCGGGCACACCGCTCATCGCGCGCGCGAACTCAGTACACCGTCGAGGTATCGACGGATTTCAGTAAGAGGGGCCGTGACGGTCCTGTACCTGGCGATCTCGATGCTGCTGTTAAGCCGTATGGCGTTCGGATCATGGGTGCTGCGCAGAATCTTGCGGGATGCCAAACCCATCCCAGTTCTGGGTCGCGACGTCTTCGAATCGGCTTCCATGTCGGCGCCAGGTTCCGTCGGGTGCTTCCGGGCGAGGATTCTCATGCCACCGGCTTGGAGGGCATGGGAGAACGTAAAGCTCCGGGCCGTTCTCGCGCACGAGCAGGCTCACATCCAGCGAGGCGACTGGCTAATACACATCGTTTCGCGCGTGAATGTTTGCATCTTTTGGTTTCATCCTCTGGCTTGGTGGATCGAACGCGAACTAGCGCGACTGGCCGAGGAGGCCTGTGACGATGTCGCCTTATCCGAAATAGAGGACGCCGACCAATATGCCGCAATCCTGGTGGAAATCGCCCGTGCAGCCGCGGCGGATGGCGGCATTCTGAATTGGGGAGTCGTTTCAATGGCGCAGGAACCGACTGTGGTGCGGAGAGTGAACCGTATTCTCAATCGGAGCTTTCAGATCCCCAAGCCGTTCGGGCGCCTGTCGTGGGTTACGCTGTCGGCCTGCACTTTGCCGGTCCTCTATCTGTCCGCGGCGGTTCAACTTGCCCCGGCCAACCGGGGGGTGCCGCCGCGAATGGAAGCGAAGCCCTCGATGACGCAGATCGCGCAAGCGGCTCCCAATCGGCCCGTCCAGCCGGCGCGGCCGATGCCTCCTGTTCAACGTGGCGAGGCGCCTGTGTCGATATGCATCCTCATCGACAATGGCGGCGCCATGCGAGCCAAACTGGACCGCCTGATGGCAGCTGTCTCGGTTTTGGTGGAAACCTCCAAGCTCGACGACGAGGTCTGCATTATCAATTTCAACGACGAGGCGTTCAACGACCTTCCCAACGGCAAGGATTTCACCAGCGACATCGGGGACCTGGAAGAAGCGCTCAAGCACATCGATTTGCGCGGTGGGAGGGCCATGCGGGACGCCATCGGGATGGCCATCGACCACCTTGCCGAGAAGGCTCACCATGACAAAAAGGTCCTGGTGGTGGTCACACAGGGAGACGATAACTCCAGCACGATGCCTGAGGAGCAGTTGGTGAGCAAGGTCAAGAACAGCGGGGTGCGGGTGTACTTCATCGGATTGCTGAATGAAACGGACTCGGGCCTAGCCGGGGAAGGCCGGCGCGCGCTCATGCGACTGGCGGAGGTATCGGGCGGACACGATTATTATCCGAAGGGTCTTGCTGACGTCGAGAGTATGGCGCGTGAGCTCGCGCAAGAAGTGCGAAAACGGTAGAGCGGCGGCGCCCCATTCGATCTGCCCGGTCTGCGACAGCCAATCCCAGGAACGGACAGCCCGCTCGCAGGAACATCCGCTTCACCTTCGCGAAATCATAGGCTTAGTGCCGGAACAGAACTTGCACCAGCAATCCGGGAGGCTATCGCCCGTGGGAGCGCTCGTTCAAGACTTGCATTACGCCCTTCGCATGCTGCGCAAGAGCCCCGGTTTCACCGCCACGGTGGTGCTCACGCTGGCTCTGGGCATCGGGGTCAACACCGCTGTCTTTTCCATTGTGAACGGCGTGCTCCTCAACCCGCTTCCCTACCCGCAGCCCGACCGTCTGGTCACGCTCCACGAGAGCAAACCTAATTTTGAAGCAGGCTCCATCTCGTATCTCAATTTCCGCGATTGGCGTGAGCAGAACACGACCTTCTCGTCGATGGCGGTTACCCGCAGCTACGCCTTCAGCATGACCGGCAACGGCAAAGCCGAGCAGGTGCGCGGAGAGTTTACCTCCTCCGATTTCTTCCACCTGCTGAGTGTCGAACCGGTGATCGGACGCAACTTTGCGCCGCGCGAGGACGAAATCGGCGCGGACCCGGTCGCGCTAATCAGCGCCGGCCTGTGGAACCGCAAGTTTGGCCGTTCGCCCAGCGTACTCGGAAAGTCCATCAACCTGGACGGCAAGGCCTATACCATCGTGGGCGTGATCCCTGCCAGCTTCGATCTTCTCGCGCCGAGTTTCCGTCCCTCCGACGTGTATGTACCGATCACTCAATGGACCAATCCGCTGCTGCTCTCCTCGCGGAGCGCCGGGTTGGGGATTCACGGTTTCGGCCGTCTCAAGCCCGGCGTCACCATCGCGCAGGCCCGCGCCGATATGGAGCGGGTCACACGCAACCTGGCAGCCACGTACCCCGATGCCGACAAAGGAATCGGTGCGACTGTGAGAATGCTTGAGGACGACATGGTGGGAAAAGTCCGGCCGACACTCTGGCTGTTGCTGGGCGCGGTGGGGTTCGTGCTGCTCATCGCATGCGTCAACATGGCCAATCTGTTGCTTGCGCGCTTGACGGGCCGCCAACGCGAGTTCGCGGTCCGCGCCGCCTTAGGGGCAGGCCGGGCGCGCGTGATTGGCCAACTCCTTACCGAGAGCGTTCTGCTGGCCGTGTTGGGAGGCGGCTTCGGATTACTGGTGGCGTCGTGGGGAACGCGGGCCGCCCTCAGCGTGCTGCCCGCCGCATTGCCGCGCGCGCAGGAGATCGGCCTCGACGCGCGCGTGCTAGTTTTCACCTTGGCCATTTCCCTTGGCGCGGGTATCTTCTTCAGCCTGATCCCGGCCCTGCGGACTTCCCGCATGAGCTTGAACGACGGGCTGAAGCAAGCCGGCCGCGGTTTAAGCGGCGTGCGCCATCGCACGCAAGGTGTCTTTGTGGTGGTGGAGCTGGCCATGGCGCTGGTGCTTTTGATCGGCGCGGGCTTGCTCACCCGCAGCATGGCGCAGTTGTGGAGTGTGAACCCGGGGTTCGATTCACGCAACGTGCTGACGTTCGGCCTTTCGCTGCCGCCGTCGATGGTCAAGGCCGCTCCCGACGCCATCCGCGCCGCCTTTCGCCAGCTCGACGACAAGTTTGCCGCCACCCCTGGAGTACGCGCGGTTTCCGTTTCTTGGGGCGCAACGCCCATGGGCAGCGATGACGAGGAGCTTTTCTGGCTGGATGGCCAGCCCAAACCATCGAGCGACAACGACATGAACTGGGCCTTGAGTTATGTGGTGGAACCGGACTATTTGCGGGCTATGGGAATTCCGCTCGAGCGCGGGCGATTCTTTACCAGCCACGACGACGAGCACGCTCCGGCGGTGGCGGTAGTCGACGACGTGTTCGCCCGCAAGTTCTTTCCCGGCGAAAACGCCATTGGGAAGCGCATACACCTGGTAAACAGCGGCGGCCAAATGGCGGAGATCGTGGGCGTGGTCGGGCACGTGAAGCAGTGGGGCCTCGATCGCGACGATACTCAAAAACTGCGCACCCAACTGTATCGGCCATTCATGCAGTTGCCCGACGCTGCCATGGTCTTGTCGCCCAGCGGCATTGGAGTGGTGGTCCGTTACGAGGGCTCGACGGCCGCCGTCGCCTCCGCGATTCGCCGCAGCAGTGAGCAGATGAGCCCCGAGCAAGTCATCTTCAGCGTTGAGAGCATGAACGAGGTAATCGCCGACTCGCTGATCGCGCGGCGATTCTCGATGATCCTGTTCGGCTTCTTCGCGGCGCTGGCGCTCGTGCTAGCCAGCGTGGGCATCTACGGCGTCATCTCTTTCTTTGTGGGACAGCATACTCACGAGATCGGCGTGCGCCTGGCCTTGGGCGCACGTCCCGTGGATATCCTTCGGCAGGTGCTTGGTCGCGGCGGAATTCTCACAGGGATCGGAATCGGGGCCGGCTTCGTAGTGGCGCTAGCTCTCACCAGGCTGCTGGCCGGCATGTTGTATGGCGTAAGCGCAACCGACCCCTTGACCTTCGTTGGTGTGGCGGCCCTGCTGATCCTGGTGGCACTTGCCGCGTGCTACCTTCCGGCTCGGCGCGCCACGCGTGTCGATCCCATGATCGCGCTGCGTTCGGAGTGAGCCGTACGCAGCAAACTCACGGCGCGACGCAAGAGAAGTTCGTGGCATCGTCGGTCGAGCCCGACCCGCTGTAGCGCGCCACTTGTGGATACGCGCACAGGGGCCGCGTGCGCAACACGCCGCTCGCCGGGTTGCCGTCCGTCTTGAACTTGGTCGCCACAATCTTCTCCGGGGCCTTGCCGCTTTCCGCCCACTTCTCCATCGCGGAGAACAGCGTGAACTCGCCCGCCACGGGATTCGGCCCAGCACCCAACACGTTAGGACCGGGTCCGCCGCCGCAGTGCTGCATGCCAGGCGCCATGTAGAGACGCAGGAACGAGTCCGCGTCCTTCTGCCCCATTTTGTTCACCACACTCGTGTAATAGTTCACCGAGTTGATCGGCGAGATACCCGGGTCGCTCCAACCGTGATAGATGATCAGTTTGCCGCCGCGATCTTTGAGCTTGCTCAAGTCCGGATTCGTCGCGTTCCGTATGGGGCCGAGTTTATCGTCGAGGTACGCCACGTCCTTGTCGAAATTGAACGTGCGAAAATCCCACGCTGGATCCTGGTACACGATTTTAGCCACCGACCCGACGCCGAACGCATACTGCAGGCTCTTGGCCGGCTCCGTTCCGGTTATCCACGCGGTCCACGCACCGGGGCCCAGCGAGCCGCCGGGCATCATACCGGGAAAGATCTGCTCGCCCTTCGAGTTTTTCGGACCGGCGAAAATCTTCTTCAACGCGGCCAGTTGCGGCGCGGTAAGGCACGCATCGCTCTCGGCTCCCTGACACAGTAGTATGGCGGGATCAAAGTCGCACTTGCGCGGATCGTCGAGAACGCCATCCTTGACGCCATCGCGGGCGTCGCAGGCCGCCAGCACCGCGGTTTCGATCGCGGGGAGTTTGGCGGGCTTAATGTAGCTGGCTGGATCGGAAAGCAAAGCCTGGTTCACCCAGATATTGCCCGCATTCTGATGGCTGCTGAAGTTGGCCGGCGCGCCGCCGAGGATGCCATCGTAGTCGGCGGGATAGCGTTGCGCTTCCATCAACGCCTGCCGCCCGCCGTTCGAGCAACTGCTGAAGTACGACTTGCGCGGCGCGGCGCCATAAAACGCCTCAATCACAGCCTTGGCTTTTTCGGCCGTTTCGTGAATGCCGCGATAGCCGAAGTCGACGATCTTCTCGGGGTGCCCGAGCGCCCAGTCCGCATCGGTTCCCGAAGCCCGATGACCGGTGTCGGTGGAGGAACCCGCGTAGCCCGCGCGCAGAGCCTCGGCCAAGCCCGGCGCATTGCCAATTCCGCCCGAGTAGGTGATGGCTCCCGCGAATCCGCCGTTACCCACGCCCAGGTATTTGCCGTTCCAGCCGGAGGTTGGCAGCCAAACTTCGAACTCGATGTGGGAATCGGCGATCGGCGTGATAAACCCTTCCACGCGGCAGAACGCCGGCAGGTTCTTGTACGCGCCGGCGGCCGGGCAATCGGCGCGCGCGTTCGGCGGCAGAAAAGTTCCCGCGGCGACGGTCTGAGCAGAGGTAATGGTGGTGTCGGCAATTTTCAGGGAAGCCAGGGTGTCGCACGTGGCTGCGGAAAGCGAGGCCGCCGAGAGGAGCGCAAGATAGGTGAGCAGGGTCAGGCGCATGACGAGAAGTTTACTCGTGCGCGGACCCGGATTCAACACGGATCGAAGCGAGGAAAATTATGCCAGCGGCAAATCGATTTCGACGATCAGCCCGCCTTCGGGCGCGTTCCTCGCGCGGATCGTCCCTCGATGAACACTCACCGCCCGTTCGGCGATCGCGAGCCCTAGCCCAGCGCCTTCGGAATTGCCATTCGCCACCCGCCGGAACGGCAGGAAGATCTCGGACAGCATGCTTTCCGGCACACCCGGTCCGTGATCCCGCACCCGAAGCAGCGCCCGCGAATCGCTGACTTGAAGTGAAATCTCGACGGCGGTTCCTTCGGCGGTATGCCGGATCGCATTCCGCACCACGTTCTCCACGGCGCTCCGCAACAGCTCTTCGAATCCGTTGATGGTGCACGCATCGGCTTGTTCGATCACCACGCTGCGATTCCGCGCGCGCGCTTCGAAATCGCCATCGTTGGCGACTTCCTGCACCAGATTCGTCAGGTCGAACGGCGCCGGAGAGCCTCGATCCACGCCGCTATCGATCCGTGTGAGCGCCAGCAATTGACCGATCAGCGTATCCAGCCGCCGCGCTTCCAACCCGATCCGTTCCAGGTTCTCCGCGGCTTCTTCGGCAGGACCTTGCTTCACCAGGCTCAGCGCCACCATCAGCCGCGACAGGGGCGAGCGCAACTCGTGCGAGACATCGCCGAGCAATCTGCGTTGTCCGGTAATCAACGCTTCAATGCGCTCCGCCATCCGATCGAAGTTGCGAGCCAGGTCGGCGATCTCGTCCCGGCGGTTTGTGAGCGATGGATCGACGCGCGTGTCCAGGCGCCCTTCGGCGATGTTCGCCGCCGCCTCGCCCAACTTATACAGCGGCTTGGTCAGATAGCGGCTGATGAAGTAGCAGAAGATTCCGCCGGCCAGGGAGAAGAGCAAAAGATCGTGGAGTGACAACCGGAAGCAGCGCTCTGTATCCGAATCCTGCATGAACCACGAACGACGCAAGGATCAGCGCAACACCGAGAAGCGTGAGCCAGAACCACAGGAAGATGGTTACAAACAGCCTCCTCACCGCGCCCCCGGTTTCGCAGGCGAGGCATAAAGATAGCCGGCGCCGCGAACTCCCTTGATGCGCTCTCCGCCATCCTCAAGCGGGCCGAGCTTCCGCCGGAGATTGCAGACGTGCGTGTCGATGCTGCGGTCGAACGGAGAAAAATCCCGCCCCAGTACGTTGCGGACCAGGTCCTCGCGGCTGACCGTGCTCCCGGCAACGCGCATCAACGCAGCCAGCAGATCGAATTCCACGGTGGTGAGATCCACCGGCGTGCCGCTCCGCCGTACCGTGCGAGCTCCTCCATCCAGTTCGATATCCCCGATGGCGATCGCCGCCGAGGCCGGCCGCTGCGGCGCCGATCTTCGCAAGATCGCGCGGATGCGCGCCACCAACTCGGCGGGATCGAACGGCTTCGGCAGATAATCGTCCGCGCCCATCTCCAGTCCGCGAATGCGGTCGTGCGTATCGCCTCGAGCCGTCAGCATCAGCACGGGTGTGCGGGACTGCTGCCGGATGCGGCGCAGCACGTCGAAACCGTCCGTGTCCGGCATCATCACGTCCAGCATGATCAGAGAGTAGTCTTCGGCGAGGGCTCGCTCCACGCCGGCGGCGCCGCTGGGAGCCCAGCTGATTTCGAACCCTTCGCGCGCCAGGAAGCGCGTGACCAGCTGGCAGAGCTCGGCATCGTCGTCAACCACCAGCACGCGTTCCATGGAAAGACCGGGCGCCTTTCATTCTAAAGCCCGATGGCGTCGCGACACGGTCAAGATGTGTCAAGGAGCTTGACCGTTCTTGACGAAGCTTGGCATTTCTGGACGGCATGCGGCGGCCAAGGCATTTTATAGTCGGACACATGACAAGAACCCTCACCCTTGCGCCGCTGCTGGCTTTGTCGTTGCATCACGGCCACTGCCAGGACGTCGCGAAAGCCTCCCGCTTTTGAAGTGGCATCCATCACGCCGTGCAAACCGGGAACTCCGGAGCCTCCGGGGGAACACGCCGGGATGGTCCAGTTCACCTTTCCGGGCGGAAGATTCAAGGCGAGCGCCACCACCCTGAAATTCCTGTTGGAATGGGCGTACGGACATCCAGCCATCCCAGCACTCGGACGGACCATCCGTGGATCGAGACCGACCGTTACGACATCGTCGCGAAGGCCGAAGGCAACGCGACCGACGATCAGATGAAGCTCATGATGCAGACGCTGCTGGCCGAGCGGTTTAAGTTGAAGTTCCATCGCGAGAAGCAAGGAGCTTCCCGTCTACGTCATCTCGGTTGGGAAGACCGCTCCCAAGCTCTTCCCGCCGAAAGGACGGAGAGGCCCACTCGCTGCGAGTCGCCCCGCAGATGGGTCCGGATCAAAAGGTCGCGTCGTTCCACGTAATCGCCACGCGGTTCTCGCTCACGCAATTGACCGACACGTTCGCGCGGCAGCTCGGGCGCGTGATTGTGAACGAGACCGGCCTCAACGGCGACTTCGATTTCACTCTGGACCTGACGCCGGATGACAGCCGGCCGAATCCCCTGGACCCGTCGCTCCTCATCAACGCGATGCGGGAGCAACTCGGGCTGGCGATGAAATCTCAAAAGGCCCCGGTGGACTTCCTGGTGATCGATAGCGCGGAGAAAGTAGTGGCGGGAAACTAGTAAACCGGTGGCGCAGAGGCTTTGGCCGCACTAGTCGGCCCCGGCTCCTGCCGCCTTGCTCTTCGACTTGACCTCGTCTGCCTTGGCCTGGAGATCTTTCTCCAGTTGAGTCAGGTTACTTTGGAACTCAGCCACCCACGCTTTTGTTTCCTGTTCCACCTGGCTTTTGATCGCCAGGCTGAAGGTTTGACATATCTGAATCAACTGGTCGAGTTGCTCTTCATTGGGCGGGGCGCCTCGCAGCCTGGCTATGTTTCTGGCCCATTCCATCCGGTATTCTTCCAAAGACTTTTCGATCGACATCCCGGTAGTGATGTATCGGATCCAGCCTGTTGAGTATCCAAAGAACCGGTCCAATCCGACACAGCCCGCCGCCACGCCAATGAGAAGATACCCGGCTTGTCCAAAGTCGAACGGTAGTTTCGCGATCACGTCCGCTGGAAGAGTCGCTTTGATGATGGGAACGAGGCCGCCCAGAACGAAGAGCACAATGGCCGTAAAGCGGAGCACGATGGATACCCGCGCCTTCCGGGTCTTCTTCGCGTAGTACCAGTCTATCTGCCTCTGCGCCTCACTCTCGACATACCGGCGAAGCTCAACCAGCGAGTTCTCCACATCGGAGTCTTTCCACGGGAGGTTGTGCAGTCCATTTGTTGGCATACCCATTGGTGGCTTAGTGTATATCGACGTACACATGAGCACAAGGATGCCATCGGCCCCAGATTGACCGGTAGGTCAGACCGTGTGCAGGGGTCCGTCTACGGCGACAAATACTGCCGCCCACCGTGGGACTGGTGCGCGCACGCCGGCGGCTTCTGGCGCGCTTCGAAAATTGCCGTCCCCGCCAGTACGATCACCGCCGCGGCCAAGGTCAGCGCGGTGATCAGCCATCCGCGGGGCGGCGCAGTTTTCTCGCGCTGCCGGAAGACCGGTACATAGGTCCCTTTTGGCAGCTCGATGATCACCGCATCGCGCGCGCCCGGTCCAGCGTAATACTGTTCCAGACGGGCTCGCACATTGCGCGCTTGCACGCGCACGATGGGATCAATCTTCGGATTGAACAATTCTCCACGGCCAAAGACCATGGATCCGATGCAATACTCCTTGAGCGAATCGCCACGCCCGGCGAGAGTCTCCTCCACCACGTGGCGCAGAAAGCGCTGCAGGCTCGGCGCCGACCCGAGTTCCGCGCTCGACAGGATACTCTCCAGTTGTGCCTTCACTCGCATCGAGTCCACCACGGTTCCTACCCCTCCCGAGAGGTGGCTTGAGGGTTCGACGCGTCACCAGCGCTTTTGTTCCGCGTAACACCTGAAACTTTGCCCAGTCTTGAGCGGAGGCTCCTAGCCTCGCTACATGGCGTACGCTTGCTAAACTGTAATAATCGCTATGGCTATCAGTAAGGATCTGCTCGAAATACTCGTATGCCCCGTCTGCAAAGCCACGGTTGAGATTAAGCCCGACGAGAGCGGCTTGAAATGCGTTCAATGCCATCGCGTGTATCCGATCCGCGACGACATCCCCGTGATGCTGGTGGACGAGGCCAAGATCGAAGAATAGGCTCATTGTGGGAAGCCTGCTGGAAGCTTTGCCGCAGGGAGGCCGGGTGGCCATCATCCGGCTGCGGTCGCTCGGCGACTGCGTTCTCACCACGCCCGCCATCCAACTCCTGAAACGCTGCCGCCCCGACCTGGAAATCGCCATCGTCGTGGAAGACCGCTTTCGCGATATTTTCGAAGGCAACCCCGACATCGCCCGGATCCTGCCGCCGGAGATCGGTGCGTTGCGGCGGACGCGGCCGCAGCTCTGTGTGAACCTTCACGGTGGTACACGCAGCGCGTGGATGACGCGCCTTTCGGGGCCCGGTTCCGCGCCGGGTTCGGACACTTTCGCTGGCAGTCTGTGTATAACCAGCGGATCCCGCGGGCGCAGGAGATCCTGGGCGTCGAGCGGAAAGTGCACACGGCCGAGCATGTCGCTTCGGCGATGTTCTGGCTGGGAGTGCCGATCACGGAGATTCCGCGGGCGAGATTAGTACCAAGTAAACCGGACACAGGCAAGGATGCCTGTGCTACGATTCACCCGGTTGCGGCCACCACCGCCAAGACTTGGCGCGCCGAGGGTTTCCTGGAAATTGCGCGGCAACTTCAGGCTGGCGGCACGGATGTCGTTTTCATCGGCGGACCCACCGACGATCTCTCTCCCTTCCGCGCCTTCCGCACGCTGGCCGGGGCGCCGCTCGGCCAGATCAAATCCCTGCTCGCCTCAGCGTCGATCTTCGTCGGCAACGATTCCGGTCCGGCCCACATGGCGGCGGCGTTTGGCGTTCCCTCCGTAGTGATCTTCGGCGACTCCGATCCCGCTATCTGGGGTCCGTGGCGAACGCCCGCGGAAGTCGTAACAGCGCCCGGCGGCATCGCGCGCGTCGAAATCGAACAGGTGCTGGCCGCGCTCACGCGCCTCCGGGTGCACGCATGAAGGAATTGCTGCGCCTGCTCGCTTATGCCCGGCGCTACTGGCCGCACCTGGCAGGATCGGTGATCCTGATGGCCGCTGTCGGCGGCGCGCAAGCCCTCACCGCGCTGCTGATCGGACCGATCTTCGACCGCGTTCTGAATCCCGCCGCTCCCGATACGCCGGTTCTCCTCTTTACCGACCCCATCTTTCGGCACAAGGTCTACCTCGACCAGATCGTTCCCTCCGGCATACACAACATCTGGACCATGGTGGCGTTCGCCATTCTGGCGGTGTACTTCACCAAGGGGATCTGCGATTACCTGGCCAACTACCTGATTAATTTTGTCGGGGTTTCGGCCGTCACCGATTTGCGCCAAACGGTCTTCGACAAGGTCCTCAAACAAGGCGCGCAATTTTTTGAATCGCACTCCACCGGCCGCCTGATGTCATCCATCATGAACGACATCGAGAAGATTCAAGTGGCCGTGTCGCACATCCTGGCCGATTTTCTGCGACAGAGCTTCGTGGCCCTCGGATTGATATTCGTGGTCATGCACAAGGACTGGCGGCTGGCGCTGGTCAGCCTCACCGTGCTGCCCTTCGTGCTCGTGCCCACGGCGCGCATCGGGAAGCGCATCCGCCGCATCAGCCGCCGGACGCAGGATAGCGCCGCCGAGTTGAACCAGATTCTGCAGGAGACGCTGAGCGGCCACCTGGTGGTGAAGGCGTTCAGTACCGAGACGTTCGAGTCGCGGCGCTTCCACAACGCCGCCCACAAGCTGCGCCGCAGCAACCTCCGATACGTGCTGCAGCAGTCGCTTTCCTCGCCCCTCATCGAAATGTTCGGCGCCCTCACCATTGTCGGGCTGCTCACCTATGCCCGAACTCAGATCAAGGTGGGCGCGCTCACGCCGGGCGAATTCACTACGTTCGTCGTAGCGCTGCTCATGCTATATGAACCGGTGAAACGGCTGGCCGGTATCCACAACATCTTTGAGCAGGCACTGGGTGCTTCGCAAAAGGTCTTCGAGTACCTGGACCACGCTGAGGAGATTGCCGAGAAGCCGGGGGCTTATCATGCGGATACGTTTGAGCGCGCGATTGTCTTCGAGAATATCTCGTTCCGTTATCCCAGCGCCCCCGGCGGCTTCCGCATGGATGGCCTCAATCTCGAAGTGAAAGAGGGCGAAATCGTGGCATTGGTGGGACCGAGCGGTGCGGGCAAGACGACACTGGCAAACCTGGTGCCGCGCTTCTACGATGTCACCGGCGGCGCCGTCAAGGTGGATGGCCGCGATGTGCGCGATCTCAACCTGGCCTCGCTTCGCTCGCTCATCGGCATCGTGGCCCAGGACACCTTCCTGTTCAACGACACGGTGGCCCGCAACATCGCCTATGGCCGCCCCACCGCCTCGCCCCAGGATATTCAGCGCGCGGCTGAAAACGCACTGGCGCACGAGTTCATCGAACGGCTCCCCGAAGGCTATGAGTCCGTGATCGGCGACCGCGGCCTCAAGCTCAGCGGCGGCCAGCGGCAGCGCATCGCCATCGCCCGGGCGCTTCTGAAAAATGCGCCCATCCTCATCCTGGACGAGGCTACGTCGCATCTGGATACCGAGTCCGAGATGCTGGTGCAGAAGGCCCTGTCCAACTTGATCGAGCATCGAACCGTGATCGTGATTGCCCACCGGCTTTCGACCATCCGCCGCGCGGACAAAATCGTGGTGCTCGAGAAAGGCCGTATTCGCGAGACCGGCACGCACGAAGAGCTCGTCAACCAGGGCGGGATTTACCAACGGCTGCACGAACTGCAGTTTGTGGACGCCGGATCGGTGGTGGACCTGTGACCGTACGCAGCATGACCGGGTTCGCCCGGGTCAAGAAGAACATTCCGGCGGCCGAAATTATTCTCAGTATCAAGAGCGTCAACCACCGCGGCCTGGACCTTCACTTCCACATGCCGCCCGAGTTAGACGCCCTGGAGAACGAACTGCGCAACGTGATCAAGAAGGGCATTGCGCGGGGGCATTTGCAGCTCCACCTCTCCCTCGTACGGACGGCAGGAGATCGAGCCGCGGCCTTGAATCACGAGTTGCTCAATTCCTACCTTCGCGCGTTCCGTGAAGCGGCCGAGACGTACCACTTGGCCGGACAGCCGGAGCTCAATGCGGCGCTGCGCATTCCGGGCATGCTGGGCTCAACGTCCGGGGAAGAGGTGAAGGAAGAGGTGCAGCAGGCTATCCTCGAAGCGGCCGCGGAGGGCGTGGCGGCGCTGAACGTCTCCCGCGAACGCGAGGGCGCCGCGATGGCCCAGGAACTGCGGCCGCGATGCCGGTCCATCTGCGATCTGGTGAACCGCATGGAGGAGATCCGCGCCGGGGCGATACCCGCTTTTCAAAAGCGCATGCGGGACAAACTGAACGACCTGCTCCATGCCGCCGGGTTGGACCCGCAGCGGCTGGCACAAGAAGCCGCCATCCTTGCCGACCGCAGCGATATCAGCGAGGAACTGGTCCGGCTGCGCACGCATACCGAGCAGTTGGAGAAGATGCTGGCGGCGGGAGGAGAGGTCGGCAAGCGGCTGGATTTCCTGCTGCAGGAAATGAATCGGGAAACCAACACGGTGCTATCGAAGACCGGCGGCCTGGGCGATCTGGGCCTAACGATGACTGAATTGGCGCTGGCGGCCAAGTCCGAAATCGACAAGATCCGGGAGCAGGCTTTGAACCTGGAATGATGAATCTCACCGCAGAGACGCGGAGACGCAGAGAAAGATATGGCTCTCGGGTCACTCCGTATCGGATCGCACCCGGTGTTCCATGGGGTTGGCACGCAGAGGGGGCGGAGGAAAACGTGGGCTGGCGCCAAGCAATCGCCGGCTGGATTGTAGGCCGCCTTATTGCCCAGAACCTCAAAGCGCAAGCCCGCAATTCCCTCTGCCCCCTCCGCGCGCCGACTCGAGGGTTTCCCAAGGCTTCAACCCGCGCACGACGTCCACCCTCAAATTCTCCGCGTCTCTGCGTCTCTGCGGTGAATTCTTAACCCATGACCACGGTATTCATCATCTCCGCGCCCTCGGGTTCCGGAAAATCGACACTCGTTGCGCGCCTAATGAAGAGCTTGCCGGGACTAATGTTTTCCATCTCTTACACCACCCGGGCTCCGCGCGGCGCAGAGGTCGAAGGCCGGAGCTACCACTACATATCGCGGCCGGAGTTCGAGGCCATGATCGCCCGCGACGAGTTTCTGGAGTGGGCGGATGTCTATGGCAATTATTACGGAACGCACCGTAAGATTCTCGACGAGGCGCGGGCGCAGGGCAAAGACCTGGTGCTCGACATTGATGTCCAAGGTGCGAGACAATTGGAATGTCAAATCCCTGAAGCGGTGACTGTTTTCCTTTTGCCGCCATCCCGGCAGGTGCTGGAGCAGCGCCTTCGCGTTCGCGGTGAGGATCGGGAAGAGGTCATCGAACGACGGTTGCGGAAAGCAGCCGAGGAGATTGGGAATTATAAAGCTTACGACTATGTCCTGATCAATCGCGACCTGGATGAATCCGACGTCGTGTTCAGCGCCATCATCCGCGCAGAGCGCGTGCGGAGGACGAGGATAGAAGATCAAATCCGGCCGATTCTCGACACATTTTCAGATTAAGAGGAACCATGGCAGATAGAGTCCCACGCAACAACGCGCATTGCACCATTCCAGACGACCCGGACCAGAGCACCTACCGGTTCATCATCGTGGCCGCCAAACGGGCCCGGCAACTGCAAGGGGGCGCGCGCCCCGTGCTACCCACGTCTTCGAAGAAGCCCACCATCATTGCCATGGAGGAAGTGCGGCGCGGGCTGGTGAAGTATAGCCTCACGGGCACGGCGCCGGAACCAGTAGAGCCCGAACCCGCGCTCTAACCGGTATGCGCATCATCTTGGGAGTCGGCGGCGGCATCGCGGCTTACAAGGCTGCGGAGTTGGCCCGCCTTCTGATGGAGCGCGGACACGAAGTCCAGGCCGTCATGACGGCGGCTGCCCAGGAATTTGTCCGGCCGCTGACTTTTGCCGCCCTCACCGGCCGCAAAGTGCTCACGGACCTCTTCGCCATTGAAAGCGCCATCGAGCACATCGCCGTCGCTCAGGAGCATGACCTGCTGGCGATTGCCCCGGCTACCGCCGACCTGATGGCCAAACTCGCCCACGGCGAAGCCAACGATTTTCTGACTACCTTGTATCTCGCCTTTCAGGGACCTGTGGTGGTGGCGCCGGCCATGAACGTCAATATGTGGGATCACCCCGCCACCCGTTCGAACCTGGAAATGCTTCGGCAGCGGGGCCACCGCATCGTGGGTCCAGCCGAAGGTTACCTGGCTTGCGGCATGGTTGGGGCCGGACGCCTCGCCGACCCGGAAGAGATCGCCGATGCCATCGCGCTCGAGGTGCGGACGCGCCGCGAACTGGAAGGCGAGACGGTTCTGATCACGGCCGGACCCACGCAGGAGCCGCTCGATCCGGTGCGCTTCATTTCCAACCGCTCCAGCGGCAAAATGGGATATGCGCTCGCCGAGGCTGCTGCGGCGCGCGGCGCGCGAGTCATCCTGATTTCGGGACCCGTGCATTTGCCGCCGCCCCGCGGGGTCGAGACGATCGCGGTGCATACCGCCCAGGAAATGCGGGATAAGGTCTTCGATAACCTCGCGAACGCCGGTATCGTGATCAAGGCTGCCGCGGTGGCCGACTTCCACTTGAGTCGCGTACACGACCAGAAGATCAAAAAGACCGCCGCGCGGGTTTCTTTGGAACTCGACCCCACGCCCGATATTCTCGCCGAGCTCGGCCGCAACAAGGGCGATCGCCTGTTGATCGGCTTCGCCGCTGAAACCCAAAATCTGCAGCAGGAGGCCCGCCGCAAACTGGAATCCAAGAACTGCGACATGGTGGTGGGCAACCTGGTCGGCGGCGCCGAAACCGGCTTCGAGAGTGATCACAACGAAGTCGTGCTGGTGATGCGAACGGGCGAAGTCCTGCCCCTGCCCCGCGCCTCCAAGCGCGAAATCGCCGATCGCATTTTCGACGAAGTCGTGAAACTACGGCTGGCTCCGCAACCTGCCCATGGACGCTGATCAACTGCGCCGGTACCTGGAATTCTACCAGGACCTGGGTTTCCAGACTCTCTACCGGCAGCCCCGCTCTGCATCCCAACCGGAACCGCGGGCTACTCTTCAGGAGGCCCCCGTGCCGGACTCGCTGCCGAGTCTCGCGCCCGCCAACGATTCGCTCTTCCAGATTATTGCGGACATCGGCGATTGCCGCCGCTGCCGGCTCCACGAAGGCCGCCAGAAAATCGTCTTCGGCGTCGGCAGCGAAAGCGCGCCGCTGGTTTTCGTAGGCGAAGGACCGGGAGCCGACGAAGATGCGCAGGGCATTCCATTTGTCGGCCGGGCGGGCCAACTGCTCACGCAGATGATCGAGGGAACCGCGCAAAAGGAAGGCATTCCGCTCCAGCGCGAAGAAGTCTACATCTGCAACGTGGTGAAGTGCCGGCCGCCGGGCAACCGCACCCCCGAGCCGGACGAGATGGAAATCTGCGGCCAATTCCTCTATCGCCAGCTCTCCACCATTCGGCCAAAGGCCATCTGCGCCCTGGGCGGAACCGCCGCACGCGCCCTCACCGGCCATAAAGAAGGAGTTACGAAAATGCGCGGCAAGTGGTTCCAGTGGAAAGACTTGCCGGTGATGGTTACATATCACCCTTCGTACCTGCTGCGACCCTACAATCAGAGCGCCAAGCGTGAAGCGTGGGAAGACTTAAAGAAGCTGCTTGCACTTCGTCTATGATTAGCTCTCAGCATTCAGCCTTCAGCCACGGCTGGGCCGAAGCAGGAGTCGCTGAAAGCTGATCGCTGAATGCTGAAAGCTTCTTAAGAAACGCCAGCCTGGCGGAACGCGGCCTCTTGCCGAGGCACGTGAAGCCCTTGTTCCTGCAGCGACCGGATAAGCGCTGGTGTGACCACGTCGATGTAGCGGCGCGTATAACGGATCATGCCCAGGCGCCGTAGCCGGTTCATTTGAAACGTCACGATCTCGCGTGAGGTGCCGATATACTCGGCGATGGTGTGGTGCGTGAGCGATGCCAGTCGACTCGAGCCATCCGGCTGAACAGTGCCCATCTGGTCCGCCAACTGAATCAGGGCCACCATCACGCGTTCCGGAGTCTTGTGCACCGCCATGCTCTCGATGCGCTCGTGAAGCCCGATGCACTGCCGCACCAGATATTGCGAAAGGGCCAGGCCCAGCCGCGGTTCGCGTTCGATCTGCTGCTCGATCTCTTCACGGGTCCAATACATCACCGTGGCCGTATCGATGGCGACGGCCGATTCCGAAGGCCTGCCGCCGATTAATACAGCCTCGCCGAACAGCCCTTCAGGCGACACAAGGCGTCCGATGGTTTCGTAGCCATCATCCGCGGTTGTATTTACTTTCACGCGTCCCAGAACCAGCAGGAACAGCCGGTCCACGGGACGGTCCGGGCTGTAGATAACCCGTCCCTTCGCAAATTCCTGGACTGGCTTACGGGAGAGATACGTCAAAGGATCTTCCCAGGAAGAAACCGTCTCGTTCAACCGATTCATAACCAACCTCGCTTGTGAAACGTTCCCCGTGAACGAACAATCCCCTGAACCGCTATAGAAAGGATATCGCTTTCCATGAGACGGCGTCATACGGTCTTTTGAGTACAAAACTATGAATAGGTACGGAAATGCACCACCGAAGACGGATTATCGCCGGGCGTTCGTCACACCCGCCCTCAAATTCTGAGGGGCGACGGTGCTGGCAATGGTGATTGGGTAATCTTGCCAGGGAGCCGGGAGGCGCTGGATAGAAGCGCGGATGCTCCCGTCCGCCAGAAATAATTCGACCAGGACCCACTGGGTTTGGAGCGAGGCATTCGCGCTATACGCGGTCACCGGGATGTAGACCATCGTGTCGGTATCGTCCAGAACATTGCTGGCCGTTCCCTGCACGGCCGGGGCGCCGAGACCGGAACCGAGCAGCACGGCGGCGGTTGCGCGGAACGCTACGACCCGCGGATCGCTCGAGTGCAGAAACACCTGAACCCCGAGAGTCTGCGTCTGGCCGGTCAGGGGATTGAAATCGCTACCGCCTAGCGTGTACCAGCTAATATGCGGCTCGGTCTGCGCAATGGCGGCATAACAAAAGGTAGTCAGGAGCAAACCTGCCTTGATCCAGTGGGCCGCCGCGCGGCATAGTAAACCTTTGGGGGGCGTCATAATGTTCCAATCGATGGAATCGAGATGGTACATTATATGCTGAGGGTACCTGCAGGGAAAGTGTTCTCTACAAATTTCGTAGTTAACCTTGGCCTCTGCGCTTACGTCTCTGTACCTGGAAGCCGCACCGCGTAAATTGCATGCTTAATAGACTCTTTCTTGCCAGTATGGCCCTATGTGCTGCATCGGTTGCACGTACTGAACCGACCACAATCGACCAGGGCTATCGCCAGATGTACAACCTGCAGTTCGATGCCGCGCACCTCACTTTCGGTGAATGGCAGCGGCTGCATCCCCAGGACCCGTTGGGGCCGGTCTCGGACGCGGCAGCATATTTGTTCGCCGAGTTCGACCGGTTGCATATCCTCCAATCCGAGTTCTTCATTCACGACGAGCACTTCATCACCGACCACAGGCTGGCTCCGGACCAGATGGTGAAGCAGCGGTTTGAGGCGGCTCTGGACAATGCTCAGATGCTGGCGGACCGGCAGCCGCAAAACCCGGATGCGCGGTTTGCGGCGCTTTTATGCCACGGGTTGCGGTCCGACTATATGGCGCTGATTGAGAAGCGCTACGCCGCGTCGTTCAAAGAGATGAAGACGGCGCGGTCCATGGCCGAACAGCTTCTGACGGCACACCCCGAGTATTACGATGCGTGGGTTGCGGTTGGGGTGGAGAACTACATGTTGAGCACCAAGGCTGCGCCGCTGCGATGGCTGCTGCGGCTGGGCGGCGGCGAAACAGACAAAAGCGTCGGTCTGGAAAAACTGCGCCTCGCCGCGGAAAAGGGACACTATCTCCTGCCCTTTGCCCGTCTCTTGCTGGCGGTGGCCGCGTTGCGAGATCACAATACGGACCGCGCGCGCGACATCCTGGAAGAACTCGCCAAGGAATTTCCGCGCAACGCTCTCTACGTTCAGGAACTGGCCCGCTTCTAGTGTTACGTACCACAGGCCTCCCGGCCTGTGTCCGGTTTTAACAAAAATGGTGTAGTTTCTGTGCCATTCTAAGTTCAGAGTGTGAGAAGTCCCTTCTTTCCAGCGACGGATGTTTTAGTCGTGGGCGGAGGACCGGCCGGCTTGGCCGCTGCCATCGCGGCGCGACGCCGGGGCCTGGACGTGATCGTCGCGGACCACGCGGTTCCTCCGATTGACAAGGCCTGCGGCGAAGGAATCATGCCCGACGGTTTGGCCGCCGCTCTGGATCTCGGGATCCGCATCGACGAGTCGGCGGGGCATCCTTTTTGCGGCATCCGATTCTGCCAGAGCGGTCTCGCGGTGGACGCCTGCTTTCCCCGGCGGCGCGGGCCTGGGAATTCGCCGTACGGTTCTGCACCGCATCCTGATCGAACACGCCGCCGCACTGGGAGTCCGCTTCGCGTGGGAAACCAACATCACCGCTATCGACGCGGTCCCCGCCCGCTGGATCATCGGCGCGGATGGCGGCCAATCGCGCGTGCGGCGGTGGGCCAACCTGGAAGCCTCCACGCGCAATAGCCTGCGCTTCGGCTTTCGCCGGCATTACCGCATTGCTCCGTGGAGCGAATACATGGAGATTCACTGGGGTGCGTGCGGCCAGCTTTACATTACGCCGGTCGGCCCGGAGGAACTGTGCGTCGTTTTGATTTCACGCGATCCACAGTGCCGCCTGGAAGGCGCACTGCCTCAATTCCCTGAAGTAGCGGCTCGCCTCGCGAACGTAGCCTGGGCGGGGAGCGAGCGCGGCGGGGCTTCAGTTACGCGACGCTTGCGATCGGTTTATCGCGGCCATGTGGCCCTGATCGGTGATGCCTCCGGCTCCGTGGACGCGGTGACGGGCGAAGGCCTTTGCCTGCTCTTCCAGCAGGCAGCCGCTCTGGCCCGATCACTGGCGGCAGGCGACCTCGCCCTGTACCAGAAGGAGCACCGCCAGATCGCGCGGCGCCCGGCGTTCATGGCGGACTTCATGTTGCTGCTGGATGGCCGCGACCGCTTCCGCACGCGCGTCCTGAGGGCTTTTGCCGCCGAACCGAAGCTGTTTCGCGGAATGCTCGCCGCGCACGTCGGCCGGTCCACGCCGGCAGCGTTTGCATCGAATAGCCTGGCGTTGGGTTGGCGGATGCTCCGGGGCGTGGGCTAAAGCATTCACCGCAGAGACGCTGAGACGCAGAGTTTTAAGAATGGGCGCCGCGCTATTACGGTTTGCGGTCAGCCGTTGCTCCATGGGTTGGCGCGCAGAGGTGGCAGAGGGAACAAGTGCTGGAACAGGTCATCCCGTCAGCTTCGCGTTTTCCCTCGATCCTCGCCAGGATCTTCGTCGTACACTTGTTCCCTCTGCCACCTCTGCGGGCCAACCTGATGGAGCAACGTTGCCTACAAACCGTCGCAGCGCTCATTTTTTAAAACTCTGCGTCTCGGCGTCTCTGCGGTAAATTCTTACCTCCGCGCTTCGAAAAACCCGCGCAACAACTCCACGCACTCCGCGGCCAGCACTCCCTCCACCACCAGCACCGCATGGTTCAGCACTTCCGAATCGGCCACTCGGAACTTGCTGCGCACGCCTCCGAATCGTAAATCGCGCGCGCCAAAAACCAATTTCTTCACGCGCGCGGCCACCAGAGCACCAGCGCACATCACGCACGGCTCCAGCGTGCAATAGAGGGTAGCGTCCTCCAGACGGTAATTGGCAGTCCGCCGAGCGGCCTCGCGAAGCGCCAACATTTCGGCGTGCGCGGTCGGATCGTGAAGCGCGATGGGCGAATTCGCTCCGCGCCCGATGATCGATTCACCGATCGCCACCACCGCTCCCACCGGCACTTCCCCGGCGGCCGCGGCTTCCCGCGCCAACCGCAGCGCTTCTCGCATCAGTCGCTCATCGAGATCCACTAGCTTATAATACGGAACACAAACCTATGCCTGAACTGGAAATTCACCATGAGAGCGAACACGCCATCGATCCCGGCGGCCAGAGAGTGGGCGTGCTGGCGGCGATTCTGGCGGTGGCGCTGGCCATCGTGACGATCGCCTCACACCGTACCCATACCGCCGCCATCATTCACAAATCCGAGGCCAACGACTCCTGGCAGCGCTATCAATCCACCCGCGTCAAAGTCTACACTATCGACGTAGGTGAGGGCCTCTTGAAAGCTTCGGGGGCGAAAGACGCCGGCGAAAAGGTGCTGGCCGATTTTCAAAGTCAAAAGAAGGACCAGGAAACCAAGGGCAAAGAGATCCAAGCCCAGGCTAAGGAGGCGGACGAGCACGCTGAAGCCGACGAGCGGCGGGGGTTGCGCTATGATCTAGGCGAAGGGCTGCTGGAAATCGGCCTGGTGCTCAGCTCCTTGTACTTCATCTCACACAAGAACATGTTTCCCGTAATGGGCGTGATTGCCGGCGTCGCAGGCGTTGTGTTCGCCGTTATCGGATTCGCGATGTGAGCCTCAGTGCCGGAAGTGCCGCACACCGGTAAATACCATCGCCACGCCTAGCCGGTCGGCGGCGGCGATCACCTCGTTGTCCCTTACCGAACCGCCCGGTTGAATGAATGCCGTGGCGCCTTTCTTGGCGGCCTCCTCCACGCCGTCGGGGAACGGGAAATAAGCATCCGACGCTACCGCCGTTCCCGCCAGCGGTAACACTGCTCGGAGAGCGCCGATTTTCACCGAATCCACGCGGCTCATCTGCCCCGCGCCGACTCCCGCTACCTGCCCCGGCCGCGCATATACAATCGCATTCGACTTCACGTGCTTGGCCACCTTCCAGCCGAATTCCATGGCCTTCCATTCCTCTTCCGTGGGCTGGCGTTGGGATTTGACCGTCGCCGTCGCGCGGTCGAGTCCCACGTCGTCGGCCGTCTGGACCAGGAACCCTCCGGCGATCGATTTGACCACCAGCGAGTCCAGCCCGGGGGCCACCTGCATTAGCCGCAGTTGCTTCTTGGCGGCGAGCACGGCCAGAGCTTCGGGCGTATAGCCGGGGGCCGCGATGGCCTCGATGAACGTCTGCGCAATCTGACGCGCGGTTTCTTCATCGACGGTGCGATTGAACCCCAACACGCCGCCGTATGCCGAAACGGGATCGCATTCGAAGGCCTTGCGATAGGCCTCCGCGAGCGACGCCTGCTCCGCGCAGCCGCAGGGATTGGTGTGCTTGATAATCACGGCCGCAGGCTCGGTGAATTCGCACGCGAGCTGCCACGCGGCATCCAGATCCACCAGGTTGTTGTACGAGAGTTCCTTGCCCTGCAACTGTTCGGCGCCGGCGATTCCCTGCCCCGCCGTGCCATAGAGCGCCGCGGCCTGGTGCGGATTTTCGCCGTAGCGCAGGTCCATGATCTTGGGCGCGCGCATGGCGAGCACGGCCGGCAATGCGTCCGCGGAGTCCACCTTTTCCAGACGCGCGCTGATGGCCGCATCGTAATCGGCGGTGGTGCGGAAGGCCTTCTTGGCCAGGCGCCATTTCGTCTCTATGGAAAGCGCGCCTCCGTTGGCGCAGAGTTCTTCGACAATGCCGCGGTAATCCGCGGGCGACACCACCACCGCCACGTCCTGATAATTCTTGGCGGCTGACCGGATCATGGTAGGCCCGCCGATATCGATGTTTTCGATCAGGTCTTCGAGGCGTGCGCCGCTGCGGGCCGCCACGTCTTCGAAGCGGTAAAGATTCACCACAACCATGTCGATAGGCGTGATGCCGTGCTGGGCCAGCGCCTGCATGTGGTCGGCGCGGCCGCGTATGGCGAGCAGGCCGCCGGTGATTTTCGGATGCATCGTTTTGACGCGCCCATCGAGCATTTCGGGAAAGCCCGTCACCTCGGAGACATCCCGAACCGGCACGCCGCTCTCGCGGATCAGGCGGGCCGTGCCGCCGGTGGAAACGAGCTCCGCGCCTAAGCCGCTCAGCTCGCGGGCAAATTCGACGACACCGGTTTTGTCGGTGACGCTAATGAGAACTCGCTGGATTTTGTTCATTTGAGGGAGCAGAAGAGCTACGAACATTATCGCAAGACGGCGCGGGGACTTGAACCTGCCGCATAGGAAATCGCAGCTCGCCGGGTGGCCGGACGATCGGCATCGGCTCCGTGGGCGCGGCATGGACTACGCGGCGAAGCGTAGCCCGGCCGGTCATATCCTTTCGGACTTATTGGTATTATAATCGCCCTCGGTACGAACCCATGTTGAATTGTCGAAAGCTCCTCGTTTGCATCTGGCTGCTATGCCTCCTAGCCTCTGCGGCGAATGCCCAGTTCACACAGCAAGGAATTCTAGGGACGCGTGCGAACGGACCTACCGGTTTGCAGTCGTTGGCGATTTCGGCCGATGGCAATACGGCGCTTGTGGGGAATTTTTTGGACAATCAAAACGTGGGCGGCGCCTGGGTATATACGCGTTCCGGCGGCGTGTGGACTCAGCAGGGCGAATTGGTCGGCTCTGGCGCTGTCGGAACTGCGCAACAGGGCGAGTCAGTGGCTCTTTCCGCCGACGGCAATACGGCACTTGTGGGAGGCTTTGCGGACAATCAAAACGCCGGAGCGGCATGGATATTCACGCGCTCTGGCGACATCTGGACGCAGCAGGGCAGCAAATTGGTCGGCTCTGGCGCCGGAGCCGTCGGGTCTGCTAGCCAAGGCTGGTCGGTGGCTTTGTCCGGGGATGGCAATACGGCTCTGTTGGGCGGATTGGGTGACAACAACGACGTGGGTGCCGCCTGGGTCTTCACACGCTCGAACGGGGTGTGGACCCAACAGGGATCCAAGTTAGTCGGCTCAGGCTGGATCGGATCTGCCGAGCAAGGCAAATCAGTGGCCCTGTCGGCGGACGGCAATACGGCTCTCGTGGCAGGATTCGGTGACAACGGCGGTGTGGGTGCGACCTGGGTGTTTACGCGATCCGTCGGCGTATGGAGTCAGCAGGGCAACAAATTGGTTGGTTCTGGTGCAAATGGAATTCCCGGACAAGGCAGCGCTGTGGCTCTGTCGGCGGATGGCAGTACGGCACTCGTGGGTGGGTTTACCGATGGTCAGAGGGTCGGCGCCGCGTGGGTCTTCACGCGCTCTGGCGGTGTATGGGCTCAGCAGGGCGGCAAGCTGACCGGCGCGGGCACGATCGGGATCGCTAACGTAGGCATTTCGACGGCGCTATCGGCGGATGGCAATGCGGCGCTCATCGGGGGGCCGTCCGACAACAATGGTCTTGGTGCCGTTTGGGTTTTCACACGCTCCGGCGGTTTGTGGAACCAGCAAGGAAACAAATTAATGGGCTCGCCTGTAGATGCCGGCAATCAGGGCTCGGCGGTCGCGTTGTCCGCGGATGGCTTCGCCGCACTCGTATCGAGTGATTACGACGGCACGTTTGTATTTGTAACTCCCAAGCCCAGCACCACTACGTTGGCGACTACCGCCGACCCGTCACTTTACGGTCAGTTAGTCACCTATACTGCCACGGTGACAGCCGGCGCCACCGGCACCGTCACCTTCACCGTCGACGGCGTGGCCCAGTCGACCGTACCGCTGAGCAGCAGCCAGGCGCATTTCTCGATTTCCAAACTCACTCCTGGCGGTCACACCGTCAGCGCGGCCTATAGCGGCGATGCGACGTTCGCGGCATCGACAAGCAACGTGATCGCCCAGACCGTCAATCCGCTGGGTGCGATTTCGCTATGGGCCAACACGGTAGTGGAACTGGGGCAGTCCGCACGGCTGCCGGTTACCTTGGCGAAGGCCGCGCCGCCCGCAGGCTTGACCATCTATCTCGACGAGCAGCGATCCCTCCAAAGTCACCGTGACCCCAAGCGTGTTCATCGCGGGCGGAAGGCTGATTCCGAATTTACCGCCGGTGGTGAACGGAGTGAACCTGGGGAGCGCTACGATCACTGCCACGGCGTTGGGCTACACGCCAGCCAGCCAGTCGGTTCGCGTGACTGCCACTATCGCGTTCGCGCGGTGTTGCCTGACGATCTTTGGCGCCACCACGCAAAGCGCCGTACTGACTCTTTCTGCTCCGGCACCTGCCGGCGGTCTGACTATTCAATTAATTGCCGACGACCCCAGGGTGGCCACGGTACCCGCCACCATCACGTTCCCGGCGAATGCGACGAGCGTCAACGTACCCATTGCCGGTGTGAAAGCGGGCGCCACGGCGATCCACGCAGGCGCCTTGCCGAATCTTGCGCCAACCAGTATCCAGGTGACGGTGCGATAGGTCAGCCAGCAACCGTCACACGAAACAGTTCACGCGGATCTGCGTGGTGCTCGATGCGGTACCGGCCGGCGCCGATGATCGAATCGAACGTCGCCTGAATCACGGGCGAGAGCGATTTCCAGGTGGCGTCGGTGTTGGGCGCCAGGGCACGGTCGTTCACGACTACTTCCCATTGCTGGCGATCGAAGTGGAGCTGGCCGGCGAATTCGGGTTCAGCTTCCAGAAGTGCCGCAGCCGATTCCGCGGCGTTTACGGCCTGCCGCAAGCGATCTTCCACTGAGCCATCCAGAGCCGTCCGCCGGTTGTAGAGCAGGCCCAGCTTGCCGCGTTCCTGGTCCAAGCCCGTAGATGGCTTCGTGACAAACCAGAATGATGCCGGGGCCTTCCGGGACGTGCTCGTAATCCGAGACGTCGATCATCGTTTCGGGCAGGCGCTTTTCCTGAATCCAACGATGAAATACGGGGATGGCGTCGCCCAGATGCGGATGGCTCGCCGGCGTGGCGAACAGCTTTACGCGGAAGTGCTGGATGTCCATATGCGGAAACCGGACACAGGCAGGAATGCCTGTGGTACCTACGCTGCCACCTTCTGCGCGCTGAGGCGGCCGTAACACGCGTGCGAGGCCTCAATAAAGAGTTGCGCTTCCTCAATCAGGCGGTGTGCTTTCTCGGCATCGTACGGCTGGTGGCGCTGTTCGTGCGCGGCGAAGTAATATTGCGCGAATTTGCCGCCGACGAATGGATCGAAGAACTGCTCGGTGTCGTAGAACGCTTTCTTGAATGCTGCCTCAATGCCATCCGGCTGTGGAATCGTGGGGGATCACGCGCCAGCTCAGCAGCGCCTGGGCTGCGTTGCGCATCGATTCATAAGCCGTGATTGCAGCCTTGGGGATATCGCCCGCCTCCAGCGCCAGTTGCGCTTCGAAGGCCTCGCGCTCGCAGTTGGTCAACTGGAATTCGACGGGCGTGACCACTTCGCCGGCGCACTCGCCGATGCCGATATCGCCGATGGTGTATTCGCGGGCGTCCGAAAAATCGACGTACAGGCTGGGGTCCACATCGTGCGGCGGCACGAACGTGAGGTCGTCGATCATCGCCTTGAGGGCCGCTTTGCCGATGCGCTTGGCGTAGTTGTGAAAACTCTCGCCGGCTTGGCGTTCGGCGACGTAGCGCGAAGTGATGCGGTCCACCGTCTCGGGAATGCGCTTGGAAGGCACCGCGCCGATGGCTAAACCGTACGCGCCGCCGTTCTCCTGCCACTTGCCGCCCAGGACCAGTTGGAAGTGCGGCACGGTATAGCCGGCCTTATTGCGGCTCACACCGTAGAAGCCGAGATCGGCCACGTGGTGCTGGCCGCAGGAGTTGAAGCAGCCGCTGATCTTGATGTGCAGGCCGCGTATGGCTTCGTCCAGCTCGTAGCCCTTGGCCAGAAGCCGGGAGCGCAGTTCCGCGGCGAGCCCGCGCGACGACGAGATGCCCAGCTTGCAGGTGTCGGTTCCCGGGCACGAAACAACGTCGACAATGGTGTTCGCGCCGGGCGCGGCCAGCTGCGCGGCGTAGAGATCGGAATAAAGCGCGGGCAGATCGGCTTCGCTGACCCAGCGCAGAACGATGTTCTGTTCCACGGTAGAACGCAAAGTCTCTTTCGTGTACTTGCGCGCGATATCGGCCAGCGCGCGAAGTTGATTGGCGGTGATGTCGCCCAGCGGCAGCGTCACGGTGACGGTGGCGTAACCGGACTGCTTCTGGCGGTACACATTGGTCTGGCGCCAGCGCTCGAAAGCAGCATCCACGGGGCCCGAGATATTGAGCAGCGCGGCGGGCTTCGAAGGCTCCTCGCGGTACGTGGGCACATCTTTCAAATACTCGGTCCAACGTGGCTCGGCGGGGAGGATGGCACGTTCCTCGGCCACCACGCGCTTGAATTCTTCCAGGCCAATCTTCTGGATGACAAACTTCAAGCGGGCGGTATTCCGATTCTTCTTTTCGCCGAGCCGCGCAAACACGCGGCAAATCGCTTGCGACAACGGAAGCAGTTCTTCTTCAGGGACGAAATCGGACAGCAGCTTGGCCTGCTGCGGCACCGTGCCCAGGCCGCCGCCCACGTAGAAAGTGAACCCGCGCCGGCCATCGCGGACCGCGGCCACCGCGCCAATGTCGTGTATGTGCGCCAGCGCGCAGGCTTCCTCGGCGCAGCCCGAAAACGAGATCTTGAACTTGCGGCCGAAGTTCTGCGTGTCGGGGTGGCCCAGCAGGAAATACGTGAGCGCGTGGGCGTAAGGAGTCGTGTCGAACGCTTCGGTGCGGCACACGCCGGCAATCGGACAGCCGGTGACGTTGCGCACGGTGTTGCCGCAAGCTTCGCGCGTGGTGATGCCCACCGCCGCCAGGCGGCGCATGAGGGCCGGGGTATCTTCGATGTGGATGAAGTGAAGCTGGACGTCCTGGCGCGTGGTGATGTGGGCGATGCCGTCGGAGTACTCCTCCGCCAGCTCGGCGAGAACCTCCAACTGGGCGGCGTTCAACCCGCCGTACGGAATCTTGATGCGCTGCATTCCGGGCGCATCCCACAGCGTGCCCGGGCCTTTCGTGTTGTCGCTCGGGTAGGTGAGCTTCTGGGTTTCCTTGCCGTCGTGCCGCTGGCCGTTGTCGTAGCGCTGCCCGTAAGCTCCGCGGCGCAAGACGCGTTTCCGCGAAGATCTTGTCGTCGATCTTGCCCTGCTTCTTGAGCAATACCTCGCTCTCGAACTTGTCGAGTTCTCCAGCGAGCGGTTGCGGCAAGCGGCCCCGAAGCGACTCCTTCCAGAGGCCATTGCTGGTCTTCATATACCCTAAACTATATCGGAATTACGGAGTATGTGCAACTCCGCGAATTCACGATCACTTAGACTTGCTCAGACGCCGGTAATAGTCGGCCACGGCATCGGCAAATCCGGGTGGCGTGGGCTCATTTCCTGCGCTGCGGATGCTGCCGCCGCTGGTCTCGTCCACCTTACGGCGCAGTTCCATTTCCACTTGCTGGATATCGCCCACCATGGCCTGCTGGATGCGGCTGGCCAGTTCGGGGTCGTTGGCGTAGGCGAACGGATTGAGCCGCTGCATTTCGCGGATCAACGCCTGCAGGTCCTTGGCGGTGGTCTGATCGCCCTGCATCTGACCTTGCAGGTTTTGCAGCTGCTCCAGGGTGTCGCGGTAGTTGCGCTCGAAGCTGCGCGGGTCGACGACGCCGCCGTTGTAGATCGTGGGATCGTTGGTGCCCAGGCCGCCGACAGGCCCATAGATGTTGCCGTTGCGGCCGCCGAACTGGCCGCCGGGCTGACCGTTGCGATTCAATTGGCCCTGCTGGTAGCCACCTTGCTGGCCGCCTTGACCGCCCTGTTGCCCGGCTTGACCTTGCTGACCCTGCCCTTGCTGTCCCTGTTGTCCCTGCTGACCTTGCTGTCCCTGGCCGGGCTGCTGGCCGCCCTGTTGTTGGCCATTCTGACCTTGTTGGCCCTGCTGTCCTTGTTGGCCCTGCCGCCGGCCCAGTTGCTCGATTTGTTGCCGCAGCTTTTCCACCTGCGACAGCGCTTGTTCGACGGCCTTGTTCTCCTTGTCGTCGCCGCCGGCGCCTTTTCCATCCTGTCCCTTGGTCATGGCCTGTTGCACACCGTGCAACTGGTCGCGCAGGTTATTCATCCCTTGCGTGATCATGGACTCGGAGAGCACGGCGTACTCGCCCAATCCGCGGCGGATGTACTGGCCGTTGCGCTCCATGTCGCGCGGCAATTCCTGCTGCTGCATCTGCCCGAGTGCCTCGCGTAGCTTGCTGGAGGCCTTGGGCTGCGTGGCCGCCAGATCGCGCACCGCGCTCTGCATCTGCTGCTCCAGGCGGCGCAAATCAGCTACTTCCTTGTCGCGCTGGCTGGATAGTTCCTGAGCCTCCTGCTGGCTCATGCGGCCCTGCTGCCCGGCGCCCGTGACGGAGCGGCGCAACTGGCCTTCGAAATTCTGCTGCTGCTGCGCGAGAGCGTCGGCCTGTTTGGCCAGATCGTCGGCGGTCGCGCCGGACTGCTGCCCGCGAAGGGAAGAGAGCGATTGCTCAGCCTCTTTAAGCTGCTCGGCGGCGCGCTTGGCGTCGGCTTCACTTTGGGGCGTTCCCTCCTGTTGGGAGGACGCTGCTTTACGCATGTTGTCCAAAGCCTGCTGCAATTTGTCGACGGTCTGCCGCAACTGCTGCGAGTCGATGCCGCCGCGCGCTTGCTGGCCGCGGCCGGACTGCCCTTGTTGCCCCTGCTGTCCTTGTTGTCCTTGCTGGCCCTGTTGCCCTTGCTGGCCCTGTTGCCCTTGCTGGCCCTGTTGCCCTTGCTGCCCCTGCTGTCCTTGCTGCGACTGCTGGCTTTGCATCTGCTTGGTCATCTGGTCGAGCTTCTTTTGCAGTTGCTCGGCCTCGCGCCGCAACATCTCCTGCTCGTAGCGCTTCTGCGAAAGCTGCTGCTGGTTGCGCTGCTGATTGGCCAGCTCCTGCTGCCGGCGGGCGAGTTGTTCGAGCTTCTGCAGCGCCTCATCGATGGCTTGCTGCTGCTGATCGCCGGACTGCGCCTGCTGTCCGCTCTCAAACTGATTCTTCTCGGTGTCGAGTTCCAGGTCGAAGAGTCCTTCCAGATCGCGCGCGCCGGCTTGCTGGCCGCCGCCACCTCCTCCACCTTGATTCCCGAAAGCCACTTGAATGTCACGGCGGGTCGCCTCGGCGCGCAGCAGGTGCTGCAAAGCTACCTGCTCGGGTCCCATAGCGTCCACGAACTTGCCGCCCTTCAGCTTGTCAGAGGCCGGCCCCATGGCGGCTACGGCTTCATCCATATCCTTCACGAAACTCTTGAAGGAGTCGCCCTCTTCGGCCAGTTGCCGGGCCTTCATGCGGTCGGCCAAAGACTTGGCCTGGTCGCGCAATTTGGCCTGCTGCGCCGACAGAAACGCGGCGTTCTCAGCTTCGCTGCCAGTGGCTCCGGCGCCTTTCACCTGATTCCACGTGGCCGCGATAATCTGCTTCTGCCGCTCGGAGATCTGGTTATCTTCCTGCTGGCCGCCGCCTCCGCCGCCACCGCCGCCCTGCTGCGACTGGGAGTAGTTGCGCTCGAACGGCTGGGCCTCGATGAAATACATGTCGGTGCGGGTGGTGGTGCGCGCGTCCTTCGCCACGGCATAGAGGCTCACCACATCGCCGGGCACCGCTTTGTAGTCTTCGAGCGAAATGATGGTCGAAGCGGAAGAAGTCTTGCCGCCCTTATTGGGGAGCAGCGAAACCACTTTCTCCGCACCGCCATTCACGGTGTAGTGCAGCTCGACGTCTTTGAGAGCGAAGTCGTCGGAGGCTTCGGCAGTCACCGTCACCTCTTCGATGGGCGAAGCGCGGAAATCTTTTCCCGGCTTGGTGAGCTTGATCTCGGGCGGATGGTCCTTCTGCGCCTCGATGAAGAAGTCTTCGGTGAGCCGCACGTCGTCGCCATTATCGATTGCCGCTATGTGATACTGGCCGTCCTTCTGAATGGGCACCTGAGCCATCAGGTTTCCATTGGATCCCGTCCGCAACGGCAGCTTGGAGCCATCGTCCAGCAGGAGTACGCCATGGATCAGGGGCCGGTCGGTGATGATTTCCACGTCGGCCACGGTTCCCTCGACCGCGCGCAGATCGCCGCCCTTTTCGACCTCGTCCTTCATCCCGGTCCAGGACGGGAAATGGTACGTGGTCTTCATGTCCTTGACCGAAGCCAAATCGACCACCTTCAGCTTGTAGGGTTTCGAGCGGACCCCGCCCGCTTCGATGTAATAGTCGAGCGATTCGGAGATACCGGGGATGACAAACTCATAAGCCGAGCCGCCCGGCTGCGTGATCATCTCGGCCTGCTCCCACTGCGAGGAGCTGGCGTATTTTCCGAAGAAGCGAACTTTGGGGGCGGTGAAGCCGTGCAACTGCGCGGTGATCACCTGGCTGGCGCGTTTGCGCACAGTCTGGTTGCCGGGATCCACGGAAATGTCATAGAACGGCTTCATGGTGCCTTTAGGCAGCCCGCCCCACAACAACGAGGTTCCGTATCCCAGGAAGCCCGGCCCGGAAAGGCCCAGCCATAAAAGGACCAGCGCCGAGATGGCCGCGGCGGAGGAAAAACTGAACACCCACGATGTCTTGGCGACCTCTTTCGCTTCGGCCTGCTCGGCGACCGAGAGCGTATCAGCGGCCAATAAATGGAGGAACGGATCGGCAGCGTTCGTCTCCATCTTTTCACTCAGGGTAAGGAGGCGCTCTTCAAACTGTGGAAACTTGGCTTCGGCCTGGCGAGCGGCGCGGCGGCGGTTCAGGCGAATGACCGGGATGACCAGGGCGGCGGCGATGGCGAAGGCGATGCCGAAGAAGAGCAGCACGCGCGCGCCGACGACGCTGGGGTTGGAAAACGAGAAGTGGTTGGCGAAGAGTACCGCCACCAGGGTGAAGATCAGAGCCGCGCCGGCCGTAGCCGCCAAGCCGCGGGTTACCGCGAGCAAGCGCAGCCGCCGTTCGACAGCGCTTAAATACTCCGCCAACCGATCCAAAGGTCTCATGCCGCCTCTTTATCTACCGAAAGATGCCGGTTTCCGAGAAAAGACTCAGCCGCTGCCAGCGCAAGCACCGCCAGCATCACATACCACCATAAGGATAGCGGCTTTTGTTCCCCCTCCGTGGTTCCGCCGGACGGAGCGGTCCCCTGGGCTGTATTCTGCCACAAACTGAGGGTTTCCTGCGGGGCGGGGGTCAGGTCGGACTCGTGACGATCGGAATTCACCGCCACCAGCTCGTTTCGTCCATTAGGACGACGAATGTCGTAGAACCCCGTCATCGTGAACTGAACATTGGGAGCTTTGGTGGCCTCTTCCAGGGAAAGCGCACGATCTCCCTTGGGGTCCACCACATCCACGGCGACGCCTTTTTCCTTGGAATCCCGTAACTCGGCAAACGCACCCACCGGAACGCTGGGCGGTTCGTCGGTCAGGCGGCCCAGGTACTGTGCGGTCCGCGCCACAAAGGGGACAAACGATTTATGCAGAGGAAAATCGTTGGCGAGATTGTCAAAAGTCGAGGTGAATATCAGGACGTGGCCCTCGCCCATCTGCTCATCCAGCAGCAGGGGAGTTCCATCGGTAAGGCGTGCAGCCACACGGGCCTTACCGGGTTCCACGCGGATGGCTTGGTAGAACTTCACGTCATCCCAACGACTGTCTTTGAGGATGGAGGGGTGCCCGGTGTCCAGCCAGCCGGTGGTCTCGAAGCGCTCGTTCTCGCGCGCTGCATAACTCGAGCCCTCCACACGGGCATCCGCCACCGGCACCTTCGAGGTTGCCATGGCGTGGCGTCCCAGCGCGATCAGCACCGAGCCGCCGCGTCGTACATAATCGCGCAACTGGTTTTCGAAATTGGGTGACAGGGCCGAGACGTCGGACAGCACTACGAACGCATACTGGTTCGGCGAAACGTTAGTGGTCTGGTCTACGGTGGCCGGATCGATTACGAACGCCGCCTGGCCGGAAGCCTGAAGAGCAGTTTGGAAGAAGAACAGCCCGCGAGGGCTGTCCGCTTCGTGCACGAACAGGGCATGGCGCGGCTCAACGCGCTCTACCGAGAAGTAGAAGATGTCATCGTTGGGGAGGGCATCGGCGGAATCGATGCGCACCGCCCCTTTGTTCAATCCGAACGGGGTATCCAGAGATGTGAATTCCACCGTGGCGCGACCGCCCGCGGGCACTTCCACCGGCTTGGTTTCAATCTCGCGCTGATTGAGAATCAGGGTGACGCGCCGCGTGGCCTTCTGATTGTTGTACCCGACGACGGTTACCTCGACACGCGACTTCTTGGCGTCGTAAACCCGCCGCGGCGCAACCACGTTCTCCACTGCGAAATTGGGTACAGGCTTCGCGTCGACGGGATGCGGTTCCAGACGCACCTGGGCATTCAGCTTGAGGTCGTTGAAATTCGCGGGCATACCGGTCTGCTGCATGTCCGAATAGAGCTGGACATCCAGAGGCTGCTTGGTGGCCTGGGCGATGGAGCGCAGCGAGCGGGCCAGTTCCGCATACGACGTGCGCGCATCGGAGGCTTCAATGGCATCGATACCGCCATCGAGAGGCGCGTGATCATCGGTGATTTCCGACATGGTTTGCACGCGCGAGCCGAATGCCAGGACTTCCGCGCGCTCCGACGGCTTCAGCCCCGCGACCTCCGCTTTGGCCAGGCGCTTGGCCTGATCGAGCCGCCCATCCGCGCGCATGCTGAGCGAATTGTCGATGGCCAGTACGGTGATTTCACCGGACCGCTGGAGCGGTAGCAGCTTCTGCTGCATGTACGGATGAGCAAACGCCAGCACGATCAGGATAATGAGCAAAGTGCGCAGCGCGAATAGCAGCAGGTAGCGCAGGCGGTGGTGCTTGATGGAACTTTGCGTGCGCTTCTCAAAGAACATCAACGAGCTGAAGGGTGTCGGCGTGGTCTTGTGTTTCTGCAGGAGGTGCAGCCAGATGGGCAACCCCACCGCCACCAGACCGCCCAGAACCCATGGCGTCAGAAAACCCACTACATCCTCCCCTGGCGGATGCTCAAGTATTCGCGCAACCCTTCATCCAGAGGGCGCGCCGTGTTCACCAGGAAATAATCCAGACCGGCCGACTTCGCCTTGGAACGGAGCGCCTCAATGTGGGCGTCGATCTTCTGGCGGTACTCGGTGCGCGCATACTCGGGCGACACTTCCAATGAGTTGGCGGAGTTTTCCATATCGACGAGTAACATGGGTTCCCGGAATTTGGGCACAATCTCCTGCGGATCGAGGATGTGGAACAGAATCACTTCATTGCCTTTGAACCGGAGCGGCTCTACTGTCTTGACGATCAATTCGGGGTCCGCGTAGAAGTCGGAAAGTACCAGCACCAGGCCTTTTCGGTGCAGGAACGTCTGAAAGTGAACGAACGGCTTGGCGAAATCGGTATGGGTGCCGACCTCCGCCTTCTCGATGGCGTGCAGCAGGCGAAAGATCTGGCCCTGACGCGTAGAGGGCGGGATGTAGTTGGCTATATCCTCGTCGAAAATGATGAGCCCGGCCGCGTCGCGCTGCAGGTTAGCCATGTAGCAAAGCGACGATGCCAGAAACCTCGAATAGTCCAGCTTATGCACCACATGCGACCCGTAGGCCATGGAGGCCGAAGTGTCGAGCAGCACCAGCACCTGCGTATTGGTTTCGCCGCGGTAGCGTTTCAAAAAGCAGCGATCGGTACGGGCGAAAACGTTCCAATCGACGTGGCGCAGATCGTCGCCTTCGGAGTAGGCGCGGTACTCGGCGAATTCCTGACTGAACCCAAAATCCGGTGAGCGGTGGAGACCGGCCACGAAGCCTTCGACCACGGTCTTGGCGATGAGGTCCAGGCCGGAGATGGATGCTAGCGTGGCGGGATCGAGGAATTGTTGGATCATTTTTTCACCGCAGAGACGCTGAGACGCAGAGTTTTTTGGGTTGCGATCGGTTTTCGGGTGGCCGTCGTCTTCCCCGGGTTGGCCCGCAGAGGGGGCAGAGGGAACAAGTGCTCCTGAGTCGTCGCGGAAATGGTTCACCAGTCGCTTAAGGCCCTTCCTCAAGATCGGGGCGTTGAAGTTCAATAGGAGACCGATTGGCTTACCTGAAAGTTTCAGATATGTCAGTAGCTGTGCGGTGTGAATTGGTAGGAGTTGTTCGACGGTCTTGATTTCTAAAATGACCGCATCTTCGACCACCAAATCCATTTTGTAACCGCTAGTCAGCTTGATGCCCTTGTATTCGATCGGCAGATCAACCTGCCGTTTAAAACTGAGACCTGACTGGCTCAACTCATAGCAGAGGCACTCTTCGTAAGCAGATTCCAAGAGGCCCGGCCCCGTTTGACGGTGGACCTCGATGGCAGCGCCGATGATCTGTTCGGTCAGCTCGATACCACGCCGACAGTCGGGGAGCACTTGTTCCCTCTGCCCCCTCTGCGCTCTGTCTTGCCTTTAAGACCACGGTTGCCCCTACGGCCTCACAGCCCCAAAAACTCTGCGTCTCTGCGCCTCTGCGGTGATTAATTAATTTACTAATCCCGCGGCGACGACTTCCACTCCAACACCTTCTTCAAGATGTCGTCCTGCTTCAACCGGTCCGATTCCGCATGGAAGTTCAGCAGGATGCGGTGGCGCAGCACGGGGATGTATAGGGCTCGGACATCCTCGTAAGTCACGTGGTAGCGGCCCTTCATTAAAGCCCGCGCCTTGGCGGACAATACCAGGAACTGAGCCGCGCGCACGCTGGCGCCGTAGTTCACGTATTTTTGGACGAAATCCGGGGCGGTTTCGTCACGGCTGCGAGTGCAACGAACCAGCTCGATGGCATGTTTTGCGACGCTTTCCCCGATTGGTACCATGCGTACCAACTGCTGGAAGTCCAAAATCTCCTGCGCATTGGTGACTGGCTCGGCCTGCGCGATGTGGGTCACCGTTGTGAGATCGATGACCTTTAGCTCTTCGGCGGAATCGAGGTAATCGAGGACTGTGTTGAACAGGAAGCGATCGAGCTGCGCTTCCGGCAGCGGGTAGGTGCCTTCCAACTCGATGGGGTTCTGTGTGGCCAGAACGAAGAACGGGGCGGGCAGCATGTAAGTATGGCCGCGGACCGTGCAGCACCGCTCCTGCATGGCTTCGAGCAGCGCGCTCTGCGTTTTGGGCGGCGTGCGGTTGATCTCATCGGCCAGCATCACGTTGCAGAAGATCGGGCCGGGGACGAACGTCCAGGTGCGGCGTCCGGTCGCGTTGTCCTCTTCGATGATGTCGGTGCCCGTCATGTCGCTGGGCATCAAGTCCGGAGTGAACTGGATGCGCTTGAACTCCAGGCCCAGGGTTTGAGCCAGAGTGCGCACCAGCAGCGTTTTGGCGGTGCCGGGCAGACCGGTGATGAGACAGTGGCCGCCCACGAACAGGCCGATCATGACCTGCTCGAGCACCTCCTCCTGGCCCACGATGACGCGGCGCACCTGCGTCACCATTTCGCTTTGCACCTGGCGAAAGCGCTTGATCCGCGCTGCTAAAACGTCCGGCTCCAACTGCGGCGTCACGGTTGTCGACATGAGAAGTGTTTTCCGTTTCTATTTTGTGTCGGTCTTGCTCAATTCTAAAAGCAACTTCTGGGCCGGGCGGAAACCGGGGGCGGTTTCGAGCGCGGCGAAAACTTCGTCCTTGGCCTGCGCGGGCTGGTAGTTCGCGGCAAACGCGCGGGCCAGGTCGTAATGCGCCTGCGCCGCATCCACCGGCTTATGCGCCACTACCGCCTGAAATTCGCGTACCGCGCCGGATGTATTGCCCTGGTCGAGCCATAGGCGGCCCAGCATCTCGTGCTGCTCGTTTTCCATCGGATAGATGTAATTGAGGCGCTCCAGCACGGCGGCAGCTTCCTTCTTGTTCCCGGCTTCTTCCAAAGCCTTCGCCAAAGAAATGATGGTGGATGGATTGCGGCCGCCGACCTTTACGTATCCTTCCAGCTCGGCGATCTCGGCGGGCTTGTTCTTCTTTTCCTTATAGGCATTGGCAAGAAACTCGTAAACGCTGCCGGCTTCGACGTAGTCCGGATAGAGATCCCGCAGGGGCGTTCCTTTCTCAATCACGCCGTCGTAATCCTTCTTCTTCGACAGCTCGTTGAGTTCCTTCACGCCGGTTCGCCATTTATCGAAATTCTCAACCACCTTCCGGGTGTCGTTTTCCACAAACTCGAGGAACCGCTTGTCGAATTCTTCGGGCTCGATCTTGAGCTCTTTGCGAACCACGGCGCTGGTCTCTTCACCTGCACCGAAATCGTGAAGCATGGCAAGTAGCGTGTCCCAGCCCCACTTATCGTTGATATAGTCGCAGATGCGGCCGCCCTGAAAATAGCTCACGATCACCTGCGAAGGCTCGGTGGGATGCACGAAGCCGCGATCGAGCTCGGCAATCGGCAGGAGTTTCTTTTCCTTGATGGCACGGATGATGTCGGGGCTCAGGCGATCGCCCCATTCGGGGTTGACCGCGGTCTCCTCATGCACTGCCAGGCCTTCGGTGAACCAGCGCGGCACGCGAAATCCCGTGGCCGTCAACGTGAACACGTGGCTCATTTCGTGCCACAGCGTGGAGGCCCAATGAAACTGCCCGGGCGGCCGGCCCGAGGGGCTATCCATGGCGACGGAATAGCCGAAGGTCACGCCTAGCGCGCCCAGGCCCGGCATACCGAGCGTGCGCACCGCGAAATCTTCATGGTCGGGATAAACCTCTACCTGCACGGGTTTGTCGAGCTTCATCTTGTACTTCTTCTCGTACGTTTCGATGACGCGTAACATTTCCGACTCGAAGTACGGATGCAGCAGCTCCGCTTCCTTCTTATGAAGCTTCAAGATCGTCTTGTCCGTCTTGTATGTGACGAAGTTCTTGTAGCTATCCATCAACGTGAGCGAGTTGGCGGTAGCTGCGTCCTTGAACCCGTTGTTGTAGCACTCTTCGAGCTGCTTTTTGGCCTCTTCGTCCTGCCCCAGGCGCATGAGGTTGATGCCCAACTGCGAGCGCGCGCTGTAGAGTTGCGGGTCGAGCTCGAGAGCCTGGCGATAGAACTGGATGCCTTCGTTGTAGCGTCGATTGATGACGAAGAAGTGGCCGGCCGTTTCATAGCCCTTGGCGTTGTGGGGATCCCACTGGGTCTCCTTCTTGTCGTTGAGCCAGTCGATCGTCGCCAAAATTGCCTTGCCCTGGACGGAATCCTTATCGATAGCGAGGGCCTTGTGGGCTTCCTCGATGGCCTTGGAGTTATTGTTATCCTCAAGCGCCATGCGGGCCAGCAGCTCCTGCGCCTCGACCAGTTTCGGATCGCCTTCCAGAGCTTTCTCGGCCAGCTTCGTAGCGCCCGATTCGAACTGATCGGCCATCAACAGTGCCCGGCCGAGCAGAGCCGGCGGGTAGTCCTTCTTCAACACCAGCGCCTCGTTGAACAGATCGTTGGCGTCTTTGGGATTGTTGCCTTCGGCCAGCAGACGGCCCCACCGCACCTTGTATTCCGGATTGTTCGGATTGCGCGCGACCAGGGCGCGGAATGCGTTATTGGCGTCCTGAGTCTTGTGCGCCTTCCAAAGCGCTTCGGCCTGTTCCAGAGTTTGCGCCGGGAGGAGAACCGCGAGTAAGAGGACCGGAACGCCAAGCCGCAGGATTCTCACTTGTCCAATTCCTCCTGGGTTTTGGCGAGCTCCAGCAGAAGCGTGGTGAGCTGTTTCTTGTACTCCTGGTCCGGCAAGGCGGCCTTGTCGTATTTCAACTTGTCGATGGCTTCTTCGAGCTGCTCCTTCTTCTCAAGCAGCGGGCGCTTGTTGGGATCGCGCGCAGCGGCGGCATTGGCTCCCATGCGCACAACGGGAAAGACCGAAGCCAGCTTGCCTTCTCCGTTATCGGCGGAAGGCGTCCGCTCCCCTTCCCCTTTGCCCGTGTCTTCCAGGACAGAGTGCTCGGTGGCCAGCCGTTTCTGCGAATCGAAGAATTCGGTGGTCTTGCGCTGCGCGTAATGGAACGCTTCGAGCGCGGAGACGGTGTCGTTCTTGTCTGCGTCAGCAGCCGGTTCGCGCAGCGCTTCCGCCCAGTAGCGCGCAAACGCCGTGGCATTTTTCTCGGTGCCGGTTTTGGTGGCGGTGATGACGATCCGGTTCTTCTTTTGGAGGAACGAGATCGAACCTCCGCTGCAACTCGTCATGTTGACAACCAGCTGCCGCGCGGCTGGAATCTTGTCGAGCAGCGTAGCCAGCTCCGCGCCCGTGATATCGGGCCCGGGAATATTGAACTTATAATCCGTGCCATCGAAGCTGCCGTGCCCGATCAGCATCAGCACCAGGGCATCCTCGGGCTTGGCCTGCCGCGCAACATCACCGAGCTTGGAGCGAATCTGGTCGCGGGTGGCGGCCGTCAGAGTACTGACGTTGGCGTCGCCGCCGGCGCGCTTCAGGCTGGAATCGATATCTTCCGCCCACATCTTGAAGCGCTGCTCGTAATCAGGTTCGCCGCCCAGACCCGAGATGGTCACATAGAAGGTGGCGGCCCGAGCAGTAAGGGCCGTAACAAACAGAAGGAACACTATGTGGGGCCAGCCCTTCCGGGCTGCCGCCGCGCTTCCGCGCGGCGCGCCGCCTAAAAGGCGGCGGCAGGCCGGAAGGCCTGCCCCACTAAGCATTCCTGCCTGTGGCTTGAGTCTCATACTACACCCCACCTTCTGCGCAGAAGCCACTCGGAGGCGCGGATGCCGACCGCTAATAGGAAGATGATGGGCATATCCCAAAGATCGCGGGTTTCCCGCGAAGTGATACCGGCCTCGGAATAGGAAATCTGGCTACCTAGTTTGGACGCTTCGTCAGGCGTGAAGTACCGGCCACCCGTCTGATCCGAAAGTTTTTGCAGCAATTCCTTGTTCTGTCCAACATGGAAGTTCTCCGCCACGCCGTCCTCGCGGCGGAAGGTGAGCACATCGTTACCGACCTGCTCCTGCTCCTGGCCCGCCAGAATCTCAGCCACGTACGTCCCCGGCTTTTCCGCTGTCCACTCCCCCGCGTAGATTCCTTCTTCGGAGGGCACCGGTGCCAGTTCCAGGGTGGCCGAAGTGCCGTCCGGCCCCAGGAAACGCGCCTGCACCTTGGCGGTGTTGAGCGGCTTGTACTCCTTGTCACGCACCTCCACGCGAATCGGCACGTGCGAATCGTCGGATAAGACCGACTTCGGCGTAGTGGCGATCACCTGCCCCGGCGCATCCGTCACCAGGTAGCGGAACATTTGCTGCCAGAAGGTGGCGTGGGTCTTGTCGGTGTGATCGAGCCACATCTTCCAGCGCCAACTTCCCGAGGTGGCAAAAACAGCGGTGCGGCCCCGGCCGTAGTTTTCCGTCACCAGCAGCGGCGAGCTGGAATGATTGGGCGGATTCACGTTTAGCAGCACAGTGGCGCCCGGTTTGGCCTCTCCCACTTCCTGCCAGTTGTAGAGTTTCGGAATTTCTTTCCACCGCTGTACATTGCGCTGGGGGTTCTCGTCCAAACGCGTCAGGATGCTTTCCCGTCCGGCGGGCGTCAGCTCCGGCGGCGAGAAATCCTGTTGATGGAAAGTGCCCCTGTTGGGAGACAGTTGCACCGGCACCAGATCGGCCAGGGGCGAACTGGGGTAGCCGCCATCGGAGAGGCTGGCGCGGCCGCCCATGAAAAGCAATCCACCGCCGCGTCGGTCGACAAAATCCCGAATGAGCTGCTGCTGCGTGGGCGTGAAATAGCTGGCCTCAACATTGTCGATCATGAGGCCCTGGAACTTGAAAAGGTCCTCCGCTTTGGCAGGAAAGCCGTCCTCCAGTTCCTTAGGATCGGGCTTCGCATCGCCCGGGCAGCCGATTTGGGCGGCGCAGGGTTGGCGCAGAAATTTGTTCTGAGTGGTGCGCACCATCCCGAAAATCTGGATGTCCGGATACTCATCCACCGCGCGCCCTACAAATTTATACTCCCATTGCGGCTCGCCGTCTATGTAAAGGATGCGCGGCTTGCGCGCCTGCACGTAGACCAGGCGCGTGATCTTATTATTCAGGTTGTTCTCTTCGCCCGATACCGGCGCGGCAGCGATTTCGAGGGACTTCGGACCAGCCGCGCCCACATTAAAGACCAGGGTCTCGGTCTGCAAAGCGCCATTGCCCTTCAGCGTGACATCCTGCGACACCAGCACCTTGGCACCGTCGTGGACGGTCAGTTTTGTCTTGCCGCCGGAAAGCCCATAACTCTGGAGCGTCACCACGGCCGTAAGCCGTGATTGCGGCAACGCGCGAGCGGGCAGCACCGCGTCCACAATCTCGATATCGCGCTCGGGATGCTCCCGCCCGAACCCGATGGTGTGAACCGGAATGCTCTGGCGGCGAATGGCGGCAATCGTCTGGGCGTCGATTCCGCCGGCGTTGTCGGCCCCATCGCTCAATAGGATCATGGCGCCCAGCGGCAGGGAAGACGATTCCGCCAGCGCCCGCTCCAGCGTATCTCCGATGCGCGTGGCCGGGGCGTTGCCCTTGAGCTCGGTGGCGTTTTGCATGCGGTCCGGCTCGGTTCCGAACTTGTAGAGCCGTACCTGAAAGCGCTCCCCGAGCGATTTCAGCAGTCCCCCGTTTAGTACTTCCTGCTCCCGGGCCAGGCGGGTTCCGGAAGAATCATTGATGGTCATGCTGTGCGAGTCGTCCACCAGCACGGCGATCACGTTCTGTTGGGGGCGCAGCGTGGCGACGCTCAGCGCGGGATGCCAGAGCAAAAACAGAATCAAGGCGATCAGCGACGTTTCGAGCACCCAGATGGCCCAGGGACGCGCGCCCGAGAGTAGTCCGTGATTACGCCGGATGTGCCAGTAGAGCAACCCTGCGGCCACCAGAATCGCGAGGGCCAGCAGCCACACAGGCCACGGCGTGAGCAGTACGAACTTCCCTTTTTGAAAAAGGCTGGCCGGGTATTTGAAGAGAAGCTCAAACATTGGCGTCCACTTCTAAGAGACGATACCACTAGAGACGTGGCGGCAGGAGGCCCGAGTTTCCAGCATTCCGGAATTTAGGGTGGGGAGTGCCGCATGGACGCGCCCTACTGCCCTCTTATGTGAAAGGATATCACGCGCTGGTATGCTGAGGTGCTTATGGAACTCAAGCTTGTGCCACTGGAGATCCCCGAAGACGGCAATGTGATCGTGGGGCAGACTCACTTCATCAAGACCGTGGAGGATGTCTACGAAGCCATCGTGAACACGGTACCGCAGATGAAGTTCGGCGTAGCCTTCAACGAGGCCTCGGGGCCCTGCCTGACGCGTGTGGATGGCAACGATGAAGCGCTCAAACAGATGGCGCAACGGAACGCCTCGGCGCTGGCGGCTGGGCACGTTTTCGTGGTGGTGATGCGCGAGGGCTACCCCATCAATGTGCTGGGCCGCATCAAGGATGTGCCGGAAGTCTGCTCCATCTTCTGCGCTACGGCCAACCCCGTGGAAGTGGTGGTGGCGGAAAGTACGCAGGGCCGCGGGGTGATCGGGGTGATCGACGGCTTAGCGCCCAAAGGCGTGGAAACTCCGGAAGACGCCGAGAAGCGCCGCGGGTTCCTTCGGATGATCGGATATAAACGGTAGCCTGTGGGGCCAGGCCTTCTGGCCTGCGGCCGCCTTTCCAGGCGGCGTTTTCCGCTTGCGGATGCGCATTCGGGGGCAGACGCCGCGCGGAAGCGCGGCGGCGGGCCGGAAGGCCCGGCCCCCCTCCTTACTTCGCCAGGTCGATCCCCAGCTTCTTCAATTCCTCGGAATAGTAGCGCCGGTGCAGCAGGTCCCACTCCTCGGTGCCTTCGGGAATTTCGCGCTTCTGTGAACGAATTTTCTGGCGCGCCAGCCGGTCGACTTTGTCCTCGGCCGTCAGCAGCTCGGTCATCACGCGCAGAATCTCCAGCCGGACATTATTACTGTCTTTGTCCTTGAGGCGCAGCTCACGGCTCTTGCGCAGCATTTCGACCAATTTGTGCGAAATGTCCGTTACCTTGTCGCGCGAGAGTTTCATGGCGTCGCCGGTGTCACGGCCCGACGCGCGGATCACCTTGCGCTGCGAGATCAGCGTGTTTTTGATCTTGCGGAACATGTCCTGATAGCTCACGCCCTCGCGGCGCATGTACTCGCTATATTGACTGAGGAGATCGCGGACCTCGTCGTTGAGGCGGTCCTCCACGGCCAGTTCGCCGGAGATCACCTCGGCGACCCTGTCGGCTACGAGATCCGGGTTGGGAGTCTCGAGGACGCCGGGTGTCAACCTCTTGACGAGCTGTCTGGAAAGGTAGACGACAAACTCTCTGGCAAGCAGCATTCTGTAAGGGGGCGAAGCAGTTAGTTTATCACGCCGGTGCCGGTGCTTGGTGCGGACGGTGGGACTCGAAGTCGCGGCCCTCTATGCCTCTCCGTAAGATACAGATTCCACCATTGCCAAAGCTGCCAAGGTTGCCATCAATACCGCCGACCATTGCACGCTGATGCTGAGGCCGGGATTGACTACATCGACATGGGGGTTCAGCATCAGTTTACGTGCCCCAGCGAAGGTGCGATGGAGTGCGCATCGCTTGGCCGAGTCTCACCCTGGCAAACGGAAGACTCGGGCGTGTCGTTCGACCACGTCGAATCCGGGACCTCGGCGGTCACCTCATATCCGCCGATAGCTCGGCACTTTCGGGGTCGGTGATGTGCGGGGCACCCTAGAGCCGTCGCTTCGAGCCCAAGGCGAGGGCTCGATCCGCGTCCATTTGGTCCCGCGAGCTCGCCGACCTATAACGTTCTCGACATTCGACCTAACGCGATTGGCCCGAAAAGATCCGCGATATATATTGGCGACGCGCGACGATCACGGTTCGAGCGCTGCACGGACGGTCCGCAGGTCGAGGGACATTCTCTGAGGCCCATTCGGCGCTCCACCCTCGATGGGCACAAAACCATATCACGCGTACCAACCGACTCGTTCCCGGTACGCGTCGGTGATGATGCAGCGGAAGCTCATACGGAGGCAGCCCACGGACATGCTTCTCGGGAAATGCGTCGCGAGGCAAGCTCGCCATCGCCAGGGTAAAGTGGCCTAGGACCGCTCGTGGGGCGACATCGTCTATAGCGAGGTAGCTGATACCGATCGAACTCTTCGCTTGATTTGCCCAAGCGTGGAGTTTTAGGTAACGGTTGAGTGGCTCATCGCCACAATCGAAGCGCTCCACCTCGTCGTGCTCTTCGAGTCGACGAGTGACGACGGCCATTCAATCCCGCATGGCCGGAATCAGAGCCTCCGTGGGACGGTTTGCCTCTCCTGCTGAAGTGCGCTTGGCAAGACTTTGAAGTTCACGCTCCGTCCACTGGATCTGGACGCGCAACAGTGAAGTGTCTGGAGCTACCCTTTCCAGACTGGGAAAGACGAGCACGTTGCGTTTTCCGCCCACGCTCTCGCTGATGATCCGTCGTCCCAGTTTTCGCTCCGACACAGCCCATTGAAACAGCGCCACGGCCAAAGCACGCGTCCCTGTCAGGCATCGAGCAAAGCCGGAGGCTTTTCGATTTTGCATCGAGCGATAAAACCCCTTGCTATCAATCATAATTTAGTATATTATGAGCGATAGAAACTAACCCCATCGCTCATGACCTGGAACTGGCAACAACCCGACTGGCCCAGTTTCTCCTGGGATGCAACCCGCCTGCGCAAGGCGGAGGAGCATTTCCTACTAGGAACAGGTGTGTTCGTTGGCACGCTCAAGCACCTCCATGCCTCCGATCAGGAACAGCTCACGATTGAAGCCATCAGCACGGAAGCACTCACCACATCAGAAATCGAGGGAGAAATCCTCGACCGGGCAAGCGTGCAATCCTCCATCCGCCGACAGTTCGGCCTCGCTACCGACAACCGCCGGGTTCCGGCTGCGGAGCAGGGGATTTCAGAGATGATGGTTGACCTCCACCGCTCGTTCGTAGAGCCGCTGTCCGGCGGCATGCTGTTTTCCTGGCACCGGATGTTGTTCAAGGACCGTGGGGGCGTCAGAGATGTTGGCCGCTATCGCACGGGTCACGACAAAATGGAAGTAGTTTCCGGCTCTGTTCATGCGCCGAGAGTGCATTTTGAGGCCCCGCCGTCATCAAAGATTCCGGGCGAGATGGCCCGCTTCGTGACCTGGTTCAATCGCACCACGCCTGCGGGCCCGCAGCCTCTGCCTGCCCTGACGAGGGCAGGAATCGCGCATCTCTATTTTGAGTCTATTCACCCGTTCGAGGACGGCAACGGTCGAATCGGCCGCGCCGTTGCTGAAAAAGCCCTGGCGCAATACTTCGGCCATCCGACGCTGATCGCATTGGCGGCGACGATATTGTCCAGACGCAAGACGTACTACGCTGCGCTTGAGGCCGCGAACAAAGGCAACGAAGTGACAGCCTGGCTTTCGTGGTTCGCCGGGATTGCCATCGAAGCCCAGAGACGTACAACGGCACGCGTCGAGTTTCTGATTGAGAAAACGCGACTGCTCGATCGGCTGCGAGGCCACCTGAATTCCCGGCAGGAGAAAGCCCTGGTGCGAATATTGCGTGAAGGGCCGGAGGGTTTCAAGGGAGGCTTAAGCGCTGGCAACTACGTTACTATCACCGGCGCATCCCCTGCAACCGCAACCCGCGATCTTGCGGATCTCGTGGAGAAGGGCGCATTGCTGCGCGTTGGGGAGCGCCGTCATGCGCGATATCACATCGCAATTCCTATGCAGAAGGTCTCGCCCGTCATCTTGGATGAGGACGGGAATCTCGGCTAGGCTTTTGTTGGCAGTGTTGCAAAAAACTGAGCGAACGAGTCTGATAGGCTACAGCGTATCTCATGATCAAACCGCGGCCGACGCTGTTCAAATGGCGGCACTTCGAACCCGAGGTGATTGTTTGCGCCGTCCGTTGGTACCTGCGGTTCTCGCTTTCGTATCGGGACGTTGAGGAATTGATCCTGGAACGAGGTCTCCCGGCGGACCACACCACCATTTGGCGCTGGGTGCAGCGCTACGCCCCCGAACTGAACAAACGATGCCGGCGCGAACTGAAACCGACCAACGGCTCCTGGAGGGTTGACGAAACATACATTTGCCAAGGCGGGAACTGGCGGTACCTGTATCGTGCTGTCGATTCCACGGGCGCCACGATCGACTTTTGGCTTTCCGCTGAGCGAGACGCGGCTGCGGCCAAGCAGTTTTTCCAAAAAGCCTTGCAGCCTCCCGGTCATCCCCGGCCGAGGGTCATCACAGTAGACGGCAACCCGTCTTATCCGAAGGTGATCGCGGAACTGAAGCAGGAGCGGAAACTGGGGCGGCGATGCCACTGTCGAACCTGCCCGTATTTAAACAATATTGTGGAGCAGGACCATCGAGGGATCAAGCGGCGGGTGAATGCCAGCCAGGGGTTTCGTTCGTTCGATGGAGCGTGGCGGACGATTCAAGGTTACGAGGTTCTGCACATGATTCGGAAAGGCCAAGTGAGGTGGTTGCCGAAAGGGGATGTCCTTGGGCAGATTCAGTTCATTCGGGAAACTCTCGGATTGAAGAGCTGAGTAATCGATACCGGAGAGATTCGCGATGGGTTCGGTTCGCCGGCAGAATCATTTTTGCAACACATCCTGTAACTCATTGATTTTATTATGGTGCGGACGGTGGGACTCGAACCCACACGGCCCTTGCGAGCCAGCGGCTTTTAAGGCCGCTATGTCTACCGGTTCCATCACGTCCGCGGTTGTTCTGATTTTACACCGCAGCTTCGTTCGGCCGGCACGACACGCTTGTGGCGGAAGCTCGCTTCTCTACACGCTCATCGCCTGAACTCTTCGAAAGTGTTCCACTGTCGGCTTTAGGCCTTCCTCCAGGGACACCACCGGCCGCCAGCCCAAAACCTTCTCCGCTTTGCTGATGTCCGGCCGGCGCTGCTGGGGATCGTCTTCGGGAAGCGGCTGAAAAACGATGGAAGACCGCGCGCCCGTCAGCCGCCGGATCTGTTCCGCAAATTCCAGAATCGTCATTTCCCGAGGATTCCCCAGATTGACCGGATACCGTTCCTCGGAGAGCATCAACCGGTAAAGGCCATCCACCAGATCGCTGACGTAACAAAAGCTGCGCGTCTGCCGGCCGCTCCCGAAAACCGTCATCGGTTCCTCGCGCAATGCCTGGTCAAGAAACGCCGGCACCACCCGCCCATCGTTCAGTTTCATGCGCGGCCCGTACGTATTAAAGATGCGCGCGATGTTGGTGCGCACTCCATGTTTGCGGTGGTGGGCCATGGTCAGCGCTTCCGCGAACCGCTTGCTCTCGTCATAACAGGAGCGCGGTCCTACCGGATTCACATTGCCCCAATACGTCTCCACCTGGGGATGCACTTGCGGGTCGCCGTAACACTCCGAAGTTGAGGTCAGCAGGAAACGCGCATTCTTCTCCCGCGCCAGATCGAGCATCCGCCCGGTGCCGATGGATCCCACCTCCAGCGTTTCGATGGGGTGCTCGAGGTAATCTTTCGGGCTGGCGGGCGAGGCCATATTCACCACACAGTCCACCGGCCCATCGATGGAAAAGGCCTCAGTAATATCCTGTTCGATGAAACGAAAGCGCGCTTCTCCGGCCAGGTGCTCGATATTCTGCGGCGCCCCCGTCAAGAAATTGTCGAGACCTACAACAGTGTGGCCCTCCGCAAGCGAACGATCGCAGAAATGGGAGCCGATGAATCCCGCCGCCCCTGATAAAACGATGCGCAAGTGACCTCCAACGGCCTATTTTAGCGAAGCCCACCAACATTCACATGCTACATAATGGGAGATATGAATGCCGTCACGGCGGCGGAACGCGCCATCCTGGTCATATTGATGGCTGCGTCGGGCGCGCTTTTCTGGTGGCGTTTCCGAAAAGTCGTCGATATCCTGCGGCGCTCGCGGCCGACCCCGGACTTCGATTTGAAGCCGCTGGGTCCGCGCGTCCGGCAACTTCTATGGGAAGTATTGCTGCAAGGAAAAGTGATCCGCGAGAGGCCCCTGGCAGGCATCGCACACGCCTTCGTCTTCTGGGGCTTCTGCGCTTTCGGGCTGATCACGCTCAATCATCTGGCATCTGCGTTTGGGCTCGGCTTTTTGTCGCGCGCCGGCGGATTCGGCCAGTTCTACTTCAATTTCGTGGCGGTCTGGGCGGTGGCCGTGGCTGTGTCGATCGCCGGTCTCTTCGTGCGCAGGTTCCTGGTGCGGCCTGTGTGGCTGGGCCAAGTATCGCCTGAGTCCGGTGTGATCGCAGGCCTGATCTTCATCCTGATGGTCACCTATTTGGGTGGCCTGTGGTTCGGAGAAACCACGCGCGGTGGCCAGCTCAACTGGTGGCTGCACACGCTCGCGCTGCTGCTGTTCCTGCCGCTGATTCCGCATACCAAGCATCTCCATCTGGTGCTCAGCCCGGCTACCGTTTTTCTGCGCCGCGCCGGTTTCAGCCGCATTCCGCCGCTCGAAGGCGATGAAGATTTCGGGCTGGACACCGGCAAGGATGTGACGCGCATCGACGCGCTGCAAGCATTTAGCTGCGTCGAATGCGGCCGCTGCACCGAGCATTGTCCCGCGGCGAACACCGGGAAGGTCCTGAACCCCAAAGAAATCATCCTGGGCCTGCGAGGTTATCTCAAGGAGTTTGGCCCGGGCGGGGAAGCGCCGCTGCTGGGTAAATACATCTCGGAGGAAGCGGCCTTCCAGTGCACCACGTGCGGCAGTTGCGAATTTCAATGCCCGGTGGGCATTCAGCATCTGCCGATCATCATCGGGCTGCGGCGCGGCGCGGTGAATACGGGAAAGTGGGAGGACGAATACGGCACCAAGTTTTTCCTGAACCTGGAGCGGAACGGTAATGCTCTCGGGTTTCCCGCCAGCGAACGTCAGAAGTTCATCGAGAAGAACGAACTGCCCATCTACGACGGCACCCAGGAATACTGCCTGTGGCTCGGCTGCATGGGCGCTTACGATCCACAAGGCCGAGAGATTGTCCTCGACCTGACGCGCGTGCTGCGGCACTTGAACGTGACGTTCGGGGTGTTGCGCAGCGAGAAGTGCACCGGAGATCCAGCCCGGCGGCTGGGCAACGACCTGGCAGTATCCCAGGTGGCCGAATCCAATATCGAAAAACTGCGCGCGGCCAAAGTGGGCAAAATGGTTTCGATCTGCCCGCATTGTGTCCGCACCATCGGCACGGACTGGCGCGAGTTCGGCGGCACATTCGCCATCGAGCATCACAGCGAACTGCTGGCTCGACTCAAAGACCAGTTGCCCGCGCCCGCCGACCTTGGAGGAAAGGTCGCCTACCACGATCCCTGCTACCTGGGCCGATACCGCGGCATCTTTCGCGAGCCGCGCGAGGTGATCGGCCGCTTCGCCGAGGTGGTAAACCCGCCACGAACTGAGGAGCGATCGTTCTGTTGCGGGGCCGGCGGCGGTCAGATGTTTCTCGGAGAAGAGAAAGGCAAACGCGTCAACGTCGAGCGCGCAGAAGAATTGGTGCGCACCGGGGCGGAGGTAATCGGCACAGCGTGTCCATTCTGCCAGACGATGTTTCGCGATGCCCTGGGCACGGTGACCGAAACCCCGCCCAAGCTGCTCGACATTGCACAGATCGCAGCGGCTTCCATTTTGTCGGCCCGAGAGCATTGAGAACGGACGCGATGGTATAATCGGCAGGACGCGGTCAAAAGCCGCGGCCAATCCCAGCCAACCTCAAGCGGGCGCGTAGCTCAATTGGCAGAGCAAGTGACTCTTAATCACTAGGTTGAAGGTTCGATTCCTTCCGCGCTCACCAGCTAACAATTCTTCGGCTCTGCCCATTCCTTTCAGGCGTGTTTCCGGATGGCGAGACTGCGGAACCAGGCGTGCTTAATTCCAACCAGCGGCGTGGAAGCGGTCGGCCCAAGAGGGTGCCCCCCCAAAAAAAATGAACCGGGCGGCTCTGCCAAGCCGCTCCGGTTCGCTAACTCAAGAAATGACAAACTTCAGACTTAGGCTTCGGTATTCTTCGCGACGTTCTTCTTGCGGCGATACACGATACCGACAATGCCGATCGCAAAAACGGACAGAAGGCAGGCCATGTTGGGCTCCGGAGCGATACCAAAACCAGGACCCGAAGCAGTTACGCCGTCCTGGAAGCTAACGGTGCCCGGAACGTACTGGGTCTGGTTAGTCTTGATGATCAAGTAGTCGGTATGCGCGCCCTGCGGAATCGGCGTGGCGATACCAAAGTTGAATCCCACGACGCCCGGCCCATCTAGAGTACGGTCACCCGTTGCTGGGTCCTTGCCGCCGACAATAGCGGGCAGGCCGTTCGCAGTTGTACTGAAACCGAGGTCAGTCGTGGTGGTGCCAGCTCCCGTGAAGTTCGAAGTTGTAACGTTTTCGATAACCGTCCCACCGGGCACTGTGTTATTAGTCGCCTGGATCACAAAGTCCAGTGTCCCACCGCCTTCTTGAAAGACCCATTCCGTGTATGTCACATTCAGTGTGGTCCCGGCGCCGCAGCCGACAACGTTACACACGGTCGTAGAGCCAGTGCTGGCAATAACCGTGCCAGTTTCAGTGGTAGAGCCGAGGACCACTCCCGATGTACCAGGGGCGACCAGCGCAGCGCTAGCGAGCGTTGAAAATGCCAGTAGAACGCCCACTGGCATGGATATTTTGAGTAAGGTGTTTTTCGTCATGTAGCAGCCAAATTCCTCCATGTCAGAGTTTAAGGAGGAATGCTGACTAAAGGAAGTATGTTCGGTACTAGTTTTGGTACTTTGGCGGGGTTACCAACTCATTTATGTGCTGGTTGGCACGCAGTATTTGTAACCCAAATTACCTAACATGGCCTATTCGACTGATTACACGGCGGCCCTTGCAACTTGACTTATGTAATAACGACTAAGCCAACCTGCAACCAAATTAAGCACGCAATGGCGGGTTTCGGTACTACTCCGGTAATCGCCTGAGTCACACGTAGGTAATCCCCTGATGTTATGACTCCTGATCAAGTCTGATAAAAACGAGGCCGAATCTGTCAAGCCGATGTCTGCATAACCGAACGGTGCTCTACTTAACCGAAGGGCGGAAATTTAAGAACTCATTATCTCTACTTGTGGTGTATGATCTTCGGTAACCGAGGGCGAGGGGCTTGACCCCTCACACGTTTGCCGTAGCTGCGTGACCTCTTTTTAGGACGGCCCTACACTATTTTGGCGGTCCTCCATGTTGAACTCGTGGGCTAGCCAACCTGCGAGTCCGGCGGTTGTCAATTACTGCCAGATCCGTCGGCCCGCGAGGGTCGGTGGATCTGGCCACCCGCCGAAAGCCACCTCAAGCTACTTACAGCTAACGTCAAAAGATAACACGACCTCCAGTTGCAATCAGGAATTTACCGGGGCTTGCAGAATCGATTGGACTTTATCTCACAAGTCAAGATTCCGTATATTCCATGACGTAAGTCTGTGTATATTCTCGAACGGAAACTGAACCAGGGATGGACTTAATAGCACGATCGTGGCTCCCTACAATCGGCATGGAAGCCAACAGAACTCAAACCGACATGAGTCTGGAAGGCCGTCTTGATTTCATAACCTTACTTTTTTTCAGACTTGGTCACCAGGTTGAGCAACTTAGATCCCTTGAAGCATCTACCCAGTTCTGCTGGATCAAATAGCTGCGGGTTACCCCAATCGGGTTGGATAGTTGTTTCGTGCGCAGGCTGCCCATCCCATCGGCGCCGACGGCCCCTCTCGGACCAGTGGTCTGCACTTCGCAAACCAGCGGGGTGTTATAGGGCGGAACCGAGGCGCTACTGTGCCTGGCAACCGCCACGCATCCGTCAATGCGATGGAGAGGATGTCCGAATCGCTCAAATTCTTGCCGCGGAATGGTTATCGGTGGTTTAGCCGGCCAACTGAACGGCATTGCTGTTATGGACTGCCGAATCGTAGTAAGTCGTGTCGACGTTGAAGCACGGCGAGCCGCGCAGGCTCTTCGCAAGTCAGTCAACATCGTGGTCGGATTGCTGCCGGCGCCGTCAACGTCCGTTGTCGTCGCCCCGTCGCGATTCGCGGCTCCACAATACCGCGCCTTCACAAAGTCGTAGCACTGGCACAGGGTCTCCTAGCCCAAGGAATTTTTCCCGAAATGGCGATTCACGTCATTCCGGACCTGGCCAGTTAAGAGCTAAGTAGTTTGCGGACTAACGTAACTTAGGTTAACTCAGGGAAACACCGTCACCATGGCAGCCTCCTGCCCCGCCAAGCCGTCCTGATACATGAGCAAGAGTCCCGTCTGCGACGGAGAGTTGCCGTTGTATGGGCCCGAAAAGAATGGGTTAGCGGCGTTGTTCGGAATGATCGTTATGGCAGTGGAACTACCCGCGGGCACCTGGAAATCGTTTGGTTGTCTGATGGATAGAACTGCGGCATATCCAGTTCGTACTTCATGGGCCCGATGAAGTCCGTCAGGTTACCCGGTGAAGTAGTTGTCGAAGGCCAGCACGAAGAAAGTGAACGGTGTGGAGGGCACCGATCTGCAGCCCATTCGCGCTTGTCAGGGCGCTCAGCGGGACGGTGTAGATTACGTCCGCCGAATCCAGATCGGCGATCGCATAGAAGTATGGCCCGGTAGGCTGTTCCGGCCGCGAGATCGGCCACGAATACTCCGTTTTGCCCGCTGTTAGGGTTCCGGTGGTCACAAGTCCAATGTCCCCGTTGAAGACATCGAAATCAGGCGCGCCATCGTTATTCACATCGATCAAAACGTCGAACTCGGCGGGAACGTCGGGATGCGACCTCTGTCCGAAAGTGTTGATGGCGAACTGAACGCCGATAGGTGGGTGTTGTCGTGGCGCAGCCAGACAAACAAACAAGACGGACCCCCACGGCCTTCAGGTTGATGACCGCGAAGTCCGACCCGGGCGCCGGCAGGGCCGAAGCTGGAAACTGGGTTCCGATTCCGGTTAGAGAGAATATATCAACCAACCCACCAGTGGCTCCGGTCGTATTGGAAAGCAAAAACGGAGTAGGGTTCCCGCCCAAAGTGACGGAGGGGGCGGCAGGCTGGACGTTGGCAGCCTTGTGAGGCAGGATGTGCCAGGGGAGGTGAACGCTTTCGGGGCCGCTCGTGAAGGTCAGGTAACCGGCATACTCCACGGTATTCAGTAGCTCCCCATTGCTCCCTTGAGAACCTCCGTTGAGAGTCCAGGTAGGTAGCAAGGCCGCGTTAACCGAAAGGGTTAAGGTGAAACTGGTGGAGGTATTGGGCGGCACAAAAATGCTCGGCGGCGCCGCTATTGTCACCGCGGTCATATTGGGCGCGTCGCGGTAAGTGTTAGTGACTTGGTAAGTGCGCGCGGTGTTGCTGTAGTTTCGAATGACTACCTTCTTCCTGTAATTCCCGTTCGCATTGAGCCGGTAGGTCCCAAAGGAAAGGCTCACTGCCAGCGGCGCACTGGCGTCCCAAACAGCAGTGCTGGCGGCCACGGCCCGATCGATGCGCAGCTCGCCGGCGCCCATTCGGCTCATGGGTGCGAGTACGCCGGGTTGTGTGGCGGCGTTGTTAAAGACTGCCGTCTCCGAGCTCTCCATCAAGAGGGCTTTGACATCCAGCGGCCCCAGGGAGCGGTTCTGAGAAAGCAGCAGGGCCGCCGAACCGGCCGCTAGCGGGCAGGCAAACGAGGTCCCGCTCTCGGTCGTCTCGCCGTTGCCCGTGCCGGGCTGGGCTGCCAGTACCGTGCCGGGGGCGCTCATGTCCGGCTTCAGCATGTTGTAACTGTAGTTCGGGCCGCGCGAAGAATAACTGGCAATGTTACCCGACAACGCGATGGCGTTAGCGGGGCTGATGGTGGCATTCACCGCCGAGGTGAGCAGAGTGTTCTTGATGAGCGTGCTGGTGCTTTGCGTAATCACCAGCGTCGGCACGAAATCCGATCCGCCGCCATTGGAGAAACTAATGGCGTCGCCCGGCGCTACCAGTCCGATCAGGACGCCAAGCTGCACCAGCGCGAGCCGCGCGGTCGATTTTCAGGCTCACGGCGCAAGACCCGCGGTCGATCAGCGCAATCGCGCCGCTGGGGTTTGCCAGATACGGATCGTCGGGACTTCCAGCGCTGATGGAGCCGGCCGGGCACCCCCGCCCGACGTAAACGACATTCGCGGTAACCGCCGAGCTGACCGGAGCGAAATCCAGCAGGGCGGTGTTCGAGTACGTGCCTTTGATGCTGTCAGGGGAGTTGATTACCAGAGGAATCCCGATCGCGCTAGCGCTGGTGGTCGCCGCCATAGCCAGAACTTCCGGCGTCGCTGCCGGGCCGCCCATGACATACGGAATATCGCCGTCGTTGCCAGCCGAGACCACGCTGACGACTCCGAAATTCACCACGTCGGTGAACATCTCGCCTTCATCTTCTTCGCGTTGTCCGAATGGAGCCCCAATCGACATGCTGATGATATCCACAGCGTCGTTCAAAGTCCCCGTGTTGTTGGGATCGAGGGCAAAATCAATTCCCTCCAGGATGGCGACGCCGCTGCACGATGAGGACACGGAACTGCAAACTTTCACCGCGTAGAGCTGCGAGCCGGGCGCCACGCCAACGTGCAAGCCGTCAAGGCTGTGGCCGCCCACGATGTCGGAGGTATGCGAACCGTGGCCATTGAGGTCAATTGGATTCGGGTCGGGCTTAAGCGGCGTGTTCGGCCAGGTGTCGCCCACGAAATCGAACCCGCCGATCACTTTGCTGGTGGGGAAAAGATTCGCGGGCGGAATTCCAGAGGCCACCGCCTGCCGCAGCGTTATAGTCGGCCACATTGCCGGAACCACCCAGGTTGTAATGGGTGTAGTCGATGCCCGTATCCAGCATGGCCACGCGAATTCCAGCTCCGGTAACCCCAGAGGTCTGCACCGCAGTTGCCCCGATGTACGGCAGCGTCTGGTCCTCGAGCGACAGGGTATAGTCGCGAACCGGACGCACCGCAATCACCCCCCCGATGCCGTGCACTGCTTTAAGCTGGCCGGCATCAATCGACACGATGAGCGCGTTGTGGCCCTTGCTGACGCGCCCCAGTTCCACGCCGCCGAAGCTGCGGACCTGAGACATGACTGCGTCCTGTTTCTGCTTCAACTGGGCCAGGTAGGCCTGCTGCTGGGCTGCCGTCATCTTGATCCCGTTCTGTTTCGCATTGGCTCCGACGGCCACCACCAGGGGCGGATCCTGGAGCTTGATGCCCACCGTTACCAGGCCGGTCGGAACGCTCGGATGTGCGGACGCCGGGGCCGTGGATACCGAACCGCTATATACGTAGTTGGACAGATTGCCAGGGGCGGCCACATGCGGCCGGCTTTGGGCAACGGCGGGAACCTGCAGGAGCACCACTCCCAAGCAGGTGGACAGCAGCACGTTTTTCACGAAGACCTCCACAATTTAAAGAGATGACCTTTGGGGCCATGCCTCACCGCAACCCTCTAGCGAGTGCGCAGTTTTCGGCGAAAGAACACCAAGCCTAAGCCCAGGGCCAGGGTCACCGGCCATGCAGCCGGTTCGGGACTGTCGGAGATGATGATGTCGTAATTCACGTTATCGAAGTCCGGACTGGTGAAGAAGCCGCCGTCCCACCCTTCGATGCGGCCGACGCCGCTGTTGGGTCCAACCACGTCGGTGGAAAGCACGGGCGAGAATATTTCGTTGTTGGCGCCATCAACCGGGGAGTTTTGCGAGATCGTGATGGCCAAAAAGTAGTTCCCCACGCTCAACGGACCTAAACTGCTGGTGGCTGGACACGGGTTGCCGATGGTTGAGGAGGAGGGCAGGCAAGCCTGCTGATTGCCTCCCGACGTATCGTCATTCTCGTACACGCCATTACCAAGGGAATCGAAAAGAAACAGCTCCGGATCGGGTATTCCGAAAGCGCCAGGGTCAATGGTGGTAGCCGAAAAGAACTCGGGGTGCGTGATGTGGATCTCGAACATGGCGGCCAAATCTGGGTTTGTGGTGTCCAGAGCTCCCGTGATTTCGGTGGGATTCGGGTCGCCCGTCAGGTCCAGCGCGGTGAACGGCAGAGATCCAGCGCCGGCGCCCGAGACGACATCCGCAAAACCTGGGACGGCGAGCGCCAACCCCATTATTCCTGCACAAAAAATCCATTTGCCCGTCAAGTCCCACCTCCATTTTTTGACGCTTGTACTTTTTCCGTAATCACAGCAGTATAGCTCTGAAGCTTTTTTTGTTATAGACATTTCTCCTAGCCGAATTAGTGGAAACGTACTGGTACCCTTAGGTGGGTGTCTTAGACTCCAGGGAACCGGAAGGCGCGCCGCACTAATGGGCGCGTCCCCCATCAGACCTTCTCACAACGGCTGCGGTTTCGGCTTACAACCCGTTGCACGGATTCGTTTTTTCGCTCCCCTCTTCCTTAACTCACCTGTTATAATCGATAAAATCCAACTCAGCGAGACCTATGCCTCTGAAGCCTTTTGCCTGGAACAAGGACGGCGTGGATCGAAAGATCTTTCTGCTCAAGCCGCGCGGCTTTTGTGCGGGCGTGGTGCGGGCCATTGATGTCGTCAAGATAGCCCTGGACCTGTATGGACCGCCGGTCTATGTACGCAAGGAAATCGTTCACAACAAACACGTCGTGGACGAGTTGCGTAGCGCCGGCGCAGTTTTTGTCGAGGAGCTCGAAGAGGTTCCCATAGGAGCCCGGGCCATCTTCAGCGCGCACGGAGTCTCACCAGCCGTGCGTCAGCAGGCCAAGGAGCGCCAACTGGAAGTAATCGATGCGACCTGCCCGCTGGTGACCAAAGTACATTTGGAAGCGGTTAAGTTCGGGCGGGAACGGTACAGTATCGTACTGATTGGCCATAAAGATCACGACGAAGTAATCGGAACCTTGGGAGAGGTTCCGCAGTCCAGTTACTTGGTGGAAACCGTACAGGACGTGGACAGGCTGGAACTGCCCGATCAGAACCGCGTGCGCTACCTGACACAGACGACCTTGAGCCTGGACGAGACTCGCGAGATCATCAGCCGGCTGAAAGAGCGCTTCCCGAAGATTCAGGGCCCTCCCGCGCAGGATATCTGTTACGCCACGCAAAACCGCCAGATGGCCGTCAAAGCAATTTCCGAAGCGATCGACCTGCTGCTGGTGGTGGGATCGCAGAACAGCTCCAATTCCAAGCGGCTGGTGGAAGTGGCGGAGAACTTCGGAGTGCGTGCCTACCTGGTCAATGATCGGGGCGATGTGGAGTTGAGTTGGCTGGAAGGCGTTAGGAATGTCGGGGTGACGGCGGGAGCATCGGCGCCGGAGCACCTGGTTCAGGAACTGATCGAGTTCTTACACGATCATGGCTTCCGGAAAATGGAGGAAATCGAAATGGTAGATGAGGACGTTCGATTTTCGCTGCCGGCGGAATTGACCGTCTCGATCCGATGAGCGCGCCCGCACAGGTCTCCCGCAGCCTGGAATCGGAGGCGAGCCGGGCACTTCGCCGCGCGTCAGCCTATCTCACGTCTCTCCAGGCAGGCAACGGCCATTGGTGCGCGGAGCTCACTGCCGACAGCACCCTCGAATCCGACTACATCCTTTTTCAACTCTGGTTGTATCCACCGCAAGACGGGAGGTGGGAACCGCCCTCGCGCCCTCTGATCGACAAGGCGGTGGCCTCCATACTGGACCGGCAACTGCCCGACGGGGGCTTCAATATCTACGTGGGAGGGCCGTCCGAGATCAGCGCGTCGGTCAAGGCGTATGTTGCCCTGAAACTGGCCGGCCTGATGGCGGACGATCCGCGCATGCAGCAGTTGTGCCGGCGCATCCTGGAAATGGGCGGGATTCAGGCGGCCAACAGCTACGTGAAGGTCAACCTCAGCCTTTTCGACCTCTTTCCGCGAAAGTATTGTCCGACGATTCCACCGGAAGTGGCCCTGCTGCCGTTCGATCACCTGTACCAGATGTCGTCGTGGACACGCGCGATCGTGGTGTCGCTAGCGCTGGTCCATTCGGCCAATCCGCGCCGGCCAGTGCCGCCGGGATTCCACCTGGACGAGCTTTGGCTGCCGGGCGTGAGCCCGGAGTTTCCGAAAGCGGAAAAACTGTTCAGCTGGAGCAATTTCTTCCTGGCAGTGGACCGGGTCCTGAAAGTTTGGGAGCGCCACCCGGTAGGCTCGGTGCGCCGCAAGGCCATCGAACGGGGCACCGAGTGGATGATCGAACGACTGAACCATTCCGATGGGCTGGGCGCGATCTATCCGCCCATGATGTATTCGGTAATGGCGCTGGATACGCTCGGATATCCCGCGGACCATCCGGTACGGGTGGAAGCGCTCCGGCAGTTTAACACGCTCCTGGTGGATGACGGGAAGCGGTTCTTTTTCCAGCCGTGTTTCTCACCCGTGTGGGACACAGCCATCGCCGCATATGCCCTGGCGGTGGCCGATCCCAAGAGCCAGGCCCTGGAGAGCGCGGCCGACTGGCTGCTCTCCAAGGAGATCCGCCGCAGAGGCGATTGGTCGGTCAAGCGGCCCAATACGGAACCCTCCGGCTGGGCTTTCGAATACAGCAACGAATTCTACCCCGACATAGATGACACCGCCATGGTGATGTTGGCCTTGAGCCGCGCCCAGGGGAGCGACCCCGGAGCGCAAAAAGCCTGCCACGGCAGGGCGCTCGACTGGCTGCTGGCCATGCAATCCAAGGATGGGGGCTGGGCGGCTTTCGACGCCGACAACAACTGGGAATTCCTGAACGGCGTGCCCTTTGCGGATCATAATGCCATGCTGGATCCGACCTGTCCGGATATCACCGGCCGGGTATTGGAAGCGCTGGCCGCTCACGGCCTCGACCGCAGCCACAGGGCAGTGCAGCGCGGCGTCGAATGGTTGGTTCGCAACCAGCAAGAGGACGGAAGCTGGTACGGCCGCTGGGGAGTGGCCTATATTTACGGCACCTGCTTCGCGCTGCGCGGTCTGGCCGCATCCGGAGAAAGCGATCGTGAGGCGCACGTCCTGCGCGCCGGCGAGTGGCTGCGCTCCATCCAGAACGCCGATGGCGGCTGGGGCGAGAGCTGCGCCAGCTACGACCACGGCACCTACGTTGCTGCACCCAGTACACCCTCGCAAACTGCCTGGGCCATTCTGGGACTGCTGGCGGGCGGCGATACGTCGAGCCTCAGCGTACGCCACGGCATCGAGTACCTCCTCGATACCCAGAATTCCGACGGGAGTTGGAACGAGCAACTGGCCACCGGCACCGGTTTCCCCAAAGTGTTCTACTTGAAATACCACCTGTACAAAGACTATTTCCCGCTACTGGCCCTGGCTTCCCTGGCGAAGCAGGGGGGCAGTTCGATCGGATAAAGACGAACATGAGATTTCCATTCACCATGACCGCCGGCATGGCCGGATACATTATCAGGAACAAGATGCGCCCGCGGCCCGAATGGCAGAAGACGGTGGCGCCTGCGGCCGATGGGGCGAATCCGTTTCGCATCCTGCCGACGAAGACCGGTGAGAAGCGGCAACCGCACCCCATGATCAACAAGCGGTTTCCGATCGTGCTCATGCTGGAGCCGCTGCACGCCTGCAATCTGACTTGCACGGGCTGCGGCCGCATACGGGAATACGAATCCACCATTACCGAGCGCCTGCCCCTGGAAGAGTGCCTGGCGGCGGTAGATGAATGCGGCGCTCCGATGGTCTCGATTTGCGGCGGCGAACCGATGATGTATCCGCAGATCGGCGAGCTGGCGAAAGGGATACTGGAGCGCAACCGCTACATCTTTCTCTGCACCAATGGGATGTTCATTCGCAAGCGGCTCAAGGAATTCCAGCCGGACAAGCGCTTCTACTTTAACGTGCACCTGGACGGCATGGAAAAGACGCACGACATCTGCGTGGAAAAAGAAGGCGTCTTCCGCGAGGCCATCGAAGGAATCAAGGTAGCCAAGGCCGCTGGATTCCAGGTTTGCACCAACACCACGGTCTATAAAGAGACCGACATGCGCGAGGTTGAAGAGCTGTTCGAGTACCTCAAGCAGTTCAACGTGGACGGCCACCAGATCGCGCCCGCCTACGGCTACTCCTCCGTGGACGATCGGGAAATCTTCATGACGCGGGAGGATATCCATGAGAAGTTCAAGGACATCGACCGCATCGCGAAGAAATACGCGGTGCGCCAGACGCCGCTCTACATGGATTTCCTGAAGGGGGACAAGGAGCTCCCCTGCACCGCGTGGGGCAACCCGACCTACAACGTGAAAGGGTGGAAGGGCCCCTGCTACCTGATCACCGACGGCCATTACAAAACCTTCGAGGAGCTCATGACGCAGACGCCCTGGGAGAGCTATGGCCAAGGCAACGATCCGCGATGCGAACATTGCATGGTGCACTGCGGATTCGAACCGTCGGCGGCGCTGAGCATCAATGCCGGGGTGGCCGACAACCTGAAGATGCTAGCGTGGATGCTGCGCTAGGGGGGCCAGCCTTTCAGGCTACCGCCGCGCTTCCGCGAGGCGCGCCGGCTGAAAGCCGGCGGCAGGCCCAAAGGCCTGCCCCACTATGAAACCCGCTCTGGTTACCGGCGCATCCGGGTTTCTCGGTTGGCACGTGGCGCGCGTACTTCTGAAGCGCGGCTATGCAGTCCGGGCCTTGGTGCGCCCCGGCAGCGTAGTCGACGGACTCGATGTCGAGCCGGCTACGGGCGACCTGCGCGATCCGCAATCGCTGGCGCGGGCCGTGTCCGGTTGCGGCCTGGTATTTCACGCGGCCGCCGACTATCGCCTGTGGGCCAAAAATCCGAACGATCTCTACCAATCGAACGTGGATGGCACCCGCAACCTGCTCGAGGCCGCGCGCCGCGCTGGCGTGGAGCGGATGGTCTACACCAGCACGGTCGGCTGCATCGGGATCCCGCACGATAGCATCGGCGATGAGAACTCTCCCGTGTCGCTTCGAGACATGGCGGGCGACTACAAGCGCTCGAAGTTCCTGGCCGAGCAGGTGGTGCTGGAGTTCGCGCGCGCGGGCTTTCCGGCGATTATTGTGAATCCGACGGCGCCCGTCGGCGACCATGACGTGAAGCCAACACCCACCGGGCAGACGGTGCTGGATTTCCTGAACGGAAAGATGCCGGCCTTCATCGACACCGGCTTGAACATTGTGGATGCTCGGGACACGGCCGAGGGCCACTGGCTGGCCTGCGAACGCGGACGTGCAGGTGAGCGCTACATTCTGGGCTCGGAGAACTTAACCCTGGCGCAGATCCTCGAGATGCTGGCACGGATCACCGGCCGCAAGGCTCCCACCGTGAAGCTGCCCTATGCGGCGGCATATTGCGCGGGCGTGTGCAGCACAGCTTGGGCGGGGATCACCGGCACACCGCCTCGCGTGCCCATCGACGCCGTGCGCATGGCCCGGAAAAAGATGTGGGTGACGAACCAGAAGGCGCGGCAGGAACTGGGCTTCGACCCGGCCCCGGCTGAGACTGCACTGCGGCGGGCAGTCGAATGGTTCCGCGGAGCGTGGCGCGCGCCGGCCCGTGAGCCCGCGGCTTGATGAGGCTCATCTTTGTGGCTTCCGATCCTATGGAATTTCGCGGTATCGCCGCCCGAACTGACGAGCGAAGGAAATCGCGCATCGGAGTGGATTGGGCAATGTCGGCCAGATTGAATGGACATGAGGTCTTACTCGCAGCCAACGGTGTAGGTTGGAAACGGGCGGCCGCGGCGGTGGATGCCGCCCACCATGCGTTTCCGGCCGACGCCGTGATCAGCACCGGGTTTTGCGGCGCGCTCGATCCTCAACTGGCCATTGGCGATGCCGTGGTGGCCACCTGCGTGGCCGGGCCGGAACACCGCTATCCGGCGCATCCGATCCAAGGCAGCCACGCCTCCACCGGACTGGTCATCTCGATGGACCACGTGGTCGGGACTGCGGACGAGAAGCGCGCGCTCCGCGAGAGAGGCGGCAGCGTAGTCGAAATGGAAGCGGCAGGCGTAGCGGATCGCGCACAAGCGTTGGGTTTGAATTTCTTTTGCGCGCGCGCGGTCACCGACCTTGCCACCGAAGATATGGCGAACGATTTCAATGCGGTTCTGCGTCCCGACGGCCACTTCGATACAATCGGTATATTCAGGCATTTGTGGAAGCGGCCAATCGCCCGACTGCCGGAGCTAATCCGGCTGCGCCAAAACTGTGCGAAGGCCGCCAAAAGCCTGGGGGAACTGTTTGCCGACTGCCGATTCTGAGGTAAGCGCCATACCGGTGACGATGCAGGCCGCAGTGTACCGCGGAGAGAGCGTGGTCAGCGTGGAGGAAATCCCCACGCCGGCCATCGGCCCCGGGGAGATCCTCATCCGTGTAGAAGCCTGCGGTATCTGCCATACCGATCTCAAGAAAATCGAACACAACCTGCTCGACCCTCCGCGCATCTATGGACATGAGACGGCCGGCGTAATCGCCGCCGTAGGGGCCGGGGTCATCCAGTACAAACCGGGGGACCGCGTGGTAGCCTTTCACCACATCCCCTGTTTGAATTGTTTTTATTGTGCGCGCAAACTATACGCGCAGTGCCCGGTGTATAAGCGCGTGGGGATCACCGCCGGATTTGAGCCGGCAGGCGGCGGCTTTGCGCAATACGTGCGAGTGATGGACTGGATCGTGGAACGTGGCATCGAGAGAATTCCGGACGACGTTTCCTTCGAGCGCGCGACGCTGGTGGAACCGCTGAATACGTGCCTCAAAGCGATGGTGCAATGCGATCCGCAGCCGGACGATTTTGTGGTGGTCATGGGACAAGGGCCCATCGGGCTGATGTTCACTATGCTGGCGCATCGTGCAGGCGCGCGCGTCGCCGCCACCGACACCATTGCCGAGCGGCTCGAGATCGCCGGACGCTGCGGTGCGGAATTTGCCTGGGACCCGCGGCACGTCAACCTCACTGCGGAAATCAAGAAACGGACAGAAGGACGGGGCGCGGACCTGGTCATCGTCGCAGCCTCGGTGCCCGGTATTGTGAGCCAGGCGATCGCCTGCTCCCGCCCGGGCGCGCGCATTCTGCTCTTCGCCCAGACCTCCGCCGCGGAACGTATCGAGGCATCCGGAGCGGACATCTGCGCGGGAGAGCGTACGTTGTTCGGTTGCTATAGTGCGTCGGTAGACCTGCAGAAAGAATCAGCAGCTCTGGTGTTTTCCAATGCGTTACCATTAGACGCGCTCATTTCGCATCGTCTGCCTTTGGTTAAAATACGTTCAGGTTTCGATTTGGCATTGCATCCTGGACCTAAATCGTTGAAAATAATCGTTCAGCCACAGAGGTGGGTATAGTGACTAGCCAGATGATGGCCGCCGTGCTCTACGGTAAAGAACACTTGCAGGTAGAGCCGGTAGCTGTTCCTCAAATCGGTAGCGAAGACATCCTGGTTCGAGTGAAGGTGGCGCTGACCTGCGGCACGGATGTGAAGGTCTTCCGCCGCGGCTATCACGCCCGCATGATTGTGCCGCCGGCGGTATTTGGGCACGAACTAGCGGGCGACGTGGTAGCGGTAGGTGAAGACGTTCGCCAGTTTCGTCCGGGGCAGCGCGTAGTGGCAGCGAACTCAGCTCCCTGCGACGAGTGTTACTTCTGCTCGCGCGGGCTGGAGAACCTTTGCGAAGACCTCCTGTTCAATAACGGCGCCTACGCCGAATACATTCGGATTCCGGGGCGAATCGTCAAGCGCAACACCTATTTGATTCCCGCGCACGTCAGCTATCATGACGCGGCCCTGGTGGAGCCGCTGGCTTGCGTGCTGCGCGGTTTCGAAGAGACCGATCCGCGGCCGGGCGATACCATTTCGATCATCGGCCTGGGCCCCATCGGGCTCATGTTTGTGAAGCTGGCCAAGCTAGCCGGCTGCCGCGTGATCGCAGTGGGCCGCCGCAAGCAGCAACTGGACCGTGCGGCATCGTTGGGCGCGGACGAGTTGATCGAAGCTCCGTCCGATTCCAATCCTGTGCCCGCCATCCGGCGCCTGACCCATGGGCGCGGAGTCGATATCGCCATGGAAGCCGTGGGCAAGCCGCAAACCTGGCACTGGGCGGTGGATATGGTGCGGCGCGGCGGCACCGTGAACTTCTTCGGCGGGTGCCCCAACGAGAGCAAGGTGAGCCTGGACACGGCTCTGCTGCACTACTCCGAGATCACCTGCAAGGCCACGTTCCACCATACGCCGGCCTATATCCGCAAAGCGCTCGATCTGATTTGCGGGGGACATGTGACCGCGTCGTTCTTCGTCAACCGCGAAGAGCCGCTGGCCAATCTTCTCGAAGTGATGCGCCACCTGATGAGCCATAACGGGCACCTCAAGACGGCGATTCTTCCGTAGGGGATTATCCCGCGTGGGCGCACCCGCGTTACTGCCTCCGGTCCAATTCGTGCGGTCCCAGGAGGCGCTCGGGCAATCCTATTCGCTGGAGCAGGCGCGCGCGTATACCCGCTGGCTGGCCACTCACCACTACGAGAATTTTCATGTGGTGAGTTTTCTGCTGCCCAAGCGTCTGCACCAGGATTTCTACAATGTCTACGCCTATTGCCGCTGGGCGGACGATCTGGGCGATGAGACCGGAGACCGCGCCGAGAGCCTGCGGCTCCTGGAATGGTGGCGCACGGAACTGGATGGCATGTACGCGGGACGCGCCACGCATCCCGTATTTGTGGCGCTGCTGCCAACCATAGAGAAATACGAAATACCGCGCCAGCCATTCGCGGATCTCATCGAAGCTTTTGTGCAAGACCAGACCGTCACACGCTACCGCAACTTCGAGGAGCTTTTCGGCTACTGCCGGTGCTCCGCCAATCCGGTGGGCCGCCTGGTGCTCTACCTATGCGGTTACCGCGACGCCCAGCGGCAACAACTGTCCGATGCCACATGCACCGCCCTGCAGCTTGCGAATTTCTGGCAGGACGTGACCACCGATCTGCTTAAGGACCGCATCTATATTCCGCTGGATGTCATGGAGCGTCACGGATACGCGGTTGAGGACTTGTTCGCCCACCGCTTCACGCCGGCCTTTCGCGGGGTCATGCAGGAGATCGTGGAGAAAGCGCGCGAATTATTTCTGGCGGGGCTGCCGCTGACGCGCATGGTAGACCGGCGGCTGGCGCTTGATCTCGACCTGTTTAGCCGCGGCGGGCTGCGCGTGTTGGAAAAGATCGAGGCCCAGGGATATGATGTTCTTCGCGCGCGCCCGGCCATCTCTAAAACCGAACGGGTGTGGCTGCTGCTCGGCTCGCTGGCGCGCGTGGTCTTTTCGCGGGCGGCCTGATGACAGAGCTCGACCAGTCCTATGACTACTGCCGGCGCGTAGCCCGCAAACGGGCCAAAAATTTCTACTATTCGTTCCTGCTGCTCTCGGCCGGCCAGCGCAAGGGCATGTGCGCCATCTATGCCTTCATGCGCTATTGCGACGATTTGAGCGATGAGCCGGGGGCGAACCGCGCCGCCATCGATCGCTGGCACGGGGAAATGGAATCGGCTCTGGAAGGCCGCTTCAGCCGGCATCCGGTCTGGCCCGCCTTTCATGACACCGTGCGAGCGCTTCGCGATCCCCCACGAATACTTCCGCGAGATGATCGAGGGCGTTGCCTCCGATCTGGAGCCGCGGCAGGTGGAGACTTTCGACGAACTCTACCGGTATTGCTACCAGGTTGCCTCGGTGGTGGGGCTGACCATTCTTCACATTTTCGGCTTCGAGACACCGGGCGCTTTGCCGCTGGCCGAGAAGTGCGGCGTGGCGTTTCAGTTGACCAACATCCTGCGGGATATCAGCGAAGATGCCGGGCTGGGCCGCGTCTACCTTCCCGGCGAAGACCTGAGGCGCTTTGGTGTGACCACTCGAAGATCTGCGCGCGGGAAACCGCAACGAGGCCTTTCTGCGGCTGATGCGGTTTGAGGCCGCTCGCGCGCGCGCCTACTACGATGAATCCATGCCGTTGCTCGACCTGGTGGATCGCCGGAGCCGCCCCTCGTTGTGGGCGCTGATCACCATTTATTCGCGGCTGCTGGAGCGCATCGAAGCCGCCAACTACGATGTCTTCTCGCGGCGCGTGCGGCTGTCCTCGCTGGAGAAATCCTGGATTCTGGTACAAGCCTTGGTCTCCGGGCGGGGGCAAAGCGCGCAGCGCGCGGCGGCTATTCGATGAAGCTCAACTGGCGCGGATCGACGGCCTCCAGGTGCGCCTTGGGACGCTCCAGATCGTCATGCGCCGGGTCGAACTTGCGGATGAGCTGATTGAGCCGGAGGGAGGTCTCCCAAATTTCCAGGAGCAGGGTGCACCGGGCACAACCACCGATAACGCCGGCCGATCCGTCGACAGCAGGATTGTAGGCTTTGTGCCGCCCGCAACGGCCAGCGAATTTGCGCGATCGAACCTTCAAATCATCTACGGTAGCACTGAAATCGGGAGTAGTAACCCCCGAAGGCCGCGCCGAATCTAAACTTGTACCCAATGCGGCGTACTCTTACCCTTTTCGCGGTCGCGGCCATGATGGCATCGGCCCAGGAACCCGCCGTCTTTCGCGCGCGCATCAGCCTGGTCCACGTCGATGCCGAAGTCGTGGCGCAGGACGGGCGCATTCTGACCGGTCTCTCCCGAAATGACTTCCGGGTATTAGATGAAGGCAAAGAGCAGTCCATCGCCGACTTCTCGGCTGAGGAGCAGCCGCTCGATCTAATCCTGCTCTTCGACATCAGCGGCAGCATGCGGCCGAATGTACAAGCCGTGGGCGAGGCCGCACGCCAGGGCTTCGCGGAACTGCGCCCGGGCGATCGCGTGTCGGTGATGGTTTTCAATACCCACAGCCGCGTGGTCGCGCCATTCAGCGAGGACCGCGACGCGATGGAGCGCACCGTGCGTGAGGACGTGGTGGGTTTGAAGTTCGGGGGCGGCACCTTCATTCAGAGCGCCGTGGCTGACGCCGCGCGCCGCTTCTTCAACGAGCCGCGGACCCAGCGTAGACGGGCCGTCCTTGTCATCACCGACAACATCGGCCTGCGCACACGGCGCGAGGAATCGGTGGTGCGCGATTTCTGGGAAGCCGACGCGCTGCTCAGTGGATTGATCATCCGTAGTGCCGCCTTTCAGACCGCTCACACCATCGGGACCGTGATGGCGCCGCAAACTCTGCTGATGCAGGCTGGGATGAAAGGCATCGCGGAAAAGACCGGCGGCGACGCCATCCGCTCGGATGACCCGGGGCCCGCCTTCGTCGACATGATGCACCGCATTCGCACCCGCTACAGCTTGTACTACGCGGCGCCCGCCGGGAAGCCGGGCCAGTTGCGCACCATCCGGGTGGAGTTGACAGCCGACGCCCAGAAGCGTTTTCCAAAGGCTCGCGTGCGCGCCCGCCACGGATATCAAACGCCCGAGATATTGCCCCGCGAAATAGCTTTCAGCTCAAACCGCGCGGGCTGGTTCCGGAAAGCTGATCGCTGAATGCTGATTGCTGAAAGCTCCTTCTATCGCGTGTCATAATGATGAAAAACCTTGGCTCACATACTGAATCTCAAAGAAGCCATCCAGGAGGCGGTGCGTGACGGCGACACCATTGCCCTGGAAGGCTTCACCCATCTGATCCCGTTCGCCGCCGGTCATGAAATCATCCGTCAGGGGCGCCGCAACCTCACGCTGATCCGCATGACTCCGGACCTGATCTACGATCAACTGATCGGCGCCGGCTGCGCCTCGAAACTGGTTTTCTCGTGGGGCGGCAACCCCGGGGTGGGTTCGCTGCACCGCCTGCGCGACGCCGTGGAGCAGGGCTGGCCCGTTCCTCTCGCGGTGGAAGAGCATGCGCACGCCGGCATGGCCGCCGCCTATGCCGCGGGGGCCGCGCATCTTCCCTTCGGCATCCTGCGCGGGTACCTGGGAACCGATCTGCCCAAGTACAACCCGAACATCAAGTTCATCGAGTGCCCGTTCACGGGAGAGCGGCTGGCGGCGGTGCCCGCGCATCGCCCCGATGTCACCGTGATCCACGCGCAGAAGGCCGACCGGCAGGGCAACGTGCTCATCTGGGGCGTGGTGGGCGTGCAGAAGGAAGCGGTCATGGCCGCCAAGCGCTCCATCGTCACCGTCGAAGAGATCGTGGATCGGCTGGACGCGCCACCTAACTCAGTGGTGTTGCCTTCATGGATCGTCGGAGCCGTGGCCGAAGTGAAGGGCGGCGCGTTTCCGTCCTACGCGCAAGGCTACTACCCGCGCAATAACGCCTTCTACAAACAGTGGGACCCGATTTCGCGGGAACGCGCGAGTTTCCAAGCGTGGATCGATCAGCATGTCCTGGGGACCAAGGACTTCGCCGGGTTCAAGCGGAGTCTCGAGGAGGCTGCCACACATGCCTGAGAAGAACGCCTACACCGCCGACGAAATGATGACCATCGCGGCGGCGCGCATGATCCGCAACGGTGCGGTGTGCTTCGTGGGCATCGGCTTGCCCAGCGCCGCGGCGAATCTCGCACGGCTCACCCACGCACCCGATACCGTGCTGATTTATGAATCGGGCACCATTGGCACCAAGCCGCCGGTGCTGCCGCTTTCCATCGGCGATGGTGAGCTGTTCGAAACCGCCGATGCCACCGTCTCAATCCCCGAGATCTTCTCCTACTGGCTGCAGGGCGGCCGCGTCGACCTGGGCTTCCTCGGCGCTGCGCAGATCGATCGCTTCGCCAACATCAATACCACGGTGATCGGCGACTACCACAAACCGTCCACGCGGCTGCCCGGCGCGGGCGGCGCTCCCGAGATCGCGGCATCTTCCAAGGAGGTGCTGATCACGCTCCGTCACAACAAACGCGCCTTCGTGGACAAGCTGGATTTCGTCACTTCCGGCGGGCACATGGAGGGCGGGGACAGCCGCGAGAAGATGCGACTTCCGGGCAAGGGTCCCACCGCGGTGATCACGGACCTGGGCATTCTCACTCCCGACCCCAAGACCAAAGAACTGACTCTGACCAGCCTGCACCCCGGCGTACCCGTGGAGAAAGCCGTGGAGTCCACCGGCTGGAAGTTGAAAGTTGCGGCGCAGGTGGCAACCACCGAACCGCCCACCGAAACCGAGCTCGCGGTGCTGCGCGATCTGCACGCCCGCACGGCTCGCGCCCATGCCGGTAATGGCTGATGCTTTCCTTTGTTTACCAGAGCGTGCCGTCCCGCGTGATTTTCGGCGTGGGTTGCCTGGATAAGCTCCCCGAAGAAATCGAGAAGCTTGGCGCGTCGAAGGCCCTCGTATTGTCGACGCCCGAGCAGCGGCAAAGCGGATTGGAGATGGTGGCACGGTTGGGCCCCCGGGCCGCAGGCCTGTTCGACCGCGCGGTGATGCATGTGCCCATCGAAACTGCGCAGGCCGCCCGCGAGGAAGCGCAGCGTTTGGGCGCGGATTGCTGCGTGGCGGTGGGCGGCGGCTCCACTACCGGCCTGGCGAAGGCCATCGCACTGGTCTCCACGCTTCCCATCCTGGCCGTGCCCACCACCTACGCCGGCTCGGAGATGACGCCCATCTGGGGCATCACCGAAGGCGGCCGCAAGACCACGGGCCGCGATATGCGGGTGCTGCCCAAGACGGTTCTGTACGATCCCTGCCTCACGGTCACGATGCCCGCCATGCTCTCCGCCACCAGCGGCATGAACTCCATCGCGCATTGTGTGGAGGCCTTGTATGCGCAGGAGACCAATCCGATCATCTCCCTGATGGCTGAGGAAGGCATACGCGCTTTCGCCCAAAGCCTGCCAGTGGTGGTGAAGGAACCGGGCAATCTGGAGGCTCGCTCGCAAGCACTCTACGCGGCGTGGCTGGGTGGAATTGCGCTGGGCACGGTGGGTATGGCGCTGCATCATAAGCTCTGCCACACTTTGGGCGGAACATACAATCTGCCGCACGCCGAAACTCACACCGTGGTGCTGCCGCACGCAGTGGCGTACAACACTCCGGCCGCGCCGGAAGCTATGTCGCGAATCGCCCGCGCGCTGGGCACACACTCGGCGGCGGAAGGCCTCTACGATTTGGCGGCCTCGCTGGGCGCGCCAACTTCACTCGCGGCGCTGGGCATGAAGCCAGGCGACCTGGACCGGGCGGCGGATATCGCCGTCCAGAATCCATACTACAACCCGCGCCCCATCACTCGCGATGGAATCCGCGCGTTACTCGAAAATGCCTTTGAAGGGTGCAGACCATGAAGAAGCTGACTCCCGAAAATTTAACGGACGAAGTGCTGGGCCGCCTGAGCGCGTGTGCCAGCCCGCGCAAAAAAGAGGTGCTCACCAGCCTCATCCGCCATATGCACGCGTTCGCGCGCGAGGTGCGCTTGACCCCGGAGGAGTGGATGGAGGGCATCCAGTTCCTCACCGATTGCGGCCACATCACTACCGACAAGCGGCAGGAGTTCATTCTGCTGTCGGACACGCACGGCCTGAGCGCACTGGTCGACCTGATGGCCCACGCCAACGATCCCGCCAACGCCACCGAAGCCAGTCTGCTCGGACCGTTTTATGTCGAAGGGGCCCCGGACCGCGAGCTCGGCGACAGTATCGCAGCCGACAGCTCGGGCGGCATACTCGTTCGCGGCCGTGTATCGAATCAGGACGGCAAACCCATCGAAGGAGCTCTTGTCGAAACCTGGCATTCCTCGCCGACCGGCTTCTACGATATCCAGGACCCTACGCAGCCGGAGATGAACCTGCGCGGCCGCTTCCACACCAATGCCCAGGGATGCTTCGAGTTTCGTACCACGCGCCCGCGCTACTACCCGATCCCGACGGACGGCCCGGTAGGAAAACTGGTGCTCGATTCGGGCCGCCATCCCTATCGCCCCGCGCACGTGCATTTCATCGTTACCAGACCAGGATATGAACGCCTGGTCACCGCGCTTTATATCGAGGGGGACGAGTATCTCGATACCGACGTCGTCTTCGGTTCGCGCGAATCCCTGGTAGCGCGCTATCAGAAAAACAAGCAGCCGGGCGAGCCCGATGTGCTCGAATGGAATTTCGTCCTGGCCACAGCCAAGGTGCCACACTATGCCATCCCGGCGTGATATCTTTCGCATTCCGATCGCTCTGCCATTTATGTCTCAAGCACAACAGCCTCCGAAGGCGCGGCCTTTCCGCGTAGAGATTCCGCAAGCCACCATCAAGCGCATTCTCAACCGCGTACGCGAAGCCCGCCTGCCCGACCGCATCGATGCGCCTGACTGGAGCTACGGCGTCAACTGGGACTACATGCGTTCGCTGTCTGAATACTGGGCGACCAAATTCGACTGGCGCAAAGCCGAAGCCAACCTGAACCGCTATCCGCAGTTCCTGGCGCGAGTGGAAGACTACGACATTCACTTTTATCATGTACGCGGCCGCGGTCCGAACCCCATGCCGCTGATTCTGACGCACGGCTGGCCCGGCTCCGTGTTTGAGTTCCTCGAGGCCATGGGCCCGCTCAGCGCCGATTTCGACGTGGTGGTGCCTTCCCTGCCCGGCTTTGGATTTTCCTCAAAACCGAAAGGCAAGCCGGTCGGCCCGGTGACTACGGCGCGGCTGTGGCACCGCCTGATGACCGATGTCCTCGGATACCGGAGGTTCGGAGCGCAGGGCGGCGACTGGGGCATGCGGGTCACTATGGAGCTGGCGGGGCAATTCCCCGAGTCGTTGATCGGCATCCATCTCAACGCCGCGGGCGCCGCGCCGATTCCCGAGGGGGAGCAGACCGCCGAAGAGAAGGAATGGGTGCGAGCCGTCACAGTCGCACGCGCCGCTGAGACCGACTACTTCAACGAGCAGCAGCACAAGCCGCAGACCGTAGCTTTCGCGCTATACGACAACCCCGTCGGCGCCGCAGCCTGGATCGCCGAGAAGATGAAAGGCTGGAGCGACGCCGGCTTCACGGAAGATCAAACCCTAACGAACGTCATGATCTACCTGGTGACCGACACCATGGGGACGGGCGTCTGGTTCTATCGCGGCGCCGGCGACGAGCGCTCGCAGTTGCGTGGGAAGCTGATGACTCCCACCGGCTTCGCCGCGTTCCCCAAAGAGATGGTGTACCTGGCGCCGCCGCGCAGCGTTCTGGAGCGCGGGTTCAATCTGGTGCACTACACCAAGATGCCGCACGGCGGGCACTTCGCTTGCCTGGAGCAGCCCGAGTTACTGGTTGCGGATGTGCGCGAGTTCTTTCGCACGCTGCGGAGTTAAAAAGACCGCTCCCTTTGGTCACGGCTCAGTAACTTTAGCGGTATATAGTCTTACGTATGGCTACTAAGAAGGCTCGCAAGACTACGTCTGGTGCGCCGCCCGCGGGGACACCGATTTTTTCACAACCGGAACCTACAGGCGACCCGGGAAAGTTCCGGACGCCGCATGCTTCAGACACGGCAGCTTACAAGATCCTCGATAAAGAGGCCAAGACCTTGAAGCCGCTTCCCTTTCCGACGGCACGGGGTGGTGTTGAGCCCATCTTAACCTTGGAAGATATGTTCGGGGCCAAAGAAGGTGCATCTTTGGTCCAGGCCGTTCAGCAGCGTAAACAGATTGTGTTTCACGCTGTCGGCGATACTGGAAACACACGTAGCGTACTTTCCCAGAATCAAGTAACCGACAAATTGGTCAGCGACTTCAACGAGCCGGATCAATCGCAGGTGCCGGTCTTCCTCTACCACTTAGGCGACGTCGTCTATAGTTTCGGAGAAGCCAAATACTACTACGATCAGTTTTATGAACCGTATCGCGACTATCCGCGTCCGATCATTGCCATTCCGGGGAATCACGACGGCATGGTGGCTCCCGGCGACACCACACCGACGCTGGACGCCTTTCTGAATAACTTCTGCGCGACGGATTTCCATCAGTCAACGGATGCCGGAGGACTGGACCGCACGACCATGATCGCGCCGGGCGTTTACTTCACGCTGGACGCGCCCTTGGTGCGTATTTTGGGCCTGTATAGCAACCGGCTGGAAGATCCGGGTGTGATCTCGAGTCAGGGTGGAACAGTCGCGCCGCTGACCGATGTTCAGCTCGATTTCTTGAAAGCCGGGCTGCAACGGATTGCGGATGAGAAGTTCGCTGGAGCAGTGATCATCGCGGTGCATCACCCTCCTTACGCAACCGGCCACCACGGCGGAAGCCCTCTAATGCTGAAAGACATCGATGCGGCTTGTAAGAAGACGGGCGTCTGGCCGCACGCCGTGCTCTCCGGCCACGCGCACAGCTACCAACGATACACGCGGAGCATCAACAAGATGGAGATTCCTTATGTGATCGCCGGCAACGGTGGCCACGGCCTGGTGCCCCTAGTCAAGGCCGGCCACCCTGCGCTGCGCGTACCGTCGCGGATAATATCGGATCCAAACGTTACGTTCGAAAGCTACGACGATCAAGACTACGGCTATGTACGGGTAGTGGTTACCCCGCAGCAGTTGCGCATGGAGTATCACCCCGCCTCAGACGGCGCCGCAGCAAAGACGCCCGATGACGCCGTCACGGTGGATCTGGCCAGCCGAACCCTGGTGCACTTTAAGGCTGCCCAGGCATAGCCGAAGAACACCGGCGGATTATACTATGTTGCGATGGCTTCACCGGGCAGCGATGCAGACCGGTTGCGCGCGCGCATTGCTGAGTTGGAAGACGAAGTCGCTTTGCTCCGGCGCTCCGCGACGGAGAGTGATAACCCAGTAGCACTGATTCATCATCTGATGGAGCATGCCCCGGTGGGTTTCGTTTTCTTCGATACTGATCTCCGCTACCTTGCGGTTAACAAGCGAATCGCCGAAATGAATGCGCGTCCCGCCCGGGACCACATTGGGCGCACTGTTGAGGAAATCGTTCCCGAACTGGCCGCAAATGCGCGAGAAGCGTTCCGCCAAGTGTTGGCAACGGGCAAGCCTCTGCTGGATTGGGAAATCAGCGGCAAGCCTCCGGGTGCGAAGGGCCAGTTGCGGCATTGGTCCGGAAGTTGGTATCCGATCAGTGCTGCGGATGGAAGATTGCTCGGTGTCGGCTGCATCATCATTGAAGTCACCAAGCGCAGGCAGATCGAGGATGTGCTCCGAATCAGCCAGCAAAGCCTGGAACTCGCCCAGGCGGCGGCTGGAATCGGCACCTACGATTGGGACATCGCTACCGGCGTGGGGCGCCCATCCGAGCTATGGTGCCTTTTGTATGGCCTTCCGCCGAGCGACCACGGTCCCTCGCTCGAGGAGTGGGCCGCGTTGATTCATCCAGAGGACCGCGATCGTGTCCTGGAGGGAGCCAGGCTGCAAACGGAAGGTGTGCCCTGCGACACCGAGTTCCGCGTGATCTGGCCGGATGGCACCTTGCATTGGCTGCTAGCCAAAGGAGATCTGATCCGCGATGCGCAGGGCAACCCTGTGCGCACGGTCGGCGTGACTATGGACATCACCGAGCGCAAGCTCGCCGAAGCGACGCTGCGCGAGAGCGAAGAGCGTTTCCGCAATCTGGCGGACACCGCCCCGGTCATGATCTGGAACACCGGTCCGGGTCGCCGCCACGATTTCGTTAACAAGTTCGCGTTGAGCTTCACCGGCCGAACCATCGAAGAACTGGCAGGCCGAGGCTGGAGTTTGCTGGTGCATCCCGAGGACTTGGAGCGCTATCGCTCCGAGTGGGTCACCCTTCTGGCAAGCCCCAAAACCTACCACTACGAGTACCGGATGCGGCGTGCGGACGGGGAATACCGCTGGATGCTCGCCACTGGAACTCCGTATTTCCGGGCGAACGGAGATCTGGCCGGCTACCTCGGGATTGCCGTCGATATCACCGAGCACAAGTACGCGGAACAAAGACTGCGTGAACTATCGAGCGCGCTGATGCGCCTGCAAGATGAGGAGCGCCGACGGATTGGGCGGGAGCTGCACGACAGTATGGGACAGAACCTCGCGGCTTTGAAGTTGAACGTCTCGCGTTTGAGCCGCGCCAGCCTTCCGCCCGAGCTCGGAAACATTGTTTCCGAGAGCCTGGCGCTTACGGAGAGTACGTTGAGCGAGATCCGTACGCTCTCCTACATGCTGCATCCTCCGCTTCTGGATGAACTTGGGCTTACGTCGGCGCTGAAGACCTACATCGAAGGCTTCAGCGGGCGCTCGGGAATCGCTGTTCATTTTGAGGTTGTTCCCGATCTTGGCCGCCTCGCGCCCGAGTTGGAAACCGCGATCTTTCGCATCGTTCAAGAGGGCTTGACCAACGCGCATCGGCACTCGGGATCAAGCCAGTGCTGGGTCGCCATACAGGCAAGCGGGGAAACCGTTTCGCTGGTGTTGCGCGATAACGGAGCTGGTCTGCCCGCCGCGGCGCTCCACCATTTGCGCAACGAGCCCGGCCTTCCGGGGGTGGGGCTTTCCGGAATGCAGGAACGAGCCCGGCAACTGGGAGGGTCTCTGGAGATCGAGTCCGACGGCGGTTGCGTGATACGCGCCACATTCCCTTTGACCAAGCCCTAAGTGATTAACTGCGTTCTCGGACGGCACCGGCGTCGTATTAGCTAATGAGGCCGGAGCATGAAGCTGTTACTTCTGTCAGTCACCCTTGGATGCGCGTGGGCGCAGCAACCCGATATCGGCCAGATCATGTTCCGTGTAGCCCTCAACCAGGCGGCGTCACAGGATCTGCGGAAATCATACGTCTACCATCAGAAGCAGCTTCTGCGATTGGTGCGGGGCAGCGGCAGAATCGCGCGCGAAGAGCACCGCGAATACGCCATCCTGCCGAAGGAGCGCGGCATCCAGAAGGACCTGACGCGCTTCGACGGCAAATATGCGAGCCACGGCACGTACATCGCCTACGATAAACCCGGCTATGAATACAAGGATCTGGATCTCGATGGCGAACTGATTAATGAAATGTCCAACGACATGACGGACGATCACGACTCGCGCGACGGCGTCGGCCACGACCTGTTCCCTCTCACAACTGACGAACAAGTGAAATACGATTTCCGCCTGGTGGGGACCGAAACATACCGCGATCGCCAGGTCTACCGCGTGAGGTTTGTGCCGAAACACCCCAGCATCGACTTCGACGAGGGAGGGGACTGGACGGGCGATGCGTTGATCGACGCGGAAGAGTATCAGCCCGTGCTCGTCACCACGAAACTCGCTTACCGCATCCCGCTGGCCGTCAAGGTCCTGCTGGGCACGAACATCAAAGGGCTGGGGTTCTCGGTGTCGTATCGCAAGTTCGCAGACGGCGTGTGGTTCCCGGTAAGCTATGGCGGAGAATTCCAGGTGCGAGCGGTATTCTTCTATAAGCGGACCATCTCGATTTCGATGACGAACGACGATTTCCGCCGGCTGGACGTAAATAGCACCGTGGCGTATTCGACCGAGGACAAGTGACGGCTTCCGCGATTGACGGAAAAACGGTGGGCGCACGGGCGGAGCGGGCTGGCTGTGAGTTTGAAGAGCTGGTGCGCCGGCACCAGTCGATGGTCTTCAGCCTGTCGTATCACTTCCTGCACGACCGCGAAACGGCGGAGGAAGTGGCGCAGGAAGTTTTTATGGCGCTGCATCGACACATGGCGGAGATCGAATCTCCGGCGCACGCGGAGTATTGGCTGCGCAAGGTGGCGGCGCAGCGTTCGATTGACGAGGGCCGGCGGCGCAAGCGGCGCCCGCAGGTGACGCTGGAAGCCATCGCCGAGCCGGCGGCGAAGATGGAGCCGGGAGATCCAATGTTGGGCGAGGTGTTGCGGCGGCTGATCGGCACGCTGCCCGAAGCGCCGCGCATGGTGATGGTGATGAGGTATCAGGAAGATCTCGATCCGACGGAGATTGCGGCGTTGCTGGAAATGCCTCTAGCAACAGTGAAAAGCCATTTACAGCGCTCGCTGGCATTGCTGCGTGAAAAGCTGGAACGGCGAGGCAAGGGAGAACGTTGATGGATCGGCTGGAGCAGGAGTTGAAACAGGCGCTGGCTCGTACCGAGCCTGGGCCGGATTTTTCGCGGCGCGTGACTCGCGCTGCCAGTCGCCGCGCTTCTGTAGCGCCACGGTGGATGGCGACGGCGGCGGCTCTGGTGATCGTTAGCGGCGGCAGCCTAGCCTACCGCCGGCATGAGGGCAGAGTGGCCAAAGAGCAGGTGATGACCGCGATGCGGATCACGGCGGGGAAGCTCAATCACATTCAAGCGCGCGTCAAGGAGGTGCGGCCGTGAGAAGCTCGGGAGTGTTGCTGGCCGCGGTGCTAATCGCGCCCCTGGCCGCGCAGCCGTTCAAATTCGACATGGCGCCCCTGGAAGCCAAGGCTTCCGAGAAGCTGAATATCTCGCTCAACCATTCCACCCTGCAATTCGCCGCCAAGTTTCTGGACGGCGAAGATCCCGAAGATGCCCAGGTGAAAAAGGTTCTGGAGGGGATCGAATCCATCGACATCCGAACGTTTGAATCCAAGACCGCCGGCGCGTGGACCGCGGCGGATCTCGATAAAGTGCGCAACCAGCTCCGCGCGCCGGAGTGGTCGCGCATGGTTGGCTACAAGGGCACGGACGACGGCGAAACCGCGGAAGTATACGTCCGAGAGGTCAATAAGAAAGTTGCGGGCGTGGTGATCCTCGATGCCGAACCGAAGGCATTGACGGTGGTGAGCATCGCCGGCACGGTGAACCTGGATTCACTGGGTGAGTTGAGCGGCCACTTCGGCGTGCCCAAGATCGAACGTAAGCGGAAGTAAGAACCAGTTACTTGCCGTAGCTGACGCGCCAGATGACCTTGGTGCCGTCGTCGGTGACATACAGCGCGCCGTCCTTGCCCACAGTCACGCCGACCGGCCGGCCCCACGATTTGCCCTCCGGAGTAACGAATCCCGTCAGGAAATCCTCGTACACACCGCTTGGATGCCCTTTGTCCAACGGAATCCGAATGACTTCGTGGCCGGACTTAGTCGCCCGGTTCCAGGAGCCGTGCTCGGCTGCAAATCCGTCCCCGCGGTACTCGGCAGGAAATTGGTTTCCCGTGTAGAAGGTCACACCCAGCGATGCGCTGTGCGGCTGCACCAGGATATCGGGAACGATTACTTTGTCCTGCAGCGCGGGGTCGCGGCCCGACACTCGCTCGTCCACGTGCGCGCCCATGTAATACCAGGGCCAGCCGTAGAAGCCACCCTTCTGGACATGCGTCACATAATCCGGAACCAGGTTGTCTCCCAGCAGATCGCGCTCGTTCACGGAGCACCAGACTTCGCCGGTGGTCGGGTTCACTGCCAGACCGGCCGGATTGCGAATGCCTGAGGCATACACGCCCACAAATTTTCCCTCGGGTGTGTATTCCAGAATATTGGCGCGGTGCTCGTTCTTGCCGGTGTCGTTGATATTGTCCGCCGAACCGACTGCCACGAACATCGACTTGCCATCGTTCGAAAAGACCACATCGCGCGTCCAGTGATTACCGTTAGCGGGCAGCTCCGGCACGATGGTCTCGGGCTCTCCCGTGGCCTTGAGATCGCCACTCTTATACGCGTACCGCACCACCGAACCGGTGTTGCCCACATAAACCCACTGGGGATTCGCGGCCGGGTAGAAATTGACGCCGTAGGGTCGCGTCAAGCCGGTCGCGAAAACGGAGACCTCTTTCCCGCGTACCACTTTGATTTGTCCCTTGCCGCTCTCGGCTACGAAGAAATCGCCGTTGGGTGCCGTGCGGATCTGGCGCGGCTGGTCGAAGCCCTCCAGGTAAAGCTCCACCTTGAATCCGGGAGGGGCAACTGGCATGGCGCCTTCGGGCCGGGGACTTAGTGCGAAGTTGGTTCCCGACTTGGTGGCGCCGGGCTGGGGCAGAGAGTCGGCCGTGATCTTGTGGAACGTACCGGGTTTGAGAGACTGCGCATCCGCGAAACCCTGCAGGTCCTTGGGGTCGATCTTGACGGCAGCGGCATGCATCAGCCAGCCGGCTGCCACAGTGCAGAGTCCGACACCAATCGTCCAACGAATCTTGTCCATGATCGCGAAGTATACCATTCTTGCAGGGCCTGTCTGGCGGGGGCATAATAAGACCATGCGCTCAACGGTCTGCCGCTTGCTGCTGCTCGTGTTCTTTCTGGGCGCGGCGTGGGCGCAAGACAAAGTCTACGTCTGCCCCATGGATCCGGATGTGCGTTCCAGCAAGGAAGGCGTGTGCTCGCGGTGCGGGATGAAGCTGGTGGCCGGCCTTCCCGACCCCGTCGAGTATCCACTGGACCTGACCATCACGCCGCACAAGCTGACGCCGGGCCAGAAGGCGACGCTCGACTTCGCGGTGAAGGACCCCTGGAAGGGGCGGCCCGTCACCAGTTTCACGATCGTCCACGAGAAGCTGTTTCACATGTTCGTGGTCAGCCAGGATCTGCAGTTCTTCGTTCACGATCATCCCGTGTTTCAGCCGGACGGTAATTTTCTTTACGAGATCGCCTTTCCCAAACCTGGCATGTATCGTGTGCTCGGCGACTTCTACCCCGATGGCGCAACCCCGCAGTTGGTCACTAAGACGGTGATCGTCCCCGGCGCTCCGCCGGCACCCATCAAATTAGTGCGCGACTACTCCACCAAGGACACAGCCAACCTGCAGGTGTCGCTCACCACCGATCCGCCGCAGGCCATCGCCGGACAGAAAACGCAGATGTACTTCCGCCTGAACACCGCCGACGGTCTGGAGAAGTATCTCGGCGCGTGGGCGCATATGCTGGCCGGCAGCGATGACTTGATCGACCTCATCCACACGCACCCGCTGATAGCCGATGGCGGCCCGCAGATTCAATTCAGCCTGGTATTTCCGCGAGCACGTACCTACCGCGTGTGGGTGCAGTTCCAGCGCAAGGGCGTGGTGAACACCGCACACTTCGACGTCCCCGTCAACGAATTGCAGTAAAGGTGTTTGGCCGGCTGGCCGGTTATCGGCTTGACTTCGGCCGCGTGCACGATCCGTCGAGACAGAGTGAAGTTGGCTCGCCATCCAGGCGCTTCAGGAAAGTGCCTGCGAGGCCGATGGTCCAGCACATCGGGCAGCCGCCAAAGGAAACCAGCGCGCCAGCAGCCGGAAGCAGTGTCCACCATCCCAACGCCGGTCCATACAATAGTACGAGGGCTAGAAATCCGAACCCTATCACGCCCCGGACGATGTGAATCTTGATGCTGGAGCTACCAAACATACCTACCGCTTGTCGACCACAATCATACCGCCCTTGAGTACCACTTTCGTATTCAGCATGTTCCAATAACCATCCAGCGGATTGCCGTCCAGAAGAATGAGGTCGGCCACCTTGCCCGGTTCCAGCGTTCCGAGTTGGTCGCTCATCTGGATGTAGGAAGCGGTGTTCGGCCCCATGAGCTTGATGATGTCCGGCATCGAGAACATCAGGTTGAGCGACTTCAGTTCATGTTCCAGCCCGGCCTTTGGGTCGTAGTTGGTATCGGTGCCGTAGCCGTAGATCACGCCCGCATCCCATGAAGTGCGCGCATTTACCGCCTTGTACCCCGCTTCCTGTCCCCGCCCGTCCCCATCGAGGATCGACTCGGGCCAGGGTTTCCCGTCGCGGAACCGAGGCTTGTTGTCATCCGCAAACACGCCGAAGACAGGCACTCCGAAGCCAATCGTCGATAACTGCTTGACGCCCGCGGCAGCCACCTTCTTCGCGTCCTCAAAGTTCATCCATCCGAAATGGGGAGTATGAACGAGCAGGGGAACACCGGCGTCCACGGCCGCCATCATCGCCTGTGGGCTCACGGCATGTACCTGAACCAGGACGCCCACCTTCTTCGACTCGTCCAGGATAGCCCTGAGAGTTTCCAGTTCCTGGGCGGATGGCCCCGGCTTGGGAGTGAGCGCGATCTCGCCGGTAAACTTGATTCCCATCGCGGCAATCTTCCGCACTTCGGCACGAGCCTCCTCGGGACTGCTGTTCAGCCTGACTGACCCGGATGGGATGATGCGAGGTCCGTTGATGACGCCCTTCTCGATGTGGTCCCTGAGCGTCAGGTTCCCGTCAGCCGGGCCGCCGCCAGACAGGATGGTGGTATAGCCGGCCTCGAGAAGTTGCTGCATCTGCACCTTCTCATTGGGGCCCGTATTGATGTGGCGATGGGCATCGATGTACCCGGGAAGCGCGCTCATGCCTTTGGCGTCGATGGTCTTCAGACCCTGGGTATTCGCCGCGCCCGCGGAAACGGAGACAATCTTGCCGCCTCGGATGATCAGGGTGCCCGAATTGATGACACTGCCGTTTCCGGCAATCACCCGAGCGTTGGTGATCGCCAGGTCCTGAGCCAAAAGTACCGGGCTCAGAAGGCAGGCCAGAGCAAGCAGCTTCGTCATTCCTTCAACATAACGCACCACCGGCTAACCAAAAAAACGAGCCATTACGTTCTAGAACCCGCAGAGTACGAACAGGGCTCTCAAGTTTTCCGTTTTCCAGGCATGATTGCTCTGCGGCCCCATGTCGCCTTTATCTTTGGCTATCCCCCCTGCATCCGGGGAATTCGGGGCCGCTGAAAACTATGTACCAGCGAATCGAACTTGCGTGCGAATGCGGGCGGCAACCGGCGCGGATCCGGGAAGTGGGATTGACGGTTGACCGTCAGCTCGTGATTTATTGGCGCTGCAGCCAATGCCGGAAGCATGTGTATGTGGTGAAGTCGCTGGCGGATTACTGGCGGGAATGCCCTGCCCCGGGCGCGCTTCCTCAACCACACGGCGCGCCCTTCGAAGCCGGCGATGCCCTGTTTCTGCGGCGGGTGGGGATTCGTTTTCCGGACGACCAGGAGGAGACGGAGCAGTAGCCGTAATCACAACCTCCGCTCCCTCACGGTGGGGCCAGCCCTTCCGGGCTGCCGCCGCGCTTCCGCGCGGCGCGCCGGCTGAAAGCCGGCGGCAGGCCGGAAGGCCTGCCCCACGGTGAGGGAGCGGGGGTTGCGATCAAGCGCCTACCGCTGAATCCGGGAAGAACCCCCGCCCGCGAAAGCCCGAACCTGTTCCAGAGTCGCCATCGTGGTATCCCCGGGAAACGTGGTCAGCAGCGCGCCATGCGCCCAGCCCAACCGGAGCGCGCTCTCCAATGATTCACCGGTCATCAGACCGTAAAACAGGCCCGAAGCGAACCCGTCGCCGCCCCCGATGCGATCAAGTACTTCCAGTTCACAAGTGGGTGCAACCCAATTTTGGCCGCCTGCCCATGCCACCGCGCTCCAACTGTGCCGCCCGGCGGAATGCACCTCTCGTAGAGTGGTGGCCACCAGTTTGATGTGCGGGTGTTTTTGCCGCAGCCCGTCGATCATGGTGAGGAAGTTCGCCGGATCGAGGCAGGAGCCCGGGGCAATCTGGGGACCGGGAATTCCCAGTCCCTGCTGCAAGTCCTCTTCGTTGCCGACGAGCACATCGACATATTGACGATGCGGTTCATCACTTCCACAGCGCGCTCTGCCCCGCCCCACATGCGCCATAACTTTTCGCGATAGTTCAGGTCGAAGGACACCACCGCTCCCGCAGCTTTGGCAGCGCACATCGCCTCGACGATCAAATCGCCCGTACTCGCAGAAAGCGCCGCGAAGATCCCACCGCTGTGAAACCACCGCACACCATCCGCGAAGATGGCCCGCCAATCGAAATCGCCGGGCTTCAATCTTGCGGCAGCTTCGTTGGCGCGGTTGTAGAACACTACCGGCGGCCGTACGCCGAAACCGCGGTCGCTATAGACTGTCGCCATGTTGGGGCCGGTGACACCGTTGTGCGCGAACTTCTTGTAGAACGGCTTGACCCCCATGGCGCGTACACGCCCCGCGATCAGATCGCCAATGGGATAGTCGACCACGGCCGTGGCGATGGCGGTGCGGAGGCCGAAACAGTCCGCCAGATTGGCGGCGCAGTTGAACTCGCCGCCGCTCACATGAATCTGGCACTCGGTTGCCTTGCGGAAAGGGATGACCCCCGGGTCCAGCCGATGCACCAGTGCGCCCAGCGCCAAAAAGTCCAGCGCGCCTCCGCGAGGAATCTCCAGGCCAGTATCGATCATCGCGCCATCCACCCGCCATCCACCACCAGTACATGCCCGTGTAGGTAATCGCTGGCGGCCGAGGCCAGAAACACTGCCGCGCCCGCCAGGTCCTGCGGTGTGCCCCAGCGGCCGGCGGGAATCCGTTCCAGTATCTGGCGGCTGCGAACCGGATCGGCGCGCAGTGCCGTGGTAACGTCGGTCTCCATGTATCCGGGCGCAATGGCATTCACGTTCACGCCTTTGGGCGCCCACTCGTTGGCCAGCGCCTTAGTCAATTGCGCCACGGCTCCCTTTGCCGCAGCGTACGCCGGCACCAGCACGCCACCTTGGAAGGAGAGCAGCGAGGCGATGTTGATAATCTTGCCGTTGCCGCGCGCCAGCATGTGGCGGCCCGCCATCTGGCATAAGCGGAACACGGCGTTGAGATTGGTTTCGAGCACGTCCGTCCAGTCCTTAAGAGTGTAGTCGGCGGCGGGAGTGCGCCGGATGATTCCTGCGTTGTTGATCAGAATATCCAGCGAACCCAGTTCGCGAATCGCCAGCTCGATCAGGCCTTCGCAGGCCTTGGCATCGGAGACGTCGGCCACCGCACGAACGGCCTTTCCACCCGCCTGCCGAATCGCCGTGCAAGTTTCGTCGATGCGCGATTCGTTGCGGCCGTGAATTACCACGCTCGCGCCCGCCTGTGCCAGCCCGATCGCCATGGCGGCGCCCAAGCCTGTGCTCGACCCGGTGACCAGCGCGTTCCTTCCTTTGAGGCTGAACGATTCGAGAATCATTCCTCTTCAACTTTGGCCGGCTCCAGCTTGGGAACCAGGAGCTGGATGATCACCAGCGCGATCAGGTACGCCGATCCAGCGATCACAAACATCGGAACGTAGCTACCCGTCCACTGCAAGATCAAACCAGTGAAGGTCGCGATCATCATGCCTCCGATTGCACCGCCGAATCCGCCGATGCCCACCATCGACGCCACCGCGCGCTTGGGAAACATGTCGGACGCCATCGTGTAGAGATTTGCCGACCAGCCCTGATGAGCCGCCGTGGCCAGGCCGACCAGGGCCACCGCCAACCATAGCTTGCCCGCCGTGGCGCCAAACATGATGGGCGACACCGCCAGCGCGCAAATCAGCATGGAAGTCTTGCGGGCGCGGTTCAGGCTCCAGCCCATCTTGAGGAAGCGCGCCGGGAGCCAGCCGCCATAGATGCTGCCCGCCATCGACATGGTGTAGACGATCACCAGGGGCCATCCCAGTTGGGTCAACGACAAGCCGTATTGCGTGTTCAGAAATTTGGGGAGCCAGAACAGAAAGAACCACCAGATAGGATCCGTCAGAAATTTCCCGAGTATAAGCGCCCAGGTCTGGCGGTGGGGCAGGAGTCTGCTCCACGGCACGGTGGCGGTAGGTTCGGGCGGGTCGCTTTGGATGTAATTCAATTCCGCGACGGTGACTTTTGGATGCGCCTCCGGGCGCCGATAGATGGCCATCCACGGCAGCACCCACAAGGCGCTGAGGGTGCCCAGGCAGACGAACGCCCACTGCCAACCCCAATTAAAGGCGATCCACGGAACCACTGCGGGCGCGACGATGGCGCCGATATTCGCGCCGGAGTTGAAGATCCCCGTGGCCAGCGCGCGCTCTTTCCTGGGAAACCATTCGGCAACGGTTTTGATGGCGGCGGGAAAATTCGCCGACTCGCTGAGTCCCAGCAGGAAACGCGCGATGGCGAAGGCGATTACCGTGCGCGCCAGGGAATGTCCGATAGTCGCGAAGCTCCAGATGGCGATGGCGACGGCATATCCGATCCTGGTCCCTACCCGGTCGATGAAGCGGCCGGCCAGCAGCAACCCCACGGCATAAGCCCCCGTGAAGGCGGTGACAATGTTGCCGTACTGAATCTCGTTCCAGCCGATGGCGCGCTGCAACTCGGGCGCGAGCACCCCGAGCACCTGCCGGTCCATGTAATTCAGCGTGGTGATGAAAAACAGGAGCGCGCAGATGCGCCAGCGGTAGCGGCCCACGACGGCCCCGATGCCGGGGAGCGGCGCTACGGGCGGCGCAAATGGCGGAGGTTCTCGCAGACTCGACATGTGCGTCTCTACTGTTTTAACCCTTTCTGTGCGGCGCCAGGAGAGCATCGCTCGTCGCCGGGAACCGCTCGCGGTCTGCCCATAAACCCAGAGCCGGGTTGGATATGAAGAAGATTTCCTCGCCGTTCACCACGTTTGGTCCATCCTGCAACTTCGCCGGATCGTACAGCGCGAGCATCCGGTCGAGAGGGGCATAGCGAAAGCTCGCCGCCTCGATTTCGTCCTTTGACAGATGGCCGGGGCAGTACGTGATGATGAAGCGGCCTTCGGAAGATCCGTGAATCAGGTGCGCCGCCGCGCTCAGGTGGAGGGCGAGATCGGCATTCTGCTCCACGGCCCGCAGCACGGCTGGAGTGCCCCTGTAGCCATACTTGCGGATTAGTACGTCGATGTCCGGATCCTCGCCGAACTGTTGGACGCCCGGCGCGAGAACGATCAATTCGCCACCGTCCGCCAGGGCCATGCGGGTCCGGTAGATGGCCTTGTTGCCCAGCCAGGTGCTCTTGTATTCATGCGGGTCCAGGTAGACCACCGCCTTGCGCATGGGCCGTTCCAGCAGAGTGAAGTTGATTTTCAGACTAAGCTCGGCGGCGCGCTCGAAACACTCGATGTCGTCACCGATGAAGAGCCCGCCGGAGTTGCCGCCAATCACCGTGAGCACGTGCACGATGGGAAGATGGCGCAGGAAGCGGTCCGCGGCGTAATTCAAAACGCGGCGCACCGGGTTGTCGGCGCGGCCCATAATGCGTTCCATCCCGTAGACGGCTCCCAGATAGTGACTCTTGTTGATGTTCTCGGAACCGCCCGTGCCGATGAGAATGTTCTTGTTGTGTCCGGCCATGCCCGCCACTTCGTGCGGAACCACCTGCCCGATGGACAGAATGAGATCGAAGCCGCCTTCGACCAGCAGCCGGTTGAGTTGCACCGGGCAGGCGAAATCCAGCTCGCCCTCCGATTGTTCGCGGATGAAACTGGAGGGAACTTGCCCCAGCGTGGTCAGCCCGATGCGCCAATCGTGCACTCGAAAAATCCAGCGCGGCACGCTCCCGAACATGCTTTCGATCTGGCCGTCGGCCATCGCAGTGTGGGTTCCCAGAGCAGGAAGCACATCGGTCAACCGGTCGCCGTAGTATTCGTAGGCATACTGAGTCAGCTCGCCGGCGCGGGAATGGTGGCGCGTGAAATCAGGTGGCACGACCAGCACCTTATGCCGCGGCCCGAGGGCGTCGAGCGCGCGGAATAGCCCCTGCTTGAGGTCCGCTCCGGAGAGCTCGCGCGCGGCGGGTCCAGTGGTGAAGAACAGGCTCATGGCGCAAGACCTGTGGCGCAGGCACTCCTGCCTGCCGAGTCGAGACTCATCTCGACCCACACAGGCCTGGAGGCCTGTGCTACTTTCACGTGTTCACCCCCGAAGCGAGAAAGCCGCCGTCCACAGTAATGCATTGGCCGGTAATATAGGCCGCCGCATCGGAGGCCAGCAAAACCGCCGCGCCGGTCAGTTCTTCCGGACACCCGAAGCGCTGCATGGGCGTGCGCATCAGCAACTCGCGCCCACGTTCGGTCTCGTCGAGAAGCTTGCGGTTCAGGTCGGTCCGAAACACACCTGGAGCAATAGCATTCACGTTCACTCCGGAGGTCGCCCACTCCACCGCGAGGCTGCGCGTCAACGATAGCAAAGCCGACTTCGAGGCGGCATAAGCAGCCACCTCTCGCAAGCTGACGAATGAGTTGAGCGAAACGATGTGGATCACGCGGCCGCGGCGCCCTGCGGCCAGCGCCTCATAAAACGCCTGGCAAGTGCGTAGAGCGCCGGTTGCGTTAAGGTCCATGGTGGCCTGCCATTCGACCTCGCTCACTTGCATAGTCGGCTTGCGGGCCACCGTCCCGGCGGCGTAGACCAGAATCTCGACGTGACCAAAATTTTCCACAACCCGGTCGCGTAATTCATTCACGGACTGGCGCTCGCGCACATCCACGGTGACCGCCAGGCTGCGCCGCCCCATGCTCTCCACTTGCGCGCAAACCTCTCGGACGAGAGCCTCGCGGCGCCCGCTCGCGACTACGTCCGCGCCCGCTTCCGCCAACCCGAGGGCAATGGCGCGGCCGAGCCCCGATGTCCCGCCCACCACTACGGCGACGCGTCCCGTCAAGTCGAGCGACTTAAGCATTGGACCTCTTTCCGTTGATCGTGACGTTGGACAGGGAAAGGTCCTTTATTCGATTGTCATCGTAATGTATAAGAGCCGCCCGCTGCGTTCCACCTCGAGCACCAGCGGGTCCGTGTCTTTGAGACCGTCGACTGCCATGCGCAGAGCTTCGACGCTGCTCACGGGCTCGGTGTTCACGGAATAGATCACGTCGCCTAATTGCAGGCTATCTCCGGTATAGGGCGAATCGCTCCCGCGCGCCGCTACCACTACGCCAAACGACATACGAAGTTCCGGGAGCATTTCCGTGATCCTCCGGTCAACTGAAATGCCCAGGATACCCAGCTTGGGAACCAGGTTCTTCGTAGGATCCACCATGTCCGCAAACCGCTGCGGATCGTCGTCACGCTCCACAACGGGCACGGAATAAGTCAATTTGGAACCGTCCCGCAGAACTTCCACGCTCACCTTCTGACCCACGGAATACCGGTAAAGATTCACTTCGAGCTGGCGGGCGCTGGTCATCGTCTTGCTATTGAGACTGACAACAATGTCGCCGATCTTCAGCCCGGCTTTATCGCCCGGCCCATCCGGTGTCACGTCGGCGAGCACGACTCCCCAATCCTGTGCAAGCCTCAGTCCGGTAGCCAAGGGCGGCGTGATGCTCTGCGCGAAGACGCCGATCTCGCTGCGGTGCACGTGCCCTTCCGCCTTAATCTGCGTGAACACATTTTTCACGACATTGCTGGGAATCGCAAATCCGAGGCCTTCGCTCCCGCCCGATTGCGAAAGAATAAAGGTGTTGATCCCCATCACGTGGGCGTCCGCGTCTACCAGCGGCCCGCCGCTGTTGCCGGGGTTGATGGGCGCGTCGGTCTGGATATAGATCATGGTGTCATCCGGCTTGATCTGCCGCCCTGCCGAACTCACCACGCCCATGCTGACGGAATTTTCGAGTCCCAGCGGATTACCGAACGCCATCACGAGTTCTCCTTGGCGCAAGCTATCGGAATCTCCCAGTTTGAGGAAGGTGAGGCCGGTCTGGTCAATCTTCAACACGGCCAGGTCGGAATCGCGGTCGATACCTACGATCCGTGCGTCCAGCATTTTTCCCGAGGGCTGCATGGCGGAACGGCCGGGCATTTCCACAGCCAGCCGCACGCGCACGCGGTGTGCATTGGACACTACGTGGGCGTTGGTCACGATGTAGCCGTCGGCGCTGAGAATTACTCCCGACCCGGTGGCCCGCTGGCGAGTGACAACCGCCGCGTTGGTTCCCGGCTCTCCCTCGCCGCCCAAGACGTAACCGGTCGAAAAAATCTGGACCAACGATCGGCTCACGCGCCGCGACAGCCCTTCGAGTCGGCCACTCAGCTCATGCAGCGGGTCGGGCGGTTTGGGTTGAGGATTTGCGGGCGCGGCCTGTTGCGCCGCGGCCCAACAGGAAGCAGCGAGAAAAGCGGCTAGCAGCTTCATAGCCCTATGCTAGCGCGCAGCCGGCCCATAGATCAGTTTGTGGAAATAAGTAAGGCGGCAAGACGGGAATCGCGTAGGCAGGGATGTGCCGCTAGAAATGGGAGGATTGCGTTGCGGCGGCCGGGGCCTTCGGACTTATCGCCGGGCGTGACCGGCCGCCAGTGGTTTGAGCCGCATCTTCGAAGGCATTGGAATCGCTGGATGGCGTTACTTTTTTCCCGCTCGATTCGATGCTTGGCTCTCTGTTATCCCGCGGGGCGGCAATGCGAGCTATCCGATCACCGCAGGGCGTTATGGAATCGATTCCAAAATCTTCCGTCGACGTCCTCCACGAAGGGGATCGCCGCGAGGCGTTGACGGCCTCCGGAAGTACAGCACCACCTGAACTGCGACGCTCGCCGGCCGGCAAGAAAGGTGTCGAAGAAGGCCGTGGATTGCCTCCTCTGCTTGGTACGCTAGCACACGCAGTGTACCGGGGACCGCCACATCGCTGGGTAAGTGGTTGAAGGGATGGCGGCGATTTCGCGCGTCCTACGCGTGACTAACCTCGCACCGGAAGCGTTATAGCGGTAGAGTAGTCTATCCGTTTCGTAGAGGAGTCGCCATGCTCGATGCCCGAACACGCACCATTCTGCGTGTGCCGATGTACCTATGCGTCCTCGCGGCCGCGGCGTTCTCGCAGAGTTCTCCCAGTGCGATCACAGGAGTCGTCATGGACCCCGAAGGCGGAGCGTTTGCCGGTGCCTTTGTGCAACTCAAGAACGCCCAGACCGCAGGGGTGTCGAATGCGGTCAGTGTGGCCGGTGGCAAGTACACGTTTGCTCAGGTAGCAGTGGGGACCTACGTCTTATCGGTCAACGTACCGGGGATGAAGGCCTACCAACAGGCCGGCATCATCGTGGGACCGGGCCAAACCTTGGCGATCGATGCGCGGCTGGAGGATAGTAATGCGTTGCGCACTTTGGGCGAAGATCCAGCCAGCATCACGGCTCTGTACATCAACCGGCCGCCACCGCCGGCCGGCCCGGCGCCGCGCACTCTCGACGGGAAACCCGATTTCTCGGGAATGTGGCTGGGAGGCCCGGCTCAACTCCCGGAACTTTCCATGCTGCCGTGGGCTGAGGCTCTCGCCAAAGAGCGAGCGGAGAACAACCTCAAGGACCTCCCCATATCGCGGTGTCTGCCCGCCGGCCCAGTTCCTCTGCTGGGGCCCGACTTCTTTAAGGTGGCTCAGACGCCCATGCTCCTGATTATGATGTTCGAGAACGATACCCCGGGATATCGCCAGGTGTTTCTCGACGGGCGCAGTCATCCCAGGGATTTCGGCCCGACCTGGCTGGGACACTCGATCGGGAAATGGGAGGGCGACGCGCTCGTAATCGACTCTGTCGGTTTTAGGGACAAAGGTTGGCTGTCGAGCGAAGGCCAACCACACAGCGATAAGCTGCACGTTACGCAGCGGATTCGCCGTCCGGATCTAGGACACCTGGAAATCCAAATCACTGTCGACGACGCGGGCGCTTACCAGCAATCTTGGACCACTAAGAAGACCGCCAACCTGGAGCGGAACGAGGAGATTGCGGAATACATCTGCAACGAGAACAATCGGGACGTAGAGCACCTGACAGGGAAATGAATTCCCAGCACGGGCACTCCAAGGCGTCGGCAGGAGTGCCGGCGCAGCAGACTGAGAGTGCGCGCCACGCACTGGCCACTATTGGCCGGGCGGCGGTGCGCCGCAGTTCCGCGTGCACTTGGGCGGAATCGTGAACTTATCCTTGATTTTGTCGCGGAAGGCCGGATACATGGTCTCCGCTCCGCCCAGTGCGGCTTCCGCTCGGAATGTTGTAGAGCTTAGTGGTCTCATCGAGGAAAGGATTCTTCCCCGGAAGAAAATGCGGAACCGAGCCAACCGGCACGCCCTCATCTCCGACGATGCAGGACGGGGCAAGTGAGTTCATGACCGCAGCGCTGCTTCACAAAGGTGCGCGTTATATAGTAAGGCTCGGTTAAGTAAATCGGGTCGTCGAGTTGCGCCGCCAGAGTCAGCATGTCTCCATGCAGAATGAAGTGGGTAATGATGGTGGCCTGGTCGCTGGTCATCGCGCCATTGCGGCGAAGGTATCCGGTCAGCATGTGCGTAGTGGTAAGCAGGTCAGCACATCGCCGTCCCAGGTGCCGGTGGTGAAGCCGGCCTGGCTGTGCGGCGCGTTCTTGGACGGATGCGGACGCCCGTCCATCCAAATCGTCATGGGTGCGCGATCTTCCCACGCGCCAACCACCCACGCGATGGTCTTTCCCGTCAGGGGATCGGTTTCGTTCCACATCTTAATGCCGAACGTCCCGACCATCATGTGCCACTGGGAGTAGAAGGCGCAAATGCGCTCCGGCATGGAGATTTGCGATTGCATATAGCTCAGGGCCTTGGCGCGGCCCGATTCATTGAAGGGGATTCCCGCGAAGTCGTCGGGGTTCGGACCGGCGCCGCGTTCCAGCGCGTCTTCGTGGTTCTTGGAAGCCCAGGAGCCCGACAGATCGATCTGCGCCAGCGCGGGGAAGCCCAGGCATAGGATCATCGCCGCCATGAGGCCTGATTTGATTGCGTGTCATCTTGGATTCCTCTCCTTACCATCTCGCGGAGCACGGCGTGGGTTTCCACCCAGCGTCGCCGTCCTGTTTCTTGAAGTGCGAAGTAATAATAAACGGTTCGCGCAGATACTGCGGGTCGGTCGACGACGATCATGACCACCAGCATCACATCGCCGTTATGCTCCTTGATCATGTCGTAGTACTCCGTAAGAACCGCATTTTCGCTGTAGGGAACGCCGTTCTTCCGCAGATAGCCCGCCTTCAGGTGCGACGTTGTGACCTTCAGCGTCCCTTTTCCTTGCGGCGGCGCGTTGGGATCGGGCGGCGGACCACCGCGCCCGCCGCGCTTTGATTTCCCACGCGGCCAGCGAATCTCCCTGCAGCGTGGGCGGACCTGCGGGAGCCTTCCAATCGCCGAAATGAAAGAGCCGGGTCTGTGTTCCGGTATCGGTGTCCAGGCGCATCGTCCGATCGTCCTGCCAGGTGAAGTGAAGATGTTCCGGCTGGCGCAGGATCGCCGGCGCTCCGTAGGCCTTGCACACCTCCCCGGACGCTTCATCCTTGGCAGGATCCCAAGCGTCGGCAACTTTGCGCGACGCCGCGGTCATGGGAACACCGTTGTAATCGCCAGGCGGGGGCATCACCATGCGGAAGCGCCAATCCTCGTCCACGATGGAAACCCAGTAGCCGGTCAAATCGATAGGCGCCGCGGCCTTGGCAACTCGGCGGCGGCCCGCCTCGCCCGCCTCCCTGGGCCTGCGCAGCCAGCGGCAGCGCCACTGCAACTCAGCGCCAATAATCCGTTTGCAAATCGATATCCCATGCGGCTTCTCTCTTCTGGCGGCACAGCACTATTTCTTGGCAGTCAAGCTTTTGTAAACCGCCTCGACAAACGCGCTGGTGGAACCCTCTTCGCGTGCCGTATTCGGTCTCATAGGGCTTGGCCGGATGCGCTGCTTTGATTTGGTCGAGGGTCTTTCCCTGCTTGATCATGTCCGCGATCGCGTCGCGAACTTCCACCACCATATCGCGGTAGTCCACCACGTCCAACTGCTCGCAGAGCCGCCCGTGGCCCGGAATCACATAGGTCCCGACTCCCTCGTAAATGAAGGGTCCCGGTGGAATCGCTAATTCGATCAATCGGTTTAGGGCGTCGATCTCTCCCTGCACGCTGCCGCCATTGGCGATGTCGATCCGTGGAAAGCGGGTAGTGTCCATGATGTCGCCAGCAGCCACCACATCGGATTTGCGGAAAAACACGAAGCTGTCGGCATCGCTGTGAGCCGCGGGCTGGTAGAGGATTTCGATTGGCTCGTCGTTCATTCGCACGTACCATCTCTTCTGCAGGAACGCTTCGGTAGGCCAATTATCGACCGGAAAGGGCGACTGCTTGCCCGTGGGCGCGCTCATCCTTCGCAGAACGCTGTCGTGCGCCAGAATCGCCGCCCCGCCGCCGTTAGTGAAGGAGTTGAGAAGGCTAGAATTACCGAGCGCGTTCACAAAAATGGTTAGTCCGGCTTTGGAAAGCTTGCCGTTGCCTCCGACATGATCCGCGTCCACGCCGGTGTCGATGATGTAGCGGGTGGGCAATGGAGTAAGTTTTCGGATCGCCGCCAAAACCCGGTCGGCTGCGGCTTCGGTGCCCGCATCCACCATCACCACACCATCCACGCCGATCTGCACACCGATGTTTCCGCCGGCGCCGGCGATCATATAGAAGTTCGGCCGAACCTGCACTACATCGAGTCCGCCGTTGTCCGGTTCCGCGGCGTGGCTGAGACCGCGGTGCACGCAGCCAATCCAAGAGCAGCGGCTACCGTCCAGCATGTTATCCCGCCCGTGAAAATTCGCTCCACTGTTTTCCTCGAACGCATGTTATCACTCCCTGAGGCAGAACACCGCAAGCCCTTGCCAAACAATTGCGGCACACTCCAGACTCTCCCAACGCACAGTACGTCTAGTCAGAATACTCTTTTTATCAACAGAATAGGCCTAGCTCTTACGGGCTAAGGCCCATATACTGATCGAAACCCCTAAGACAAGAATTGAGTTTCAAAAGGAGGACCTATGACGCGAAAGAAAATTGTCAACACCGCAGCGGCCGTCACAGCATTCGTGGCGATCGTCCTGGCCGGCATGTGGTTTACTTCCCCCCGTGTACGAGCCGACGACCACCACGATGACAATGACTCACTCGAAGCAAGGGTCGCAGCCGGTTTGGCGCTAGCGCCAGTCAGGCTCCACTATTCACCCACGGACGACGAACGGGACTTGGTGGGGCTGGGGAGCTATATTGTCAATGCGCAAGGCGATTGCAACGGCTGCCACAACTCTACAGACCTGGGCGGCGAATACGTCACGCCGACCGGAAACCCATTTCTCCTGAAGCCTCCGCAAATCAAACCTAAGGTGAATGCAGCGGCCTATTTGGGAGGCGGCAGAGATTTCGGTCCTTTCCCTGGGCCAGGTCCATGGGGTTTGGGCCCATTTACACATATTGTCGCCCGCAATTTGACGCCTGATGTAACCGGAAAACCGGTAGGGGGCATCTCGCTTAACACCTTTGTCACGATCCTGAGAACTGGCCATGATTTTGACAAATTACATCCGACCTGCGGTCCGGCCGGTCTGGACGGCACTTGCCTTCCGGCGCCGTTCGATGGCAGTGTTCTCCAGATCATGCCTTGGCAGACCTTTAGCCACATGTCTGACTATGAGCTCCAGGCCATCTACGACTACTTGAAGGCGATCCCATGTATCTCACACGCAAGCACTCCCGGCCTTCCGCCGAACATTTACAATAACTGCCCCTTGCAACCGTAATTTCCGCAGGCGCGGCGGCGGTCGCAAAACACCGCCGCTACCCTTCTCCTTCCCACTCAGGCGCACCCGCGGGCGCCTCGGCGCGCTGCATCAAGGAAACATAAACCGACGCCGCCACAGCGAAGCCCACGAACCAGGCGTAGTCATAGAGGATCCGCAGCGGCGGCACAACCAGCCCCACCAGGGACACGGCAATACCCGCGCCCAGCGCTGTGACGGCGCGCAGATTCACGCCGTTATCGTACGCATAGACGCCATCGCGGCGGTAGAGATCGGGCACAATCAGGCGCGAACGGCGCACCAGGAAATAGTCGGCAATCATGATGCCGGCGATCGGACCCAGGAGCGCCGAATAGCCTACCAGCCAGCCGTTGATGTAAGAGTTGAAATCGGCCACCAGTTTCCAGGGCATCATCATCACGCCGACCACCCCGGTGATCAGGCCGCCGGTACGGAAGGAAATGCGGCGAGGGTTGAGGTTCGAGAAATCGTTGGAGGGAGAGACCACGTTGGCCGCGACGTTGGTGTTCAGCGTGGCAATGAGGAGGGCGATGAGCGCGACGAGCGCGACCGCGGGCTGGTTGAATCTACCCAGCAATTGCACCGGGTCCCAAATGGCTTGGCCGAACAGCACGGCGGAGGCCGAGGTGACGGCCACGCCGATGAATGAGTAGAGCGTCATGGCCGTGGGCAGGCCCAGCGCTTGCCCCAGTACCTGCGCCTTTTGCGATTTCGCGTAGCGCGTGAAATCGGGGATGTTCAACGCCACGGTGGCCCAGAAGCCGACCATGCCGGTGAGCGACGGGATGAAGAAGTGGAGGAACTCGGCGGGCGTGTGAAACTTGCTGGGGGCGCTCAGCACCGGCCCGAGGCCGCCGGCCTTGCGTGTGATCCACCACAACAGCAGCAGGCCGACCGCGAGCATGAACGGCGCGCCCACCCCTTCCAGAAACTTGATGGTCTCTATGCCGCGCCAGATCACGAACATGTTGAGCGCCCAGAAGGCGAAGAAGCAGACCCCGACGCCGCCGGGAAACGCCGGCCACACGATCGTCAGCATCGAGTGGATGGCTTGCCCGCCGATCCACGCCTGAATCCCAAACCAGCCGCAAGCCACCAGCGCGCGCAGCACCGCGGGAATATTGGCGCCGCGCACTCCGAACGATGCGCGCACCAGCACCGGGAACGGGATGCCGTACTTGGTTCCGGCGTGGGCGTTCAGCAGCATGGGGACGAGCACGATGAGGTTGCCCAGTAAGATTGTGGCGATGGCCTGCCACCAACTCATGCCGCCGGCGATCAGTCCCGAGGCCAGCATGTAGGTCGGGATGCAAACGCTCATGGCGACCCACAGCGAGGCGTAATTGTAGATGCCCCACGTGCGCCGCTCTTTGGGCACGGGCGCGAGATCGGGATTGTAGAGCGTGGGGTCGTGTTGCATGAAGCCCGGGGGGATCTACTTCTTCGGACGCGACTCCGGCGGCACCAGGCCGTTAGCACGATAGTACGCGACGAGTAGACCGTAGTGCTCGGACGAGTGCTGCAGCACCGACAGGAAAGGCTGCATGTTTTTGTCCGGACCTTCGGGGTTCGCCTTCAACGCCGCATTGGCGTCTTCGATCGATTTCTTGAGCATCGCCACAACCGCTGCCCGGGTGGTGTATTGCGCTGGATTCTGTTCCTGGTCATCCCACTTGACCTTCTCGCCTTTACCAGCTTTGGCGGCGTAGATATTGCCCGATGCGATGTGAACGATCACCGCGCCGAATGTACGCATCTCCGGTTTTAACTTGTAGTCATATTTGTCGGCGGGGAAATCCTGCGCCATCTCCAGGATCTTGTTATTGACGTAATTGAAATTGCTCTTGAGCGATTCCGCGGCCGTGGGTGGCGCTTTCTGTTGTCCGTGCGCCAGGGCGGCGCCGAGTAGAACCAGTGCAAAGGTTACGAGTCTGCTCATAATCACTCGATTCTAGCAACCCACCGGCGGCGAAGACCGCCGGCGTTACGGCGATCTGGTCGCCGGTGCTTCAGCTCCAGGCTCCGCCGCGAGCGGCGCGGCGCAGGTATTGGCCGCGGCCGGCCTTGCCCAGAAACTGGCCGCCATCGACAATCACTTCACCGCGCGAAAGCACGGTGCGCGCATTGCCCTTCACCTCGAAGCCTTCGAACATGGAGTAATCGACGCGCATGTGGTGACTCTTGGCGCTGATGGTGTGACGCGCGGCAGGGTCCCAGATGACCAGGTCGGCATCGCTCCCGGGCGCAATTTCGCCTTTCTTGGGGTACATGCCAAAAATGCGCGCGGGCGTGGTGGAGACCAACTCGACGAAACGGTTGATGGAAATCTTGCCGTGGTTGACGCCGTGGTGATAGATCAGTTGCAGCCGGTTCTCGATGCCCGGGCCGCCGTTGGGAATCTTGGTGAAGTCATCCTTGCCCAAGATTTTCTGATCTTCGAAACAGAACGGGCAATGGTCGGTGGAGACCACTTGCAGGTGGTCGTCTTTCAGGCCGTCCCAGAGTTTGGGTTGATGCTGTTTGGGGCGCAGGGGCGGCGTGAACACGTACTTGGCGCCTTCGAATCCCGGCCGCTCCAACTCTTCGATGGAGAGCAGCAGGTACTGCGGGCAGGTCTCGGCGAAGGCCGGCACACCGCGGTCGCGCGCTTCGCGGACCTCGTTGAGCGCGTCTTCCGATGAGAGGTGCACAATGTATACGGGCGCTCCGGCGATCTCGGCCAGGGCGATGGCGCGGTGCACGGCTTCCGCTTCGGCGCGCGGCGGCCGCGTGAGCGCGTGATAGACGGGCGCGGTTTTGCCCTCGGCCAGCGCGCGTTGCACAATCACGTCGATGACGCTGCCGTTCTCGGCGTGCATGCAGATGAGCGCGCCGTTCTTGGCAGTCTGCGACAAGGCTCGAAAGATGGTGCCGTCGTCGACCATCAGCACGTTGGGATAGGCCATGAACAGCTTGAAGCTGGCCACGCCCTCGCGCACCATGTCGTCCATGTCTTCCAGGCCTGCGCCCGCCAGGTCGGTCACGATCATGTGCAGGCCGTAGTCGATCACGGCCTTGCTCTCGGCCTTTTTCCACCAGGTGTCGAGGGCGTCACGCATGCGCGTGCCGCGGCCCTGGATGGCGAAATCCACCAGACAGGTGGTGCCGCCGAACGCTGCCGCGCGCGTGCCCGTTTCGAAATCATCGCTCGAAGTAGTGCCGCCGAACGGCATGTCAAGGTGGGTATGGCAATCAATCCCGCCGGGGATCACGTACATGCCGGTGGCGTCGATCACCTTTTCCGCGGACTGCTCGAAAATGCCGGCGCGTACTTCTTTAATCAGCGCGCCTTCGATGAGGACGTCGGCCTTCTGCGTTTCGCGTGCGGTGACGACGGTGCCGTTGCGTATGAGCGTGTTCATGACTTAGCCTCCGCCGGTGGCAGGGCATGGCCCCGCCCCACTGCTACGCGCTGCTCCCACGATTCGGGCGGCCGTCCCGCGTCAATGCGCTCCATGGTGATGCAGTCTTCGACCGGGCACACCAGCCAGCAGAGATTGCAGCCCACGCATTCGTCTTCGTCCACCCGCGGAATGCGCTCGGGCGGTGTGCGGCCGCTAGTCCCGGCCCCCGCATCGAGCTTGGCGATGGGCGTCACGGCGATGCTCGCGCGACTGGCAGCCTCCACGCTTTCGGGTACAGCATGGCCGTCGCGGTGGATGCACTGGTGCGCGCCGTCCCAGCAGGCGATGTAGCAAAGGTCGCAGCCAATGCAAGTGTCGCGGTTGATGCGCGCCACAATCCGGTAATTCAAATCGAGGTGCTTCCATTCGGTCATCTTGGGAAGCGAGAGCCCGCGGAACTGGTCGATGGTGGCGAACCCCTTTTCGTCCATCCAATGGCTCAAGCCGTCGATCATGTCTTCCACGATGCGAAAGCCGTAGTGCATGGCCGCGGTGCAGACCTGCACCGAGCCACAACCCAGCAGCAGGAACTCCGCGGCTTCGCGCCAGGTAGCGATGCCGCCGATGCCGGAAATCGGCAGGGCCACTTCTGCATCGGAGGCAAGCTGCTGCACCAGGTGCAGCGCGATGGGCTTCACGGCCGGCCCGCAGTAGCCGCCATGCGCCGAGAACCCGCCCACATCGGGACGCGGCGTGAACGTGTCGAGATCGATGCCGGTGATGGAGTTGATGGTGTTGATGGCGGAGAGGCCATCCGCACCGCCGCGCCGCGCCGCACGCGCAATCGTGCGCACATCGGTGACGTTGGGTGTGAGCTTGACCAGAACCGGCGTTCGGGCAACTTCCTTCACCCACTCGGTGATCATCGACGAGTATTCGGGCACCTGGCCGACGGCGCTACCCATACCGCGCTCGCTCATGCCGTGCGGGCAGCCGAAATTCAGCTCCAGCCCGTCGGCGCCGGCATCTTCGGAGCGCTTCACAATTTCGTGCCACGCCTCGCGCTTCGATTCGACCATCAATGAAGCGATCACCGCATGTTTCGGGTAGCGCCGTTTGACCTCGGCAATCTCGCGCAGGTTGGTCTCGATGGGACGGTCAGAGATCAGCTCAATGTTGTTCAGCCCCATCATGCGCTGGCCGTTCCAATCGACGGAGGAGTAGCGCGACGAGACGTTGACGATGGGCTCGCCGATGGTCTTCCACACCGCGCCGCCCCAGCCCGCATCGAAGGCGCGCATGACTTGGTCACCGCAATTGGCGGGCGGCCCGGAGGCCAGCCAGAATGGGTTCGGCGAGCGGATGCGCCCCGCAAACACGGTGGTCAAATCAGCCACGCTGCGCCTCCAGACTTTGGGCAATGGCGATGGCGGCGCGTTTGCCATCGGCCACGGCGTCGACCACTTCGCGCCCTCCGTTGACGCAATCGCCGCCCGCGTAATATTTCGGATTGGCCGTGCGGCCAGTGGGGCGGTCGACAGCGATCGAGCCGCCATCCACCCCGACGCCGATGGCTTCGAGAAGTCCGATCATGCGCGACTGGCCCAGCGCGGGGATTACCATGTCGCAAGGAAAGACGAAATCGGTGCCCGTGACAGCTCCGAACGGCCGGCGTCCGGAAGCATCGGGCTCGGCCAACCGGGTTCCTATAAAGCGCACCGCGGAAACGCGTCCATCGTCCTGCAGGATCTCGACGGGCTGCGCCAGGAAATGGAAACGAACGCCTTCAATCTTGGAATTCTCGTATTCGGAGGCAAATGCCGGCATCTGCTTTTCGCCGCGGCGGTAGAAGATATGGACCTCGCTCGCGCCCAACCGGCAGGCGGCGTTAGCAGCGTCGATGGCCGTGTTGCCGCCACCGATCACCACCACGCGGCGGCCCACCGGCACATCGTGAGATGTCTTGTAGCGCGCGATGAAGCGCAGGGCGTCGATCACGCCCGAGGACTGCTCGCCGGGGATTCCGAGACGCAGCATCGAGCCGAGGCCCAGGCCGAGGAAGACGCGGTCGAAATCTTTCTCCAGGGTCGCGAGCGGCGGGTCTACGCCGATTTCAGCCTGCCGGAACTCGACGCCCAGAGAGCGCACCAGGTCCACTTCGCGCAGGCTGTCCGACGGGCGGAGCTTGTACTCGGCCACCCCGTAGGTGTTCAAACCGCCGGGCAAAGGGCGATTGTCGAATATGGTAACGCCGAGGCCGCGGCGGCGCAGTTCCGCGGCACAGGCGAGTGAGGCGGGGCCGCCGCCAACGCACGCGATTTTGGCACTGCGTCCGCTGCACTGGCGGTGCAGGGCTGCCCGCGCCCCATTGTAAAAACTGTCCATGGCATAGCGCTGCAAGCGGCCGATCTCGATGGGTTTCTGGTTGTAGCGATCGAGCACGCAGGCGCCTTCGCAGAGCACATCCACCGGACAAACGCGCGCGCAGCTCAGGCCCAGGATGTTGGCGTCCAGAATGGTCAGGGCCGCGCCTGGCAGGTTTTCGCTGGCGATCTTCTTGATGAAGCGCGGCACGTCGATGTGGGTGGGGCAGGCCGCCGTGCACGGAGCGTCGAAACAAAACAGGCAGCGGTTGGCTTCCACCAGCGCCCCCTGCCGTTCGAAGGGCGGGTGCAATTCCGGGAATTGCTCGAGGTTGCGCGGAACCGGTAGGGGCGCCTCGGGCATGGCTCAGGCCTTGACGAGCGCTTCGTACATGTCGGGCCGGCGGTCGCGGAAGAACTGCCAGGTTTTGCGGACTTCGGCGATGAGGTCGAGATCGAGGTCGGCGGTGAGCACTTCATCGCGGTCGCGCGCCGCCTGGGCAAAGATGCGCCCGCGCGGATCGCAGAAGTAACTGGAGCCGTAAAATTCACCGATGTTCCAGGGAGCTTCGACGCCCACACGATTGATGGCGCCAACGAAGTAGCCATTAGCCACGGCGTGCGCGGGCTGCTCCAGTTTCCACAAATGCTCGCTCAGGCCGGCGACCGTGGCGGAGGGATTGAACACGATTTCGGCGCCGTTCAACCCCAGCGCCCGCGCGCCCTCGGGGAAGTGGCGGTCGTAACAGATGTAGACGCCGATCTTGGCGAAACCCAAATCGAACACCGGGTAGCCGAGGTTGCCGGGACGGAAATAGAATTTCTCCCAGAAACCGGGGGCCACGTGGGGGATGTGCGTCTTGCGATACTTGCCCAGGTACGAGCCGTCGTTGTGGATCACGGCCGCAGTGTTGTAGTAAACGCCATCCTGCTCGATCTCGTAGACGGGGACAATCAGCGCCACGTGGTGCTGGCGGGCCAGGTCGCGCATCAGGCGGATGGTGGGGCCATCCGGCACCCTCTCGGTGAAGTCGTACCAGCGCGTGGTCTGCTCCGCGCAGAAATACGGGCCATAAAAGATCTCCTGCAGGCAGACGATTTGCGCCCCGTCACCCGCAGCCTGGCGGATGTAGCCGACGTGCTTGTCGATCATGGCTTGCTTGGTGGCTTCGAGCGACGCATCCGGAGGAGCGGCGTTGGTCGCCTGGATCAGAGAACAGCGGACAATGCGAGACATAACAATTGCCGGAATCGTTAATGGGGTTCATTATAGCGTCCTGCCTGTCCAACAGCGGCATACTGTCACCGAAGGTACGTTCGCAAAGACGCATCTGGTGTTTTTCATACCGAAGATTGGTACCGCTAGTACTACTGCCGCGCTGAAGGACTCGAAAGGGGGACTTTCTCATGAGATATTCGTATGGGAGGAGAACCGTGTCACGGGTGTGTCCGCAGTGTGGCGCAGCAAACGTTGCCCGGTCTCGAAGGCGCAGTACGGCGGAGCGGTCCGTCGGCATCTTGTTCCTCCCGTATCGGTGTTTGTGCTGTAATGCCAGATTCTTTCAGTTGAAATGGCTGGCGCTCAGAAGCCTCCTGCCGGTCTTTTCCTGGCTTATCCAAAGACGTCCCCACTTTCCTAAAGGCATGGCAGCAAAAGTACTAGGAGCGCGACGTCCGGACCCACCGGCTGAAGTTTCGTCTTAAGTCAGGTTATTGAGCCTCCGCTTCCTACCGGTCGCGGTTCGGTAACCGCGGCTGTAGCGCAGCCTTTAGCGAATCCAGTTGCGCTTGGAGCTTCGTTAGGCTTGCCGCCACTTCCGTTCCCGGCTCACCAGATAATTCGGGGAGAAATCGTCGGATTGCTCGTATGCCTTTTTCTACGGCAGCGACTTCGTTTTCGGCAATGGCGATATTTCCGATGGAGAGCTCGAACATCGCCAAATCTACAGCTGTGAAACAGGTTTGGAGCTCGGCCGTCAGGAATTGGTATCGCGTGCGCGCGGTCTTCTCAAAGAGACTTCGGATCTCTTCATCCATGGGGGTTCAACACAGCCGCCACGGCCGCAACCAGGCGCTCCATGGTGTACGGCTTTTGCAGGAAGCGCGCCGGCTTGGGTTCCGAAAACCGCCGCGCTGCTTCGGTCTCATCGAATCCGCTGGAAAGGATAACAGGGACGCCGGGATTAATCTCCCGCAGCAGCGCAAAAGCCTCTTCGCCTCCTTTGACGGGCATCAGGAGATCCAGCAGCACCACCGAAACGATCGCGTTGTGCTCTCGAAACAGCTCCACACCGGTCTTCCCGTTGTCCGCAACCAAGACCTTCATTCCCGCACGCGAGAGGGCGCTGTTGGCAAACGAGCGGACGCTCTCTTCGCTATCGATCACCAAGGCCACTGACCCCGGCGGGATGGGAGCAACTGTCGGCCCCACCGCGGGGACTACCGACGTCTGACGATGCATCGCCGGAAGTATAACGAGGAAAGACGTGCCCTGGCCGGGCGAGCTGTAGACGCGAATCGCTCCGCGGTGTCCTTTGACAATGCCTTGAACAGCGGCGAGGCCTAGCCCCCGGCCCGTAAATTTCGTAGTGAAGAAGGGATCGAAGATGCGCGCCTTGGTGGCCTCATCCATTCCCGAACCGGTGTCGGTGACCTCCAATTGCACGTACTCTCCCGGCGCGGATGGTTCCGGACCGAAGAGCTCGGCGGCTTCCCGCGAGTTGAGTTCGCGGGCGGAAGTCCGGATCGCCACGCTCCCCGGCGCGTTCTCGCCGATGGCTTCGGCGCCATTGATTACCAGATTCATTACCAACTGCTGGAGCTGAGCGGAATCGGCTTCCACCAACGGAAGGTTCGCCGCCAGATCCAGCTTGAGCTCGACAGATTTCGGAATCGACGTCCGCACCAGCGCCGAGATTTCGGTAACCAGGTCTCCCACGTTAATCGGCTCTGTTACGAAGCGCCCCTTGCCGGCATAGGCCAGCATTTGCCGGGTTAGAAACGCAGCGCGCTCTCCTGCCCTCACAACCTCCCGCAGACGTATGCGCAGCGGCTGATCCACCGGAGCCTCCGCAAAGGCGAGACTCGCGTTCCCGATAATACCCGTCAGCAGGTTGTTGAAGTCGTGCGCAATGCCCCCGGCCAGCAGCCCCAGGCTTTCCAGTTTCTGCGTCTCCTGTAACTCGCGCTCGAACTTCCTCCGTTCGCCGACATCGCGTATGTGAAACTGCATGGCCGGCCGATGATCTTCGGAATACATGCTGGCGATGACTTCGACCTGGAGCGCCTGACCGCCCTTCTTCTGTAAGGTGAGATCATCCAGGCGCAGCATGCCTTGTTCTCGAATCTGGTCGAATGCCGGCCGCAGGCGCGGCGCGTTTCGCATGGGCTCGATCTCCCAAAGCTTGCGGCCTACCAGTTCGTTGCGCGCGTAACCTAGAAGCCCTTCCGTGAACGGGTTGACGTCCAGGATCTCGCCGCTTACCGCGTCTACCAGGACGATGCCGTCACGCGCGGATTCAAACAGCCGTCGATAGGGCGCTACGGCGGCGCGTTTGCGTTCGGTATTGTCCTCAAACGCCACGAGGATGAGCCCCTTCTGTTCGGTCATCCGCAGAAGGCGCGCGTTCAGCAACAGAGTCCGGGGTTCGCCGCGCTCCGGCCGGTACACGATCTCCACATCGCTCAATTCCGGCGAACGGGCGGCGAGATGTTCAAATAGGGCACGCACTTCGGGCAAATCGAATCGCCCTTCCCCGATCTCATAGATCGTCTGGCCGAGCATGGCGCGTTGATTCACGCCGAGTGATTCGTAGAAAGAGCGGTTGGCATTCTGAATCGCGAGATTCTGATCCAGGACGGCGAGCGGCTCACGCACCGTATTCACAATCGCCTCAGCAAAGTCACGCGCCTGCCTGGCTTCGTCCAGGCTGCGCTTCAGATCGCTCACGTCCAGCAATTGCAGGACCGCGCCGTCGATGCGGTTGTCCGCGGTGCGGTAAGGACGGACACGCAGGAGATACAGCCGGCCTTCCTGGTCCTGGACCTCGCGCTCATACGGCTGCAGCGTGTCTACCACCTGCTGGAGAATCTCTTCCAGATTCGTGACGTTGATGCGCGGCTTCAAGTCCGAAATAGGGCGGCCGATATCGGACGCAATGAGCCTCAAGGCCTTCTCTGCCGTGGGGGTGAACCGCCGGATCCGCAGGTCGCTTCCGGTCATCACGATAGGCATGTTCATGGAGCTGAGCAGATTCGCCAGGTCATCGTTGATTTGCGCCAGATCTGCATTGCGGCTGTGCATTTCGGCATTGACCGTGTGCAGCTCCTCGTTGGTCGATTGCAGTTCCTCCTTGGAGGTCTGCAATTCCTCATTGGTGCTTTGCAACTCTTCGTTGGCCGATTGTGCTTCCTCATTGGTGGAACGAAGCTCTTCGATCACCGATTGCAGATACTCGCGGGCAGCCTTCAATTCCTGCTTGAGCTGGGTATTTTCCTCGTCGGGCGCTAAAGGAGCCGCCCTTTCGGGCTCGGCCGAAATAGCCGCGGTTTCCTCGCCATTGGTTCCCGCGCGAGCCTGTCCGAATAGAATCAGAAAGTGCGGGGCCACGCCAGCCAGCGTCAGAGGAACAACCGTAATGGCGACCGGGGTAGAGCCCGTCGCCGGAATACTCTGGGCGGCCACGGCGGCGTTGCTCCGGCGGGCCTGTTCGATGGCGCTGCCGAGAGCGCCTCGCACATTTCGCTGGACCGCATTCATCAGATCGACACCGGGTTCGGCTTGGCCGAGGTACGGCGCCACATCGCCGCGACATTCGACGATCTGCAGTACTTCGTTCACCACAACGGCGGCAGGGCCGTACCGCGAAAGAACGATCCGGTTGACGTATTTGTGAACGTCGTCGCCTGAAAAAGGCGTTTCAGCCTGGCGCGGCTCCGGCAAGTTCGCAGGAAAGGGTAGCTCTTCCTCAATGGTTGCCGGTATATGAAAGGCTCCCTGCAACGTGGTTGCCTTCCTCGAATAGATCTTGTGCGGCTCGTCGAGCGTCCGGAAATACTCGTCCAAACTACCCAATGTCTCGGAAGGTCCAAGAATCAGACACCCGCCCGGCTGCAGCGCATAAGCGAACGTGGCCAGGATGCGCCGCTGCAACGACGGTGCGAAATAGATCAGAAGGTTCCGGCAACTAACCAGATCCATGCGCGACAGAGGGGGGTCTTTGGCGACGTTGTGCCGCGAGAAGATGCACATGTCCCGAATCGTGCGGACGATCTGGTACCCGGAGTCGGTGCGCACGAAGAAACGGCGCAGACGGTCCGACGAGACATTCGCCACCGAGCTCTCATCGTAAATTCCCGCGCGCGCTTTTTGGATCGCACCGTCGCTCACGTCAGTCCCGAACAGCTGAACGGAAAATTCCAGGCCTTCGGATTCCAGGAACTCCGCCAGGGCAATCGCCATCGAGTAAACTTCCTCGCCGGAAGAGCAGCCGGGAATCCAGGCGCGAATGGTGCGCGGTTGTTTGCGATCGCGAATGATGGATGGAAATGCTATACGCTTCGCGGCCTCGAACACCTCGGAATCGCGGAAAAAATCCGTGACGTTGATCAGCAGGTCGTCGAAGAGCGCCTTGGCTTCTTCCGAATCTTTCTGCAAAAGCTCAAGATATAGTTCGAGAGTCTCCGACCTTGTTACCACCATCCGGCGGTTCAGGCGGCGCAGAATCGTAGTCTGCTTGTATTGGCTGAAATCAACCCCCGTATTATGGCGGAGCAGCAGGAGAATGCGGTGGAGGGTTGTGCCGTCGCCGGTCAATTCGCGTTCGGCCTTGTTCAGATTCCTGGTCCGATTGGTGATCGCCGCCAATTCTTCGGCTATCCGGCGCGGGGAAAGAATGAAATCCACCACCCCCGCGGCGATGGCGCTCCGCGGCATGCTATCGAACTTGGCGGTCTGGTTCTGGGCAAACGTAATCCCGCCTTCGGCCTTAATCGCTTTCAGTCCCAATGTGCCATCCGAAGCCGTTCCCGAAAGAACCACGCCCACCGCCTGGAAGTGGAATTCACGGGCCAGGGAGGTGAAGAAGGCATCGATCGGCTTGAATCTCTCGACAGTTGCCGGCCGCTCCTCAAGAATCAGGGTGCGGTCGCGAATCAGCATCAGGCTGTTGGGAGGGTTCACATAAATGTTGTCCGGTTCAATGCGAGTATTGTTGTGTACCTGCAGCACGGGGATCGACGTCTTGCCGGCTAACAGTTCCGGCAAAGCACTCTTGTAGTTGGGATCGAGATGCTGCACCAGGATGAAAGCGATGCCGGTGGTGCGCGGCAGGTGACTCACCAGTTCGGAGAACGCCTCCAGTCCCCCGGCCGAGGCGCCTACGCCAACGACGATGAGACTCTCATCGGGCTCAGACTTTCCGGCGTTCATCCGCAGTCTCCGATTGTAGGTACGCCAGATGATAGCAGAATCAGCAGGATACTGGAAAATTTAAAATGGCTTGAAATTCACCGGAATTCTTTTGTTAATAACAAAAACCAGACACAGGCAGGGATGCCTATGCTACTCACTCGGCAGGCGGAATGCCAGTAGCTCGCCTGAGTATGTGCCGCCGCTGATCGCAACTACCAGATACTGTTTGCTATTCAGCAGATACGTCATGGGGGAACCGCTTTGCGGCGCGGGCATGTACACGGCGCCAACCTCCTTGCCGCTCGCCTTGTCGTACGCACGCAGCATGGCGCCGCGCTGCCCATTGGGTGTGGTGAAGAAGCCAGCTTCGCCGGCAATCAGCAAGCTCTTGGTTACGAGAGTGCCGATGATACCGGGGCGGCCGGTCCGCGCGACATCTACGCCTTTGAGCGCGGGATGATTGCGGATATTGTCGGGGGTTTCGCCGTGCGCAATCTGCCACAGGATTTCGCCTTTATTGAGATCGATCGCACTGATGCGCCCATACGGCGGCTTCACCAGCGGCAGGCCTTGGACAGTCAGACCGGCGCCGCCCTCGTCCGCGTTAGCGCGGGCAGGCGCTCCGCCATCGGCGGGACCCGCACCGGATCCACCCGTCAACCGCGCCCCGGTGAGGGCCGTCCCCGCGATGTAAGCCATGTCCGAGACGCTGCGACTGGGAGGCGGCACCAGTCCCATGGGCGAAATGTTGGTTTGCGAAAATACGTACAGAATATGGCTTTCGGGATCGTACGAGCCTCCGGGCCAATTCGTCCCGCCGGTGGCCGAGGGTAGATGCAACGTGGCCAGAGGTCCCTCGAGTTTACTCACCACGGGAGGTTCAAACATGGGGCCCAGCTTATACCGTGCGACCAGCTTCACCGCTTCCTCGCGCAACTGCGGCGTGAAATCGATCAGATCGTCGATCGAAACGCCCTGGCGATCGTAGGCCGGCGGCTTGGTAGGGAACGGCTGCGTCGGCGAGTACCATTCGCCCGGCACGTCGCCTTTCGGCACGGGCCGTTCCGCAATCGGCCAAACCGGCTGGCCGGTGACTCGATCGAAGACGTAGAGGTTAGCCTGCTTGGTCGGTTGCGCAACCGCCTTGATGGTTCGTCCGCCGACCGTGATGTCGACTAACATCGGGGCGCACGGGATATCCATGTCCCAGAGACCGTGGTGTACCAGCTGATAGTGCCACTTCCGCTTGCCGGTCTCCAGATCGACTGCTACCAGCGTCTCGCCGTAGAGATTATTACCCGGACGATTCGCTCCAAAGTAATCGCCCGTAGGCAACTCCACCGGCAAATACACCAGCCCGAGTTCTTCATCGATGGAGATTTGTCCCCATACGCCTGTATTCCCGGTGTACGACCACGAGTCGTTCAGCCAGGTCTCGATTCCGGGCTCACCCGGCGCGGGGATGGTATGGAAAATCCAGAGGCGCTTTCCCGTCCGCACATCGAATCCGCGGACGAAGCCTTTCACGTTGGTCTTGCTTTTGGGGTTGGCTCCGGTGCGGTGCGCAGCTCCGATGACGATCACGTTCCGGGCCACCACAGGCGCCGCGTGCAGTCCGACCTCTCCCGTCACCAGGTCGATCGGCTGATCGTCGTCCAACTTCAGATCGACTACGCCGTTCTTACCGAAGCCGGGTATCGCTGTACCAGTCTTGGCATCCAGGGCGATGAGCCGGTACCCCGGAGTCACGTAGAGGATGCGCTCCTCCTTGCCGTCGGTCCAATAGGCTAGCCCGCGACCGGAAAGCTGCCGTGGCGCGGCAGCCCCGCGCGCCCCTTCGTTCTCACTGTGCGTCCAGAGCAGCTCACCCGTCGCCGCATCCAGCGCCAGCACGGCACGGCGCGAACCGGCGGTGGTGTAGAGAACTCCGTGCACCATCAGGGGAGTGGATTCGAATTGATACTCCGGGCGCGGGCCCTGGTGGTCGGTTTTGAAGCGCCAGGCAATTTGTAGTTTATTGAAATTGTCCGCGTTGATCTGATCGAGCGGCGAGTAGCGCGTACTCCCCAGATCTCCCGCATAGGTCGGCCATTCGCCATTCTTGGCTCCCGATTGCGCGGCAAGAGGAAAAGCTGCTAACGCCGGGAGCATGGTGAACAGTATCCGTATGGTCTTGTGTTTCATGATTCCTGCCTTACACTGTTTGTTGAAAAAAGCCCACCGGCGACAAAGATCGCCAGCGTTACGGTGCCGCGACATTGAGCGTGATGTCACTGGTCGTCGATAACTCCCCATCATTCGCGGTGGCGCGCAGCACGTAGGTGCCGGGCTTGGGAAAATGCGCGTTCGTGACAGCTCTTCCATCCGTAACCAGAATCGGATCCGTGCTGCCGAACGTGACTTTCGCGGGGCCGCGATACTCCATCCACGTGACATTCAAGCCGAGCCTCGGCGCGGTGGCTTGGTTCGTCTGGGCCTTGCCGGGCTCCGTGGCCGGTGCGGCTTTCGGCGCGCGCGGCTTGGGCAAACCATCGTCCGTGACGAGCGCGGTTAGTGTCACCGTACCGTTCGCCGGCACCGCTTGCACCGGAACAATCGAAACAGTGGGAGGCCGGTTGGGATCATCCAGACCGGGACTCAGATTACCGCGAGTCATGATCAACCGTTCCAGAATTTCCTCTTGGGATTGGAGGCTGCCGTAAGCTTTTTCCGTGCGACCGTTGACGGTGATGCTCCAGATCAGTTCGCGATTCCCCCAATCGGCGGGGACCTGGACGCGAAAGACCCAGGCGTGCCGGCGCGGCAGAAAGTACGTCGGCTGCCCTTGATCCGCTGCGCCCGGTTCGAGCTTATTGTCGGCGCCGGCGGGAATCGCGAGCTCTTCCTCGTAATTCCGGTTCATGTAACCGAACACCATGGTGAAACTGCCATCCGGGTTTCGCAGCCACCCATCGAAGGATGGCACTACGTCTTGTCCGCGCGCGAACTTCGTTTGCGGAATGTACGTCGGGGGGAGTGTCTGAGCAATCAAGGGCACACTACTGAGGGCCCAAATGAGGAGGACAGGGGCGACGTGCTTTCGCAAATTAACCTCCGCTCCCTTACGGTCGCGGCTCGGTAATTGCCGCCAACGCTATCTTCTTTCTCGCCGCCACGCGCTGTTGATAGTCAGCCTCATCAATATAGAACAAACTTACCCAAGCGAAACTCATCTCGTCTATGGTCCGTTGGCCGCTGCCCACCCAATTCTTGGGGTTCGGGTTGTGCGGATTGTTGTCCGAATTGTCGTGCCATGTGGTCACGTGAATGATCGTTCCCGCGGGCAGGATCGGCGAGACGTCATCCGCATAGTTATAGGTTATGCTCCAGCCAAATTGATAATCGCTCACGCAACTGAGGGTTTCGGTCTTCGCCGGACCGGGACGGGCAGAGTCGGGCCGCACGTCGGGATAGATGGCTTCCATGCACTGGGCCTTACCGCGGAGGTGGAAGTGCGGTTGATACGCCGTCAATACTGCGGGTCTCGACAGGCGAAAGTACCCGTCATTGCGAGTGACCTGGCCAGCCGGCAGATCGAGGTCGCTCACATCGCCCATGTGTTGTGTGAAGGCCACGTAGTTGGGCACGAACCCCTTGGGGTAGAGCTTGAGGCCCAGAGAAATCTGGACAGGCGTCGGCTCGCCGTCCGGATAAAGGTGGATGTTGAAATGGATTTTCGAGCCCGCCTTAATCAGCCGCCCGGAATTCGCCGGGAAAATATCCGCGTTCTTGCCCACGGCGTACTCGTTCAGGAACAGACCCACCGGATCGTCCACGGGATCTTCCACCAGGTTGGTGGTGCAGTGATGCACGACCTTGAAGCCCTGATCCGGCTTGGTTTCCAAGGCCGAGACGTAAACATCTTCTGTAAACCCGGGGTCCACTTCGACGTCGTAATACTCATCGCCGCCCTTGGCTTTCAATACATAGGGCCTAGGCATCGAGACAACGACATCGGGCTTTCCCATATGCCATTTATCCATATCGGAAAACACGCGCGTCGGAGGCATGTCAGCGGGATTGCCCTCGGGAGCGCCACGGTCGACCCACGCCGAAATGGTGGCGATCTCCGCGTCGGTTAACGACGGATCATCTTTGAACTTATTGATCCCGATGTTGCGATCGATATGCCACGGCGGCATCTGCCGTTTGACCACTTTCGCCTTGATCGAGCGGGCCCAAGGCCGCGCGTCCTGATACGTCAACAGCGACATGGGGGCGATGGCCCCGGGGCGATGGCAGCTCTGACAGGCCCGCTGGAAAATAGGAGCTACATCCTTGGAATAGGTGGCCTCCGTCTCCGCGCCCGGAGCAGATGAGGGTATGAGGCATACGGCGAACGCAGCCAAAGACAAAGAAAACGTCATGCGACCGACACGGAGTTTATGATCCAGCATCACGACCTCCATTCAATTCCCAGATTCCATGGTTCGAACAAAAGCGCACCTGCAATTATTGCACCTTCTATCCCCGTTCGCGCGGCACTTCTGCGATAATCCCTGGGAGGCTTTCGAGACATTGGCAACAGGTCGGGCGGGGGAGCGGCTAAAGCAGATGCGTTTGCGCCTCGGCCTCACGACGCGCGAAATCTCCGAACTCAGCAAGAAGATCGCGACAGCGGAAGGCAGCGATGAATATGCCGTCTCGCATGCCCGCCTGATCCAGATCGAAAATGACGAGTCCACACCAAGCATTTACAAACTATTCACTTTGAGTGCGGTATATGCCCGCCCGTTCACGGAGCTGGTGTCGTTCTATCTCGACCTGGAAAGAATTACCGGCCACCACTTTGATATGGAAACGGGAAACACACGGTTAGCCAGCTTCGAGGTGTATGACGAAGGGCGCACGGTGAATTTTCCAGTGCGCTTCGATCCCGCGCTCCACGTGGAAAAGACCAATCTACTCTCTCGTATGGTGGAGGTCTGGGGCGAAGTGCCGGTGGCGCTCCTGCGCAACCTGAACGTCCGCAAGCAGCGCTACGGTTTCATCGGGCTGGAAGATTACACCATGTATCCGCTGCTCCGGCCAGGGTCGTTCGTGCAGATCGATCAGCAGCAGAAGCCGCAGACAACCAGCGCCTATCGCTCCGAGTACGAGCGGCCGATTTGGTTTCTGGAACTGCGAACGGGTTATCTCTGCTCGTGGTGCGAACTAAACCGCGACCGCATCATATCCGTCCCGCATCCATTGTCCGGCTGCCGCACGCAGGAATTCGCCTTTCCCAATGAAGCGGAGGTCATTGGCCGCGTGACGGCGGTGGCGGCCCGCCTGGTCAATTCCCCGACGGCGCCGGCAACCTCAAGATCTCCAGCGCAATCCTGACATTGGAAACGAAGAAGTCCGCGCTCAACTCGTCGCAGGTGCCGGGGATCAGCACGCGGAAGGCCTGCAATTGCCGCCAGCTCTGCAAGACCTTTTCTCGCTCTGCTCCCGTTGACTCAATGTAGGTTTTCAGTTGCGCAACCAGGGCCGACAGGCTGGAAGACACCAGTTCCTGGAAGGCGGCCTGGTGGCATTGCGCCAGGGCAGATTGCGCCGCCTGGGCGCCAAACCGGTCGGCCAAACCGTCGTGCTGATACTCTCCTGTGTTGTAATCGCGCGTCGAGGAAAGGTATACCAGCTTGGTAAGGCCTCCGCGCAGATTCGCCAGCGTGCGGAGTTCCAAATCGCGAACTGCCGCCTCGAGTTCGGATTCACGAGTGATTCGCGAAGAGAGCATTTAGCGTCCTCCTCCGGCGTCCAACTGCGGAACCATGCTGCCGCCGATGCCTTCCGCAATTCGCCCGCCCAAATTCGAAAGGACATTGGCGAGTGTTTGAAGAGACTCCAGAAAACGCCGCGTTCGCAGCGTCCCGTACAACCCCACCGCGGCCATCATCACAGCATAGACAAAGAAGAACGAGCCCACGGCAAATACCAGCTTCACTTCGGCCGCGGGGCGTAGGCCCTCGGCTTGCCGGACCATTCGGAGATGCAAACGGAATAACCGGCCGGCCTCGCGCCCGTTCTGGCCCAACCACGCAGTAGCCAACCTCCTGCGCTCCCGCACCACCAGGCGCACCAGCGCTGGAGAGTTCAGCGTGGCTGCGTATTCCACGTCTTCGGCCGAGAGAAACCGGTCGAGAAGAGCGCGCGATGGCAAGCGCACCAGGTACTCCGACGCGTCAGGGGAGCCTCCGTACGGAGCGGCAATATCCGAAGTATTGCGCCGCGACGCAACCCAAAAGAAGAAAAGCAGAAAGAGACCGATCGCAATGACGAAGATAAAATTCATCATGACCTCCAAGATTGCATCATATGCTCCCGCAGCCGGCTGAACGCCCGGCTGGTCTGTTCCGAGATCCGATCATAGTCGACCTCGATCCACGTATCCGGCGCCGGATTCCGGGAATAGGACCACATTCCCGCGCACCAAAGGGTCAACGTTGTCAGATACGCAAACCGTTCCAGTAAGTCTTTGCTTCGCTCAAACGCCTGTCCCCACTGGGAGCGAAGGCTGAGCGCGATCACCACACAGCCGATATAAAATCCATACCCTGCCAGCATCGCACGAACGTTGCGACCCATGGGAAGCGAGTAGTGCACCACCAGACCAGCCATCGCCAACAGGAGGAGCGCCTGTACAAAGCGCAGGTTTCGCTCCAGTTCGACCGTTGTCGGGCCGAGGTTCCGAATCGGGCTGCCCACCAATTCCACTAGAGCCTTCGCCAACGCCAGCGCGAAAAACACGGCCAATACCGCTCGCGCCATCCGCCGCACACCGCCATACGGCGCCAAAATAGTGGCGTATATCTGCCACGTGACACCAAAACCGGCGGCCGCCGAAAAGAATTCCGACACCCAATAGCCGATTTCATAGGTTCGCCGCGACGTTTCCAACTGCAAATAGAGTCGTAGCAATTCCGTACCGGCCACGAATCCAAGGTATCCAAAGAAGAAGGGATACCGGGCAAAGAACTGTTCTCTCCGCGCCCGGAGAAACAGGGCGGCGATCATCAAATCGCCCGCCAACCATAACACCCTGTCGAGGGGTCCCATCTTCTTTGCGCCAGAGTATAGCATACAGGCGCTCGAACGCGGTCCCACACCAATCTAGGGTGGTGCTGATGTTACCTGGTAGGCAACATCTTGATTCGCGAAGCTTCATGCCGCGAGAGGGTACGGGGGTGCGGTGGGCGAAGTGCCGTCCGCCACCTGCGGGCCCAGCGGATATGGAGGCGCGGTGGGCGAAGTGCCGTCTGCCACCTGCGGGCCCAGCGGATAAGGAGGCGCCGTGGGCGAAGTGCCGTCCGCCACCTGCGGGCCCAGCGGATATGGAGGCGCGGTGGGCGAAGTGCCGTCCGCCACTTGCGGCGCCGTCCATACGGGGGCATTTGAAATGCCTCCAGCTAACCCACCACTTACTCCAAGTAGCGCCACAATTCCCAACGCGAAACAAATTAGACGTAACATCGTGATTCCTTTTCCGTAAGTGAGATATCCGAAACAAATCTCTCGGAAAGGCGATATTACAGGGGCTTACTCGCGAGTCTGATCAAAAAAAGAAAAAGGTTAGGATTGTGACCCTGGCATATCGTGAAGACCGCCTTTGGACCGCACCGATTCCACTGGCTCTGGCGAGCTATCGTGCACGAAACAAAATGGGCTTTGCGGAACCGGAGCCTTCACGCTGTCGACGCGACGTTGGTCTGGCTCGTACTGGCCGGTTAAAGAGGATATTGATTCCGGTTGGAAATCAGCCTGACCAAGCGGCCCAATGGTTCGCCGTTACCGCTGGTCAGCATAGTATCCAACGAAGCCTCGGCGACCCGCGAATCGAGATCCAAAGAGTGACGGCTGGACGACGCAGGGCCGGCGCCGGCGCTGCGGGACCCACATGAGTTTCAGCCTGTTAATAACAGTCGCGGTGACAACCATCCACCACGGAGTTCGCTCGGCGACCCTCCGAAAAAATGGTCGATTCGCCCTCGTGGTGAGGATGCTGACCAGATCTTCGGTATTGTCTTAATCCACACGCAAGTCCATTACACTCCAAACCAGTACCTGAGCTCGATGTCTTGTCGGTCAGGAAAGGCTGTGCCTGAGGCCGCCAGGTAACTGGCCGTCCAGGGGTGAAGTTTGCAGCAAGCGGGGGGAAAGGAACACGGAACCAATGCAACGCGCCGACTATTGCGCGGTTTGTGGTGAGAAGCTCGATGAGGCGTCCGTACAGTTACACCAGCACGGCAATCGCACGCTCTTTTGCTCGTTGGAATGTATTGTGACCTATGCGGTCGGCCGGATCCGGCAACGTTTGGAACAACGCAACTCTCAAGTGCGCTCGTTCGCCAAAAGGCAGAAGAGGATGCTCTCCGGCGCCCACACTAAGCGCGGCGGGAGATCAACGATCGCCTGAGGCCGATAGGCGGCGCTCAATTCTCAGGCCAAATACCAACAATGCCGAGCCGCAGGCACAGGCGCCCATCAATAGCAGACCGGGGCCGAAACCGCCGGTGCCGTTGCTGAGCCAGCCGATGGCATAGGGGCCCAGAAAACCTCCCAGGTTTCCGAACGAGTTGATCAGTCCAATGCTAGCCGCAGCCGCGGCCCGTCCCATGAACAGATTGGGCAACGGCCAAAAACCGGGGTGAGCACAATAGAATCCCACCGTTGCCAGAGAGAGCATCAGCACACTAATCCAGATGTGCCCCATGGTGAAGAAGCACGCCGTGAGCGCCACTCCCGACAGCAGGCGGGGAACGGCCGTGTGCCAGCGGCGCTCACCGGTGCGATCGGAATGCCAGCCGGTCAATAGCATCAGCGGCAGCGACAAAAGGTAAGGAATGGCCGCAATCATGCTTACCTGCGAGACTCCGAAAGTCGAAAGCCGCTGCACCATTTGCGGCAGCCACAGGCTCAACCCATAGTTCGGAGTCAGGCCCAGTAGGAGGATAGCGGCCAGGAGCAGCACATCCCGATTGCGCAGCGCCCGCCAGACCGAAGTGTGGGCCGTCCGGGCGGACCGTTCCCGTTCCAGCTCGGCTACCAACCAGTCGCGTTCTTCCGCGGGCAGCCATTTGGCCTCCCGCGGCTGGTCGGTCAAGTAGAACAGGGTGATCACTCCCATCACCACCGCAGGCACTCCTTCCAGTGTCAGAAGCCATCGCCAGCCGTCGTATCCCAGCCAATGAACACGCAGCAGCACCGCGGCCAGCGGAGCGCCTACTAATTGCGACGCGGGAATCGCGGCCATAAACATCGCCACCGCTTTGCCGCGATCTTCCTGCCGGTACCAGTGGCTAAGGTAGACCACCAGGCCCGGAAAGAAACCGGCTTCCGCCACGCCTAGAAAGAAACGGATCCAATAGAACTGCTGCGCGGAGTGGATCCAGCCTGTCGCCGATGCCAGGAAGCCCCAGGTAACCATGATGCGGCAGATCCATTTGCGCGCGCTCCAGATTTCCACCAGCACGGTGCCCGGAATCTCGAGCAGAAAATATCCCAAGAAAAAAATACCGCCGCCGAACCCGAACACCGCGTCGGAGAAACCCAATTCATGCGACATGCGCAGGCCCGCGAAACCGACGTTGACACGGTCCAGGTACGCCACGATGAACAGCACAAACAGAAACGGCATCAGGCGGCGATTCACCCGCCGGCGTGTGCGTTCGGCCAGGGAAATGTGTGGCGGGATGGCGGTCTGCATGAAAGGGGGAGTCTAACAAGCGAGGCGGTACTTGGCAACACGGAATCGATGTGATGAGTCCAACATCCCACCGGCACATTGCCCGCGTGGTGGCACGCCGGTTGCACTAAGCATCGTTGGAACGGAGGAGTTCAAAAGCATGCAACTCAAGAATTTTAAGAATTTCGCAATTGTGGCGGGCACACTGATCCTGGGGCTTGCAATGTTGATTCCCAGCAGGGCCCAGGACGCGGGGCCCTTGTATGACGTGGTTAAGGTCAACCTCCCATATGTTGTGACGGTCGGCGATAAAACGATGCAGCCGGGCGACTACATGATCAAGGAGCTGCCGAGTCAGAACAAAAGCCGCGTCCTGGTCTTCTATGGCGACAACGGGATGAAATTCGAAACGTCAGTCATGACGATTCCGGCGTATGATCCGCAGACACTCGAAGATACCAAAGTAGTGCTGCACCATATCGGCAACGGCTACTACTTCGACAAGGTCTGGATCCAAGGGAAAAACTACGGCTACGAATTCCCGTTGCCCAACAACCTGAAGGAGCGGGAGAAGGAACAGGCGGCAGCGGTAACGGTGCCCGCGAGCTATCAGCCATCTCAGCAAGCGCCCGCGGCACAAACGACGGAGACGGCTGCGGCAAATACTCCGCCTCCTGCCCCACAGGAGGCCGCTCCTGCGCCTGTGGCACCGGCACCGGAGCCCGCAGGTGCGGAGCCCGTTCCCGCGCCCGATCAGCCTGAGATTGCGCAGAATACCACTCCGGCAACCCCCGCCCCCGATACCAACGGCGACGCGGATCGCAAAGAGTTGCCGCATACTTCTGCAGGGTGGCTGATGATGTTGCTCAGCGGCGGTTCACTCTCCGGCGTGGGCCTCCTGCTGCGCCGCAGGTCGTAATGTTAGCGTGGTCCCGCAGATACCGAATCAGGCGCCTCCTGTCCTACCTGCTGGTAGCGGGAGGCGCCGTACTCTTGTTTCGTGGCGGCCATGATTTGTGGGAATCCCACTGGGGACAATCGCAAGCCGCTCGGGAATTGGAGAGCCCTGTCCCTGTCCCGCGGGACGTGGCTCCCTCAGCGCACGAGCGATTGCCGCTGGGCGAAACTGTCGCCAAGCTTTCGATTCCGCGCTTGGACGCGCAGTTGTACGTGGTGGAAGGTGTCGATCAAGCCGACTTGCGCCGCGGTCCGGGACACATGCCGGGAACAGCCCTGCCGGGTGGCAACGGCAACTGCGTGGTGGCCGGCCACCGCGATACTCACTTCCGCGTGCTCAAGGGGATTCAGAAAGGCGACGACATCGTTCTGGAAACGCGCACCGGGCTGTTTCTGTATCGGGTAAAGAGCATGACGATCGTGACGCCGCAGAACACCGCGGCGATCCAGCCCTCAAACGGCGCAGTGCTCCATTTGATCACTTGCTACCCGTTCTACTACGTGGGGAGCGCGCCGAAGCGCTACATTGTGGAAGCCGATCTCGCTGCCACACTGGATGCTTCGCTGCCTCCCTCGCCACACTCCTGAGTCGACGGGCGCGCCTATCGTAAAATAAGTTCAATGTCCGAGAACACCGACGAGTTTTACCGCATTCAAAAATTGCCGCCGTACGTTTTTGCCGTCATCAATGAAATGCGCGCCAAAGCACGCGCGGCGCAGATCGACGTCATCGACCTGGGAATGGGGAATCCCGATGGTGCCACGCCGCGCGCCATTGTGAGTAAGCTCGTCGAAGCGGCCCGCAATGCTAAGAACCACCGCTATTCGCAGTCGAAAGGCATCCCGAAACTGCGGGACGAGATCACCAAGCGTTACCTGGCGAATTACGGCGTGACGCTCGATCCTGAGAAGGAAGCCATCGTTACCATTGGAGCCAAGGACGCGCTGGCGCACCTACTGTTCGCCACCATCGGCCCTGGCGACGCGGTGGTGTCGCCTAACCCTGCGTATCCCATTCATCAGTACGGCGTCATCATGGCCGAGGGCCATGCCTGCATGCTCCCCATGCCGGATGCGGCGACCTTCCTCAACCGCCTGGAAGATTTGTTTCACACGTCCACGCGCAAGCCCAAGATGATATTGATTTCGTTTCCGCACAATCCTACGACAACCTGCGTCGACCTGGATTTTTTCCGCGAAGTGATCCGCCTCGCACGCCAGCACGGCACCATGATCGTGCATGACTTTGCCTACGCCGATCTGTGCTTCGACGGTTACAAAGCGCCCAGTATTTTACAGGTGGAGGGGGCCAAGGAAGTGGCGGTTGAGATCTTCTCCATGTCGAAGAGCTACAACATGGCGGGGTGGCGCGTGGGTTTTTGCCTGGGCAACGCGAAGATGATCGCGGCGCTGGCGCGCATCAAGAGTTACCTGGATTATGGCGTGTTTCAACCGATCCAGATCGCGTCGATTATAGGACTGCGCGAGTGCGAAGAGGATACCCACAAAATTTGCGCGATGTACCAGAAGCGGCGCGATGTGCTGGTAACCGGGTTGCGGCGGGCCGGATGGCAGGTGGAACCGCCGCGCGGATCGATGTTCCTGTGGGCGCCGCTGCCCGAGCGCTTCCGCGCCATGGGTTCGCTGGAATTCTCGAAACTTCTGCTGGAAAAAGCGCTGGTGGCGGTTTCACCGGGCATCGGCTTCGGACCCATGGGCGAAGGCCATGTGCGCTTCGCCTTAGTGGAAAACGAGCACCGCATCAAACAGGCGACACGCGCGATCGGGCAGTTCCTGAAAGCTTCCTAGATGGTGGGGCAGGCCATCGTCTTCCAGTGGCCTGTCGCGGCAGGCGGCAAAAACCGACCGTCCGCCCCACATTTGCGGAGTTACTGAATCTGGTACAGCACCGTTACATCCACCGTCTTCGGCGCGAAGCAGGCGCGGTTGTTGCAGGCTTGGTAACGCAGTTTGCCGGCGGCCGCGCCCGGACCTGCCGTGGCGTTGGCCGCTACTTTGAAGCTCGCCACCAGGTTGAAGTCTCCCGTCAGCACCGAAAGCGGTTTCTCGGCAAACTCGTACTTCTCCAGCGACGGCTTGGGGTACTCCACTTGCCCGCCCTCCAGCGCGCCGGTGGATGTCCAGCTCAGCTTCAGCGGAATCAGGTATTCCTCGCTCGGCTTGTTGCTGTTGACGTGAAACCCGCTCTCCACCGAAATGGGAATCTTGGCCTGCACGGAAGCGTTGCGGTGGCCAACCACTTTGGGCGGATCGCCAACGGCGAGGTGCCCGCTACCTTGCGCCAGTAGGCAAGGCAGACAAAGCAGCGCGAGCAGAAGTGCCCTCTTCGGGAACGAGAAGCTGTTCAATGCCATTCTCAAAATCCTTCCGGTTTACAAGCCCTACATGGACCGCGGCGATCCTTCCCTCGCGATCGATGAGGAAAGTGGTGGGCAGCGCGTCTATACCGCCATATTCTTGGGAGGTCTGGTCGTTGCCGATCACAACCCGGTAGTTCACTTTGGCTTTGGCCAGGAACGGCTTCACAACCTCCCAGCCCTCGTCGTCCATGGACACGCCGAGTACCGCAAAGCCCTCCCGGTGCTCTTTCTGAAACTCGATGAACCAGGGGATCTCGATCTTACAAGGGCCGCACCAGGTCGCCCAGAAATCCAGGAGCACTACTTTGCCGCGATAGTCGGAGAGGTGTACGACTTTGCCGTCGCCATCCTTGAGCGTGAAATCCGGAGCCGGGTGCCGTTCTTTATCGGGCTTCACCGAGCGAACGCTAGCCGGAGGCTGCGACCGCGAGCACCCCGCAACGAACCACCCCACCAGGAGTGCGGTGGCAAGCGCGGCAGACAGACGCAGTGGGCTCATCTTCCCTTCCCTGCTAGCCATTATATCGATAAAGGCCCGCCATCCGCGATTTTGGCCAGCCACTCACCCCGGAGGCGGCGGAAGCGGCCGGTAAGCGTAAACTCCTCATGCCGCCCGACACCCGCGTAGAGCCACGCCGCGGAATCGCAAAAACTCTCGCAGCAGTATTCCCGCCAGCGCCGCGAGCGTAAGCGAATGTCGGCGGCGCGCAACTCGCGTTTTCGGCAATCGGCCGACCAGCCCAGCTCGCCCGGCGCCTTCTCCGCCAGCTCCCGCCGCAAAAGGTGTTCATACGACCGCCGCCGCGGATTTCCCAAACGCAGCCAGACGAAATGAAACAGCTCGTGGACCAGGACCCGCGCGAACTCATCCGCCGTGCAATCGAACGCAATCCTCCGTTGCCGCAGAAACGATCCGGCATGGGCAGCGCCGCGCCGGTCGCGAAGCCCTCGCACACGCAGGATTCGAATGGGATCGCCTTCCAATGGCGGCAGCCGCGTCAGTACCGGCTTCAGTCGAGCGGCCCGTAACGAGCGATCACGAACGAGAATGGCAGGGTCCGGCATGCGATTGCCCTACTCGCTCGTAAGCGCCTTCTTCAGATCTTGCGAGAACTGCTGGATCGCCTCCACCTGCGCCACGCTGGCCTCGGTCTCGGCCCCCTTGGCTTTCAGCAGCGCGCGGCCGTCGCGCCAAAACAGGTATGCCAGGCCGCTTTCCGTCATGATACCCGTACTGCCGATCGACCCAAAGCCCGCACCACTGCGCTCCACCAGCGCCAGGAAGTTCTCACGCGTGAAGAGGCAATGCCCCTCGGTTTCGGAGGCCAGTTGAATATGGTGATTGGCGAGACGCGCGGCGGTCTCCGGTTTCACATCTTGTAGCGGCCGAAGTCCTCATCGTTGAGGCCTTCCAGCAGGCGGCGAAGCTCGTCCGTGGTAGCTTTGTCGGAAATGGTGGCATCCCGCTTGGAAGATTTGAGGACGCTTTCTTCCACGTAGATCGGGCAGTCCAGGCGGAGCGCCAGCGCGAGGGCATCGCTGGGACGCGAATCCACACTGATCAGGTCGCCATCCCGATCCAGCCAGATCACCGCGAAGAACGTGTCGTCTTTCAGCTCGCTCACCACGACTTTGCGCAGGGCCGTGTTCAAGCCCAGCAGCAAACTCTTGATCAGGTCGTGCGTCATCGGCCGCGGCGTCGAGACTTTCTCGATTTCGAGGGCGATCGCGTTGGCCTCGTAAACCCCCACCCAGATGGGCAGCACCGAGCTGCCGTTCACATCCTTGAGGATGACGATTGGCATGTTGGTCACCGGGTCCATCATCAGTCCGCGAATTTTCATTTCGACTTCCATGCCGCCCTCCTAATTGCCATTACACCACAGTTACGCTTTCCCCCACCAACGAGTTGGGGCCAGAGCGCGTGACCCGCACCGGCAGGTATTTACCTACCAGTCCGTCGCCCCTGGGATCGGTGAAATTAAGCGTGCGGTTCGAGGAAGTGCGCCCGATCCATTGGCCCAGCGCCGCATTCCGGCCTTCCACGTGCACCTCCTGGACGCTCCCGATCAACTCGGCGTTGCGGCGGATCTGGATGGCCCGCTGCTTTTCCTGCAGGGCCACCAGACGGCGCTGCTGCTCGTCGTCGCTGATACGGTCTGCCATGGTAAGGGCGGCCGTGTTGGGGCGCGGCGAATACTTGAAGCTGAAGAGCGAATCGTATTGGACTTCGTCGAGCAGGTCGAGCGTCTGCTCGAAATCCTTGTCGGTTTCGCCGGGAAAGCCCACGATTATATCGGCGGTTATGGAGTAGTTCCGCTTGGCGTTCTTCAGCCACTCGATGCGCCTGAGGTAATCTTCCCGGGTGTAGAGCCGGTCCATCGCGGCCAGCACGCGGCTGGACCCGGACTGCACCGGCAGGTGCACGTGATCGCAGAGCACCGGGTTGGCATCCATGGTATCGACAATGGCCTTCACGAAATCGCGCGGGTGCGAAGTGGTGTAGCGTACACGGCGTATGCCGGGCACCTCGGCCACGCGCCCCAGTAGAGTAGCGAAGTCCCACCCCGCCGGCGAGGGATCGCGGTAGCTGTTCACGTTCTGCCCCAGCAACTGGATCTCGGTGTAGCCCTGCTCGGCCAGCCGCCCGGCCTCCGCCATGACGCTCTCGCTGGTGCGGCTGCGCTCGGGTCCGCGTGTGAACGGCACGATGCAATAGGCGCAGGATTTGTCGCAGCCTTCGATGATGGTGATGTAGGCGCGGTGCGGGTTATCGCGGCGGGTGAACGGCGTGTCGAAAGTCTCGTCCGTGTCCAGGCTCAGGCCGGTGACGTGGCGGTTGCCCGCTTCGAGCTGCACCAGCATTTCCGGCAGCCGCGTGTAGCTGGCGGAGCCGGCCACCAGGCTGACGTGCGGCGCCCGCTCGAAGATCCTCTCGCCTTCCTGCTGCGCCACGCATCCCAGCACGCCGAACACCTTGCCCTTCCCGGCCTCGCGCTTGAACTGCTGCAGACGGTTGAAAACCTTCTGCTCGGCCTTATCCCGGATGCTGCAGGTGTTGTACAGCACCAAGTGGGCCTGCTTCGGGCGTCTCCACCTGCTGGTAGCCTTCCTCGAGCAGCGTGCCGATTACCTTCTCGGAATCGTGCGCGTTCATTTGGCAACCAAACGTCTCTAGATAGAAGGTTTTCTCGGACACTATGACATCTATTCTAAACGACTCGGAGTGCTATAATCCCGTTTAGCACCGCTCCCTTCGGTCACGGCTCCGCATAGCGCCACGTTACTGAGCCGTGACCAAAGGGAGCGGTTTTCCGCCGCCCACGAGGGGGAGAGAGCCTGTGAAGTTTTTTCTGGACACCGCTAATCTCGAAGAGCTCAAAACGGGCGCCAGTTGGGGCATCGTCGACGGCGTGACCACCAACCCCACTCTGATCGCCAAAGAGGGCCGCCCCATGGAAGAACAGGTCAAGCGGATCTGCGAAATTGTGGACGGCGATATCAGCGCGGAGGTGATCCACACGGAAGCCTCGCAGATGATCGAAGAAGGCAAGCGGCTGGCGCGCATCCACAAGAACATCGTGGTGAAGTGCCCCCTCACACGGGACGGCATCAAGGCCTGCTCGGCCCTCAGCAAGCAAGGGATTCGCGTCAATGTGACGCTATGCTTCACCGCGGGCCAGGCGCTGCTGGCAGCCAAGGCTGGCGCTTACTTCATCAGCCCCTTCGTGGGCCGCCTGGACGATGTCGGCTACACCGGAATGGATCTGATCCGCAGCATCACGCAGATCTACCGGAACTACAATTACAAGACGCAGGTGCTGGCGGCATCCCTGCGTTCCCCCACTCACGTGATCGATGCCGCGCTCGCCGGGGCGCACATCGGGACCATGCCGTTCAAGGTCATGGACATGCTCTTCAACCACCCGCTGACGGACAAGGGTCTCGACCAGTTCCTGAAAGACTACGCCAAAGCCTTCCAGGAAACGCCGGTCGCCGGGTAAGCACGCGTCAACATGACAGCTGCGCTGTCGCTCACGACCGCGGAACTTATCACGCTCGGATTGGTAGTCGTACTTGTACCGATCGGCTCGGTGCTGGGATACCGCGCCTGGAAGGCCTCCCGCGTCTCGCCCGAAGAGCGCGAGCGCCAACGCCGTTCCATGCTGGTGGCTCAAGGGAAGATGGGGGATGCCACAGTCGTAGAATTCCGCGGGGAGCTTCTCTTCTACACCTACGACGTGCGCGGCGTGCAATACACCGCGTCTCAAGATCTCACCCCGCTGGCCGCCTATCTGCCGAAAGACATGTCGGTGGTGGTGGGCCCGATTTCGGTGCGATACGACGCCAAGAACCCGGCCAATTCCATCGTGCTCGCCGAAGAGTGGACCGGTCTGCGCGCGGCTAATCAACCGCGGGCGTAGAACAATTTCACCGCAGAGGCGCCGAGACGCAGAGTTTTAAGAAAATGGGCGCACAGGAATTTGAGCGCTGTGTCCGCTCCGGTCGGGTTGGCGCGCAGAGGTGGCGGAGGGAACAATTGCTGGAACAGGCGTTCACGTCAGGTGAAATGGAGACGGGTAGCCGCCGTCGCCCTTCTCGGTGCCACGTACGGTCGTTCGTGCCCGTTATTAACCCTGGACAGCGTTAGCTTCGGTCACTTCGATGGTCTGCCGGGCGTCAGCGCTTTTGTAGCCGTCACGTACCACACTGGCGGTACCGCAACCTGGCAATACGTTTATGTGATTGTGCAAAGGGCCGCGAGACCCGAGACAGTTGCATATCTTGAGACTGGATCGAGGGCATACGCAGGCAAGCGGGTGCCCCGGTGCTTAAAGATGATGAAGATGGGCCGCAGTGAGCAGATTACCGAGCCGCGCCGGTCTCCGGCGAGCATCAAAAAACACCAACACTCGACGCGAATACTTCTTCCAGCACTTGTTCCCTCCGCCCCCTCTGCGCGCCAACCCCATGGAGCACCAATTGCCTGCCGACCGTAGCAACGCCATTTTTCCGAAAACTCTGCGTCTCGGCGTCTCTGCGGTAATATTTTTGCCCTATGATGGAATAATATCCCTATGATCGACGCCGTCCTAACCGAAGGTCTTACTTTTGACGATGTCCTTCTGGAGCCCGCGTATAGCGAAATTCTCGCTACTGAAGTCGATACACGCACCTGCCTGACGCGGCAGATCGGGCTGAACATCCCCATTGTCTCTTCCGCCATGGATACGGTCACGGAATCGCACCTGGCCATCGCGCTGTCGCAGCAGGGCGGTATCGGGATCGTCCATCGCAACATGTCCATCGAGCGGCAGGCCGAAGAAGTGGACCGGGTCAAGCGCAGCGAGAGCGGCATGATCGTGGACCCGATCACGATTCGACCGGACCAGCCCATTTCCGATGCGCAGGAGCTCATGAGCCGCTACCGGATCTCCGGCGTCCCAGTCACCAAAGACGGCAAATTGGTAGGGATTCTCACCAATCGCGATCTCCGCTTTGAGACCCGCTTCGACCTGCCGATTTCCGAAGTCATGACCAAAGACAACCTGGTCACGGTGCCGGTAGGCACTACGCTCGAACAGGCCGAAACTATCCTGCATCGTCACCGCGTGGAGAAGTTGTTGGTGGTTGACGATCAGTTTGCTCTCAAGGGTCTCATCACGGTTAAGGACATCCAGAAGAAACTGAAGTATCCCAACTCTGCCAAGGACGCCCAGGGGCGCCTGAGGGTAGGCGCAGCCATCGGTGCAACCGGCGAATTTTTTGAACGCGCGCAGGAACTGGTGGCGCGCAAGGTCGACGTGCTGGTGATCGACACTGCTCACGGCCACACCAGTCGCGTCACGGACGCAGTCAAAACCATCAAGTGCAAGCTGCCTGAGGTTCAGCTCATCACCGGCAACGTGGCCACCTACGAAGCCGCGAAGGAGCTCATCTCTCTGGGCGTGGATGGTGTCAAAGTGGGAATCGGCCCCGGCTCGATTTGCACCACGCGGGTAGTATCAGGCGCCGGCGTGCCACAGATTACCGCGATTCGCGAATGCGCGCGGGCCACCCGCGACGCGGGGGTGCCCCTGATTGCCGATGGCGGCATCAAATACTCCGGTGACATCACCAAGGCGCTCGCCGCCGGAGCCGACTCGGTCATGATCGGCAGCCTGCTGGCCGGCACCGACGAGAGCCCCGGCGAGACTATCCTCTACCAGGGACGCACGTTCAAAACCTATCGGGGCATGGGATCGATGGGCGCTATGTCGCAGGGCAAGTCCAACCGCTACGAGCAGGATCCAACGGGCAAACTGGTGCCGGAAGGAATCGAGGGCCGCGTGGCCGCCAAGGGACCGCTCGCCGAGCTGGTTTATCAACTGGTGGGCGGGCTTCGTTCCGGAATGGGCTATTGCGGCGCGCGCGATGTCGGCGAGCTGCAGGAGAAGGCCCGCTTCCTGCGGATCTCTCCGGCCGGCCTGCGCGAGAGCCACGTCCACGACGTGATCATCACCAAAGAAGCGCCGAATTACCGCGTGGAATAGCGGTGGTTTTCGGAGATTCCGCTCCCTTCGGTCACGGCTCCGTAAAACAACCGCACTGGCTGCTTACCGAGCCGTGACCGAAGGGAACGGTCTTAGCCCTATGCGCCCTCGGAGAGACGGTACGGCGGACCCCCTGGTCCGCATGCCGACGCCCTCGTCGGCCTGCTGGGGCTTTGAGAGGTTTCATTCTCCGCGCGAAGAGCGGGTCCAGGGGGACCCGCGCGGACCAGGGGGTCCGCCGTACCGAATCCGCCGAGATTCTTCTGGCCGGTTCATCTTGCCCGCCCAGCGCAGATACCGCAGCAAGTCCCGCCGCTGGTCCCAAACAAATTTCCAGAAATCACCAAAGTGGATCTGATCGGCGTGCGTGCCCCAATAGGTTTCCATGCGCCAGCGGAGGTAGGGACTGGCCCACGGCCTCAGGCGATACCCGCGCGTGAGGCGCCACAAAACCAGCAACATTATTTGAGGGAAGAAGTCGGGTGGGGCGTCGTGGGATTCGCATCCGGCGTGGCGTAGTAGCCGCTGCGTGTGCGCACGGTGGGGTTGCCCGGCGCCTTAGCCGTAACCTTGATCTGTCGGAAGGTGCCGTCCATGGTCGGGTTAGCTGGCGTATAAACAATGGTGTACTGGTTGCGGATGTTGCGCGCCACTTGGTGTGCGATGCGATCTACCTCCTCCACGTCCTTGGGGAAGAAAGCCTCGCCGCCGGTGGCTTCGGCCAGGGCGATCAGCGCCCGTTCCGCGCGCTTGGCCTCGCGGCGCTCTTCTTCACTCAGCAGGCCGATCGAATAGATCAGGACTCCGCTTTGCTGGGACGCCTTCACCAGGCTCTCCAGGCTGACCAGGCTGCTGTTGTCGTTGCCGTCCGTTACCACCACCAGGACCTTCTTGTCCCTGTGGGCCTTTTCCCTCTCGTGATCGATCGACATGCGGATAGCGTCGCGCATGGCCGTGCCGCCGCGTGCATCGATGCGCGTCAACGCCTCTTCCATTTCCTTGATGTCGCTGGTGAAGTCTTTCCCGTGCGGCAGATCGTTAAAGGCTTCATCGTTGAAGTTGACCACGAAGACTTCGTCTTCCGGGTTGGAGTCTTTCACCAGAGCCAGGGCCGCCGCTTCCACCTTGGCGCGCTTATCCCGCATGCTGCCGCTGTTATCCACGATCAATCCCATGGAAACCGGCAGGTCTTCGCGCTTGAAGGTAGCGATCTGCTGTTGCACGCCGTTTTCGAAAACCGTGAATGCATTCCTCGTCAGGTTGGTAACCAGGTGCCCGTTTTTGTCGACAACCGTCGCATGCAGATCCACCACGCGGGTGTCCGCGCGGAACACCGCGCCGCTGTCCTCGGGCTGATTCGCCGGTGGTTGAATCTGCTGGCCGCGGACCGCGAGGCCAACCAGCGAAATTCCGACTATAAGAGGAAGACCGATCCGTTTATTGAGACGGAGCATAGTAGCCCATTCTCCAGAAAGCCCGGAGAGGCGGCAGACCGCGCGGTTGATTCAGCTTCACTTGAACGCGGCGATATTTTCCATCGTGGTCCTGGTTCTGGGGCGAGTATCCGAGGATGTACTGGTTGCGCAATTCCACTCCGATTTTGGCGGCGATGTCCGGCAATTCGTTCAGGTTTTCCACAGCGTATTGACGCGCGCCCGTCAGTTCGGCCAATTCCGTAAGCAGGCCCGGCCCGGAAAGCTCCTCCGGCGTGCGGGAGCGCGAGCCGATCGGTTCATAGATTCCGATGGTATAGATTTGGACGTCGGCTTCCTTCACCCGGTTCTTAATTTCTCCCTCGGTGTAGCGGCTGCTGTTGTCCCCGCCATCGGAGATTACCAACAGCGCCTTGCGCGGGTTCTTGGCTTTGCGCATTTCGTTCAGCGACAGGTTGATGGCATCGAGCAGCGCAGTCCGGCCCTTGGACTGTGTAAACGTCAGCCGGTTTTGAATCTCCTCCAGGTTCTGCGTAAACGGCTGCACCAGGTCGGCGCCGTCGTTAAACTCCACCAGGAAAAATTCGTCCTCGGGATTGGCCGTCTTGAGGAATTGCGCCACCGCATGCCGTGATTTCTCCAGCTTGTTGCCCATGCTGCCGCTGCAATCGAAAACCACGCCTACGGACAAGGGCGCATCCTCGCTGGTGAACGAGACAATCGCTTGCTCCTTCTTGTCCTCCATCAGCTTGAAGTTGTCCTTCTCCAGACCCGTTACAAAGCGGTTGAACGGGTCGGTGACCGTCACCGGGATCAGCACCATCGTGCTATCCACTCGAATGTTCGCGCGCGGATTGACGATGTTGTTGGCAGCCGGCGTCTTCGAGCGGGGCTCCAGAGTGACCTTGGATTCCCCGGGCACGGAGTCGGCCGACCACCCCAGGGCGGCCAGCAGAAGCAGAATGGCGCTCAGTCGGACCAGCTTCGAGTGGGACAGCGGCATTGCGGCTTCCCAGCCTTTCTTTCCCAAGTCTAGCAGACACCCCTGTTCAAAAATAGGGTTGCCATTGTATAATCTCCTGTGCCCCGTAAAATTTTGGGCGTAATTCCTGCGCGGTTTCAATCCTCTCGTTTTCCTGGAAAAGTTCTCGCTAAAATTGCCGGTAAAAGCATGCTCCAACATGTCTACGAACGGGCCTCCCTGGCGCGCTACCTGACAAGCACGATCATTGCCACCGACGACGAGCAGGTATATGAAACCGCACGGAGTTTCGGCGCGCGCGTTCGCATGACGAGCCCCGACCACCTCTCCGGGACGGACCGGGTTGCCGAGGTCGCCTCCGCCGAGCCCTGCGAGTTGGTAGTGAACATCCAGGGAGACGAGCCGCTCATCGACCCCGAGGCGATCGACGCCGCCATCCTGCCCCTGGTCCACGATTCCGATATCGAGATGGGCACCTTGAAGAAACGCATTGAGGATCCGCGCGAAATCACCGACCCTAACGTCGTGAAAGTGGTGACGGATCGGGAGGGTGATGCGATTTATTTTTCTCGCAGCCCGATTCCTTACGCGCGCGATGGGCGGACTTCCCCAGTGGATTACTTCAAACACATCGGCCTCTATGTGTACCAGCGCGAGTTTCTGCTGGAGTACTCGGCGCTTCCCGTGGGTCCGCTGGAACGGACGGAGCGCCTGGAACAGTTGCGGGCCCTCGAAAATGGGTACCTGATCCGGGTGGTGGAGACCGAATCCGAATCCCTGGGAGTCGACACGCCGGAGGATCTGGAGCGGGTTTTGCAGTTCTTCGAAATCTCAAGGATGCACCGAGTGGAGAGTAATGGCTAAATACATCTTTGTGACCGGCGGCGTGGTCTCGTCGCTTGGCAAGGGAATCGCGGCGGCATCCATCGGCTGCCTGCTCGAAAGTCGCGGGCTGAAGGTGACGTGCCAGAAGTTCGATCCTTACCTGAACGTGGATCCCGGCACCATGAGCCCCTTCCAGCACGGGGAAGTCTTCGTTACCGACGATGGCGCGGAGACGGATCTCGACCTGGGCCACTACGAGCGCTTCACCCATGCCAAGCTAACCCAGAGCAATAACCTGACCTCGGGCCGCATCTACGAGCAGATCATTACGCGCGAGCGCCGCGGCGACTATCTCGGCAAAACCGTCCAAGTGATTCCCCACGTCACCAATGAAATCAAGGCGGCTATGAAGAAGGTGGCCCAGGATGTCGACGTGGTGATCGTCGAGATCGGCGGCACCGTGGGCGACATCGAATCGCTGCCCTTCCTCGAAGCCATTCGGCAGATGCGCCATGAGCAGGGGCGCGACAACTGCATTTTCGTCCACGTCACCCTGGTTCCCTGGATCGCCGCGGCCCAGGAGATGAAGACCAAACCCACCCAGCACAGCGTGAAGGAGCTGCGCGCCATCGGTATCCAGCCCGATATTCTGCTGTGCCGTGCGGAACGCTACATTCCGCAGGACATGAAGGAGAAGATTGCGCTGTTCTGCGACGTGGATGTGGAGGCCGTGGTCACCGCCCGCGATGTGAAGTCGGTCTACGAAGTCCCCGTGGGGTTCGCCAGCGAGCGCGTGGATGAGATTATCCTGCGGCTGCTGCGCATCGACGCCGGTCCGCGCGACCTCAGCCGTTGGGCCGCCATGCTGGAACGCATGGAGCATCCGCGCGACGAAGTTTCTATCGGCCTGGTCGGAAAGTACGTGGAATACGAGGATTCCTACAAGAGCCTGAAGGAGGCCCTGCTGCACGGAGGCCTGGCGCACGAACTCAAGGTCAATATCCACTGGATCGAGGCCGAGGGCGTAGTGGGCAAGGATTGGCACCGCCAGCTCGAGGGGTACGACGGCATCCTGGTGCCGGGCGGTTTCGGCAAGCGCGGCATCGACGGCATGCTCAACTCCATCCGCTACGCCCGCGAGCAGAAGGTCCCGTACTTCGGCATCTGCCTCGGCATGCAGACCCTGGTCATCGAGTACGCCCGCAACGTGTGCGGCCTGGAGGATGCCGACTCCACCGAATTCAATCCCGGGACGCCGCATCGCGTGATTTTCAAACTGCGGGAACTGAAGGGAGTCGACGAGCTGGGCGGCACCATGCGGCTGGGTGGATGGCCCTGCAAGCTGGCCGAGAACAGCTTCGCCTATCGCGCCTATGGTTCGCGCGAGATCAACGAACGCCATCGCCACCGCTACGAGTTCAACCGCGAGTACGAAGACCGGTTGAAGGCGGGCGGGCTGCGGATCACGGGCGAAACTCCCGACGGTACCTATGTCGAAATCTGCGAAATACCGGACCACCCCTGGTTCCTGGGCTGCCAGTTCCATCCGGAATTCAAGTCCAAGCCCATGGAGCCGCATCCGCTTTTCAAAGCGTTCATCGGCGCGTCCTACGAGAATCGCCGGCGGCGTTTGAATTCCCCCGCGCAGGCGGAGCCCCAGTATACGCGTGCCCTTTGAATTTAGTGCCTTTGGGCACGGCCAGCCGCTCGTCCTCATCGCCGGCCCGTGCGTGATTGAGAGCGAGGAGCACGTGCGGCGCATGGCCTGCGCCATCCGCGAAGTGGTCGGCGACTTCGTTTTCAAAGCCTCCTTCGATAAGGCCAACCGCACCAGCGGGCAGGCGTTCCGAGGTCCAGGGCTGCGGGAGGGCCTGCGCATCCTGGCGGGCGTGAAGGCGGCGGGTTTCGCCATCCTTACCGATATCCACGAGCCGGCGCAAGCCGAAGAGGCCGCCGAGGTGGCGGATATCCTGCAGATTCCGGCCTTCCTTTGCCGCCAGACGGATCTGCTGGTTGCCGCGGGCCGGACCGGCCGAATTGTCAACATCAAGAAAGGCCAGTTCGTGGCGCCCCACGATATCCACCGCGCCGCCGACAAAGTCGCCTCCACCGGCAATTCCCAAGTGGTCTTGACGGAGCGCGGCTCCTGCTTCGGCTACAACAACCTGGTAGTGGATATGCGCGGGCTGAAGATTATGAAGGATGCCGGCTGGCCAGTCGTCTTCGACGCTACTCATAGCGTCCAACTGCCCGGTGGCGCCGGAACCGCCTCCTGCAGGACAACCGGAATTCATCGAACCGCTGGCGCGGGCGGCCGTGGCGGCAGGCGTGGATGGCGTGTTCGTGGAGGTGCACGACCATCCCGAGAAAGCCCTTTCGGACGGCCCTAATGCTTTGCACCTCAATCGGTTACAGGGATTTTGGACGCGTCTCCGGCAGATTCACGGGCTGGTATCCTCGCAGGACTTTCTCAACACTTCCGCTGACTGATGCGTCATAGGATATAAGTTGGTATGAGTATGTCGAATTCTAAAACACGCCGCGGCTTCTCGCTCATCGAACTCCTGATCGTGATATCGATCATCTTGATCATCGTCACCGTCGCGTTGCCGAAGCTGAACAATGCTACGCGTTTCGCGCACGAGACCGCAGCCATCAAAGCGATTCAAACCATCCACACCATGCAGGTGCAGTACAACTCGCAGTACGGGCGCTTCGCCACCTCACTGGCGGAACTGGGCCCTCCCGCGAGCGGCGGCCCCACTGCCGCGGCTGCCGACCTGATTGGCAACGACCTCGCCGGCGGTGAAAAGAGCGGATACAAATTCACCGTTAGCGGCGTCCAGGGCGGTTACACGATTAACGCCAACCCAGTCGAATTACGGCACCAGCGGAACCCGCACCTTCTTTTCGGATCAGAGCATGGTGGTCCGCGAGAACTACGGCCCGGAACCGGCCACCGCCAACAGCAAAGAGTTGAAATAGCGTGGGGCCAGGGCTTCTGCCCTGCAGCCGGGCTTCCGCCCGGCGCGCCGCCCGAAAGCGCCCCACTACCGCAAAGAGCAAAATAGCCCCAATTCGTTACACCTGATTCTGTGGGGTTCCCAGTATGCTGTTAGGATGGACGACCCGCGGACGGCCGCGCTGCCGCACGAATCCCCCGGCACCACCCGTAGGACTTTCTACGTATCTGCCATCTATGGTCTCTCGGCGCTGATTGGCGCCGCCCTGGGCCTTCCCGCCTTGGCTTATCTGCTGGTTCCCCCCAGAATGCGCCGGCAAAGCCTTTGGGCCGAGGCCGGAGACATCAGCCAGCTTGGCGCTACGTTCTCCTGTGGAGATGACCTTCCGGCGCAACCGCGTGGATGGCTGGAAAGTCACCAGCGAGAAAAGCACCGCGTGGGTGGTTAAGAATTCCAGCAACGACGTAACGGCGTTCGCCCCGCAATGCACCCACCTGGGCTGCGCCTACCATTGGGACCAGGCGAAGACTGAGTTCGTCTGCCCCTGCCACAATTCGCTGTTCTCGATCGACGGCAAGGTGCTGGGCGGCCCCGCGCCGCGCCCGCTCGATCGCTACCAAACCAAGATCGAAGGCAGCAAGCTAATGGTCGGACCGGTCGAGCCGGCTCCGGGGCAGAACTCATGAAGGCGCTGAACAACCTGAGTGAATGGTTGGACCACCGCACCGGGCTGCCCACGGCTATCCACAATTTTCTGTACGAGGAGATTCCCGCGTCCAGCGGCTGGCACCAGGTATTCGGCAGCGTGGCGATGTTCCTGTTCCTGGTGCAGGCATTTACCGGCGCCCTGCTGGCTTTCAACTACGCGCCCACGCCAGGCGAGGCTTACAACAGCCTGCGATACATCCTGACGGACCTCACGGGGGGCCAACTGATGCGCGGCCTGCACCACTGGGGCGCCAGCATGATGATCGTGGTGGTGGTGCTGCACATGGTGCAGGTATTCCTCTACGGCGCCTACAAAAAGCCCCGCGAGACTACCTGGATAGTGGGCGTCGTCCTGCTGCTGCTGACGCTGGCCTATGGGCTCACCGGCTACCTGCTCCCTTGGGATAACCGGGCGTATTGGGGAACCGTGGTGACCACCAAGATCGCCGCGCAAGCTCCCCTGCTGGGACAGTACCTCACGCGCTTGCTGGGCGGCGAAGGATCCATCGGGGTGGTGACTTTCGCGCGGTTCTTCGGTCTGCACGTCCTTCTACTGCCGCCGGCCACCACGCTGCTGATCGGGGTGCACGTTTACCTGGTCCGCAAGCACGGCGTGGCGCCGGCTCCCGGCGACGAACTGGTGCCGCGCAAAAAGTTCTACCCCGAGCAGGTCTTCAAAGATACCGTCGCCATCTTTATCGGGTTTGCGATTCTGTTCACTCATGGCGGTGGCGGTGCGGGTTCCGCTGGAACAACTGGCCGACCCGACCGACACGGCGTACATCCCGCGTCCCGAATGGTATTTCCTGTTCCTGTTCCAGACGCTGAAATTCTTCACCGGTCCGCTGGAGGTGGTGGGCAGCGTCGTGTTACCGGGGCTGGCCGTGCTTACCCTGATCCTGGTTCCCTTCATCGACCGCGGGCAGATGATCAAAGTGACGCGCCGGACGTTCGCGATTGCCGTCGTCGTCCTGGCGGCCATCGGATGGACCGGGCTTACGACGGCCGCGGTGATCACTACGCCGAAGGAAGCTGGCGAGGTAGCCGTGGATTACTCCGCGCCGACGGACTGGATGCAGCTTTCGGCGGAGGAGATGGCGGGCGTCGGATATTTCCGGCAGGAGAACTGTAAGAGCTGTCATGCGGTGGCCGGCAGCGGCTCGACTATCGGGCCGGACCTGACCAAGACCGCCATACATCGCAACGCAGCCTGGATGATCCAGCATTTCAAGAGTCCCGCGGGCGTGCGGCCGGGCAGCTCGATGCCGCCGATCCAGCTCAGCGATCCCCAATTAAACTCGCTGGCGGCGTTTCTGCTCAAGCTCAACCCCGATAATGGCACGGCGCTCGAGATGGCCCCCGAGTTTGCAGCGCAGGGGGCCATGGTCTATCAGGCCAACGGCTGCGGCGACTGCCACAAGGTGAACGGCGAAGGCATGGACGTGGGACCGCCGCTGAACGGCGTCGACAAACGCCGCAGCCGCAGTTGGGTGGAAGAGCATTTCGCGGACCCACCCAAGCTTTCGCCCGGCAGCATTATGCCGGCGTACAAGTTCTCGCAGAAGGACCTGGATAGCTTGACGGCATACCTGTTCTCGCTGCCGGAGTAAAGGGCGCGGCGGATAGCCGCGGTCACCTGACCCGCAGGGATGCTCGGACCCGAGTATTTACTTTGTTTTCCAGCCGTAATCCCCTGTTTTCAATTCAATTAATTACGTTGGTCTATTGTTAGGTGATATCATATGCCTACCACGCAGTTAGCGGCTCAGGAGTTTGAATTAAGTATGGCCCGCAGTGCTCCCAAAAATAAGAAATTATCTCCATCGCCCGCCGGGCTTGCCAAATGCCCGACCGGAATTCGCGGTCTCGACGAGATCACGGTCGGAGGTTTACCAAGAGGACGGCCCACTCTGGTTTGCGGCGCCGCCGGTTGTGGGAAGACCCTGCTCGGCATGGAATTCCTGATTCGGGGCGCACTGGAATTCAACGAACCCGGTGTCTGTCTTTCGTTTGAAGAGACTGCCGACGAACTGGCAAACAACGTGGCCTCACTCGGGTTCGACGTCAACGCCCTGGTGGCACGGAAGAAGCTTGCGATCGATCATATCTATATTGAGCGAAACTTGATCGACGAGACTGGCGAGTACGACCTCGAAGCTCTGTTCGTGCGGCTCGGTCATGCGGTAGATTCGATTGGCGCCACGCGGGTACTTCTCGATAGCGTCGAGGCTCTTTTCGCCGGGCTGCAAGATGAGTCCGTTCTACGATCGGAACTGCGGCGCTTGTTCCGATGGCTCAAGGAGAGAAACCTCACTGCCGTCATTACCGGTGAACGCGGCCAGGACACGCTGACCCGCCACGGCCTGGAGGAATACATTTCGGACTGCGTGATCCTGCTCGATCACCGCGTGACCGAGGCAGTCCTGACGCGGCGCCTGCGGGTCGTCAAATACCGCGGCTCCATGCATGGAACCAACGAGTATCCATTCCTGATCGAGGACGATGGCCTCTCCGTGCTGCCGGTGACCTCCATCGATCTGAAGCATGTCATATCCAACGAGCGTGTGCCGACCGGCGTTCCCGCGTTGGATGCCATGCTCGGAGGAAAGGGCTATTTCCGGGGCAGCAGCGTCTTGATAACTGGCACGGCCGGCACGGGTAAAACCAGCTTGTCAGCTCATTTCGTGGATGCCGCCTGCGCCCGCGGGGAGAAATGCGTCGTCTTCTCATTCGAGGAATCCGCGGATCAGATCATGCGCAACATGCGGTCGATCGGAATCAACCTGCGGCCCTGGGTCGACAAAGGTCTGCTGCGCTTTCAATCCTCCCGGCCCACCATGTTCGGACTCGAAGCCCATCTGGTCAAAATCCACAAACTGATCAAGGAACTTAGTCCCTCTATCGTGGTGATCGATCCGGTTACCGGATTGCTAAACTCCGGCTCCTTCGGGGAGACCAGAAGCATGCTGCTCCGGATGGTCGACTTTCTGAAAGAGAAGGGAATCACGGCGGTGATGACTGCTCTGACCAACGGTTCGGATGGACAGGAACAAACCAGCCTCGAAATCTCTTCCCTGGTGGATACCTGGCTGCTGCTGCGCGATATCGAAACCGGAGGGGAACGGAACCGTGGACTCTACATCCTCAAGGCGCGGGGAGTGGCACATTCCAATCAGATTCGAGAATTCCTTCTGACCGAGCGCGGCGTGGAACTTCGTGAGGTCTACCTCGGCGAAGCCGGTTTACTGACCGGCTCCGCCCGCCTGACGCAAGAAGCCAGGGACGCCTCGGCGGCGATGCTTGCGAAGCAGGACCTGGAAAAGAAACAAATTCTGTTTGAGCGCAAGCATAAAGCTCTAGATGCGCAGATAGCAGCCCTGCAACTGGACCTTGCGACCGAGGAACTGGAATCCAGGCAGCTCATGGCGCAAGAGGAAACCAAACTGAAGAAATGGGAGCGTGACCGAAGCGAAATGGCCAGAAGCCGCTCCTCCGCAAACCTGGTTCTCCAGACAGGCAACGGAAAGACTGCGAAATCGCGCGGAGGCGAGAAATGACAAACCCGAACCGCCCCTTGAGTAAGCCCGCGGCCCCGAAATGGGAGCTGAAGCTCTACGTCGCGGGGCAAACCGCGAAATCCTTGCAAGCCTTCGCGAACCTGAAAGGCATCTGCGAGGAACACCTGGCAGGCGAATATCACATTGAAGTCATCGATCTATTGAAGAACCCTCAGTTGGCCAAGGGCGATCAAATTCTGGCGCTTCCCACCCTGGTCCGGCATCTTCCCGAGCCGGTCAGAAAAATCATCGGCGATTTGTCCAATACCGAGCGCGTGCTGGTCGGCCTCGACCTCCGCCCTCGCACGTCGAAGGCGATGGGATGAAGGGCCCAACGAAGCGCCCAAAAACGGACAAAGCCACCAAAGCGTTCGAAGATGCCCTGGCCACGGGGTCGCCGGCGGACCACTACCGTCTGCGGCTGTTTGTGAGTGGCAGTACGCCGCGATCCGTTCGAGCCATACAGAATATTCGGGCGCTGTGTGACGAGAAGTTAAATGGCCGCTATGAGCTGGAAGTGATCGATATTTATCAGCATCCGGAGTACGCCAAGCCGGAGCAAATAGTCGTTACCCCGACCCTCGTGAGAACGTTACCTCTCCCGTTTCGCAAAATTATCGGCGACCTCTCCGACAAAGACCGAGTGTTGGTGGGGCTCGATCTGGTCTTGCGTGAAGCTTCGGGCAGGCGGTTGAAGAACGATCATGGCTCTTGAAACCAAGACCGCTCTGCTCGCCCATATTCGAAACCTGCAGGAACGCCTCGACGAAGCCGAAGAAACACTCCGCGCCCTGAGGCGTGGTGAAGTGGACGCAGTAGTGGCCTCCGGTCCGGATGGAGACCGCGTTTACACGCTCAAAGGCGCCGATGAAGCCTACCGGGTGATGGTCGAGAATATGGCGGAGGGCGCCCTCACCCTTACGCTCGACGGTCTGATCCTGTTTTCCAACCAGCAATTCGCCTCTATGCTCGGGATCCCCCTGGAGCGCGTGATCGGTTCTTCCGTACATGATTTCATCGCGGCGGAAGATGCCTCCATGCTTTCCGCGCTCCTCGGCTGCTCCACGGACTCCAAAGCCGAGGTCCGGTTCAAGAGAGCGCCGGCAGGGCTGGTGCCGGCGCAACTCTCGGCTAACACCCTGTCGCTCGGCGGGACTAAGTGCATTTGCTTCATCGCTACAGACTTGAGCGAACAAAAGCGCAACGAGGAGATCGTGGCTGCCGAGAGACTCGCCCGTTCCATTCTGGAACAGGCCGCGGGGGCCATCCTCGTCGTAGACTCGACGGGTAGGATCATTCGCGCCAGCCGGGCCGCCGAACAAATAGCCGGCGGTTCCGTCCTCTTGCGTGAATTCGATAACGTCTTTCGGCTTCGCGCGGATTCGGAGAATAAGGAGTACACGCTTGGAGAACTCCTAACGCTGGTCCAGCAGTCCGGAAGCGTGGCCGGCCTCAAGGCAACAGCGCGAATGCCGGATGGCAGGATCCTGGACGTCATGGTGAGCGCGGGTCTCCTGACAGGCACCAATTCCGAGTGCTTGGGCTGCATCGTTTTGCTTTCGGACGTCAGCGTCCTCACGCGAGCGGAGGAAGCGGTGCGACAGCTATCCGAACAGCGCAGAATGGCCCTCGAAGCCGGCAAGTTGGGGGCTTGGGAACTCCGCTTCGATACCGGAGACGTCGCTTTTGACGAGCGCTGCCGCGACATGTTCGGTATTCCGTTCGGCGACCACATGGCGTGCGCCGAAGTGACTGCCAAAATTCATGACGACGACCGCGAGGCCGCCTGGGCGGGTGTCCGGCACGCGATCGCCGGCGTCAACGGCGGGACTTATTACGGCGAATATCGTGTCGTGTGGCCGGACGGCTCCGTGCACTGGGTGGCTTCCCACGGGCAGGGATTCTTTGAAGGCCAGGGCAATCAGCGTCACGCGGTTCGCTTCGTCGGGGTGAATCAGGAGATCACCGAGCGCAAGCAAGCCGAGGAAGCCCGGCAGGAGAACGTCCGCGCTTTGGAATCGGCAGTACGCGAGAAGACAGTCCTGCTCAAAGAGATTCACCATCGCGTGAAGAATAACCTCGCCGTGATCTCCAGCCTGCTCAGCATGAAGGCGGACTCGGCAGGAAGCAGCGAAGCTCGAGTGGCGCTGGATGAGAGTCAGCAGCGTGTACGTTCCATGGCTCTTATTCACGAGCACCTGTACGGGAGCTCCCATCTCGACCGCATCAACTTTTCCGATTATGCGGAAGCACTCACGCATGGGCTGACTTCGGCGTTCGTCGACGAACCAGGCCGGATTTCGATCGAGATGGACGTCGAGCCGATTGAAATCGGTATCGAGCGCGCCGTACCCTGCGGCCTGATCCTGAACGAACTGCTGTCGAACGCCTTCAAGTATGCATTCCCCGGCGGGCGCGAGGGTAAGATTCGCATTTCCTTTCATAAGTCCCAACCCGGCTCCCTGGAACTCACCATCGAGGACAATGGGATCGGCTTGCCGGCTGGCCGTCTCGCAGACCCGAATACGAAATCGCTCGGTTTGCGCATCGTCGGAATCCTGGCCCACCAACTGAACGGGTCGCTCGAGCAGCAGCCCTGCTCAGGCACACGCATTCTGCTCCGTCTCCCAGAGGCTTCCCTGCCCCGCCTCAGCTAGTTCAGAATGCGCCGGCCGAGCGGATTCCCGCACCCTGCAGCACGGTGGCCATCTTCTTCAGTGCAACCTTGTGGATTTGGGAGACGCGGCTCTCGTTCACACCCAGAATGTCGCCAATCTCCCTCATGGTCATGTCGCCCGTGTAGTACAGGAACACCACTTTCTGATAGCGCTCCGGCAGGTGCTTCATGGCGCTTGCGAGGGTCGACTGCAGTTGGCGGCGTGCGCAGACCTTATCCGGCTGCTGATCCGCCGTATCGGCAAACTCCTGGATGCGGTCCCTTTCATCATCGGCGCGGGCAGAGCCGGAGACCAGACCGACGGTTCCCAGTTCGCTCACCATCCTCTGAAAGCGCTCGATGCCGACGCCCATTTCCTGCGCTAACTCCGATTCATTGGGGACCCGGCCGAGCTTGGTAGCGAGGTCGCGCGTGACGGAATCGATGTGCTTCTGGCGTTTGCGCATGTCGCGCGAAGCCCAGTCGAGTTGCCGCAAGCTGTCCAGGATGGCGCCCTTGATGCGGTGCTTGGCATAACTCCGAAACTCCACGTTCTTGGCAGCATCGTACTTCTCCACTGCATCGAACAGGCCCATCACGCCGGCGTGAATCAGATCGTCCAGCTCTACATGCACCGGGAGGTTCTCGTGTACGCGAATGGCAATCGCTTTGACGAGCGAAAGATTGTTAAGCACAATCTGGTCACGATCTTCGCGCGAAACTTTGGTTTGCCGCCGTAGAGACACACGTTGCACCTGCATCATTTTCTTCTTCCCTTTTCGCTTTCTGGTTTGCCGGCTGAATCGTCCGACAGCCATAGAAATGCAACTGCGTAGCCAGAAACTTTAGGGTCTAAATACCTTATTTTTCAACTAAGGTGCGGGTAAATCGATGATCCGTTTTGAAACGTGTTCCAGGTTGAAACGCGGGGTGTTCCGATATCGCCGTGGGGCGGCGCCATGCGCTGCCCAGCGCAGTGCCGGCGACAAAGATCGCCAGCGCTACGTAACGCCGGCGGTCTCGGCCGCCGGTGGACCGGCTCATTGATGGGAACGCGCGCGGGGGGATGGAGAAAAGTCGCCGTGGGGCGGCCCCATGCGCTGCCCAGCGCAGTGCCGGCGACAAGGATCACCAGCGCTACGTAACGCCGGCGGTCTCGGCCGCCGGTCGGCGCGGGGGTAATCAGAATGCGATTCGAATACCAACCTGGAGGCGTCGAGCGTTGGTGCCGTCGGGATAGCCTTGGGCCGCGTTGCCTGCGCCGACACCGCGCACGGGTGTGAGCGTGCCGACCTGCGTCCCGTTCGACAGGCCCGGCGGCAGCACGGCAGCCGATGTGAACGCAATCGTGTTCAGACCGGTGTTGTATTGCATGTTGAACACGTTGAACCCCTCGAACATCAGGGTTGCCTTGACGCGTTCGGTGATCGACAGCACACGCGCTATGCGCGCATCCACGTTGTACTCAGGTCCTGTCTGTAGAGTGTTCACACCGAGGAAAGGCACGCGCGCCCAGCCGCCCGAACCGTTCAGGGAACTGGTGTAGTTCATGGTGACGCCTGAGAACTGCTGACCCTGCACAACCACTAGCGGCGTGGCTGGTTGCGACGAGGCCAGCGTGGTGAATGTGGAGAGCTGCCACCCATTCAGAAGATGCCGGGAGATAGCGGAACTGCCCTTCGCCGCGGTGGGCGCCCAGAGCCATTGGATGACCAGGTGATGGCGCTGGTCGAATGCCGAATTGCCCCGGTCGTTGGTATAGTTGGCGTTGAATGTGCTCGAAAAGGCAGTGCCGAATGGCGCATTTTGCCCGGTGTTGTCGATGGCGTGGGAGTAGGTATAGGTCGCCTGCACGCCGAGGCCGTGCGACATGCGCCTGCTAAATTGAAGCGCCGCGCCGTTGTACCAGGATGATCCGCCATTTTCGATCTGGTAGACATGTGCGAAGCTCGCGTTGTTCTTGGCGATCCAATAGGCCGTGGTGTAGCTGCCGACCGCTTGCCCGCCGGCGTTGTTGATCGTATAAGTCTCGGTGGTCGTCTGGGTGCCGGCCGTCGGGTTCGCCTGGTTGAAATCCTGAGTGGTCCAAAGCTTGAAGCCGCGGCTGTGCAGAAGATTGAGAGTAATGGTGGTGTTGGATCCTAAGCTTCGCTCAATCGCGACGGACGTCTCCTGGGAGTACGGATTGGCGAATTTGGTGGTGGAGTATGCCACGTTCTCGGTCCCGTTAGGGATCTTGCTGGCGGACGCGATCACCTGGGGGAAGACCGGCGCTCCGGCCTGATTCGGGTTCACCGAAATATTGGTCTGGTACAAACCGTTTCCGAGGAATAACGCATCCACCAGTTGGCCCGGGAAGGGAGCGTAGTAGAATCCGAACCCGGCGCGGATCACTGTCCGGTTATTCAGCATGTATGCTGCGCCAACGCGCGGGGAAAAATCCAGCCAGGGCGCCGTAATCGTGGCCGTTTGAAAGAAAGTGGTGTTGGTCTGGGTCGGCTGCGGCAGTCGGGGCCGTTCGTACCGCAAACCGAAGCTCAGCGCCAGCCGCGCCGTTACCCGGTACGTGTCCTGGACAAAAAAATCGAGCTCTCGCGTGTGGAGGTTTCGAACGGGGTTGCCAAAGGTCTGGGTGAAGCTCGTATAGCTCCTCAGCCCGGTACGCGCGAAGTCTTGGGCGAAAGCCGTCAGCGACGGGTATTGGTACAAGCCCCCGGCATTGGCCAACGAGTCGACGAAGTCGGCGGTCCTGGAAATTTCTGCTCCAGCCTTGAGGTTGTGCGAACCCAACGTCCAACTCCCGTTGTCTATAAACTGCAAACGGTGTTCGCTGGGAAGGATCGCCCGAGAGGACTGCGGGGCGCCTACGGTCGTGCCGGCAATCGAGATTCCCAGGAGCCCGGTAGCGAATCCCTTCGGCATCACGGAAGGCGACTCGGTCACGCGGTCCTGGAAGAAGCCCAGGCGCAAATCGTTGGTCATCTGGGAAACACTGGTAGCGGTCCAACCGAACTTGGCAACGCGCGTCTGTTCACGCAGGAGGGGGTCGCCGAGCAGCCCCCCGTTGGGCGCGACCTGTTCGGTTTCGGCGAGGCTGGGCGCTTTCCACTCCATGCCGCCGCCCTCGAGGCTAAAGTTGTTGCGTTCACTGCGGCGATAATCGATCTTAGCCAAGCCGTGGTAAGTATGCTCCCAAAGCGGCTCCAGCGCATTCATCTGAGGCTGCAGGAACCTGGTGGCGACGAAGCATTGCGCGGCCGTGGCCTGGCAGTTGGACGGCAGGACGCGCGTACCGGATGGATCGGCGATCAGCGGATTGGTAATGCGGTTGAGACCCTGCGCGCTGCGGTCCAGCGCCTGGAGATTCAGGAAGAAGAAAATATTATCCCCGTGAAGGGGCCCTCCCACGCTGGCGCCTGCCTGGTGCTGCCGCTGCCCGGTGTTGTGACCCATGGCGTAGCGGTCCCCGGCCTGCCAGGAGTTGTCGCGAAAGAACTCGTGGACCTCACCGTGGTAAGCGGTGGTTCCGCTGGGCGTGGCAGTGTCGACAAAACCTCCCATGGTGCCCCCGAATTCGGCGACGAAATTGGAGGAAGCGGTATAAAAGTCCTGGACGCTGTCGGCCGTCACCGGGTCCGGAGTGCCGGGCCGATTCGGAAAATAGTTGTTGATGACGGAGATGCCGTCAATGAGGACGGGATTAGAGTACGGAACTCCGTGAAACACCATGACCCCCGGGGCAGAGTCTGCCGCGACCACGTTGGGGGCCAACGGGACCAGTTGCTCCAGCGTACGTCCGCTGTTTGGCGTCGTATCAATCTGCTGCGGAGTATTCACCGCGCCGAGGCCGTTGAAGGTGTCATCTACCAGGCGCAGCCCGCCTTTTGAGTCGACCTTGGCGGCACTATCCTGATTCTCTTCTGCTTCCAGAACAATCTCGAAATTCTGCTTCACCCCGGTGAAGACTGCGAAGGCGGGGGAATCCCAGCCAGTAAAATCCTTGCGCGACACCTTCAGGCGATAACCCGCAAAAGGAACCACTGTGGCGGCGGCGAACACACCGTCGTCTGTAGTGACCAGTGTGCGCTCAATTCCCAGGGCGTCATTGGACAGCACCACCGTGGTGTCGGGCAGGCCGTTGCCCGCACGGTCCAGTACCAGTCCGGTGACAGACCCAAATCCGGCCGGTGCCTGACCCCAAGCGCTGCCTGAACACAAAAATATGGCTAGAGACAAAACGGTTCTTCGCATTTCGGCTATCCTTATAAATTAACAGGAAATTACAGGCGGCAAGACCCAATAAGGGTTGGCAGCGTTCAAAACAGGATCGGTTCCGCAAGTTTTTTTGGAAACAGACCTGCAGAGCTTCGGGCGCATGGGAAACCTGGCGCCGCTTCCGAGCGTCTTCGGGTCGTCTACATTTACAGTGGGTGAGGTCATTTAGTGAAACGGAATTCATACCGAGGAAGTGTCTGCTTTTGGATGGCGTTAGCAATTCTTGCGCCAGTCTCCAGCCGGGCGCAAGCGCCGTCATACGCGATTACGACGGTGGCCGGCAATGCGACCAACGGTTATTCCGGGGACGGAGGTCCGGCCACGCAAGCCGATCTCAGTAACCCGTGTGGAGTGGCGGTCGATAGTGCAGGGAGCCTTTACATTGCGGACAATGGCAACTCCCGCGTACGCAAGGTGGCTAGCGGCGTTATCAACACGGTAGCCGGCAACGGCACGGCCGGGTATACCGGCGATTCGGGCCCGGCCACCAGCGCCGACATCTCGCAGCCCTGCGGTGTGGTGGTGGACTCTTCCGGGAACATCTACTTTTCGCAATCCGACGCCGTCAATTCCGCCGTGCGTAAGGTCTCCACGAGTGGGACCATCAGCACGGTGGCGGGGACTTCGCTCGGGGCTGGTTTTTCCGGAGACGGGAATATCGCTATTGACGCGCAGGTCAATGGTCCCGTGGCCGTGGCTCTGGATAAATCCGGGAATATCTACATCGTCGACACGCTTAACAATCGGATTCGCGAGATTAACAGCAGCAACAACATCATTAATACCGTGGTGGGGAACGGACTTGGCGGGTACGGCGGCGATGGAGGCACGCCTTTGCACGCCTCGCTGAATAGCCCGCAAGGCATCGCCTTCGACTCAGCGGGCAACATGTATATCGCCGACACGCTCGACCACCGGATCCGCAAAGTATCGGGCAACGTGATCACGACGATTGCCGGAAATGGCTCGCCTGGATTTTCGGGCGACGGAGGACCTGCCACCAACGCCCAGCTCAACTTTCCCAAGGGAGTGGCTGTGGATGCCGCCGGGAATGTGTTCATCGTGGATACCTTCAACTGGCGCGTGCGCGAGGTGACGACCGATGGCAACATCTGGACCATCGCCGGCAGGTCAACCAACGGATATAGCGGAGACGGAGGGCTGGCCACCAACGCCCGCCTGAATTTCCCGACAGCCATCGCGCTGGGGCCCAATGGCACGCTCTATTTCTCGGACACTCAGAACAACGTAATCCGGACACTCACGCCGGGAACCAGTATCGGACCCGGGACCATTCCTCCCAACATCGGCAGCGTGGTGAGCGCTTCGGCATGCGGCGATTTCTCCAGCGTGGCGCCGGGAAGCTGGATGGAAATTCACGGCTCGGCCCTGGCGATCCATGCACGCAGTTCGACCGCCAGCGACTTCAACGGGATCAACGGCCCGACTTCGCTGGATGGAACCTCGGTAACCGTGGCCGGCCAGAGTGCCGTGCTTTCGTATATCAGCCAGACCCAGGTGAATGCACAAGTGCCGCTCAATGTGAGCCCGGGGAATCAGCCGGTGATCGTGACCTTGGCGAACATACCCAGCGCGCCCTTCGCCGTACCCGTCAATGCGGCGCAGCCGGGACTATGCCAGGGAATCCAGGTCGGCGGCAACCAATATGCAGCGGCCCTGATCGACGGCACCACGACTTACGTCCTGCCCTCCGGTGCAAGTCCCGCGGGCATCACCTCGCGGCCGGCACACCCCGGCGAGGTCATCAACTTCTTTGGCAACGGATTTGGCGCGGTCACTCCGCCTGCCATCCAGGGCCAGATCGTTCAGCAACCCAATGCCGTGACCGATTCGTTTGAAGTTTTCTTCGGACAGACGCAAGCTAACGTCGTGTACGCGGGACTGGCTCCCGGATACATCGGGCTCTACCAGATCAACGTGGTGGTGCCGAACATCCCCGACAGCGACGCCGTGCCGGTTACCTTCGCACTGGGCAACTTCGCCGGTGCGCCGACGCTGTATACGGCCGTTCACCAGTAGGAAACCTCCGCTCCCTTCGGTGACGGCTCGGTAAGACGCCATACTGAGCCGTGACCGAAGGGAGCGGTGTTTGCCTTTACTCTCCCCTCAAAGCCGCTCGAGCGTTAAGCGATCCGCTTCGCCCCCAAAATATTTGTCGAGGGCTTCCGTGAAGACCTGGTTCTCGGATGTGACATGGGCGAAGAGGGTCATAGACGATCGAAACTTCAGATCGTCCGGATACCCGAAGATCTCCCCGATGGAACGCCCCTCGATTAAATTGACCAGGCGCGTACACTCGCGCAGGCGGGGCCCGAGAATCGGGTGCTGCAAATACGCCGTGGCTTCCTCCCGCGAGGAAATGGCGTACTGGCTCGCCATCTGACTGTGGCCCAAGCCTTGGATCTGGGGAAAGATGAACCAAATCCAATGCCCGCGCTTCTGGCCCTGCCGGAGTTCGGAGCAGACCTGGTCGAAGACGGAGTTCTGTGCGTCTACGAAGCGTTGGAGATGGTAAGGGTCATTCAACAATCATAGAACTGCGGCGGCGGTGCCGGCTGACAAGGACTAAGATGATCGCGAAACTAAGTAAGACCATCGGCGCGTAGTTTGGTTCCGGCGCCGCCGTGTAGTCGTAGGTTACCGTGCCGCTGAACGAGTCGGTGCCGGATATAAAGTCACTGAGGACGCCGATCTCGGAATCCGGATTCGCCGATGCCGACAGGAGGAAATTATATGGGAGTTCCCAACCACCGATGCCGAGATATGGAGTGAGGTCGGTAGGGGATTCCGCCCCGGCCATTGTAAACGAGTCCGGCAAATAACACTGGCACTCGGGTTCTTCGAATGTGTTACCGGTGAATGTCTGTTGCTGGGAAAACACGGTCTGATCGGCGGTCCCGGTCACGCTCTCGGTGATGTCCGCGAAAGGAAATTCTATCGCGGTGGGATAGGGCCCTGGGTACACGCCGTAAGGAACCTCCCCATCTATGGCATACGTCCAGGCAATGGTGACCGAATTCAATTGTCCCAGGGAGGGATCGAATTGCGGAAAGAAAGCGAACCCTCCGTCGGCGGACATGGAAAACCGCGAAGGGGTAGGCGGCGGGTCGGTATAACTCACCACGTCTGCTTGCAAGCCGCTCGCGAGTAGAGCGCCCCACAGTGGGATGCAGGCCAAGCGTCGAAAAATCTTGCCGCCGGCGTCGGTACGAGTTCCCATTTTGGTTTACCTGGACGCAGCGAGTATACGCGTCATCATCCAGATTGAGACGGTTTTTTGTAAGATGGCGCATTTAACTTGTACTGGTACTAACGAGGCATTCGTTCAAGGGAGATACAACCTGCGGCAGGCAGTAAGTGGAGAGATTTTTACTTACTATTCAATCTCGATAATTAGTTATAACTTGATCGAGTTACTTAATGTTACTTAGAAGCCATGCGGGCATGGAGGCGATCAGGATACAGAAGGATAACGGGATCCTATTACCACTTGGCATTACTTGGTTCTTTAATTAGTATTCACATAGACCCCGCGAGCGCGATCCCTTTCTCCGCCCTTGCCCATTGAGTGACAGTCTTCTGGCAGAGCAGCACCCATTGGTTGTGAAAAACCGGACACAGGTCAGGAGGCCGTGCTACTTGACCGGCGAGAACTGCGCGTTCTCGGTAGCCCTCTAGTGCTTCGGTGGCGGCGTGGTGGCCGGCAATCGTTACCCTTGGGCTTGTCATGACCGCCCTCGCCTTTGAACTTCCCCTTGCGTGATTCCCTCCAGCGTAATGTAGAATTCGTATGCCATCGCTGCCCTCCACCAACGCAGTACGGCTCCGCCGAATCGATTTGTGACCGGTCGTGTATAATCGATCTTCCTTAAAGGAGGAAAACCAGATGCGAATGTTGCTGAGAGTGTCGATTCCCGTGGAGGCCGGAAATGCCGCCGCCAAGAATGGGACTTTGGGTCCCACCATTGAGAAAATTCTGGCCGATCTCAAACCCGAGGCGGCCTATTTCTTCGCGGACGACGCCGGCCAGCGGTGTGGAGCCGTCGTATTTGACATGACCGACACATCGCAGATACCGGCGATCGCCGAGCCCTGGTTTCTGGCGTTCCACGCGCACGTCACACTTCGGCCATGCATGAACCCGCAGGATCTTGCGAAGGCCGGTCCAGCGATTGGCATCGCTGCTAAGCAGTACGGCAAGTAGACTACAACCAATTCCCAGATCGAAAAAAACGAAACCGCCAGGGCGTGGCGGTTCTTCGACGACACATCAACAAGTTACAGGCGAAAACCGCCACAGTCTGGCGGTTTTATGCCTGCTCGCCGTGGGAATCTGGCGTCCGACTACCTTGCCGAGGTCTCGCACTTGGTATTTCGATGGCTGGAGAAATGAAAGCCTTCGCGGATTCCTTAGTGGTCGCCCCCGAGCGAGAACTTCTAATGAGCGCCTACAAGGCGTAGACGAACACGGGTCCACGCAACGATCACTGCGAAGAGACAAAGAATGCCAAAGAGGTAGCTTGGCTCCGGCGCGGGTGTGTAGTCGTAGGTGAGGGTGGTATCCCATGAGGCGCCTTGAAGAATCCAAGTAGTGAGCACAGCAGAGGCAGGGATGGGTGGTATGAGCGAAGTGGCGGTCTCGTCGCCTATGCTTGCAAAAAGATCTATCACACCGGAAGGGTTTTCGAATGTTGAGGCCAAGTTGTCGGTGATCAGCCCAGTCCCGCTTATTGTGAACTAAGAAACCGAGCGTGCATTGGCAACCGTCCCACCAATACACGTTTTGCTCGTTGACGTTCACCGTCTGCGACGCCTGAAAATTGTCGACCGATGCGGTTGCGGTTTCGTTCACATCGAGTGGAAGAGAGTCAGGGTTCGCGTTAGTGCTGCCGTCGGGGTTGCTTCCACGATAGTAAACCACACCATTGAAGTTGGCCGTCCATGAAAGCGCCACAGAATTGAGCGTGCCGAGGGCCGGGTCGAATGCGGGATCGAAGACGACGCCTTGAGCACCGCCTTGGCCGTCTTGGCTGATAAAGCTTGGATAGAAGCTGTTGTCGACGGTTAGCAGGTCCGCGCGGAGTAACGATGAGCCTAGCAGGAACAACAAAATGGAAGCGCGAAAACTCATGACGGGAGCTAGTATGCTCTCGTCGAGCACGTAATGAAATAGAAAAACCCCAAAACTACCGATTTCTTTCTTCCGCCTGGACCAATGCGTTATCCGTACTGAAGGGGCTATAACCTCGAGGTCACAAGTTGTTCGCTGACTGTATAGACGCGGCGCTCAATCCTTCTTCGGAGAACCCTCCGCAGGATCGGCAGAATCGTTTTTAGCACGTTTACGGAAGAGATTTAATTTGCCGAGTGCCCGCACAATCCGATTGCCGGATTTTGGGGGTTTCGCTTCCTCGGACGTCGCTGTGCTGGTCTCACGCTCGGTGAATGTCTTGGACTCCGCGGGTACAAGCGGTGGTGCGGGTGCTTCCGCTACCTCCGGCTTCAATGCAATCGTCTCAGTGGGCTTCACCGGTTCCCGGACCGGCGGACTCGGCGGCGCCGTCACTGCTGGCGGCTCCACTACTACGCCGCGGGCTGGGGTTGCAACGGTCTGATCGGACTTGCGTGTTCGGCGCGCGGAACGGGGAAAGGAAACTGCGGGCCGAGGCGCTGGCGTAGGCGCCACGACGGGGACTTCCGGCTTCTCGACTACCGCCACCTCTGCGGGGGGCACCGGCTCGGCCGCTGGCTTCTCAACCACAGCCATCGCGGCGGGCGCCACGGCTTCCGGCTCGGACACTACGGTTTCCCGCGGGATGGGGGCCGGTATCGTAATGGGTTCCGCTTTGGGCCGTAGCCCCAACGCGATGAAGGATGCTACGAGCGCGGTGGGCGCAAGAACCAGCAGGACCCTGGTTCGCGACGTCGAGCCTCCAACCCAGCTCCAGGCCGGTCTGAAAACCGCAAAGCGTGCCGGATGCGGCTTGCTAGGGGCTGACGAAGGCTTTCTGTTCGCTGCGGTCTCAAATTCGGGCATTCTCCCGACGCTGGCTTCTAACGCGAGGTGGAACTCGCCAGCACTCTGGAAACGCGCCGCCGGATCCTTCGCCAACGCCCTCGCGATCACCTCATCGAGGGCTGCCGGAACCTCGCTATTGTATTCACTCGGCGGCTGTGGGACAGTTTCCATCTGGGCGCGCATTATGGCGAAAGCTCCGTCCGCATCGAACAGCTTCCCGCCGGTGAGCATTTCGAACAAAACGGCACCCATCGCATAGATATCGGTCCGCGCGTCGAGCTCACCCACCGCCTTGACCTGCTCGGGCGACATATACCATGGCGATCCCATCGCCACACCCGTGGTGGTCAATTTGAGATCGTTGGCGGCCCGGGCCAGCCCGAAGTCTGTTAATTTGGCAGTCCCGTCCGGAGTAATGATGATATTGGCAGGCGACACATCCCGATGAACTACGCCCAGTTGATGAGCATAGGCGAGCGCATCGAGGACTTGGCCGGCATAGCCCACCGAAGCGTGGACAGACAGCCGTCCGCGTTCCAGCATTAGCTGCAAGCATTCCCCTTCCACGTATTCCATGACCAGCGCGATGGAGCGGCCATCGCGAACCGCATTGTAGACACCCACGATATTGGGATGATGGAGGCGGGCCTGCACCTGAATCTCCCGCTCAAATCGCTGCACCTGCTCGGACTCACTGCTAACACCGAGCGGCAGCAACTTCATCGCCTCAACTCGTTTGGTGATGGAGTGCTCGATCTTATACACGGCTCCCATTCCGCCCGAGCCGGCCAGATCGATTACCTTATAGTCTCCAAAAGCATCGCCGTTTTTCACTGTCAACGCAGTAACTCCAATCGTTGAATGATTACGAGCAGATCGAGCCCTGGGTTAATGCATCACCACCCAGGAAATCATGGCGATACCGATCACCAGGATAAGGAAGCCGATCACCAACGGCCTTTTTAAAGACCGCTGGGGTTGGGCCGGCGGAAACGAGAGCGGGGGGATCGGATCGGGCCTGTCCACAACCGGGGGCTCCGGCCGGGTTGCGGTTTGGGGGACGGCTGCCAATGCCGCCCGGAAGTCCCTCGCAGTCGGAAAGCGTTCGTCCGGGTTCTTTTTGAGCGCGGCCAGTACAATCCGGTCCAGCTCCGGCGAAATCGCAGGGTTCACCGTGCTCGGTGGCTGAGGTTCGGAACTCACCTGCGCCTTCAGCACCTCGAAATCGCTCAGGCCCTCAAACGGCATCTTGCCGCTTAGCGTCTGGTACAACAACACGCCAACTGAATAGATATCCGACCGGCCGTCCAGTGTAACTTGCCCTATAACCTGTTCCGGCGAAATGTATCGCGGGTCGCCGACCACCGTGCCCATCTGGGTCAGGTTGCTATCGGAAGCAGGTTTAGCCAGGCCGAACCCGCCCAGCTTGACAGCACCATCCGCTGCGACAATGACATGCTCGGCGGTGATGCCCCGATGGACGATTCCCAGCGCATGAGCCTCCTCCAGGCCATCCAGCACCCCAAGAATCGTCTCGATGCCATCGCCCGGCGGTAGCGGCCCCTCGCTGCAGAGGTCAGCCAGAGTGCGGCCTTCGACAAACTCCGTAGTCATCGCCAGTTGGCCGGCGATCTCGAAAGCATCGTGGAACACGATGATGTTCGGATGGGACAGGCGTGTCTGGACGCGGATCTCTCGTAGGAGGCGCTCCGCGGATTCGGGGTCGCGAGATGTCGCTCCTGGTAGTGCCCTCAGCGCTTCGAGTTCGCCTGTAGCCAGGTTCCGAACTTTGTAAGTCACACCTGCCCTTGGCTCTTCGATGATGCCGAGGCATTCATAGTTGTCAATAACCTGGTTGAGCACAAAACCCATGGTTAGCTATCCCCGCGGAGCACAGGACACATAACGGCTAGTTTGGATTTTACGGCTCGCTTCGTAACCGAACAACTCCCCAATACGGGAACGCGCTGGACCTAACTAAAGATAGTGATGAGGGATCTCTATTTGCATCGGTCCGCGGGTCTCGCCCGGTCGCGCCATTTTCTGTGGCAACTGGAACAAGCGTTAGACAGCGTCTCGGCGGCTTCAATCATCTTGTCCTGGTTCTTCGATTGGGCCGCCTGGTAAGCGTTCATTCCGGCGTCCCTAAGCTCTTGAACAAATTTCGGCCAGTCCGGATTATTCATCGGAACGGGCAAGCCATTCGCGCAATTTCGTCCCGGGATCAAAAGTAGATTGGCGGATTCACTTAGAGCCAGGGCCGCGTTCTCGACAGCCTGCCAGCCTCCGAACGTGCTTGTCAGGGGATCCGTCGCCATCGAGGGATCCTGGCCGGGGGGGCGTTTCACGTCCCCTGGATTGTCGTTTTGCGCGGAGAAAACCACGTTTGATGCCGGATACAGGATGCCCCGCATCAACCGGTTTAGATCGGTCTGAACCTGCATCGTTGCCGTTGCCGGTTTGGGCGGTCCCGCATCTTTCGAAGGCGTTTGCGCCGGCAGAGACAGGTCCAAAACCACCACCAGCATTACGGGAAGAGTCAAAACCATTCTGCGCATTTAATCATTCTAGTGGTCTGCGTCACAAATAGCAGGCCATATCTTCCTGGCTTTCGTGGGGCAGACCATCGTTGTTTGTGGTCTGCCAGCGCGCGCGAAGCGCGCTCTTTCGCCGCTATGCGGCACCCGCAGACGACGGAAACCGATCGTCCGCCCCGCAGAAATAACCTGAGTTCTGCATGCCGCACTACACGTTCCGGACACACCAAAAGGCCGGGGGTGCTTTACGGATATTGGCCCGGGCGCAGGCGGAGCGGTTGGTGTAGAATGGCCCGGTACGAAAAGTCAAAACGACACAACTGGGGGGCCATTATGTCCTTTCGACAAGGGATGATTTGGGCAAGGGTCACGCTCGCAATCGTTTTCACGATCGGCGGGCTGTTTACAGCCGGTGCGCAGGGTCGCCGCGGTGGGGTTGCCGAACCCTACACACCCGCAGCGGACGCCAAAGATCTGAAGGCCGTACTCTTCAGGTGGATGTGGGGCATGGGGATGCTGAAGGGCCATGATGAACGCGACATGGTCGCATCCCTGGAATACCAGGGCAAAGGCACGATTCAGGTAGAGGGACAGCCTTGCACGCTCACGAAATATCGCGCGAGCACTAATTACCAGACCTTCAGCCAGCGGGTTCAGTACACCTGCACACGGCCGAATGGAGAAACGTACTCGAACATCGAAGTGGTCAGCGGGCTGTACGCCTGGAACGAAGACACGCCCGGTGCGCAGATCGGTCCAACAAAGGGCAAGGTCCTTCCGATGCCGGCGGCCGTCGAGGAGCGGCTCACCCGATTCTGGGCAAGTCCGCAGGGCGCGCCCAAGGCAGCAGTGGCAGGGACAACGGACACATTCTGGTTAGGGGCCAACCCAGGCACTCTTTTCGCGGACGGCGTCGCGAAGGCGGGGCAAACATCCGTGTCGTGGGAGAACGGTAAGCCGCTCGTCACGTTCCCGCTTCCGGGCGTTCCGGGGGCGACCGCAACAGCCACTCTCGATGCGAAGTATATGACCGAGCGGGTGGTGGTCACCGCTCCGGGCTCGCCGACGAAGATTGAGTTTGCCTATGACAACTATCAGGACTGGAACAACCCGCTGAACAAGATCGGAGTGCTGTACGCCGGGAAGATGGTCGAGCGACGGAATGGTACGGTCATTCGCGACCTGACCACGGACCAGACGGAAACGGGCGATGTGTATGTAGTTGCACCCGTTCCGGCAAGCGTGGCGGCCAAGAAGGTCAGCGGGCAGCTCCCGCGCGGCGTGATGGCCAAGGCGGAACCCGAACTAAACAAGTCGGCGCCCACGCCGCGGCTGGGCGAACACCCTGACCTCACGGGCAACTGGTCCTATACCGACTGGATTGGAAACTACATGACTGGAGGCGGGCGCCGATGCGGCCCTACGCAGGGCCCAGATTGTAGCCGGCAAAGCAATCAGACTGAAGATTTCGAGCTCTACTCGCCGTCACGGTTTGGCAATATGGGCCGTCCCACATACAAGCCGGAGTACTGGGACAAGGTTCAACAGCTCGACATGTGGACGAACAAGTATGACCCGGTGATGACCTGCCAGCCCCTGGGAGTCCCGCGGGAGGGCCCGCCCCGACGCATCTACCAGACGGACAAGGACATTACATTTATCTATACCGGAGGCGATGCCGGAGGCGGATACGGCGAGTATCGCGTGATCCCGACCGATGGCCGCCCGCACCCCAAATCGGCGGAGTTGGATATCACATATTTGGGCGATACCGTGGGGCACTGGGAGGGCGACACGCTGGTACTCGACGCGACCGCGTTCACCGATGCGACCTGGCTGGGGCGCGGCGGTCTCATCCACTCCGATCAGATGCACGTCATCGAGCGCTTCCGGCGCGAAGGCGACGCGCTCCTGTATGACGTCACGGTGGAAGACCCTGAGATGCTAGTGGAGCCGTGGGTATTGCCGACGCGAACCGTGGTGCGCAACCAGAGTCCCAACGCAGGCCTGATCCGCGAACGAGGCGACTGCAATGTTCAGGAGTTTGGGCACGCCGCGTCGCAGATTCGGCATTAGGAAATCGAGCCGTTAGTGCCTTGTAGAAACGGCAGGCGGGCTTCCCCGCTCTCATGCCGCGCAGCCTCATTTTCTTCGGCGATCTGTGCGACCAGCGCAAATGGGCGAAGAAGAGTCGACTGATCGGCGTTAATTTCGGAGCGCATTTCAGGCGCCGAGCAGCGCAGGATTCCGGAACAGACCCCTTAAAGGCGCTCGCGCGCCCGGGATTCGCAGGTGACCGCCGCAACTTTCTCGACTCGGCATATGACGGCCGTCACTTTCTCGGCTCCGAACGATAGGCGCTTTTATCGTTCGCAATCCGGCGGGTTCCTAAATCAGCGCGGGCCAGATGAACGGGTTGACCTTCACGATCTGCGCACGACTTCACGTTCGGCGCGCTGGTCGACGCTTTACGCAGTCCATGGGCTGCGTAATTCGCTGGTTCATTTCGGAAATTTGTCGCCGAACATGGGTAAGCCGCTCTTTGACTGTTCCTGCGTGACCTCGTCCTCAATCACGTCCCAGTGCTCGATGAGCATCCCGTCTTGCAAACGAACGATATCGGCGGCAATCCAGTTCACGGGCGCACCAAAGCAGGAGAAACGTCCATGGACAATCACGAAATCACTCCCGGTAAGGACAACCCCTGGCTCATACTTCAGCGTGGGCGGAAGGCTCTTGATGAGATTGAACAGACCCTCTCGCCCAGGCTCAATGTGGGCACTGTGCTGAATGTAGTTCGGTGACCAATATCGCTCGGCCGCAGCATAGTCCCGCTTGTTGAACAGTGTGTCGAAGGCTTCCAAGACAAGCTTCTTGTTGTTCTCCTCTGTCTTCCTCGCCATCGAAATCACCTTTTGCCAAGTAGAGTCCCTATCTCAAAGTGGGGTGGTCCCCTGGGCTGAGACAAACAGTTAAGACACTGTTGACCGTTCGCTGTAAATTCATTGTGGCCGATCCCGGAACGGATTTAGGATGGGCGTGCCGGTGAAGCGGAGGCGGGCTCTGCTGGCGAGCGACCCGCTGAGGAATAGCCGGTCGGAACTCGTCGCGACGATGAGTAGGGCGTAGAACTTCCGGTGCGTCCTTAACAGTCTGGGCCGACCCCGGCCGGAAAGCGGTACTTCGGTCCAGGCTTTTGAAGCAGGAACACATCGGCCGACAGATTCCGCCATGCCTGAGAAAACGCACGGTCACTTTCATACCTGCGCTCCCGCAGCCGCTCGGAGCTTGTCTTCGAACTCCGCAGGCGGTAAGTAGCCGAGAGCGGAATGAAGGCGCTTTTGGTTGTAGACCTTCTCCAGAAACGTGCCGATTTCGCTCCGTGCTTCGACCAGATCCCGGTATTCGTTGCGGTGAACCTCCTCATATTTCAGAGTTTTCATGAATGACTCGCAAGCCGCGTTATCCCACGGATTGCCCTTGCGCGACATGCTGATCTGAACACCGTTCTCTTTGAGAAGTCCGGTGTAGTCGCCGCTGGCGTATTGCGAGCCGCGATCGGAATGATGCACCAATCCCGGTTCGATTACCCGCCGGGACAAGGCCATGCGCAGAGCGCTCAGCGTCAGTTCATCTTCCAGCGCCCGGTCCAGCGCCCAGCCGATCACGCGGCGCGAGTAAGCATCCAGAACGACAGCCAGAAACACGAACTCTTCGCGAAGCCTGATGTAGGTTATATCAGCGCGCCAGAGCTGATCGACATGGGTCAGGGCCATCTGTCGCGCCAGGTTCGGGTAGACCTTCCGCCCATGGCTGGAATCGGTCGTCACCACGAACTTCCGCTTCCGCACACAAAGCAGATTGTCCTCACGCATCAGACGGTAGACTCGTTTCCAGTTCACCGCCCAACCGCGGCGGTGCAGCTCTCGGGTGATTCGCCGCCGTCCGTAACTGGGCCATTCCAGCGCCACTTGCTGGATCGCGTCGCGCAGATCCATGTCGGCGTCGGCCCCCGATTTCCCGTTCTCGGCGAAGCGATAGTAACTGGCCCGGCTCACCCGGGCCAGCTTAACCATCCGCTCGATCGTCAGTCCGCCGCCGGCCTTCACTTTTTCTTTGACCTTGCGGAAGACCGCGGATTCCCAGTCAGTGCCTGCAACATCCGCTCTTCCTCGATGTGCTGCAAGCACCCCTTCAAAAAATCGATCTCCAGCGCCTGCTGGCCGACCTTTCGTTCCAGTTCCGCCACCCGGCCTTCGGACCAGCGCTGCTTCCCGTTGCCGGGAAATGCGTTGCCCGGACCATGGCGGAACTCCCGGCGCCATCGGTGCAGCACGTTCGGGTTCACTTCCAGCCCGCGCGCCACCTCGGCAATCGATATCCCTTGTTCCAGCCGCCGGACGGCGGCCAGCTTAAACTCCTGCGTGAACTGCCTGCGTGACAATCCCATGACTCAATTCTCCATTCAATGAAAAATGAGTCCTAACTGTCTGTCTCAAAATTGGGGACCAGTCCAAAGTTTCGACCCACCGTCGACCGGGATACTCGCTCCCGTGATCCAGCGCGCCGCATCTGACGCAAGAAACGCGACCACATCCGCAACATCTTCCGGCTTGCCGATTCGTTTCAATGCCTGCACACCAAGCGTTATCTCACGACCTGCCTCGGTCTTTGCGAAATTCGACATGTCAGTGTCGATTACCCCTGGCGCCACGGCATTTACGCGGATGCCTCGCGGCCCGAGGATGGCGGCCCAGTTCTTAACGAGAGTCTCTAATGCTCCTTTGGTGGCGGCATAGGCGAGGAGCGAAGGGTTGTCTAAACCGGGATTCCCGACTACGGCGTGCGCGCCAATCGAAGAGATCACGATGATGTTCGAGCCCTCGTGGAGGACCGGTATGAGTTGCTGCACCAGAAAAAAAGGACTGCGCACATTCGTCGCAAAGAGGTTGTCAAAGTCCTCGACCGTGTGATTCTGGATGGTTGCAGCCTTGGAAATGCCGGCGTTGGACACGAGCACATCCAATTGAGTGCCAACAATAGAGCGAACCTGCTGAGCCAGAAGGGTCGCGCCCTCTGACGTTCCCAAGTCCGCGCCAATGGCATCCGCGCGTCCCTCTTTTGAACGGATGTCGGCAACGAGGGATTCCGCGTCCTGCACGGAACGGCCATAGTGAACTAGAACGCGCGCGCCGGCTTCTGCTAGCGCCGAGGCAGTGGCGCGCCCAATCCCCCGTGAGGCTCCTGTCACCAAAGCAGTTTTGTTACGAAGGTCTGCCATTTCATTTACCTGCGATTTGAACGAACGTTCGTCAAATTGTGAGGACGACCCTGCCGAAAGGCCGGCCTTCAATTAGGTAACGCAGTGCTTCAGCTGCTTCGGCCAGCCGAAAGTTCTTAGCCACGATCGGCTTGATCGCACCCGATTTAAGCAGGGAAGCAATGACGTTCCAAGCTTCCGTAACGGCCGCCTTCGGCTGTGCGAACATGTTGAGACTACGGATGCTGGCCTGGGGCACGATAAGGTTTGTCACATCGATGGTTGTCTGGCGGCTTGCAGAATATCCCAGTGTTGTGAGGCTTCCTTCAAAGTTGGCCGAAGGTTGCGACGGTTTGGCTCGGCCGTCGGCGAGCGTGTTCAGGTTCCGGGCTTTTCGCGCAGGCAAGACTGTTCTGTCACCGGCGATCGGAGGATGGTCCGGTCTCACGAATCTGCTTCTCCAACGCTTCCAAATGCTCCACCTGCATCCGGCCAATCAGTCGAATAGTCGTGCTGTCCCCATCGGCGTACTTTTCGATCTTCAAGGTCATATTCGATCTGGACGATTCACGCATACACAGATGGCAATCCGAGCGCCACTCGTAATCGATTGAGTTGTTGGTCTTTAGCTTTTGAAGTCAGGCCACACTTTCAGCGTTTGCTGAAAGTTCGGCATCGGTGCCGGATGTGAGTCTTGTAAAAGCCTGTCGGTTCCGGCACAGAAATGCCGGAAGGCCAAATGGGAAACTACGAAGTCTTGAAAAGATGGCGGTTGATTCCAAGTTTTCTGATCTTTGATTCGAGCGTCTGCCTGGGTACGCCCAACTTCGCAGCGGCGCCCGCGGGGCCCGAGACCAGGCCCTCGGCCTCGCGCAACGCGTTTTCGATCATCGCTTTCTCCCGTTCTGCAAGGTCCGTGGTCAACACAGACGCCGCAACGACCTTCGGAATCGCGCGCGTAAGCCAGGCTTCGTCCACAAAGAAGGTCCCCCCTTCAGAGAGAATCACCGCCCGCTCGACGACGTTTTGCAACTCGCGGATGTTGCCCGGCCAATCATATGCGTAGAAGAGTTCCATGGTCTCTTGTATCTATATTCCGGATCTTCTTGCCCGCCTTTTGGGCGTAACGGTCGATCAGGTATCCCACCAACAACGAAATATCGCTAATCCGCTCGCGCAGTGCCGGTAATCGAATCGGAAAAACGTTGAGGCGGTAAAACAAATCCTGACGGAACTTACCTTCAGCCACCACTGAAGCCTCAGGTCTCGATTGGTCGCGGCTATCACCCGTACGTCAACCGAAACTGTTTGAGTGCCGCCCACTCATTCGAATTCCCTCTCCTGAAGAACTCGCAGCAACGCAACCTGCGTCTCTGCCGGGAGGTCTCCTACCTCATCGAGGAAGATCGTTCCCCCTTCGGCCGATTCGAAACGGCCGAGGCGTCGCTGAGTGACCCCCGTGAAGGAGCCTTTTTCATGTCCGAACAGCTCGGACGCAATAAGGGAGGGCGGAATTGCCGCGCAGTTCACCCGAATGAAAGCACGGTTCGAACGCTTCGACCGGTTATGGATCGCGCGAGCAATCAGCTCTTTTCCCGTCAATCCACCAGACCACACTGTGGAATCGGTAGGAGCTACCTTCGAGACTTGCTCCATCACTTTTCGCAATGGCTCGGAGGAACCGACGATTTCCTCGAACATGGATGACCGTACGATATCCTCGCGCAATGCAATGTTTTCGTTTCGTGTCCTGTCTTCGGCGCGCTTGCGATCATCGATGTCGGTTCCCGTCGCATACCAACGAAGAATGCCCCCTTGTTCGTCGCGCAGGGGGTTGTAGCGGATCAGGAACCAGCGGTATTTCCCATCCTTGCCGAAAGCTCGTTGTTCATTTTCAAAGGGTAAACCGCGGGCGAGCGCCCGGCGACGCTCGTCTTGAATACGGTCAATATCCTCGGGGTGGAAGACATTAGTACGAAAATCCCGCGCCAATATCTCGTCCAGGCTTAAGCCTGAATAATCCAGAAGCCATTGGTTGACATAGAGCGCCTTCCCGTCGGGATCTAAGACCGCGATACCCTCAGGAATAACGTCGACAATCTGTTTGAGTTGAGCCTCCGACTTCCTGATCTTTTCGAATGCGATAGTTAAGGCCGACTGCGATCGCTCACGCTCGATAGCAAGTCCGGCAATACGACTCGCGTAGTGGATCAACTGAATGTCGTCCAGAGTCGGATGACGAACTTCGCGATAGTACATGCAAAACGTACCCAGCACTTTGCCATCCTGCGACATAATGGGGGTCGACCAGGCGGCGCGCAGTCCACTCTCGAGAATAACGTCTCTAAAACCCTCCCAATTCGGGTGAGAAAGCATGTCAGAGATGAAGACCGGCCGCCGGAGGTAAGCAGCTGCACCGCAGGCTCCGACATTTGGCCCAATGCACACTCCGTCGGTCGCCGCCCGGTAGGCTTCGGTTGCGTTTGCGGCCGCGCCATACCGCAGATGCAATCCGTCTTCGTCAAGCAGGAAGATCGAGCACATCATTCCCTCACTGTGGGCTTCGATCAGGCGGGTGACACTCGTCAGAACCTCGTTCAGGGATGCACCTATGAGCATCATCTTCAGCGCATCCAGTACCGCCTCGGCGGGCAGGAGTTGCGCGAGGGCCGGAAATGGTGGGAAAGTGGTCGACCCTTTGACGTCTGCCATAAACAAGCCTCCTACCCAGGAATCCATGGATCGCGAGCGAGACCGGCTCAGCAAAGCCGCAAGACTCTTGACCTCAGAGAGGCTGTAGGTCGCCGAGCATGGTGGGAATCAGCTCAGAGACGGTTGGGTGAATGTTCACGGCGCGCTGCAACACGGTGTAAGGAGCGCGCGCATACATGAGGTCCAGAATGCAGTGGATCGCTTCATCGCCACCGGTACCGAGAATGTTAGCGCCAAGTATCTCCTTGGAATCTCCGTCTACCAGTATTTTCATGAATCCCTGTGTCTCGCCTTTTTCGACGGCTCTCCCGACGCGTGTCATGGGACGCTTCGCCATCAGCACATGCCGCCCGGATTGGCGTGCCTGGACTTCAGTCATTCCCGCTCGCCCGAGAGGCGGGTCCACATACAGGTTGTAGGCTCGAATCCGGTCTGTAACGCGGCGTGTGCCGCCATCAAGCAAGTTCGCCGCCACAATCTCGTAATCGTTGTAGGAAGTATGCGTGAATCCACCGTGGCCATTGCAATCGCCCAGTGCCCAAATACCTGAGATGTTGGTTCGAAGCTCATCGTCCACGGTGATATAACCACGGGAATCGCGCAGAACGCCGGCCTTCTCGAGCCCCAAGTCATCGGTATTCGAGATTCGGCCCATCGCCAGCAAAAGATGCGATCCAGTGACTTCGGGCTCCCCCTCATCGCAATCCACGTTCGCGGCGATCCCGGTTTTTCCCCGCGACAGTGCAATGCAGTTTGCATTCAGGCGAAATTGAATGCCCTCCCGCTCCAGGATCTCTCGCACGGCCGACGATACGTCCTCATCCTCAGCCGCGATCAGGCGTGGTGCTCTCTCGATGATGGTGACCTCGCTGCCGAAGCGTCTGAAAATCTGGCCGAACTCCAGTCCTACATAGCCGCCCCCGACAATCACGAGATGTTGCGGGAGGGTGTCGAGGTCCAGCAATGTCGAGTTGGTCAGATAGGGTGTGTCCGCGACTCCGGGGAGCGGCGGTGTGTGTGCCCGGCCGCCCACGTTGATAAAGATTCTGCGCGCGGTAAGCAGACGGTCATCCACACGCACTTCTGTGGGTGACTCGAATCGTGCGTGCCCCTGATAGACTGTGCAGTTCTGCGTTCCCCGGAGCCACGCCTCCACCCCGGTTCTGGACTTGCCTGAGATTTCGTCCTTGCGCGCCTTTACGCGCTGCATGTCCACTGTCACCGGCCCGCCGACTTGAACCCCGAATTCGGAAGCCCGCCGAGCCATGTGCGCCGCGTAGGCGGAAGCAACCAGTGTCTTCGTGGGAACGCAACCAGTATTTACGCATGTTCCACCAAATCGGTCTCGCTCAATGATGGCGACGCGCTGCCCGGCGCCCGCCATCCGGACTGCGAGCGAAGGTCCCGCCTGGCCGGTCCCGATGACAATGGCATCATACTGTTCGTTCATTTGCATTCCTCTTGACAGCTTATTGCGCCTCAGTTCCCCACACTGGTTCCTGCAGTTGGGAGAGGAGAGATCGAATCGATGATTTCATCGGTGGTAACAATGGCGCTGGCGTAATTTGGGATACCAAATCCGTGTTGGCGAAACCACTTGAACACCAATGCTCCTGGGCAACGATTTCCCCCGGTTGAGGAGCGAACTCGCGCCGGATCTCGCCGCCCCACGTGCCGTATTCGAAGGTCTTTCGCAGCCACGCTGCTCTCTGAATCGGCGCAATGTATTTCCAGGTCTCGTAGTCGCCCGCACGGTATCGATGATGCAGCGCATAGAATACCCGGATGCCCGTTTTTCGCGCAGCATCGAGAACTTCGAGCATATGAGGAACACAATGATTATCTTCCGCGACGCCCTTCAAACGATCCCAGACTTTGCCGCCCTCGGAAATGAAATCGTTATAGGGATCGATCACCAGGAGCGCAGTGATCTCCTTCTCATATGTCACGTTGCTCATACACGCTTCAATCTTTTCCCGCTATCTGGCGACGAGCTGCTGCCCGCCGTCCACGTCGTAGGTCGCGCCCGTAAGGGCTGTATTAATCATGATGTGTACGGCTAGTGCGGCGACGTCGGCCGGCCCGACGACGCGCCGGATCGGAAGCGTGTCGCGAAGCTGCTTGCGGCGGTTTTCGAGTTCATCGCCGAGCAGCGATGCCGACAACGGTGTGTCAACGAAACCGGCGGCGATGAGGTTGACTCGGATGGGGGCGAGCTCGAGGGCCAGGTTGGCTGTGAGAGTGGGAAGTGCGACAGTGACTGTCGACGCGATTCCAAGGCCGACGCCTGGACGGCGTGCGCCGGTGCCGCCCATGAACAGAAGCGTGCCTCCCGGCCTCACCTTGGGGGCGGCGTTGCGGGCGACCTGGATCATCAGCAACATGTGCTCGTCGAGGGCGCGGCGCGCCTGCTCGAAGTCCATGTCGATGAGGCGTCCGTAGTGCGGGCGGCCAGCCGTTACCATCACGTGGTCGATCGTGGCTGGCAGGTCGCGGAAGAACCGCTCGAGGGGAGAAGGATCCGTGGCATCGAAGGCCGCGGTGCTCACCGCATCGACTTCGCTCGCGGCGTGCTGGAGCCGCTCAGGATCCCGGCCGGTGAGGATCACCTTGGCCCCCTCAGCGCTTGCTCTGCGAGCCGTTTCGAGCCCGATTCCAGCGCTGCCGCCGATCACAACGACGGTTTGCCCGAGGAGTTCCGGCTCGCGCTGAGTGCGAGAGGCGGTGATTGCGGTGCTCATGATTCCTCCGATCGGCTGTCGCTCGTGCGCCAGCGGTCAGGCGGGCGTCCGAACCCCCGCCCACTCATCCACATCCGTCATTCCGGCAGCTTTCCGCCGGACTGCTCCGCCACCATGTAAGCGGCGTACCAGTCGGGCCAGTTCTCGTCGCGCTGCCCGATGCGTTTCTCGTGCTCGCCGTGGGCGGCCGCCGCACGTTTGAGCGCGCTCGCCAGGTCGCTTGCGGAGCTGAATGAAGTCGCGGCAGAGTCGATGCGCCCGGGAAGCCGGGTCGTGATCTCCTGCAGCAGCCAGCCGTTGCCGTCGGGATCGCTGAACGAGGCAAACGTGCGGTAGCTGCGATGCTCGGGATCTGGCCCGCTGACCCGGCGCCGCCCAAACAGGTAGGGCTGGTCCGGGCCGGAGTACACGCCGGCGGCGTCGTGGAACGCCTCGCTGATTGCGACCCCGCGACCAAGCAGCTCTTTGCGGGCGGCCTCGATGTCGGAGACGATCAGGTACAGGCCTTGGGCGGAGCCGGGCGCCGCCGCGGTGACGTTCCTGCCGAAGATGACCGAGCAACCCGAGCCCGGCGGCGTGAACTGGATCACGCGGAAATCGACACCATTGTCGTAGTCGGCGTCGAGCCGCCACCCGAGCCTCGCGTAGAACTCCTTCGCCCGGTCGATATCCGAGACAGGGATGACGACTATCTCGAGCTTTGTATCGACTCCCACGACGCGGGCGTCCCTGGTCGCGTCCTTATTAAGGACCTCGGTGGTGCTCATGCCTGCCTCCCGGGTTGTGTGGCCGCGGAGAGAAACACGACCCTGATCAACATACTCTGTTTCATTATCAGTCTCCTTTTTCTGAACTGAAGCATCCATTACTAGCCGAACGTGAACGAAAATACCTCCACGCCGGGATCCAGGAATTCAATCTCAAAGGTCATGTCTTCGATCGGCCCCTTGTGCCGGATGAGCTGGTACATCCGCGGCTGTCGAACCTCGCCCGTGCCATCGGCGCCGGAATCGGATCCGTGATCATCGCCCGGGGCAGCGCCATTCAGCTTTACCCTGAAGCGAACCGGCGTCCTGTTCTTCGCCGGGCCCAAGACCATGTGGAGGTCGCGCGCATGGAACCGGAACACGACTTTGCCGGGCGCCGAGTCGAGTGTGTCACTCTCGGCACCGGCCTTCCACGTTCCGCCGAGTCCCCACTGATTTAGTGCGGGCGTCGCCGGTAGGCTGTAGGTCTTTCGTGAGTCTCGCGACATCCTTTCCGGCGAGGCGAAGTTCTCCGTGCGAGCGTAGCCGGCGTAGGTTTCGGCCGATCGCACATCTTCACTCGGCGGCGCCTCGGGCCCGTCAGCCGTTATAGCGACCGTGCTCTCGTCCAGGCGAGTGGCTCCATTTTCTCTGAGAAGTGCCTGGATAACCCGCTCAGACTTGACATACTCGCCCTCGCCGAAGTGATGGTAACGGATTCGTCCCTTGGCGTCGATGAAGTAGTCTGCCGGCCAGTATTCGTTGCGGAATGCCGACCAGATCGCATGATCGCTGTCTATCGGGATGGGATACGCGGCTTTCAAGTCAAGCACGGCACTCTTCACGTTGGCCGGATCTTTCTCGAAGCCGAACTCAGGCGAGTGGACGCCGATGACTACCAGGCCGGCATCTTTGTATTTTGCAGCCCAGGCTTTCATGTACGGCAACTCTCGCAGGCTGTTGATGCAAGAGTATGTCCAGAAGTTGACCAGCACCACCTTCCCGCGTAGCGATTTACTGCTCAACGGAGCAGAGTTGAGCCAGGCCACTGCGCCATCGAAATCGGGCGATTGCCCTTCGTCGCCCCTGCCCGCTGCGGTTGCGACGATTCCCGCCGCCACCGCCATAGCACCAATCCAAAAGGCAAGATTCTTCATAGTGAAAACTCCGATTCGCCCTAACGACAATGTGCGCCATCGAGGAAACGAATACATCACAAAATGCAGTGACTCCTCGCTAACCCCTAGAGGGGCGGCTGCGGATACCACACTAGTGGTACTGACTTCCCTGCTCCGGTCAATTGCAGGAAAGCCGAGTGGCCAGATTGCTGGCCCGATGGAACACAAGCGGGCATTCGACCCTTCAGCGAGCCGCCGCGCCGCGATGTAAGATCAATGATCAAGGAGGACGCCGATTATGGGTTCGACCAGACGCACCATACTGGCAGCGGGAGCCGCGGCAGCGGCAACCACTGCTGTGTCGAGCGTATTTGCTCACATCGGGCAAAGGAGGAACTGGCAAGTTCTATGAAAGGGGCCCAGTTCGCATCTACTATGAGGAGGCCGGTTCCGGCTTCCCGCTGTTACTGCTTCCGGGCGGAGGGTTGAACTCGACCATTTCCTTCTTCACCGGCAACTCGCCCTTTAATGCGATCGAGGAATTCAAGGGACAGTACCGATGCATCACGGCAGACCTGCGCAACGCTCCCAACGGCCAGTCCACCGGCCCCGTAGAGGTCGACCGGCCGTGGGAATCCTATGCCGACGACCAACTCGGCCTGATGGATCATCTGGGGATCGACAAGTTCGCGGTGATGGGTTTCTGCATTGGCGGCCCCTTCATCTGGAGTCTCTTGAAGCGCGCACCCAATCGTATTCCCGCCGCTGTGCTGGCGCAGCCCGTGGGCTGGCGTCCGGAGATGCGCGACCCTAAGTACCCAGGCACGTTTTGGAAGAACTGGGGTGCGGCGCTGATTGCTAAACGGCCCGAGATCACGATCGAGACGACCGACCAGTTTGTAACCAAGATGTTCGAAACCAATCCCGATTTCGTCTTCACCGTGACACGCGATTTCGTGCGTAGTTGCCAAAACCCGGTCCTGGTCCTGCCGGATGACGTCCCCGCGCACCCATTAGCCGTCGCCATGGAGTGCGCGATGCTCGCGCCAAAGGCCGAAGTGAGCATGTTCCCTTGGAAAGAACCCAAGGAGCGAATCCCCCTGGCGGTGCGCCAAATTCATTCCTTCCTCAAGGCGCATCGGCCTGCTTAGGCGGACGGTATCCAGGGCTGCTTGCGTTATTGCTTGATGACCTCGGGTATCGACGGATTGAGCTAGCCGTTTTCGACGCGCGCCTTAATGTCCGAGTACGCCATGTCGATCAGCCGGGTCAGCGCTGCGGCGTTTGTGGCCGTTCCCGGTCTCAACTTCACATGGCGCATGAACTTGCCGGTGCCTTGCAGCAAGTGAGCGGGATCCGGCAGGGCTGCGCCGTGAAAGAACCCCACGTTTACGTGCGACGTGAATACATTGACATAGCCGAAGGGCGCATCTCCCAAACATGCAACAGGGCAGCCGTCATGCAAAAGCTCCCGGACTTCGTCCCCGCATTTTCGCATCACCTCAAACCACTGATGCGCGATGGCTCCCAATTCACCTGCGTGCTCTTTCATCCACGTATCGATGGCGGGATCCCGCTCGACAGCGCCGTTGAATCGCAGCAATTCCGCTCTCATCCTCACTCTACTTTTTTCGAAATCTACCATTACGTAGCACTTTACACGAGAAAGCCACTGGCTTGTCGTGCGCTGAGGAACGACAGGCTATCTTCTCAGCGATGCTGTAGCCTTTACGGATAGCGAGCGGCTCGTCGCCGACTCGGAAGTTTGCAAAGAACTTACGGCGTTGTCGGTATCTACGGCGCGTAATGCGTGAAGACGAGGTCGCTAGCCTTGGCCTGATTGTGGCAGGGGAAGCAGGATTTCATTGACGCCGCGGCGGCGGGTTTGCCGTCTATGAAGGTAGCGAACCCCCAGCCGCCCGTCGCGGCATACTTCGTGGAGTCTTTGACCATAAACTGAATGTTCGTCGAGGGACCAGGGACGAAAGACTGGTCCTGGCCAAAGACCTTGTTGTTCTCCGCCGACGCGACGTGACCGTAGTGCAGAGCAGCAATGATCGTGCCGTCCGGGTATGGAAGCTTCCCCTCGCGGTAGGCCTTGATCGCCACATCGTTGCCCAAAATGGCACCAATACTATTCAGGTTGCCTGCTTCGTGGGAGACAGAGATCAACCTCCAGTCCCGGTATCCGGGGGGAATTTTTGTGACGAAGATTGGGGCGGCCGAGTCATCGGCGTATAGATACGCAGGCGCCGTAAACCCGATAATACCTGCCAGAATTACAACGGCCACCAGCAGCAAGGTAATCCGTTTCATAGTGGTGCTTCCTCCTTCAGGAAGACTACGCTTCTCAATTTATGCCCGATTAACGAGTCCGCGGAATCACGAGATGGAAGGGTTTTCGAATAACCATTTTAGTTGGAAGGAGCATACCCTATTCGTGTTATTCAGAGATTGCCATTCCGTGTCCGAGGCGAGAGGACTGAATCCAGGCTGCGGTCACGCGAAGCAATTGAGGCGCTGCTGGAGCGCGGCAATTCGCTACCCCGAGGGCGACGCGGCAGCGCAGGTGGAACGGCTCGGAAACGAACTCCGTTGGATCATGCTGGCAGTCCGTGGGTAGCGGATCAGGCGAGGCTCCTCCTCGTCGGCATTCACCAGCCACACCTCACGATCGGGATAGTAGCAGAGCAATTGCGCCGTGCGCGCGGGGCCCAATTCGCGCGCCCAAATGACGCGAGACCGGTCGATATCGGCGGAATTGTAAATCCACTGGTCGTGATAATCGTGAGCCGCCGTGTAGTGAACCAGAACCAGGTGCTTGCCGCCGCGCTGTTCCAGAGTCTGCTCGATCTGGCTGCGCGGCGTGTCTTGCTCAGAGACTAACTCGGGAGCCAGCGCAGCACCGGCTGCCAGCAGAGAAGCACTGGCGACCCCGATAGCCACCCACCCTCGAAACAGCGCCGCACCTACGCGCCTGCCGCGCCACCGCACCACCCTCATTGCGCGCGCGCCTTGAACCGCCAGTACGATAAAGCCCCCGTACAGCGGGGCCGCGTAATGCGGAAAAAAGAACGGATACAGAACGAATTCCGTGTAGAGCACGAACGCACCCGTGAACACCAGGAAGCGTGTGTCTGCACGCGCGCGTAAGAACGGCAGAAACAACAACGGCAAACCGAGGACGGGCGGGAAGTAGAACTCCCAAAAGGTCGCCATCTTCCCGGGGAGAGCGGCTGCCAGGCCTTTCCAGGTCGATTGCGCCTGGAAGAGGCCGAGTTGCCAATGGAAATTGTCCAGGATGTCCTTCTCCGCGCCGGCACGCCAGGCTGTCAATATCGCAGCACGGCCGCGGAAACTTTGCGGCATGCCATAGACCTTCTGATGCCATTGATACGGCAGCAGCCAAGGGTTGCCCGTGACACGGTAGTTGTAGTACAGGGTGCCCGCTGCGATTAAGGCGGCGCCGCCGGCCAACGCCGCCAGCGCGCGGATATTTCGATGCGGCCGGAACGCTAACCGCGCCAGGATCACGGCGCCGACCGGAAGGCATAACAGAGCGCCCTCGAAGGGACGGCTCTGCGACAGCACGGCTGCGCCCAACCCCGCCAGCAGAGCGTCACGCACGCGCACGCGGCGGAGCAGTCGCGGCAGAGCTCCCAGCAAAAGCGCGCCGCCGATGGCTCCGGCCGCACGACCCCAATAACTGTTCATCCAATAAGTGGTGATGGACAGGCCGCCGGCTATCAGCGCGCCGAGTAGAGCCCACTTCGGAGGCAGCCATGCCTGGAGCATCCAGCACAATGCGGCGCACATCAATCCGATGCTGGCGCAGACACCGAACCATGGGTTCATGCCAAGGACGAGAGGCACCGACAGGAAAAACCCCTGCGCCATCGGGTACAGCGAGGTGTAGGTGGGCTGGTGGAAGACGTACAACGTCTCAAAGTAGCGCCACATCGGATGCGTGGGGTTCGCTATGCGTCCGGACGCAAAGGTATCGGCCAACAACAGGTGGCCGAACTCGTCGGGGACGTAGGGGTGCGGAAGCGGAATCGCCGGTAGCAGCGCGATGCGAGCGACCATGGGCAGAATGGCCGCCGCAACAATCGCTTGGGTGCGATGGACCGCGCATCGCTGGAACACACGCTCCCACCGCGAGAACCATTTTCTCCGCCAGTGAGGAACGGCGAAAGCCAGTACGATGGCGCCCCCGGCCGCGATAACCTCTCCGGTGTCGCAGTGGCTGGAATCGAGCAGGGCCACCCCGATGTCCCCCCACGCGTCCCAACGCGCGGCCAGCCAACCGAGCGACTGGCCTATCAGCCACACGAAGGCGTACAGAAGAGCCAATGAGAGGGCCCATATCAGCACGAGTCTTGTTTTGGGGATCCGCTGAAGCATTGAAAACTCCAGGCTTCATCGGGGAGGCCAACGGTATACGGGTGTTCCCATTTTGGCTGATCATTACAGGCCGTGGCAAGATGCGGCCTCCGGCGCGAAACCGACCAAAGTCGAGTGCGGCGGCAAGGCGCTACCATGATTAAGATGTCGGAGAAAGTTGCTGTATTCGATACCACCCTGAGAGACGGCGAGCAAGCCGCCGGGACGCGCCTGGGAAGCCGCGAGAAGCTCATGATCGCCCGTCAACTGGCGCAGTTGAAGGTGGATGTGATCGAAGCCGGTTATCCGGCGTCTTCGCCCGAGGACTCCGAGGCCGTGCGGCTGATCTGCGAGGAGATCCAGGGCCCCACCATTTGCGCGCTCTCCCGCGCGGTGCCGGTGGACATCGAGGCCTGCGGCAAGGCTCTGGCCAAAGCCCGGCGGCCGCGCATCCACACCGGAATCGGCGCGTCGGATATCCACATCATGGGGAAGTTTCAGGATGAGCGATACGGCCGCACGCTCGGCGAGAAGAAGGTCAAAATTCTGCAGATGGCCATCGATGCCGTCAAACTGGCGCGGCAGTATGCCGACGATGTGGAATTCTACGCGGAAGATGCCGGCCGCGTCCGATCCAACTTACCTCCTTGAGATGCTCGAGGCGGCCATTGATGCCGGCGCCACGGTGGTCAACATTCCCGACACCACGGGCTACACGGTGCCGGAGCAGTATGGCTGCCTGATCCGCACGATCCGCGAGAGAGTGCCCAATATCGGCCGGGCCACCATCAGCGTGCACTGCCATGACGATCTGGGGATGGCGGTGGCGAACACGCTGTATGGCGTTCTGAACGGCGCCCGCCAGGTGGAAGGCACCATCAACGGAATCGGCGAGCGGGCCGGGAACGCCGCGCTGGAAGAGGTGGTGATGGCCCTGCGCACGCGCGCCGATTTCTTCGGCGTGCACACGGACGTGGACGCCCGCGAGCTGCACCGCACCAGCCGGCTGGTGGCCGACATGCTCGGCATCAAGGTCCCGCCCAACAAAGCTGTAGTAGGAGGCAATGCTTTTTCCCACAGCTCGGGAATCCATGTCGATGGCTTTCTCAAGGAGCGCGAGACCTATGAAATTATGCGGCCGGAAGATGTGGGCATCGAAGAGAGCCGCGTCGTGCTGACCGCGCGCACCGGACGGCATGGGCTCCGCGACCGCCTGCAGAAGCTGGGCTACACGCTCTCACAACCGGAGCTCGAACCAGGCTTACGAGCGATTCCTGGTGGTGGCCGACAAGAAGCAGGAGGTCTTCGACGAAGACCTGATCGCCATCCTGCACGACGAAATCCACCCGGTACCGGAAATGTACCAGCTCGATTATCTGCACATCTACAGCGGCACGTCGGCCATCCCGACGGCCACCGTGCGGCTTCGTTTCGACGGGGAAACACGCGAAGGCGCGGCCATTGGTGATGGTCCGGTGGATGCCGTTTGCAAGGCGATTTCCGCCGTGACGAAGACGACGGCCAAGCTGGTAACGTATGAGATTCGCGCCGTAACCAGCGGCACCGAAGCGCTGGGCGAGGTGACGGTGCAACTGGCGAAGGACGGTTTCAAAGTGGTGGGGCGAGGCGCCTCCACGGACGTGATCGAAGCCAGCGCCAAAGCCTACGTCGACGGCCTCAACAAACTCGCCAATCTAGCTGTCAAACGCACCATCGACCCGCCCCATGTGCCTTAAGATACATTGGGCGCCAGGGCATCGAACCACGTGGCTGTTCGAAGAGCGCATGAAGCTAAGCCGCTTCCGATCTGGCAGGAACTGCTGGTGGGCGTGGAAATGGCTTACCTGCGGGTCCACCGGTGTATTGGGGATTTGGTATACCGCGCGGGGATGGGGCGCCGGTGGCGGCGGTTCCGGGTTTCCTGGCTTCTGATTTTTACTTAACGGGGTTCTGCGCCTGGCTGCGCCGCATCGGCTATCAGCCTTACGATTTTCCTGGGAGGCGTGCTGGCGGGCGCCGTGGCGTCCCAGGAGCCGGAGGTGGCCTCGGTGATTTCCATGGGAGCGCCTTTTCGAGGAGTTACGGCCCATCCTTCCGTATTGCGAGTGGCTGAAATCGTGCGCGGGCAAATCCGGGAGCGCCACGGCTACACCGGGGCGTGCAGCGCCAGACCGCTATCTGTACCAAGACGGACGGCATCGTGGACTGGCGCGTCTGCCGCACCGGGAAGGCGGCGTGCGATTACGAAGTGTCAGCCACCCACATCGGGCTGGTATTCACTGGCGGGGAAGCGGCCGCCGGGGTGACCGTGGCGCAGACTCAGTCTGCCGCGCCGGCACTCCTGCCGGCGGCTGGGCGAGCAGAAAACCAGACACAGGCCGGGAGGCCTGCGCTACCCAATTCGGCGCATCCAGTGAGTGTGGAGCGCAATGGACAAAACGCGCTGCACGGCCACGGTTTTTGACTGAGTGCATTTCAGAATGCCCTCGGCGCCGTGGCGCGGGCGCAGAGCTGATTCCTTCATACCGCCGATGGGCGAATCCACCGAGCCCCACGTGGCTGCATAGGCCTCATTCAGGTTGACGCTTCCGGTTTGGAGCTGCCGCGCCAGTTTCACGCCTCGGTGAATTTAACAAGAGATTAAGCTCTTCTTATCTCACTTCCATGATAAGCCCGGCAGCGGACTTGGAGGCTAATAGATGACGGCTTTACGATGGCACCTGCGAGTAGGGGTGTCCCAATTAGGAAACATCGCCAGAATCGCGATTAAGGCTCCGTTCACATTTCACAACTGGCTATATTTTTTGGGAAGCCGCTACCAGCGGAAGGAAGGCATCCTCAGGCTCCGGAATGGCATTAACTTTGTGATCCGGCCGGACAGCACGGACCGGTCGAGCATCAGCGACGTCTTCGCCGTGGGCAATTATCCACCGGTTCCGAACGGCAGCGTAGTGGTGGAGGTCGGAGCGAATATCGGGGCATTCGCGATCCCGGCGGCCCGGCGCGCCCAGGTCGTCTATGCCATCGAGCCGGTGCGGGCGAACTTCGAATTGTTGGTCCGCAACATCGAGCTCAACGGGACAGGCAACGTTCGGCCGTATCGGCTGGCGCTGCGCGATCGAAACGGAACCAGCCCGATTACCCGCGAGGGCATGGCCGGCAGCTTCCACTTCCGCAATCCCACCAGCCAGACGGAGGAAGTTCCCACATCGACCTTGGAAACGTTCTTGAACGAAAACCATATAGACCGAGTGGACTATTTGAAGATGGACTGCGAAGGCGCCGAATGGGAGATCATCCTTTCCACTCCCCCTGCCGTGCTGGCGCGAATCGACCAAATCGAGATGGAATTCCATAACATCGGAAACGAGACCCATCCCGCGCAATTGCGCGACCATCTGGCCAAAGCCGGCTTCGTGACCACTTACACGGACCCGAACTCTTTCAATGGCGCATTGCAATCCAATCGCACGTGCCAGGAGCAGGCGTGTAAAGCCGCTGCCGCTTGACAGCTCCTCAAAATCCATCAAATGATCGTATGGAAATCCCGGAACCTCCGCGAACGGGAGAGGCTGCTGATGTTCTTGGTGGGGCTCCCTGCTCCTCCCAATCTAGAGCAGGAAACCCTCGATATTCTTGCGTTCGAACTCTGGCAGCGAGGATGCCGCCAGGACGCCACTGGCGAAGAGGACTGTTCGAACTTTGCGGAACTTTGCCGTACCGACGGGTTGAAGAAGAAGTCAGCCCACAAACGCACGGCCCGAAAGCGGCGCGCGGAACCGGCGGTGATGCCCGACAAACCCGCCGAGTCCGCCGCCGCTCCGCCGGAGCCTGTGATCCCGTCGGTCGCATAAGTCAGTCGCAAAAGACGAGCGAAACGGCGATACACTACACTGGGCAGGGCATAGCCCCGCCCCACATGGCACTGACATGAGTTCTGTTTTGCATCCTGATCTTCACGGCCGGGTGGCCGTCGTCACCGGAGCGAGCCGCGGAATCGGCAAGGCCCTGGCCATTCGTCTGGCCCAAGAGGGAGCCGACGTTACCGTGGCGGCGAAGAGCGAGGAACCCACGGAGCGCTTGCCCGGCAGCATTCACGAGACCGCCGATGCGATCCGCGCTGTGGGACGGCGGGCCCTTCCGCTGGCCACCGACGTTCGCTCTGAAGATGCCATCCGCAACATGATCGAACGGACCATCGCCGAGTTCGGCCGCCTCGACATCCTGGTGAATAACGCGGGTGTCATCTGGGCACAGCCCATTTTGGAGACGCCGCCCAAGCGCTTCGACCTAATGATCGACGTCAACGTGCGGGCGGCATATGTGGCTTGCTATTACGCGCTTCCGCAGATGGTGAAGCAACAGTGGGGGCACGTTCTCAACATGTGCCCGCGCCTTTCGAACGAACCCTCTCCGGGCAGAGTGGCGTACATGATTTCCAAGCTCGGCATGACCCGCGTGGCCATCGGGGTAGCCGCCGAGCACCGTCAGGACAACATTGCCGGCAACTCGCTTTGGCCCCGCACCATCATCGAGAGCCAGGCGTCCATCAACTGGAAGATGGCCGACCGGTCGCAGTGGCGCACACCGGAGATTGTTTGCGATGCGTCACTGGCTATTCTAGCGGGAGAGCCAAGGGATTCGACGGGGCGGCAATGGATAGATGAAGAGGCGCTTGGCGAGCTCGCCGGTATCACCAACTTCGACCACTACTGGTGCGAAGGTAAGCCGCCGGCAAATCCGATTTACATTGATAAGTGGTAGGGCGCTAAGGCCGCTCCCTTTGGTCACGGCTCAGCAAGACGTCGTAACGCGTCGTCACCGTTACGGAGCCGTGACCGGAGGGAGCGGTCTTGCCTACCGGCGGTACACCTTCTCGTATTCGCGGGCGGAGCGGTCCCAGGAATGATCGGCGCTCATGGCGTTCTTCATCAGCGCGGACCAATGTTTGGGACAGGCGAAAGAGGCGAACGCCCGGTCGACGGCGTCCACCAACGCGGAGCCTTCATACGCTTCGAAAACAAAGCCGGTGCCGCTTCCGGTAACCGGATCGAATTCCACCACGCTGTCCTTCAGCCCGCCCGTGGCTCGGACGATGGGAATCGTCCCGTACTTCAGGCTGTAGAGTTGATTCAAGCCGCACGGCTCGTAGTGTGACGGCATCAAAAACATATCGGCGCCTGCCTCAATCTGGTGAGCCACCGTATTGTCAAAGGCGATGCGAACGCCGAGTTGTTTGGGGTATTGGTTGGCCGCCGCTCCCATGAAATCTTCATAGCGCCGGTCACCGGTTCCGAGAACCACTAGCTGCAACTCCCTGCCCAGCATTTCTTCGAGGACTCCTTCGAGTAAGTCGAACCCCTTCTGGGCGGCCAGTCGCGTCACCATCCCAATGAGCGGGACTGCGGGATCCGGCTCCAGTCCAAAACTTCGTTGTAGCTCTGCCTTGCAAAGCCGCTTGCCGGACAGGTCCTCAGAACTGTATTTGCTGGCGATGAGCCGGTCCGTTTGCGGATTCCACATTTCGTAGTCAGCGCCATTCATCACTCCCACTAAGTGAGTCGCACGGTCGCGCAGCAGGCCGTCCAGCCCAAACCCATGCTCGGGCGTTTGTATCTCGCGGCTGTAAGTGGAACTCACGGTCGTAATGGCATCCGCAAAAACCACACCGCCCTTGAGAAAGTTGATCTTGCCATAGAACTCCAGATGGCGGGGCGTAAACAGGTTTCGATCCAGGCCGAGCAAGTCCCACTGGTGAGCCTGAAAGTGCCCCTGATAACCGAGGTTGTGGATGGTCAGCACGCCTCGCGCGGAGGTGAGTCCGGGATACAACTCCGGCTGCGCTCTGAGGAAGGCAAGGGCCAGGGCGGCCTGCCAGTCGTGCACGTGCAGCACGTGGGGTGCGCCTAGCTGGCGGAGCACTTCGAGAACACCGCGAGCGAAGAAGGCAAACCGCTCGGCGTTATCGGCGTACCCACCTTCCGGACCGCCATAGAGGAACGGCCGATCGAAATACCGATCACAACGGATGAAGTAGACAGGGATGTCTTTTCCGGCGGTGGCTTCCAGCAGAGTGCCTTCCTCGGTTCGGCCTCCCATCGGGACCATGATGCGCAGGCCGGTCTGGCGCAGGGCGATCCCGCTTTCCAGCACTTCGCGATAGGCGGGAAGGATCGCCGAGACCTCGTGACCCAGTTCGCTCAGAGAGACCGCCAGCGAGCCCACCATATCGGCCAACCCGCCGGTCTTGGCAAATGGAATCATTTCGGGAGACGCCATCACGATCTTCAGCCGCGGAGGCAGAGCGACGGGAGGCCGCTCCGGAACGGGTACGGGAAGAGGATGCGCCGCCGCATCCGCGAATGCCGCTGCCGCAGAGATCCCCGCAAAAATGCAGTCCTGGCTCTCTAGTGCGCGAAGCGCGGCCTCATCTACTTCCCCACTCTCAATCTGCCGGCCGAGATCGTAGAGCCGATGTAGATGACTCTTGGTTCTTCGAGTGGCATACTCCTGCATGGTGCCCGAATTGATCATGAACGCCCAGTCACTGGCCTGGGCCAGGAGTAACTCCCGCGCTGCCTGATCCAGCGCGCGCCGTGTCACTCCCGCAGGCTGCGGATGCGCGGCGCCGAGTCTCTCCATTAGTTCCGCGCCCTGCTGCAGGTGCCGGTAGATCCAGTCATTCTCGCTGTTCAGCCAGACCTCGTTGAAACCGTTGCGGCCCCAGCTCGAGAGACAGGGCGTAGCCTTTTGATTCTCGGGATACTCCTCGAGATACTCGGGAAGCGTGACCAGCCGGACGGTATCTTGCGCGGCAGTTTCGCGGATGAGGCAGTCCAGCCAGCGCGGACCTTCGAACCACCAGTGGCCGAATAGCTCGGCATCGTAGGGCGCAACCACCAGCGGCTTTCGGTCCATGCCGGCTGAGAGACTGTTCACTTGTTTGATCCGCTCGGACAGGAAATGAGCGGCGTGAGTGGCCGCCTTGTATTCCGCCCATTCGGGAACGTACGGTTCCTTGTGATCGCCCTTTCCGGTGATGCGGTAATACTTGATTCCGGTGTCGATTCGTATGCCGTCCGGATGAATGTAAGGGCCGATGTATTCGAGGTCCAGATCGTGCCCGATGTCCCGGTAGAACTCGCGATAGTCGTAGTCACCCGGATAGCCGACAGTCGAGCTCCACACCTGCTGGGAGCAGTCGGGATCGCGGCCAAACGCAGCCACACCGGCAGGGCAAACGACGGGCGCGTAGACTCCGTTGCGGGGCCTTTGATCGGCCCGCGTGACTCCGTGGGTTTCGAGGATCGTGTACTCGATGCCATGTTCAGCCAGAATGCGGTCGACACCGGGATAGTAGCCGCACTCCGGAAGCCAAAAGCCCTTGGGCTCTCGCCCGAACGTCTGCCGGTAATGCTCCACGCCAACTTGAACCTGGGCGCGCACGGCGGACTCACTTACAGACAGCAGCGGCAGATAGCCGTGCGTGGCCGCGCTGGCCATGACCTCCACCTTTCCGGTTGACTGGTAACTCCGCAGGACGCCGGCCAGGTTCCTCCGGTAGCGCGTAACGAACGCATCGTGCACGCGAAGAAACAGCTGGTGATACATTTCCGCCAGGGGATGGAAGACTGGCAGCAAAGCAGTCCGTGTGACTTCCTTTTCGGCCAGCTCGATGGTTCGCTCGAGTTTCCTGAGGTAGCGCGCCTGCAACAGTGGATCGAGCAGCATGGAAGCGAGGGTGGGAGAAAGAGAGAGAGTCAGACGGAAATCGATTTCGTCTTCGATGAGCCCGTCCAGCACCAGGAACAATGGAACGTACGTTTCCGTGATAGCCTCGAACAGCCAATTCTCTTCTAACGAATCCAGGTGCTCCGGGTGGCGTACGTAGGGCAGGTGGGCGTGGAGTACAAGGGCGAGATATCCTTGCATGAGATCTCAACCGGGCGGCTTCGGAATTTTAGAAGATACACCTGTGGAGAAGTGTTCTTCCGCACGCTGAGTCAGATCGCCCGGCTCGTTCGGGTTGCCGGCCGGCAAGGGACCGGGCACATCTTCGGACGCGAGCGACGCCGCTACGGTTTCTGCGGGCGGGTGCATCCATTCGAGGGAGGCATAGATCGCTTCCAGCCTCGTTCGCAGTATCCTGGCCGCATTCAAGGGTTCGGGGACGCGCGGCGGAGGGATAATTGGATGATCTTCTGTGTTGCCGGACACCGCTGTCTCAGGGGGTGTTTGTGGCGCGGGCCTTTCGGCCTGCAGCCGCCTTTCAGGCGGCGCGCCGCGCGGAAGCGCGGCGGCAGCCCGGAAGGGCTGCCCCACAGGCGTCTCGTAATGAGGCGGTGCCGGCTCGGGCCACGAATACTCTATCAGGAGAGTATCCGCCGTTTCTTGCGGCTCGGCTTGTGGAGTTGCAGGCACAGCGGCCGGCCACGCACGCGGCGTATGGATCGTATTGGAACGAGCCCAGGGAGTGAAGCCACCCGATTCCTCACTGAGACCCAGCTCCGCATAGTAGGATCTCTCCGGAGTAAAGAGGTGGATGTACCAGTTCCTGGCAGGGAGCGACACTGGCACGTCGAAGTAAGTGGCGGTCTCCCCGGTGGTGTCATAGACACGCAGCGCCGCGGGCGAAGTTTCCGGAAGAGTCGCCGGATCCAGATCCCAATAGGCGTGGACGAGATACGGGTCGATGACCAGTAGCGTCACTCTGGCCGGGCCTCGGTATGCCGGCAACAGGTCATCTTCGGTTCGATCGGTCAGAGAACCAGGATGCCACAGAACTGCCGCTGTCAGAAGTCGTGCTGGAGAATAGCCGTGGCCCGGCGGCAGAGCTCGCGGGCATAGTCGGTCCAAACGCCGCTACCCCAATAGCGGAAGCAGCTGGTCTGAGTCATCAGCAAATAGTACAGGGCGTTGCGGAAGCGCGACTCGGATGGGGCGACACCCTTGGTCTTCTGCGCGAACAGGGCGCTCACCTGGTCCATGGGACCGAGCACGTCACCATAGCCGCGCACCCAGGAGAGGTTGTTGGTCCAGCTTCCACCCTCCATATGAAAGCGGCCGTCCTCCTTGCGCAGATCGGCAATGACTTGCTCCAGGGCTTCGCTGCCGGACTTCCCCTGGAAACGGTCCCAGATCCGTTTCTGCATGATCGGCTGGATGGCGGGAAAGTCGCGTTCGCTGATTCCGAGAGTATCCAGATATTCCAGATACTCGGTGGCATTGACTGGGGGCACGTCGGAGCCGGATGACTCGCGCATCACCTCCAGAAACTTGGAGGGAAACTCGTTCATCATGACGCCGCCGTTTTCGCCATCCGCAATCTGGGCCGTAATGGGAGGGATCGACTTGCCGGCGACACTCTGATGGTTCAGACCCTTGGCCTCGTAGTATGGCTGCATCTGCGCGACCAGCTTGGTGTCGCTGCCCTGGGTCTTGATAATGGCGGTGATGCTCGCGGTCTTTCCCTCGGAGTTACGCGCGATCAGCAGATGCGGTATGTGCTGCTGGCGGAGTGGGCCGCCGTCTTCGACGCGCTCGACGGTGTGTTCCTGCACCAGCACCCACCGGTAGCCGCAGTCCTTCAGGGTCCGCACAAATTCATAGGCCACGTCGGGATGATTGGGCAGAGCCATTTCCGCGGGTGAGAAGCCGCGAACGCGGCTCACCGCCTCCAGGCCGAAGATGCCGGCGAAGTGGTGCTGCCAGGCGCGCACGTGCAATCGAAAGTCTTGCACCGGCGTGGAAGGAGCCACGGCGTGCCCCCAGGTGTTGCCCAGCCACTCCACCGCGCGGCGGTATGACGGGTCGCAGGTGATCGTGCGGAGGCTGTCGAGCACGTCGTCGTGCCCCATGGTCCGCAGCCCGTGTAGCAGGCAGCCGGAATAATCGAGCATGATGCGCGGCTGCTTGCCCTCGTGGATCAACTGCGGAATGAACTCGCCCATGCGCTTGTAGCACCAGGCGAAGATGCCCGCGTTGTAGCGCGCTTCATCGTTGCCGTAATCTCGCATGTGCTGCAGGTTGCTGATGATGGCCGCGGTCCTCAGGTCGGTTCCCCCCGCGGGAATCAGAGGCTGATGCATGTGCAGGGCATTGCTGAACGTGCTTCGTGCCCGGCCGAAATCGATCCCCGATTCGTGCAAATACAGCGGGCCCTTTTGCGCAAGAGCTTCTGCAATGAGGTCTTCGGATCCACTGATATTGGGCAGTCCCTCAACGTACTCGGACAGACTGGTGGTGGTCATAATGTCTTCCTATTTTTGATTGTATGTTCGCGGCCGCCGGGTGCCCGACAGAGTCGATTCTCATCGTTTCACCGGTTGGGCCAACGCCCGGCTGGCCATGGGAGCATATGCCTGCTCGGTGTACTCTTTCACCATCCGCCGCGCGCAGAAATGCGGCGCAACGGTGCGAATGGCTGCTTTGACTATTGCCAGCCAGCGTCTCGGCAAGCCCCACCGGTCGCGCTCATAAAAGGCCGGCACAATCTGCTCTTCCAGAAGCCGATAGAGGGCCTCCGCCACGGCCTCGTCCGAGCCTACGGCGGCTCCGTCGATCAGCCAACCATTCGCGCCGGAGTAAGCTTCCGGCCACCAACCGTCCGACACGCTTAAGTGCGGCACGCCATTGACGCAAGCTTTCATCCCACTGGTGCCGGAAGCTTCCATAGGCACGCGGGGCGTGTTCATCCATACGTCGCAGCCCTGCACAAAACAGTGCGCCACGTGCAGATCGTAGTCCTCAACAAACGCCACGCGGCCGCCGAAATTGGGGTCCATGGCGTATCGATAAATGCGCTGCATGGGGCGTTTGCCGGTCTCGTCGGCGGGGTGGGCTTTGCCTGCAAAAATGAGCTGGACCGGGCAACCGGGAGCGTTCAAAATTCGCTCCAGCCGCGCCGGATCATGGAAGATCAGATCCGGGCGTTTGTATTCTGTGAATCGCCGCGCAAATCCGATGGTGAGCGCGCCGGGATCGAGCAGTGTACCTGCCGCCAATACCTGTGAAGCGCTGGCCTGACCGTCTTTCCACGCCTGGCGCGAGCGCTCGCGGGCGAACTCCAGCAGGTAGCGCCGCAACAACTGCCGCACGGACCAGAGTTCCTCATCGGGAATGAACGCGATCCGATCCCAAAACGCGGGGTCGTCCTGGCGATCCCGCCAGTCCGAGCCCAGCCACCGATCGAACAATTCCGCCATCGGCGACGCGATCCAGGTGGGAACGTGCACACCGTTGGTGATCGCTCGCACCGGACGTTGCTCCTCAGGCATGTCGCCCCAAAAAGAAGCCCACATACCGGCGGTCACTTGACGGTGCAGGCGGCTCACGGCATTGATCGCCGAGGATCCACGCAAAGCCACCGCGGTCATATTGAAGGAGCTCTCTTCGCCATCGTGACTGCCCAACGCCAGGAACGTGTTGCGCCGCTCGCCCGCCGTCTCCCAGAAGCGCGCCAGTTGGCTATCCACCATATGGAACGGAAAAACGTCATGCCCGGCCGGGACCGGGGTGTGGGTGGTGAAGACCGTATTCGATCGCACTTGCCCCAGGGCGGCGAGGAAGCTCTCCCCTTCCGCCACCAGTTCGCGGATGCGTTCCAGTATCACGAACGCGGTGTGCCCTTCGTTGAGGTGCCACACCGTTGGGTCATACCCGAGAGCGCGCAAAGCGCGTACGCCGCCGACACCGAGAATAACTTCCTGCCGCAGGCGCGCCTCGCGCTCACTCACATAGAGCCGTGAGGAAAGTTCGCGCTCCCAGCCGGCGTTATCGGGCAGGTCGGTATCGAGCAGGAACAACTTCACATGGCCGAGGCGCACTTGCCAGACGGCCACCTGCACGCTTCCGTGACCCAGCGGCACGGCCACCTGGCAAGGACGACCGTCCGGTTCGAGCGCACGCTCCAGCGCCACATCGTGATAATTCAGCCGCTGGTGCCGCTCGATCTGCCAGCCCTCCGGGGAGATCTTCTGATGGAAGTAGCCCATCTGGTAGAGGAAGCCCACTCCCACTAATGGCAGGCCGAGGTCGCTGGCTTCTTTGCAGTGGTCCCCGGCCAGCACACCCAATCCTCCGGCATAGATAGGCAAAGACTGGTGGAGTGCAAACTCGGCTGAGAAGTAAGCGATCAAACCGCCGGACAGGTCGGGAAATTGCCGGGACCACCAGGTTTTAGCGGAGCCGCTCGCCTGATCGAGTGCGTCGATTGCGGCATCATACAGAGCTAGAAAAGAAGAATCGTCGGCGGCGCGCTCGAGTTGCTCAGGAGAAAGTCTCTGGAGCATCTGCACTGGATTGTGCCCGGTCTGGCGCCAGAGCAGCAAGTCCAGGCGCCGGAAAACTTCCCGGGCGGTGGGATGCCAACTCCACGAGAGATCGCGGGCCAGATCGCTTAGGCGTCCAATGCGATCGGGAAGAACGGTCGTTTCAAAGTCCATCTATCAGTCGCTCTCAGGACCGGTAGACGGAGAGTGTTTGATCGGCAATGGCATCCCAGTTAAAGGCGGTCTCCGCCGCGACGCGCCCGTTGCGTCCCATCCAACGAGCCCACTCGAAATCAGTGAACATGGTACCCACACCCCACGCGATGGACTCCGGATTAGCGTTGACCTTGAGCCCATTCACCTCGTGCCAGACGAACTCCTCCGGCCCCCCATTCCGCGTCGACACCACCGGTTTGCCGGCGCTCCAGGCCTCTAGGATCACGATGCCAAATGGCTCGTTCCGGCTGGGCACGCACACCACGTCGCAGGATTTGTAGAGGTCCGCCAGCGTGCCGTTATTCTGGAACCCTACGAAACGCGTGGCATGCGCCACACCCAACTGCTGTGCCCGCGACTCAATCGGCCGGCGCATCTCCCCTTCCCCGGCATAGACGAATTTAGTACGCGGGTGATACTTCAAAACATGCGGAAACGCCTCCATCATCAGGTCCGGACCCTTTTGCTGCGTGATCCGCCCAACGAACAGCACCATCGGATCCAGCGGACCGATGGCATATCGCTTGCGGACATTCGAGGGCTCCACCCATCCGTCAAAGTTGGAGACATTGACTCCGTTGTAAATCACCGAAACCTTCCAGTCGGGAACCTCGTACATCCACTGGATCTCGCGCTTCAGCGCGCCGGAAACGGCGATCACGCGATCGGCCCAGTAGGTTCCGGCGCGCTCCTGGTAACGGATTCGCACGGATGGTCCGTTGTGAAAGATGTTGCCGCACCGGCCGAACTCCGTAGAGTGAATCGTCAGGATGCCGCGCCTCCCGCGTCTGTGGCGGATCCAGATCAACGCATTGGCCGCCAGCCAGTCGTGCGCATGTACGATGTCAAACGGTCCGGAGAAGTCTTCGGCTTCAAAGACATGACGGACAAAGGAGCCGCACATGTTGTTGACTTCGTCCACGAAGTTGGGGCTTGAGGCAAAAGAACAGCGATGATAGTGAACGCCGTGGATCTGCTGATAGTGCGCCTGCCCGGGACCCATGCGCGTGAACACATGCACTTCGTGGCCCTTTCGCTCAAGGGCCGCGCCTAACTCAGTTACATGAGTGGCGACCCCTCCCACCGGTATCGAATGTAGTGACTCCCAACTCAACAGTGCAATTTTCATAGAGCAGCGTTTCGACTAAGACAGCCGCCAGGTGCGTAATACTACCCGGCGCGACCGTTACTTCTGCGAAGTGCAAAGGCCCCCAGCATGGGTGCAGGCGATTTGGAGCGAACAAGCCGGCTCTCGCAGTCCCGCTTCCACTGTCTCCAGGCTAACGAGACGACACGAAGAACTTCATCGCCCACATACGGAAAAGGCAGGACGTCATAACAACCCAGGCTGAGCGCCTCCATCCACAGACGATCGCCAGGGCACCGTGACGAAACAATGATCTTTGGAGCACGGGGTAGTTGGCGCGCTTCGCACAGCCACGACTCCCGGCCGCGATCACAAAGATCCGGGGCGCAGATCACGACTGGACATCCCCAGGTAAGCAACAGGCTTAGGGCATCCTGGCCCGAGGAAGCGCACACTACTTGTATGTGGGCCCCGCCAAGATTGCGCCGCAACGCGGCGTCGACATCCTCTATCGCGCTAGCCAAAAGAAGACGCAGCGGTTCTTGAGAGCCAATAACCACAAAGAAGAGTTCTCACTAAAGAAGAGTTCTCACTCCTCCCTCCTCACAGGTAGGTCTCAAAGGCTTATCTAAATTCTAAAGCATATTTACTTAACAAACAGAAGAAATTTTTGATGAACAAGATTACGATTATGTTTTCGCAATACCTGCTAGCTGTCTTGTGTAAACCGGCAGTCGTTTGCGATGCTAGAAGACCTGGAGACTACATTCACACCAACGGTCGATCCCGAAGTGGCGGCCATGATCACGAGCGGCTGCTATAGCTTGCCGTTTGACGTCCTGGGCCTTCACCGGATAACCATCGATGGCACGCCGGCTGTGGCCATTCGCACGTTCCAGCCCCAAGCCCTGAGTGTTTCGGTAAATCGGGGCGGGCGGCAATGTACGATGGCGCACATCCATTCCGACGGGCTCTTCGAAGTAATTTTTCCCGGTGAGACGGAATTCTTTCCCTATTGCCTGTCCATTACACTGTACGCCGCGCCCGGCTCTCCAGGACCACAGCGCTACGAAATTGAAGATCCGTACCGCTACGCCCCCGTCCTCACCGATTTCGATTTGCACCTCTTTAACGAAGGGACCCACCTCCGGTTGTACGAAAAGCTGGGTGCGCAACTGATGGAGCACCAGGGCACCCAGGGCGTGTGTTTCGCGGTGTGGGCGCCCAACGCGGAACGAGTCAGCGTCATCGGAGGCTTCAACCAATGGGATGGGCGGCGGCATCCAATGCGGCCCCGCGGCGCCTCGGGTGTGTGGGAGCTATTCGTTCCCGGCCTCCAGCAAGGTGACCTGTACCGGTTCGAAATCAAGACGCGGTACCAGGGCTACATGGCCGTGAAGTCCGATCCTTTCGCGTTTGCCGCGGAGCTGCGTCCCAACAACGCCTCGGTCATCTGGGACCTCGGCCGCTATCAGTGGCGCGACGATCACTGGATGGCCACGCGCAAGCAGCATCAAAGGCTGGACGGGCCGATGGCCATTTACGAGGTCCATTTAGGCTCCTGGAAGCGCGAGCCTGATCCGCAGTATGGCCATCGCTGGCTGACTTACCGCGAATTGGCCGAGCAACTAGTGCCCTACGCCAAAGGGATGGGTTACACGCATCTCGAACTTATGCCCATTACCGAGCATCCTTTTGACGGCTCGTGGGGCTATCAGACTACTGGATATTTCGCACCCACCTCGCGCCACGGAACACCGGACGATTTTCGCTACTTCGTGGACCAGGCGCACCAGGCCGGGCTCGGCGTCATCATCGATTGGGTGCCTGCGCATTTCCCCAAAGACGGGCACGGCCTTTCTTTCTTCGACGGTACGCACCTGTTCGAACACGCCGACCTGCGGCAGGGCGAGCATCAGGATTGGGGCTCGCTCATCTATAACTACGGCCGCAATGAAGTCTGTGCGTTCCTGCTATCGAGCGCGATGTTCTGGCTGGATCGGTACCACATCGACGGCATGCGCGTAGATGCCGTCGCCTCGATGCTTTACTTGGATTACTCACGTAACGAGGGCGAATGGATACCCAACCGGTATGGCGGTCGAGAAAACCTGGAAGCCGTCGCGTTTATCAAAAGGTTCAATGAGGTGGTGCATCTGGAATTCCCGGATACTTTGACGTTCGCCGAGGAGTCCACGGCCTGGGGCATGGTCTCGCGGCCTACTTATCTGGGCGGCCTGGGCTTTGACCTGAAGTGGAACATGGGCTGGATGCACGACATGCTCGAGTATGTCAGCAAGGAACCGATCCACCGGCGGTACCACCACAACAACCTGACTTTTTCGCTGCTGTACGCCTTTACCGAGAATTTTATTTTGCCGCTGTCGCATGACGAAGTGGTCCACGGCAAGGGCGCGCTGCTGAGTAACATGCCGGGCGATTACTGGCAGATGTTCGCGAACCTGCGCGCGCTTTACGGCTATATGTATGCGCACCCCGGCAAGAAGCTGCTTTTCATGGGAGGCGAAATCGGCCAGTGGAACGAGTGGAACCACGAATGGCAAGTCGAGTGGGTCTTACTCTACTTCGATGCTCATCGGCAGATGCAGGAGTATGTGAAGGCACTGAACCACCTATACGCTGCCCAGCCGGCTCTCTATGAAGTGGACTTCTCGTGGGAAGGTTTTCAGTGGATCGACTTTCACGATGTGGATAACAGCATCGTGACTTTCCTGCGTCGCGCAAAAAATCCGGGCGACTTCGTGTTAGTGGTCTCTAACTTCACGCCCGTGCCCCGCGAAGGATATCGGATCGGCGTACCGCGCGAAGGATTCTACAGGGAGTTACTAAACAGTGACTCGGCGTACTATGGCGGCAGCAACATGGGCAATGGCTGGGGCGTTCCTTCGGAGCCGGAGCCTTGGCAGGGACAGCCGCACTCGATTGTGGTGACGGTCCCGCCGCTTGCGGTGGTGTATCTGAAACCATGATTCGTGGCGTAGACTCTCAGTCTGCCGCGTCGGCACTCCTGCCGACGTTTTGTTGCCTGCTACTGTCCCGGCAGGTGCGCCAGATCGCGGTTGTTCTCGTTACAAATGAATTCCAGCAATTCCGCGTCGGGCAGCAAATGCACGTCTTGCGTCACGGTCCATGGCTTGGTGTAAGCCTTAGGGTCATCGATGGTGATGCGAAGGTCCATGTGCCCGAAGTCTTTCCGATGGAAGCGCTCGATCACATGTAACGCGTCCGTAGAGGGCCGGCCCAACTGATCCAGCCAAGCCTTGCCATTGAAACCTCGGGTATCCACCACCAGGGTGTCGCCATCCCACTTACCGGTCGAGTAACCCATCCAGGTGGGGTTGACGTCGCGCACCACCTCACGCCCGTCCAGAAAAATCTGGCGCCAGAGATTGAACGCCTCGTACACGATCACGATGTATTCGGGTGTCTGGACAATGCGCCACGGTGCGGGGGCAGCATCGATCTTAGGCACGCCCTGGGGCAGACAGTTAGCGTCGGGGTCCTCCTTGGAATGCGACCCGTCGGTGCGCTGGTCGAACAGCGCCTTGGCCCACGGCTGGAACGGAACATCCTCCGGCTTGAGGTCTATGGCGATGTCTCGCAGGAACTTGTTGGCGTTGGGCTCCCAGATGCCAGACAGGTCGGGCTTGCCATCGGTGGCCTTGGGCACTGGCCCGGAGAGGTTCGGCTTGCCATCAGCGCCGCGCGGAATATGCGCCGGAGGGACCTTGGTCCACTGCGCCGGCAGGGTTGTTGACAGGAAAGACAATGCCGCGAGCACAACGGCGGCGCGCAGCAGGCGTCTGGCGTTCACGGGAATTGGCATAGGCCCTCGCAATCAGCGGTGATTATACACCTAGCCAGCGTTTGCGGTTCCAGTGGACCATCAGAAACAAGACGGCGAATCCCGCCAGCGTGCCCGCCGAGGCGCCAATGCCCAGCCATTCCGGCTTCGAAAGACCGAGCCGCAGCGTAAGCGTGGCGTTCACCAGCACCGGAATGAGCGCGGCGATGACGGGCGGCCAGGGGCGGTCGAGCGCGAACAGGGAACGCGAAGTAATCTCTATCAAACTCCACCCGATCAACGTCGGGCCCAATCCCAAAAAGACCGCGGCCACAAGCCTGGTGGATTCGGGGGTGAAGCTACCGCGCTGGAACAGCAGGGCGATCGCCGGCGTGCGGAACAGCAGCGCAAAACTACAGCCCGCCACCGCGACCAGGCCCGCCAACGCCATAGTGCGATCGATGAGCCGGAAAGCTTCGCGCAGCCGCAACGCGCTTTTGAGGCGCGCGATCTCCGGCAACAACGAGTTGGCCATGGGATTCACCAGGAGTGCCAGCGGCACGCCCACGCCTCGCATGCAATATTCCAATGCGGCCGCCATCCCCGATCCGGCGTGAGTGGCGTAGGCCCGCGTGAAGGTGATGTTCAGGCCCAGTCCGGCGGCATACACCAGAAAGAACGCCGGCTTGGGCAGAATCTCGCGCCATCGGATATCGCACGGCAGCAGTCCTTCCCGTTTCACAGTGCTCCGCGCGGCGTATTGGACAACCGCGAGCTGCACGCAGGCACCGGCCGTGTAGCCGATAGCGAAAGCGTATACCCCCACCGCTCGCCATAGACTCACTGCAGCCACGACCGTACACGCATTGAGCGTTGCCTGGTAAAAGGCGGTCGGCCCAAAGCGCCGGTCGGTATAGAGCAGCGCCCAATAGAGAGCGGCGACTCCACCCGCCGTGGTGGACAGGCCCAGGATGCGGAGCAGGTTCACAGCCGCGCCGAACGACTCGGCGTTCAGCCCCGGCGCCAGGACCCGCATCAGCCAGGGCGCGGCCACCACCACCGCTATCGATACCGCCAGGAATATCCACGCGAATACGCGGCGCAGTTCCAGGAAGAGCGCCGTTCGCTCCAGCCCGTTGCGCGCCGTGAGCATGGGAACGAACGCGAACAACATGCTGTTGATCAGCACGGAATTCAGCGTATCGACGGGACCTATGGCCACCGCAAGAGAATCGGCGCGGCTATGCGTCCCCAGCAGATAGGCGGTAAGGGCAACGCGGAAGACACCGATAAGGTTGCCTGCGAGTACCCCGCCCGCCAGCGTCAGCCCGCCGCGAATCACAGGGCTTTCCACCGCCCGAGTGAGAAGACGCGCAGATATCGGGGTGGAGCTCAGGCAAACCTCAAGAGGTCTGTCGCCCGCTTAAGCTTTGGCGGCGGCAGCGCTTTTGGCAGCAGACAACGCGGCCTCGTAGTTCGGGAAATCGGCGACTTCCTTCACGTATTCGGCGTGCCGGATCTTGTTACTCTGATCGACCACAAAAATGGCCCGGCTCTCGATTCGCATGTCTTTGATCAGCGTTCCGTAGCTCGAGCCAAAGGATCCGTCCCGATGGTCGGACAGCATCTTGACCTTGTCCACGCCAAAGGCCCCGCACCAACGCTTTTGGGCGAAAGGAAGGTCCATGCTGACGGTCAGGATATCGACGTCGGGTAACTTGGCGGCCTCTTCGTTGAACCGCTTGGTCTGCGCATCGCAGACGGGCGTGTCGAGCGACGGCACGACACTGATGATGCGCACGTGGTTGCCGGTATCCTTTAACGTTACCGGTTTGAGCGAGCTATCCACGACGTTGAAATCGGGGGCGGCATCGCCGGCTTTCAGCTCGGGCCCGATCAGCGTCAAGGGGTTGCCCCTCATAGTGGTTGCGCCTGGTCTTTCCATGATTCCTCCTGATTGGATGGTGAAAAGTTATTGTAGCAATTCGGCAAGCTTGGCAGCTTCGGAAACGGGCAATTGGCAGGTGTAGTCGCGGCAAACGTACGCCGCGGCACGGCCATCGAGCTTAGTCATCGCGGCAATCGATGGAATACCCGTGGACAGGGCTTCGCGCGTCTCGTCGGAATCCACTACTAGAATGATGCGGCGGGGCTCGAAATGCGAGTGGACAGTGCGGATCAGATCGATTGTGTCCTGCGCCCCGCGGTCTCCGGCGATGATGATTTGGCGCTGATCGCCCAACAGGAAATCGCAGGCAACCAGCATTTGCGGAATCGCCACCGGCGCCACGGAAAGACGCGGGCCGAAAGCGGAGATCAGCCGTTCGGCGGATTGGCGAAACTCCGCGCGGCTGGTAAATTGGGCGAGGCGCAGCAGATTGAGCGCGGCCACCGAGTTGCCTGATGGTTCGGCGCCATCGTAATCCTCTTTGACGCGAAGTACCAGGCTGGCGTCATTCGCAGTGGTGCTGAAGAACGCGCCGTCTTTCTCGTCCTCGAAAAGCTCTCGCTGCTTTTCCGTGAGCCGGATTGCTAGTTCCAGGTGGCGGCGATCGAACTGCGCTTCGTAGAGATCCAGCAGGCCCTGAGTGAACAACGCGTAATCGTCGAGAAATCCGGGGATGAACGCATCACCTTCACGATAGCGGCGCAGCAAGATGCCTGTGGCCGGGTCGTACATGCGCGCAATAAGAAACTCGGCAGCGCCGCGGGCGGCCTCGGCGTAGCGCGGCTCGTTCAATACCGCACCTCCCAGCGCGAATGCCGAAATCATGAGACCGTTCCAAGCGGTGAGGATTTTGTCGTCTAGATGCGGGCGCACACGCTTAGAGCGGACTTCGAAGAGCACGCGGCTCGCATCCCGTATTCCGGCGCTAACTTCCTCGATATCGCGGCTGAAGTGCGCGGCGGTCTCTTCCACCGTATGCGCCTGATAGAGGATGTTCTTTCCCGTGAACTCCTCGTGCGGATCGTGAGCCACGTTGCCGTGCTCTTCGACGCCATAGCGATTCGCGAACCAATCCGCGGCAGGCTGTCCGGCAAGCTTCCGTATCTCGTCCGCGGACCAGATGTAAAATGCGCCCTCGCCTTTTTCATGGGGCTGCGCGGGATCAATCACGCTATCGGCATCTTCGGCCGAATAAAAACCGCCTCCCTGGTCGGTCATGTCACGCAACACGTAATCGAAAATGGCGCGCGCGGTTTCGGCGTACACCGATTCATGTGTGATCTGAAACGCTTCCAGGTACGAAATGGCCAACTGCGCCTGGTCGTAAAGCATTTTCTCGAAGTGGGGAACGAACCAGCGCTCGTCCACCGAGTAGCGGTGAAATCCGCCGCCCAGTTGGTCGTTCATCCCGCCTTTGGCCATATGACGTAAAGTCTCGAGAACCATGTCGAGCGCTTCCTGATTTTTTGTGCGGGCGTAGTAGCGCAGCAGAAAATTGTGGACCGAAGGGCGGGGGAACTTGGGCGCCGCGCCGAAGCCTCCAAGACGCGTATCGAAGCTGCGCCGGAAAACGTAGAACCCACTATCGAGGATCGCCTGATCCACCGACGGCAGCCCCGGCCGCGCCGCCGAAACGGAGACCGCCTTCTTCAACTGCTCGATCACCTCGCGGGCGGAATCGACGATCTGTGCGCGGTCGGTGCGCCAGGCCGAAGCAATCTGCGTCAGAACGGAAGCGAAGCCGGGTTGCCCATAGCGGTTTTCGGGCGGGAAATACGTGCCACCGAAGAACGGCTCTAACTCGGGAGTCAGAAAGACGGACATGGGCCATCCGCCTCCACCGGTAGTGGCCTGCACGAACGTCATATAGATACGGTCCACGTCAGGCCGCTCTTCGCGATCGACTTTGATGGGGACGAAATTGGCGTTCAACAGCGCGGCCACCTGGTCGTTCTCGAACGACTCGCGCTCCATCACATGGCACCAGTGGCAGGTGGAATAACCGATGGAGAGGAAAACCGGTTTGTCCGCTGTCCGGGCTTTTTCAAACGCTTCCGGCCCCCAGGGGAACCAGTCGACCGGGTTGTGAGCGTGCTGGAGCAAGTATGGACTCTTTTCCTGTGCCAGCCGGTTAGTGTGCATAGTAGCGTTCCCTATTGTAGTGCGTAACGCCGGCGGTCTTTGCCGCCGGTGCATCATAGTCATATGAGCGACTCATACCGAACGGAACGCGACACCATGGGCGAGATGCGCGTGCCCGCCGAGGCCTTGTACGGCGCACAGACCGCGCGCGCCATCGAGAATTTTCGCATCAGCGGCAAACGGTTCCCGCGATCCTTCATCCGTGCACTCGGGCTAATCAAGAGCGCGGCGGCGAAAGTGAACGGGCTACCGAAGATCGAAGCCGCGGCTGAGGAGGTGATGGCAGGCCGCCACGACGATCAGTTCGCGGTGGATATTTTCCAAACCGGCAGCGGGACTTCCACCAACATGAATGCCAACGAGGTGATCGGACGGCTTGCCGGAGCGCATCCCAACGACGATGTGAACCGCGGGCAATCGAGCAACGACGTGATCCCCACCGCCATGCACATCGCCGCGGCGGAAGCCGTGAACTCGCGCCTGTTGCCGGCCATGCTGCAACTGCGCACGTCGCTCGGCCGGAAAGCGCATCAGTTTCGGGACGTCATCAAGATTGGACGCACCCATCTGCAGGATGCCGTTCCGCTACTCATGGGACAGGAGTTCAGCGGCTACGCGGTTCAGGTGGAGATGGCGCGAAGGCGTGTGGAGTTGGCGCTACCGGGCGTATACGAGCTACCGCTGGGAGGAACCGCCGTGGGCACCGGCCTTAACGCGCCTCCTGGATTTCCGCCGGCGGTAATTGCCGAGATCGCCCGCCGCACCGGCCTGCCGTTTGTGGAAGCGCCGAATCACTTCGAGGCGCAGGCGGCGCGCGATGCGGCCTGCTTTCTGAGCGGTGCTCTGCGCGCTTATGCCGTGGCGCTCACAAAGATCGCCAACGATATCCGCTGGCTCGGCTCGGGACCGCGCTGCGGGCTGGGCGAGCTCGTCTTGCCGGCGGTGCAGCCCGGCTCGAGCATCATGCCGGGCAAAGTGAATCCAGTGATTGCGGAGAGCCTGCTCATGGTGTGCGCGCAAGTGATTGGCTACGACGCCACCATCGCCTGGTGCGCCGCCGCCGGGAATTTCGAGCTGAACGTGATGATGCCGGTGATGGCTTACGACCTGCTGGAAAGCATCGAACTGCTGGCCGCGGCCAGCCGGAATTTTGCGGAGAAACTGGTGGATGGCCTGGAAGCCGACCGCGACCGCGCCGAAGGATTCGTCGAGCAATCGCTGGCGATGGGCACCGCGCTGGTGCCGGAGATCGGCTATGAGAGGGCCGCGGCACTGGTGAAAGAGGCTCATGCGACCGGCCGCACCATCCGCGAAGTGGCGCGGGAGAAATCCGATATTCCCCCCGATCGCCTGGAACAACTGCTCGATCCACGCCTGCAAGTGATGGGTTAACGTGAAGACAGAATGAATTACTATCAGCAGCACCAGTCCGACTTCGTCGAAGGCCTTCGTGCCTTTCTGCGGATTCCCAGCATCAGCACGCTTTCCGAACACAAGCCCGATATCCAACGCGCGGCGGAATTTGTGCGGAAGGAGTTGCTTGCGGCGGGCATGACCAAGGCCGAGTTGATCGAAGGCCAGGGGAATCCATTAGTTTATGGCGAATGGCTGGGCGCTCCGGGCAAGCCGACCATACTCTTTTATGGCCATTATGACGTGCAGCCGCCCGATCCTCTGGACGAGTGGAAGTCGCCGCCGTTCGAGCCGGAAGTGCGCGGCGACGATATCTTCGCGCGCGGATCTTCCGACGACAAGGGCCAGACGTATATCCAGATCAAGGCCGTGGAAGGGCTGTTAAAAACGACTGGACGGCTGCCGGTCAACGTCAAGTTTCTGATCGAAGGCGAAGAGGAATCGGGCGGCGAGCATATCGAGGAGTACGTGAAGAGCAAGCCGCCGCGCCTCAAAGCGGATGCCGCGGTGGTCTGCGATACCGAAATGTTCGCGCCCAATCTACCGACAATCTGCATCGGCTTGCGGGGGATTGTCTATGGCGAACTGGCGGTGGAAGGCGCCAATCACGACCTGCATTCGGGCGTTTACGGCGGCGCCGCACCCAACCCAATCCAGGCCATCGCCGAGATTCTGTGCGCGCTGAAAGATCGCGAAGGCCGCATCCGGATTCCGGGCTTCTACGATCGCGTCGTGCCGCCGGCCGTGCAGGAGCGCGAAGCTTGGGCCCGCCTGCCGTTCAACGAAAAGGAGTACACCGAAAAAGAAATGGGCGCGCGCGAGTTGGTCGGAGAGCCCGGGGTTCCCCTGTTCGACCGCCTATGGGCCCGTCCCACACTGGAAGTCCACGGCATTCGCGGGGGTTTCACCGGAGAAGGCGCGAAGACTGTAATTCCCGCCCGCGCGGTGGCGAAGGTCAGCGCACGCCTTGTCGCGGATCAACGCCCCGATGAGGCAGCCGCCCAACTGAAGGCCGCCGTCGCAGCCGCCTGTCCAAAAGGAGTAAAGGCGGAGTTCAACGTGCTGCACGCGGGCGCGCCATCGTTAACCAACCCGGACAACCGCTTCATCCACGCGGCCGCCGAAGCCATGAGCGCCGTGTTCGGCAAGGAAACGGTGTACATTCGTTCCGGCGGGTCGATCCCCATCGTGGGAGTGTTCGACGAATACCTGGGCATCCCCAGCGTCATGCTGGGATTCGGACTGCCCGACGACAACCTGCACGCGCCCAATGAAAAACTCCACCTGCCGAATTTCTTTCGAGGCATCGAGTCGGTGGCTAGATACCTCGAAATTTTGGGCAAGTGAGAGAAGCTTTCAGCAATCAGCTTTCAGCGGTCAGCCAAACCCGGCTGTTCCGGCAGCGCCTGCATTGGCTGATCGCTGAATGCTGACTGCTGAAAGCTTTTACCGCCAGTGTCCTTCGTGGAAGCGCCAGCCGCGGCCCTCGCGGCGCCATTCACCACGCTCCCAAACCCGGCGCCCGTGTGGCGGCCGGTCCCACCTGCCGTCGACCCATGCATAGTTGTTGCCGCGCCAGCCCCAGTAGCCATCGACCCATACGTAACCGGGGCCGGGCGCCACACCAACTGCGCCATATCGCGGGGCCGGAGGACCAAAGGCCGCGTAGCCGGAACGATAGCTATAACTCCCGGCACATCCGGCCATGACGGTCCCGAAGAAGACGAATGCGACTGCGAGAATCCTGTGTTTCATCACGCCATATCTCCTGCTGTTTCGACCGCGTCATCGCCGTGGCAGGTTGCGATCTGAAGAGGACTTAATGTGAAGGCGACTTCATGCAAAATGGATCATGCCTTCCGTTTCCGCCGAAGCGTTGCACCAGATCTTCCGTGAGGCGCGGACTTACCGCGCGTGGCGTCCCGAACCCGTCCCGGAGGGCCTCCTTCGAGAGCTGTATGACCTCACAAAGCTTGGGCCTACGAGTGCGAACAGCTCACCGGCGCGGTTCGTTTTCATCTCCAGTGAGCAGGCCAAGCAGCGTTTACTGCCGACGCTCGATCCAGGCAACGTGGAGAAGACGCGCACGTCTCCCGTCACGGTGATCATCGCTTACGACACAGAATTCTATGAGCAGTTCCCCAAGCTAATGCCAGGCGTCGATTTCCGATCCCGATTCGTGGGAAAGCCCGAGTTGATCGAAGAGACAGCTTTCCGGAACAGCACCTTGCAGGGCGCGTACCTGATTCTGGCCGCACGTGCTCTCGGCCTGGATTGCGGGGCGATGTCGGGCTTCAGTAAGGAAAAAGTAAATCAGGAGTTCTTCCCCGACGGCAAGTGGAAGTCGAATTTCCTTTGCAACCTGGGATACGGCGACAGGTCGAAGATGACGCCGCGCGCGCCGCGGCTGTCGTTTGAGGAAGCCTGCGCGCTGCTGTAACGTACCACAGGCCTCCCGGCCTGTGTCTGGTTTTGTTGCTACCGAAACTCCATCCCACGCAACACACCACTTGACGGTCCAGACGCCGCATAGATCACCGAAACATCACTCCCCGACTGCGGCCCGCAGGTGTACTCAGAAGGCGCGTTGCGCATCTGTACATGTTGCAGATCGGGAATCACGAGTAGCAACGGGCCGGCGTCCGTCTCCACGGCAAACACGGTCTCCGCGCCGCAATCGATGGTTCGCAGCTTGCCCTCCGCGCGCCGAATCTGGTCGCCGGGCTCAATGAAAGGGTTCCAATCCGGATAGCCGTGGGGCGCGCGCGCGTTCACCAGGCGCACCTGCCCGTTGGCATCGCGGGTGAACTGCACCACGACGTCCGTCTGCGCAATCCATCGAAGATCGTCAGCGTACGCGCGCTCAGTCTCGGTGGAGGCGTGTGCTCGGGCGTTGTCCGCCGCGGCTTCGGCCTCCTCGCGTCTACCAAGTTGATTCCCCGCATACGCCACTGCGGTCCAGTACAGGAACTGCCGGGCCGGGGCAATGTGGCGCATCGCCCGTAGATCTGCCAACGCAGCCTCGTATTCGCCGGTATTGTTTTCGAGTATCGCCAGGTTGTAGCGGGCGTCGTCGTCTTCCAGCCCCCGATCTACGGCGCGCCGCCACAGTTGCCGCGCGGCCGCCTCGTCACCTTTCTTATGGGCGATCGTCGCCAGCGCTCCCGCCACATTCGGATCGTCAGGCGCTTCCTTAGCCAGTTCCCGGTACAGCGCCTCGGCCTGATCCAGCTTCCCCTCCGTTACTAACAAGTCGCCAAGGATCGAACCCGAGGCCAACCGCGACGTCTCCGAAACTTCCACGCTGGTTGTGTCCGGCCCGGCATCCGGAAGCGTCACCGGGGTCACCCTGCGTTTTTCGATCCACGCCCGCAGATCGGCAGTGATCAGGGCAGGCGGCTTGGCGTACACGGCGGCAAGCGCACCCGCGGCCGGGGTTCCGGAGGCCACCGCCGTCAAAAATTCCGGAAAGCGAGGGCCGTAAGCGGGAGCCACCAGCAGCATTTCCGTGAGCGCCCAGCTCTGCGCGTAGAACAGGGAAGCGGCACCGCGATCGTCGCGGAGAGGCGATTCCTCCGGCAGCGCCAGCAACTCGCCAAACGGCATCCAGGAGTGGCTGTGCAGCGTTTGGAAGCGCGCGGCAAGCTCGGCATCACTCTGCGTGTCGCGCTCGGCAAGGCGAAGCGTGGAGAAGAATTCCGCCAGGCCTTCTCCAAGCCAGAGCGGCAGACGCAAATCGGAAGCGTGCGCCACCAGGTGCCAGTACTCATGCGCCGCCACATGCAGGTCCCCCTGCCCCTGCGCCGGCATGACAATGTAGTCGCGGACCTCGTTGCCCGCGTAATAAGCACTCGCGGAAGGCCGCAACCGGTATGGCTCGTACTCTTCGGTGGACCGAAAAACGATCACTCGTACCGGCGGCCGCTGATCCAGCGGCAATCCGGCCGTGTGCGAAAAGAAGGCGTTCAGCCGTTCCACGAGCAGCGCCATGGAACGAGCGCTTCCCTCCCCCGCCTGCGAATAGACCTCGGCATGCGCGCTGCGAGCCAGAGTCCAGTCCGATGCCGCAAGCGTGGCAGCCCACCAGATACCCACCCCGAGAACAGCTAGCGGCCGCGCAGCGAGTGACACGTTTCTTGCCCAAACGATAACACAACGGGCGCAGACGGGATAAACTGGTTAACCGCATAACCAAGGGGGACAGGATGAATTTTCATTACGTTCCGGCAGCCGTTGCAGGCCTCAGCCTCGTGGTGACACTGGCATTGGCCCGGCCTTCCATTAACCTTCGCGGCGATCGCTTCAAACCGCTCACCTATGAGGAAATGACACCGCAGCAAAAGACCATGGTCGATCACCTGCTTGCGGGCGAGCGCAAGGGGTCCACCGAAGGCCCGTTTAACGTTTTCCTGCGCAGCCCCGAGATGGGCGATGTGGCGCAACAACTAGGTGCGCAGATCCGCTTCCACAGTTCACTGCCCCGCAAGCTGAATGAGCTCGCCATCATCACGACGGCACGCTATTGGGGCGCGCAATTTGAATGGACAGCGCACAGCCGGGCCGCCGCGCAAGCAGGCGTGAGTGCCGCGACCATCGACGCCATTGCCAACGGCAAGCGGCCAACTGGACTGCAGCCGGACGAAGAGGCCATTTACAATTTCTGCCACGAACTGCTCAGCAATAAGCAGGTGAGCGACGCCACGTTCAAAGCCACAGTCGGTGTAGTCGGCGAACGCGGCGCGGTCGATCTGATCGGCGCCATGGGCTACTATTCGCTGGTCTCGATGGCGCTGAATGTGGACCGCTACCCTCTGGCGGACGGCGCGAAGCCTGAGCTGAAGCCGCTGCCGTAATCGCCACCAGAATCGCGCGACACCGCCGAAATTCCCGCATCGATCGCACGCGTGTCTCCAATCGCACGCACGTATCCAATCGCACGCACGTATCCAATCGCATGCGCGTATCGAATCACGGGCGTTTACCGAGCCGTGACCAAAGGGAGCGGCATTCCGTACCGGTCTACAATGGTAGTTTCGAACCTATGAACGACGTATTTATTTGCGATGCTCTCCGTACGCCCTTCGGACGCTATGGCGGAACCCTGGCAACCATACGCACTGACGACCTGGCGGCAATTCCCATCCGCGCCCTAATGGAGCGGAATCCCGGCGTGGACTGGGGCGCGGTCGACGACGTGATCTTCGGGTGCGCCAACCAGGCCGGCGAAGACAATCGCAACGTGGCCCGCATGGCGCTGCTGCTGGCCGGTCTGCCGAAAGAAGTGACCGGCAACACGGTGAACCGGCTGTGCGGATCGAGCATGGACGCGGTCGGAATCGCGGCGCGAGCGATCAAGTCCGGTGAGGCCGACCTCATGATTGCCGGCGGCGTGGAGAGCATGTCGCGCGCGCCATTCGTGATGGGCAAGGCTGACACCGCCTTCAGTCGCACCGCGGAGATCTTCGATACCACCATCGGCTGGCGTTTCGTCAACCCGCTCATGAAGAGCAAATACGGTACCGACTCCATGCCCGAAACCGCCGAGAACGTCGCCGAAGATTTCAAGGTGTCGCGCGCGGATCAGGATGCGTTCTCGTTCCGTACGCAGCAACGCTGGGCGAAGGCCCAGGCCGCCGGCTTTTTCCAGTGCGAGGTGATTCCGGTTTCGATCGCGCAAAAGAAGGGCGATCCCAAGAAGTTCGCGACCGACGAGCATCCGCGTCCGGAGTCAACGCTGGAAGACCTGGCCAAGCTGAAGCCGGTGGTCAAACCGAACGGCACAGTCACGGCGGGCAACGCCTCCGGAGTCAACGACGGCTCGTGTGCCTTGTTGCTGGCGTCCGAGGCCGCGGCGAAGAAGTATGGACTCAAACCGCGGGCGCGCGTCCTGGCAACGGCCGTGGCCGGCGTGGCCCCGCGCATCATGGGATTCGCTCCGGCCCCCGCAACGCGCAAGGTGCTGGCGAAGACTGGGGTTTCGCTTTCATCAATTGGTGTAATCGAGCTTAACGAAGCCTTCGCCGCACAAGCACTCGCCGTAACGCGAGACCTCGGCTTACCCGACGATGCCGAGCACGTGAACCCCAACGGCGGCGCGATCGCGATCGGCCATCCTCTAGGCGCCAGCGGCGCGCGCCTGGTGACTACGGCCTGCTATCAGTTGGAGAAGACCGGCGCGCGGTACGCGCTGTGCACGATGTGTATTGGAGTGGGACAAGGCATCGCTACGGTGCTGGAGCGGTGCTGAGTAGGCACTGCCCAAAAGCTAACTGAACACTCCTACCTTTAGCAACCACTGGATCGTGGGCGTCAGCATCCATTTGACCTTCGTCCTGCTCGGATCAAGGATGACAGGCTGCCCGGGTCGCCGCCCAGCGTCATTTTCCACAACCACCACTTCACGCCAAGTTGGGAGAGCTCTTTAATTCGCGCACTCTCTCGAATCGCGGGGTGTCCAAAGTCTAGATCGCGAACGGGCCAACGGTTTTCGCTGGCTGGCTGCTAACCCAAGTGAATATAGGGGCGACGCACGAGAGACCGGAAATAGCATGAATAGGGCGCAGATCGGGTGTTAACAGGTTCCCTAGACAAGTAGCGCGCTGCCATTATGGAACCAGGACTCGCGCATGAGACCCTTCCACGAGACGAATTTTTCGTGGCAATGGCCGAATTCGAGCGGTACGTCCGTGTGTCAGGTGCTCGCCACTCGCTCGCGCTCCACTTTTTAGAGTCCGCGGTCGGTGGTCGTTCATCAAGAACGACAGTTCAAGATTGTCGTTGGAGGCAAGCATTGGGTCAGGACCCGTTAAAAGCGAAGGTCGCTTCGCAACACGACGATGAGAACTGTCGTGGCTATGGGATCGGGATTGGGCATGGAATTCGGCTTCCCTCTTTAGCCTTAGCCCAGAATCCTTCAAGGCCTGGCGCCGCGCTGCGGGAACTGACCGCCGGTAATCAGCGCTACACGGCGGGCCCTCTCACTTCCTGCCTTGTGTCACAATCTGGTTATCGTTACGACTTGCGGGAGGTACTCCCATTCTGCGAATACTGTTTGCCGCTCTGATTGCTCTTTCAGCCCTGACGCCCGCTTCGGCCTCGCCGCCCTCGTCTGGAGTGCGTCGACGGCCCACGATCCGTTACTTCATCGCCACTGCGTATTCGGTGGAGGGCACGGGCACTTCAGGTAAGTGGTCGCATCCAGGCACCGTTGCCGCTGACCGGAAGGTATTGCCGCTAAACAGCCGCATCCGTATTTATGGCGCTGGCCGGTATTCCGGCGACTATACCGTGGAAGACACCGGTGGGGAGGTGGACGGCCACCACATCGACGTCTACATGCCCAGCCAGGCAGAAGCAAAAAAGTTCGGCCGTCAGCGGGTGAAGGTAGTCGTTCTCAAGTACGGCGATGATGAGGCAAGCCCACCCAATCCGCAGCAAAAGGCTGAGGCGAAGGCCGTAAACCGAAACGTGCGCGCAAACCCGAATACAGCACCGAAAAAGTGATTGCAGGTCTGAGTGATTCTGAACTCGCCTCCGAAAAAGGTCCGCCCTTCCCGGCCACTCACGACCACAGTCGATTCGTACGGTTGTCAGGAATAGAGGTACCGTACGGGTGTAATGTGTCCAATGGGTGTCGCTGCTGGATAGGCCGTGAAGCAGCGCGATAGCCATTAACCACTCATTTTCACTGTCGGCGGCACCCACGATGGGTTGGACGGCGGCAGAATCGACGGTGGAGTTTTCCTGGGCCAATAGAGTCGCATGCACAGAATGAAGTTCTCCGCCGGCGCCGGCAGCCAATTTGCCTCCTCAACGCCAGGCGGCTGCATATGCGAAAAGTAAAGATCGAGCGAACCGTCCGCGTTGTATTTGAGCTTGTTCCGCTGACTCACCGTGAGTTTATCGAGCGAATTCGGGTAGAAGTAATACTGTTTGTCATACATCGTGATCGACCAGAAGCCTTCCACTGGCGGCATTTCCGTCTTCTTGAAGTGCATCACGTACGTGTTGGTCCCGGTCAGCGGGTTCCCGGTATCGTCAGTTTTGGCCATGGGATAAACCGCGTCCTCAGGGAGATTGCATCCCCAACCAATCGCAGAGACATACGCCCGGGCGCGATAGTCCGTGCCATATTCGCCGCATACCCCGGGGATCAGCCAGCCATTGAGCGTCTTGCCCGCGCCGCTCGATTTCACGTCGTCGAACTGGGTGAGCACTGTCTGGGGAATGTTCGTCAGTGCTCTTTGGTTTTCAGGACTGAGCTGGCTCATATCAAAAGGCTGACCCGGGACCAGCCCGAGCTGCGCCATCCTGGCAACGATCGGAGCATCCCTCGGAAGCACGGGCGGATTCTCCTTCATGGCGTCCGCCATAAAATTGAAGTAGTCGGAGATGCTCATCCGGGCAATGACCTCACGAACGATCTCTTTGGGTGTGTACGGCCCCCCGGTTCGACCCGGTGGTGGCGTATACTGCGCTCCGATCTTGCTTAGCGGCACAATTTTTATTTGCGCCTGCAACGCGTGCACGTGCGCGAGGTCCGAGGGCGTGCCATCCGAATATACACGCCCGATTACGAAAGCCGTATTGGTCGGCGATTTCACCTGTGACATTCCGGCCGGGACCGTGCCGTGCCACGAAGGGCCGGTGATCAGGATTTTCCGCGCCGCCTCTCCCAGGGTGCGCGACCCGGGAGAGCGGATCACCGTTGTCCAGGCGTCGTAAATGGGGAAAAGAAAATATCGTTTTCCCATGTTCGGGTATGAGAGAACCATCGGTTCGGCGGCAAGGTCCAGGAATCCACATGAATACAGGGTGTCGGCGTTAGGCGCTGTCACCCCGCGGTACGTGGCAGCGGGATACTTAGGCTGATTCACGAGCTGATTTATCGGTGCCTGAAATGTTGCGGGGTCCGGCTTGACTGTATTAATAAAGGCCAGACCCGTGATTTTGGTGGTAACTAGAGGATAGCCGTAAATGTAAGTGTCGGTTGCGATGCTGGTGGCTTCCTGCTCCGTTATCGGGATGATCCGATTCGCTGGCCGGGCGTACAGCCAGCCGATTGTCAGAGCCAGGGGAATGGTTAGGAATAGGCCCCATCTCCTGGGTTGGTTGTTTCGAGTCATGGGTTTCTCCCTAGAAGGGGTTGATTCGTCGGCGGAAAGCAAAGCTCTAAATCTTGGGACAACTTGTCGTTGTGGGAAGCGGCCCGGTTGTACGCGGAACCGCTCAGTTGGACGAAAGATGGGGTTAACGGAAAAGTACCCAGCCCGCCTACGCCACGCCCGCCCACTGGATCGTGGGTGCCATTTTCCATTCGACGCTTTTCACTCGGTCGAAAAACCCTGCGGTACACTGAATAGCAAGAAACGGGGACGCACGATGCCGCGAGGCAAACGGGTCCGTTTTGCATTCTTGCTTCCCGCACCTAGAGAGAATCGGACTGATTCCAGTAATTTACATGCTGTCCGAAAATGGGGTTGGGTTCTTCCCAAAATTGGGTTCGCTGAATGGGGAGAGCCTTTGTTTTCAGCGTCAAATTGGCTTCGTTCCGCAGCGGATGAATTTGGACCCAATTTTTCATTTGCGGGGTGACTAGCCCAAGTCATGGCCGCCGCCTTAAGCGGCCACTTCCACGTAGACGACGGACGTTCGCGGTTCGGGGATCGGCTCGCCCACCTCACGCATGGCCTGGAAATACTCAATAAGAGCGGGCTGAAAGTTCCCGGCGCGTCTCTTCCTCGGTGGCGCCAACAGCAACACACCGCGACTGGCTCGATCCCGACGGCTTCGATTACGAAATCACGTCGCGGGAGATCGCATCGACGAACGGCTGACCGACCCGCCCGGTGCACATCCACGCCTGTGGCCGCGGGCGTATAATACCCTACATCGCGCTGGAGGTGCTGGCCATGCCACGGGAGATTCCTATTTTCACAGTTCGCGAAACGCATGGGCGCGTGCTTCGGCCAGGCAATCGTTTGCTCGCGCATAGCCTGGAGGTCGGCTGGCGGTCGCTATATGCGGCCATCCTGGAGGAGGCGCCGTTTCAGGCTACGGAGCCGGCCATCCGGAATCCGTCGCTGATCTATCACTTGACGCGTCCTACGGAAGTGACGCGAAAGATCGAGGGCGCCTCGCAAGAAACGGCGCTGATCGGGCCGCGGCGCATCTGTCTCACTCCCGGCGCGGCGACTGCGAAGTGGCAGCACAGCGGGCACCCGGAGATCTTGCAGGTTTACCTGCGCCAGTCCATATATGAATCGGCGATCAGCGAGATGTACGGGTGCGATCCCGCCGGAGCGGAAATCCTGCCGCGGTTCGCCATACTGGATCCGCTGCTTGAGCAACTGGCGATCGCCATCACCACAGCGTTGCGCGATGGCACGGCCGAAGACGGACTGTACGTCGACACACTGGCGCAGATGATGGCGGTGCACCTGGCGCGGCGTCATTCGTCGCGTTCGCGCGCGGTCCCGCCGGCCGCTGCGCAGAAGATTTCCGGCTGGCGCATGCGGCGTCTCATCGAATTCATCGAAGCGCACCTGGAAGGCGATCTCAGCCTGGAGGCCATGGCCACCGAAGTGAAAGTGAGCCCGCTCTACCTGGCGCGGGCGTTCAAAGCCGCCGTCGGACAGTCACCGCATCAGTACGTGCTGGCGCGCCGGTTGGAACGCGCCAAGGAACTGCTCCGGGGCACCGACGCGCCCATTGTGGAAGTGGCGTTGTCGGCTGGATTTTCGTCGCAGAGCCACCTATCCAACTGGTTTGTGCGCCACGTGGGAGTTTCGCCCGCAATTTACCGGCGGCAGGGATTGCATTAGTAAGGTGTCCTGGTGATTCTGAAACCGTCAATCGTCGGGATGTGGCGCGGACACTCGTGTCTGCCGTGCCAAGACTCATCTTGGCACGTTGATTTAGTCACGAAATGGCCGGAACACCTTACCAGTGGTCAAGAACGATCGAGAGTTAATATGTCACTCAAAGTTATGCATACAATCGCGGGACTGTTGATTTTGCTGCTCACCGCGCCGGCATTCGCGCAGATGGACCCCTCCGGCGAATGGGCTCCTCGTTTTCACGAGGACCAGCCTGAGCGCGTTCCCGGTCCGGATATCGGCGACTACCTGGGGTTGCCCATCAACGACGCGGCCCGCATGCGCGGCGATATCTGGGACGCATCCTTATTGACTCTGCCCGAGCATCAGTGCAAACCACACCCGGCTGACTACGGGCCGCGCGGCCCCGCAAACCTGCGGATCTGGAAGGAAGTGGACAAGGATTCGCAGCAGCTCATCGCCTATCACACGCATATTTCCTGGCAGGCTCCGGAGCGCACAATCTATATGGACGGGCGCCCCCATCCGCCGGAGTATGCGGCCCACACGTGGCAGGGCTTTTCCACCGGTAAATGGGAAGGTGACGTTCTGACGGTCACTACCACGCATCTCAAAATCGGCTGGATCCGGAGAAACGGCATTCCGCGCAGCGACAAGGCTACGCTGACCGAGCACTGGCTCCGGCATGACAATTTCCTGACACTCGTCAGCATCGTCACCGACCCCGCTTATCTTACCGAGCCCTTCATCCGCACCACCGACTGGGTGCTCGACCCGCGCCAGGTAATCGCGCCGTATCCTTGCGAACCGGTGACTGAGGTAGTCCGCGCGGCCGGCGTCGTGCCGCACCACTTACCCGGAACCAACACGTTCCTGGGCGAGTTCCCTGCGAAATATGGAGTGCCCGTGGAGGCGGCTCGTGGCGGCGCCGACACCATGTATCCGGAATACCAGCAGAAGCTCGCCAAGGCGGCCAAGTAAATGCGCGGCGTCCTCCTATTGGCCTTGGCCACGCTCGCACTTGCACAGCCCGGCCAGAAAGCCACCGACGCGGAGATCCATGTCCTGCCGGTACAGGGCAACATCTATATGCTCGTCGGCGACGGCGGCAATATCACCCTCCAGGTTGGCAAGGAAGGAATCCTGCTCGTAGACACTGGCCTAGCCCAGATGAGCGATCAACTGTTGGCGGCCATCCGTAAGGTGTCGGACAAGCAGATTCGCTACATCATCAATACTCACGTACATGCGGATCACACCGGCGGTAATGAGAAGATCGCCAAGGCTGGCATAACGATCACGGGCGGCAATGTGGCTGGCAATATCTCCGACGCGGGCGAAGGTGCCGCGGTGCTGGCGTATCAGAAGGTGTTGGACAGAATGAGCGCCCCGCCCGCTGCCAATCAGCCGGCTGTGCCTTTCGGCGCGCTACCAACCGACACTTACATTACTGAAGAGAAATCCCTGTTCTTTAACGGCGAAGGGATTCAGATCATCCATCAACCCGCGGCCCACACTGATGGAGACAGCATCGTTTTTTTCCGCCGCTCGGATGTAGTTAGTGCCGGTGATATCTTCCTTCCCGGCAGTTACCCCATCATCGACTTACAACGGGGCGGCAACATACAAGGCATCATCGCCGGCCTGAACCGTCTCATCGCCATGACCATTCCCGCCGAGAAGCAGGAAGGCGGCACTTATGTGATTCCCGGACATGGGCGCCTGTGCGACCAGGCCGACGTGGTGGAGTACCGGGACATGGCCACTATTATTCGCGACCGCATACAGGACATGATCAAGAAAGGGATGACACTCGATCAAGTGAAGGCAGCCAAACCCACCAGGGACTTCGATCCCGAGTATGGCGCGACTACCGGTTTCTGGACCACGGATATGTTCGTGGAAGCAGTCTACCGGAGCCTGAGCCAGAAGAAGTAATCATTGGAGAACATGTTGCGTTCGTTTTTGTGTTCTGTTGCGGCGGTGTTGTCACTGGCCGCCTTGGGCCTGGCTCAGAATGAGGCCAAGCCGCTCAACAAGCCTGCCATTGAAGCATACGTGCGCCATCTGTACGGCTTGGAAAAGCGGACCACCGTCCAGGTCGCCGATCCCAAACCGTCGTCGGCCGTGGGCTTTCAGGAAGTGGTCGTCTCCTTTTCTCTGGGGAGCGTTCGCCAGGATATCCCGCTGCTGGTTTCCAACGGTGGAGCCAAGATCCTAAGGACCACTTCTTCCGCCGATGTGGCGCACGTGCATTTCTTGCTGAATCACTTTCCGACCATCGGCTTTCTGGTGGGCCTCGGCCTGTACGTTGCGTCCTTGATTTCCAGGAGCGGCGACCTGAAGCGCGCCAGCCTCGTAATCTTTCTGGGCATCGCGCTGCTGTCGATTCCCACGTATGTGACCGGCAACGCGGCGCAGGAGGCTCTTTGCATGACGCCCTCGGACACGCCTTGCCCGGAACCTGCTATATCGCGAGCCGTAATTCAGGCGCACGAAGGCGCGGCCCTGGTGGCGATGGTTTTCATGGAGCTCACCGGCGCACTCGCCTGGCTCGGATTGTGGCAATTTCGACGGACCTCGCGTGTGCCGGGGTGGAATGCCGCGGCCATTTTGTTGATTGCGATTGTTACGTTCGGCCTCATGACGCGAGCATCCAGTATCGGCGGCGAGATTCGCCATCCGGAAGTTCAGTCCGGCCCCATGGCAACGATGGGGCCGCCGCTCGCGCGAACGGTCGGAACGTTTGTGACTGAGGTGTCGTGGGTATGGCCCACGTGCGAGACCTTGCATTTCGTAGGCCTGTCTCTCCTGTTCGGCATTGCCCTGGTGGTCGATCTGCGCATGCTAGGTATGTTGCGAAGTGTTCCGTTTGCCGCCCTGCATCGGCTGCTGCCGTGGGGCATTCTGGGTTTCGGCTTGAATCTCATTACCGGCATGCTGTTCTTTGTCGGCGATCCCGGACAGTACACACAGAATATTGCGTTTCAGTGGAAGCTCGCACTCATACTGCTGGCGGGAATCAACGTAATCTACTTTACAATCTTCGATGCGCCCTGGGCCTTGAAGCCAGGTGACGATGCGCCGTTCACCGCCAAATTCGCCGCCGGGTCTGCCATCGTCCTGGTGGTGGGAGTCATGTATTTCGGGCGCATGCTGCCCTTCCTTGGTAATGCCTTCTAGCAGATTACTGAGCCGCGACCAAAGGGAGCGGTGTTTTCGTTCGAGTGTTTCGTTTCGAGGTTCTAAATGCCTTTGGCGCTAACCGTCAGTCTCGTTGTGCTGGGCGTCGTCGCGCTGCTTGCGGTGGCGGGTTATCTGATCGACCATGGTGCGGACGATGATGGAATTTCTTAAATCGATAGAGCAACTGAGTTTTTTCGCCTGGGTGCGCGAGTCAGGTTCCATATGGGGATACCCGTCGGTTCTGTTCCTGCACACCTTAGGGATGGCGATGGTGGCGGGGCTCAATGGCGCAATCGACCTGCGGGTCTTAGGATTTGCGCCCAAGACTCCCATTCAGCCGCTGGAGCGACTCTATCCCCTGATGCTCTGGGGGTTCTGGATCAGCGCGCTCAGCGGATCCATACTGCTCGCCGCCGATGCCTCCACCAAGCTCATCAACCCGGATTTCTACGTCAAACTAGCGTTCATTGCGGTTGGCATGGCGATCGCCTTCAAGATCCGCAGTAGCGTAGTACGGACTTCCGGCGCATCATCCAACGGCCGCCTGTTGGCTGGTATCTCGCTTTTCTGTTGGGTAGGTGTAGTCACTGCCGGCCGATTGCTGGCTTACGTGGGGCCTATCTCGGGCGCATCGAGTCTGAAGCATCGATAGGTTCCACTTGACCCGAACTTACACCCCTATCACCAACGAACTCGCCGACTATATCGGCAGTGTCACTCTGCGCGAGCCCGAGCCTCTGAAGCGCCTGCGGGAGACCACCAAGGATCACCCGCAAGCCTCCATGTGCTCCGCGCCCGAGCAGGTACAGTTTCTGTACTTGATGGCCGTAATGATTGGCGCACGGAAGACCTTAGAAGTTGGCGTGTTCCTCGGCTATAGCTCCGCGTGGGTGGCGCTGGCCCTGCCGCCGGATGGCAAGCTGATCGCCTGCGAACGCAGCGCCGAATACTCCGCCATCGCGCGTCGCACCTGGCAGGAACTGGGTGTGGCGCACAAGATCGACCTTCGGCTCGGTCCGGCTCTGGAGACTCTCGATGCTCTGATCTCGGGCGGCCAGGCCGGAACCTTCGACCTGGTTTTCATCGACGCCGACAAAACCAACTACGCCAATTACTACGAACGGGCCCTGGTGCTCTTGCGAAAGGGCGGGCTGGTGGCCCTCGACAACGTGCTCTGGAACGGGGCCGTAATCGATCCCTCGATCAATGACGCAGACACGCGCGCCATCCGTGCGTTCAACCAGCAAGTGCATCAGGATTCGCGCGTGGCGCTTAGCATGGCAACCATGGGAGACGGGTTGACCCTGGCCTGCAAGCTGTAAGTCAGCGGGAAAGTCGATGGCAGCGACGTATCGCGCAGTAATGTTGACCAGGAAGGGCGGGCCGGAAGTTCTCCAGATCGTCGAGATGCCCATTGAGCCGCCCGGCCCGGGGCAATTGCGCGTGCGGGTGCGCGCTGCGGGGGTGGGCTCGACCGACTTGATCATGCTGGCCGGGAACTATCGGTACGCGCCCAAGATACCGTTCGTGCCAGGTTATGAGGTGGCCGGCGTAGTTGAAGCCATTAGCGCGGATGTCACCGGTTTCACAGTGGGACAGCGTGTGGCGGCGCTTACGGTCTACGGCAGCTTCGCCGAACTGCTGATGCGTCAGGCCAAACATTTCCTTTCTATCCCCGACGCCGTGTCTGATCGCGACGCCGCGGCGGTGATCTTGAACTATGTGACTGCGTGGCAAATGATCCATCGCGTCGCGCAAGTACGGCCGGGCCAGACCGCGCTGGTCACGGGAGCGGCAGGTGGCGTGGGCACGGCCGCCCTGCAACTGTTACGGCTGGCGGGAGTGACCACTTACGGTGCCGCGTCGGCACCCAAGCATCCTATCTTGCGCGCACTCGGCGCAATCCCGATCAACTATCGGGCGGGGTCACTCGATCGCCTTGTGCGTGCCCTCGAACCTAAGGGTATCGACTACGTGTTCGACGCGGTGGGCGGCGCCAACATCGGCCCTTGCATCGGCGCGCTGCGGCAGGGCGGGATGCTAGTCGGTTTCGGTTTCATGGGCGCGACCGGCATGCGCGCCCAACTCGCCACGTTCGCCAACATCTTCCTTGGGGCTCGCCTGCGCGGACGGCGGGGCAAGTTCTACGGTATTACGATGCTGTACCGCAAGGACCCCAAACCGCTCCGCGAGGACCTGCCCAAGATTTTTGCCCTGCTCGCGGAGAAGAAGATCGATCCCCTGGTCAGCCGCACGTTCCCGCTTCTCGAAGCGAGACAAGCCATCGAACTCTTAGCGGCGGGTTCCGTGGAAGGCAAGATCGTGCTCATCAACGGCTGATTACAGATACTTCGCCAGCCAGTCCATTACCTCTCGCATGTGCTGACGTGAGTCTTCGCCCTTCATGACCCAGTGGTTCTCGTCCGGGAAGATCACCAGGCGGCTCGGCACGCCGCGGCGCTGCAACAGCTTGTACATTTCGAGCCCCTGGTTCACCGGCACGCGGAAATCCTGTTCGCCTTGCGTGACCAGCATCGGAATCGAAAAATTGGCCGCGTAAGTGGACGGGTTCTGTTCTCGCCATGCGCCTTTCTGTTCCCAGACCGGCCCGCCATTCCGCGTCTCCCAATAATACGAATCGTCGGTGGCTCCCCAGAAGGAAGTGTTGTCGCTAAGACCCGCGTGGCTCACCAGGCATTTGAAGCGCTTTGTATTGCCCTCGAACCAATTCATCAGATAACCGCCGTAACTCGCGCCCGCGGCGCCCTGGCGCGTCCCGTCGATGAACGGAAACAGGCGGATTGCTTCATCGGCTGCCTGTTCGATCTCTGCCGCCGGCCCACGCAGAATGTCCTTGTGAATCGCGACCGCGAACTCTTCACCATAACCGGTCGACCCGGTGTAGTTAGTCATCAACAGCACGTACCCTGGCGTGGTCAGAAAGTGATAGTTCCACCGTATGAAGAACGTATCCTTGATCATGTTGTGCGGCCCGCCGTGCGGGAAGACCAACAGCGGGTACTTCTTCGACGCATCGAACTTCGGCGGCAGCACAACCAGGCTCTGGATGCGCCGGCCGTTTTTCGCGGTGAACCAGAATTCGCGCGGAGGCTGCCAATCGATCTGGGCAATCCGGTCTTTGTTGAACTCGGTCAGGAAGCGGTTCTCGCCGGTCTTGGCATCCACGCGCACCAGATCGGCCGGATGCACCATCGATTGCCAGCGCGCCACTAACACCGGCACCGCCGCATGGGCTGGAATCACCAGGCCGGAATAGCCGCCCTCGTTCACCGGAAAAGCTGGCCGCACCTCGCCGCCATCCGCGGGCAGTTGGAAAACCCGGTCGTGCCCCTGGTCCTCGGCGCTCACATAGACGGTTCGGCTGTCCGGAGTGAAAGCAATTGAATCGACTGAACGGTCCCACTCGCCGGTGAGTGTTTTCGGCGGACCAGCTTGCGGCCAGTCGATCTTCACCAGGCGGTCCAGGCTGTAGAGCGAAACCGCCCCGCTCTTTTCGCGAGTCGCATAGAGAGCCTTGCCATCGGGCCGGAACACCGCGTTGTGATAGCTGTCCGGTCCCGAAGTGAGTGCCACCGGTTCGCCGCCTTGCGCCGGCACGCGGTAAAGCTCAGTGGTACCTGGTTCGGTAATGGTGCGATTCAAATCCGTGGTGGCGGTGAAGACGATGCTGTTGCCGTCCGGGCTCCAGCGTGCGCCCAGGCTCGTGCCGGCTTCTTCAAACTCGCCTTCGAAGCCGGGCAGCCCGGCCAATTTGGTGCCCGCCAGCAGGTCACGTGCGACGGCGCCCTCTTCCAGGCCTTGCACGAACACGTGAGACCGGAGGTCATCCAGCCAGTGATCCCAAAATCGAATCGGGAAACTGTCGAAGACGCGCAGATTGTACTTGCGCGCCTTGCGCTCCGCCGCCATCCTGCGGTTGTCCTGGTCATTCATCGCGCCCGGGTAGACGCGGCTCTCAAACAGAATGGCATTGCCGTCCGGCCGCCACTGTGGTTCCGAAGCGCCCGTCGAAACATTGGTTACCCGCATGGCTTCTCCGCCATCCAGCGGAAGAATGTAGATCTGATTCATCTCGTCGCCTTCGCGTTTGGTGGCAAACGCCAGGCGTTTGGAATCCGGGGAGAAGGTCGCACCGTTCTCCGGAGCCAGGGTGCTGGTCAGCCGCCGCGGCGCCGCGCTCCCGTCCAGAGAGACCAGCCACAAGTCCGACGCTGTTTTGGCCGCATCGTAGGATGGCTCCATCACCGAAGTGACGGCCCACTTGCCATCGGGACTCACGTCCAGGCCGCCCACGCGTTTCATGAGCCAGACGTCTTCATGCGTAATCGGGCGCTTCTGCGCAAACGAAGCCGAGGCAAGGAAAAGCAGCGCAATTAGAGTCCGCATGGGACAGATGTTAGCAAATTTCAATCGACCGGCCGTATGCGCGATCAGGCTAAGGAATCGGTACAGTGTAAGAATCTGCTATGGAAGCCAAACCCCACGGCCCTGCCTGGAAAACTCTGCTGGCTTTCGGGATTATCTATTTTGTTTGGGGCTCCACCTTTCTCGCGATTCGCGTTGGCGTCCGTGAGGTTCCGCCGTTCCTTCTCGCGGCACTGCGCTTCCTGGCTGCGGGATTCGTTCTCTATGGCTGGATGATTGCGCGGGGCGAGCGCTCACCCAACGCGCGCCAATGGATGTCGGCATTCTTCCTCGCTTTCCTGATCTTTGTCCTCGACTACGGACTGTTGTTCTGGGCCGAGCAGCGTGTGCCCTCGGGTATTGCCGCGGTCATGATGGCCACCATCCCGGTGTTCATGGCGCTGTCGGAAATCACTATCCTGCGCACCCAGCGGCTCACCATTCGCTTGTCCTCGGCCCTTCTGATCGGAATTGCCGGGGTGGCCGTGCTGGTAAGCCGCTCGTTGAACCTGGGCGGTACGCCGATCGACGGAACCGGTGCTGTGGCGCTACTCATTGCTTCGATGAGTTGGTCGCTAGCGTCGGCGTTTATGAACAAGCTGCCGCTTCCGCCATCGAAAGCCATGAGCTCGGGCGCGCAGATGCTCGCTGGAGGAGTGCTGCTGGCTCTCGCGGCGGCCGCACTGGGAGAATTTCGCGATTTTCGTCCGTGGGACGTCTCACGCGCCGCGTGGCTTGCGTTGCTGTACCTGATAGTCGCCGGCTCCATCATGGGGTTTACCGCTTACGTGTGGCTGATTCATCATGAATCGCCGACAAAAGTAGGCACCTACGCGTACGTAAACCCGGTAGTGGCCGTTCTGGTGGGATATTTCCTGGGCGGCGAAGCGCTCGGCATGCGAACGATCCTCGGAATGCTGTTCGTGCTGATAAGCGTGTTGGTCATCACAACCACGCGAAAGCGCGCAACAGCCTAAAGGCCGCGCCACAATCGCTCAATCCACCAACCCATGCCTTACCGCGAAGCGCACCAGCTCATTGATGCTGTGCAAGTTCAACTTCTCCATGATGCGCCCGCGATGAGCGTCCACCGTGTAGACGCTGAGATTCAGCACCACGGCGATCTCCTTGTTAGTCTTGCCTTCCGCCAGCATTTGCAGCACTTCGCGCTCACGGCTACTGAGCAGATCGATCGGGTCGCTCACGTGTTTCCTGTAGTCGTCCAGCACCGCGTTGGAAACGGCGGGACTGAGATACCCTTCGCCCCGCGCCACCGCGCGCACCGCCGACACCAGTTCGCCGGCATCGGAATCTTTCAGCAGATATCCGCGAGCGCCGGCACGCAACACTTCGCGCACGTAGACCGAATCCTTGTGCATGCTCAGCGCGATCACGCGTGTGTGGGGCACAGACCCGGTCACGCGCCTGGTAGCTTCGATGCCGTTCAACTCGGGCATGGCGACATCCATCACCACCACGTCCGGCTTTAACTGTTCGGTCAACTCGACTGCCTCGCGGCCGTTGCCGGCTTCCCCCACGATCTCCATATCCGGCTGTGCGCCGAGGATCATTTTGAAGCCCTGGCGGACCACCGCGTGATCATCCGCCAGTAGAATGCGAATAGTTTTCATTCCGGATCGGCGCTCGCACTTCAATTAGAACACCCTCTCCCGGATGCGAGCGCACGCTCACGTCCCCACCGGCGCTGCGTGCGCGGGCGCGCATGCCGATCATGCCCATGCCCCGGCCGTTCCCGGAAGCCGCGGGCGGAAGTCCGCGCCCGTCGTCCTCAATCGAAAGCCGGATCTCCTCGCCTTGAGTCTCCAGCTTGATGCGGACGCGCTTAGCACCGGAGTGGCGCGCCACGTTGGTGAGCGCTTCCTGCGCGATGCGAAACAAGTGGGTCTCGGTTTCATCGGGCAGCCGTCCGGAGTAGTGCGATTCCACATCCACGGCAATACCGGTGCGCGTGGAGAATCCTTCCGCCAGCCAGCGGAGCGCCGCTTCCAAACCGAAATCGTCCAGGATCACAGGGCGCAGAAGCTGGGAGAGCTGCCGCACATTTCCGATGGCTTCATCCACTAACCGCATACAATCCTGCACGCGCTCGGGCGTGGCCTGGGCCCCCGAATCGAGCGCCGACAAGTTGGTCCGGATGGCCGTGAGCGCCTGGCCCAGCTCGTCATGCAGCTCGTGCGAGAAGCGCCGCGCGGTGGCCTCCTGGTCCTCCAGCATGTGCCAGGAAACCCGCCCCAGCTCGGCCGTCTGCCACTCCATTCTCCGAATCAGAAGGGACACCAGGCGCACCGTAAACACCGCGAAGATCAGGCCCAGCAGCACGCTGGCGGATGCCACCACGTAGGAGCTGGTTAATAGCCGGGAAGAGCGGCGACCGATCTGCGCTTGAGCGGCGTTGGCCTTCCCGTAGTTGGCCGCGAGCAATCGGCCAATCACGGAAACGAAGGCTTCGTGATCGCGGAACAACTCTACCGTGGCGTAACTCGGCGCGCTCTCGTCGTCGAGCAGCCGGCGTGCCTCGGTCGAAAATGCCAGAGAGGCCTGTTGCAACCGTGTCCACAGGTCACGCTCGACGGTCCGGGCTCCCTCGGCAGAGATGCGGTTGATGTTGCGGTCGGCTTCTGCGAGTTGCCCCATGATCTGGTCGTAATCCACGGACTCCGGGTCGCGTGCCATTAAAGAAAAGACCTCGCGAACGCTGGTCTGCTGGTGCTGCAATTCATCGATGAGGCGATTGGCGACGGCTTGCTCCCGGACGATGTCGGCGGCGTTGGCCTGAATGGAGCGGATGCTCCGGACCCCCACTAATGCAGCCGCCAACAGCAACAGCATCACCAGGCCGAAGCCGCCGATGAGGACCCGGAAGATGTTCTGATGCGTGATCGGACGCTGGTGCATGGCCGCCGTATACAGTATCGCGCCCCCGCCCCGGTTCGGCCATCCCATAGACGGGCTAAGGAATAAGGCTAATAAACATTAACCAGGATACGTCTCGATTCGGTGCCTGGCATAGCCTGCGCAGGCTATCGTGTTTCCGGCGGTTCTGCCGCACCATGGGATTGTAAGCGGGCACAAGGGCTCGCGAGGGAGAAAAGGAACCATGAAAAAGACATTGCTAGCGATCGGGTTGGCCGTTGCCACCATGCCGTTGACATTCGCCGCTCAAGCGCCTGCGGCCCCCAGCACTAAGGCACCGGCCACAACCGGCGCCACCACCAACAAACCCGTGAAGAAACACCACAAGGGCAAGAAATCCCAGACTCCGGCCAGCACTGCACCCGCTGCGAAGCCGGCCCCGACGAAGTAGCACCCTCCGTCGGCCAGCCCCGCTCGCCCTGTCACGGGCCGGCGGGGCTTTCGTTTTTTGAAGAAAAGATTTAACGCAGAGACGCCGAGACGCAGAGAAAAACAATGGCTGCGGGGCGCCCACAAGGTTTGCGAGCGTGCAGTGCTCCATGAGATGGGCACGCAGAAGGAGCAAAGGAAATTGCGTGCTGGCGCGTCAGGGCGCTGCGCAATGGGCGGCTTCTAGCAGGACAAGCGATTGCGTGGCGGCAGCACGCAGTTCCCTCGGCCGCCTCTGCGCGCCAACCTGATGGCCCCAGCAGCCCCAACCGCCGCACGTCGGCAAACTATCTTTTGTATTCTCTGCGCCTCGGCGTCTCTGCGGTAAATTCTTTGCCCTAGGGCTGCTTAATGTTAATAGTCCCGCGGCAGATCCGCGAGCCGCACCGGCAGCGCACCCGCTCAATCTTGTCCGAAAACAAATAGTCCACCGTCAACTCCTCACCGGGGCGGATCACGCGCTTACTCATGTAAAGAATGTGGCCGCGCACGATCCGGCTCTTAAGGTTGGGGTCGCAACTGTGATTGATGATCTCGGCGCCGCTGCCGCCCACCGCCCCGTCGATGGTCCAGTAATTGTCCAGCGTGAACAGATAGGTGACGTTACCCTGTCCGCGCCGCAGGGTCTCACGCCGGCTGATCCGTTCGCCCGTGTATTCGATTACCTTGTGTCCGGCAGGGATCCGCTCCAGTGCATAGACACCCCAGCGATGTATTCTCGACTCTCGGATCTTGAGCTGGTACCGGGTACGCCGGGTATCGATCATCGCGGATTTCACCAGTGCGGTTGCCATTTTTTGGTCATTGTACCGGACGGCGGCGTCCGGCGGATACCCATTTTTCGGGTGAGGCATCTTCCAACAAAAACTCCTATCACACAAATAAAAAAATCCGATTACGTCGATAGAAACGTTGCGTTTCGGACGCCTTGCGCGCCATACGAGAATTGGGGGTATAGTAGAAGCCCAATCTCACGTATGGGTTCCCAGATGAAACCACTGCTGAAGCTCTGTCTGCTCGCTCTCGCAACCACGCCCGCGACCCTTTTGGCGCAGGCTAACCCGGATATTCAATCCCGGCTTACGGCCGTAGAGGCCGCCGCCAAATCCGCCCAAAGCGCCGGTGACAACGCCTGGATGCTGGCGTGTTCAGCCCTGGTGCTGCTCATGACCGGCCCCGGCCTGGCGCTGTTTTACGGAGGCCTGGTCCGCCGGAAGAATGTCCTTTCCACGATGATGCACAGTTTCGTCCTGATGGCCGTGATCACGGTGATCTGGGCAGTGGTCGGCTACAGCCTCGCCTTCGGAGGCGAGTCCTCGTTTATCGGGGACATGCGCTTCGCCTTCCTCAACAACGTAGGCAGCGCACCCAACGCCGATTACGCCCCCACCATCCCGCACCAGACTTTCATGATCTACCAGCTCATGTTCGCGATCATCACGCCAGCGCTGATTTCGGGCGCTTTTGCGGAGCGGATGAAATTCAGCGCCATGCTGCTGTTCATGACCCTGTGGGCCTTGATCGTCTACTTCCCCATGGCGCACATGGTATGGGGGAAAGGTGGCCTGCTCAGCGCCTCGTTAGGCGGCAGGTTCCCGGCTTTCGATTTCGCCGGCGGCACGGTGGTGCACATCACATCGGGTGTTTCGGCGCTGGTTTGCGCCCTCTATTTAGGGAAGCGCATCGGTTTTCCGAGTGACGCCATGAAGCCGCATAACCTGGTGCTCAGCGTGATCGGCGCCTGCCTGCTGTGGGTGGGCTGGTTCGGCTTCAATGCGGGAAGCGCGCTGAACGCTTCCGGCTTAGCGAGCAGCGCCTTCGTGGCGACCCACTTCGGAGCCGCGGCGGCAGCTCTTGGCTGGATGCTGGCGGAGTGGCTGCACAATGGAAAACCTAGCATGCTCGGCGGCATTTCGGGATGCGTGGCCGGCCTTGTGGCCATTACACCGGCCTCGGGTTTTGTTCGTCCGTTCCCGGCGCTGGCCATCGGGTTCGCCGCCGGCATCGTCTGCTTCTTAATGGTTACCAAGGTCAAGCAGAGGTTTGGCTATGACGACGCGCTGGATGCTTTCGGTGTGCACGGCATTGGTGGAACGCTCGGCGCCATCCTCACCGGCGTGTTCGCGACCAACGCGGTGAACGACGGTTTCAAGGACAGCGCCGGCAAGCTGCTGCCGCTCGGCTGGGTGGATGGCCATGCCGGCCAGATTCTCAACCAGCTCATCGCCGTGGCCATCTCGTGGGGCATCGCGATCGTCGGCACACTCATCATCATCAAAATTTGCGACGTGGTCCTGGGAGTGCGCGTCCCCAAGCAACAGGAGATCGATGGGCTCGACATCTCCCTGCACGGAGAAGAGGGATATATCTTGGAGTCGTAACCGCTGGATGATAGTGCGGTAGCTTAGGAGGAGTCATGAAGAAGATCGAAGCGATCATCCAGCCATTTAAACTGGACGAGGTGAAAGAGGCCCTGAAGGGCATCGGAATTGACGGCATGACGATCAGCGAAGTCCGCGGCCATGGGCGCCAAAAGGGCCATAAAGAGGTCTACCGCGGGCAGGAATACAACGTGGATCTGCTGCCGAAAGTGAAACTGGAGATGGTGGTCTCTGACGCGCGCGCCGACGAAGTAATCAAAACGCTCGGTGGCGCGGCGCGCACAGGCAAGATCGGCGACGGGAAGATCTTCGTCTACGATGTAATGGAGGCCGTTCGCATCCGAAACGACGACCGTGGGGAATCCGCACTCTAGCGCCAGCCCGGTAACGATACAGCAGGAATTCCTGGCTACCGGTGATTCGGTCCGAGCTCTCGCCGAGAGGACCGCGGCGGTGGACCACGTCGTAACCGAAGCTGCGTCCAGCCTGTTGTTCCCGGCGGCTCCGGTGGGCGTCGCCGTCCTGTCCGTCGGCGGCTATGGCCGGCGGCAGCTTTTCCCCTACTCGGATGTCGACGTGCTGCTCCTGTTCGATTCGGAGAAGCTCGCCCTGGCCAATAAAGAGGCCATCTCCGCATTTCTCCAGCGCCTCTGGGACGCCGGGATTCGGGTCAGTCATTCGGTGCGCACTCCGACGGAATGCACCGAGGTGCACGACCGCAATATCGAGCTGAACATCAGCCTGCTCGATCAACGCTATCTGAACGGCGACCGCGGCTTGTACGCCAAGCTGGTGGAGAAACTGCCGCGCTTCATCACCGGGAACCGGGACGCCCTGATACGCAATCTCTCGCAGCTCACGCGCGAGCGCCACAGCAAATACGCCAACACCTTTTATCACCTGGAGCCCAACGTCAAGGAGACCCCCGGCGGGTTGCGGGATTATCAGCTCCTCTGCTGGCTGGAGCAAATGCGCAATACGGAGCCTTCCCGCCTGGGGTCGGCTGAGCCCGGGCCCGAATTGCAGCAGGCCTTCCGCTTCCTGGCGCGCCTGCGCTGTTATCTGCACTGTGAGTCGGGCCGCGATAACAACGTTCTCTCCTTCGATGCGCAGGATGCCGCTGCCGAGCAGTGGAAGCTGGCGGATGCGGCGCACTGGATGCGGGAATACTACCGGCACGCGCGCAATATTTATCGCGCGGCCATGCGCCAATTGGAAGCTAACGAGGCCCAGTCCAGCCGGCTGTTCTCGCAGTTTCGGGACTGGCGTTCGCGCCTGGCCAATGCCGATTTCAGCGTGCACCGGGAGCGCGCACATTTCCGCTCGCCCCAAATACTGGATGCGGAGCCGGAGGTGCTGCTGCGTCTGTTCGAATTCGTGGCGCGTCACGGCATCCAAGTCTCCTTGGAAGCTGAACAGCAGATCGATGCCCGGCGCTCAAAATTACGCGCGTGGTTTGCCGAACCCAGGCAGATCTGGACGGCGCTCAACGCGATCTTCTCTTTGCCGCATGCCCCCTTGGCCATCCGCGCGATGCACGAAACCGGCGCGCTCACCATTGTGTTCCCCGAGATGGAGCAGATTGAGTGCCTGGTAATCCGCGATTTCTTTCACCGCTACACGGTGGACGAGCACACCCTGGTAGCTCTTCAAAACTTGTGGAGCCTGCGCAGCGCCCAGGAATTGCCGCTGAAACCCTATGGCGACCTGTTACGCGAAATGCAGCAGCCGGGCGTACTGGTGTTCGCGGTCCTCATGCACGACTCCGGAAAGGGCGCGCCCAATGAAGGCCACGTGGATGCATCCATGCGCCTGGCAAAGGCCGCCATGGCGCGCATACAGACGCCGCCGCCGCAGCGGGAAATGGTTCTGTACCTGATTCAAAGGCACCTGGAACTCTCGTCCGTGATGCAGTCTCGCGATCTGTTCGACCCGCAGACAGTCCGCGATGTCGCTCACCGTGTGGAAACGGTGGAACGCCTGAAGGCGCTCACGCTGCTGACTTATGCCGATATCAGCGCGGTGAACCCGCACGTAATGACGCCTTGGCGGGCGGAACAGTTGTGGCAGCTTTACCTGATGGTCTACAACGAGCTCACGCGCGAACTGGAAAGCGAGCGAATCGAGGTGGAGGCCTCCGGTCCTCCCGCGCGTCTCGAGTTCCTGAAAGGCTTCCCCACGCGCTACCTCCGCACGCACAGCGAAACCGAAATCGACGAGCACATGGCGCTGGAAGAGAGGAGCCGCCGGCGAGGGGTGGCGGTCGAAGTACGAAAGCTGGAATCGGCCTACCAGTTGACCATGGTGACCACCGCCGACCGCCCTGGACTCTTCGCCGCCGTGGCCGGCACGCTCTCCAGCTTCGGCATGAATATTCTGAAAGCCGAGGCGTTCGCCAATCGCCGCGGCTTGATCTTGGACACCTTCACCTTCGCCGATCCTTCCCGCACGCTGGAGCTGAACCCTACCGAATCCGACCGGCTCCGCACCATGACGGAACGCGTGATCGGGGGCAAGACCGATGTGCGCGAGCTTTTGAAGAATCGCCCGAGGCCGCCGCTGCCCAGCCGCAATGCACGGATTCAGACCCGGGTGGTGTTCGATGGCGCCGCCAGCAGCACCGCAACTCTGGTCGAGATCGTAGCCGAAGATCGGCCGGGCCTGCTCTACGACCTGGCGTCGGCCATGTCGACGAATGGCTGCAACATCGAAGTAGTTCTCATCGATACGCAAGCCCACAAAGCCATCGATGTATTTTACGTGACCGCCGCCGGCAGGAAGATCGAGCCGCAGCAGCAGGAAGCGCTGGAACAAGGCCTACGCCGCGCCTGCGAGGGTGGGGGATAAATCATGCCGGCGACAAAGATCGCCAGCGCTACTTGCCACTCACCGCTTTCCCGCCAGGCTCTTATACGCCGCCTCGACAAACAAGTCCGTAGTCCACGCACCGCTGGTCGCGCCATACTCCGGGTCGTAATCCCGGGTTGGCCGCGCAGCCTTCACCTGTTCCAGAGTCATCCCCTTCTTGATCATCGCCCGAATACGGTCGCGGAAAATCGTGATCATATCGCGGTACTCCACCACGTCGAACTCATCGCAGATGCGCCCGTGCCCGGGAATCACGTACGTTCCGCCTTCTTCGTGATGCGCGGGAATCGCCAGATCCAAAATGTGATTCAGCCCGTCAATCACCCCTTGAATGCTGCCGCCGCGTTTCAGATCGATCACCGGATAGCTATCGGTCAGGAAGAGGTCGCCCGTGCTCACCACATCTGACTTGCGGAAATAGACAATGGTGTCGCCATCGGTGTGCGCCGAGGGGGCGTGAAACATCTGAATTCCCTCCCCGTTGAAGTAGAGCTCCTTCTCTTCGCCGATGTAGGTGTCGGTTGGCCATGCGGTGGTGGACCTCGCCGGACGATCGCCATCGGCCGCGCTCATCCGGTCGAGAACCTTCTGATGCGCGAGGATCGCAACGGTCTGAGTCGCGGTAGCCCCGGGCGTGTTGACCACCGTTACTTCCGTAGCCGATCCAAAAACTTTGGCCAGGTTCTCGTTCCCGCCGGTGTGGTCCAGGTCGGCCTGCGTGTTGATGATGTACTTTACGGGCTTCGCGGAGAGCTTCCGTATGGCCGCCAGGATCTTGTCGGATTGAGTCCCAACGCCCGTATCGACCATCACCACGCCCGAAGGTCCCACTTGCAGGGTGACGTTGCCGCCCTTGCCCGCAAGCATGTACACGTTGCCTTGCACCGGCAACACTTCAATGTCGGATTCGGACTGCGCCTGAGCGAATCCGGCCAGCAACAAGAGCAGAAGCGCTCTCACTTTTTCGCCCCGGCCATCATGGCTTTCAACTTGACTTGGTACTCGGGATAAGTCTGATCCGCGCCGCCCAGCGCAGTCTCCTCGGGGATGCCGTAGCGCGTGGGAAACTCCTTGAGGAACGGGTTCTCTCCCGGCAGAAAATTGGGCACTTCGCCCTTCGGACGCCCCGTGATTTCCTCCACGTACTCGCACGGCCACAACCAGTTGCCCGGATCGTGATCGGCCATCACAAAATCCTCGGTCTTGATCAGCGTCTCGGTCATGTAGACCGGGTCCGTGATGAGCGAGACGTGGGTCAGGTAGTTGTCGTGCCGGATGAAGTGTTCCACCAGCGTCGCGCGATCGCTTTCGGGAAGGCCGTTACGGCGCAGCCAGCCCATCTTCAGGTGGGTGGTGGTGACGGTCAGGATGTCATTTTCCCACTTGCCGGTGGAGAAGCCCATGAATGTGTGGGCCGCATTCCGAGAGGGGTGCGGGCGGCCGTCCATCCAAATGGTGCGCGACTGTTCGTACGTGCTGATGTAATTCCGGATCGCGATCACCTGCTGCGTCTCCGGATCTTTCTCTTCCCAGATGCGCAGGCTGAGCGGCCCGCGGTAAATGTAAGAGACGATGTGCACGCGGCATTGATGCTCCTGCAGCGTCAACCGCGAGGAGTCCCAACTCTCGCCGCGCAAACGGGCGGCATCGTTGATGGGAAGTCCGAGGTAGTCGCCCAAGTCCGGACCAGGCCCGCGTTCGATCTGATCTTCGTGCTGCAGCGCGATCCAGTCGCCCGACAGAAGAATCTGCGCGCCCGCCGGTAAACCCGAAAGTATACCGCCCAGCAGCAACAAGCAAAGGTGATTCATAGCACTCCCTGAGAGAATACACCATTGCTGCCGGGTAGCACAGGCATCCCTGCGTGTGTGAGGTTTTAGGGCGGCCGCGGAAAGAACTTCCGCGGCCAGCCGGTTAGTCCTGCTTAGTGACGATCCGGGTCATACCAATCGTGGTAATGGTATCCGTCACGCGTTACGCCACGATCGGCAACTCCCATTTCCAGCGGGCGATCCAAACGGAAGGTCACCACCGTGTCCCGCGGGATTCTGACGGCCCGGCCGCGTACCTCGCCTCCGTTGATCGCTCCCACGATCGCGCCCACCAAGCTGTTATCGCGTTGCGATTCGACGCGGTTTGGATCGGTTTTGATTGCGTAACGCTGTCCGTTCACAACAACCGATTCCAGATCGAGAATCAAATCGTTATCCGGAGCAACCCGGACAATCAGTTCGGCGGTGGCACCCCGCGGGATTGCGATACGCCCATTTTCCCCGCGTACATCCTGATCCACGGTTCCGGAGTAGACGCGATTGTCTCTTCTCTCGACGTCGATTGACTGGTTCGTGCGAATCGGAATTACAGTGCCGCGCTCCAGTCGCGTGTATCTTCCTCGATCGCGATCCCCATCTCGATCCCGGTCTCCGTCGCGATCCTGTGCCGAGCAAAGAGGTGCTGAAAGAAACAGTGAGAACAGGCCCAGGCCTATCGCGATGTTCAACTTAGATGATCTGCACAACATATAAATTTCCCCCTTTCCGAGTGCGTTATGTGCAAGTAGTGCTCCATTGTTTTTTGAATCCCACACCGATATGTGGCCCGGGAAGTGCAAGATTTTTTCGAAGGAGGCTTTACCATGAGCACAACGCTGCTAATCATCTTGATCGGATTAGTTCTAATCGCGGCGATTGCAGTTTTTGCCTACATGCAGAAGCACCGTACTGCCAAACTTCGCAGCCGCTTTGGCCCTGAATATGACCGCGCAATGCACGATTATGGCAGTAAGGCGCATGCGGAAAAAGCGCTGGAGCACCGGGCGGAAAGGACCGCCAGTTATCAGATCCATTCACTCCCTACAGAGGAACGGCAACGGTTTAGCGAGGAGTGGCTTCGGGTGCAAGCACGCTTTGTCGATAACCCGAAACTCTCGATACAAGAGGCCGACAATCTTATCAGTGAAGTGATGGGGATGAGGGGCTACCCGATGGCTGACTTCGACCGTCGCGCCGAGGACCTCTCGGTCGATCACCCGGACGTTGTCAGGAATTACCGGGCCGCACATGAAATTGCAACTGCGGAGCAGAAAGGTCAGGCAACCACCGAGGATCTACGGCGAGCGATGGTCCATTATCGGGAGCTCTTTGAGGAACTCCTGGAAACACAGACAAGCGGCACACGGAATGTGTTGCACAAGGATAGGTAAAAAATGCAACAAATGACAGAAACCCAACAACTAACTACGGCCGATCTAGCCAATACCGCCAACGGCCGCGACAGGCAACCCGAAGATCAATACTCCGCCCCTTTACTCGCACCGGATTTATCAGAGGAGATGCGGGGCCGATGGGAAGCAATCCAAACCGCGTTCATCGATGACCCACGCGTTTCCGTTCAGAGAGCTGACGAACTGGTTGCAATGGCGATAAAGAGGCTTGCGGAGTTGTTCGCAGACGAGCGCGCCAAGCTGGAGCAGCAGTGGTCTAAGGGCAGTGACGTTTCGACCGAAGACATGCGGCAGGCGCTACGCCGCTACAGGGCGTTTTTTCATCGCCTGCTCTCGGTGTAACCAACGTCATCGCACGACCACTTTATCCGTCCCCTGGTTCTCGTAGGCGTCTTCCACGCGGACGGCGACGGTGTGCTCTCCCGCGGCGGCATCCACATTGAGTTCGTAGTCGAGCTCCGGTGAATCCGACAAACCGCTCGTGGGAGAGACCACCGTCCAATCGCCCCCATCCAGGGAGTACTCGGCCTTCGCGATATCATTCAGCGCATCCGCGGCATGCCAGCGGACTTGCAGCTTTCCGGCATTGCGCGTAGCCGCCAGGCCTGTGATCTTCGGCGGTGTATTGTCGATCAGAAACGGGTCGCCCTCCAGCCGCGCGGTTAACGCTTCGCCCGGCGGATTCGACGGCGCGTCCGACGCCGTGATCCGCAGCCGGTACTCACCGTCCGGAAATGCTGTCGAGTCCCACGAAAAATACTTGTCCGTCACCTTGTCCTTCAGCGGTTTCCACTCGGTTTCGTTGACGCCTCGGATTTCCACGGTGTAGATCAGGTTATCGTCGTTCGAATCCGACGCCATCCAGCGTGCGCCCAGGAAGCCTTTCGCCGGCTGCATCGCGGGCGTAACGGTGACGGGCGTGTCGGCCGCGGCGGTCCGCGTTTCGGTGTGCTGCGCCTTCCCGGTCATGGGCGGCAAGTTAAGGGTCTGGGGATTCGAAGAACTGGAGGGAGCCGGAAATTTGTAGTTGGCCGGCGTGATTTCCACCTGCTCCACGCGCGGTTCCACATTCTTGGGAAGGTAGGCCACCTCCACCGACTCGAGTTCCGGTGAACCGCTGGGCGCGGCATTCAACGTCGCCCTCCATTGCAGAAACCGCGCTGCCGGTGAAGTGACCCGGCCGCCTTTGGCCGACGTGACCGCGTCTGACCACGGGCTCCAGTTCTTCTGCGGCTGATCGAGGTTGCCGCTGCGCGTCTCCACGGCAATGCGGCCGCCGTTGAGTTTGCCTTCGAAGCTCACCCGGCCCCACTGCGTGTACATTCCCGCGTCGAAGACTTCGCTTTCGATGGTTCCCTGCTGTTCCGAAGCGGGGTCAATCTCGTACACCTTCCCGACATTACCTGTGATCGCGTACAGACGGCCGCCGGCGCCGGATTGGAAAGCCGTTACCTGTGTGACCGGCAGAGTGAGCACGTTGGTGTAGGTGGTCGGTGAATCGATTCGGAAAATGTTGCCCCGGTTGCCGGCGCCTAATAACACACGCCCGGCGCTGTCGAAAGCGATCGCATAAATTACATCCTGCGTGCTATTCCAGATACGCCGCGGACCCGTGGCCGGATCGATGCGGTACACGTCACTGCCGCCGATGATCCTCACCGGGGTGGCAGTGGCCGGTGCAGGCGCGGTGGGCCGGCCAACGGCCTGGCCTCCACCAAGCGTCACGGTCACTTGCGTGGGAGCGGGTGCCGGGGCGGCCGCCTGTGGTATGGAAGCGCCCGCCTGTCTCGATCCCACCCCGGAGGCGTAGATCGACCCATCGCTTCCCACCACCACCGCGGTCACTTCCTGCTTCGACATCTGGTACAGCACGAACCCTTCGCCCGCGGGGGAAACCCGCAGCACCAGCCCGCCTGGCGCAGTCCCCACGATCACGTTGCCCCTGGCATCGATGGCCAACGAGCGCACGTGGGTCTCCTCGCAATGAAAGAAGACTTTGCCCTTGCCGTCGGGCGTAACGCGGTGAATCTCTCCGGGGTCGCCGGTGGCCACGAACAGGTTGTCCTGGCGGTCGAGCGCCAGCGCCCAAATGTATTTGGCCTTGGGGTCGTAGAAGACTTCCGGTTTGCCGTTACCAGTCACCCGGTAGACTTTGCCGTCGGGCGCTGTGGCCACGTACACGCGGTCCTTGGAGTCGACGGCGATGGCATGTATTTCGAGCGCGTCCAGTTCGGCCTCTACCTTGCCCTTGCCATCCGCGCCGATGCGGTAGAGCTTGGCGCCGCTGCCCCCGCCCGTGTACAGGTTGCCTTTGGAATCGCGCGCCACGCTCCACAGATACATGGCGGAAGAATCGTAGAACTCCTTCCACCGAGGCGCCAGACTCAGCACCCCGTCGCTGCGCAGAGAAAGATTCTTGATGGCGCCCTTCTGGAAGCCCGCGTAGTCGTTTTCGGACCAGGTGCGCGTCTGCCCCCCGAACAGCACGGATACGAGCACAAGTGGGGCTGCGCCATGCGCTGCCCAGCCACGCAAAACAGAAGAATAATTCATGTAATGTTTGAATCCGCCCACTAGTTTACGTGGATGCGGAGCGAGTAGCTGCCGGTTACCACGTAATCGAACGGCAAGGCCATCTGCTCCGTAGCAGTTTCCGGTGACGTCACGATGCTGCGGTTCGACGCCCGTCCCGCCTGCATCACATTCAGCACCGACGAGGGCAAGCTCGGAAGCGTTTTGTCGTCCAAATAGGCCGTGGGGTTGGGCTCCACCAGCGAGACGTACATCTTGTTATTGGCGCGTTCCTGATTGATCAGCGAGACCGTCTCCGGCAGATCCAGGAAGCGGTTGGCGGCTCCCGCGATGCTCTGCAGGCGATTCACGGTATCGGCATCGCTTAGCAGAATGCGGTGATCGCCCCGCGCAATGCCTTCCGGAATCCGCACCTTGAATTCGCGCTGTATGGCCTCGCCGCGATAGGGCCGCAGAAAAACCTTCACCGGCACTTCGTCACCCGGCTGCACGTCCGGATTGCCAACCCAGGCATTTTCGATCGTGGCCACGCGGCGTTCCGGAATCAGATCCACCGTCACGCTCACGCGCTTGACATCCGGCGTCTTCACATTGTTCAGGTAGAGGCGGCTGAACTTGTCACCCCACCAGCTGGCCAGAGCCATCGGCGCCGGCACCGGCAGTTCCCCGGATGCCTGCATGGTGGATAAGGACAGGTTGCTCCCCCCGTTCATCTCGATCTTTCCCGCCAGCCGGTACGTGGCCTCATCGGCGAACTCGTTGAGGTCCGAGAGAGTGTTGGACAGAGTGAGCATCATCAGGCTGGGCGTCCACTTCTGTTGCACGAACACGTTGAAATGGAAATTCTTCTCGCGGGCCACACTCGCGTTCTCGTTGAGTGCGCGGATGGTGACCGTGACCGGGATCATGTCCGATTGCGCTCCCAATATGCCCATGATGCCGCTGTGGCGATCCTGGTGCAGCGCGCCCACAATCTCGGTAGCGTTGGCCATCTTGTTCGGCTGATACTGCGACGCCAGCGTCATCAGCACTTCGCCCTTGCTCATCGGCATATCCACGGGGCCCAGGTTGAAGAACGAATGGCCAAATGCCAGCACGCGTTTGCCGTCGTTGTAGGTCACCGTGCCCAGCCCGGTGAGGCTCATGTCGCCATCCACGAGCACGCCGGCCACGGATTCTCCAGGGTTCAGCGAATGCTCCCACCCCGGCGCAGGCTTATTGGTGTGCAGCGCACTCCCGGCGCCGCCGCTTTGCACGGTGGTGATTCCCAGTTGCTGTAACACCGGGGCATATTCGCGCAAGACACCTTCGCTGAATCCCGAGAACGTCAGGGGCGCCTCGATCGGCACCATCATCGGGTTTTGCAGCGAGGCCGGAACCGCAAGACCGGAACTGGCCGCTACCACCTTGTCCGGAGTTTTTGCATCCTGGGGCCGCGTTTGATCGAACTCGTTAATCTCGAGCATCGATTCGATCGGCGTGATGCCGCAGATGGCATCCGGCGAGAAGGTGCTGAGACGCAGGGCGATGGCGCCAACCAGTTTTCCGTCGATATAGACCGGGCTGCCGCTCATGCCGCCCGCCACGTTGGTGCGGATGGCCTTGCCACCCATCTTCGCGATGATGATGTCCTGATTCGGCCCCCACTGATTTTTCCAGCGGCCGACGATCTCGATTGGAATCGGCTCGGCCTCCGTCCCCTGCAAAACGGTCCAGGCCGTGGCTTTCATACCGGGTTTAATATCACTCAGATGGAAAATCTCGACCTTGCCGGCTTTGGGACGAGAGGGCGGTGGATCGGCCGCAATAAGAGGCAGCGCAGCAGCCGCGACACTGATCAGAATCACGGCGGTTCGCAGTTTCATGGGGTGGACAGCTCCAGCTAGTAATATTGTACACCGCGGCCAGTCACCAACCCTGCGCCGAAGCCATATCTCTGATTCGCAATGGATTACTTCCGGCGACCGCGCGGGCGCCACCGGACCAACAGGTACGATGCGGTGTGGAACGCATTACTAGAGCAGATCAAGCGTGTGCGGTAGCGGCGGCCGCGGCACACGACTTCAACGACGAGCTGACTGTCATTCTCAGCAGCGTCTCCAGTTCGATCTCGGCCCTTGAGCCCGGACACCCCGCCCGCCCGCACCTGATCGACTTGCAGGACGCCGCCCGGCGTTGTGCGCGCAAGAGCTCCGGACTTCTGAGCTTCGGCCTCAGCGGCAGCGCCCGCGCGTCCCGCGGCCCAATGGAAAAACTACTCCCTACCGCCTGACCACGCCTCATACTGAGCCGTGACCAAAGGGAGCGGTCCGCGCTACCGTAGAATCAGTGCGCATTCTCGGCATTGAATCCTCGTGCGACGAGACCGCGGCAGCCGTGGTAGAAAATGGCGAAGTCGTACTCTCTTCCGTGGTCGCCTCGCAGATGAGCACCCACGGCAAGTATGGCGGCGTCGTTCCGGAGTTGGCCTCGCGCGAGCATCTGCGGGCCATCGTGCCGGTGGTGCGCGAGGCGCTGGAACGCTCCGGTTCTCAGTTCGAAGATCTGGCCGCCATCGCCGCCACGGTGGGGCCGGGCTTGGTGGGGTCGCTTCTGGTCGGGCTCACCTACGCCAAGTCGTTGTGCTTCGCCCGCGGCCTTCCGCTCATCGCCGTAAACCACATCGAAGGCCACATCCACGCCGTCATCCTCGAAGCCAAATCGCGCCGGAACGCCGGTGGAATTCCCCGCCCTGGCCCTGGTAGTGAGCGGAGGCCATACCCACCTCTTCGAAGTACTGGAAGGTTTTCGCTACCGCCTGCTGGGAAAGACCCGCGACGACGCGGCCGGGGAAGCCTTCGACAAGGTCGCCAAGCTCGTTGGTTTCGGATATCCCGGCGGTCCGGTGATCGATTTGCTTGCGCCCCATGGAAACCCACTGGCGGTCCGCTTCACCTTCGCCAAAATGAAGGGTAATGCGCTGGACTTCAGCTTCAGCGGGCTGAAAACCGCCGTGCTGCGCTGGGTTGAAGACCACGATATGGAGGCGGAAATCGCAGCGCGCCGGGCCCTTCTGCGCGACCTGCCGCGCCCCACCGCCGAAGACTGGCTCGCCGCCACCCCGCCGCGCACCCTGGACCTGTTGGCGTCCTTCCAACACGCCGTAATCCATGAGTTGCTCACCCGCGCCGCCGCCTGCGCCGAAGGCATGCACGCCCGATCGCTCATCATTTCCGGAGGCGTGGCATGCAACACCGGCCTACGCGCGTCGGCGAAGGCGGCCCGCTTACCGTACCCTGTCTACTTTCCCACTCCGGCACTATCTACCGACAATGCGGCCATGATCGCGGCAGCCGCTTTCCCGAAATTGCTCCGCCAGGAGTTCGCAGGGCTGGACGTTCTGGCCCAGGCTAATCTAACCTTGGCCTGAAGCTATTATCCGCGTGCAGCGTGCGGTTGGGAGGCATGAAACAGGGACAGAGCGCCAGCTCTTCCAGTTCCTCCAGGCCCAGATCGGATACCGCCCACCATTCCATCCCGTAGGCCCACCAGCTCGTCACGTGGAAACGATCCGCCATGCGGCTTCGCGGCGCGCGGTCGGGCTGGCCAAGCGCCGGCCACACGAAAACGTTGATGATGTGCGGGCCTCGCCGATAGACCAGCGCCGCCACGGCACGGCCACTCAAGTAATCCAGCCGGCCTCCCGCCAGTTCGAACCCTCGCCATGGCATGCTTTCGACGGCGGGGATGTAATCCAACTTGCCGGCGAACCAGGGCTGGATGTGTTGGTCCGAGGCTACGTCGAGCAGATGGTTCGCCTGGAGCGATCGGACGTGATCCTGAACCACTTGCTCAGCCAGCACCCCCGCGGCGTCGGGCCGGGACGGTGCGAATCGCCAGAGCATGAAACCCAGTACTACAAGCCCTGCGGCCAGTAGCGTGATAGCGCCATGAGTCGCCCAGTGACCGGGCGGCGCATGGCGGTGCCCCACACGCTGCCGCAATCCTCGGGGCGCCGGGAACCGCGGCGCATTCGCCACCGCCGCCGACACATCCTCCAGGCATCGCAGCTCGCGCGCACACGCTTCGCAGCCCTCCACGTGCGCCTCCACCTCGAGACTACGCACCAGGTCCAGCTCCCCATCGAGATAAGCTCCCAGTAATGGTTGCACCTCCCGGCAGGTCATGCGGTCTCCTTGCGCACACCGGCGGCCAGCATTTCCTGTAAGCGCCTCCGCCCACGCGCCAGGCGTGACATCACGGTTCCGATTGGCGCCTCGGTAATCCGCGCGATTTGCCGGTAGGACATCCCTTCCATTTCCCGCAGCACCACCGCTTCACGGAATTCGGCGGGCAACGCTTCGAGGCACTGCTGTACCTTCAGGCGGTCGGCTTCGAGCAGGTGCAAGGCTTCCGGATCGGGGCCGCTGTCGGGCGCCAACTCCAGGTCCCTGCCGGAATCGGCACTTTCCATTACGCTGCGATTCTTGCGCAGCCAGGCGTAGCAAGTGTTCCGCACGATAGTCAGCAGCCAGGCCCGGCCGTCTTCGCCATGGAAGCTATCGAAATAGGTGAGCGCGCGCACGTAGGAATCCTGCACTGCGTCTTCGGCGTCCTGGGCATTTCCGAGCAGCCAGCGAGCCAGGTTATGCGCCGCATCCAGGTGCGGCAGCAGGACCGCCTCAAACCGGGCCAGCCGTTGTCGTTCGTCCAGGTTACGCCCCTCTAGTGCAGTATCGCGGAACGCCGCAGAATATTCCCGCCCCTTTCGGCTTATCGGTTTATCGGCTTGCCGATTTGCGCCGAAAGATGCCTATAAAGACTCCGCCAAGCCCAACGGCGAAGCCGCCGTAAGATCTGTCAGCGGCGCTTTCAGAAATAGCGACCTGCAAGAATGCCCAGACAGATTAGCGCAATACCGAACCACAGTAACCGTCGACTTGGGGGCTTGACGGGCTGATCAGATCTGTTGTCGGCACGGTCAAGTGGGTCTTTAGAGGCTTGATCGTCAGGGTTCACCGCCTATTTCCCCGGCGCCAGCTTGCTCAGAATCCGGTCGTGGATCCAGTGCTCATCCCACCACTCGCGCGGGTTGATCTGCACGCCATCGATCTGCATCCCGAAATGCACATGCACGCCCTCCGCCAGCCCCGTGGACCCGGCCAGCCCCAGCGCGCCGTTCTTCGTGACCATGTCACCAACCTTCACGTCGATCCGCTGCATATGTCCATAGATCGATTGCAGCCCGTACCCATGGTCCAGCACCACGCAATTTCCGTAGATCCCCAGGTTGTCCGCCCAGACGACACGCGCCGTCGTTGGCGGCGTGCACAGGCGCGTTCGCCGTGTCCGACAAGTCGAAGCCCAGATGCACCTGCCGGTCCACTTTCTTCCCTTTGTACATGTAGTCGCGGACGTCGGCGAAGTTAGCTTCCTCCTTGCCCCAGTGAATGAACGGACCGTTCCACAGAATCTTCTCCTCGGTCTTCGTGCGCAGGTCCGCCAGCGTCTGGTTGTTCTGCCGGCGCATCTCGCCGTTGATTTTGAGGAAGCGCGAGAGCAGATCGGGTCCCGGCGCCAGCGTGCCGGTGGGATCGATATTGTTCACCAGTTTGTCCATCAGCGCATCGTCAAGCATGAAATCGCGCTCACGGAACTTCTTGGGAAAGAGCTTGAACCAGAAGCGGCCAGTGGCTTCCGTTCCCGCCTGGTTGCGCGCGTACACTACGGGCGTTACATCCGGCGGCAGATCCCACGCATACGCGAACATCGAAAATCGCTGTCCCTCATGTCCCGGTAAAGGGAAACTGCGAAAGGTGTGCGGGCCCACTTTCACGCCGGCTTCGTCCCACGACCCGCTGGGCGTAAACGTGACCAGCTCCATGCCGGCCTGGTTGATGTAGTGCTGCAGATCGTCCGGGACAACCCGCGGTGCCGAAAGCACTACCGTAACGTCGGACGTTACCGAATCGGTGCTCGCCCGCAGATCGTTCGACACCGCCTCCACCACCAGCCGTGCTTTGCCTTCCTTCAGGTTCGGCGCTTTCTTCTTTCCAGCTTCGAAGGTGACGCTAGCCGGCGGTTCGTGACTCTTCCAAATGAGGCGGCGCGCCGGCGCAGTCTGCTCGTACACCGGATACTCGGCGCCGTTCTGCTCCAGATACGCGCTCACCCGGCGCACGCCGTGCGGATTCGTCAAGTGGACGGTAACCGGGGTGCTAACGCCCACCGAAGTCACCGCGGGGCTCATGCCGAGTTCCGTATGCGAGGACATGAGAAGAGGTACGGCGATGGCGGCAACCACCACCAACGCGATCAGAGGTATGAGTACTTTCACTTTTTCACCCAGGAGTCGAGCCAGCCAAGGACTGTCTGGTACCACAAGAGACTGTTTTGCGGTTTCAATATCCAATGCCCCTCATCCGGATACACCACCAGTTTGGAGGGCACCTTCTGCAATTGCAGCGCCGTAAAAAGCTGCAGCGACTGCGTGTACGGCACGCGGAAATCCAGTTCGCCCGCGATCACCAGCATGGGGGTATGAAAATCGTTAACATAACTGCTCGGCGACCACTTCGCGTAGACCTCGGGCTTCTCCCAAGGCGTGCCGCCCATTTCAAAGATCGGAGACCACAATTCTTCCGTGGCGCCGAATTGCGCGGCCAGATCATACACTCCGGCATGCGAGATCAGCGCTTTGAAGCGCTGCGTGTGGCCCTCAATCCATGCGGTCATGTAGCCGCCATAAGAACCGCCGGCTGCCGTCAGGCGAGTGGCATCCGCGTAGGGCATGTTGACCACGATGTAGTCCGCAACAGCCATCAGATCGTCGAAAGGACGACCGCCCCAGTCACCGTAAATCTCATCGATGAACTTCTGGCCGTATCCTTCCGAACCGCGCGGATTGGGCTCTACCACCACATAACCGGCGGCGGCGAAAACCTGTGCGTTCCAGCGATAGGTCCAGTCGTATCCCCAGAATTGCTCCGGCCCGCCGTGGATCAGCATGATCACCGGATACTTGACATCGGCCTGGAAGCCCGGGGGCTTCACCACGAAGCTTTGGATGCGGGAGCCGTCCTCGGCGTCCACCCAGAATTCTTCCAGCGGCGTGAGCTGGTGGCTCGCGAGCACGGCGTCGTTCAAATGGGTGAGCGCTTCAGGAGTGCCGCCCGCCGAGGAAGCGCGATAAATTTCGACGGGTGATGCGCCGGTCTGCTGCGTGTAGACCATCGACTTGCCGTCGCCGCTCAACTGGATGTCGTCGAGTACGCTATCGCCGCTGGCAGCCACGCGCGCCGCGCCGCCCTTCACAGAGATGAGCTGGATCGACTGGCGTCCACGATCCACCGTGGTGAAGAAGATATTGGTGGAATCGGGCGACCAGGTGAAGTTGCTGACCCAGCGGTCCAGGTTCTCGGTGAGGTTGGTGACTTTTCCCGATGCCCGTTCCAGTACCATAAGGCGCCAGCGATCGGCCTCGTTGCCGGCGCGGAATTGTGCGCGCCACGCCAGGTACTTGCCATCCGGAGAATAGCGCGGTGTAGCGTCCGCTCCGGGGGTGGCGGTAATCTTGCGCGTCTCGCCGCCGCCGATCGGCACCACGTAGAGATCACTATTGGTGCTGGTGGCCGGCACTGGCGTCGGCGTTCATGCCGTAGCAGACCTCCGAGCCGTCCGGAGAGATGGCATAGTCGTCGATGCCCTCCAGCGAAAATGGCGGCACCTCGCGCGTGCCGGGCGTCAGATCCTTGGGTGCGCCTCCCGTCACCGGAATGGAAAACAGATGGCTGCGGCGCTTGGATTGCCATGCGGTCCAGTGACGATAGAGAAGCTCGGTGTAGATGCGCGCTTTGACTGGGCTGTCCTTTTCGGCGTCGAGATTCTTCTGATTGCACGCGTCGTCAGCGCCGCATTCCGGATAGACGGCGGAAGTGAACAGCAGGTTCTTGCCGTCGCCGGAGAACAGCACACCATCGGCCTCCGCGTGAAAGTTGGTGGCCTGCTTCGCGTTGGAGCCGTCCGCGTCCATGAGCCAGATTTGCGACGAGCCGCTGCGGTCGGAAACGTAGGCAATGCGTTTGGAATCGGGAGACCAGCGCGGCCGTTGGTTGCTCTCCCCGTCGTGCGTGATCTGCCGCGGCGAACCGCCCGCCAGCGGCACCACCCACACCTGCTGCGGTTTCTTATTCGCAGCCACGTCCACGCTTTGCACGGTGAAGGCCACCCAGCGGCCATCGGGTGAGATCTGCGGATCGCCAATCCGCTTCAACTCCATCAGCGCGTTTACATCGAACGGCCGCTTCTGCGCGTATGCCAGGGCCGTCGAGGCGAGCAGCAGGACCAGCGTGCGACGCATATGGAAGATTGTAACGTGGGGCGGGACATCCCGATTCCAGTAGCAGCCCTACCGGCGGCAAAGACCGCCGGCGTTACGTAGCGCTGGCGATCCTTGTCGCCGGCATGCCCGGCCCTGTCCTATTACAATGAGACTTCATCATGGCGCGTGATCGAGAGCAGGTGCGCTATCCGGCTAGAGTCGTCGCGGGAGTCGCCGCCGCGATTGTCTTCTGCCTTTGGGGCGCATTTCAGTCATACGGGTTGGAGTCCGCGTACCAGCGCCAGTCCCCGGATCCGTATCAGATTTCCGCCCAGTTCGTGCGGCTGGGACCCGTGCTTTCCGCGGTTCCCGAAAATGCGGTGCTGGGATATGTAACCGATGCCGAGGCCAGCAGCGTGGTCGACTCGGCATTGCTGGCGAGCGCCGAATATGTGCTGGCGCCGCGATTGGTGACCAGAGGCACGAATCACGATTGGGTACTCGGCAACTTCACCCGGCCGGCCGATTTCGCCGCCTACGGCAAGAGTCTCGGTCTCCGCCTGCAACAGGACTGCGGCAACGGCGTAGTGCTCTACCGGAAGGACCACCAGCCGTGATCGGCCTGATATGGGTGCTAGAGGCGATCCTGCTCGGCTGCCTCCTCGTCTACCGGTGGACGGATCTGCACTCGCTGCGGCCGGCGTGGGCGGCGTGGCTGTTGATCTTCGGCGCCGGGGCAGCGGGCGGCATCGGCGTGACATCGTGCCTGTTCTTCATTTGTGGCGTGCTGCTGGGGAGTCCGCTGGCGGCTCTCGTGTTGGAACTCTCAGCCGTGGCATGGCTGGCGTACGAGGCATTTCGCCGCCCGCTGCCATCGGGTCAGACCAGTGCAGGAACGCAGCCGCCAGTAGCTCTACCCTGGATCGCAGGCGGCCTTCTGCTGGCCATGGGGATCGCCACGGCTGCCATGGCGATTGCCTGGGATCTTAATCCACACGGCAACTGGGACGCCTGGGCCATATGGAACCTGCGTGCGAAGTTTCTGGCATCACCGGGTGGCCTGGCGGCGCGCGCGTGGTCGCCTGTGCTCGCCGCCACCAGTCACCCGGCGTACCCGTTGCTCGTGTCATCGTTCGTCAGCCGGTGCTGGGCGTTCAGCCACTCCTTGAGCCAGGCGGTGCCGGTGGCGACGTCCTACGGATTTTTCCTCGCCTTGATCGCACTGGCTGCCGGCGGCCTTACGGTTCTTCGAGGCCCAACCCTGGGCCTGCTGGGAGCCCTCGTGCTGGCCGCGACTCCGTCTCTGCTCCACGAAGTTCCCACCCAATATGCTGACGTGCCGCTCGCGTGTTATTTCGCGGCCGCCATGGTGTTCGCGCTGCTCGATCGACCGGTGCTGACAGGAATCTTCGCCGGGCTCGCTGCGTGGACGAAGGATGAGGGCCTTCTGATCCTCATCGTGGTTCTGGTTGCGATCGCGGTATTCCGACGCCGAGCCCTTCTGCCGGCGCTGGCAGGCGCACTGCCCGTCGCAGCGATGGTTGCCGCGTTCAAATTGTTACTGTCGACCGGCGGCGCACCGCAACTTTCAACCAATCCGGCCGCGGCCGGGCATCAGCTTGCCGACGTGGCGCGCCTGGGTACCGTGGCCACGGCCTTCGCCCGTGAGTTCGTTGCAATCGGCGCGGGCTGGTACCATCCCGTATTGCCATTCATCATAATCGCAGTGGTTTTGGGATTTGCCCGCGAACGCAGGCGGGACCTTGCCTTCTGCGGCGCAATTCTGCCGCGGCAATGCTGCTTAGCTTCTTTGGCGTTTATCTAGTCACCGCGAATGATCTCACCTGGATTTTGCAGACATCCTTGAGCCGCATTCTGGTGCAAGTCTGGCCCGCACTGGTCCTGGCGGGGTTCCTGAGCTTGCGCGCGCCCGAAGCCGCCGCCATCATCACCCTTGCCCCAGCGCCGAAGGTGCGCAAAAAGGCGAGAGTCGGCGGCTCATGAAAGCCGTTCTGCTGGCCGCAGGCGAGGGCCTGCGTCTGGGCGGAGTCACCGCAGACCGCCCTAAACCGATGATTGAAATCGGCGGCCGGCCGATCCTGGAACACAATGTCCGTCTACTGGCCAGCTACGGCATCAAGGACCTGATCATTAACCTGCATTATCTCCCGGAGGTGGTGACGCAGCATTTCGGCGATGGCGCTTCACTCGGTGTCCGCATCACCTGGTCGCATGAACCGACCCTGCTCGGAACCGCGGGAGCCGTGAAGAAAGTTGCCGATCAACTGACCGCCACGTTTTTGGTGATCTATGCCGACAACCTGACCACTTGCGATTTAGGCAAATTACTCGAATTCCACAAACGCAAGCAGGGCGTCGGTACGGTTGCGCTCTTTCATCGCGAGAACGCCACCGCCAGCGGCATCGCCGAGTTGGATAGCAACGAACGCGTGGTCCGCTTTCTGGAAAAACCTAAGCCGGAAGAAATTTTCAGCCCGTGGGTAAATGCCGGACTCCTGGTGCTCGAGCCGGCCGTATTGGATTGGATACCTGCTGATAGAGCCAGCGATTTTGGGCGAGAGGTCTTACCATCGGTGCTGGCCGCAGGCCAACCGCTCTACGGCTACCGCATGAGCGAGGGATTGTGGTGGGTGGATTCGCCCGAAGACCTGGAGCGCACGCAGCGTCAGTTTGTGCCTGAAACTAAATAGCCCGGCTGTGCGCCGGCGCCGCCAGCACGGCTCCCGAAAGCTTGTCCTGCAATAGCACTTTTAGGCCCCGCCGCTGCACGAGGTTGGTATCGTCGAACAACAGGATGTAGTAATCATTGTCGCCGTCGGGACTTTCGCGTTCCACCTTGTTCAGCCAGTCAAGCCCCCAAATAGTGCGGTAAAAGTTGACCCCCGGTTCCAGTTGCCAGGTGACCCCCAGGCGAATCTTACCCCCGGGCCGCGCGGCGTGTTGATCGCGGACGATCTTCATGATGTCTTTGGTGGCCGCGCAGTAGGCCCATTCCGAGTAGTACCGGGTGTTGAACTGCGTCACAAACTGCGCGATGGAAAGCACCACGAAGGCTGCCACCGGTATCGCCAGCTTGGCGGTTGTCGGTCCGGTGTCCTGGAGCCATTTGATGAGACCAAGCGAAGTCAAGCCGAGCAGCGGTATCCAATACAAAACGGTTCGCAGCTCCGGATAGGGCGCATGAAAAATGTAGCGGCTGGCGACGATCAACACCAGCGCCGCGGGCATCAACAGGCTGAGCAGCAGCAGGAACCGGTCGATCACCGGTAATGCGTCCAGGCGCCGCTGCTGGATCCAGTGGTAGACGATTCGAACGGCGATCACGACCAGCACGACCAACCCCACGGGGATGAGGAAATCCGTGATCAGGCGGGTCACGAACTCGGCGGAAAACCAGGTCGCCAAACCGAGGCGCCCCTGCGGCGAATGAAAATAGGAGGACCGCACGATGCCATCCAGGATCGCTCGCAGCGACGGCGGCCCCTCATACCCGACTTCGAGATAAACCAGAGAGCGCGGGAGTGAAACGATGATGCCGCCGACGACCAGCGCGGGCAGCACGAAATGCAACAGCGCCTGGCCCAGGCTTCGCCCCACGTGAGCCCCCGCGGCCCGCTCCGACTTTCGCCGGCTCTGCTTCTTCTTTTTCGGGTTACCCGCAGGCGCGGCGTTCTCAACCGGCACGGGCTTGGCAATGATGTGGTCCGCCAGCAGAATGGCCAGGAATGCCGTGGCGAAAGCCGCCGCCGGAAAGATCATGACCACGTTGAAACCCACCGAGAGCCCGATCGCCACGCCGATGGTGTTCAGAATGCGGGCAGGCCGGCGGGCATCGCCGGGGCCCCAGGTCTCCGACAAGTACCGCATCGCCTGGTAAAGGGCGAACATGAGGAAACCCAGGCCCGAGGCGTACCCGCGCGAACAGGAAAGGTAGTCCAGCAAAAACGGGTTGAGGGTCAACACAGCCACGGAAAGCAGAAACAGCAGGCCCTCGCCGAAGAGAAAGGTAGAAATCAAGTAAACCGTATAGAAGTAGAAGAGCCCACCGAGCAGGCTGGGGATGCGCAATGAAAACTCGGAAAGCCCGAACACATCCGCCGAGAGTTTCGCGAGCAGGTTGTGGAGGGGATGGTGATTAGCGATCTCGGAGTCGAAGAACTGCGCTACCGTACCGGAAAACGGGAGCCACTCCCAAGTGACCGCCTCATCGTGAGTGATGGCCTGCGTGGCAGCCCGGTAGACGTTTACGCTGAATAGAACCAGCAGCAGCGAGATGGCAACCAACCGCCAGGGATTCCGGACCAGTTCGCCGAAAGATCGCGAGACCGGTAGCGATTTCTCAGCCGTGATCATGAATTCTTCATGATAGCCCGAGTAGGGCAGGCTTTAGCCGGCCCAGGCCGCTGCGCCGGCGCGTGCGGTTCCACTCAATTGGTCCACTCACCACCAACGTCTTCATCGTCTTCCTCATTGAGCAAATCTCAGCCATCCCGATGGCCTCCTCAGCGGCCTCCGCGATTTCCTCGTCGTCAGAGTCGGCAAGATCTATCAGAATTTCCGGTGCCTCCGCTGGACGGATACTGGCGATGGCGCCGATGGCGGCTATCAATAATGCTTTGGGCGAGCGGGCGTCTTGGACGAGCGCGACAAGATGTGGCCACGCCGCGTCCAGCTCCCAGTTGCCGGCCGCTTCGACGGCCTCGTAGTGAATCTCGGGGTCGGCGCTTTTTGAGGCCTCTAGTATCTGATCATTGAACCCGGCAGCCCAGCGCATCGAAAACACAGCCGTTAGCTTCCAGTCTTTGTCTCCGCTGGAATAGGCAGTGCTGATTGCGTCGTGGTGCCAGTTCTCGGGAGCCCGCACCGATGCCTCCAAAATGCGCCGCCGGACCTCCTTGAGAATACTGTTGTCGAAATAAAGCTTCTGGAGCGAGGCCTGGATGCTACGAAACTTCCGTTGAGTAATCGGTACATCATCTGGATCCTCGAATCCGTCCGTGTCCGCCTGCTCGAGCACTGCCCCAAGCGCAATGGCAGCCCGCGCGCGCAATTGCTCTGGTTCGTTCTGACTGCTGATGATCGCAATCAAGGAATCGGCCAACTCGTCGTTAATGATAGTGAGATCGCCGGCCAACTCGGCAGCGACGAGCCGGTCAGAATCACTGGCCCGTTGGTCCCTTAGAATCTCCTGGAATCTCTCTCCGGCATCGCTCGGCCAGTCCCATGGAGGTGTGTCCCGCAAAATCTTAAGGTCCATGACTTCCTCAGGCACTTCATTCAATCACCCGATTTCGCTCTCCATTCAGGTTTTATCTCCGCGTGCCGTGACCTCATACTGGGCACCTGGAGCCGGCCATGCCCTGCCGCGACTTCAGGGTATGTTCAACGATCACGCAGACCACATGAGATGCGTCCAGGCAAATAAACGGGACTTCTGGAAACTGAACCGGCGGCGCCGGCGGGCGGGATGTCAATGGAAGCTAACGCCACATAACGGCCATAATGCAGCTCTCACAATATAGTATTCTACATAGAGGTCACATGGAACCCGGACCTATTGAGTCCCACTATTCGATCGCGGCAGAAGTGGGCGCGCCAGCGAAGCCAGTACGATGGCGCTTAAAGGCAACCTTCTGGCTGGACGTGACGTTGTTGGTCTCGGTCTGTGCGTTGCAGACTGTTCGTTTCACCGGACTTGTCCTCCACGAGTGGCTCGGACTCGCGATAGCGGGTATGGTTCTCGTTCATCTGCTGCTTGCCTGGAGTTGGATCGCCTCGCAGAGCCGCCGCTTATTCGCGGCGCAATCTGTCCGCGCGCGCATTAACTACTTTCTCAACCTCTGTCTTTTCGCCAGCGTCAGCGCCGCGATCTTTTCCGGCATTCTGATATCGCAAAAGGCGATTCCGGCGTTGACCGGCACAAAAGCCGCGCCGGACATGGACTGGCGCTGGGATACCCTTCACAACGATTTCTCGGGGGCCGCTGTCATTCTGGTGGGATTTCACCTGGCGATCAATTGGGACTGGGTGCTCGCGGCCGGAGAGAGGCTTTTGAGCTGCCTGCGCCGCTTCCGGGAAAGCACGCTGTGAAATTGTTCCGCGTATTATCACGGATTGCCCTGCTCTCGCTGGCTGCCGCCGGGTTTGCCGGATTGACGGGAATTTATGGGGGTTCCGCGCGGCCTCCTTTGCCAAATCCGGGTTGGCAGGCGGAGCGGCGGCATCGTCCTCCCCAGCCGCAAGTCAGTTACATTTTAGAATTCTTTGGTGAAGGTGGGCAGTTGGCAATCTTCGCTGTCGCGGGACGCTTGGTATTTCGACTACGGCTCTCCCGGGCGCCGCGCAACGAAGGACAGCCGATCTTACTGCGCTTGCACTGAGGCCTGACGACTGTCCAATCATGAGAGATCCGGGAAGCGGCTCGCAACGTTCAGCCCGTTTCTTATGTAATATCCGCCGCCGTGGATTAGTCGGCCTGGGAATCGACCTGTCGCCAAGTGTAGCAGTGCTTGTTCTCGTGCTAGTATTTTCGCCGTTATCTGGTGCTTGGCAGATGGGCCGGGAAGCCAACACGGAAATCCCGAGATACCAACCCGCCTGTCAGGGCGCCTTGCGTGCGCGGGTGTATGCTATTTTGATCCGGGAGGGGACGCGGTATCTCGGCCAATGCTCTTCTCAATTCAAGGTGAAATGTGGGCAGAAGAACATACGTTCGGCAAATGGTCGCTAGGGGCTTCGCCACGAGCCCGATGAGCCCGAAGGTCGAGTCCGGGACGATGCCGCCGACTAGCGTGTTGCGCCACCGCGCCGTGCGTCCGCCCGGCCCGCGAGTTGGACAAACTCAAGGCCCGGATCGCGGCGGGCTGGGATCACCAGCGAGCGGCCACCGCCGACCATCCACCGATGCCGACAAGGGACCGGCCGTTCTGGTCCTTCCAGCCGCAGCGCTGCCTCGATCCACCACCGACGAAGTCGTTTACGTTTCCGCAATGGAGAGAAACCATGCCTAGGACTCTGTACGTTTTCCCGTAAACCTCCCTCGTCCATATTCGAATCCATACCTGCAATAGCGGAACGTCCTCAGGTACCGCACGCAGCTTCGCCGAAGAACTCAAAGAAGAGATGAGAGACCGGGGATACCATCATGTGACTATCCGGGGATACCTAAGTGGGATGGGTTATTATTTCATTTGCCGAGAGGGTGAGACTCCCTTTATGAATGCCAGCGCCAATAAGAACATAGTAGAGTTTTGACAGGATATTGACTAGGCGCTGGGATTGCCCCGGGAGCATAGCGGCTGTGGCGTAACCGACTTATCAAGCTCCCACGAGTTCATCCGTGTCGACGATCTGCATTGTGGTCACTAAACGGCGTTAGCGGAAATAGGCCGAGCACACAGACGTCAAGTCGCTGTCGCGTAGAAATGGCTCCAGATCAGCAGGCGGTGATACTTTCACGCCCGCGGCGACGGCTACATGCGCCTTGGTATGATTGCAGCATCTGGCGCAAATGAACTTGACGGCTGTATATATGAGGGTGCCGGAAGGCTACGCGCTCAAGGGTGCCGACGTCATTCGTGAGGCTCTTAACCTGCCGGCCGCGTGAAACGCACCGATCTGATTCGTCATCTCGAACAGAACGGCTGCGAGCTTCACCAGGTTCCGCGCCCATCAAGCCTCGTCCCGCCCCGCCCTTTCGCTGTAGTATAGTCTCAAGACCACGATGGAGCTGCCCGCCGCCTCCACAACCCGCAAGGAATCGCCGGCGTGGGCGGACGCTTACGCGCAGCCTGGACAAGCGCGGCGCCGTCGAGTAACCGTCTCGCGGAAACTCGTTCTCCTAGGGATTTCGCGGGCCAATCGCCAGAACACAATACTCGACCTTTGTTGTGGGAACGGGGAAACACTCGACGCCCTGTATGATTTGGGCTTCCGCGATCTGCACGGGGCCGACATCGCCATACCGCCGGAACTGCAGGCGGACCCCCGCTTCGCAACTCATATTGGCGACGCCGCCGAAGTGCCGCTGGCCTCTTCCTCAGTTGACTGGATATTGGTGATTCATGCCCTGCACCATCTCGGGCCGGTTACCCACATCGAAGGTGTGCTGAACGAGTGCCACCGTGTTTTGAAGCCGGGCGGCCGGCTCGCCCTGGTGGATTTTCCGGACAGTCTCCAGATCCGATTGGCGTTTTGGTTCTTCCGCCAGAACGTGGGTTTGTGGACGCCATATCTGAAGAATTTCGGTAAGCTGATTCAGGAGGAGTGGGGATTTCTTCGCGAGTACCTGGCAGATTGGCCGGCGGTCGACCGGCTCCTGCGCCATGGACCTTGGGAAGTCGAGTCCCACCGGCAGGGTCTGTTCTATTTCTATCGCACGCTGCGAAAGCCGCTCACCCATGAACAAGCCGGTTGACCAGCTCGAGTGGGCTTCCATCCACAAGAAGGATGCGTCCTGGCGCAAGCAACTGATCGGGGAAATCAACGACGTCTTCGTGGTGCCGCGGTACGTCAAGCTGTTTTACGACACCTTCGGCGATCGGTGCGGCCAGACGTTTTTGGAAGTCGGGTCCGGCAATGGCGACCTTTCGCAAGCGGTCCTGGCGGCTAACCGGGGTGAGATCGCCCGCTACACCGTTTCCGACTACACGGCGCGCACCGTGGCGTGGTTGCGCGAACTTGGTCTCAACGCCATCCAGGCGGACGCCCAGGCGCTGCCGTGTGCGGACGCCGAGTATGACGCAGTCATCGATTTCGACGTGATGCACCACGTGGACGATCCGCGCGCCATGGCACGCGAGATAATGCGCGTGGGCCGCGGCAAGGGCCTTCTGGTGGAATCCAACGGGCTCAGCCTGCCGCGCCGGCTACTGGAGCTGATGCCCGGCCACCGCGCGGCAGGGGAACGGTCATACACGCCGGGGCAGTATCGAAGTTTCTTCCAAGGCCACGCCGGATATGCGCTGACGCGCTTTACCATTTACCCTTTTCTGTTTCCCTTCAAGTGCCCGCGCTGGATGTTGCCGGCGCTCGCGTGGTTCAATCGAAAGGTCGAGACGCTACCGCTGATCCGCTGGCAGTGCTCGAGTGTGGCCATCGTGGTGGAGTATGAACGGACGAAGGCTTAGTCACGATTGGCAGTCCGACCGATCGTTGTCGGTGGTATTGCCGGCCTACAACGAATCGCACCGGTTGCCCGAGACGCTGGCCTCCATTCGCCCCTATCTGGACGCGCACTTCCGCGAGTATGAAGTAATCGTCGTGGATGACGGCAGCGCCGATCGAACGCCCGCGGTGGTCCGCGATCTGCAAGCGGATTGGCCCAACCTGGTCTTGTTGGTGCAGCCCCACAATCAGGGCAAGGGCGCGGCGGTCCGGCGCGGCTGCCTGGCGGCCGCGTACGACCTGGTGCTCTTCATGGACGCCGACCTGGCCACGCCCATCGAGGAAATTGAGGGCCTCATGCCGCACCTGGAGCGCGGCAGCCATGGGGCGGTGGTGGGCGTTCGCACCTACCAGGAGGATGAATCCAAGTGGCGCCGCGTCCTCGGCCTGACGCTCCAGATGATGGCCCACCTGATCGTCTTCGAAAAGGCCGTGGTGGACAGCCAGTGCGGGTTCAAATGCTTCACGCGCAATGCGTGCCGCGAAATCTTCGCGCGTTCGCGCATCGATGGCGGCATGTTCGATGTGGAGCTGTTCTTCATCATGCATCGCCTGGGGATCCCCGTCTATTACGAGCCGGTGCATTGGAAGAACAAGCCGGGCTCCACCATCAACATACTTCGTTGCATGCTATTCGACCCGATCGACCTGATCCGCATCCGCGTGAGCGGCATGCTGGGACGCTATGGGCTCGCCAGGGATAAGTGGGGCGTGGCCGCAGTCGAAGGCAAGACGGAGACGAGGTGGCGGAACTGAAGAGCCTCGTGCTGACCGGTGTTCCCGGCTGGCTGACGACGGCGCTGCTGGACGACCTGACGCGGAACCCCGACCCGCAGCTAGGCGCGATTCGCGCGCTCGTCCATCCGGCGATCGACCGCACCGTTCTCACCCAGTCGCAGAAACACTGGCCCCTGATCCGCGAAACGGTTCCCTACGACCTCGCCGCTCCGCATCCCATTGAGCGGAATCTCGAAGGCGCCGATGCGGTGCTCCATAGTGCGGGGGTCATCCATGTCCGGCGTACCTCCGACTGGTACCGCGTGAACACGGAAGGAACCATCGCGCTCGCTCGTGGCGCGAAGGCCGCGGGGGTTCGCCGTTTCGTCTTCATCAGCTCCAATGCGGCGGGCGGAGCGAGCGACTGTTTCGAGCAGGTGCTGACCGAGGAAACGCCCGCGAAACCGCGCAGTCACTACGGAAGAAGTAAATGGCTCGCCGAGCAAGCGCTGCTCCAGATGGCGGTGCCTGGGCAGTTTGAGGTGGTGATTCTGCGGCCGTCCATGTTCTACGGTCCCCCCGTCCCACAAAGGCACGTGGAGATTTACCGGCGCATTCTCAACGGCCGCATGCCCCTGGTGGGCAATGGGGAGTTCGCGCGCAGCATCACGTATATCGACCACCTGGTCCAGGCGTGCCGGCTTGCTTTGTGCCACCCGGCCGCTTCCGGCCAGACCTACTACATCGTGGATGCGCGAGTCTACACCACGAAGGAGATCGTCGACGAAATGGGCCGCGCGCTGGGCGCCCCGGTGCGTTACTGGAGGCTCCCGCGCATCGTTGGCCCCACGGCTGGTGTGCTGGATCAGGCTCTGGCGGCACTGGGGCTTTACTGGCAATCCTTACACCTGGTGGGCGAGTCGCATTGGCACGTGGGAATTTCGTGCGCCAAGGCTACGCGCGAACTGGGATACCATCCCACGGTCGATCTCGCCGAGGGCATGCGGCGCGCGGTCCAGTGGTGTCGTGAGAACGGAAACCTGTAGCAGCTAATAGCCCCACACTGCCCGCATGAGTTGCCCGATGGGTGCCAGGGCATCCGCGAGCGCATGCCCCCCTCTGCCCCAGACTATGGCAACGACTGCCCCGGCCAGGAACCCTGTCAATAGAAGTTTCATTGGTGCATCCCTAGTGTCCGAAACAAACGGGGTGAGAGCGGATGGCCGCGGTACCTGGCCCCGTACCGTTACGCGGCGGCCTATCCGCAAAACACCGGCGACAACCATCGCCAGCGCTACGTAACGCCGGCGGTCCTTGCCGCCGGTGCCTGCCGTAACCCGTGTGATAGCATGGTCTTTCCGAATATTTTGATCAAAGCCGTCAAAGGAACCAGGGATTTACTGCCTCCCTCCACAGAAGTGTGGAACCGCGTGGAGGAGGCTGCGAGGGCCGTTTTTCGGGCCTATAATTACCACGAGATCCGCACGCCGATTCTCGAAGAGACGCAACTGTTCGCGCGCGGAGTGGGCGAAGAAACCGATATCGTCACTAAGGAAATGTACACGTTCGAAGACCGCGACGGCAGCTCTCTGACCCTACGGCCCGAGAACACCGCATCGGTCATTCGCGCGTACATCGAACATCGCCTGGACCAGCGCCCCGGGGTGCAGAAGCTCTACTATATGGGTCCGATGTTTCGGCGCGAGCGTCCGCAGAAGGGCCGCTACCGGCAGTTCTACCAGATCGGGGCAGAGGCGATTGGCTCGGAATCGCCGATGATCGACGCCGAGGTAATCGCCATGGTCATTGAGATTCTGCAGCGCGCGGGCCTAAGCGGATTTCAACTGCTGGTCAATTCGGTGGGTGATGCCAACTGCCGCCCGCAGTACATCCAACGCCTGCGTGAAGAGCTGAAATCGGTGGCGCCGCAGATGTGCGGCGATTGCCAGCGGCGGGCGGAAACGAATCCGCTGCGTGTGCTCGATTGCAAGGTGGAAGCGGATCAGCCGATCATCGAGAAGCTCCCGGCCATCGTCGATCATCTCTGCGAACCGTGCGGCCAGCACTTTCAGGCCGTCAAGAAATATCTCTGCGATCTGGGCGTCACCTACGAAGTGCGCCCGCGGCTGGTGCGCGGCCTCGATTACTACATGCGCACCACCTTCGAAGTGGTCCACGGATCGCTCGGCGCGCAGAACTCGGTGCTCGGTGGAGGCCGCTACGATGGGCTCGCCGAATCGCTGGGCTCGAAGATCCATTCGCCCGGAATCGGATTCTCCATCGGGGAAGACCGCCTGGTGATGAGCGTGGAAGCCTCGCAAGCGTCCGAGCGGCTTACCCTGGTGATCGCTCCGCTGGGGCAGCCGGCACTCGAGCGGTCGGCCATCATCGCGCGCGATCTGCGGCGAGCCGGCATCTCCGTCGAACTGGTGGAAGGAAAACTGAAACGGCAGATGGAACTGGCGGATAAGCTGGGAGCGCGTTTCACGCTGATCGTGGGAGAGAACGAAATGGCGGCGGGCCGCTACGCCCTGAAGGACATGTCCACCGGCGCGCAGCAGAATCTGACGCTCGAAGAAATTGCCGCTGCTTTGAACTGACGACCATCCCTATGGAAACTTCCCTTGCATTGGATTTTCTCGGCGAACTCCAGCGAACCCACACCTGCGGAGAATTGCGCGCCACGGACGAAGGCAAACACGCCGTCCTGATGGGTTGGGTGCACCGGCGCCGCGATCATGGCGGCGTGATTTTCGTGGACCTGCGCGACCGCGACGGCATCACCCAGGTGGTGTTCCACGCGGACGTGGATCCCGCGGTTCACCAGCGCGCCGAGGAAGTCCGGCCCGAGTATGTCATCGCTGTGGAAGGAAAAGTTGCGCCGCGCGGCCCGGCGGCGGTGAACCCGAACCTGGCCACGGGACAAATCGAAGTGGTGGCCTCCCGCATCTGGATCCTGAACGAATCGCGCACGCCGCCGTTTCCCATGGAAGAGGAGGTGGACGTCGCCGAGGACGTGCGCCTGAAATACCGCTACGTGGACCTGCGCCGGCCGCACATGCAGCGCAACATCATTCTGCGGTCGAAGATGGCATTCGCCACGCGCGAGTTTCTCCACTCGCAGGGCTTCCTGGAGATTGAGACGCCGTTCATGACGCGGTCCACGCCCGAAGGCGCGCGCGACTACCTGGTGCCCAGCCGCGTGCAGCCCGGCAGTTTCTACGCGCTGCCGCAATCGCCGCAGATCTTTAAACAGCTTCTGATGGTGAGTGGGTTCGAAAAATACTTCCAGATTGTGCGCTGCTTCCGCGATGAAGACCTGCGGGCCGACCGCCAGCCGGAGTTCACCCAGATCGATATCGAGATGTCCTTCCCGCAGCAGGAGCGCATCTACGAAGTGGTGGAGCCGATGGTGCAGCGGATCTGCGAAGCGGCCGGGATCACGGTGCACTACCCGTTCCCGCGGCTGACTCACCGGCAGGCCATCGAGAGCTACGGCATCGACAAGCCTGACCTGCGCGTTCCTCCCATGCATCCGGTGCAGGATCTGCTGCCCGAATTGGCCAATGCCGGCTTGCCCCTGGTAGCCATACGCATCCCCAACACCGGCGCCGCCAGCCGCAAGGAGCGCGACGAACTCAAAGCGTTCGGCCAGGAGCGCGGGCTGCGCGTGTACGACGATGCCAAGCGCCTGGAGCGCGATCACCCCGACGCCATGGCCAAGGTGCGCGAGCGCTCGGGAGCCGTTGAAAACGATCTGCTGGTACTGGCCACCTGGGCCGGCGAACCGAAGGGCCAACTTCCCGAAGATACCGTCTACATGGCGTGCGGACAGTTGCGCCTGTACTGCGCGCAGAAGTTTAACGACCGGCACAAGCTGCTGGACCCGCGGAATTTCCAATTCCTTTGGGTGGTGGACTTCCCCATGTTCGAGTGGGATGCAGAAGAGAATCGCTGGAATGCGGCGCACCACCCGTTCACGTCGGTTCACGATGAAGACCTGGAGAAGCTGACCAGCGACCCGGCGCGCTGCCGTGCCAAGTCATACGACATCGTGTTGAACGGCGTGGAATTGGGGTCGGGCTCGATCCGTATTCACCGCCGCGACGTGCAGGCAAAAGTTTTCGCCGCGCTGGGTTTCAGCGATGACGAGGCCAAGCGGCGATTCGGTTTTCTCCTGGAGGCGCTCGAATATGGCGCTCCGCCCCACGGCGGCATCGCGCTAGGGCTGGACCGGCTGGTGATGATCCTGGCCGGCGAGACCTCCATACGCGACGTAATTCCCTTCCCCAAGACCGCGCGCGGCACGGATCTGATGTGCGACGCGCCCGCACCGGTGCCCGAACGGCAATTGCGCGAACTGGGAATCTCCATACGCGGCCCGGCGAAGTAGCGTGGATAACCGCTCCCTTTGGTCACGGCTCAGCAATGCGCCCTCATACTGAGCCGTGACCGCAGGGAGCGGTTGGCACAGTTACACCAGACCGTTTTCCATCGCGATCCGCCCCAGCGCGGCATATACCTTCGACAAGACAGAGGTGAAGAGTAGCCAGTTTTCTCCATGCCGTTCCAGGCGAGAGATGTCCTGGAATTCGCGGAGAAGGACGGTCGCGCGCTTGTCGAGGTCCGCCAGGCGATCCGGCATTTCGATCGGCCGCGCGGGCTTCTTCGCCGGCAGGGCGCGCCGCACCTCCGCCACTGCGGCCGCGACCTTTCGGGAATTCTCGGCACTCAGCTCAATCGACTCCCCGTTGAAGTGGAGCACTCCATCTTTGACGGAAGGCGCAATGGCGCGATACGTCTCGGCCGAAATGCGTGCGAGCCCGGATACCTCGAAGTAGCCGGCTCCGAACTCGTCCCACAATCGAATCAGATGGTCAGCCTCGGAGCGGCACAGCCGGTAGCTCAGTATTCGACTTTTCCATGGAGGACCTCGCTCCCGCCGCCTGACTGCGGCGACGAAGAATTGGGAAACCATTGACTGGTAAAGGAAATCAGAAACTCCATCACCTGACTGCGGCGGCGGAGGGTTGATCCACGATGACACACGACGTGGCGGAGGCGGCTTCGAACACCGTGTGGGGTGGCGGTTAAGTGACGGGCGGCCGATGAGTTGGGAGAATCTAGCGAGCCTGTGACCGGCTGTCAAGACCGGGACATAGTAGACACATCGTGCCGGGCACATGGTAGACACTTTTGAAAGATTAGTTTCCTTCCGGCGGAGGTTGTCGGTGCGGTGAGAAAGTGGAAATCCCGCTCTTGGATTTGCACTTTCCCAGGGCACACAATTTCTTAGTTCGGGTTTGTTTTTCTGGCCCTCCCTGTAAACAGCTGGAACTGTGGGAATGGGGGAATCTCGCCGTCTTTGCGAGATTTCCAAGACAGTGGAGAAAGGGTGGGAATCCCGTTTTTGGATTTCCAGGCTTTCTCCACTGTCGTCATTTCCATAGTTCTCCGTACGACTGGTGGTCCTCATCGATCGTCCTTGCCTTCGGCTTGGCGTTTGCCCCACTGTGCCGGGGTCCAGATTTTCGACCGGCCTTCATCCAGCACCCCCAGTTCATGCTTCATGAAATGAACTTTCCAATATCGCTCTCGATCCGGCCTCAAAAGTTGCAAGCCGATGCTCTCTCCAGCCAAGGCATGGCTGACGAAGACTTTCTTCCCTCCAAACCGGAAATTCCCTTCGTCATACACCAACCGCACTTCGCAGCCCGCGATACCCCGGCTCTGGCAGCCGGCTCGGATACGGCCGGGTAGAGGGCTGATAATACTCGGCTGGCGTCGACATATTTAGTGCTTCGTGGGGCCGTTCGTGATTGTACTCTTCGCGGAAAATATCGAAACACTGTTGCTGCCGACGCAAACTCCCGGCCGGTGGAGACGCCGTCTCTTGTCTCAGCGTCAAGTGCATCCGCTCATGACTCCCATTCTGTTGCGGCTTACCAGGCTGGATTCTCTCCGGCTCAATCCCTAGCCGTATCCACCACACCGCCAGCGCTGTCAATCCCCCAAGTCCGTTGGAGCCAAACGGCGCCCCGTTGTCGCTCCGCATGCGCCGCGGCAATCCGTATTCGCTGAATGCTCCTTCCAGCACCGCTCGCGTATGGACTGTATCCGCCGCTCCCACTCCTTGGCAGCGCACCAAATACCGGCTGTAGCGGTCCGTGATCGTCAGCGGATCGCAGCGTTTTCCGTCTCCGGTTCGAAACCATCCCTTGAAATCGATGCACCACAGCTCATTCGCCTCTTCGGCCGGCGCTAACGGCTGTTTCGTCGGGTCGGCGCGCGCGCGCTTCTTCCTCGCCACCGTCAGTCCGTGCTGCTTCAGGATCTCCCCGATCGTGCTCGTCGCCGGTACCTTGACCCCTTCTCCCAACTGTCGCTCTAGCTTCGCGCGGATCTTTCGAGCTCCCCAGCGCGTGTGCTTTTCGCGCAGTTCCAGGATTGCTTTCTCTATCTCTTCACCGGTCTGATTGGGGTGTGATCGCGGTGCTCGCGACTCATCCTGCAGACCTTCTAGGCCGCACAGTTGGTAACGATCGATCCACTTATATCCAGTGCTCCGGCTGATCCCGTACTGCCGGCACAGCTCAGAAAGATCCCAGTCTTCGCTTTCCCATTCGGTTACAAAGCGTGCTCTTTCCTTCTCCACATCGCTCACTTTCCAGGGCATTTTCTCTCCGACCCCTAGTTTCGAAGAAAGTGTCTACGATGTGCTCGGAACGTTAAGTATAGTATGTGCCCGGTTCGGACCCTCTGTGGCGCGGACTCTTAGTCTGCTGCGCCACCAAGTCCCGAACATGATAGATTCGACTCATGTTTCGGACGAGGCTTCTCACCGCCTTTCTCTTATGTCTTCCGATCGGGGCACAAGACGCCGATAGTGCTCGCGCGGCGCAACTGCGAACGTTGTTGAGTAACACGCCCCGCCTCGCCCTGGAGGAGGTACCATTGGCTGCGCGGATGCCGAATGCTGCGTCGCTCGGAATCGTCTCTTCCATCGCGACCGATCGCAACGGCGTTATCTACATTCTGCAGCGCGGCGACAAGGCCGATCCGGTCATCGCCCTGGATCGCGAGGGGCATGTGCTGCGCAGTTGGGGCAAAGGGATGTTTACGGTGCCGCACAGCATCCGCATCGATCCGGATGGCAATGTCTGGACCGTGGATGCCGGAAGTTCGGTGGTGTTGAAGTTCTCGCCTGAAGGGAAGAAGCTTCAGGAGATCTCCGTGGGTGAGATTGCGGTTGGATCGGCCTGCGCGTTTCCGACTCTCTGCGGCACCACGGATATCACATTCGCGCCCGGCGGGCGGCTCTTTCTGTCCGATGGTTACGGCAATGCGCGAATCCTCGAGTACACGGCGGATGGCAAACGCGTCAAAGTGTGGGGCAGCGCGGGAAGCGGTCCGGGACAATTTCAGATTCCACACGGGATCGCGAATGACGGCAAGGTCCTCTACGTTGCCGACCGTGGGAATGCGCGCGTGCAGCGCTTCGACCTGGACGGCCGCTACCTGGGCGAGTGGACGCACCTGGGCCGGCCGTTTGCTTTGAAGCTGACGGGCGGGGCATTGTGGATCGCGACCATGACTCTGGAACCAGGCGGGCGCGGCGCCACCACGCGGCCTTCCCCGTGGCTGCTGAAGGTGGATCCTGCGAACGGCAAGGTTCTGGGACAAGCCGAATCGCCGGGGCCGCACGCCATCGACGTGAGCGAGACCGAGGAGTTGTTCGCCACCGGTTGCTGCGGCGGATCGAATCCCAGCGGCTTCTCCTGGTTTCGGCGGGCGCGGTGACGACACCCCCAATTTGATAATATCTGGGCGATGCGCGGTGCGGCCCTCCTTCTAGCTCTATTGGCGCTTGCGGTAATTCCGGCGTCCGGACAGCATCCCGATTTAAGCGGCGTCTGGCAGGCGCTGAACGCGGCCGCCTGGGACATTCAGGACCACTCCGGGCTGCTGGGCGTGCCCCCAGGGCAGGGCGTGGTCGAGGGCAATGAAATTCCGTACCAGCCGTGGGCGGCGGCCAAGAAGCAGGAGAACTTCGCCCACCGGGTCGACTGCCGACCCGGCGGAGGCTAATTGTTTTTTGCCGGGTGTGCCGCGCGCTACTTATATGCCGTTTCCGTTTGAGATCGTGCAGACTCCGCAGAAAATTGCGATCTCCTACGAGTTCGCCCACGCGCTGCGCACGGTAACTATGGACGGAAGTTCGCATCCCGAAGGGCTGCCCGACACCTGGATGGGCGATTCGCGAGGCCGATGGGAGGGCAAGACTCTCGTCGTCGATGTGAAGAATTTCAACGACGACACGTGGTTCGACCGGGCGGGCAATTTTCATAGCGATGCGTTGCATGTGGTCGAGCGCTACACGCTGACTGATCCGGATCACATTGCGTATGAGGCGACGATCGAGGACCCGAAGGTGTTCACGAGACCGTGGAAGATGAGCATGCCGCTATACCGGCGCGTGGACAAGAACGTGAAGCTGTTGGAATATGAGTGTGTCTTTTACCTCCAGGAGGAGAGATTCAAGAATGCGCCATTTACGCGGCGGTAGTGAAAACCTGACACAGGCCGGGAGGCCTGTGCTACTTGTTCTTTTCGTGCTCCCCTGGCTGGCGCAGGCACAGCCGGATATACAGGGCATCTATACGCGCAACGGGGTGGTGGGGCTGGAAGCGAATCCTCCGGAGAATCCGATTGACCCGAGCGACCGGAATCCGCTGTCGGTTTCGAATCGAGGCGACGGACTGGGGCCGTATCCGAAGATTTTTGGCGAGGGCGGGGCGGTTTTGCGCGGCGGCCAGAGAAGGCAGCAACGCCGCACGGGAATTGTCGATCCGGAAGACAGGAAACTTCCGTGGCGGCCGGAGCAGGACGCTAAGCGGCGAGACTTTCTTTTGCACATGAACCCTCCCGTGGACCTGGGGCATGTCGAGCTGAACGCGCGCTGCGCGCTGCCCGGACTGTTCCAAGGCGAAGACGGCAATAACCCGTATCAGTTCCTGCAGCGGCCCGGGGAAGTAGTGTTGCTATACGACTACAACCACACCAGCCGCATCATTCACCTGGACGGCCGCCCGCACCTGGGAAAGAATATTCGCTTGTTCATGGGGGACTCGCTGGGCCATTGGGAGGGCAATACGCTGGTAGTCGACACCGCCAATTTCAACGGCAGGACCGCGTATTCCCGCGAGATTCCGTACTTGAGCGACCAGTTACATACGGTAGAGCGTTTTACGGTCGCTGATGCCGACACCATCGACTACGAAGTCACCATCGACGATCCCGTTCTGTTTACGAAGCCGTGGAAAGTGGCGGGCTATTTCAGCCGGGCGCCGAAGGAGACGGAGTCGCTGGAATTCGCGTGCGCGGAGGGCAGCCAGACCCTGGTGAATATTTTTGGCAAGCCGCCAGAGAGGTGAGTACCATGCCGAGATCATTTGGTATTGCGGTGGCCGTGGGCAGTCTGCTGGTGGCCGCCGCGCCCGCCGTGGCGCATCACGCGTTCGCGGCGGAGTTTGACGTCGATAAGCCAGTGAAGGTGCACGGAACCATCACTAAAGTGGAATGGGTGAATCCCCACGCTTGGATGTACGTCGACGTGAAGGGAGCGGACGGCGCAGTGGTCAACTGGCACTTCGAACTCGGCGCGCCCAACGCGCTGATCCGGCTTGGCTGGAAGAAGGACTCGATTCCCGCGGGATTGGAAGTGGACATCTCAGGCTACCGCGCCAAAAGCGGAGAGCCCGTGGCGAACGGCCGATCGATCAAGCTGCCCGATGGGCGCGAGTTGTTCTCGGGCGGATCGGGGCCGGGATCGGAAGGGGCGAACAAGCAGTAGAGCTACCGCGACAGGTGGCCTTCCAGCAAGTCCTTGTTGTTCTCCATACACCAGTACTCCATGAGCTCCTCGCCCGGCTTCATGCGCGTGAAGGTCCTGACATTCTTAATCGGCTTCGTATAGATCTTCGGATCTTCCCACGTCACCTCGTAAGCCAGGTGCTGCGGATCGGTGTAGTGCATGCGCTCGACAACGTGCAGGGCTTCGCTCGAGGGATGCTCCGCTGTGTCGATCCACGTCTTGCCGTTGAACCCGATCGAATCGATGACCAGCGTGTCTCCCTCAAACTTGCCGACAGAGTTGCCCATCCACGTGGATTCCAGGTTCTTGGGATGATCGCGCCCGTCGGTGGGAACCACATGAAAGATATTGTTCGACTCCCAAAGGATCACGAGCCGTTCCGGCGTCTGCACGAACTCCACCGGATATTCGGTCCCCGAAGCCCGCGTGTAACCCCAGGGCATGCAGTGGGCCGAATAGTCGAACCGATGCTCCACATCCTTCCAGAGCTGCAGCCCGAGAGTCGTATAGGACAGCTCGCCGGAGCCCTCCTGCTTGCATCCCGCGCTCAGGGCGCCGCAACTATTGGAGCTCTTGGTGACATCCCCAACGCGCGGATGATCCCAGACTCCGTTGAAATCGGGCTTGCCGTTGGCCAGGCGCGGAATCGCCGCAGACTGTGCGTGCGCCGCCACGGACACAAATACGGCAGCCGAGGCAATGATCCAGGCGCGAAAACGAATCTTCATAGAATTGCCCAACAGTATACAACCCGAAGCGTTACGAAGCGATCCCGAGCAACTTCGCCGCGTTCCCGCCCAGGATGGCCCGCTTGTCGGCGTCGCTCAAGCCGGGCGTGTTCAGGACATGATCCACGGTGGTGGTGCTCCACGGAAACGGATAGTCGGTCCCGATCATGATCTGGCTGACGCCGCATTCCGCCACCAGGTGCCGCAGGCCCTCGGGAGTGAAGACCATGGAGTCGAAATACAACTGCCGCAGATATTCCGTCGGGTGTTTTTTGAGTGACTTGCAAGTGTCCGGGAATCGGACGCAACCGTAGTCCGAGCGCGCGCTGTAGGAGGGCAGATAGCCGCCGCCATGTGCGCCGCAGACCTTGAGGCCGGGAAAGCGATCGAGCACGCCGTCGAAAATCAAGTGCGACAGAAAGATCGTGGTCTCGAGCGGATTGCCGATGACATTGGTCAGGCCGCCTTTGCCCTCGAGGCGCTTGTTGAGTTCGGGAATGCCCTGCGGGTGCATGAAGACGAGGCAGCCCAATTCTTCCGCCTTCTTCCAGAACGGATCGAATTTGGGCGCGGACAGCTCGTCGCCGTTGACGTGCCCACCGATGGCAGCACCGCGGAGCTTGTACTTCTTGACGCCTTCCTCCAACTGGTCGGCGGCCATTTCCGGAAACTGCAGCGCCACTGACGCGAAGGCCACGAACCGGTCGGGATGATCCGCGCAAATCGCCGCGAGCTTTTCGTTCTGAATCTGGATCACCTTTTGAGCCAGATCGCGGTCGAGCGAATACCAGTTGGCATTGATGCTGAGGGCCTGCATGTCCGTGCCCCATTCGCCCATGCGGTCGAACCGTTCGGGCAGGATGAGCGCGGGGTTATCCGGCGCGGTCTTGGCGCCCATCAAGGCGGTGGCCTCGGGCACGACGACGTGCGCGTGAATGTCGATGGTTTTTACGCGGCGGCCGCCCACCATCACTTCTCGACGCTTGGGCGGGTTAGCGGATTGCGCGCCTAGATGTCGGCTGCCAAGACAGCAGCCGGTGAAGAGGACCGCGTCTTTGAGGAACTGCCTGCGATTGGCCATGGCATTCTCCCGGTGAAGCAGTCTATCACAGGCGTGGCGCAGACACTTTGTCTGCAGCGCCAAGACTCATCTTGGCACGTTGACTTTAGTGACGAAATGGCTAAGACACCTTACTAGTGCCAAGCACGCTGACTTTCCGCAATCCTATTCGTCCGCGAGCGGCCCCCTCAAAGCCTAATGATTCCACGACGCACCGCGATCGCAATGGCTTCCGTGCGATCCTTCGCTCCCAGCTTCTCCCGGATGTGCTTGAGGTGCACCTTCACGGTCTCCTCGGAGATGAACAACTGCGCTCCGATATCCCGGTTCCGGTTCCCCGCGCGACCAGGGCTAACACGTCCAGTTCGCGGGCAGAGAGGGCGTCGTCGGCGAGGTGCTCAGCGAGTTTGGCCGCCAATTGGGGCGGGATTGCCTTTCGGCCCGAATGTACTTTTCGGATTTCTTGCAGTAACTCGCTGGGAGGCGTGTTTTTCAGAAGGTATCCGCTGGCCCCGGCTTTCAGCGCACGCCGCACCTCCACATCCCCGTCAGAGGCTGTGAGGATGATGACGCGGGCCGAGGGAAACTCGGATCGGATGGTGATCAAGGCATCAATACCGCCCCAGGCGGCCAGCTGGATCTCCATGAGCGTGACGTCGGGCTGGTGCTCGCGGTATTGCTGAATCGCGTCTTGTACGGTTGATCCTTGCGAGACGAGTACCATGTCTGGTTGTTCATTGATGATCGTCGCGATTCCCTCGCGAAACAGCGGATGGCCGTCGATGCTGAGGATTCGAATGCGAGCCAGACTCCGCGCCTCCGAGTTCGGGGAAATCGCTGGGTTTTGCGACCGAGCTTCCTCCCTGCCCGCCAACCCCTCATTCGTGCGGACGGAAGCCGGTGCGTTGCGGTCCTCGCGGGAAGTGGGCGTAGCTCCGGAATCGTGAAAGAGCCCTTCACAGCAGCACGTTGTCTGAGAATCATGAAGCGATGCTATCAGTAAGAAACAAAAGGATCTTGAACGAAGCAGCGATAATCAGGACAATTTTGCTCCGATTTGGCCGCCCCTCCGGCTTGGCAGAGGTTTTGATTCAAGAAATGGTCTGGAAAATACGATCTCGACTGGCCGCGTACTAACCGCGTGGACAGCGCTATTTATATGACAGACTGTACCGCTCCTTCGAGCGCGCCAGACGGGGCGACATGCCGGTCCGCCGGCGGAAGTGCCGCGCCAGATGGCTCTGGTCGGAAAATCCGGTCGCGGCTGCGATCTCGGACAGCGGAAGCAGGGTCTCACGAAGCATGTGCTCTGCGCGTTCCAGCCGCCGGCTCAGAAGGTAGCTATGAGGCGGCATTCCCACCGATTGGTGGAACGCCCTTGCGAAATGATGAGTGGAAAGCCCCGCTATCGCGGCCAACGCCTCCAAACCGATTTTCTGGTCCAGATGGGACTCGATATACTCGCAGACGCGCTGGGTGAGTACGGGTGGCAGCCCCCCACGGCTGGGCGTGAGCGACTCGGCGACTGGCAGCTGGCCCAGTGTATTGATCCGCGGCCGGCTGTGCACAATCGCTTCGGCCCAGCTCCGCGCCAATCGGGATTTGCCAAGTGGCGGCGTAAACAAGGCATACCACAAGGCTCTGTCGCCGGCCCGCATGATCTGGGCCGGGACGTCCCTCTCGCCACTCTGTCGAAAGATCAAACGGTCGAATTCGAAAGCCGCCGACAACGGAACACCCCCGGCAAGCCTGGCGTCATCCAGGCCAAGGAGGTCCCTTGCAATACGGTCGGCTCCTACGATCCATTGGTGCTCATCTACCGCCAGAAGCAGTGCGGGTCCGTTGTCGCTGGGCAGCGCAGCGATGGTCCAGACGTGGTGGAACTTTTCCCGAAACAAGCGTTCTTCGATAGCTCGCGCGGCGACCGTGACCGTATCGAGAACCAAAGACAGAGAACCTTGGTCTTCTTCGCTGGCCAGGCGCGACACGTCCAGCACGGCCACGAGTTTGCCGTGCGGGTCAAAAATCGGCGCGCCGGCGCAACTGAGCTGGGTGTGTCGGCTGCGAAAGTGCTGGCCGCCGTGTACCAGCACCGGCCGCTGCTCGGCGACGCATGTGCCAATGCCGTTGGTTCCTTCGGCTTCCTCCGACCAGACGCCGCCCAGCCAGATGCCCCAGCGTTTGAACTCACCGGCTTTGGCTTCGTCTCCGCGATGATGAATCGCCACTCCCTGGCGGTCACACAACAAAACCACGTAGTCGTGCTGACGGAGCACGGCATAGAGCCGGTCGATTTCTTCCTGAGCCTGAACCAGGATATTCTCCAACGGCTCACGAAACACCTTCAGCTCGTTTTGCGTGATGATGTGAGGCGCCGAGAAATTCCTCGTGTCCACACGATAATCGAGGAGGCATCTGCGCCAAGACTCGAAAATCTCCTCCGGTTCGGAGAGCAGATTCTGGCTGTTGACGTTCAACTCGACGCGGTCGCCGTGCGAGAGCCTCTGCACGCTGCTATCGATCCCGCGTTGAGCCGCACTGGCCATGTGAATACGATCGTAGCGAAGCGATGCTGGCCTTTGCTATGATGCCTGACCGTATTCACATCGGTCAAGGGTGGGTGGGGCTCTGTGCAAGAGGTCGGGAGGGCTTTGAGCTAAAGCAGGCCGAAACTTATCGTCGACATGCCTGCGTTATGACAGTTTGGCGGACGAAGTGGCGCGGATCAAATCTCGGTTCGGCCTTAGCGCGAGAATCCCGGTCGGATTAAACGTGCCATCACGAACGATTTCTCCATCCAGCGGATTGCGTGAGTTGGTAGAGTCGAGCGCACGGAGCGCGGCTCGGTTCCAAGCTAACGGCGTTAAGCGCGAATTCTCCAGGGCGCCATCCGGTTGAACATGCCATCTCGCACAATCAGTGAGTGAAACAGAATCGCTCCAAAATGAGCGATGAACATCAGGAATAAGAGGTAGGCGAGGACGGTGTGCGTTTTCCGCAGCACCGCTACAACATAGGGCTGTGTGGAAGAATCGGGGAAAAGATGCAGCGATCCGAACAGTGCGACCGGATAACGGGCCGCCGACAGCATCGCCCAGCCAACGAGCGGCAGCACAAACAGCAATGCATAAAACAACCGTTCCGAGGCTGACGCGATGAAACGCTCCTGAGTCGACATGGTGGCAGGAAACGGAGGAAGCGTGGAAAAGCGCCGGTTCACATAGCGAATCACCACCAGGAGCAGGATCAGGATACCCAACGGGCGATGTATGGAAACAAGGGTATGATAGCGGGCAAGCGATGCGACCATCGCAACGCCAATGCCTAGCATCGTCAGGACCATGGCCGCCATCAACCAGTGCAGCAACCGCATCGAAGCTGTGAATTGGCGTTGCGTGTTCATTTCCGCACCTCGGAAGGCGTGATCGCGCTTGGATTTTTCCTCTCGCCAGCGCGTCTTGTAAACGACTGTGAGTAGACCGCCGATCGGGCGCTGAGGAGCGGATCGCCACGGCACTATTCGAGCTGACAGAACTAACGGATCGAAATTGATGTCGCCGGCCGTCTGGTTTCCTCATCTCCAAGTATCCAGCGTTAGAGTTCCCACATCCACCTCTTCGCGCCCGTCAGGCCAGGGGATGCTGGCATTGTCTGTCACATCCCCGGGTTGCGCCACTCTGATCATCAAGCGCCATTGCAGCGGGTGCTGATGGATGCTGGCGATCAGCGCATCAAAAAGGTAGCTCGTGTTTCCTTCGGTTGGCGCGATCGGATTCGCGGCGGCAAACGGCTGTACGGGCACCATGGACCAGCGCACCGGAATCGATGCGCCGCCAACATCCACAAAGCGGAACGCATTGAGACTGTTGAATGTGGTGTTCTCGAAACCGGATGACACTGGGTGCCGCTTGATGACGCCGAACGCCTGCACGGTTCCGGGATGGAGCGCCAGAAACGCCTCCATTTGTTTCGGGTCGGGTTTATGCGTCTGTGGATCGGGCTGCGAGGCAACTAATAGCCCGTAAAATCGCCTGGGGATTGTTCACCGGGAATACCGGGAGATTGATCATGGCAGTCCGCCATTCCTCTCCATCGGGCAGCCAAAACAGAAGTCCCAGGCCGCGGACCGCGTCGGATGTATCCGCCACGTAGGGATCACCGCCACCAAAAGAGAACCGGCCGATGACAGGAACCCGGCCAGTTCTAAAGACGACCGCCTTCGAGAGGCGCGTCCCCTGGCCGTTACTTTCGAAAAAGCCGCCGACGCCCACGCCCTTGGCGTGATTTCGGCGGAAACCGGGATGTACTCCAGCCACCCGCTCGAAAGCATCGACCAACCGCGCAGGCGTCAGTGCGCGCGGAGCGAACCAGCCGCCCAGATAGAGAAATACCGCCCCGACACTGAGAATCAGAACACCCATGGCGGCCAATCTTCCCAGCCTGTTGCGTGTTGTCAGAGGCGGAAGTTGCTTTTCGTCAGTGCAATCTTCAGTGGGCAGCCTTCCTCCGGTTTAAGCCATGATACCCGCGTGTCTGCGCAAACTCGAGTCAGGCGGCTCGGGCGACATCCTCTGCTTTGGCGATCACTGGAGCGTGCCATCCGCCGCGCGGCCAATCGAATTGCTCTCTTCCGGCGGCCCCCAGCTATTCGGCTCATACTCGTAGACCGGAGTGTCCGCGCGCAGCACCGGGTCCACGATGCGCCATGCCTCTTCCACGTAATCCTCGCGCGCAAACAGCGTTGTGTCGCCGGCGACGGCCTCGCCGAGCACGCGTTCGTATGCGTCCATCTCGTTCGCCTCGGGATGATGATTCGCCACCATCTCGATTGACTCGCCTTCGATGTCCTTATCCGCCTTCATCACCATCATTCCCAACGCGACCTCCACGTCCGGACTGATTCGTATCCGGATGTGATTCTGTTCCAACGAATCCGCATGGTAAACGTCGGGCGGGCGGCGCAGGCGGACCAGAATTTCAGTGCAAGTTACCGGCATCTGCTTACCCGCACGGATGTAGAACGGAACACCCTGCCATCGCCAGGAATTCACTTCCAGCTTCAGCGCGGCGAACGTTTCGGTCCGCGACCCGCCGGCAACGCCACTCTCGCTTTGGTAGCCGCGAAACTGGCCGCGGACGATGGAGCTCTCCTCAATTGGAGCGATGGCTTTGAGCACCTTGACCTTCTCGTCGCGAATCGATTCGCTGTCGGTTCGGATCGGGGGCTCCATCGCAAGGTTGCTCAGGATCTGGAACATGTGGTTCTGGATTACATCGCGGACGGTCCCGGTGCGATCGTAAAAGGAGCCTCTTCCCTGCACTCCGAAATCCTCGGCCATGGTGATCTGGACACTTTCCACGGTCGACCGATTCCAGAGGGGATCCAGGAAGATGTTGGCAAACCGGAAGTACAGCAGGTTGCGGACGGGCTGCTTCCCGAGGTAGTGGTCGATGCGGAAGATTCCGGACTCGGGAAAAGTGCCGAGTAGGATGCGGTTCAGGTCCTTCGCCGAGGCGAGATCGGTGCCGAAAGGCTTTTCCACGATCACGCGCGCGCCATTGGAGCAATTCGTGCACGCCAGGTTCTGTGTCACCAGTCCGAACAGCGCAGGTGGAATGGCGAGATAGTATGCCGGCCGCGCCGCGGAACCGAGTTCCTTGCGGAGTGTCTGAAACGTGGACGTGTCGTTATAATCGCCGTCCACGTAGCGCAGCAGGCGGCACATGCGATCGAAGGCTTCGCGATCGAGGCCTCCATGTTTTTCAACGCTCTCGCGAGCGCGGGCGCGCAGTTGATCAACGTTCCACCCAGCCTTGGCGACACCCACGATGGGGATGTCGAGGTTGCCGCGCTTGGACATCGCCTGGAGCGCGGGAAAGATTTTCTTGTAAGCCAGGTCGCCCGTGGCGCCGAAAAAGACAAGTGCGTCGGAGTGAGAGCCCGTCATGATAAATTGTCCTTTCAAGCAGCTTGTTTCTCGGCAGTCTTCTCCAGGTGGCCGCCGAACTGAAAACGCATTGCGGAAAGCAGCTTATTCGCGAAATCTGCTTCGCCGCGAGAGGTGAACCGCTCATAAAGCGCGGCAGTGAGAACCGGCGCGGGCACGGCTTCATCGATCGCAGCTTTGATCGTCCAGCGGCCTTCTCCGGAATCAGAGACGCGGCCGGCGAACTTGGTCAAAGCGGGGTCCTCGACGAGCGAGATCGCGGTCAGGTCGAGCAGCCAGGAAGCGATGACGCTGCCGCGGCGCCACACTTCGGCAATATCGCGAAGGTTGAGGTCGTACTGATAGTGCTCCGGGTGGGGCAGGGGCGTCGTTTCCGCATCGATCGTTCCGGTTTGCTTGCCGGCATTAGCGTCGCGCAGGATTCCAAGGCCCTCGGCATAAGCGGCCATCACGCCATACTCGATGCCATTGTGGACCATCTTGACGAAATGGCCCGCGCCATTATTACCGCAGTGGAGATAGCCTAATTCCGCGGTGCCGCCCAGTTTCTCCCGTCCCGGAGTGCGGGGAATATCGCCCGCGCCAGGCGCGAGAGTGCGGAAGATCGGGTCAAGACGCGCGACCACCCCGGTCTCGCCCCCAATCATCATGCAGTAGCCACGTTCCAGGCCCCACACGCCGCCGCTGGTGCCGACATCCACGTAATGAATTCCTTTGGCCGCGAGTTCCTTCGCGCGGCGGAGATCGTCGATGTAGTAGGAATTGCCACCGTCGATGAGAATGTCCCCTTCGTTCAAGAGCGGCGCCAGAGTGGAAATGGTTTCATCAACCACGCCCGCGGGGACCATCAGCCAGACCGCTCGCGGGCCCTCGAGCCGCTCGACCAAATCCAGCATGTGGATTGTCCCTTTCGCGCCGTCGGCGGCGAGCTCATCCATTGCCTTTTGCGAGCGGTCGAAGACCACGCACTCGTGGCCGCCCTGTATAAGGCGCCGCGCCATGTTGGCTCCCATTCTTCCCAGTCCGATCATTCCGATTTGCATAAAGTCATTCCCCTCCCGCGCGGAGGCGACTCATCGCCTCAGGCACGCTCTTATTGGTTCCAAAAACTGATGATCCGGCCACCAGAACGTTGGCTCCCGCTTCCACGCAGAGCCTCGCCGTTTCCGAATCGATACCGCCATCCACCTCCAGGTCACACTCGGGCTTGACGCGATCGATCATCTGACGGACGCGCCTGATCTTGGCCAGAGTCGAATGGAGAAAATGCTGGTGGCCGAAACCCGGGTCAACCGTCATCACGAGCACCTGGTCTACGTCCGGCAGAATTTCTTCGAGCACGACAGCGGGCGTTGCCGGATTGATGGCGACGCCAACGCGCTTTCCTAACGCGCGGATGCTCTGCACGGTGCGATGCAGGTTGACATTTCCTTCCCAGTGGACCAGAAACGAATCGGAGCCCGAGTCCGCGAACTCCTGAAGAAACAGATCCGGATTCGAGATCATGAGGTGGGTTTCGAGCGGCAGCCGCGTCACAGGACGTAGCGACGCCACGATTGGTGCGCCCATCGAAAGGTTCGGCACGAAATGGCCGTCCATGACGTCAATGTGGATGCGATCCGCTCCCGCCTTCTCCGCCTCGGCGACCTGCACGCCAAGCCGGGAGAAATCCGCGGCCAGAATGGAAGGAGCCAGCTTCACGGCGTGCTTGACCTCTGGCCCTCGAAGGTGTCCACAAATTCGCGATACCGGCGCACGATGTCGTTGACCGCCTGCTCGCGCGTGATTTTCTTGGCGCGCCACGCGACCAGCGGGTCCCAGAAGCTCGTGCGTCCCACGGCGAAGCCGATAAACCCCGGCACTGCAGCCGCGGTCGTGAGCCATTCATGAACCTTTTGGTCATCTTCTCCGCGGCCGAGGATGATGCAACCGACGTGGTCGCGTCCGCCCTGCCTTGCGGCGGCCACGACCTTTTCGCAATCCTCGCGGCGGTCGAGACCCTCGATCTTCCAAACATCGGGCTCGACTCCGGCGTCCTGAAGCTCCTCGATCGCCTGCACCATGAGCTGCGGGCGGAGTTGAACGTCATAGGCCTTCTTGTCGCCGTTTAGCCCGTCCAGTTGTGCCTTCTCGGCGGGTACCAGCAGCTCGAACATGAACAGGCTGCCGCTACCGTTATGCAGGTAGTTGGACAGGCGCTTCAAACGCCCCGCCTGCCTTGCATTCAGCGCGCGGTCGCCTTGCGCGTTATAGCGAACCAGCACTTTGCTGAAGGTTGGCCGAAAGGCCTCGATATGCCGGGCAAAGTCCTCGCCGTATTCGAAATCGAATTCATCCTGCCCGCTCTTCTCCACGCAGCAGGCGGTGGTGTAGTGGTGCGCCGCGGCGTCGCGGAGGATCGCTGAGCCGAACTGCTCGTCGGTCAGGATGCCGGCCTTCCGCTCCGGTACGCCGTCCTGGACCGCAGCCTTGAAGCCGTCGTAGATCACCTGCTTGGCTGCGGCGATTTCGGCCGTCTGCTCGGGCGTCAGCGTGCCCTTCCAGCCGAACATCTTCGTCTGGAATGAGCCGCGGTGGTCGAAGGGCAGGACGTAGAGCGGCTTGTCGAAACCCGTGGTCCTCATGCGCTCTCCTTCAGTTGCCGATACCGGCGAATCAGGTGGTTCGTGGAGCTGTCATGCGCGAGTTTGGGCTCGTCCTTGCTCTCGACCTCGGGGATAATTCGCTTGGCAAGGACCTTGCCGAGTTCGACGCCCCACTGATCGAAGGAGTCGATGTTCCAGATCACACCCTGAGTGAACACGCTGTGTTCGTAGAGCGCCACCAGCTTGCCTAGAGTCTCGGGCGTCAACCGCGCGGCGAGGATGGTATTAGAGGGACGGTTGCCTTCGAAAACGCGGTGCGGCACCAGCCAGTCGGGCGTGCCCTCGGCCTTCACCTGTTGCGGAGTTTTGCCGAACGCCAGAGCTTCGGTTTGCGCGAACACGTTCGCCATCAGCATGTCGTGCTGCTGTCCCAGGGGATTGAGCGGCTGAGCGAAGGCGATGAAATCGCAAGGGATCATCCGTGTCCCCTGATGGATCAGTTGATAGAAGGAGTGTTGGCCATTGGTCCCCGGCTCTCCCCAGTAAATGGGGCCGGTGTCGGACTTGACCTCGCTTCCATCCAGCGTGACGTGCTTGCCGTTGCTCTCCATCGTCAACTGCTGCAGATAGGCGGGGAAGCGCTTGAGGTACTGTTCGTACGGAAGCACCGCGACCGTCTGAGCGCTGAAGAAGTCGTTGTACCAAAGCGACAGCAGGCCCATGATCACCGGAAGGTTCTTTTCGAACGGCGCGGTGCGGAAGTGCTCGTCCATCTGATGGAAGCCGTCAAGCATGGCGCGGAAATTTTCCGGGCCGATCGCGAGCATCGTCGAGAGGCCGATCGCCGAATCCATCGAGTAGCGCCCGCCGACCCAGTCCCAAAACTCGAACATGTTGGCGGTGTCGATGCCGAATTTGGACACTTCCTTTGCATTCGTCGAGACGGCCACAAAATGCTTCGCCACGGACTTTTCATCGCCATGCAAGCCAGCCAGCGACCAGGCGCGCGCGGATTGGGCGTTGGTCATCGTTTCGAGCGTGGTGAAAGTCTTGGAGGAGACGATGAAGAGTGTCTCCGCTGGGTCCAGATCGCGAACGGCCTCAGCGAGGTCGGTACCATCGACGTTGGAGACGAAGCGGAAAGTCATGTCGCGCTGGCTGTAGTGCCGGAGCGCTTCGTACGCCATGACGGGACCGAGATCGGAACCGCCGATGCCGATATTGACCACGTTGCGGATGCGCTTACCGGTGTGGCCCTTCCATGTGCCGCTCCGCACGTTATCGCAAAATTCGGACATGCGCCGAAGAACGGCGTGGACTTGCGGCACGACGTTCTGTCCGTCAACGACGACGGATGCGCCTTCGGGAGCGCGCAAAGCGGTGTGAAGGACCGCGCGGTTTTCGGTGATGTTGATCTTGCTGCCGGAAAACATGGCGTCGATGCGTGCCCGCAGTCCTGCGTCGTTTGCGAGCTGTAACAGAAGCTCGAGCGTTTCATCGGTGATGCGATTCTTGGAAAAATCCAGTTCGATCCCTACGGCCGAGGCGGTGAGGCGTTCGCCGCGGGTGGGATCGTCGGCGAACAACTTGCGCAGATGCAGCTTGCGAACCTTCTTGTAGTGCGATTCGAGAGCCTTCCACGTGGGACTCCCCACGAGCGTTCGAGACTCCGCTCGCTCTTTCGTTGCGGGCATTCTTTGTTTTGCTCCTCAATGCAAAAGAGCACGCCGCGGGTCATTCTGTTGGGGAAAAGCGCGCGATGAGCCGGGGACGGCCGCGCAGAGCCCATGGTCTTGCCAGGCGGTCAGGCCTACCCAAGATGGGGTATTTCTTGCGCAGCCGTTCGTGGTAGTAAAGGAATACTCCATCTCGTGACGTGTTCCTTTCCGCGATGCCCTACGCTTTTGGTCAGAGATTGGTTGCGTCTGGTTAATCACACAGCGAAACCGACGTAGTTTCCGCGGGCACGGCCGGTCGCTACGGGTTTGTTTGAATAGACGTTACTCAGGAGAAGAGTTCATGCCCACTATCACGACCAAAGACGGTATAGAGATTTACTATAAGGACTGGGGTAAAGGACAGCCCGTGGTTTTCAGCCATGGTTGGCCGCTCAGCGCGGACGACTGGGATAACCAGATGTTGTTCTTCCTGCACCACGGCTATCGGGTGATTGCCCATGATCGCCGTGGCCACGGCCGCTCGACTCAGACCGCGGACGGCCACGATATGGACCATTACGCCGATGACCTGGCGGCTCTTACGTCGCGTCTCGACCTGAAAAATGCCATCCATGTCGGCCACTCCACTGGGGGCGGCGAGGTGACGCACTATCTGGCACGGCATGGCGAAAGCCGGGTAAGCAAGGCAGCGCTGATCAGCGCGGTGCCCCCTCTGATGGTGAAGACGGCGGCCAATCCGCTCGGCCTTCCCAAGGAAGTGTTCGATGGTCTCCAGGCGCAGCTTGCCGCGAATCGTTCGGGATTCTATCGCGATGTGGCGGCGGGGCCTTTCTACGGATACAACCGGCCGGGCGCGAAGGCTTCAGAGGCTGTGATTCAAAATTGGTGGCGCCAGGGTATGATGGGCGGAGCCAAAGCGCATTACGACGGCATCGTGGCCTTTTCCCAAACGGATTTTACGGAAGATCTCAAGAAGATCAACGTCCCGGTCTTGGTAATACATAGCGAGGACGATCAGATCGTGCCTTATGCCGCCGCCGGTCCGCGATCCGCCAAGTTATTGAAGAACGGAACTTTTATAAGCTACAAGAGCTTCCCGCACGGTATGCCCACCACGGAAGCGGACACGATTAACGCCGACCTGCTGACGTTCTTCAAAGCCGCTGCGACGGTCGCGGCGTGAACATTCCCGGCCCTACGAACCCTCGGCGCCATTTCATCTCGGCAAGCCTTGGCGCCGGCGCCGTAATCCTGGCTGCGCACCGTCTGCTCGCAAAGGAGACGGGTATTGTTCCTACGATGATCCGGGAAGCCTAGGAGGCGAAGATCGAGGTTAAACCGCTTCGTCGCAGTATCGCCGTTCTGGAGGGCTCCGGCGGCAACATCGCGGTACTCACGGAGGGGGCAGCCATCACGGCGCATGAAAACACCAAGAAGCACCTATCGACTTCGACTCGCGTCGACGACTGGAGCTTTACGTTTCCACCTGCGCCGGCAGAGGCGCTCCCCACGACGATTTTCCGTGACGCACACCATTTCCGCCACAACGAGACGGGCCACGGCTTTGAAATGTTACGGCCCTGCCCATTGACCCGTGCGATATTCACCAAGCTCGTCTATTCGGGAGTTTAGTTCGGATTGAAAGGAACGTGAAATATTGGCGGTCGGCACGCGGCCTCTGGGTTAACGAACCGTCGGGATCCTTGCGATCAAACAGCCTTAGCGAGGGTCATCAGGTAGTCCGAATGGATTACGTTCTCCCGGTAATAAGGCTGTGCAAGATCTTCGAATTCCGCTCGAACGGACGCAAGCTTCTCGGCGTTCGCCCCAAGACTCTCGACGAGCTTCTGCATAGGCCCGACTGACTTCTCCATGAACAGTCGATAGTGTTGCAAACTCAGAGCCGGAAAAGTCATAATGCCGCGCGAGAAAATCAAGCTATCGAAGCGGCCCGCAAGGCGTTCGGCAATGACGGCAGGGTTGCCCCAGAGCACGGGCGGTTCACCAATGGGGGGAAGTGGCGAGTGCCGGCCGACAAAGGCAAAAAAGCGGCCGACAAAATGTTCGGGGGGCCACGTAGCAAACACGAAGCGTCCTCCAGGCTTCAGCACACGGCGAATTTCGGATACCGCGACCTCGGGCCGGGGAGCGAATATATGGCCGAACTGGCTTAGGACCACGTCGAACGAGGCGTCCGGATATGGGAGATCCTCCGCATCGCCTTCCGTCCAAACAATCTCCTCTTTTCGCGCGATTCGAGCATTTTCGCGTGCCTGTTCCAGCAGCGTCGGCGTTAAATCCAAACCGCTCACGCGCGCCCCGCTTCGCGCAGCCGTGATCGCCACTACTCCCGTCCCTGTTCCCACATCCAGTACTTCTTCGCCCGATCTGACTTCGGCAAACCTGACCAGCCGCCCCGCTACGGGCGTGGTGAACAGCGCAGCGGGTGCAAAAGCCCCCCACATCTCCCGCTGACGAATCTTGAACTCTAAAAACGGATCGGGCGCAGTCTTTGGTTCCATAGGATCGATTCTACAAGCATCGGATCGTCCATCAAAACGACTGCGTGCCGCCTCCGCTCGCCAACAGAATGCCTCCCGGTCAGTCAGAGATCGATTTCGACGTCGCCGTGAGGCCTGGAGCAGCAGATCAGGATGTTGCCGTCCGCAGGCGGATCGAGTGGCTCCGGTTCGTACCGGACCGAGCCGCTAACCAGTGCGGATTCGCAACTGTGGCAGACGCCGGTGCGGCAGGCCCACTTGACCGGAACCCGGCAGGCTTCGGCGAGTTCGAGGAGGCTTTGAAACTGTCCATTCCACGCCCCGGTAACGCTGCTGCGAACGAACGAAACCGTAGGCCCCGGGCCGGTCAGGGATCTTGGCGGTTCCGGACTTTCTGGGACCGCGATGCCGGGCGTGAAACCTTCGCCTGGGCCAAAAGCTTCGCTGTGTATGTGCCGGGGCTCGACACCCCATTCCTTGAGCGAGGCGCTGAAACCGGTGAGGAAACTCGCCGGACCGCAGACGTAGAAGTCGGCTTCGCGGGGGACGCCGAGCCGATCGAGAGCGGCGACACTCAACCGCCCGGCGGCATCGAAATCGCGGCCGGGCCGGTCGCCGGGGTCGGGCCGGCTGTACATGATATAGCTGCGGGCATTGGGGAGCGCAGACAAAAGCTCACGTGACTCGGCGGCGAATGCATGTTCGGAGCGATTACGAGCGCCGTGGAGCCACCAGACCGCGCGGCCGGAATGGCTGGTTGCCAGCGCGTGAAGCATCGCCATGACCGGCGTCGCTCCAATTCCGCCGCTCAAGAGAACCACCGGTCCCTCGCTGGGCCGGAGTGTAAACGTTCCACGCGCGGCGGCAACATCGAATGTGTCCCGGGCGTTTACTTGGGAGTGCAGGAAATTACTCACGAGGCCGTCGGGCTCGCGTTTGACGCTGATGCGATAGCGGCCTGAGTCTGGAGCGCCGGAGAGCGAATAGTTGCGAAGAACAGGTGGCTCTTCGGGCTTCGGACGAAGCTTCACAATCAGAGATTGGCCGGGAAGCACAGCGGGCAACGGAGACTGATCCGGGGATTCGAGCAAGAACGAGAGCACGCTTGCGGATTCGCGATCGATGCGCGCGACGCGGAGAGGACGAAACCCGCTCCAGGCGGGCGGCGGACCGGCCGCAGGTGACAGTCCTGAGTTGCCGTTTCCCGGCTGAGCCAAGAGCGCGCGCAGGGAGACTTTCCAACCGGGACTGAGCGCGGGTACGCGCAGCGCGCGCTCCAAACCATCGCGTGGATGGCCGGGCAGATAGAGCAGCGCATCGATTTCGGCCACGGTCACGCGTTCGGGGCCATCGGCAACCTTGAGAATTTCGTCGCCTGCGCTGACCGGGCCTTCCTCCAAGACGCGGAAGTAGAAGCCGGGCCGGCGATGAGAGACCAGCAGCGATGCCATGCGCGGTTCATCCATACGGATGCCGACGCGGTAGCACGTGACGCGCGGCTGGGTAACCTCAAACAGCGCGCCGCCGATTCGGTAACGGTCGCCGATCGAGACTTCGTCGTCGGGAAGACCCTCGACCGTGAAGTTCTCTCCGAACTGCCCGTAGGTGAAGTCGTCGCGATGCAGGTCCGATTCCCAGTAATGATAAGAATCGAGCTGATAGACCATGACGGCGCGATGCTCGCCGCCGTGACCGGCGAGGTCGCCCTGACCGTCGCCCTCAATGTTGAGACGCCGTACCATACGCCGGTCCGGCACCGGGGACTTCCAGATGGCCGTGTGGACCGTGGCGCCGCGCCAGGAGACATCGCGCGGCAAACCGACGTTGACCGAAATCAGACGGGGCATAACATCATCTCCCGGCGAACAGTTGCTCCAACTGCGGCGTGAGACATTCGAGAAAAATCTTCCGGTGGCTGGCCCAACGGCCCGGATAAGGCAGGTCGAGAATCGGACCGCGCCAGCGCGCGTGACCGGCGGCTCGCTGAACATTATCCCGGATGGATTTGACCAGCGTCACAATGGCAGCCGGTTCCAGATGGCGGATTTTTCGGGTGAGCGCGGGCTCGCCCGCAAGACAGGCCGCGCGGCGCGAGTTTGCGTCGAGGTGATCGACCGGGGCTGCACACGCGTCGATCAGGTAGCAGCCCGAGCGTTGAAAGATCTCGAGAAACGTGTCGTCGGTGATCGACGGATCGATCATGCGGAAGGCATCGCGGATGGCGCGATACAGGCCGGAATCCTGACGGTAGAAAAAGCGGCCCGAGGCCGGCGGCGACTCACCAATGAAGAGCAGCCGGACGCGCGCAGGACGATACCTGCGGCGAAGGCGCTCAGCGTTCGTGGGCTTTTGCCCCATGAAAGGATTCTAGCTTTCACGCGACTTGAGCGGTTTTTGGGATCGCGGCACTGTGCGGCGACCCGTGAGCTCCATTCCACCTACCGCCACGTTTCGTCGTTTGTGCCCGATAGAGCCCGGTCAAGATAACTCGCGGCGCTGATCAGAGCGAGATGTGTGAACGCCTGCGGGAAATTCCCAAGATGCCGCCCGTCAGCACCCAGCTCTTCTGAATAGAGACCGAGGTGGTTCGCGTAGCCCAATAGCTTCTCAAACAACAATTGTGCCTTTTCCAACTCACCCGCACGAGCCAGACATTCGACGTACCAGAACGAGCACGCCGTGAAACTGCCCTCACTTCCCGGCAGGCCGTCCACCTGAGTGCGTTCGACTTGATAACGCCGTACCAGCGTATCTTCGACCAACTGTTCCTCGATAGCTTTCATCGTGGAAAGCCACATCGGGTCCACCGGGCTAATGAACCGCATCATCGGCATCAGCAGCGCCGCGGCATCCAGGTCGTTGCTGCCTTTGGCTTGCACGAACGATTGAAGTTCATCGCTCCAGAAATTCGTGAAGACGTCATTCCGGATTTCGTCTCGCGTCGCCTGCCAGACATCGAGAGGCCCCGAAAGCGACCGCTTTTGGGCGAGCCGCAATGCGCGATCGAATGCCACCCAGCACATGACTCGTGAATGCAGGAACTCCCTGGGCCCACCGCGCACCTCCCAGATACCTTCATCAGGACGCCGCCAATTCTTCCGCAGCCAGTCCAACAGACGTTGGACATCCTGCCATTCCGCATGTGAGATGGGCTTGCCATACTTATTCGCGAGGTAGACGGAATCCATCATCTCGCCATAAATGTCGAGTTGCAGTTGTTTGTAGGCAGCGTTACCGATCCGAACTGGCCGCGAGTTCTCGTAACCGCAGAACTGATCCAGCGAGATTTCCTCCAGATCCTGCCTGCCGTCTACGCCGTACATGACTTGTAATGGACCTCTTTGAGCATCGTCGCTCAAACGGCCCTTTAGCCACTCGATGAACGCCTCGGCTTCGTCGACGAAACCAAGCCGGATGAGCGCATACAGGCTGAAGCTCGCGTCGCGCAGCCAGGTAAACCGATAATCCCAATTTCGAACCCCGCCAATACTCTCGGGTAGGGAGAATGTGGGCGCGGCGATCAGTGAGCCATACTTACGATTGATAAGCAGCTTTAGCACCAAAGCCGAGCGCTGGACCATCTCTCGCCATCGCCCTTTATACCTCGATTTGGAAATCCACGCCTTCCAGAATTGAGCTGTATTGCGGAAGCGTTGGTCGAGAAGATCCAGTTCCGGCTGAGCTCCTCCCACGCGAACACTGCCAAACAGGAACGTCGCCGTCTGACCGGCCTTTAAGTGGAAATCCGCGGTTACGTCATCGTCCTGCCGCCCCAGCGGGACGGTGGAGTGCAACGACATTGGCGGGCAGTCGCTCGAAAACGGGCGGAAAGTTGCACATAGTTCTGAAAGTTCGAGTTGATGGCCGCACGTTGCATAAGAGAATCGCGGCTTACAGCACATCTGGAAACGCACATCGCCCCGAATCACCGCTACTCTGCGTACGATCTCATTTGGTTCCCCGCCGTCATTGTCGATTGGCATGTAGTCCGTCAGTTCGGACACGCCTTCCTCGGCCAGAAACCGTGTGATTAGAATGTTCGTCTCCGGAAGATACATCTGGCGCACACGCGCGTTTGTGAGCTCAGGACGAATCTCGAAACGTCCACCGTTTTGATCGTCTAACAAAGCGCCAAAAATGGTGGGAGAATCGAAGTTCGGGTAGCACAGAAAATCGATCGAACCGTTCATTCCAACGAGCCCGATTGACTGCATATTCCCGATCACACCATAGTTTTCGATGGGTTCAAACGGCATAGGCCGTGTCCGTCGCTCTCTACGCGACTTGAGCGGGTTTCTGGATCGCGGCACTCTTGGACCTGATCACTTCCATGAGTTCATTCCACGACTTAACAAACGATTTGGCGCCCTCATCCTGAAGCTGCGTGGCCAATGCATCGATATCGATTCCAGCCTTGGCGAACTGTGCAAGCACTTCCTCGCAATCTCCGCCGTCGGCCGGCAGGATCGAGCCGAGCTCCGTGTGCTCCGCAAGGGCCTTCAGAGTGGCTTCCGGCATCGTATTCACGGTGAAGGGAGCGGCGAGAGCTTTCACGTAGAGAATATCCGAAGCCTTGGGATCTTTAGTCCCCGTGCTGGCCCAGAGCAGTCGCTGCGGCCGCACCCCTGCGTTGTAGACTCGCTGCCAGCGGGGGGAATCGAGCAAGCTCCGGTAGGCCTGATAAATACGCATAGCCACGGCGATGCCGAGCCGGTTGCGGAGAGGCTCCGGTACCTTGGACGCGACCGCTGCGTCCCAGCGGCTCACGAAGACCGATGCGACCGAGCCGACATTGGGATTGAGGCCGGCATCGATTCGCCGCTCGACGCCTCGGAGGAAAGCCTCGGCGGCGGCAAGGTACTGCTCTCGCGAGAACAGGAGTGTCACGTTGACCGGAATGCCGGCGAAGATAGCTTCTTCGATGGCGGGCACGCCTTCCTTCGTGCCTGGGATCTTGATGAACAGGTTGGGGCGGCCGGCCCGGGCGTACAAATCTTTCGCCTCACCGAGCGTGCTCGCCGTATCGTGGGCCAGCATCGGAGAAACCTCCAGCGACACCCAACCGTCCACTCCGTTGGTCTTGTCGTAGATCGGCCGGAACTCGTCGGCGGCGCGAGTGAGGTCATCCACTGCCAGTTCAAAGAAGAGTTCCTCTCCGGATTTCCCGCTCTTCAGTTGCGCGGCGATCGCCGTGTCGTACGCACCGCTGTTCTTGATGGCGTGATCGAAGATAGTCGGATTCGAGGTGAGCCCTGTTACCGAAAGATCGCCGATGTAGCGCTTCAACGTGCCGGTGTTCAGTAAGTCGCGCGTAATATTGTCGAGCCAGATGCTCTGGCCCAGGTTGTGGAGTAACTGCGTCGCTTTCATCTTGTCACCTCTATTTCTTCGAGTGCGGCGGATTCTGCGCGAGCCAATTGGCCCGGAGACCGCCCGGTTTCTTTAGTCAAGTCCCGCAACCAGTCGAATGCAGCCGGCGAAAGCACATCGTCCGTGATGCGCCATCCCCAGTTGCCTGATGCCTGGCCGGGCGTGTTCATGCGCGCGCTGCCTCCCAAGTTGAGTAAGTCCTGCAACGGGGCGATGGCCAGGGCGGCTGATGACGACCACGCTAAGCGCATCAGCTCGGGAGCGGCGTCGCGGTTTTCGACCGGTACTTGCCGCACGTACGCGGAGAGCACTTGTTTCTGCTGTTCGGGTAGCGCTTCGAACCAACCTCGCGTCGTATTGTTGTCATGCGTCCCTGTGTAGGCCACGGTGTTGGGAACGTAGTTCTGCGGTAGATGGGGATTTTGCGGACTGCCGTCAAATGCGAACTGGAGGACGCGCATGCCGGGCAGATTCTGAGAGTCACGCAATTGAATCACGTCTGGAGTGATCAATCCGAGATCTTCGGCGATCAGCGGCAACTGGCCCAAGGCACTCTGCGCCGCCAGAAAGAAATCGGAGCCTGGGCCGGGCGCCCATTGCCCCAGACGCGCGTTAGGCGCACCCATCGGCACGTACCACGCAGCGGCAAAGCCACGGAAGTGGTCCAACCGGACGACATCGACGTGAGACAAGATCGCGCGCAGCCGATCGATGCACCATCGATAACCGGTGCGTCGAAGTGCATCCCAGTCGTAAACGGGATTGCCCCATAGTTGTCCGTCCGCGCTGAAGTAATCGGGCGGGACGCCGGCGACGAATTTCGGCCTTCGCTGTTCGGTCAAAAGGAAGAGCTCGGGATTCGCCCACACATCGCTGGAGTCGGGCGAAACGAAAAAGGGCAAATCGCCGATCAGGCGCACGCCGTTGGCCTGCGCGTACGACTTCAGGCGCCCACCCTGGCGGAAGATGATCCACTGGGCGAAGCACACCAGATCAAGGGTGTCCGCGAGTTCCGCGCGGGATTCCGCGAGCTTCGACGGAGCCCGCTCCACGAGTTCACGCGGCCAATGAAGAAAGTATGCGCCGTTGAATTTGGCTTTCAAGGCGCGGAAGAGCGCGTAGTCCTCCAGCCAGTGTGACTGATCGTTGCGAAATCGCTCGTAGTCAACGCGCAGATCGGCACGCGCCCCCGCGGCAAAGTTTGCCCAGGCTGTCTTCAGCAGACGCCGCTTGTAGGGGATCACTGCTTCGTAGTCGATTTTGTCCGGTGCGAAGTTGGCTTCGCAATCGCCCTCGCGCAACAATCCGTCCTCGATCAGCCAATCCGGGCTGACGAGAAGCTCATTGCCGGCGAAGGAAGACAAGGGCTGATAAGGCGAGTTGCCGTAGCCGGTGGGACCGAGCGGTAAAGCTTGCCACCAGCTTTGTCCGGCATCCCGGAGTCGATCGACCCATGCCAACGCCGCCGGTCCAACGTCGCCGATGCCATACCGCGAGGGAAGCGAGGTGACATGCAGCAACAGGCCTGATCCGCGATATCCCTGCGGAAAGACGCTCATGCGGCAGACTCCAGCGCGCGGTCCACAATCTCATGCGCTTCGCCGACGATCGAATTCAAATGCGCTTCGCCCTGAAAACTCTCCGCATAGATTTTGTAGATATCTTCCGTACCGGAAGGCCGCGCGGCGAACCATCCGCTGGCCGTCACCACTTTCAGCCCGCCGATCGGCGCGTCGTTTCCGGGGGAACGGGTCAGCTTCGCCGTGATTGGCTCACCGGCAAGGTGCGATTCCTTGATACTGTCCGGCGAAAGCTCTTGCAGCCTCGCTTTCTGTTGGCTCGTTGCCGGCGCGTCGATGCGGGTGTAGTAAGGCGTTCCGAACTCGGCGGTCATCTGGCGGTAATGCTCGCCGGGATCCTTGCCGGTCCGCGCCGTGATCTCCGCGGCGAGCAGGTCCATGATGGGTCCATCTTTGTCGGTGGTCCAGACTGTGCCATCGATCCGGAGAAAGCTCGCGCCGGCGCTTTCTTCGCCGCCGAAGCCGCACGATCCATCCAAGAGGCCCTCGACGAACCACTTGAATCCGACCGGAACCTCAATCAGCCGGCGGCCAAGCTTCCGCACGACTTTGTCGATGATGCTGCTGCTCACCACGGTCTTCCCGACTGAGGCATCCGCTCGCCACTTGGGCCGGTTCGTGAGGAGGTATTGGATAGCGACTGCGAGGTAATGGTTGGGGTTCATCAAACCGGCGGACGGCGTCACGATCCCGTGGCGATCCGAGTCCGGATCGTTGCCAAAGGCGACCTGATACTGGTCTTTCAATCCGACCAACCGGGCCATCGCATAAGGGCTCGAGCAGTCCATGCGAATCTGGCCGTCGTGATCGACGGTCATAAATGAGAACGTCGGGTCGATCACCGGATTCACAACATGGACATCCAGTTTGTAAATGGAGTTAATCGGCTCCCAGTACGGCCGGGCAGCGCCGCCCAATGGGTCGACACCGAGTTTGAGGCCAGCGGCGCGGATCGCGTCTATGTCGACCACGTTCCTGAGGTCTTCGACGTACGGGATAACGAAGTCTTCCTGATGAGTGGTCCCGGCCTTCAGAGCGGATGCGAACGGAATTCGCTTCACGCCGGCGAGTTTATTTCGGAGCAGTTCGTTGGCGCGGTCCTCGATCCATTTCGTCGTGTGCGTATCAGCGGGACCGCCATTCGCCGGGTTGTACTTGAAGCCGCCGTCTTGGGGAGGATTATGTGAAGGGGTGATCACGATGCCATCGGCGAAGTGGTCTTTGCGGCCGCGATTGTAGACCAGGATGGCACGCGAGATGACTGGAGTTGGAGTGACGGCATCGTTCTGCTGGATGATGGTCTCCACTCCATTGGCAGCCAGGACTTCGAGCGCCGTTCGCTGTGCCGGCGCGGAAAGGGCATGCGTGTCTTTGCCCATGTAGAGCGGTCCATCGGTGCCGTGAGCCGCGCGGTAATCGCAGATGGCCTGCGTGATGGCCAGAATGTGAGCTTCGTTGAAGCTGCCCTCGAAGCGGAGTGCCGCGGTGTCCGCTGGTTCCGAACTTTACCATCTGCTCGGGATCGCCGGAGTCTGGGCGGCGCTCGAAGTACTCACGATCGAGGCGGGCCAGGTCGATCAACAACTCTCGAGGAGCAGGCTTGCCGGCCAGCGGCGAGATGTTCGCGGCCAATTGTGTCTTTAGCGCACCGGGCAAGGCTTCACCCCCCAGATGCCGGACGCATATTCCGCGATAGTGCGGTCGCTCGAAAACTTGCCGGAGCCGGCCACGTTCAAAATGGCTTTTCGCGCCCATCCACGCGGATCGCCGTACAGTTCGCCCAATCGCTCCTGTGCCTGAATGTAAGAGGTCAGGTCCGCGAGGTGCATGTAGTAGTCACCGTGCGTCAGCAGCGCATCGCGTAAGGGCTCGAAGACGCCGGGTTCATTGCGGCTGAAGTGATCGGAGAAGATCAGATCCAGCGCGGCACGCGTCTCCGGTTCGTTCTCGTAGTGCCAGTGCGGGTTGTACCAGCTGCGGCTGTTCGCGACCTGCTCCGCGGTCAGGCCGAAGAGGAAGAAATTGTCTTCGCCGGCCTCCTCCGCCATCTCGATAGTCGCGCCGTCGCGAGTTCCCACGGTGAGCGCGCCGTTCATCATCAGTTTCATGTTGCTGGTGCCGCTGGCTTCAAAGCCTGCTGTGGAGATCTGGTTGGAGACGTCGCTGGCAGGGATCAGCCGCTCCGCAAGCGTGACGTCGTATTCCGGCAGGAACAGGACCTTGATGCGATCGCGCATCGCCGGATCGCCTTCGATCGTGACGGCCAGGTTGTTGATGAACTTGATGATCACCTTAGCCAGATGGTACGCCGGCGCCGCCTTTCCGGCGAAGAAGAACGTACGCGGATGCACATCGAGTCCGGGATTCTCGCGCAGGCGGTTATAGAGCACCACGACGCGCAGCGCGTTCAACAGTTGGCGTTTGTACTCATGAATACGCTTGATCTGGCAATCGAAAATGCTATCGGGATCGACTACTTCCCCGGAGGTCGATCGCAGCCAATCGGCAAACTGGCGTTTGGCGCTCCTCTTCGCTTCGAGGAAGGAGTCCGAAAAGGTGGCATCCGCGGCGAAAGGCTCGAGCTTGCGCAACTGGCTCAGGTCTTTGACCCAACCATCGCCGATGGCTTCTGTAATCGCGCGTGACAGCGCGGGGTTCGACAGATGCAGCCAGCGGCGCGGCGTGACCCCGTTAGTCTTGTTGTTGAACCGCTCGGGGAACATCTCCGCAAGGTCCTTTACGGTCATCGTGCGGAGGAGCTCCGAGTGGATGGCAGCGACTCCATTCGTGCTGTGCGAGCCGACGATCGCCAGGTTCGCCATCCGGATCTTTCGTTGCGGCGTTTCCTCCACCAGGCTCACACGCTCAACGCGCCCCTCGTCTCCCGGAAAGCGGGTCCGGACCGAGTCGAGCAGGCGGCGGTTAATCTCGAGGATGATTTCGAGATGCCGCGGCAGCAAGGTCTCGAACCAATCCAAGGGCCATTTCTCCAGCGCCTCCGGAAGGAGCGTATGGTTCGTGTACGCCAATGTCCTTTGCGTCAAGTCCCAAGCTTCGTCCCAACCTAGATGCCCGTCGTCGAGCAGGATGCGCATCAACTCGGGCACCGACATACTCGGGTGCGTGTCGTTGAGCTGCATAGCGACCTGGTTCGGTAAAGCCTGCCAATCGGAGTTGCTTTTCCGGAAACGGCGCACGATATCGGCGAGCGAGCAAGCCACCAGGAAGTATTCCTGCACGAATCGCAGCCCTTGACCCATGCTGGTCGAATCGTCCGGATACAACACTCGCGTGAGAGACTCGGCTTCCAAAGTCTCCGCGACAGCGCCCACGAAATCGCCGTGGCTGAATGCCTGAAAGTTGAAATAGTCCGGCGCAGCCGCTTCCCAAAGACGAAGGGTGTTGATCGTCTTTCCGCCATAGCCGACAATGGGCCGATCGTACGGAATGCCGATCAGGCTGGACGGCCGGCCGGTAACGACCCTTAATTCACCGGCGCGCGTTTCGAACGAAACGTTCAGCTTGACTTCGACGCGATCCTGGGGCCGGGCCACTTCCCAAGGATCCTGGCGGCGAAGCCAGTTATCGGGCTTCTCCTGCTGCCAGCCGTCCTTGAACGACTGCTTGAACAATCCATAGTGGTACCGAAGGCCGTAGCCCATGGCCGGAAGCTGCATCGTGGCCATAGAGTCGAGGAAGCAGGCAGCAAGGCGTCCCAGTCCGCCGTTACCGAGCGCGGCGTCGGGCTCCTCGTCCAGCAAAGCGGCCCAGTCGAGGCTATGGTGATCGACAGCCTTGCGAATGGTCGGATCGAGCATCAGATTCGTAACATTGTTGGCCAGCGAACGGCCAATCAGAAATTCCATCGAGAGGTAGTAAATACGCTTCGGGTTTAAGCGATCATACGTGCTCTGGGTCGACACCCAGCGTTGAGAAAGGATGTCCCTTACCGCGCGGGCAAACGCCTCAAAGCGATCGCGGGAGTCGGCGGCAGTGCGCTCGATCACGTTGTCGTAAAGCAGGTGGCGTTCGAATAGGCCGTTGTCCGTCCCGAAGAGATTTACAGGACCGTACTCGTATGGATCCGGAGACGCCGGGCCTTGGCTTCGTGTCTTCGTTGCTATAACGCTCTCAGTGCTCACTTGGATTCCTCCAGGCATTGCGCGCTTACATGGTGCGCGTCATTCCAAAGGCCGATCGCCGGTTGCGACGGGTCGTTGTGTTCATACATCAGGCTGCTCAGGCTGTCGGTGTCCAGTAGAAAATGCCGGGCGCCCTGCGGCTCCAGTCCGAGCCAGCGCGCGGCCAGGACTCGAAGGAAGTGCCCGCTGGAGAATAGCAGCACCGCACCGTCAATAGATCGAACCCGATCCACGACGCGGTCCGCGCGCGCCGCGATTTGATCGAACGATTCTCCGCCCGGGAATCCATCGCGGAACATTTCCCAGCCCGGACGCTTCGCGCGAATGTCGGCGGTGCGCAGACCTTCGTACTCGCCGTAGTTCCACTCGACCAGGTCGCGATCCACCTCCGCCCGTGACCCAAAGCCGGCGAGTTCACAAGTCCGCTTTACGCGTTGTAGCGGACTGGTAAACACGCGGTCGAATTCCAGTCCTTTGAGCCGTTCCCCCAGCCGGCGAGCGTTGCATTCGCCGCGCGTCGTCAGAGGCAGATCGGTCAGCCCGGTATGTTGTCCGCTAAGTGACCACGCGGTTTCGCCGTGCCGGGCAAGATAGACTACCTGAGGTTCTTTCAACACCTTTCCCTCGTGTTTGAAGCGTTCACCTCTGAGGAGCCTCACAGGGGTGGATTTGTTGGCCAACAGAAGAGCACGCGCAAGGCTCTGCTCAGGTGAGTGAGTCAGGCTGGTCCAAATTCAGCATCGATGTTCTACGGCAGGGACCGGGGCATGGTGTTTTTTCTGAGCTTCCTGGTGCTGACCACGATCGTTCTGCCGGTGGTCACCCTGTCGCAAGTGGGGCAGCTTGCGTTGTCCCTGGCATTCGCGTTGATGCTCGTCTTTGGCGCATTCGCAACGATCCGTCATCGGGCCGTAATCTACCTGGTTGTCGCATTGACTATTGCGACTTTTGCGGTGGATCTGATGGTTGAACGCAGCCCATCGCACGGTTTCGCTGTGCTCGATACGGCACTCAGGGTCGCTTGTCTCTCGATCATGTTCTGCGTGACGTTGGAGCGCACTTTGCGCCCGGGCAGGATCAGTGGATACCGCGTGCTCGGTGGAGTCGCGGGCTATCTGTTGATCGGCCTGACGTGGACGTTCGCGTACCAACTGCTCGTTCAACAGGCACCTTCCGCGATTCATTTCGAACCTGGCGTGGCGGAAAGTCTCTCACAGCAGCCAAGTCACTTGATCTACTTCAGCTTCACGACTCTTACTACCGTTGGTTTCGGCGATATACATCCCGCGAGCCCTGCGGCGCGAGCATTGACTGTGGCGGAAGCCCTGGTCGGCCAGCTCTACATCGCAATCCTGATCGCATCCTTGGTGGGGATGGCGTTGCAGGCGAGGTCGGCGGAAGACGAAGGGGCGGCGCAAAAGAGTTTCTACCAAGCCCGTCCGCAGGCTGAAGCCTGCCCTACAGTTGAATGATGCCGCGGCGGGCGGCGATCGCCACCGACTGCGTGCGATCGTTGGCTGCGGAGCTTGTCCATGATGTGCTTGACATGCACCTTGACCGTCTCCTCCGCGATGAACAACTTGGCGGCGATATCCCGATTCCGGTTGCCCGCTGCGACTTGCTGTAAGACTTCCACTTCGCGTTTGCTCAGGGCTTCATCGCCAAGATGCTCCATCAGCCCCGCGGCAATCTGCGCCGGAACGCACTTCTTGCCGGCATGGACCTGCCGGATCATGTCGAGCATTTGTTGGGGGGGCATGCACTTCAGCAAATAGCCGCGAGCACCCGCTTTTAAAGCGCGCTGAATCTCGGCATCGCGCTCGAATGTCGTCAAGACGATGATGCGGGCTTCCGGGAATTCCGACCGGATGGCCATCAAAGCGTCAAGCCCGTTAAGATCCGGGAGACGAAGGTCCATCAACGTAACGTCGGGTCTCAGGCCGCGAAAGGCTTCAATCGCTTCCCTGCCGTTCGAGGCAGTCCCAGCCAGCGACATGTCGGCTTGGCAATTGATGATTGCGCCGATTCCCTCCCGAAACAATGGGTGATCGTCGACGCTCAGGATTCGGATGCGAGCAGCGTTCGTCATATCTTGCTCCTGACTCATATACCCATTCTGGAGCAGATTTCTTCCGTCGGGAAACCCTGCATTGAGCCGCGCGTCCGCCTCAATTGTGGCTCAACGCGGCTCTTTTGAGGTAGCACGGACCTCCAGGTCTGTGTCCGGTCGTGGGACAGCACGCTAGCCCCTTGGGTTTCCCAGATCGATGCGCTTCCAGCCGAAGAGACGGGAGTCCACGGACCACGCGCCCGGCCCCAGAAGCGCCAGGGCGGCGCCGATGGTGACTAGCAGGATGGTGACCCAGGGATCGGCCGGGTGTGTGGAAATCAAGTTCCATAACCCGAGCACCGCCACCAGCGATCCCGCGATTGGCGTCCACAAACCCGCCAACAGAAGGATTCCAGCCGCGATCGAGAGCCCCTCCAGAACGACTCCGCCAACCGGCAGCCCTGCCGCCAGTTTCATGAGGTCATGAACAATCACCGTAATCGCGGCAACCAGACGCAGCAGCAGGAGACCCACCCCAGGCCATCCTGGCGCAAATGTTGAGTATAGACGTCGCAACTGGGCGCCCTGTCTCAGCGTTACAGATTGACGACTGTAAACAAAGCCCAAAAGGGTCTAGCGGCTCACTCATTTGAGTCGGTAGGCTCAATGATTCCGCGCCTTACGCCGATCATCGCCGCGTGCGTGCGGTCGTTGGCGGCCAGTTTGGCCAGGATGTTTTTGACTCGCCCCTTGACGGTTTCTTCGGTGATCGAAAGTTGCGCGGCAATCTGCTTATTGGCGTTGCCGGCGGCGATCAGCTGGAGCACCTCGACTTCCGCCGGCGTCAGGGCTTCGTCGGTGGCATGCTCGGCCAACTCATAGGAAGCTTCGGCGGAAAGTGCTTTCTTCCCCGCGTGGACCGCCCGGATGGTCCCCAGGAGTTCCTCTTGGTCGACTGACAATGGCCACACTCAGACGCCCGACGGTTTGAACAGCATCTACGCCGACAACAGATTATGGCGAAACACCGCGTCAATCAATGCCACCCGCATATTCAATTCTCAAGTCGTCAACGTATTTCGCATAGGGATGAACCGCGTGACAGCGCAAGGTTTGGCCACCTCTCCCGGCAATAACCCCGCGGCATCCGATCCGAGTTTAGGAATTCTTCCCGGCCGCGATGCTCCTGCTCCTGACTGTTCCCGGTCTCACCACGTTTAACGGTGGAAACAACGGCCTTGCGACCACGAACTTCTGGTTCACTAACTTTCAAGCCTACGATGACCTGAACGTGCAGAAGGGAAAGCATTTCATCAAGACCGGCGGAGAATTCATCCGCTATCGCTATAACACTCAGGTGGCGGCGGAACCAAACGGTCAATATAACTTCAATTCCTTAAGCGACTTTCTCGCGAACGGCAAAGTGAGCGCTTTCTTTCAGGACGTCTACTATTCCGGCACGCGGGCAAACCCTTCGGGCAGCGGCTTTCCAGAGCGTGGTTTCCGGCAGAACGTCGCGAGTGCGTATTTCCAGGACGATTACCGTTGGTTTCCGAACCTGACCGTGAACCTCGGGCTCCGTTATGAGATGGCTTCCGTGCCCAATGAGGTCAACGGGCTGGTTTCGAATCTGCGCGACATCTACAGCACGAACCTTAACGTTGGGCAACCTCTTTTCCAGAACCCCACTCGTTACAATTTCGAGCCTCGTGTGGGTCTAGCCTGGGCGCCATCCAAGAATGGAACAACTTCCATTCGGGCGGGCTTTGGAATCTATGACGTACTCCCGCTGATCTACGAAATCGCCATGTTGGAAGCCTATAGCGGCCCGTTTTCGAGTCTTGTGACCCTGATCAACCCACCGGCTGGGTCGTTTCCTTATGGCGGCTACCAGACCATTCTCACCTTGAACCCGAACGATGCGCCGGTTCGTGAACCGAGCATCGAATACAATCCGCCACGCAATTACGTGATGCAATGGAACGCCAGTGTGGAGCGCGTGCTAGCGCCGAACCTGATGCTGCTGGCGGCTTACGCAGGATCGCGCGGCGTTCACATGTTCAGCATGGCTAACGACGTCGATATCGTGATGCCCACCTATACGCCTCAAGGCTACCAGTGGCCGTCACCGGTGGGCAGCGGCACCCGGCTGAATCCTAATGTCGGTTCGATTCGCCAGCTTACCTGGGGTGACAGTTCCAATTACAATTCGCTCCAGACACGCCTGCAGCGGCGGTTTGGGCACGGCTTCCAACTGCAGGGGGCGTTCACCTGGCAGAAGAGCATTGACGGCTACTCTTCGAGCGTTTTCCCAACGCAATTCCAGAATTCGGTTTCCACGCTATTTATCAATCGCCACCTCAATCGCGGTCCCTCGGATTTCAACGTCGGGCGCGTAGCTGTCATTAATGGATTATGGGAGCTTCCCCGAATCAGGACGGCGCCGTTGGCCCTTAAGGCTCTGACCAATGGATGGGAGATGGCCGGGATCTTCACGGCTAGCGACGGCCTGCCATTTACACCGCTGATCTCGGGTGACGCCGTGGGCGAGAACAGTTCCGGCTCCTATGACGTTCCGAACCGCGTCGTCGGCCCTGCGTGTAGCCATCTCACAAATGCAGGTAACCCGTCACACTACATCAACCTGGCTTGCTACAGCTTCCCCGTTCCGGCAAATCTGTTGGGCAATGCCGGCCGCAACTCGCTCGCCGGTCCGGGACTCGCTGAACTGGATTACTCGGTGAATCGCAATTTCCCCATGCGGATCATTTCTGAGGCCGCGAGGCTGCAGTTCCGCGCCGAAATATTCAATCTCGCGAACAGAGCGAATTTCGAACCGCCGCTCCCGAATAATCAGCTCTACAATGCCAAAGGAGCGGCGCTGGCTACCGCCGGTCTCATCACGGCGACCGCTAGCACGTCGCGTCAAATTCAACTGGCTTTGCGGCTGGTCTGGTAGGCCATCGGGACCTGACGATCACGGCGGATGTAGATTTAGCTTCTCGCTGTATCTAGAGGCGGAACGCCTTCGAAAGCCCCCTTATCCGGCTGCCGCCGCGATCTCCCGTGCGATGGTAGAGGTTGGGGAGGGCCGTTCGGCCGACCGCTCCAGTTGATCGGTTAAGTGCCGGCCTCGCCCTTTCCAGTCAATAACATCAGATTTTCCGCCGCTTCACTCGAGTGCTGGACGAGGTAGATATGAACCAAGAATCGCTGGGCGGGCTGCCGGCCGACAGTGCCGCGTTGCTCGAAGTGGGCGTGGCTCTGGGTCAGAACCACGCCTTTGGCCTGATTGCCGGCCGCTGTTCGGCGGCCCAGGCCGAGGGCCTCCGCCGTTTGCACGAGGAAAAGCTATATAAAAGGTGCACTGAAAAGTGGGACGACTTTTGCCCCCGGTTTTTGAATATCAGCCGGGCCGAAGCCGACCGCACCATCCGGCTCTGGGAGGAGTTCGGCGCCGCGTATTTCGAGCTTTCGCAATTGACGCGCGTCTCGCCGGAAACCTTCCGTGCGATCGCGCCCGCCATCCAGGGTGGCGCGCTGCACTACCAGGGCGAAGCCATCGAGCTGAACTCCGAGAACTCGCGCCGGGTGGCTGCCGTGGTGGCGAAACTGCGGAACGCGATCCCGAAACGGGTTGCCGAGTCGGGGAGCCTCATGCGGGAGGTCCAGGGCCTTGGCCACGAATTGGATCTCACGGTGCGCATCGAGAAACTGAACGAGTGCGCCACGGCTCTGGTGGCCGAGTTCGAAAGGATCTCAAGCGACGACGGCCTCGGTCCGGCCCGTATGCTCTTTAACTCCGCTCTCGCCCGCCTGCGCAGCGAACTGGGCCGTGTAGCAAAGAAGAACGGGTTGACCTAACGGTGTGAGTGCGTGGGGCCAGGCCTTCCGGCCTGCCGCTGCCCTACCGGGCGGCGCCTCTGGTTGGGAAGCGCGTTCACGGCTTGTTGGCCACACTGCGCCGCGCGGAAGCGCGGCGGCAGGCCGGAAGGCCTGGCCCCACACATCTACCTCGAATGTGGTAGCTGCACATCAACATCAGGGTTAATGGAAAAGACTCCGTTCTCGTGATGTGTCGCAGGGCCCGATTGCCTTAACTTCGGAACAGGAGGAAGTTATGGCGAGCGCGGCAGCGGCAATCGTCACGGTTCCCATCGCGCGCGGCTTGCACGTGGTGCCGCGACGCATTCGTGTCGTGACTGTGGATGGGAATCAACTGGCTCAAGAAGGTTTGGTCGCTACGATCAACCGTCAGGAGGATATGACCATCGTTGCCGCGGCCTCGACCGGCGAAGAGGCCATCGAAGATGTCCGAAGATGTCGGCCTGACGTTGTGACACTCGACCTCTTGCTGGCGGATATTCCGGGAGACGAACTGGCGCGGCGGATTCTCGCTGAATTTCCACGAACACGGATTGTGGCGATAACGTCCGCTCAGGGCCACGTGCATGTGCGGCGCGCGCTGGATGCCGGCGTCCATGGATATCTTTCGAAGGCCCTCCCCCTCTGCGACCTGGTCCGCGCCATTCGCCAAGTGCAGGCAGGCGAAACGATCGTACCCGGTCCCGTGGCGTGTGAGACCGCTGGACACCTCGACTCCCGGCTTACACGGCGCGAGATCGAGGTTCTCCACCTGGCTGCATGGGGAAACAACAATCAGCAGATAGCGGCACAGCTTTCCATCTCCTGCGAAACGGCGCGGACGCAGATGAAACACATCTTGCAAAAGCTCGGCGCTCATGATCGGGCCCATGCCGTGACGATCGCGGTAATGCTCGGCATGTTGCGGTTGCAGGATTGGACGGATGGCAGCGAGGCTCACCGGAAAGGGGCCTATGTCTGAGAACCGGGCAAACTGCCTTACCTACTACATGCACGATGAGGCCGCGGCATTCCGCTTGCAATTGGCTGGCGATTTGTCGAAAGACACCACTGCGGACTTAGACCAGGCGCGCGAAACGGCTTCTTCCGTATTTCGCGGCCGGCCGCTGATTGTTGATTTCACCGGCATCGAGAGCATCGACACAGCCGGGCGCAAACTGATCGAGAAATGGCACGGCCTCGGCGCGCAGTTTGTCGTCACAACGCGGCAGGCGCAGATGCGGATACAGTCGATGACCGGGATTCCATTCCGCTTGCTCAGAAAGAATCGGGATCGTTCCGAATGGCTACACGGATGGCTGTTGCCAAGGGCCCAGGGTTGGAGAAATGGGTCGAAGAGCACATCGACCAGCGAGACACAACATGCCTGAAGAACGAAAACGTCACCTCGACCTGGCTACCCGGCTTCGCATCCTATGGTGCTGTTTGATGCACAGCGCACTGATGTGGCCCATTCACGAGAGTTACCGATGCCGCATTTGCGGCTGTACCTACCCGATCCCCTGGGCAGCCGTCCGCGGAGTCCAGCCTGACGGGTTGCCGCTCCAGCAGATGGGCCCGATTCTTCTATCCAACAAAAGACTTCGGGAGAGGCTCCAAGAGAATGAGGGAGTTAATGTTCACGCCTGCTAGCTTTCCCAAAAGGAGCGCTGAAAATGCCTGACAAAGATTCTGTTGAGAAGCGACCCAACTGGATGAGCCGGTTGAAGCAGCTGCTGGTGCCCGTAACCATTCTTTTGATGGCGGTTGGAATTGTATTTCTTGTCGCAGGCAACTGGAACACCTGGGCGAGTGAGCGGGCTTCGCAAGAAACCGATGATGCCTACGTTCGGGCGGATCTCACACCGCTGAGCACGAAGGTGGCCGGCCTGGTTCGATCGGTACAAGTATCCGACTACCAATTTGTGAAATCCGGCCAGCTGCTGGTCGAGTTGCGCGATGATGATTTTCGCGCACAAGTGCAGCAGGCCCAAGCCGGGGTAGCTTCGGGGCAGGATGCGCTTATCAATAATCAACGGCAGAAGGAATTGCAGGACGCTCGCATAGTTCAGGCTGAAGAAGGTATTCGCGCGGCAGAAGCGAACATCGCGGCAGCAGAGGCCGGCGTTGAGGCGGCGAAGGCGTCCATAGCGAATGCGCGAAGCGGAATCGACGGCACTAAAGCGGACGTCGACCGTACGCTATTGGAGCGGCGGCGGCAGGAAGCCCTGTTCGCAACCGAGTCCGCCACCCGCCAGACACTCGAGCAGGCGGTAGCAAACGAGCAGCGCTTTCGAGCCCAACTCGCGAGCAGCGAGGATCAAGTCGCTACGGCATCTGCTCAATTAGCCAGCCGCCAGGCGGATCTGGTGGGAGCGAAGGCCAAGTTATCGAGCACGAGAGCCGAGCTCGAAGCGCAGAGGCGCCAGCGCGCGGTGCTGGACTCACAACAGCTGTTGCTGAACGCAGACCTGAACTTGAAAAGAGCTTCCCGGGCGCTGGCCCAGACCAATCTGGATTACACGCGCATAACCGCTCCGACCGATGGAATCGTCAGCGAACGCAAGGTGCGCCCCGGACAACTGGTTAGTCCGGGCACTCAGGTGATTTCGCTGGTTCAAAAAGAAACCTGGGTGGAGGCAAATTTCAAAGAAACGCAACTTCGGCATTTCCTGCCGGGCGATCCCGCCGAGATCCGGGTGGATGCGCTACCTGGCGTGATCTTTAAGGGCAAGGTCGACCAGATCTCTCCAGCCAGCGGTTCGCAGTTCGCGCTGCTGCCGCCGGACAACGCCACTGGCAATTACACAAAAGTCGTGCAGCGTTTGCCGGTAAAGATTGTGCTCGATGCACGTCAGCCTAATCTCGACCGGCTCCGTCCTGGCCTCTCTGTGATCGCAGTCGTGCGCACAAAGGCCGCCGGCGAGTGACGGGAGAATCCGCAGTGACGGCAACCCAAGCTACTGCCAAGCCGCCGGCATCTCCCCCAGTCCGCCCCGAAACCTCAACCAACCCGTACCTGGGTATTTTGGGCGTTTTTCTGGGAGCCGGGGTCGCCACGCTCAACGCCCGCCTGGTCAGCGTGGGACTGCCGGACCTTCGCGGCACTCTTGGCTTCGGCTTCGATGAAGCCTCCTGGATTCCAACTGCGTTGAACATGGCGACTATGTTCAGCGGCGTCTTCGTGGTTTTTCTGGCTGCTCTATTCGGTCCCCGCAGAATTCTGCTCCAGGCCGCAGCGATATTTGCCGTCACATCCGCTTTGCTGCCTTTTGCGCCAGGCTATCGGGCGACGTTGGCAATGGTAGTCATCGCAGGAGTCGCTTCCGGGACTTTCTACTCGCTCACGATGACCTTCGTCCTAACGGCTCTTCCGAAGAAACTGATCATCTTCGGAATTGCCGCATATGCCGCGGACATCGTTTTCGTGAGCAACATTGCATCGCTGCTGGAGGGCTGGTTTATCGAGTACCTCTCCTGGCACTGGATCTTCTGGACAGCGGCGCTCGTAACGCCCGTAATGATGGCGTGCATCTTTTATGGGATTCCGCGGCGGCCTCCTGCGCCTTCCAAACCGAGCTGGCGTGGATTTGCATATTTCAGCGTTGGCCTCGCCCTTTTGTACGGTGCGCTGGATCAGGGGGAGCGCCTCTACTGGCTAAACTCCGGCAGTCATCGTGGGGATGTTGGCCGGCGGAATTTTTCTTGTGGGGGCTTCAGCAGTCAGGCGCATGCTGCAGCCAAATCCCACCTTGAAACTATCCTTCCTCAACAGGCGGAACATCATCATCCTCGCGCTGTCGATTTTCGCATTTAAGTTTGTGCACTTGGCGACGATAGTCCTGATCCCAGGGTTTTTGGGCAATGTTCAACAGTACCGCTCGCTCCAGACCGGACACGCACTCGCCTGGGTCGCATTACCGATGTTTGCCGTCGTATGGTTGGTTGCAATCGTGGTTCTCCATACCACCTCTCGACTAACCTTGGCCCTGGGGCTCACCGTAGTGGCGATCGGCTGCTGGATATGCGCCCACCTGGATACTATGTGGGCTGGAACCAGTTTCGAAGCCGTGGAGCTTCTTCTTGCAGCCGGCTTTGGTTGCGCGTACGTCGGTTTGGTAGGCTCCATCGTTCTCGAAGGCCTTGAGGCGGGAGCCCTGGCGAGCGCCGCAACCGCCGCGACACTCTCAGGGTTTATGCACTTCATTCGACTCTTCGGCGGACAGACCGGCGTCGCCGTGATGACGCACTTCATTTCGGTCAGGGAGAAATTTCATTCGAATTTACTCGGATTACATCTGCAATCCGGAAGTTGGCTTACCGATGAACGATTGCGCCTGCTGACCGGAGGGCTCCTTGTCAGCGTCTGACTGGGCCAGACGAGGCACAAGCACCGCGCCGTCGGCATCCTGAGTCAACAGGTGCGAGCGCAAGCGTACACGATGGCAACCGCCGACGGGTTCATTCTCGCCGCCTGGATGGCCGCCGCGTATCTTCTGCTGATGCTGTTCCTGCGGCCCCCCAGAATCAGTTATCAGGACTTGAGGAAAATGCAATGAAGCGTAACGGTATTCTCTGCGCGCTCACAATTACGAGCCTGGCGGGTCTATGGGCGCCGCCGCAGGCGGCATTCGCTCAACAGTCAAAGGACATGCGGCGCATCACGCTGACCGGAGGCCGTTCACCTCGCGCTCAGCCAGAATCACGCCCTCAAGATTGCCAGGCTCAAGGTAACCGAAAACGAGCAAAAGAAGGCTGGCCAACGTTCCGCGTATTTCCCATCGATCACAAATCAGTCGAACATATTACGCGTGACGGATTTTCAAAATATCGGGATTCCCGCGGGCGCCTTTGGAACCGCTGGGGGCAGTCTCGTTCCCGCGCAGGGCATAACCCTTCCCCAAGGCCAGAAGACCCTATTCTCAAGCGGCACGCAGCTTTCCCAGCCGCTCACCCAGTTGATCCGGATCCATCAGGCAAACCAGATTGCAGCCGCGGAGGTGGCGGTTTCTCATGACGATCTAAAGAAGGCCGAGACGGAGGTCGCGCTCCAGGTCCACACTCTTTACTTCAGCATGCTGATCGCGCGCCTCCAAAAGCAAGCGGCCGAACAGCAGAACGCATATGCTACGGAGCGGCTGCGCGAAAGTGAAGACGACGTCCGCAACGGCAGCGCTCTAAACGTTGCAGCCATACAGGGCAAAGCAGGTCTCCTGGAGAGCCAGCAATCCGTGTTAACCGCACAGCTCCAGTTGTCGGACCTGAACACCGAACTGAACGATCTGTTGGGTCTGCCGCTCGGTACGCAACTCGATCTGGATCCGGCTGTCCCATCGAGTTTTGATTTTCGCCCGCGTGAGGAGTACCTTCAGACCGCATGGTCGGAGAACCCGGAGATCTTGGCCGGGGAGGAGGAAGTGCGGAAAGCAAAGGCGGGAGTGAGCGCCGCGAAGTCGGCGTACATCCCGGACATTACCGCCTTCGCGCGTCAGAGCTATCAGGACGGAGTTCCCTTTCTTGTGCACAACTTCGGGACCTTCGGGATCAATCTCAATTACGAGGTGTTCGACTTCGGCAAAAGACGCGCAGGTGTGCGCGAGCGCGAAGCGCAGTTGGCACAGGCGGAAGAAAACCTGCGGAGGCTAAAGGACCAGGTGGCCGTTGGTATCGAGCGCGATTACAACAAACTCGAGCGGACCAGGAGTCTGGTCGAAGTCGCAAACCAAGTTGTGAAACTGCGGCAGGAAAGCGAACGCCTGGCACAGAACCAACTAAGTCAAGGCGTCGTTTTGGTGTCCGACCGCCGCCAAAGTACGGCCGCAACTTACAAGGCCCAAGCTGATTATCTTCAAGCGAGCTTGGGCTACCTCCTTGCCTGGGCCGAGCTTGAGCAGGCAGTCGGGCGCACTCCGGGACTCTAGGCGCAAGCTCGAATAGCACTCTCCGCGGTGCGTGACGCACTGCGGCCAAATTTACCGAACGAACCCATTTCCCGCGAGCCCGAGCCCGTACCACAGGCCTCCCGGCCTGTGTCCGGTTTCCCAGCAACTACCGATCCGTCCGCTATACTGAAACCAAGCGTTCCATCACTGAGAGGGGAATCTAGTGCACCCGAGGTTCACCGTTTCCAGGCAGAAACCAGTGTCCCGGCACAGAGTCGCATCCTTACTCACCGGCTTGGTGCTGGCGTTGCTCACCACCGCCTGCCAGCAACAGAAAGCCCAATCCGCAGGTCCGCCTCCAGCCGTTCCCGTGAGCGTTGCGCCCGTTACCGAAGAGTCCGTGCCCATTGAAATCCACGCGGTGGGGCGGGTCGAACCTTCCGCAGTCATCCAGGTGAAATCCCAAATCGCCGGCCAGATCGTGCGCGTCGCATTCACCGAAGGTGCGTCCGTTAACCAGGGCGACCTCCTGTTTCAGATCGATCCCCGGCCATACCAGGAAGCGCTCAAACAGGCCGAGGCCACACTGTCCCGCGACAAGGCGAATCTTCGCCAGGCTCAAGCCAACCTCGAACGCGACCAGGCCCAGGCCCGCAGCGCCGAGGCAGATGCCGCCCGCAACCGCCAGCTCATCCAGGAGGGCCTGACATCCAAAACCCTAGATGACCAGTCGCGCGCTACCGCGGAAGCGGCACGCGCGTCCATTCTCGCCGACCAGGCGGCCATCGAGAGTGCCCGGGCATCCATCGAGAATGACCAGGCTGCCATTGACCGCGCCAAGCTCGACCTCACCTACTGCGAGATTCGTTCGCCCGTCTCCGGCCGGGCCGGCATTCTGCTGATCAATTCAGGCAACGTGGTGGCCGCCAACGGAAACCCCATCGTGGTGATCAATCAGGTCACGCCGATCTGGGTCACCTTCAACGCGCCGGAGGATTCTCTGTCGGAGATCCGGCGCAGCAACGCGCTCCGTAAACTGCCGGTCACGGCGGTGCCGCGCGATGACACCACGCATGCGGTGACAGGAGTTCTTTCGGTAATCGAAAACACGGTGGATACCACCACCGGTACCATCCGCCTGCGAGCCAGCTTCGACAATAAGGAAGGCCTTTTGTGGCCAGGGCAATTTGCGGATGTGACGCTCCGGTTGGGAACCTTGAATCGAGCCGTCGTGGTCCCTGCAGAGGCCGTGCAGCCGGGGCAAGATGGCCAGATGGTTTTCGTGGTGAAACGCGATCAGACCGTCGAGGCGCGAAAGGTCGCCGTCGGTTCCAATTTTGGCGACAAGATAACCATCCAGAAGGGTTTGTCTGCCGGTGAAACCGTGGTTACTGACGGGCAACTCCGGCTCGTTCCCGGTGCGCGCATCAAACCCGTGCCCGCGGCCAAAATCGATTCGCAGGCTTTGTAGCCATGAACATTTCCCGCCTTTTTATCGAGCGCCCGGTAATGACTGTGCTGGTCACCTTCGCCATCCTGCTGTTTGGGATCGTTGGATACCGCGCGCTGCCAGTGGCCGCCCTGCCGAGCGTCGATTATCCAACTATCCAGGTCAATGCCGCAGTGCCCGGCGCCAGCCCGGAGACTATGGCGGCGGCCGTGGCCACCCCGCTCGAAAAACAGTTCTCCACCATCGCCGGCATCGAGTCGATGAGTTCGTCCAACTCGCAGGGAAGCACCAACATCGTCGTGCAGTTCTCGCTCGACCGCAACATCGACGCCGCAGCTCAGGATATTGAGTCGGCTATCTCGAAGGCCGGCGGTCAACTTCCCCCGGAGATGCCTCGCCCGCCCTCGTTTCAGAAGGTGAACCCTGCGGATCAGCCCGTCCTTTACCTGTCGCTTGCATCCGATACCCTGCCGCTTTCCACGGTAGATGAGTATGCCGAAACATTGGTAGCCCAGCGCATCTCGACAGTTAGCGGAGTCGCCCGTGTACAGGTATCCGGCGCTTCCCCCTATGCCGTTCGGGTACAGGTCGATCCGGAAAAACTCGCCTCTCTGGGGATTGGAATCGACGATGTGCAGCGGGCCATTCAGGCGAGCAACGTGAATGCTCCCACGGGCAAGCTGTTTGGGCCGAAGCAGGCCTTCACCCTCGATACGCAGGGCCAGCTGTTCAATGCCGCAGCTTATCGTCCGCTCATCGTGGCGTGGCGCGATGGCGTACCGGTCCGTCTGGGTGAGTTGGGAAATGTCATCGACAGCACCTCGACGGAACGAGTCATCGCCTGGAACAATCAGAAGCGCAGCGTGGTTCTTTCGGTTCAACGCCAGCCGGGAACCAACACCGTGCAGGTGGTAGACAGCGTCAAGGAGTTGCTGCCGGTCTTCCGCTCCGAAATCCCGCCGGCTTTGGATTTGCAGGTCATCTACGATGCTTCAGGCACCATTCGGCGATCCGTCAATGATGTGAAATTCACGCTGGTGCTCACCATCTGCCTGGTGGTGATGGTCATCTCTTTATTTCTGCGCAACCTCTCCGCAACGCTGATTCCAGGCGCGGCGGTGCCGCTGTCTATCATCGGCACCTGCGCCATCATGTATCTGCTGGGCTATAGCCTGAACAACCTCTCGCTGATGGCGCTCACTCTGTCGGTCGGCTTCGTCGTCGACGATGCCATCGTCATGCTGGAGAACATCGTCCGCTACACCGAAGCAGGCAATTCACGGCGCGAGGCTGCGATTCTGGCGTCACGGGAAATCGGGTTCACCATCGTCTCCATGACCATTTCGCTGGTGTCCGTGTTTATCCCGGTGCTGTTCATGGGCGGCATCGTGGGCCGCCTGCTGCACGAGTTCGCCATCACCATTGCCGTCGCCATCCTGATCTCGGGTTTCATTTCCCTAACCTTAATACCCATGTTGGGTAGCCGTTTCCGGTGCTATCGCCCGGATGCGCGCCACGGCTTGACTTACCGCGCGCTCGAAGCGGGCTTCAACGCCATGACGCGCGCCTACGATCACAGCCTGCGCGCGGTAATGCGACACAAGTTTGCAACGGTGATGTTGGCATTCGGATTACTGGGCGGGACCATCTACCTATTCCTCCATATGCCAACCGGCTTTATTCCCAGCCAGGATAACGGCGTCATTTACGGAATTACACGGGCGGGCGAGGATATTTCGTTCCTGTCAATGGCCAAGCATCAGCGCGCGCTGGCCGACATCATGCAACAAGACCCTAACGTGGAGAGTGTCTTCGCCTATGCATCGGAGGGCAATTCCGGTGTCTTGTACGCCACTCTCAAGCCGCGTAGCGAGCGGCTGCTTTCCGCCGATCAAACCATCGCGGAGCTGCGTCCTAAGCTCGGCACGGTTCCCGGCATCCTGGCGTTTCTCCAGAATCCGCCGCCAATCAGTATCAGCGGGCAAAACAGCGCCAGCGTCTACCAGATGACTCTGCAGAGCTCCAGTCTCCAGGAACTCTACAACTGGGCGCCGAAACTCATGGATAAGATGCGGGCGTTGCCCGGCTTTATCGACGTAAATTCCGACCTGCAGATTCGCAGCCCGCAAGTCCAACTGGATATCGATCGCGACCGCGCGGTCTCCCTGGGAGTGACGCCGGCACAAATTGAAAGCGCCCTCGGGGCCGCGTATGGCAACCAGCAAATCTCCACGATCTATACGCAGGCCAACGAATATGCGGTCATCATCGAAGTCTCCCCGAAATATCAGGCTTCTCCGGAAGGCTTGTCCAGGCTTTACGTGCATTCCTCGCAGGGACCGCTGGTGCCTTTGCAGTCCGTGGTGAAGCTCAAGCGCAGTGTGGGGCCGCTCTCGGTAAACCATTTCGGACAGCTTCCGGCGGTCACGGTATCGTTCAATCTGGCGCCCGGATTCTCTTTGGGAGAGGCTACGGACGGTGTCAATCAAGCCGTCCAGGAACTCCGCATCCCGCCCAGCGTCAGCACCTCGTTTCAGGGAACCGTCAAGGAATTCCAGAAATCCTTCCGCGGTATGACGGTCCTCCTCATCGTGGCGATTCTGGTAATCTACATCGTCCTCGGAATCCTCTACGAGAGTTTCATTCACCCCATCACGATCCTTTCGGGCCTGCCCTCGGCCGTGTTTGGGGCATTGCTCACTTTGAAGTTATTCCACAAGGATCTGGACCTGTTTGCCTTCGTTGGGCTGATCATGCTCATCGGCGTGGTGAAGAAGAACGCGATCATGATGATCGATTTTGCGATCGAAGCGCAGCACGCCGGCCACACCCCCGAGGAAGCGATCTACACCGGTTGCCTGCGCCGCTTCCGGCCCATCATGATGACCACGATGGCGGCGCTTTGTGGAACGCTGCCCATCGCTCTGGCTTACGGGGAAGGCGCGGATGCGCGCCAGCCGCTGGGGTTGGCCGTGGTCGGCGGCCTGGTGGTTTCCCAGTTCCTAACCTTATATATCACGCCAGTAATCTATCTCTACCTGGAGCATCTCCAGGAGTGGCTCCGTGGGGAGAAGCCACACCCGTCAGACATCACCAGTGAAACTCGACGCCAGCAGGAAGCGTTGACTCCACAGCCACAGTGAAACGGTTCAGCGCGTTCCCATCCGCTTTCGGAGATTCCACCACACCGAAATAGCGGCCCTTGTAGAAGGCCATCTTACCCGGCTGGATCTGCCATTTCTGAAAAGCATCGAAGGCAGCCGCTCCCGGCCACCCGGGCATATAGAAAAGGGTGAGCCTCATTTGTGGCGATCCCTCGTATTCTGCCCGGCAGATCCGGCGGGCGTGCGTCGTCCCCTTCCACATCCGCAAATCGGAGGGCGCGGGTGGCCCGCATTCCTGAGGTGATCCGAGCGTCCACTCCCCGGCAGTTGGCGATAGCGCGAGGTTTGGAGTAGCGCACGACTGCTGCTCGGAAAAAACGGTGATCACCGCTCCGAAGATGCAAAGATACGCGAGGCGCTTCCACCTTGTCCGCACAATCAGTCTCGGGACCGCTCGTGACACATTCACCAACAAAAAGGCCGGACCACGGGGAACATGCCCGCCGTCCGGCCGCTAATCTTGACTCTCGGAAAACCTATTTGGCTGCTGGCGGTTCCGTCAAAGGCATTTCCGCACCGCGATGGCAGGTGTAGCAGCGGACGTGCTGCTGTCCGTCCGGAAATTTGGCATTGATATCCCGCGCCATCGTGATCATCATGCGGGCGATTTCCTTCTTCGGATTGTCATCGCTGGCGAAGTTCCCCATCACGTGACAATAGGTGCACTGCACTCCCAGTGCTCCGGTAAACGACCGCATCGTCTCAATGAGGTTGTCCGGCTTCAACAACTTCAAATTCGTCGGAGGAGGAAGGGCCTTCTTTTCTTTCTTAGGCGCATCCTGGGCAAACACAGAAACGGCAACTGCAATAAACAGCATCGGTACGAGTAAACGCATTAAACGCATGGGGCTATGGTAATCTCCCCTACCGCCGAATGCAAGCGCCTGATACGAATTTTTCAACCGCTGCTGGTAGACTGGGGTTAGAAACCCATGCACAAGTTGGAGTCGGTGCCTCCGGCCTTTGAAGCGCCGGTGGTGGAAGAGGAAGTCCTATCCTTTTGGCGGGAATCCCAGGCGTTCGAGAAACTCAGGAAGTTGCGCGAAGGCCGGCCGCTCTTCCGTTTCATTGACGGACCGATCACCGCCAATAATCCCATGGGCGTTCACCACGCCTGGGGACGCACGCTGAAAGATGTTTTTCTGCGCTACAAGGCCATGACCGGCCACTCCGCGAAATACCAGAACGGGTTCGACTGCCAGGGCCTGTGGGTGGAAGTGGAAGTCGAGCGGGCCATGGGTTTCAACGGCAAGCCGGATATCGAGCGGTTCGGCCTGGACAACTTCTCACGGCAATGCCGCGAACGCGTCGAAACCTACGCCAAGGTGATCTCCGAACAGTCCGCGCGCCTCGGGATGTGGATGGATTGGGATCACTCCTACTTCACTTATCACGATTCCAACATTCTGGGCATCTGGGCCTTTCTCAAAGAATGCCATCGCCGCGGCTGGCTGTATCAGAGCGGTCTGCCGATGCCCTGGTGCTGGCGCTGCGGCACCAGCCTTTCCGAACACGAGATGGCCGGCTCGCACAAGGACCTGGAGCATCTTTCGGTCTACGTGCTGGCTTCTCTCAAAGCCACGCCGTCGCGCCGCCTCCTGCTATGGACCACCACGCCGTGGACCCTCGCGGCCAACGTCGCCGCCGCCGTGAATCCCGAGCTGACATATATCGAAGTCTCCTCGCACCACTGGAACCACACGCTGATTCTGGGCAAGGAAGCGCTCGTGAAACTACGCGAGTTTCATCCCAAGGTGGAGCGCGAGATCCGCGGCTCGGAGCTCATCGATCTGGAGTACGAGCCGTTCTTTCCGGAACTGCCCCAGCAAGCCGCGATTACGCATCGCGTGGTGCCGTGGGCCGATGTGGATGCGGTGGAAGGCTCCGGCATCGTGCACATCGCGCCAGGCTGCGGACGTGAGGACCACGAACTCGGCAAACTTCTGGGCCTGCCGGCAATCTCGCCAGTGGATGGCAACGGTCGCTACCTGCCCGATTTCGGCTGGCTGGCCGCTAAGCACGCCGCCGATGTCGCGCAGGATATTTCTTATGCACTGAAGGAATCCGGGAAGCTGCTCAAGGCGGAGATGTACAAACACAGCTACCCGGTGTGCTGGCGCTGCAAAAACGAGTTGATCTTCCGGCTGGTCAACGAGTGGTTCATTAGTTGTGATGAGATCCGGCCGCAAATGCTGGAAGCCGCGCGAACCGTAACGTGGATGCCGGAGCACATCGGCAAAGCCATGGAAGACTGGCTCACCAACATGGGCGACTGGTGCATCTCGCGCAAGCGCTACTGGGGCCTGCCGCTTCCTTTTTACATTTGCCCGCAGTGTGAGGAGCTGACCGTAGTCGGGTCGCGCGAAGAACTTCGCTCGCTGGCGGTAGACCCGTCGGCGGTCGATCGTCTACCCGAGTTGCACCGCCCCTGGGTCGACGATGTGCGGATCCGTTGCCCGAAGTGCTCCAGCGAAGCGCCCCGCGTCATCGAAGTCGGCGACTGCTGGCTGGACGCCGGCATCGTCCCCTACAGCACCCTGGGATACCTGGAAAACCGCGCCGAATGGGAGCGCGCCTATCCCGCCGAATGGGTTTCGGAGATGCGCGAGCAGGTGCGCCTGTGGTTCTATTCCATGCTCTTCATGAGCGTGACCCTCAGCGGCCGCTCGCCTTATGAGAAGGTGCTGGCCTACGAATCGGTGGTGAGCGAAGAGGGCGCGCGCTTCTCCAAAACCGGTTTCATGATTCAGTTCGACGACGCCGTGAACAAGGTGGGCGCCGACCCCATGCGGTATCTGTTCTGCAGCCGCCCGGTGTCGGTGAACATGCGCTTCAGCTACAACCTGGCCGAAATGGCCGCGCGCAAAATCGCCGACCTGTGGAACATCTACGTGTTCCTGGTGAACTACGCCATCATCGACCAGCCCGACCTCGCGCAGCCGGTGCCTTACGATTCGCTCCAGGTCACCGATCAGTGGCTGCTGGCGCGCACCGCGGTCATGCTCGATAGCGTAAAGCAGAGTTACGAGGGCTACGACACGCCCACCGCCGTGCGGGATATCGAAGCCTACCTCGACGACGTTTCCAACTGGTATGTGCGTGTGAGCCGCCGACGATTCTGGCGCAGTGGGCACGATGACGACAAGCGCGCCTGCTACTCGTCGCTGCTGGCGGCCTTGCGGTCCACCGTCCAGGCGCTGGCGCCGATCGTTCCGTTTGTCACCGAGCACATCTGGCAGAATGCCGTGCGCGGTCTCGATCCGAACGCGGCCGAATCCGTGCATCATGCCGAATGGCCGCAGATCCCCGAAGAGTGGCGCAACGCGGCTCTGTTGAAGCGAACGGAAACCGTGCGTAGCGTAATCCGGCCAGCGCTGAAACTCCGTTCGCAAGCCTCCATCCGCGTCCGGCAGCCGCTGCAGGCGCTTCATGTGGTTTGCCCGCCGGATAAACGCCAGGCCGTGGAAGAGCAAAGCGCCATGATCCAGAGCGAGCTGAACGTGAAGGAAGTTCGCTTCGCGGCCGATTCCTCCGGCTTCTTTCGCCGGGCCCTGAAGACCGACTGGCGGGCCGCGGGTGCTCATTTGCGCCGCGACGTTTCCCGCTTCCGCGAGGTCTTCGAATCGCTCGACGAGGAAACGCGCGAGGCCCTGGCGGCGCACCTTCAGGACAACGGCCAGGTGCATGTCCCTGGATTTGACCAACCCGTGCCGGCCAACCTCTTCCGCCTCGACCAGGAGCCCGACCCGCGCTATGGCGTCGCGGAGGAAGGTGGCGTAACGGTCGCGTTGGATCTCGAGATCCCGCCGGCTCTCAAGCGCGAGGGCATGGTGCGCGACCTGGTCCGCAACCTACAGGTTCTGCGCAAGGACGCCGGCCTTTCGGTAAGCCAGCGCATCGAGCTCGGCCTCGCAACGGAAAGTACCCAGTTGCAGGAGGCGATCCGCGATCACCGCGAATACATCATGGACGAATTACTGGCCGTCCGGCTAGAAGAAGCGGCGCTCGATCCGTTCCAGGCGGAGACGACGGTAACGGTTGAGGGCGAAAGCGTCCGCGCCACCATGCGGTGGTGAGTATCTTTTCGTACGGTGGCATTTCTGGTGCTTGATCGTACGCGGGAGGTGAACTGTGTATCAAAAATGCCTGGTCGGGTTCGTTACGGCGGGATTCTTTCTTTCACCTTTTGCCTATTCGGCTGACCGGCCGCAGAAAAAGAAACAGGTAGACGATGACGTGGCGCAGGCGATTGCCTTTGAGCGCGCCAAGGACGCCGCCGCCGCGCGGCAAGCCCGCATCGAGGCGAAGCATCCGACGGTGACCTATTCGAACTCCGATGCGGACCGGGATAACTCGAAGACGGAGAAATCCGGGGAAGAGCAATCGAAGCAGGAGAAGCGGAAGTAGCGTAAAACCTGACACAGGCCGGGAGGCCTGTGGTACCTCCGCTAGTGATCGCGCTCGGTTACTAACTCCGTCACGGCTAGCAGCGCACGCTGGTAGGGCGACTCCGGGAACTCGCTGATAAGCTGACGCGCTTTGTCGGTGAAGGTTTGCGCGCGCTCACGTACGCGCTCAATGCCGTGGTACTTCTCCAGCAGCGCCAGAATCCGCGAGAACGGCACTCCGTCATAGTTGCGGTCGCGCAGTATCGCTTCCACCAATCGCCGCTCCTCGGCTGAGGCGCGCTCCAACGCATAGACCAGCGGGAGAGTCACTTTGCCTTCGCGCAAGTCGCCGCCCACCGGTTTCCCGAGCGTCTTCTCCCGGGCAGTGAAATCGAGCACGTCGTCGACAAGCTGAAATGCCATCCCCAGGTTCCAGGCGAATTCCGCCAGCCGTTCCTGCACTGGCGTGTCGCCGCCTCCGGCCAGGCCGCCGAGCTTTGCGCAGACGGAGAACAGGCAGGCCGTCTTGCGGTCCACCAACTCCATGCAATCGGCTTCGCTGACGTCGATGCGCCCGATCCGCTCCAGTTGCAGCAGCTCGCCTTCCACCATCATCTGGGTGAGGCCGATCAGCAGGTCCAGAATCTGGAAGTTGCGCTCGCGCAACGCCATCTGGAACGCCTGCATGTAGAGCCAGTCGCCCGCCAGCACGCAGGTATGATTGCCCCACTTCACGTTGGTCGAAGGGCGTCCGCGGCGCGTCTGAGCCGCATCGATCACATCGTCGTGCACCAACGTGGCCGCGTGAATCATCTCCACTACGGCGCCCATCTGGATGGCGGTGGACCCGGCGTGGCCTGCGAGCTTGGCAGACAGCAGCAACAGCGAAGGCCGCAACCGCTTCCCGCCACTCGATTGCAGGTACTGCCCGATGGCCGTAACGGCGTCCACCGAGGCGACGGACTCGACGGTGATTCGCTTCTCGACCTGGGTCAGGTCGTCCTGAATCAGATCGAAAATCTCGCGCGCCGTGAGAACCTGCCCAAGCTTTCCCAAATTCATCGGAAGTTAACCAGTTTAACCGTTAGGGACCCAAGCTCGCAAACACAGCCGCTCGAAGTTGCCCGTGGTCTGCTCCGCGATTTCCTCGGGCGGAACGCCGCGGACCTCCGCCAGACGACGTACGGTGTCGACCAGGAACGCCGGCTCGTTCCGTTTACCACGCCTCGGCACCGGCGCAAGATATGGGCAATCCGTCTCCACGAGGAGCCGGTCGGCGGGCGTGATGCGCGCGGCTTGCCGGACCTCTTCCGCTTTGGGAAACGTCAGGACGCCGCCGAACGCCAAATGAAAACCGAGGTCGAGCGCTTCGCGCGCCTGTTGCTCGTTCCCTGTAAAGCAGTGCATGATACCGCCGCCCTGCCACCTCGACTGCAGTACGGCCATGGTGTCTTCCCAGGCCTCGCGGGTATGGATTACCACCGGCTTTCCGGCTTCCGCGGCCAATGCCAACTGCCGTTCGAAGACCACGCGCTGCACATCGCGCGGCGCAAAATCGTAGTGGTGATCGAGCCCGATCTCGCCGATGGCCAGTACCTTCGGATGAGCCGACAGTTCGCGCAACCGGGCAAAGGTTTCCTCCGTAGCTTTCGCTGCGTAGTGGGGATGGACGCCGACGGTGGCGTGGATGAACGGATAGCGCTCGGCCAGACGGACGGCGACTTCGAGGTCGGGTGGACCGTCGCCTGTACCGATGGCCATCATGGTTTCCACGCCGGCAGTTCGCGCGCGTGCGATGGTCTCTTCGCGATCGGGGTCGAACTGCTCGTCATCCAGGTGGCAGTGGGAATCAACGAGCTTCACTTCAGGCGCGCTCCCACGGGGATGTCTTCGTGGAAACCGGCCAGTACTGGCTTGCCGCCTTCCACGGAGGCGGCGACGATCATCCCGTTTGAAATGAGGCCGCGCATTTTACGCGGCTGCAGATTGGCTACGATGACCACTTTTCGATTGATGAGCTGTTCGGGCTTGTAGGCTTCGGCGATGCCCGCGACAATGGTGCGCGGCTCCGCTTCGCCCAGATCGACTTTCAAGTGCAGCAGCTTGTCAGCGCCTTTCACCGGCTCGGCGGAAAGCACCAGGCCTACGCGCAATTCGACTTTGGAGAAATCGTCGATGGCGATCTTGGGGGTCTCGGGCACAGAGGGTTCGGGCTCGGGCTCCGGCTTCTTGCCGAGCAGTATGTTCTGCTCCGCGGTGGCGATCACTTCGAGCTCCCGCATTTTGTCCACGGCATCTTTCAGTTCGATGCGAGGGAATATGGCTGCGACTTCTCCGATCTTCTGCCCTGCCGGCAATTGCCCCCAACGCAAGTCCGCGAACCGCTGGGAATCGATCGGTTCCGGCATTCCGAGCTGCGCCCAGATCTTCGGCGTCGATTGCGGCAACACCGGATAGAGCAGCGCAGCGGCGATGCGCAATGCTTCGGCGGCAGTGTACAGCGTCGTATCCAACTGTTGCTGCGCGTCGGGCTGCTTCGCGAGCTTCCACGGCGCCTGCTGCACGATGAATTTATCCACCGCGGAAATCAGGCCCCAGACGGCTTCCAGACCCTTTGAGAATTCAAAACGGTCGAACGCTTTTTCCGCCGCTTCGATGGCCTGCTGGGCCAACTCGCCGATGGCCGGGTCGGCGCCTTGCGGCACAACGCCGCCGCGGTATTGCTGGATCATGGCCAGGGTCCGGCTCGCCAGATTCCCCAAGCCGTTGGCGAGATCGGAATTGTAGCGGCCGATCAGCGCGTCGTAACTAAAGCTGCCGTCCTGCCCGAAGACTACTTCGCGCAACAGGAAGTAGCGCAGCGCGTCGGCTCCCATCACCTGGCGGATCGGATCGGCGCGCACGATGTTGCCGCGCGACTTGCTCATCTTGTCGTTCTCAAACAACAGCCAACCGTGCGCGAAGATGCGTTTCGGCAACTCGAGCCCGGCGGCCCATAGGAACGCGGGCCAATAGATCGCGTGAAAACGCGAGATCTCCTTGCCGATCAGGTGCAGGTCGGCGGGCCACAAGCCTTTGCCTTCCACCGCGCTCATGTACGTGGTGAGCGCGTCGAACCAGACATAGAAGACGTGCGGGGCCTCCTCGGCCACAGGGATTCCCCACTGAATGTTGGTCCGGGTGATCGAGAGATCTTTCAAGCCCGCCTTGACGAAGGAAATCACCTCGTTGCGGCGCGTCTCGGGCTGAATGAAATCGGGGTTGCTCTGGTACAAATCCAGCAGCTTGTCCTGATACTCCGAGAGCTTGAAAAAGAAATTTTCTTCCGTGACCGTCTCCGTGGGGCGGCCGCAATCGGGACAGGGATCACCGGGCTTGGCATCGTTGACGTAGAGGTTGTCGAAGATGCAATATTGCCCGGTATAGGACGCTTTGTAGACTTTCCCGTTCTTGCGGCAGCGCTCGAACAGGTCGTTCACTACGCGCGCGTGTTGCGGGCTGGTGGTCCGTTGGAAATAATCGATCTGCAATCCCAGCGCCTGCCACTGTCTCTCGAATTCTGCCGCAATGGCATCCGTGAATGCTTTGGGCGACTTGCCCGCCCGTTGCGCGGCACGGTCCACGTTGACGCCATGCTCGTCGGAGCCGGTGGTCAGCACCACCGGGTCATAGCCCTGCATGCGCTTGAAGCGCTTCACCGCGTCGGCCACCATGGTAGTGTACGCGTGACCGATATGCGGCGCGGCGTTGACATAATAGATCGGAGTAGTGATGTAGTATTTCATTTCGATCGGCTGAGCCAGGCAAAATTCGCTTCGGCAATCACCTGTTTCAAAGCCACGCCGGATGCGAGCGCCAGCTTGCGGCAGTCCTCATATTCCGGCGCGTAGGAACCTTCACTGGAAACCTTCATACGCACTTTGCCGAAGGGCGTTTCCACCTCGGTCCAGGTGCGCGCGTGCACGCGCCGCTCGGCCTGGTAGGTGCGCAGACCCAGCGTAGTGGTTTCGGCAAAGATGACCTGGGCCATGGTTTCGCGGTCCTCCTGCCTGGCGATGACGCGCAGCAAGCTGCCCTGGCGGCCTTTCTTCATCAGAACGGGCTGCAGCGTCACATCCAGCGCGCCCGATTCCAGCAGGCGCTCGGTGGCATAGGCCAGCACTTGCGGGTTAAGGTCGTCGATGTTGGCTTCGATCACCGACACCGCCAGCGCCTCCAGCGCGCCGGTCGGCTCACCCAGGATGACGCGCAGGACGTTGGCGTGTTCGGTGAAATCGTGATCGCCCGCGCCATAGCCCATTTGCATAATTTTCATCGGCGGCAGCACTCCGAAGCGGCTGCCCAGCGCGGCCACGACGGCTGCGCCCGTGGGCGTGGTCAGTTCCAACGCGGGCCCGCGCGCATAAACCGGGGCATTCGCCAGCAAGCGCGCGGTGGCGGGAGCGGGCACCGGCAATATGCCATGTTCCGTCTTGACGGTTCCGCTGCCGACGTTGACGGGCGAGCACACGATGGCGTCCACGCCCAACAGGTCGAACCCCACGCACGCGCCGACGATGTCCGCAATGGAATCGTGCGCGCCCACCTCGTGGAAGTGCACCTTGTCGATGGGAACCTGGTGAACCTCCGCCTCGGCCTCTCCGAGCTTGCGAAACACAGCCTGCGCATTTTGTTTCGCGCGATCCGCAAGATCCGCCTTCTGGATCATGGTGAGGATGTGGGAAAGATGCCGGTGCGCGTGCGTCTGCTCTACGGTCACACGGTACTTGGTGGCAGCCAGGCCGCAGCGTTTGACCTTCTCAAAGGAAACGACCGCCCCCGATTCGAGCGAATCGATAGCGCTGGTGATGGCGTTGCGGTCCGCGCCGGCATCGGCCAGGGCGCCGACCAGCATGTCGCCTGCGATCCCCGAAAAAGCGTCCAGGTAGCATGTGAGGGCCACGGTTATTTCATTGTAGCGGTCAACTGCAAATACGCGTAGATCACGGGCAGGGAGAACAGCGTGCTGTCCACGCGGTCCAGAAAGCCGCCGTGCCCAGGCAGGATCGCGCCGCTATCCTTTAAATTGGCGCCGCGCTTCATGGCGGACTCGGCGAGGTCCCCCACCTGGCCGGCGGCGTTGGCAACCAGGGTCAGCCCGATGATTTGTGGCCAGGCGATGCCGGGTACGAAGCGCAGGAGGTACGCTCCTGAGATCAGCACCGAAGTGATCAGCGAACCGGCCGCACCCTCCCAGGTTTTTTGCGGGCTGATGCGCGCCGCGAGTTTCCGCCGGCCGAAGTTGCGGCCGACATAGTACGCGCCGATATCGCCCGTCCAATTGACAAGCAGACCGTACATCAGCCAGTGAGGGCTGGCTTCGCGCAGCGGCAGCGCGGATTTCCAACAGCCGAATACATAGACCACGCCCATGAGCAGCAGCGCGGCCCGTGGTAGCGCTTTCGAGAGCTCGTCGCGCAGCGCCAACGCAATGGCGAGGATCGCGGCCACCACGATCAGCAGCCAGGATTCGCGGGTCCAGAAGAGCAGCAGGAGGCCGGCGCCGTATCCGATGGGTCCGGGAGCGCCGAAGCCGTAGCGGCCGGCGATGGCGTCATACTCCCGGTAACTCAGGCAAGCGGCCGCCGCCAGAACCGCCGCAAAAATCCAAAAGTTCGCCCACAGCACCACATAAACAATGATGGGGATGAGTACGAGCGCGGTTAGAATCCGCTTCATGACGAGCGGAGCGCTTCGATGAGAGCCTCTTCGTCCTGCTGGCGGGGGGATATGACGCTCAATCCTCCGTAGCGGCGGTCACGTTTCTGATATTCGAAAATCGCCTGCAGCAGGTCGCGGCGCGTGAAGTCGGGCCACAACGTTTCGGTCACATACAACTCCGAATACGCAATCTGCCAAAGCAGGAAGTTGCTGATGCGCATTTCGCCGGAGGTACGGATGAGCAGGTCCGGGTCGGGACAGGCCGCGGTGTAGAGGTTGGCCGAGATCAGCTCCTCATCGATCTTCAAGGAAGAAATGCGGCCATCGAGACGCGCCATTTCCAGAATCGAATTGAGGGCGTCGACAATTTCAGCACGGCCGCTGTAATTGATCGCCAGGTTCAGCAGCAGCCCGCGGTTGGCAGCCGTCGCTTCCACCGCCGAATCGAGCTCCCTACGCACCTGCGGAGGCAATGCTTCCACGCGCCCAATGGCCTGCAGGCGCACATCGTTCTTTTGCAGTTCCGGAAGTTCCTGCCGCAGATAGAAGCGCAGCAGCCGCCACAGGGTTTCCACTTCACCGCGAGGGCGTTTCCAATTTTCGACGGAGAAGGCGTAGAGGGTGAGCACCTTGACGCCCAAGCGCGCGCAGGTTTCCACGGCGTTGCGGACGGGACCGACTCCTGCCTGGTGTCCGGCCACGCGGGGGAGGCGGCGGCGCTTCGCCCAGCGACCGTTCCCATCCATGATGATTGCAATGTGTGCTGGTAAACGGGCGGGGTCAATTGCCCGGCCCAGCTCCCAGTCGGGATCTCCTGGCTGGAGGGCTTCCAGTAAGGCCTTCATGAAGTACACCCCATCATACAACAACGTCTGTAGCGTGCCTGCGGTACACTCTCCAGTGGAACCTCCGCTTGCTTACGCGCGCGGCTCGGTAAGGGTGCGGCGCGCGGCGCAGCAAGGGCGTAGCGTGCGGCGCGGTAAGGGCGCAGCGGGCCGCGCGGTAAGGGCGCAGCGCGCGGCGCGGTAGGGCGGCGAGGTCGTGGCGACACGCCGTGAGTAGGCGGAGGCGATCGTTGGAGGTTTTTGTATGTCGAGTCCAGCTCTCACTGCAGCAGTCCGCATTCGGCGGGCTACTCCCGATGACGTTGCTACGTGCGGCCGCATTTGCTACGAAGCGTTCACCGCGATCAACCGCCAGCACGGCTTTCCGCCGGAACTGCCGGCACCCGAAGCTGGGCCAGGACTTCTGGGGAAGATGTTTCCGGATCCGGGCTTCTACTGCGTGGTGGCGGAAGTGGATGGGCGGACTGTGGGCAGCAATTGCCTGGACGAGCGTTCCGCGATCGCCGGAGTCGGGCCGATTACGGTCGATCCGGATGTTCAGAACCGCAACGTCGGCCGGAGCCTGATGCAAGCGGTCATGGACCGTGCACGCGAGCGTAACTTTCCAGGCGTCCGGCTGCTGCAATCGGCGTTTCACAATCGCTCGCTTTCGCTCTACACGAAGCTCGGCTTTGACGCGCGCGAGCCGATATCCGTGATGCAGGGTCCGTCGATCAAAAAGACCATGGGGAGCTGCGCAGTCCGTACGGCACAACAGGGCGACGTGGAGGCAGCCAACCGGATTTGCGAGGGCGTGCATGGCCACACCCGGGACGGCGAACTGCGCGATGCAATCGGCCAAGGGACCGCGGTGGTGGTCGAGCGGCACGGCCGGATCACGGGCTACGCTTCTGCGCTTGGCATTTTTCGGGCATGCCGTGGGCGAGTCCAATCTCGACGTGCAGGCTTTGATCGCATCGGCGGACAGTTTCGGTGGACCCGGAATCCTGGTGCCTACGCGCAACTCGCAACTCTTCCGCTGGTGCCTGGAGAATGGCTTGCGCGTGGTCCAACCGATGACGCTCATGACCGTTGGACTTTACAATGAGCCGGTGGGCGCGTACCTGCCGTCGGTGCTGTACTAGGGGGCGTGGGGAACTTCCGGGCCAGGGGAACGGATGGGGCAGGAGCAGGAAGGGCAGGGCGTTATAACGTAAGTTGACGGGAACCGGACTTGTGGCTCGCGTCGACTGCCGCCACCGTACGAGTCGCGCGTGACTCCGGTGTCGTCTGCCGACGTAATTATTCCTCTCTGTCTCGCATCAACAAACAGCCCGTTCCGGAGTGACTCCGGAACGGGCTGAAGTTTTCCTTCCTAAAGAACGGTTAGTGTCGCATCTGCGTCACCATGTGACCCGTTTCGTAGACTTCGCAATTCGCACGCTCCGCCACAAGTCCGGCGTCGGCAGCTCCGTTGAGCCGCAGCGTTCGCGGCTCCATCACCCACGGTTCCACGAGCACATCGGGGTCTTCGATGGTGATTTCGTAAAGGATCTCATCGCCCTTACGCGTGAATTTCTCCACGATGTGCATGTCGGCGGAATGGAAGAGGCCTCCTCGCCCCAACCATGTCGTATCGACAAACGAGATGGAGTCGAGCACCAGCGTGTCGCCCTCCCAGCTTCCGACGGTATACCCCATGTAGGTGCCCTCGATCGCCTTCTTCGGGTCGTGCTTGCGGCCATCGGTTGGAATCATGCGAAATTCCCTGTTTCCGCCTCCGTAATCGCTCGTCGTATACAGCATGGTAATGTCGTTCGCCGTTTGGAAGATGCGGCGGGGCGTGCCCTCCCGCGGAATCCCCATCGGCTGGCACGTCATGATCGGATCGTACTTGTTCGTCCACTGATCGAGTTCCTGAACCTTGTCCCAGAACTCGGGTTTGTAAACGGGATGACTCGGCCCAAACCGCGAGGGCGAGATCCACTCATAATCCACCCAGAAGTTGTCTTGCGCGATTTGGCAGCCGGTGTCGGGGTTGAGTCCCCCACCCTTCACCTGCGTGGGACCACATCGGCGGTTTCCACTACCCGTAACTGGAAGAGGGGCGCCACCCCAGGTTCCTGTCATGTCCGGCTTCCCATTGGCCAGCCGCGGCGTTACGACGGATGCAGTCTGCGTCGCCGCCGCGGGGGAAGTCAGGGTCCAGTTGGGAGGCTGATTCGTTGGCTTGATCGCCGCCTTGACGCTTGCCGGAACCGGCATCACGACATACATCTGTCCCGTTTCCGTCTGCGTCGTCGTAATGTCGCGGACGACGGCGCCGTTTTTGCGTTCCGTCATCTTGCCCGCGTAAAACGCTTCGGCCGGGTTGAGCGGATTGTTCCAATCTCGATAATCACTGTAAGTGAACTCGTAAGTGTTCGCGCCATTTTTCACCACGACGCGTTCGGCCATGAACTTCGCGTCAAGTGTGGCGGTCGCAGTTGCATTGGGCACGCCCGGGATCGGGAACGTCACCACCGGCTTGTTGCCTTCCCATGCGACGGACGTTTTACCTGCCGTCATGACGTCGGCTGGTACCTGTTGCGGTCGGGGCGCCATTTGAGGTTGGTCCGAAGTCCCAAAGAATGCGGCCTTGAACGCACCCTGCGGGCTTGCCCAGAGGCGAATCATCCGCTCCTCTACCGTGGCCGGCATCGGAGTGGTTTTGCCTTTGCCCGCGACGAGTTCGGCGCCAGGAATGTCTTCGTTCCAGGCGTACGCTCCACTGAGGACTTCGACATTGGAGCAACTCTGGCCGTTGGGCCGAGTGCCGGTGATCTGTATCCGTTCACCCGACGTCTGGTAGCTGATGCTGGTTCGATACTTCGTCACATTGCAGGGCTGCCCATCCACTTGCATGGCGCCCTTGCCCTGATATTCGAGCGACATGATCAGATCGCGTTCCTCACTGCTCCGCAGCATGCCCGTATACCAGGCCCAATTGAAAAGGACTGCTTTCAGGTCCTTCGCACCCGGTGCCGGGGTGTACTGCGGAGCGGCGCCTCGGCCCCCGCGACCGCCGCCTTGCGCGCCTCCGCCGCCTTGGGCCGGCGCTGCCGCCGGTGCTTGTGCAATGGCCGAGGACGGCGCGCTGATCGTCAGAGCGACTACTATCGCAACACTTGTCCCAAAGATCTTTCGTAGAACGGTCATATCATCCCCCTTCTTGTTTAAGTCGTTCGCGTTACCGGCGGAAATTTGGATCACGCGTCCATCCGGAGGTATCCCAACCGCAGCTGAAGGCTGGCAACAGCAACCAGTTTATTTTACGCTAGCTTCTCCCCCGGGAGGACGAAACGGCCGGAGCGACGGTGAGTGCCACCGCCCGGACAAAGCCGGTGGATGGATCACTCAGTTTGAAACAGAATGCCGGCTGGGCGAACTACCCACCGCAGCAGACCGTTGCGAAACAGGAACTTTCTACTTTGCTTGTTTTAGGAACTTTCTATTTTGCGTTGACAGCAGGGAAAGGCTCAAAGCGAGGCATCAACAAATCGTGATAAAATCCTCAGCCGATCGGCAACCGAGGAGGTCACATCGAAATGATCAAGCGAACTTTCATGGCTTTTGTACGAAAGATCTTTGGGACAAGTATCGCGATCGCCGTCGCCCTGACCGTCAGCGAGCCGTCCTCGGCCTTTGCACAAGCAGGAGGCGCTGCCCCTGCGGCGCCGGCTCAGGGTGGCCGGGGTGCGGACGCCGGAGGTGGTGGACAAACTGGCGGCCGCGGAGGTCGAGGCGGCGGGCCGCAGTACACCCCTGCAGCAGGTGCAAAGGATCTGAAGGCAGTCCTTTTCAACTGGGCCTGGTATATGGGCATGCTCCGCAGCAGCGAGGAACGAGACCTGATCATGTCGCTCGAATACCAGGGCAAGGGCACCATGCAAGTGGACGGACAGCCCTGCAATGTAACGAAGTATCGAACCAGCATCAGCTACCAGACGTCAGGCGAGCGGATTCAGTACACGGGCACTCGGCCCAATGGCCAGGCGTGCTCCAATATCGAAGTCCTCAGTGGAGCGTATGCGTGGAACGAAGACATTCCCGGTGCCGAACTCGTCGCCGGTAAAGGCAAGGCGACGCCGATGCCCGCAAATGTAGAGGAGCGGATGATTCGCCTGTGGGCAAGTCCGCAGGGTGCGTTCAAGGGCGCGATGGCGGGGATAAGTGATCCACCGGAAATGGCGCCCAGGCCGCAACGGGTACCTGCTGACGTCTCGATGGCCGGGAAAACCTCCGTCGCGTGGGAAGGCAACAAGCCCGTCGTGATGTTCCCGATTCCGGGCGTCCCCAATGCAACCGCGACCGCCACACTTGACGCGAAGTTCATGGCCGAACGCGTCGTGGTGAAACAGGGATCGAACACTTACGAGTTCACCTACAGCGATTATCGAGATTTTAACAATCCGCTCAATCCGGCCGAGGCGTTTTACGCGGGCAAGATGACGGAACGCAAAAACGGCGCCGTCGTCCGCGACATTACGACGACGCAGACGGAAACGGGACAGATGTATGTCGTGATGCCGGTTCCGGCAAGCGTCAAGGCGGCGATCAAGCCAACGAATCAGCCTCCCAACTGGACCCTGACTTCCCCCGCGGCGGCGACGCAGACTGCATCCGTCGTAACGCCGCGGCTGGCCAATGGGAAGCCGGATATGACAGGAAACTGGGGTGGCGCCCCTCTTCCAGTTACGGGTAGTGGGACCCGCCGATGTGGTCCAACGCAGGTCGGCTGCAAAACCGGACAAGACAACTTCTGGGTGGATTATGAGTGGATCTCGCCCTCGAGGTTTGGGCCGAGCCGTCCCAATTACAAACCCGAGTTTTGGGACAAGATTCAGGAACTCGATCAGTGGACGAACAAGTACGATCCAGTCATGACCTGTCAGCCGCTGGGAATCCCGCGGCATGGCACGCCCCGGCGGATCATCCAAACCGACAAAGACATCATCTTCTTCTACGGGCAGTATGCCGATTACGGCGGCGGAAACGCGGAATTCCGCGACATCCCCACCGATGGACGCCCGCGTAGCGAGCAGAAGGCGATCGAGGCGACATACTATGGGTACAGCATCGGTAAATGGGAAGGCGATACGCTCGTCATTGACTCCACTTCATTCGTCGATACGACCTGGTTGGGACGAGGAGGCCTCTTCCATTCCGCCGACATGCACATCATTGAGAAACTCACGCGTGTTGGAAATGAAATCCACTACGACATGACGATCGAAGATCCGGATTCGTTCATTGAGCCCTGGGTGATGCCGACGCGAATCCTGCGGCAAGGCGGCGGCGACGGAATTATTCCGGAACGGGCTAATTGCGAAGTGTACGAAACAGGTCATGTCACCACTCAGCTTCGACACTAACCGTTCTTTAGTTACCACACCCGCAGCCCGTTTCAGAGTCCACTCCGGGACGGGCTGTTTTTTTGTCCGGCGAGATGCAAGACAAGGCAGGATAGGTTCCCCAACACGCTGAGGAGGTTCTCCTCGCAAGGCTTGACTCTGCCGCTGCCCGGCGGCGCAGTTGCCTTTTCTGGCGCGCTTCGATTGCGGTGGTAAGGCACAGCCGCGGCCCGCGCGAGGCGCCGTACGAGTTGCCGACAAGTGACTTCGAAGATTACCGGCCAATGCTCTAAGTGACGGTTTGTGCCTCGACCCAGCAGTATTCTCCTTTTCGATCGAAACTGTCTTACTTCGATGTGCGACTGCCGCCGCAATGCCTTGTAGCTGAGATCAGGAAGCGCCCTTGCATTTGGACGTCAACCGTGCGACAAGAGGGCGATTGGCGGCCACCGAGCACCACTGATGGCTGACTGGAGAAACCGGCACGAGATTGGCGTATAGGCCGTTATGCGGCCAAGTGAATTTCCGGCGACGCCTTTACCAAGCCCCGGGCGACGAGGCAGGAGTGATCTGGCCGATGTTTACAAGCGGATTGGCCACCGTTGGCGACTATTGCTCTCGCCTGAATGCCGCGCAACGGGGAAAGACGAGTCGGGAAATCGACAAAACCACCGACCGGAGCCGATGAGCAACCAAAACTTGCACGCCGGAGAGACACTGCAAGATACTTTGCACTGCACAGCTAGTGAGTGCACGGGAAATCCGAGCTCGGCTGCAGTAACTCTTCCTGACTGCAATTGTGGTAGCGTTGGTTCGCGGCGGTTACGACTGATCAACCGCGCAGTCATCCAGACTTCGAGTCGCAATCGCTGAAAAAGGAGGAGGCATGGGAGACAAGGGTGGCAAGAAAGACAAGGAAAAGAACAAGCAACAGCAGGTGACGAAACATAAACAAGAAGATCAGAAGAAGCACGACAAAGCCCCGGCCAAGAAGCCCGTAGCAGGAACCGCATAAAGCCGATTCGTGGGCGTGGCGAACGGGTCTGATCAGCCGATTCGCGGCTCGAGGTTCTGAAACTGCGATGGCGCGTCGGTCCTCGGTAACGCCAGTGGTGTTTACGGATTCAACTCGACGTCGCCATACGGTACATCTGCCAGGCCGGCCTCGCCTCAGCCCCGTCGAGTCACACCCTATTCGGACCGGAGCGTATCGACCTCTGGAAGGATGGCCGACGATGCACCCCCTATTGGGACGCAGTCCGGAAGTGGGATCTTCCGGCAGTCATCTTCGGGAACTCACTTTCCAGACAGTCCGCATCCCGGAACCGGGCATCTGCCGCCGCGGCCTTCGCAGACACTCTCAGAAGAGCCTTGCGAGAACGGATGAGCCAGATCAGTCGTCGTTTGCCGGGCCGCGCAGCTTCTTGGCGGAGGATCGTTGCGATTTTGCCGCGAGCCGACGGACCTTGGAGCCGAGCGTGGGCCGACTGGGGCGGCGGGCCTTCGGCACGACTTGCGCGCGGGCGATCAGTTCGTTCAGTCGCGTTCGGGCTTCGGCTCGATTGGCCTCCTGCGTCCGGTGCACCCGGGACGTGATGATCAACACGCCGTCTTGCGTGGCGCGACTGCCGGCCAATGCGAGGAGGCGCTGCCGTACATCGGCGGGAAGCGAGCGAGATTGGCCGACATCGAAGCGCAGTTGGACGGCAGTGGAAACTTTGTTGACGTTCTGGCCGCCAGGACCGGAAGCGCGAACAAAGGTCATTGTAAGTTCGGAATCTGGAATAAATATGGGCAAATGCTATTTCCAGAATAGCCCGTAATGGGGTGGCAGCACGCGAAGAGAATAGCGGCGAGCGGCCTGGGTGGCCGCGGAGAACGACAACCCGACGAATCGACTCCTGCGCTTGTTGAGACAAGTCGCAGTGCCCCGTGTAACCATTGCTGCTGCTCAAGGCTCGTCGCTCTCGCCCTTGACGAAGAAGGGCTCCATCTCCTTGTACTCCAGGATCTTCACGGTCGCTTCCTTGGGAGCGTTGCCCTGCGCGATCGCGCGCAACGCCTGCTCCGACTGCGCCACCATCGCGCGTGCGAGGTCGTTCTTGTGGATCGAGTGGTACTTGGACGGCATGGCCCAGTGCAACAGTGGCATGACGTAGCCAAGGACGCCCGGCGTGTTGGAGTTGCCGAGAATGACGGCGGGACGGTACAAGCCAAGGAAGTCGAACTTGAGGGACTCTACAGCCTTCTCCTTCTCGCCGATGATCTTCGTGTACTTCATCCCGGCCTCGGGGTCCGCGCCCGCTGCTGTCATGACCCCGCACACACGAGCGCCTCCAGCCTTGGCGGCGCGGCAAAAGGACTGCGGGTAGGCGATTTCGATCTTGCGAACCTCCTCCTCGGGCATCTTCGCGCTACCTTTGCCGACGCCGAACGCGGCGAGCGCGACGTCAAGTCCCTGGGCGTGCAGCGCAACCTCCTCCTCCAGTCGGTCCATGTTGACAACCACTGCGGAGACCTTGGAGTCGGCGAAGGCGTCCGTCTTGCGGCGCGTCACCACCACCACCTTCTTGCACAGCGGGTTCTTGATCAGAAGCTGCACGATGCGTCCGCCCACGTTCCCCGTAGCGCCCAGCACGATCGCCGAGTATTGCGCCTTCGCCTCTGCCGCTGCCATCGTCACGTCACACGCGCGCGGGACCAAGAACGCACGCAAGTCCGCGAGCGGGTGAAGTTTTGTTGGGCCGGGCGGTGGATCGGGTGCCAGTTGGACGGCATGGCCAGCGCAAGGGATGCTATCGTCATTTTGGGCGCAATTCAAGATCGCGCGTGATACGTCAACTTGACCGGCTCTCGGAAGCTTCCGGTGAAGCGCGTCATCCAGGAGCAGTTCGGCAACAAGCGTTTCATCGAAATCGCGACCCTTGATTCCTTCGGCCGGCCGAAATCGATTATCTTTCGATGCGCGTTCTCGCCCCAAACGCAGAGCAGGCATGGGCAGCTCACAATCGGTATGCCGGTCGTGCCCGAGGGGCGATTAAGTTGTGACGGAGCGTTACGAAACTGGAGGCTTGCTCCCGATGCAGCAAATCCATCCCTTGCTTGGCTCCGTAATGACCTGAACGTCTGAGTAACCTGCATTCGTTAGGAGTTCGCGATGCTCCTCAACGCTGAGGAACGCCATACCAGTCTTTTCAGAGTATCTCTCCACAGCTCTTGACGTGAAGGACTTTGCTCCCTTGTAGACTTCCGCGATGATTATCAGCTTCCCACTGGGCCTCAGGACTCTCAAAACTTCGCGCAGATCGGTCGGCAAAGCAGGCCACCAGAAGTGCGTCTCAACCGCCGTGATGACATCAAAGGCGCCGTCAGAAAATGGCAACCCGGAGACGGACGCTTCCCGAACCTCAACGCGTGCAATATCGATCCATTGCTTGTTCGTTCGCATGGCCATTGACACGCTCTCCTTCGAATGATCGATGCCATAGACCTTGCCTTGAGTGGCCATCGCAGCCAACTTACTCACGGTTCTGCCTCCGCCGCAGCCTACGTCGAGGACGATGTCCTGTTTCCCTATCGAAGCATGCGATAAACCCCAATCTGTCACCTTGGAATGCCGCGAATTCATATTCCGCAGAACCAATCGCCCCGGCCACCCAGTTGGGTTCTGGCATTGATTTACGCGTGAGCTTCTGTCGGTCATAACGGGTTCACCCAACCAAAAATTCTACGTAGTGAGCCTCTTGATCGGCAAGGCGGAAGCGACCCACATGGACGCGTAGTCCCGTAGAAGTGAATTTGTTACTCTTCTCAAGATGTTATATTGAAGTATAATTCAGGAAGAACGGCCATGCACACTACTAACCTCCGTAAGGTCGGCGGCTCCGTCATGCTGGCCGTCCCGCCCGCCCTGCTCGATGTCCTGGACTTGCAGCCTGGTGCAAAGGTGGGCATCGCGGTTGAGAGTGGCCGGCTCATCGTCGAGCCGCAGCCGAGGCGCCGGTATACCCTGCACGAGTTGCTCGCCCAATGCAATCCCAGAGCGCGGCGGTCCAAACAAGAACAGGAATGGCTCGATAGCAAGCCCGTCGGGGGCGAGCTTATCTGATGAAGCGCGGCGAAGTCTGGCTCGTCAGCCTCGATCCGACGTCCGGACACGAGCAGAAGGGCCGCCGCCCGGTGCTGATCGTTTCGCCGGACGCCTTCAACCGGATGACGAAACTGCCCGTGATTCTTCCTATCACGAGCGGCGGTAGTTTCGCGCGCACCGCCGGCTTCGCCGTGCCGCTGACAGGAGCCGGAACCAAAACGACGGGCGTGGTCCGGTGCGACCAACCCCGTGTTCTCGATCTGGCCGCGCGCCGCGGCAGGAAGCTGGAAAGAGTTTCCGGCGAGATTATGGACGAGGTTCTGGCGCGAATAACGCCGATATTTGAGTGAACGCCAGCCAGGTTAGAGCTTCGCCTGCGGGCAAGGTGCGTTTATAATCGGAGTTCTCGCAGATCCTGGCTCTTCATGCTACAGCGCTTCCTCGATCCCGCCATCCTCGCCAGCATCTCCAGCCTTGACCTGGTCGCCAAGACTGTGGTCGATGGCTTCGTCTCTGGACTGCACCGCTCTCCCGACTTTGGTTTCAGCCAGGAGTTCGCCGAGTATCGCGCCTATAGTCCGGGCGACGATATTCGCCGCATCGATTGGAATGTCTACGCCCGCACCGAGCGGTTGTATCTGAGGCGCTATCGCGGCGAAACCAACAGCTTGTTGACGATCTTGCTCGACGCCAGTAACTCGATGCAGTTCGGCTCCCATCGCGTCAACAAGATGGATTACGCCCGCTACCTCGCCGCGTCGCTCTTCTATCTGGCCATCCACAGCCAGCGCGACGCCGCCGGGCTGATTACCTTCGACGACGAGATCCGCAACTATATCCGGCCCTCCACCCGCCAGGGCCAGTTGCCTCGTTTGTTGGCTGGTCTGGAACATGCCGAAGCTCACTCCCGGACCGATTTCGTCAAGCCCATGCACTACTTCCAGGAGTTGCTGACGCGCCGCGGCATCGTGCTGATCGTCTCCGACTTCTGGGATTCGCCCGAGAGCCTGATTCGCACCATCGAGCCGCTGCGCTTCCACGGCAACGAAGTGGTCTTGTTCCACGTCCTCGACCCCGAGGACGTTCGTCCCAAGTTGAACGGCCCGTCCATCCTGGTTGACATGGAGACTCAGGCGCAGATGGAGGTCACCCCCGATTACACCAAGCGCGAGTATCGGGAAAAAATCGAGGCACATTTGGCGGACCTGCGCGATCGTACGCAAGCCGCAGGCATGGGCTACTACCTGCTTATGACTGACCGGCCGCTCGACGACGCCCTGCGCGAATACCTCACCCTGCGCGGAGGCCGCAATTAAATGGGACTGTTCGCACCCTGGTTCCTGGCGGGCCTGGCGGGGCTCGCGCTTCCGTTTTACCTGCATTTATTGAAGCGGCAAACCCAGACGCCCAAGCCGGTCAGCTCGTTAATGTTGTATGAGTCGCGCACCCAAAGCTCGACCCGCCACAGCCGGCTCCGCTATTTCCTGCTGCTGTCGCTGCGGCTGTTGGTGCTGCTGCTGGTGATTCTCGCCTTCGCCAATCCCTTCATCGACCGCAATACCGCCGCCCTTGCCAGCAACCGTCTGCTGCTGCTGGTGGTCGACAATTCGTTCAGCATGCGTGCCGGCACTCGCCTGGCCGATGCCCGGGACGCGGCCGTGAGAGTGCTTTCCGGAACGAGCGCCGCGCGGGCCCAGGTGGCTGCTTTTGGCTCGGAGTTGCACATCCTGACGCAGCCCGGCCCTATCATCGGCGAACAATCGTCGTTGCGTGCCGCGATTCAAGGCATTCAGCCCGGCGATGGCCACGGTAACTTCGGCGAACTGGCGCGCGCCGTGCGTGCCATGGCAGAATCGGTCCATACTCCCATCGAGCTTCATCTGTTCAGCGACCTGCAACGCAGTGACATGGCCCCCAATTTTCCGACATGACGCTGCCCGGCAACGTCAAACTGGTGACGCATGCTGTCGTTACCAAAGCCCAACCAAACTGGACAGTCGAATCGGTGGATGCCCCTGGACAAGTTTGGGGCAGGGACGCCAAACCGGTTCACGTGCAAGCGGTGATTGCCGGCTACGGGACGCCCACCGCCCAACGCACCGTCTCGCTCGTCGTAAACGGGAAGACCACCGCCACCAAGACCGCGGCCGTCCCCGCCAACGGACGGGCCACCGTCGATTTCCCCGCGCTGGAAGTGCCCTACGGCTTCAGCCGCTGCGAGGTCAAGATCGACGACGCCGACGCTTTCCCGGCCGACGACCTCCGCCGCTTTGCCGTGGAGCGCTCCGACCCGCAGAAAGCTTTGCTGATCCATAACTACGGCGACAACCGCTCGCCGCTCTACATCGGAGCCGCACTCTCCGCGGCAGCACAATCGGCCTTCATCCTGGAATCGATCAACGTCAGCGAGGCTGCCGATCGCCAGCCGTCCAATTACGCTTTCATCGTTCTCTCCGATCTCAATTCGCTGCCTTCGCTTCTGGAAAATTCCCTCACCGAGTACGTGCACTCCGGTGGCAGTCTCCTGATCGCCGCGGGAACTTCCGCCGGTGGCCGCTCGCAAATTCCCATTTTCGGCGCGCACATTCTGGAGACCCGCGACTACAGCCGTGTGCCCGATCGTTACATGGCGGTCGGCTCCAGCGACTCCTCTTACCCTGCTGTGGCCAAGGCCGCGGGCTGGCCGGGGGTGAAGTTTTTCTACGCCCTCGATGTCGATCCCGGGGTTGGTCCCGATGCCGCTCGCGTCATCGTGCGATTAGGCGACCAGACGCCGCTCTTGCTGGAGAAGCGCATTGGCGAGGGCCGCGTGGTGCTGCTCACTTCCGGGCTCGATAACCTCACCAACGATTTCCCCTTGAATCCGGCATTCGTCCCCTTCATCGAGCAGACCGCGCGCTATCTGGCGGGCAGCGAGCGGCAGGGCGGCGCGCGCCCGGTGGACGCCTACCTCGAGCTCCGCAATGCCAAGGAACGAGCGCAAGGCGTCGAAGTCACCGACCCCGAGGGGAAGCGCCCGCTCACCCTGGGGGAGGCCGCCTCTGCGCAGTCGTTCCAGCTTACCGAAGCCGGCTACTACCAGCTCCGTCTGGCCAATGGCCGCCAGGACGAAGTGGGGGTGAACCCCGATCCCAAGGAATCGAATCTCGACGTGATCCCCGACGATGTCCTGGCCTTGTGGCAAGGCAACGGCAACCCATCTTCACAAGAAGCGGCTAATTTCAACAATGCGCCCGGCGCGGCCGCGAACCCGAAGACGCCGCAAGCCATCTGGTGGTACGTCATCCTGTTCGCCCTGGCGTTTGCCGTTGCCGAATCAGTGGTAGCCAGCCGCTATCTGGGAACGCAGCGCGAGGAAGGGTAGAGGCTCATCTATGAGCTCGTCTTTGCTCGGCGACGTTCGGTTAAGTTTTCGGACCCTGGTCAAGAATCCCGGCTTCACGGCGGTGGCCGTAACGATGCTGGCTCTCGGCATCGGGGTCAATGCCACCGTCTTCACGGTGACGAACGCTGTACTCTTCAAGGGATTCCCACTGGTGCCGGCAACGATCGCCTCGCTTACATCAGCGACGGCAACAGCAACTGCTGCGTCTCCTATCCGGATTTTGAGGACTAGCGGGCTCAGGCGAAATCGTTCGAGGGAATGGCCATTGTCCACGGCGTGTCGATCATGCTCAACGATACGAGCGGCTTTCCGGAGAATCTCGACGCGAACGAAAACAGCGCCGATACCTTCAGGCTGGTTGGCCAAGACCGATCATGGGGCGGGATTTTACGCGCGCCGATGAGATACCCGGCGCCGCTCCGGTCGCGATCCTGAACTACGGCTTCTGGGAACGCCGCTACGGAAAGGATCCGGCAATCATCGGCCGGACGGTGCGGATGAATGGCGTGCCGACCACCGTCATCGGAGTGATGCCCCAAGGCTTTTCCTTCCCGCAAAAGGTGGATGTTTGGGTTCCGCTGGTCCAGACCGCCGAGGTCCATAAAGCGGGAAAACCGCGACACGTGGTTCGCCTTCGGCCCCCTGGCCGAGGGCGTCACCGTCGAGACCGCCCGCGCGGAAATGGAAACCATCGGGAAGCGGCTTGGCGACTGCCTACCCGCTTACCAATCGGGACCCCGTCCCGAGGTCCAGACATTTCCACGAGTTTTTCATCGGCCCCAACGCGATCATGATCTACGGGTCCATGTGGGGCGCTGTGGGCTTTGTGCTCTTGATCGCGTGCGCCAATCTGGCGAATCTCCTGCTTGCCCGCGCGATCGGCAGGTCGCGCGAGATTTCCGTCCGCATCGCACTGGGCGCGGGGCGCTGGCGAATCATCCGGCAACTCCTCATCGAAAGCCTGATGCTCTCGGGCCTGGGCGGCTTCCTTGGCTGGTGGATTGCCAAATGGGGTGTTCGCGCCTACGAGCTCGCGATGGCCTCTAAGTCGTCCTGGCTGGTCCTCGACTATACCATGGACCACCGCGTTCTTGGGTATCTCATCGCGATTTCGATCGGAACGGGATTCTGTTCGGGCTTGCGCCGGCGCTCCGGCTTTCGAAGCTCGACGTCAATGCCGCATTGAAGGATGGCGGCCGCGGCGCCACCGGCGGCGGACGCGGAAAGCATCTCTCCGCCCTGCTCGTGACCGGAGAAATGGCGCTGGCCGTTGTGCTGCTTGCGGGAGCGGGCGTGATGATCCGCAGTTTTCTGAAGATCCATACCGCGGATATGGGCGTGAATACCGCCAATGTCCTCGCGCGGCCTTGAACCTTCCCTCCGCCAATATCCGCTCCCGGAGGAGCGAGATTTCCTTCTTCGACCGTCTCCAAACGCGTCTGGAAGCCATCCCCGGCGTGGAATCGATTGCAATGGCCGACGGGCTGCCCTCGTGGGGCTTGAAACTGCCGTTCGAGCTTGCGGGCGCTCCCGTCGACGATTTGCGCCGGCCTAGGCTTCCGGTTTTGACCATCAGCCCGGCCTACTTCCGGACCCTGGGAGCCGCGCTGCTCTCCGGCCGCGAGTTCAATGACGCTGACGGAGTTTCCGGAGTTCCGGTGGCGATAGTGAACCAGTTGTTTGCGAGTAAGTATTGGCCGGGAGAAGACCCGCTTGGAAAACGTCTTCGGTTCTTCGACGGAAAGACGCCGGAAGCGTGGCTGACGGTTGTGGGCGTCGTGTCGAATATCATGCAGGCCGACGCCACCCGGCAGAAGTTCAGCCCCGTGGTTTATTTGCCCTACCGGCAAAAGCCCGGAGCGGCACGTGGGTCTTGGCGCGAA
>CAWGTA010000012.1:0-333825 GCA_963825305.1 Terriglobia bacterium | reverse complement strand
CCACTTTGTTGCGCAACAGCTCCCGCTGGGCCGCCAACGTGCCCACCTGAAAGAAAAGGAACGAGGACTTGAGGTACGGGGTCTTCGGTAAAGCGAAATTCCAGACTATCAACGAGATGGGGCCGGTCACATGCCATGGTCGCTGGTCACTGTGTATGTGCCCGCGTACTCGCCGGGTTCCGCGGATCGCGGCACTTCGAGATCCACCCAGAAGGGCTGGTTGACGCCAGCCTTTACGTCACACGGTAACGCGGTTAAAGGCGCTTCGGAAAGCGGCTTGCCGGTAGAAGGATCGGTGAATGGGATGAGCGCATCCGGATACCAACCCGGCCCCAGTGGTTTGTTGGAGCCTCCCCAGTTCGGGCTCGACGCATTGACGTAAAGGTACTTCTCGCGATAGAGCGTGAAGCTGGTTTGCGAGATCATTTGGCCGCCCGGCCCTTTCAAGTCCGATACGGCTACTTTGACGATGTGCTGGCCGGTGGACGAGCCATTGGTCACGATCTGAAAGGACTCGTATTCGCCGCGTGCCGCGGAGAGCTTAACCTGGGTAGCGCCCCCGGGCGCATCGGACATTCCGACCCGGTGCAAACTGGGTTCGATCCATGCGACTGGTCCGGTGGTTGTGTTAGCCATCGCCGACCACGCTGCTGAAGAGATGATAAATGCCGGGATTAGACTGCTTCTGATTGCGTTAAATCTCACGTTGCGTTGCCTTTTGAAGTGCTGCAGCCGTGTCGAGGCGCGCTTTTTCCGTCCACGGCTGGATTTCCTGAATTATCCTGTATTTTTTCGTACGAAGATCTAAAGACGGATGCGGCCCGGGGAGGGTTTCAAACGGTCAGACCCGACGCTGATACCGCGCCCCACAACACCCTCGTGTAAAACGCCGGGTCGGGAGACGCATCTACCCAAAGAGTCGTGGCCACAAAAGCGGATATCAAACCAGTCGACAATTCACAGAGAGCGATCCGCAAACCTTGCGTGTTTCGCGTAAGTATAAGGGGCGCTTTGATTTGCCCAATCGTTTTTATATTGGGGCTGTGTATCAGCTCGCCGTGGCCGAAGACCATTGAACATCGTCTAGTAGCGGCAAGACTCACCACAGGTTTCACCCCTGATCGACCCGTTTTGCGGATATCCGGGTCAGCGCGGGCAGGAGCCGTGGGTACGAACCCGAATGACGGCCAGACCTACGTCTGGATTCCGCCTGGCGAGTTTGAAGTTGGCTGCTCGACTCATGGTGACGAGTGCAACGGCGGTGAGATTGGGTATCACTCGGTGACGGTGAGGATCACCCACGGATTCTGGCTGGGTCAGACTGAGGTCACCAACGCGGCGTATGAGAAGACGCTGGGTCAGAAGCTCTTTTCTTCCAAAGGACCACAGTATCCGGTCGAAGGCGTCAACTGGTACGAAGCGCGGGAATATTGTGAGGCGGCCGGAGGGCGATTGCCAACCGAGGCGGAGTGGGAATATGCGGCACGAGGCGGCAGTTCGGCGCCACGCTATGGACAGTTGGGCGCGATTGCATGGTATTCCGGCAACAGTGATCACCAGACCCAACCGGTGCGACAAAAACAGCCAAACTCCTGGGGTCTATATGACATGCTTGGCAACGTGAACGAGTGGGTAGCGGACTGGTATGAAGAGGACTACTATCAGACTCTACCTGCGTTGGCGACAGACCCACAAGGCCCACCGACTGGAAGGCATCGCGTGTTGCGGGGTGGCTACTGGGATAGCCGACCGGGAGATGTCCGCACGTGCAGCCGAGATTTCAGTATCCCCAGCAATCGGGGCGTCGGCTACGGTTTCCGGTGCGCCCACGACCTCAATCGGGCCAGTAGTGGCCGGGGATACCCGATTTTTGCGCGCTTTTACGCGCGTTGAGATCTGCATTGGAACGCGCCAAGTGCGAGACCAAAGTCTCATGCGTACGGGATGCACTATTGGACAACCAACAATACCTTACTAATAAAAGGATTTCAAGGCCTGCTTTGTGCTTATTCAATTGGCCGCACACTGCGGGCCAACGCCGCGTTCGTCCTCTGCCGCGCCAACGCACCGCGCATTCTTAGCGACTGGGCCGCTTCACTCCCGCTGCTCAGAAACCAAAGGCGTACCACCAAAGATGTGCGCGGCTGAAATTCCCCTCGGTTGATGTGCGCGTGAACGCCCTGCTCAAATACGTGGAGACGATTCAAACCAAGAACACTTGCGCTGGAGGTTCAATAGGCGCCCCCATCGATTCCCTCACGGTCCCGCCCCGCTCAGGCACAACGGGCGAATACAAGTTGCTCTGTGTTCTTCTGCAACACAATCTGGAGCAATGATTTTCGATCGATTTCACGCATAAGCCGCCTTAGGCCGCGTTGCGCGCGCGGGCCCGCATTTCACGCTAGGCGCCGGGGTACGCTCCTCGTCTGCCGCGGCGGCGCCCCACTCGCAAGACGCCGGAAGGCGGGCGTGGGCGGAGCGGAGCCGCCGGCGTCGCCGTGGCGGAGGGCGAAGCGGCAAGCCAACGTGCCCGCACCGGTCGCACCGCGGAGGCGATCAGCAGTTCCGCCCAAGTGGCCAGCGCCCTGAGTACGAGGGCTGTTCCTAAACCCTTGGCGTCTACGGGCGGGTAAGGTAATCCGGCCAAGCTTCCACAGTGTTCTCCGTAGGGGTTGAGCCAGGTGTCTGCGAGATAACCGGGAGGTGCAGGAGCAGTGGCCGACATATTCTGGAGGTTTGAGGATCTATGGCAATTCCCCAACAGGGGACACAAGCCACGCGGTCAAACTTCCCGTCGGCCGTGCGCTGAGGCCTCCCGGAGTTCCAGTGTAGCGCCATGCGGAGCGGCGATGCGCCTATAGCTTCTCGACGATCCGGTCTTGGGCGCCCCGCTCCTCGTCTGCCGCTCCGGCGCGCCGCTCGTTACGACACCGGGAAAGCGGGCGCGCGTGTAGCAGAGCTACCGGCACGCCGATACTAGGCGATCCCGCTCAGGCCGCGAGCGCCCGCCGATGCCGAGCCCTGCTCCCCAACGCCCCGCGGGCATAGCCTAGAAGCGCAATCGTCAGGCCGATGCCGAAGAGCGCCCAATGGAAAGGGTACGGCATCCCGCCCCCCACAACATTCCGGTAGTCGACCGTGAACGACGCGATGATTGTGGCGGCCCCCACCACAATTCCGGCCCAGTTCCACCGACCTAGACGTATGGGGTTGTGGGTCGCTTCGCGCCGCAAATGCCAGACACCCGCGCCGATCATCGCGGCCGACACCACAACCGGCGCGAGCACGGGACTAACCCAGGGTACGGGGATGATGAAGAAAATATCCCACGTGAACGGCGATGCGGGCCAGTTCAGCAGCGTCTTGAGAAACAAGTAGAAGGTGATATCCCATGTTCCAACTGCGATCACGAATGCAGCCCCCCACTCGCCTAGATCCTTGGCGATTGCCAGGGCAGTGCCCGCCAGTATGACAATTGTCGCTGCTTCCCGTCCGATCTCGATCAGGAGCACTCGGTTCTGCTCGGAGTCCGCTCTGGCCACTTGTTCGCGCGACAGAAGAGGGAAGAGATCCCCGGGCGGTCGGTCTGGGACGTTGATGGAGACGGAACCGAGGCCGCGCGCCTCAAACGCCACTCGCCACGCACTGACGGTCGCTTTGGTGAAGCCGGCCCGCGGTTCTGGCCGACCACTCGAAGAATTCGTCGAGGCCAAGATTGTAAACGCGCTTGGTGATCGGGGAAGAGACGCTGTCGAACACGAGCGCCTTGAGTTTGCGCCATTGGTTTGCTTTTGGAGCGACAATCAAATCAGTCATTTAGGTCCTCTTAATAGGCCATATCGGTATGTATGGTCCGCCGCAGAGTTGCAAGCGAAAACTGAAAAGGACAATTTGGTCTGCGCCAATGTATTCGGCCTTTGTTGGAGTCAGCGACTCCCGGCCATGATGGATTCCGCCCGCTCTCTTCCCTATTAGCCAGACGGTCTCGAAGGACCTCTACCGATATCAGGTTTAGAAAGCGCCGGTTCGACCGTTGTGCCATCTCAGTTGTCCGCCAGCAGACCTGGCAGGAATTCATGAACTGCTTGTCTCCGAAGAATGCCTTTGCAGTGGCCCCCTTTCCCTTCTCTATGTGCAATTTTCGGAACGGCCCGGAGCCGTCCAGGGCGCGCGGTGTTTGCGCGGCGTAGCGAACCCTGGACGGCGAGGACCGTTCTGGAACGTGGAAATGAAGGGAAAGGGGGCGCAGAGTTCACTCCAGGGCTCCTGGGCCACAAACCGGCGTGACCACTGGAGTTCGATAGGCCTCGTTTTTACACAAAACCGCCCAGGCGATGCGGAGCAACTTATTCGCCAGCGCCACAATCGCCACATTCTGGTGGGTGCGGGCCAGCAGTTGAGCCAACCAGGCGCTCAGGGCGGGAGACTGCCTGGATCGATACCGCATCACGGCTCGGGCTCCTTGGACGAACAATCTTCGCAGATACGAGTTGCCGCGTTTGCTGATGCCCAGCAATTTCTGTTTGCCACCGGTGGAGTACTCTCTGGGGACCATCCCTACCCAAGCCGCCAGATCGCGCCCTTTTCGAAATCCGGCGCCGTTACCGATCGCGGCCACCAGAGCGGTCGCGGTCACCGGGCCGATTCCTGGGATCGCAGTGAGTCGTTGGCAAGCTTCGTCGTCCGTCGCCCTGTGCTGGATGACCTTGTCCATCTCTTCGACGCGTGCGTAGAGCTGCTCGAGTTCTAGCTTTAGCTGGGTCAGCAGTGCACGGAACGAATCAGACAACTTTAACTCGGCATCCGCCAGAATCTCGGGAAGTGCCTGATCCACGTGACTGCGGCCCTTCGGCAAAGTCAGCCCGCGTTCCAGCAGAAGGCCTCGAATCTGGTTGACCACGGCGGTTCTACGCATCACCCAACGCTCGCGCACGCGATGCACGGCTTGCAAATCCAGTTGCTCTTCGGTCTTGATCGGCACAAAACGCATCGACGGCCGCTGCACGGCTTCGGCGATGGCTTCCGCATCGATGTAATCGCTCTTGTTCGTTTTCACATAAGGCTTGACGTACTGAGCCGGCATCAATCGCACATCATGGCCTTGCTCGCGCAGGGCCCGGCCCAGAAAATGCGATCCACTGCACGCCTCCATCCCGATCCGATGGACGCGCACGTTGACTGTAAACGCCAGCAACTGGGTTCGAGAACATCTCTTGCGTACTACAACTGTTCCGCTCGAATCGACACCCACCAGGTGAAACAGCGTCTTGCCTAAATCAATCCCTATCGCGTGTATTTCCATGAGAGATCTCCTTCTCCGCACTCTATACCTCGTCACACCGTGAGGTTCTGCGGCGGACCATCCCATTAGCCACATGGACATTACCTCGGGGCGGCGGGGACATCAAGCGAAACGACACCATTTTTGCCACCGACGCGCTGACGTTCTCGATATGCGTGGCCCTGCAACAGGAAATAACACTTCAATGGTGGCATGGGGATTTATCAATACTGTTCATTGCCTTACTCCGCCCAGCACCATTTCGCAATTTAGACCCCTCCTTTGCCACCCGACGAGACGCAAGACTCCTTCACTTGCGCCTTTCTAAGGCTAAGGCTTAGGACGAAATAAGCAAAACTTCTAAATCTTTCTTTAATCGTCAGAATCGTCGGATATTTGCACCGCCCTCAGGAAGCTGCAAGCGCATCGGGTAGGTGAGCGCTTCGATATCCAAGCCGGGTGCGCGGACATTTTGTGTTCTGTCACAGATCGACCGCAAGGTAGATTCTGCAACAAATTCGGTCTGAATTCATATTTGTTGGGCTCTCCGGATCGATGCTGCTCCGGCCCGCGAGGTGTACGTGAACAGGATAGGTTGGGTCAGCGCAGCGCTGTTGGTCGCGCTAGGAGCGACCCATCAGGCCATGGGCCCCGGCACTCCGTCGGGAGCGAAGCAGCAGGCACAGCCGGGTAACGGGTCGTTCCCTGCACAAAGCGAGACCACAGACCTCTGCGCCGCCCTGCGGGCTTCCTTTTCGCTGCCCCCTCCCGATCCCAATCAAATCCGGCCTTGCCTGCCGGGTGGACATAACATTCTTTTCGTAATCGCCACCACACCCAACCCCGCGAATTCACAGCTCGCACTCAGCTTTGACCGCACAATTGAATCGATCGAGCGAGCCGCGGGCGATCGTGGATTCCTTTTTGACCGTTTCGTCTTCCCATGGGACGCCGAGCCGCATCCACAGCTTGACCCCGAGAAGAAACGCGCGGAGGAGAAACGGCGGCGCGATTCGGAAGCGAAGCCCGGCATACTCTTATTCCGGGGGCACTTCGACGAAGGCGATCCGATGCATCGTTTCGAATCGCTGGCCGTTATGCTAGTACCGGAAAATCCGAGTTCCGGCGTCAATGGTAACGCATTCCAAGCAGCGACAACGTTTGCCAAGGAAAACGGGGCAACCGAGCCGCTCGCGATTCTGGGTCCCAGTTTCTCGAGCTCGGCAGTGTCGCTGCACAATGCGATGCACCAAACCGCTTTTCAGTACCTGATTCGAACCGGAAGCGCCACTGTTCCCGAGGCTTGGAAACTTCTCGACGAGGATACCCACTCATTTGCCGCAACCGTGCGCGACGATGACCAGGCGAGCGAGGCGCTTTTCCAACACCTGAGCGTCACTGGTGAGTGGAAAAAAGTGGGTCGGGTCGCGATCCTTTCCGAATCGGGTACGCTGTACGGCGCTCATGCGTCCAACTCGGAGAAAAGCTCGGATCGCCTCAACCTCGTTTTTCCTCGCGGAATTTCCTGGCTGCGTAACGCTTATCAGGACTTGCCGGCGGCCGCCAACCCCGAATTGGCCGACAGGGGTCGTCCCGCCCATCGCACCACTTCTCCCGTTTGCCATCTCCGAACCAACTTATGGCGACGACAAGACCCCAAGCCTCTCGAGAACTCAGTCGCCACTCTCACAAGAGGCGGCCCTGCTGAGCATCGCCAACACGCTCCGGCGGGAGCGCGTCCGCTTCGTTGTGATCACCAGCACCGATCCTCTGGACAATATCTTCCTGATCCGTTTCCTGCGAACCCATTGTCCCGACCTTCGGATAATTACCTTCGAATCGGACCTCCTGTATGTTCGCGCGGCCACCGAGTACCCGGCAACCGGGGTCGTGCTTGTCACCACCTATCCCCTCTTCCTCCAAAACCAGATCTGGAGCGCTTATGACTCATCCGAAAACCGTGTGCCGTTCGACAGCATGGCGAGCGAGGGCACTTATAATGCCTTACGCTCGATTCTGATCCTCTCGGCGCAAATCCCCAACCTGAAAAGCGGAACGGCTCCACTCGCGGGAAATGAAGACCTGCCCCTCGATTACCGCGGGCCCTTCGAGTCCCAGACTCGAAAACCGCCGGTATGGCTCACAGTGGCCACGCCGGCCGGTTATTGGCCGCTCGCGGTGCTCGGCGACAACGACTTGAAGCCGACCATAGCGTCACAGTTTCTGTATTCCTGGCCGCAGGAAGAGAAGAAAAACGACGCCGTAGACCCGGAGCGCCCACCGGTCATCGAGGGCGTGAGCCGCCTTTGGTATTCCTTGACGTTCGGTCTGATCGGCATGTGCACTTTGCTGCTGCTCGCACTGCAAGGAAAATTGAACTGCTCGAGTCTCCCCCTCCTGGGGAGTTTCACTTACCAGTTCCCGAAGGACGGCCAGGCGCTCGGCCGAGCCTTTTTTCGTGCCGTAATTCTCTTATCCGTGGCCATGCTGTGCGTGCTGCATGCTTGGCCGGTCGTCGTGCTGCGCCATAACGGGCCGGATTGGGAAGCCTTGACCGTGACGGGCTTGCTGGTTGCGCTGGCGGTCGGATTGCCGTTGGCCTCAGGCTTCGACGTGATGCGGGCACTGCCGACACCGTCCGCGGGGCGCACACGTCACTACTGGTATTTGTTCTTCATAGCCATCACACTGGTTGCGTTTTGGCTTGAGAATTGGCGTCAGACTTTCTCCGGGGGCCTGCACCACGAAGGCTTCTTTACCGCGTATCGATCTCTGGACCTCGTAAACGGCGTGGCGCCGACGATTCCGTTCGCCCTTCTCTGTCTGGCATTGATCTGCTGGGCTTGGATTCATCTGAGACGGCTACGTATACTTGGCGGGTCACCGCACTCGGTGCCTGCATTGGGCACACGGTTTCTAGAGCTCACGGAAGCCGCCGCGCTGGCGATCCAGGTAAGTCGCATTAACGACGCCGTGCAGGATCCATTCCTGCTCCCGGCGTGGGCCTATGTCATCGGCGTTTCTGGCGTCGCTGTCCTCTATTTCGTCATGGGCGAATACACTCAAAGTCTGGAATTGCGCCCCTTTGACGAATTGTACGGCGTGGCGTTCGCGGTCATTGTGCTGCTGCTGCTGCTGACATGCGCACGAATGTTATTCGTCTGGACGAGGTTACGGCGCCTGCTCAGGACGATCGAGCAGCACCCCATCCGGGAGATCTTCGGAACCTTGCCGCTGGCTGACCACTGGGGTCCGATCCTTCACCGCGGCATCGATCGCGATCAGCTCGAGCGCAGGTATCGCGAGTTGCTTCATAAGCCCGCAATTGAGCGCGCCGCTGCAACCACTGACCGAGCCCTCGAAGATGCGCGGAATGAAGTGCTTGATCCGGCGTGGGCCGGACAGGATATGGGAGGTGAAGGCTTCAAAGTCAACTCGGAGTTGTTCGCTCTGCGCTACGTGGCCTTCATTCAGGCGAATTGCCGCCAGATTGAAAACCTCCTTGTCTTTCTCCCGGTCGGGTTTGTGCTCACGCTGATTTCCTTGAATTCCTACCCGTTCCAATCCGGCCATGTGCTGGGCTGGTTCATGGCGAGTTTGCTGATCGCGATCGGGATCGCGGTCGGATTCATGCTGGCCGGCGCGGAACGGGATGAAGTACTCAGCCGGCTAAACAGAACCACGCCGGGTAAGATCGGTAAGGACTTCTACATGAACCTGCTCTCTTATGGAGCCCTTCCCGTATTGACTGTTCTAGCCGCTCAGTTTCCTTCCATCGGTTCGTTCCTGTTCTCGTGGGTCCAGCCGGTGTTGCAAGCTTTACGCGGCTGAAAATCAGCAGCACAGCAGATTGATACTTGGTAGCGGTGTTCCGCAGGGCTCGATCTGTTTGAATCTGCTCGGCTCCGCGTTCGGTCATGGTGGATTGCGGGCCGCGCACCTACAGCCGGCGTGGCGGGGCGACCTGGCTGCACTGGCACGTCGACTGGCGCGAAGGGGATTTATCAGCAGGAATCGACCGGGCCAACTCCACCGAGTTCAACCGCGCGTCCGGTGACCTTGCTTCCGCCCATATGTTGAGTAGAGGGCAGCCCAAAAAATAGGGATCCGCCAATCTGATACAGTCGTCCACATGCCGGTCGCATCAGCAAAAGCAATTGGTTATGGAACGATCTGGATGAGCGCATTACTGCTCGCCCTGAGCGGCAACGCGGCAGCGCCAAATCCGAAAGCTCACGACCCTGGAGTTCGAGGTGGAAATGCCGGAGCCGGCGGGTCTCTACCGAGCCTCTCGGCGCCTTACAACAACATCTTCATGGCAGGTCTGGCAACATTTAGCAAGGTTGACCAAGTCGTCCAGGATGGCCTCGGCCCTCGAATGAACCTCAATAGTTGCGCCGGCTGTCATGGCGCTCCGACTACGGGTGGTTCGAGCCCGATGATCAATCCACAATTTGCATTTGTCAATGGCACTGATCACGGAAACAATACACTGCCGTCCTTCATTACAAAAGACGGACCAACACGGGAAGCGCGATTCAAGAAGACCAATCCGGGGAACCTGACCGACGGCGGCGTGCATAACCTGTTCACCATTTCCGGAATGAAGGGCGCCGAAGGCTGTGTTCTGCAACAGCCGGACTTCGCGGCGGAATTGGCGCGCAAAAACGTGATCTTCCGAATTCCAACGCCCCTATTTGGAGCCGGCCTGATCGAGCAGATTCCGGACCATGCAATCGTAGACAACCTCAATAACCCGGTGAATCAGCCTGAGAAGCGGCGGATGCACGTCGTCGGCCGGGTGAACGTCATTGTTTCCGGCAACACCCGGACGGAACAGGTCAGGTCGCAAGGCGAGCCTAACAGAAATGGCAATGACGGCACCATCGCCCGCTTTGGGTGGAAAGCCCAGAACAAATCCCTGCTGTTGTTTGCGGGCGAGGCGTACAACGTGGAGATGGGCATCTCCAACGAATTGTTTCAGACCGAGCGCGAGGAAAAGGCGGGTTGCCAGTTCGTGCCTACGCCCAACGATTTTATGGATCCCACCAAAGTCGGAACGTTCGATTTGCTAAGTGACATCGAGCATTTCGCCGCCTTCATGCGCTTGCTTGCGCCGCCGCGGCCGTCAGATAGCGACCCCGGAGGGCCGCAGTCGATCGCAAACGGCAGAAGCTCCTTCATCAAGATAGGCTGTGCACTCTGCCACAGCGAGTCGCTCAAGACCGGCAACTCTGTCATTCCACAACTGAGCAACCAGACAGCACACCTCTGGTCCGACCTTGCGCTTCATCAAATGGGTCCGAACCTGGATGACGGCATTAGCCAGGGCCAGGCGAAGCCGAACGAGTTCCGGACCGCACCACTCTGGGGTCTCGGGCAACGCATATTCTTCCTGCACGATGGGCGCACCAAGGACCTGGTGGTGGCGATTCAAGAACACCGCGGCGGGAAAGGGCCGAAGTTAGAGTCGGAAGCCAACGAAGTCGTCAAGCGGTTCGATCGGCTTTCCGAGAAAGACAAGCAGGATCTTCTGAACTTCCTGCGGTCGCTTTGAGTCTCGTTCCTTCACTACTGCGTCCGATAGGATCTGATGCCGATATAAGGGTCAACTGGGCCAAAGGACAAGTTTAAAGGATTCTCATGACGACGGGCCTTTTCCTCCGGCATGTTCATCGTGTCTGATTCAAAGAGAGGCCGTTGCGGCCCTTCGCACCACTAATCCGAAACTGGCTCCTCAACGGAGTAGGACTGGGGGATGGAAGCGGGGCGATATGCGGCAATATCGGAAACCAAAAAGGCAACAACGGTCCGATTTGCAGCTTTCCAACACTCGACGAAATGTAAAATGCGATAGGGGTTATTGAATCGTCATCAACGGCTGGAGCCGACTAGTATTCTCAGAAGTGCGCAATGTCCGGAGTGCTTTTACTTCTATCTGGCGGATGCGCTCTCGCGTTAGGCCGAAATCATGCGCAATTTCCTCCAGCGTGTGCTCGCGATCATAGCCGATTCCGAAACGCATCCTGATCACTTTCTCTTCGCTCGGCGAAAGCATTTTCAGCACAAAGACCGTTTCTTTTCGCACGTCGCGAGCCATCAGAGGACCTATTATGGACGCGGCGGACTGACCCTCGATCAGGTCTCCCAGAACCGATTCTCCATCATTTCCGACGGGAAGGTCGAGCGAGACTGGATCGCGGGAAAGCTCCCGCAGATATCGCACCTTCTCCGCAGTGGTCTCCATCCGATGAGCAATCTCCTCATTTTTTGGAGCGCGGCCTAATTCCTTTTCCAGTTCCCGTGAAAACCGGAAGTACTTGGTCAGACTCTCGTTCATATGAACAGGAATCCGAATGGTCCTGGATTGGTCGGCGATGGCCCGCGTAATGGCTTGTCGAATCCACCAAGTCGCATAAGTCGAGAATTTATAGCCGAGGTGGTAATCGAATTTGTCGGCCGCCCGCATCAGTCCTAGATTGCCTTCCTGGATCAGTTCGAGCAGGTGAAGGCCTCGATTGAGATATTTTCTAGCTACCGAAACCACCAGGCGCAGGTTTGCTTCCACAAGGGCTGCTTTAGCGGCCGCAGCTTCAGTATCGCCGGCTCCAACCGCCTTGAGCCTCCGGCGGATCTGCACCGCGCTTTCCCCGGCCACTCTCTCACGCTCGCGAATCTGGCGCCAGATCTCCCGCGACGCGACGGGCCTATTCTGCAATGGACTCAATTCTCGTTCGAGTAGGCTGATTTCCTCGACTGCGGCTTCCAGAACTGCCCGCAACTGTTTCCAGTACGCCGGACGAAACGGAATGGTACGAAGTTCACGAGAACACTGCACCTTCAAGCGAGGAATCTACTGATCAGCTTCGCGCGCACATTTATATATCGTTGCGGAGTGGAGTTGAGTTTGCGCTCCAACTCCATCAGTTCATTGTGCAGGCGGCCGAATCTGGCGAGTCGCCGAGTGACATCGACGCGCGAGTGCTCTCGCGCGGCTTCATCTGCTCCACTAAGCTCAATGAAATCGTCCACGCGAGTGTTGGTATTGTGCACCCCTTCATATAGCGCGAGCACGCTCTTCCACACGATCGGTGAGCAGGAGAGGTACCTTTCGCATTCGGCACTTTCCTCGCTCCATCCTTTTCGCTAGATCGATCTCGCCCTGGCGGCTGAGTAAGCGCACCGCTCCCATTTCCCTCAGATACACACGTACCGGATCGTCGGTGCAAACGGGCTCCTCGGCAGCCTCTTCCTTCTCTGGAAACTCGAACTCCTGGAAATCGTGCGGTTCCTTATCCACGATCCCGAGTGATTGTGTCGGATCTGTCAGGTATTCTTGCAGTCTTTGCATCAGAATTCTTGGTCTATGGTCTCCACCCAGTACTCGGCCTTGTTCATCGGTGCTGATTTTGGAAAGGTTTTTCCGAAGGCCAAGGCTGCGGAAAGTCCCTGTAAGGTTTGATGCACGAGGCACCGGTTGGGTTGCAGGAAGTGGTCTGGATAACCATGGGGTTACGCGGCTTGTAGCCTTGGAATGCGCGGGCTTCTCGATTGGTGATCGCCATTGACGGGGACGCGTAAGTTATCTGCCACAACTTCGGGAGACGATTGACGGCAGAGAACGGGCGTCAGTAGTAGGGCTCGTCCGTAGCCGCGATTCGACTGTTTATCGGGAAATATCGGAAGCCAACAGTCCCGGCCGCCCGAGCCACAACATGCTTGGGTGTGCGCTGGCTGAGATTAAGCCTTGAACTTTGGCCACAACCGTTCCGCGTTCCCGCGGTCGAGAGCGTGCTGGACATCCGGGGGAAGTTTCAAGCCGGGAATCTGTGTAACCGTGGACTCCATAGGCTCAATGGGGAAGTCCGTTCCAAACAGCAGCTGTGTGGTGGGTGCGAAGGCGCGCAAGGCGGCCATTGGCATCGGATAGGCGGCATGCGCACATTCGTAGTACAGCCGCCTGAGCTCAGCGTAAACTCCATTGGGAGTCTTTTCGCTCTTGCCTTCAGTAGGCTTCCCTGCGATTTTGTTGGTCGGCCCGAGAGTGTTGGTGGAGGCGCCGGGAACTCGGTCTTTAATACGCCCTGCAAGCGTCGGAATCGCCGCGCCGGAGTGATTAATGACCCAGCGGATGTCCTGGCAGCGCGCGAGCACGCCGTTATACAGAAGGCTCACGACGGTACGGGTAGTGTCAAAATCGAATTCCACCACGCCATCACCCAGGCCGGCCAAATTGTGGCAGCAATTGGCGACCGCAGGGTGAAAGAAGACGGCGGACTTGCGGCGGTTCAATTCATCGAAGATCGGCAAAAACATCGGATCACCCCACCATTTATCGCCCAGGTTGGTGAACAGCGCGACGCCGTCGCATTTTAGCGTATCGAAGGAATACTCAATTTCCTTCAAGCTGGCCTCGATGTTTCGGCCCGGCAAAGCGGCGAAAAAGCCTAAACGCTGGGGATGCATCTGCATTGCCTTGGCCCCGTATTCATTGGCCTCCCTGGCGAACTGGTTGGCTTTTTCCGAGCCGTCATACAGATACTCCGTTGCGATGGTCAAGGACAAAATGGCCTGTTCGGTGCCGAACTTATCCATGGCATCCAACGACACTTGCGGAGTGTATTGGCGAGCCGCCATGTTGGCCTGGAAGGGCGGTAGCATGTGGTGATGCACGTCGATGCGGCCGCGTCTGGCTCCTTTCTTCGCCTGAGCGAGCAGGGTGCCAGCGCCCAGTAGAGATGACGCGCCGGCACCCAAGGTTTTTAGAAGATCGCGGCGTGAGGCATTAGCAGAGCAAAAGTCATAGGTGTTCATCGAGGACTCCATGCCGTCGCGGTCCAGCATACTAGAATTTCCGGACTAAAGATCTAACCCCTAAACGTCGATCTTCTGAGCGTGAAGCGCCTCGCCCTGGCAATCCTGTTGGTGATCGTGCCCGCCACCAGCGCTTGGTCGCAGCGTCATGCTCAACTACTCCCGCATTCAGGACATTCAACTGCATTCCAATGTCATCGAGCGCTGGCTGGGCTTAACGCGGATCGAAGTACAGACCGCCGCCGGTGCATCCGATTCGGAGATGACCCTGGAAGGTCTGCCCAACCCCGACGCCATGCGTGACTTCCTCTATTCCCGCATGCGGCGCCCACACCGTTGCCCCGGCTGCTGCAAACGCCGCGCCCGAGCCGCTCCAGGCCGTACTCCTCGAAGTTGCCTCCGAACTGCGCTCGATCCGCGAAATCCTAGAGGCCCGCAAAGCCTGAGCGTTCTCCCTGTTTAGCCCCTCATGATCCACTGGCTGCACAAGAATATTCTCCATCTGATGAAGGTGCCCGCCGAACCGCAGCGTCCCGACGGGTCCGTCGGCTCAGCCCGCGTGTTTCGCTCGGGGCGCAACTACTATCGTTGGCGCTTGGCACTGTGGTTCTCGGCGAATCTCGGTGTACTCATCCTGCTAGCAGCGGTGCCGTTTGCTTTATCCCGGCCGATCAAAGCTGGCACTCCCTGGAGCCGGCACATCGCCGAAACGTTGACGGCATTGCTGGCGACCGCTTTCCTGGTGTTCGCGTTCTTCACCTTCTTGCAGCAGCGCATGAACTACGAGCTTCGCTGGTACGTGGTTACCGACCGTTGTCTGCGCGTCAGCAGCGGCATTCTGAACGTGCATGAGATCACCACGACCTTCGCCAACATCCAGGAAGTCCGCCTTTCCTCAGGTCCATTACAGAAGCTTCTTGGGTTTGCCGATGTCGAGGTGCGCTCGGCCGGAGGCGGTGCCGGGAAGGGTTCCTCCGACAGTCACGTGGCCCGGTTCGAAGGTGTCGACAACGCCCCGGAAATTCGCGACTTCATCCTGGTCCGCCTCCGCCAATACCGCGATTCAGGACTTGGCGAAAAAGATCACTCCAGCCCTTCAGCATTCAGCGAGGGAAGCCACGTAGCAGCACAGGTCGTCCTGACGGAAGCCCGAGCTTTGCGCGCGGCCTTGCCCCAGCGCTAAGCGTTCGCCAGCCGCCCTACCGCGCCAGCGCGCCGCTCGCTGACGAAGTCCTGCGTAGGAAGACAGGGGCTCAGCTGCCGTCGACCGACGACATGCGCCTAAATCACCCCTAACCATCCTGAAATCAATGAGCGCCCCGCACTTTCGTCCGGACCTACGACGCGGCGCCGCCGGGCGGATGCTGCAGGCGGCGACGCCACAGCGATCGAGCTCCATGGCCTCGTCTTCCACCGAATGCCGGGCGCGCCAAGAGCAGAACGCCCGCGCAACTTCTACGACGCCTTGACCGACGGAGCGTTCGCTCTCGCCTTCTTGCTGGCCACTTTCTTTCGTGTCGTTGGTCGCCTCTTCGCGGCCTCGGCCCGCTTTAGTGCCCAACGCTTCTTGGTAGCGGCGATGATTGCCTTCCTGCCGGCCGCACTGAGATGCCGTTTGCGTGTCGGAGAATTGGTGTCGGTTGGCGCGGATGGCTCAGTTTTTCTTCTGTCAGTCCAACGGCGCTGTTGGGCCTCTTTCATGCCTCGTCGAGCAATGGCGCTGAACTTCCGACGCTTGGGTGCTGCCAATCCAGGATCGGCGACTGACTCGGTACGACGACCGTTCAGCATTTGGCGAAGCTCATCAATCTGAGTGTCGATCTGCTTCTTTTGCAATTCGAAGCCGTCGATGGCGGCAATGACTACTTCATTCGATAGTTTCGTAGACATGCGTCTCTCCTCCAAAGTTTACCGCTCATGTGTCGTTGTTCGCGGTCGCGACGGTTTACGCCTCACGTCCGCCCCCGAAGGCAAAGGAAGGTCGGAAATTTCCACCGCGACGGTCGAGCTATCCGCGCTTCGCCGAAACGGCCACGCCGGCGCGGCGCTCGCTACGGGGCCGGAATGCAGGGCGTGCAAGGCGCGGAAACGAGGAGAGTCCACCTCTGCGCGCAAATCGGCGGCGCGTCTGTCCAAACCGACTGCGGCGGCCGCAGCTTCGCAAGAGGCGCCAGCCGCGCCCGCTCAGGCGCCCGCCACGACACCGGAATGCCGGGGCGCCTTCGTCAGGGGGCCGTCAAGTTCGAGAAGAAGCCGGAGAAGCTGAGGATCGTGGCGGTCTCCTGGTTGGCGCCCTGGTCGATCGTGACCGTGTCGCCGACTTTAAAGCCGCTGTTGCTGAAGAGCAATTTTCGTGGCGCCGATTTTTGTCGCGGCGAAGAGGTCGCTCAGGGCCTTGAAGGCGCCTGCCGTCGCGTTCTCCAGCACCGTGTTTGCGACCGAGACGTCCCCGACATCACAGCCAGCGCGGGTGTAGGTAACTCACGGAGCAGGCGTTCTTGCCGCCGGTCGTAATCATGTTCGGGCGGGTGTCGACGGGCGCGTTGACCGGCGCCGTCCAGTATTTGAACGCCGATGTAAAGGTCGGAATCCCGGTCGCCGGGTCGTAGTAATCATAGGAGTTGGACTCCGTGATCCCCATCCGGTGGGATAGAGGCCCGTCAACGAACTCGTCATGCCGCCCGTGGTGTGCGAGATCAGCACGGTGTAATGCTTGTCAAGGATCGTACCGTTGCCCTGGAGGAAGTTGTAAAGGTGCGGTATCTGTTCCAGATCGGAAGGGACGTTCGGGTTATCCCGCGTGAGGTGCACATTATCGAACTGGATATATATGACGTGCTGGATTTTGCCACCCGCGGAGCTGAGCTGGCACGAATTTTGTCGGCGGCGGCGCCTGCCGGTGTAAGCCAGAGCATGGCGGCAGCAAGCGGTGCCATTAGATACAGCCAACGCCGTGAGAATGACGCATGATCCGATAACCTGTTCACGATTCCTCCTCGGTTTCAATCAAGGTCCTCCATCGCTCGCCGACAGTGCCTCGCCAGTCCCCGCGCAAAGTACTGACGCTTACGGGTACTCGGGGGACCTCAGCCGTGCAACGACGACCCCTTGGAAACATAGCAAGGAGGTATGTCTGCTTGATGAATTTCGGTGTGAAAGATTGCCCCGAGCGCTGAACCACTATCAGACATATGCTCCAGCGCTGCCAAGGCAATTCATATTGACCATGACGTCGGGCCCCGATCAAGTGTAGCGGGCCTTATAGACCCACCACCCCAGCGGGGAAATTCATTCGATCCGGTAGTGTCCACTGCGACCCGACGCCAAATGCGTCACCGGCCGAGTCAGTCGCGTCGACGCTCCCGGTCGGCATAGAGCGGTACGTGACCGTCTTTACAACCTTCAGTAGAAAAAGCGATCTGTCCAAGGAACTTTTTCGATACGTCATACGCCGGTCACAGTTCTGTTAGACGGACCTGCTATTCAATATGGGCGGCGTATTAGATTACGCCGCAACTCCAAAGATTTGGGAGGCTTAAATGTTAGAAGCCAGACACTACCGCACCCTGGGTGCGTTTGCCGTCTTGACTACATTGGGTAACTTCACAGCCAACGCCCAGCAAGTCAAGACTGTTTTCGTGATCGCGATGGAGAATCACAACTGGACTCAGCCCGCCAACCAGTTCACGGGCGGGATCCAGCAGATCTACCAGAACCCCAACGCGCCCTTCATTAATAGTCTTGTGAACGGAACGGCGGTTGCCCCCATTAACGGCTCCATGGTCAACCTCAGCGAACAGGTCGCGTATGCCACGGCCTACCACAACGTCTTGGCGACTCCCAGCGGAAACAACCCTAGTATCCATCCTTCCGAGCCCAACTACATCTGGGGCGGAAGCCGGTACCAACTTTGGCATTTTTAACGACGACCACCCCTATAAGGACATTCCCCCCAACAGCCAGAACACTTCCCTGCACTTAAGCAGTCTGCTAACGCAGGCCGGAAAATCGTGGCGGTCGTATCAGGAAAACATCGACCTTACTACGGTAGGCGGGGTGCTATGCAACAACCCTCTACCACAAGACCAGTGGACCGTTCCGCTGACCAGCTTCTCGGGGCACTTTGGCTGTGGCACCTTCAATGCGTACAACGGCTCCACCCAATATAACTATGCCGCCAAAGACAATCCAATGGTATTCTTCGACGATACCAAGGCGGCAACAACGCCACTCCCACGAATCCGTTGTCCACGCACTACGCGCCGCTGCAGCAGCTGATTACGGATCTTGCCACGGACTCCGTGGCCGATTACAACTGGATTTCTCCAAACCAGTACAACGATATGCACACCTCACTCACTGGCGGCTTCCAAGGGCTGACCGGTGATGCGGCAAATATCAAGCAGGGCGACCGAGACGGACGGCACCCCGGGCGACAATGCGAACGACTTTAATCACACGATCGGCGAGATAGTCATCTCTGAGCGCGCTCACCCGAACGTGAACGGTCTTCCGTACGCTAGCCCAGTAAATTACACGCATTCCTCCGATTTGCGGACCATGCAGGATATCTTCCGCGTGGGGCCATTTCTGGGTGATGCAGCCAACGCCAACGATCTGTCCGACTTGTTTAAACCCGGGGTCGTCCCGAAGAAGCCCTAGGAAACTCGCTCGGTTCACCCTGTGGGTTACAGGCGGGTGTGCGACTTCCGGTGCACCCGCGATGCGGTTAGGCTCCGATCACACTTCGTCAGGCCGTCGCAGCGGCAGGGGAGAAGCTTCGAAGGGCATGGACTTCATTGTCGTGTACATCGAAAACCGTGTACAACTTCGTGATCTGCAATAGGTCTTTCACGCGTTTTGTCAGATTCAGCATTTTGAGCTGGCCATTCCTATTCGCCACGGTTGTGAAGGCGGCGACCAATTCGCCGACCCCTGAACTGTCGATGTAAGAGACTTCGGCCAGATTGAGCAGGATCTTCGTGTGACCCTTTACCACGAGATCGCGCACGGCATCCCTCAAAGCGACGGAACCATCGCCAAGCACGATTCGTCCTTGCAGATCGATCACAATCACATCGTTCATTTGCCGAATCTTCACTGTTGCCATTGAAAACCTCCAGACTGAACAGCGTCTGAGAAAAGAAAAACCCGCCACCTAGGGCATAGAGTGGGCTACCCGGCGGAATGGGAGGGAAGGCTCTTTGGGGTTTCGAGTTTATATGCTGCTTGATTATACAGGAACACTGAATGAAAGCGGCGTTTCCTTACATCAGCATTTCCACACTAAGAAATGGACCGGCTCGTCTGCGTTGGACGCTCGGCCACGTCTACGATATCTCTCCCACCAACATCGCGCGCGAAAGCGCGACCCGAAGGACGTTGTGGCGAAGCTGGCCGCAATTCCTGAGTTTGTCGAGGCGTTCCAGAAGGTGTTCGGCCGCCCCCCGAACTGGGAGGACATGGACAATGCGCTTGCCGCCTTCGAGCGGACCCGGCTCTCCACCGAAGCGCCTTTCGACCGTTTTCTGCACGGCGACCAGAAAGCCTTGAATGATTCGCAGCGCCGCGGATGGGCTATATTCACGGGCAAGGCGCGCTGCGGAAGCTGCCGCACGTACGAACCCGCCCTCCGCTTTTTGGCGACAACCGCTTCCACAACACTGGGGTCGCCGCGGGCAAACAAGCTTTCAGTCAGCTGGCCACGCGCGCCGCAGAGAGCGCCGCGGCAGGCAACCAGGCGGAGATCGACAAGCTGGCGTTGGAAACGGATTACTCGGAACTGGGCCGTTTTCTGGTCACCCAGAGAAGGGAAGATATCGGCGCCTTCAAGACACCATTTCTGCAGGACGTGCTTCTGACCGGGCCTTATATGCACGACGGAAGTCTCGAGACTCTGTGGGACGTCATCGAATTCTTCAACAAAGGAGGTGAACGAAACCCTTCCTCGACGCTGAGATGAAACCTTTAGGGCTCACGGCGAGCGAGGTTGACGATCTGGTGAACTTTCTGCGCTCCCTCACATCGGACCGGTTCGCGGAGCTACGCGCCGCGGAACTGGATCGCCAGCGCACGACCTATCAATACCGGCTGGCGGTGCAGCGCGAAATGCACAAGGGTTCCCGTTAGAGTTACCGGCATCGCGGCGGGACGACCATGATCATTCCGCCCGATAACTCTCTGAGGATCTGGCACACGTGTGGGAGCTCGGAAGCCGCCAGCGAATTGGTCACGCGAAGCAATGACTTACCGGCGGCACGCGCGCGCAAAGTGACCAAAGGAGCGAATGGCTCATTGGCTGAGTTTCCCGTTTGATCTGTCTATGCTCAAGTTCCATCGAAACGGCGTCGAAGAAGTGCGCTCGGTCCGGCTTATCAGCTCAAAGAGAACAGATCACAGACCAGTGCCCGCTGACCCAGCCGAAATATGGAATCCGGAGCGTGAATGTGGGGACTGCGCGCCGCCGGGAACTTCCGCCCGGTAGCAGAGATTAATCGCACGATTCCGGCTTGGATGTCGGAGCCGATTCCGCGCACATGACACTTTGGAGTCCGACTTGACGCGTTGCAGTGCAAGATCTCAACGCGCGTAGAACCGCGCAACGATCGGGTATCCTCGGCCACTACTAGCAGAAATGAGGTCATTGGCACATCGGAAACCATAGCCGGCACTCCGGTTGCTCGGTACACTAAAGTCTCGGCTCCACGCGCGGACATCTCCCGGCCGGCTATCCCAGTACCCGCCCCGCAACACGCGATGCCTGCCGGTCGGCGGGCCTTCTGGGTCTATCGCCAATGAAAGTAGAGTCTGATAGTAGTTCTCCTCGTACCAGTCCGCTACCCACTCCTTCACGTTGCCGAGCATGTCATACAGGCCCCAACTGTTTGGCACTTTTTGTCGAACCGGTTGAGTTTGGTGATCACTGTTGCCGGAATACCATGCAATCGCATCCAACGGTCCGTAGCTTGGCCCCGAGCTGCCGGCTCGTGCCGCATATTCCCATTCCGCCTCGGTAGGTAACCGTCCCCCAGCGGCCTCACAATACTCCCGCGCTTCGTACCAATTGACGCCTTCGACCGGGTACTGCGGTCCTTTGAAAGGAAAGAGCTTGTGGCTTACTAGCTTCTCATACGAGGCCTGCGTGACCTCTGTCTGCCCCAGCCAAAATCCGCGGGCGATCCTCACCGTCACTGGGTGATACCCAGTCTCGCCGCCGTTGCATTCGTCATCATGAGTCGAGCAGCCAACTTCAAACTCGCCCGGCGGGATCCAGACGTAGGCCTGGCCGTCATTCGGGTTCGTATCCACGGCTCCTGCTCGCGCTGACCCGGATATCCGCAAAACGAGTCGATTAGGTGCGAAACGCGCCTGGGGCCGCGCCAGCATCACGCGATGTTCAAACGTCTTCGGCCCCAGCGAGCTGATATTCAGCCCCCATACAAGAACTGTGCAAACCAAAGTACGCCTTATAGTTACCGGAAACACTCAAAGCTCCTGGATCGCTCTCTGTGAATTTTCGCTTGATTCCAGATCCGCTTCTGTGGGCACGAGGAACTGTCGAGTTAGATGCGTCTCGCCCCGCGGCGTCTTATCCGAGGGGTGTCGCGCGATGCGGTATCAGATTGCGACATGCCGTTTGAAACCCTCCCGGACCGCACCCGTGTTTAGATCTTCGTAACAAGAAATACAGAAAATTCAGGAAATCCAGCCTTTGACGGTAGACCCGTGTGAAATCTAACTCAATCAGAAACACTCTAATCCCAGCATTGATCATCTCTTCAGCAGCCTGGTCGGCGATGGCCAACACAACCAACGGACCAGTCGTATGGATAGAACCCAGTTTGCACCGGGTTGGAATGTCCGACGCGCCCGGGGGCGATGCCCAGGTTAAGCTCTCCGCGGCACGCGGCGAATACGCATCCTTTCAGATCGTGACTAATGGATCGTCCAGCGGCCAGCACATATTGCCGCGATCGGCGGAACGCATCCACGAACCCTGAGAGTCTAACCCTTTTGCCCGATACATCGCGTCACTTCACCAACGCGATCCTTTCACGGAATCGGGTCCAGTCGCAGTGGTGATTGACGCCTCGCTGCCGGGCCTGCGCAAGGAAAGCCGTGTAATGGCCATTCGCGAGCCTGGGGAATCGGAGCGCAGCGAATACAGAGTGCTGCCAAGCGATGGCGACGCCGGGTTGACCGACGAGGTGATCACGCCATATCTTGCAGAGAGTCGACAAAGTCCGGGACGTTCTGTCAGCCGTGCTGAGAACCGCCGTCGAATACGGTCGGCTGCTCAACAATCCGGCAGAAAAGGTCCGTCTGAAGCGGCGAAGGGCAAGAGGTCCCAAACCGTTTCTGCGGATCGAGCAATCTTATCTTCTGTTGGAAGCGATCGCGGCGTCATACGCCACCATGGTTTACATGGCGGTGTTTACGGCCCTCAGGGTCGGTGAACTGGCTGGCCTGAGATGGCGGAAAATCCATACCACCTCGATTACCATCGAGGGGCGGTACAGCCGTGGCGATCGATCAGCCCAAATCACAGGCAAGCCGCGCGACGATTCCGGTTGACGCGCACGTCATCGCGAGAATCGAGCGGCTCAAATCACTGGAGGTTTTGGTTCGTGCTGGCTATGCGACCCGGCGGTATCGGGTTGTGAAGTCCGACGCGCCAGCTGACCTGGTGTTCCATTCGGTCGCTACGTGAAGGATGCCCAGGGAATCATGCGGCACAGCCGTGCGAGTACGACCCAGGATGTGTACCAGCAACTGGTGCCGGAATCGCAGCGAAGGGCAGTCCAAAAGCTGACGTCGTATGTGGAAACTGGGAGGGTCGTACAGTGAAAACGTGGTTGCAATTGAACTCGAAGTGCCACCAATTGTGGAAATCGTGGTCTGTAAGTTATTGAAAATGGTGGCCAGGGACGGAATCGGTACCCTACCGCCGTTGATTGCTCGTAACTTACTGTTCTTCCGTCTTATCAGATCGTCCAGATGTGCCAGATTAGCAATGCTCTGGCACAAATCTGGCACAAATTTGCATTCCGGCTGAAACCGCTTTTCCCTGGAAAATTAAAACGGCGCCGCTGGCGGGCGGCGGCTTGAGGTTCGTCTTGAAATCGTACGCCCTAAGTGTACACGAAAGCGCATCACAGCCAAGCAGCACGATTACCGACGCGGCGCCGTCCTACTCGGAATTGGTACATCGGCTTAAACTTGTAACGGTCGCAATCGATTTCCTGCTCGGCCACCCGGACCTTAAGGCCAGCGACCGTGAGCTTGGCCTATCCTTTCTCCGCCAAACAATTCTGTTCGGGAAGCAAACGGACAAGAGCACAGCGCGACAGCAGGCCCACGGAGTGCGCAACCTGAACCGTGGGACCGGTCGACACGAAAAAACCCTTCAGCGCGCGAGAGGAAGACTTCTCCGCGCCGGATTCATGCGGGTATTGAGTGAGCCTGGAGACCGGCGAGGAAATGCCTACGCCCCCGACTTTGATTTCATCGAGCAGCAGGTCGAAAAGATGCGCACTAAGGAGCGAATTGCTCCGCCCCACCCCGGAGCGAAATGTTCCCCCCATCAAAGCTACCCTTCGGGTAGTAACTGTCAAAATGCTGCGCAGCTAGCTCGCTCGCCGATACAGCGACAGAAGCAAAAGAGTGAAAGCGAAACTAAACAAACCCCGCCCGCTGCACCGTGGAAAAGCGTTTTGGTAGAAGACCACGACATCGACTGTATGCAGGCCCACTTGGTGGCGATCACGGAAGGTTATCCGAATTCCAATTTCGGGCCGCCCAGTCGAGCAACAGCACGAGATATGATTGGCGCAGCTAGGCTTTCAAACCCTGACACCACACCGGAATATGCGGCCACATTCCTCGCAGCAAAGTTCGCCAAGAGGAAGCCATTTCCTTACGAAAACGGTCTTCGAAGGTTCGGAGGCATGATTGTAGCTGTCAAAGAGGATTTCCCCGAATGGGTTAAGACCAGGGCCCGGGCTTGCACTGCTTGCGGTTGTCCAAGGCTCAACGCCTTTGGCAATTGCGCTGCTTGTTGTCGGTCCCCTGAACTTGCTGCGCGCTTTGCCGCTGAAAGACGCGGGCAGGGCGCTTCTGGTCACGACGGGCAATTATGTGGCGCCCCATGAAGCTTGCGCACATCTCAGGCCCGGGTGCCCAAAGAAAGAGCGGAGTGCGGGGATCTCTACCGATTGGCTCGGCTGAGCCTCGGCCCCAACGTGTTTCGCCGCGGAAAATCCCGTCGACTGGCGCGGCGGACGGCCCGCGGCATTCGATGCCGGCGGCATCCGCCTGGGAAGCCGCCAGCCGCAACCAAGCGCCGCCGCGCCGCGCGCCGAGGCCGGTTCTGCTCGCGCACGCGGCGGGTGTTGAGGTCTGGGTGGCCGCCGCAGATCCGGTGAACCATACCGGCGATCTGACGACTATCTTCGGCGCCAACTCGCCCGAGTGGCTGGAGGGCCTCAACTCGCAGGAATCGCCGTTCGGCTCAGCGGCGATGAACCTCGCCACGACCGATTTCGTCGGCATTGCGGTGCATTGCGCGAAGACCGGGTCAAGCATATGCGCCAACAACGCCAATGCAAGGGCCGACCAGCTCCCGGATGAGCCTGGCCATTATCAGGGTTTCCAGGCCCTGTTCGGGGCAAAGTATGTCAACCCGGCGATCACCAACGGCTCGCTGGCCGTAACCGACGTGTACGGCACGAACCCAATCGTCGATTCGTTTGGCCAGCCCGGATTCCCGGGCTTCGACTCCATGTCGCAGCCACGACCCTCGGCTACGTGGCCCAGATGCAGGAGGCCGGCATTCCGGTGACCTACGCTTACATTTCCGACGTCCACGACAACCACGCCGGCCGCGGCGCTTACGGCCCCGGCGAGCAGGGCGATGTCGACGCGCTGAAAGCTTACGACAACGCGTTCGCCAAATTCTTCGACCGACTCAACGCGGACGGGATCAACGCGAGCAATACCCTCTTCATCGTCACGGCGGACGAGAACGACCACTTCGCCGGCCAGCAGGCGCAGAACTGCGACGGCGTCACGATCCCCTGCACATACAACACCCCCGGCGGCTTCTCGCTGCACGGCCAGTACGATGTTACGAACAACGGTCAGAGCGTGACTACCTGGACGGGGCCCTCCACGTGGCCACCCGTGGGCACGAACGGGCCGCTCGTTTGGCGAGATGGGTTACAACATGTTTTGGCTGCTCGGAAGCATGATTGACAGCACCGGCTACGACACCTCATTCGACTCGGCGCCGAGCTTCTACATCAATCAGCAACCGCAAGCAGTGGACGGGAGTGGCAACGTCGTTGTCAACCCGACGCTGCGCGACTTTGAGAAGAAGGTTGCGAACCTGAAGGCTTTCGATCCGTATATCAACCCCCTACACCTGACGCCGGTCGCGCGTTAACTCGTGGCCGGTCCGACGCTGCAGGCGCTGCACATGGTGAACGCCGATCCGCAGCGAACGATGTCGTTCACGATGTTCTCGCAGCCGGACTATTACTTTCAGACCTTCAGCCCATGCTCCGGCAAGAGCCAAGGCTGCCTCAACGACGGCTTCGCCTGGATCCATGGCGACTACTCGAACGACATCGGCCAGACCTGGCTCGGGATGGTGGGCCCCGGTGTCCAGAACGATGGAATCGATGACTCGACCTGGACCGACCACACGGACATCGTCCCGACCGTGAACGCGCTGCTGGGTTTAACGCCGGACTACCAGCCGAACGGCCGCGTGATCACGCAGATCCTTGCGCCGTCAGTGGCAAAGGGCGGCAACGGCCAGTCTCTCAAAGAGCTGGGCGACGTCTACAAGCAGTTGAACGCGCCGTACGGTGATTTCGCCCACTCGCTGATCGTTGCCTCGACGAACGCTATCGAGGCCGACGACTCGACGTACCTCTCGACGGAGCGCCAGATCCAGCAGCTCACATCTCAGCGCGACGCGCTCGTACAGCAGATGAAGGATGTGCTCGACGGCTCTGAGAATGGCCACCGCGAGCAGTTGATTCAGGCAGGCAGCAATCTGCTTGGGGCGGCGAAGACGCTAGCCGGTTTATAAGCACCAACTCGGCGAAGCGCTCGAGCTTGAGTGCCGCTTCAATCAGAGTCCGGGCTGCCCATGCGCTTTGCGTCAGTTGTGAGCCATTTTCGGGTCGGAACCAAACGCGGAGACCTGACGACGTGGGACGGCGCTGCTTCCGGCGCCTGGCAGGGTGCTGAGTGCGCCGGGATAAACCGGCGTGGAGTCGTGAATGAAAGAGTCGTACAGGTAAGGCGTAGCGAGCCATCCTGACCCCGAGTCATGCGCGGGCAGTCGCGAGGCTGCACGTGAAGCGTTGACAGGGGCACATGTAGGCCAGCCATCGAGCCGCGAAATGTTCTCGAATCAGAGTGCCGACGCAGTTCACCATGCGGAAGGCAACACCGGTGGATGCGAAATCGCTAGCATCGACCGGACTCTGCGCAGTCTGAGACCCCTGGCATGCATGAAAACTCCGCGCGCGAGAACCGGGAGGCCCTGTCAGCGCCCGAGAAGTGAAGTATGCGGCGGCCGGCTGGAGAAGGCGAATGAACCAGAAGTCCAGCATGAACGTTGGCGGGGAGTCGGACGGTCGCGTAGTACCTGCGAAGAGTCTGAACAAAGACGGAAGATCGGCGGCGGAAGACACGGAGGGAAGGCGACCGGCCAAGGAGAACATCGAGCAGACGACCACGACCCAGACTCAGAGCTGGGGAGATGTTGAGCGGCCTGCGCGATGTGCGACAAAGAGCAAGGAACGATAAACGGTTACAGTTCACTGCGCTACTTCACCACGTTTCCATTCCTCTATTAGAGGGCAGCTTTTACGCGCTGAAGCGAGAAGCGGCACCCGGAGTAGATGGGATGACGTGGAAAGAGTATGAGACGAATCTCGACAAGCGGTTGGCTGATCTGCATAGCCAAGTGCATCGAGGGACGTATCGAGTGCAACCTTCCAAGAGAGCCTACATCCCCAAAGCAGATGGGCGACAACGTCCCTTGGGCGTCGCTGCCCTGGAGGACAAGATCGTCCAGCATGCGGTGGTCAGGGTCCTCAACCAAATTTACGAAGAGGACTTCAAAGGGTTCTCCTACGGGTTCCGGCCCAGACGAAGCCAGCACGATGCGCTGGACGCGTTGTGGGTCGGGATCATGCGGAAGAAAGTGAGCTGGGTGTTGGATGCCGACATTCGTGACTTCTTTGGGTCCATCTCACACGAATGGATGATGAAGTTCCTCCAGCACCGAATCGCGGATCGACGGATTCTTCGCCTCATCCGGAAATGGCTGAGGGCAGGAGTATCGGAAGAGGGGCAGTGGTCGAAGACGGAGGTGGGGACGCCGCAAGGAGCGGTCGTATCGCCGTTGCTTGCCAACATCTACCTGCATTACGTCTACGATCTCTGGGTACAGCACTGGCGGAAGCAGCGAGTCGCGGGAGAAGTCATCGTGGTTCGGTATGCGGACGACAGTGTGTTGGGATTCCAATTTCGCGGCGATGCGGAGCGGTTTCTCCAGGAATGGCGGGAACGTCTGCAACAGTTCGGGTTGGAGCTGCATCCGGACAAGACGCGCCTGATCGAGTTCGGGCGTTTCGCGGCCGCGAGCCGAAAGCGGCGTGGCGAGGGCAAGCCGGAGACGTTTGACTTTCTCGGGTTCACGCACATCTGTGGACAAGCGAGGAGGTCCGGCAAGTTCCTTGTGCTGCGCAAGACCATGCGGAAGCGACTTCTCGCCAAGCTGAAAGAGCTGAAGGAGGAGCTTCGACACCGCTGGCACGACTCGGTGGCGGACCTGGGGAAATGGTTGAGGAGCGTCGTACAGGGCTACTTCAACTATCACGCGGTTCCGGGGAATATCGCCAGTCTGAAAAGCTTTCGGGCGGAAGTGAGGCGGCGCTGGATCGCGCCCTCCGTCGTCGGGGTCAAAAGCACCCGATGACGTGGGAGCGGCTCGATCGTTGCCGATCCTTGGCTTCCCATTCCCAAAATCCTCCATCCGTATCCGAACTTGCGCTTTGACGCTAGGCATCCGCGGTAGGAGCCGCATGCAGGAATCCTGCACGTGCGGATCTGGGCGGGGGGCGCCGGGTAACCGGCGTCCCTACCGCGACAAAAGCCTGCCGAACCACCGCTCCCTTACGGTCGCGGTTCCGTAACTGCCTGCAAACTCGATGTAGTGTTTCCGAGCCGCGCGTGAGCAAGCGGTCGTCGGGCTTTTTCAGCGGCCTTCTGGTGTTAGCGAAAGCCGCGTCGGCCCGGAACACAACTTCGTTGCCCAGCTTCTGCTGCCGCTCAATCTCCGGCAGGAGCAGCTCTTCCCAATTCTCTTACGGCTGATGCAACCTGCGGCGCGAAAAACCGCCGATGCGCCTCTGACCCTGCCCTATCGCTTCTGATAAATCCGTACGTAGTCGACTTCGAGCCGCGCTGGGAGTTCGGTCGCGGACGGGTCGCCCCCGGCAGTCCCACCGATTGCCAGATTCAGAATAATCGAGTGTGGCTGCCGAAAGCCGTTTTTGCCATCGGGATTCGCTGCCTGAGATAAGTCGGATTCGTTGAGTACCTCCCCGTCCACACTGATAACGATACGATGCTCATCCCAATCCATTCGCCAGATGTGGAACTTGCTGGCCCATTCCGGATCGGCGAACGACGTGATCAGCTTTCGCCTTGTGAACGAGGTCGTGTGTCCCTGCCCCGCCCAGATCAGGTTCGCCAGCAGCGTGCCTCGATAGTACTCCATAATGTCGATTTCGCCGTTGTTCGGCCAACGGTCTTCTACACCCGTCGTCCAAAACGCAGGCCACAGGCCCGATCGCGTATCTATGCGGCCGCGCATCTCGAACCGCCCGTAGCGCCAGCTCGTCATTCCCTTTGTGGTCAAGCTCGCTGACGTGTACTCCGCGTACTCCCGGCTGGTAGTCCAATTGCGGCTATCAGGCTCGAAGTTTGGATTCTTCTTCCGTTCTCGTCGACCCTCGATAATCAGCAGTCCTTTCTCGCACCAGGCATTCTCGCGCTGATACCACTGCAACTCCTCGTTCCGAACGAAACCGGTTTCGTAGGTCCACTTGGTGGGATCGGGTCTGCCGTCATGATCGAACTCGTCAGACCACACCAGTTTCCATGGATCAGATGTCTGCGCGACAGGGGCTGAGGCAAGCAGCGCTCCGAGCGTCAAAAGGATAAACTCTCGACTTATGATCGGCACCTCTCTCAGAAAAATCACCCTTGACGTGCGCTTGCCAAGGCCCACTTGTCCGCGCGAGGGCGGCCTGGCAATATGCGCCGTTGCGGCCGGTCCCTTCGGAATCCAGGCTCCGATATCAGGTCGTGGCTGCTTTCGCGGACGGAGTCAGCGCGACTGCTGCCTCTGAGGTGAGCAGCAGGAACGTGAAGGTCTCCTGCAGATAGAGCCGGACAGCATCCTCGGTGTGGCTCAGGTAGCCGATGGAGACGTCCTGGCCGATGTGCAGCTCGAAATCACCGCCACGCGTGGTCACTACAAAAGCTCCGTCTATGGCAGGCGCCCAAATGATTTTATCGTCGACGAGGCGCTTGACGTGCTCCAGCACCGGATAACCCTGATCGCTGGTTTCAGCGAGTGCGGTATAAGCCGCGGCTCCCAGCAGAACAGTGTAGGGGCCATTTACACCGACGAGCCTCAATTGGCTCAAGGCTTGAGCAATGGCATCCGGGTACTGGCGAACGTCGGCCGGAAGGGGCATCTTCGGATTGCTTGTCCCCTGACGAATTCCCACGATTTCGGCTGCCGTGTAGCCCTCAAAAACCGCACTGTCCTCGGCAAAGGCGATCTGGCGTGCTGCGTCCTTCGCTGGTTGCCAATCCGAGTCGTTGGCGCCGCGTTCGACGTCGTCGATCGCCTGGCGATCGAGTTCAAAAGGAAAACGCAACTCCACCAGGGCCTTCACCTCGCGCTGTCTGGCCACAATGCCCTCCTTCATGCTGGCAATCGGGCGCAGATGGCCAGTGCCGATTGCTGAGAGAGCAGCGCCTGCCGGTCCCCGCACGTCGACCACACGCCGTCCGGCGAGGTAACGTTTGAACGTGCGAGCTGTTTCCTCTTCAATCTGAGCCCACGCCGCATCGGAAATGGGCGCTAGCTCGCGGTGCAGATTATTCATGCGGAATTTCTCCTTTGAGGGAACCAATGCCCAGCGAACCGTCGCTCCGCCGCGGGGTGGAGAGAGGGCCCTCGACCGCCGCTGGCTCTACAAGAGGCTCAGCAACTGCGGCGGGCGGGTCCTCGCCCAGGGCTTCCAGAAATGTTAGGGACGGAGCAAAAAAAAGGTTGCCGGTGACGGCGTGGCTGAAATCGAGCAGCCGGTCGTAATTGCCGGGCGGCCGGCCAACGAACATGTTTTCGAGCATCTGTTCGATGGTATGGGGCGAACGGCTGTAGCCGATGAAATAGGTGCCAAATTCACCGTACCCGGCCCGGCCGAAAGGCATGTTGTCGCGCAGGATCTTGACCTCTTTCCCGTCCTCGACGATGGTTGTGAGTGCGTTGTGCGCTGAGGTTGGCTTGATGGAATCGTCCAATTCGATGTCCGACAGTTTCGTGCGGCCGATAATTCGCTCCTGCGCCTCCGTGGACAGCGCATTCCATCCGTCAAGATCGTGGAGATATTTCTGCACGATGACGTAGCTGCCGCCGGCGAACGCCGCATCCTCGTCGCCGACGATCACTGCATCGATCACTGCCTCGCCCCTCGGATTCTCCGTCCCGTCGACGAAACCCATCAGATCGCGGTCGTCAAAGTAACGGAAGCCCTGCACTTCGTCTGCCGGCGACACAAGATCACCGAGACGAGCCATGATCTGCATCGCGAGTTCAAAGCACAGATCCATACGCTTCGCGCGGATGTGGAACAGCAAGTCGCCTGGCGTGGAAACCGCATGGCGCGCTCCTGCGCGAATCTCCCGAAACGGATGAAGCTTCGCCGGCCGCGGCGATCCAAAGAGTCGGTCCCACGCGTCGGACCCAAAGCCCACGACGCAGGAGAGGCCCCCTTCCAGGTAGCGAAATTCCACTGCTCGCACCAACGCCGCGAGGTCTCCGCAGAACGACCGCAGGGTAGCTCGATTGTCGAAGCCTGGGTTTAGTGTCGCGACCAGAAAGATTGCGGTGCGGGTGAGCGGCGCGGCCACCGGCTGTGCAATGGCCCGCAAGCCGCGTTCCGCTTGAGTCGCGCTTATCGGATCGGGCTTCATCTGGATTATCCTAGCAGGGCACACAGCATTTCGCTGTTCGCTAGACTCCTTAATAAGCAATTAAGAAACCAGATGCAAGGTTCTTGCTATCAATCAGAGTTGCTCCCCTCGGCTGTCCTGCTTGCAACGACCGCGCTACGTTCGGTCGACACGAGTGTCACTGGAGTGTCACCACTGGCACGCCGGACGGGATCATTAAACTGTTCGTACTGGTCTCTCAGCGGTCAACTGGCGGCGGTTTGTTCGGTACCGGCTCAAGCCCTCGGCGTGGCCGGCGTTTCAATTAAACGGCAGAAGGCCGCAGCGGGTTGGAATCCGCGGCCCTGCCCGCCCCGCTAGAGCTACCGCTCGGCACCAGCCCGCAATCGCCGCCGTGAAGCGCAGAGAGGCCGGCGACAACATCTCGCAGCTTGTCCCGGTCCAGCGGTTTCGTCAAGCATCCATTCATGCCGGCGCGCAGGCAGATGTCGCGATACTCCGTCGTGGCGTGGGCCGTGAGGCCGAAGATAGCTGGCTGACCATCGGCGGGAAGGCTCTTGCGAATTTCCTCGGTTGCGGCCAAACCATTCACCTCCGGCATCTCCACATCCATCAGAACCAGGTCGTAATGAATCCTGGCGGTCGCGGCAATCGCTTGCGACCCGTCGGTTACGACGTCCGCGCGCACGCCCAGTTTCTCCAGCATCTTCAGAACGACTCGCCGATTCACCGGGTTGTCTTCCGCAACCAATACCTTCAGGCTGGCTGCATTTTGGATGGGAACATGCGCTATGTGCGCCGGCGCCGGTTCTTGAGCGGGCGCCAACAGGACGGTGAACCGGAAGCTGGTCCCCTCACCGGGCTGCGATTCCACACGCATGGCGCCGCCCATCAGTTCCACCAGTTGCTTGGAGATGGCCAATCCCAGACCGGTGCCTCCGTAGCGGCGACTGATGGAAGCATCCGCCTGGCTGAACGAAGAAAACAAGCGGGACAGATGATCCGGATCGATTCCAATGCCGGTATCATGCACCTCGATGGCGACTTGAGTACGAGCCTGGCTCTTGCGCCGTGCGACAGCCAGCGGAAACCGTAACCTCTCCGGAACCGGTGAACTTCACGGCGTTCGAGATGAGGTTGACCAGGACCTGCCGCAACCGTACACTGTCTCCCGCGACCCATAACGGCAAGCCCGCCGCAAAGTTGCTTTCGAGCCGCAAGCCCTTTTCCGCGGCCTGGGCCCGGAACAGGTCCGATACTTTCCTCGATGCAGCGTCGCAGTGAGAACGGGGTAATGTCCAGGTCCAGTTTCCCGGCTTCGATTTTGGAGAAATCCAGAACGTCATTGACCACCTTCAGCAGGCTGTCGGCGGAGGAGCGGATCACCCGGACGGTTTCCAACGCCTCGGCGGGATCCGACATGTCTTCGAGCAGTCTGCTCAATCCGACCACGCCGTTGAGCGGCGTCCGAATTTCGTGGCTCATGTGCGCCAGAAAGAGGCCCTTGGCTTCGCTGGCCTGGTCGGCCCGTCTCTTTTCTTCCAACACCTTGGTGCGTTCTGTCTCCAGCTCAGCCGTGCGTTGGTGGACGGCGCTCTCCAGTTCGCGGTTTCGGCGCTCCAGTAACCGATGCCTCCAGAGAACGACACCCCACACGCCGGCCCCGCTGGCTACGAGCATCAGGCACCGTAGCCACCAGGTTTCGATACCACATCGGCTCCATCTGGAAATCCGCTACCGCGATCCTGGGAGAAGCCGCCGAATCGCGAACATGCGACCGGATTTCCAAACGGTGATGGCCCGGTCCAAGTCCCGCCACGGACACGACACGCTCCGCCGTATCGGTCCACAAACCGTCATCCAGCCGGTAGGCAAAGTGGACCAGCTGTTCGTACTTGTAGTTGAGCGAGGAAAATTCCGCCCTCACGAGCCGCGGCCGATGGTTGATTTGGAGATGCGTAATTACGGGATCGGCTGCGGGCGCGCCGGGCACACCGGAACTCGGCCGGTAGTGCGCCAGACCGCTGCTGGTGCCGATCCACACACCACCATCGGAGTCGGCCCAGAATGCTTCGCCGTCGCAGTCGTTCCAGATCAAGCCGTCTTCGGTGGACATTTGCGTCCAGGCGCCCGCGCTCCGCACGGCCACGCCGCCGGCGCCGCCCCGCCAAAAATTGCCCGATGCGTCGAAGCCGTGAAACGCGGTGACGTCACTGGATTTGGGGTCGCTCGGGCACGATCGCTTCGGCGCGCACAATGCGGTCGCCGGAAAGCTCCAACCGCTCGATGCCGGCATCCAACCGGTGCCGCAGCCACAGTGCGCCGTCCGGTGCAAGCGCCGGGATGTACGCATCGTCGCTCAAGAGGCCTTCGGCTTTTCCGTAGTGGCGCCACATGCCGTCGCGCACGCGCCAGAGCCCATCTTTATTGGTGATCCAGATCGCTCCGCCGCGATCCATGGTGATTGACCAGGCCCCGCGCTGGAGCGGTGCTGGTTGATCGATGCGAATGAAGTGATCCGAAACAGCCGGCCGTTCGTTGAGGAAGACTCCGCACGAGGTGGCCAGCCAGAGACGCTCCAAACGGTCGACATAACCGCGCGCCATGCTGCCGCAATCCAGGTCCGCGGCAGTGAGCAAATGGATTTTTCCGGTTGCCGGTTGGATGCGCGCCAGACCCCCCGGTTTGGTTACCGCCCAGATGGAGCCGTCGGAGGTCTCGCCCAGCCATCGGACGTTGTCGCCTCCGAGGCCGTCCTTCTTGCTCCAGATGGTGGGCTGCGCCTGCCCGTCCAGGCGAGCCAGGCCCTGCGAAGTCCCCACCCAGAGGGCCCCTTTTCGATCCCGCTGGATACTCCAGATCAAATCCGAAGGTAAGCCCTGCGCCATGGTCCAGGATTCCCATTCGCCTCTGCCGAGCCAGCGGGCCATGCCGGCACCGATCAGGCCGATCCACAAAGAACCCCCGCGATCCTCTAATGCGCTACTGATCACGGCGCTGCGCAAACCCCGCGTGCGGTCCACCATCGTCCACCCTGCCGCGCTTCGAATCGCCAGCCCGCGGTCGGTGGGAACCATCACCGATCCATCGCGGGTAACGGTGATGGCGCCCCAGAACATGCTGGAACCCAGGCCCGGTTTTTCTTCGATCAGGCGAGCTTCGCCCGGTGGCTTGTGGTACAGCTGGCTGGGGCTGCGAACCCAAACCGTTCCATCGGGGGAGATGGCAATCCCGTCCCAGGAGTCTTCCGGCAATCCGCTCTCCGGCCCGAAAACCGAGATACGGCCGCCGTCTTCGACGCACAGATGGAGGTCGCAGCCGAACCAGAGTTGCGAGCCGTGCCGCAGGATTCCGTGCATCGTTTTGCCTGCGAGATCGGCAGGCAGGCGATAGGGGCGAACGGTGAAGGAACCGCCGCCAGCGGGCAAGACCTCGTGCAGGCCGGTAGTGGTCGACACCACCACATGACCATCTACATCTTCCGCGATGCGTTGTATCCCCGCGAGCGGGCCGGCGAGCCCGGGTATGGAATGGAAGGACTGGCCATCAAAGCGAAAAATCTCGTTGCAGGCATTAGTCCACAAGGCGCCATCGGCCGCCACGTAGAGGGTGTGAATTTCGGTCGCGCACGGCATCCCATCGGCCGGCCCAATCAGACGGAACCGCGTCCCATCGTAGCGGTACAAGCCGCCTTCGGAACCCGCCCAAATATAACCGGCGCGGTCCTGGGCCAAGGAAAGGATGACCATATTCTGGAGCCCTTCCGCTGCCCCGTAATGCCGGAAACTGTACTGCTGCGCAACTCCGGTGACGCTGCACGCCAGCATCAGAATGATGCCAGGCGCAGAGCCACACTTCCAGGCCATCAGGCGCTCCTCTATCTTTCCTTATCGGCAGAAGTCCGCCAGATTATTGAAGAAGAAGGGTGTAGGAGAAAACTGCGTGGGGTTGACTTTGGTAGACGCCCGCCCCCTGACCAGCGCGGCAACAGGCCACGCGCGAAAACAACGCGGCCTGTGGCCGCTGCGCCAGGCAGCCCGGTGGGGACCCGTGGGGCGCTACTGCTTCTTGGCGGTGAACTCGATGGGGCCCCGTCCACCGTCGCGCGTGAACTTGATCTCGCTGCCCGATACCGTGCCCTTGTAGTTTTGTGTGATTTGATTTCCGCGAGCTTCGAAAGACACCTTGAAGGAAATATTGTCGCCGTCAACCTTGCCTTCGGAGATCTGCTGATCGCCCTGCCCGGTGGTGACGGTGCCGGTGAGCCCGCTTCCTGCCTGCGTCAAATTGAAAGTTACATCCTGGTTTCCGTTCCGTCCGGGGACTTGAGCCATCCACTTCCCGGTGACGTCGGCAGCCGATGCTGCCAATGCGAAGATGCCCAGAAGGGCAGTTAATACAAATGTTCTCATGCAAGCAATGATGACTATCGAGCGGCCGATGTTACATGAAAAGCCTTTCATTTATCGCACTTACAGGTCCTTTCAGGGGGACAACGTACTCCACCGCCCATTCGTCTCGTAGTTTTTGAGTATGGCCGCTTAGGCTAGAATAGTTTCCAATCATGCCTCTCGCCGTGGGCGATAAACTGGGCCCCTACGAGATCGTTGGGCCGCTGGGGCAAGGCGGCATGGGTGAAGTGTGGATGGCGCGCGATACGCGCCTGAATCGCACCGTCGCCATCAAGAAGAGCCTCAAACCTTTCAGCGAACGCTTTGAGCGCGAGGCTCAGGCTATCGCCGCGCTGAATCATCCGGCACATCTGCTCGCTCTACGACGTGGGACCGGACTATCTGGTGATGGAGTACGTCGAGGGCAAGCCGCTCGCAGGGCCGGTGCCCTTGAACGAGGCGCTCTTGCTGGCGGGGCAGATTCTGGACGCCCTGGACGCCGCGCATCGCAAGGGCATCACGCACCGCGATCTCAAGCCTGCCAATATCTTGGTGGGTAAGGCGGGAGTCAAGATACTCGATTTCGGGATAGCTAAGATCGAGCATGCCAAGTCCGCCGCACCGGGCGAAACCGAGACCACGCCGCTAACCAGCGAGGGAACGGTTCTGGGCACCCTGCAGTACATGTCGCCGGAACAGATCGAGGGTGAGGAGGCCGACGCGCGCAGCGACATCTTCGCCTTTGGCCTGGTGCTGTACGAGCTGATCACCGGCAAGCGTGCCTTCGAGGGCAAGACCAAGACGAGCCTGGTCGCATCGATTCTCAAGGACCAGCCGCGGCCGCTCAGTGAACAGCAACCCCTCTCGCCACCCGCGCTGGAGCGAGTGCTGGCGACGTGTCTGGAAAAGGATCCGGATAAACGCTGGCAAACCGCGCGCGACGTGAAGCATGCGCTGGAATTGATCTCGACGGTTACGCCTGCACCTCTGGCGCCGGCGCCCGTGAATCGGCAGTGGTTGTGGCCCGCGATTACCGCCGTGCTGGTGGTGGCGCTCGGCGTAACGGCGTGGATGTTGTGGCCCAAGCCTGCGCCCCCCGCGCGCGCCGCTCGCTTCCAGGTCAAGCTCCCCGACAACGTGACCTTCGACGAGTACGTATCGGTTTCACTCGATGGCCACAAGATGGTCTTCAACGCCACCGGGGAGCAGAGCGGCTTCTGGATTCACGACCTGGATACGCTCGAGTGGCGGCGTCTGTCTGGCACCGAAAATGGACGAGCGCCGTTTTGGTCGCCGGACAGCCGGTTCCTCGGATTCGCCGTCGAAACCCAACTCAAGAAGATCGAGGTTGCGGGCGGGCCGCCGCAAGCCTTGTGTTCGTCACCGGTTCGCGTGGGTACTGGCGCGTGGAGCCGGGAGGGCGGATCGTGTTTGGCCCATATGGCGCATCAGGTCCTCTGCGCCGGGTCTCGGCCGCGGGCGGCATACCAGTCGAAGTCACCGCCCTGGACCGTTCTCGCGGTGAGACGGCCCACTCGCAGCCTACCTTCCTGCCGGACGGAAAGCACTTCCTATACCTTCGCCGGGGAACGCCCGATGTTCTTGGAATCTATGTGGGCTCTCTCGACGCTAAGCCCGCGGAGCAATCTCGGGAGCGGCTCGTGGCGAACACCTTCGGCCTCCCGTACTACGCGGATGGAAACTTGTTCTTTGCGCGCGACGGCACTTTAATGGCTCAGCCATTCGATGAAGGCCGCCTGCAATTGCGCGGCGACCCTGTTCCGGTGGTCGAACACGTCGGGATCGCCCTCAGTAGCGCAATGTTTTCCGTCTCTCCCAGCGGAGTTCTGGCCTACCGTACAGGTTCTGCGGCGGTCGGCTCCCGGCCCACCTGGTTCGACCGGCAGGGGAAGGTGATGGGATCGTTCGGTGAAGCCAACCAGGACGGCGGGTTCGTCCTTTCGCCGGATGGCACGCGCGCTGCGGTCCGCGACGCTCCTGTGGTTAGTCGTGGCGATATCTGGCTGCTGGAGTTTACGCGTGGCGTCCGCACGCGGCTCACCTTCCGCCAAAGCCAGGGCTCGCCTCCAGTCTGGTCCCCGGACGGAAGCCGCGTCATCTTTGCAGCGGGTAACACGCTGGACACCCTGTACGAAAAAGCTTCTAGCGGTGCGGGCGAGGAGAAAGAACTGCTAAAGACGCCGGGCGAGACCAAGATTCCGACCAGTTGGTCCCGCGACGGGCACTTTTTGCTTTACTTCACCGGAAACGTGCCAAAGACGGGCAGCGACCTATGGGTGCTGCCGCTCGAAGGCGATCGCAAGCCGGCACTGTTGTTGGGAACTGAGTTCAACGAAGCCAGGGGAATTTCTCGCCCGATATGCGCCGGATCGCATACGTCTCTAATGAATCGGGCCGGAATGAGATCTACGTTCGGCCATTCAGCGTTTCGGGATCTTCGGGACCGTCTCTCGGCGCAGGCAAATGGCAGGTCTCGAAGGACGGGGGTACTCAGCCCAGGTGGCGTGCGGACGGCAAGGAGATCATTTTCCACGCCAACTTTTCGCCGATGGTGGTAGATGTGAACGAGACCGGCGCGGCATTTCAGCCCGGAGTGCCCAAGCAACTGTTCGCTGCTTCCCCAAACCCTGGTTGGGACGTGACCGCGGACGGCCAACGTTTTCTCATGGGTGTTACGCCCGGCCAACGAGGCGACGAACCCATCACCGTGGTCCTCAACTGGCAGGCGGCGCTGAGGAAGTGACGAGCCACCTAACGATCTGTTCATACACTGCTGACTTGTTGAGCAGGTCCCAGTGGTTCATGCCGTAGCCGATCCATTGCCGGGATTTGGAAAAGGTTAGAGATCGGCCGGGGTCCGAGTGACGACCTAAAGCGCTGTCCACTGGCACCAGCCCGTCGCCTAAGAGCGCGTTTCCGGTGGTGGCCGCGATCGCGTAACACCGCACGTTTTGCGGCAGCGGGACCGGGCGGCGCTGGTCTCCCGAATGCTCGAAGCGATCGCGCCCTTCCCAATCTTCATCCAGCAGGTTGCCGTAGCGCAGATCGGTGATGCCGGCGCTGCGAATCTTGCCGAGCTGTGCCAGTGGAGAAGTGTACGGGCTTTGCTCCAGGATAACGTTGACCCAGTTGCCTACGCGTTCCAGCGGCGCTCCGTGGTGCGGCGTGCCGAGGAAGATGAGTTTGCCCAAACGTTTCGGCCACCGGTGGCCCGCCGCCGTGCCGTAGTGGTAGGCACTGCGCGCTACGAGGCCGCCGAAGCTGTGGGCCACGATGGCAAATTCTTCCAACGGTCCAGGCCACTGATCGAGAAGTTTTTCGATCAAATCGGCAAATGCTCGCCCATTGGTGGAAATGTGCAAGCCGCCGTTGTAGTGTAGATGGACCGCCGTGTAGCCCAGGTCGCGCGCTAGCGCTGTGCCATGATTGTGCCCCTTGCGGGTCCATTGCCAATCGCTCATGCACAGGCCGTGGACCAGGAGCAGCAGTTTCCTGCTTGGGTGAGGAATCGCCGCGGCCAGAGCCGCCCGCTCCAACGTTAACGGCCGGCCCTTCCGGCGCAGGCGCATGGAAATGGCGAGTGGGTTGCGCGTGGCGGCCAGGTAGTCACCGAGCGCGCCGTTCAGCGCGGCCAGCAGGGCCTCGCGTTCGCGCGTGGACCGTTTCTCTCCGAGTATGGGTATGAGTGGAGTGAGTGTGGCATCGATCTTTGCACCCACCAATCCAGTGATCGCGCGGATGCTGTTGTAGACCAGATCCGTAATGTCGCCGGTCGCGCCCCGCGTAGGCGCCGCGATGTTGTAGTGAATCTCCTCAATCAAGTTGGTGAGGCGCACGGTGCCGTCGATCGCCAGCCGGCTAAACCCGAGAAGATCGGCAGCATTGCTGCGGTGCAGCATTACGATCAGTATAATGCCGATTTGTCGCAACGTCAATCTCTCATCCCTCCTGCTGCACTGCAACAGGGCACCGGCGACAAGGATCGCCAGCGCTACGTGCCGCCGGTGGGTGTCGAACCGTGACATAATTCAGCATTCACGAATACATCTGGAGGAACCAATGAGGAGAGTGTGGATTCTCGCCCTGGCGGCGGCCGGGGTATTGTCACAAACGGGCGCTGCGCAGGATGCGAAGACGGTCATCAGCAATGCCTCGAAGGCCATGGGCATCGATGGACTCAATTCGATCGAATACGATGGCGTCGCCCAGAACGGCAATCTCGGGCAAAACAACAACGCCAACCAGCCATGGCCGATGGCCGGTGCGAACGATTACGTGCGCGCCATCGATTTCAACCAGCCGGCGTCACGCGCGACGTGGATGAACTACGCCGTGCCCGTGACCGGCGGCGCGGCGACGTTAACTCCCGGCCAGCAGAACATCACGCCGCAGAACATGACCTGGGCGCAGCAGTTGGAGATCTGGATTACGCCATGGGGATTTCTTAAGGGCGCGGCGGCGAATAACGCCACCGTGAAAGCGCAGACCGTCGGCGGCAAGCGCTACCAGGTGGTCACGTTCAACTCGCCGATTAAATCTCCGGGCGGACAGCCCTACCGCGTGGTCGGCTACATCGACAGTCAGAACCTGGTGGAGAAGGTCCAGACCTGGCTGGAGAACCCGATCTTCGGTGACATGCTGGTGGAGGCTGAGTATACGAATTATCGCGATGGCGCCAGCGGCCTGAAGTTCCCGGCGGAGATCGTGCAGAAGCGCGGCGGGTGGCCGACATTCACGGCATACATTCTGGGTGCGCACGCCAATCCTCCGAATATCCAGCAGCTATTGACGGCGTCTGCGGGCGGGCGAGGCGGTGCTGGTGGCGGGCCCCCGGGCGCCGCTCCGGCTGCAGGCGCCGAATCGGAGAAGTTGGCCGAGGGCGTATACCGTATCCATGGCGCGTACAATTCGCTCGCCGTGGAGTTCGCGGACTACATCCTGCTCTTCGAGCCGGGACCGCAGAACGAAGCGCGCGCGCAGGCCGTCATCGCCGAAACGAAACGGGTCATCCCCAACAAGCCGATCCGCTACGGAGTCATCTCGCACCACCACTTCGATCACACCAGCGGCCTTCCGGCTGTGGTTGCCGAGGGCATTACGATTGTTACTCCCGAAGTGAACAAGGCCTTCCTGATGACATCGCTCTCGGCTCCCCGGACCCTCGCGCCGGACTCCATGTCGAAGTCCGGTAAGAAGCCGATCATCGAAGGCTTTAAGGGCGATAAGCGTGTCTTTCAGGACGCTACGCGCACGTTCGAGGTGCACGTGATCCAGGGGCTTCCGCACGCCGACGGGATCGTCATCGGGTATCTCCCAAAGGAGAAGATCCTGGTATACGCGGACATGTTCAACTTGCCCCCGGCGAGCGACCCGGTGCCCAATCCTCCGGTAGTCGGCACGGGGGTGTTCGTAGACAACATCGAGCGGCTGAAACTCGAACCCGAACGCATCATGTCGATACACAGCCTGAATCCTGATAGGCTCACGACGGTCGCTGAGATCAAGGCGACACTCGGCAGAAAATAGACCGCTCCCTGCGGTCACGGCTCGGTAAGGGCATAGCACGTTGCGACGAAGTTGACTGATACTGAGCCGTGACCAAAGGGAGCGGTTTCTTACTTGTCCGCCGGGGAAGATGCGGCATGACTCGAAGTGGCTATTCTAGCCCGCAAAACGGGGGTTGCCACGCTTCTTTGTCGGCCAAGCTGTAACCTGCTCTGTAGATCCGGACGCCCCTCAATCTGACGACCGAAAGCCATCCGGGGGAAGCATGAGAAGAGTGTGTCTGGCCCAGGCGGTTGTGTTTGCCTGTTTTTATCAGATTTCGGCCCAAGCCCAGCCTGCCGCTCCGAATGCGGCGGCGCGGAGCCAGGTAATCGGGCAGGTAACTTCGGTGGATGCAACGGCCCGGCGCATCGTCTTGCAAGACGACCACGGCGCCACGCTGGCGGTCTCTGTGGCGGAAAGCACGCCCGTGCAGCGAATCCCTCCGGGGGAGACGGATCTCAAGAAAGCGACCCGTATTGCCTTCACGGATATCAGCGCCGGGGACCGGGTTCTGGCCGTTGGCGCCAAATCCGACGACGGGAAAGAATTGCAGGCCCGCACCCTGGTGATCATGAGCAAGGCCGACATTGCGCAAAAGCAACAGCGTGAGCAACAGGACTGGCAGACCCGCGGAGTTGCGGGAACCGTTTCCACGATCGACGCGGCCGCGAAGACTTTCACGGTGAAAGCGGGCCAGAAAACACTCGTGGTTCAGACCATGGATCAAACCGAATACCGTCGCTATGCGCCGGATTCCGTCAAGTTCAGCGATACCCTGCCGAGTTCGTTCAACGACATTAAACCCGGCGATCAGGTCCGCGTGTTGGGCGATAAGCGCGAGGACGGCACGGTGAAGGCCGAACGGATGGTCTCGGGTGCGTTCCGTCAAATCGCGGCAACCATCACCACGATTCATGCGGAGACCGGTGAAATCAGGGTCAACGATCTTGCGAGCAAAAAGCCGGTGACTATTTCTGTGAACTCCTCCTCCGTTCTGAAGAGGCTTTCACCGGCGCTGGCGGCGAGGCTCTCGCAGCGGTTTCAGGTAAGCGCCGCGAGCAGTTCACCCGCCGCCGCGGGCGTTTCACCCGCCGCCTCAGGCCGCGGCCAGGATCTTGGACAAGTGCTGGATCGCCTTCCCGCCGTTGCTCTAGCGGATTTGAAGCCCGGCGATGCCATCATGGTTTCCGGCAGTGCGGGGAGCGATGCGGGCCGCCTGACGGCGATCAGTCTTCTGGCCGGCGTGGAGCCCTTGCTGACGGCATCTCCCAACGCGACCCGCGACATCATGGCGGGTTGGAATTTCGGCGGGGAGAGTGCGCCGGAATAGCCGCTTCGCCGGAAGACTTGCAACGAAAGCTTACAAATATATGATTCCATCGTGTAGATCATTTCGCTTGGCGGTGATGCTGATATGGCATGGCGTTCGTTGCGGCCGCTCAGTCCACCACCGGCGGAGTGCGCGGCGTGCTTACCGATAACTCGGGGGCGGTCATTCCGGGCACTGATGTTTCGATTTCCGGAAATGGCGTGCAGCGAACCGTAGGCAGCCAGGCCGACGGCAGCTATAGTGTCAACGGACTCGCGCCCGGGCAGTACACGGTTCACGTGGCGCTGCCCGGGTTTCAGCACGGTGGATCGGCAAGTGACGGTCAGCGCCGGGAACTTCGTGAATGTTCCCATTCAGCTTCAGGTGGCTGGTGAAAAGCAGCAGGTCACGGTGGAGGCCGAGGCCGGTCCGAGCATTAGCGTCGCGCCTGACAACAATGCCACGGCCCTGGTGTTGAAAGGCGAGGATCTGCAAGCTCTGCCGGATGACCCCGACGACCTTTCGGATGCCTTGCAAGCGTTGGCCGGTCCGGGAGCCGGACCGAACGGCGGCGCGGTCTATATCGATGGATTCACCGGCGGCCAATTGCCTCCCAAGGAATCCATTCGCGAAATCCGCATCAATCAAAACCCGTTCTCGGCCGAGTACGACAAGCTGGGTTACGGCCGCATCGAGATTCTGACCAAGCCTGGCTCCGACAAATTCCGCGGCCAGATTTTCACAAACTACAGCAACGCCGAATTCAACTCGCGGAATCCCTTCGCCAGCAACAAGCCGGATTACCAAAACCGCCAGACGGGAGGGAATTTCGGCGGCCCCATCAACAGCCGGTCTTCCTTCTTCGTCGACTTTAACCGGCGCGATATTCAAGATAATGCGATCACCAATGCGATCTTTCTGAATCCCACGAACTTGCAAGTGACTCCCATCACCACGGCCGTCATCGCGCCCCTGAGCAATACTACGATCGCCCCGCGGCTGGACTATCAACTGTCCACCAACAACACCCTGACGGTGCGGTTTGAGGAGCGATTGAACAGCCGGGATAACAACGGACTCGGCCGATACAACCTGCCCGCTCCCTATTCCGACCTGGCCTACAACACGACTGGCGACAACCAGAACATCATGATCACCGAGACGGCCGTTCTCAATTCGCGCACGGTCAATGAGACCCGATTCCAATATGTCCGGAGCTGGACGCAATCGTTGGGCAACGAGATTCCGCAGATCAACGTGGCCAATGAATTCGTTGCGGGCGGCAACGGTTTGGGAAACACCAACGACCTCACACACCACTTCGAGCTGCAGAACTACACCTCGTTTACACGCGGAACGCATACCATCCGTTTCGGGGGACGGGTGCGCCGCGACAGCGATCTCAACAACAGCCCGCAGGGATACAACGGCACCTTCACGTTTACCGGCGGAGTGGAGCCGGTGCTCGATGCCAACAATCAGATCGTGTACGATGCCAGTGGCAGTCCCCAAACCGCGTTCATTTCGTCACTCGCTCAATATCAGCGCAATCTGCAGTTGCAACAGGCGGGGTTGAGCGCTGCGCAGATCCAGGCGTTGGGCGGGGGCCCTTCGCGGTTCTCGATACAGGCCGGCCTGCCCTATGTCAGCTTGTCGCGGTGGGATGCGGGGCCGTTTATTCAGGATGACTGGCGGGTGCGTTCGAACTTGACGTTAAGCATGGGCCTGCGCTACGAATTTCAAACACTTTTCAGCGACCACCAGGACGTGGCCCCACGGGTCGGAATCGCCTGGGCTCCCGGCGCTGCCAGAAACGGCCGGCAGAAGACCGTGATCCGCGCAGGCTTCGGAATTTTTTATGACCGCATCGGCTTCGGCCCATTCGAGAGAGCCTTTCTGAACAACGGCGTGAATCAACTCCAGTACAACGTGGATAACCCCACGTTCAACTACCCGAATATCCCGGCGATTTCCACTCTGAACCCGGGACAAAACGAAATTTATACTGTGGATTCCCGCCTGAAGGCCGACTCCAGCTTGCAGGCTGCGATCGGCGTGGAACGCCAGTTGCCCCGGAATACCACCATCGCTATTAACTACACGTTCGATCGGAGTAACCATCTTCCGCAGACAGTGCCGATCAACACGCCGTTGCCGGGCACCTACAATCCGCTTTTGCCTCCTGGTCCGACTAATGGCATTTTCCCGTACGGCTATGGGGCGGGGAACATTTTTGAGTACGAGTCCGGTGGCATGCTGAAGCAGCACATGCTGCAGTTGAACTTCAATACACGCTTCAGCCGCCGCGTCTCAATGTATGGGAACTACACGCTCAACTTTGCGAACGATCTGCCGTCGACTCCGACAGACCCCTACAATTTCGCCGCCGACTGGGGCCGCTCGAATCTCGACCGGCGCAGCAACATTCAGTTAGTGGGCTCCGTGCAGGCGCCGCTCGGACTGCGGATCGCTCCCTTCGTGACTATCCGTTCGGGCGCCCCTTACGACGTTCTGCTCGGCTCCGATCTCTACGGCGACACATACTACAATGCGCGTCCGACGTTCGCACTGCCGGGCGTATGCCCTCCCGGTTTTGTCGGGAACAAAGGAGACGTCACTTGCACACCGTTGGGTAGTTTCAACACTAACGTCGCGGCCGGCCAGACGGCCAATCTGGTGCCGCGGAATTACCTGACTTCGGCGGGAATGGTGTCCATCAACATGCGCATTTACCGCGTATTCGGGTTTGGTCCGACGCGCGGAGGCAACCAGGCAGCGAATAACAACGGCGGCCAACAGGGCGGCGGATTCGGCAACGGCTTTGGCGGAGGTGGCCGCGGGGGCGGGGGCCGTGGGGGCTTCGGTGGCGGTGGCCGTGGCGGCGGGCGTGGGGGCATCGGCGGCAACGACACAACCGAGCACCGCTACAATGTCACGGTCGGGATGAACTTCACGAATGTGCTGAACCACCTCAATCCCGGCGGATATCAGGGAGTTCTGAGTTCCACCCAATTTGGCCAGGCGACCACCGTGAATACAGGGTTTGGCGGGGGCGGTTTCAACGGTTCCAACGGGAGCGGGGGCGGTTTCAACGGGAACGCCGCCGGTTCGACCGCGAACAACCGCCGCCTGGAGTTCCAGCTGCGCTTCGCGTTTTAGGGCTGCGGAAGAATTCGTCGCAGGGCACGGCTCTGCGCCACTTCACCTAGCGACCTTGGCTTCCAGTTCCGCCCAGCGCGCATATAGATCCTCCACGCGCCGTTGCGCCTTCTGCAGTTCTTCGTAGGCCTCCTTTACTCGTTTCGCATCCGACGCGCCCTCCTGAAGTTCACGTTGCCATGCGGCCAAATCCCGTTCCGCCTCAAGAATCTTTGCTTCCATCGCATCCCACTCGCGCTGTTCCAGGTAGGCCAGCTTCTTCTTCGGCCCTTCCTCCGGCGCGGGCGGGCGCGGCTCCTTCGCCGCGGGCCCCTGCTGCGGTTCGGTTCGCGACGCCTCCCACTGCGAATAGTCGGCGAAGATCCCTCCCTCGCCGCCATTCAGACCGATCACCATAGTGGAAACACGATCCAGCAGATAGCGATCGTGACTCACCAGGACGACGGCGCCTGCGAACTCGAGCAGGCTTTCCTCGAGCACCTCCAGGGTTGGAATATCCAGATCGTTGGTCGGTTCGTCGAGCAACAGCACGTCCGCCGTTGCCAGCATCAGCCGTGCGATCATGGCGCGCGCGCGCTCGCCGCCCGAGAACCTAGACATCGGCATCTCGAGCTGCTCCTCGCGGAAGAGGAAGCGCTTGGCCCATCCCGCGACATGCGTGGGACGTCCGCGATAGAGCACCGAGTCCCCCTCCGGACAGAGCGTTCGGCGCAGGCTGACATCAGGGTCCAGGTGCTCGCCCCGGTCCTGCGCGAAGCTGACAATTTGCAGCCGGTCCGCCCGGCGAATGGTGCCTTGGTCGGGCTCCATCTCCCCTCGCAGGATTTTGAGCAGTGTGGTCTTCCCACTTCCGTTCGCTCCCACCAGGCCAATTCGAACGCCGGGCGAGATGGTCAGGTTCAAGTTTTGAAACAGCCGGCGCCCGCCGAGTGTCTTCCCGATGCCTTCGGCTTCGATGAGGCGCTTGGTTTTTCGATCCGACGCCGTGAAGTCGATTTTTGCGGTTGCCGTACGGCTGCGAGCCGTGGCGGCCGACAGTTCTTCGATCAGCCGGCCGGCGGAGTCGATTCGCGCGCGTGACTTACCGGTCCGTGCCTTGGGTCCCCGTCGCAGCCACTCCACTTCGCGCCGAACTTTGGTCGCCAAGGAATCCTGCTGCTTGGCCTGCGCCTCGAGAAATTCCTCCCGCCGCTCGAGAAACTCGCTGTAGTTGCCTTTTACTTGAAACGTGCTCTGTGGATAGACCGGGTTGACCTCCACCATTTGTGTGGCGATGTTCTCCAGAAAATAGCGGTCGTGGGTGATCACCAGGCAGGTATTGGCAGTCTGGATCGCGCCCTCGAGCCACAGGATTCCTTCCAGATCCAGGTGATTGGTCGGCTCGTCCAGAAGCAGCACGTCCGGCGCAGTTACCAGGGCAGCCGCGATGGCCAGGCGTTTCCTCCATCCGCCGGAGAGCGAAGCGGCCGGGGTAGCGGAGTCCTCGAAGCCGGCCCGCCCGAGCATCATCTCCTGGCGAGTAGTCCTCTCCTGTTCCTCCAGGGGCAGACCCGCCAACGCCGCTGTGAGGACGGACCCTACGGTATCGTCCAGCCCGAACAGCGAGTCCTGCGGGACATAGGCCAGCCTGGTCTGCTTTCGCAGCGCCCGCACTCCGTCGTCTGGCGCCTGACGACCGGCGAGAATTTCCAACAACGTCGTCTTTCCGCTGCCGTTCGGGCCGATCAGACCGGTGCGGTCTCCCTCGGAAAGGCTCAACGAAAGATTGTCAAACAGGACCCGCGCGCCAAACGACTTGCGGAGAGCGGAGCCACTTAAGAGAACGGCCATGTCTTTCCAGCATGGCACGGCTGGGCACGGTGAAAAAATCTGACACAGGCAAGGATGCCTGTGCTACTCCGGGACGACTTCACAAGGGGCGACGTGCCAGATCTGGGATGCGTACTCCTGTATGGTGCGGTCTGAGGAGAACTTCCCAGCGCGCGCCACGTTGAGGATGGCTTTCCGGATCCATCCATCATGATCGCGGTATGCCGCATCCACTCGTTCCTGGGTTTGGATGTATTCCCGAAGCTCGCCCAGTAGCATGTAGTGATCGCCACCGGACAAGAGCGCATCAGTCAGCGGGCGAAAGATTCCAGGCTCCAGCATGCTGAAGAAATCTTGCTGGATAAGCTCCAGAACCCGCCGGATTTCTTCATCGCCGTTGTAGATCGCCCACGGATCGTAGCTAGGGCGGCGCTGCTCCACTTCTTCGGCAGTCAGCCCGAAGATGTAGATATTCTCCTTGCCGACCTCCTCCAGAATCTCCACGTTGGCTCCATCGAGCGTCCCGATCGTCAAGGCGCCGTTGAGCTGCAGTTTCATATTTCCTGTTCCGGACGCCTCGGTACCTGCCAACGAAATTTGTTCACTCAGATCTGCTGCCGGAATGATCTTCTCCGCCAGCGATACGCTGTAATTCGGCAGAAACACAACCTTCAGTTTGTCGGAGACCTGCGGATCCCGGTTGATGACTTCGGCGACCTGATGGATCAGCTTGATGATCAGCTTGGCCATCCAGTAACCCGGAGCAGCCTTGGCGCTAATAATGAAAGTCCGTGGAGCGATGTTCAGCCCGGGATCACCCTTGAGCCGGTTGTAGAGCGTGATGATATACAGCACAAGCAGCAACTGGCGTTTGTATTCATGCAGCCGCTTCACTTGTACATCAAACAGCGAGTCTGGCGAAACGACGATTCCGAGCTCGCGCTCGATGTGCGCCGCCAGCAACCGTTTGTTGTGATGCTTGGCCGCTCCGAATCGCTCGCGGAAAGCCGCATCGCCGGCAAACGGTTCCAGATTGCGTAGTTGATCCAGATCGGTGATCCATCCGTCTCCGATCATTTCCGTGATCAGCCGCGCCAGAGGTGGGTTGGCCTTGAGCAGCCAGCGGCGCGGTGTGATCCCGTTCGTCTTGTTGTTAAACTTGGCAGGCCAGTATTCGGCAAAATCCCGCAGAACCTTGTTTTTCAGAAGGTCGCTATGTAGCTTGGCGACGCCGTTGACTGAGCAGGATCCAACAATCGCCAGATGGGCCATCCGCACATGCTTCTGCTCGTCCTCTTCGATGATGCTCATGCGGCGCATGCGGTCGGAGTCCAGAGGATAACGCGAGGCGATCTGCCGCATAAACCGGGCGTTAATTTCGTAGATGATCTGCAGGTGTCGAGGCAATTGCTTCGCCAGCATGTTGACCGGCCACTTCTCCAAAGCCTCGGGCAAGATGGTGTGATTGGTGTAACCGGTGGCGGTGGTAGTGAGCTCCCACGCCTGGTCCCATCCCAGACCTTCGCGATCGACGAGTAACCGCATGAGCTCGGGGATGACCAGAGTCGGATGCGTATCGTTCAATTGGATGAAGACCTTGTCGGGGAAATCTGTCCCACGCATTGCCATCGGCCTTGAAGCGCCGGAGTATGTCTTGGACCGTGCAGGAAACGAAGAAGTACTGTTGCTTCAGGCGCAGTTCCTTGCCTTCAAACACGTTGTCGTTGGGGTAGAGGACCTTCGTCAGATTTTCCGCCAGGACTTTGTTGGCTACCGCATCCACATACTCGCCCCGGTTGAAGTCATCCAGATCGAACTCTTCGGCCGCCTTGGCCGACCAGAGCCGGAGTGTGTTCACCGTGTTGCCGCCATAACCCACCACGGGGAGATCGTATGGCATGCCGATAACGGTCTTCGCATCCAGCCAGCGCCATTCTTTGCCGTTCGATCCGGGCATAGTTTCCACGCGGCCTTCAAACTGCACTGGAAATGAAAATTCGGGATGGGCGATCTCCCACGGGCACCCGAGCTTGAGCCATTCGTCGGGTTGCTCCACCTGGTAGCCGTTCACAATCCGCTGCTTGAAGATCCCGAAATCGTAACGGAGACCGTAGCCGACGGCCGGAAGGTTCAAGGTGGCAAGCGAGTCGAGGAAACAGGCGGCCAGGCGTCCCAATCCGCCGTTCCCGAGGCCCGCATCGACTTCCTGGTCCCGGAAGACCTCCCAATTGAGCCCCATTTCCGACATAGCTTCGCGGCAGCTATTCTCCAGGTTCAGGTTGATGACGTTGTTTCCAAGCAGACGGCCAATCAGGAATTCCAGCGACAGGTAGTAGAGTCTTTTGACATTCTTTTTGTGATGCGTCTGCTGAGTGGCGATCCAGCGTTCAATCAAACGGTCGCGCACAGCCAGAGCCAGCGCATAGTAGCGGTCGCGGTCAGTCGCGGTATAACGATCCTTGGCCAGGGTTCGGCGAAGGTGGTGCTCGAAGTCCTTCTTCAGGCTCTCGGCCGACATCTCCGCATCACCGTTCGTGCGCGGCTCCGTGCTAAACGGCGCGTGTAGTGTCATGGTTCTGTTCCTTGTCCTCCCTGAACAATGGGAGAATCGACGGAAAGAACCGCGAACTTTAGGGGCGTGGTTGCGACTTTCTACTGAGACTTTCCACGGTCTCGACGGACTTCCTCTTTAAAGTCGCCTCAACTGAGTATCTCGATGAACTCCGAAATCAAAAACGATCGGGCCGCGTGGCTGGAAGGACCTTCGGGACGGTGCGTGGTTCCGGGCCAAGTCGAATCCCCACCGCGGTTGGTCCTTTTGGGTGCGCCAGGCGTGGGCAAGGGCACCCAGGCCCATCTTTTGAATCAGCAACTGGGGGCTTGCCATCTCTCCACGGGCGATGTCTTCCGAGCCGCGGGGAATCGCCAGGAATGCGAGCAAACGCCCGCCATGAAGGAGGCCATGGGGTACATGCGCCGCGGCGCCCTGGTACCGGATTCCACCGTCTGGGCGATGGTGCGGGAACGGAGCGGGTGCATCCGCTGCCCCGGCGGCTTCATACTCGACGGATTTCCACGCACGCTGACGCAAGCCGAGGCGCTGAAACAGCATATGGAAAGTGAGGGGCTCTCGCTCAGCGCCGTGGTGAACTATGAGCTGCCGCTAGACCAGATTGTTTCGCGCCTGAGCGGGCGACGCACCTGCGAGAAGTGCAAATCGGTTTTCCATGTGACGGAGCAGCCGCCGAGAGCCCAGGGCTTGTGCGATCATTGCGGCGGCCGGCTGGTGCAGCGCGAGGATGACCGTGCCGAAGTAATCACGGTCCGTATGGCAGCCTACGACCAGAGCACTGCGCCGCTGATCCATTTCTACCGGAATCTCGGGCTGCTGGTACCGGTTCTCGCGGCCGGATCTCCCGATGAAATCTGCGCGCGCACATTGACGGCGCTCGCCAGCGCTACCTAACGCCGGCGGTCTTTGCCGCCGGTGGGCGGTGCCGGCGCTCAACAACTTCTCGCTGCGAAAACAGACACAGGCAAGCATGCCTGTGCTGCCGGCATCCGGGGGGCGCGGCGACGAGCGTGCATACCAGATCCATAAACTAGTTAAAGATCCCATTTTACTCTTACAGCCGCCAGCCCGTACTACAATAAAAGGGGCAGCAGATGGAGAATGCGCTTGGCTTGGTCATGACAGGCGGGGGCGCTCGCGGCGCCTATCAGGCTGGTGTGCTGAAACGCATCGGCGAGATCAAGCGGATTCAAGAGCTGGGCAATCCTTTCCCGATCATCGGAGGCGCTTCCGCCGGAGCCATTAATGGAGCCGCCCTGGCCGTAGGCAGCAACGAGTTCTCTGTGGCGACCGAGCTAACTGCACGGCTTTGGGCGGGCATCAGACCCTCCGATGTCTTTCGGTGCGACGTCCTCACGCAGACCCAGAATTCTCTCACCTGGATTCTGGATCTCTCTTTTGGAGGCGTTCTGGGTGGAGGCAACGCGCACTCTCTATTAGATGCCACTCCCCTGAAACACTTCCTGAAGAAACATCTCGATTGCGACCGAATCCAGGACAACATCAAGCGCGGGTATCTCTATGCCCTTGCGATTTCCGCGACGAACTATAACTCAGGGAAGAGTTATCTTTTCATTCAAGGAACGAAGGGCCACCCTATGTGGAACCGAAGCCGGCGAGTGACATTGGCAACCAAGATCACCACAGATCATATTTGTGCGTCGGCGGCTATTCCGGTAGTCTTTCAGCCTATAAAACTTCAGACAGCGCGGGGGACCGCCTATTTCGGCGATGGGTGTATACGGCTCCAGACGCCTCTCAGTCCGATCATCCGCTTAGGGGCAGAACGAATCTTTGCGATCGGTGTCCGCGGTGAAAACCTGGAACATCAGGAAGAGGCCAAAGACCAGCGTAGTCCCTCTCTCGCGCAGGTCTTGGGCGTTCTGTTCAATGCCATGTTTCTGGATCATCTGGCTACTGACATCGAACACCTGGAGCGCCTGAATCTATTGCTGAACAGCGGCCACATCAGCCAACTGGATGGCGAAGGATCCGGGCGGATGCAACCGCTGGCATCGTTTGTAATCACACCTTCGGTCGATTTGTCCCAACTGGCGGAACATCACCGGAAGGATATGCCGTATCTTATCCAGTATTTTGTAAACAGTCTGGGCCGCGACGCGGCGTCCTGCGCGGATCTGATGAGTTACCTGCTGTTTACTTCCAAGTACACAAGCGCCCTGGTTGACATCGGGTACAAGGACGCGGACAAGCGCATCGACGAGATCGAGAGTTTTATCTATTCTTCCGACAGTGGCAACACTCGATCGGGAAAAACAAAGCTCTCCCGTATCGCACGTAACTAACTGGACAGAAGCCGGCCGGCAACTTCGACCGCGGCGTTCAAGTCCGGCGCGAAACCATCGGCGCCAATATCCATCCAAAGCTCTGGCTTTCGACGGAAGGCCGAGCCGCCTATCAGCACCCGCAGTTTAGGTGAACTGGCACGCAGGTCCCGAATCAGCTTGACCACATTGGGCACGTTGAAAAGCATGGTCGCTGAGATGCACAGCAGGTCCGAACGTTGCGTGCGAACTGCGTCGATGATACCGGAATGAGGAGCATCCGTGCCAAGAAACTCAACGTTCCACCCGGCATTTTCGAGTACATCGGCTACCATGTTCGCGCCGATCTGATGCAACTCGCCCGCGACACCGGTAACAATGGCTTGACCTAACGGAACGGAAGACTGCACACACGCAGCGCGGGAGTATACGCTCGCCATGACGAACTGCGTAATTGCGGTTGCCCGATGTTCCACGCTTACCGATATCGTGCCTTCTTCCCATAATCTGCCGACCTCATACAGAGAATCCTGGAAAACTTGAGCATAGATATCGAACACCTTCGCACCATTTTGTAGTGCTTCTTCCACGATTCGTACCGAGCCAGCCCTCGCGCCGATCAGAATGGATTGCAGATAGACGTTGCGGGTCAGGGCCAGTGGCGTGTCAGGTTGGGCGGGGCGGATCTTCTCCCGCTCGCATGCTGACCGGCCGGCCTCCATCATGCGGGCGATCAGGGCCTGCTCCGGAGCAGACAGTCCGGATTGTAGAGCAGTCTCGATCTGCGTCAGATTTTCGACCAGGAAGTGGCTGGCAATTGCCCGTGACTTCAGGAGTCCCGCCGCCCATTCGCAGTAATCTTCAAATGCCTGGACACTGTTTGTCTCCACTGCGCCGGTCAGGAAATCGACGTGAAACCGCGCGTCCTCGATCCCGAACTTCCGGGCTCGCTCGCCGTACTTCCGCAGCCACTCCGGATATCTCTCCAGAAATACCTGAGTAGCCTTCTCCGCCACCTCAGGCTTGAGTCGCTGTAGACGCTCGCCCAGCGTCGTTCTGTCGTGTAGAGGAAATTCAGTCATTCGGGTCGATCCGGTTCGCATAGCAGAGCAAATGCGTTTGGTTGGACATCAAGGTTGCAAACGAGCAGGTGCTGGCTGGAACCCGCGCCAAGGAACGTCAAAGGGATGCGCAATTCAGGGCAGCGGCTTCCGCCGGCCATTCGGCCGCGGAGGTCTTCGGCGGATCGGGGAGTCAGGAACTCCCACAGCGGTTGCCCGTTAACCTGGCCCGGCTCGCTGCCCAGGAGTCTCTCCATGGCTGCCGTCGCGCCCAGGATCGCGCCGTCCGGGTTCGCAACCACGCCGTGGACGGTGGTGCTCGAGGCCAAATATGCCGACGTAAGAGCTCCCCAGTCGCCCGGGAAATGCTCGAATGCTGGCTGGCCTCGCTCCGCCTCCAGGCGCTCTAAGATGCGCAGTTCGGTGAATGCGCTATCCAGCTTGAGCCCCTTCGGCATCAGTTCATGGGAGCGATGATGCGCCTGGCTGGAGTGCCACGTTCGAAATGAGGAAGCATCGCTCCAGCGGGTGACCAGGTAGAAGACGGCACAATCCGTTGGATCCTGGAACACTTCCAGTCCCAGGAAACCGGCCTCGCCGTCCACCAATCGCGGGCGGTTCAGAAATGCAGCCCGCACATCCTGCTCTCGATCGTTCTTAACGCGGAAGCGCGACATCGCGATGATCATAGCCATCCGCTGCGCTCCAGGGTGCTTTTGAGCCGCTCAAATTCTTCCACCGCACGGGGCAGAAGCTCGCTGCACCGATCCAACTCGCCCGCGCCCGCTGCCTGTTCCAGTTCCAGTGCAATGGCGCGCAGACTGTCTGCCGTCACAGTCGCCGCCGATCCCTTAAGCGCATGCGCCTGCAAGCGGGCGCCAGGCCCATCCGCCTCGACCAGCCGTGTCCGCAGAGTCTCCAACTGCGATGGAACGCCTTCGACGAACCCTTTGATGATTGAGATGGCAAGCGGTCTGTCTCCCATGAGCCGCTTCAGAAAAGCCGCTGAATCGAAGGTGGCCGCGGCTGGTGCCGGTGCGGCATGCCCCACGCTTTGGACCGCGTCTTGGGGATCGGTTCCCGGGAGCCACTTCGCCAGCACTTGCGCAAGAGCCTCCAGGTCCACGGGCTTTGCGAGGAAGTCATCCATCCCCTCGCGAATGCATTTGTCCCGGTCACCCGGCATCGCATTGGCGGTGAGGGCGATGATGGGAAAGTGCGGCGTGCCCGATTTGCGAATACGACCTGTCGCTTCGTAGCCGTCCATGACCGGCATCTCGCAGTCCATCAGAACCAGATCGTAATTGCCATGCTGCAACGCTTCGATCGCCTCAGCACCATTGGCGACGGCGTCGGCCGGGTATCCAAGTTTCTCCAGTTGCGCCAGAGCAACGAACCGGTTGGTCGAATTATCGTCCGCTATCAGGATTCGTCCCTCATGCCGCGCGCCTGCCGGCCCATGCGGCACAACCAGGCGCCCATCGACCGATTCGCCCGCAGGGGCCGCCATGGCCGCCTCCGGCCGGGTTTCAAAGATCGCGGTGAACCAGAATGTGGAGCCCTCGCCTTCCCGGCTATCGAGTCCGATCTTTCCACCCATCATCTCGACCAGTTGCTTGGAGATTGCCAACCCCAGGCCGGTGCCGCCGTACTTGCGTGTGGTTGATACGTCTGCCTGAACGAATGGCGAGAACAAAGCCGCGGCCTGCTCCGGCCGTATCCCAAGGCCCGTATCGGTGACGGCGAAACGAATGGTTGCCTTGCCCTCATCTTCGCTCACCAATTCCACATGGACCGCCACCTCGCCGCGCTCGGTGAACTTGAGGGCATTGGCGGCCAGGTTGGTCAAAACCTGGCGCAGGCGGTTGGGATCGCCGCGAAGAAATGTGGGCGTGCCCGGAGATAGGCGCGCGCCGAATGTAAGTCCCTTCGCCTGAACACGTAGAACCTCGATGACGTCCTCGACCGTGCGACGCAGGTCGAAGTCCACGCTCTCGAGCACGATTTTCCCAGCCTCGATCTTGGAGAGGTCCAGGATGTTATTGATGAGGGCCAGCAGGGAACGCCCGCTGTTCTGGGCCACCTCGGCGTATCGCCGCTGCTCCGGAGAAAGGTCTGTTGCCAATAGCAGTTGAACCATCCCGATGACGCCGTTCATGGGCGTCCGGATCTCATGGCTCATATGGCTGAGAAAATCGGATTTTGCCTGGGCGGCCTGGAGCGCGGCATTCCGAGCTTCCGCAAGAGCCTGGTTCTGCAACGCCAGTTGTTTGCTCTTTCGCGCGTTCTCGCGGGTGAGCGTCGCGAAGCTGTTGTTCAATTGGAGCCATGCGAGTTCGGAATCCTGGCCCAAACTCCGCGCAGGCACGCCGATCATCACAAAACGTCCGTCCGACATCAACGCCAGACCGCAATCGAGTGTCTCTGGCGTTTGGTTAGGGCCTACAAAGTTTAGTCGGATTGGGTCGGTGCTAAACGGAGTCTGCGTCAACCGTTCGTGTAGTCTCGCACCGTCAGACTCAGGGAGCTTATCCCAAATGCTTTCATTCCGGAACTCGTCTGTGCTCAGACCCAAAAGCTGCGCCATGGCGTGGTTGCACCCGATGATGTGGCCGCCGAAGTCTGCGGAAACAAAGTAAGCGCGTGGATTGCTGTTGAGAGAGTCGGCCATCGCCTGGCAAAATTCACCGGCCGGCTCGTTACGTAGTTTCCCTATGGTGCACTCCGGACGGGATTAGTGCCTCTAGCAGGCTCATTGTCTCAAGATAAGTGGGGCAGCCCTTCCGGGCTGCCGCCGCGCTTCCGCGCGGCGCGCCACGCGCCCTGATACCAGTTACAGTATCCGTGGGCGCATTTTCCTCCCGTCCGATCCGTCCTCCACCATGGCGAATGATCTGCGAAAGTCCGGCATCGGTACCGTGGGCGACATCCCCTGGGGCACTCACTTCTGTCATTTCTATGAAAACAAAGTTGATTTACTTGACGTCCTGATCCCCTATTTCCAGGCGGGATTAGAGCACAACGAATTTTGCGTCTGGCGAGTCTTCGATCCGCTGGACGCGAAGGAAGCCCGGAACGCACTGGAACGCGTTGTGCCCGGCTGCGATCAGCGTTTGGCCGCTGGAGACATCGAGATTGTTCCGCAGTCGGAGTGGTATCGCGATTGGGAGGCAAAGCTGGACAACGCTTTGGCAAAAGGCTATGCCGGCATGCGGGTGAATGTGGACGCGGCTTCGTTAGCGCCGACGGATTTCAGCGGATTAATCATCAATCGCCGAATGATCTTGCTGTGTGCTTATCCTCTTTCAGTCAAACACGCCGCTGAGATCTTCGACGCCGGGCACACGCACCGGTTTGCCATTGCCAGGCGAAACGGAAATTGGCAGGTCGTCGAAACCCCCGAGCTTAGCGAGGCCCGGGCCGAGGTGAGGCGGCTCAACGCCGAACTCGGACAGCGTGCCATCGAGCGGACAGAGGAACTGTCGGTGGCGAATAGCGACAAGAAACACAAGGCTGCCGCGCTTCTCCGCGCGCAACAGGCGCTCCAGGTGTGCGGGGAGCGCTCCCTGTGCTACTTCGAACTCGGCCTGGTCGGTATGGCGATTGTGTCGCCGACCGCGGGCAGCCTCGAGGTCAATCAGCGGTTTTGCGACATCTTAGGTTACACACGGCTCGAGATCACCCAGATGCCATGGGCAGCGTTGACCCATCCCGACGACCGGGCCCGCGACGCCATCAACTTCGGACGAATCGTCGCCGGAGAAATCGACGGCTATCTGATTACGAAACGTTGGATCCGTAAGAACGGCGATGCGGTTCACGCAAATGTATCCGTGAAATGCCAGAGGCATGAGGACGGGTCGGTAAACTATTTGGCGGCGATGATCGAAGAGGTGCCGGCGCTCGATCCCTAAGGCCGCTGAGGATCGGGTGCGGCGGGGCTTCCGGGCTATAGGTTCCTATCCACTCGTGAAAAAGAAGTGCTGCGGCTGATTGGCTTGGGCAAGACGCTAAAAGGAATTGCCGCCGCGCTCGTACCTCAGCGAGAAGACCGTTAGCACCTATCGCAGTCGCATGCTGATTAAGCTCAAGTTGAAGAGCACGGCAGAACTCATCCGCTACGTTTTGAAGAACCACCTGACCTAATAACTCTCCGCGTGTAGGGCAAACACTGACAAGCCTTTTCTGCGCTTTGTACCGATTAACACCACTAGTGAATAGAGCGTAGATATCTCAATTCACACCGCTCAAGGTCTCTCACAACCCGTTAACCGGGTAGTCGACTACCACCGGAGAAACATGATTAAGAACGCAGAAGCACTCCCTAACGGCACAACCGCCGTGCCAAACCGCCTCGCTATGAACCGTCTTGGGCCGCAAAAAGGCTCGGGGACGCCGCCCGCCAGGAAGAACGCGGAGTCGAACGGGAATGGTGACGATCTCGCGGAAAGCCGTTTCACCGCCAAGAAACTGGCGGATGAGAAGGCGCGTGCCCGGACTGTGGCTCGTGCGCAGGCTGTCGCAGAGAAACTGTCCGCTGCCACCGACGAGGTAGCCAGCGCCATCACCGAAGCCACGGGCGCGGTGGAAGAACTCGAAAAGACGATGCATACCATTGCGGCGGGCGCAGACCAGGCGTCATCCGCGGCGGAGGAGTCCCGTGCTGCGATCAATCAGATTGAGAAGGCCTCGGACACTGCCAATGCCCGCGCGGAAACATCCCTGCGCCGGGTGAACGAGTTGCAGGCGCTCGCCAAGTCAACCACGACGGACCTGGAAGCCCTGATTAAAGGAGTCGGGGACGCCGCCGCTGCGAACCTTGAATCCGCAAAAATGATCGGCGAATTGGAACGCCAGTCCGAGGAGATCGGCAAGATCGTTCATGCCGTCACGCGGATTGCCGACCAGACCAACCTGCTGGCCCTGAACGCAGCTATCGAAGCTGCCCGCGCCGGAGAGCATGGCAAAGGGTTCGCCGTAGTAGCCGACGAAGTGCGCAATCTCGCCGAGATCAGCGAGAAGAGCGCGCGCGGTATCCAGGAAGTGGTCAACGAAATTCAGAACCAGGTGAAGGTGGTTGCGGCGGACACCGAAGCGGCCGGCAAAAAGGGCCGCGAGGAAGTGGAAAAGGCCAAGGTCATCACTCAGGACCTGCTGAAGGTCGCCGGCGATTTCGAAGAGATTCAAGTAAATTGCGGCGAGATTCAGAAGAACGCGACGGAAGCGCTAGCCGGCGCCAAGACGTATCTGAGGGGCGCCGAGGAAATCGCCGCTGCCGCCGAAGAAGCGACGTCTGCCTGCCAGGAAGCTCAGAAGTCGACGCAGGAGCAGTCCAAAGCATATGGCGAGATGAGCGATGCGGCCCGGTCGCTGGCCGAAATGGCGGAGTCGTTGAAGACTTCCACCAACGCCCAGAAGTCGGCTGAGGAACTGGCGGCCACTGCCGAGGAATTGTCCACCAACGCCGAGGAGCTGAAGAGTTCTTCACAACAGATCTCCATTGCCATCGAGCAGATCAACAAGGCGGCTGGCGCACAGGCTAAGGCAGCGGAAACCTCTAATGCCCTGGGAGCTCAAATGCGCCACGCCGCTAAAGGCATGGGAGACCGCGCCGAATTGAGCGTGGAAAAAGCTCTGGGCACGCAAAAACTTCTCGCCACCAACAAAGAGAACGTGGATGCGTTGATTGTCAATGTAGGAAAGGGCGCCGATGCAGCCGCCGAATCCGCCAAGAACATTCTGGAACTTGAGGAACGGACTCGGCGCATCGACAAGATCGTGGACGCTATCGTCATGGTGACGGTCCAGACCAAGATGCTCGCAGTGAACGGCAACGTCGAAGCTGCGCGCGCCGGAGAATATGGCCGGGGCTTCTCAGTGGTGGCGGGAGACATCCGCTCCCTGGCCAACGAGAGCAGCGAGAACGCCGACAAGATCAAAGACCTGGTGAAGAACGTACAGACGCAGATCAACAAGGTCGCCGGCGACATTGAAATGGCGGGGAGCAAAGGGCGCGCCGAAGTGGAACGCGCGAAAGTTTCCACCGCGAACCTTGATCGCATCGCCAGAGAGTCCGACATAGTGGTCACGGACATTCGGGAAATCGCCAAAGGATCGGGCGAAGCTGCTGCCGGCCTCGAACAGGCAGGTAAAGCCAGCCAGCAGATCGCAGCGGCCGCCGAAGAAACCGGGCGCGCTTCCACCGAAGCAGCCGGAGCCTCCGAGCAGGGCTTGAAGGCTGCCCAGGAAATCGCCCAAGCCATCGAAGATATCGCTTCACAGGCCGACGAACTGCAAAACGGGTAGCAGGTAGAGCATTCTCGTCAAAAGAGATTTCTATGGAAAAAGACACTCTACAGGCATCCGCCGGCTTGAAAGACGAAAGCCAACTGGTCACGTTCCTGTTAAAGGACGAAGAGTTTGGCTTCGACATCATGTCGGTACAGGAAATCATTCGCCTCCCCAAGATGGCGAAAGTCCCTCGCACGCCGGCCTACGTGGACGGCATCGCCAATCTGCGTGGTGTGGTACTGCCGGTCATCGACATGCGCACCCGCTTCGGCATGGAGCGGGCCGAAGAGACCGACCGCACCCGGGTATTGGTCGTCGATATCGACGGCATCAAGACCGGCCTGCGCGTGGACCGGGTCAACCAGGTCACTCGCGTAATGCGCAGCGAAATTGAACCTCCACCGGCGGCTATCCGCGGCACCTCCTCGGACTACCTCGAGGGAGTCGTCAAACTCGATAAGGGGCAGCGCATCGTGATGGCCCTGAATGCGGCGCATGTCTGCGAAATCGGCGTCACGCGCAAAACAACTGCGACCAACGGCGGGGCTTCGGGTTCGGAATCCAGAAGCAACGAGTCGTCAGACAAATCGAAAAGCGCCGATGCCGACGTCCAGAAGATGGTCACGTTCCGCATCGCCAAAGAGGAATTCGCCTTCCACATGGAGCATGTACGGGAGATTTTGCGCGTGCAGACTCCCAACCAGGTTCCCGACGTTCCTGACTACGTGCTGGGAGTGCTGACGGTTCGGGGCCAGATTCTCCCGGTCATTGATCTACGGCGTCTGCTGCAGCAACGATCGCTCGCAGAGGAGTTCGCCGATAGCTGCCGGCCGCTGCGGGAGGAGTATGAGCGCTGGATTGACCAGACTGAGAAGGCGTTTACCAGCGGTTCGCACGCGAAGGTAGATAGTTCGGTCACGGAGCAACTCCGTAAGTGGCTCGCTGACACCAACAGTTCCAGCCAGATACTGATGGAGGCATTGGCGCAGGCGCGAGGGCTGAACGAAAAGGTCATCAAACAGCTTCAGGTACGAAGCAAGCATGAAGAGCGCGGCGATCGCGATGCCGCGGTCGATTGCGGCGCGGAGGTTATCGAGGGAGGCCGGGAAACCATCACGGCCCTGCGCCAATTCGAGGAGCAGATCGCGCAGAACATCCAGGAAGACCAGCGCATCATCGTCGTAGATGCCGATGGCTTTGTGCTGGGCCTGGTGGTGGATCACGTTCACGAGGTGCTGAACGTGCCGAAGAATCTTCTGGAACCGCCGCCGCGCATCACATCAAATGGCGGGATGGAACTGTCAGGGGTCGCCAAACTGGACGACGGCTCGCGGTTGATCATGTTGTTGGACGTCGCCCACCTGATGAAAGACCAAAAACTAAGGGATATGAACGACTCCTCGCAACAGACCGCTGCCAAGGAAAAGACCGGGGAAACTCAAAAAACCGGCTCGACCGCTCAGGAACTGAGCGAGGTACAACTGGTCACGTTCATGCTGGGCGAGGAGGAATTCGGCGTCCCGATTTCGCAAATTCAGGAGATCGACCGCCTGGCCAAGATCACCAAAGTGCCCAAGGCCGCGGAATTCATCGAGGGCATCACCAATCTGCGCGGGGAAGTGATCCCTTTGCTGGACACTCGCAAGCGCTTCGATCTCGAAGTCAAACCGTCCGACGACCGGACCCGCATCATCATCGTGGATCTCGGCGGCGTCAAAACGGGCCTGGTGGTGGATTCCGTACGCGAAGTGCTGAATCTCGCCAAGAAGGACATCGCCCCGCCGCCCGAGGCGATCGGTTCCGGAATCGCGCAACAGTTCATTTCCGGAATCGGAAAGGTGGATGAAGGTAAGCGGATGATCGTGCTGCTCGACGTGGAGAAGATTCTTTCCCGGCAGGAGCAGTCGCATCTATCCGAAATCACCCCGTGAGGTATTGCGGATGCCCTCGTCCGCGCGTGACCACCTGGTCGCGCTCTTGCATTAATCGAACCGGGGCCGGCTCACCTGGCCCCGGTATTATCCAAGCCAATGAAGAGAATACGAGTACTGGTGGCGGACGATTCCGCCTTAATGCGGCAAACCCTGAAACGAATCATCGCGGCGTCGGCCGACCTTGATCTGGTGGGGCTCGCGCGGGATGGCGAGGACGCGGTAGCGAAAGCCCGCGAACTGCGGCCTGATGTCGTCTCAATGGACATCAACATGCCGAAGCTGGACGGGGTCACCGCGTTGCAGATGATCTTACAGGAGAACATCTGTCCGGTCGTCATGGTTTCCTCGCTCACCCAGGAGGGGACCGCAACAACCTTCGAGTGCCTGGAGTTGGGGGCCTTCGATTTTGTGGGCAAGCCCGATGGCACGGTCTCATCCAACATGGGTGCCATTGCCGAGGAGTTGATCTCGAAGCTGAAAGCCGCCGCGTCCCGAGGCATCGTGGATCGAATGCAGCGCGGCCGTGAGCGCCGGAAGCCGTACCAGGCGCCCACCCGCGCCACCTTTGAGTTCGTCACCCGGAAGAAAGCGGTGGCCATCGGAATCTCCACCGGCGGACCGGCGACGCTGCAAGAGGTGCTGCCTTACATTCCGGCGGATGTACCCGCCAGCATCTTCCTGGTGCAGCATATGCCTCCCGCCTTTATCGCATCCTTTGCCAAGCGGCTGGACGATCACTGCGCGCTCAAGGTTGTGGAAGGGCGTTCGGGCATGCCGGTCGAGCCCAGTGTCTGCTATGTGGCGCCGGGCGGAATGCATCTGTGTCTGCATCGAAAAATGACGGGCGAGGTTGTGATCCGCACGCCCACCACGCCGCCGACGCTATTCGTGCCCTCCGTGGGCGTCATGATGGCGTCGGTTCTCAGCATCTACGGCGCGGACACCATCGGCGTCCTGATGACCGGCATTGGAGACGATGGCGCCGATTCGATGGTCGCGATCAAGCAGGCCGGCGGGCACACCATTGCCGAAAGCGAGCAGACCGCGGTGGTTTACGGAATGCCGCGCGAGGCGGTCGAACGAGGTGGAGCGTGTGTGGTGGCGCCCAGCCATGAAGTAGCGGGAGAGATTGTAAAGGCGGTCCGAAGGACGATGCAATGAACAGCCTCAAAGAGTACGTAGAGAAGTTGGATGACACTGATGAAGGGGAGCGCATCTTCGCGGCCGAAGATATCGGTTACTCGAATGCTCCGGACGGCGTACCGCCTCTCCTGGAGCGTTTGGGCAAAGAGCCGTCGCGGGCGGTGCGAGACGCCATATTCCAAGCCCTGACCCGGATGGACGTGGACGCGGCCATCGAAGGCTCTGTCCAACTGCTCGCCAGCGATGACCCGCAGATTCGCAACCAGGCCGTGGAAATATTGCGATACAAAGGCGCCCGGTCGATCCCATTCTTGAACACAGTTATGCGAGATGGCGACAAGAATATGCGCAAGCTTGTCGTTGACATTTTGGTCGGACTTACAGCCAAAGATGCCGACCTGATCTACGACGCCGCGCTTTCCGATCAGGACCCGAACGTAGTCATCACGGCAGTGGAAAATCTCGGCAGAGCCCGGGCGACGCAGTTCAGATGCCAGATTGAGAATCTGCTCTTGGCCGGCTCCCACCCCATGTTGGTCGGGGCCTGTCTGGAGGCTCTGGTGGAAATTGGCCAGGGATCTTCTTTAGTCGCCATCCGCCGGCGCTTTCCGGATTTGCCGACGCTGCCGGATTTCCTTCTGGTGCCCTGCCTGAGGGCGTTCGCCGCCCTCGGATCAGCCCGCGAATTCGATGAAGTGGCGAGCCTGCTGCCCGTATGCGGCCCGCACCTTCGCCCCGCGATTCTAAGCGCTCTAAAGGCAATTCATCCGCGCTGCCCGTCTGCAGATCCTGGCGAGGGTTTGCTGTCCGTCTTACGCGCGCTGGTGGAGAACGGAGATCCACCGCTGTGCCGGTATCAGGCGATTCGAGTCCTGGCATTTTGGGCCAATCGTGACGACGTCTGCGCGCTTCTGGTTTCCTGCCTGTCCAGTCCGGAGCGCCTGGTTCGCCTTGGAGCAGCAGAAGCCCTTCGGATGGCCGACCGGCCTGGGCTGGAGCCAATTCTGGCAGCCCGCGCTTCCGAAGAAACCGATGAGGAGGTTGTGCAGGCGCTCGGCTGCTAAGGCCATGCCAGACCTCTCAGTCGACCAATTCCAAAACCTGAGCCACCTGATCTATCAGAAGCTGGGGCTGCATTTCGATGACAAGAAAATCTACTTCCTGAAAACGCGGGTTGCCAAACGCATGACGGCGTTAGGCCTGGATGACACCCGCGAGTACCTTTTCAAGCTCAGTTATGCCGACCCGGACGGAGCGGAAATGCAGGCGCTGGCTAACCTGGTCACCACCAACGAAACCTACATGTTTCGCGAGTACGACCAGTTACAAGCATTCGCCAACCACTGCCTGCCGGAAGTGCTCTCGGCCAAGCAGGCTCGGGGCGTGAAGACCTTGCGGATCTGGTGCGCCGGTTGCTCCTCCGGCGAAGAAGCTTACACCCTGGCGATGATCGTTCAGGACGTTTTTCCCCAGGCGCAGTCCTGGGACTGTGAAATCGTGGCGACCGACATCGATGAAAACATGCTGCGGCACGTGGTCGCCGCACGCTATGGAGCGCGAGCCGTTGGCGAAGTGCCCGACGAATACCGGAAGAAATACCTCATCGGGGAGGGCGATTCGTGGATGGTGCGGCGGAGAACTGCCGATCTGGTCCAGGCCCTTCATCTCAACCTGAGTGACCGTATGGCGATGCGGGCCATGCGCGGTTTTGATTTCATCTTCTGCCGGAATGTCCTGATCTATTTCGACGATCTGTCGCGCAAAGCCGTTGTGGATCACTTTTACAATGCTCTGAATCCGGGAGGCTATATCTTCCTGGGGCACTCCGAATCGATCGGACGTGTTACGACGGCCTTTAAGCTGAAGCGGTTTGAAAATCACCTGGTCTATGTGAAGGAATGACGCCGTGGATACGAAGAAAAAGATCTTAGTTGTGGATGATTCCGAATTTGTCAGGAGCTATCACTCCCACATATTGGAGCAAGCTCAATTTCAGGTGATCACGGCAGTCGACGGGAGTGACGGACTGGAAAAGCTCTACACGAACCCCTGCGACCTGGTTCTCACCGACATCAATATGGCCAACATGGATGGCTACGAGTTCATCCGGCGGATACGCGCCGATGATAAGTACAGCTCACTTCCGATCATCATCGTCTCCACGGAAAGCGAAGGCAAGGACAAGACGAAGGGCTTTGTCGCAGGGGCGAATCTTTACATCGTCAAGCCCTCCTCTCCGGAAATGATGGTCGAGAACATTCGCATGGTTATAGGCATGCTGCAGAGCGATTGAAAGTAGGAGACCATGCCGTTTTCGATCACTAACAGCCCAGGCCGACAGGTTCTAAAACTCGAAGGCGCGGTGACCATTCGCCACGCCCAGGACCTCGCTGCCAAACTGGCGGAAGGCCTGGAAGATAGCACGCTGGTCAGTGTGGATACCGGGGGCTTGGAGGATATTGATACCTGCATACTTCAGCTCCTATATTCGCTGCGCAAGACCGTTCCGGCGCTCTCATTTGACGACCCGTCGGAAGCTTTCCTCACAGCGGTGGACCGCTGCGGTCTGCGGCGCGAGTTGCTCAGCGCGCGGGAGGGCTACGTGAAAACCATCATGACGGTAGACGATTCGGCCAGCATGCGGCAGATGGTGAGCTTTGTGCTGCAGGGCGGCGGTTATGAGGTTGTGGAAGCCGTGAACGGGGTGGACGCTTTGTCCAAACTACATGGCCAGGATCTGCACCTCTTCCTCACCGACATCAACATGCCTGAGATGGACGGAATCGAGTTCACGCGCCAGGTTCGCACCATGCCTGAATACAAGTTTGTCCCCATCATTCTGCTGACCACGGAATCCGCCGAACACAAGAAACAGGAAGGCAAGGCGGCAGGAGCGACGGCCTGGATCGTAAAGCCGTTCAAGCCGGACCAGCTATTGGCGGTGGTCAAGAAGGTCATGCGGTAGATAACCATGCCAATCGACATTATGGAGCAGATGCGGGTCGCATTCCGGGCTGAGGCCCTGGACCTGCTGATCGAGCTCGACTCCGCCCTTCTGGCGCTGGAGGCGGAGCCGGGCGATTCCGATTTAGTAAACCGCGTGTTCCGGGCCATACATACCATCAAAGGATCGGGGGCAACCGCAGGTTTCGCGCACCTTGCCAGGTTCGCCCACAAGATGGAAGCGGCCTTTGAGCTGGCGCGGGAAGGGCGCCTGGCCGTCACCCCGGAGTTAATCGATTGCGGGCTGAAGGCTTGCGACGTCATTCGGCTGATCATCGACGAGCAGGCGGAAGGGGCGGCCGTCCCGGGAGAGGTGGATGTAACCGCTGCGTTCGCGCTGCTGCTGCCTGCGCCTGAAGATGCGCACGCGGAGCAAAAGGAAGCATCGCAGCCGGAAACGGAGCTTCGTTCCGCATTTGAGATCATCTTCAAGCCGAAACGCGAGGTGTTCTATTCCGGCGCGGACCCGGTTACCTTGCTGGACGACTTGCGAGAGCTGGGGCAGGCGCATGTCACGGCTCATACGGATCAAGTGCCGCCGCTCGCTTCGCTGGAAGCTGAGCAATGCTACCTCTGGTGGGAGATTCTTCTAGTCACCGACAGCAATGAAGCGGCCATTAAGGAGGTGTTCGTCTTCGTCCAGGACGAATGCGAGGTCCAGATCCGGCTGCGGGAAGATCAAGCCTCTGCCGTGGCGCTGTTCGGTTCTGTGCCGGCGGAAGCCTGGGAACTGTTCGTGGCGGAGTGCGAAGATCACCTGGAGGGAATGGAAGCGGACGCGCTGGCGTTGGAGCATGATCCACCGTCAAGGGAAAAGCTCGATTCCCTCTTTCGGCGGGTCCATAGCATCAAAGGAAATGCCGGTTTGATGTTGGGCCACCTCAAAGGCGACGCCCTCATCTCCACTCATCCGCTGCAAATACTGCTGCGAGTGGCCCATGGGCTGGAGTCGCTTCTCGATCTCTGTCGGGGCGCGACCGCCAGGCCGGTGCCCGATGAGACCATCCAAACCGCCTTGGAAACGTGCGATGCGATCCGCAGCCAGTTGGCGAGACTCACCCACAACGGCGCGGGCCAGCCGGTCCCGCCGGAGTTGCTCCAGCGTTTGGGAGTTCAGACAAACGACGCGCCCAACGGTGAGAAGTTGGATGGCCGGGAAGCTGCGTTTCTCAACACGACGTCGCAATGCGTCGAAATGATTGCGGGCTGTTTCCAGCGCATGAAGGTGGAGGGCATTTTCACCGGGCCCGTTCTGGAAACTTATCTGCGCGGTCTCAAGACTTTGTCCGTGGCTGCCCAGTACCGGAACTGCCCCGAACTGGAAGAACCAGTGGCGCAACAGCTCCGCATTCTGGATGCCGCGATGAGAACCGGCGCAGCCTTAGACAACCAGGAGCGATCGGACCTGGGCAAGAGTTTTCAGCAGGTTCGTTCCGTTCTGGACCGCCTATCGCCCGCCGGTGATCGCGGCCCTGTTCCGGAACCTGCCAGTGCCGCCCCCTCCGCGGCCACAGCTCCCGCGGAAGGGACGGGCTCTTCCGCCGCTCCTTCCACGATTCGCATCGAGCAGAATAAGCTGGATCGCCTGATGCGGGTTGTCGGCGAATTGCTGGTGGCGCGTGGCGCGTTTCCGCTGCTGGTCCAGAAACTGAATGGCGGCGCAAATAGCGCAGGAATAGCAAAGGACCTCAAAGAAGCTGGTTCGAACATTTCCCGCATTGCCGACGAACTACAAACCAGCGTGATGTCGATCCGGATGCTGCCGGTCAAAACTGTTTTTCAGAGGTTCCCGCGCCTCGTACGAGACCTCGCGCGGTCTCTCGGAAAGGAAGTCCGGCTGGTCGTCGAAGGCGAGGGAATCGAGCTGGACAAGACCATCCTCGAGCAGATCGGCGATCCCCTGGTCCACGTGATCCGCAACGCGGTCGACCATGGTCTGGAGACGCCGGAAGAGCGCCGGACGAACGGAAAAGACCCGTCCGGCCAACTGACCCTGCGGGCACTGCATCAGGCGGGCGGTGTGGCGATTGAGGTCACAGACGACGGAAAAGGCCTCGATGCCGGTGCTCTCAAGCGGAAAGCCGTCGAAAAGGGTTTGCTCACGCCCGCGGCTGCGGCCGGCATGAGCGAGGAGGCTGCGTTTCAGTTGGTGTTCCTGCCAGGTTTGACGACGGCAGCCAAGGTCACCGACGTTTCCGGCCGCGGCGTTGGCATGGATGTCGTCCGCAGTAACGTTCGCAACCTGCAAGGCGCGATTGAAATTCGTTCGAAGCTCGGCCAAGGCACCACGTTTCTGATCAAACTGCCCACCAGTCTGATGATTTCCAAGGGCATCTTGCTGGAGGCGGGAGGCCAGGAGTATATCCTGCCGCTGAGTAATATCCGCGACATGGTCAAGGTGCCGCAAGAAGAGGTGCACCAGTACCGTGGGCTCACCCTCGCTCAGGTCCGGGGGAACGTTTATTCGGTCTTCACCCTGGCGGAGATGTTGGACCTGGTCCCCGCAAAAACCCCGGAACTTTCCGTCGCGATCGTCGAGGCGGGTGCGGTCAAGTACGGACTGGTGGTCGATAAGTTTCTTACCGAAGTTGAGGTGTTGGTTAAACCTTTGTCCGGTGGGTTGGAGCAGTGCAAGGAGTTTCAGGGCGCCGCCCTCATGGGAGACGGTCGGGTAGTGCTGGTCCTGAATGCGCTGGAATGCCACAGCCTGGATCGGACGGCAGGTAGCTAGCCAGCCGCGAACCCCAGGCAGGCTGCGATGGACTGCGGCGCCCGGCGATCGGAACTGCGCCGATGCGTTGACCGGCTGCGACGACCCCACCGACGTCATGCGCGGCGGCGAACTGCACGCCGGCGAGTACCTCAGCAAACCAGTGAGCCCCAACCTTCTGCTCAACCGGGCGAAGCGGCTGCTGGCCGCCCCGGGTGCGTCATACGGTTTCGGTGAGCTCACCGATATCGGCAGAGCACTCGAGGCAGCGGCCACACACCGTAACGCCGCCGCTGTGGAGGCCCTGCTGGACCGGATCGAGTGGTACGTCGGCATATTGCGACCTTCGCCGGAACACCCGGGCGATCCCATTTTTGAAACCTGAGCAGTCGCTACCGTAAAAGCGGCACGGTGAAGTGGAACTCGGTCGCCGATAACCCGGACCAAGGGGCTTTTCGCTGAAACCCGATATACTCCACAAAACCCTGATCCAGTAAGTAATTTCCAATACAACTCCTTTACTTCCCTATAGTCAGAAATGGCCCAAAATAGCGTGTAACAACGGACCTTCTGAAATCCGCCCGTTCATAATAGGAATAGTTGTACACCCTCGGGCTAAACGAACGGGCGCCACATGGAAGAGCACATTCCTCCTGAGACAGGGCAGGGAACTCCCGCTGCGCCACTCGTGACGAAGCCATCGAAACCGCAGCACTCGGGCAAACGATGGCTGTGGCTGCCGGTTGTCGTCGTGTTGGGCGTCGGCGCCTGGTATCTCTGGTCGAATGGAGCAGCACCCGCCGCCTCAGCCGGTACCGCTTCCAAGGGCGGCAAAAAGGGCGCACCAGGCGTCGTACCGGTGGTGGCAGCCAAGGCAAGCAAGGGAAACATCGGGGTCTACATCACCGGTCTCGGTTCGGTAATTCCCATTTACACGGTGACTGTGAAGAGCCGTGTAGACGGGCAGTTGATGACCATCCACTACAAGGAAGGCGACATGGTCAAGCAGAACGACCTGTTGCTGGAAATCGACCCGCGGCCTTACCAGGTCCAGTTGGAACAGGCGGAGGGGCAACTGGCGCGTGACCAGGCCACGCTCGATAACGCACGCGTCGATCTCGATCGTTACACGAAACTGCTGGCGCAGAACGCCATTCCCGAACAGCAACTGGCCACCCAGAAGGCCACCGTGGCGCAGGCCGAAGGAGTGGTCAAGTCCGACCAGGGAGCCATCGATAGCGCCAAGTTGAACCTGGTCTATTGCAGCATCCGGGCGCCCATTACCGGCAAGATTGGCCTGCGGCTGGTGGATCCCGGGAATATCGTACACGCCGCCGACACCAACGGCTTGATCGTGATCACGCAAATCCAGCCCATCAGTGTCATCTTCACCCTGGCCGAGGATGATCTGCAGGCGGTGCTTCGCAAATTGGCGGCCGGACAGCACTTGAGCGCCGAAGCCTGGGATCGCGCGAACACCACCAAAATCGGCACCGGGACCCTGGTTACGGTGGACAACCAGATCGATCCAACTACCGGATCGCTCCGGCTGCGCGCCGATTTCGATAACAGCAAAAACCAGCTCTTCCCCAACCAGTTCGTCAATGTGCGCTTGCTGGTGGAGGAAAAGCGCGGCGTCACGCTGGTGCCCACCGCCGTCATCCAGCGAACCACCAACTCCGTCTACGTGTATCTGGTCAAGAGTGACAACACGGTGACTGTCCGGCCCATCATGCTGGGAGTCACCGAAGGCGACAACACCGAAGTCACCAGCGGCCTGGCCCCCGGCGACGTGGTGGTCATGACAGGCGTCGACGAGTTACAGGAAGGGAGCCATGTCACCGTGCAAACGGCCGACGAGGCGGCCGGCGGCCAATCCGGAGGAAAGACGAAGTGAGTCCCTCCCGGACGTTTATCCTGCGGCCGGTTGCCACATCGCTGCTCATGGTTGCCATCCTGCTGGCGGGAGGCGTCGCTTATAAGCAATTGCCCGTCTCGGCCCTGCCTGAGGTGGACTATCCCACCATCCAGGTGATTACGTTTTACCCCGGCGCCAGCCCGGATGTCATGGCATCCTCGGTCACCGCGCCTCTGGAACGGCAGTTCGGCCAGGTACCGGGCCTGCAGCAGATGACCTCCACCAGCTCCGATGGAAGCTCGGTCATCACCCTGCAATTCAATCTCAGCCTCAGCATCGACGTGGCCGAGCAGGAAGTGCAGCAGTCCATTAACGCTTCCGGAACGTTTCTTCCCGCGGACCTTCCGGTCCCGCCGATCTATGCCAAAACCAACCCCGCCGACACGCCCATTCTGACTCTGGCCCTGACTTCCAAAACCGAAGCGCTCTCGCACGTCGAGGATCTGGCCGACACCCGCCTGGCGCCCAAGATCTCGCAACTGCCCGGCGTCGGTCTGGTCAGCATCAGCGGCGGACAGAAGCCGGCCGTGCGCATCCAGGTGAACCCCACCGTGCTGGCCTCCTATGGCCTCAACATGGAGGACCTGCGCAGCACCATCGTGGCCGCCAATGTGAACCAGGCCAAAGGTAATTTCGACGGCCCGCACCAGGCCTACCAGATCGGCGCCAATGACCAGTTGCTCTCGTCGGACGATTACCGGCCGCTCATCGTGGCGTACCGCAACGGCGCACCGGTCAAACTCGCCAAGGTTGCCGACGTGATTGACGATGTCGAAAACGTGCGGCAGGCCGCCTGGATGAACCAGGTCCCGGCCGTGATCGTGAACATACAGCGGCAGCCCGGCGCCAATATCATCTCGGTGGTGGACGGCATCAAGAAGTTGCTGCCGCAGCTCACCTCCACGCTGCCGAAATCGATCCAGGTGAGCATTCTTACCGACCGCACCAACACCATCCGCGCGTCGGTGGCGGATGTCCAGTTCGAGCTCATGCTGACCATCGGGCTGGTGGTCCTGGTGATCTTTCTGTTCCTGCGCAACCTTTCGGCGACCGTCATTCCCAGCGTGGCCGTTCCTCTTTCCCTCATCGGCACGTTCGGGGTGATGTATCTGCTCGGCTACAGCCTCAACAATCTGACGTTGATGGCGCTCGCCATTTCCACCGGCTTTGTGGTGGACGATGCCATCGTGATGATCGAGAACATCTCCCGCTACATCGAAGAGGGAGAAACGCCGCTCAAGGCGGCCCTGCGCGGGGCCGAACAAATCGGCTTCACCATCATCTCTCTGACCATTTCGCTGATCGCGGTGCTCATCCCGCTGCTCTTCATGGCCGACATCGTGGGCCGGCTCTTCCGCGAATTCGCCATCACCCTGGCCGTCACCATTCTGGTCTCCGCCGTCGTCTCGCTGACCTTGACGCCCATGATGTGCTCGAAGATGCTGAAGCACAAACCGGAGTCCGAACAGGGACGCTTTTACCGCGCCTCGGAACACGCTTTCGAAGCCGTGATCGGGCTTTACGGCAGGATGCTGCGGTTTGTGCTTGCGGTGGCAAACCGCGACGCTGCTGGTGGCGCTCGGCACCCTGGCCCTCACCGCCTACCAGTTCTACACCATCCCCAAGGGCTTTTTCCCCATCCAGGACACGGGCGTCATTCAGGGCGTTTCGGAAGCGGCGCAGACGGTGTCGTTTGCCGAAATGTCGTCGCTCCAGCAGAGGCTCGCCAAGCTGATTCTGGCCGACCCCGCGGTGGATAATCTCTCCTCCTTCATCGGCATCGATGGCACCAACACTACCCTGAACAGCGGGCGCATTCTGATCAACCTCAAGCCGCTGTCCGACCGCAAAATCAGCGCTGCCGATCGTCATTCGCCGCCTTCAGCCATCCTTGGCGAAAGTGGCCGGCATCACCCTGTTCATGCAGCCGGTGCAGGACCTGACGGTGGAAGACCGCGTGAGCCGCACACAGTTCCAATACACCCTGGAGGACCCCAACGCGGACGAGTTGAACGCCTACGCGCCCAAGATGCTGGCCCGGTTGAAGCAGTTGCCGGAACTGACCGATGTGGCCACCGACCAGCAGTTGCAGGGTCTGCGCGCCACCCTGGTCTTCGACCGCGACACCGCCTCGCGCCTGGGGATTACGCCCTCCACGATCGACCAGACGCTGTACGACGCTTACGGCCAGCGGGAAGTGTCCACCATCTTCACGCAGCTCAACCAGTACCACGTGGTGCTGGAAGTGAAGCCCTCGTTCCAGCAGAATCCCATCGATCTGCGCAACCTGTTTATCCACACTGGGGCAGGATCCTCCAACGCGGCCGCGGGCCTGGTGGCGGGCGGTTCGTCTACGACGGCGACTCCAGGCCCGCCAATTCGAGCTCCGCCGCCACCACCGCCGCGAATGCCGCCACCGCTGCCGCTCGCCAGCACCGCATTGGGCGGAGCCCCCATCGCATCTTCCAGCGTCTTCCCCACGGGAGGCCAGGTTCCGCTAAGCGCCTTCACGCGCGTGGAGCCGCAGGCTGTCCCCATCACCGTAAACCACCAGGGTCAGTTCCCGGTGATCACGCTCTCCTTCAATCTGGCTCCCAACGCTTCGCTGGGCGATGCCGTGAATGCCGTGAACAAGGTTAAGGATGAAATCGGATTGCCGCCCAGCATCCAAGCGGCGTTTCAGGGCACGGCCGCAGGCGTTTCAGGCGTCGCTGGCCAACGAATGGGTGCTGATTCTGGCGGCCCTGGTCACCGTATACATCGTGCTCGGCGTCCTGTACGAAAGCTACATCCATCCCATTACGATTCTGTCCACGCTTCCCTCGGCGGGCGTGGGCGCGCTGCTGGCCCTCAACATTACGGGCTCGGATTTCAGCGTGATCTCGCTGATCGGCATCGTGCTGCTGATCGGCATCGTCAAGAAGAACGGCATCATGATGATCGATTTCGCGCTGGATGCGGAACGAAAAGAAGGCAAGCCGCCCGATGGACGCCATTTACCAGGCCTGTCTGCTGCGCTTCCGCCCCATCATGATGACCACCATGGCGGCGCTGCTGGGCGCGGTGCCGTTGGCTCTCGGCACCGGCACGGGGTCGGAGTTGCGCCGGCCGCTCGGCATCACCATGATCGGCGGCCTGCTCATCAGCCAGATGCTGACCCTCTTCACCACGCCGGTGATCTATCTGTTCTTCGACCGCCTGGCGCGCCGCTTCTCGAGGCACAAGGAATCCAATCCTGGCCTGGAGCCGGTTCCCGCGGAGTGATGATGAATCGACTGCTCAAGGGCGGCGTGCGGCATGAATATTTCCGCGCCGTTTGTTCACAAGCCGGTCGCCACCACGCTTCTCACCGTCGCCATTGCCCTGGCCGGCGCGGTCGCATTCCGCATTCTCCCGGTATCTCCCCTGCCGCAGGTGGATTTTCCAACCATCTCGGTGAGCGCCAGCTTGCCGGGCGCGAGTCCCGAGACCATGGCATCGTCGGTGGCCACGCCGCTCGAGCGCCAGTTCGGACGCATCGCCGCGCGTCACCGAGATGACGTCTTCGAGTTCGCTCGGATCCTGCAGCATCACTCTGCAATTCGATCTGAACCGCGACATCGACGCGGCGGCGCGCGACGTGCAGGCAGCCATCGCCGCGGCTCGCGGTTACCTGCCCACCAATCTTCCCAGCAACCCCAACTACCGCAAAGTGAACCCGGCCGACTCGCCCATCTTCATGATCGCGCTCACGTCCGACACGCTCGGCAAGGGGCAGATGTACGACGCCGCGTCCACCATCATGGCGCAGAAGCTTTCGCAGATTCAGGGCGTGGGGCAGGTGGCGGTCGGGGGGAGCGCGCTTCCCGGCGTGCGGGTCGAGTTGAATCCCTCCGCGTTGAACAAATACGGCATCGGCCTGGAGCAGGTCCGCAGCGTGCTTTCCGCGGCGAATGCCAATACGCCCAAGGGTCAATTTTCCGATGGGCACCGAACGTGGGAGGTGGGCGCCAACGACCAGTTGTTTAACGCCATCGATTACCAGCCGCTGCTCATCGCCTATCACAACGGCGCCGCCGTGCGTGTGTCCGACGTGGGCGAGGTGGTCGATTCGGTGGAAGACGTTCGCAATGCCGGCTACGCCAATGGCAAGCCTTCCGTCCTGGTGATCGTGTCCCGGCAACCCGGCGCCAATATCATCGAGACCGTGGACCGCATCCGCGCCGTGCTGCCGCAGCTCCACGCCGCCATTCCCGCGGCCATCAATTTGCGCGTCGCCATGGATCAAACCCAGACCATCCGCGCTTCGGTCAGCGATGTGGAGCGCACTCTGATCATCTCGGTGGGGCTGGTGGTCCTGGTGGTCTTCGTGTTTCTCCGGAACGTCCGCAGCACGTTCATTCCCAGCGTCGCGGTTCCGGTCTCCCTGTTGGGAACCTTCGGCGTCATGTACCTGTGCGGCTTCAGTCTCGACAACCTCTCGCTGATGGCCCTCACCATCTCCACCGGCTTCGTGGTGGACGACGCCATCGTGGTGATTGAAAATATCACGCGTTACCTGGAAGCCGGCCTCGATCCGTTTGCCGCCGCCCTGAAGGGAGCCAAGGAAATCGGGTCGACCGTGATCACCATGAGCATTTCGCTGGTGGCGGTGTTCATCCCCCTGCTGCTGATGGGCGGGATTGTAGGCCGCCTGCTGCGCGAATTCGCCATCACGCTTTCCGCGGCCATCGGCGTCTCCATGGTGGTTTCGCTCACCGCTACGCCCATGATGTGCGCCCACCTCTTGAAACAGAATGAAACCCATGGACGGGTTTACCAGGCGGTCGAAAACGCCTTCGACTGGATCGTAGGTCTATATGGCAAAGTGCTCTCCGTAGTGCTCCGCCATGCGTTTGTGACCCTGCTGATTCTGTTGACCACGGTTGGCCTGAATGTGTACTTGTTTATTCGCGTGCCCAAGGGATTTTTCCCGCAGCAGGATACCGGACGCTTGGCCGGCCAGATTCTAGCCGACCAGGACTCGTCGTTTCAATCCATGGACAAGACCCTGCTGCCGATGGTCAAGATCGTTTCAGCCGACCCCGCGGTGGACACCGTCATCGGTTTTACGGGAGGTAACGGCGGAGGCTTAAATCAGGCACGCATGTTCGTGTCCCTCAAGCCGCTTTCGGAGCGCAAGATCACGGCCCCGTTCATCATGCAGCGGCTGCGTCCGAAGCTCGCCAAAATCCCCGGCGCCACTCTCTACCTGCAAGCTAACCAAGACCTGCGCGTGGGCGGAAGGAACAGCGCCGCGCAGTACCAATTCACGATGCGCGGCGACAACGTGCAGGATCTGGTTACGTACTCACCGCGCATGTTGCAGCAGCTACGAGCCATCAAGCTCATCGTCGACGTCAACAGCGACCAGCAGAACCATGGTCTGCAATCCGTGGTGACGTACGACCGCGAAACCGCCGCGCGCTTCGGTATCTCCCCGCAGTTGATCGACAACACGCTGTACGATGCGTTCGGCCAGCGCCAGGTGTCGACCATGTACAAGACGCTGAACCAGTATCACGTGGTGATGGAGGCTGCCCCGCAATATTGGCAAAACCCCGAGACCTTGCGGCTGATCTATGTGCATGCGCCCAACGGGCAGCAGGTTCCCTTGAACGCCATCGCCCATTACAGTCCCGCGGTGGCGCCGCTCTCGGTGAACCACCAGGGCCTGTTCCCGGCGGTCACCGACTCGTTCAACCTGCAGCCCGGCGTGGCGCTGGGCGATGCCGTGGAGGCGATCACCGCGGCCGCCCACAAGATTGGTCTGCCGCCCACCATTCAGACCATGTTCACCGGCACCGCGGAGGCTTACCAGGATTCGCTCGGCAACGAGCCTTACCTGATTGCGGCGGCCCTGGCGGCGGTCTACCTAATGCTCGGCATCCTCTACGAAAGCTACATCCATCCGATTACCATTCTCTCCACGCTCCCCTCGGCCGGCGTGGGGGCGTTGCTGGCGCTCATTCTCACCAAAACCGATCTCAGCATCATCGCCATGATCGGCATCATTCTGCTGATCGGCCTGGTGAAGAAGAACGGCATTCTGATCGTCGATTTCGCGCTGGCCGCCGAGCGCAACGAGCACAAGAGTCCGCGCGACGCCATCTTCGAAGCCAGCATGCTGCGCTTCCGCCCTATTCTGATGACCACGTTTGCGGCCATGTTGGGAGCTCTACCTCTCGCGCTCGGCACCGGTATGGGATCGGAGTTGCGCCGCCCGCTAGGCATCACCATCATCGGCGGGCTGCTCATGAGCCAGGCACTTACTTTGTTCACGACACCGGTTGTCTACCTTTACTTCGACCGCATTCATCATTGGTGGGAGCGGGTGCGCGGCACCCAGCCAAGGCCGCTCGAGCCGGCGGAATCCGAGGGATAAAATTACCATGCGTCCGCAGGTCAAATTCGCCGTGGTTGCCGCTTTCGCGTTGGTTTCCGCCGGATGCCTCCAAGTCCCCGCGTACCAGCGCCCCTCCACCGCAGTGCCGCAGAACTTCAAGGAAGACCCGCCCAAGGGTTGGAAGGAAGCGCAGCCCAGCGATGGCGTGCTGCGCGGCAAGTGGTGGGAAATTTTTGGCGATCCCGCGCTCAACGCTCTCGAAGAACAAGTGAGCATCTCCAACCAGAACGTGCAGCAGGCCGAGGCGCAGTTTCGCGAAGCCAAGGCAGCCGTGCGTGTGGCGCGTTCGGCCCTGTTCCCCCTGGTCACGACTTCGCCTTCGATCAGCGTTTCTCAAGCCTCCTCGCGGCTTTCCAGCCGGGCCGGACCCTCCAGTGTGTTGGGCACCTACGATTTTCCATTTAGCGCTTCCTACACCGCCGATGTCTGGGGAAGCATCCGCCGCACCATCACGGCCAGCGCCAACACGGCCCAATCCCTGGCGGCGGCCTTGGAGAACGCCCGCTTGCTCTACCAATCGGAACTCGCCCAGGATTATTTCCAATTGCACGGGATGGATAGCGACGCCGCGCTGCTTCGGGAGACCGTCCAGTCCTACCAGGAATTTCTGGTACTCACGCGGAACCGCTATGCCGGCGGCATTGCTTCGGATTCCGACGTGGCGCAAGCCGAAACCCAGCTCTACACGACGCAGGCGCAATTGACCGAAATCGAAGTGCAGCGCTCGCAGTTGGAACATGCCATCGCGATGCTGATCGGCAAGCCGCCCGCGGAACTGACCGTGCCCCGTGCGCCCATACAGGTGCCTCCGCCGCAAATCCCCGTGGGCGTGCCTTCGGCTTTATTGGAACGACGCCCCGATATCGCCGAAGCTGAGCGCCAGGCTGCAGCCGCCAATCAACAGATCGGCATCGCCAAGGCGGCATTCTTCCCGACGCTGACTTTGGCCGCATCCGCCGGATTCGAATCCAGCAGTTTCCTCAACTGGATCACCTTTCCCAGCCGGTTCTGGACCATCGGGCCGCAAGCGGCGCAGATTCTGTTTGACGCCGGCAAGCGCACTGCCCAGGTAGCACAGGCCCAGGCAGGCTACGATGCCACCGCGGCCAACTATCGCCAGACCGTGCTGACAGCCTTCCAGCAAGTGGAGGACAACCTCAGCGCGCTACGCGTTCTGGCCGACGAAGCTACTGAACTGGATCAGGCCGTGAAATCGGCGGAGCGCTCCCTGACAGTTTCGACCGCGCAATATAGAGGCGGTGTCGCCACTTACTTGCAAGTGATCACGACGCAGAGTATCGCCTTGCAGAACCAGCGTTCCGCGATCGATTTGCAAACGCGGCGTATGACCGCCAGCGTACTGCTGATCGAAGCTTTGGGCGGCGGCTGGGATAACTCGACGCTGCCCACCGTCAAAGAAGTTGCCCAGAAGTAACACCAAACCACCGCTCCCTACGGTCACGGCTCGGTAACAGATGGCATCGTCACAAGACGCCTCGTAACATGCGGGGCGCCATTACCGAGCCGTGACCGCAGGGAGCGGTCTTATTACGATCAGTTCGCGACCGGCCCGCGGCCGCTCGCAACGATCTTACTCACATCCACGTCCTTATCGACAACCACGCCAAAGAACGGGTTCATCATCTCTTCCCAGGTCATTTCGCCATAGTAAACGGTCTTGTTGGGATTCGGATTGAACTTGTTATTGAGTGAGTTGTCAAAATGCGCGTCGATGTGCAACTTAGTCCCCTTCGGCACTTTGATCGTCGTGTTGTAACCCAGTTGCCAGTTGAAGTCATAGTGCGGCACATTCAGGACGACTTCCTTTCGCCCGTCCGGGTACACCAGCGAGTAAGTCATGTCCTTCCCGCGAACGTGCATGTGGGGCATCAGGTAGACCAGTTCCACGTCCTGGTTGAAGGTGACCTCCGCGGGCGGGCTTTGCCAGTTGCCATCGTTCGGTGGAATGGCAAAATGCGCCGGGTCGGAAGGAGAGGAAGTCAGGAACGAAACATAACGGCGCTGCGGCGGCTCCTTCGCCACGGTGAATCCAACCTGTACATGATCTGTGACGGCCGTGCCGTTGGGCGTGTAGTGGAGGTTCAAAGTGATGTCGCTGCCGGCGGGCACCAGCTTGGCCGCCTGGAAATCGCGATAATCCGCAACCGGATTCCCGGGCAGGTAGCAGTCCTCGGACATGCTGCGGAAGCGGCCGTTGGGGACGGCGGGAGCGAAGGTCGGCCCTTTGCCGGGAATCGCGCTCCCATCTTCATCGCGCGTCTTGTCCTGCCAGATCGGGTCGTAATACTTGATGTCCGGCGTGTGAGGATTGAATCCGAGGCAGATGTGGTGGGCCACGTTGGGGTGTTCGGGCTTGATCTGCACGGAGGTGATCCACGTATCGTTGGTGAAGCCGCTGGGCACGGTGATCGAGACCCATTCCACCACGTTGTTCTTGGGACGTGCCGGGACATCATAGGCGACGCCCTCCACAATGATGTCCGGCTGAATCTGCCAGCCTTCCGGCCACTTGACGGGCGGCGGCGCATCTTTCGCGTTACCTTCCGCGGCGCCGGTGTCGGCCCATTTGGCGATCGCTTCGATCTCGCCCGGCTTCAACGAATGATCGTTCAGGAAGTGGCCGAACTGCGGGTCCGCAAACCACGGTGGCATTTTCCGCAAGGTTACGGCAGTCTTCATCGCCTTGGCCCACGGGCGGGCTTCGGTGTAGGTGAGGAACGACATGGGTGCGGCCTGGCCCGGCCGGTGACAGGTTTGGCAATGCTTCTGCAGAACTGGCAGAACATCCCGGTTGAAAGTGATGGCAGAGGAATCCGCCGCCATGGCCGCGGCCCCAAACGTCAGGGCTGCCAGAAGCGTCTTCGTGAACATGAGCCCCTCCCCGGTGCGAATCGAAACCAGTATAGCCTGAAGCCGGCGACAAGGATCGCCAGCGCTACCTAACGCCGGCGGTCTTCGCCGCCGGTCGGCGTTTGAACAAATGTTCAAACCGGGCCCTGACAACAAACGACTTACTCACCGTTCTGGAACAAATGTTCCGTTTCAGTTCCGCCGCACCGCCTTCGCCGGATTCTTAAGACTCGCATAAACCGCCTCAACGAACAGATCCGTAGTCCATGGCCCCGACGTCGCGCCAAAGCGCTCATCGTAATCCGCCGTAACTCTGTCTATGCGCCCGGGCACCTGCATGATATTCGGGGCGCCGTAGCTGCGGCACTGTTCGCCGGCCGCCTCATCCTTGGCGGTATCCCACACGTTTGCTATCTTTCGGCCCTCCGGGTTGAGCGCCACACCGCCTTAGTCCCCCTTCGCCCGCGTGAAACCAATGTCCGGGCTGCACACTTTCCCATGCGCAGAGTATGTGACATGCCGTCTCTTTTTGAACCGGCCATGTTAGATAATGTGAATGGAATGAAGTTTTCGAGGCAATCAGGAATCGGTGTCGTCATCGTCGCTGTTTTGACGGCAGTACTCAGCCCGGGTGCGCGTGGGCAAGACGCGCAGAGCAAGGAAGCGCAAGCCCGCGAAGCCAAGGGCATGCCTCCCAGAGCAACCCCCGGCGATTACCAGGCGCATGCTCAGGCAGGCACGGTTACGGTAGCAGCCGAGTTCGCAGGACACGGCGTGCCCACGCCCCAGGCGACCTTCTCGTGTGAAGACTATGTGGTTGTCGAAGTGGGCTACTTCGGTCCCCCGGAAGCGCGCCTCAAATTATCTATCGACGACTTTACTCTCCGCATCAACGGGAAGAAGGCGCCCTTGGCCGCCCAGCCGTACGCGTTGGCATTCCACTCGCTAAAGGATCCGGAATGGCAGCCGCCGGTTCAGGAAAAAGAGAAATCGAAGGGCGGCATCACCACCGGTGGAGCAGGGGGACAGGGGGACGCCGCGCCGCTACCGGTCCACATGCCGTTCGATTTGCAGCGGGCCATGGAGCAGAAGGTTCAGAAGGCCGCCCTGCCGGAAGGCGAGCGCGCGCTTCCCGCGGCCGGACTGATCTTCTTCCAATACCGAGGCAAGGTTGAGGGCATCCGTTCGATCGAGTTGGTTTACGCCGGCGCCGCCGGGAACGCCACCCTCACGCTGCAGCCGTAGCGTGGCGCAGGCACTCCTGCCTGCCGGGTCGAGACTCATCTCGACCAGTCTTCAAGCGCCGGCATGAGTGTCGGCGCGGCAGACTGAGAGTCCGCGCCACAGTTGCTCTATAATGGCCTGCTATGCGAAACACCCTTCTGCTTGTCATCACCTGCCTGGTTTCACTCCGGGCTGCGGACCCGTCCCAGCCTCTGTTTTGGAGCTCCAGCCAACAAAAGGATTTCGATAAGTCGGCGTTTTCCAAACTGAATGCCGAGCGGCACCTGGGCACCGAGCGATTGCTGGACTCCGCTTTTGTGGCTTACCGGAATGGGAATGGCGAAGCGGAAATTCACATGAAGCAGGCGGATCTGCTGCTCATCCGATCCGGAGAAGGCACCGTGCTGGTGGGCGGCAAGATTGTCGAAGGCAAGCCTACCGGACCCGACGAGGTGCGCGGCCAGTCCATTGAAGGCGGCACCAAATACCCGATCGCGGCCGGTGACATCCTTTATATACCGGCGAACACAGTGCACCAATTCCAGGTGGAGCCGGGCAAGAGCTTCACGGCCATGGTTGTCAAAATCACGCCGAAACCTTGAGTGGTCACGCCCGTTGTAGCAAAGGGCGAAGCTCCCGGACGTTCTTCACATTCTCCAGATCGAGAATCCGCTCGATTAATGCTTGAGGTGTCATCAAGTCCCGGCATTTCGCTACGACTTGATCGCGCGTCATCGGATTGTTCAACGTGCCGAGCACGGCCGTGGGATCCTCGCTCAAACGTGATCCATCGGCCAGCGTGATTACAACCAAGGGTTGCCCCGCTGTAGGATCGAGCCGCACCTTGGCGCGCTGGCGGAGAATCACCGCATCCTGCATCCGCGGCTTATCGTGCGCGGAACGGAAGGTCACGGTTTTGTCTACCAGCATGACCGCGATCATGTGCTGAATGCACACATCCGGCATTTCGCGATTGTCGACGACCGATCCCGGGTTCATCCGCACCGTCACTTCCTTCACCTGGTCAGCATCGAAGGGGCGTCGCTTCAAAAGGATCTCCAGAGCGTCCAGGGGCGCCTGAATCGGCGATCCCACGCTCCATTTCTTGATGCTGGTGCGTACAATTTCGTACCGCTCACCGAGTTTATCGACCAGCAAAGCAGCGTCTCCGTGAGGCGCGTTGGCCAGCAGGAAATTGTCGTCTCCCGACAGGACGTCGTCGACTCCGTTCCAGCCGGAGTGAACCAGCAATGCCGAGGTGACTCCGCTGCGCGCCGGCATTCCGCCGAACACGAACCCTTTTTCGATATGGTCGGTGTCGCGGTCCCACAGGGCGAGGCCGGAGCATTGCTGTGCCGTGTAATCGAGCAGCCATCGCATTTGCTGGGCGTTCGAGAGTGGCCGCGCAGCCTGCCGCCGCGGCTGCGCCGAAGACCCCGCCGATGCTGTGCGTGCTTTTGTGCGTGTCAAACACGCCGGGACGCAGGGCGGTGAGGACGCGCGCTCCCACATCGTAGCCGAGCGCTACCGCGCGCACGAACTGCATGCCACCGATGCCGAACTGCTCGCCGATTGCCAGTGCGGCGGGCACCACGTTGCAGCCCGGATGCCAGCCTCCCGGCCACGAATCGTCGGTCTCGTCGGCATGCGCCAGCACGCCATTGGCGAGCGCCGCTTCGATGGGTCCGCACTGGACGTTCGAAGCCACGATGGTGGCCACCTTTTCGCCCCCGTACGCGCGTGCGAACTGGATGGCGGCGCGCCCAGGCGGCAGCTCGGAGCCGGAGATCATCGCGGCCAGCGTGTCCAGGACATGGTGCTTGGTCTTCTCGATCACGTCGCCCGGGAGCGCGCGGCCCTGAGCCTCGCTCATGTAAGTGCTGAGCCTGGTCATCACGGCGCTGGCCGGTTCCGCGGCCAAGGCGATGGTGGTGGGCATGGCCGCAACGCCAGCTACGCCGGCCAGAGTTTCGAGCAGGCCGCGCCGCGTTAGGTATCGATGGTTTGGCATTCGCCCTCCTTATTCAGGCAGCCGGAACGCGATGAATTCGCCGGAGTAATTGCCGCCGCTGATCGGGACCACAACATACTGCTTGTCGTTGACCATGTAAGTCATGGGCGATCCGCTCTGCGGCGCCGGCATCCAAACAGCGCCGACCTCTACACCGGTGGCTTTGTTGTAAGCGCGCAGCATCGCGCCGCGCGGGTGATCCGCGGTCGTCGTCACCAGCGGCTCGGCGGCGATCACCAGAGTCTTGGTCACCAGCACGCCGACGTAGCCGGCCTGGCCGGTGCGCGCAATGGTCACGCCTTTCAGTGCGGGGTGGTTGCGAATGTAGTCGGGCGTTTCCCCGTGCGCAATCTGCCACACGAACTCGCCCTTATCCATATTGATCGCTGTGATGCGGCCATAGGGCGGTTTCAACAACGGCAAACCTTGCGGGTTCAGACCAAGGCCGCCGCCGACGCCCGCCGTCGTGGCCGCCCCGGCCGGCGCGGGAGCGGACACAGGAGCAGGCGTCCGCGGTGCATCGGCACCAACGTTTTCGCCGGGGCCCGATACATACCGAACGCCGGTCCCGGCGAAGCCTTCGACGTAATTGATATCCGAAAATTCCCGGCTGGGAGTCGGCAGAAGACCCACGGGTGGCAGCGAGACGAACGAAGGCACATAGGCGATGTGGGTCTCGGGATCGTAGGAGAAGCCGGGCCAATTCATTCCGCCGGACGATCGAAAGGCTGCCAGCGGCCCTTCCACTTTGCTCACCACAGGGGGCGTGAAGACCGGCCCCAGCTTGTACTTCGACACGATGCGCAAGGCTTCGGCGTGAAGCTCGGGTGTGAAGTCGATAAGATTCTCAAGCGTGACTCCCTGAAAATCGAAAGCCGGCGGCTTGCTGGGGAACGGCTGCGTAGGTGAGTACCACTCGCCCGGCACGTCGCCCTTCTCCACGTACCGTTCTTCAATGGGCCAGATGGGCTGACCGGTAACGCGATCGAAGGCGTAGAGGAAAGCCTGCTTGCTCGATTCGAGCACGGCCTTCACCGGCCTGCCATTCACGGTGATATCGGCGAGAACCGGCGCCGCGGCGATGTCCATGTTCCAAATGGAGTGGTGCACCAACTGAAAATGCCACTTGCGTTTCCCGGTATTCAGGTCGACACACACCAGGCTGTCGGCGAACAAATTATTGCCCGGGCGGTGGCCCCCATAGAAGTCCGAGGACGGGGTCTCCACCGGGAGGTAAGCCAGTCCGAGTTCCTCGTCGACGGCCATCTGGGTCCACACGCCCGTGTTTCCGTTGACTGCCCAGGATTCGTTTAGCCAGGTGTCATTCCCGAATTCCCCGGGCCTCGGAATAGTATTGAACTGCCATAGCTTTTTGCCGGTCCGCACGTCGAATGCGAGGACCATTCCTTTGGTGTTGTTATGGGTCTTGGGCGTTCCGCCCTCGCGGAACGAAGACCCCACCAGCACTACGCCGCTCTTCGTCACCGCCGGAGTTGCGTGCAGTCCGATTTCGCCATTTACCAGATCGATGGGCCGGCCCGTGCCGTACACCGCATCGCGCTTCATGTCCACGGCGCCATTGTTCCCGAACGTGCGGATCGGCACGCCGGTTTTTGCGTCCAGGCAGATGAGACGGTAGCCGGGGGTCACGTACAGAATGCGCTCGTCCTTACCATCGGACCAATAGGAAAGGCCGCGGCCCGAAAGCTGGCGCGGGGAGGCCGCTCCGCGCGCGCCTTCGTGTTCCCCATGCACCCAGAGCAATTCACCGGTTGCCGCGTCCAGCGCGATAGCCGCCCGGCGCGATCCCGCGGTAGTATACACGACGCCGTTCACCATTAGCGGCGTCGCTTCCAGCTTGTATTCCGGACGATTCCCCAGGCTGTCCGTCTTAAAGCGCCAGGCGATTTCGAGCTTACTGAAGTTGGCGGCGTTGATTTGATCGAGCGGTGAATATCGGAAGTTTCGGAGGTCTCCGGCGTACGATCGCCATTCGCCATTGTTACTGTCAGACTGGGCCGGCAAAAGCGAAACGAATACCACGATGCACGGACAGATTCGCGAGAACATGGATGCGTCTCCTCTTGACGAAGAACGATACCACGGATCGAGCCGGGACTGCTTCTTGCCGTGGCCGTACCGGCGACAAGGATCGCCGGCGCTACTATTTCGAAGACGCCAGTTGCTTTTCAACCTCCACGCAACCCAGGTGCAGATACCGGAGCTTGGCGCCGAGGTCGGTGAGTCCCATTTTACCGGGCACAATCTTGTGGCACAGCGTGCAGCCAAACTCGTCAAAGCGCTGCGCCTTCGTCCTCTCATCCGCGGATCGCTGACTCGCAGGCACCTGCGCGATCACGTTCATCGCCGTTAGCATCCGGACGCAGCCTTCAAATCCAGTCGTCAGTTGTTTTCCTTTTTCCGTGAACCCCAGCTTCCCGCTTTCACCGGCGGTGTGACAACGCTTGCATCCGTGGTTGTCGAAAACATATTGGGCTAGTTCCTTCTGGCTCTTCTTGGCGGCAATCATTTTGTCGAGCACGGCGCTGGTGGTCTGGGCAAGGCAGGCGCTCGCCAGCAGGACAGCAGCCGCCGAGACGGTCGAAAGACGTGTCATCTAGTTCTCCCTTTACCGAAGCAGCTCGGGGACCAGGAAAGAGAATAGCCCATTTCGGATGCTATCCGTGACGTAGATCTCGCCGTCCCTGGGATTGAGCGCCAGGCCGGTGGGATGCACGAGTTGGCTGAACGGGCCGCCGATCTTCGCGCGCGGCGGCACGTCTCCGCGGTCGCGCACGTTCCAAACTCCGATGAAACCCAGCTCCGGATTGAGCCACGGATCTTCGGGAACCTTCGCGCGGCCGTCGCTGTATTCGGGCTTGAGCGTCACCTCGCTGTACAGATTCACGTGCAGATGGTTCGACGCCGCCAGGAAGATTCTGCCCTTGTGAATTTGCAGTTCCCAGGGTTCATCGCGAATTCCGGTATGCTCGCCTTTAATTTCGCCCACGGGCGCAACATCGCCGGTGGCCGTGCGGTCGAAGAACAGCACATCCTCGGAATTTGCCACTACCAATACGTTGGTTTCGGTATCCACGCCTAATCCTACGGTGTGCCCGAGGCGTGTCCGGGGCCCTTTGATGTAGCGGATGGGCGTGACGTTGCCATTGGCATCCATCGGAAACACAGCGATCGCGCGGGCGCTCAAACTCGACACGAGTATTTCGCGATGATCCAGGTCGAGACTGACCGCGTGCGGATTCACCAATCCGGTGCACGGCCCTTGAATCATCCGAACGGGCGGCTCGGCCCCGCTCGCGCTGCCGCGGAACACCAGCACGGCGTCGGCCAGCGTGTTCGACACGTAGATCTCGTCGCGGACCGGATCGTAGGCGATTCCGTGCACCGTTCGCGACATCTTCGTAGCGGAGCCGGTAATCACGCGTGCGGGAGCCGTGGTTGCATTCGCCACCCGGGCGAAGGCCGCGATGCGCGGCTGGGCCACTCAATTCGGAACCAGAATCTGATCGCGCTTGGAGTCATAGGCGAGTGTCTGGGGATTCCCGAATCCGGGACTCGGCGTTCCCCGGGGAGCGGTTCGAATGACGCGCTTCGGCGCCAGGTTGCCGTTGGCCTGGCGATCGAACACCAGCGCCGTATGATCGATAAAATTCGACACCCAGATCTCGTTGTGTGCCGCATCGATCGCCACGCCCATCGGCCGGTTGATTCCCGTCTTGGCGCCGGCCAGCACACGGATGGGCGCGACATTCCCGTCGGCCGTGCGGGCGAACACCAGGACGGAACTGTCTCCGTTGTTGGCCACCGCGAATTCCTCGTTGGCCGGATCATCCGCCAGGCCCATCGGAAAATCCAGGCGCGTCTTGTCCCCCTGGATCGTGCGCAGCGGCTTGGCATCACCCCTCGCGTCGCCTGAATAGATGGTGATGGATGGTGGCAGCACCGCTCCGGCTTCCGGATCTGCCGTTCCCGTGGGCGCGCATCCGCTGCCCTCGTTCTTAATCAGCCCCCGATAGTTTCCGTGGTTGGCAACGCCGATCTCGTTGTGGCGATCGTCCCAAAAGATGCCGTGCGGATCGGCCAGACCGGCATGGGGACCACGAATGACGCGCATGGGCGCTTCCACGTTGCGCGCATCGCGCTTGTAAATCACCACCGCTTCTTGAAGCTCCACCGTGATTGCAATCTGATCGTGAACCCGGCTCATCGCCAGTCCCCAAGCCTGGTGCGGAACCGAGAGCATGCGCTTGGGCGCCTGATTGCCCTGAGCGTCATAGGGCAGCACCACCATGGTGTCTTCAATATCATTGTTGATTGCGAAGATTTCTTTTCGCTGGGAATCCAGGAAAATCCCCGCGACGAAGCCCACGTTGGTAAGCGGCCCGAAGACCTGGTGCTGCGCAGCGCTGATTTCACCACGCCTGGAATCCGCCATGCGCGCATAACTCAAAAGGCTCTTGCGGTTCACGTCGGACATGGCCACCAGGTTATTCTCGGGATCGATGGCGATGCCATTGAAGACCGGGTACGGATCCGAAACCTGGCGCAGCGGAATGAGATCGCCGCCCGCCGGTGCGGGCTCGCGTTCCTGGGCGTATAAGATCAGCAGAGTACAGGTGGAAAGAATCACGCCCAGGGTCATCAATCGAGTTTTGTTAACCCGTTGCATCCGAGCTACCCATCAAGGATAGGAAGGGAGCCCGGATGCCGTCAAGAGACTGTATACTGGCAGGAACCTGGGATCTCTAAGGAGGATTGTGTGGCAGCCAACCTCGACCTAGTGCTGCGGAACTTTGGGACTGCGCTCTCGCCGCAGCTCCGGAGCCGGCTCGATCCGATTATTCTTCAGATGAAGGGCAACCGATCGCCGTCGGGGGCGAGCTACGTGGTAAGCCAACTAAGGCTACTGTTTCCGATGATCACCCACGGAGCAGTGCCGCTACTGGCCGTCTACGTCCTCGGCAAAAGGGGGTCTAATCGCATAATGTAAGCCCGATGAGTTTAAGTACGATCGTATCCGCCTTGCGAAACGATTTGTCGTCAGCTAGCGACTTGGGGGAAATGACGTCAATGCGGTTGCAAATGGCAATGGGTAGTGTGAGCAAGTTGATGGCCACCCTTGCGGCCGTAGATAAGAAGTTTTCGCATGCCAACAAGGCCGTCGTCGCGAACATGAAATAGTTGATCGTGGCTCAGCTCTACCATAAGGCTCTCATTGCCGCCGCAGCGCTGACGGTACTTCTACAGCCGGCGCACGGCGAATCCCTTCCGCTGGTCCTCGAGAACTACACGCCGGTCACTACCGAGCGTCTGGTGCACCCCGAAGATGGCAACTGGCTGATGATTCGCCGCACCTATAACGGTTGGGGTTATAGCCCGCTCGATCAAATCACGCCCGCCAACGTTGGTCGGCTGAAGCCCGTTTGGGTCTTCTCCACCAGCGAGACCCGCCCGCATGAGTCCGCGCCCATCGTTAATAACGGCGTGCTGTTCGTCACCACGCCGATGAATCAGGTAATCGCCATCGATGCCAAGAGTGGCAACCTGCTCTGGCGATATCGCAGGCCGCGGCCCGCCGGGGCTTCCGTGCCTCACGAAACCAACCGCGGCGTCGCGCTCTACGGCGACAAAGTTTATTACGCCGCGGGCGAAGCCGTGCTGGTGGCGCTCAACGCCCGTACCGGCAAGGAGATTTGGACCACCACCGTCGCCGACAACACAGCCTCGTATTACATCACTCTCGCTCCGCTGGTGGCCGGAGGCAAGGTGATGGTGGGCGCCTCTGGGGGCGAGTTCGGCATTCGCGGCTTCATCGCCGCATTCGATCTGGAGAGCGGCAAGGAACTGTGGCGCACCTATACCGTACCGGCTCCTGGAGAACCCGGCAGCGAGACGTGGCCCAAGGGCGATGCATGGAAGACGGGAGGTGCGCCCGTCTGGGTTACCGGCAACTACGATCCCGAAACCAACCTGGCATTCTGGGGAACGGGTAATGGCGGCCCCACCATCGGTGACAATCGTCCGGGAGACAATCTCTACACCGCCTCCACCATCGCCGTGGATGTGGCTACGGGCGCGATGAGAGGTTTCTTCCAATACCATCCCAACGATTCCTGGGACTACGACGAAGTCTCTCCTCCGATTCTTGTCGACTACCAGCGCAACGGCCGCACCGTCAAAGGGCTGGTGGATGTTGCCCGCGATGGCTATCTGTGGTTTCTCGATCGCGGCAGTCTGGGTTCCGCCGACGGACGGATTCGCTTCGTGGAAGGCAAGCCGTACGTTTACCAGAACGTGTTCAAGAGCCTGGACCCGGTCACCGGACGCCCGGATGTGGACCCGGAACACAAGCCCGGCACTGACAGGCGCGCCGATTTCTGCCCCGGGTCGCACGGCGGCAAGACATGGCCCCCGGTTTCGTTCAGTCCGAAAACGCGGATGGTTTACGTTCCCGCCAATAACAACATGTGCAGTTCCAATATGGGTGTGAAGGTGGAATACCGCGCGGGCAAAGGTTTCGTGGGCATTGGCGGTAGCCGCCCCTACACCGTTCCGGGGGCCGATCACTTCGGCGAAGTGCAGGCATGGAACGTAGACACCGGGCAGAAAGTCTGGACCTATAATTACGCCAAGTCGCCCAACTGGGGATCGATGCTGGCGACTGCCGGCGGTCTGGTCTTCAGCGGCGGCACAAACGATCGGAAACTCCACGCCTTCGACGCATCCACGGGCAAGCTGCTCTGGGAGTTCCCGACCAACTCCGGGATTCTCGCGCCGCCGACGTCATTTTTAATCGATGGCAAGCAATATATCGCCATCGAGTCAGGATGGGGCGGCGATTCCAGTGGTGACCAGAGAAATCTGAACCGCATCTTTCCGGGTGAGTTTCCGGATGTGCCGGAGGGCGGCGCGGTTTGGGTTTTTGCGGTGGAGTGAACGGAAGACCGCTCCCTTTGGTCACGGCTCAGTAAGGCCTCCGGCGGCGGTGGACAGAACACTCTGTGACGGGAGCGCCGCTTACAGAGCCGCGACCATAGGGAGCGGTATTTGTCGGGGTCGTCGAAGGGAGCGCGTTATTTCAGGGCCTTCCGCTCATCGGCGCGGGCGCCTCCCAGAATTCCCGTGAGGCCGTAATTGCCCTCGTGGCAGGCGTGCTCATATATAGGACCGTCGCTGGCAATCATGGGGATCTCCGCCTTCCAGGGCTTGGTGAACGCGGTCGGATCATCCATGGTGAATTCGTAGAGCAGCGTGTCCGCTGCGATCCTGGTGAAGCGTTCGGTCAGGTGCAGATTCTCGTCCGCCCCGCGGAATTTGGTTTTATCCGTGAAGTTCGTTGTGTCCACCACGAGAGTGTTGCCCTCCCAATGGCCGCGAGAGTTACCTAACCATTGACGAACGCCGGGCGGCAGATGCGGCCGGCCGTCCAGCGGGATAATCCGAACGTCATGGTTGAGTTCCACGAGAATCACCACGTACTCGCGCGTCTGCAGGATTTCATAATTCGTGGTGAGGGCGCCAAATACAGAATTGTTGTAAAAGCTCGGAAGCATCGGTGGCCCCGTCGTCGGGAACAGAAGGCAGCGCTCCATTAATGCCCGGTCTTCCGGACCGTCGGCGGGATGTGCCGCTGTATAGGCGCGGTCGGCCTGGGCTTTCCGCTGCGCTTCGGGCGTGAGTGGAGGAATTTTTCCATCGGGCGGCTCGACAATTAATGACGTGCGAAAGTTAGCCGCGCGCTTGGAATCGGCGTCCCACCAGAAATCGTTGTAAGTCCCCACGGCGCCTTCGGCCGGCGTCTTGTCCCGGGAGGATCGGGCGAAGACTTTCTTTTCGTACGCGGTTTTTTCTTCTGGGGTGAAGAATTGTTTTCCTTCCAGTTCTTTCGGGCGTTCTAACGGAACGATCGAGGCGTTGCTCCAGACTCCCGCGATGTCGGGTTGACCATCGGCCGTTCGCGGCGGCGTGTATGTGCGCTGCGCCAGGAGAGGGAATGACAGCGCCAAGACAATGCAAAAATTAGATCGCATAGTTCACCCTACGGTGCCGGCGACAAGGATCGCCAGCGCTACTTACAGGTTCCGCCGGCGCACCGGTTGTTTTCTTCGCACACTTGCTCGTACAGCTTCCAGGTCGGATGAAGCCTCATCTGAAATTCCTGCGACCAGGGTTTCGTAAAGATCTTGGGATCGTCCACAGTGATCTCGTATGAAGTGGTTGTGGCATCCACAAACCGCAGCCGCTCGATTGTGTGGAGGGCGTCGCTGTGCCACCCGTTGCTGGCGGAAAGCGTCCATTCCCGCAACCCGATGGTGTCGATCACCAAGGTATCGCCATCCCACTTCGCCACGGCGTCTCCCATAAAAGTTGGCTCCACTTCTTCAGGATGCGGCTTGTTGATGGGGATCACGCGAAAAAAGTGCATGTACTCGTAAAGGAAAACCACGGTGTCCGGAGTCTGGATGATCTGGGTGGCGTAGGGAGCCAGCGCTTCCCGTGGATGGCCGTCCGGCAGGCACAACTCGGTGGGATCATCGTGCCGCGGATCTCCGTTGGGAGGCTGGAGAAACTTCGCTTCGGCGCCAGGAACAAAGGGGGCCATTTTCTTGCGGTCGAAATTGGTGACGCGCGGGGTGTCCGTGTCGCCTGCCCCTACGAGGTGCGTAAACGCCGGGCCGGCCCAGACTCCTGTGAAGTTGGGCTTGCCGTTCGGCAGGCGCGGAATCCGTGGAGCGGCCAGCGCGCAACCGATGGCGAGAAACCCGATGGCCCAAAACTTTTTCACGTTTGCACTCCCCGCTACTTCTTGCTGGTACCCGGCGGCGCCTCGGTCGGATTCACGGCCTGGTCCTGTCCGATTAAGGCATCGCGGCCATCGGCAAGAATCACAATATTGCCGGACGCGTTATTGGATCCGTCTTTGGCGCGATGGCCCGATATGGTCAGCGTGTCTCCGATGTTGAGGCTCTTTTTCGTGATGCCTCTCCGCTGCAGCATGCCAGGAGGCGAAGCCGAAAAGCCCCAGTTGGTCACCTTGCCGGCATCGTCTTTCACGTCGAGGTAAATCCAGATGTGCGGGTTGGTCCACTCGACGCGTGTGACCACGCCGGTCAGTTTGATTGGCTTGGTGACATCGAATTCCGCGGCATACGCGTGGTGCGCCAGCGCGGCCCCAGCCGTCAGCAAAAGGCCCGCCGCCATCAGAATCAGGGTTCTTCGTCACGGAACCTAATTATATATAACGACTCCCTGCATTTGGCCAGCCCGATGGCGAGTGCGAGTGATTCATTTGACTGCCGGCACCCATTCGGCGGAGAATCTGTCAGATGGGTGGTACGGTCAAGCTGCGGAGGAACGCTTTCTGGGAGCAGTCTCTCTCGTATTTGGTAACCGACCCCACGGGAATGCAAGAATTGCCGGCAGCAGTTGTATCAAGCGGGATGGCATTACCAAGTGACGCGCCTGACGGATATCGAGGTGCTGGAAGAAGTCCGGCGTTTGTTGCAGATCGGCGAGTTGCGGTTCTAGCGAAGAAGAGACGGTGGAAGTAAAGAAGGCGGGTGGAGGAGCGATTGCGCCGGTGGAAGCAGCGGCCCCCGCCGCCAGTGCCGCCGCCACCGCGCCAGGCTGCGCCGGAATAGAAGAGGCACCCGATCCGGACACTCTGCCGCCCGATCTGGATGGGGCCACGCAAGCGGCGACGCTTCAGGCAGCCGCCGCGCAGGGCGCGCCCTTCTGTCCCACTTGAGCGAAACACGCGGCGGAGGTTGCCGCCGCCCAGAGAAAACGTGATGGCCTTCCAGCATCTGGCTAATATCGAAGAGTTGTTGTGGCCTCGGGGCTTTACGCGCGACCTGTGGATGATCGTGGATGCGGCGCGCGATCCGCGGATCTATCCGATGTTGATCGCTTCGTATATGGAGTATTCCTGCCTCTACAGCGGCCGGTTGGCGCCGGCGGTGGAGCGCGTTGCGCCGTACCTGGTGCAACTCGAATTCGAGAACAGCTACACTCGCCGTTTGCTGCAGAGCGCCTGGGGGAATAGCTGGGGCATCATCCTGAAAAGCGATTCAAGCGTGACGAAGCTGCGCCGGCATCTGCGGCAGTTCCTGATGGTGCGGGATCCGCGGGGGCAGCAGGTGCTGTTTCGGTATTACGATCCGCGGGTCTTGCGCGTTTACCTGCCTACCTGCAATCGAGAGGAACTGCGCACGGTTTTTGGGCCGGTGGAATGCTTCTATGTGGAGGACGGCGATCCTGGAGACGTGTGGGAGTTCCGGCGGGATGAGGGGCTGCTTAAAACCACCAAGACATCTGTGGTTGAGCCGCGAGTGCCTGGCTGGTGAAAGCGGCGTGCCAACTAGGATTTCTTTCATCGTAGTTTCTCGGGACGAGCCCTCGGCTGTCGTTCAAGCCACGGTCGATGGCCTTCTCCAGACCAGCGCCGGGCATGCTCGAGAAATCGTATTTGTCGACGACGGCAGCGCCGAGCCAGTTACCTTCCATCATCCTGACGTTCACGTTATCCGCAATCTGACGCCCATTGGCACTTCGCGATCCCGCCGGAAAGGCGCCGCTGCCGCGACCGGAGGCGTGCTGGTATCGATGGACGCTCACATGCGTTTTGCGCCGGATTGGCTCGACCAAATGCTGGGGCATGTCGATTCCGGTGCACTCCTTTGCGCCGCCTGGTGGGATTACGAACTCACTCGCCCTTTGTGCTGGGGCGCCGACTTTGTTTGGTCGGGCGAGCGCGATCATGCTGCCGGACGACGGCCAGGTTTCGGATTCCGGCACCGCACCAGCTTCCCGGGCGAGGGCGCCGTGGAGGTTCCGATGGCGATCGGTGCATGTTATATGATGCTGCGAAGCAGTTACGATACGTGCGGCGGGTTCTCACCCTTCTTCCGCACGTGGGGCAAATTGGAACAGGACCTCTGTACGCGCGCGTGGATCACAGGTGTGGGCGTTAAATGTGTACCGGGAGCGCGCGTCGGGCATTTCTCACGGCCGAAGTTCCCGTACCCGGTGCTTTGGGAGGATATCGAGTTCAACCAGGTTGCCAGTATTCGAACTGCTTTCGAGGAGCCAACCGCGCACGCCATCGAGCAACTTTTGCAGCCGATCCCGCAGCAGGTTCAAACATGGCTCGATGAAGCGGATTTTCGCGATTGGCGAGAATCGATTCAGGTGCGCAGACAGATGAGCGATACGGAATTCTTCCGGAGGTTTGTCCCCAACGCGCCGGAATGCCTCCTGGGACCGGTTTGAGGTGCTAAGCCTCACGGCCACTGTCTAACAACCTTCTCTAGTTTGAGGAGTTCCTCCCCGGGTTGGCCTCCTCCAGGTTCACTCATCCAGACGAGCGCAAGGAACGTCGGAATGACCAGTTCCTTAGTGTCAAAAACCTGGCCTCCCACACCGCCGGGGTAGTATTTGGTGCTGACATTGGGCCCCGATTCCGGGAATGTGAATTTTAGGCAGGCCTCATAAAAGTTGGGACTAATCCCTGGCAAGCGGCCTTTCTTATTTCGATCGAACACTGTACCGATTTTTAGGCTGGAACCATGCCCCAGCAGCAGCGCCTCGCTAAGGCGCCCGTTGACTTTCTGGAATGGAGTATGCCAAAGCCCCAACAGTGGCTTGTTTTTGTCACCGTTATCGAACTGGGTGGGGTGTTCGAAATCGTCTTCCAGCACATCATTGCCATTGTTCACGGTCGGGTCGACATAGACCAACATGACCTGCGCGAGACCTCCGCAGCCAATCTGTTTGATGATCGCTCTGACAAACCGTACAATAGCCTGGCACTCCGCCGAATTGGAAATGAAATCGGCGATGTTCCAAGCGCCACCAAAGTTGTTCATGAAATTAGGGTGATTCACTCCAGGCCTGGCACTGTTGACCGCCGGGTCTGGAATTATTCGGTAGCCCGGAATGGTCTGCATGAGTGCAAGCACGAGCGCGTGGGGAACGTCGCTCCACGGAGGTTTAGCGGTCCCGGTTGCCTGGACCAATGCGACCGCCTTCTCCATTCGAAACTGGGTAATGCCGTCCTCGAGCCCACCCGGGTTGACTGGCTTGTCCATGGTGACGTAAATCGTGTGGCCCCATGAGGCGCCCGCGTCAAATGGTCCATCTTTTGTCGTGCTCACTGACCAGTTGATATCGCCTGTGAGCTTCTGCACCGCGTCGGGTAATGGCGCGCTCGACTCAGCGGAGAAGGTGACGGTCCCCCCTTTGAATTTTTGTGGCCCAGTGAACACCAGCGATCCGAACTTAGCAGTACCGGTGACCGTGGCATCTGTCTCTTCGGCGTCTGGCGGGTAAACTTCGAAATCCACTTCCACCTGGACTTTCTGGTCTTTGGTGTGACTAATTGGTTTACTGGCGACTCCGTATGTCCACTCGGGTTTGGAAAAAACAGAGCCCGAGTTCTTCCAGTCAGTATTATTGTCAGTCATCAAACGATGATCCGTCTTAAATTTCAGCCGGGTGACTTTCAAGGCCTTTATTTTGGTTCGCCCCCAGGAAAGGTGTATCGAGGCGCCCACGCGATCGGGACCGGGCAATCGAAAATCGGATCGATCAGGTGCGTCTTCATCGCTCATGGCTGTGGCTCCGGTGTCGGCGCGGGCGCACTCTTCTGTTGCGCCGGCAGTGAGTCGTCTTGCAGGCTGTGGAATGGAACGTTTTGGACGACCGTCGATTGCTGTCCGCCGCTTTCGATGTATGTGAGTGAATAGCTGGCTGTCGTGGGAACGTTTTCAAAATGCACATCGACGGTATCATCGTTCGACACGTAGTTACTGGCGATGGCGATCGTTTGATCGAAACCTCCACCTTGCAGCCGTAAGCTTCCCGTCTCATTTGCGGCCTCCGCGGGGGTTAATTCTAGCCGTACCCATAACGAGTCCGTAGGCGGCGGTGTTGGCGTGGGCTCATGGTGGCATGGGGGAGTCGGGTCGCCGACATTTCCCGCACCTGCATTGGCATCGGCATTCTGTCCCGCTGCGTTAAGAGTGTCTGGCGAGACTGCCGGCGTCGGCGTGGGGGTTGGCGTCGGAGTAGGGGTTGGCGTAGGAGTGGGCGTAGGCGTAGGAGTGGGCGTAGGCGTAGGGGTTGGCGTCGGCGTGGGGGTCGGCGTCGGCGTGGGGGTTGGCGTCGGTGTAGGGGTCGGCGTCGGAGTGGGGGTTGGCGTCGGTGTAGGTGTAGGGGTAGGTGTCGGTGTAGGGGTAGGTGTCGGAGTGGGGGTTGGCGTCGGTGTAGGGGTAGGTGTCGGTGTCGGTGTAGGGGTAGGCGTCGGCGTAGGGGTTGGAGTCGGAGTAGGGGTGGGAGTTGGAGTTGGAGTTGGGTCCGGCATGATCTTACCGACGCCCGAGATGGCCTTCGCCCGCCACCAGTAAGGCATTCATTTTGGAGCGAGGCGGCATTGACCTTTTGAGAATTGCCCGAGACCAGGGAAGCTTTTGGTCCGTATCGAAGTCGCGTCCGAAAACGACCATCAGATCGATGTACTTGCAAACGTCACGCCGGTCGGTGATGCCATATGTGGCGGCGTGTTGAATGCCATATTGGATGGTCTTACGAAGTTCCCGCTCTCCGGCCGCATCACACTGGCGCGAGAAGAATCGTCGCAGGTGGGCAACCATCCAGTCTTCGAACTTCTGGACCTCGATCTGCGAGATTATTTTGAACTGCTCCGGGCGAATCGTCAACAAGGGAATGTTCTACATTATCGCAGTCGGCGCTGTAACCGGAGCAGGGCATGGCCCCGCCCCACGCCCGCTATTTGGCGATCAGCTTATCGAAATACGACTGGAAGAATGCGAGGCTAGCCTCGCTGGGAGCTTGCGCGCCCTCGGGTTTATTTCCGAACACCATGGGGGTCTTGGTCTTCTCGTCGTAGACCGGCCATTTCGCCAGGCCCTTGCCGTTGGGGTCGCCGTTGGCGGCGAAGTTCACCCAATATGAGGACATCGTGTCGGCCACCTGGCGGTCGGCATCGGTCCAGGCGCGGCTGCCATCCAGGTGGTTGAACACGTACAGAATCTCGGAGACGTGCGTGGCGCTTCCGTGCGGGCCGGGCGCGAACGGTCCCCGGGCGTTGGGCACCAGCGGCGGCTGCTGGGTGAAGTAGTAGACGTACGACTTGGTCTTGCCGGGCTTGGAGGCCAGGCGCGCCCAGTTGCGCATGACGAACGCCATTTCGTCGCGGCCGGAATAGAACGCGGACTCGCGCGCCTGCTCATCGGAATTGGCCGGATACACCTTCAGGAAGGCGTCGGCCAGATCGCCGAAACGTTGGCGCGCCTGCTCGATGAACTGTTGCGCGCTGCTGGGGTTGCCGCCGAAGGATTCGTCGCGGTTCGATCCGGTGAGCACCGGCACTTCAATCTGCTTGCCTGCGGCGAAAACCTTGCCCGGGTCCTCGGGGATCAGCCAGCCGTCTACGATCGGGCCCACGCCGCGCCCGCCCTTCAGAATTACGTCGGCGGGCTTGGCGCGCAACTCCGCCAGCGACTTCGCGCCCAGTCCGTCGGCGTATTTCACGCCCGCCTGCTCCGCTTCCGCCAGCGTGTCCAAACGTGCGAGCCGGGCTGTAGACCAGGCGCTGCTTTCGCCGATGGCGCGCTCGAACAATCCTTTGGCCTGCGGCACGGCCTGCAGGTTGGCAACGATTCCGGCTCCCGCCGATTCGCCGTAGATGGTGACGCGCTTGGGATCGCCACCGAACTGCGCGATGTTCTTCTGCACCCATTGCAGAGCGGCGATGGAATCCATGACACCGAAGTTGGCGGCGCCGCGGCGGTCGGATTCCTTGGTCAGTTCGGGATAGGAGAAGAAACCGAAAACGCCCAGGCGGTAATTGAGCGTGACCACTATGGCGCCCTTCTTGGCGAACGCCTCGCCATCGTACATGGGCTGCGAGCCGGAGCCGTTGTTGTAGCCGCCGCCGTAGATCCACACCATTACCGGGCGTTTTTCGCCCGCCGATTTTGCGCCGGTCCAGACATTGAGGTACAGGCAATCCTCGCTCATCTTCTGATTGCCGGCCTGCATGCACACCGGACCGAACTCATCGGCCTTGCGCACACCGTCCCAATGCGCGGCGGGCTTGGGAGCGCGCCATCGCAGATCGCCCACCGGCGGCGCGGCGAACGGAATTCCCTTGAACACGCGCACGTCGGGAGTTGCCGTGGCTGCGCCGGAAACCATCCCGGTATCCAAACGCACGGAATCGTCAGTGGCCGCACAGGCCGTCCCCAGAGCGAATAAAGCGATCGCGATCAGCGTTGCTCGATGCATGAAAACTCCTCCGGCGTCAAAAAGTATACACGAAGTGCCGGCGACAAAGATCGCCAGCGCTACGCATGCCCTACGAAAGCTTCGACCAGCTTGATGTACTCTTCCGGCGCTTCCTGGTGCGGATAGTGACCCAGGCCCGGCATGATGATGATCTTGCAGTCGGGAAGGGTCTCCTTCAACTGCTTCTGGGTTTCGGGCGGCACGATGCTGCTGGCGCCGCCAAGGATGTACAGCGTGGGGCACTGGATCTTGCTGACGAACCGCCAGAGATCGGTGGGCACGAAGCCTTTCACGAGATTGGGATCACGTTTCCAGACCACGCGGCCATCGGCACGGCGCTTACTGCCGAAGTGGGCATAGTTTCGTTGCAGGTCCTCGGAGACTCGTCCGCCCGCTCGCATGAGGGAGGCCACCAACTCGTCTTCAGAGGCCCAACCTTTATCTTCCTGCTCCACACGGCGCGCAAAGCCGGAAGCGATTTCATTGGTGCGCTGCGGCCCCACATCTTCCACCACGAGGCGGGCCACACGCTCCGGGTGCATCCCGGCATAAACCTGGACGACGCGACCGCCGGTCGAGTTGCCCAGCAGGACGACGCCGTGCAGATCCAATTGGTTCACGAAGGCTTCCAGGTCTTTGACATAATCCTCAACCAGATAAGCTCCATCCGGCGACCAGTCGGAATCGCCGTGCCCTCGCAGATCCATGGCGATCACGTGATAGGAACTCACAAACCTGGGTGCAATGTGGTCGAAGGAGTGAGCGACGCGGCCGATGCCGTGGAGCATGATGAGCGGCGGTTTGCCCTCCGGGCCCCAGTCCAGATAGTGAATGCGCAACCCGTTGAGAGTGACGAAGCGGTCTTCGTACTTAGCCGCCTGAGCCATAACAGCCGCTACACAAAGAATCAGCAGGACGAGGATCGAGCACGCCTGTTTCATTTCCGAGAAGTGTATCATCAATGGGGACATACAGCTTGGAACGCCCCTTGCATAGAGACGCCAAGCCCAGCTACATCAAGCTCGTATCCGCCGTGATCGTGGGCCTGCTGCTGGGTATCGTGCTGCTGGTGCAGACGGTGGCGACTTACTACTACGTGGCTGGCGCTTTAGTTCGTCAAGAGGCGCAGCGCGACGCCGACCGGACGGCCAGTGGACTCTCGCGGGCCGTTCGTCTTTCGGGCGCGAACGATGCCGCCCATCTGACTCCGATCGTCACCGAACTGCTACACGAAAGGCCGCAGCGGATTGCCTGGATTCGCATCGTCGCCTCGGACGGCACAGTGCTCGCGGAGAGTGGGAAACCAAGCGGAGCGCCGTATTCCCCCGAGGGCCCAGGCGTTGCTCCCCAGCTTCGGCTCACCCTATCGGAGGTGCGCGAGGCCGAAGGCGGGAAGGTGCTGGTGACCGCGTTTCCACTGGTGTTGAGCGTTTTTGTGTCTCCGCGGGCAGAGGGATCCGAGAGCCCCACAGGCACTCTGCTGGCCGCCCCGGCGACGTCTGAGATCGCGATCTATCTGGAGGGTGTTTCCGTATCGTTCCGCCGCCTGCGGCAGAACATGATCATCGGGTGCTCGGCGGCCATCGCGCTACTGGCTTCCGTGCTGATCATCGGCTTGCGCTTCCCCAGGTATTTACGTGGCAAGCAGTATGAAGAGGAGTTGGAATTGGCGCGCCGCGTCCAGGCTGACCTGCTGCCCTCCCGCAATCCGCCGGCGAGCAACTTGGATTTCGCCGCCGAGTGCCTTCCCGCCTGGCAGGTTGGCGGGGATCTTTACGACGTGTACGAAGCGGAGCGCGGCCGCGTTGCCCTGGTCTTGGGAGACGTTTCGGGAAAGGGGCTGCCGGCGGCGCTGTTAATGGCGCTAATTCATGGGGCGGTGCGCTCCAATGATTGGACCAGTTCCTCCTCAAACCACGAGGAATCGACGCAGCGTCTCAACCGGTTGCTCTGCGAGAAGACCGGGCAGGAGCGCTTTGCCAGTCTCTTCTGGTGCTACTACGAACCGGAGAAGGCGATCCTTCGGTATATCAACGCCGGCCATTTGCCGCCTCTGCTGATTCGCCGAAACGATCCGGCAACTTTCGACGTGCGCCGCCTGGAGGAGGGCGGGATGGTCCTTGGAGTACAGCCCGCGGCCCGGTACCGCCAGAGCGAGACGGTGGCGCAGGCTGGTGATCTGCTGGTGATTTTCTCGGATGGAATTTCCGAAGCAGCCAACGCCGAAGAAGAAGAATTCGGCGAGGAGCGCCTGCTGCAGGTTGTCGAGGAGAACTGGGAGAAGTCCTCGGTCGAGATTTGTGACGCGATTTTCGCCCGGATCCGGGCGTTTCTCGGCCGCCGGTTTCCACAGGACGACCAGACACTGATGGTGGCGCGGTTGCAGCCGATTCGCTCGAATCTTTCTGCTTCTGATGCGCAGACCGAAAATGTGAAGTCCCCGGAAAAACTTGACTTCGCGGTTAAGCCCTGACGATGGCTTGTCGGAGGTACCCGGCCACTTCGCTTACGAAGCGGTGAACCGACGCCTCCGCGATGCGGTGCCCGACTATCGCGTTCAGGGCTTTTCCCAGAGCGCCGAGCGGTGGTTCGTAGACACCTAAGAAGTCCAACTGAGTTTCGGTAGCAGTCAATGGATAAATGGATAGCTCCGCCTTCATGAGCGGGAAGAGATTTGGCATAGTCGCGGCCTCCCATTCCAGCTGCAACCGGGTAACTGGAGCCGACATAGCCTCGGAAGATTTCTCCTCGATGTTCTTAACCGAAATCTTGATATCAGCTTCGACCGCAACCCCGCCGATGTCGACGCGCAGTTCGGAGGCGACGGATCGCGCGCGGGAAGCGGCGGCCTTCGTGGCCGATTGAAACACCGCCGGAGCGTCCTTAGTCAACGCGCCGCGGACCCGTTCATAAGGGTGGTTAACGTAGTCGTAGCAGTGAATCTCACGCGAGTTGCTCATCAGGAACGCACTGTACCATACTGCAGGCGTTGTCTACGCAAGAGTCGACGATGCTTATGATCTGACTCAGCTCCGCCTCAGGGTCTATGTCCAGCCCACGAACTAGCTCAAGCTAGTCGGAGTAACTCAGGATTCGCGAGTCTTCTTCAATAATCACGTGCCAAATGCTCCACCCTACCAAAATATTTGGGACATTCGGGAGGCTTACGTGCAGGTTGGCAGTTCGAGCGGAAGGCTAGTTTGATCTCATGGGGGGGCGCGAGCAAAGCCGGCATATTCGCAAGCTCCGTTATTTTGGCCACTGACGGTGTCATGGATCACCACCTGTGGCGCGTAGCTCCCGGCAACGCACAGTTATCGAAAAACGCGGGCCTTGGCCATTTGAGCGAAGTAACAGGAGGCGTGCGAATTGCGGGCATGTTGCCTGAGAGTTTCGACTATGACATCGAAATGAACAAGCAAGCCGGTTCGCTCGGGCATGATTCCATCGACGCCTGGGCCGGGCATTGGAACGTTGGCCACACTTTTGAAGCTGCGGCGAGCAAGCCCAGAGTCTTTGGCGAGTACAATAACGCCTCGGGCAACAAGAACCCAAACAGCGCCACGTGGCGTACGCCGCGTATGTTTTCTAATGATCTTCAGAAAATGAGTGCTGTAACGGCTGGGTATATACTGATATGCCAAGCGGGGAGTTACGTTGGCGCCCCGGTGTGTCAGTGAAGGAGGTAAGGCCATGAGACATCGTTTCTCAGTGACTGTGATATTGGTGGTTGCCACCGCATTCCTCGGGCCGCTTCCCGGCGTTGCTCAGTCCACCCCGAAGAACTACACGCCACCCAAAACTCCGTGGGGCGATCCCGATCTGCAAGGTCTCTGGCCCGCCACTGAAATGATCAACACGCCGATGCAGCGGCCCGAGAGCTTCGGTGAGAGAAACGTCCTTACGGACGAGGAATTCGCGCAACGCGCCACCCAGGCGCACAGGGCTGCGGCGGCAGATAGCGAAGAATTCATTTCCCCTGAGTCGGACCGGAGCATTGGGCCTCCGGGATATTGGGTAGAGCGCGGCAAGCCGAACCGGCAGGCATCGCTGGTGGTGGACCCGCCCAACGGAAGGATTCCTGCGCTCACGCCCGAAGCGCAGAAAGAAGCCGCCGCCCGCGCCGAAGCCCGCAAGCTTCGCGGCCCCGCCGATTCCTGGGAAGACCGTAGCTACTACGACCGGTGTATCTCGCGCGGCTTGATGGGTTCTATCCTGCCCGTGATTTACAACAATGGAAACCAAATTTTACAGGCCCCCGGAGTGGTTGTGATTCGCTACGAGATGATCCACGAAACCCGCGTCATCCCCTTGGATGGGCGGCCGCACGTGGCGCCTGGCGTCCGGTCGTACCTGGGAGATCCCCGCGGCCATTGGGAGGGCAACACGCTGGTGGTGGAGACTACGAATCTATTGGGCGGCCGTAACGGCATCGGCCTGAATGGCAACGGAATGCCGCATAGCGACGCCTTGCGGCTCACGGAACGGTTCACGCGCGTGGACCAGAACACCATCAGCTACGAAGCCACCATTGACGATTCCAAGACCTGGGTCCGGCCCTGGAAAATCGCTTTCCCTTTGAAACGGGATGACGGCTTTCCGTTATACGAGTACGCCTGTCACGAAGGGAATTATGCCCTGCGAGACATCCTGGCCGGCGCTCGCGCCGACGAAAAGAAGGCGGGCGAAGCCGCGCACGTCTCCCGGTAACTTCGAAACCATTGGACGTCTATCTAGTCGACGGCACCTACGAGTTGTTCCGGCACTACTATGCGCTGCCGTCCGCGCGCGATCAGCAAGGCTGCGAGGTTGCCGCGGTACGCGGTGTACTTGCGTCAGTGATGGGCATGATCAAGGGCGGCGCCACGCATATCGCGGTTGCGACCGACCACGTCATTGAATCGTTTCGCAATGACCTGTGGCCGGGCTACAAAACCGGTGAGGGCATCGACCCCGATTTGCTCGCGCAGTTTTCCTTGCTCGAAGAGACCCTCGCGGCTGCGGGCGTAACGGTCTGGCCAATGGTGGAGTTCGAGGCGGACGATGCGCTGGCTGCCGCGGCGGTGGCGGCGGCCGGTGATGCGCGGGTCGATCGTGTGGTGATCTGCACCCCGGACAAGGACTTGGCCCAATGCGTGCGCGGCACACGGATCGTCCAACTGATTCGCCGAACGCGCATCACGATCGACGAGGCCGGCGTCATACAGAAATTCGGCGTTTCGCCGGAATCGATCCCCGACTATCTGGCGCTGGTCGGCGACACGTCCGATGGCTATCCGGGCCTACCAGGCTGGGGGGCCAAATCGACGGCTGCGGTTCTGGGAAAGTTTAGGCATCTCGAATCCATACCTGCGGACTGGCGCGAGTGGCACGTGAACGCCGCCAGCGCCAGGGCGCTGGCAGAGACGCTCTCGCGCGAGCGCGACCAGGCGCTATTGTTCCGAACGCTGGCGACGTTGCGGACCGACATCGCGCTCTTCGATGATGTGGAGCAACTGCGATGGAAGGGCGCGACACCCGAACTAGAAAGATTCACGGCACGGTTTGACGCGGCGACCACGGAGGCCGGGCGCTAGGCGAACCACCGTTGCCTTACGCGTGCGGCTTTACCGAGCCGCAACTGCCGGCACAGAATTTGCCGGGGGCGCGGCATTGGCGTCCAACGTACGTGGCTGGAAGTTCCTGATGAAGTTCTGGCGGGGGAGTTGGAAATAACTCATGCCGTGGGCCATGGCATCCTTCAGCGCGTGGGCATTGTCCCACTTATCGTGATCGATATGGTAGGCGGCGATCACGGCCCCGGTGCGATCGGCGCCGCGCTTGCAGTGCACATATATGGATCCGGTGGCGTCTTCCAATACCGACAGTAGCTTGGTGATTTCGGCCACAGTCGGCGGGGTGAGCCCGGTCATCGGCACATTGACATATTTCATGCCGGCATGGGCCACCGCACTCTCTTCTTCTTTTGAACGTTGGCCTGCTTCTCGCAGATCGACAATCGTCTTGACGCCGAGCTTGGCAAGATAGCGGAAGCCTTCGCCAGTGGGCTGCGCACCACGGAATAGGTGCGCATCGACCTGGTCAAAGTTCTTAATTCCGGAGCCGGCAAAAACCGGCAGACCGAAAAACAGTAGGGAGATTAGAAAGCGTCTGGCAGAAGACATAGAAAAGGAACCCATAGACCTAAATAGCAGCAACTACAAGGACGCAGCCTGCTAGAAACAGGTTACATCACGATAACAGGAACAGGTGACACCGGGATACGGCTATTCGGCCAGAAACTTGCTGCATGGCAATTCGCAGTGCGTAAACTCTGCCTGTCCGTTCACAGGAAGGAGACGAAAAGCACATGAGCCGGTATTGGAGCACGCATCCATGTGGCTTTTTGTTCAGCACTTTACTGATTCTGAGCGCATCACAACGAGTGATGTACGCGCAGACCCCGGACTCGTCCGCCGATAGGTCGACGGCTTCGCCCGCCCTCGATACGTCTGCAGCGCCATCGCAGAATAAGGCCACTTCTTCCCTATTCTATTTCCTGATAATGTCCGGGAAGACCCAAGATCAATTCAGGCCTTTGACGCAAAAGGAACGTGCGGAAGCGTACGCCAAGGGCCTGTTCAGTCCATTTCATTTCGTGACCGCCGCAGGCTCGGCGGCCATCTCGCAATGGAAAGATGTTCCGCCGGCGTGGGGGCAGGGCGCGGAAGGCTTCGGCCTTCGCTTCGGAAATTACTTCGCCAAACAGACGATTCAACGAACGCTGCGCTGGGGGGGCGAGGCCGCGCTGCACGAGGACAATCGCTATTTTGGTTCGGGGAAACACGGTGTCTGGGCTCGAACCAAGTACGCGGTCGTAAGCAGCGTACTCGCCCGGCATGATGACGGTAAGCAATATTTTTCGTTTTCGCAATTGGGCAGCACCGCGGGCGCGTCCTTTCTGTCGCGCACCTGGCAACCCAGCACCGACAATTCGGCGGCTGATGGAGCCCGGAGTTTCGGGATTTCGATGGGCACCAACGCGGGACTGAACGTGCTTAGGGAGTTCCTACCGGATATGATGCGTGCGATCAAGCTCGCGAAGTGATGGCCACTTCTACCGAGCGACGAAACCTTTCCATCGGCGAGCTACTGCGGCCACACGCTAAGGCGTTGTCACTGGCTCTCGTCGCCGTCATTGGGGAAACTGCGGCCAACCTGGCTGAGCCATGGCCCCTGAAGATCGTGCTGGACACGGTGTCCAAGCCGAAGCCCGGCCACGGCTGGCTGAATCATTGGTTCCTGTCCGTCGCCGGTGCAGATAAGCTTACGATTCTGAAGGTGGCCGCGATAGCCGTGCTGGTGATCGCCGCTATTGGCGCGATTTGCTCCTACGCCGAAAAATATCTAACCACCACCGTCGGCCAGTGGGTAATGCACGACTTACGGCAGAGGGTCTACGCGCACATCCAGCGGATGTCGCTCGCGTATCACGACCAGAAGCAGACTGGCGACCTGATCAGCCGGGTCACCAGCGATATCGACGCCATCCAGAGCTTCATCACCTCGGGTCTGCTCGGCGCGTTGATCAACATCCTGACGCTGGTGGGCATGGTGGGCCTGATGTTCTATTTGAACTGGCAGTTCACCCTGATCGCCATCTCGGTGGCGCCGCCGCTGTCGATCGTCGTCTATAGGTACACGCGCCTGATCAAAAAGGCGTCGCGCGAGGTGCGGCGAAAAGAAGGCGAGATGGTCTCGGTGATCCAGGAAGTCCTGTCCTCGATCCGGGTAGTCAAGGCTTTCGCGCAGGAGGAATACGAAGAACGGCGGCTGTGGGTGGAAAGCCTCGAGTCGGTCGAGCTAGCTTTACGGGCGCGCGGCCTGAAGGCCAGGCTGGCGCCGATCGTGGAGATGCTGGTGGCCGTCGGCACTTGCCTGGTGCTCTGGTTTGGCGGACGAATGGTTTTGACCGGCGCCCTCAGCGACGGCTCGCTGGTTCTCTTCATCTGGTACCTGGGCAAGATGTACAAACCGATGCAAGAGCTTTCCAAGATGACGGATGCCTTCTCCAAGGCGGCCGTAGGTTACGAGCGCATACGCGAAGTCTTGGATACCGACGGAGAGGTGAAGGACCGGCCCGGCGCGCGCAACGCACCGGCCTTTCGCGGGAAGATCGAGTTCGATCACGTTCGTTTCGCCTATGACAAACAATCTCCCGTGTTGCGGGATGTCAGTTTCACAGTGAAGCCCGGGCAGGTGGCGGCGCTGGTGGGTCCGACTGGTGCCGGCAAAACCACCATCGTCAGCATGATCCCCCGCTTCTACGACCCCGACTCCGGCGCGGTCAAAATCGACGGGACGGACATCCGGGCGTTTCGCCAGATCTCTTTGCGCCGGCAGATGAGCTTTGTGCTACAGGAGACGCTGCTCTTTCACGGGTCGATCTGGCACAACATCGCCTACGGCAAGCCCGGAGCAAGCCGCGCTGAAATCGTGCGTGCCGCCGAACTCGCCAACGCCAGCGAATTCATCGAGCGTATGCCGCTGGGCTATGACACCATCGTGGGAGAGCGCGGCGTCACTCTCTCGGGCGGGCAGCGCCAGCGCATCGCCATCGCCCGCGCTGTAATTCGCAACACCCCGATCCTGATCCTGGATGAAGCCAGCAGCGGGCTGGACGCGGGCGCCGAGAAACTGGTTTTCGAGGCGCTTGACCGCTTGATGAAGGACAAGACTTCCATCGTAATTGCGCATCGGCTATCCACCATACGGTCCGCGGATGTGATCTTCGTGGTGAAGGATGGCGCAATTGTTGAGCGCGGCAAGCACGAGGAATTGATGCGCACTGGCGGTCTGTACGCGGAACTACACGACCTGCAGTTCCGGGTTGGGGAGGCGGAAGCGCCAACGCCGCAACCTTTATAAGCTGCTATAAGCTGCGCAACTCGGCGATTCGTTTTTCGACTACCTGGCTGAATCCTTCGACATCATGGTCGGAGTATTGGGCCGCGCGGAAGGCGTCCCTGATCTGCTGGGGGGAGAGCCGCCCCAACAGGTCTCCCATCCAGCGGGCGTCAGCCCTGGGAATATCACGGCCGATCCAACGCAGTCTCAGTCTCCTCCTGAGGCTGGGTATCTCGGGGTAATGATCCAGCGCCGGGCGGGATGGAACATAAAAGGTGACCTCTTCGGCCGTCATTTGCTTGATGAATTTCGAATGTGTGTATGCCTTGAGATTGCCCTTCGAGCCGCTGCGCGTCCACCCGAATCCGATCTTGCCGAAACTCGCACCCAGGTCACTCACCAGGTAGAGTTGCTCCGGCTGGTCGCCGCGAATCTGAATGATGGCGTTGTTCTCATCCTTCAAATCCCAGTTATTGATCACAGCCATTAGCACGCGCAGGGCGTTCCATTCGCGCGTGCCAGTGAAGGGGTCTTCGGCCCACTCCCAGGTTCCAATTTTTTTGCCATCCTCCGGATTACGCTTCAACCGCACGTTCGCAACGGTGCCATCGGGCGCGACATACTTGTGGCCGCGGTGCAGACGGGGCATCTCCTTGACGCGTACCACCGGCAGGAAATAGTCCTCGTCGGCGTAGTATCCAACCGCCCAGACGAGCCGCGCAGCCACCGTTTCGGGACGCGCTTCTACGCCCATTTTGACTTTCCATTTCGTCCCGTTCTGGTCGGTCGCGTCAAATTTGGGATTGGAGCCCTCCATGTCCTCCTTGACGAAAGTGAGGGTCCCTTGAGGTTGATCAGCCTCACCGCCGGGTCCATAGAAGAGATTACGGGTGCTGATGTCCTGGGGATCATGCCACAGCACGGCCGGACCCTCGCCTGTAGTTTTGGTAACGTTGGCCCTCGAATTGCCCAATTTCGAAGGGCTGAGGGGCGATACAAAAACCAAATAGAGAGCTGCAACGGAAACCGTGGCCAACTGGGAAGCTTTGCGCAAGAATCCCTCCTTCGGTGGTGCGGAAATTTCCTGAGCAAAAATGGTGCCAGTGTGAAACTCATCATCCAACCCGGCGAGAGCGTGATTCCATTGATCAAGGGCATCAACGGTGCGAAAAAGAGCGTGAACGTTGTGATCTTCCGTTTCGACCATGGCGAGATCGAGCGCGCGCTGAAGAACGCGGCGAGCCGGGGGGTAAACGTGCACGCATTAATCGCGTATACCAACCGCGGTGGGGAAAGAAACCTTCGCAAGCTCGAGATGCGGCTGCTGGCGGCGGGCGTGACGGTGTCCCGAACCGGAGCCGACCTGGCCCGCTATCACGACAAGTTCATGATCGTCGACCGCCGCGAGCTTTACGTACTGGCTTTCAACTTCACGTATCTGGATATCGAGCACAGCCGCAGCTTTGGGGTGATCACCAAAAACTCCCGCCTGGTACAGGAGGCGACCAAGCTCTTTGAGGCGGACACCACGCGACAGCCGTACTTGAGCAGCGCTACCAACTTCGTCGTCAGCCCGGTGAACGCCCGAAAGCAGTTGAGTGCGTTTTTGAAAGGCGCTCGGAAGGAGCTGCTAATCTACGATCCGGAGATCAGCGATCCGGCCATGATGCGCCTGCTGGAGGAACGAGCGGCCGCCGGCGTCGATGTCAAAATCATCGGCAAGCTGAAGCGCCAAAGTCCGCGGCTCGCGGTGCGCAAGCTGGTGCAGATGCGCCTGCATACGCGCACGATTCTGCGGGATGGCGAGGACGCGTTCATCGGCAGCCAGAGCCTGCGCGAGCTCGAGCTGGAGAAACGTCGCGAAGTCGGCATCATCCTGCGAGACCAGAAGATAGTGCATCGAATGAAAAAGGTTTTCGCGGAGGATTGGAGCTTAGCGGAAGAGAGCGAGCTGCAGAGAGGCATTGAGCCCGTGAAACCGGTTACCCGGATCGCCAAAAAAGTCGCAAAGGCAATAGCCAACGGAATGCCGCCGGTATCGCAGGTTTTGGAAGTTGTGGTGAAAGAGGTTGGCCCCGATCTCGATCTCAATCCAAAGCAAGTCGAAGAGACCGTGAAGCATGCGGTTAAGGAAGCGGTAAAAGAGGCCGTTGTGGAGGTGGTCGAGAACGTGGCGAACGGCCATCGGTGAGCGCGCTGTCTACTCGCTTTCATCCGGCTCGGCCAGCAGATCGCCCAGCCGATCCAGCCCGCGTTCCCACATGGAGCGTCGATCGCTAATCCATTGCGCCGCCGCGGAAAGCCCGGCGGGCTCGATGCGGCAAGTGCGCACCCGTCCGACCTTTTCGGTTTGGACTAGCCCGCTTTCCTCCAGCACCTGCAAGTGTTGCACTACCGCGGCCAGAGTGATGTCGAATGGCTCCGCCAGCCGCGATACCGAGATGGGTCCTTTGCTGAGCTTCTCCAGAATTGCCCGGCGCATGGGATCGCCGAGCGCGTGGAAGACGCGGTCGATATTGGGTTTTTTCCGATGCATTGGTCCGCGGTTACCGCTCCCTACGGTCACGGCTCAGTACCGGTTTTCGACGTGAAAACGCCGACGCGTTGCTGAGCCGTGACCAAAGGGAGCGGTCTTTGCGATTTAGCGCGGAAACTCGTCGGTCAATCTTGCGAGGAGCTTGCGCCATCCAGCTTCCCGCATTTCGGGCCCATCGGAGCCCTCGAAGAACGCTCCCTGATGGGTGAAGATGAGTTCGGTCCCGGTGTCCGACGGCAAGAACTCAAACGTGGCCAGCGCCGCCGAAATGCACTTGTCACCAATGGTCATGGTGGACGAAAGCACAACACGGCGATTGGGCACGATGTCCTGATAGCTGGTGTCGTTGGTGCACGACATCCCCTTCAGCGGGGCGTTTTTGAAACGAAAACGAGCACACTCCTTGCCGCCGACCCGAAAGTCCATCTCGTAGTGCTCCACGTCGTGGCTGTCGCCTTCCACAAACCAGCGGCGCTTTTTGGTTGGGTCGGCGAACGCGGCGAAGACGCGCTCGGGCGTGGCGGGATAACTGCGTTCGATGACGAACGTGCTGTGGATGACGGATCGCTCTTCCATGGTTACCTTCTTTTCTGCCAACATAATTAGTTAAGCCTCCACTTGAGTATCTATCTGTCCGCCGCAATTGTCAAGTGGATACTTGAGTATTGTCATTTAGAATTGTAAGCAGTTCCATAGTGCGGAAGACAGCGGCGATTTCCATTTTCGTCTTTGGATTGCTCACCAGTTGCATGCGCGAGGATTCCGGACCCGACGCGGTTTGCGCTTGGCCAGCCGAAGCCGAGCGTCCGCTCAATCTTGGGGACGGCCGCCACGCGCAACATTTGAGCGACGATGCAGGGAAGGCGGAGGACATCGCGGTCCGCTTTGGCGACGGGCATAGCAGGCCTATGAATGCGGGCGGCCCCACAATCGCAGAGTATCAGCAGGTTATCGGTTCGTGCATGGCCACACTCTATGAGCGGATCGCCGAGCAGCATCATGTCACGCCGCAGCAGGTAAGCGCGTCTTTGGGAGCGCACCGCCGCACGAGCCTGGACGTGTTAGTGATGACGGCTTTCGCAGTCCTGTATGCGTTTCTGGTGAACCGCTTCGTTGGGGGGATCTGGCGGCGGTTCCCGCCCGCACAGGATCGCTGGCTAGGGATCGCGGCCACCGTGTTCATCTCGCCTGTTGCCAGCCTGCTAGGGGTCTTGCTCGGTGGGATCTGGTCGTCGTACACGGAGACTCTGCGCATCGGATATGGTCACCTCGTACAGCGCGCGGAGCGGATCCCCTGGTACCACCACTTGACGGCGATCTTTGTCGTAGGCGTCCTCATGTTCTGGATCCTGTCATGGTTTCGATACCGTGATACGGGTTTAGGAAATGACACTGGCCGAGCGATGCCGTCCCTGCTCAGCATTCGTTAAACTCGTCGCATGCTACTTTGCTCCGTGCGCGGCTGCCATCTGGAGCTGGTGCGCGACCAAGGGCGGATGTTCTGCCCTCGCGGACATTCCTTCGACATCGCCCGGAGCGGATACATCAACCTGCTTACAGCCGCAGGATCGGCGCGCCAAGCGTCCGGGCGATACAGCGGAGGCCGTTGCCGCGCGGCGGCGTTTGCATGACCGGGGGGTGACCGAGCCTCTGCGTTTAGCGGATCGCGGAGGCCATCGCCGCGGCTCCCAATGACGTGGTTCTCGATGCCGGCTGCGGCGATGGTTTCTACCTCGGCGCCCTCCAACGCGAAACCGGATTCCGTGGCCACGGGATCGATATCTCCATCCCGGCCGTGGACGCGGCCGCGCGGCGCTACCCCGAATGCGAGTGGGTGGTGGCCAATGCCGATCGATTCGTGCCCTATGCCGATCAGTCGTTCTCCATCGTTCTGTCGATCACCGCACGCATGAATCCGGGCGAATTCCGGCGGGTTTTACGAGACGGCGGCCGCCTCCTGGTCGCCGTTCCCGCTCCCGACGATCTCATCGAGTTGCGCGGCTCGGGGCGCGATCGCGTGGCCCAGACTCTCGAGCGATTCGCGCACGGCTTCACGCCCATCCATCAACGCCGCGTCTCCACCTGCGCCGATCTCGACGCTTCCGCCGTTGGCGATGTTCTGCTTTCGATTTACAGGCCCATGCAGCCCCGGGCCCCCGAAGCGATGCGCGTGACGTTCAGCCTGGACCTACTGCTTGTTTTAGCCCGGCTCGAATAGTGCCGAGGGCGGCGCGCGCGCGTTTCCGCATCATGGATTCGAAGGATATCGCGCGGCACGGCGATCAGCTTGCGCATTTCGGCGCTTCGCAGCAGACGCTGAGCGCCATTGGGCATCCGGGCAGCCGCGCGTTCGAAAGCGCCCGAAGATGCGGCGCAGCATGCCTGCGATGGCGCGATAGTAGCCCTGCTGCCCCTGCACTTTCTGGCAGCCCATCACCAGCGCGGCCAGCACCTCATGGCTCTCTTCCAGTTGCGCCACGACTCCTCCCCACTCATCCAGGAACGGGCACAGCGGCAGCAGCGTAGCGGGCGAGCGGCGCAACGCCTTCACCGGACGCAGCGGATAGTGCCGGTGGCCTTCGCTCGAAAGCCCGGTGTGTTGATAGATGCGAACGGCGAGCGCGAAGCGGCCCCGCGCGGCGAAATGCTCCATCACGGGCGCGGTGACGTGGGGTCCTCTTCCAGAAGCCCATGCCTTGCGTGAGATCGCCTCGATTGTGCGCCAAGGTCATGGAGAGGCGCAGCAGGTCGAGTTCGGCGTCACGTTCCGCGGCCACCTCATCGAAAATTGCCTGCTTCGCGATCGATTTCCGCTTCGATGGCGGCCTGCGCCTCTTCCGCGGACGCCGTGTCGCCGAGTTCCAGCAGGCGTCCGAGGCCGCCCGCGATCGCGCTCCAATGCTCGCCGTTGTGACCGCTGACGCCGCGAACGGAGCGGACCGAGATGCCGTCCTCTGTCCAGGCGCGCGCCGCGAGGGCCAGGCGCAGCATGGGCCGCAGTACCTCAGGGTCGCGCGATTCGCGCCACAGAATCCCGCGGATCTTGGTATCGACATCGGTGGGTACGAACGTGGCGACGGTCGCGTGATGACAAGCCAGGCAGAGCGCGAAATAATCCTGGAGCTGCTCCTCGGGCGTAAGGCCGGCGCGCAGAATGTTCTGCCAGTTGGCGAGAATTCGCAGAAAGCCGTCGGGCGAGTCGCCCAGTTCGATCAGGCGGCCAGGTTCGGTGACGCGCGGCCTGCGCTTCCAGAAATGGGGCGGTGTTCCGGACCTGCGCGATCAGAGTCTCCGGGGAAATCCACTGGGCCCATGCATCGCGGGGCCGTTTGCTGAGGGTGTCGGACAAAACTTAGCGACGATTCCGCGCTGGCGCTTCCGCGGCTCCGGAGTATCTGGTGAGCACGGTGGGACTCGAACCCACAACCACCGCCTTAAAAGGGCGATGCTCTACCATTGAGCTACGTGCCCGGATGTGTCCAGTCTAGCAGATGCGCCCAAGGTCCTCGTGAATCCCGCTATACTTGGGTCCGGATCGCATTCGCATGAGCCGCCCGGCGCGCCGTTTCCTCTTCCTCTCACTCGCTATTCTGGCAACCCTGGTAATCGGCACCGTCGGCTTCACCGTGATTTCCGGCTACCCGGTTTTCGATGCGTTCTACATGACCCTCACCACCATGACCACGGTGGGGTATGGCGAAATCCACCCGCTCGATCGCGCTGGCCGGATCTTTAACTCGTTCCTCATCATTTTTGGGGTTTCTACGATTCTGGTCGCCATCGGTGCGATGACCCAGACCATCATTGAGCTGGAATTAGGAGACGCCTTCGGGAGGCGGCGGCAGAAACGCATGATCGAAAATCTAAAAAATCACTTCATTGTTTGCGGTTTTGGACGCGTCGGCCAAGGCGCCGCCGAGGAGTTGAAGCACTCCGGCGTGCCTTTCGTCGTTGTGGACGTGCAGCCCGAGCGCGTCGAGGCAGCCATCCGGACCGGCATGCTGGCGGTGGCCGCCGATTCCACCCGCGACGATACGTTGCGCCAGGTGGGCGTGGAACGCGCCCGCGGTCTGGTAGCCGCGCTCAGTACCGATGCCGACAACCTGTTTGTGCTGCTTTCCGCGAAGGGGTTGAACCCACGGATCTATGTGTCGGCGCGCGCCGCTGAAGAAGGCGCCGAAGAGAAGATGAAGCGCGCCGGCGCGGACGCGGTGTTCGCCCCCTACTCGATCACCGGCCACCGCCTGGCCCAGTCCCTGCTCCGGCCGCACGTGGTCCAGTTTCTCGATTTCACCACCAAAGATATCGGGATGGACGTCAGCATCGAGCAGGTGCGCGTCTCCGAGTCGAGCGAAGCGGTCTCACGCACCATCAAGGAATTAGACCTCAGCCGCGCGCTGGGCGTGATCGTCATGGCGATCCGGAAAAGCGACGGCGGCATGCTCTTTAATCCTCCTGCCGACACCCCAGTGCGCGGCGGCGATTATCTGATCGTCATGGGCCAGCAGGAAAACCTACGCGCGCTGGAGAACCTGGTGACGCGGGCGTAGCACAGGCCTCCCGGCCTGTGTCAGGTTTCCCCCCGACTTGTCGCCCCGGACAGCCCTAATCTTACTGCGATCTACGCCGATAGATAGTTTGGAGGCTTTACCCGAATAAAATGAAACGGCATCTTCTGGCGGCGTTAATGATTCCGGCTGCCGCGCTGCTCGCGCTCCTGATTTCCCCAGGAGGGTATTGGCTGCCGGCTGCCGCCCTGGTGGCAAGCGCCGCGGCTGGCTGGGCCGTGCTGAAGCGTGCCGGCGATGTCGACCGCAGGGTGGACTTCCTGGAAGGAACCCTCGACGCCGTTCCCCAGCCGCTCACCGTAACGGATATGGATATGCACTGGGTTTTCGTGAACCATACCACCGAAACTCTGCTGAAGAAAACGCGGCAACAGGTCATGGGCCGGCACTGCTCGGAGTGGCAGGCGCACATCTGCAACACCGACAAATGCGGCATCAACAGCCTCCGCCGCGGGTGTCCACAAACACATTACCAGCAGTCTATGGGCGACGGGACACACCGGTCCATGCAGGTGGACACATCGTATATTACAGACCGCCACGGTAAGCACATCGGCCACGTCGAAATTGTGACTGATGTGCAGACGCAGACGGAGCTTTCCGACCTGCACTCGCGGCTGGCCGCAGCGCTGGAAGAAATGACGAGCACCATGACCGAGATCGAATCGCAGACTCGCGCCAGCGCAGGCCACGCCGAAGAAGCGCGGCAACTAGCCAGTCAGAGCCGCCAACGGATCCATACGGGTGTCGACGAGATCGGTCAGCTGAACGAGGCCATGAGCGCGATCACCGATTCCAGCAAAGAGATCGCGAAGATCAATAAATCCATCGACGAGATCGCCTTTCAGACCAACATTCTGGCGCTCAACGCCGCGGTGGAAGCCGCGCGTGCGGGTCAGGCCGGAACGGGCTTTGCGGTCGTGGCCGAGGAGGTTCGAAATCTTGCCGCTCGCGTGGCTGAAGCTGCCAAGCGTGCTTCGGAACTGGTCGAGCGTTCCAGCGTTGCGGTCATACGGGGCGGCACACTGGCTGCGCGCGTCACCTCCGCGTTAGGATCGATGGATGTCGAATCCCAGAAAGTAGACCAGGTGATCCAGCAGATCGCTCGCGGGTCTTCCGAACAGGCCCAGGGCATCTCCGAAGTCGCGCAAGCGATTGTTCAGCTCGAGAAGATGGCTTCTCACTCGGCAGAGGAAAATCGCCCACAGGACCTGGTAAAGATCAGTACCTGACCGGGGGCGTCACCGTACCGTCCCCGGCGGCGCGAACATCGACAGCGGCGCCATCCGCGTGATGCGCCACTTCTTCCCTTGGCGCGCAAGCGTGCAATGCACCTGCTCCCTGCGACGCGTGGTCGCACCGCCCGGCTGCGGCTCGACGAATTGCAGAAACCAGTCCAGCTCTAACATGCGGCCAGAGTTTGTTCCCTCGTCGCTCAGAACCTCGACGGACGATTGCACATCGGCTTGTCCCACCAGCGCCGCCACATTCGCCGCCAGCATCTCATAGCCCGGCATCGATCGGTCGAAGTTTTTCATGAACTGATCGGCGTTGCCTTCGCTTAGCGACGACAAGAGTTGCCCGAAAAAATCGCGAACGTCCTGCGCTTCGTCGGCACGCAAAACCAGCGCAGCAGCCATCGTCAGGAACAATGAGCGGCGTGTCATTTCATCTCCGGTTTCCGAAGCCGCCGCTCCCTCCGGTCACGGCTCGGTAAAGCGCGTCAAGATGTTCGCATGATGCGTTTCGCTTACGACGCATTCGACGACGAATCCCCGTTACCGAGCCGTGACCGTAGGGAGCGGTTCTTCACGTCCGGTAGCTGGCGTTGATCCGTATGTATCCCTCGGTCAAGTCGCAAGTCCAAAACCGTGCCGTGCCTTTTCCTTTACCGCGAATCACCAACCGGATCTCGCATTCGGGTGCGTCCAGTTTCTGCTTCAGTTCCAGCTCGGAAAACGGCGCCGCCAGCCCGCTTCTGCACACCGCGACCCCCTGCAGATGCACATCGGTCTTGGCCGGATCAAAAGCCACGCCCGCATTTCCTGCGGCGGAAAGGATGCGCCCCCAATTGGGGTCCGACCCCGCGATGGCCGTTTTCACCAGCGGAGAATTGGCGATCCCGCGCGCGATCCGAACCGCTCCTTCATTGCTGGCAGCGCCGGAAACCTCGATGGTCACGAATTTCTTTGCGCCCTCCCCGTCGCGCGCGATTTGCTGCGCCAGCGATTCCATCACCGCCGCAATCGCATGCTCCACCTTGCGCATTTCCTTAGGATCGGGCCGCACCCCGGAAGCTCCGTTCGCCAGCAGAAGCAGCGTGTCGTTGGTGGAGGTGTCCCCATCCACCGACAGGCAGTTGTAGCTCCGCTCCACCGATCGTCGCAAGATGGCGCGCAACTGCGCTCCGGGAATCTGCGCATCCGTCAGAACAAAGCCCAGCGTGGTCGCCATCAAGGGCTGAATCATGCCCGACCCCTTGGTCATTCCCGCAATGTGAATCTTCCCCCGCCGCAGTTTCACTTCTCCGAAAGCTGTCTTGGGCACCAGGTCGGTGGTCATCATGGCCCGCGACACTTCGTCGAAACGATCGGGGTTGAGGCCCGCTACCAACCGCGGCAGCGCGCTAGTAATCTTCTGCGCGTCGAGCTCCACGCCAATCACCCCGGTCGACGTCGGCAGCACTTGCGCCACCGGCATCCGCAGCAGCTTGGCGGCGGTTTTGCAAGTAGCCAGGGCCACCGCGTCGCCGGTGCGCGTCGCGCAGTTGGCATTGCCCGCGTTCACCACGATGGCTCCGGCCAACCCCTTGGAGAGCTTCAAGTGGCGGCGGCTTAGACGTACCGGCGCGGCCTGCACCCGGTTCTGCGTGAACACTCCCGCAGCCGTGGCCGACATTCCCGTCACAATCAGCGCCAGATCGTCCTTTTCCACCTGGCGGATTCCCGCATAGGTGGCGGCGTAGGCATATCCCAGCGGTAAGTTCACGTGCGAGCCTCTCCTAACCAATCATTCTCCGTCAGCCGCTGACCGTTGACGAAATCGGCGGCGGCCATCCGTTTACGCCCTTCCAATTGCACTTCCACTAGTTCCAGCGATCCCACGCCGCACGCTACCGTCGGCGGTTTCAGCTTCACGAACCGTCCACCAGCGGGGCCAACGATTTCACCGGCGCGCGATTTCCAGATGTGCAGCGTCTGCCCACGAAAACTGGTGGACGCGCCAGGCCACGGCTGCAGCCCGCGCACGCGGTTGTGTATGGACACGGCGGGTTGGCTCCAGTCGATCAACCCGTCTTCCTTTTTCAGCAAGGGCGCATAGCTGGCTTCGGCGGGGTCCTGTTTCTGTGGAGTGATCGTCCCCCGTTCCAAACCCTCCAGGGTTTTCACCAGCAGATCCGCCCCCATTTCAGCCAGGCGCAGCCCGAGCTCCACCGCGTTTTCTTCCGCGCCTATTTCCGTTTCCGCCTTCAGCAGCATGTCTCCGGTATCGAGGCCAGCGTCGATCTGCATGGTCGTCACCCCGGTTCGTGTTTCGCCGTTGAGGATGGCCCACTGGATGGGGCCCGCGCCCCGATACTTCGGCAGCAGCGACGCGTGCACGTTGATGATTCCGCGCGGCGCCTGGTCGATCACGCTTTGTGGAATGATCTGCCCGTAGCCCACGACGATCATGGCGTCGGCCGACAGCGCCCGCAAATGTTCCACCGCTTCCGGGCGGCGCACGCGCTCCGGTTGAAAAACCGGGAGCCCCAGGCGCACGGCGGCTTCCTTTACCGGAGGGGCGGCGGCGTGCTGCCCGCGCCCGCTCGGCCGGTCGGGCTGGGTAACCACCGCCAGCACCTGGTGGCCGGCCTTGACAATGCTCTCGAGCGTGGGCACCGCGAATAGCGGCGTCCCCAGGAAGATCAACCGCATCCGGCTCAGCCCCAGTCCCCGGCGCGCTGCAGCTTTTTGATTTTGCGCTTCATCAGATCCCGCTTTAGGGCGCTGATGTGGCTGATGTAGAGCTTCCCGTAGAGGTGATCGGTCTCATGCAGGAAGGCGCGCGCCAGCAGGTCTTCTCCGGTCATTTCGAATTCCTTGCCGAGCGCATCTTTCGCACGCACCGTGACGCGCTTGGGCCGCCGCACCTGCTCGCGAAATCCGGGAATGCTCAGGCAGCCCTCTTCTCCCTCCTGCCTTCCTTCGGTCTTCAGGATTTTGGGATTGATGAGGACCAGCTTCTCGGCCGGGTTCTCGCCGTTCGAAACATCGATCACCGCAATTTTCCGGGAGAAGCCGATCTGCGGCGCAGCCAGGCCCACACCTTTGGCCGCGTACATCGATTCGAACATGTCTTCCAGAAACTTGTGCAGCTCCGGCGTATCAAAGTCGCGCACGTCTTCGGCTTCGCGATCCAACACGGGATCGCCGAACTTCACGATCGGATAGATCATATCTGGTCGGAAACACAAACCAGACACAGGCCGGAGGCCTGTGCCACGTAGCACAGGCATTCCTGCCTGTGTCTGGTTTTTTCTGTTTTCGGCGGTCTATACATATCTAGAACCCCTTCACCTGTTCGAGGTAGCCTTCGTAGTTGCGCCGCGTCTCCGTCAGGGAATCGCCGCCGAATTTTTCCAGGAACGCCTGCGCCAGCACGATCGCCACCATGGCTTCGCCGATTACACCCGCGGCCGGTACCACCGCCACATCCGAGCGTTCATAGGCGGCCAATGCGGGCTCGCGGGTTTCCAGGTCTACCGATTCCAGCGGCCGGCGCAGCGTCGAGATCGGCTTGAGCATCCCGCGCACCACCACGTCCTGCCCATTGGTAATGCCGCCCTCCAGTCCCCCGGCGCGATTGGCGCCCCGGTGGAAGCGGCGCGCCTCGCGGTCATAGTGAATCGTGTCCTGCACCTTCGAGCCGAAGCTGGCGGCGCCTTCCGCGGCCATACCGATTTCGACGCCCTTCACCGCCTGCATGGAAACGATCGCCTGCGCCAGTCTTCCATCCAGGCGTGAATCCCAGGTCGCGTGGGATCCCAGGCCCACGGGCAGTCCGTGCGCCACCACTTCGAAAACGCCGCCCACCGTTTCGCCGGTGCGGTAGGCCTCATCCACCACGGCTTTCATGCGGGCTTCCGCCTCGGCATCGGCGCAGCCCAGCAGAACCTCGTCCTTCCGGCTCAACGCGACCATCTCTTCCCAGCTCACGGAGCGGCCGAGCCGAGCCGACCCGACCGCGATCACATGGCTCAGAACCTGGATGCCGAATTCGCCCAGCAACGCCTTGGCCATGGCGCCCACCGCCACCCGCGCGGTGGTTTCCCGAGCGCTGGCCCGCTCCAGTATGTAACGGGCATCGTGAAAATTGTACTTGATGGCGCCCGCCAGGTCGGCGTGCCCCGGCCTAGGCCGTGTAACCGGTTTACGCTTGTCCTCGGCGCCGTCCACATCTTCGACCGGTAAAGCCTCCGTCCAGTTCTGCCAGTCCTTGTTGCGGATCAGAATCGCGACCGGCGAGCCGATCGTGTGGGAGTGTCGAACGCCGGCGACAATTTCGACACGGTCGGTCTCGATCTTCATCCGGCCGCCACGCCCGTACCCCTGCTGGCGGCGCCACAGCTCCCGGTTAATCGCCTCTAGTGATATGGGGATGCCCGCCGGGAGTCCGGTGAGCGTGGCCACCAGGCACTCGCCGTGCGACTCTCCGGCGGTCTCAAAGCGCAGCATTTGACAAGAAGTTTTATCCTAGCAAACTTCGAACAATTCCTTGCCTTTGTGCGTATTAGGATGGTGAATGGAGATGCCTCATGAAGTTCCTGTTGTGGCTGATTCTGTTGGTTCTGTGCTGGCCGCTGGCCCTGGTGGCGCTGGTGCTTTACCCCATCGTCTGGTTGCTTCTGCTGCCGTTTCGCATCGTAGGTATTGCGGTGGGTGGCGCGCTGGAGTTGGTCTGGGCCGTGGTGACGCTCCCCGCCCGATTGCTGCGTGCGCTGTGATGAAACCGAACTAAAACCGGACACAGGCCGGGAGGCCTGTGCTACGTAGCACAGGCCTCCCGGCCTGTGTCCGGTTTCTATGACAGTGGCCCTTTCCTTGCGAGTAAACCAATGGGTGCGCTTTGCTGATGCCAATCATTTCAGAGGTTAAGGACCGCCTGCGAACGGCCAAGTGGGTCTCCCTATTCCTGGACTTTGACGGCACACTCGTACCGATCGCCAGCCATCCGATGGAGCCCCAACTGGACCCGGACACCGCCCAAACCCTGAAACTGATCTCGAGCCAGGGAAACCTGGCGCTTACAATCATCAGCGGCCGAGCGGTCGAAGATCTGTATTGCCGCGTACGCCTCGAAGGCCTCATCTACGCCGGAAACCACGGGCTCGAGATCTTCGGCCGCGGCCTTCGCTTCGTGGAACCGCTCGCCTCGTCCCGCCGAGAGGAGCTCGCCGCGCTGTGCCGCGACCTTGCTGCCAAACTGCGACCAGTCGCGGGAGCCATCGTGGAGCACAAAGGGTTGACCGCGAGCGTCCATTTCCGCCTGGCCGCCAGCGCTGACGTTCCGGAAATCCAAACTGCCGTCTATGAAGCTGTGTCTCGCTACGGCTCGTTATTTCGCGTGAATCCGGGCAGGAAGGTTTTGGAGATCGTACCCCGCACCGACTGGCACAAAGGAGCGGCCGTGCGCTGGATCAACAGCCATCTGGGCGAAAAACCGGACCTGTCGATTTATGTGGGTGATGACACCACGGACGAGGATGCCTTCTGCACGTTGCCCGAGGCGATCACCATCAAGGTGGGGAGGTCGGGGTCGGTGACCAGCGCCCGGTATCAACTGCCCGATCCCCCAGCCGTTCACGAGTTCCTGCTGTGGCTGGCCTTTCAGGAAAGGTCGCGTCTGCGCCGGGCGTAAGTCAAAGACCGCTCCCTTTGCTCACGGCTCAGCAAGGGCTTCCGAGCCGTGACGAAAGGGAGCGGTCGTCAAGCGGTCCCTGTATACGTCTGCTCCAAAGGCGGAGGCGTTCGCCGGCCGCGCCTGCCCGCCTTGTCCATTGATACGACAGACGGTGTTTCCAGGCGGATCCCGGCCAGCTCGCCGATCAAGTCTCCCGCCCATCGGTAAACATTATTCTCTTTGACTGCCGACCGCATCCGGCGCATTCGTGCTCTTGTCTCATCGATGGGCATCGAAAGCGCTGTATGAATCGCTTGCGCCAACTCGTCCGTGTCATAAGGATTGACCACCAGGGCATCCGGTAGTTCATGACTCGCGCCGGTGAAGCGGCTCAAGATTAGCGCACCCTGCTCATCGTGGCGAGCCGCAACGTATTCCTTGGCCACCAGGTTCATGCCATCGTGTAGCGAAGTCACCATGCAGAGATCTGCTTCCCGATAATAAGCCTCGATCTCCTTATGAGTGTGATGCCTTGCCAGAAACACAATAGGCTTCCACGAACCAGTGCGCAGATTCTGATTGATCCGCTCCACTTCCCCCTCGACCTCCCTCATCAAGTCCTGATAGCTTTTGATGTGAGTCCGGCTGGGGGCGCCGATCTGGACAAAGGTGAACTTCTTCCGATACGCCGGATACAGCTCGAAGAACCGTTCGATTCCGCGTAACCGCTCCGGAATGCCCTTGGTGTAATCGATGCGATCCACGCCCAGCCCTACGAAGGTAGGCCGGCCTCCCAACTCGCGAAGCAACAGGCTCGCGGCAGCGGGCGATGCCGGCTTGCCATTTTCCCCATTAGTCGCCACGCTGATGGGAAACGGCCGCACGGTGGTGAGGTGATTGCGGCGATTGACCGCGAAGTGCTCCCAGTCGATCCTGGACTCCAGTGCGCGGTCCACGGTCTCAAGGAAATTGTTGCAATGCGCCTGAATGTGAAAACCGATCAGGTCGGCCCCCAGCATGCCATCCAACAGTTCCTTCTGCCATGGACAAATTCCAAAGGCTTCCGAATTGGGCCAGGGAATGTGCCAGAAAATCGCAACGCGCGCGTCCGGACGCCGCTCCTTGATCATTCGCGGCAGCAGGGCGAAATGGTAATCCTGCACCAGCACCACCGGTTCATTTTCGCCACGCATCTCTTCCACCAGCACGCCGGCGAATTTCTGGTTCACGGACCGGTACTGCTCCCAGTCCTCCGTGCGGAAGACGGGGCGCGTGTGGGCAATATGGCACAGCGGCCAGAGCCCCTCGTTGGCGAAGCCATTATAGAAGCCTGCCTCTTCTTCTTTACTGAGCCAGACACGGCGGAGGGTGTATTGCGGATCGTCCGGCGGCACTCGCAGGCGGCCGTTATCATCCACTGTTTCGCGGTCGGCGTCCCCGGTGCCTTGCGCGATCCAGGTGCCATCGCTGGCCCGCAGGACTGGTTCCAGGGCCGTAACCAGGCCGCTCGGCGGCACCGACCAGGTGATCGAACTTCCCTGGTACACATGTTCGTACGGCTCGCGGTTAGAAACGGCGAAGACGCGGCTGCCGTTGAGCTTGGCCTGCATCGCGATGCGCAGCCTTTCGGCGGTCCAGACGGACAGGCCGGCGTCGCGGAGGCGCGCTTCCTCCTCGGCCGCCGCGCGCGCCGCAGTCAAGCTGGTGGCCAGTTGTTTCAATTCGCTGGCAAGGGGCCGAAAGAGATTTTCTTTAGGCGGACGGCCGTCGCCGGATGTGCCTCCCGTGCGCAGATCCCGCAACCACTGCGCCATGTGTTGGAGGGGCTTGCCCAAACTCCAGTCAACAATCAGTAGCGTGATGCCGACGATCAGCAGCGTCTGCGCCAAGCTGGTTAGCGCATGCCGCCAAACCGGCGCGGAGAAAAAACCAACGTCATGAAAAACCGCGATCGCTCCGATTGTGCGCCCATCCTGTCTCAGCGGCAGAGCGAAAACACGTATCCGCTCACCGCCTGCGCGAAGATATTCTCCACGGTCGCGCCCTATCTCGATGGCGTTGCGGACCGCCGCTGGAGTAGTAGCAATTTTCGACGCAAGGCTAGACGTAATGGCGACAGTCTGTCCCTTGCGATCGTAGATGCCCATACCAGCCAGATGCTCACGGTTTTGATACTGGTCGACCAATGCCTGGAGCTCTGGCGAAGGGCCTTTCTCCAGTATTCGTTCGACCGGACTTCGCTGGCTGTCAGCCAAGACAATCGCCTGGCGCTGGATCTCGTCGCTCAGTGCGTGCCTCTCCGCCTGAACCTGGTAAACGGCAAATACCAGCGAGATTGCGGCGACGCCGCAGAACAAGGAGATCATCAGGCGGTGGCTCAGATGCATGTTGTTCCCTCGCTGGCTGCTGTCGGACTTAGACCGCTCGCCGGCCGGTCATGACCTGGATCAGCAAGCTCGCCAGCGCGATTACCAGTAGAATGTGTATGAAACCGCCGAGTGTGAACGACGTCACCAATCCCAGCAGCCACAGCACCATCAGAATTACGAAAATAGTCCAAAGCATAAGTTCCTCCTTAATTTTGAGAGGCGCCCGGACAACCTTACCTAGCGCAGTGCCCAGTGTGCAGTTGACGGGCCAACGCCGGCCGTTGGGTGTGAGTAAAAGAACAAAGGAATGGATTCGCCATTTCCAGGGGTAACTTGCGCCCACCGATTCCGTCGAAAATAGGATGTTCGCGAATCCTTAAGCGGAGGCTCCAGTGCCGGAGAATCAGCGATATGACATCCTCATCATCGGTAGCGGCGAGGCAGGGAAGTATTTGGCCTGGACGGTGGCAAGCGGGGGACGGCGCACCGCTGTCGTCGAGCGCGGCCTGATCGGTGGCTCCTGTCCGAACATTGCGTGTCTGCCGAGCAAGAACATTATTCATAGCGCGAAAGTGGCCGACTTGGTCCGTCATGCAGCGGAGTTTGGAATCGCGACCGGCCCCGTGACGATCGAAATGACCGGCGTGCGCCGGCGCAAGCGCAAGATGGTTGACGATATGATCGGGATCCACCTGGAGAAATATCGATCGAGCGGCGCGGAGCTCGTTATAGGAGAGGGCCGCTTCATCGCTCCCAAGACCGTCGAGGTGCGGATGAAGGACCGCACTACGCGCATTCTGGAGGGCGAACAAGTCTTTCTGAACGTCGGCACGCGTGCGTCGATACCCGATGTCCCCGGGCTGAAAGAAGCCAAACCGCTTACTCATGTGGAAGCACTCGAACTGGATCGCGTCCCGGAACATCTGATCATTCTCGGCGGCGGTTATGTCGGTCTCGAGCTCGCCCAGGCCATGCGGCGATTCGGAAGCCGCGTCACGATTCTGGAGCGAGGACCGCAACTCGCCAGCCATGAGGACGCGGACGTGGCGGAAGAGCTTCTTCGGCTGTTTCGCGATGACGGTATCGAGGTGATGCTCCAGACGGAACTTCTCGACGTGGAGGGTTTGTCGGGGCAGCAGGTCAGGGTGCAGGTCCGGGATTCGCAAGGCGCACGCACGCTGGAAGGCACCGACATTCTGGTGGCAGCCGGACGCGTTCCGAATACGCAAGGGCTCGGCCTGGACAAAACCGATGTTGAGCTGGACAGCCGCGGTTATATCCGCGTGAACGAAAAACTTCAGACGACCGCGCCAGGCATATGGGCGATGGGTGACTGCGCGGGCAGCCCGCACTTTACGCACGTGGCCTTCGACGATTTTCGAGTCGTGCGCGACAACCTGAACGGCGGCAACCGCACCACCAACGACCGGCTGGTGCCGTTCTGTATTTTCACCGACCCGGAGGTCGCACGGGTGGGCCTGAACGAATCGGAAGCCCGTATGCAAGCTATCCCCTACCGGTTGGCGAAGATTCCGACCGCCACCGTGCTCCGAACGCAAACACTTTCGGAAACGCGGGGATTCCTGAAGACCCTCGTCAGTGCCGACGGTGACGAGATCCTAGGCTTCACTGCAATCGGCCCACAAGCCGGCGAAATAATTGCGGTAGTCCAAACCGCCATGTTGGCGAAGCTGCCATATACTGCGCTTCGTGACGCGATCTTCACCCACCCGACCATGGCTGAGGGTCTGACGGTATTGTTTGCCAAGGTGCCGGCGCGCTCCAGGACGGGCTCCGGGGTTTAGATGAGCGGCCCGAGCGACTATCTCGCCGCGGAAAGGACCTTTCTCGCTTGGATTCGAACCGGCCTGGCGCTCATGGGATTCGGGTTTGTGGTGGCCCGCTTCGGCCTGTTCCTGCAAGCTTTACAGATCGGGCAATCCAATTCCCAGTTGCGGCCCTACGGCCCTTCGTTCTGGTTCGGTACCGGGCTTATCGTGCTTGGCGTCGTCGTCAACGCCGTCTGCGCATGGAACCACATTCGTCTGGTTCGAGAGCTGAATCGCGGAGAGGTTCGATATAATCGTCCGTCCTCTCTGGCGATAGCCGTTGCTGTGACATTGGCGGCGCTGGGACTGGCGATGGCCATCTACCTCGTTTCCGTTCACGAGCCCAGGCAGGCAAATCTTGAGAAACGCGAGGAGAACACAGTGAGCTCGTATGCAGAGAATGGGATCGTAACGATACCCAGCCATCAATCGGTGGACCAGACTGTCCGTAAGCTCGAAGCCATCCTTGAAGCCAAGGGGGTCAAACTGTTTGCCCTGATCGATCATAGCGGCGAGGCGGAAAAGGCGGGCATGCACATGCGTCCTACCAAGCTCCTGATCTTCGGTAATCCGAAAGCCGGAACTCCTCTCATGATCGCCGCGCCGAGCATCGCGATCGATCTCCCGCTGAAGGTTCTGGTTTGGGAAGATGCCGATGGCAAAGCCTGGGTCTCGTACAATGCTTCGTCTTATCTGCAAGCGCGCCACGGTGTGCCGCAGGAATTGATCCAGAACATCGCGGTTGTGGAGACGCTCGCAGCAAAAGCGGCGGAATAAAACGATGGCGGCACCGGCGCCTCTGTCGAGACGCTTGGTGGTATTCGCACGGGCCGATTAGGGTAGCTCAAATCTATGGATGGGATCTTACCAAGCCGCGGCCGGGTCGAATAAGCAGGACTTAAGTAACGCTGGCGGTCCTTGCCGCCGGCAAAACGCACCGGCGGCAAGGACCGCCGGCGTTACTCAAAGCGGTCTTTAAGCCGTAGGAACGGGCGCTCGATGATCCAGTATGAAGCGCTCGCCATGGCGATCACCGCGAGGATCGTGGCCGGCAGCGAGACGGCCGGCCAGCGGCCCAATAGCTTCTGGACCGGGCCGACCGTCACCTGCTGGTACAGGTACATCGAATAAGAGATGGTGCCCAGGTAACGCATCCAGCCCCAGTTCAGCGCCGCGCCCATACCGGTCGCGGGCCATGCGATCGTCTGCGCGATCAGAGCAGCCACCAGGATGGGATCGGCGACAAAACCGATGGCATCCCGGTACGTCGCTCCGAACTGCGCGGCCAAAACGGATGACGCGGCCAGCAGCGCAATGGTGGCCCACATGAAGCCTGCGCTGGAACAGAGCCAGCGCCAGAACCGGCTCCAGGCGCCTTGTCGAAGCGCCACCGCCAGAAGGCAGCCGATCAGCAGGTGGTCGGCGCGCGTATCGAAGGCTTCGTAGATGTAACCCTGATCGCGGTGGAAGAAAAAGACCAGAGCCTCACGATAAAGCATCACCGCCAGGATGCCGGCAATAAGGAAGCGCATGCGGTGCCGGTTGCGCCTCAGCACCAGAAACGTCAGCGGCCACAGCAGGTAGAACTGCTCCTCGATGCCCAGCGACCAGGTGTGGCTGAAGCCTGTGTTGGGATCGCCCTGGATCGCCTGGTAATAGTTATTCACGTAAAAGAACGAGGCCACGGCCTGCGCCACCACGTATCGTTTGTGAAAGAGCAGCAGGGCGCCGCTGAGCAGGATCCAGTAGGTATAGAAGGCCGGGAAAATGCGCAGACTCCGGCGCATATAGAATCGCCGCAACGAGATTGTGCCGAAGCGTTCTTCTTCCTTGAGGAGCAGCCATGTGATCAGAAAGCCGCTCAAGACAAAGAACGCCAGGACGCCGAGTCCGCCCGGACACCATTCGAAGCCGTAGTGATAGAAGACCACTAGCAAAGCCGCGACGGCGCGCAGCCCGTCGAGCGATGACAAGTGGCTCCGCGCCAGCCCGGCGGCGAGATTGCCGGGGAGGGACAGATTAGGCGATGTGCTCGCACTGCGGCCTTTGCCGATCACTGCTTCTGATTGTCGCCTTTTTTTTCGCTCGGCCCGTACTTTCATGAGCCTTCTCGCAGCCGTTTTTCGCAAGTTACTCTAGAGGGTTTGAAGAATAATGACTGCTTATCAAGTACGCGTGGTTCAGGGAAGTTTCCGCCAGGTGGCTGAGAACCTGGATACGGCCACGCTCGCATTTTACGACCGGCTGTTCGCGATGGCGCCACATCTCGAGCGCCTGTTTCGCAGCAGCCGCGAGGAGCAGGCCCAGAAGATGGCACAGATTCTTTGCGCCGTGGTTAAGACGCTCGATCGCCCCGAACAGATTCTACCTGCAGTTCGGCAATTAGGCCGGCGGCACGCGGGATACGGCGTGCAACCCGATCAATACAGCCCGATGGGAGAGACTCTTCTGTGGACGCTCGAGAGGTGTTTGGGCGCAGCGTTTACGCCGGACGTGCGAGACGGATGGGCCGCCGCGTACGACATGCTCGCCTCCACCATGCAGGAGGCCGCCGAGCCGGTTGCCATGGAGACGGCCGCCGTTGCGTAGGTGTATATTTCTAGAGTGCCAGAACAAAAAGGGAGAGTCATCGGCATTGGCGGCGTGTTTCTGAAGTCGGCCGATCAGAAGCGGCTTAGCGCGTGGTACGCCGATCAGCTGGGTATCCAACAGGACACCTACGGCGGGCGCTTTAAGTGGCGTTCTTTTGAGGACCCGAATCGGGAGCAAGTCACGGCCTGGAGCATATTTCCGGCGACATCCACCTACTTCGATCCCAGCGGGGCTCCGTTCATGATCAACTACATCGTTGACGACCTGGACGCGATTTTGGCGAAATTGGGCGCGAACGGAGTGCGGATCGATCCCAAGCGCGAGAGCGCCGATTACGGCCGCTTTGCCTGGGTCTTCGATCCGGACGGGAACAAGATCGAGTTGTGGGAACCGCCTAAGAGTTGACCGGCGTCTGATCTCCACCCAACACCCAGTCAGCAAGTTGTTCCATGCGGTCGACGAGCACGTCGGGCGCGGGATCGCTAAGAGTTTCGGGAGCAAAACCGTAACGGACGCCGCAGGCCCGTACGCCGGCGTTGCGCGCGGTCTCGACATCGACTGAGCTGTCGCCCACCATGAGCGTGGCTGCCGGCCCAATGTCCGCCTCCGCCATCAGCTTCTGGACGCCGATGGGATTCGGTTTCTTGAAATCGAAGCTGTTGCCGCCGTAGATTTGGAAGAAATAACCGCTTAGTCCAAGTCCTTCGACGATGCTGCGGCTCACAGCCACCGGCTTGTTCGTGAGGATGGCCAATTGCTTGCCTGCCGCGCGCAAGCGGTCAAGCGATTCCTGAACGCCGGGATAAAGCCGCGTGTGGTCGAGCTTATGTTCGCGGTAGTACTCCAGAAAAAACTGCAGGCCTTTTTGGATCGCAGCTTCCGTTGCGCCCTGCCCGAGCGCTCGACGAATCAACACCGGCGCCCCATCGCCAACATACGAAGAGACCAGCGCGATGTTCAACGGTCCCATGCCCAGGTGGGCGCGCGTTGCATTCACCGCGTGCGCCAAGTCCAGTTTGGAATCGATGAGCGTACCGTCGAGATCGAAGATCAGAAGGTCGAGGGACAAAGTTTTCAGTAGTCAGTTTTCGGTGATCAGTTAATCAGTGGTCAGTAGTCTGCCAGAAAGCTGCTCGGTGAGTGCCCGTAACTGAAAACTGTTAACTGACAACTGAAAACTTCTTACGCCACGCCCGACTTCGGCTTCCGCGCTCGCCCCTGCCGGGCGGGGGGCCGGCGGCGCACGCGGCCGCGGCCATCGGCGAGTTGGTACTCCCCTAATTTCCTCTGCAGCGTATTGCGGTGAATACCGAGAAGTTTACTGGCCTCCGAACGGTTGCCTTCGGTGCGTTCCAGCGCGCGCTGGATCATGCTGCGCTCCAGAACTTCGATGGCTTCCTCAAGAAAAATGTTCCCCGCCAGCAGATGTTCCACCAACCCGTCAAATTTCTCTTTCATTCTTTCCTTTTTCGCCGCCGGGAAGCATTCCCTTACTGCCGTCTTTCCAGGCCGACTTCACGCGCGCGTACGTTTTTTGAAAGCCTTCTTTCACTTCGTGGGGCGCCATGGCTGCTACCACGCGAGCCGCGCCCACTACGTACGGAGCAATCCGCGAATTCACCACGGACGCAGGTGGCCGGTCGTCCGCCGAAAATGCCATGATTCCGGTGACTAGAGCCACCGAGATCAGCATCCCGCGAAGAATTCCGAAACCTGCCCCAAGGAGATGATCGAAGAAAGACAGCCCGGTGATCTTCAAAAACTTTCCCACGATCAGACTGACCAGGCCGCCCAACAACATCACGCCGCAGAACACAATAGCGAAGCCCGCGAAGTTAGACGTCGCACGCGAGCTGAGGTAGGGTAGCAAATACGAGCCGGCCAGTCCATAGAGCCATATGCCTAAGACTAGCGCCAGGCACACCGCGACCAGACCGATGACTTCCCGCGAAAGGCCTTTGCGGAAGCTGGTCACGACCGAGGCCACCAGGATTAAACCCAGTACCACGTCGAGCCAGTTCATAGTTGGCGGCCGGTGAGCTTGGCGTAAGCTTGCCGGTACTTCTCGCCCGTCTGGGCTGCGACTTCTTCAGGCAGCGGCGGCGCGGGAGGCTGCTTGTTCCAGTGAATCGACTCGAGGTAGTCGCGTACGTACTGCTTGTCGAACGAATGCTGAGCGCCGCCCGGCCGGTAGCTGTCGGCCGGCCAGAAGCGGGAAGAGTCGGGTGTGAGCACTTCATCACCCAGGACCAATTGATCGCCCACGAACCCGAATTCGAATTTGGTATCGGCGATGATGATTCCCCGCGACTCGGCGTAGCGCGCCGCGCGCGTATAGATCTCGATCGTGAGATCGCGCAAACGGCTTGCCAGATCGGCGCCGATCATTTCTGCCGTCCGTTCGAACGAAATATTCTCGTCGTGCCCGGTCTGGGCCTTGGTGGAGGGCGTGAAGATCGGCTCCGGCAGGCGGTCGCTTTCGCGCAAGCCGGCGGGCAGCCGGATGCCGCACACCGTGCCCTGTTGCCGATACTCCTTCCAACCCGAGCCGGAGAGATATCCGCGCGCGACGCATTCGATCTCCACCATGTTGGCGCGCTTCACCAGCATGGAGCGGCCCTCCAGTTGACTGCGGTAGGGCGCCAGCATCTTGGGATATTCATCGATGTCCGCCGTCAGAAAGTGCGTTGGCGTCACATCGCGGAGAAAATCGAACCAGAAGATCGATAGCTGCGTCAGCACGCGCCCCTTGTCGGGGATACCGGTGGGCAGGATGTAGTCGAAGGCGGAGATGCGATCGGTAGCCACGATCAGCAAGCGGTCATCGACGCGGTAGACATCGCGAACCTTCCCGCGGGCGTGGCGTTCGACGCCGGGAAGATCGGTTTCCAGAATGACGGGAGTTTGAATGGATTTCACGAGTACCTTCGAGTTTCGATCGGGGGAGTAATCCAAATGATAACCCGATCCGGGGAGGAGCGAAACAGCAGCATAAGAAGACCTTTTAGCCGCCGATGAACGCTCATGAACGCCGATATTGCTAAGTCAAATCGTTTTCGCGAAGTGGGGCAGTCCTTCCGGCCTGCCGCCGGGATTCCGCCCGGGCGCGCCGCGCCGTCTCTGCCCTGAAGATTCGCTACTATGTCCAAGTGAACTGGAACGATGCGGCGGAAGATTTTCTCAATCAGGTTTTGAGCCAGACTCCGCGGCCGGTGCGCGACGCCACGGAAGCGGAACTGCGCGGCGCGGCTGAGGCCATGGCGGAGGAGGATGGAAAGCAGCGAGTGGGCGTGGAAACCGTCATCGCCGCGTGGGTTCGGCTTACCCCCGAAACACTGCGGCCGGATTTGCCGCGCCAGATGGAACGCTTCGGGCTCGATCCTGAGGACTATCGCAATTTGCTGGAATGAGGGCCAACATTTTTCAGCGCTTCGCGCCTGCTGAGCGGACTCAGTTGGGCGTCGTGCTTGCGAACGTAGCGCTGGATTTCCCGCGGGTCAGTCCAGGCATATTGGCGCAAGGCCCATCCAATTCCTTTTCGGAGGAAAAATTCGGAAGAGCCGAGTGACGGGCGGATGCAGTCGTACAGAAGTTCCAGATCCGTATCATGCTTGAACTGGAGTTGCGCGAGGATGGCGCTGCGGCGCTTCCACAAGTTGTCGCACGCGGCCCACTGGCGCAGGGTCCGAGCCATCTCGGCCGGGTAGCGGCGCAGAAGCTCGCCGATCTGGTGGGAAGCGATCGCATCCACGATAATCCCACCAACGCGCCCGACGTGATCATCTCCTCGTACATAGCGAGCGTGTCCAGCGTCTGAAATTTCCGGTAACGCGAGTAGCCGGCCAGCTCGATCGCCGCGTATCGTTCCTCGCGGTAACGGGCCTTCCGCCACAGATCGAGAATCGTGTCGCGCCAGTCCTCGGACGTTTCGAGCAAGTGCGCCGCGAACACAGCTTTCGATGCTTTGCGCTGCGGAACCGTCGAGACACCCAGGTACGGCATCTCCGATTTCATGTACGCTCGCATGGCCGGGGCTTTGACGGGATCGGCCAAGTCGACGAGCGCCCGGCGCAGCGAGCGAATCAATGCGGAATGGCGCGGCATCGTGTTAGTGCGCCGCGGGCCTGGTAATGGCCTGCTTGGGCCGCCGCATAATCAGCACGCAGGGAACCAGGCACACGACCACCAGGGCCAGGATCTGGACGATATCGATGTAAGCCAGCGTGGTGGCCTGGCCGGCAATCAGGCCGGAGATCCGCCCATAGGCGTGCCGCATGGGTTCCGCTGTGCCCCGGTTGGCGAACACCTGGCTGATGCCGTTGGCCATTTGATCGAAGGCTCCGTTGCCGGGCGCCGCGTGCGCCACCATGTAACTCTGGTGTTTGGCAATCTGCCGCGTCAACGAAGAGCTGATCACCGCGATTCCGATGCTGCCGCCGATATTGCGCACAAAGCTGTTCATGGACGCGATCTGGTTGCCCTTCTCGCGCGGAATGCCGATATACGCCAGCGTGTTCGAAGGCAGAAAGATGAGCGGCAATCCGATGGCCTGATACGTCCGCAGCATGGCGGCGGTAAAGAAATCCATCTGCAGCGTGAGGTGCGTGGTCATGAAATAGAGCGCCGCGGCCGTGGTCGCAAATCCAACCGCCATCATGGCGCGCGGGTCCACGCGGCTCACCAGTTGACCGGCAATCGGCATCATGACGAGCATCGCGAGGCCTCCGCCGGCCATGGCCTGACCGGCTTTTTCCGCCGGATAGCCGAGTAGCACTTGCAGAAATTGCGGAATCACCACAGTCGTCCCGAACAGCACCGTACCCAGCACGAACGTAAAGAACATGGCGCAGGCGAAGTTGCGGTTCTTGAACAGGCGCACGTCGACGATCGGCTCGGGATGATACCACTCCCACACCACCCACACCATGAATGCGTACACCGCGACGATCAGCATAGTGGTGATCCAGGTGGAATGAAACCAGTCTGCCTCCTGCCCCTTGTCGAGCACCATTTGCAGGCTGCCGATGGCCAGAACGAGAAGGCCGAGCCCGAGGTAATCGATGCGCGGCCGGCCCATTGCCCGCAGGTTTTTCAAGTAGGGCGGATCTTCCACCATGCGGCTGGTCAGCAGCAGCGAGATGATGCCGATGGGCACGTTGATGTAGAAGATCCAGCGCCAACTGAAGTTGTCGGTGATCCAGCCGCCCAATGTTGGTCCTAGCGCGGGCGCCACCACCACCGCCATGCCGTATACGGCAAATACCATCCCGCGTTTCTCCAGTGGAAAGGTATCGGCCAGGATGGCCTGTTCGCTCGGTTGGAGTCCGCCGCCGCCCAGGCCCTGCATCACGCGGAACATCACCAGCATTCCCAGGCTGGGCGCGAGGCCGCACAGAAAACTGCTGCCTGTAAACAGCGCCACGCAAGTCATGTAGAAACGCTTGCGGCCCAGCAGGCGCTGAAGCCAGGCGCTCATGGGAAGAATGATGGCGTTGGATACCAGGTAGCTGGTGAGGATCCAGGTGGACTCCTCCTGGCTGGCGGAAAGATTGCTGGCGATATGCGGCAGCGACACATTGGCGATGGAGGTGTCGAGCACTTCCATGAACGTAGCCATAGTGACCACCATGGCCACCGCCCACGGGTTGTACTTGGGCTTCCAGAGAGCCTGCGTTTGCGCCGACGCTGCCACGCTATTTCAACTGTACTCTCGGGCCAACCGACATTCCGGGACGCAGCCGGTCGAGCCCTTTCTGGTTCTTGTCGAAGCGAATGCGCACGGGCAGCCGCTGCACCACCTTCACATAATTGCCGCTGGCGTTTTCCGGCGGCAGGAGGCTGGTAATGGTGCCGGTAGCGCCAGGCATGCTTTCGATGTAACCCTGATACGTCTGATCGTAGGCATCCACTGAAATGGTGGCGCGCTGCCCGGGATGCATGTGGCGGAGTTGCGTCTCCTTGAAATTGGCGGTGACCCAGAGATCGTCGAGCTGCCCGATGAGAAAGAGCTGCTGGCCGGGCTGCACACGATTGCCGATTTCGACGCTGCGCTTAGTGATCACGCCGGAGACAGGCGCGTAGATCTTGGTATAGGTGAGGTTGAGCTCGGCTTGCTCGACGCGCGTTTTGGCCACCTGCGCGTCGGCCTGCTTGGCGACGACGTTGGCGCGGCTCACGGCCAGGCGTTGCGGCGCATTGCGATTGGCTTCCGCCAGGTGACTCTGGGCCTGCGCCAACTGCGAGCGCCGCTGATCTACTAATTTCTGTGACGCCTCTGTGGCGGCGCGATTCGAATCCACGCCGGCCTGGAGCGCTTTCGCGCTGGATACCGACTGATCGTAAATCTGCCGCGGAATTTCGTCTTTATCCACCAGGGCTTTGTAGCGCGCCATGTCCTCCTGCGCTTTGGCATAGTTCGCCTCGGCTTCGCGCAAGCGCCCCTGGGCCGCGACTAGGTCGCGTTCGGCCCAGGCAACCCCGGCATCGGCCGTGGCCACGTCAGCCTCCGCGCTCAGGATACTGGTCTGGCTGGTAACCTCCGTCATCGGGACATTGGGGTCCTGCACCTGAACCTCGGCCTGCTTCTGCAATACTTCCGCTTTGGCTTGCGCCAAGGCAATTTCGTAGTCGCGCGGGTCGATCTCGGCCACCAGGTCTCCGGCTTTTACGGATTGGTTTTCATCCACGCAGACGTTAATGATGGTGCCGGCAATGCGCGAGCTGATGCCGTTGAGGTGCCCATCCACCTGGGCGTCGTCGGTCGACTCGTAGCCCTGCGCGTAATTCCAGTAGAGGACGCCACCCGTGGCCACAGCGGCCCCGATCAGAAGGACCACGATCAATGCTGTGGCGCGGCCACGCGTTCGGCTCGGGGGGTGTGTATCTTCAGTTGGCATTTATGGTCTCCCGAGAAGTTGTAGAATCCCTTGTTCGGCCTGTCCCATGGCGCGGGCCAGGCTGGCCTTGGCCAGGTTATGCGCGAACAGACTGCTGATGTAATCCTGCTCCGCGGCGGCCACCGATTCCTGCGCCTGGATCACTTCGATCGTGTCGGCAACTCCCGCAGCAAAGCGGTCGCGCGCCTGTGCCAGCGTGTCCCGCGCCAGGTCCCGATTGCTCTGCGACACGGTGACCTGGCTGGCCGCCGCCGTCAGGTCCAAAAACGCCTGCCGTATGTCGGCATCCACGCGCCCCCGCAAGTCCTGGTACTCGGCGCGGCGCTGCTGGAGCGCGGCATCGGCCTGCTCGATATCGCCATGCACCCGGCCGCCCTGCCAGATGGGGACGCGCACGGTGCCAGTCACGCTGAAGGTGCCGTGCGAATTCACCGGCGAGGTGCCGATCACGCCATAGTCGGCTGCGACATCCGCGGTTGGATAGCGCTCGGCGGTGGCCGCTTTGCGCACCAGCTCAGCAGCCTGCACCTGGGCCTGCGCGGACTTCAGATCCGCCCGGTTGGCCGCCGCGCGCTGCAGTGCCTGGTCCAAAGTGAGGCCGGCAAGCGGCGTGTAGAGCAGGGAATCGGTGAGCATGAAATCCTGCCCAGGCGGCAAGCCGATCACGCGGCCGAGTTGAATCTTCTGTTTGGCGAAGTCGGTCTGTTGTGAGATCAGGCGCTGCTGTTGCACCTGCAATTCCACCTGGCTGCGCGTTACGTCGATGCGCGCGGTGACGCCGGCGTCGTGCCGGTCCACCGCCTGCTGGTACGTGGCCTGCGCGGCTGCCACTTGCGCCTGCGCCGAATCGATGCGCGCCGCAGCGGACAGGATCGACAGGTAACCGCCGGTTACCGCCAGCACCACCAGGTCGCGTCCATCCTGCGCGGAAAGTTCGGTGGCGCGCAGCGTCTGTTCCGATGCGCGGAAGTTGCGCCGGTCCGTGAGATTGGCAATCGACTGGGTCAAGTGAGCGCGCACATCGAAATAGTGGAACGGCCCCACCACAGTGGGAATGCTAAAGCCCGGAAAGCTGAAGTGGAATCCGAACGCTGCCAGGTCCACCTGTTGTTCGGTTACGAAAGTATCGGCGGAGACCTGGGGAAGCAGGTTGGCCAACTCCGTCCACCGCTGCCCGCGGGCCTGCCGGATGCTGTTCTGAAACCCTACGTTGCCGAGGTTGTACTGCAATCCGCGTTTGATGGCATCGGCCAGCGACAGATCGAAGGGCGCGCCCGGGGTCTCAGAGGAGAGCACGCTACCCTGATAAGCGCCTTGCACCTGGACCGAGCTGGTGATCGTGTTGACGCTCTGGGCGCCGCCGGGCAGGCTGTTTTGCACGGGCGCCACGCTGCCTGGCTGTCCCGTGCGGCCGGAAAGCGGCAACTGCAGGGCGCGCGACGTCGGCGCCGCCGCCGCCGCCGCACCGCCGAGTTGCGCGCGCATCAACGCAGGCGTCGCCAGCGCCAATGAAAGCATCAGCATCCCGCCAAACCTCTGGTGCACTCCCATCCCTCCGGTTTTAAGCACGCCTGGCCCGCCCGCGAGCTACACTTCTACTATTGTTTCCGATGCCCGAGCACAGCAAATCGATGCTGAATTCGATCTCGTCCTTTGCGCGGAAATCCTTCCAGCCCAGCAGACGCCGTTCGATCAAGCCGCGCGACATATCGAAGATGGCGGCTGCCGTAGCCGGCGCCGGAACGGACCGGATTTCTCCGCTGCCGATGGCCTCCTCCACTACTTGTGCCACGTAGCGGATGTTTTCTCGAACCAGTTGGTGCAATTCGCGGTTGAGCGGAGCCCGCAGAAACATGGTGCCGTATTCGGCCAGGTAGATGCGCAGGAAATTCTCATGCGACCGGCAGTAGTCCAAGCGGACGGTGAGAAAAGCGCGGAGTTTCTCGCGGAAGCCGGAGGCCGATTCCATCTTGCCGCGGGCGTCTGCCGACATGGCGCGCAGATCGCTCACCAATGCTGCCAGATACAGATCCTCTTTCGACTTGAAGTACAGATACAGCGTGCCCTTAGCGATGTGCGCATGTTCGGCGACATCGTCCACGGCCGCGTCGGCATAGGCCTTGCGGGAGAAGACGGTGCGCGCCGCCTCCAGGATGGAGCTCCGTTTTCGATCGCTGACTGACTGGTCAGTCATATTCTTACAACATAAAAGGAAGTAACCCAGCTTGTCAAACGAGGGAGTGCGCCAGGTGACAAAATGAAGGCGCAGTTACCGAACCCTGTTACCGAACACCGTTACCGAACGCTCTTACCGACACCGTTACCCAGCCGCGACCGTAAGGGAGCGGAGGTTAGAGTCGAGCGATCGTCCATGAGGTACTTCATCACCTTCGCCTGCTATGGCGCGCACTTGCATGGCGAGGAGTTGGGTTCCATTGACAGGAACCATAACCTGCCGGGAGCCCGACTGTTTCCAGCCCATCCGCAGCATGCCGATGCCGAGCGTCAGTTGAATGGACCAGCCGCCGTATTTCCTGGACCAGGGCAGCCGGGAGGTCGTTCTCAAGAGTCTCCATGAAGTTTGTCTACACCGCGGCTGGAGTCTGTTAGCCGCTCACGTGCGGACCAACCACGTGCATGTGATTGTTGAAGCGGAGGTCCGGCCGGAGAAAATCATGAATGACTTCAAATCGTATGCCAGCCGGAATCCGTGCCGATTAGGATTTGGAGATGCGAATCGAAAGCGGTGGGCGCGCCACGGAAGTACGCGGTGGCTCTGGAAAGACAAGGAAGTGCAGGACGCGATCCGGTATGTAGTGGATGAGCAAGGCGAACCGATGGCGGTGTTTGTTGCAGAGGGGATCTAACCGCAACCCCCGCTCCCTCACGGTCGCGGCTCGGCAACGGGGGGTAATCGGTATGCGTACGACGTCGGTGATGGGCGCGTGAAATCGACGCCGCGTTATCGAGCCGCGAGCGTAAGGGAGCGGAGGCTCCCTTACTTTGTGACGTATGCCGGATCGATAGCGGCCGCCATCGTCCGCTCAAACGCCCGCCACTCACAATCAAAGCCCTCCGAGGCCGCACTGCATCCGGAAAGGAACACCGGCGCTCGCGCAGGCGGCGCGCTCAGGCTGAGCGGTGTCGCCTGATGCATTTGCTCCAGACTTTGAGCGGTGTAGTAGGTCCGCACGGTGTAGGCGCCTCCGCCGGCCGCGCGCCACAACTCGAAAACCAGTGCCCCGCCGGGCGGCGTGTCATCGCGCTGATAGCCGGGCAACATCCAGGACAGGTTTAGCATTCCAGAAAAGTTCGAAAGATTGGCGTCGTGGCCCACCAGTAACAGGACGGTGTCACCCGAGCTACCCAGCGCGCCAGCCACCGGCTTTCCGCTCACCGCTTGCCGCAGCGAATCGAGAACATGACTGGCCAGGTTGGATCCGCGCACGCGCGCGCTGTACTGAGTCCGGCGCGCGAGGTCGGCGTAAGCGGTGTGCAGCGCCATCACCTGCCGTAGTTTGGATTCGTTCAGGCGTCCCCAGCCGAGCTCGCTGCCGCTCATGCCCTCGGTGTATTCGAGCGTCAGATTCTCAGCGAGGGTGGACGCCACGTTCAGCGGACCGGTGACATCAGCGAGGCTTGCATCGTTGCCGGGGACCACGGTGATGGGCGGCCCCAGCAACGGCTGCGCGGGGAGTTTCGTGCCGGCCCCGCAGGTGGCGCCGGGAAGGCATCCGATCAATATCTGTTGTAACTGTTCAAAGGCCGGCCGATAGGCCTCCAGCAGCGCTTCGGGTTTCGCTCCGATGCGCCCCAATACGGCGGCGGCTGCCAGGTTGCGATCTGGTTGTATCCCATTTATGGCGAGGCCATCGAAGAGCGCATCCTTAGTTCCTTCGGGAAGGGAATGCACCGTCACGTTGCAGCCCGGCAGCAGTCCTTCGGCCAGGGCGCGGCCGGTCTCAATAGTCCGCTCGTCGGTATCGGCCCGGAAGTAAGTGTGGGCGGCGTCGGCGCAACCGCCGGCCTTCATCAGCCCCGTGTTGACCAGGTATGCACGGTCATAAGCGCCGAAGATTTTCATCAGCGTCCGGCCGTGGGCCGTGAGGAATCCAGGCGGAATTTTCCAATCGGGCCATGGCTGCGGGGTGTACTGGTTGAGGCGATCGGCAGTCCACGTGGGCGAACGCACTCCGTGGCGGGTGACCACCACCACATACTTCAATTCGGCGGGAGCTGCGGATGCCGCGCCCAGCATTATCAAGCCGAGAGCCGCAATCATTCGTAGCCTGGTCATGTACTCGAACCTTAGCACGAAGAGTAATCTCACGGCCGACCAGAGCGGTATCGAGCCGGTTGCTACAATCCGGCGCAGGATGCTCAAACTGTTACTATGCGTCTTCGCCGCGAGCGCGGCGTTTGGCGCTGACCCTCCGTATGCAGCTACAGTGTCTCATCCGATGGCAAAACGCTCACGGAGATCGGTGGCGCTGTCGGTATCAACGAAAAAGTCAGAAATACTCTTCGATTGCCAGTGAGCGGCAGCGGCTGCGCCGGTCGCTGCGATTGACAGCGGCGTCCATTTACCTTACGATGTTAGGCTAATGGACGCCGTTCAGATTCGCGATGTCACCAAGACCTTCGGCCCCCTCACCGCCGTGGATGACCTGACGCTTACCGTACCGGAAGGTTCGGTGTACGGTTTCATCGGACCCAACGGCTCGGGCAAGACCACAACCATGCGCATGATCACCAACATTTTCCATCCCGACCACGGGTCCATCCATGTGTTCGGGCAGGAAATGAGAGACACGCGTTCGGAGCAGATCGGGTACCTGCCGGAGGAGCGCGGTGTCTATCGCAAGATGGCCGTTCGGACGCTGCTGGAGTTTTATGGCGAACTGCGCAGCGGGCGCAACGTGTCTAAGGAAGTGACAGCGTGGCTGGAAAAGTTCGATCTGGCGCGTTGCGCTGAGCAAAAAGTGGAGACGCTGAGCAAGGGCATGAGCCAGAAGGTGCAGTTCATCGCCGCGGTGGTGCCGCAACCCAAGCTGCTGATCCTGGATGAACCATTCACGGGGCTCGATCCGGTAAGCATGGACCTGGTGCGCGCGTCCATCCTGGAACTCCGCCGCCGCGGCTCCACCGTGATTCTGAGCACCCACGACATGCACGTGGCGGAAAGCATGTGCGACTACATCTTCATGATCTTCCGCGGCAAGAAGGTCTTGGACGGTACGCTGGCCGCGATACAGCAGCAATATGCCACGGACACGCTGCGGATCACGGCGGATGGTGGAGCGGCGGTGCTGAGGAGCGTCGCGGGCGTGGAGAAGGTTCGCGACTTGGGACAGGTGCAAGAGGTTCGCCTGGCGGCCGGGGCTGACCCGCAGCGGGTGCTGCACGCGCTGCTCGATCGAACGCGCGTTACCAGTTTTGCCGTCACCAAGCCGTCGCTGCACGACATCTTCGTTCGCATCGCGGGCCCGGCCGCGGAGGAGGCGCAAGTTGCGTAGAATTCTGCTGATCGCCAAGCGGGACTTTCTGACATCGGTGATGACCAAGGCTTTCGTCTTCGGCCTGCTGGTCTTGCCGATTCTGTTAGGCGGCGGGTTTTTCACCATCGCCGCAATGCAAGCCAAGAACAATTCGCAGGAGCAGCACGTGGCCATTCTGGACCGGTCGGGCGCCGTGGCCGCGGCTGTGATCGAGTCCGCCGAGGAAGCCAACCGCCGGGATATGTTCGACAAAACAACCGGCCGGCGGTTGATGCCGCAATACCGTTTCGAGCAAGTCACACCAGCCGACGGCAACTGGGATCAGCAGCGGCTGCTGTTGTCGGACCGCGTACGCCGGCACGAACTATCCGCGTTTGTCGATATCGGGCAGGAGGCGATTCACCCCACTCCCGGCCGGCCCGCCTCGATCGCCTTTTACTCCGGCGCCGGAGGCATCGACATTTTCCAGGGGTGGTTCGCGGGCCAGCTGAATGATGGTCTGCGGCGGGTGCGCCTGGCCCAACTCGGTGTTGACCACGATCGTTACACGGAAGCACTCACTCCTGTGCGTCTCGAGAGCATGAACCTGGTCTTACCGGATCCACGGACCGGTGCCATTGCGGCGCCGCGGAAGAAGGGCCAGGTGGAGAGTTTCGCTGTTCCGTATTTCCTGATCCTGATCATGGGGATGATGGTGCTCCTGAGCGCCAACCCGATGCTCACGGCGGTAGCCGAGGACAAAACGCAACGCGTGTTCGAAATGCTGCTCGGCTCGGCGACGCCGTTTGAGCTCATTATGGGCAAAGTCCTGGCTTCGCTGGCCCGCTCGCTACTCAGTTCGGCACTCTACATCATTGGCGGCATACTTGTGCTCCAGAGCATGGCCATGTTTGGCCTGATTCCGTTTGGCATACTGCCCTGGTTCTTCGTCTACCTGATAGCCGACGTCACGCTGATGTGCGCCATGGGTGCGGCGCTGGGATCGGCTTGCAGCAGCACGCAGGACGCCCAACACCTGGTCGGAATCCTGATGCTGCCCGTGATCATTCCTTTGATTTTGATGGTATCAGTCCTACAGGAGCCCAACGGCGGGATGGCGACGGCGCTGTCTCTGTTTCCGCCCTTCACCCCACTACTGATGATGATGCGCCAATCGATGCCGGGCGGTGTGCCGGCCTGGCAGCCGTGGGCCGGACTGTTCGGCATCGTGGCATTCAGCTTCATCGGCACGTGGGCCGCCGCGCGCATCTTCCGCATCGGTATCCTGTTTCAAGGAACCGTCCCCAAAGTGCCGGAGCTGATCCGCTGGGCGATTCGCGGATAGACATGTTTTCATCCCGCTTCCGCTGGGATTTCCAACCCAACCGCCTCACCCGCGCGCTCGAAGAGAAGCGTCGCGACGGCGGAGAACTTCTCGATCTCACGGAATCGAACCCTACCAGGGCGGGCCTCAGCTATCCGCCGGAAATCGTCGACGCCTTTCGGGACGAGCGCCTCTTGCGCTATGAACCGTCTCCGGCGGGCATGCGCACGGCTCGCGAAGCCGTGTCCCGATATTACGCCAGCCGCGGCATCACTGTCGAAGCGAACCGCATCCTGCTCACCGCTAGCACGAGTGAGGCCTATGCCTACCTTTTCAAGCTATTGACGGATCCGGGCGACCAGGTGCTTGTGCCGCGGCCTTCCTACCCGCTGTTCGAATTCCTCGCGACCATGGAATCGGTGGAAGTCCGTTCGTACCCGCTCCGCTATCACGGCCGCTGGGAAATCGATATCGACGCGCTGATCTCCGCGTTGACGGACCGTACCCGGGCCATCATTCTGGTGAATCCCAACAATCCCACCGGGTCCTACGTGAAGCGCGGCGAACTGGACGAGTTGGCGCGGATCTGCGCCGGGCGGGAAATGGCGTTGATCTCCGATGAAGTCTTCGCCGACTATGCCTTCGGGCCCGATGCCGAGCGAGTGGTCACGCTTGCGGGACAGGAGGAGGGGCTGGCGTTTGCGATGAGCGGCCTTTCGAAGATCGCCGGGCTCCCGCAGATGAAGCTGGGCTGGATCGTGACCGCGGGAGCGGCGAACCAACAGCAGCAGGCCAAGGAGCGCCTGGAGTGGATCGCGGACACCTACCTTTCAGTCGGGACTCCCGTGCAATGCGCGACCTCAAGTTTGCTCACCGCCGGTGACAAAGTTCAGCAGCAAATCCGCGACCGTACGGCCGAGAATCTCCAGTTCGCCCGCGAAGCTCTTGCCGGATCGTCGGCCGGCATTCTGGCGGTGGAAGGCGGTTGGTGCGCCACCCTGCAGGTTCCGCGGCTGCGTACCGAGGAGGAGTGGGCATTGGAACTACTTCATTCCGATAACGTCCTGTTGCAGCCTGGCTTCTTTTACGATTTCGAGTCTGAGGCGTTCCTCGTGGCGAGCCTTCTTACAGCTCCAGCCGTATTTCGGGAGGGGGTGAAACGCTTGATTCGATTGGTCAAATGTACTGAAACTTCCCCTTTGTCTCCTACCGAGGTAGAATAAGGTATGGCCAAAGGTTGGGAAAGTAAGGGGGCCGAAGCACTGGCCGGCGTGTTCGACGTGCGCCCAAATGCTCCTGCCCGCAATGTACCCGATCCCGCAACTCTGAATCTGATCCGCGAGAAGGAAGGCATCCTTCTTTCACGGGTCCGCATTGTGACCGACTTGAAGTCTGCGCAAAATCCGCGTTACCGTGAGCTTCTCAACCGGACGCTGGCGGATTTGGACGCGAAACTTTCAACCCTGTAGTCAACCGTCCCGCTTCACACATTTTGTGGAGCGGGACTCCTTATTCCTCTCCTCTCCGGTGCTAGAATTGCCCCGCTACCTTCATGTTCCGTCTCCTGTTGTGCGCTGCTGTTCTGATCGTTACACCTGCCGCGGAAGCGTACTCCGTTCTCACGCACGAAGCTATCATTGATTCGGCGTGGGATCCATCCATCAAGCCGCTGCTGCTGAAGCGGTTTCCACAAGCCAGCCCTGACGATCTGGTGCACGCACATGCCTACGCCTATGCGGGGGCCATCATTCAGGACATGGGTTACTACCCCTTCGGCAGCCATTTCTTCAGCGACCTGACGCACTACGTCCGCAGCGGGGATTTTGTGATGAACATGATTGCCGACTCCCAGGACCTGAATGAATACGCGTTTGCGCTCGGCTCCCTCGCGCACTATGCCGCCGATACCACGGGCCACCCCATCGCGGTCAACCCCGCGGTGGCGATCGAATTTCCCAAGCTGCGAGCGAAGTATGGCCGCCTGGTTACCTATGCGGACGACCCGGCCGCGCACCTCAAAGTGGAGTTCGGTTTCGACGTCTGGCAGGTGGCCAGGGGCCACTACGCTTCGCAGTCGTATCACGACTTCATCGGGTTCGAGGTGAGCAAGCCCCTGCTGGAACGCGCGTTCCGCGACACCTATTCCCTGGAACTTTCGGACCAATTTACGAGCCTGGATCTGGCTGTGGGGACATTCCGGTACAGCGTCAGCAGGACGATTCCCGAAATGACCAAAGTCGCGTGGGACCTCAAGAAAGATGATCTGATGAAGTCGCAGCCAGGACTAACTCGCCGCAAGTTTAGCTATAACCTCTCGCGCGCGAGCTACGAGAAAGAATGGCACAACCAGTATCAAAAACCGGGCATCTTCGCGCAGATTCTGGCCTTCTTCTTTCGCTTGATTCCCAAGGTAGGGCCATTCAAAGCCGCCGCCTTCAAGCCACCCACTTCCCAGACGATCACGCTTTTCGAAGACAGCTTCAACCGGACGCTCGACGAATACCGTGGTTTGCTCACCCAAGTAGGCGCCGGACGGCTCACCCTGGCGAATCGCGACTTCGACACCGGAGCCCCGACGCGCCCGGGCGAATACAAACTGGCCGACAACGCGTTCTCCAAGCTGGCGATCGAACTGGCGGGCAAGGACCCGCAGAAAGTTGACGCCAAGGTTGCGAAGGAAGTGCTGGAGTTTTACAAGGACCGGAACTTGCCTTACGCTACAAAGGCTAATCCAAAAGACTGGGAGAATACCACCAAGGCTCTGGCACACCTGCAACCGGAGCCGGTAGGACTCCAACCCTCACCGGCAGCAAAATAACGAAATAAGCCGACCGGTTCAAACCATCACCACAATCTCTATCGGGATCTGGTACAATGCAAATTATCTATGGAGAGCAGTTCTCGAAGCTTCGCTAAGGCAGTCAGCTATCGGGTGCTCGGCTCGGCTGCTACGGGCCTGATTGCTTTTGTACTTACGGGCAAGCCGATGGTTTCCGGCGGCATCGCCCTGATCGACATGGTGACCAAAATCGGCCTGTATTTTCTCCACGAGCGGCTGTGGGAACACATCAGTTTCGGCCGCGCAAAACCGCCTGAATACGAGATTTAGCGGTCCTCTTCCACTCGCCTGTTATACTCGTACTTCCCGTGTTTCAATCCATCGAGAAGCAGCTTTCCCAGACATTTCACGCCCACATTCAAGCCCGTTATGGGGTCGACCTCGCGGTGGCCATCGAGCAGCCGCGGCAGAGCGATTTCGGCGAAATGGCGGTGCCGGCGGCCTTCCAGTTAGCCAAGCAGCTTCGTCAGGCGCCTAAGAAAATTGCCGCGGAACTGGTGGAAGAGATCGGTCCCATCGCGGGCGTGGCGGCGATGGAGGTGGCCGGCAATGGATACCTTAACATCCGTCTCGATCGCGGAGCCTATGGTGCGGCGCTGCTCCGCGGAGAATCCGAGACTGGCGCAGCCGGCGGCGACAAGACCATCGTCGAGCACACCAATATCAATCCAAACAAGGCAGCGCACATCGGGCACCTGCGCAACGCCACTTTGGGCGATACGTTCGTCCGCATGCTGCGCGCGCTGGGCCAAAATGTCGAAGTTCAGAACTACATAGACAACACCGGTGTGCAAGTGGCCGACGTGGTAGTGGGATTCCATCACCTGGAAAAGAAAACGCCGGCGGATGTGCGTGCCCTGATTTCCGATCCAGCCACACGGTTCGATTACTACTGCTGGGACCTGTACGCGCGGACGTCCGCATATTATTCGGAGGCCCCGGAGGCGCTCCAGTGGCGGGCGCAAACTCTGCACGCCATCGAGGCCGGTGAAGGTGAGCTATGTGAGTTGGCGCACCTGGTGGCGGATGCCATCGTCCAAAAGCACCTGGCTACGATGTTGCGGCTGGATGTGGAGTACGACGTGCTGCCCCGCGAGAGCGAAATCCTGCATCTGCAGTTCTGGGCCTCGGCCTTCGAGCAGCTCAAGGAGCGCAAGGCCATCTACCTGGAGACGGAAGGCAAGAACGCCGGCTGCTGGGTGATGCCGGGGCTTTCGGAAGAGGGCAAGGTGATCGTCCGCTCCGACGGCACCGTGACTTATGTCGGCAAGGACATTGCCTACCAGCTCTGGAAGTTTGGCTTGCTGGGCAAGGATTTCTACTACCGTCCATTCCAGACCTATGCCGATGGACGTGTGCTGTGGATCACCACCGACGCCCCCACCGGGTCCGAGCATCATTTCGGCGGCGGCTCGCAAGTGTATAACGTGATCGACGCGCGCCAGTCGTATCTGCAGGACGTGGTGGTGGCGGGCCTGCGCGGCCTGGGGTATGAACAGCAGGCCGGCCGCTCCGTGCACTTTTCCTATGAAATGGTCGCGCTCTCCCCGCGCTGCTGCGCCGATCTTGGCATCGCGCTTTCGGAAGAGGACAAAAAGCGGCCGTACGTCGAAGTCTCGGGCCGCAAGGGTTTGGGCGTGAAAGCCGACGACTTAATCGACAGCCTGATCGCGAAAGCCCTGGAGGAAGTGTCGTCGCGTCATGCGGAGGCCGCACCCGAGGAGCAAAAGCGCATCGCCACACAGATCGCCATCGGCGCGCTGCGCTACTTCCTGCTCAAGTACACGCGCAATTCCGTGATTGCGTTCGACCTGCAGGAGGCCCTGAGCTTCGAGGGCGAGACCGGTCCGTACGTGCAATACGCGGCCGTCCGCGCGCGCAACATTCTGCGCAAACTGGAAGAGCGTGGCGAAACGGTGCCCGATTTCGCCCGCGAACTGAGCGCCGACGCCATGGCGCGCCAGCTCCAGGCCGAGGACTTCTGGCAAATGCTGCTGGCCGCCTCCAAAGCCGATTCGGCCCTGGAGCGGGCGGTAACTGCCGGTGAGCCCGCGCACGTGGCCAAATACGCGTTCCAGCTGGCACAGGCCTTCAACAACTTTTATCACCTGTACCCCATCATCCAGGAGCAGGATCGGGAGAAGAAGGTCTTCCTGCTGTGGATGACGAATTTCTTCCACCGTCAACTGGAGCGTACGGCGGGCATTTTGGGGATACACATTCCGGCATACATGTAGCGGACATGGTGGGCGGACCCCCGGTCCGCGCAGGTCCCCCTGGACCTGCTCTTCGGCGGCGAATCAGCATCTCCAAACCGAGCAAGCCGGCCAGGGGGTCGGCTGCGGACCGGGGGGTCCGCCCTCCCAAATTGTCAAAAGGCAGCTTGCGTGCTGGCCGCTTGCCTGGAAGAATATGGCAGTGGCGGAACTGATGCGCTTACGTGTGCTGGGAATCGTGCTCGCCGGGGGGAAGGGAACCCGGCTCTATCCTCTGACGAAGGAACGCGCCAAGCCGGCCGTGCCGTTCGGCGGCAAGTATCGCATTATCGATTTCGTCCTCAGTAACTTCATCAACTCGGGTATCTACTCGGTGTATGTTCTCACCCAGTTCCGCAGCCAGTCGCTGCTGCAACACCTCAACGAAGGCTGGCAAATGAGCGGCCTGCTCAAGAGCCAGTTCGTGATCCCGGTTCCGGCGCAGATGCGCTCGCCCGACGAAACCTGGTACCAGGGCACAGCCGACGCGATCTATCAAAACATCAACCTGGTGGAGCAGGCCGACCCGCGCGTGGTGGCGATCTTCGGCGGCGATCACATCTACCGCATGAACATTGCGAGCATGATCGAATACCACGTGCAGAAGAACGCCGAGGTAACAGTAGCCGCCGTTCCGGTGCCCAAGCACCAGGCCGCGGAGTTCGGCGTCATCGAGACAGCCGAGGACGGCCGCATCATGGGCTTCCACGAGAAAAATCCCGACGCTCCTACGCTGCCCGGTGACCCGCGGCGGGTGCATGCCTCCATGGGCAATTACATTTTTTCCACGCGCACGCTGCTCCGCCTGCTGCACGATGACGCAGCCAATTCGAGCAGCAACCATGATTTCGGGCGCGATATCCTACCCAAGCTGGCGGGCAAGGCCGAGATCTACGCCTACGATTTTGAGTCCAATCGCATCCCGGGAGAGGCGGCCGATGCGGTCCCCTACTGGCGTGACGTGGGCACTGTGGATGCGTATTACGAAGCCAACATGGACCTGCGCTCGGTGAGCCCCGCGTTAAATCTTCACAACCGGCAGTGGCCGGTGCGGACCACAAGCTATCCGGATCCGCCGGCGAAATTCACGTTCGACGATGACGACCGGCGCGGACAGGCGATCGATTCCATTGTCGCGGGCGGGTGCATCCTGTCCGGCGGAATCGTTCGCAATTCGGTATTGGGGCGAGGCGTCAAAGTCCACGCCGGAGCCGTGGTGGAAGACTCCGTGATTCTCGACAACTGCGACATCGGCCGCCGCGCCAAGGTGAGGCACTCCATCCTGGACAAGAACGTCCGCGTGCCGCAGGATGCCTGCATCGGCTTTGATCTGGAGCGCGACCGGCGCTACCACCACGTCACCGAGAGCGGCATTGTGGTGGTGGAGGGCAACCGTTCCGCGGTGGATATCACCGAGCTGGCGGTTTAGTTGGAACAACAGGTTCTCGCCTGGATCACGCAGTATGGATATTTCGCGATTTTTTTCCTGCTGGTGTTCGGGATCATCGGCCTGCCCATTCCCGATGAGACACTGCTCACGTTTTCGGGTTACCTGATTTACAAAGGGCATCTCTCCTTGCCGCTGGCTTTTGTTTCGGCGCTGGCCGGCAGCGCTTCGGGCATCACCATCAGTTACCAACTCGGGCGCATATTCGGCCATCGCGTGCTAATACGGTATGGCAAATATTTGCACCTCACAGAGGAGCGACTGGACCGCGCGCACGCCTGGTTCGCGCGCATCGGCCACTGGGCGCTGACGTTTGGCTACTTCATTCCCGGCGTCCGCCACATTACGGCCTACGCGGCCGGCATTGCGGAGGTGGCGCCACACCAGTTCGCTATCTTCGCGTACACCGGCACGGTGCTGTGGGTGTCGACCTTCCTGAGTCTGGGTTATCTGCTAGGCGAACGGTGGGAAGCGGTGGAGAAGAACATCCATTACTACCTGGTATGGGTTGCGGTGGCGATCGTTGTTTTGGCCGTGGGGTATGTGGTGTGGCGGAAGTGGGTGCAGCGCAGGTTATGACCGGGCATGGCCCTGCCCTATTACGGTGTCACCGTCAAAGTAGCCGGCGCGCTCGAAACGCCCCCTATCGTGACCACCACCTGTTGCGGGCCAAGCGGCGCCGTCTTCGGAACTTGATAATTGACCTGCATCACACCGACATATCCTCCTGGAATCAGCGCGGCCGGCGACGTCACGGTTACGCCGCCAACCGTGATCGCGAGCTTCTGCAGCGGCTGCGGAAGACTGCCCGCGGCCGTTCCCAGCTTGGGTCCCACACCGGTGGCGATCGACGGGGTGACCGCGCCCGCACCGGTGAAGTAGAGCGTGATGGTCTGCCCGCGAGCGGCGGTCGCAAACGGAACCGGCGCGTGGTTCGCATCGGTAAAGATGCCGGGAGCCGAGGCCGCTGCGGTAAAGGAGGCGGACGCGGTCTGCCCATTGTTGCTCACGGTCAGCACCACGCTGGTGTTAACGGGAGTCTCATACGGGATTTGCACGTCCAACTGTCCGGGTGAGACGAACAGCAACGGAGCCGGCACGCCGTTGATGGTCACCGATACTCCCGCCATCTGGACCGGGAGCGACGCGCCCGCGCCGACTTGCGTCGTCGACGAAAGCCGCGAACCCCGAATTGTCAGGATCATCCCCGGGGCGTATTGCTGGTTGGAGGAAGCCGCATTTCCGAGAGTCGTGAGCGAAGGTGCGGCCGCGGTCCCGGAGCCCTGGCCGCCCGAACCCGCCTGAATGCCCCATGCCGTAAAGAGTGCCTGCGCGTCCAGAGACCCCAGTCCGGTCACCTGATCGTAGCCGGCCCCGGCCGAATAACCGATCGAAGTGGGTTGGCAGTTACGCTGCCGGACGAGGCACGAGGCGGTGATGAAGTTGTTCCCTGCGGTGATGTCGTGGAACGCCGCTGGAGAAGTTTGCGCGAGGCTGTAGAGCAGTGGATTGATGTTGCCCAGCCCGGGCCCCGATTGTAGGGCTTGCGAAACGACATATTGGTTCAGCAGCGCTACGAGTCCGGCCATGGCAGGGGCTCCTACTGACGTTCCTCCGACCACCGTCGCGCTCCCACCGGTAAAAATATAAGACCCGTCGTGCTGGGGGGAGGCGGCAAAAGAGATGTCGGGAACGTCGCGGGCGCCGTCGTTCGGAACGCCCAGCCCGCTCTGCCAACTTGGTTTTACAAAATAGATACTCGCCCCGCCTCCGCTCGCCGAGGGGCCGTTCGTGGCCGAGGTGTCGTTCCATGCCGTTTCCGGAATGTAGCTCAATGCGGAAGCCTGGTTGGCGTTGTTGCTGGCATTCCAATAGGTCCCCGTTCCTTCGCTGAAGGTACTGCCGCCGACGCCGGTAACTTCCGGCAGGCCCGCAGGCAAATCCACCGACAACCCGCCGCTGTTTCTTCCCGTGCTGCAATCCGCTGCCCCGGAATCACCGGATGCGGCCAGCCAGGTGATGCCTTGAGCGTTCGCCTGCTGGCCCCAGGACTGCTGTGCCGTCGCGTCCGAAGGTGCTGTCTGGGCTTCGCAATTGCCGTAACTGATGCTGATGACCGGCGCCAGGTTTTGGTCTACGGCGTACTGCAACGAAGTCATCACATCGTTGGAATTGACAAAAATAATGGTCGCGTTGGGGGCGATCGCTCCGGATATTTCCAGATCGAGATCCGCCTCCGGTAAATCGTTCTGACTGGTGCCGGGATCGGGGGAACCGGGGACGAGAATCGTCTGCGGATCGTTGGCCGGCAGGTTGAAGAAGGTTCGGTATTGGCGGATGTCCGCCAGATCGACATCGGTTTGTCCCATCACCGCCACCTTCTGTCCCGTGCCGGTGACCCCATTGCCGTAAAGCGGCTGAATGTTGTAGATGGTGGCAATATCCTGCGGCCCCAGGTAGTGGTTGCCGTGGCTGGAAGTATATGCGGGCCGCGCGCCGCCGGGCTGGACGTCCGCCGCTCTCAGGCGCGGCGTCATGCGGAAATCATGCAGGCCGCGAATGGCCGTCACGATTCCCTGAAGGCCGGCCGGCATGGTGGGTTCGGTGGCGTTGGCAAAATGCAGCTGTCCGTTGACGCGGTAATGATGCAGGTGCGATCCGAAGGCGTTTTCGACATCTGCTGCCGTGCCGCTGGCTGCGATCCAGTTTCTACCGCGGGCTGTTGCCATGATCGCCAGATGCTGGCTCTCGAGCCACTGCGCGATCCGGTTCATATCCGCCTGGCTGACCCCAAAACGCTCGGCATATTGTTCCGGCGTTAGCCACCGATGGTAGTTGGGCGAGGAGGCGTCTTGTTGCTGGGCCAGCAACTGATTGAGTTGCGCCTGCTGATCGGCGGACGGTTGTAAAACCAACGTCACGCGCGGCAGCACAAACCCCGGATCCACCGGACCTTCATCGTTTTCGGGCACGGCCTGGGGATGCAGGTGGCCGGCCAGAGTGAACCGCCGCGCGTTATCGATGTTTCCAGCAATGCGGTTTCGTTGCGCGAAGGCAGGAACCGAAAATAGCGAGCTCAAAGCAAGCAGAAATCCCAGAGACGACGTGGCTTTGTTCAACATACAATCGGTCGGGCGCGGGGAGATCGGGCACCTGCTCAAACATAGCAGACGGCACCCGGGCGATGGCGGTTTCCAAAACGCTCACGATTGCGATATATCTAACAAGCATGTCCACTCCCGTTCACAAGCGAAACATGCGGGTTCCCCTGGATCGCCGCACCTTTCTCGCCGCCTCGCTGGCCGGCGCGGCTCTGACGCCGGCTGCCGCACAGACTGCGCAAACTCCCGGGATCTCCGTGCCCACGCCTCGGGATTATGCAAAGAACGAACCGCTGGCCTATCCCGATCCGGATATCATCTCTTTCGATAACCGGTTTCGCCGGTTTATCGTCAATTCGACGATACGGCGGCTCTACACTGGGACTCTATGGGCAGAAGGTCCCGCCTGGAACGGTGCGGGCCGCTTCCTGGTATGGAGCGACATTCCCAACAACGTGCAGATGCGTTGGATCGAAGAGGACGGCCGCGTGACGGTGTTCCGCAATCCTTCCGGTTTCAGCAATGGCAACACCTTCGACTTTGAGGGACGCCAGCTTTCCTGCGAGCACGGCGGACGGCGCGTGGTGCGCTACGAGCCCAACGGGACTGTCACCGTGATCGCCGACAAGTTTCAAGGCAAGCGTCTGAATTCGCCCAATGACATTGTGGTCCACCCCGATGGCGGCATCTGGTTCACCGACCCTATCTACGGCATTCGCGGCTATTACGAGGGTTACAAGGGCGACTCGGAACTCAAGGAGGCGGTCTACCGGGTGGATGGGAAAACGTTACAGATGGACAAGGTGACCGACGACGCGGGTGAGCCCAACGGCATCTGCTTCTCGCCGGATTACAAGAAGCTGTACCTGGCCGACACCGGCGCGCCGCGCGACATCAAAATCTTCGACGTGGATGGCAAGGCGCTGCGCAACGGCAAACGCTGGGTGCAGCTCGACGTTCCAGGCGGCGGGGGCCCCTCGGCCGCCGATGGCATCCGCTGCGATGTAGACGGCAACGTGTGGTGCGGTGCGCGTCCCGGTGTGCAGGTGGTTGCTCCAAACGGGCAGCTCATCGGCATGATCCGCATGCCGGAAGTCTGCGCCAATATCAGCTTCGGGGGGACCAGGCGGAACCGCTTGTTTATTGCGGGGAGCCAGTCGCTGTACGCGGTGTACGTGGATACGGTGGGCGCGCATATCTGCTGAGGGGAAACGTTCCCCGGACGCAAGGCGATGCCTCTCACAGGCTGAGGGGACTCTTTCTGAACGGGTTTAACCGTGATATCAGAGCTCCCGGTTGGTCATCAAAGCAAGCAGGTCCAAGTGAAAAACCTGACACAGGCCGGGAGGCCTGTGCTACGCCTGCTCGAATTGGCTATTGAACGGGCGCCAGACCGGTGGGATTATCTAATTGAGAGTTAAAGACCCTAAATAATCCAACTAAGCAGGAGGTTGCCATGTTCGACAGTCTTGCGGAGCAAATGCGGCACGATGATCACGTGCAGGTTAGCAACTTGGAACGGACGATGCGCTGGACGGCGGTGGCCGTGCTTTCTCTGGTGATCTTCGGTGGAATATTTTTCGGCGTGCAATTTTTGCAGTAAGGGGTGAGCGCCGGCCGGCGAGCGGGGGTCTCAGCTACGCCCTCACTTGCCGGTCGGGGGTGGACCAGTCTGTGATCGCGACGGCCGTCGCGATTACCACAGCGCAACCGATCACGTTGTACCAAAGAAACGAAATCCCCGTAAAGAAGAAGGCCCAGAACACTACCGCTTCACCAGCGAGCATGCCGAAGAAAGCGGCCGTGCCCCGCACCCTTCGGAAGAAGAACGCCAGCACGAAAACCCCCAGCAGCGAACCGTAGAACAGCGACCCCATCACATTCACTGCCACGATCAGCGATCCCAGTTTCCTTCCCAAGCCCGCGGAGGCGATGGCGTAAGCTCCCCAAAAAACGGTGGCCCAGCGCGAGGCCATCAGATAGTGATGGTCGGTGGCGCCACGGCGGAAATGGCGCCGGTAGATGTCCACCATGGTGACCGTTGCCAGCGAATTGATCTCACCGGCGCTGGCGGACATGGTGGCGGCGAAGATCACGGCGATGATCAGACCCACCAGCCCGACCGGAAGATAGCGCGTGACAAACGACAGGAAGATGTAATTGGTGTCGCTGTATCTGGCTCCGCCGCCGGTGCTTTCCACCAGTTTCGCGGCCTGCTCGCGCGCGCCATCCAGTTCGCGCTGCGCCGCGCGGTATTCCTCCACGCGCTGCGTTTCCCCCGCGGCATTGTGCGCATGATGCGCGGCGATCAGGTCCATGGCGGCTTGCCGGCGCCGGTCGAAGGCCTGGGAATAATTGTCCGCGAGCGGACGGTAGGCGCTCGACAGCTGTATACGCTCAGCCGCCGCCGCCTCGAAGAGAATCGGCGGCTGCACGAACAGGTGAAACACGAAGACCATCGCGCCGATGAACAGGATGAAGAACTGCATGGGGATCTTCGCCACCGCATTGAAGAGCAGGCTCAGGCGGCTCTGGGCGATGGAACTGCCGGTGAGATAGCGCTGGACTTGCGACTGGTCGCAGCCGAAGTACGAGAGGAACAGGAACGTGCCGCCGATCAGGCCGCTCCACAGCGTAAACTGGTCGTTCCAGCGGAAGCCCGTGGTCACCGCGTTCAGGCGCCCCGCCGCGCCCGCCAGGAACAGAGCGTCAGGGAAAGAAACGGCGTGCGGCAGCAACCGGATTACCACGATCAGCGCCGCGATCAGCCCGAAGAAGATGATGCACATCTGCTGGACGTCCGACCAGGTGACCGCTTTCACGCCGCCGAGCGAGGTGTAGGTGATCACGGTGATGCCCATTAAGAGGATGGTGACGCGGTCCGGCCATCCCAGAATGGCGGAGAGCACGATGGCCGGAGCGTACAGCGTCAGCCCCGCGGAGAGGCCGCGCTGGCATAGAAAGATGACGCTGGCGAGCGCGCGCGTTTTGGAATCGAAGCGCTGCTCCAGGTACTCATACGCAGTGAAGACCTTGGCCCGATGAAACGCCGGCACCACCGTGGCGCACAGGATGACCATGGCGATGGGCAGTCCGAAATAGAACTGCACAAAACGCATGCCGTCGACGTACGACTGCCCGGTGGTGGAGATGAAGGTGACGGCGCTGGCCTGCGTCGCCATGATGGAGAGCGCCATGGCGTACCACGGCATGGTCTTGCCGGCGAGCAGAAAGCGATCGACGGTGTCGCTACCGCGGCTGCGGTATAAGCCGTAGGCGACGATGGAGGCCAGGGTGGCGAACAGGACGATCCAGTCCAGCGTGCTCATGCGAGCGCTCGCGTGAACCAGTAGCAGGCCGCGATTACCAGGACGAGGTAGACCAGGACCGCGATGTACACGCGCCGCCAACTGCCGAGGAATGGCGGCGGATCATCCGGCATCTCGCGAAGACCTGGCATGAAAGGGAGTGTATCACGGGCTTTGTGGGGCAGGCCTTCCGGCCTGCCGCCGGGCTTCCGCCTGGCGCCCCCACTACGCTTCCATAAAGCTGCGCAGGTCCGATTCGCTGATCTCCGGCAACCCGGGCGCGACGTTATCCAGCTTGCCCTCGCGCATCCAACGCTCCAGCCGCCCCACCAGGTCGAACAGGTGGTCGAAGGAATCGATGACGAACAGCAGCGGCTGGTAGCGGTCGATCTCCGCGCCCTGGTTGATCACCCATTCCATCTGCAGCCGGTGGCGCTGTACTTCGTCCGACTCAATGGCATGCGCTAACTCGCCGTAAGAGCTCAGCAGGCCGCTACCGTAAGCGCAGACGCCGCGCGGGCCGCGCATCAGCCCGAACTCCACCGTAAACCAGAAGAAACGCGACATGGCGCGGATAATGCTGGTGAGCCGGCGCGTTCGCTCGTGTTGGTCGCGAATCGTGGAGGTCCTCTCAACCGCCGTGTGCGCGCAATCGCCGAAACGCACCAGGACGTCGGCGAAAGCGGGTTCGGTGTGCATGGGAACGTGGCCTGCGATGTCGTGGAAAATGTCCGGCTCGGGCAAATAGTCCATCCGGTCGGCGGGTCGAATGGTAATCGTGGTGGGAAATTCGCGACGCCGCAGGCAATCGAAGAACAGAAATCCCGGCACATATCCGCTCACGGGTTTTGCCTGAAATCCGGTTAGCGGCTGCAAACGCAAGTTCACATCGGAGAGGCGCGGCACGCGGTCGGCGGGCAGGTTCAGGGCCTGCAGCCCCGCCAGAAAGTGGTCGTTGGCGTATTGCTCCCAGCGCGGCTGCATGCGCGCATAGAGCCGCTTCCAGGACTCATGGTTTTCTTCAGAATATAGCTCGTAAACCTGTTGGATATAAAGCTCGCCGCGATTGCGGGCTTGCTCCACGAAAGGGGCGTTTCCGGTGGTCAATCCGGAAGCGATGACAGACTGAGGCATGACACCCTCCGAGTACCTGCCTACAAATTAGCACGGTCCTCGGAGGATGACAACCTCTTAAAAGTGGTGCTTAGTCCTAAGCGGCCACGCGCGCCGGAAGTTCCTTCACCAGCTCGGCCGTAAAGGCCTTGGCGTCGCCGAACAGCATCAGAGTCTTGTCCAGGTAATACAGATCGTTATCGATGCCCGCGAAGCCCGGGTTCATCGACCGCTTGATCACCATCACCGTCCGCGCCTTGTCCACATCGAGGATGGGCATACCGTAAATGGGGCTGCCTTTATCGGTGCGCGCCTTGGGGTTGGTGACGTCGTTGGCGCCGATCACGAGTGCCACGTCGCATTGCGGAAACTCGCCGTTGATCTCGTCCATTTCCACCAGCCGGTCGTACGGAATGTCGGCTTCCGCCAGCAGCACGTTCATGTGTCCCGGCATACGGCCCGCCACCGGGTGGATGGCGAACTTCACATCCACGCCACGCTTCATCAAGTTGTCGTACAGTTCGCGAATTTTGTGCTGCGCCTGGGCCACCGCCAGGCCGTATCCGGGCACGATGATTACGCTGGAAGCCGCTTCCAGAATGGACGCCGCCTCTTCGGGACTAGCGCTTCGGTACGCGCGCTGCTCGGTTTTTCCGGCGGTCGCCTGGATCTGGCCGAACGCTCCGAACAGCACGTTGGTGAACGACCGGTTCATGGCCTTGCACATGATGATCGACAGGATCAAGCCGGAAGAGCCATCCAATGCGCCGGCGACGACGAGCAAATTATTGCCCAGCACGAAACCCATGGCGCACGCGGAAAGACCGGCGTAGGAGTTCAAGATGGCGATGACCGTGGGCATATCCGCGCCGCCGATCGGGATGATCAGAAGCACGCCGAACAGCATGGAGAGGCCCGCGAAAACCGGGAAGATCCACGTGTCCGAGGGAACCATGACCAGCCGGATGCCCAAGCCCAACGCGATCGCGAACAGCACGAAGTTGACGGCGTTCTGGTTCTTGTAGGTGATGGGCCGCTGCGGCAGAACTTCCTGCAGCTTACCCATGGCCATCAAGCTGCCGGTAAACGTCAGGAAACCGAGCAGCGTTTCCAACATCAGCGCGACCATCACGAATCCGCTTAACGCCTGGCCGCCGGCTTCACCCTGCCTCTGGTAAAACTCTGCCGTGCCTACTAACGCGGCCGCCAGCGCGCCGCACGCGTGGGAAAGCGCGGTTCGTTGCGGCACCGCAGTCATCGGCATTATCAATGCAATGGGTATGCCAATTACGGTCCCAATTACGATGGCGGCGATGATCCATTCGATGTTATGGATGGGGTACGCCTTGATAAATGCGCCCGCCACGGCCAGCAGCATTCCGATCTCGCCCGCGAACACGCCGCGCCGCGCGCTCACCGGGGAATTCAACCATTTCAGCGACAGCACAAACAGCGCCGCCGAGACGATGTAGATGTAGTTGACCAGGTTCTGCATTACTTGTGCGCCCCCCGCTTCTTGAACATCTTCACCATGCGGTCGGTGATCAGGAAACCGCTGACGATGTTCGTCACGACGGCTGTTATGGCGATGAAGCCCAGGATTTTGGTGAGCGTGGTGGCATCTTCCCGGCTCGTGATCAGAATCGCGCCCACCACCGAAATGGCCGAAATCGCGTTGGTGAGCGACATCAGGGGCGTGTGCAGCAGGGGCGAAACTTTACGGATAATCTCCAGCCCGATGAAGGTCGCCAGCACAAAAACGAATAGTCCGGTTGACAGATCGAAAGTCATTTATTTCTCCTGTGCCACGGCCTGCACTTCCGGCAGCCCCAGCAATTCTCTTACGCGCGGATGGACCACTTCGCCGGCGTGCGTGACCAGCGTTTCCTTGACGATCTCATCCTCGCGGTTCAGCGTGAGGTTGCCCTCTTTGTTCAACATGTACTTCAGGAAGGTCAGGATGTTCTTGGCGTACATCTGGCTGGCGTGATACGGAATGCTGGACGCCACGTTGAGGGGCCCGAATACGCGCACGCCGTTTTCTTCGACGATCTCGCCGGGCCGCGTCACCTCGCAGTTGCCACCGCGCTCGGCGGCGATATCGATGATGATCGACCCCGGCGTCATGCGCTGCATCATCTCGCGCGTGATGAGAACGGGCGCCTTTCTGCCGGGCACCGCCGCGGTGGTGATGACCACCTGCTGATCCGCCAGAACCCCGGCCATGGCCTCGCGCTGGCGGCGGTAGAAGTCTTCGTCCATGGCTTTGGCGTAGCCGCCCTTGTCCTCGGCCCCACCCGCTTCCACGTTCAGCACCACGAAACGTGCGCCCAAACTTTCGATCTGCTCTTTCACCGCGGCGCGGATGTCGTAGCCGCTGACCACCGCTCCCAGCCGCCGCGCGGTGGCAATGGCCTGCAGCCCCGCCACGCCCGCGCCGATCACCAGCACGCGCGCCGGCGCGATGGTTCCGGCGGCCGTCATCAACATGGGGAACATGCGATTCAGCGAATCGGCCGCCATCAGCACGGCCTTGTAGCCGGCGATGGTCGCCATGGACGACAGCGCGTCCATACTCTGGGCGCGCGTGATGCGTGGCATCAATTCCATGGCAAGAAAAGTGGCCTGCCGCTGAGCCAGTGCCGTTGCCGCTTCGCCGGCAGTGAGCGGTTCGCCAAACCCGATGACCATCTGGCCGGCGCGAATCAGCTTCAGGTCGTCGGCTCCGGTGTCGGGGTTCGCGCCCAGGCTGCGCACCTGCAAAATGACGTCGGATTCGGCGAACACCTGGGCGCGGCTACTGGCCAGTTTCACGCCCTTGTCTGTGTATTCGGAATCGGAAAACCCGGAAGCGGCACCCGCGCCCGGCTCCATCAGGATCTGTGCGCCCGTCTTGTTCAAGACGGCCAACGCACTCGGCACCACGGCAACCCGGCGCTCGCCGGGCGCCGACTCGGTGACTACACCGGCAACAATACCCACGCTTGTCTCTCCAGTTTTGCGTCTCAGAACCGAACCTCTTCACGGTTCCGGGCAACCAAACATTCTAGTAAATAATCGAGGCCTTCCGCTGGGGCAGCGCTCCCTTTGGTCACGGCTCGGTAAACGCAGCCCGCTTTCGATGCCGTTCCACACGTTTTAACCGAGCCGTGACCAAAGGGAGCGCTGCTGCTGTCTTCGCGGCCACTAGTCCCGCGCCCTGGCGACCCATCGCGGGGCCGAATCAACGGTCTGCCGAAGTACCAAATTCAACTGCGCGGCATGGTGCTGGACGTGGCGCATGTTGTATAGAAACAATTCCGCTCGGCTGAGGTCCAACCAGGGGAACACGCAGCGCTCGCTCGACCGCTCGTCTGTCAACGCGTCGATGGTCGCGCGGCACTTCCGGCGGCAGTGGTCCAGATACGTTCGCAGCTCCCCCTTCGTGTACACGCGCTCGGGGAGCACTCCGGCCGGATCCGTCTCGGACAGCGTGAACGGCGGCGGCGGGTGGAATCCGTCGAGCGAGCCGGAGAGGTACAAGTCCAGGTAGAAGAGCGTGTGATAAACCACATACCAGAACTCCGGACGGCGTGAGCGGTCGCTCCAGAAATCATCCGGGCAGGCGACTACGGCATTCCCCAGCATATCGATGGCGGCGCCGAATTGCGCCCACAGGATGGCTTTCCAGGTTGTGTCCATCGCGGTCTGTCCCGGTGCAAGGCATGGCCCCGTCCCACTCTACAGCAAGTCTGACGTGCTAAAAAAGAACGCCAGTTCCGTCGCGGCTGTCTCGGGGGCGTCGGAACCGTGAATGCAATTGCGCTCGATGTCCGTGGCGAAGCGCTTGCGTATCGTGCCTTCCGCCGCGTTGGCCGGATTGGTGGCGCCCATTACCTCACGCAGTTTTGCGATGGCACCCTCACGCTCCAGCGCCATCACGATTATCGGCCCTTCGGTCATGAACTTGACCAGGCCATTGTAGAAAGGCCTCTCTTTGTGGACGGCGTAGAAGCCGCGCGCCTGCGGCTCCGTCAACCGGGTCATGCGCAGCGCCAGGATTTTGAACCCGGCCTTCTGAATCATGGCGAGGATCTCGCCGGAGTGGCCTGCTGCCACGGCATCCGGTTTGATCGCGGAAAATGTGCGTTCGACACTCATAAACGGCTTTGAACCTTTTCTCCTAATTCGGCCGGCGAGGCACAGACCGTGATGCCTGCCTCCTGCATGGCCTTGATCTTGTCCGACGCTTTACCGGATCCGCCTGAGATGATGGCACCCGCGTGACCCATGCGCCGCCCCGGCGGGGCCGTCTGTCCGGCGATGAAGCCCACCACCGGCTTCTTCACATGAGCTTTCACGTAGGCCGCCGCAGTCTCTTCGGCGTTGCCGCCGATCTCGCCGATCATGATGATGGCGTGCGTATCCGGATCCTGGTTGAACAGCGTCAGCGCGTCCACGAAATTCGTCCCGATAATCGGGTCCCCACCGATGCCGATGCAGGTGGATTGCCCAATCCCCAGGCTGCTCAATTGGCCCACGGCCTCGTAGGTCAACGTGCCGGAGCGGGAGACCACGCCCACGTGTCCTTCTTTATGGATGTGGCCGGGCATGATCCCGATCTTGCATTTTCCCGGCGAGATGATGCCTGGGCAGTTGGGGCCGATCAGGCGCGTCTTCTTACCTTGCAGGAACTCCCAGGTCTTCACCATGTCGAGCGCCGGGATCCCTTCGGTGATGCAAACCACCAGCGGCAGGCCGGCATCGGCGGCTTCCATGATGGCGTCGGCGGCGAACGGCGGCGGCACGAAAATCACCGAGACATTCGCGCCAGTTTCTTTCACTGCCTGGGCAACCGTGTCGAAGACCGGCAGGTCCAGATGTTTGGTTCCGCCTTTTCCCGGCGTGACTCCGCCTACCACTTTGGTGCCGTATGCAATGGCCTGCTGGGCGTGGAAGGTGCCTTCCTTGCCGGTGAAGCCCTGAACGATCAGTCGAGTCTGCTTATCTACCAGTACGCTCATCCAATTCCTCAGACCTACACATGTATTAACCGCAGAGACGCTGAGGCGCCGAGAATACCAAGGATGGGCGCCGTGCGTTGGTTGAAGCTCTCGGGAACCTTGTGGTTGGCGCGCAGAGGGGGCAGAGGGAATTGCGCGCAACCGCGACGCAATCGTTGGCCGCATTCCCGGCCGACTGATTCCCTAAGAGACTCGGGGCGCCAGCACGCAGTTCCCTCTGCCCCCTCTGCGCGCCAACCTCATGGATCAACCCACTTCCATAAACGCCGCGGGCTCGCCGCAGCCATTGTTTTCCTCTGCGTCTCGGTGTCTCTGCGGTAAAGACTTTACTCATTGCGCCGCCAGCCGCACTACCTTCTCCGCCGCGTCACGCATGTCCTTTCCTACGGTGAAGTTGAACCCGGACTCCAGCAGGATTTGCCGCCCCTGCTCCACGTTGGTTCCTTCCATGCGCACCACGATCGGCGCCTTCACTTGCAGGTCGCGCGCCGCTGCCACTACCCCCGTGGCCAGCGTGTCGCATCGCAGAATGCCGCCGAAAATATTGATCAGTACCGCCTTCACATTTTTGTCGGAGAGCAGAATGCGAAATGCGTTCTTCACCTGTTCGGCGTTAGCGCCGCCGCCCACGTCGAGGAAATTCGCGGGGCTTCCACCGGCGTACTTGATGATGTCCATGGTCGCCATGGCCAGCCCGGCGCCATTCACCATGCAGCCCACCGTGCCATCCAGCTTGATGTAGTTCAGCCCGTGCTTGGACGCTTCCACTTCCAGGGGATCTTCTTCGTTGAGGTCGCGCAGTTCACCCAGATTCTTGTGCCGATAGAGCGCGTTGTCGTCGAAGGTGATCTTGGCGTCGAGCGCGTAGACCTTGGCATCTTTCGTCAGGATGAACGGGTTGATCTCGGCGAGCGACGCATCCGTGGCGCAATAGGCCTTGGCCAAGGCGTTGATGGCGGCCGCCGCGGCATTCGCGCTCGCCGCTGGAACACCAATCCCGAATGCCAATTTGCGGCATTGAAACGCGGCCAGCCCTGCGTCGGCCTCGAAGGCTTCCTTCAAGATCAGGTCGGGAGTCTTGGCGGCGACCTCTTCGATTTCCATGCCACCCGCGGCCGACGCCATGAAGACGGGTTTGCCCAGCACGCGGTCCAGTACGATTCCTAGATACAGCTCGCGCTCGATAGGCAGCGTCTCTTCGACGAGCAGCCGATGGACCACGCGGCCTTCGGGCCCCGTCTGGTGCGTGACCAAAGTCATGCCCAGCATTTTGTCGGCGATGGCGCGCGCTTCGGCTGCGTCTTTGGCGACTTTGACGCCGCCGCCTTTACCACGCCCGCCGGCGTGGATCTGCGCCTTCACCACCACGCTGCCGCCGATCTTTTTAGCGGCCGCTTCGGCCTCGTCCACCGAAAACACCACCTCGCCGCGAGGCACAGGAACCTGGTATTGGGCCAGGAGCGCCTTGGCCTGATACTCGTGAATTTTCATGGATTTCCGTTGTGCTAGTATGGCCAAAAAGCCAAACGTTCCAAATATATCATGTCCCTCCTGCCGTACCTCGAACGTGTCGCCGAGCGGGAAAATCTCTCCTCTGAAGAGGCGCAGGCGGCCATGGAAGCGATCCTGAACGGCCGTGCCAGCCAGCCCCAGATGGCCGCATTCTTGATTGCGCTGCGCATGAAAGGCGAGACCGTTGACGAGTTGGTGGGCTTCGCGCGCGCCATGCGCGGGATGGCCCCGCCCATCGATCACGGAATCGAAGATGAGGCACTGCTGGATACCTGCGGAACCGGAGGCGATGCGGCCGGCACCTTCAACATTTCCACCATCGCGGCCTTTGTGGTGGCGGGCGCGGGCGTGCGCGTGGCCAAGCACGGCAACCGCTCCATATCGAGCCAGTGCGGCAGCGCCGATCTGCTGGAATCGCTGGGCATCCAGATGGTGGCCTCCCCGGAGCGATGCGCCGAAGCCATTCGCGAAATCGGCATCGGGTTTCTTTTCGCGCCCGCGATGCACAGCGCCATGAAGCACGCGCAGCCGGTCCGCGTCGATCTCAAATTGCGCACCGTTTTCAACCTGCTCGGCCCGCTCACCAACCCCGCCGGTGCCAATGCGCAAATTGCAGGCGCGCCATCGCCCAAGGCTGCCGAACTGATCGCCGGAGCGTTGGCCGCCCTCGGCCTGGCGCATGGTTTCGTGGTCCACGGCTCTGACGGTTTGGATGAGATCACGACCACCGGGCCGACCTTGGTTTTCGAAATTCGTGATGGCCGGGTGGGGCGCCGCACCGTGAACCCGGAAGATTTCGGCGTGGCCGTAGCGACCGGCGCCGCGCTCCAAGGCGGAGATAAAGCCACCAATGCCGCCATCGCCCGGGAAGTGCTGGCCGGCTGCCTCGGACCGCGCCGCGATATCGTACTGGTGAACGCCAGCGCCGGACTGGTGGCTGCCGGAAAGGCGCCGACGTTCCGTGAAGCCATGACGCTGGCCGCGGCCTCCATCGATGGCGGGGCCGCACGGGCCAAGGTGGACGCGCTCGCGCGCTTCAGCCTCCAATGATGCACCTGATTCAACCAGAGGTGCGCGCCAGCACTGCGAAACTCCGGGATGAGTTCGCCAATGCCCAGCCTTTTCGCCATGTCGTGGTGGATGATTTCCTCGATGGGGATTTCTGCGAGCGGCTGATGGCAGACTTCCCGGCTTACGACAGGGACAAGGCTCTCGACGAGACGGGCAAAGTTGGACTCAAAGCCGTGGTCCCGGATATCGGGCGAATCAGCCCGGCCTATGCGGAGTTCGACCGGTTGATGCGATCCGCGGATCTGTTGCGATGGATGGGAGAGATCACCTCCATCGAACACCTGCTGTACGACCCCGAGTACGTCGGCGGAGGCACCCACGAGAACCTACATGGGCAGGATCTGGATGCCCACGTCGATTTCAACTATCACCCCAAGCGGCCGCTGCATCGGCGCTTGAACCTCATCCTGTTTTTGAACCCGGAATGGAAGCGGGAGTGGGGCGGCTGCCTGGAACTCGATCGCGACCCGTGGAATCCCGGCCGCCGATTCGGCGGAGCCCATTGTTCCGCTGGCCAACCGGTGCGTGGTTTTCGAAACAACGGAAACGTCCTGGCATGGATTCCATCGCATCGATCTGCCGGAAGAGCGAAGGCGTCAATCGCGCCGCTCGCTGGCGGTCTACTTTTATACGAAGGAACGCCCGCCCGCGGAGACCGCTCCGGAGCACAGCACCATCTATGTGCCGCGGCCCTTGCCGGCGCATTTTCAAGCGGGATACACTTTGCAGCCGGAGGATGTGGAGCAGATGCAAGTTCTGCTGCAGCGGCGCGACGACCAGATCCGTTTCCTGTACGAACGGGAAAAAGAGTTTTCCAGGACGCTGAGCGAGTTTTCCAAGACGCTCACGAGCATTCTGCGGTCGAGGTCGGTGCGTCTGGCTCGGGCTCTCAGCTGGCCTTTGCGCCGCCTGCGGAGATAACGTTCAAGTACCCGGCCCACCGGCGGCGAAGACCGCCGGTGTTACGTAACGCTGGCGATCCTTGTCGCCGGCTCGGCGGGGCACGGCATGGCCCAGTTCGTATAGACTGGATCTTCTCGAGGAGATATTACGAATGCAGGTAACACAACGAATTCTGCTTTTATCGGCCGCGGCCATGGCATTATCTGCGCTGTCGTTCGCACAGCCACCCGCTGGAGGCCGCGGACCCGCGCCGCCGCGATTGGTGCTTTCGGTGACCTCGCCGGCGTGGCCTGACGGCGGTGAGGTTCCCATGAGAAATGCCGGCCGGGGCGAGAACAAATCGCCGGCGTTCGAATTTCACTGGACGCTCGGTCCCAATCCGGGCGCCGCACCGGATAATCTGCAAACCTACGCCGTAATCTTCCACGACATCGAGAATTCCACGAATAAGACTACGGCGGACACGCTCCACTGGTCGGCGTTCAATATTCCGGGGACGGCCAAGGGCCTGCCGGAAGGCCTTGGACCGGGTGACCTGTCCGATGGGACGCGCAACGGTCCGGGCATTGCCGCGCGCGGCGGAAATCCCGGGGCCTATTTCGGGCCAGGCGCCGGCCCGGGGCCATTCCATCACTACGTGTTCGAGTTCTACGCGCTGGATACGAAGCTGGATTTGCCGGCCAACACTTCGCGCGACGACCTGTTGAAGGCAATGGACGGCCACATTATCGGCAAGGCAGCCTGGGTTGGCCGCTTCCACGCACCGCCGGCCCAATAACACACCGGCGACAAGGATCGCCAGCGCTACATAACGCCGGCGGTCTCGGCCGCCGGTGCATTTACACCGCGACCGGTTCCGGCTCAGGCACCGGCGCGGTGAGTAATTTGATGAATGACTGAGCGGCGCGGCTGAACTTCTTGCGCTTACGGTGCACCACGCCTACGGGCCTGACCAAGCCTGGCGCGTGGAGTTTCACCGCCACCAGGCGTCCCTGGGCGATCTCGGTCTGCATAGTTCGGGCGGGCAGAATGCTGATGCCGGAGCCGAGCGCCACGGCTTCCTTGATGGTCTGTATGTTGTCGAAGTGCATCGCCAGGCTCACGTCCACGTCTTGCGCGCGGAAGAAACGATCGAGCTCGCGGCGGATCGTGAGGTCCTCGTCAAACCCAATGAAGGTCTGCCCATTCAGATCGTCGGGATGGACTTCGCGGCGGCGCGCAAAAGGGTGTGAGGGCGGCACGGCCACATGCATTTCCTCGTCCCGCCAGGGGATGACGGCGATCTCGCGGCGCGCTTGCGGGTAGCTCACCAGCCCCAGGTCGGCGGCGTCGTTGAGGACGGCTTCGTAGACTTTCTCGGGATGCATGTATTCCACCTGGAGCTGTACGGTGGGGTACAGCGTCGCGAACTCGTCCTGCATGCGGCTCATATCCGAAAGGCCGATCGAATAAATGGACGCCACCCGCAGCGTACCTTCTACCTGGCGCTTGAGGGATTCCAACTCCAGCGTCAGCTCCTCTTCGCGTCTGAGCACGTCGCGGCAAAAATCGTTGTAGACCTTGCCCGCGGGTGTGAGTTCCAACGGTCGACGGGTACGGTCGAGCAGCGTAATCCCCAGGCGGCGTTCCACTTCCTGCACATGCTGGCTGGCGGCCGACTGGCTCACGCCACAGTGCGCAGCCCCTTTGCTCATGCTCCGAGTGGATGCAATTTCACGAAAAAGCTTCAGTTCCCAAAATCCCACGCCACCCAGCATAGCATAAGATTTTCTAATTTGAGCAGGGAGTTAAATTTCCCTTGTCTAATACTAACAATTTTGTTAACCTGATTTAATCCAGGAGGAGACGATGAGCGACCTTCGTGTACGCAACGGGTTGCCGGAAGCTCAGGGTCTGTATCACCCGAGTCTGGAGCATGATGCGTGCGGCATCGGTTTTGTGGCGAGCGTTAAGGGCAACAAGTCGCACGACATCATCGTCAAAGGCATTCAGGTACTGATTAACCTGACACACCGTGGCGCCTGCGGCTGCGATCCGGAGACCGGCGATGGGGCCGGTGTGCTCATCCAAATCCCTCACAAGTTTTTTGCGCGCGAGTGCGCCAAGCTGGGCTTCACGCTGCCGGCTCCCGGCGAGTACGGGGTGGGCATGACGTTCCTTCCGGTGGACCGCCAGCCCCGGCTGCAATGCGAAGGCATCATCGAACACATCGTGCGCGAGGAGGGTCTCAGCGTGCTGGGCTGGCGCGACACTCCCATCGAAGGGACCGCCATCGGGCGCGTGGCGCGGGCCTCGCAGCCGTACATCCAGCAGATCTTCGTGGGGCATGCCAAAGGCATGACGGAGGACGAGCTGGAGCGCAAGCTGTACGTAGTGCGCAAACGCGTGGAAACCGAGATCACCAATTCGGACGTAGAGGACAAAGACTTTTTCTATATCCCGTCGCTTTCCGCCCGCACCATCGTTTATAAGGGGCTGTTACTGGCGCCGCAGATCGCCAATTTCTACCCCGAGCTGAGCGATCCGGACGTGATGAGCGCCTTGTGCCTGGTGCACCAGCGTTTTTCCACCAACACGTTTCCGACCTGGCAACTGGCGCACCCGTTCCGTTACATCGGTCACAACGGGGAGATCAACACGGTCAAAGGCAATGTGAACTGGATGCATGCGCGCCAGTCGATCTTAGCCTCACCACTGTTGGGCAACGACATTAAGAAGCTGTTTCCCATCATCCAGCCCAACGGCAGCGATTCAGCGGCCTTCGACAACGCACTCGAGCTGCTGCTGATGGCGGGCCGTCCGATCCAGCACGCCATGGCGATGCTGATTCCGGAAGCCTGGTCGAGCAACCCCCACATGAACCCGGAGAAGAAGGCGTTTTACGAATACCACGCCTCGCTCATGGAACCTTGGGACGGGCCCGCGGCGATCGCCTTCACCGACGGTCGCGTGATCGGCGCGACGCTCGACCGCAACGGCCTGCGTCCGGCGCGCTACCTGGTTACTCACGATGACCTGATCATCATGGCGTCGGAAACCGGTGTGCTGCCGGTCAAGCCCGAAGACGTAAAACTCAAGGGCCGCCTGCAACCCGGCAAAATGCTGCTGGTGGATACGGTGGAAGGCCGCATCATCTCCGACAAGGAAGTGAAAAAGCAGCTCTACAGCCGCAAGCCGTACGAGCTGTGGCTGCAAGAGAACCAGATCACGCTCGATCAGCTTCCCGATCCGCCGCGCGAGCACGGCACAGATCACGAGACCATCCTCTCCCGTCAACGGGCTTTCGGCTACACCGATGAAGACATGCGCATGATCATCGGTCCCATGGCGGAAAAGGGCGAGGAGCCGATCGGCTCCATGGGAACCGACACGCCGCTGGCCTGTCTTTCGGACAAGCCGCAACCGCTGTTCAATTACTTTAAGCAGTTGTTCGCGCAGGTGACCAATCCGCCTATCGACCCCATACGCGAAGAGATGGTGATGTCGATGATCAGCTACATCGGCACGGAGCGCAACATCCTGGATGAGACGCCGCTGCACTGCCACACGCTGAAGCTGCCGCATCCCATCCTGACCAACCAACACCTGGAAAAGCTGCGACGCGTTTCGCGTGGCGACATCCTGGCTAGCACGCTCCCTATGCTATTCGCGGTGGAAGAAGGGGCCCGCGGCCTGGAACGTGGGCTCGACCAGTTGTGCCGCCGCGCGTCTCTCGCCATTAAGTCGGGCTACTCGCTGCTGATCCTTTCCGATCGGGGTGTGGATCAGGATTACGCGCCCATCCCCAGCCTGCTGGCGTTGACCGCCGTTCACAACCACCTGGTGCGCGAGGAGACCCGCACGCAAGTCGCGCTCATCATCGAATCGGGCGAGCCGCGCGAGACCATGCACTTCGCTCTGCTGATCGGCTATGGCGCCAGCGCGATCAATCCTTACCTGGCCATTGAGACTCTGGAAGACATGTGCAAGCGCGGTCTGCTGCCGCCGCAGATTACCTTCGAAAAGGCTCTGCTGAACTTCAAAAAGTCCATCAACAAAGGGCTGCTGAAGACCTTTTCGAAAATGGGGATTTCGACGCTGCAAAGCTATCGTGGCGCGCAGGTTTTCGAAGCCATCGGCCTCAACAAAGAGCTGGTTGAGAAATTCTTCACGGGCACGGTTTCGCGTGTGGAGGGCATCGGTCTCGATGTGCTGGCTAAAGAAGCCATTCTCAAGCACCGGCACGCGTTCTTCCCGGTCACGGAGTCCGATACGGAGTTGGCCGTGGGCGGCAATTATCACTACCGCGCCCGCGGTGAGTATCATTTGTTCAATCCGCAAACTATCGCCAAATTGCAGCATGCGGTGCATCAGGACAATCCGCAGACATTCAAAGAGTACACGGACCTCATTGACCGCCAGAACCACCAGCTCTGCACGCTGCGCGGGTTGCTCGAGATCAAGAAGTCGGAGAAACCCATTCCGATCGAGGAAGTGGAGCCGGCCAAGGAAATCGTGAAGCGCTTCGCCACGGGAGCCATGTCGTTCGGCTCGATTTCCAAGGAAGCGCACGAGACGCTGGCCATCGCCATGAACCGCATCGGCGGCCGGTCGAACACCGGCGAGGGCGGGGAAGACGAGGCGCGCTTCAAGCCCGACGCCAACGGCGATTCGCGGCGCAGCGCGGTGAAGCAGGTGGCCTCCGCACGCTTCGGCGTCACCACCAACTACCTGGTGAATGCCGACGAATTGCAGATCAAGATGGCGCAGGGCGCGAAGCCCGGCGAAGGCGGCCAGCTTCCCGGCCACAAGGTGGATAAGGAAATCGCGCGTGTGCGCCATTCGATTCCAGGCGTCGGTTTGATCTCGCCGCCGCCGCACCACGATATCTACTCCATCGAGGACCTGGCGCAGCTCATCTACGATCTGAAGAACGCCAATCCGCGCGCCCGCATTTCCGTGAAGCTGGTGGCCGAGGTGGGCGTGGGCACGGTAGCGGCGGGCGTTTCCAAGGCGCACGCCGATGTCGTGCTGATTTCCGGCGACAGCGGCGGCACCGGGGCTTCGCCCCTCAGCTCCATCAAGCATGCCGGCGTTCCGTGGGAATTGGGATTGGCCGAAACCCAGCAGGTGCTGGTGATGAACGATCTGCGCGGACGTATCCGCGTGCAGACCGACGGCAAACTGCAGACCGGCCGCGACGTGACCATCGCCGCTCTGCTGGGTGCCGAAGAGTTCGGCTTCTCTACCGCGCCCCTGATTTCCATGGGCTGCATTATGATGCGCAAGTGCCACCTGAACACTTGCCCGGTGGGCATTGCCACGCAGGATCCGGAGCTGCGCAAGAAGTTCCACGGCAAGCCGGAAGACGTGATCAATTTCTTCTTCTTTATCGCCGAGCAGGTGCGCGGCTACATGGCTCAGATGGGCTTCCGCAAGCTTCGACGAGATGGTGGGCCGGGTAGACATGCTCGACCCCCGCAAGGCCGTCGACCATTGGAAGGCCAAAGGGCTGGACCTTTCCTCCATCCTGTATAACCCGCCGACTCCCAGCCGGATTGCGCGCCGCTGCGTGGAGCCGCAGGATCACGGCCTGAGCCAGGCGCTGGATTATAAATTGATCGATCACGCGCGTGACGCCCTGGACAACGGAACGCCCGTCGAGATCAAGCTGCCCATCCGCAATGTGCACCGCACGGTGGGCGCCATGTTGTCCGGCGAAGTAGCGCGGCGCTACGGGTCGGCCGGCCTGCCGGACGATACCATCAAATTCCAATTCAGCGGCTCGGCGGGGCAGAGCTTCGGCGCGTTCCTGGCCAAGGGCGTGACCCTGGAGCTCGAAGGCGACGCCAACGACTACGTGGGCAAGGGCCTTTCCGGTGGCAGGATCATCGTCTATCCGCCGCGCAATTCCACCTTCCTGCCCGAGGAGAATATCCTGATCGGCAATGTGGTGCTCTATGGCGCCACCAGCGGTGAGGCGTTTCTTTAACGGCATGGCGGGCGAGCGCTTCGCGGTGCGCAACTCCGGTGCCACGGCGGTGGTGGAGGGCTTAGGCGATCACGGCTGCGAGTACATGACTAACGGTTTGGTGGTTGTCCTGGGCAAGACCGGACGGAACTTCGCCGCGGGCATGAGCGGCGGAATCGCTTTCGTGCTGGATGAGAAGGGCGACTTCGCGGAGAAGCGCTGCAACACCGCGGGTGTGGATATCGAGCCGGTAGATGGGGAAGACGTCCAACAGCTCTATGAGCTCATCTCGAAGCATGTGGCGGCCACGGCCAGCCCGCGCGGAAAGTGGATCCTCGAGAAGTGGGACGAAATGCTGCCGCGCTTCTTGAAAGTGTTCCCGCACGAGTACAAGCGGGTATTGGGCGTGCCCCGCATGGCAGCGACGACGGCGGCGGCGTAAAAGTGGGGCCAGGCTTTCAGCCTGCCGCCGGGCTTCGGCCCGGCGCGCCGCGCGAAAGCGCGGCGGCAGCCCGGAAGGGCTGCCCCACAGGGAGCGGTTGGAGTTTCAAATATGGGAAAAGTCACCGGCTTCATGGAGCACACGCGAGAGACGCCCGAGCGGCGTCCGCCCGCGGAGCGCATCAAAGACTGGTTCGAGATCTATCTTCCCTTTCCGGAAGACAAGATCCGCACGCAGGGCGCGCGCTGCATGGATTGCGGCGTGCCGTTCTGCCATACCGGCTGCCCGCTGAATAACATCATTCCCGATTGGAACGACCTGGTGTACCGCGGCCGCTGGAAGGAAGCCGTGCGCCAGTTGCACGCCACCAATAATTTCCCTGAGTTCACGGGCCGCATCTGCCCGGCGCCGTGCGAAGCCGCGTGCGTGCTGGGGATCAACGAGCCGGCCGTCACCATCAAGCAGATCGAGAAGACCATCATCGATCGCGCTTTTGAAGAGGGCTACATCAAGCCGGAGCTGCCCGAAAGGCGCACCGGAAAGCGTGTTGCCGTGGTGGGATCGGGACCCGCCGGGATGGCCGCCGCTCAGCAACTGGCGCGCGCCGGCCACGATGTGACGCTCTTTGAAAAGGCCGACCGTATCGGCGGGCTGCTGCGTTACGGCATCCCCAATTTCAAGATGGAGAAGCACCTGATCGACCGCCGCATGGAGCAGATGCGCGAAGAGGGGGTGCGCTTCCAAACCAACGCCCACGTGGGTGGCAACGTTCCGGTGGAAGACCTGCGGAAGCAGTTTGACGCCATCCTGCTGACGGGAGGCGCCGAGCAGCCGCGCAACCTGAACGTCCCCGGGCGTGAACTGCGGGGCATTCATTTTGCGATGGAGTTTCTGCCGCAGCAGAACCGGCGATGCGAGGGCGACAGGGTACCCGACGAGGGCGCCATCCTGGCATCGGGCAAGCGTGTGGTGATCATCGGAGGCGGCGATACCGGCGCGGACTGCCTGGGCACCAGCCACCGGCAGCTCGCAGCGCACATCACGCAGTTTGAACTGCTGCCCAAGCCGCCCGACGATCGGTCGCCTTCCACTCCCTGGCCGCTCTGGCCCATGCAATTGCGCTCGGAGAGCTCGCACGAAGAAGGCGGCGTCCGCGATTGGAGTGTCAACACCGTGAAGTTCACCGGCGATGAACACGGCAACGTGAAGCAGTTACACGCCGTGCGCGTAGGCCCCGCGCCGAAGTTTGAGGCGCTGCCGGGCACGGAATTCACCATGGATGTGGACCTGGTTCTGCTTGCCATGGGCTTCCTCGGCCCGGTGAAGAACGGCATGATCGAACAACTGGGCGTCAACCTCGACCAGCGGAGCAACGTCGCCACGGACGAGAATTACATGTCGTCGGTGCCTGGCGTCTTCGCCGCCGGTGACATGCGCCGCGGCCAATCGCTGGTGGTGTGGGCGATTGCCGAAGGGCGCAAGGCCGCGCGCGGTGTGGACCTGTACCTGATGGGCGAGAGCAAGCTGACGTAGCGCTACCGGCGGCGATGACCGCCGGCGTTACGTACGCTGTGTCGCCGGCCCTGCCCCGTCAGTCTCAGCGAACGCGCTACGATGGCGTGTTATGAAGCTCTCGCTTGCGCTCCTTTTTACGGCGTTCACCCTCTTCGCGCAGTCGAACACGTACGTGCTCCGCGCCGCCCGGCTTTTCGATGGCACCAGCGATGCGCTGGTTGAGCCTGGGATCATCGTCGTCACCAACGGAACGATTCAGTCGGTGGGCAGCCGCACCGTGCCCTCCGGCGCCACCGTGATCGAGCTCGGCGACGCGACGCTGCTCCCCGGTTTCATCGACGCGCACACGCATCTCACGCAGGACTTCAATCCCGATTACAGCGGGGCCGAGCTGCTGGACCTCAAGCGCCCGGTCTCCGAGAAGGCCATCCGCGCGACCGTCAACGCGCGCAAGACGCTCATGGCCGGATTCACTACGGTCCGCGATGTGGGGTCGAGCGATTTCCTGGATATCGGCCTGCGCAATGCGATTAACGCGAGTGTGGTGCCCGGCCCCAGAATGCTGGTCGCCGTGCACGCGCTGGGCTCGACCGGCGGGCACTGCGACGGCGGCGACGGCTTCAGCTTCGGCACGCTGAATCATGAGAGCCGGCCGGAGGATGGCGTGATCAATTCGCCCGACGAGGCGCGCTATGCCGTCCGCTTCAACATCAAGTACGGCGCGGACGTGATCAAAACCTGCGCGAGCGGAGGCGTCCTTTCGCCCACCGACGATGTGGATGCTCCGCAGTTATCACAGGCCGAGCTGGATGCTCTGGTGGACGAAGCGCATGCATTGCGCCGCAAGACGGCCGCCCATGCGCACGGCGCCGAGGCCGCCAAGCGTGCGATCCGCGCGGGCATCGATTCGATTGAACACGGCACCTTCCTCGACGACGAAGCCATGCGCATGATGCACGACAAGGGCGTATTTCTAGTGCCGACGCTGGCGACGCGGGCCGGTCTCGGGGAGTCGAAGTTTCCGCCGCTGGTCGAGGCCAAGGCCCAGCGCGCCATGAAGGGGCAGGACTCCATGGTCAAGCGCGCGCTGTCGCTGGGCGTGAAGATCGCGCTAGGCACCGACGCCGCGGTTTATCCGCACGGCGACAATGCGCTTGAGTTTGTTCTGATGGCTGCCGACGGCATGACCTCGGCGCAATCGCTCAAAGCGGGCACTTCGGTAGCGGCCGAGTTGCTCGGGCTTCAGGGCACGATTGGCGCGCTCAAGCCCGGGATGGCCGCCGACATCGTTGCCGTCCCGGGAAATCCGATGGCCGATATCAAAGTTGTCCAGAGCGTCCTGTTCGTGATGAAAGGCGGCAACGTTTATAAGAACGACCGCGCCGCCGCGAGTAAGTAGGGCTCCGTCATCACTTAACGGTGGGCACGCGGCGCCGCAACTCGTCGAAGAAGTTCAGTAGAAACGTCACGTGGGTGGTGGGTTTCTCGTCCGTAGTTCCGTCCGGGTACAGGACTACCGCGAACCGCTTGCCGTCCGGACTGGCGTCGTAGGTGAATATAGGCGGGGACACCAGATCCAGCATGGGTTTTTCTGACCATACCCGGGGTTTGGCGGACACAAAAGGACCGCCCGTGGCTGTATAGCCAGCAACCATGATGCGCCCGTCCGCCAGGAAGAACAGCTCGTCCGTTTTGCGGGACCAGATGGGGAATTTAGCAGTGCTGTCGATTTGCCACTCGCCACCCGGACCGGGGAACGATCGCACCCAAACCCCGGTCTTTCCCGGCTCATTCGACTGATAAGCGACCCACCGGCCATCGCGCGAGAACGTTGGCAGGATGGTAATAAACGGCGTTTCCAGGAAGGGCTCGCTTTTTCCGAGCCGGGGCTGGTCCGGGTTGCCCTCGATCGGCGCCGTCCAGATGGATACTCCTCCGCCAGTGCTGGTTTCCAGCGTGGCTAACCGTTTGCCGTCCGATGAGATCGCCTGCGGCACGTGGCGGACATTGTCACTCGCGAGCCGATAGGCCGGACCCGATCCGTCGGCGCGAATTGAGTAAATGCCGGGCGCCTTCGGATCGGACGCGAGGAACACGATACTCCTTCCATCGGGCGTCCATATCGGCCATTGGTTCTGGCCCGGTAGTGTGGTGAGCCGTGACGTTGTGCCGCGCTCCAAATCACGCACCCAGATGTCCACATGGCCCTGATCGTCGTGAAGTTCGAAAGCCAACCGTTTGCCGTCGGGCGAGAAGCGCGGGTAACCGTAGAGCCCTGGCGCCGGCTGCAGGGGTTGCGTGCGGCCCGCGCTGTCCAGCCAAAAGATTGAACGCGGCAATTCCCCCTTGCCCATGAGATAGGCGAATGTCCCCGTTTGCGAGAAGGCGAAGTCTCCTCCTCCGTCGACTTCGTTGCGGATGTCTTCGATTATTGGCTGGGGTGCCCCAGTCAGCGCCAGCCGTTTGAGGTCAAACGGCGCCGCGAACAGCGTGTTCTGGTGAATAAAGACCAGGTGCCCGCTGGGCAGATATCGTCCGAAAAAGCCACCGCGGTAAATGGTCTTCCGGTCTCCGGTCTTCAACGAAATCACGTCGATCTCGGAATCGGTAGTGTCTGCTGAATCGGCATGAACGGTAAATAGGACCGCCTGGCTTCCCGGCAGAACCTGGGGCCAGCGGTGTGCCACTTCCCGCCCGTTGCGGTTCACTCGGGTGATCGCGATAGGCATGCCGCCCATAGAAGGAATGCGCGATAGTCCGGCCGTCACGCCGAGCACAGCAATAATATTGCCATCATCTCCCCAGCTCCCGCCCAAGACTCGGCCGGCGACAGTAACGGTTACAGGGGCGCCGCCCAGCACTGAGATCTTCTTGAGTTGGCCTCCCGCGGAAAAAGCGATCCACTGGCCATCCGGAGAAAAAAACGGAAAGCTCGCGCCCTCGGTGCCGGAGAGCAGGGTCATCTGACTCTGATCGAGTCGGCGGGTGCCCAGGCGGACCTGGCCATCCGCGCCGCGTATAGTTGCCGTCAGCATGGTTCCGTCCGGAGACAACGCCAGTCTGCCGAACGTCCCGCGCCAGCGCTGTATCAGGCCCGAGTTCCACGTTGAGCCGCATCAGCGGATGTTCCACGGGTCGCGTGGCGCGCCACGCAACCCACGAGGCAAGTGCGGCGACGGCGGCCAGAACTCCGGCGGCCACCCATGGAACGATGCTCCGTGGCGCAACCGCGGATCGAGTGACCGTTTCATCCAACGGCGCGCCGGCCTGGGCTTCCGCAATGCAGATCCGCGCCTCGCCGATGGCTTGCAGCCGCTGCTTGCGCTCCTTCGTCAAGCAGCGCCGCACCAGTTTCTTGATGGAGGCGGGCGCGGAAGCGGGCAGGGCACTCCAGTCCGGGTCGAGCTTCAATACGGTCGCGAGAGTATCGGAAACCGATTCCCCCGCGAACGCCGGTCTGCCGCTCAACATTTCGTAAACAACCGCGCCGAACGACCAGATATCGGCGCGACGGTCGACGGGCTTGCCGCTGGCCTGCTCCGGCGACATGTAGGCGGCGGTCCCCATAATGACGCCGACCCGGCTTGCCCCCAGCGTCAGTGTGGGCGAGTTGGCGAGGTCCTCGGTGGCAACTCTCGGGTCCTCGATGGCTTTGGCGAGTCCGAAATCCAACAGCTTCACCACGCCTTCGGGAGTGACTTTGACATTGGCGGGTTTCAGATCGCGATGGATCACGCCGCGCTCATGCGCATACTCCAGCGCCTCGGCAATTTGCCGGGCGTATTCGAGCGCCGTCTCTAAGGGCACACGGCTTGCCAGCGTCTCGCCTTCCACCAGTTCCATGGCTAAGGCGCACTCCTCCACTCCGTAGATGGTGGCGATGTTGGGATGGTTGAGCGAGGCCAGGAGCTGAGCTTCTCTCTGGAACCGTGCCATCCGCTCCGGATCTCTGGCGAAGGCGTCGCCCAACACCTTCACGGCCACTTCGCGCTTCAGCCTGGTATCGCGGGCGCGGTACACTTCGCCCATGCCGCCTGCGCCGATCGGCGCAAGAATCTCATACGGTCCGACGCGGTCGCCTGCAGCGAGCGGCATATAGCGATTGAGCTAAGTTTACCAATCCCTGTTGAGCTCAACCGCGCGTACTTTTTCGTACAGCGATCGATTTAGGAACTAGCTACGGGGTGGTTCCGGCGGCCTTCCATTGAGCACCACCTCGGTGAAAGCTTTTAACGCGTTTCGATACTTTTCTAGTGCGGAGGCTTCAGCGCGCGCCGCCTGCCGTCGACTAAAGTCTCCATCGGGATGCCCCAAAGAAAGGTCGCTAAAACGGTCCAGCACGGCTTTCGAATGAGCGACAGCTTGGCGGTAAGCTCGTTCCGCCGCTCGCGTCTCCTCAAGCAAACGTTGGCGCTGCTCGCGCTCATCTTTGTGAGAACCGTCCTGCATCACGCTACCGCCTGAAATCAACCGCGCCCCTTTTTGGGCGGCTCGGGGTCGGATGATCGGAGCGCCCCTCCCAGACTCTTGTCCGCGTCTTCGAGACAGTCCTGAATCTCTTCAAAATCCGGGACCTTCTTCGAATCGACGTGGCGCAAAGAGTCCGCCACTGATTGAAGCTTTGACCGGCTGTCGTTGATCCGTTCTCGTTCGACTCGTGTGAGTGCCATATGGTTACTCCGCGCAATGGTGAGATTCAACGTGCGCCATCCAGGCATATTTCGCCTTGTCCTTTTTTTCTTGCGAGAGGTGGAGCAAAACATCGAAGCGGGAAAAGTCCGGGTCACCGTCAATGACAGCCTGGGTCTGCTGGCTGTGCAGGAAGCTCATCTCCTGAACGGCCTTCAAAAACTCATCCTGGAGTCGAACCTTTTCTTCGCAATACCCGACCTCCGGGACGTACTTCCCACGGGCTTGCCCGCTTTGAGAGCTCATGCCTGTCCTTCCGCATACCAAAGGGCACGGGTCCGGCCAATGTTAGCTCCGAAACATACGCGGGGCCTCAGCGTATGAAACAGCACGGCATGGGCTTCAACGACAGCCATTCGGTCCAGCATTGTATCTTTTTTCCACTGTGTGCAGATACAAAAACCGCACTACCTGGTTCTGCTAATTACGTTTTCGGTGGGACCCGGCCCTCGCCAGCACTGCGGCGAACCGCATCCACGGAAAGCCGGGTGTCCTCGTCGGTGCCGGTCGAAATGCGGAGGTGGGCGTGAAGATCGCACTAGCGGCCGACGCCGCGCTGCGCGTCAAGCACCGGCTATATAAAACGAACGCGCTGCGTAGCATAGCCTTTTACACGAACTTTTCATCTCCTTCACAACTTATGGAGCTTCCAACAGTAGAGTAATAAGTAGTTCAAACGCCCGGAGACACTAACTTACTAATTACTCCGGGCGATGGGGACACAAACAAACCTCGAGTTAGTTCTGTGTCTTCACGATCAAACCGTTTGTAACACCTGAAATAACACAAACCATCGGAGGAGAAAGAAAACGTGAACCACAATCTTGATCAGCAACCAAAGAAAACTACGCGAGTTCGAAGACTGTTCGAAGCCGCTCTTGTGATCGGATGCGTTGTCGGCACCGTCACCAACCTGTCGGCTCAGAGACTTACTACCCCGCCCACTTCCACCGACATTACGCCACCGCAGGGAAATGTGGCATTTTTGTTGGGCCACGGAGTGGGTACGCAAGGCTATGTTTGCCTGCCCACAGATACAGGCGCTTCCTGGACTGTCAAGGGCGCTCGCCCCGAAGCTACCCTCTTTGAGGACGTCTACGGGCAAAGCGTCCAGATCATTACCCACTTCCTCAGCCCCGATACAAACCCCAACCAGTTCGCCCCAAGCCCGCTAGCTTTCGGCAACGCGACGTGGCAAAGTTCCTTTGATAGCAGCAAGGTGTGGGCCCAGCAGGTGCATGCAGTCCCCGCCGGCTCCGAAGCGAGTTGCCCGAATGCCGGCGCGATTGGCTGCCTTTTGCTGCAGTCCATTGGGTCGCTACAGGGTCCCACGGGCGGTAAAGTCCTGACCAAGACAACCTTCATCCAACGCCTCAACACCAAGGGGGGATCTGCCCCCGCTGACGGTTGCTCCACCTCCGCCGATGTGGGCAATCAGGTTCTCGTGCCGTACAGTGCGGACTACTACTTCTTCCGCAAGGCCGACTAGGCACTTCACTTCCCTGTCGCGGAGGTTCGGGCGTGCGCGCGAAGGCGCGTCACCATACACAGGCGCGCTTCGCGTGCGCACGCCCCATGATTAACCGCCGCTACTCTTCCGCACCGCCTCCACGCACAGCCGATTGTCTTCGTCCGTGCCCGTCGAAATGCGGAGGCAGTGGGGCAGCCCGAAGGCCTTCAGCGGGCGAACGATCACGCCTTGCGCGAGCAACCCTTCAAAAAGGTGCGCGGCCGCCTCCTCGGACGGCAGCACGGCCATAACGAAATTGGCTTCCGACGGAACCACGGTCAGTCCCGCGTCGGTCAGCTCCTTTGTGAGGTACCGCAGGCCGCGCGCGTTCAACTCCAGTGAGCGGTGCAGAAACTCCTTGTCGGCCAGGGCTGCGATTCCCGCCGCCTGGGCCAGGGTCGACGGCTCAAACGGCAGCTTCACCTTGAGCAGATTCCGGATCAGCTCCTCGTGCGCGAAGCCGTATCCGATGCGCACGCCGGCCAGTCCGTAGGCTTTGGAAAACGTACGCAGCGTGATCACGTTGTCGTAGCGGTAGTGCATGGAATCCGGATACCGCGGGTTGTCCTTGGCGTACTCGAAGTAGGCTTCATCCAGAATGATCAGCGCCCGCTCGGGAACGTGTGCATAGAATTCGTCGAACTGGTGCCTGGTGAAGATGGTGCCGGTGGGATTGTTGGGGTTGGCCAGGTAGATGATCTTGGTGTGCGGATTGATGGCCTGCGCGATGGCCGGCAGGTCGTAATGCCAATCGCGATAGGGAATGGTGCGGTAGGTGACGCCGCGCGATCGGGCCAGCACCTGAAAGCCGATGAACGCCGCATCCGTGGTGAGCACTTCATCCTCGTCGCCCAGGAATGCGCGGATGATATTGGACATGATGCCCTCGGACCCGCTGCCGGCGATCACATTTTCTACTTTGACTTCGAACTCGTCGGCCAGCACCTGGCGCAGGTCGAGCCCGCCGTTGGGGTAGAGATTCAGGCCGTCGAGGGTGTGGGTGATCGCCTCAATCGCTTTGGGGGAAGCGCCCAGCGGGTTCTCATTGGAGGCCAGCTTGGCAATGTGGTCCAGGTTGTACTGGCGGCGGACCGACTCGATAGTGCGCCCCGCTTCGTATGGGCGCAGAGACTCAATGTAAGGTGGGACAAGAGACACCGGATTCTATTGTAGTGTGGGGCAGCCTTTCAGGCTGCCGCCGCGCTTCCGCGCGGCGCGCCGGCCAGAAGGCCGGCGGCGGCCCGAAGGGCCGGCCCCCACGTGTTACGCTGGCGCAGAAATATGTCTGTATTATTTGACGCTATCTCGACCGCCAAGGTCTACGACCTCTCGCAACCTTATTTCGTAGGGATGCCCCACTTCCCGACGCATCCTCCGTTCCTGTACAGCTTGACCCGCCAACATGGCGATTTTGTGGGCCCCCAAGGCCATAGCTCCTCGGCCGATGCCCTCGCGCTGGGTAGCCACTGCGGCACCCATATCGACGCGCTATGTCACTTCTCTTGCGGCGGCATGCTCTATAACAAGCAGCCCGTTGTCCAATCCTACGGCGCGGGCCAGTCCAAATATTCCGTGGACACCATTGCCCCGATTCTTCGCCGCGGCGTCCTTCTGGATATCGCCCGAGTGGCGTCCGTTCCGGTTCTGCCGAAGGACTTCGAAATCCTGCCGGAACATCTCGAAGCCGCCTCGAAAGGACTTGATATCGGCGCGGGCGACGTGGTCCTGCTGCGCACCGGCTGGTCCCGTTACTGGTCCGAGGCGCCCCGTTTTATCGCGCAGGGGCACGGACCGGGACCGTCGCTGGCCGGGGCGCGCTGGTTGAGCGCGCACGGAGTATTCGCGGCGGGCTCCGACACGGTAGCCTTCGAGAATATCCCCGCCGAGACCATGCCCGTCCACGTGCACCTTCTGGTGGAGAAGGGCATCCACATTATCGAATGTCTCGACCTGGAGGAGCTGTCTGCGGCGGCAGTCTCGACATTTCTCTTCGTGGCTGCGCCGCTGAAGATTCGCGGCGGCACCGGAGCGCCCATGCGGCCGCTGGCGTTAGTTGCCGGGTGAGCGGTAGATTCCCCCGCCCAGGCTGCGCATCATCCTGCCCCACAACGATTGGCTGAGCTCTTCCAGATCGCTCTCGCGCACCGGTACAACTTGCAGGTGCAGCCCGGCCATCTCGTCGGAACTGCCCGCGCCATATCGCACGCGCTGTGGTGGATGATGCGGATTGCGCGGATTGGCTTCCGAGTTGTCGTAAGTGAATTCCATTTCGATGCGCGTGCCGGCGGGCAGGCGGATCGGCGTGGGATAGAAGTATTGGTCCTGCCAGTTGAAGTTCCACTCGGCAATGTGGATCAGCGTGCGCCTGGCGCCGTTTGGCAGCACGGCATACCCGAGCATCTCCTTGCCGATGTAGTGAGCGTGCGGAATGATGCCCAGGACGTCGACATCCACAGGTATGGTGAAGTGGTCCGTCACCCGGTAGTGCGCTTCTCCCGGCGGGATATCGATGCGGTTGGAGCTGAGCCCCACATCGAGCAAATGGCGGCGGGGCTTCTCATCGGTGAAGTAGAGGGCCACACGCGTACGATCGATTTCCGGCTTGCCGGTAGGATGATAGTGCACCTGCAAAACTAAATTGGCGCTGGCGTACAGCGTCTCGGCCATGCCCGGCAGCATGGTCACGGCGTGGGCCCCAGGGGTCCAACCGGCCAGCCCCCGCGCGGGGAGAAATCCGGGCGTGCCGAAACACTCATAGCCTTCCCCGGCGTCGTGTTGCCGCGCCTCCCGGGACACGTCCTGAAACAGCAGCGCGTGATGCACCGCCTGGGGATTGCCGGGCCGGATCTCAATCGCGCGCACGTAGCGCTGCGGGTGAAACGCAAGAGGAATCGCAAAGCAGCGGTAGAGGTCGGGACCGTCGGAGGGAACCGTGAACGGCCGCGGCATTTCCACTTCGATATCCGGTGTTCCGAGCGACCAACCTTCGACGAAGTGCGGCGCGGGCGGCGCTGTTGCCGGGTCTCCCTGGGGTGCTCCCGCCGCGGCCCACGTTGCCAGTACGGCAATCTCTGCTTCGCTTAAGCGCCGTTCATGGGCGAAATGCGGAGCGTCGGGAAGCCACGGCGGCATGTAGCGCCGGGCGGTGACTGCGGCGATCAAATCGGCGCGCCGGGACGCGTCCACATAGGTCACCAACGGAAATGGCGTTCCACCGCCCGCATGATGACAAGAGACACAGTGGGTGTAGAGGATAGGTGCAACGTCGTGCGAAAAAGTCACACCTGGGCCATTGGCCCACAGATTTCCCGCCAGCGCGAGGATGAGCATGCCGGCGGCCGGATCGCCAGTGCGACGTAACGCCGGCGATCTCTTCGTCGCCGGTTGGACGGCCCCTTCACGCATGGCGCCCTATTTCGCGGCTTCTCCCTGCTCCGTGGGATACCCGTGGTCCACCCAGTCCGCCTGGAAGTTTTTGGCGATCATGAGGGCCTTCACTTTAGTGAACCCCATTTCTCTCAGAGCCTCCATCGCCGGCTTGATGTTGGGGCACATCTCCCACGGGCAACAGCCACAATAGACTACGAGCTCGCGGTCGCGCGGCAGGCTGGCCACGGACTTTTTCAGCAAGTCCAGCCCCTCGGCGCGGGAAGCCGGCCCGGCATAGATCGACTGCGGAATGTGCTTACCGCGATAGAGAGTCTGGAATCCAACGTGGACCAACGCGGGCCGATCGCCTTTGCCTTGCAACTGAGCCGCCAGGTCCTTCGGCTCGGTGGTCGTGATCTCCGCGGCTAGGGCGAGTAATGGCAGCGCGATTGCTAAAGTTTGAATCCGCCTTTTCATGAGATCACTATATCGGATGTTGTCCGTTGGTACACTACAGGTTTCGGGGTCTATTCGTGTTTCCTATTGAAATGCCGCTTTATAGGTGTGTCTTGACGTTGTCGATGGCTGCCGTTTCGGTTATGGCAGCGCCTCGTCCGGACGCGCAGATCGCCCGCGCCAACGCTGCTCTGGCGCAATTGCCGCTTCACTTTGAAGCGAACCAGGGGCAATGGAGTCCCGAAGTTCGCTACGCCGCTCGCTCCGGCGCCGGCACCGTTTTCTTGACTGCGCGCGGTCCCGTTCTGGCCTCATCCAAGCGACGGATTGACCTCAACCTGCTTCACGGTAATCGGGCGCCGCAATTGGAAGCCCTGGACCGTCTGGCCGCGCGCACCAACTATTTCCACGGCGACCGCGCCAACTGGCACACCGGCGTGGCTCAATTCGGGCGCGTCGCCTACCGCGCTGTGTACCCGGGCATCGACGTGGTCTACTACGGCAACCGGAACCAGTTGGAATACGACTTCGTACTCCAGCCGGGCGCCGACCCGCGATCCATCCGGCTGCAGTTCCGCGGCGCCGATCATGTCCGTCTCACGCCGGAGGGAGATCTGCTGGTCGAATCCGGCGATGCAAGCTTCATCCAGAAGCGCCCGGTGGTCTACCAGGAAGATCCGGGGACATTGGTGCGCCATCCCGTCGAAGGGCGCTACATGTTGCTGGGCCGCGGAGTAGCAGGCGTGCGCGTGGGCGCATACGACCCCGCAAAGCCGTTGGTGGTGGATCCCGTGCTGGAGTACAGCAGCTTTGTGGGGGGAAGCATCACCGATGCTATCACCGCGGTGGCGGCAGGTCCCACGGGCCTGCTTTACGCGGTGGGATACACGTACAATTCAGACCTGCCCTTTAGCCCTGGAGCGCTGCAGACCAAAAACAACGGCGGCGTTGAGGTGGTTGCCTTTGTTTTCGATCCTACCGCTTCCGGCGGAAACTCGCTGCTCTACCTGACCTATCTCGGCGGGACGCGCGACGATTCGCCGACCGCGGTAACGGTTGATTCCTCGGGGCAGATGTACATCACCGGCACGACCACATCGAGCGACTTTCCCATGGCTGGCAACTCCGTGCAAACCACGTATAAAATTGGTGCCACCGCCAGCGTATTCCTGCCCGAGGCGTTTGTATCGATCATCAACCCGAACGCCGCCTTGGTGTACAGCACCTACTTTGGCGGGACAGGCGGCGATACTCCGTACCAGATTGCTTTGGACTCTCAGCAAAACATATACGTGGTCGGAACTACCAGTTCCACCGATTTTCCGGCTACAGCCTCGGCTTTCCAAACGGCTGCGTGGGGGCCGAGCGATGCTTTTCTGTTCAAGATTAATCCCGCTTCCACAACCGTCGGCTATGCCACTTACCTGGGTGGAGAAGGGCGAGACGATGGCCGGGGCCTCGCGGTGTCAGCCAGCGGCGGTCTGGCCTACTTTGCCGCCTCGACCTTGTCGCAGCAGGTCCCCATGGTTGGGAACCCGTACCAAAATAGTCTGGCGGGCTTCGAAAACCTCATCATCGGCGTCGTGGATACGACCCAGTCGGGCGTTAGTTCGCTGGTCTATTCCACCTACTTCGGAGGCTCGATACTGGACGAAGTGCGCAGTATTGCGCTCGATCCCAAGGGCCGCCTCCTGGTGACCGGATGGACCAACTCGCCTGACTTCCCCACCACGGCTAATGGCTTCCAGCCATCCGCCCCTGGGTTTGCGATGGCGTTCGTGGCGCGGCTCAACCCGCTGGGTACTGCGAGCCAGTTTCTGGATTACTCGACCTACCTGGGAGGCTCCGGCGGGGACGTGGCCTACGCGGTTGCCGCCGATCCCGCAGGCCTTATCTATGTGGCCGGTTACACCTTGTCCCCGGACTTTCCCGTTACGCGGGACGCTGTCCAATCGCAATTTGGCGTCGGCACCGAAGCCTTTCTGGTGAAGCTCGATCCGTCAGTTGCCGGAAAGGGCGCGCTCAAGTATGGGACCTACTTCGGCACCACCGGCACCCACGTGGCTTCCAGCCTGGCGATTGCGCCAGACGGCAGCGTATTCCTGGGTGGATATACCACCCCCAGCTTCCAGACCACTGCTTCCGCGTGGCAGGGCGGGTTCCAGGGTGGCTATTCGGACGGGTTCGTCCTGGCACTGAAATAGCCGGTAGGGCAGACCATCGTTTTTTGTGGTCTGCCGCGCGAAACCCATCGTCCGCGGTATAACATCAGAGTGCCCTCCACAGCGCAGTTTCTGCTCGTATCCGCTCTTTCCTTCAGCCCACTTGTGGCCCAGCAGCCAAAAGGCTTCCCGCAGCCCGCGCCCGCACGAGACGTAACCGTGACGGCAATTCCCGGCGTCATTGAAGCCGGGGCGAAGTGGACCTTGGTTTGGCAGGGCAACGAGACCGCCGATGGCATCGTGGGCACCGACGACGGCGGCCTGCTATTCGCTCAGGAGCAGACCAACCACATCAATAAGCTGGACAGAGACGGCAAATTCTCCGTGTACTTGTCAAACCCTCACGGCCCCGGCGCGGTCGCGATCGATCCGAAGGGGCGCATTCTTGCGGTCGAACGGACCTGTACCGATCCGGGCGGCCACCTGGGCGTCAAGCCGGATCAATGCACCGAGCCCACCGCCGTCAGCGCGCTGACCCCCACGCGCAAGGTTCTGGCGGACAGCTTTGCGGGCAAAGAACTCGGCCGGGTTAACGACCTGGTCGCCGATAAGAAAGGCGGAGCCTACTTCACCAGCGGTGGGGCGTTCTACTTGAGCCCCACGGGGCAGGTGACGAGCATCGGCGAGAACCTGCGCACCAACGGCATCAATCTGAGTCCGGATGAGAAAACCCTCTACATTACCAACGGCCCGGTGATCGTGGCCTTCGATGTGCAGCCGGATGGTTCGGTCAAGAATCAACGGGAATTCGGCAAGCTCGAAGGCGGTGGAAATGGCGACGGCATGGCGGTCGACGCGGCCGGCCGCCTCTACGACACCACCAACCCCGGCATTCAAGTGCTCAGTCCCGAAGGAAAATATCTCGGTCTCATTCCGACGCCCCGTAACGCCATCAGTGTGGCGTTCTCCGGTCCGGGAAAGAAAACACTGTACGTGTCCTGCCTGGGCGCGCTCGGCCCGGACGGTCAAGAGGTCACAACGCCGGCGGGGGTGCGCAACGTCGCCATGACGGTGTACAAGATTTCCATGCTGGCGCAAGGGTTCCAAGGGCGCGCGAAGTAGCGGGGGGCATCATGAAAAAGGTCTACCATTTCGAGGCGCGGCGCGAGAGATATCACTGCGACGGAGCCGTCGTTTGGTGCTTCGATAACCGATTCCACCTGGGGTTTGCCAAGTTTCTCAAGCGGATCGGGATCCTGAATCCCGACCCGATTCAGATTGCCGGCGGCACCAAGTCCTTAGCATCGCCGGACCGCGAAGCCGACCGTGAATTCGTGTTGGCGCAGATCAAACTTTCCATGAAGCTTCACGGAACAGAGCGCGTCATTTTGATGATGCATTCCGATTGCGGAGCATACGGGGGATTGGCCGGCGGCTTCCGTGGCGATGCTCGTCGCGAAGCGGAAAACCACGAGGGGGAATTACGAAAGGCCGCGCAATTCCTGCGTAAGGCGATACCCGGCATCGGTGTTCAGGCCTACTTCATGGATTTCGAGGGCGTCTGGCTGGTGGACGTCGGGGAGCAATTGGTGGCCGGCGGCGCGAGTAAAACCTGACACAGACCGGCAGGCCTCTGCCTTGAGTTTGGACATCCCGATTCCAGTAGCAGCCCTACCGGCGGCCGAGACCGCCGGCGTTACGTAGCGCTGGCGATCCTTGTCGCCGGCACAGGCATGCTTTTAAGCATGCCAACACAGGCAGGAATGCCTGCCCTACGCCGCAGGGCCCGGTTGGCGCACTTTGCCCGTTCGGCCGGGGCCGCGGCGGTTTCGCTGGCGTCGCCACTCCTCGTCCAGAATCCCCCAAACCACCAGGTCCACCCAGCGATCGTTTACCCATTCGGCTTCCCGCGCCATGCCTTCCCGGTTGAATCCCAGCCGCTCCGGAATCGCGCAGCTCCGTTGATTGCCGGTGCCGCAGCGGATCTCCGCACGGTGCAGGCCCTGCTCATCGAACAGGTAATCCAGCAGCGCCGCGCAACAGCGCGTGATGACTCCTCTGCCTTCCTGCGCGCCAGCCACCCAGTAGCCGATGCTGCAATTGCGGTTGGCCCAGTCGATGGGGTGGCATCCCACGGTGCCGCTCAATACCCCATTTACCCAAATGCCGGTCTGTGGTCCCAGGTTGGAGTGATATTGATCCAGCACGCGCAGAATGAATAGCCGCACGTCCTCGGCCGACTTCGTGTGGTCCACCCACGGGAGCCAGGTCCGCAGACGGTCCCGGTTTGTGTCCACCAGCGCATAGAGCGCCTTAGCTTCGTTGGCTTCAAACAGCTTCATTTCGATTCCCGGTGCCACCGTGCGGCGGAACATCAATCCTCCACCACGGCGAACGCGCGTACCGGAAACGTGCCGAAGCCGCGGACTTTCACCGGTACGGCATAGAAGCGGTAGCCTTGGTCGGGGATTCTTCCCAGGCCGCGCATGTGCTCGCAAATCGGGATCTCGGCTCCCAACAGAATGGAGTGTGCCGGCCGGGAGAGGTCATCCGTATCATCGATGTTGTACGAATCGATCCCCACCAGCGCCGCGCCGTCCGCGGCTAGCCGCTCCGCCGCGTCACGCGTCAAAAAGGGATGGCCTTCGAAATACGCGTCGGTTCGCCAGTTGCGGTCCCAACCGGTTTCGACCAGCACCGCTTTGCCGCGGACATCGATTCCTGCGAAGGCCGACGCCCGGATGGCCCGCTCGCGCACGCGAACGGTCACCGCCTCCAGATGGGCCAGCGATTCCAGCGGCAGGTCTGCCAAGTCCTTACCGCGCTCGTAGCGGTGAAACGGCGAATCGACGTAGGTTCCCGTGTTGGCCACCATCTCGATGCGGCCGATCTGGAATTCCGTGCCGGGCGCATAGATCGCGTGCGACGCCTCCCGCGACAGGTAATCGCAAATTAAGGGCGCGGGCAGGCCCTTGTAGGTCACCATGCCGTGCTCCACCGTATGGCTCAAATCCACGAGGCGCGTCACACACCACCCGGCGCCTGTGGATTTCTGGATTTGGAGATCGAAGGCGTCTCCTGGGTCTCCGGCTGCAAGGCGTGCGCAAGGAGGTTGGTCTTCAGCAGCTCGAACGCAGTCTGGGGATCGTCGGCGTACTGGAACAGGTCGAGGTCCTCCGGGGAAATCATGTCGTACTTCACGAGCGCGTCGAAATTGATGATCTCCTTCCAATACGCGGAGCCGTAGAGCACAATCGAAATCTTCTTTGCCAGCTTCTGGGTCTGCGAAAGGGTGAGCAGTTCCATCAGCTCATCCATGGTGCCGAAGCCGCCCGGAAAAACGACCAGGGCCTTGGCCAGGTAGGCGAACCAGAACTTGCGCATGAAGAAGTAGTGGAATTCGAAACTTAGCTCGGGCGTGATGTAGGGATTGGGAAACTGCTCGAAGGGCAGGCCGATGTTGAGCCCCACGGTTTTGCCCTTGGCGTCGCTGGCGCCGCGGTTGGCGGCTTCCATGATGCCCGGGCCACCGCCCGAACAGACCACGAAGCGATACGTGCTGTTGGTAAACTGATCGGCCCACTCGGTCAGGATGCGGGCCAACGTGCGCGCTTCCTCGTAATAACGCGCCAGCGGCCCATCCTCTTTGAGCCGCGCCGAACCGAAGAAGACCACGGTGTCGCGGATCTTCTCCCGCCGAAAATGCGAGAACGGTTCCAGGTATTCGGCCAAAATTCGCAGGGCGCGCGCTTCCGGCCGCTGCAGGAACTCCTCGTTCAAATAAGCGACCGGTCGCCGGTCACTCGGAGGTGGTGTGAGGTTTTGCATTCTTCTCCAACTCTTCGATTTTCCTTGCCAGTTTCCGTATGGTCTGTAGCAATTCCGGCAGTTTAGGGAAAGCGGTTATGGCGCGCAGCCATTGCGCGGCTCCGAAGGCCGGAGATCCGGAGATTCTCTCTCCGGCCGCTACATCGCCGCCGATTCCGCTCTGCGCATACACCACGGCGCCTTCATGCACGGTGAGGTGGCCCGAGGAGCCAACCTGCCCCGCCAGCAGCACATTGCGCTCCAGTACGGTGCTGCCGGCCAGCCCGGTCTGCGCGCATATGATGTTATCTTCTCCCACGATGCAGGCATGTCCTACCTGGACGAGGCTGTCGATCTTCGCGCCGCGCTTCACACGCGTTTCACCAACGGTGGCGCGGTCTACCGACGTGAGGCTCTGGATTTCGACGTCGTCTTCGATCACCGTTACACCGGATTGCACAATCTTGAACTGCGTCCCATCGGCGCATTTGGCGAAACCGAATCCATCGCCCCCCACCACTACTCCATTTTGCAGGATGACACGGTGGCCGACCCGGCAAAATTCACGTACCACGGCATGGGAATGGGCCAGGAAGCCGTCGCCGATTTCGGCGCCTTCATAGATCACCACGTGCGGATGGAGCACCGCGTCGCGGCCCAGGCGGACGCGCTCGCCGATCGCCACAAACGGCCCGATGGAGCAGTTTTCGCCGAGTACCGCGCTGGCCGCGATGGATGCCATCGGATGGATGCCGGGCGGCGGCGCGGGTGGCTGATAGAACAAGGCCAGCGCCTGCGCGAAATCCAAATAGGGATTTGCAGAGACCAGGGAGGCCATGCCGGGAATCGCTTCCGCCGCCAGAATGGCGCTGGCGTGGGTTTGCTTCACCTTGGGCGCGTACTTCGGGTTGGCGAGGAAGGTGAGCTGCCCCGGCCCGGCGTGCTCCATGCCGGCCACCCCGGTGATGTCGATGTTCCCCGGGCCCTCCAAGCGGCACCCCAGCCTTTCGGCAATCTCAGACAATTTCATGACGACGTGAGGATAACTTCCAGCGTACCGCGGGCGGGCTGGCACTGTAGCGTGGGTAGCCCCAAACACACTCATTCTTGTGAATTCTAAGGAAAACTCTTGCGGATAATTGAGCCTTGTTTTACGGTTAAACTTGATTTACTGTAAACCAATATTCACCTAAACCGCTGTAGGCGCCCCCGATGGCACCGCGTCAAAGAAGACGAGAGTGGCGGAGTCTGGAAGCGCAGGCGTGATGCGCGCTGACAAGTGTGAAGTACGGTTGATGGGGTTGCCTCGATGCAGGGGGCAAATCGGCACTTTCCTTTACTTGCAAAGCCAATCGTCAGAGGGGGTTTCAGATGAAAAGTAAGCTGAATCGCGTGATGTACGTGATCCTCCAATGCGCTTTTGTAGCCGGATTTACTATGGCGACGGCCTTCGGGCAGATCACCGGCGGCCTCCGCGGCACAGTATCCGATCCTAGCGGAGCGGCTGTGCCGAGAGCTAAGGTGACGCTCACCAACGTCGAAACGAAGGCAGCTCGAACACAATCGGCTAACGATCAGGGCCAATTCACGTTCGAGTTGTTAACCGTGGGCGACTACGAAGTAAGAGCCGAATCCGCGGGTTTTGCAGCTTCGCTGGCGCGGGCGCAAGTGAGGACGGGTGAAGAGGCATTTTTGCCCCTTAAGCTGGAGGTCGGGCAGGTTACGCAAACGGTCGAAGTCGCGGACGCCGCCGCGCAGATCGACACGGAGAACGCGCAGTTGCAAACGTCAGTGACGGGTCAGGCGATTCAGGAAATGCCCGTGAACCGGGATCCGAACGGATTCGCGCTGACCGCGCCTGGCGTGGCGGCGGTCTCGCAGAACAACCCCTTTCTCGGATCCGGCAGCTTCAACGCAAACGGGGGGCGCGGCCGTGGAAACAACATCACAGTGGACGGGATTACCGCGACCGACGTGAGTACCACTGGGACCGGGGGGGTTCTGAACCCTTTGAACTTCTCGTCCATCAAGGAAGTCAAGATCATCACCAATAACTTCGACGCCGAGTATGGACGGAATTCGAGTTCGCAGGTCATCTACATCACCAAAGGCGGAACGAACGACGTTCACGGGGAAGCGTACGAGTACCTGCAAAACAACGACTTCAATGCCCGGCCTTTTTTCGACCGCACGGGGGGCCCCAACATCAACAAGCAGAACATCTACGGTTTTGAGGCTGGAGGGCCGGTTTACCTTCCCAAAATTCTTAACGGCAAGAACAAGTTCTTCTGGCACGCTGATTATGAAGGGCTGAAGATCAGGGGCGTGGGCGCGCCCGTGATTGCCAACGTGCCGACGTCGGCACAATTGGCTGCTGTTACGGATCCGACTTCGCTCGCCTTGGTGAAGCAGTACCAAATCCCCACGTCGCCGACCGGCACGTTGGCGGAAAGTGCGCCGAACACCACCAACAACTGGAAATACTCGGTTCGTGCCGACGTCGTGATAGGCCCGAGAGATACTTTGTGGTCCCGTTACGCGGTGCAGGATTCGATTGCCAATTCGTCGGGCAATACGTTTATCAACAGCAACCTGCCGTTTTACGGGGCGTCGAGCACGAACCACCCCCGGCAAGCGCTTTTGGCAGAGACGCATCTTTTTGGATCGTCGATGGTGAATGAGTTCCGCTTCGGATTTGGGCAGAGCAAGCCAAATTTCATTCCAGAGTCGCCTTATCCGGCCGGACCGGAGCTTCTGTTCGCGGATGGATCAGTAACCAGCATTGGAGAATCGAACATTATTCCCCAAGGCCGGGAGCAGCGCACCTATCAGTGGACCGACAATTTTACGGTTACCCGCGGCTCTCATGTCATCAAGATGGGTTTTGAATGGTACCGGCTGGAGGCCGATTCGATTTTCGACAACAACATCCATTCGACGATGACCTTCGCGAACTTCAACGCGTTCGCCACCGGGCAATTGAGCACATACACCCAGAATTTCGGCAATTCCTTTCGCCAGAACCGAGTCGAGAACGCGTCCTGGTTCATTCAGGATGACTGGAAGGTGACGCGGAACCTGACTCTCAACATTGGATTCCGGACGGAGTACGCGGGCGGACCGACGGAACTGAACGGGCTCATTTCGAATCTGAACCTCAACAACCACACGGCCTTCGGCGCAGCCGGTGCCGGCCCGCTCGGTCTGCTGGAGACCGGCAAGCCCTCCTTCAACAGTAATTTCAACTCCGGGCCGCGATTCGGCTTCGCATACAAGGTGACCAACGATGCGAAGACGGTAGTTCGCGGTGGATATGGAATCGCTTATGATTTCGTGTTCCTAAACCCGATCACGAACCAGCGCTTCCTGCCTCCGCTGATTTATTCGGGCGCATTATCCGGCTCCCAGATCACCGGCGCGAACAGCTACGCGAATCTTGTGGGTGGCGGGGCCGCTCTGCAGGCGTCTCTGACGGCTTCCGTCGGCCAGTTGAATCCAGCCCTCTTGAACTTTTCAGCGATCTCGCCAGCGATCGACCAGAACCTGGACAATCCGCAGGTACAGCAATGGAGCCTGGGAGTCGAGCGGGAGTTCGCTGGCAATCTGGTTGTTAAATTGACTTACGTAGGCACCAAAGGCACGTACCTTCCCAGAACGCGTCCAATTAACCTGATCGCGTCTGCGCCGGCTCCGGCTACCAGCCTGGCCGACGAGCAAGCGCGGCTGAGCCAGTTCACGAAAGCATTTGCCGGGCTGAACGGCGGTCCAACGGCGTTCAGCAACCGCTACGATCCCCGCTACAACGCGGTCAACCTGGTGGAGTCGTCGGCCAATTCCTCCTATAACGGGCTGCAACTGGAGGCCCAGAAGCGGTTCGCCCGTAACTACCTCGTGCATGTGGCGTATAGTTGGTCGCACTCTATTGACGACATTTCGGACGTTTTGGGTGTTCTCGCTAATGACACTTTTGCTCAGCAGAACCCGCTCAACAACCGTAACAACCGTGCGCCGAGCCAGTTCGATCTCCGGCACATCCTGAGCATCAGCCACACGTGGGAAATCCCGTACTTCCGGGGATCTACGAACCGGTGGCTGCGCGGTGGACTGGGCGGCTGGTCTTTTGCGGGAATCAGCACGTACCATTCGGGGTTCCCCTTGAACGTCTATGCCGGGCCACTGCCAGGGTCGTTGGGTGGCTTTACCGATCCGCTCTCCTACCTCGGGACCGGCAACAATGTCGACCGTCCCAATATCGCGGGCACGTTGCAGAATTTCAATCCGCAGCCGGCCGCTTCTGCGGGCACGCCGAGCGGAACTTCAGCGGTGAATGGCGTCGCGATCAGCAATTACGCGCAGAGCCTCGGGTTGTCGCAGCCCTTCATCGGAAACTTCGGCACCTTGGGCCGGAACGTGTTACGGCTGAACAGCCAGACGAATTTCGATTGGGACCTCTTCAAGAACTTCCATTTCTCGGAGCGGGTCAACCTCCAGTTGCGGGGCGAGTTCTACAACATATTCAACCTGCATGCATTCCAGCAGGTGGCGAGTGCAAATAACGGCCCCGTCATTACCTCGCCGTCGTTTGGGCAGTACACAGCCGTAAGCCTAAACGCGCGGACCATCCAGATCGGCGCGCGGGTCGTATTCTGATACTTGTGGCGCAGGCTTCAGGCTGCCGCGCCGGCACTCCTGCCGGCGCTTGCCTTACTACCCCACCAGCCGCTGCAGGTTCTCGCCCAGAATCAGGCGCGCATCGGCGGCGCTGACCCCGAGTTCCCGCAGCGCGCGCGTCTGCTGCTCGAAGATTTCGTAGTTCCAGCCGCGCGGGAAAAACGAAGAATCCGTGCCGAACAGGAGCCTGCCGGCCCCTACCGTGTCGAGCGCCCTTCGGAACACGTTGCTCAAGTCGAGTGCTTCGTAACGCATCCAGCCATTCGAGCTGGAGGTGTCGAGATAGACGTTGGGGCACAGATCCGCCAGCATCAGCGCCTCGCGGAAATAACCGGCCCCAAAATGCGGCACCACGAAATTCAACTGGGGGTAGCGCAGCGCCACCGCGTGCAGATCCAGCGGGTTGGAGAAGCGCATGTCGAAGCGGGAAGGCAATCCGAGTTTCTTGCGCACGCCTACCGTCAGCACACCGCAGTGGACGAACACCAAAGCTTGCTGCGCCGCGGCCTGTTCGAGCAGGGGCTGTACCAGCGGGTCGTGCATGTAGTAGCCATGCATCGCCGGGAACAGGCAGATGGCATCCAGCCCGCCGACGTCCGGCGGAATCGGCGCGAGCGGATTGACCATAGCGTAGGCCAGGAAGCGGCCGGGCCCGGCGGCTTGGGCTGCCAGGACGGAGCTCTCATCACCGGGCATGCTGGCGATGATGGCGGCCCGCTCCAGCCCTTCGACGTTGAATTCCTCGACCCATCGTTGCGCCAGTTGCGCCGGATCGGCGGGCGGGAGTTCCCAGCCCAGCGTCTCGGCTACGGCGTCGGCGCTCTTCCCCGCCTGCGTGGCGAGAGCCTCGAAAAAGGGGCGCGAAAAGAAGTGAATGTGCGCGTCGGCGACGGCGCAGTCACCCCAGGGGGTTTGCATCCGGTTTGTTCCAGGGCGTGATTCCGGCGGCCAGAGCCAGTTGGGTCAAGCCCGCCACGTTGTTCACGCCCAGCTTCTTCATCATGGTTTTGCGATAACTGCGCACGGTCTGCAGACCGAGGTCCAGCAGCACGGCGATGTCTTTGCTCGTCTTGCCCTCGGCCACCAGCCGCAGAACCTGCAGCTCACGAGGCGATAGCGATTCCAGCGGCGTGCGGTCCCGCGTCTCCAGATCGCCCCGCTGGATTCGCGACAACAGGCGGTCGGAGACCTGCGAGCTGAGATAGGAGCCGCCGCGAGCCACCGTCCGCAAAGCGTCCAGCAACTCGCTGGAAGACGCCTTCTTCAGCACGAAAGCCCGCGCCCCCGAGCGTATGGCGCTCACCACCGAGTTCTCGTCATCGAACATCGAAAGAATCAGCACTTTGATTCCCGGGCAGTGCCGCAGCAGTTCGGTGGTCGCTTCGATACCGTTCATCCCGGGCAAACCGATGTCCATCAGAACGATGTCGGGCTGTGATTTGCGGCAGAGCTGCACGGCGTCGGCTCCGTTCTCTGCCTCGCCCACAACGCGGAATTCCGATCCGCGCTCCAGGATGCCCTTCACTCCGTCGCGCACCAGCTTGTGATCGTCAACTAAGACGATGTCGAAAGGCATAATTGTTGTTCTCAGACTTCCGGCGGACCGATCCGAACCACTGTGCCGGTCTCGCGGTTGCTGGTAATCGTGAGCTCAAACCCGGCCTGTGCGGCATAATGTTCCATGCTCAAAAGGCCCAGGCCGCGGCGCGCCCCCAGTATATCTCCCGTATCAAATCCCCGCCCATTATCCCGGACCTCCAGAATCGGGCCACTACGTGAGGACTTTAGCGCGATTTCAATTGCGGAGCAAGCCGCATGCTGGGCGGCGTTGCCGACAGCCTCGTGGGCGACGTGATAGAGCGCGGAAGCGATCCGGGGGTCGATCTTCACCGACGGGTCCGCATGGATGCGCAGGGCGCCGCCAAAATGTGCGCGGGTCCTCGTAACCAGCCTGTCCAGAGCCGCTCGCAGCCCGGCGCGCTCCACCGTGGAGGGATTGAGTTCGTAGCTGTATTCGCGCACCTCTTCCATCATGCCCTCCAGCATCTTCTGAATTTCCATGATGCGCAGGCACGTCTCTGGAGAGAGGGTTTCCAGATCCATTCGGATCAGATCGAGCTGCAAGCCGAGCGCGGTCAGGTTTTGACCCACCGAATCGTGGAGGAACTGCGACGCCATCTTGCGATCGTGCTCTTGGGCCTTGAGCGCGCCCAGCACCGTATGGCGCAATTCCTGCTCGGCGGTTCCCCAGGGCGTGACCTCGCGCCCGAATCCCCCGGCGAAGAGGATGCTCCCCTCGCGGCGGATCGGGAAGAGTGTGACATACCAGGTGGAGTTGCCGCAGCGTTCACGCAGCATCAGGGTCTCGCCACCGAACACGCGCGCCGCGCGGCTGGTCCAGGGCTCTGAAGCGATACCGTTTTTCATCTCCGCAGCAGTCTTGCGGAAAATCGCGGATGGATCGCCGTAGACTTCAACGAAGACGCCTGCGGAATCGACGATCCACCCGCAGGCCGGAACCTGCTCCAGAAACGCCTGCGGAAGCCAGTCGGTGTCAGGCATGGCGGGCGTAGCACAGGCCTCCCGGCCTGTGTCTGGTTTTTTCGCCTTCAATTGTACGGGTCTTCATCCCTCACCCCAGCAGCCGCGCCGCCGGCTTGGAAAAGTACGTCAGAATGATGCCGGCGCCGGCCCGTGCGATAGATGTCAGGGTCTCCATCATGGCCCGGTCGTATTCCAGCCACCCGTTGCGCACAGCCGCCACGATCATGGAATACTCGCCGCTCACCTGATAGGCTGCGATGGGCACGTCGAAGCGGTCGCGTGCCTGGCGGATGAGGTCCAGGTACGGCAGCGCCGGTTTCACCATAATCATGTCCGCGCCCTCTTCCAGGTCGAACGCGATCTCCTTCATGGCTTCGCGGCCGTTGGCCGGGTCCATCTGGTAGCTGCGGCGGTCGCCGAACTGCGGCGTGGATTCGGCGGCTTCGCGGAATGGGCCGTAAAATACCGAGGCGAATTTAGCTGCGTAGGCGAGTATCGCAGTCTTCTCAAAGCCGTTGGCGTCCAGGGCCTGGCGGATGGCGCCCACCCGCCCGTCCATCATGTCGGAGGGAGCCACGATATCGGCCCCCGCCCGGGCATGCGACAGGGCGGTCTTGGCCAGCCACTGCAAAGTAGTGTCGTTGTCCACGTCGCCGTCTTTGACAAAACCGCAATGGCCGTGGCTGGTGTATTCGCAGTTGCACACGTCGGTCATAATCAGCAGTTCGGGCGTCTCCAGGCGAATGGCCCGGATGGCTGACTGCACGATGCCGTCGTCCGCGTAGGCTCCGGTAGCGGCATCGTCCTTGGTTTCCGGCAGACCGAACAGAATCACGCCGCCGATTCCCAGGGAGTGGACCTCGGCGCACTCCTTCACCAACTGGTCGATAGATAGCTGGTAGTTGTCGGGCATGGACCCGATTTCGCGCTTAATTCCCTCGCCCGGGCACACAAACAGCGGAAGGATGAATTGTTTCGGGTCGAGCCGGGTTTCGCGCACCAGGTCGCGCATGGCAGCCCTAACGCGCAGGCGCCGCGGGCGGTGTATGGGGAATGGCATGTACCAGGATTGTAACTCCTGGGACTTGACTGCCGGAAATGGAACCGGCATTACCCCGAGGGGCCTTGACATGGGGCTACACCTGGATAGAATAAATCTCACGTAGTACGTTTTTATGCAAGCCGCCTGTGACCACAACCGCACTCAGATCATCGCCCGCCGGGATGGCGTGGACTACGTGGAGTGTCTTGACTGCCGCCAGATTTTCGAAGCTGAAGACCTCGAACAAGTGAAGGTCGAAGTGGAAGACGAAGAAGAGTAGGCTCCCGCCCATGCGCTAGCATGGAGGGACATGCACGATCTCGCCCATTTCCGCGCCAATTTTGACCAAATCGTCCAACGGCTGGCCACCCGCGGGACTCCGTTGAATCTGGATCAGTTTCGCGAACTCGACGCCCGGCGGCGCGCCGCCATCACGCAATCCGAACAGCTTAAGAAGAGCCGCAACGACGAAACGGTTAAGATCGGCCAACTCAAGCGCGAGGGGGCCGACACCGCCGAACTGCAGAAGCAGGTGCGCGCCATGGCCGACGAGATCTCCTCGCTCGATGAGCTGGTGAAAACGGTCGACGAGGAATTCCGCCAGCTTCTGGCCGGCATCCCCAACATCCCCCATGAGTCGGTTCCTGTGGGCAAGACCGCCGACGACAACGTGGAAGTACGGCGCGTAGGTGAACCACCCCAGTTCGATTTCCCGCCTAAGGCGCATTGGGACCTCGGGCCCGAGCTGGGTATTCTCGACCTGGAACGCGCCGCCAAAATCACCGGCGCGCGCTTCGCCTTGTACTGGGGTCTGGGCGCCAAACTGGAACGGGCGCTGATCAATTTCATGCTGGACGTGCACACGCGCCACCACGGCTATACCGAAGTCTTGCCGCCCTTCATGGTCAACTCGCAGAGCCTGTTTGGAACCGGCCAGCTGCCCAAATTTGCCGACGACCTTTTCAAGATCGACAAGCACGATTTCTGGTTGGTTCCCACTGCCGAAGTGCCCGTGACGAACATTTACCGCGATGAGACTCTCGAAGCCGACGATCTGCCCATCAAGCTCTGCGCCTACACGCCCTGCTTCCGCAGCGAGGCGGGCTCCTATGGGCGCGATGTGCGCGGCATAATTCGGCAGCACCAGTTCCAGAAGGTCGAGCTGGTGAAGTTCACACGGCCCGAGCAGAGTTACGACGAACTGGAAAAGCTGACGGCGGATGCCGAAGACATTCTCCGCCGCCTGGGGCTGCCGTTCCGCACGGTGGTGCTCAGTACCGGGGACCTGGGCGCAAGCGCCGCCAAGACCTACGACATTGAGGTGTGGCTTCCCGGGCAGAGCGCCTATAAAGAAATCTCCTCGTGCTCGAATTTCGAGGCGTTCCAGGCGCGCCGCGCGTCAATCCGCTTCAAGACCGGCAAAAAATCCGAGTACGCGCACACGCTGAATGGCAGCGGCCTGGCGGTGGGCCGTACGTGGGTGGCGATCGTGGAGAACTACCAGCAGAAGGACGGCAGCGTGGTGGTGCCGGAGGCGCTGCGGCCGTATATCGGGGAGGAGGTCATTCGGGGGCGGTGAAGAACGAACATCTGCCCGCGCTGACGGGGCTGCGTTTCTTCCTGGCGCTCTGGGTGATCCTGCATCATTTGACCGGGCCGGGGACCGAGTTGGATTCGGCCGCGCAACACCTGCCGCACCCGGTGTACGCCTTCATTCGCGGCGGCTACCTGGCGGTGGCGACCTTTTTCGTCCTGTCCGGCTTCGTGCTGGCGCGCAGCTATGGCTCGGGCGAGTGGCACGGGGAGCGCTTGCGACGCTATGCGGTGGCGCGCTTCGCACGCATCTATCCGGTGTATGCGCTAAGCCTGGCGCTGGTGGTGCCGTTCATCATCGCGGACCGCGCGCCCGGCAAACCCGGCCTCATCGTGAACTACGGCCTGCTGCTGCAAGGTTGGACCGGGCATTTGCCGGTGGGATGGAATACGCCGGCGTGGTCGCTCTCCTGTGAAGTCTTCTTTTACATCTGCTTCCCGCTGGCTTTGATTGTGCTGGCACGAGTCCACCCCGCCGCCTTGGCGGTGGCCGCCTGCCTGCTGACGCGGGCGCTGTTTGTGGTCGGCGTGCGTGACGAGTGGAAACCGCTGGTCCACTTCGCGGATTTCCTGATGGGCATGGCCGCGTCATCTCTGTATGATTTGTTGAAGCAGTCCCGATGGAGGGGTTTGGGTTATTGGCTCTCCTCGGCGGGCGCGTTGCTGGGCGCTGCGCTGATCGCCTGGCCGGAACTGTTGCCGAAAAGCCTGGACCTGAATACCGCTCTGCGGCCGCTGAATGCAATGCTACTGGTCGGCTTGGCGCTGGGCACCGGACTGACGGCGCGCTTGCTGGCTTCCGCGCCGGCGGTGTTTCTGGGAAAAGCCAGCTATGCGATGTACATCCTCCACATCCCCGTGCTCTGGTGGATGAAGCGATGGGCCCCCCATGTTTCGCCGCCGTCCTATCTAGCAGCCGTGATCCTGGTGTCAGCGCTTGTGTATCGCTTCTACGAGGAGCCCGCCAGCCGTTATCTGCGTGGGGCCGGGCCTTCCGGCCCGCCGCCGGGCTTTCGCCCGGCGCGCCGCGCCGAAGCGCGGCGGCAGCCCGAAAGGGCTGCCCCACTACCTGCTACAACGACCCCTTGATCCCCAAAGCCTCCGCATTAGCCTGCATCGACTTAATACAAAAATCGATGTGATCTTCCAGCGGCACACCCAGCTCCTCCGCGCCCTCCACGATGTCCTGCCGGTTCACCGATCGCGCGAACGCCTTGTCCTTCATCTTCTTCTTCACCGAGGACACATCGACTTCGAATACGCTGCGGTGCGGTTTCACGTACGAGATCGCCGTAATGAAACCAGCCAGCTCATCGCACGCGTAGAGCGTCTTTTCGAGCTGCGAGACGCGCGCCACGCCGCTGTAGTTGGCATGCGAAAGGATCGCCCGCCGCAGTTCCTCATCCACGCCGCGGCTGGCCAGAATGGCTTCGCCCTTCATGGGGTGATCCGGCGCCTGCGGATGGATCTCCCAGTCGAAATCGTGCAGCAGGGCAGTGATCGACCACTTGGTTTCATCTTCGCCGAATTGTCTGGCGTAGGCCGTGACACACGTCTCAACGGCCAGCGCGTGCTTGCGGAGACTCTCCGATTGCGTAAATTCGCAGAGAATATTCCAGGCCTGTTCGCGGTCCAGCATTTCATACATCATACCGAGCCGAAGGGATCTCCCCAATCGGCCCGGCGGGCGGCGCGGAACGTTTCGCGGTCCCGCTTGGTGGCGCGGACGGTTTGGAACCCGCCCGGAGTGCAGGTCTCGAGCGTGATCAGGCCAGGCTGGCGCAGAGGCCGCCGCACGATCCGTGCCGCCGGTAAAGGGAACGCTTCGCGGGCCATAGCCACATAGCTGAACTTTTCGTCTTCGTAGTTGAGCTCGGCCTCTTTAACTCGCCGGTGGAGGGAGGTGCGTTCCACGCGCGCCGCGAAGTGGCACCAATCGGGGTCAACCATAGGACACGCGTCCGCGCGCGGGCACGGCGCCAGCATCTGTGCGCCGGACGCCAGAAGCTGCGAACGAATCTCGCGAACCAGCGCGAAGCCGCGCGGCGTGCCAGGCTCGATGACGATGAACGCCAACCGTGCCGCTTCCCAGAGTCGTGAGATCACTTGGGCCGCGGGCGTTTCCCCCAGCGCGTAGGATGCAATCACGACGTCGTGGACCGCAAGCTTCGCCGGGCGCGCGAAGTCTTCGAGGCGGATCTCGGCATCCGGCAGCAAGTCTCTGGCGAAGCCGGCCATGCCGCCGTCGCGTTCGAGCAACGTCAGCCGATTTGGTTTCAGCCAGCGCATTGCCGCCAACGATGCGCCTCCACTTCCGGCGCCCGCGTCCAGCACGCTTTCCACGCTTCGGCCACCCAGACGGCTGCTGACCTCCCGCAGGACGGCCTCGGCCGCGGCGTAAGTTGCGGGCATCCTGGTAACCAGATAAGCGGCGACGCGTTCCGGTGTTTCGAGCCGGAGAGCGCGTCCCTCGCGATAGGCTTGCGAGATCTCCGCAGCCGCCCGCTTCAACGCGGGAAAGCCCACGCTCGCAGCCCGCTCTTCGATCCTACGCCGCACTTCCTCGGGCAATTGCACCCTTCCATCATGCCGGAACTTCGCGCCGCCCTCTGGTGTCTATGGGGATGAAGCTAAGTGGGGCAGGCCTTCCGGCCTGCCGCCGGCTTTCAGCCGGCGCGCCGCCGAAAGCGCGGCGGCAGCCTGAAAAGGCTGCCCCACCGGACACAAGCGTCGTTGCAGGAGGATACCCATGTTTGAACAAGCCGTGTTGCCCTCGCGTCCCGCGGGCGGACGCTACTGGACGGTCGCCGCCGGTTCACCGGAGAACTGCTGGCCGTTGGTCTCTTGTTGCTGGCTCCCTTTAATCTGGACGGACTTTCTGCCGCGCGCTCGAGCGCTCAACTGGATCTCGCTGCCTTCACCGCCTCCGCCGATTGTGAAGGAGCCGCCGCCACTGCGCGTGCATCCGACGCATACGTTCCAGTCCGTTGATGGGAGATTGTTTCAACCGCGAACCATTCCACCGACGCCCCTGACGATTGAAGATCCGCCAGGGGCCGAACTAAGCGCCTCGCCCGGTGCCGGTGTCAAGGGCGGTTTGTTAAGCGACGCGCTCAACCTCTTGGCATCCACAGTTGCGATTGCGCCTCCCGAGCACCGCGTCGCCGCACCAGCGGTGACGCAGCCGGTGAAATCCGCACCTGCCGAACCCCGCCGCATCAGCGTCGTCCACCCGGCCCGTCTGCTGCATCGGGTCGAGCCCATCTATCCAACGCCGGCCCGCGCCGCACGGATCTCGGGGACGGTCGAGCTGACGGGCGTGATTGCGACCGATGGCCGCATACGCGAATTACGCGTCTCGAGCGGCCATCCTTTTCTGGCGCAGGCTGCGCTCGAAGCAGTCCGCCAGTGGGTCTACGAACCCACGGTCCTCAATGGCGAGCCGGTGGAAGTCATCGCGCCGATTACCGTACACTTCCGCCTGAACCAGTAGGCCAGACCATCGTTGTTTGTGGTCTGGCTGGGCTGGCAGACGACGGAAACCGATCGTCTGCCCCACAGCTGCGCACAGCGACGGCGGCCCCGGTCTGCCAATTGTGATACCAAACGGATAGTCCGTTTTCCTTTAGAAAATTCTCTCCGTCAGGGTAATAGACAACGTAAGCGCTCTTGCCCCTCGGCAACGAATCCTTGTGGGCCGAGGAAAAAGGAATCATCGTTTCGTTTTCGTATTGCCGCCGGTAAAAATTCAGAGTTGCGACGTAATACCATTCGGTAACAAACTCGTGAACGCCGCATTGGTGTTCGATATCCCGCATCACCCAAAAAACATTCTTAGTGTCTTCGTTGAACCACCATTGCTGAAAATAGTGGAGCCTGAGGCCACTCAAAAAGTAGACCGAGCAGGCGGCGAGAATCGCCACGGCGGGAATGCTCAACCGGCGGAGGCCCGGCTCGCGCCGCAATACATCGGCACTGGCCGCAAACAGCAGAGTCAGCAGTGGAGCGAAGAATAGTCCCGTTCGGGCTTCCGGCAACAGCAGGCCGGCAGCATGGAAAGCGGCCCAGTGCAGCGCCGTGGCGAGCAGGACAACGGACCCGAGCGCGATCGCAACACAGGCGGCGCGACGGAGCTCGACGGCCTTCCAGATCCGCGGCATGGAGACCATTGCGGCCACCTGCGCGCAAAGGAAAATGATCGCGACCACGCAAAGTGGAAAGCCCGTGCCCGCCCAAACCCGGTAGAGCAGGGGATTCACGATTTCCGGATTCGGCGGTGGGAACGAAGCGCGAAAGAGGCTCGTCCACATTTCCCGCAGCGAATGTGCTCCGTAAACAAACTCGCCGCTGTGCCAGTGGAACAGCACCGAGGCGCAGAGAAAGAGCGCTACGACGGCACCCGGCAGCGTTCCAGAGATCCCCATCCACGCAATCCTGCGGCGTGAAAGTACAGGCTCAGCAATTACCGCGGCGATCAGGAAAATTACTCCGGCGAGAATATCGGCGATGGCAAACGAGAAGTTTGCCGCGAAGGAGAGTGCCAGCAGCACCGACACCAGAGCCCAACGCCGGAGGGACGCCGGCTCGGCCACTCCCTCTCGATCGATTGCCCCCCAAAACACGGCTACCGCGGCCAACAGAAATCCAACCGCCAAACTATAACCTCTCGCAGCCACCAGGTAGTCGAGCACAAACGGATTGAACACCAGGCAAACAAAGATCAGCATCCGAAAGACGCGACCGGCGAACCGCGCGCAAATGCTGACTGCGGAACCAAGATAGATCGCGGCGCCCAGGAGAGCCGGCAGCCGCATGGCGACCTGGTTGAATCCGAAAATACTCCAGGAGAGCCGCTCCAGCAGAGTGTTGAGCAAATGATTCTGCGAGGCGGGGTACCAGGGGTCTCCCATGGCGCCCGCGGCGAATGTCATGAAGGAGTCGGCTTCATCGATCGTGACGGATTGAATGCACGCCCTCGCGACCAGGTAGCAAAAGGCCACGGCCGAGACCAGCACCAGATCGGAAGGGTACCCCCGCTTTTTGAAATGATGATCCGGATGGCCCATGGTCCCACTTCTATAGACCTTTTCGAAACGTAATCCACTACACGCCAGCGGCCAAAATGTTTTGGTCCAGCGCGTCGATGAGTACCGGCAGAGTGTGGGCATCGTGGTCGGGGTCATCGATGCCAAGGGCCGCCGCCTTATCAGTTATGGTGCCCTGGAGAAAAACGACACGCGCCCGCTCAATGGCGACACAGTTTTCGAGATCGGCTCCGCAGATCCGGCTCGAAGATCTCGCGACGCACATGTCCGGCCTGCCGCGGCTGCCGTCCAACTTCCAGCCGAAGGACGCGGGCAACCCATATGTAGACTACACGGTCGACCAACTGTATCAATTCCTTTCCAGTTCCGAATTGCCGCGCGATATCGATTCGCAATTCGGTACTCCAACCTGAGCTTCGGGCTGCTTGGCCACTGCTGGTGCGCCTCGCCGGCGCGAAAGCCCGCGCCGGCGTGGTCGTGTTGTCGAATTCGTTCACGCTATCCGGTGCGCTCACCGGGCGCGCCCACCGTCACCCTGACCGTCACCCGCGAAGGCAGTTCCCTCGTCGCCCCACTCACCGGCCAGGAGAAATTCCAGATCTTCCCCGAAGGTGAGAAGGAGTACTTCTGGAAAGTGGTGGATGCGCAGCTTACTTTCTACACCGGCCCCCGAGGGCGCGCGACCGCCGTCGTTCTGCATCAGGGCGGTATTGACCACCAAGCCAAACGCATCGAGTAGATGCGCCACATCCGGACGTAAACTTTCGTTATCAGCTCACGTCGGAAGGGCCGAAAAGTTGTTAGATTGGTATCACTGTAGTATGGTCGTGCGGATCCGATTCGGGAACTCTCCACAGCGTGGCACCCCAACCCCGAAGAAACGTCGTCTGGCGCAAGGTGTGGCCTCGTTGCTGACACCGGCTGCCCTGGCGGCTTCTATCCTCGGTTTCTGGCGCATCGGGGCCGATTTCCATTGGACGAGCAGTTTTGCCATTCCGTCCGGATGGCTGTCGCATTGGCAATTCTGGCTGGGCGGCGCGGCGCTGTTGCAGTTCTGCGCGTATGCTTTGAACCGTTACGGAAAACCCGGCCGTACGGCGTCGTGAAGCCCGAAATTCTTCTGTTATTCTAAGCTCTAGAGATCGGTATGCGATACACGCGCTACCCCACGAGAAGATCTGCTTTCTACGGATACTTCCCCACGGGCATCAAGTGGTTGCTGGCCAGCAACACCCTGATTTTTGTTCTGACCAGCCTGATGCCGGCTTCTGCGCATCAAGACATCATCACGTTCTTCGCCCTCACGCCCGCGATGGTGCTACGGCACTATTTCATCTGGCAGCCGTTTACCTATCTGTTCCTCCACGGGGGAATCTGGCACCTGATCTTCAATATGCTGACCCTGTGGATGTTCGGAATGCAATTGGAGACCGATTGGGGCACACGGCAGTTTCTGAAATACTACTTCATTTGCGGTATTGGAGCTGGCGTCTGCATCGTAGCGGTTAACGCCTTGTTGGGCCAGTGGGGTGTACCGACTCTGGGCGCTTCGGGAGCCATCATGGGCTTGCTGCTGGCGTTCGGCGTTCTCTATCCAAACCAGCGCGTCCTGATGAGCTTTCTGTTTCCGATCAAGGCCAAATACCTGGTCATGATCTATGCCGCGGTGGAGTTGTGGTCCACCTTCGGACCGAACACCGGAATCAGCAGCATCGCCCATCTGAGCGGGATGGTGGTGGGCTACGTCTACTTGAAGGCGGGATGGCCTTCGGTCCGCCTTCCGGACATTCGCACCGCTTACCAGCAATGGAAGCTGCAGAGGGCCAAGCGCAAATTCCAGGTGTATTTGCGGAAGCACGGACGGGACGGCGGACCATGGGTAAATTGAAGCCGCAACCCGACCGCTCCGCTGCGCGTCCTTTGGTATAGTTACCGACAGAAGGGGTACGTCTATGCGATCGAGGACGCTTTTTGTTTTGTGCGGAACCGCCCTTCTCACGCTGGCGGGCCTGCTCGTCGGTCAGGAGCAGGGGCCCAACCGCGAACCCGGTGCGACCGTCGCCCGGCCTCGCAAGCCGGATTCGGGTAACACCGCCCCGGATTCGGATCTACCCAAAATTCCCTCCAAGCTGAGCAAGAAAAACGAGACCGACACCACCGGTCTGGCCACGTTCAAGAGCGACGTCGAAGTCGTTTCAGTGGACGTGGCGGTCCTCGACAACAAGGGCCGCTTCATTCCCGGAATCCCGTCCGGCAACTTTCGCGTGCTGGAGGACAACGTTCCGCAGCAGATCAAGGCTGTGAATGTAGGCGGCGAGGCGCCCATGACGGTTGCCATGGTGATCGAATTCAGCAACCTGTTCCAGCGCTACTACAGCTCCACCTGGTACCAAACCCTGACTGCCACATATGGCTTCGTGCAGACTCTGAAACCGGAGGACTATGTGGCCATCGTGGCCTACGATCTGCGCCCGGAGATGCTTACCGACTTCACTCAGGACAGGACCAAGATTCAGGAGGCCTTGCAGCGTCTCAACATCCCGGCTTTCTCAGAGTCGAATCTGTACGATGCGCTAACGGACACCGCGGATCGCATGTCGGGAATTGAGGGCCGCAAGGCCATTGTGCTGATCTCTTCCGGCATCGATACGTTTAGCAAATTAAACTATGGCGAGACCCGCAAGAAGCTGCAGGAATCCGGCGTTCCTGTTTATCCGATCGGCCTGATGCAGGCAGTGCGCATTATGGCGGAAGCTTCCGGCGCGATGGGCAATATCCAGCAGCTCGATTTTCTGCAAGCCGACAATGCTATGACCACTTTCGCCAAGGAAACCGGCGGAATGGCCTTTTTCCCACGGTTCCTCGGTGAATTTCCAACCATTTTCCAGAGCATCCACCAGGCGCTCAGAAGCCAGTACGTGATCACCTATGACCCGTCCAATAAGACTCGCAACGGCGCGTTTCGCAAGATCAAGGTCTCGCTGGTGAACCCCGCCACCAACGAACCTCTGCTGGTAAAAGACGAGAAGGGCAAGCCCATCAAGTATCAAATCATCGCCAAAGCCGGCTACAAAGCTCCGCGCGAAGTGGAATAGACACGAGACTCGCGCCGCCGGTTGGTTGTCAAGAACTAAAATCGGCGCTTTTCCAAGATGATGCAAATCTCTTGACGGCATCGTTACGGCGGTGTTACTCTCGCTCCGTTTCCCCATGAAAACTGCAACGCTCCCCAACGCCAGAATTCTACTGGTCGATGACAATCGTGATGGACTGGTAGTGCGGCGGTCGCTGCTGGAGGAGTTGGGTTTTAAAGTGGAAATCGCCATTAACGGGGAAGAAGCCCTGAAACTATTTTTATCGGCGACCTTCGATGTCGTGGTGACGGATTACCGCATGCCGCGCATGAACGGTGTGGAACTGATCGTACAAATCCGCGAACGGGATCCCAACGCGCGCATCATCCTGCTTTCGGGATTCGTGGAACCGTTGGGGCTGAGCGAACAGAACACCGGTGCAAATGCCGTGATCTCCAAGAGCTCGAGTGAACCGGCGCATCTGGTGCGTTGGGTGAAACGGCTGCTCAACGAGCCGGCCCGCCGCAAGCCCCCGGGGAAGCAGGCCGCCTCGCCGCGGAGCACGCCTCGGAAAAATCTGGCACACTGAAATCGTGGTGCGTCGGCTACAACGTCTGCTGGCCCTCAGCCTGGTCGCGTTAATGGCGGCCATGAGCGCCGTTCGCAAGCCGCCTGTGGCTGCCAAGAATCCACCCCCTCTCAAAGTCTCGTCCACGGTGCGCCGCTGGATGCGCGGCATGACCCTGCGCGATGAAGTGGCGCAGTTGGTTTTTATTCCGTTCTTCGGCACGTCGCCCAATTCCCGGTCGCGCGAGTACCGGAAATTTGTGCGGCTTATCCACGACACCAAGGTCGGCGGCCTGGTGCTGGTGAATTATGCCAACGGACGGACCGTCCAGAAGGCTGAGCCCTACGCGCTGGCGGCGTTTCTGAACCGCATGCAGCGTATGGCCAAGACGCCGCTGATGGTGAGCGCCGATTTCGAGCGGGGCGCCAGCATGCGGGTCAACGACACCACGCCGTTTCCGCACGCCATGGCTTTTGGAGCCGCCGGAGACCCGGAGTTCGCGCGCTACGAAGGCGAGGTGACCGCCCGCGAAGCCCGCGCGGTGGGAGTCGAGTGGCTGTTTTTCCCGGTGGCGGACGTCAACAACAATCCCGACAATCCGGTGATCAACACCCGTTCGTTCGGCGAGAATCCGGAGGCCGTGTCGGCCATGGTCGCGGCATTCATCGAAGGCGCCCACTCCGACAAGAAGAATTACGTGCTGACCACCGCCAAGCATTTTCCCGGCCACGGCGATACCGCGGTCGACACCCATCTGCGGCTGGCTACCATCGATGCCGATCGCGAACGCCTGGAACGTGTGGAACTGGCGCCCTTCCGCTCCGCCATCGCCGCTGGTGTCGACTCCGTCATGACCGCGCACGTGGCCGTGCCCGCGCTGGCCCCCCCGGATCTGCCTGCCACGCTCTCCCCGCAAATCCTCACCGGTCTGCTACGCGATGAGCTCGGCTTCAAGGGGCTGGTCATCACGGATGCCCTGGATATGGACAGCGTGGCCAAAGGGTACAGCTCCGGCGATGCTGCCGTGCGGGCCCTCGAAGCGGGAGCCGACGCGCTCCTCATGCCTCCCGACCCCGACGCGGCCATCAGGGCGGTGGTCGCGGCAGTCGATAGCGGCCGGCTTACCCGTACCCGTATCCGTGAAAGTGTTGCCAAGATTCTGGCGGCCAAGGAGCGAGTCGGGCTGGATCGAAAACGTTTTGTGGATTTAGAGGCCATCGGGGATGTGGTCAATTCTCCGGAGGCCAACGACAAGGCCCAGGAGATTGCCGACCGGGCCGTAACTCTGGTCCGCAACCGCAATAACCTGGTGCCGCTGCCCGCGCCCGAGCGCGCCTGCTATTTGGTGCTGGCGGAGGGCCGGTATTCTACCGAAGGCGAGATCTTCCTTCAGGAGCTGCGCAAGCGCATTCCCAAAGCCGCGGCGGCAACTCTCGATCCCTCCATGTCCCGTGAGAGCATGGAGCAGGCCGTCCTCAAACTGCCGGCGTGTGACAGTTACGCGGTAGCGGCATTCTCCTCCGCCGCTGCGTACCGCGGAACCGTGGGGCTGTCCGGGGAGTTGGCGCCATGGCTCCAGGGTTTAATCGCTTCCGGCAAGCCGGTGGTGTTCGTCGCCCTGGGAGATCCGTATCTGTTGCGGAGCATTCCGGATGTGGGCGTCTACCTGGCCACGTTCAGCACGTCGCGAGTCTCCGAAATAGCGGCGGTGCGTGCTCTGCTGGGCGAGATCAATATCACCGGACATTTGCCCGTGACCATTCCCGGCCTGGCGCAATATGGCGAAGGGATCCAATTGCGGGCGACCCACGCCGTGACCGTCAGCGGCGAAGCCCAGTAGACTCCGCTGGCGAGCGGACCGCTTGCGCAATTGCAGAGCATCCGGCCGAACGAATTTCGCTCCAACTTCCATCCTTCGTCTTCTCCAACAGTTTCCAGGAGAACAAACCACAAAGACCGTCGCCGCACCAGGTGGAGATGGCCGTGAGAGCCAACGTACGGTCGCGGTCGAAATACACGTTCGACAGCCGGAACAAGTCGCTTACCTTGGGTGCTCCTGGGGAAGTGTGTGCAGCGATGAACTCCTGTACGCCGTCGCCATTCAGCAGCCGGTAGGGCTTGGTAATCTGAAGCGCCCGTTCCAGCGTCGACGGCATGTCCTGGCGTCTTTCGAAATCGGCCAACACTTCTGCGAAGCGCGCCGCATGTCCCGCAGGTGCCCGTACGCACGGTTCGCGCGGCGAACCGGGCACGGTAGTACCCTCGATCAAGTAAATCTCATTGTCGTCGGGGCCGTGGCTGGTTTCAGGATTGGTCAGTAGTACGGAATAGATGGCGTAGACATCCGCCCGCCGCGCGGCATCAGCGGAGGGCGCATCCCCTTTTTGGAATGCACTGGCAGCGGCACAGGCGACGAAGAGGGCACACCAACGGTAAGGCATGGAGGAATCCCAACTTCATGATACTCGGCCTTTCTGCGGAACTTCTTGACGCTTTCGTCGTCTATACCTGCAATGGAAGCGTTCCTCCACGATCTGAAACACTCCTTACGCATGTTCTGGGCCAGCCGCGGGTTCACTGCCGCGGCGGTGGCGGCGTTGGCGCTGGGCATCGGCGCCAACACCGCGATTTTTTCGGTCGTGAATACGATCCTGTTGAAGCCCGTGCCGTTCCCTGACCCGGATCGCGTCGTGGTGTTTATGAACACCACCCCTGAGGGGTCGGGTGGCGGGGCCTCCCCGGCTAAGTTCCAACATTGGCGCTCACAAACGAGCGTGGTCGAAGACGTCACCGCCTATCGTGCCGGCGTCGTGAACCTAACCGGAAACGGGTTCCCTGAGCAACTGCAGTCCAACGAAGTAAGCGCGGACTATTTCCGTTTGTTCGGCGCCCCGGTAATTCGCGGACGCACCTTTACAGCTCAGGAAGATCTCCCCAACGGAGAAAAAGTCGTGGTGCTCAGCGACGCGTTTTGGCACAGGCGTTTTGCCGGCGACCCGCAGATCATCGGAAAAACCATTTCGCTCAGCGGCAGCCCTTATGTAGTGATCGGAATCATCGGCCCCCAGTTCGACGTACGCGAGTTCACACCCGCGCCCGACGTCTGGACTCCGTTTCAACTCGACCCCAACACCACGGACCAGGGCCACTATTTCCAGGCGGCTGGCCGCCTGAAGCCGGGCGTCACGCTCAGCCAGGCGCAGGCCAGGCTGAAGCTTTCCGCCGAAGAGTACCGCCGCAAATTCCCCACCGCCCTGCGGCCCAAAGATGGATTCAGCGTCGAACCGATCCTCCAAGCCGTGGTCGGCAACGTGCGTTCTTCGCTGGCGGTATTGTTGGGCGCGGTGAGTTTCGTGCTGCTCATTGCGTGCGCTAATGTGGCCAACCTGCTGCTGGCCCGCGCGGTCGGCAGGCGGCGCGAAATGGCCATCCGCGCGGCCATCGGAGCGGGTCGTGGCCGCATCATCCGGCAATTGCTTACCGAGAGCCTCCTTCTCTCCTTGGGTGGGGCGGTGGCCGGGTTGGCACTGGGCGCGGTTGGCATTCGAGCGCTGCTGAAACTCAACACAGCCGGCCTCCCGCGCGTAGGAGAGAACGGCTCCCTGGTCGCACTGGATTGGAGGGTGCTCGCATTTACGGTTCTGGTCGCTATCGTGACTGGCCTGTTGTTTGGCTTGATTCCGGCCTTGCATAGTTCCCGTGTGGAACTTAGCTCCGTACTTAAGGAGAGCGGCGGCCGATCCGGCAGCGGTTTCCGCCAGAACAAGACCCGCACCATTCTCGTGGTAAGTGAGATCGCGCTGGCCATCATCCTGCTGGTGGGTGCGGCCCTGCTCATTCGCACGTCGGTGGCCCTGGCCGCCGTGAATCCAGGCTTCGATGCCGGCCACGTGCTGACCATGCGCATGTCACTTACCGGTCCGCGATTCCTGAAAACCGCGGGAATCGAGCAACTGTCCCGCGAGGGCATCGAACGCTTGCGCGCGCTACCCGGCGTGGCCAACGCGGCCGCCACCTGCTGCATCCCGCTCGAAGGTGGTTACGGGCTTCCGTTCCTGATCGTGGGGCGGCCGCTCGACAAAGGCCCGTTTCACGGGGGCGGGGGATGGCTGACCATCTCGCCTTCGTATTTCGACGTTTTCAAGATTCCCATTCTGCGGGGTCGCGCGTTTACCGAGCGTGACGATGCCAGCGGAGAGCGCGTGGTGATCATCAATCAGGCGATGGCGCGACAGTTTTGGCCCAAAGGCGATCCGCTCACCGACCAAATCTGGATCGGGAAGGGAATCATGCGCGAGTTGGCAACGGAAATGCCCCGCAAGATCATCGGCATTTCGGGCGACGTTCACGATGGCGGGCTCAATCAGGATCCTCAACCGGTGATGTATGTTCCGAACGCGCAAGTTCCCGACGCCCTCAACGCGCTCAACGTGCGCATCGTCCCGATGGCCTGGGTGGTTCGCACGCGCGGTGAGCCATACGCGATGAGCGCCGCTATCCAGGAGCAACTGCGCCAGGTGAGCGGCCTGCCGGTCAGCGATATCCGCAGTATGGACGAGGTCATCTCCCGGTCCACTTCGCGCCAGCGGTTCAATATGTGGTTAATGACTATCTTCGGTGGCACCGCGCTGCTGCTGGCCGCCATCGGGATCTACGGATTGATGGCGTACTCCGTGCAGCAAAGGACCCAGGAGATCGGGATCCGGCTGGCATTGGGCGCCGAAGCGGGTGATGTGCGGAACATGGTCGTGCTCCAAGGCATGCGCTTGTCGCTGGTAGGAGTCCTGGTCGGCATCGCGGCGGCATTCGGGTTGAGCCGCCTGATTGCCAGTTTTCTGTTCCGCGTGAAAGCCAACGACCCGCTGGTGTTTATAGCAATTCCGATACTGCTGAGTGCGGTGGCTTTCTTGGCCGTCTGGCTGCCGGCTGGCCGCGCGACCGCCGTCAACCCAGTGGACGCGCTCCGCTACGAGTAGGCGGCGACGGCCACCGCGGCCCGCACTTCTTTGATGGGACCGTATCGCTCGACGCGAGCAGCGTGGGAATCCAGAATGCGTTTCTTGGCCGCTGGACTCAGCAGCGGGTCGGCCTGAATCACTCGGTGAGCTTCGTCCAGCGAGTCCGGCGCCCACTCGCTCGTGATGCGCCACTGAGCCAGCGCCAGAGTGACCAGACAACCGGCCGCTTCGAAGTGCTGCCACGGACCGAGCACCTCGGCGGCCCGACGGGCGAGCGCCTCCGCCTGCGTATAATCTCCCGCATCCAGATAGGCTTCCGCCAACAGGGCTTCGGCGGCGGCCGTCTCGACCACCGGATCGTTCGGCGCTGTCTGCCACAAGGCGAGCAGGTTCCGGCAATCGGCAACCGCCTCTTCCGTACGCCCGGCCGCCAACTCGAGCCGCGCTTTTTCCGCCAGCAGGCATCGGCGGGAATTCACGGATAAGTGGCCCTCGTTGGGCAGCCAACGCCAGGCGTCATCGAGATTGCCAAGCTGCCGAAGCACCGCCGACAGTTTGATGCGATACTGCGCCGCGGTTGCGGCAGCCCCGCCCAGTTCGAGTTGCTCGATCGCCTCGCGCAGCAGATCCACGGCCAGCGCATCCTGGCCCGACCGCCACAACTCCTCGCCTAATTCGCCCAGTTCATCCCAACCCAGGTTCCGTTCCGCGGAAGGAAGCTTGCCCGAACGCAGAATGTCGGCAGCTTGACGAGCCGCCGCCAGTCCCCTCTCGACGGACCCCAGGCCCAACTCGCACTGGGCCTTGGTCGAATACAAAATGGCTCGCAGCATCAGGCGGTCGCGGCCGCCGGGCAGAATTCGCAGGGCCTCCGTAATTTCCTGCAAGGCCTTGTCGAAGCTGCCTGCCCGATGGTGCACTTGCGCCAGCATGGACCTGGCCACGGCCAGCCCGATTTTGTCGCGGTCCTTCTTCCGCCCCTCGATCACCGGCACCGCGCCGGCGTACGCCCGTCCCAGTTCGGCGACGTGATGCCGCTCGAGACAAGCTCTTTCCAAACCCAACCAGGCGTTGGCCGCCAGTGGCGGGTGCAGGGCGCATTCCGCCTCAAACCCCAGGCACTTGCGATACTCCGCCTCGGCGCCCGGCCAATCCTCCAAGGCCAACCTGGCATGCCCCAGGGACTGGTGACACAGTGCGATCGCCACCGCACTCCCTGCTCCGCCTTCTTGCGCGCGCAGCATGGCCGCCTCGCGCAGCTCCACCTCTTTTTCGAAGTCGGCCCGGCCGTGGCACGCGTCCGCGTCTTCGTGTATTTGCGCCGCTTGCAGGTGGTTGATCAAAGCCCGCCCGTGGCGTGTCCACAAAATCAAATGGAAGAGCATGCTGCCATCTGAATAGCCGACCGGTACGAGGTTGAGCAGGCCGTCAAATATAGCCAGCAAGCTGATGACGGCCGGAACCGACCAATAGCCCTGCCAACGCGTTCCGGGAGCGAAACAAACGCAGCGAACATCAGAAGCCCATTCAGCAGCGAAGCCGTTGGGCCGGCGGCGATCACTGCGATGAGTTGAAGCCTTACATGCGCGCCTCCCGACGGTATCGCCGCCACGTGTCCGCCGCTAGCGAGCAGGCGTTTCCATTCGAAGTGGAACTGGTAACCATGGCCCACATTCGAGAAAGTAAACGGGCCGATGTTGATCACGCGCACGCGATGGTAAAGCGCCCAGGCCATAACGGCATGCCCCATTTCGTGCACTGCGGTAATCACCAGGCCGCACACTAACACGTAGGGCAGCCACTTGCCATGCGAATTCCACGCCGGCATCCGCAGACTGCGCGCGTAGCTCTGGAACCAAGCCATGCCGGGACCAATCGCTATGAAAAAGCCTACATAGATGAAGACCTGCTGCAGCCAGGATTTTCGCTTGCGCATCCAGTAGTCCGTAGTCTGTTTCGGCGCGGGAGGCGCCTCCAGGCGAGGCAGTTTGACCAGCAACACGTATAGGCCGGCCGCGCCCGCAATGGTCAGCCACGGGAATCCGAACAGCAGAATCGCGCAAGCGCAGACGCCTGTCCAGCGTGACCAACGCCGGCTGCGCCCGAGACCCCGTGCCGTGAGCAGACACAGCAGCGAGCTGACGAGCAGGTCAAGGGTGGCTATCAAGACGATCAGCGCCTGGTCGCGGTGATTGCCGGGATGCGCGTGTGCTGCCCAGGTGTCGATGCCTAGTACCGAATGGACCACGAAGCTAGGGAACAGGAGCAGTAACCAGCCGGAAACAAGAAAGATCCGCCGGAGCACAATTCGCTGGTCGCTGGGCTGGGGCATAGCGACTCAAACCTACCATTCCCCTCCCCAGTGCCAGCACGTTGACCGAAGTTATTACGGTACGGGGGAACCTCGATAACTATCATGGTAAGGAACGAGTGATGACCCCCTGTAAGCTATGTGGATCGGCAACCGCCCCACTGGGAAGCAAATCCGGCAAAGTCAGTAAGCGGGATTTTCATCTGTACCGCTGCCTGAGGTGCCAGTTTGCGTTCGTCGCCGATCCTTGGACTGACTACGAAACCATCTATTCGGAGAACTACTACCGTGGCTTGGGCGCGGACCCGTATGTCGATTTTGTCTTCGAATCGGAGCACCCCGATACCACTATTCGAGACTATGAGTGGCAAGGAATCCTGGCCAATGTCCAAAAGCTTGTCTCGATTGACTCTAGCACGCGCTGGCTAGACTACGGATGTGGACAGGGAGGACTGCTCGAATATTGCAGTAGCCGGGTCAACGCTCAGTACTTCGGTTTTGAGGAAGGCTGGGTCCGGGAAGAAACCGCCACCCAGGGTTTCACGCTGATCCGCCGTCCTGAGTTGCTCAGCGATCTCGGCCCGTTCGATGTGATCACTGCCATCGAAGTCTTCGAGCACATCGAGAATCCCGTTGAGACACTCGCCTTCATGCGAAAGTTGCTGAAGAAGGGTGGATTGCTGTTCTTCACTACCGGCAATCCGCAGCCGCATTGGGGTAAGTTTCTGGAATGGGAATACGTTTACCCGGAGATCCACATCAGCTACTTTACACCGGACACCATCGGCGGGTTGCTCTCGCGAGCAGGTTTTCGACCTGAGTTCCGTAAATTCCTGCCGGGCTATTCCGGCATTCTGCGCTATAAGATCCTGAAGACTCTGGGAGTCAAGGAGCGGCGATTCTGGGAAAGTGCCTTGCCGTGGGGAGTCATCACTCGGGCGATCGATCAGCGTTTGAAGCTCTCTCGTCAGCCAATCGCCTGGGGTTGAGTTACAAGTCTTTGCTAACTAACTGAAACGTCGCGATGAACGTCGGCAACATCGTACTCTGATGGCATGAGTCTTAGTCTGCCTCCGCCCGGCGTGGAGGCAGTTTTGATCGTGGTCCTGCTCGCCGCGGCCGTCTATGACGTTCGATACCGCCGCATTCCCAACTGGATTTCCGTGGGTGGCACGCTCATTGGACTCCTGCTCAATTCCTTTCTCTATCAAGGAGCGCCGGGCCTGATCTTTGCATTGAAGGGATTAGGGCTGGGCTTCGGAGTGTACTTCGTACTCTACATGCTGCATGCCATGGGAGCCGGCGATGTCAAACTGATGGCGGCTACGGGAGCCCTGGTCGGATGGCAGGACTGGTTTGGGATTTTCCTGATCACCGCAGTCATTGGCGGGCTCATGGCGATGATGTTGATGGTGATGCGCCGCCGCTTGAAGACCACATTCTGGAATGTCGGGTTCATCCTGGGAGAGATGGGCCACGGCCGCGCTGCGTATGTGACACGAGAGGAGTTGGACGTGAAGAGCCCTAAGTCAGTCGGCCTGCCGCACGGAGCCGTGATCGCAGTGGGTACGATCTTCTTCCTGGCCATCAGCGCGCACTTTGTGAAGTAACGGAAAACCGGACACAGGCCGGGAGGCCTGTGCTACTTACCCGCCACAATATTCCGATCCGTGCAGAAGTACTCTTGTATCTCCCGATTGTGCGCCAGCGTGAACGTCCGCGTGAACTGATATGGCTTCGTGAACGCTTTCGCATCCTCCAGAACATAACGAACTTCCAGATGCTCCGGGTCGGGACGGCGGTAGCGCTCGATCACGTGCAGCGTGTTGCTATGCGGCTTGCCGGTCCCATCCAGCCACGTCCGGTCATTGAAATTCACGGTGTCGACCACCAGTGTATCTCCCTCCCACTTACCCGTTGAGTGACCGGTCCAACTGGGGTCTTCATCCTGGGGATGACTCCGCCCGTCCAGGAAGAAGCGGCGATAGCTATGAGTGTTGCCCTCCGAAAGCACTACGATCAGCGTAGGCGTCTGGACGATCTTATACGGTAGGGAAGTAACTCGTACGGCGCCGTTGGGCAGGCAGTATTTTTCGGGGTCATCCTGAGCGCCGCCGGCCTTGCGCTCTTCATACAACTTCTTGGCCCAGGGCTGATACGCGGGTTCTCCCGGCAGGCGCGTGTCGCCGTTGAGCACCCAGACTCCCGAGAAGTCGGGCTGCGGCTGAGCGTTTCCGATAGCGGCTGCAGCGAGGAGCGCCGCAATGGCGACCAGTCGCTCACTTACCGACCAGGTGCAGCACATCCGAATTATTCTCGTTGCAGACATACTCGGTCATTTCCATCTGCGGCTCGAGCGTGGAAACGCGATTGATGACCCAAGGCTTCGCATAGGCCCGCGGATCTTCGATGGTGTTTTGAATTTCCAGATTGCCGAAGTCCCGCCGATGGTAGCGCTCCGTCACGTGGAGCTGCGTCGTGTGCGGGTGGCCGGCCATATCGAACCAGAATTTATCGTTGAACCCGACCGTATCCACCACCAGCGTGTCACCTTCCCAGTGACCGACGGAATCGCCATACCAAAGCGGCTTCAAGTCTTTCAGGTGCTCCTTCCGGTCGAGGAAAATCTGCCGGTAGCTGTGTATGTTGCCTTCGAAAAGAACCAGCACCAGTCTGGGGGTTGCCACAATCTGATAGTGGTACGGAGCGGCGCGCGGCACGCCTCCGGGCAGGCAACGCGCCTCCGGATCGTCCGCGGAATAGTTCTCCGTACGCTGCTTGGTAAGTGCCGCGGCCCACGGCAGCATGTCGGGCGGCTCCTGGTTAGGCAGCCCGCGTTGGCCGTTCCAGATTCCCGAGAGGTCCGGCTTCCCATCCGGCATGTGCGGAACAGGCCCCGGAGGTCCCGGCTGGGGAGCGGCGAAGCGAGGCGTGGCTCCCGGGAAAGGTACAGGCTTGGGCTGATCCTGTGCAGCCGCCGCGGTTGCCAGCAGCAGCAGGGTTGCCAGCGTGCGCATGCGATTACTGGTTGGCTGCGTCCGGCGCCGAGGAGCCGCCGAACACTCGCCGGCCGTCCGCCAACGTGACGCGCCGCGCATTGGCCATAGCCTTGGTGCCGTCCTTCGGGAGGAAGCCTTCGATGGTGACCTGATCGCCCATCTTGAGAGAGTCTCGCTTCCAACCTTGTTTGAGCAGGACGGGGATGGCGCCCAGTTCGAAATTCCAGTTGGTCACCTTGCCGCTCTCGTCTTTGACGTCGACATAGAAGTGGGCGTGAGGATTCATCCATTCGATCTTAGTCACCGTACCGGTCACCTTCGTGGGCTTGTTGAAATCGTACTCGGCTTCGAAGGAATGGTGCGCCATCACGTCAAGGGCGACCATCAGGAGGGTGGCGATCCAAACGGCTGGCTTGTTTCTCATCCAGACACCTCCAGACGATTCTGCCACAACCCGAGCCCGGTGTGCCGCCGCCGGATGGCATATAATGACCACACTTTATGTCGAACGGGGTGGCGGCGCGTACCCAGAAGAAAATCACGCAGCGGTTGATGCCCTTTCTGCTTCTGTTATACATCACCGCCTATGTCGACCGGATCAACGTCGGCTTCGCCGGGCTCGACATGACCAAGGAACTCGGCTTCTCCAACGAGGTATTCGGTTTCGGTTCGGGCATTTTCTTCCTGGGCTACTGCTTGTTGGAGATTCCAGGCGCAATGCTGGTGGAGGTTTGGAGCGCGCGCCGGTGGATCGCCGGGATCATGGTGATGTGGGGTGTGCTCGCCGGGTTCACCGGCTTGATTCACAGCGCCACCGAATTCAACATCATCCGCTTTCTGCTGGGCTTTGCCGAGGGCGGCTTCTTTCCTGCCATCGTCGTCTATCTCACACATTGGTATCGCAACGAGGAGCGCGGCCGGGCCATCGCGATGTTCATGGCCGCGATTCCCGTCTCCGCCATGATCGGCGCGCCGATTTCGGGCCTGCTGCTGCAACTGCACTGGCTCGGAATGTCGGGATGGCGCTGGCTGCTGATACTGGAAGGCCTTCCCGCTTTGCTGGGTGGCGTGGCGACGTTCTTCTATTTGCCCGACTGGCCGAAAGACGCCCGCTGGCTGGAGCCCGAAGAGCGCGACTGGATCACCAGTGAACTCGATCGCGAGATCCGTGCCAAGAAAGAGTCTGGGCATCGTCATCACCACAGCATCCTGAAGACCATGCGGCAGCCCGCGGTGCTGGCCGTCGCGTTCTCGTACTTCCTGGTGAACACTAGCGGGTATGGGCTGGTCATCTGGCTTCCCAAAATCGTGCAGCGATTCTCCGGCCTGGACACTTTCAAGTTGAGCCTGCTGGTGGCCATTCCCTACCTGGTGTCCGTGCCGGCCATGGTCATCAACGGCTGGCACTCCGACCGGACCGGCGAACGCCGCTGGCACGCCGCCATCACGGCGCTGATTGGAGGCGTGGGGCTGTTGCTTAGCCAGGTTCTGGGTTGGAATCCGGCGTTGGCGCTGGCGGGGCTCACGGTGGCCGCCATCGGAATCATGGCGTATTACCCGGCGCTATGGGCCATGCCCACGCAGTTGCTGAGCGAGCGCTCCGCGGCGGCAAGCTTCGGATTCATCAACCTGATTGCTAACTTCGGCGGTTTCGTGGGCCCGTATGCGATTGGATTTCTGACGGACCGGACGGGGACATACGCGGCCGGGGTGTACCTGCTGGTGGTGACGGCGGCGCTGGGAGCTGTGGTGATTGCGCTGGCACCGCATCGCCAGGTGAAGCCGGCGGAAACACCGCTCCCTTCGGTCACGGCTCAGTAACACTTACCGAGCCGTGACCAAAGGGAGCGGTTTTACATAACTTCCAAGACCAAGCACTTCAGGTAATGGGTCTCCGGCACCGTGAGCAGGATGGGGTGGTCCTGCGCCTGGGTGCGGCGCTCCAGCACGCGCAGTGTCCGCTTGGCGTCGAGCGAGGCTTGGGCGATCAGCTCCAGAAACATGGCCTCACTCACATGGTGGGAGCACGAGCAGGTCACCAGAATGCCGCCGGGGCCGAGCAGGCGCAGGGCGCGGAGATTGATCTCTTTGTATCCCGTGATGGCTGCTTCCACGTTGCTGCGGGATTTGGCGAATGCCGGCGGATCGAGCACCACCATCGAAAACCGGCGGTGAGTGGACACATGTCCCGCTAGCAGTTCGAAGACGTCGGCTTCGCGGAATTCCACGTTATGGATAGCGTTAGCTTCGGCGTTGGCACGCGCGGTGCCGAGCGCGCTGGCCGAGCTATCCACGGCTTCCACTGATTCGCACTTGGCCGCGAGGTGCAGGGCGAAGCCGCCGGTGGAGGTGAAGCAATCGAGCGCACGGCCGCCGGACGCGTAGCGGGCAGCGGCGCGGTAGTTCTCGCGCTGGTCCAAAAAGATTCCCGTCTTCTGGCCGTGCAACAAGTCGGCACGCAACGTCAGGCCGTTCATCTGCACCGACACGCACTCCGGCGCTTCGCCTTGGATGACTGCGGATTCGAGCGGCAGTTGTTCCTTGGCGCGAACGGCAGCGTCGTTGCGCGCCACAATCGCGCGCGGGTGAAAGATCTCGTCGAGGCACGAGACGATCTGCTCTTTAGCGGCATCCATTCCCTGGTTGAGCGTCTGGAGCACCAGGCAATCGTCGTAGCGGTCGACGATCAGGGCAGGCAAGAGATCGCCTTCTCCGTGCACTACGCGGTATGCGTTGCTATTGCGGACCACCTTGCGGCGATGCTCTTCAGCGGCTCGCAGGCGTCGCAAAAAAAACTCGCGGCCGATCTCATCGACCGACCGCGACAGCATGCGTAAAGCAATTTGAGAAGCCGAACTATAGTGCGCCGTACCCAGCGGGCGGCCGCGCGCATCCACCACCTTCACCGCGGCGCCCGCCTGGGCGCCTTCGCGGCCGGTGACATCGCTGGCGAAGATCCACGGATGGCCGGAAGCGACGCGATCGGCCGCCTTCCGGTTCACGCGGACTTCGTTCATCGCATGGCCTGCAAACGCGCGATCCGATCCTCAGTCGAAGGATGCGTGGAGAACAGCCGCATCATGCTCTTACCCGTGAAGGGCTTGATGATGAACATGTGGGCCGTGGCGGGCGATGCGTCCATGGGGATTTGCTTCGAGTATGTTTCCAGTTTCTGCAGGCCGCCGATTAGCGGATAGGGCGAGCCGATGTACTTGGCCGAAGCCGCATCGGCATCGTATTCGCGCGACCGCGAAATGGCCATCTGGATGAGACCGGCGGCAATGGGCGCCAGGATCATCATGAACAATGCGCCCCACATGCCGCCGCCTTCCCGGTCGTTGCGGTCGCGCGGCCCGAACCAAAACGCCATGCGGGCCAGCATGGTAATGGCGGCCGCAACCATCGCCGCCACGGAGCTGATCAGGATGTCGCGGTGCAGAACGTGGCCCAGCTCATGCGCGACCACGCCTTCGATCTCGGTGTCGCTCATCAGTTGCAGAATGCCCGTGGTGAATGCTACCGAGGCGTGCGACGGATTGCGCCCGGTCGCAAAAGCGTTTGGAGAATCCTCCGGAATCAGCCACAGTTTCGGCATAGGCAATCCCATGCGCTGGCAAAGATTCCGTACGATCGGTTCGACACGCCGGTACACTTCCGGGTTCTCGGTCTCCGTCACCCGCTGCGCCGAATACATCGCCAGGGCGATTTTGTCGGAGAAGAAATAGCTAGCGAAGTTCATCACGCCCGCGAAGGCGAGGGCCATATAAAGGCCCTGCTGGCCGCCCAGCGCCTCTCCAATTACCAGGCAGAGGCCGCTGAGCAGGCCCAGCAGTAACGCAGTCTTGAGAGTGTTCTTAGTCATATCAACATTCCCTGTTCCCGCGATCAGAACTCGCCGGGCAGAAGCCCGGCGGCGGCCCGGAAGGGCCGACCCCACTTACACTGCCACCAGGACCAGTTTGGTGAAGGCCAGCTCGCCTTCCGCCTCCCCGGCATCCACCATCACCGTGTCTCCTTCCACAAACTCGCCGTTGATCAGCTTGAGCGCCAGCGGATCCTGAATCAGACGCTGTATGGCCCGCTTCATGGGGCGCGCGCCATACTGAGAATCGTACCCTTCGGCGATCAGGCGTTCCTTTGCGGCCGATGTCACCTCCAGAAGGATCCTGCGATCCTTCAGCATCTTTCGAACGTTATGCAACTGGATATCCACGATCAACCCCAGGTGTTCGCGCGTCAGCGAATTGAACACGATGATATCGTCCACGCGGTTCAGAAACTCCGGCCGGAAATGCTCCTTCAACTTGGCGAGCAGGCGTTTGCGCGTGTCGTCCGTGCCCTTATCTTTACCATGCACCGAGAATCCGATGGTGTTCTTCTCCACCATGCCGGTGCCCACATTCGAAGTCATCACGATCACGGTGTTCTTGAAGCTCACGGTTCGTCCCTGGCCGTCAGTCAGCCGGCCGTCGTCCAGAATCTGGAGCAACATATTGAAGACATCCGGGTGAGCCTTTTCGATTTCATCGAACAGTACCACGGAATAAGGCCGGCGCCGCACTTGCTCGGAAAGCTGCCCGCCTTCTTCATAGCCGACATATCCGGGAGGTGCGCCCACCATGCGGGCCACGGCGTGCTTCTCCATGTACTCGGACATGTCGATGCGGATCATGGCCTTGTCATCATCGAAAAGGTAATGGGCCAAGGCGCGCACCAGCTCGGTTTTGCCCACCCCGGTTGGCCCCAGGAAAATGAAGCTGCCGATGGGGTGCTGTGGATCGCTTAGCCCGGCGCGGTTGCGCAAAATGGCATTCGACACCAGGCGCACCGCCTCGTCCTGGCCAACCACGCGGTCTTTCAGGCGCTCCGGCATCTGGACCAGTTTCTGGATTTCTCCCTCCAGCATTCGTGTGACCGGGATGCCGGTCCACTTGGCCACGATGCTCGCAATGTCGTCTTCGTCGATTTCCTCTTTAAGGAGCGCGGTTTCCTTCACGGACTCCAACTCCTGCTCAGCGGCCTGTATGTCTTTCTCAATTTGTCCGAGGCGGCCGTAGCGGATCTGCGCGGCTCTCTCCCAATCGCCCGCGGCGCGAGCCTTCTCCTCGTCGTTGCGCAGGTTTTCCAGCTCCTCTTTGAGGTCTTTTACCCGGTTAATCGCGCCCTTTTCGCGGTTCCAGCGCTCCTTGAGGCCGGCGGCTTCCCCGCGCACGGTTTCCAGTTCGCTTTCCACGTGGCGCAGGCGCTCCATGGATGCGTGGTCCTTTTCTTTGGTCAAGGCCTGCCGCTCCACTTCGAGGTGGGCCATACGGCGATCGAGTTGGTCGATCTCAATGGGCATGGATCCGATCTGCAACCGCAGGGCCGACCCGGCTTCGTCGATCAGGTCGATGGCCTTATCGGGCAGGAAGCGATCCGCGATGTAGCGGTGGGAAAGCACCGCGGCCGCGATGATGGCCGAATCCTTGATGCGCACGCCGTGGTGGATTTCGAACTTCTCCTTGAGGCCGCGCAGGATGGCGATCGTGTCGTCGATGGACGGCTCACCCACCAGCACGGTCTGGAAGCGGCGCGCCAGGGCGGCGTCCTTTTCGACGTGCTTCTTATACTCGTTCAGGGTGGTGGCGCCGATGCAGCGCAGTTCGCCGCGCGCCAATGCCGGCTTGAGCAGGTTGGCGGCGTCGATGGCGCCTTCGGCCGAGCCGGCTCCTACCAGCGTGTGCAGCTCGTCGATAAAGCAGATGATCTCGCCGTTCGATTCGATGATCTCGCGCACCACGGCTTTGAGGCGGTCTTCGAATTCGCCGCGGAACTTGGTGCCGGCGATCATGGAACCCAGGTCGATGCCGACCAGGCGCTTGTTCTTGAGTTGATCGGGCACGTCGCCGCGCACGATGCGCTGGGCGAGTCCTTCGACAATGGCGGTCTTGCCAACGCCCGGCTCGCCGATCAGCACCGGGTTATTCTTGGTGCGGCGGCTGAGCACCTGCATCACGCGGCGGATTTCGTCCTCGCGGCCGATCACCGGGTCGAGCTTGCCCTGGCGCGCGGATTCCGTCAGGTCGTGGGCATAGCGCTCCAGCGCCTGATACTTGGATTCCGGATTCTGGTCGGTGATGCGTTGTGTTCCCCGCACCGAAACCAGCGCCTTCAAGATGGTGTCGTGAGTGGCGCCGGAGCGGTTGAGCAGTTGCCCGGCGGGGTCGCTGCGCTGCTCGGCCAGAGACAGCAGCAGGTGCTCGGTGGAAATGAATTCGTCCTTGAACCGCGCGGCTTCATCGAAAGCCCGCTCCAGTACGTCGTTGAGCGGCTGCGATAGGTACATTCCCGGCTGCATGGTCGAGGTGCGCGGCAGGTTGGCGAGCATGCGCTGCGCTTCGGCCACAATGGCGTCGGGCTGCACGCCGCACTTGGCGAGCACCGGGCGAACGACGCCCTCCTTCTCTTCGGAGAGCGCGACCAGCAGGTGCAGCGGGAAAACCACCTGGCTCTGGTTTTTCTCGGCGAGGGACTGAGCCTGCTGCAAGGCTTCCTGCGCCTTCTCCGTCAGCTTATCCAAGCGGAACATTCTTTCTCCCTCCAGATGCGAACGGGCAGGCTAGCCGACCTCGGCCCACCTGCCCTTACGATAACCGGAAAAGCTCCGGTCCGGCTGCCGGTTTTCACCGGCCCATTACTTCCGGGACAGGGCATGCAGAACGCACGTCCCGCGACCCCGCCCCACAACCTATTAGATGCGTTACTGTTTCACTTCGACTTTGACCTGCCGCGGCTTGGCCGTTTCCTTCTTGGGAAGGGTAACGGTCAGCACGCCGTTGTTAAACTCCGCGGCGATCTTCTCGGTCTCGAACATGTTGGGCACCACAAAGCTGCGGACGAACTGTCCATAGCTGCGCTCGATGCGGTGGAAGCCCTTGTTGTCTTCCTTCTTCTCGAACTTGCGCTCGCCCGCGATGGTGAGCGTTTGATTCTCCACCCGCACGTCGATGTCCTTCAGGCTGACATCCGGCAAGTCGGCCTTTAGAACCAGTTCGTTCTCGGTCTCGAAGATATCGACGGCTGGGGACCAGGGACGATTCGACGCCGGCTCGGTCAGGTACCGCGTGAACGCATCCTCGAACAGGCGCAGATTGGCTAACGGATCGAAATGGCTGAGAGACATGGTTTGGTTACTCCTCATTGACAAATTTTCTGAGATCGGCTCAACCGACCTCATCTACTGTCGATAATAAAATCTTAGTGTTGTAATGTCAAGTAAATTTTAGTGCAGTCGATTGCGAATGATAAACAATCGATTATCAATGGCTTGGCGTTCTTGGGCACTTGCCGAGGCTGGGCAGGATTCGCCTAGATTTTACGAAACGAAGCCAATTTGGGCACAGTACAGAACCGGTAAACCAAAGAAAAACCAGCTGGTTCTTCTGCGGCAGCGAAAAGCGGGGTCGCGAAAACGAAGCCAATCGGTTCCGCCGCGTTCCGCGGGACTTCTCGCCGTGAGTATAGCGCGAGGCCATGGCTACCGAGCGGCCCCGGGTTATGCGCTGGCCCGGGCAAGCTGGAGCTATTGCCCTAACTCCAAGGCTGTGTTATCGTTAATTGACGATAAAGATATGTCGGCAAAAACCGTCAGTGACGACATTTGCTGTCCTCCTCAACCCGGTACGCCGGAGCTAAAACTGGAGTCGCTGGAAGGGAACGAGGCGGACGAGGAACTGGCGAGACTCGGCAAAGCCATTGGACACCCTGCGCGGGTTCGGATCTTGCGGATGCTATCCCGCAAGGAGGCACGCGTTTGCAGCCAGATTGTCGATGAATTACCTCTCGCCCAGTCCACTGTTTCCGAGCACCTTCGGATTCTGAAAGAGGCTGGCTTGGTGCGCAGTTCGCAGGATGGCCCCAGGGTCGGCTACTGCATTGATTTCGATGGTCTGCGCCGGCTGAAGGCGCTGACGGCCATCATTTGATGCCGGTCTATTTTTTGGTGTCAGCTATCGTTCATCGTCGATAGTCGAATCGGAGCGAAATGACGCAGAAGCGGCTGAACTATTTCGAGCGCTATCTCAGCATCTGGGTAGGTGCCTGCATGATTGTAGGGGTGCTGCTGGGGAAAGTCGTGCCGGATGCCGCCGATGCCCTGCGGCGCATGGAATTCGGCGCCGGCAGCCAGATCAACGTGCCGATCGCGGTTCTCATTTGGCTGATGATCGTTCCGATGATGATGAAGGTCGATTTCGCGTCAATCCGGCGGGTCGGCCAGCAGCCCCGCGGTCTGTTCGTGACGCTGTTTGTGAACTGGCTCATCAAGCCGTTTTCGATGGCGTTCATCGCCTGGTTGTTCTTCCGTTATGTGTTTTCGGCATGGATCCCGTCAGCCGATGCGGACCAGTACATTGCCGGCTGCATCATCCTGGCTGCGGCGCCCTGCACGGCGATGGTCTTTGTCTGGAGCTATCTGACTGACGGAGACCCGGCCTATACGCTCGTCCAGGTCTCGGTAAACGACCTGATCATGTTGCTGTTGTTCGCCCCCATCGTTCGCTTCCTGGTGAACGGGGCCTCCTCGCTTCACGTTCCTTTTCAGGTCCTGCTGTACGCCGTTGGGATCTTCATCGTCATCCCGCTGGTAGCGGGAACGGTGCTGCGGGCATATTTCATTCGGGCGCATGGAAAGACCTGGTTCGAGAAGCAGCTCCTGCCGCGCTTCGCCCCCGTGAGCATGCTGGCACTGCTCGCAACACTCGTGCTGATCTTTGCATTTCAGGCTGACAACATCCTGGGCAAACCGCTTCACGTGCTGTTGATCGCGGTGCCGATCCTGATCCAGGTCTACTTCAATTCGTCGCTCACATACGGATTGATGCGGCTATTGAAAGTACGGCACGCGGTGGCGGCGCCGGGAGCCCTGATCGGCGCCAGCAACTTCTTCGAGCTTGCCGTAGCGACCGCCATAGCGCTCTTCGGGCCGGGATCGGGAGCGGCATTGGCGACCGTTGTCGGGGTCTTGATCGAAGTGCCTGTGATGCTATCGGTTTGTTCGTTCTGCAATCGAACGCGGCATTGGTTTCCCGGGCCCGAGGTTGCGGATTCCGTTTGACTGTTTTGGAGGCAGATTATGCTTTGCTATGAGTGTTCGCAGGCTGGTAGAAATCGCGAGGCCGTGGGCCTCTGCCATCACTGTTCGGCCGCGCTTTGCGCCGACCACGCCAGCATGGTTGCGGATCCGGTTACGACAACCTACCCGTTGCTCAAGACCGTGGTTCTTCCCAAGAAGGCCCGATTGTTTCTATGCGATACGTGCCTTCAGGCATTGAGACAGACGCACGCGGCAGGAGTGACGCTGGAGACGTCGGAGGAACACTTCGTCTCGTCGATCGGATGATGAAAACACGCGTACTCGTACTTTGCACCGGCAACTCTGCCCGCAGTCAGATGGGCGAAGGCCTGTTTCGTAAGGGAGGCGGCGACGGCTGCGAGGTGTTCAGCGCCGGCACCAAGCCAAGCCACGTGCGGCCGGAGGCGATCGCCGTAATGCGCGAGATCGGCATAGACATCTCGGCGAACCGCTCCAAGTCGGTCGATGAGTTCGTCGGCCAACCGTTCGATTACGTCGTGACCGTATGTGACAACGCGCGAGACAACTGTCCGATCTTCCCCGGCGGCGGCCAGCTAATTCACTGGAGCCTGGAAGATCCGGCGGCAGTTCAGGGCACCGAAGAGGAGCGCCGCGCTGCCTTTCGCCGCGTTCGTGATCAGATTCAAGAGCGGGTAGAGGCGTTCTTTAGTGAGACGGCGCGGCGCGACTCAGCGGCCGTGCGCTAGCCGCGGACCACGGGTTTGCGGGCGCGGATGAAGGCGCTCATGAATTTGCCTTCGACTTGCGGGGCGAGCGCGTCCACATCGATGCCTTCCTGGTTCAGAAATTCGCGGGCGTCCGCGGGAGTGTAGACGCGGGTGGGCTCGATGTCGATGTTTTCGAAACCGGCCTTGGCGAGTTTGGCGGTGTATTCCGAGTCCTCAAGTGCCCCGGCGATGCAGCCGACCCAGAGCAGCATGTGGCGGCGGATGGCATCGGGCACTTCGCCTTTCGTGACGACGTCGGAAACCGCGAAGCGGCCGCCCGGCTTCAGCACGCGAAAGGCTTCCCGCAGCACTTGGTCCTTGTCTGCAGAGAGATTGATAACGCAATTCGAAATGATCACGTCAACAGTGTTATCGGGGAGCGGAATGCTTTCGATCTCGCCCTTGAGAAACTCGACGTTGTCCAAGCCAGACTGGCGCTGATTCTCGCGGGCCAGGGCGAGCATCTCGTCGGTCATGTCCAACCCGTAGGCCTTGCCCGTGGGGCCGACCCGCCGTGCCGAGAGCAGCACGTCGATGCCGCCTCCCGAGCCGAGGTCGAGCACCACCTCGCCGGAATGCAGTTCGGCCAGCGCGGTGGGATTGCCGCAGCCTAGCGACGCGAGCACGGCCTGTTCCGGCAGTGCGCCCTTTTCGGATTCGTTGTAGAGGTTTGTGGTGACCGGGTCGTTATCCACCCCACAACAGGATGAGGTTCCACAACAACCGGACTTCGACTGGGCGCGCGCCCTAAGCGCAGCTTCGCCGTATTTTTCCTTGACTACTTCTTTAATCGTCATGATGACTCCTGTGGTTACTTGCAGCAGACAATCTTCTGCGGCTCGACGGCCTGGTTACGCGTACAGCATTCGGCGTACAGGAAGCCCAACAGTTCTTGGAGGGCTTCGGCGTTGGCGGAATACCAGAGGAAGGTGCCTTCTCGGCGGACACGCACCAGGTCCTCGTTCTTCAATTTGTCCAGGTGATGGGAGAGCGTGCTGGCGGTGATATTCAGTTCGCTGAGAACGTCGCCTACCACCATGCCCTGGGGATGCGCCGATAGCAGCAGCCGCATGATGCGCAGCCGCGGCTCCGTTCCCATGGCGGAGAACATATCGGCGTAGCGCGCGATCTTCTCGGCTTCTTCTTTTTTGGGCAACGGGCGGCTCCTATTTCGATAGTTCGATGGTAATCGAATTATGGGGGAGGAGTCAAGGGGAAAACCGCTCCCTTTGGTCACGGCTCAGTATGGAGGCTCGTTTCTGAGCCGCGACCGAAGGGAGCGGTTAGTACTACTTACGAGGCGGGTACGCACGACGCCATGAATTTTGAGATATCCTGCTTGGCCTTTTGCAGGGATTTCAGTTGCGTGTACATCATGTGGCCGGCCTCGTAATAGGCCAGCGTAATGTGATCGCGCAGCTTGGCGTCGAATTGCATATGGTCCACCGTGTACTCGGCCGAGAAGAAGGGCGTCGCCAGGTCGTAGTATCCGGCTCCGATGAACACCTTCAACGAGGCATTCTGGGTCATGGCCCCGCGCAGCGATTCGGCCACGTTGACGTAGCGATTTTCGAACTCGTCGAAGTTCCATGGCTGCACGCGGCCGGTGAGAACCTCGTACGGAAGGTCGCTCTCGAATTTCAGCTCGCTGCGCACGTATTGGTTCCAGGCAGCCGTGAACGCGCCCTGTACGGAAGAATAACTGGGATCGTATTCGGGACCGGAAGCGGCGGCGTCCTGGTCCACTCCCTCCAGGCGGCTGTCGTAGCGGCCCAGGATGCGGCGCTGGTCGCGCAGCAGTTCCTTCTCAAAGCGGCCGGCGCGAACCCGCAGATTGTTCTCTTCAATGTATTGCGGCGAAAGGCCGGTCAGGCGGGCGAGGCTCTTCACCACGGTGCCGCGCTCTTCAGCAGAGATCGAGTCGCCTTTGAAAAGGGCTACCGTGTACGGTCCGGAGGCGAAGCGTTTGGATTCTTCGATGGCTTTGAGCAGGCCCGCGGACTGGAGGTCTTTGGGAAGCTTGTTATGAAACCAGGCGGCGGCCGTGTAGGTGGGCAGGAACAGAGGGTATGGCAGGTCGTTGCCGGGATCGAAACTGATGACACCGAAGTTCAACACGGAGGAGAGCAGGACGATACCGTTCAGGTTGATGCCCAGGTTGTCCTGAAGATACTCGGAGAGCGCGGCGGCGCGCGTGGTGCCGTAGCTTTCGCCCGCGATGAATTTAGGCGAAGTCCACCGCGCGTGCCTGGACACATACATCCGAATGAACTCGCCTACGGATTGCATGTCGCCCTTCAGGCCGTGAAAATTCTTGGCCGTGGATTCGGGGATGGCCCGGCTGTAGCCGGTGCTGACCGGATCGATGAAGACCAGGTCAGTCTGGTCGAGCAGCGAATATTCGTTGTCGGTAAACCGGTAGGGCGGGGGAGTGGGTTTGCCCTCGGGATCCATAACCACGCGCTTGGGCCCGAGCGTTCCCATGTGCAGCCACACCGAGGAAGATCCGGGGCCGCCGTTGAAGGCGAAGGTCACGGGCCGCTTGAAAGCATCGGCGTCGTCTTTGGTGTAGGCGATGTAGAAAATACTGGCGGTGGGAGTGCCGTCTTCCTTTTTCAGAAGCATAGTGCCAGCCACCGCCGTGTACTTGATGGTCTGTCCGCCGATCTGGATCGAGTGCTGGGTTTGGGAAACTTTTTCTTCGGCCTTCGGCGCCGGGGCTGCAGCCGCAGCAGGCGACGCAGCGTCCGGTTCGCCGGGGGGAGCGGGCCGTGGGCCTCGCTGCGCGGACAGAGTCAGCGCCAGGATAATCGCTAAAGACAAGACAGCAAGTTTAGACATCTATCCTGATTTTACCGTGAGGCGCTCCGCGAACATGGTGGCCCGTCCCTCTTGCGTAGCACTCCTCACGCGTTAGAATTATTCGGATCGGGAACAACCACCGTGTCCACGTGGGTGCCGGGACCGCCGCCGGTCGTTTTCGGGTTGCGCCCTGACGTGGGCGGAGTGGTTGGAGGGAGGGTCGGGGGTGCACCTCCGGAAGCTCCGCCGCCGGCCGCAGCTTTCTTCTTGGGCGGGGCTTTTGCCGCTTTTTTCTTGGGTGCGGCCTTTTTCTTGGCCGGGGTTCTTCCTTTGACCGCCGCCTTTTTCTTTGGCGCGCTGCGCGGGGCCGTCTTCTTCTTGGCGACCTTCTTCTTGGCGCCTTTACGTTTCGTTGCCATCATGTTCTCCTTTTCCGTTTACACAGGTTGTTCCCTACTCACTTAATCTGATGTAAGGCCAATAGTTGTAAGAAGCCGGGATCCTTATTCAAGTCTTCCGCGTCGGGCCATCGGCTCAGGTCCGCAAGCATCTGTCGCGGCGCATCCTTCAACACGGCAAGTGTCGCATCCCGCTGGTGCAGAGCCTCCTGAGTTAACGCCACGAACCATCGGGTTTCCGAGTCCGCGGGCGATAGTTGCAAGGCCTGTGCTGCCTCTGTTTCGGCCCTGTGGCGGTCTCCCGTCCTGGCAGAGAAGTATGCCATATAAGCACGCGCCTGCCCATCACGAGCATTCCGTTCCGTTTCCTTCTCGGCCAACGCGAATCCTCGCTGGTTGGCCTGTTCGGACTCAGCCTTCTGAGACAATCGGCTATAGGCAATCCCGAGGTAGTACCACGGCAACGACTCTGTGGGAGCAAGGCTCGCAGCGCGCCGAACATATGGGATCGCTTCTTTCTCGTGGCGCTGGTACATGAGGTCAAGGCCGAGGGCCTCCAACTCCGCTACTGTCTCCTTCAAACCCAAAGCCAGCTTAAGCTCGCGCTCCGCATCCACAAACTGGCCGAGATAAATGAAGGCGTTGGCGAGAGCGTAATGGGCGTTGGGCTCGTCGGGTGCCAGATCGACCGCCTTCTGGAACTCATTGGCCGCCTCTGTGTAATTGGATCGATCCATATAGAACGCGCCCAGCTCCTGATGATTCGCATAGTATCGAGGTTCGATTTCGGTGGCACGACGATACATGGCCAGAGCCTCATCGAACTGGTTGTTGCTTTCGTAAGCCCGACCCAGTAGACGGTACGCCTCGCTATTATTCGGCTCGAGCTCAATCGCCCTGAGATACTCCGCCGCGGCCTGCTCGTAGCGGCCGGCGTTGAACAGAAGCAAGCCCGCCACGCGGTGCACGGGCGCCAAATCCGGATTGCGCAATTGGGCCCGTCGCACCGATTCTTCTGTTCGCGTGAGCCAAAGCGGATCGCGGATCTCGCGGTATTTGCGCCACTGAGCCTCGGCAAAAGCAGCATGCGTCAGGGGTGAATCCGGATCGGCCGCGACTGCACGTTCGAACAGAGCGAGAGCGTTGTCCACGCCAGTGCCGAGGCGGCGTACCGACGCCAATCCTTTTTGGTAGTCGTCCTGCGCTGCCGCGTTCACGGTAGCGGCGGTCGATGGCGGCAGGTGCAACGTTTCGGTCACCACTCCCGCCAGTGCCACAGGGGCGTACCGCAGTTCTTCCGGAGCGTAAACCGCGTCCCAAGTCTTTCGGTCCGCTAAGGAATTCGCGTCGGTCAACTGGACGTGGAGATTCACCTTCCCATTTTCTGTTGCCAGCGTTCCGTGCAGGGCCAGGGTAGCCCCTAACTCCGTACGCGCGTCTTCGGGCCTGGTGGTCTTGGAACTCAGCACCTTGCTCCAGGGAAGGAAAACGAATTTGGTGTGCGCGCTGCTTGTGACTTGCGCCAATTGCGCGGCGGTTTGATTAAGCAGGTTTTGGGCTATCGATTTTTCGCCGGGAGTGGATTCGAACGGCAGCAGGGCCAAGCGCGCAGTTTCGGGCGGCGCGGTGGCGCGCTGATAGGTAACCACGCCCGAGACGGCGGCCAGCACGATAGCCGCCGCCGCGGCCAGGTACCATCGGCGGGACCGCGGCGCGAGGGCTTGCGCAACATCGTGTGCACTGCGAAATCTCCGCGCGGGGTCCGCTTCCAGGCAGCGGGCCAGAACGCGGTCCCACTTCGGACTAACGGCCGGCGGCCGGGGATGGAGCCGCTCTTCCCACGGGGCATCCGGTGACGATCGGAACGGTGCTCGGCCCGAGGCCAATTCGTATAAGATCACGCCGAGCGCGTAGATATCGGACGCAGCGGTGGCCTTTCCACCCTTCCATAGCTCGGGCGCCATGTAATCGGGAGTCCCGCCCAGCGCCCCCGAACGGACGGTCTGCGGTGTGGTTTCCGGCCGCCGGGCCAGGCCGAAATCCGTGATGACGGCGCGGATGGATCCATCGGCGCCGGTGGTGAGGATGACGTTGTTGCTTTTCAGATCTCCATGGATCACCTGGTTGCGATGCGCGGCAGCCAGGCCCGCCGCGAGCTGCTGGGCGATGGCGCGCGCCTGCGCTTCCGGTAGCGGTCCGCGCCGCAGACGCTCGGCGAGCGTCTCGCCCTCCAGAAACTCCATGGTGAGGAAATCGATCTCCCCGCGGTCGGTCGCGGCGGTGTGGAACTCGAAGATCTTGCAGATGTTGGGGTGGCTGATCTCGGTGGCATGGCGCACTTCGGGCGGCAGCCGCTTGCGGAAACCGGGCTTGGCGCATTTGATGGCAATACGCCGCTCCAGTTTTTCATCCACCGCTTCATACACGATGCCCATCCCGCCCTGGGCCAGTTCCTTCACGATGCGGAAGCGGCCATCCAGCAGTTCGCCGGGCTCGAAAGCAAGGTTATAGGAAGGCGAGGGATAGAGCGGTTCGAGCAGGAACCCGTTCATGCGCTCTTCCCACTCCACGTATTTACGGACCTCTTCGAAAAGCTGCGAATCGTGGGCACACGCGCTGTGGAGGTAGCGGTCGCGGTCTTCCGGGGCCTGCGCGAGAGCCAGTTCGACCAGGCTCATCACGAGGTCATCGTCCTGCGCTTTGTTCGGCACTCGAGAAACCTGTCTGTTCGAACAACCACCGGCGGACGTCGCGCCACATACGCTGCATGGTGCGTAATGTCAGGCCGAGCGCGTCCGCGGCCTCTTCGTCAGTGAGCCCCAGAAAATACTTCACCTCTACCAGGTCGCACCACTCCGGCTTGGTCTGGGCGAGTTGGTCCAACAGGCGGTCCACCGTGATCGCCAGATCCAACTTGGCGCTATCGGCGGGCAGAAAGTCACGAATGCCATCGATTTCGAGGAATTCGGCGTTGGGTCGTCCGCGGGCATGATCGATCAGGTATCTTCGCATAGCTCTAGCAGCGATAGCGAAAAAATGCTGCCGATTCCGCCAATCCCGATCTTTAGCGGCGACCAGCCGCAAGTAAATCTGATCCACCAGCTCGGTGGGCTGGAGCGTGTGACCCTTGCGCTCGCCGCGCATGAGATAGTGCGCCAGGCGTCGCAGACTGGGAAACACCAGCTGGAAAAGCTCGTTCTCGGCCTCGCGGTCGCCCTCGCGCCACTTCTGCAACAGTTGCGTGATGTCGCCGGTCTGGTCCGCCATAAAGGAGCCCAGTAAGTGTGGTGTGAATTATACCGCATCGCTACAGCCCCCGCTCTTTATGGAGCCCCACCGGCGGCAAGGACCGCCGGCGTTACCTAGCGCTGGCGATAGTCGCGGCTCGGTAAGGACGAGGCGGGGTTTGCCAGTAGTTAACGCTATCTTGTCCGAGGCGCAAGGGACAGGCTCAAAACTGATGCCGGTGGCGCCTCAGGAGGAGAACCATATGATGCGATTCGCATTTGCGGCGGCGCTGTTCACCGCCATTACATCAACGCAGATTCAGGGCCAGACAATGGACCTCGTGGCCACTATTCCGTTTCAATTTCTGGTCGGCCACGTGCTGATGCCGGCCGGAGATTACGTGATTGAACATAAGTCGCCCAGCCTGCTGATTGTGCGGCAACAGGGTGGCCGCCACACGGCCATCGCGTGCCTCACACTGGGTGAATACCGTTCCACCCCGCTCGAGACCGGGGAGCTGGAATTCAACCGTTACGGTGAGACCTACTTTCTCGCCAAAGTGTGGGCCCCCGATTCCAAGGACGGAGTTTCTCTCGTTAAGTCTTCGCGGGAGACGGAACTCACCAGGGAATCCGGTTTAGCCCAACGGGCCAGCATTGCCCTCGGACGGCATTAGAACACCGAAACCTGACCGTGTCTCATCGGGCGGCTCCTCGTGGGGCCGCCTTTTCTAAGGAGTTGAATAAACCAGACACAGGAAGGACGCCTGTGGTACTGGTGCGCATTGCTTTAGGTTCCTATACTGTAAGTTAGTAATCTATGGCAGCTTCGCGGTTACGCCGATTCCTCTTGCCGTTACTCTGCTGCGTTCTGGCGAGCCCCGTTCTGGCGCTCGATCCCCACAAGTTGTTGACCCAGTATTCACGCACGCTGTGGACGCAGGGGCAGGGGTTGCCGCAAGACACTATTCGCGCGATCGGGCAGACCACCGACGGGTATTTGTGGCTGGGCACCGATGAGGGGCTGGCGCGCTTCGACGGGTACGATTTCACGGTCTTCGATAAGGGACAGGGGTATCTGCCGTCGAATTCGATCAGCAACCTGGAAGCGGGTCCGGACGGTTCGCTGTGGATTGGAACCTCCAGTGGGCTGACGCTTTATCGCAACAAGAAATTCCACACCTATACGACTAAGGACGGGCTGCCCGACGATGCCATTGGGGCGCTTCTGATGGATCACACCGGGACGCTGTGGATAGTTTCGGGCGTGGATCTGGTGGAATTTCAGGGCGGGCAGTTTCACGTGCTGCGGGCCGGCAAGGACCTTCCGGCCAGCGGTGTGCGAACCGTCTACGAAGATCGTCACCACGAGCTGTGGGTGGCGGGATTCGGATGGGTGGTGAAGCGCCAGGGTGACAAGTTTGTAACCGTGGTGGATGCGGCGACACTGGGCGGGGATCTCATCACCCGCCTGGCCACCGACGATCACGGCAATCTTTTCATTGCCGGCAGCGAAGGGATCATCCAGCGTTCGGTTGACGGGAAAATCCGCCGGTTCGGAACGCGCGATGGGCTACCCGATCCATTTCTACGGGCCATGTGGCTTGACCGCGACGGCAATATCTGGGCCGGCACGAACGCGGGATTGGCGCGGTTGGAAAGCGGGCGCGTGACGACCCTGACTGGTTCCGGCGGCCGATACCCCGACCAGGTGCGCTGCCTGTTTGAAGACCGCGAAGGCAATTTGTGGGTAGGGGCGAGTGACGGCCTTACCCGCCTGCGGGACGACATCTTCACGGTCTATGGCAAGGCCGAGGGACTCCCCAGTGACGATCCCGACACCGTATTCGAGGACCGCCAGGGCCGGCTTTGGATCGGACTTCACGACAGCGGGTTAGTCCAGTTTGCGCCCGGCGGCCCACGGCTCTTTACGGCGCGGGACGGCCTGCCCAGCAACGAGATCTTCTCCATACGCGACACGCGCGAGGGCGATCTTCTGGTAGGTACGCGCGAGGGGCTGTCCCGCATGCACGGCGGCCACTTCAGCACGTTCCGTCCGCCGGATCCGCTGCAGCGGGAGTCCGTGTACGACACGTTGGAGGACTCTGCGGGCCGCTTATGGCTGGCTCTGCCGCAGGGGCTGTCCCTCCTGAAAGGCAGCCGGCTGGAGACCGTGATCCCCAGCGGCACGCTGCTGAATAGCGCCTTCGACACGCTGTGGGAAGGGCGAGACGGCTCGATATGGGCTGGGACTTATGGCAAGGGCCTCTGGGTACTGAAGGGGAGTGAGAAGCGCCAGTTCACTACCGCCGAAGGGCTCTCCAACGACCAGATTCGCGCGATTTACCAGGACCGCGAGGGCACCATTTGGGTAGCGACTTTTGGCGGCGGGCTGAACGCGTATCGCGACGGGAAATTCACCGCCTTCACCGCCAAAGACGGCTTGTTGAGCGACAACATTTCCGACGTGGCGGACGACGGAGAGGCGCTCTGGCTCAGCACCACGCGCGGCATCTGCCGGATCACTAAGCGGCAATTGCACGATTTCGCGGATCACAAGATCCGGGCGCTGGAACCCATCAACTACGGAGTGGCAGACGGGCTGCGGAGCGCACAGTGCGCGCCCGGGTTCCCGCTTCCCGGCGGAGGAATCCGGAGCGCCGACGGGCGTTTGTGGTTTCCCACCAGCCGCGGGCTGGCGATGATCGATCCCAATGCCCGCCGGCATGCCGCACAACCCCCCGCGCTACAAATGGTGGATGTGACCGCTGACGGGCGGCCTCTGGACGTTTCGCAGCCGGCGCAATTGGAGCCCGGTAGCGAGCGGGTGCAGTTCCGCTACACGGCCATCAACCTGAGCGCGCCCGAGCGGGTGCAGTATTGGCGCAGGCTGGAAGGCCTGGATCCCGGTTGGGTGCGCGCCGGAAACCGGCGGGTCAGCGACTATAACAGCCTGCCTCACGGCAAATATCGGTTCGTGGTGCGGGCCCAACTGCCCGGTGGGCCGGCTACCGAGAAGGCCTACAATTTTGAAGTGCTCCCCAACTTCTACGAAACCACCTGGTTCCGGCTGCTGGCGGTGGCCGCGGTGCTGATGGTGGGCTGGGCCATTTACCAGTTGCGGCTGCGGCAGATCCGCTACCGTTTCTCGCTGGTGCTGGAGGAGCGGGCGCGGCTGGCGCGCGAGATTCACGATACGCTGGCACAGGGTTTTGTGGGGATCTCTTCGCAACTGGATGCGGTGGCCATGATCCTGCCTGAGGGCTCCGGGAAAGCGCGCCAATTTCTGGACCTGGCGCGCAAGATGGCGCGCCACAGCCTGACGGAGGCGCGCCGCGCGGTGCTGGATTTGAGAGCGTCGGTGCTGGAAGGGCGCGACCTGGCGGCCGCGTTGAATTCCGGCGCGCAGATGTGGGTGGCGGGCTCGGGCGTCGACGTGGAAGTGGACATCACGGGCCAGAGCCGCTCGCTTCCCGAAGAGATGGAGCAGCACCTGCTGCGGATCGCCCAGGAAGCCGTGACCAACGTGGTGAAACACTCGGGCGCCAGCAAGATTTGCGTGAAGCTGCACACCGAGGCGCGCAAGATCTATTTGCGGATTGCCGACAACGGCAAGGGCTTCGAGCAGCAGGAGGCCTTCTCAGCGGTGGGCGGCCACTTCGGGCTGATCGGGATGCGCGAGAGAGCCGAGCGGCTGGGGGGCGAGCTGCGCCTGGCCAGCCATCCGGGGGAGGGCACCGAGTTGGAGGTCACGGTTCCGCTGCCATGAGCGCGCCTATTCGCATTCTGGTGGCCGAAGATCATTTGGTGGCGCGCGTGGGCGTGACCACTATCGTCAACATGCAGTCGGATATGACGGTGGTGGCTGAGGTCGGCAACGGGCAGCAGGCGGTGGAACAATACCGCAAGTTGCTGCCGGACATTGTGCTGCTGGATATGCGGATGCCGGTCATGTCCGGTATCGAGGCGGCCGCCGCGATCCGCGCGGAGTTTCCGCAGGCCCGGATGATCGCGCTGACCACCTATGGCGGCGACGAAGACATCCGCCGGGCGCTGGCGGCCGGAGTGCAATCCTACCTGACGAAAGACGTTTTGCACGACGAACTGCTGAAGGCCATCCGGGCGGTGCATGCCGGCCAGACTTATCTGCCCGCGAGCGTGGCGGCGGTGGCGGCCCAGATGCCGCGGCCGGATCTCAGCGCCCGGGAGGTGCAGGTGCTCGAGCTGATCGTGCGCGGCCTCGCCAATAAACAGATCGCCTACTCACTGAACATCGCCGAGCACACCGTGAAAAATCACGTAAAAAACATTCTGAGCAAATTGGGCGTGCAAGACCGGACGCAAGCGGCCACCGCGGCCATTCAACGGGGCATCGTACATCTCTCGTAAGAGCGTGGCGGCGAGGGAGTTAGCGCTGGCCGATCGCCTGATACAAAACCCTTATTCTCACCATAAAAATTATTCTCTTTTGTTTGCTCCGGCACTCTGGGCATTCTGGAGTGGAATCGAACCCCGACCCGTTACGGTTCTTCGGCCTGCGTGAGGCCTGAAACCCAAATTCAGGTGAGCTCATGTGTGACTACTCTTTAGCCGGGTTGTCGAATCGTTTGGCGGTAACGGGAGAAAAGCTGGTGGTGCGGCGGTTCCCCAGCGGGTGCCTGGGCATGTCGTCTCCGCGGCGCCGCTGGTACGAGGCCATATTTCCCTCCATGGCGGTGGCTGTTTGTGTACCTCCCGGGGCGCGTTTGCTGTTGCAGGGCATTCCGGCGCGCCTTGCGGGTCAACTGGAGGTGTCGTCAGCGGAGGAGGTCACGTTCGTGCAGCGGACAGCGGACGCATTCACGCACCGCGACGGCGTGCGCTTCTCCAACGGCAGAGAAATCCTGCTGCAGCAACTGGAGTGCGGCCAGCAGGTGACGGTGCTCCGGCTGCATTGGGAAGACGAGGCGATTCCCGAAACGGATTGGCCCGAGGCTTCGGGGAATCAGGCGAAAAAAGTGTTGCTGGGCGGCTCCCGGGGCTATCGAGGCCGGAGCCAGGGTGTGAGGGGAGGACAGTATGTTGCCAGTTCCGACGAGCGGTAAAGAGAAACTCAGTTTAAGGCGCGACGAGATTCGGTTCTGCATCGAAGAGATCGGAATCATCCCCACGATTCGAGAGTCTTCTCCCGTGGATGCTCTGTTCGCGGCCAATTCGGCGCAAGGCGGCGGCATTCCCATCGTGGAAGTGACCATGACGGTGCCGGGGGCCCTGAAGGTGCTCCTGTCGCTGGCGAATAGCGACTGCGATCTGATCGTGGGGGCCGGGTCCGTTCTGGACGTGGAGATGGCGCGCCAGGCTGCGGACGCGGGAGCGGTGTTCTTGACCAGCGCGGGTTACGATCGCGAGATTGTGGACTTCGCGGCCGAGCACGATATGGTCGTTTTTCCGGGCGCCATGACGCCCACGGAAATCATGGCCGCATGGAAATCGCGCCCCGATTTCATCCGCGTGTTTCCCTGTTGCCAGGTCGGCGGCGCCAGTCATATCAAAGCGATGAAGGGGCCCTTCCCACATCTGCCATTGATTGCCGCGGGAGGCATCAATCAACTGAACGCGGGCGAATACATCCAGGCGGGAGCCAGCGCCATCAGCCTGGGTGGTGAATTGATCCCTCGGGAAGCGATCGAGATGCGCCAGGAGAAACGAATTCTCGAACTGACGCGCCGCTTCCGCTCGATCGTGAAACAGCACCGGAGCACCAAAAACGTAAATTGAGGTCGAGAGAGCCGGCGACAAGGATCGCCAGCGCTACGTAACGCCGGCGGTCCTTGCCGCCGGTAACTAAGATTTTGGCGTAACAATAGAACATGGTTCCGCCAAAACGCCCGGCCGTCGCCATACTCGCTGCGATTCTCTGCGCCGCGCTCACGCTTCCAACCATCCCCGCTCAAGAGACCTACGACAAAGGCTTACGGGAACGTGTGCGCCAGATGGTGCGCGACGTGGCTGAGGCGATGCGCAAGCACTACTATGACCCGAGTTATCACGGCATCGACATGGAGGCGCGCTTCAAGGCTGCCGAAGAGACCGTGCAAAACGCCACGAACCTCGGGCAGGGGTACGGGGCGATTGCCCAGGCGCTGGATGCGTTGAATGACTCGCACACGTTCTTCTCGCCGCCGAGCCGTCCCATACACTTCGAATTGGGATACGTTCTCCAAATGGTGGGAGACGGTTGTTTCATTACTGCCGTGCGGCCCGGAACGGATGCCCAGGAGAAGATTTCGCCGGGCGACCAGGTAATCTCGTGGCAGGGGTTCGCTCCCAGCCGGGCGACTCTTTGGAAGCTCGATTATTCCATCAACCGGCTATTTGCGGCTTCGGTTCAGCAATTCACCATCCGGCGCCCGGACGGCTCCGAGCGCAAAGTGGAAGTGAAGCTCAGAGTAAAGCAACTGAAGCGAGTTCTCGATCTGACGAGCGATGAAGACTACTATCAAATGATCCGCGAAGAAGAGAACGACGAGCGCGTGAACCGGCACCGGTATCGGGAGATGGATGAGGGACCGATGATCTGGAAGATGCCGGAGTTTGACCTGAATGACGACGGAGTGGATCACATATTCAAGCAGGCCCGCCGCCATCCGGCTTTGGTGCTGGATCTTCGTGGCAATCCAGGCGGTTTGGTCAAGACGCTGCAATACATGGTGGGCAGCGTGATGGATCACGATGTCACGATTGCGACGCGAAAGGGCCGGAAAGCCGATATGAAACCGATGGTGGCCAAGACGCGGCGCCCGTCGGTGTTCACGGGAAAACTGATCGTGCTGGTGGACAGCCGGTCAGCATCCGCGGCGGAGCTATTCGCGCGCGTCGTCCAACTGGAACACCGCGGAACGGTGCTGGGGGACCACAGTTCAGGCAGCGTGATGGAATCGCTGCACTACCCGTTCTCGCAGGGCACCAACACTAAGATCTTCTACGGAGCGTCCATCACCGAGGCAGACTTGCTGATGGCGGACGGCAAGAGTCTGGAACATACGGGAGTAACTCCCGACGAAACGATTCTGCCGACGGCCGCGGATCTGGCGGCGGGTCGCGACCCGGCCCTGGCCCGGGCGGTGGAACTAGCCGGCGGCAGGATCGATGCCGTGGAAGCGGGCAAGCTTTTCCCGGTGGAGTGGCAACCGAACTGAGAGGGTGGAGACCGCTCCCTTTGGTTGGGGCTCGGTGACGGGGCTTGCAGAGCCTTTCCGTTCCATTCGTACCGGAACCTTTGGCTTGATTCCGCGGTAGTTTTTGCAGACAATAGAAGCCTTTTATCGTTGACGCCCGTATCGCTCAATGTTATACCTGAGACCGTATAGTTGAGGCGAAACGATGCGTACGCCGAAGAATGTTTCGGTTTTGTTGGCTGGAATTGCAGCCCTCTTGTTTGTTCCCACCAATGCCATTGCCCAGGGCACCTACAGTTATACAGTATTCGATGCACCTAGCCCGGGTGACGTCACCTGGACGACGGTCAACGGGCTGAATGATGCCGGCCAGGTTATCGGCATTTACTACTACTATATTCGTGCAACGCAGACGTGGGGCCGTGTCTTTTCTTTTCTAAAAACGGACAATACCTTTGTGGCAATCGATGACCCGCACGATCCAGGGGACTCTATTGCTAATGGCATTAACAACAAGGGTCAAATCGTGGGTACCTTCGGGAATCATGTACACCAATGGGGAGGCAAGTCGTCTGATTCATTTTTGATCACCGGCAATACCTTCACGTTGTTGACGACGCCAGGCAACTTAAGAGATTGAAGCAATGGCAATTAATGACCTCGATCAGATTGTAGGCCATTGCTGGCCCGCCACCGGAGGGGGCCCGCGTGGTTTTCTCCTGGACGGAGCATGCTGACTTCCTTTAATTACCCTGGCGCCAGTTCTACGTACCCGAGCGGGATCAACAACAGTGGTCAGATCGTAGGGAACTTTTACTATACTGACGCGTCGGGTACCCATAGCCAAGGATTCCTGAAAACCGGTAACACGTTCGAGCCCATCACCTATCCGGGAGCCGCGGAAACCCAAGTGTCGGGAATCAACAATCTTGGTGAAATCATCGGTGTTTATTATGGCCAGGGAGCATTTCCAGAACAGGAAGTTCACGGTTTTCTGTACCGCAATGGCGTCTTCACGACGATAGACTATCCGCCAGGAGTCTCACAGTCACACCCTCCGAGTCAGTCGCTTGTGGGGATTAACGATAACGAACAAATCGCCGGCACATACCTGGATCCGAACAACGTCTCGCATGGGTTGATACTGACCTGTCTGAACTGTGTTTCGAAATCGCCAACCACACTGGCCTTTCCCTCTCCGGGACCAAACGCCAACGGTTGGAACAACACGAACATCGCCGTCACTCTAAACGCCACGAACAACTCAGGCGGATCGGCGATCAAGCAAATTCAGTTCGCACTTAGTGGCGCACAGAGTAAGGGCACGCAATCGGCTGCCGGAAACACTACAACGGTAACGATTTCGGCCGAAGGCACAACCACCCTGACTTACTTTGCCACGGATAATCTAGGGATTTCGGAAGCTCCCAAGAACCTGACGGTTCTGATTGATAAAACCAAACCCGTAAGCCATGTCAACGCCTTGGCTGGGACCCAGAACGCTTTTAGCTTTCCGGTATCGTGGGCGGGAGCGGACTCCTTATCAGGAATACAGGGCTTCACTATTTACGTTTCCGACAATGGTGCGCCGTTCACTAGCTGGCTGACGAATACGACGGCAACTCAAGCCACCTTTACCGGCAGCAATGGCCATAAATATGGCTTCTACAGTATGGCAATTGACCGAGCTGGGAACATAGAGAGCTCGAGACCCGTTGCTGAAGCGACCACCGTAATTGCCGTCCCATCGCTCTCGCTCTGGGCCAACACCGTGGTGGGGCTTGGCCAAACGATTTCACTGCCGGTGAGTATATCGACGCCTGCTCCAGCCGGTGGCGTAACTGTAACATTGACGAGCAGCGATCCCGCTACCGTTACTGTAACGCCCAGTGTGTTCATTCCCGCTGGAAAACCAACTCGAAGATTCAACCTTCTGTAACGGGTCTGAATGTGGGGGGTGTACAAATAACGGCGAAGGCAACGGGCTACCTGGAAACAAGCCAATCCGTGCGCGTTAATGCAAGCCTTGCATTCGTTCGTTGCTGCATCACGGTTACCGGACCTCCGGCAATCGCCGTTTTGACACTGTCCGGACCTGCCCCGAGCAATGGATTGACGATCCAACTGGTTTCCGACAACGCTAAGGTGGCCACCGTGCCGGGCACCATTACCTTCCCGCCGAACGCGACCAGCATCAACGTGCCGGTGACGGGCGTAGCTGTAGGCAGCACGACGGTTCATGCCAGCGATCCGCCGAATGTGGCCGGGGTAGCGATCAAGGTGACGGTCCAAGCCTTCCAGTAGGCTCCCGGCCCGGCTACCGTGAGCGAAGCGGCGCAGGACGTTCGGAGGCGCCAGGGCGGCCGCGCCGACTTCATGGCGGGGCGCGACCCGGCCCTGGCGCGTGCGGTGGAACTAGCCGGCGGCACTGAGAAGATTTATTGAAGCGCTTCCACTTGCCCTTCGGACAATATCGAATTGCGGAGAGACGTCGAATCTTGACTGGCCTGCGACAGGTCAAGCGCCGCTTTGAATTGTCCGAAGATACCGGTGATCCAGTTGCCGTTGGCGTTCTCGATATTGTTGTAAGCGTCTTGTTGCAAGCTCATGATGTTTTCAAGCGACTGCTGCTGCGGTCCTGTCAGTTGGGGTTCCACCGACTTCCGTATGTCTGTCGCCTGCTGCATGTACTGTTGTGCCGCTTGAAGATCGCCTTCCCTCAGGCACAGGAAAGACAGCCCGGCCAGTTTGTCGGCAGCGTCCAGTTGATTCACAATGGCGGTTTTGTCTGCGCTGCTAAGCCCGACCAGCGGTGGCACATCGAGTTGCTGCCGCGCCGAAATCACGTCGCCTGCCTTGGCGAGCAGGCCCGCGGGATAAAGGGCCCCGGCTGCGTTCGGGGCCTGCGCCACGCTGGCCGCGCCTGAAGAATCAATCGGCATTGAGGACAAGGCCGTGGCCGTATGAATATTCATCATGGAAGATTTCTCCTATTCGCGATGATTTCGAAGTGTTGCTTACGACGCTTCTGGTAGGTTATCGGGCATTCCATGTTCGAAGTTGTCAATACGACTGCGGAAACTTGGAAACTTTCTGTGATGCGCATGATCAGCCACGTACCTCGATCGCTGTCCTGTTTTCAGCTACTTCCATGTACAGGTGGCGCGTGATGCGCCATTCGCGAGTCGTGTGATAGGATTCACTGCATGCGCGCAATCGGAATCTGCTTAGCACTCACACTGTTGGCCGCGGTCGCCGTGGCCCAAGCGCCGGCCGCCCCGGCAATGAAGACCTTCACTTCGTCCGCGGAGATCACCGCGCTTATCGCTAAAGCTAAGAGCGAACGCAAGGGCGATGCGCCGATCGTTACCGAGCGGATACTGTCGCTGGCACCGTACAACGCCAGTTTGGAATATCGTGGCGCCGTAGGTCCCGCGGCCGTCCATGAAAAGGAAGCCGAGATGTTCTACGTCATTGACGGCAGCGCGACCCTGATGACCGGCGGCAAACTGGTGAACGAGAAGCGAACCAACGCGGAGAACCTAACCGGGACGGGAATTGAGAACGGCACGCCGCAGAACGTTGCCAAGGGGGATTTCGTGATCGTTCCGGAGAATACGCCGCATTGGTTCAGCTCGATCAATGGAACCATCGTGCTGATGTCGCTGCACGTGCCGCGGACGGGGGCGCACTATTAGGGCGCCACGGCACCGGCGACAAGGATCGCCGGCGTTACGTGAACATGTCGAACGGTTGGAACTGGCCGTTGAGCAGTTGCTGCGTGTCTTTGTACCCTAGCCAGCGGTCAATCAGGCTGGGCACTTCCCCATACTGGCCGCCCTTCACCGGTTTGCCGGCCACGAACATCAGGTTGGCGGCGCCGTGATCGGTGCCCAGGTTGACGTTGTCCGGGGCCCGCCGGCCGAATTCGGAGAAGATCATCACCACGACATAATCGGCGCGCTTGATCCGCTCCGGGTCTTGCAAGAACGCCGCATCTGAATCGGCCGCGTACGTCAGCAACCGCTTGTGCGTGTCGTTCTGGAAGACATGAGTTCTCCGCAAGCGGTCACGCCGGTTGATCAAATGGACTGTAGAGAAAGAAAGTGTGATGGGGGCAGACTCGATTCTGCCCCATCAATGTGCGCGGATTTTCCGGCGCCACGTCACCAGCCCTCCAGCGAATATCGCTGTTAGGAACAGTGGGGCGCTGGAAGGTTCGGGAACGGATGCAGGCGCTGTCGTCAGGTCGAGTACAACATTGTAGCTTTGCCCGGCTGGAGGACCCTGACTGAGGGTATTGCCAAAGTCACCGACGAAATCCGTACTTGGGCTGACTATATTTGGGTCTGCAACGGTTTCTCCGGAATCTATTCCGCCGATGAAAATGTTGCCGCCCTGGTCAGCGACAATTGCCGCCAGAGCGGCCGCGTTGAGCTGGATACTGATGGTGGTCCCGGCGGAGCCGTTGGTTGTATTGATCGAACCGAAGGGGTTGCTCGTGGTCACAGCGGTGAAAATCGAAGGCTTACCACCTAATCCGTACACGGCATACGACAGGTTGCCACCACCGTGCCCGCCGACATCCAGGCTCAGGCTGGCCGAGACCAGAGATCCGCCGGAGAGGCTGGGGATTGAAAATTCAAACCAGTTGCGGAACTCGCCGAGATCGGTGCCGGAGCTGTTCGATACAACACCAGCGATGTAGCTGTTGCCGGCCGACGTTCCATTGTTGCCGGCGGCCGGGCAGAAGAGGGTGGTGGTGGAACTGCAAACGTAGCCGCGTTCCGAGTCATTGATATTGAAAACGTCTGCCCACGCGGAGACGGTGAGTGCCGTAAGGGCGAGTATAAGGAGCCTCGAAAGGCAGTGCACTTGTGTTTTTCCTCCTGTTCGAGTCGCTGGGCCAGTGTAGCGAAGCAAGATCTTTGAAGTCAACTTTCTGCTGGTACCTTTTCTGCTAGTACCTTTTCTGTTAGTACTTTTCTGTTCGTAGCAGGCAGCGCCGTCCAAACGAACTAATTCGATCGCGGGTCGTGTGATAGGATTCTCTCCATACCGCAATCGGAATCTGCTTAGCACTCACACTGTTGGCCGCGGCCGCCGTGGCCCAAGCGCCGGCCGCCCCGGCAATGAAGACCTTCACTTCGTCCGCGGAGATCACCGCGCTTATCGCTAAAGCTAAGAGCGAACGCAAGGGCGATGCGCCGATCGTTACCGAACGGATACTGTCGCTGGCGCCGTACAACGCCAGCTTGGAATATCGTGGCGCCGTAGGTCCCGCGGCCGTCCATGAAAAGGAAGCCGAGATGTTCTACGTCATTGACGGCAGCGCGACTTTGATGACCGGCGGCAAGCTGGTGAACGAGAAGCGAACCAACGCGGAGAACCTAACCGGGACGGGAATTGAGAACGGCACGGCGCAGAACGTCGCCAAGGGGGATTTCGTGATCGTTCCGGAGAACACGCCGCACTGGTTCAGCTCGATCAACGGAACCATCGTGTTGATGTCGCTGCACGTGCCGCGGACGGGGGCGCACTATTAGGGCGCCACGGCACCGGCGACAAGGATCGCCGGCGTTACGTGAACATGTCGAACGGTTGGAACTGGCCGTTGAGCAGTTGCTGCGTGTCTTTGTACCCTAGCCAGCGGTCAATCATGGTGGCGTAGACCCGGCGGAAATCCGTGGTGTAGATCAGGTTGTCGCCGGCGTCGAGCTTGGTCAGGCTGGGCACTTCGCCGTACTGGCCGCCCTTCACCGGTTTGCCGGCCACGAACATCAGGTTGGCGGCGCCGTGATCGGTGCCCAGGTTGACGTTCTCCGGGGCCCGCCGCCCGAATTCGGAGAAGATCATCACCACCACATCGTCCGCGCGTTTGATCCGCTCCAGGTCCTGCAGGAAGGCCGCAACCGAATCGGCCGCGTACGTCAGCAAGCGCTTGTGCGTATCGTTCTGGAAGACGTGCGTGTCGAACGCATTATTTCGATAGGCGGTGTAGTAGAGGCGGGTGGGCATGCCGGCGTCGATCAGCGCGGCAACCTTCGGCAGATCCAGGCCCACGATTCCGTAGTCCACCGGTGTACGGTATTTGGCCCATGCTTCCTGAACCAGCGCCGAAGCGTCCTTGGCGCTGCGTGCGGTATCCAGCAAGAAGCGCCGCGATGGATTATCGATAGGCTTGTTGTCAGCGACTGGCTGCAGGGCCTCGCGCTCGTCGTAGAAGATCTCCTGCGTAAACTTCCGGGGATCGTCGAACACCACGGGCACATGCCGGCGGCTGCGCACGGCGAGCGATTGACGGGTGTCGATATCGACAATGAAGTTGGGCGGCGCCTCGGGAGCCATGGCATCGGCGAGACGGCCGACCCAGCCATACGGCTCGCCGCTATTGGGAGCGGCGGTATGCCAGTACGCCATCGAAGTGAAGTGCGAGAACGAGGGATTCTCGTAGCCGCAGCCGTGGACGATGGCCAGCTTGCCGTTCTTATAGAGGCGCTCGAACCCGGCCATGCCGCGGCTAAATCCGAAGTGGTCGTCGATCTTGCGGACCTCGGTTTTGGGGATGCCGATATTCGGCCGGAGCTTGTAGTAGGCGTCGTCTCCGTAGGGGACCAGCGTGTTGAGTCCGTCGTTGCCACCCGACAGTTCCAGCACCACGAGGATTTTTCCACGCGGTCCGGATTCGGCCGCCACCGCCGCGGCCGCCTGCCCAAACAGAGCCATGCGCAAAGCGGAACCTGCGGTCACGCTCACGCCGTACATGCCGGCGCGCAACAAATCCCGGCGGCTGGCTTTGGGAAACGAGAAACGATTGTTCTTCATACTACGCTCCTCTTCAACCGAGTTGATACTCCGGCTGGCTCATGATCAGGTGCAGAACCAGGCGCAAGGGGTCCTCTAAATAGGATTGCGCCACGGAGATGTCCGTGGTGCCGAGTTCCTTATCCAGGAACGCGACCAGTTTCTGGCGAGTGCCGTCGCTCGGCGGCACGCGCATGAACCGGTGAATCATATAGTCGATCACTTGAGTGGTGTTCTTGAGATCCTGGCCGCGCACCATCTGGGCAAGGTTCACCTGGGCGATGTCGCGGGGAATGGGCTTGACTCGTTCAATGGCCATCTGCCAGCCGCGGAAGCTGCCGTAGCGCGTGTTGAAGTCCTCATCGCGGTCAGCCGCCATGTTCGATTCGGCCACCACGCCACTCTTGGCGTCGTCCTTGGTTGCTGCTGAGATATCCATGCCCTCGCGGATACGGTCGGCAACGCGGCGCACTTCGCCACTGCCGGTGTAGCGGTCCGGCGGCAGGAAGCTGATGTCGGGAAACAGAATGTCGCGGCCAAAGTTGGCGCGCTCCAGCAGGAGGCCCGGCGTGATCCAGCTCTGGCCACCCGCCCAGCCGGCCACAGTCGGCGGCGAGAAGAGTTGTTGACCCAGCGCGCCGGTGGCCAGGTTGAAATCGGGGACTCCCGGAATGCTCTTAACCCCGAGCTTGCGGTAGGTGCTGACCGCCAACTGGACGGGGCTCTTGAGCTGCGTGCCCACGGAAGCGGGACTGTAGAAATCGCGCGAGAGGAAGATCTTTTCCAGCAGCGGCTTGATCTCGTAGTTATTCTGGCGCAGCACCGCGCCGAGTTGTTTCTGCAGATCGGGCGAGAGATCTTCGCGTACGAAATAGCGATAGATTTTGCCGGCAATGTAATCGGCGGTCACGGGCTGCTTCATGATGATGTCGATCACGTCGACGCCATCGAAGCGGCCGGTCTTGCCCAGAAACGTCTTTTCACCGTCGTCGTGCTGGTCTTTGTTGACCACGAACTTCATGTCCACAAAGTTCCAGCCGGTGAAGGCGCGAGCGGCCTCGCGGATATCCTTCTCGGTGTAGTTGCCCACCCCCATGGTGAACAGCTCCATGATTTCGCGGGCGAAGTTTTCGTTGGCAGCGCCCTTGACGTTGACGCCGGCGTCGAGGAACGCGAGCATCCCCGGACTCTGGGCCACCGCCACCGTGAGGTCGCGGAAATTGCCGGTTCCTTGTTTTTGGAAGAGCTGCAACTCGCCAAGGAGCTTCCGGTAGTCGCGGACCTTGGCTTCGTTGCTGGCGAAATGTCCGTGCCAGAACAGCGCCATCTTTTCCTCGAGCGGCCGCGGGCTGGTCAACATCCGGTTGGCCCACCAGTAGGCCACACGATTGGTCTCGAGAACGCTGGCGCGGAGCCAGTAGAAGAACTCATTGACCACCGGCTGCAGACGCCGGTTACCGGATGGCATGACTTTGATGCCGAGGGCTTCCCCGGTCTTTTTGGCTTGATCGGTAACGGCGGGCCGGCTGGGAGGAAACGGTTCGAGCCCGGGGTCGTGGACTCCGGATTCGTCAAACGCAGGCAGTTGGCTGGTGTCGGTTCCCTCGAAGCGGACCAGGCGGGCGGTCGCCTGGGAGGGGGTCATTTTGGCCAGCGCCGCGATCTCTTGCGGGGTTCCGCCGAATCCGGCGCGCTCGAGGAGGTGTGCGGCGAAATCGTAGTTCCAATCGGAAGCAGCGATCGGCGCGAGATCGTTCTGCCACTTGGCAGGTCCGGCGGTCTGCGCCATGGCAGCAACCGCACAGGCTATTAAGCCAGCCAGTCCTCTGAGCATGTTTACCCTCCTTGTGGGGGCAGGCCTTCTGGCCTGCCGCCGGGCTTCCGCCCGGCGCGCCGCGCAGAAGCGCGGCGGCAGGCCGGAAGGCCTGCCCCACTCGCTAGTCATTAATGATACACCTCAGTTCAGTAGCAATACAGCTATCCGGCCGTCGGTGTCCAGGCTATCGCCGGTGGCATTCTCCCCATGCTGCGGGACGTTGGGGCGGTCCACCAACTCGACGGCTTGCACCCGGCCGGTGAGGATCAGGTCATTCACCACCTTGGCCCGCTCGCGGTCGATCTGGGAATCGATCTTGTGGATGAACGTGCGGTCCTGTTCCGAGAAGCTGATTCCGGTATCGTGCGTGGCGGCCACCGCCCAGACTGGCTGGCCCAGAAAGGTCACGGGACGCCGCCATACGCGCAAGTGGTGGCGCTGCGCGAAGGTGTTGTTCAGCTTCTCAAAGACCCGGTCGGGCGGCTGGCCTTCGAGCAGCAGCACCGATACCGGCGCTTCGTTGTAGCCGCGGTCTTCCGCCAGGGCCCGAAAAGTCTCCAGCTTCGCCTGGGTATTGAGCTTGGCGGCGTTCGACCAGCCTGCCGCGGTGAAAGCCTGCTCCACGGCATCCTGGGAGCCGACGAGAAGCAGATTGGTCACATCGGACGGTTTGGATGGTTTCTGGGCCATAGTCCGAAACGGTTCGCGGGCGACCAGGTCCACCAGGGCTGCTTCTTGCGCGATCGGCCGGATGTTCGCGGCCGGTCCCGGTCCGCCCGGTTTGGCGAGGGTCAGGGGCGCGGTTAACTGCAATTCCATTTCGGCACCCGCATCATAGGTGATGCCGGTGTCGGCTGGCTTGAGCACGGCGCTCTTGACCGTGTTCAGCACGTCGGCCAGGCCGGAGTATTTCCCTTCGAGCTTGTTCAGGCCGGTGTCGAGCCGCCCCGTCATGGTTTCCGAGGCGAGAATGCCGTTGATCTGGCCCTGGTCGTCCAATTTCTCTCGGGCGTTATCGATGCCGGCCAGCCTCGCGGTGATGGGCAGCTTGGCGCCGTCGATCTCGATGGATGTGAACTTGATAATGAGCACCGCGCGGTCATCGGGTGTGGCCGGTTGAGTCGCCTTGTCGACGGCGCCGTGGACGAGCGCGCCGGCCGGAATGGCGAACTGGTCATTCACCATCACGGGAGCGATCACCAGGGCCTCCACAGGGTCGCCGGCCTTGGCGGTTTGAGTCGCGACCTTCGTCTTCAGACGAATATCGAGCTCGGTTTTCGCGGGTACTTCCAAGCCGAAAGCCGGAAGCGAGAAAAGCAGGGCGCACGCCGCGCCGGCGGTTGCCAGTCCACGCCTCATAGAAAGATTGTAAAGCGCTTTCAGCATTCAGCGATCAGCATCCAGCTAATCCGGACCGCACCGGCGACAAAGATCGCCGGCGTTACGTAGCGCTGGCGATCTTTGTCGCCGGCACACCTTAAGCTGACCGCCTGAACGCTGACGGCTTGCTGTTGTATACTCATTCCTCGAAACAGGAAACGCCGAAATATGCTCCGCTCGATGGGTTGCGCCGTGGCAGTGGCAATCGTGACGATCTGGCCTGTGTCCGGGCAGTGGCTCAAGATTCCCACGCCCAACGTGCCCAAGGGTGCGGACGGCAAGCCGAATCTCTCGGCCCCGGCGCCGCGGCGGGCTGACGGCAAACCGGATCTGTCGGGGGTCTGGAATCCCAATCCGAAGTATCTCGTCAATTTCGCTGCCGACCTCAAACCGGAGGAGGTTCCGATTCAGGCATGGGCGCTGGCGCTCTATAACGAACGCAAGGCGGGGCTGCATTCGAAAGAGGAACCGGATGCCAATTGCCTGTCGCAGGGCGTGCCGAAAATCGATGCGGCGCCCGCTCCTTACAAATTCGTGCAGTTCCCCGGGCTGGTGCTTATCCTGTACGAGGCGTTCACGCAGTTCCGCCAGGTCTTCATGGATGGCCGTGAGATTCCCAAAGATCCCAATCCGACGTGGCTAGGATATTCGGTGGGCAGATGGGACGGCGACACGCTGGTGGTGGAGAGCGCCGGATTCAATGGCAAGGCTTGGCTGGACCAGGAAGGCCACCCGCTTACCGATGCGCTGCGCGTGACGGAACGCTTCCGGCGCAGGGACTTCGGGCACATGGATCTCGACGTTACAATCGACGATCCGAAGGCGTACACCAAGCCGTGGAGCGCCAAAGAGAACCTGACCCTGATGCCGGATGGCGAGCTTCTGGAATTTGTGTGCCAGGAAAATGAGAAAGACATCCGGCACATGGTGAACAAGTAGCGAGGAGAAATCATGAGAGCGTGGTTGTTGATGGGCTTGGTGGCCGGCGCGGCATGGGCGCAGCCGGCACCGCACATGCCGCCGTATCCGCGGATTGACGACACCGCCGGCTATAAGGTGGATGCCGCCTGGCCGCAGGAAAAGCCGCCTGGCGGCGAGTGGACCGCGGCTATGTCGAGTGTGGCGATTGCCCCGGATGGCAACGTGTGGACATTCAACCGCGGCAAGATTCCGGTGCAGGTCTACACGCCGGAGGGCAAGCTGGTGAGGTCCTGGGGCGAGGGCGGGCTCTTCAAGAATCCGCACACGGTCCGGTTCGACCATGCCGGTAATCTCTGGTTGGTCGATACCGGGACCAACACGGTGCGCCGCTTCACGGTGGATGGCAAGGTGTTGATGACCATTGGCACGCCTGACGAGGCCGGTTTGGACGAGACGCACCTGAACCAGCCCAACGACGTGGCCGTAGCCGCGAACGGGGATGTCTACGTAAGCGACGGCTACGGGAACGACCGCATCGTGGTCTTCGACAAGCACGGCAAGTTCGTGCGGACGTGGGGCAAGCTGGGAACCGCCCCCGGAGAATTCAGCCAGCCGCATTCGCTGGTGCTCGATTCCAAGGGCCGCGTGTATGTCGCCGACCGCAACAATTCGCGCATCCAGGTTTTTGACGCGAAGGGCAAGTTTCTCACGGAATGGAAAAACATTATTACGCCGTGGGCGCTCTTCATCACGAAAGACGACGAGATCTACGTGTGCGGGGCCTCGCCCACGTTGTGGTCTGAAGTTCCCGCCAGCCAAACGGCTCTGGCAACGCCTCCCAAGGACCAGCTTTTCATGAAGCTCGATACCGAGGGACGCCTGAAGCAGCTCTGGGTGTTTCCGAAAGGCGAGAACGGCAAAGAGAAGCCGGGGCAGGTGAATTGGATTCACTCGATGGCGGTGGCCGCCGATGGCAGTCTCTATTTCGCCGAGGTGCAGGCCAAGCGGGCGGAGAAATTTGTGCCGGCCGGTACGCAGGTTCAAGTCTTGAGTTCGAAGAGGTAACTCCATCCTGGAGAGGCTATGTACATTTCCACATTTCACCTGATGCCGCATCGGGAACTGCCCGATGATTTCGAAAAACGATACTCGTCAGTCTGGGTGACGCCGCCGTTTCATGAGCTGGCGGACGCCAAACGGGTGGGACAGTATTACAACTGGACGTTTGACGAGCTGATCGCAGCGGCCCGCGCCGGGTCGGACGGGATCTGCACCAACGAACACCACCAGAACGCGTACGGGTTCATGCCCAGTCCGAACCTGATGGGGTCGGTGCTGGCGCGCGCCACCGATGGCCTGGATTGCGCGATCGTCCAGATGGGCGCTACCTTGCCGGCCACGCAACCGCCCATACGCATCGCGGAAGAGTACGCCATGCTGGACTGCATCAGCGGCGGGCGCCTGGTGGCGGGCATGCCGCTGGGGACGCCGATGGACATTAACCTGTGCTACGGCGTGACGCCCATTGAACAGCGCGAACGGTACCGCGAGGCGCACGATCTAATCCTCAAAGCTTGGACGTCGCGCGAGGTCTTTGCCTGGAACGGGAAGTACTACCCAGCTGCCGATGGTGAACCTGTGGCCGCGACCCATACAGCAGCCGCACCCGCCGGTCTGGATGCCGGGCAGCGGCAGCACCAGCACGTTCTACTATGCCGCCGAACACAATCACTGTTACTGTTTTCTGAGCTATTTCGGTTATCAGAGCGCGCTAAAGAGCGTGGAGAAATATTGGAGTGTGTGCCAGGAAAAGGGGCGCGATCTGAATCCGTACCGGCTCGGGTTCCTGCAATTGGTCGGCGTTTCGGAGACTGACGAGCAGGCTGAGAAAGACTATGCCAAGCACGTCGAGTATTTCTATCACAAGGGCCTGCACGTGCCGCCGGAATGGTTTGGCGTGCCCGGACACCAGGATTATCAGAGCCTCTCGAATGCCATGCGCAACCCGATGATCGCCAATTCCATCATGTCCCTCAAGGAAAAGCGCTACAAAGATTTCTTGAAAGACCGGTTTGTGATCTGCGGCAGTCCGGCGACGGTGCGCGACCAACTCAAGGACCTGGTGGGCAAACTGAAAGTGGGGAACCTGATGGTGCTGCTGCATATGGGTTCCATGCCGCACGAGCTGACGCTGAAGAATATCGATCTCTTCTTCCGCGAAGTGGCCCCGGCGATTCGTCCCACCTGGGATGACGAATGGGAGAACCAATGGTGGCCGGCGGGCCTGCGCAGGAAGGCCGCGCAGGAGGTGACCGCATGACAGCCCCTACCGATCACCACGTTACCGTCTGGCAGAATAAGATCACCCCGAACATCAAGGTAGCGGGCAGCGGCTCGCCCGTAGTTTTTCTGCATGGGGCCGGAGGGCTGGTATGGGATGCGTTTCTGGACCAGCTGGCCGAACGCCACACGGTGTATGCTCCCGAGCATCCCGGCACCAGCGTGGGAGATCCTGACGCCATTTCTCATCTCGACAGCCTCTGGGACCTGGTTCTGTACTATTACGAGATCTTCGATGCGCTCGGCTTGCAGTCAGTGCCGATCATCGGCCACTCGTTTGGCGCCATGGTGGCGGCGGAGTTGGCGGCCAGCAATCCGGAGCGCGTCAGCAAACTGGTGCTCATCTCGCCGATTGGTTTGTGGCGCGACGATGCGCCGGTGGTCAATTGGATGATCATTACGCCGGGCAGCGACTTGCCGAAGTATTTGTTGCGCGACCCGGACGGGCCGATCGCGAAGCAGATGTTCGGAGCGCCGGACCCGGAGGAAATGATCCGCATGATCTGGTCGATGGGCTGCACCGGCAAGTTCGTGTGGCCGATTCCGGATAAGGGGCTGAAGAAGCGCATCCACCGCATTAAGGCGCCGACGCTGCTGCTGTGGGGCGAAGCAGGATCGGCTGGTGCCGCCGGTTTACGCGCTGGAGTTTGCCAGCAGGATACCGGGGTCGCGGATCGAGATGATCGATGATGCGGGGCACTTGCCGACGGTGGAGCATCCGGGGCGGGTGGCGGCTGCGGTGGAAGAGTTTCTGGGGTAGGAAGAACCGGCGGCAAAGACCGCCGGCGTTACGTAGCGCTGGCGATCTTGTCGCCGGCAGTGTTGCGGTGCGGGCACAGGTGCCCTTTCCGTCACAGCGGGTGATAGCCCAAAGTACACGCCTGTCGAGCGTCTGCGAGTTGGCACGGAAGGTGCATCTCGCCGCTCCATGAAAAGCGCCGTGTGTCTGCTTGTTTTGTGGGCTGGTTCTGTGCGCGCGGCGGAAATGATCAGCCAGGTTCAGGTGCTCGGTGCGCCTGCGGCCATCGAACTGCAGAGCCGCGCCGGGGAGCCGCTCGATCCCGCCAAACTCCAGCACGACGTCAAGGCGCTATGGCAGTCGGGCCGGGTTGCGGATGTTACGGCAGAAACCGTGCCGGACGGCGATGCGGTGCAGTTGGTGTTTCGGGCTCGCCCCCGCGCATCACTCGAAGTGCGCAAGGTTCAAGTGGAGCCGCTCACGCCCGGCATCAACCTGGGCGTCGATCCCGGCGCGGAAATCGATTCGCAGGAAGCCCAGCGGGTGGCGGCCAGCGTCCGAAAACAGTTGGAGAGTTCCGGCTTTCCGAATGCCGTGGTCGGCAGCCGGCTGGTGCCTGTGGGCGACGGTAAGGCCGATCTGAAGATCGATGTCAACAAGGGACAGGAACTGAATATCGAGGGCGTGACTTTCTCTGGGAATCTCGGTGTGCGCGAGCCTGAAGTCCGCGCGCGCTTTGCGTGCCACCAAGAGCACGACCATGGTGCCCCGCATACCGGGGATCTGGAAGGGCTGGCGATTGCGGCCCGGCTACAGCCCGGACGCCGTCGCGTCTGACCTGGCCAACTTGCAGTCCTTCCTTTACCGGCAAGGCTACTTCCATGCAGAAGTGCGAGCCGAGCCCGCCCGCATCGAAGATGGTAAGGCTTGGATTGCGTATGGCATCGATTCCGGGCCCCGCTCGGAATTCTCTGCGCGGGCAGCCTGCCGCGAGCTCTTCCGGGAGCGGCGCGAAGCCGAACACAGCGGAGTGATCGACTTCAGCGCCCGGCTGGAACTGCGCGGCGACGAAACCGGCACCAGTGTGGAGCGTGGACCCGCCTACCGCATCCACCGCATCGAGTTTCGCGGCAATCATGCTTTCAGCAGCGACATCCTGCGCCGCTCCTTTCTGCTTTCGGAAGGCGATCTTCTGGATCAGATGCTGGTACGCAAGTCGCTCGCGCGGCTGAACCGCACCGGTCTGTTCGAACCGTTGACGCCGGCGAACGTGGTGGTGAACACGCCTCCCGGCACAGACCGAGCGGACCTCACCGTCTGGGTCAAGGAAAAGAAAATGCACAACTGGCTCCTGTCGGGACCAGTAGGCCCCATGAGCGTTGCGGGGCCGCTTGAATTCGCGCTCGGATCGCGGCTGCCTGCGTGGGGCCGGGGTGTCCTGGAGTTATCCACCTACGCCGTTTCGGCACGTCTGATGCTGTTCGCCAAGCCCCTTAGCGACCTCGTTCCCTTTCTGCCGCATAAGCGGTTCCTTGCGCTGGTCACGATTCAGCGGCCGATACTGCCGGGGCAGCCATTTTTATCGGGCCTCGAGCTCGCGCCGCAGTTGGGCTGGCGCGGGATGCTGTTGGGGTACGGTGTTTCCCAGGCCCGCGGTCTGCTGGGGCCTTTAGGCCAGACGGATAGACAGTTCACGCCGGTGCTGCCGGTTACCGTTGTGACTGACGGGCAAGAGAAGAGGGACGATGAATTGCGAGGTGGGGAAGACGAAGTTGGATTGGACGAGGCAGATCGGTGGCGTTGCGGTCAATCTGATGTTCTCGTTGGTGCCGTTTTAGAGCACCGGCGACAAAGATCGCCGGCGTTACTTACAGACGAAGTTGGCGGCGTCGTCGGTGCTGCCACTGCCTTTGTATTGCGCTACTTGAGGGTACGGGCACAGCGGCCTGGTGCGGTCGACCACGCCATTAGTCGCACGCGAGGCTACCATTTGTTCCGGCGCTTTTCCTTTTTCTACCCACTGCTCCAGGGCGCTGACGGTGTCGAACGTGTTGGGACCATCGCCGCCGCCACAGTGGCCCATGCCGGGTACCATGAACAGGCGAACCGAATCCGCAGCTTTGGCGGGACCGCCCACGGCCTTCACGATGTTGCTGTAGTAGTTGACGGTGCCGCCGGGAGGAATCTGCTGGTCGGCCCAGCCGTGGTAGAGCAGCAGCTTTCCGTTATGCCCGAAGAAGGGCTTCAGATTCGCATCTATGGCATTGTTCACACCGCTGTCAATCTTGTCCGCGCGCGCGATGTCCTCGTCGAAGTTTAATGTCAGGTAATCCCAGTTGGGATCCTGGAAGACAACGTACTTGAACGTGTCGGTGGCCAGGCCCAGGGGTTGCGGTCCGGCCAGTCGGCTCCACAGAAGTTCACCGCCGGGTTCCAAACCCGGAAAAATCTCTTCACCTGTTCGCGGGTTCTTGGCGCCGGTGTAGATCTTCTTGGCCGCGTCCACCTGCGGAGCGGTGAGGCAGTCGGGGCCGTCGCCATTCTTGCACGCCACCACCGCGGGGTCGAAGTGGCAGGCCCTGGGGTTTTCGATCACACCATCCTTGACGCCGTCGAGCGCGTCGCAAGCCGCCAGAACGGCATTGTGAATCACGGGATACTTGGCGGGCGGAATGTAGCTGTCCGGATTTTTGTGGACGGCCTGGGCGATCCACAAGCGCTCCGCTTGCAGATGCATCATGTAGTTGGCAGGCGCGCCGGCCACGATGCCGTCATAGTCGTTGGGATAGCGCTGGGCTTCCGTCACGCCCTGTTTGCCGCCGGAAGAGCAACTGTCAAAGTACGAATAGCGAGCCGCATTGCCGTAGAACTTCTCGATGATGGCCTTGGCCTTCAAGGTCATCTCGTGTTCGGAGCGATAGGCGTAATCGATGAGTTTCTCGGGATGGCCCAGCGCGAAGCTGGCGCTGCCGCCGGTATGGCCGGTGTCGGTCCCGGTGGTGGCATAGCCGCGCCGCAAGGCCTGTACCATGTCGCCATACGCCAGCGCGCCGCCCCAGCCGCCATTGCCCGTGGCCAGAAGTTTTCCGTTCCAGCCCGACAGCGGCAGCCAGACTTCGATCTTGATATCCGAATCGTCCGTGGGTTTCAACGTTGCGGCCACGCGGCAGAACGACGGCAGATCGGCGACCGGCGCTGCGCCGCCGCGGCCCTGGAGCGTGAATCCGCCCGCGGGCACGGACTGCGCCATCGTAATCGTGGTGTTGGGCAATGCGGCCGCAGCCAGACTCTCGCACGACGAGGTCACGGTTGGCGCCGCATGTACCAACGCCCCTAGCAGGGCAGGGAGGGCAAGTGTAGCGATTCGGTTCATGGGTCTCTCCTATTAGCGCGGCTGGGTAACCACGTCGATCAGGGCAGGCTCGCCTTTGCGCACGCGCTCGAGGCCGCGCAGATAGGCCGCATGAAGGTCTTTGGGATCGGTGATGGGGCCTTCTCCGTAGAAGCCGTAAGCCTGCGCCATCTTGGCGTAGTCGATGTTGGGATCCCACAGCTTGGTGCCGATGTGGGCCCGCTCCGCGCCGCGGTTGTGCAGGCTGCACTGGCGTTCGACGAACATTACTTCGGCATGATAGCCGCGGTTGTTGTGCATGATGATGAGTTCGGGAATCTTGTGATGCGCGGCGGTCCACAGGACGCCCGGGCAGAAGTTCAGATCGCCATCGGTCTGGATGTTGACGGACAGCCGGCCGTGCTTCTTGTTCGCCAGCGCGGCACCCACCGAGGCCGGAGCGTTATAACCGATTCCGCCCGCGCCCTGCCCGCCGGTGTACTGGTAGTGCTTGTCGAAAGTCCACAGACGGTTCGGCCAGTTGCCGATGAACCCCTGCCAGCCGACCAGCGACCAATCGTCGTTCTTGATCAGGGGCCACAGCTCGCCGGACAGACGGCTGAGGCTGACCGGGCTGGCATCCCAGCCGTAGGAGGCTTGCTCGATTTCTCGGTTGCGGGCCTGCTTGTGAGCCTCCGCAAGCTTCTTGCCGCGGTCTTCCAGGGCCCGTTTGCGATCGGGCGTGATGAGCTTCTTGCAGGCTTCAATCAACGCCGGCAGGGTCGCTTCGGCATCGGCGCCCATGTCCAGATCGACCTCGGCATAGTGGCCGAAGTCCTGGATATTGCTCTTCATGAAAAGGTCGACGGACGAGATGTTGATCGTCTTGGCGCCGCGCGCCCGAGCGGCCCGAGCCTGGCCGGAGACATCCGCAGCTTCCAGGAAAAGTGTCACGTCCGGCTGATACCCCGGCGTGCCGTTTCCCGCGAGCGGATGGCGATTGGGGAAATTCATGCGCTCCTGGTTATTCACCGGGGCTTGCAGAGTTTCCGCCAGTTCGATCAGCAGCTTGACGCCGTTCGGGGTGCGCGCCGATCGCTGCGCCACGATCAGCGGCCGTTCCGCATTCACCAACCACTTCGCTGCTTCCGCCACGGCGCCCGAATCGCCCTGCGGTGGAGCGGTCATGGTGAGTTTGGGGATGCGCGGCTTCACTGCCGGCTGTGGGTTGGTTTGCAACTCGTGATGCGCGACGACCAGCACCGGCCCCATGGGCGGGGTCATGGCGATTTTGTAAGCCCGCACGGCCGACTCAGCGAACGCGCCCAGGGAGTTCGGTTGATCGTCCCACTTGGTGTAATCGCGCACCAGCGCACCGATATCCTGAGCGCTGTGATACGACTCCACGCCACTACCGCGCACTGCTCCGTCAAAGTGGTTGCCCACCACCATGAAAATCGGCACGCGGTCGGCGTAGGCGTTGTAGATGGCCATGCCGGCATGCTGCAATCCCACCGTGCCGTGAATGAGGGCCATCATGGGCTTGCCTTCGATCTTGGCGTAGCCATGGGCCATGGCGACGGCCGCCTCTTCATGCGTACACGTCAGAAACTCCGGCATTTTGTTATCGCCGTAGTTGATGAGGGATTCGTGCAGCGATTCGAAAGTCGAGCCGGGGTTGGAACCCAAATATTCCAGGTCGAGCGTTTTGAGCACGTCGACCATGAAATCCGAACCTGGGTTTTCGATGACGCGGGCTTCCGCCGCGGGCGCTCCGGCATCGCGTGCGAGCTGTGCGGCGCCGGGTCCACGAGGAGCGCTGCCGGCGGGCGGCGCTTCGGGTTCCTGAGCGTTGGTAATTTGCGGTTTCGCGACTAATGCAGCCGCGCCAGCGGCCGCGCCCTTCAGGAATCCGCGCCGGCCGACTGGGTTCCGGGTAGACTTCGCCATGATGCAACCCTCCCTCGAAGTGCTGAATTCGGCACCAGTTTATGAGGATCGGAAGTCGATGTCAACGGAAGAGCTTTCAGCATTCAGCTTCACGATCAGCTTTCAGCTTTCGGTTCTGCCTCGGTTTGGCTGATCGCTGAAAGCTGAATGCTGAAAGCTGCTTCTTCAGCGCTCGAACCGATACGGAATCTGGTCCGTATCCACGGGCAGGCGCCAGTGGTCCGGATCTTCGTAGCGATAGGCTTCATTTACCAGATCGAGCAGGAGGGCCGGAGTATTGGAGATATTCTGCACGCCATGCCAAACCCCCGGGGGAATGAGCAGGAGCGCGGGCCGGACGGCGCCGAAACGGAATTCGTTGATGCGTCCGTAAGTTGACGATTCATTGCGCGCGTCAAACAGAACCACACGGAGCAATCCTTGACTGACGAATAATCGGTCGGTGGTGAGCTGATGAACGTGCCAGGCCGAAATAGCGCCGGGGTTGAGGACACTTTGAAAAACCTGGTCAACGACGCCTTCGTCGAGCAGCCAATCGCGCCGGAAGATCTCGCACAAGACGTCGCCGGTTCCCTTTACGACGTTCTTCACTTCTTTGAACCGCACGCCTTCGATCACTTCGTCCAAAGAGTTCCAATCGACGGTCACGGTCTGGCGATCTTTAAAGCCATCTAGCCGTTTCTCCATGCGCTATTCCTTTGCTCTGCTGTCGCCAGGGACGGCCGGCAGACCGCGAAACTGCCTCAGAGATCGCACGAAGCCACCGCGCCGCCGGTATTTCAGAAGGTGTACTGCCGCTTCCGGATGGACTCCCGCCGCACCCACAGCCCGCCGAAATCTCTTCCGCACGGCGACGGTAGCCGGGTAGGTGTGCGTGCTGGCTTTGGGCCACTTCTTCCAATAGAAAGTCAAGAGCCGCATCACGATATCGCGCGCCGTATTTTCGATAGCCGGCCATGCGGGCGGACTGCTTTGCATCATGGCGTAGTGTTCGGAGATCGACAGCAACACTTGCTCGCGGAAACCCGGCACGTTCCGAATGCGTTCGAGAACCCGCTGGTTCTCCATGAATTCCTGGGTAGCGTACGCGCCAGGTCGGCCGCCGGATGGAAGCGCGAGGGCCGTGACGCTGGAGGTAAACCGCAGATCCTTGCCGGCGCGAAAAGCGCGAAACAACCACTCCTGCGAAGGCGTGGCATGGCATTCCGAGTGATGCCGCCAAGGTCCGATCTGCTCCGCCAGTTCCCGCCGCAGCACCCAGAAACTCGCCGGGATGGAAAGGTGAGGCGCGTACCGCCGATCGGAACTCAAATCGTTGCAGGTGAAGACGCCGTCACTGCGCAGTTTCACCACCAGCGGCGATACAAGGTCTGCTCCCGTATCGGTCAGCGCTCGAATGCCGGTCTCCAGATGATCCGGAAACCACAAGTCGTCGTGATTCAGATATGCCAGGAAGCGTCCGCGCGCACGCCGGACCCCTTCGTTGTTGGGGCCAGACTGATCGCCGGAGTTGACTGGAAGATTGAGGAAATGAATCCGTGGATCGTCGAACGCGCGGACAACCTGCCCGGTATCGTCGGTACAGGCGTCACCGACGACCCACATTTCCCAATCGTCGAGTGTTTGGAGGCGCGCCGATTCAATGGCGCAACGAAGGACCTGGCTGCGATTGTAGGTCGCTATGATGAGCGACACGAGAGGAGCGCGGGGGGCGGGCAATTTCTGATTATAAGCGGAAATAGCTTTCAGCAGTCAGCTATCAGCATTCAGCAATCAGCTCAGCCCACCGGCGACAAAGATCGCCGGCGTACGTAGCGCTGGCGATCTCGGTCGCCGGCACAGTGACTGCCGATCGTTGAAAGCTATTTATCCCCGCGGCTGCGTAACCACGTCGATCAGAACGGGCTCACCCTTCTTGACTCGTTCGACGCCGCGCTTGAGCGCCGGCGCCAGATCGGTGGGATCGCTGATCGGACCTTCCGCATAGAGCCCATAGCCCTGCGCGATCTTCATGTAGTTGATGTCCGGGTCCCACAGCTTGGTGCCGATGTGCGCCCGATCCGCGCCGCGATTGTGCAGGCTGCACTGCTGCTCCACGAACATCACTTCCTGGTGGTAGCCGCGGTTGTTGTGCATGATCGTCAGCAGGGGAATGCGGTGATGCGCGGCGGTCCAGAACACGCCCGGCGCATAGTTGAAATCGCCGTCAGTCTGGATGTTGATGGACAGGCGGCCGTACTTGCGATTGGCGAGGGCCGCGCCCACCGATGCCGGCGCGCCATAACCCATACCGCCCGCACCCTGCCCGCCGATGTAGTGATACATCTTCTTCATGTCCCAGAGCCGGTTGGGCCAGTTGCCGACGAAGCCCTGCGGCGAAACGAACGACCAATCTTCGTTCTTGATCAGCGGCCAAAGTTCGCCGGCGATGCGCGCCAGGCTCACGGGGCTGGCGTTCCAGCCGACGGAGGCCGCATCGACGCCTCGGTTGAACGCTTCCTTGTGGGCTGCCGCGAGCTTCTTGCCGCGGTCCTCAATGGTGCGGCGGCGGTCAGCGGTGATGAGTTTCTTGCACGCCTCGATGAGGTAGGGCAGGGTGGCTTCGGCATCGGCGCCGATATCCAGGTCGACATCGGCGTAGTGGCCGAAATCCTGAATGTTGCTCTTGTGGTTGAGCGCCACCGCGGAAACGCTGATGACCTTCGCTCCCCGTGCACGGGCCGCGCGCGTCTCGCCTTGCAAGTCGGCGACCTCGAGGGCCAGCGTGACATCCGGGCGATAGCCTCCGCCGCCATTGCCGGCCAGCGGATGGCGCGTGGGGAAGTTCATGCGCTCCTGGCTGTTCACCGGCGATTGCAAAAGCTCGGCCAGTTCCACCAGAAGGTCGATGCCCTTGGGAGTCCGCGCGGAGCGCTGCGTCAGAATCATGGGACGCTCGGCTTCGACCAGCATTTTGGCCGCGGCGGCCACTGCGGCGGAATCGCCCGCCGGCGGTGTGGTCATGACCAGTTTCGGAATCCGCGGGTTCTCGGGCGCCGGGTGGGATTGGATTTCATTGCCGGCTACGATCAGCACCGGCCCCATGGGAGGCGTCATGGCGATACTGTAGGCGCGCACGGCCGATTCGGCGAAGTGTCCCAGCGAGTACGGCTGATCGTCCCACTTGGTGTAGTCGCGGACCAGCGCGCCCAGGTCCTGAGCGCTGTGGAGCGATTGCACGCCGGGAGCGCGTTCGGCGCCATCGGCGTGATTGCCCACGATCATGTAGATGGGAACGCGGTCGGCGTAGGCGTTGTAGATGGCCATACCGGCGTGCTGCAAACCGATATCGCCGTGGATCAGCGCCAACATGGGCTTGCCTTCGATTTTGTAATAGCCGTGGCACATGGCGACGGCGGATTCTTCGTGGCAAGCCGTGAGAAACTCCGGCATTTTGTTATCGCCGTAGTTGATCAGGGACTCGTGCAGAGATTCGAACGTCGAGCCCGGATTGGCGGCCAGGTATTCGATGTCCAGAGTCTTGAGCACGTCCACCATGAAGTCCGACCCAGGCCGATCGATGACGCGGTTGGAGGGCTGCGGCGGCGCTCCGGTTTCCCGTGCGATCTGCGCCGCGGGCGGAACGGGCCCGCCATTTTCAGTTGGCGGCGTCTGCGCCTGGCCGAGCTGGGGCTGCGCCACCAGAGCGGCGGCACCGGCGGCCGCGCCTTTCAAAAAGCCACGGCGGCCAAACGAGGTTTTCTTGGGTTTTGCCATGCTCGAATCCTCCACTTACTGCTCTTTGAACTGATTCAGCGCCGAGATGCTGCTGGCCGGCGGCGAGTCGGGTAACGTCTTGATGAATGCGTAGATGTCGCCCAGTTGCGAATCCGGCAGGACCTTGGCTGAGTAGGACGGCATCTGGCGCGTGCGCGGGCCGCGCACATAAGCGATGAACGCGGTGGAGGTCATCTTCATGGGGACCAGCCGCGCCCCCGGACCGTTCTGGCCGGAAAAGCCATGACAGCCGTAGCAGGTATATTTCAAGAAAAGGTCCTTGCCCGCCTTGGCGTCTCCCGAAGGTGACTGGGCCTTAATGGCGCCGGCGCAAAGAATGCCGGCGAAGGCCAGCGTCAGAACACGCACAGAAAAATTGCTCATCGGTTCTCCCTCGACCCTCTGTCACACGTGTGAGAAAAAGGCTGGACTTAATCGTATCCACGCGGTTTTGGGCTGTCAAGTTGCGGAGCTTGCGGGGGACATGACTCGGCGGACGAGCACGCCGGCGTAACTTCCGGCCAGACCGACTGCGATTACGAAGGCAGGAACGGTGAAGTCGATGGCAGGCCGCGGGGCCCTCCCCAGCCAGCCTGCGGCGGGAACGGTCAGGCCAAGCAGGAGCGCCCACTGCCAGGCACGCGCAGGATGCCAGCAGCCTAGGAGGAACGCGCTGAGGAGAATGAAAAAGACTTCTACGCCGGTGTCGTCGCTGTGCAATTCCAGGCGCGACAGGAAGACCATCGCGAGCGCGCAGAATAAGTACGGGGCGGCGGACTTAAAGGTCAAGAGATATCTCCTGAGAAAACCAGACACAGGCCGAGAGGTGCCGGGAGGCCTGTGCTACTGACAGTCTACATCACGTTACTTTTTGTTGTAAAGTACTTCTTGGCGCTTGCGCAGGTAGAACCCCGCGGCCACCAGGGCGGACCCGATGAGCAACGCGGTGGCGGGTTCTGGTACCGGAGAGCTTTCCTCGCTGGCCACCTCACTCATAAAACTTCCGTTGCTTGCGAACTGGTTGATTTCGACGGGCTGATTCCCAGGAGAGCCTTTGCCGAGCCAGGCGAACGTGACCGTGAACGGTCCGGTGGGCGGGGCGTTGTTTTCCAGAGCCAGCGCGGAGTACCGTCCGGGATCGGCAAAGTTGGGATCGGGTTGGAGTGCCGCGATGCTCCAGCCGGAGACGACGGGAGGAGGATTCTGCAGATCGGTATACAGCAGTGGGTCGAACAGAATTTCGATCGCTACGTTCTGTTCTGGTACGTAATTTTGAAAGGTGTAGGTATATTGCCAGAGTTCGCCGCCACTGGGACCCGGGGTAAACAGATCGATGGCTGTGTAAATGACTCCTGCGTGAGCGTGCGCCGCTAGAAACACCGCCGTAGCCAAGCTTACACGCAGGTTCGCTAGTGCCATAACTTTGTTCAAATATACGCGAACAGGTAGGACGAATCATCGAAAACGGTACCTTTTTGGAAGACCGGATTTGTACCAGTACAAAATGCGTGAAACGGGACAGGGCACGGCCCCGCTCATATCGATCGATCGGGCAAAAAGTTGAAGCGTGCCCTCGCCGCCCGCATCCGCACCTTGCGACGCAAGCGGCGCCACCCGATCACCATGGCGGTGACGCTCAGCGCCGTGCCGCCCAGCATCAGCGCCAGAACCATGAGGTCCCAAGCGGGGCGGTGGCGGTAGAGCCATGGGAAGTCCATCGAGTGCAAGCCGTGGTAGAGCCATCGGTTCCAGCGCGAACGGGTCACGTAACCTTCCACAATCCGCGCCGTTTTCAGATCTACGTAATACATGGAATCGTCGGGATCTCTAAGGCGCACGAACAACACCGGCAGCGGCCGTTGGTAGTGACGGTCCAGGTAGTAGGATTCGTATTCTTTGACCACGCGGACCTCCGCCAGTCCGTACGGTTGGCTGGCTTCGCCCAGGAGCCGGGTCACTTGTATGGGATCGAATTCCCGCACCGGAGCTCCGTGGACCGGGATGATGCGGGACCGTTGCGGCGTTTCGACGGCCAGGTATGCCGGTTCGCCCGCGAAGGTAGTGAGCTCCAGTTCTTTGACTTCGAGATCGGCGGCTACCTGCTCCAGAGCTTGCCGTGGGTGCTTGGCGGCAAATGCCGGAAACTGCAGCGGCCCGCCCCGCAGCGCTGCATTCAGCCGAAATGCCTGGCCGCTCGATTCCCAGCCGAAGGGGTCCATGGAAAGCATGCCGCTGAAGATCCAGGTGCACGTGACCAGGCCGAAAATCAGCCCCAGCATCGTGTGCCAGCGTTTTTGCCCCGCGTACGGGATGCTCGACGAACCCTCCGGAAAGTGATAGCGCTTCGCCGGCGAATACATAAGGATGCCCACCAGCACTCCGAACGACGCCATCACCGTGCCGATGCCCGAAGCCCAGATCACCACTTTGCTCCAGAGCCGCCCGTCCTGGCGCAGCGGTGTGAAGTAGAGCCAATGCGGTATGGCGCCGAACCATGCGCCCATGCGCGCGCGGCGGGTGGTGGCCTGCACCACTTCGCCAGTGACCTGCGAAACGTATACCTGGACGCCGTTGGGCCACGAGTATTTGAAGAGCGGCCGCAGCGCGCGGAACTCGCCGCTCACGGTCCACTGGTCCGGCCCGGTGAGGATGCCATCGAAGCGAGCGGTTGCCGCCGGTTGCGCTGCCCACGCCGCCGCGGTCGCAAGTGCCACCTCGGGTGACACTTCCGGCTGCACTTCACCCGTATCCGCATAGACCACGGACAGCACCTGGCCCCACCGGAATCGGTACGCGGGACGCCCAAACAGCATCGCGATCGACACCTGATCCGGCGGTTCGGAAGGGCCAAGAGCGGTCCATGCTTCTTCCGGCGAGAGTCGAATCGGCGCCCCGTTCAGAGGTGAGGCGCGCGCGAGGCGGTCCGCCGGTCCCACGCCGGGATAGTCGCAATACATCAGCACCATGCCCGAAACGAACCACATGGCGAATAGAACGCAGAAGCTCACCCCCATCCATCGGTGGCTGAGAATGGCGTATTTTCGGAAGCGGGCGGTAGCGTGCGCCATGGCTCGTTGCGACGCTCCATTCTACATAACACGCTGAAAACCGGGTGTCTCGCGCCGGTCACAAGTGGTCACTGACCATGCCGTGACCTACCCCTACCGTTGCTCCGGAGAGTATTATGGTAGGCTCACGAAGCAAAGTAGAGGGCAGACGGAATGTTCCTAGCGTTCGATCCCACCACGAATCCAATCAACAATACCGAGTGGGGGTTCCCGCTCCTTGAAATTATCCACATCACCGGATTCACGTTGTCCATCGGCACCATCGCGATTGTCGACATGGGTCTGCTGGGGTGGGGCAAGCGTGGTTCGGCGGCGCAACTGTTGAAGGAAACCAGCACGTGGACGCTAGTCGGCCTGATCATCATGTTGATTTCGGGTCCGCTGATTTTTTCATCCGATCCCAACATGTACCTGGGCAACTCGTCATTTCGATTCAAACTGGGAGCTCTGCTGATCGCGATCATCTACAACTACACGATCCATCGCAAAGTGGCCTTATCGGGAGCGCCGCCGGGGGGCCTCAGCAAAGTTGTGGGGATTATCTCTCTGGCATTGTGGACTTCGGTGGTGTTTGGCGGGCTGTTTATCGCGTTCGTGTAGAGGGAGAATTACGTGTCTATTGCAGAGTCGATCCAAAGCATAGGGTTCCTGGCGGACATACGCGAGTCGGCGCTGGTCTATCCGGTGATCATGTCGACGCATCTGGCCTGCATCGCCATATTCGGCGGCATGATCCTGATGACGGACCTGCGCCTGCTCGGCGTGGCCATGACTGACCGTACCGTAACGGACGTGGTGAACCAGTTCCGGAATTGGAAACGGCTCGGCTTTTGCATCATGGTCACCATGGGGATTCTTCTGGGGGCTTCGGAGGCTGCCAAGTATTCTCCTAATCCCTTTTTCTGGGGCAAAATGGCTAGCCTGGTCCTGGTCGCCGTGCATGCCATAGTCTTCCGGCCCACGGTGTACAACAACACGGCCGCGATCGATGCCGCACCGTCGCTGCCCGGCCGGGCCAAGCTGGCAGGGGCTCTTTCCTTGCTGATCTGGTTTAGCATTTTGAGCAACGGCCGGTTGATCGGATATTGGGAAGGGCCCGGCTCTCCCGGCAAGCCCATCGCATCGTCGGTGCGGTCCGCGCCTCAGGTGGCTGGCACTCACGTTCCGGGCCGCTGAGAACGCCCATGTTCCTGGCCGTGGTGAACCCGCTCAACTCTTCCGAGCTGATCTTTCCGACTCTCGAAGTGATCCACATCGTGGGGTTCGCGGTGCTGGTCGGAACTATCGCCCTGGTTGATTTCCGGCTCCTCAATCTGGGGATGCGCCGGCAAAAGGTATCTGAGTTGGCGAAGGATCTCGCGCCCTGGACTCTGATCGGACTGACCATGGTGCTGCTGTCGGGTCCCCTGATGTTTTCCTCGGACCCGGATATGTACTACCTCAATCGATCCTTCCAGGTGAAGATGGTTCTGCTGCTTCTGGCGATCATCTTTCAATACACCATCCATCGCCGGGCGACCAAATTGGAAGGCCAGGAATCGTGGCAAAAGCTGGTGGCGTGCGTCTCCATGGCTTTGTGGGTGGGAGTAGTGTTTGGCGGGATCTTCATCGCGTTCATCTGAGCCGTAGTATGGATGTAGATGCAGCCGTTACGCGTGGCTATCCTCTCTTATGCGGGCGCGGCCCAACGACGGTTTCGCCGTCAACGCATGGAGCGATTTGTGCAGGAGCTGGGCATTCGCCCCGAGATGCGCGTTTTGGATATCGGCGGCACGTTGGACAATTGGCAGCTGGCATCGGTGACGCCGCGCCTGGTTCTGCTGAACATGCCGCGCGCTAAAGGCGATATGGCCGGCGCCACGAATTGGGTAGCGGGCGACGGCCGATGCCTGCCATTCCGCGACGCCGCGTTCGACGTGGTGTTCAGCAACTCGGTGATCGAACACGTGGGTGACGCCGCCAGCCAGGAGAGTTTTGCGCGCGAAGTGGCCCGCGTGGGACGTGGGTTTTGGGTGCAGACGCCCAACCGCTGGTTTCCCGTGGAGCAACACTTGATGACGCCGCTGGTGCACTGGCTGCCGAAATCGTGGCAGCGCGCGATTGTCCGGCACGGGACAGTATGGGGCGCGCTGACACGCGTTACGGCGGATCGCCGCGATTTCTATGTGGAGCATTTCTTGCGTGACATCCGCCTCCTGGGATGCCGCCAGGTACGCGGTCTATTTCCGGGCGCGTGGGTGATCCGCGAGCGGTTTCTGGGAATCACCAAGTCGTTGATCGCGGTTCGGCCGATCCCGGAGAAGGGTTGTCAGTGAGTATGTCTCTTTTGTCATTCGCGCAGTGGGTGCAAGCCACCGATTTCTTCACGGCCATCCGCTCCTCATGGAACGTCTACCCGATCATCATGTCGAGTCATCTGGCCGGCATCGCGCTGTTCGGTGGAACGATTCTCGCCACGGACCTGCGGCTGCTCGGCGTGGCGATGCGGAAGCGCCCGGTGGCTGACGTGGTGGGACAGTTGCGCAGCTTGAAACATCTCGGCCTGACAATCGTCGTCATCTGCGGCATTCTCATGCTCGGGTCCAAGGCCGAAGAATATTATTACAACGCTTTCTTCCGCGCCAAAATGGCGGTGCTGGCGCTCATCGTGATCCACGCGCTGGTGTTTCGCCGCAGCGTCTATGCGCAGGCGGCGGAGTTCGACCGGGCCGCGCGGATTCCCGGGCGCGCAAAGCTGGCGGCAGCGCTCTCGCTGGTCCTTTGGACATCGATGGTGATCGCGGGGCGGGGAATCGGGTACATCGAGCCGCCGCTCGATAAGATCCACGCGCATAGAGGTGCGCCGGCGACCACCCTCACGGCCGAACGGCGTCCGTCGATTCCGTAGCGGCAGGGCGCAGGTGACGCCGGATTTCGAGAGCTAAGACGACCGTCGAGGCGAAGGTCAGCGCACCGGTGGTCACATGCGCCATCGTCGCGATCTGCACTGCTAAGGTGTTCTCGTCGAGACCCATCATCCGCACAATAAATGCGCCAAATCCCAGGAACACCTGCGCGCCGGCGATTACCATCATGGCGATGGCCGCGGGGCGCAGCGTACGGTGCTCCGGGAATTGGTTCACCACGAGCATACCCAGGATGACGATCGCCAGCGCCACCACCAATGCGCCGGTGATGTGTATGCCGGCGCCCATCACCTGGTGGCGGACCGCCGCGCCCAGCGCCACCTGCGCAGCCACCAGGAGGACCGTGATCAGCGACCAGGTGTGCAGCGACGGCTTGGCGGTGTCCTGAGCGATTTCGGGATCGCGCTTCCAGCTTTTGGATGTAATGAGCGCAAGAGCGACCGTGGCTACGAAGAACATTTGCGCCAGGAAAGCGTGAAAGGCCGCCACGGCGGGGATGCGATTCCCCAACATGGCTTGGACGAGAACGGCTGCCAGCAGCATCCAGCCGAAGCGGTTCCGCACCAGTAGGGCACGGATGAGGGTGAGTGCACCGACGGTCGCCCCTACCAGCAGATGGCTCACTTCCCAGGGCCGCCCCGCGCGGCTGGTGACGCCGGCCCCGAGGACCACGAGCAGCAGAGTCGCGATGGCGAGCAGAAGCGCAGAGCGATGCAACCAGGGACTGGAAATGGCCTGTGGCGCGGACCTCACTGCGGCGGCCCGAACCTTGGATCTGGTCTCGCGAGGCGCGGCGGATTGTCCCACGCCGAAGTCTCCGATCCACAGCGCCGCGGCTGCACCGGTCACGACCAGCCCGATTGCAGAGACGATCCAGCTCGTGACCAGGCCCCACAACAGACCCGTCAGCCCCACCGCCATCAATGCGGGCGCATAGCTCGGCTGGGGCTTGTGACGATCCGTCATGCTTCCTGTTCAGCCGCGCCGTACCAGCGGGCGGCGCTCGCCAGAATCGCGCTGAGGTAGACGAGGCATCCCGGCACCCACATCAGCAAGCCGCCCAAATGTTGGTCGGTCTTGGGATCGAGCCCCCATTCGTTGCGAACCAATCGCAGGATGCCCAGCCGGTCATCGGGATTCAGGTAGGCCGGATACGCGCCCGGCGGCGTGAAGGTCAGCACCGCACCCAGCAGGCTGCAACAGACACACGCGCTGAACAGATACGAGATGGTGTGGTGGAGTGGCGCCATGCGCTGCTCTTCGATCGGGCAAAGCACCGGCCACCAGAAGATTGTGCCCGTGATCAGAAAGCTCAGGTGCTGGAAAATGTGGAGGGCGTCACTTGCCAACGCGGCGTTGAATAGTGGGGGCAGATGCCAGAGGATCATGGTGCCGACTCCCAGCGGCCAGGCCACCAACGGTTGCGCGATGGCGCGCTCGATGCGGCGGATTGGCGGCCGGGCGAGTGTCGCCTCGGCGAGGGCGCGCGGCGTTCCCAGCAACAACAACGGCGGAATGATCAGGGCCAGGAGGAAATGTTGGACTACGTGCGCGCTGAACAGGTAGCCATCGCCCAGGGTATCGATGGGTGAGACGAGGGCTAGCAGGAGCAAGAGAACGCCTGTGAGGAAGGGGAACCAAGTGGGGCAGCCCTTCCGGGCTGCCGCCGCGCTTCCGCGCGGCGCGCCGGGCGGAAGCCCGGCGGCAGGCCAGAAGGCCTGCCCCACAAGCCCGGCTAACACTAGCGCGGCGCAGCCTACCACTACCGATGGCTCCCAATCCCATGCCGATATCAGAAGTTCCTGAGTCGTCATCGAAAAGTCCAAAGGTAGACGATCGCGAAAATGGCCACCCACACGACGTCCACGAAATACCAGTAAAGCGCCACCGTCTCGACAGCTACGGGGCGTTCAACCCCCAGCAGAATCGCGAGCATCACGATGCCCACGAAAACGTGCAGGCCGTGCAGGCCCGTCAGCGTGAAGAACGTCGTCCCGAACAGGCTCTGGCTGATCGTGATCTTTTGTTGGAACAGCCGGAGATATTCGCTGCCCTGTCCGAAGAGGAAAACGACGCCGAGCAGGATCGTACCCATCAACCAGATGCGCGATCCGGTAGCCGCCGCGCGCCACATGGTGAAGCTGCTGACCATCAGGCACACAGTGTAGATAGCCGCGGTGCCGAGGTTCAAGCTGGCCGCCGCTGCCGCCAGGCTCGCGCTGCGGAAGTACACGAAGGCCGAGATCAGCATGAAGAAGAAGACCGCTTCGCTCATGAGGAACATCGCCATTCCGAGCCGTGCCCGCTGCCGCATCAGCCTCCCCCTCGCGTAGCCCAGTCGGGCGACTCCGGATGCTTCAGGTCCCAGAGCGGGCGGCGGCTGCGCACCGAAGGCACCTCGTCGAAGTTGTCCTCGGGCGGGGGAGACGCGGCGGCCCACTCGAGCGTCCAGGCATCCCAGGGATCGTTGCCCGCGCGCGCGCCGAACGCCAGGCTAGCAAAAAGATTGGCGACAAATACCAGCGCGCCGAGGCCGAGAATCACGGCTCCGAAAGTCGAGATCAGGTTGAGAACGCCCCACCACGGCAGATCGGGATACGTGTAGACGCGGCGCGGCATTCCCATCAATCCCAGGATGTGCTGTACGAAGAACGTCAGGTTGAAGCCGATGACCACCATCCAAAAATTCCAGCGCCCCAGCGATTCGTTCAGCAGACGCCCGGTGATTTTGGGAAACCAGTAATACGCGCCCGCAAACAGCGCGAATGCGATTCCGCCGAATGCGACGTAATGCAGGTGCGCCACTACGAAGTAGGTGTCGGTCAACTGCCAGTCGATGGGAACGATGGCGAAGGCGAGCCCGCTCAACCCGCCGAACGTGAATTCCAGCAGGAAGGCCACGGCAAACAACATCGCGGTGGTGAACCGGATGGAGCCGCCTACCAGAGTGGCCGCCCAGTTGAAGATTTTAATGCCGGTGGGCACCGCAATCAGCATGCTGGCTGCCGCGAAGACGGAGATGAACACCCTGCCGAGCGCGACCGCGAACATGTGGTGGACCCATACGCCGAAACTGAGGAACGCGATTGCCAGCGTGGAGGCGGCCACAAATCCGTAACCGAAGATCGGCTTGCGCGAGAACACCGGAATGATTTCGGAGATCATCCCGAACGCCGGCAGTACCAGGATGTAAACTTCCGGATGGCCGAAGATCCAGAAATAGTGTTGCCAAAGAATGGGCGAGCCGCCGTGGGTGGGGTCGAAGAAATGCGCCTGCAATAAACGATCGCTCAGCAGCATGACCAGCGCAGCGTTGAGGGCCGGCAGCGCGGCCAGGATCAGCACGGAATTCACCAGCGTGATCCAGACGAACAAGGGCAGCCGCCGGATGGTCATGCCCGGAGCGCGCAGCGTGGCGATGGTCACCACGAAGTTGACGGCGGCGATCACGCTGCCTGCGCTCAGCAGCAACAGGCCTAACGCCCAATAGTCCATTCCGGCGTGAGGCGAGTAGGCCTTTTCGCTCAGGGGGGCGTAGCTGAACCAGCCTGCGTCGGGTGCGCCGCCTGCCAGAAAACTGACGTAGAGCAGGAATCCTCCGGCCGGCAGCAGCCAGTAGCCTAGCGCATTCAGCCGCGGAAACGCCATGTCGCTGGCGCCGATCATGAGCGGCACCAGGTATACGCCGAAGCCGACCAGGACCGGCATCACCACCAGAAAGATCATGGTGGTGCCGTGCATGGTGAAGATCTGGTCGTAGGTTTCCGGGGCGAGAAACTTGAGGTTGGGAGCTGACAACTGGGCGCGCATCGCCATGGCTTCGAGGCCCCCGACGACGAAGAAGAACAGAGCCGTCAGCATGTACAGAATGCCGATTTGTTTGTGATCGATGGTGGAGAGCCAGGCCCTCACGCCGGTTCTCATCGGCGCGTCTCCAGAAATCGTGTCAATGCTTGCAATTCGTCGCCGGGTAGTGGGGCGTCCGGCATGCGGTTGCCCGGCAGGATCGATTGCGGGCTGGTGATCCACAGAGCGAGATTGGTCGGTGTGTTGGGAAGATTGCCGCCCAGGAATTTCCGGCTGGCGATATGAGCCAGCGGCGGTCCGATGAGCGGCCCGTTGTCGCGGGCTGAAATGGCATGACAGTCCACGCATTTCCGCTCGCGAAACAAGCGCTCAGCTGGATCCGCGGCAGGCGTTTCGATCTGGCGGGCAACCCACGCGGAGAAATCCGCCTCCGGTTCGGCGATGACTTCGAAGCGCATCCCGGCGTGCTGCATCCCGCAGAATTCCGAGCATGCGCCGGGATAGATTCCCGGGACATCCGCTCGCAGCCAGATATAGCCGGCGCGGCCCGGCACCGCGTCCATTTTCCGCGCCAGTTGCGGCACCCAGAAATCGTGGATCACGTCGGTGGATTCGATGCGCGCCAGCAGCCGGCGTCCGGCCGGAATGTGAATCTCGCGTGCCGTGGCGGCGCCGTTAGGATAGCGGGCTTCCCACCACCACTGATGGCCGGTGATCACGAGGTCGGGCGGCCGATCCGGTTCAAGCGGCGCATCCACGTACGCCATGGTACGAATGGTGAATACGAAGATAGCGAGCACCACGACTAGAGGGACTACGGTCCAAGTGATCTCGATCCGCCGATGCCCGAAGATGGGCGGCGGATCGGCATCGCCCTCGCGCGCCCGGTAACGCACGACGCTGTAGCCCACGAGGCCCGCCACGATAAGGAAGATGGCAGCGGCCAGCACGAGGAAATACGTAAACAGTGTAGCGATGGCGTGGGCTTCGGGTGATTGCGGACTGAGGACAGGGACCAAGCACTACATCTTAACGCCACGCAAGCGCATTGGTCCCGTGATAGGCTCTAGGCGTATGGGAAAACTACTGTTGGTGTTGTCGCTTTCGATTGCCGTGTCCGCGATTGGGCAGACGCCGGCGCCCGAGGTGCTCGCGAATCCGGCGGCGCCGGGGAGCCTTCAGCCGAACTGGTCGGCCGCGCCGGATGGCAGCGCCGTTTTGAGTTGGATCGAGCCCTCGAGTGGCGGCGGGTACTCGCTGCGCTACGCGGTGCGACGCGGCGCCGCATGGTCGGAACCGCATACCGTGGCTGCCAACCGCAAATTCTTTCGGCATCCGGCGGAAGTCCCCGAGGTAATGGCGATCGGCGATCATCAATGGCTGGCCCATTGGATCGAGATGCCCAAGGAGGAAAACGAAGCCGAGTTCGTGTATGTCTCCTCGTCCACCGATGGCGTGAAATGGACCACGCCCGCGATGGCCCATCACGACCACAGCGAAGTGGAGCACGGTCTGGCTTCCATGGTGGTGAGTGGGAACGGCGAAGCCTCTCTGATCTGGCTGGAAATGCTCAAGGGAGAAGACGGACCGGCCGCCCTGAAACGAACCGTGGTGAATGCCGCGGGGCAAGTGGTGAAAGAGGAGCGCCTACAGGACGACGTCTGCTCCTGCTGCCCTACCGCGATCGCCAGAACCGCGAAGGGACTGGTGATTGCCTACCGCGGCCGGACGCCGCAGGACATCCGCGACATCGATGTGATCCGTTTGGAAAATGGCCAATGGTCGAAGCCCAAGATTGTGCACGCCGATAACTGGCACATCAACGCATGCCCAACCAACGCCGCGGCCATCGCCGCCAGGGGCGATCAGCTCGCCATCGCGTGGTACACCGGAGCTGGGGATACACCGCACGTGGAGGTAGTCTTCTCGGCGGACGGCGGTTCCACATTTGGTAAAGCGGTGACCGTCAGCACCGGACACGCGTTTGGTTATACGTCGGTGGCGTTAGCGGAGGATGGCAGCGCGCTGGTCTCATGGCTGCAGCGTGGCGGCGGTGATGGTCCGACCCAGGTACTCGCCCGGCGCGTCACTTCGGCCGGCGTTGCGCAACCCGTGGTGGAAGTGGGCAAGGGCGGGCAAAAGGAGCTCGGTTACCCGAAGGTTTTCCATTCCGGTGCGGAAACCTGGATCGCGTGGGGCGGTGGGAAGCTGCAGACCGCGCGGATGAAGTAAGGTGGGGGGCAGGCTTTCCGGCGGCAGCCCGGAAGGGCTGCCCCACTGGCTGCTACTTCCCTTGCGGCCGGTCGCGATACACGTCGTGACAATTGGCGCAGGAGTCGGCCAGCTTGTCAGTGCATTCATTCACCTTGTCGGCACTCTTGGCGTGCGCCGCTTTGTAACAGGCCTGCCCCGCGTCTACAACTCCCTGGGCCCACTTATTCCAATTGGCCCGCTGCACGGGAACGGGCTGGCCATCTTCCCGGAGACGTCCCGGCAGGGTGATCAGGTTGGCGGCCTCTTCCAGAGCGACCGCCGCGTTTTCGATGCCGTTCCACTCCATGTCATTCTTCGGCGGCGTGGACTGTACGTTGAAGATGATGTCTGAATTCGGGCGGAGTATTCCGCGCATCACCTGCTTGAGATTGCCAAATGGCTTGGGCTTAAAGGAGGAAGGCGCTTGTGCCGTGGCGGCGCCTGCCAAAATAACCAGAACGAGAATTCGCATTCACCCCTCAGTGCTGCGGCCCGCCATCGACGGTGGACCCAGCCAAGACTTTCCGGCCATCCGGCAGCACTACCTCGCGCGCGGATGCGATATTCGCGGCGTCTCTGGCCCGAAAGCCGGTCACCGTCACCTGGTCCCCGATTTTCATCGTTTTGCGGTCCCAACCCAGATGCGCCAACGTATTCGGCCCCGCCGCTTCGAAGGCCCAATTTACCACGTGCCCTCTTTCGTCTTTCACGTCGACATAAAAGTAGGTATGGGGGTTGGTCCACTCGATCTTAGTGACCATGCCCTTGAGGGTGACCCGCTGTTTGGCGTCGAACTCCACCCCAAAAGCGTGATGGGCTAACAGCGGCAAAGCAGCCGCGCCGATACACAGCATCGCGAGCGGAATGGCGACAATGGCCTTCATAACGGCTCATTACGCATTCTAAACAAAAAACCAGACACAGGCCGGGAGGCCTGTGGTACCCGGTTTTCGAGTAATCGCGTCCACCTGGCCGGCGACATCCACGGTCGCGTCTACTGTAAGTGCGCTGTCGGTATCGATGGTCAATCCGCTATACTTTTGCGCGCGGAATCCGGCAGCCTCAATCACGAGATCGTAACGTCCCACCGGCAGACTGGGGAGGGAATAGCAGCCTTTGGCATCGCTGTGAGTCGTATCACTCCGCCGGTGGCGTCGTCGAGCGTGCCGAAAATACTCCCGGTGACGGCGCAACGTGCGATGCGGGCCGCTGCGAAGTTACTAACAAGCATGTGCGTGCGATCCGTGAGTTGAAGATACTAACTTTGGATAACAACGGACGAAGGGTATCGGTACCTCTAAGACATTTGCTTAGAGACGATGTTCCTCAATTGTCTGGTGAGGGACGATCCGGCAGACACCGGACTCACGTCAGGCAGGTTAACGGAATTCCAGTAGCCGACCTACCGGCGGCGAAGACCGCCGGCGTTACAACCACGCCCGCAACGCCGCGGTTACGTCACCGGGCTGTTCCAGCATCGACATGTGGCCGCATTCGGGGATCACCACCAGTTGGCTTCCCGGAATCCTGGCCGCCATCTCGGCATGGCGAGCGTGGGGACTCCATCCGTCTTCCCGGCCTGTCAGAAGGAGCGCGGGACATCGAATCTGCGCCAGAACCCCCGAAGCATCCGGCCGCCCGAGCAGAGCGCGTATCTGCGCGGCGAATGTGTCGGGGGTCTTGCGCGCGAACATGTCGATGATGGTGTTTACCAACGCCATGTCGGTGCGCCGGTCCGGATGGATCATCGGGGGCAACCACTGCGTCGCCATGGCGCGCATGCCCTCGGACCGCGCAATCGCCAGCAGCGCGAGACGGCCGCGTTCCTCGTCTTCTCCCGCGGCACCCTGCGGGCGCGGCTGATAACCGGTATTGAATAGGGCAATGCGAACGACGCGCTCGGGGGCAAGCCGGAAAACTTCCAGCGCCACCCGGCCGCCCATGGAGTGGCCCGCCACTGAAAAACGGCCGGGTGCCTGGCGCAGCGCTGTCCGCGCCATCTCCACCAGGGAGTCTTCCGTGCCCCACTCGACTGAGGTGCAATCCGCCAGATCGCCCAGACCCGCCAACTGGTGCTGCCAAACCGCGCGGTCGCACAATAGACCGGGAAGCATAACCAAAGCCTGCTTACCGTCCGCCATGCGGCAGTTATACCATGTGGCAGAATAAGAATCGGTTACTTCATTCCTGGAGGCGACATGTTGCGACGAGATGCGAAGCGGTTGGCGATTGGTTTCTCTCTCTGGCTACTTCTGGCGGCTACCGCGATGGCTCAAGGCCCGGTGGTCTTTGTTACGACGCCGACCTGTGCCACCGGCACCGGTGGCACCAACAGCCCGTGTATCCTCCTACCTGCCGCGGCGGGAACGCCGTTTTCCCAGACCCTGGCAGTGACCGGTGGAACGCCGCCTTACACGTGGAACCTGATCTCGGGCACCCTGCCGCTGGGAATGACGCTTGGTCAAACCACAGGCCTTCTCTCCGCTACCAACCTGACGGCCACTTCCGGCAACATGCTCTTTCAGGTGCAGGTGAACGACAGTGCTTCGGGACAGGCCAGTCAAAACTTTATTTTGAATGTCTCGAGCGGTCTGCCCAGCCGCTCGCGCACAGGGGTGCTGCCGCAGATCGCCGCCGGCGCTGGTTGGGGCACCACCATATTTCTGACCAATACCACAGGCTCGACAGCCTCCGCGCAAATCATCTTTCGCGAACCGGGCGGGAGTCCGACCGCGATTCCTGTCCAGAGCCAGCAACCCGGTTACTCCGCGATTGCGACTGCGGCCCAGCAATTGTATTTCGTCATGTCGGCGAATTCGACGGTGGTCGTTCAAAATACAAACTCGTCGGCCCCCGTGCTGATGCAAGGATGGGCCGACATCCTCACCACCGGTGGTGTTAGTGCTTACGCGATCTTCCGCCAGACCTTCCCCGCTGGCGTCCTGGGAGCATTTCCCAATGGCGGATTCACTGAGGGCGTCGCCGCGCAGGCGGGTAACTTCTCAGCCATCGTCACTCTTCCTTACGACAATACCAACGGGATTGTCACGGCTGTGGCGCTGGCGAGCATATCGAACTTGCCTCCCAACGTGACGGCCACTGTGTATGACGCAAACGGCACCGCAACTCAGTACCCGGCTCCGCCCACGGGCTCACTGAGCACCAATGGCCGAGTCGCCTTTACTCTTCCCGACAATTATCCGGCATCGGCGAACACGCGCGGGTTTGTCGTTTTTCAGAATCTGAATAATGTCAATAATCAGGGCGCAATTTCCGGGCTGGCCTTGCGCTTCAACTCGGGCGTATTTGTGTCGCTTCCAGCGTTCTAGACCGCGACTGCGCGGTGATTGAGAGCAGAACGGCAGCTACCAGCCCGCATATCGCGGCGAACGAAAGCCAGGCTCCCGGCACCGCGCGGTTACCAGTCACGTGGATGAGGTACGTGCAGATGGCCGGCGTGAATCCACCGAAGACGGCCGTCGCCAGGCTGTAGGCCAGAGAGAAACCGGAAATTCGCACCTCGGCAGGCATGATCTCCGTCAGGTACACGGCCATGGCGCCGTTGTACCCGGCGTACAGAAACGATAACCACAGTTCGACGGTGAGGAGACGGCTAAACGAAGGAGCGCTCACCAGCCACGCCAGCGCGGGGTACGCCGTCAGCAGTGCGGCAATCGTACAGGCGATCAGGATGGGAGGCCGTCCGATTCGATCGGACAGAGCGCCGGAAAGCGGCAGCACCAGGAAATTGCAGGCACCCACGCACAATGTCACGATCAGATTGCCGCTGGCCGCCAGATGCAGGACCGTGCTGCCGAAGGTCGGCGTGTAGGCCGTCACCATGTAGAAGCACACGGTGGTCATGGTGGCCATCATCATGCCGAGCAGCACCACCGGCCAATTCCGGAAAAGGGTGCTGACAATCTGGGCGGTACTGGGATGGCGCGGGCGGTTCAGGAATTCCTCGGTTTCCTCCAGCGAGCTGCGCAGGAACAACAGGACGGGGATCAGCGTGCAACCCGCCAGCAGAGGCACGCGCCACCCCCAGCTGGCCATCTGGCCGGGTGACAGGTTCATGGCCAGTACAATACCCAGCAGCGCCGCAAACATGACTGCCACCTGCTGGCTGGCGGATTGCCAGCTGACGTAGAAACCCTTGCGGCCCGGCGATGCGATTTCGGCAAGGTACACCGATACGCCGCCGAGTTCTACGCCAGCCGAGAGGCCCTGCAGCAGCCGCCCCAGCAGCACCAGTAACGGCGCGGCCAGTCCGATCGCCGCATAGCCTGGGAGCACGGCGATGGACAGAGTGCCGAGGGCCATCAGGCTCAGTGTCAGCAGCAGCCCGGCGCGGCGGCCGTGATGATCGATGTACGCGCCTAGTATGACTGCGCCCAAAGGCCGCATCAGAAATCCCGCGCCGAACGTGGCCAGCGAGAGCATCAGCGACGCGAATTGGTTCTGGCTGGGAAAGAAGGTGGCGCCGATGGCGACGGCGTAATAGCCGAAGATCTGAAAATCGTACATCTCCAGCGAGTTGCCCGCCGCCACGCGGAGAACCGTTGGCAGCTTGGAGCGGGACCGGCGCGCCGCGGCTTGCTGGGCTGGAGTGATCAACGAAAGCTCTCGAACAAGCATACATGCGAGGCTGGGCTGGTGGGGTAGCATGATGGATCGGGTTCAAAACCAGACACAGGCCTGGAGGCCTGTGCTACGTAGCACACACCTCCTGGTCTGTGTCTGGTTGAAAAGGGGCATCCATGGAAAAACGATTCAACGGGAAGGTTGCGATTGTCAGTGGTTCCAGCCGCGGAATCGGGCGCGCTATCGCCGGTCGACTGGCGGCGGAGGGCGCCCGGGTGGTGCTCACGGCGCGTGACGCCAGTCTGCTCAAGCAAGCGGTCGAGGACATCGAAGGCATGGGAGGAGCCGCAAAAGCGATCGCCCTCGACTTGCGCCACCCCGATGCCGCCGAACGAGTGGTCGATTTCGCGAATGCCAGTTACGGGCAAGTCGATCTTCTGGTGAATAACGCCGGCGCCACCAAGCGCGGCGACTTTTTTGAGCTGACGTCGGAAGATTGGGCCGACGGCTTCGCGTTGAAGTTCTTCGGCGCCGTCCGGCTGACCCGCGCCGCGTGGCCGCATCTGAAGTCCAGCGGCGGGTCGGTGGTCAACATCTCCGGCGTGGGCGGCCGCATGCCCGGGCCCCACTTCACCATCGGCGGTTCCGTGAATGCAGCGCTGCTCTCCTTCACTAAGGCAATGGCCGAAGTGGGTATACGCGACGGCGTCCAGGTGAATGTCGTCAACCCCGGCAGCATCCGCACCGACCGCTACCGGCACATGCTGGAAGCCTCGGCCGCGCAACAGGGAATCGGCACGGCCGAAGCCGAAAAGAAGATCGTCGAGGGCCACAAGATCACGCGCATCGGCGAACCCCAGGATATTGCGGCACTGGTGGCGTTCGTCGCCAGTCCGGAGGGCAGGCTGCTGCAAGGCGCGATCATCGATATGGATGGCGGCGCCACGAAAGTGATTTGATTACCGCCGTCCGCCGTGGTAAGCGCCCCCGCCGAGCCCACCCGCGTCGATCAGTACGGCCACAATCATGGCGATGAGGTAGATGCCCTGGATGGGGTGGTGCGAGTTCACCAGCCAGGCGTACACGATGGTGGTCAGCGGTAGAAAAATGAATCCCAGCACGGGAAGGATGAGCCCGTGGTAAGCGCTCTGGAGATAGTTGGAGAGCAGGAACATTCCCACCAGGAACACTCGCGGGAAAAACAGTATGAACGCGAACAGGCAGCACGGCATTTCTCTCGCATTGTCGCAAAACAATCGAAGGAATGCTGTGCCGTCCGGTACGATCCAGTTGCGGATGGGAGCCCTGTCTCTCTAAAATCAAATCTCTGAATGGACCAGACGGCCCGCACGGTTTTGATTGTGGACGACGATCCACAGATCCTCAAACTCCTGGAGAAGATGCTGAAGCCACAGGTCTTCAAAATCCTGGTGGCGCCCCGGCCAAGCCAGGCGCTGGAGATCTGCGGCCGCGAGCCCGTGCACCTGCTGATTTCCGACATCGCCATGCCCGAAATGGACGGCACCAAGCTGATGGCGAAGGTGCTGGAGCTGCAGCCGGCGGCGTCGGTCTTACTGATTTCCGGGCACCACCGGGAGCAGCCCCCCGCCACTAAAACCGGACGCGTGAAATTTTTGAAGAAGCCGTTCTTTCCATCGGACTTGTTAACGGCGTTGCGAGAGCTGCTACCGGATTTGTGACAAGAACCGCTCCCTTTGGTCACGGCTCAGTAAGGGGTCGTTGTTCAGTAGCGGGTCGTTGTTCGGTAACGAGTTGTTGTTCGATAACGAGTTGTTGTTCGATAACGATTCGCTGTTCGGGTAACGATTCGATGTTCGTCGCAGGCCTGTGTGTTTTACCGAGCCGTGACCGAAGGGAGCGGTTCTTGTTCTACCCCACTTGCCGCCGGTAGGGCGCCGAAAGATACGCGCGCGCTTCCCGCGCCGCATCCGCCTCGGGGGCATAGGCGATGCACTTCTGATATGCCTGAAGGGCCTCCGCCCGGCGATTGGTCATGTCGTAGATCTGCCCGATGCGCAGCCACGTTTGCGCGCCCGTGTTCAGGTCGAGCTCCTCTGGCGAGGCAGCTACCTTCTTCAGATTCTCCAGCGCGTGATCCAGATCGCGGTACCAGAACTGGATCGTGCCTTCCTGAAAGTAGATTTTTTCCCAGGGCAGGCGGTCGAACCCCGGCGCATTACCAGTCTTCTGGCGAGCCACTTCATCCACGGTCGCCAGTGCACGCGTACCGTCGCCCGCCACGCTGTACATCTGCGACAGTTCCAGGCGCAGCAGGAAGTTGCGGGGATAGCGGGCGATCAGTTCCTGGAGCAGCGGCACCGAATGTAGCGGCTGGTTCTCGCGGCGATACAACGCGCACAGAAAAATCTGCGCATCGACACGATTGAGTTTCCCGTTACGGGCGACTTCCTGAATGGTGTGGATCCCTTTTTCCTTGTCGCCATGAATCCCCGCCAGAAAACCCACCATTCGATACACCACGGGCAGGCTGCCGACGATGTAGTCGTGCAAGCCCTGTACCAGGCGCGCGTCCACGTTATTAGGTTCGAGCTCGGTGATGCGGTTGTGCTGGCGGCGCGCCGCGGTGGCGTCGCGCAGTGAATCGCGCCAAGATTTCTTTACCACCCAGTAGTAATTGGCCCGCAGCCCGTAGGAGATCCCCAGCGCATACATGGCGGCGGTGTCGTTGGGATTCTTTTGCAGGCGGGTCTGTGCCAGCGCCATGGCCTGGGCCACCTGGTTTAGAAACTGGCGTTCGGTTTCCGGGCTAGGGTTCAGTTTGGCGCGGCGCAAAAAAGAATTGGTGCCCGTTACCAGTTCGCTTTCGAGCGCGCCGTCGCGATACATCTCGCGGAAGACCAGGGTCTGCGCCACATGGTTGCGCAGATCGGGAGAGGCCGGGTCGTGCGCGATGGCATCCTGGAAATCGGCGAGGGCCTGATCGTATTCCAGATTGTAGAAATGATCGAAGCCGCGATCGACGACCGACGGTTGCGCCACAAGCCGCGCCGCCAGCACCACGAGTGCGCCTGCCAAAATCCTCACTACTCTATCGTAATTGGTTCAAGGCCCAGACCGCATGCTCCGCCACCAGGGCATCCGGCCATGCCGCCAGCCTCTGGAGCGGCCGACGGAACCGCGGCTCGCCGGAGTTGCCCATGGCCACGGCTACGTTGCGCAGAAAGCCAGAGTACCGGGCGCGTGTTACCGGCGTGCCGCGAAACATATCGCGAAACTCGTCTTCGGTGATCTCGGCCAGGCTTTCCAGCGGCGGCGCGAAATGGCGGGGTTGAAATGGGGCCTCGTCCGTGACCGCGGGGCGGCGGTTCCATGGGCACACGTCCTGGCAGATGTCGCAGCCGAAAACATGAGTCCCGATGGCGGCCCGCTGCGGCTCCGGCATAGCCCCCCGAAGCTCGATCGTGAAGTACGAGATGCACCGGCCGGAATCCACGGTGTGCCCGGATTCCCCGGGAACAATGGCGGCTGTTGGGCACGCATCGATGCAGCGCGTGCAGGTACCGCAGCGGTCGGGCGGCGGCTCATCCGGCTCGATTGCGAGCGACACCAGCAGTTCTCCCAAAAAGAACCAAGACCCGCTTTGCTGGTTGATGAGACAGGTGTTCTTGCCGATCCAGCCGAGGCCGGCCAGGCGTGCATAGGAGCGCTCCAGTAGCGGTGCGGTATCCACGCAGATCTTCGATTCGTATCCGGGGCCAGCCGATTGGCGCAGGCACTCGTCCAGGCGCCCCAGGCCGCGGCGCAGCACGTCGTGGTAATCGTCTCCCCATGCGTAGCGCGAAATCCAGGCGCGTTCGCCATCATGGAAGCTCGTCGAGTACGGCCAGGGGCTGTTATAGAGCTTGCCCACGCAGATGACGGACCGCGCCGCTGCCAGCAGGTTCCGCGGATCGTCGCGAACGACGGCCCGGCGGTCCGTGAGATATCGCATATCGGCGGCGAAACCGCGGCTCACCCACTCGTGGAACCACTGGCGCTCCGGGACCGGCTCCGCACGCGCCACGCCTGCCAGCTCAAAACCGCACTGGCGCGCCCGCTCGCGGATCTCCGCCGCGTTCAAATCTCCAGCCCCACCGACCGCATCAGCTCGATGGCGTTGCTCTTGCGCACCACGCCCGGGCGCATGACGTAATCGAAGTGGATCTGCCCGTCTTCGATCCGGTCTTCGAAATGCACATTGGCCGCGCGGTTTTTCAACCCGTCGGCGATGTCCGCCAGGGCGAGGTCGTGGGTGGTGAACAATCCCATGGCGCCACGCTCCACGAGGCCGCGCACCAGCGCTTCCGCCCCGATGCGGCGATCGTGCGAATTGGTGCCGTTCAAAAACTCATCCACCAGAAACAGCACCGGCAGCGGTCCGGCCGTCTGATCGAGGATCTGGCGGATGCGCAGGATCTCGGCATAGAAACGGGAAATGCCGTTCTGCAACGAGTCGACCAATCGAATGGACGCGCCGATGGCTAGCGGCGAAAGCACCAGCCGGGTTGCCCGCACTGGCGCGCCGGCCTGCGCCAGCACGACATTGCTGCCGATAGTACGCAGCAGCGTGCTTTTGCCGGACATGTTGGAGCCACTCACCACCAGCAGGCGCAACTCGCCGCCCAGTTGCACGTCATTGCGCACGACGCGTTTCTCATCGATGAGCGGATGGCCGATACCATCCGCCTGAAGCCAGGGAGATTCGGTGGTGAACTCCGGAAACGGATCGGCGGGATGCTCAAACGCGTGGCTGGCCAGTGAACAGAGCGCTTCGATTTCGCCGGTGACCATAAGCCAGCGCCGCACCGCGGGACCGGAGCGGGCGCGCCATGCCTCCAGTGCATAGGCGCAGTGGGGTGTCCACAAAGTGACCACTTCGAGGATGCGCACAAATACGTTGTCGCGCGAATCCAGGTATTCCATCAGACGCTTCAAGTCCGCCAAACGTCTCGAGGGCGGTGCGCCATCGGCATTGAGCGAGGCGCGCAGGCGGGCCAGCAGGGGCGAGCGGAACTGTTCGCGCTCCAACCGGATGAGGACTTCGGAGAGCAGGCCGAGACCATGGGCGGCGCCCTCCACCGCGGCCAGCACCGCTGCGACCTGGTTCCGCAGCCGGTACAGCATGAAGGTGTTGATCAGCGCCGCAACTACGAACACATCGCGCAGCAGGGTGGCAGTGACGGCCGGGAAGCGCACCAGATTGGCTTCGTAAAGCAGATAGGTGAGCAGAGCGCCGCCGCTGGCCACCCCCACTGCGCTGAGTATCCAAAGCAGCGTGCGGCCGGACGGCTGCAACAGCAGCGGCGCTTCTCCCCAGGATGCCAGTGACGTCGGGTGCACGCCGGAACGAGCTTCCTCGGCCAGCACGGCGAGATCCTCCCGCAGGTCCACTCGGGGCCGCAGTTCCTCCACCGCTTCCTGTCGCGCGCGGACCGTGTCGGGATCGGCCGGGTTGAGCAGCCAGCGAGCCAGAGTGTCTTCACCGATGTGGGTTCGCGCGGTACACATCAGCTCGAATAGCGAGCCTTTGCCGAACAGATCGAGATCCTGCGCGTACGGGTGGGCCGGGTCAAGATAAGATTGACCGGTCTCGCCGGTGCCGGCCCACTGTCCATCCAGACGGGCCAGGGCGCGTTCGAAATACCGCACCGAGCGGCGACGGAATTCAGCCAGCCGCAGGAGCCGGTCATGGATGACCAGAAACACGACGAAGATTGCGATCGGCACAGCCACCCAGGCAATCGAGAAAATCCGATAGAACAGGGCTGCCCCGACCATGAGCAATCCGCAGATAACGACCGCCAATTGCAGATTGCCCAGCAGGTGATGCCGCCGCTCACGCACGGCCAGGTCGGCGCGGCGTTCTTCCAATCGCTGGGTATAGATGGTGCGAGGATCCGGCATGAATGGCCTCATTCATTGTGCCAGTTCACTCGGCGCGCGGCCCTCTGGTCGCTTCCGGTGCCAGGTGTTATAGTGTGGTTGCCATGCCGAGCGGGTATGTCCCGATCTTCATTTTCCTGGCACTAGCGATCCTGTTTCCGATCGCGACCATCCTTCTTGCCAAGCTGGTCCGCCCATCAGCTCCGTCCCTGACCAAACTGGAAGCCTATGAGTGCGGCATCAAGGCCGCGTCCGATTCCCGTGGCCGCTATACGGTGCGTTTCTACATCATCGCGATCCTATTCGTAATCTTCGATGTAGAGACGATTTTCCTGTTCCCCTGGGCAGTCCGCTACCGCACGCTAGGCTGGTTCGGCGTCGCGGAAGTGGCGGTGTTTCTCGCCATTCTGTTCGTGGGGTACATCTGGGCCTATAAGAAGGGCGCACTGGAGTGGGTGTAGGCCGGGCGCCGACACCCTGCCCGGCACGCGCGATGGAAGCGGACTGGGGCAGAATGCCTACGGCGCAGTAGTGGAAACTGGATAGGTCGCCACAATCAGGTCGGTGTTCTGAATCTGGATAGACGCGGGAAACGAAACAACGACGGTCACCGCGTTGGGCGTATTCTTCGCGACAATCCCTACGGTTACAGCAACCCCATTTATAGAGAGGGTACCGAGGGCTATGGGCATTTTGGTCAATGCCAACTCCGCAACGCATGGCTTGGCGCAATTGACAATATGGAATGAGTCAGATTGGGTGGTCTGGCTTTGCGCAAAGGCAACGCCGGCTGCTCCCAGCAAAAATACGATTTGTGACAATTTGAGCACGCTTGGCAGAATCCTCAGGCGCTTAGTGTATCAAGAGCCAGGGTTTTCTCAAGGGGTTCCCCGGGTCGACATGAGCGGAATAATACAAAATGAGACCCAGACAAGTCTTAGGTTCGGTGCCTGCCACACGAATCGAATCCGAGAGTCCACTTCGTTCGTCCAACAACGTGTAGGAGCAAAAAGTGAGTGCTCCAGGAGGTTGATGTGGTGAAGAGATTTGGAATTCCGGCGCTGGCGCTGATGGCGATTCTCTTCCTGCTGGCCCCGGTTCAGGCGAATGCGGCAGTACGGGTTGGAGTTGGCATTGGGGTGGGCGTGGCGACCGGTTTATCCGGCTTCTCCATACGCCTATTCCTACCCGTATCCCTATGCTTATCCGTACGCTTATGGATATCCGTATTACTATCCCGGATACGCTTATCCTGGATACGTGGGTGGCTATTACGGCGGTGGCTATTACGGCGGTGGCTATTACCGCGGCTATTACGGCGGCGGCTACCGCGGCTATTACGGCGGCGGTTACCGCGGGCCCGCGATCCGTGGCGGCGGTGGTTTCCGAGGCGGCGCAGGGCACGGTGGCGGTTCTCGGGGCGGGCGCCGCTAACGGCCCCGCGGCCCGGACCCGGCCTGCGGCTACGCGGCTTCGGAGATTTGCGTCGAGAGCTCTCGCTAGCGCGCGAAAAGCGGCTTCCAGTTGTTCAGCCATGCAGGTCCCCCGACGGCCGATGGATGGCGTATCTGTCGGATGAGTCGGGAAAGAACGAGTTGTATGTGCAAGGCCTTCCGCAGCCTTCCTCCGAACAGGGGTGCAAGTGACAGATTTCCAACAGCGGCGCGAGCTTTGCTTTGTCTTGGTCGCGGAACCGGCGCGAGTCGCTTTGCCAATCGGACGAACAGATAATGGCGGTGAGCTAGACGGCGAAAGCCGTGTTCCTCGAAAACTTCGGCGACGAGCTGCGGCGGCGCGTACCGACGGGAAAATTGAACCAGACGCAGGCAAGAATGCCTGTGGTACGTACGTTTGACTCCGGCGCTTGAGCCGATTAGACTTTATCCAGCCCTAAGAGGAGCGTCTGACGACCATGAACCTGACCTTTTTCCGTCACAGCTGGAAGCCCCTGATAGTTGTACTGGCTCTGCCCCTGATGGCGAGCAGTGTCCGCATCATCCAGACGAACAGCGCCGGGGATGATGTATCCATCATCGATCCTTCCACTAATAAGGTGGTGGGAACCATCCACGGCATCGAGGTGAATCACGGCGCCGCAGCAGCACCCGATGGAAGCCGCTACTACATCAGCGATGAAGCCGATCGAACGCTGGATGTGGTGGACCAGAAGACCTTGAAGGTCACCAAGAGAATACCGCTCACGGGCCATCCCAATAACATCGGCATTAGTAAGGATGGGAAACGGGTCTACGTGTCCATCGCGGTGGCACCCGGAGCTGTGGATGTGGTCGACACTACCTCCATGGAGAGGGTCAAGAGCATTGCCGTGAAGGGCGCGGTGCACAATACCTACGTGACGCCGGACGGCAAGTATGTGGTCAGCGGCTCCATTCCGTCGCATGTCATCACGGTGATCGATCAAAAGACTGAAGAGCCGGTGTGGTCGCTCACGATGGACTTGGGAATCCGCCCCATGGCGTTCGCCACCAATCCCGATGGCAGCACCAAATGGATCTTCGTCCAGCTTTCCGCCTTCAACGGATTCGCCGTGGTCGATTTCGAAAGCCGCAAAGAGATCAATCGGATCAAGCTGCCCGCTCTTCCTCCGGGGAAGGCGCCATTCCCAGAGGGCGGCAACGAGTCGCACGGCATGGCGGTCACCTCTGACCAAAAGACGCTGGTGGTGAACAGCCGGCTGAACAGCGCGATTTATATGTACTCGCTCCCCGACTTGAAGCTTCTCGGCAGCACCGATGTGGGCAACTCGCCGGACTGGGTAACGCTCACACCTGATGGCAAGACTGCATACGTGGCCAACGCCGCGTCGAACTCAGTGTCGGTGGTCGATCTCGTTTCCAGGAAAGAGATCACGCGCATTCCGGTCGGGGAAGTGCCGAAGCGGAACATCACGGCGGTGCTGCCGTAGAAGTTTGACCGCTCCCTTTGGTCACGGCTCGGTAAGGGCGTGCGAAACGGTGCGCGCGGGAAATACGAGCGGTGCTGAGCCGTGACCGTAGGAAGCGGTTTGGCAAGGATTATGTCGAGTCGAAGCTTGCGGGCCGGTATCTTCGCGCTTCTCATCGGCGGCACTGCGGGCGCTGCTACCAATCCGCGGACGTTCCTGGATACCTACTGCGTCACTTGCCATAATCAGAAGCTCCATACTGCCGGACTTGCTCTGGACAGCGTCGACGTCACCGAGCCGGCGGCCAATCCGGAAGTGTGGGAGCGCGTCATCGCCAAGCTGCGGGCCGGCTCGATGCCGCCGCCAGGAAAGCCGCGCGCCGATGCAGCCACGTATCGCGAAGTCGCGAGCCTCCTGGAAAACCAAATCGACCAGGCTTGGGTGGCCCATCCGAATCCGGGCCGGGTGGCCGCGGTCCATCGGCTCAATCGCGCGGAATACAACAACGCGGTTCGCGACTTGCTGTCGCTCGACGTGGATGTGAAGCCGCTGCTCCCTGGGGATGAGACGGCCGACGGCAGCTTCGACAACTTCGCGGATTCGCTTTCGATTTCGACGGCGCACCTGGAGCGGTACCTTTCGGTGGCGCGTGAAGTGACGCGGTTGGCGACGGGGCTTCCGCCGACGCGGCCGAAGATCGAGACGTTCGAGATTCCGCTGCATGTACTGCAAGACGACCGGCAAAGCGAGGACCTGCCGCTCGGCTCGCGCGGCGGCATGGCGATTCGCCACGATTTTCCGGTCGACGGCGAATACCTCGTCAAAGTTCGACTGCAGAGGCAGTATCAGGATTACCTCAAAGGCATGGGCTGGCCGCAGCTTCTCGACATCCGCCTGGATGGCAAGCTGCTGAAGCGGTTCACAGTAGGCGGCGGTGCGAAGGGCCGACCCGCGGCAACCAGTTATGCCGGCGATGGCGAACCAAACTTTGCGGGCGATCCGGAGTGGGAGCGCTACATGCAGCTCACCGGAGACACCGGCCTGGAGGTCCGCGTCCCGGTGGAAGCAGGTCCGCACGTGGTGGGCGTTTCGTTCGTGCGCGAGTTGTGGGAGCCGGAGGGCCTGCCGCAACCGTTGCAACGGGGCAGGGTCATCACCAACGACAACGTGTACATGGGCTACGCGAATGTGGGCGCGGTACAAATCGGCGGCCCTTATCAGAACTCCGGGACTGGCCAAGGACACGCCCAGCCGCCGCGCGATTTTCATCTGCCAGCCACATGCGGTGGCGGAGGAGAAGGCCTGCGCCACGAAGATTCTTTCGCGGATGGCGCGGCTGGCTTACCGCCGGCCCGTGACGAAAACCGATGTGCAGCCGCTCCTGGAGTTCTTCGATAGCGGGCGGCACGACGGCGACAGCTTCGACAGCGGGATTCAATTTGCGCTGGAACGCATTCTGTCGGACCCGGATTTTCTGTTACGCATCCACCAGCCCGGCGACAAGAATCGCCTCCCCGATCTGGAAGTGGCGTCGCGCTTGTCGTTCTTCCTGTGGAGCAGCATTCCCGATGAGCGCTTGCTTTCGCTGGCCGAGCGCGGGCAGCTCACCAATCCGGAAACGCTGGAACAGCAGGTGCGGCGCATGCTGGCAGACCCGCGCGCCACCGATGCGCTGGTGAATAATTTCGCCGCCCAGTGGTTGAACCTGCGTCGCGTCGAAGAAGTGGTGGTCGATCCGGACCGCTATCCCAACTATGACGAGAGCCTGCTGCAGGCGTTCAAACAGGAGACGGAGCTTTTCGTAGCCAACACCATCCGCGAGGATAGCGGCGTGCGCGAACTCCTGGACGCCGACTATACCTTCGTCAATGAACGGCTGGCGCGGCACTACGGGATTCCGGGAATCTACGGCAGCCGCTTCCGGCGGGTTACGCTGCCGAACCACGAACAGCGCGGCGGGCTGCTTGGGGAGGGGGCGCTGCTGGCCACGACTTCATACCCCGACCGCACGTCGCCGGTGCTGCGCGGAAAATGGCTGCTGAACAATATCTTTGATTTGCCCATACCGCCGCCTCCTCCCGGAGTGGACACCAACATCGACAACAAGCCCGGATCAGCGCCGAAGACGATGCGCGAGCGCCTGGCGCAGCACCGGCAGAGTCCGACGTGCAACAGTTGCCATTCGGTGATCGATCCGTTGGGATTCACGTTGGAGAATTTCGACGTGATCGGAGGATGGCGAACGGTGGACGAAGTGGGCAAGCCCGTGGATGCGAGCGGCGCCACGGTGAGCGGCGCGAAGGTTGAGGGGCTTGCGGGCTTGCGTGCCCTGCTGCTCGATCAGCCGGAGCAGTTTCCGCGAACGGTCACCGAAAAGCTGATGGCCTATGCGCTCGGGCGACGGCTGGAATATTACGATCGGCCGGCGGTGCGTACCATCGTCCGCGAAGCTGCGGCTCACGACTATCGCTGGTCATCGATCATACTGGGAATCGTGGAGAGCCCCAGTTTCTTGACGTGGGCGCCCCAGGCGCAAGGCCCCCGGCCAACGCCGGATTGAGCGAAATGCGTTACTGAGCCGCGACCGCAGGGAGCGGTCGCGCGGTATCGGAGTAGTACGAAGGAGATGACGGACATGACGTTCCTCACGAAATCGTTGCCCAGGCGGACCCTGCTGCGGGGGCTCGGTACGACGTTGGCGCTGCCGTTTCTGGAGGCCATGCTGCCGCCTTTCCGGCTGCGCGCCGACGCGAAGAAGCCCGCCCATCGGTTCCAGGCGTTTTACGTGCCTAACGGAATGGCCATGGAGTATTGGACGCCGAAGGGCGAAGGCAGCGCCTTTGAGCTCTCCCCGATTCTCGAACCGCTGGCGCCGTTCCGAAACCAGATGCTGGTGCTGTCAGGCATCAAGTCGAGTTGGAACTATATCCACGCCGGCGCATCCGGTTCGTTCCTGACCGGGACCACGCGGGGCGGCCGCAACGAAGTGGAAATCATCGCCGACGTATCGATGGACCAACTGCTGGCCAGGCACTTCGCGAACGATACGCAGGTAGGTTCGTTGGAGCTTTCAATGGATGTCCCGGCCAACGCCGGGGCCTGCACGGGCAATCTGAGTTGCGTTTACACCCACACGCTTTCCTGGCGCAGTGCTACGCAGCCACTGCCAACCGAATGGAATCCGCGATCCGTGTTTGAGAAGCTGTTCGGCGATAGCGGCAGCACCGATCGCAATGCGCGCGAAGCCAGGATGCGGCAGCACAAGAGCATTCTCGATTCCGTGACGGCGAAGCTGACAACCCTCAAGAACCAACTGGGTCCGCAGGACCAGGTCAAGGTCGACGAATATGCGGATGCGATTCGCGATGTGGAGCGCCGCATACAGAAGGCGGAGGAACAACGTGACGTCGAGCTGCCGGCCATGGAGCAGCCCCTGGGCGCGCCGCCCGTTTTCGAAGACCACCTGGCGCTGATGCTCGATTTGCAGGTTCTGGCGTTTCAATCCGACCTCACGCGCGTTATCACATTCATGCTCAGCAAGGAACAGAGCGCTCGTCCGTATCCGCAGATCGGCGTGCCCGAGGCGCACCATCCGCTGTCCCACCACAACGATGTTCCCGAACTGATCGCGCAGATGTCCAAGATCAACCGCTATCACGCGCAGTTGTTCTCGCAATATCTGGCGAAACTGCGAGCCACGCCGGACGGCGACGGGTCGCTGCTGGACCACATGACGATCTTGTACGGCGCGGGCATTTCCAATAGCAACCGGCACTCCGGCGATAACCTGCCGCTGCTGGTGATGGGCGGCGGCGCGGGACGTCTCAAGGGCGGCCGGCATTTAAAGTATGCCGACAAACCCTCCAACGCGAACCTGCTGGTGACGTTGATGGACAAGCTCGATGTGCCCGTTGAGAAGCTGGGCGGCAGCACTGGCAAACTCCAGCTCGACACGCTTTCCGGAGTGTAAGCGCCATGCGGATGACAGCCGGCTGGTCACGTTGGATCCTGTTGGGCCTCGCCGTGTTCCTGCTGGGAGCAGGCGGCAACCGGCCTGCCTTGGTGGACGCGGCCAAGAGCGGCGACCGTGACGCCGTACGCGCCTTGCTGCAGAAAAAAGTAGATGTCAACGTGACGGAAGCCGATGGGTCCACGGCGCTGCTGTGGGCGAGCTACCGCGATGATGCGGAGAGCGCCGACCTGTTGCTGCGCGCGGGCGCCAAGGTAAACGCCGCCAACGATCTGGGCGCAACCCCGCTGTGGGCGGCTAGCCAGAACGGAAGCTCGGCCATGGTCCGACGACTATTGGCTGCCGGAGCGGACCCCAACGCGGCGCTGTTGGCGGGCGAGACCCCGGTGATGGTGGCGGCCCGCTCGGGCTATCCCGAGATCGTCGAACAATTGCTGGCCAAAGGCGGCAACCCGAACGTGCATGCGGCGCGCGGCCAGACGGCCCTCATGTGGGCGGCCGCAGAGAAGCATCCTGAAGTGGTGAGGGTGCTGCTGGCGCGCGGCGCGGATTTCAAGGCCCGTTCGGAAAGCTGGAGTGAAGTGCAGGCTGCGCCGCCGCACGGCATCCTGAAGTACAATCAGGCGGTCCCTCACGGAAATGAAACTGCCTTACTGTTTGCGGTGCGCGAGGGGGATCTCGCATCCGCCAAGCTCCTGGTGGCTGCCGGCGCCGACGTGAACGATGCCGATGCCTGGGGCGTCAGCGCCACCGTGCTCGCCGCACACTCCGACTTCGGAGAGATGGTGGGATTTCTACTCGAGAAGGGCGCCGACCCGAACATGGCCGCGGCCGGCTTCACCGCGCTTCACGCCGCGATCATGCACCGGGATGAAAAGATGGTGGCGGCTCTGCTCGACCATGGCGCCGATCCCAATGCGCCCTTGCGAACCTGGACACCCACACGCCGCACGTCGCATGACTTCAATTTTGCCCCCGCGTTGGTGGGAGCGACACCGTTCTGGCTGGCTGCCCGGTTCACGCAACCCGGCGTGATGCGCCTCCTGGTGCAACACGGAGCCGATCCGAAGTTTGTTCTCCATTCCGACTATATCGCGGAGGCGCGTTTGCAGCACCGCACTGAGAAGACGACGGCGCTGATGGCGGCCACCGGAATGGGCGGAGGGACAGCGTGGGCTCAGCCCGCCCGCGCCCAGCGTGAGCCATTGACTCTCGAAGCCGTCAAGGTGGCCGCGGACCTTGGTGTGGATGTCAATGCCGCCAACACCGACGGCCGCACGGCGCTGGATGCTGTCAAGACCCTGGGGTACGAATCGGTCGTCAAGTTTCTGGTGGAGAAGGGTGCGCGCTCCGACCGGCCGGTTCAGAAGAGAGCTCCGGCTGAGGAATAGTGGGGCAGACCATGCGTTCGTGGCTACCAGAGACGACGGAAACCGACGTCGTCCGATAGCATTCGCGGGCGCCGGGACTGCTTCACAAAAAAGTCGAGCATTGGGCCCATCTGCGGGGCCGCCACGCTGACATGGCTGCCGCCGGGGACCTCCACATACGTGATGTTGGCCCCAGCCTTCTTACCTGCCTCGACCATCGCGCGGGACTGGCTGACGTTCACCGTCCGGTCGTCATCGCCGTGTACCACGTACTCCGGAATATCTCGGATCTTCACCATGTCCGCGGGATTCCCGCCACCGGAAATCGGACCGATCGCGGCGAATATTTGCGGGTGGTTGATAGACACGCTCCACGTGCCGTACCCGCCCATCGAGTGGCCCATGAGGTAGACACGCGCGGTGTCGACGCGGTAGTCGCGCTCCACCTCGGCAAGCACATCCAAAACGTCCTGCTCGGCCGTGCCGCGATACATGGAAGCCGTGTCGCGTCCCTTGGGAGCGGCCACTAGAAGGCCCAGGCGTTCGGCTTCGCGCTTTAGCGTCCCACCGTAGGCGTCGAACATGCTGTTCTCGTCGCCTCCCATTCCGTGCAGCGCGACCACCAATGCCGTTGGCTTTGTGCCGTCGTACGATGCGGGAACGAAGATCCGGTATGGCTGCAGCGTCTGGTCGACGGCGGAACGATAGGCTTTCCGGAAGTCGCCATGCTTGCCGGCGAGCGGGTCGCGGCCCCCCTCCAGACTGTCGAGCATGGTGTTGGCGGCGGCGAATTCCTCGCGGAAATTGTACCGGTGCGGGTTAATGTCCCCCCGATCGGATTGATCGTAGAGCGCAATCGCGTACGCTGCTGTCGGAAGGCCGGAGCCGCCGCCCTTTCCCAGGCCGGCAATGCGGCTTCGCAACTTCTGCGCTTCCGCCGAGAGCGAATCGATGTGCACCGGCAGGGCCTTCACGTAGGCAGCGCGGGTATCCGCCGTTAGCACCGCGTCCGGTGAAGCAAGGCGAACTTCCAGGTTGTAGTTCCCAACGGGCATACGCGGAATCGTGAGTCGAGCGGTCAACGGAAGCGCCGTGGGATCGATCGTTAATGTGGAGTCGAGACTCTTCTCCGCGCCAGCTTCTTTCGGAACGGGGACCAGCACTAACGACGCGCTGGTCTTGGTTACCCCGTCGCGTTCGGTCCGGTAGAGCGGCGCGAGGGTGAGGGTCACCTGGCTTCCCGGTTCCACGATCCCGTGATCCAGGCCCGCCCGCAGCGAGGAGTCGAACTCGTAGACGGGCGTCCACGGCACATTGTGCATGACGGCCATGCCCTGGTAGTAATCGCGCACCGCATCACCGAATTTTCCGGCCTGGCTGGCGGCCTGTGCGTCGCGGCCGAGTTGTTCGGCTTGCTTGCGTTGCTGGTCACTCAACGGCAGGGTGGCCCGCTGCGTGTTGTAGGTCACCGACGTCCGAAGTGCCATGCTGGCATCTTGAGCGTAGAGTGCCACGCTCCAGCCGAGCGCCAGAAAACGAACCAAGCGTGGGAGTGTTTGCGGCATAGTTATGATCCTCCACCAATCACACCGGCGCCGCGAAGACGCCGGATCTCTTCCTCGTTCATCCCCAGGAGTTCGCTCAACACGGCTTCGGAATCCGCACCCAGAGGGCGCGCGGCGGTGGTGATATCGCTGGGGCTTTGGGACAGTTTCACGGGCGCACCGGTGACCCGTATGGGGCCGGCCGTGGCGTGTTCCAGTACCGGCAACATATTGCGGGCCTGGAGATGTTCATCATCGACGACTTCTTGCAGGTTGCGAACCATGGAGCAGGGAATCCCCTCGCGCGACAAAACCGTGACCCAGTGCGCCGCTGTCTGGGTGAGGAACATCTCCTCCAGAATCGGCTCCAGCACGGATCGATGTTTCACTCGCAAAGGATTGGACCGGTAGCACTCGTCGGCGGCCAGATCAGGCCGGCTGATCGCCCGGCAGAAACTGGTCCATAGCTTGTCGCTGGCCACGGCTATGGTGATCTCCCGGTCGGCGCAGCGGAAGTTGCGATAGGGAACGATGGTAGCGAACTTAGTCCCCATAGGAGCCGGAATTTTGCCGGAGCCGAGATAGTAGGCGAAGCTGGGAGCCATGGTCGACATGAGAGTGTCAAGCATGGAGACATCCACGAACTGCCCCGTTCCTGTCCGGTGGCGCGCCTCCAGGGCCAGCATGGCTCCGATCATGGCGAACATTCCGGCCGTCACGTCGGCCACCGAGTGACCCGTGCGAACCGTCTCGCCCTCGGGCGTGCCCGTGATGCTCATCAGTCCGGCGGAAGCTTGCATGACCAGGTCCATGGAAGGCTCAGTGCTGCGAGGCCCGGTCTGCCCGTAGCCGGAAATGGAGACGTAGATGAGACCGGGATTCAGCTTGGCGAGTGACTCATAGTCGAGCGCCAAACGGCGCATCGTGCCGGGGCGAAAGTTTTCGATCAGGATATCGGCGCGGGCAGCCAGCTTGCGGCAGATGTCGAGGCCTTTGGGATTCTTCACATCCACGGCCAGGCTCTGCTTGCCGCTATGCAGGCCGAGGAAGTAAGAAGCCTCCCCTCCCTGGAAGGGCGGTCCCCACGAACGGCCCACGTCACCCTCGTTTGGGTTTTCCACTTTGATGACGCGCGCGCCGTACGCGGCCATCAGCATGGTGCAGTAAGGGCCCGCCAGGGCGTGAGAAAAATCGAGGACGGTGATTCCGTCCAAAGGCGGAAACGCGTTTGTCATCAAGCTCCCGCCATGGCGCGGCGCGCCACCACCGCGCGCTTCTCTATGTCACGTCCGATGGTGCGCGAGCCCATGTACAGCACACCTGCCAGGAGCACTGCCAGAACCGGCATGATCAGCATCGCCTGTTGCAGTCCGACCGCTTTGAATACTTCGGTTACCTGCGTTGACCCAGCCGCATCGGCAGCGCGACGCGCCATCATGTCGCTCAATTTGCCGGTGAGTAAAGGCCCGAAGGACGCCCCGCACAAGTACATGGCCATGAAGTAAATTGCCATCGCGGTTCCGCGCATGGAGGGCGCGACGATGTCCTGAATGGCGGAATACACCAGGCCGTAATAGGTACAAAGGGTGCCATAAGAAAAGGCAAGGAAGACCACCGCCAACATCATGTCGCCTCCGAGAATTCCGAAATAGGAAGCCGGCGCGCCCACGATCACGACGACGGCGGCCCAGAAGAGCCGGCCGTTTCTGTGACCACTGACGCGGTCTCCCAGCCACCCGGCAATCAGGGTACCCGTAATTCCGCCGGCGGCGTAGATGATGCCTGTGTCGATCCCGGATTGTGCCAGGCTCACATGGTAGATGCGGCTTAGCAAAGCGGGAATGAAGGTGCCCAGCGCGTACATATTGAAATTGAGCAGCGCGCCGGAAGCGATGATCCACCAGAGCGTGGGAATCCGCGCCACTGTAAGCATGGCTCGGAGGCCCGTGGGCGCTGCTTCGTGATGGCTTTCCACCGCTCCGCGCCGGGGTTCCTGCAAACGCAGCAGCAAGGGGATCAGAAGCAACGCGGGCGCCGCCGCCACCACCATGGCCGCGCGCCACCCGAAGGCCTGTGCGATGGGGCCGCTGAAAAAATACGCGAGGGCGCCTCCCATCGGAACACCGATCATGAACAGCGCTAGTGGCGTGGCCCGCTTGGATGCGGGGAACAGATCACCAATCCAACTGGTGGCGGTGGGGGCCACGGCCGCCTCGCCGACTCCGAATCCCAGACGCGTGAACAGAAGGATGGCGTAACTGGTGGCGAGCGCGGCTGAGGCGGTGAGCAGGCTCCACACGAAGATCCCTCCCACCAGCAGTTTCTTGCGGCTCCAGCGGTCCGCAACGCTGCCCAGCGGAACACCCACCAGCGCATACAGCCAGATAAATGCGCTTCCGATAAAACCCACCTGGGTATCGCTGAGATGAAATTCTTTGCGCACCGGCTCAACCAGCGCTCCGGTGACGTTCCGATCGTAGAAGTTCAGCACGTTGATCGCGATCAGTACGGCCAGCGCGATCGAGGCGCCATTCCTCTTATCCGTCGCTTCCAGCGCCATTGGGTTTTCCTCCACGAGCGTCGAGAAAAATGTAGGTCACGATGGCCGTGCCAACGTGGTGGCGCTGGTCATCGGTCAAATCGACCCGGCCCACGCACAAGGTGGATCCGATCCGTAGAAGCCGTGCACGGGCAAACACAGCGCCTTTGAGAACAGGGCGAAAGTAGTTCACCTTGAGTTCCACCGTGCTGATGGGGCGCTTTCCCCCGAACCGATGATGGATCGCCACGCCCACCGCGGCATCCGCCAAAGACGCGGCTACACCGCCATGCAAGGCCCCGGCCTTGTTCAGTAGCCGCTTCGTGACTTGGCAACGGAGCGTGATGCCATCCGCATGGATTTTATCCAGCTCCATCCCCAGCAGACTATCGAACGCAATTCCGCGAAGTACGGCGCGCGTTTGCTCGATCGTGTTCTTTGGTGTCTTCGCCATACCTCAAGCCGACGCTTGGCCGGACGCCTTTCGGTCGCTATCGGCAAAGGTTCGGCCCTCTTGGGCGAGTTGCTTCAACAGCGGCGCGGGCGACCACAGATCGGAGCCGTGGCGCGCTTCGAACTCTTCCACGCGCGCTAACACTTTGTCCAATCCAACGGTGTCGGCATAGAACATAGGGCCGCCGCGCCATGCCGGGAAACCATATCCGTTCAGGTACACAACATCGATGTCGACGGCGCGCAAGGCGATGCCTTCGCCCAGGAGTTTGGCGCCTTCGTTGACCAGTGCGAACATGCAGCGATCCACGATTTCCTCGCGGGTGATGGTTCGCCGTTCGATCCCGGCCTCCCGCGCCACCGCCTCGATCAACGCCGCTGTTTCCGGATCGGGCAATGGCCTGCGGTTCTCGTCGTACCTGGAAAAACCTCGTCCGGTCTTCTGTCCGTAATGCCCGCTCTCACACAAACGGTCGGCCACCAGCGGAATGCGCACACCAGGCTTTTCGGTATGTTTGAATTCTTTTCGGATGCGCCAGCCGACGTCGAGCCCAGCCAGGTCGGAGACGGCCAGTGGTCCCATGGCCCAGCCGAAATCGTACATCGCCTGGTTCACCTGCTCTACCGAAGCGCCTTCTTCAATCAGGAATTGCGATTCGCGGAAGTAGGGGTGAAGCATGCGGTTTCCGATGAAGCCGCGGCAGTTGCCGGCCAGCACCGCAACCTTCTTCAACCGTTTGCCGAGCGCCATGGAGGTGGCGATCACTTCTTTACTGGAGGCTTTGCCGCGCACCACCTCCATCAGCCGCATCACATTCGCCGGGCTGAAAAAGTGATGGCCCACCACCATCTCCGGCCGCCTGGTGGCAGAGGCAATTTCATCGATGTCGAGCGTCGAGGTGTTCGAAGCCAGAATACAAGAACGTTTCGCCAGCGCGTCGATCTCCGCAAATATCTGCTTCTTGAGCGCCATGCCTTCGAACACCGCTTCGACGATGATGTCCGCCTGGTCGAAGCCGTCATAGCTGAGCTGCGGCGTAATCAGCGCCATGCGCTGGTCCATCACAGCCTGGGAAAAGCGGCCCTTCTGCACCGAATTCGCATAGTTCTTGCGGATGGTGGCGATGCCGCGATCGAGCGCCTCCTGGCTGGTTTCCTTGACGATCACTGGAATGCCCGCGTTGGCGTAATTCATGGCGATGCCGCCGCCCATGGTTCCCGCGCCGATTACGGCCGCGCGCCGGATGTCGTAGACCGTGGTCTCTTTCGGAATATCGGGAATCTTGTTGACCGTGCGCTCCCCGAAGAACGCATAAATCAGTGCCTTCGATTGAATCGAGTGGAGACACTCGTTGAACAGCTTGGCTTCCAGCTTGCAGCCTTCCTCGAACGAGAGAGTGGCCGAAGACTCGACCGCGTCGATGGCCGCCAGGGGCGCCGGCTGCCCCCGTCTGGTCTTGCGAGCGGTATCGCGGGCGGCGGCAAAAACCGAGGCGTCCACCGGACCGAGTTTGTCGTTCCGCTCGCGCGTTTTGGGCGCCGGCTTGCCTGCCACTTCGCGCGCGAAGGCTACCGCGCCGGCCAGCAGGTCACCAGCAATCATGCGGTCAGCAATCCCCACCGCCACCGCTTCCGCGGCCGAGATGGGCTCGCCGAACGCGCACATGTCCACCGCTTTCGCGACCCCCGCCAGTCGCGGAAGCCTCTGCGTGCCGCCCGCTCCGGGAATCAGCCCCAGCTTCACTTCGGGCTGTCCCACTTGTGCCGAAGGAGCGATCACGCGGTAGTGGCCCGCCATTGCCGTTTCCAGGCCGCCGCCAAAAGCCTGGCCGTGAATCGCCATCACCACGGGCTTCGGCGAATTCTCAATCGCCAGAAGCGTGGGCAGCAGTGTGATCCGCGGCCTTTCACCGGACGTCATCTTTCCGAATTCCCGGATATCGGCGCCGGCGATAAATGTAGAGCCCGCACCGATCACCACCACGGCCTTGACTGCCGGGTCCGCGGCCGCTTGTTCAATCGAAGCCCGCAGTCCCTCGGGAACCCCGGGGCTGAGCGCGTTCACCGGCGGATTGTCGATGGTGACCACTGCGACATCTTCCTGATGGGTGAGTTTGACTAGTTCGTTCATGAGTCTCCGTTGAATATTTTCCTGCTACATGGAGGACAGCAGGCGGCCGCCGTCGGCTACCCACGTCTGGCCGGTGATGAACGACGACCGGTCGCTGGCCAGTAGCGCTGCTACCTCCGCGATTTCCATGGGCTGGCCCAGATGGCGAATCGGTTGATGCTCAATGCGCTCTTCCCGGCGCGCCTCGTCCTTCCAGTAGTATGCACTCAACACGGTCTGGATCAATCCCGGCGCGATGGCATTCACGCGCACGCCTTTCGGCCCCAACTCCAGAGCGTAGGATTGCGTCATCATGTTGAGCGCCGCTTTGGTCATACTGTACAGCAGTCCCTCATACTGCGGCCGAAGCCCCGCGATCGACGAGATATTGATAATCGATCCCGAACCGCGCGCGCACATGCCAGGGGCCACCAGGCGAGTCAAACGGAAGGCGCTCTTCAGATTGATCTCGACCATCTTGTCGAACATGGCCTCGTCGATATCGAGGCAGGGCGCTTGCGCCACATTGGTGGCCGCGTTGTTCACTAAAATATCGATGCGTCCGAACTCCCGGGTCGTCTCGTCCACCATGGCCTGGATCTGATCGCTCCGCCCCACATGACAGACCACCGGCTTGGCCGCTGGCCCAATTTCTCGCGCCACCTGCTCCAAGGTGTCGGCTTTACGGCCGCAGATGACAACTTTGGCGCCCTCGCGGACGAACGTTTCGGCGATCGCCCGGCCGATGCCGCGACTGGCGCCGGTCACGATGGCGACCTTATCTTTCAGCATTCTCCCCCGACTTACCTACCGGTCGATAGGTTCAAGTATTATACTATAGGAACCGCAAAGAGGAGGCTCGATGAATCCGTCACACATTCTGATCAGAGTGCTGGCCGTGGCCGCGGTGTGGGCGCCTGTTGGCCTATACGCCAAGAAGGCGCCCCTGCAACTGGCCGGGGTGAGCTGCGAGACACCGCCTCCGCTGCACTGCCCCGAGGCGAACTGCCCGGGCCCCATGGTCATTGAACAAGGCAGCGCGGTGGAACCCAAGACCGGCCGCAAATTCTTCCTCGACTATCCCTGCGATTTGAAGCGGGGCGAGAAGGTCACCTTCATTCTGAGCCTGCACGGCGCTGGGTCGTACGGGAACTGGCAGCGCCACTATTTCCCGATCGTGGACTACAAGGACAAATACCGCCTGGTGATCGCCACGCCGAACTCTCCGACCCGCGTGTGGAGCGACGGCGACGATGCGTACCTGCAGAACATCGTGAACCTGGTTTATGAGGAGGTAGGCCAGAAGAACATCAAAGCCTTCTGGCTGGTGGGCCACTCGCAAGGCGGCATGACCTCTAACCGGATTGTGCGCACCGATTTTTTCAAGGGCAAAGTGGACGGCTGGCTCAGCCTCTCCGGCGGCCGCTTGGGCCCTACTCCGCCGATACCCGCCAGCTTTTTCGCGGGGGCCCGCGGCGGCGCTCCCGGTGTTGCGGCTCCCAGCAGTGGGGCGCCTCCGGGTGCTCCGACTGGTGCGGCTGGTCTGGCGGCTGCGATGGCCGCGTTGCGTGAACCTCCGGCCGCGGACTTCTCCTTCATCTTCGAAACGGGCGAGCACGAACTGGGCGACCAACCGATCCCCGACGCCTCTCCCTGGGCCATGAAATACGGCTGCGGGGCACGCGTTCGCATGGCGGATGTGGTCGATACCAAGCCGGGCTACGTGTACGACTCCACCCGCCAGAATCCCGGGTCCGATGCGTGGGGCCACTTGCCCAGACCCGGCACGGCCGAAGTCTTCGAATATCCGCATTGCAAGGACGGACGAATCGTCGGCGACGTGGTGCGCGTTGGTAAGGGGCACACCGAGGGGCTGGAGCCGCAGGTCACTGAACAGCTTGTCAAGTTGATGCTATCCGCGAAGAAGTGATGCGCGGTGGTTGAGTTCGGCCAGTTGGTGGCCTGCGACCAACCATGCATCTTGCAAACTGCTTGCTAGTAAAGGGATCTACCGTGTGGCAAGCGGATTGCACCTAGACGAGGCGGAGGTCGACGAAATGCGAAAGGGAATGCTGGTTCTGGCAGTTGCTCTGATGACACTAATGCCGATAAGTTCTTCGGCCGCCGTGCGAGGGTTCGTGGCGGTTGGGCGCCCGTATTAGTGGCGGTTGGTACGCTCCTTACTGGGGACCTTATTGGGGCTATGGTGGTTGGGGCAATGGCGGTTACTACGCAAATCCGTACGCAGGCGAAGTCAAGCTGGACACTAAGGTGAAGGACGCCCAGGTGTTCATCAATGGCGCCTACGCGGGCACGACCCACGAGAATCGATCGATGCACCTGCGCCCCGGCAACTACAATATCGAGATTCGCGAAGGCGGCCGTACGCAATATGCTGAGAAGGTCTACGTGGTTGCGCGGCAAGACGCTGCACCTGCACCCGTCGTTGTGACACGTCAGCTGAAAACCGGACACAGGCCGGGAGGCCTGTGCTACTGGGTCAGGTTGTAGATCAGGCCGAACGGATCTTGGATGTAGGATCGTGGAAATTCCGGTTCATCCTTGACGATCTGGCAGCCCGCCTTTACCAGCCGGGCCTTGGCTTCCTCTACATTGTCGACGGTCACTTCTAACACCGGCCCGAGCGCGGGACCACGTTCGATAAACAGGTTGATGTGCGCGCCATGGAGGCTGACCATGTTCGGCGTTTCCGCAGTGATCTGGAAGCCGAGCTGACAGACATAGAAGGCCGCCGCCTTGTCTGGATCCGGCGCTTGAATCAGAATGTCGGTGCCAAACTTGTTTGCCATATGAACTCCCGAACAAGCTTAGCACCGCGGTCCGGTTGGCTCATGTTTGGAGAGCGCGCCGAAGTGTATCGACGCGCTCCTTTTACCTAGAAGTTAAAGCGCCCGCCAATTTGGAAGGCCCGAGGTCCGGCAGACCCGAAGGTCTGGGCGGCGCGGGCTGTAGGTTGGCCGAACGTGTATGTCTGAGCTGCAGCGTTGGCGTTCTTCGTATCGAGTAGGAACTGGTACCCGGTGAGATTCGAGATGTTGAACGCATTGAACACTTGGCCGATCAGCACGAACTTGTATTTCTCCTTGATCGTAAATGTCTTATGAACAGCAAAGTCATTCGATATGGTCGGGTCGCCAAGTTGGTAGTCGCTGGGCAGAGCGATTTGAGGAATCACTGCCCCCGTGGCGTTCTTGGTGCCGGCGATGGTGGTATTGAAGCTGTTGACGGCGTTAGCCAGATCCGATTTGCTGCACGTAACGGCAAAGCAGTTGTAGGGCAACCCGGGAAGTGGTTCGCTGCCGGATGTGCTGGCGGGGGCGGTACCGGGCAAGAACAGACTGGAAACAGATGCGTTCTCAGGGAGCCGGCTGATATACGACGTGTTCATGCTCAGCTCGAAACCCCACGGCAGGAAGGCCGTGGCCGCCACATTCAAAGTATGGCGCGGCAGAGTCTGGCCATAGCCAGAGCCATAGTTAAGGAGATCCCAGGGCGCCACACTCGCTCTTTGCTCAGCCAGCTGATAGGACGCGGTAAACATGTAGCGGTTGGATAGGCGCTTATTCAGTTTCATGAGCAGCCCGTTATAACGGGAACGGCCCTCGGGTGTCCAGAACGTGATGGGCCCGGTGGAGCATTCCTGTCCAACGACGAACAGTTGCGCTTGTGTGCAGGTAGGAATCACAGGAGTGCGGACTCCGTTGATGAATCGGGAATTCAGGTTCCAATCCAATTCGCTCTGGCTGACGTTCTCACCCTGGCGCATGGCGTAATCGGCGGTGATGACCATGTCGTGTCCCAGTTCGCGCTGAATGCCGGCATTGATCTGGTAGCTCCGCGCGATCGGATACTGGGGCGGGAAGATCTCGATAGCCGACTTGGAGACATCGATCCCAGTGACCGTGTAAGGCCCGCTGGTCGGGGGCGTCGGAGCAAGCTTCGCGGTGATGGCCCCGATCTGCTGCTGGTAGATGGTATCGAACTGGCGAAGTGTCATGGTCGTCAGGGCCCCCACCGGAATGGGGTCACCCGGTTTAACTAACGTACCGGTTCCCAGGTTGATGATCCCCGGGAAGATGTTGGTGAACGCCTGGCTGCTGAGCGTCGCGCGGCCATCGCCCACAGGGCCGTTCGCTGCCGGGGTGCGGTTATGGTAGTAGCCCGGAGGGCTGTCCCAATAGATGCCGCCGCCGGCGCGAATCACCGTCTTGCCGCTCTTACCGGGGCTCCAGGCGAATCCGACGATTGGTTGGAACTCTTTAAAGGCGTTGGGGGTTTTGCCGAGATTGTTGGCTCCCAGAATCGGCGCCAGGAAGGGCGATTCGTTAAGTGGGGTAAAGTAGCCCGTTTGCGCGTTCCAGGCCAGTCCATAGTTGAGTGTAAAATTCGGCTTGAGTTTCCAAGTGTCCTGGATGAAGAGCCGGTATTGGCTTTCGTTGGTGCTTTGCGCGCGGTCATAGGCCGGCGGCTGTTGCGAATTTCCGACGGCAATGCCGGTAAAGATGCCGCTGCTCAGGCTCAGGAAGGGCGAATTCCAGAAGTCATTGGTAGTGGAAAGTGTTTTAGGAAAACCAAAAAGTCCGTTGAGGGTAGCCGGTCCAAAAATCCCTTCGCAATAGGGAGTACAGAATCCCCACTGGCCCACACTCGGAGTACGATTGACCTCTCCTCCGAACTTAAGCCGGTGTGAACCGAGCGCCCAGTTCAGAGTATCGTCGAGTTCATAGCGGCGCGTGTTGCGCGTCTGGGGCGCGTTGGGGTTCACACCAACCGCGGCACCGCCAAATCCGATGTTTGTCCCCAACACGGCCAGAAGCCCAGGCAATCCGCCGCCGATGCAGTTGGGCTCCACGCAATCCGAAGGAAGGGGCAGGAGGTTGTGGTTGCTCCAGTACATGTACTGAATTCGGGCGTCATTGACGATGGACGGCGTAAAAGAACTAGTCAGCCCGATGATGCTCTGATCGGCCCAGTTGATATTGCGAACCCAGTTCGATGGATTTGCCTGCGGGGAAAATACTTCTCCGAAGCCGGAATTACCGTCGTGCGAATAGCGCGCAAACAGAGAATGCTTGGCCGAGATGTGATAGTCGATTCTGGCGCTGGTTTGGGTGCCGGAATAGGGACTGTTGTAAACACCGGCCACAGCTTGGGCCAGTATCGTATTCGGCTGCGTTATGTTGGCCTGGACCTGGTTGATGTGCTCAATGTTGAAGAAGAAAAATAGCTTGTCTTTGAGGATTGGCCCGCCGATGGTAGCTCCTGGATTGCGGCGCGCAAAGAACGGACTCGGATCGAGCGTCTGCCGCTGTAAACCGGGGTAGGCCGACATGTTGTGGTCCCGGTAGTAGAAATAGGCACTACCGTGAAACTGGTTGCTGCCGGAACGGGTGACGATATTGATGGCTCCTCCGGAACTGATGCCGGTGGCAATATCGAAATTGACCGAGGAGAGCTGAAACTCCTGGACCACGTCCTGGGGGAAATTCATGGAGGAAATGCCGCCGCCGGTATCGATGCTGTCGGAGATGTTGCCGCCATCCACCGTGTAGAGGGTTCGGTTGCCGCCACCGAGGACGCTGACGGTAAAGAGCGCGTTGAACTGGGCCGTTGATCCGCTCGAGATGGTAACGCCCGGTTCCAGCACAGCGAGTTGCATGAAGCTTCTTCCATTGAGCGGAAGATCCTCCACCGCCGAGCGATCAATCACACCCTGCACCGCATTGTTTTCATAGTTGATCTGCGTGGATGCCGCTTCTACGGTGACGACTTCCTTCGTCGCACCTAACGACATGGGCAGGTTGACGGTGAAGGTTCCGCCGGCCTGCACGGTGGACTGGCGCAAGACTGTGCGAAAACCTTGCTTCTCGGCACGCACTTCATAATCGCCAACAGGGAGTGCCGGAGCGCTGTACAATCCGGAGGCGTTGGTGACCGCGGTTCGGGCTGACCCCGTCGCCAAATCCGTGATGGTTACTGTTACGCCGGCCATCGCCGATCCCGATTCGTCGGTGACCTCTCCCGTAATAGTCCCTGTGGGCGCTTGCGCGAAGACCCAAAAAAGCGCATCAGCGCGAACAACATGAGTCCCCGTAACCTCGACATAGTTGTGGACGACAACATAATCCCCCTCCCGAGTGGACCGGAATCTACCGATCGTTCGGTAGGAACTTATAACAGAATAGAGGGCCCGTGTCAATGGGAAACTGTCGCTCATCCGTGCCCCGAATTGGGCCGTTCCCTGTGGCGATGCTATTCATTCTGTGCGGCTTCGGCGGGTAGATCCGAGCGTGTAAATTCCATGGCTGGTGGTTTAAGATAGTCTGACCTGAATCGGGAGGTACGATTACCGAATGCGAACGTGGCAAGTGCGGGAATGGTGCGAGCCGGAAGGCATGGTGTGGACGGAAATCGCTCCGCCCGAACCAGCGGCGGGCCAGGTCCGCGTGCGCAATCGGGCAGCCGCGTTGAATTTCTTCGACATCCTCCAGATCCAGGGCAAGTATCAAGTGAAGCCGCCGTTTCCATTTACACCAGGCGCCGAAATCGCGGGCGAGATCGATGCGGTTGGTGAAGGCGTGACCATCTGGCGGGTAGGGGACCGCGTGCTCGGATTTCCCAGCGGAGCGGGCTTCGCGGAGCTGACCGTGGTGGATGCGGCCAAGGTCTTCCGCATTCCGAAGGCGATGGATTGGGCGCAAGCCGCGGCGTTGCCGATCGTGTATCACACGTCCTACTTCGCCTTGCGCGATCGTGCGGCGTTGCGCGCGGGCGAGTGGCTGCTGGTCCACGCCGGCGCTAGCGGTGTCGGCATGTCGGCGATCCAGCTCGGCCGGGCATTCGGCGCGCGCGTAATCGCCACCGCGGGATCGCCGGAGAAACTGGAGTTCGCACGCAGCCAAGGCGCCGAACACGTTCTGAACTACAGCGACGACCAGTGGGTCGGCCAAGTCCAGAAGATCACGGGTGACCGCGGAGCCGACGTCATCTACGATCCGGTGGGCGGCGAAGTTTTCGACCTGTCGACCAAATGCATCGCGCCGGACGGCCGCCTGTTAGTGATTGGATTTGCCAGCGGCCGAATTCCCTCCATCGCAGCGAATCGCATCCTGCTCAAAAACATGTCCGTGGTGGGCGTGTTCTGGGGCAACCACACCAAGGCGCATCCGCACTATCTTGGGGAGACGCAGGCGGCGCTGGAGCGGCTGTGGGATGAGGGGAGGATTCGGCCGGAGGTGTCGAAGACGTGGGCGCTGGGGGAACTCCCGACTGCGATGCGGGAGTTGGCTGAGAGGAGGATTCTCGGGAAAGCCGTGCTCGTTATTTAGCTTTCAGCATTCAGCGGTCAGCTTTCAGCTCATTCGGAACAGCGCCTTGTGTTAGGCTGCGGCTTCGACGTGAAGGACTTCCACGACCTGAAGGTTTGGCAGAAGGGACACCAGTTGACACTGGCCATCTATCAGGTTACGACCGCATTTCCGCGCGACGAAATGTATGGCCTAACCAGTCAACTCCGCCGCGCATGCGCCTCGATTCCAGCCAACCTGGCGGAAGGATGCGGCCGGAACGGCCCGGCGGAATTTGCTCGGTTTTGCTCGATCGCCATGGGATCGGCGAGCGAACTTGAATATCATCTGTTGTTAGCGAAAGATCTAAAACTGATCAAGCTCAACGACTACGAAGCCCTGACACACCGCGCCACCGAACTAAAACGAATGCTCGCAGGTCTTCTTCAAAAGCTGAATGCTGACCGCTGAATGCTGAAAGCTAGCCGCGCGTCAGCGTGCGGCTTCAAAAAGTCCGGCAGCACCTTGCCCTCCTCCGATACACATCGTCACTACGCCATAGCGCGCGCTCTTCCGTCTCGCCATTTCATTCGCCAGCGTGCCCGTCATGCGCGAACCTGTCATGCCGAAGGGATGCCCGATGGCGATCGATCCGCCGTTTACGTTCAGCTTCTCCATGGGTATGCCGAGGCGGTCCCGACAATAAACTACCTGCACGGCGAAGGCTTCATTCAGTTCCCAAATGTCGATATCGTCCATGCTGCGGCCCGTGCGCTTCAAAAGCTTCGGTACCGCAAACACCGGACCGATGCCCATCTCGTCCGGCTCGCAGCCGCTCACCACGAAGCCCCGAAAGATTAGCGTATAGGGAACACCCAACTGGTCGGCCCGCTGGCGCGACATGAGCAGAGTAGCGGATGCGCCATCGGAAAGCTGTGATGAGTTTCCCGCCGTCACCGACCCCTGGCCGCTGTGCGGGTCGAAGTGCGGTTTGAGCGCCAGCAATCCTTCGAGCGTGGTGGTGGGACGGTTGCACTCATCGCGGTCGCAGCAAACTTCCTGGGTTCCCGTCTGTTCGCCGGTCTTCTTGTCGTGGATGGCCATGGTGGCCTTCATGGGCGCGATCTCGTTCGCGAAGAACCCCTCCTGTTGCGCGCGCGCGGTGCGCTGCTGGCTGATGAGCGAATACTCATCCTGAGCTTCGCGGCTGATGTGATAGCGCTTGGCGACGACTTCCGCGGTTTCGCCCATTTGCATGTACAGGCCGGGCATGCTGTGCTGGAGCACCGGGTGCGGGTTGGAGTCGCGAGGCGTCGTGGATATGCTTTCCACACCGGCGCCAATCGCGGCCTCTGCCCCTTCATGGACAATCTGGTGTGCCGCCATGGCGATGGCCTGCAGGCCGGAGGAACAGAACCGGTTGACCGTGGTGGCGGCCACCGTCACGGGCAATCCGCCCAGGATCGCCACACGCCGCGCCAGATTTTGGCCCTGCGCTCCGTGCGGCTGGGCGCAGCCGATAATCACGTCTTCGATTTCGGCGGGATCCAGTTGGGGCGTCTTCCGAAGAACGTCTTGGACGCAGTGGGCGCCCAGGTCTTCGGGCCGGGTCTGGTTGAAGGAACCGCGAAGCGACTTGGCAAGGCCGGTCCGCGAACTGGCAACGACGACAGCTTCTCTCATATTTCTACTCCTGTGGCGGGTCAATGCCGGCGAGCGACCGCGCCAGGTTCTTCTTCTCGTCCAGATTCATCTGCCGCGCAATCTGGATTCTCTGTGCCTGCGGGCTCCCCGCGCCGTGCATCGATTCCGTCAAGTACCCCACCGCGTTGCGCCCCAGCGTCATATTCTCTATGAGCCGCAATGCGCGCGCACGGTCCTCCACGCTGACTCCCTCGCGCCCCCGCAAATACTTGCGCAGCAGCGGGCCGGTTTCCGGATTGTCGAAATCCTTTTCCGAGGGCAGGGTAGCCACCAGGCCGCCTGCCAGATCCTGCGCCAGCCGCGAGAGCTCATAGGGAAAGCGCGTCACGTTCTGCTTGCAGACATTGGCCAGCAAATCGTCGGGCTGGTAATTTCCAGCCGCGGTGGGCTGCGATTCGTGAGACGCGGCAATCCCGGCGCCATAAATCGTCTCGTTCAGGTGCGTCATCTCCACCAGTTTGTCGCGCACGTGCGAGGCGGAGGCGACGCCGTTGTAGTCCGCAACCAGCGCGGCCGCCCCGATGATCACGTCACCCAGGCCGGTCTTGCATACATAGGAGCGCCGGTGGTACGAAGTGAACCGCTCCACCAGCTCTGCCGCGAATTCCGTTTCCCCGTCCATGAAGATGAGCTCGCGCGGCACGAACACATCGCCGATCACGATCATGGCTTCCTGGCCCGAAAACTGAGCGTTGCCCTGATCGATCTCACCGCCTTCCATGGCGCGTGTATCGCACGATTGCCGACCATAAATGTAGGTGAGCCCCGGATGATCCACCGGAATGGCGGCGATCACGGCATAGTCTTTGTCCACAGGCCGCAGCCGCATGGTGGGCATGACCACAATCCAATGCGAATTGAGGCATCCGGTCTGGTGCATCTTGGCGCCGCGCAGCACCACCCCATCGGCGCGGCGCTCGACGATGCGGACGAACAGATCGGGATCGGCTTGATCGGCTGGACCCTTGCTGCGATCGCCCTTGGGGTCCGTCATGGCCCCGCCGATTACGCAATTCCGCTCCTGCATCCGAATCAGGAAGTCTTTGAAGCGGCGTTGATACTCGGTGCCGTGCGCGCGGTCCATATCGAATGTTACGGAGTACAGCGAATTGATAGCGTCCATGCCCACGCAACGCTGGAAGCAGGTGCCCGTCAGTTGTCCGAGGCGCCGCTGCATTTTGTTCTGTGCGACCACGTCGTCGACGCTTTCGGTCACGTGCAGGAATCGATTCACGCGCCGGTTGGACAGAGACGACCATGCGGTGGCCAGTTCCGGATGCTCGACGGCCAGGTCGTAGGTGCGCGCCACAGCATTGATGGACGGCCGGATCACGGGATGATCCACGGGCTCTTTCACCGCTTCGCCAAGAAAGTAGACTTTCAAGTTGCGGCCGCGGAGACTCTCGATGTAATCGGCGCCGGTAACGAGCGCTTTGGTGTCGGTGGCGGGCGTTAGAATTCTGTCAGATGGCATAGACGTCTCCAAAACACCGCTCCCTTTGGTCACGGCTCAGTAAGCACTTGCGATTCGATACGTGCGTGCTCGCGTTACTGAGCCGTGACCAAAGGGAGCGGTTCTTCACTGGTAATACCTCGCCACCCACTCGGCCACGCAACAGGGTTTCTCGGAGCCTTCGCAATCGATCGTGACCGCGTAGATCGCTTCCACGCCCTCCGGGAATTCTCGCATCGACTGCAGAACGATGCGCGCCCGGATCCGCGAACCCGCGCGCACTGCCGCCGGGAAGCGAACACGATTCAACCCGTAATTGATGGCCATCCGCAGCCCGCCCACTTCTAGTGCCTCGTGGATGAACCGGCTCAACAGCGAAAGCGTCAGGAAGCCGTGCGCAATGGTGGTCCCGTAGGGCGATTCCTGCTCGGCCCGCTCGCGGTTCACGTGAATCCACTGGTGATCTTCCGTGGCATCCGCGAACAGGTTGATGCGCTCCTGCGTAACCTCAAACCAATCCGTGACTATCTCCCGTCCGGACCAGCCCTTTAATGCGCCGAGTGTTTCGATCTTGACTGGCGGCACGATGCTCCCCACTCAACAGTCTCGCGCAAATGTTTCTTCAGCACCTTGCCGCTGGGGTTCCGGGGCAACCCCTCTTTCTGAATCACAAGGAATTCAGGCAGCTTGAAATCCGCCAGGCGGTCGGAGGCGAATTCCAGCAACTCGCTCACTTCCAGGCTGCGGCCCGGCTTGGTCACCACCACTGCGCCAACCTTCTCACCCATCATGGCGTCGGGCACACCCATCACGGCCACCTCGAACACGGCGGGATGCGCAACCAGCGCACTTTCGACCTCGATGCAGTAAACGTTCTCGCCCCCGCGGTTCACCATATCCTTCTTACGGTCCACGATCTGAACGTATCCTTCAGCGTCGATGCGCGCCAGGTCGCCCGTGCGCAGCCAGCCATCGACGAAGGTTTCGGCGGTGGCTTGCGGTTTGTTCCAATACCCCTTCACGACATTCGGCCCGCGGATCAACAGCTCGCCCACACCGCCCTCGGTGGCCCCTTCATCCAGCCGCAGGTCCACAGTGGCGGCGGCAAACCCGACTGTCTCAGGGCGTAGCCGCGCGAACTCGTGGGGCAGGGAAGTGGAAAGCGAGGACGTCTCCGTTAATCCGAACCCGTTGCCGACGCGCGCATTGGGAAACGCTTCCAGGATTTGCATTACCAGGGCGGGGGCGATGGGAGCGCCGCCATAGCTCACCCTTTTGAGGCGGGACGTATCGAGTTCGCGAAAGTTGGGCTGATGCATGGCCAGCCAATAGACCGCCGGAACCGAAACCAGTGAATCGATCCGCTCATTCGCGATCGTGGCCAGGAACGATTGCACCTCGAATGACGGCATGATCACCGACGTGCCGCCCAAGCTGCACGCCACCAACATCTGGGAGTTGCAGCCGGTGACGTGAAACAACGGTACCGAGACCAGCGTCCGCATGTCCCGGTTCAACGGCACCAGGGATGCCCGCAGGATATTCTCGATATTCGCGATGAAGTTCTCATGGGTAGTCATCGCGCCCTTCGGAAAACCTGTGGTGCCGCTGGTATAGAAAATGGCGGAGACCTCTTTCTCATCGAGATCTTCCACCGCGAAACTACTGCCGGCGGGTAGCGGCTGGGTCGGCAAGAACACAAACTTGCTGCCGGAGTCGTTTACCACGTAAGCTGCTTCGACCTCGCTGAAACGCGTGTTAACCGGCACCGCAATCGCACCCGCCATCTGAATCCCGAAGAACGCTATGCACCAGTTGACGCCGTTTCCGATCCGTATGGCCACGCGGTCGCCGCGCCCGATCCCCGCCGCGCGCAACCCTCCAGACACGCGCGCCGATCGGTCCCACAGCTCGCGATAGGTGAGCCGTTCGCCTCCCACTTCCACCACAGCTTCCTCATCCGGCCAGTTCTCTACGGTTTCCCGCAGCATCGCCACCACGGACGGAACGCGGTTCTGGCACCGGGCGATTCCGTCCGCTTCCCGAACGATTCCGGACTGGTCGAATGGCTGAATGGCCGGCATCAGTCCGCGGATCCTCCCGCCTCGCGCCGGGCCGGCTTTCGGTCGATCAGCGACTGCGCGATGCGCTCCCGATGATAGGCCGCATCTCCGAATGAAATTTCCGACGCTTTGGCCCTGCGGTAATACAAGTGGGCATCATTCTCCCAGGTGAAACCCATACCGCCTTGCACCTGAATCGATTTGTTGCCGGCCTCGCGATAACTGTCACTGGCATACGCCTTCGCCACCGAAACGGCGGAGCGCGCATCGGGCGCGTTTTCATTCAGTGCCCACGCGGCGTAGTACGCGGCCGAACGCGATCCCTCCAGCAGCACAAGCATGTCGACGCACTGGTGCTGCACGGCTTGAAAAGTCCCGATCGGCTTACCGAACTGTTTGCGCGTCTTGGCGTACTCCACGGTCTGGTCCACGAGCCGCTGCATCCCGCCCACCATTTCCGCAACCACTCCAAGCGAGGCCACGTCGAGGGCCGCTTCCAGGGCCTGCCGCGCCTGCTCCCCGCGCGCCAGCAGATTTTCCGCAGGCACGGGAGTGTGGTCGAACGACACCCGGTATAGTCTGCGCGTCAGGTCCACACCCGGTGTCACGGACGTCGCGAGCCCACGCGCGTCACCTGGCACGAGGAATAGGGCCAGTTCGCCCTCGAGCCGCGCCGCGACCAGTATGAAATCGGCAATCGCGGCATCGCCGACGAACAGTTTCTCACCTTGCAATAGGAACCCGCCGCCGGGTTGGCGCCGGACTTCGAGCTTCACGGCACCCGAGTCCCACGATGCGCTTCTCTCGAGCAGCGCCAGTGTCGATTTTGCTTCGCCGCGGCAAATCGCGCCCAGATATTTTCGTTTCTGCTCTTCGCTTCCGGCGCGATTGAGCACTGTCCCCGCCAGCAGAACCGTGTTGATGAACGGACCCGGGACCAGCGCGCGGCCCATTTCCTCCAGTGCCGCGACCATTTCAATCAGTCCCAGCCCGAACCCGTCATACTTCTCCGGAAAGATGATCCCGGTCCAGCCTTGCTGCGCGAACTTGCTCCAGAGCGCGGTGTCGAAGGCGGTATCCGTCTCCATCAAGCGGCGCACTTCGGCCATGGGACATTCGGCCGAGAAGAATTCCCGCGCCGAATTCTTGATGGTCTGCTGTGTTTCCGTAAGTCCGAAATGCATGGTGTCCTCGCGGGTCAATAACTCTTGGGCAGCCCCAGTACATGCTGCCCCACGATATTCCGCTGAATCTCCGAGGTGCCGGCCTCAATCGTGTTCCCCCGCGCCCTCAGGTAGGCGTAGGACCAGGAGCCGTTATCCACAGCAAGATCACCGCCGCTGGTAAGCTGCGCGTAAGGTCCCAGGACTTCCTGCGCGATCGCCTGCAAGCGCTGGTTGGCCTCGCTCCAGCCAATCTTCAAAATCGATCCCTCGGGGCCGGGCGCGCCGGTCTGCATGATCTTGCTCACCGCCCGCATATGATTCAACCGCAGCACTTCGTTTTCGACATAGGACTGCGCCAGCTTTTGCCGCACCACGGGATCTTCCGCCGCCGTGTGGCCGTTGCGCGGAATTTCGCGCGACAGTTCCACTAAACGGTCGAGTTGCCGGCGCATGGCGATTTGGGCCGCAACGCCCAGCGTGGCCCGCTCGTGGGCCAGCGTTCCCAAGGCTACGTGCCAGCCGTCACCCACCGTTCCTAAAACGTTGGCGGCGGGGACGCGCACATCGCGGAAGAACAGTTCAGTGAATTCCGATTCTCCCGTCAACTGCCGCAGCGGCCGTACCTCGACGCCCGGACTTTTCATGTCCACCAGCAGGTACGTCAGTCCCTTATGCTTCTGTGACGCAGGGTCGCTGCGAGTCACCAGCGCGCACCAGTCGGCCGCCCAGCCGTAGCTGTTCCATACCTTTTGCCCGTTGACGATGAAGTGATCGCCGTCCAGCAGAGCCTCGGTTCGCAAGCCTGCCAGGTCGGAACCCGCGTTCGGTTCGGAAAAGCCCTGGCACCAGATTTCGTCGGCGCTCAGGATATTGGCCAGAAAGCGCTTCTTCTGCGCTTCGGTGCCGTGCGCAATGATGGTCGGGCCAATCAGGGACAGCCCCAGCACGTTGGCTAGCGGTGGCGCTCCGGCCCGCGCCATTTCCTCGGTGAAGATCACCTGCTCCATCAGACGTGGCGCCGCGGCCACCATACGCCTTTGGCCACGCCACGCCGGCCCAGCCTGCTTCATAAACACGTTTCTGCCACGCGCGCAAAAAGCGGAAGCGATCTTCCATGCTGTCGCGCAGGCGGTGCGTTTCCCAATCGGCCGGGATGTTGGCTTGCAGCCACGCGCGCAGCTCGCCGCGAAACTTGGTCTCTTCAGGAGTCAGATTCAGATCCATAGTGATTTACCGGGTCTTGGCCGGCTCGTACTTGGCCAGTTCGTATTTTGCGACAGCTTCCCGATGCACTTCGTCGGGGCCATCCGCCAGCCGCAGCGTTCGCGAATTGGCCCACGCCGCGGCCAGTTCAAAATCCTGCGAGACGCCCCCACCGCCGTGCGCCTGGATGGCTCGGTCGATCACCCGCAATGCCAGGTTCGGCGCCACTACTTTGATCATGGCGATCTCCGCCTTCGCGACCTTGTTGCCCACCGTGTCCATCATGTAAGCGGCCTTCAGGGTGAGCAGCCGCGCCTGCTCGATCTCCATCCGCGAAAGCGCGATATCCGCGCGAATGGTTCCCTGCTCGGCCAGCGTGCGTCCGAACGCCACGCGCGATCTCACCCGCTTGCACATCGATTCGAGCGCGCGCTCGGCCACGCCGATCAAGCGCATGCAGTGATGAATCCGGCCCGGCCCCAACCGGCCCTGCGCGATTTCAAAACCGCGCCCTTCACCCAACAGCAGATTCCCCGCGGGCACGCGCACATTTTCAAATCGAACCTCGCCATGGCCGTGCGGCGCATGGTCGTATCCGAAGACCGTGAGCATGCGCTGGATGGTTACGCCCGGTGCATCCATAGGCACCACAATCATGGATTGCTGTTTGTGTTTCGGCGCTGTCGGGTCGGTCTTGCCCATGAAGATGGCCACTTTGCAGCGGGGATCGCCGGCTCCCGAGCTCCACCACTTGAGCCCGTTGATGACGTACTGATCGCCGTCCCGCACGATGCTCGATTCGATGTTGGTGGCGTCCGAGGAAGCTACCTTGGGTTCCGTCATCGCAAAGCAGGATCGAATCTCGCCCGCCAGCAGAGGCTTAAGCCAGCGCTCTTTCAACTCGGACGAGCCATAACGCTCCAGCACTTCCATGTTCCCCGTATCCGGCGCGGAGCAGTTGAACACTTCCGGACCCAAAGGGGAGCGGCCCATGATTTCGCAGAGCGGGGCGTACTCCAGGTTGGTCAGGCCGCCGCCGTGTTCGCTGGCGGGCAGAAAAAGGTTCCACAGGCCAGCGGCCCGCGCTTTGGGCTTCAACTCCTCGATCACCGGCGCCGGTTTCCATTTGTCCGGACCGTTGCAGTGCTCCCGGTAGCGGCTTTCGTTGGGATAAACGTGCGCGTCCATGAAGGCCGTGACGCGCTTCTGAAGTTCATTCACCTTGTCTGAGAACTCGAATACCATCCATCCCTCTCTTGTCTCTACCGCTCCCTTCGGTCACGGCTCAGTAAAACCCTTTGCGTTTCGTACGCGCCACCGAACACGTTTCCGCTCCCCGCCGCCGATTCGTGACGCGTTACCGAGCCGTGACCGTAGGGAGCGGTCTTACCGATACGTCCGAAGCTCCGCCTTGCCCAGATGCGCGATCGTGTTGAATGAATGCAGCCGCAACTCGTCGCCGCGCAGCCGGATCACCGTACACGACGTATTGTGCAGCACGCCCGCCAACCGCATCGCCCGCTCGTCGCAAACGCCCATGGCCATCGCGGTCCAGATTCCGATCGGGGTGGCCGACGTAAATACTACGACGTTGGCATCGCGGTCCGCATGCACCAGCCTCGCGCGGCATACCGCAACGCGCTCCTGAAATTCCGGCCAGCTTTCGCCATCATACGAGTGCCGGCCCGCGATCCACGCTTCCACGATCTTCGTATCGCACGGCATCCAGCGGCGATTCACCTCGGCATCGGGCTGTTCCGCCGCCGCGCGCGCCTGCGCCGCCATCGCTTCGTATTCCCTTCGAAATTCCACATCCTCCGCGCACATCAGCGGCGCCAGCGACCGGTAGACGTGGGTGAGGTCGAACTCATTCCACCCGCAATCCGGCACGATCTCCGGAAAGGGGACTCCCGCATCCACATACGCGGCCTTCACTTCGACAGCCGTCAACTCCTGGCGAGTTAGCGTCCCACTATAGGCCGCCGCAAAATGCATGCCCTCCGCGACGAAGTACTCGCCCAGCAGTCTGGCCTGCCGCCGCCCCAGATTCGACAGCGCATCGTAATCCTTGCGGGTACCCGCCTGCCCGTGCCGCACCAGGTACACGCGGCTCAACTGCGCTTCTCCGTCAGCGATAGGGCGACCCGCGCCAGTCCGCGGACGCGCCGGTCAAAATCGCGGAAGCGCTCGTCTTTGGTTTGCCCGCGGTGAAAACGATAGAAGATCTGTTGCAGAATCACGGCCAGTTTGAAGACACCCAAAACCTCGTGGTATCCGATGTGGCTCACGTCCCGCCCTGTCCGCAGCGCATATCGATGCAGGAACTGGTCGCGCGTATACCAACCCGGCTGAGCGGTGATGGCCGGCGTCGCCGGAAGCGGACTCTCCTGTGCCGCTGCCGCCCACGTCCAGTAACACAGGGTCAGGCCCAGGTCGGCGAGCGGATCCCCAGTGGTCGTCATTTCCCAATCGAGAACCGCCTCGACGCGATCCCCGGTAGGCTGCAGCATGACGTTATCCAGCTTGTAGTCGTTGTGCACCAGGGTTGCGCCATCCGACGGCGGCAAACGTTGCCCGAGCCATTGGACGACGCGGTCCATCTCCGGAAGTTCCTCGGTTTGCGCGCGCGTCCACCGTTCCGCCCATCCGCGCACCTGCCGTTCGACGAAGCCCTCCGGTCGACCGAGCGAATGGAGTCCGTCTTGAGAAATATCGACGGAATGCAGTCGCACCAGGCAATCGATGAACGCTTCGCTCACCAGCCGCGGATAATCCGGAATCGCGGCAAATTCGGGAGGCGCCGAGTCCCGAATCACGATCCCGCGCCGTCGCTCCATGAGGAAGAACGGACCGCCGATCACCGATGGATCTTCGCACAGCAGAAAAACTTCCGGTGCTTCCGAAAAGTGCGGATGGACCGCTTGAAGCACCCGATACTCCCGCGCCACGTCATGCGCTTTCGGCGCCACCGGCCCCAGGGGCGGGCGCCGCAGGACATATTCGCGGCCGCCCGCGCGGACCAGATACGTTAGATTGGAGTGACCGCGGGGGAACTGCTCCACCTCGATACCGGCCACTGCCGCCGTCCAGCCTGGTGTGCAAGTAGCGCACCAAGGCGCTCCCGTCGAGCTCTTCGCCGGGACGCACAGCCGCCGTATCGGAGTACACCAGAATGTCGCGCATGTCCTACAATAGACTCGGGTTCAATGCCACCACCCGTTACACTAGGCACCTATCATAGCAGGCCTGAATACCTACCGATCGACCGGTGTATTATCCTGTCATCTTTATGACTGGTGCGGAGTGTCTCCTCGAAACCCTGAGCGCCAACCGGATCGAGGTTTGTTTCATGAACCCCGGCACCTCCGAGATGCATTTTGTCGCGGCTCTCGATCGCGTGCCGGGGCCGCGCGGCGTTCTCTGTCTTTACGAAGGCGTGTGTTCGGGCGCCGCCGATGGTTACGCGCGGATGACCGGTGGGCCCGCCGCCACGCTTTTGCATCTGGGTCCTGGCCTGGCGAACAGTCTTTCGAATTTCCACAACGCCAGAAAAGCGGGATCGCCCATCGTCAGCATCGTCGGGGAACATTCCACCGGACACCTTAAATATGATGCGCCGCTGACCTCGGACATCGCCGCCTTCGCGCGCACGGTTTCGAGCCAGATCCGGACGGTGGAGAGCGCGCGGAGTTTTGGAATGGCGGTTTCGGAGACGATCGCTGCGTCGCTTGGGCCTCCGGGTCAGATTGCGACCCTGATCATCCCCGCAGACTTCTCGTGGTCGGAAGCTGGACCAGCGGGCCTTGTGGTTCCGCGACCGAAGCCCTGCCCACCCTCGCCCGAGAGCGTGCAGGATGCGGCTCGCGTGCTGCGCTCCGGAGTAGGCGCTTTGATTCTCGGAGGAGCGTCGATGAACGCTCGTGCGCTGGCGGCGGCCGGCCGCCTCGCCGCCGCGACGGGGGTGCGCGTGTTTGCGGAACGAAGCACACCCCGTCTGGCTTCGGGTCGCGGGCATTTTCCCGTGCAGAAGGTGCCGTATTTTCCGGAGGACGCCATCGCGGCGCTAGCCGGCCTCAGCCACATGGTCCTGGTAGAGGCGCAGGCCCCCGTTTCATTCTTCGGCTACCCGGACACGCCCAGTTCGCCCATCCCGGAAGCTTGTGCCGTCTCGGTCCTCGCCACGCGCGGACAGGATGGCACCGCCGCTCTGGAGGCCCTGGTTCAAGAATGCGGTGCGCGAAATGCCGCCCTTCCGATCGTCCCCATTGAACCAACCGCGGCACCGCTCGATGGACCTCTGACTCTGGACGCCATTGGCCGCGCGCTGGCCGCACTGCTGCCCGAGTCCGCCATCATCTCAGACGAAACGATTTCCTCGGGCGCCGCCATTCTGCCGCATCTGATGCGCGCCGCCGCCCACGAACAATTGCCGATTACGGGCGGATCGATCGGCCAGGGACTGCCGGTCGCCGTCGGTGCGGCCATCGCTTGTCCGGGCCGGAAGGTGGTGGCTCTGGAGGCGGATGGGAGCGCGATGTATTCGCTGCAAGCGCTGTGGACCATGGCCCGTGAAAACCTGGACGTCCTGACGGTCGTCCTGGCGAACCGGCGCTATCGCATTCTCGACATCGAGATGGCGCGGGCCGGAGCGGCTCGGGTGGGGAAGAAGGCCAACGACATGCTGGATCTGGGGCGGCCGGACCTGGACTTCGTCAGCCTCTCGCACGGAATGGGCGTGCCGGCGACGCGCGCCACTACCGCGGCAGAATTCGCCGAGCAGTTTCGCAGCGCGGTTGCGGAACGCGGCCCCCGGCTCATCGAAGCAGCGCTCTAACTCGAGTCAAAACTACATGCACATCCGAGACAAAGTGGTCGTGGTTACCGGCGGGGGAAATGGGATTGGCCGAGCCCTCTGCAGACGGTTCGCCGCGGAACGGCCGCGCGCGATCGCGGTTGCCGATCTGGATGGATCCGCCGCCTCTCAAGTTGCACAGGAGATCGGCGGGCTCGCTTTCTCGACCGACGTCTCGAAGGAGGCGGACATCCTCCGCCTGGTCAGGCAAGTGGAAGAGGCCCACGGCGGCATCGATCTGTTTTGCTCCAACGCCGGAATCATTATCAAAGGCGGCGTGGAAGTCCCGGACGACGACTGGCAGCGCATCTGGGAGGTCAACGTTCGTGCGCACATCTATGCGGCGCGTGCGGTGTTGCCCGGGATGATCCGCCGCGGCGGGGGTTATTTGTTGCAGACCGTCTCGGCAGCTGGCCTCTTATCGCAGATTGGCTCGGCCCCCTATTCGGTCACCAAGCACGCTGCCCTGGCTCTGGCCGAATGGATTGCCATCACGCACCACGATCAGGGCGTTCGGGTTTCGGTCCTGTGCCCCCAGGGCGTGCGGACGAACATGCTGGCGGGCGCTTCCAGCCGTGGCGTGGGCGCGATGCTCCAGGACACCGCGCTCGAACCCGAACAGGTTGCCGAAGACGTGGTCAAGGCCTTGGCGGAAGAGAGATTCCTGATTCTTCCGCATCCCGAAGTGGCCGAATACTTTCAGCGGAAGGCAACTGACTATGAGCGCTGGCTGCGCGGCATGCGCCGGCTTGAGGCCGCAAGCCGTGGGGCATGACGTGCGCGATGCGGGGTTCTGGCGGAAGCCAGTGGGGGTCGAACCCACCCGCGACGTTAAGCCGCACAACGGGTTTGAAGCCCGCGCCCAGCACCGGCCAAGATTGGCTTCCAGGGGCAAGTGTAACAGACGCGGACGGTGGGACAGACCACATTGCGGCAGGAGTGATCGCGACGCTACACTGGAGAGCAGTTTCCCATATTCCCCGGTCGTCTAATGGTAGGACAGCGGCCTTTGGAGCCGTGAATCGTGGTTCGAATCCATGCCGGGGAGCCACTCCTTTAATAATCAATAGTTTGCTGGAGCGATTTGACGTTGTGTGCGAGTACTCGTACACCGAAGGAGTGTCTCATGCGGCAAAACGCCTCGTTTGTATAAGCGCCACCTCCAGAGTTGCGCCGTTCATTAGAGCCGCGTGGCGAATTAGCGCAACGCAATGGGCGTTTACCCAACCAAGCGGTCAGTTGACGGGAGCCAGACTTAACCGATCTTGCGACCCCTCTGGACCGCGAACGTAGAAGTGCGGAGTGGCGTCGAAATCGGAATGCCGGCGCTGGATAACACAACTTTGTTCTACGGTATGTTGTTCGGCAAAGGTTCCCGTCCGATTGCCAGCCAGAGGACACCACGCTTCGATGGCGACTTCGCAGAAATTGATAGTAGTTGTACTCGAGAGCCACCATCGGGCTGCACTGGAACGCGACTTTGAACTTGGCCTTTCTCGGTTGTCTTAGTGGGCTGCCGGAATCGGGAGCCGCGAAATCTTTCGCATACCCGTGATCACCAAGTCCAGACTTCTACGGCTGCAGTAATCCTCCTGCTGTGACAGAGAAGGAGAGGACTCCGTTGGCAGTAGCGGAAGAATTTCCGCCGGGAGTGACAGTCACAATATGGTTGCCGGTCGATACGGAAACCGAGACGGTGTATCCCTTCGACGGCGCCAGATCGGTAATCACGTGCCGCGTCACCGCCGCGGGCACGGTGTAGCTGAACGGTCCTGCGATCGCGGTTCCAACCTGAGCCGTACCGGAAACCACCACACTATTGCCCGCCGGCGAGGCCAGAAGCGTTCCGACTGCCAGTCCGCCCGTCACGTTGATGCCAGTCGCCGACGCGACTTGCGCGGCAGTCGGCGCGAGATCGAAAACGGTCATCCAGCGACGCGTGGCCGTGGGCGCGTCCGTTGCGCGGATCTCGGTCCGCCATACCTTGTTCCACGTCGCTGTATCGGGCGCGAGGTGGTCTGTTGTGACGAAGGCCGCGTTCGCCGGCAAGATGGTCGTCATCGACCCCGCGAATTGACCGTTGACCACATCGAAGCGATGCAGTCCGGGGGCTGGAGCAGTTACCTCCATTGGATTGGCCGGGAAGTGGAACGCCAGGTACTGATCGAGTGAAGCATCGCAAATCGTGCTTCGGTCGTACACGACAAATTGCGATGGACGCAGATACACGATCTGCCGCGACAACGACGTCACCGCAGACGCCGCACCGGAGCAGATGGTAGGTTGGCCCGTGGCCGGGTCATGGAAGGGATAATACATGTCCTCGAGGAATTGACCCACAGCTAAGACGTACGATCCACCGTCTTCAAAGCGACCAATCTTCGTACGCACACCATCCGAACGTTGTGCCGAGCTCTGGCCATAAGGAGCGACCAGGTTACCCTGCCCATCCAACTGTCGCACCTGGAAGGTATTGAAGAAAGTTCGATTGCCAATCGCGTGATTCAAGCTCCAATTGCCGTAGCGATCGTCAAAGCCCGCGCTCCAACCCGGATCACCATTAGGATCGTGAGTCAGCCACGCGTCGGCGTTTACCACCAGCGGGTTTTTGTTTCTCTCAATTGCCAGCGATCCTTTATCGAAGGATTCATGACCGGCGGCAGGATTGTTGATGTACGGGCCCGCCATAAATGACAGGAACGTTGCACCGGTCGACCAGTCCGACCTCACCGTCACTCCGCCCATGCCCGAAGCCAGGTACGAGATCGGAAGGCTCGAATAGTCCGCGGTTTCCGGCGCGGCCGGATCCCAGAAAAGGAAGTCGGTCCACTCCGTGGTGTCGCCGACTCCGAGCGCGTCCAGAGCTGTCTTGGCATCGCGTGCATACTTGTGCATCATCGGCGCCAGCGGGTCTCCGAGCATGGCGAGAAGCCCGGCGGAGAACCGATAGGTGTCGAGGCGGCCGGTGCCGGGCCAGATCCGCGGGTCGCCGGTGCTATAGAGCTCACCGCGGTCGTCGACCAGATCGCGCGTGGGCCACGTGAAGGCCATGAGCCAGCGCGGGTTGTCCAGGGGGTACGTGTAAGACGACTGGGGATTTCCGGCCTGGATCAGGTCGATGCCCTTCGCGGTTTTCACGGCCAGCGCCGGCAAGGACTGATTGCGTGTTGCCAGAATGCCGTATTGCGAATAACCTTCGGTCCATCCTCCTCCCGCTAGATTGGCCCTGTAATACGGCGCCACACGTCCTAAGTGCTGGTTGTTGTACCAGTCATTCCACCAGGTGTCGCCCAGCGGGCTGTCTCCCTGCACGGCGAGCGCGGCCATGCATTTCGCCGCATAGTATCCCGCGAAGTAATTGCCTTGCGGATGATCGTATTCGAAACTGTCTGTCTCAAAGGATGTGAACCATTGGCCCAGCGCCGTTTGCAGCTGCGTCAACTGGGCCGGCGTCATCCGATCGTGGAACCAATCGTATCCGATGCCCATGGCAACCCCGAAATTGCGAATGCCGTAGCCGTAGTCGCGCAGCGGCACTGCGCAGTTGCAATCGTCCGCGGTCTGATGGGCCGGGTCCGACATGGCCATGAGGATCGCGACGCCAATCGTGGCGTACTTCGCCGCGGTAGCGGGATCGGAGAGAAGAGTCGTCTGATAGCAGAGGCCGAGGGGCATCAAGGCGTCACTGTAACCGCTACCTTGATATCCTTCGCCGACGTTCGGACGGTCGGGGTAGTCATTCCCATTGATGAATTCAACGTTGCCGCCGATGTAGGAGTCGCAGGTCGCCTTTAAGGCGGTCCATTCCGCTGTCCGTGCCTGCGCCCGGCTGCGGAGAGTGGCGAGCGTCGGCGCATCGAGAATAATCCGAGGATGCGCGTTCCCCGTCGGCTGAGTCGTTATGGTGATTGCCGCGGACGCGCTCCTGGTCGAATCCTGAACGCTGGTTGCCGTCACCGTAAACGAGCCCGTTGCGCCGCCTGCGGTGTACAGGCCTGAGGAGGACACGGTACCGCCGGTCGCGGACCAGGTTACGGCCGTGTTCGATGCGTTCGTCACGGTTGCGGTGAATGGTTGAGTGCCATTTGTGAACACCGTTGCGCTGGTTGGAGAAATGCTGACACCGACCGGCTGCGGTAGCGTGACCATGATCGCGGCCGAGGCGCTCCTAGTCGGATCCTGAACGCTGGTTGCCGTCACTTTGAACGAACCCGTTGTGCCGCCGGCCGTGTAAAGGCCTGAGGAGGAGACGGTACCGCCTGTCGCGGTCCACGTCACCGCCGGATTGGCGGCTCCTGTTACGGTCGCGATGAACTGGCGAACAGTGCCCGTTGCCAGCGATGTGGAGGCGGGCGAAATGGTGACGGCAACCACGGTCGCCGTGGTGACCGTAACGGTGGCTGTCGCTGTCACGGAACCGCCGTTGTTGGTAGCGGTCAACGTATACGTGGTGGTTGCGCTGGGGGCCACCGTCACCGAGCTGCCAGTGACGGTTCCCGGTGCTGGAGCTATATTCAGAGTGGTTGCGCCTGCCACTGACCAGCTCAGCGTGGCGCTCTGTCCGGACTGGACGGTGGTAGGTGATGCGGTGAAGCTATCGATAACGGGCACCGGTGGTGTGCTGGTGCCTCCGCCGAACTTGCCGAACTGGTCGGCTGGCTCGCCGTTACCGATTGCGCCGATGTTGCCTCCCGAGCCATCTTGCGGATCTCCCGCGCCGATCAGGGGGCTGCCCGGAGCCGGCGTATACATCGAACGGTACGTGCCCAGAACATCCGAAACTTTCTTGCTGCGGCTCCAAATATCCTCGGGCAGGAACGGGAAGGGAATCGCCGTAGGCTGGGTGAACTTCGGATTCATGTGGCCGTTCAACCCGCCCAGGTCGTGCAGACCGTAGCCGGCGGCGCCGGCCGCTACTCCGATCACCGCCAATCCGTAGTTGGTCTGGTTCGTCGCGTCAGGATCGAAGAAATCGTTGTAGTCGGAATAGCGCAGCCTTGGCAACGGCGGATTTGTCGATTCGTCGAAATCGCCGGCCAGCACCGGTCCGCCGGCCAGGCCCGCGAAATTATAGAAAACGTTGTTTCGCAGGCTTCCTACGAACGAGCCGCCGGTGACCGAGATGGGACTTCCAGAGAAGCCCATAAAGGCGCCGCCGCCATCCATCACGTTGTTATGGAACTGAACATTGTCCACGTTGTAGATCAGCTTGACTCCGGCTCCCGGGCTGTAGAATGTTTGACTGACGGTGAACGAAAACACGTTGTGATGGATATTCGTGTTACTCATCGGTGCTTGGAAGACCTGGTCGGAGTTGCCGCTTGCATCGATGAGGTTGTATCGGAGTTCGCCGCCCATGCCGCGGACCGGCCAGGACGAGCTGCGGATGACGTTGTGTTCCACCAGGAAACCATCGCCCTGCAACTCGAAGTTTAGGGCCTGTGACATGCGGTGAGGATAATTGTGCTGGCTGTAGTTGGCGCGTAGCACCATGTTCGACGAGCCGTGGATCGTGAATCCGCAGCGCACCCCCATCAGAACGTTGCTCTCCGCATCGGTGCTTCCGCCAATCAGCCAGTTCCGCGTGTCTTGGAAAACGACGGTAGACAATCCGACGTTATTGCCCTGGAAAAACTGCTGTACGGAGGAGTTGCCGGTCGCCAGGAAGACCGGTAGAGTTGCGCCGGAATAGTCCGTGGGAAGCGAGGTAACGGGTACGAGAGTGTTCTCCCGGAACTCGTTATTGCGAACCACCGCTTGCGCCTGGTCGTTCGCTCCGATCGAGACGGTGCCGAACGTATCAAACACGTTGCCGATCAACTGTATGGAGCCGGAACCGTTGACGGTCACGTCGATACTGGGATTGGTTGCTGTGCCCAGGCCGCGGATGTCACAGTTGCTGATCGTCAGCGAGCCAGTAAAGCCGGCCCCCGAGCGAATCTGGAAGCCATTCCCGATGATCGCGCAGTGATTGCCTGTAGTCCCCGTATAGGTCGCGTTCTGCGATCCCGAGAGCACCACATCTGAAGTCAGGTTAAACACCGGACCGGAGGACGTCGACGGATTATCGACGAAGATCGTCACCGGTGCGCTGGTCAGAGTGTGGTTCTGGGTCGTCGTGATTTGAGCGGTGATCGCGTAGGTCCCGGCGGCGATGTTGTTCACGGTCAGCGCGAAATACCCGTTCTGCGCGCCGCTTCCCGTAAAGTTGCCAACGGATTGCCCATTCATCAGGAAGTTGACTGTAAGTGCGTCGGGATCCGGCGCGTTCCCGTCGAAGGGATCGGCGTAGATGCGAATCATCGCAGGGGCAGTGAAATGCATGCCGGATACGGGACTTTGCACAACCACATACGCGCCATCAAACTGGCGCGGCACCGGAGGAAGCGCGGAGCCGCTAGTGATGGCAACCGCAGCCGTAGCGCTCTTGTTGGTATCCGCCACTGACTTCGCGGTGACCGCAAAGTTTCCAATGCTTTGACCTGCCGTGTACAGACCGGATGACGAGATCGTGCCGCCAGTGGCCGTCCAGGTGACCGCCGTGTTCGAACTGCCGGTTACCGCGGCGGTAAACTGCTGCGTCTGCGCCGGTTGCAGAACCGCGCTGGTTGGTGAGACGTTCAGCGTCACCGAAAATTGGACGACGGTCACGGTGGCGTTCCCGGTCTTAGTCGGATCCGCCACCGATGCTGAAGTTACCGCGAACAATCCCGCTGCCGTTCCCGCGGTATACAGGCCCGCGGATGTGATGGTTCCGCCGGTAGCAGTCCAGGTGACCGCGGTATTGGCGTTGCCCGTGACGGTCGCAGTGAACTGACGCGTTTGTCCCGGTTGCAAGCTGGCACTCGTGGGCGACACAGAGACCTGTACCACCGGCGCCGGCTGTACGGCGACGGTGGCAGTTGCTGATTTGGTTGGATCGGCGACTGAGGTAGCGGTGACGGTAAAGTTACCCGTGGCGCCGCCTGCCGTGTAGACACCGGTTCCCGATACGGTGCCGCCCGTGGCGGTCCACGTTACGGCGATGTTGGAAGACCCGGTCACAGTGGCGGTGAATGCCTGCTGGCCGCCGGTCTGGATGGTTGCCGTGGTCGGCAACACGGTCACGTTCACAGCTGGGGTGCCCGAAGCGACCACGACGGTCAGCTTCGGCCGCAGGCTCTTCGTGCCGGCGGTGCTTATCGGTCGCACAATGTCACCAGGAATATTGTTGACCAGCATGATCCCCTGATTGGCCGAGGGCGTGCTGATCCACGCTTGCACCACGGCAGGATCCAGGATGATGGTGACGGTCTGCGCTCCGACGGGTCGAAGCGCCGGAACCTGGAAGTTCTTGCCTGTGATCGTATCGATTCCGACGGATGAGGCTCCCGGGCTTGCCCAGTCGGTGGCCGCGTCCTTGTGCACCCAGCCAAGCCGGCCGGAAGCCGGATCCCAGGTATTTTTCAAATAGAATCCAGTGATATTCCCGCTGCCTGCGTTCCAGAAATCCAGTGAGATGGCGAGTGTGGCGGAGACAACCTGCGATCCGGCAGGGATGGCCAAACTCCCGAACTTCAAGATGTAGCGAACGGAGTACGCGCCGCTCCCGGTGGTGGTGTAGCATCCCAGTTCCGGGTCGGCCGCGTCCCCTTTCCACGGGATTCCATTGCCGCCGTTGTATTGAGAATATTGCGTATTGATCGATGCATCCGCCGCGCCGGTATACCCATTCGAGCCATTTTGAAACGTGAACGTACTATTGGCATGCAAGGCTGATGCTACGAGAAGTGCGAGTATAACGCACCCGAAGGGCACTCTGAACTTGCGCAAGAGTTGAAGGTTCATGTTAGGGGGGACTCCGTCAGTAATATCTACACAATTAAGTTCACTAAGAAGACGGTGTAACAAGCGTAAGTTGGGAAAGATGCCAAATTTAGTGGCTATTAGTTAGTAAGTAATTGATTACTAAAGCGCCGGGGCCCGTTTTCGGCGGCCGACCGGCATAATCTGTGCGCGATCGCCCCAAATGCAAATCCGAAGACACCGGTAAGACTTGCAAATTCAAGCGCTCCGATGATCCCAACTCGCGTCGGATTTCGCAGGATAAGAGTAGACGCCGAAACCACGACATCGATTTGTAACCGGATTCGCCTGCCGTGACCAACAACGAGGGGATCGCACTTCATATGATCCAGTGCCCGAACCAGCGCAGAGAACAACTGTGTCTCCCTCGCCCGGCGCTTGCGAGAACACAGGTCCATCGGGGAGGAACAGCTCGTATCCAGCCGCCAGATCGCAGCCCGCACCATATCAAGAGGGAAGTCGAGCGATGGTTCCTCGAGTTACGCGACCCGGTATTTCGGTACCTGCGCTCCTTGGGATGCCACCCCTCGCTGGCCGAAGAGATGACTCAGGAGGCCTTCCTTCGCCTCTACCGCAGTTTTCAGGACGGATTAGAGGTCAGCGAAGTGCGCGCTTGGGTGTTTCGCGTCGTGCGGAATCTGTGGATCGACAGCCGGCGTGAGCATCAACGCTATTCGACAAGCCAGGACGAAGGGAAACCTACGGATCTGACGCCCAGTGATTCTTCGCCCGATCCAGAGCAGCAGGTGCTCCAGCGCGAACGAACCCGGCTCATCGAGGAGGCGGTACGGCGCCTGCCGGAACTCGAACGCGAATGCCTGCATCTGAGGGCTCAAGGACTCCGCTATTACGAGATCGCACTGGCGCTAGACATTTCGAAGTCGGCCGCGGTGGAGTGTGTCCGGCGCGCAGTGAAGAGATTGCGAAAGATTGTTTAACGATGGAAAGAATGCGTCACACTCCCGGGCAACAGATAAACCACCCTGGTGAGGAGAAATTGCTTCTTCTGCTCGATTGCGAACTGAAACGGCGGGAGGCTGGGGCGATCGGGATCCATCTGGAGCAGTGCCCGAAATGCGGGGCGAAGAGGCAGGCGCTTCTGGAGGGCCTCTGTGTAATCGCGGAGTCGGGCGACCTTTCTGGAGGGTGTAGGTGCGCCCCCCAAAGGCTGGAGCGATTTTCCCGCTCTACTCGCAGGAATCTCCGGCATGACGCCACGCGGTGGCCTGGTGCGCAGACATCCGAGCAAAGAATGTTGATTTCAGCCGGTGGGACGGCCGCATCGGCTTCCACGGAATGCTTATTAGAACGACATCTGAGCCTAAGTGGAGATATCCGGCGGGCAACGTGAATGCTACGTTCTCAGAGGAGGGTAAGTGTCGATTTCGAGCACCGTCAATTCGAGCGGGATTGGACGGCTACATTCGGAGGTGCAACACCCAACAGCGATGGACGGTTGTGCTTCATTGAAACTGGTGACGGTTTTTCGGGACCGCCTCTATTCCATCGCGAAAATATCACGCAAAATGATGATGCCGCCGAGGATGTCCTGATTGCGACGTTTCTCGAGGTTTGCGAGGACTGGGTTGGGAGCCTGGAGGACGAGAAGGCTTGGCTTCGGCTTGTGACCGCCTCGGTTGTGAAGCTTCGCGAAGGCCTCTGCGACCGCCGTCGCCGAGGGCCATCGGCTTCCGGACCGTGTTGCCGATTCGTATGAGCGGACGACCAGCATACTGGAGTGCGGCCTACGGGGTTTAGATCCAATGTGTCGAACGGTCTTCGTGCTCCGGGACATCGAGGAAATCTCACTCGAGCACATCGCAAAGATCGTAAATCGTTCCGTCGCAGCGGTTGAGTCCGGTTTGCTCCGGGCACGCCTCTAGCTTCGGGAGATGCTAGGGCGGCAGATAAGGCAGCAGCAATGAACGCCTATAATCCATCCAGGAGCCGCGCCCGCTTCCGTACACCGTTGTATAATGCCCGTGGCGGTCAGGTTTCGAATGCGTCTCCTGCCAATAGTCGGCGGTATCTGCTGTTGTATGGTGGCCTTGGGCCAAAGTGAATCCGGCTCCATTGCGGGTTCCGTTTTCGACCCGGCGCACGCACCGGCGGCGGGTGTAAGTGTCGAAGCCAGGAACACCGAAACTGGAACTGACTACAAGGCCGTAAGCTCGGCCAAGGGCGAATACACCCTTGTGCAACTACCGCCCGGAAAGTACGACATCTTCGTTATCGATGCCAAGTACCGGCCTTTTGTGCGTAGGGGCATCGTGATTCGCGCGGGCCAGCCGGCAGCCTTGGAGATTCAGCTCGCGTCGAGTGCCGGTATGTTGGCCACACTCGGAGAAATGCCGGCGTTGTTTGACCTTCTTTCTAAAAAGCCGCCTCCTCCCGAAGGGCCTGCGCCTAGAACTCCGGATGCGAAGCCGGACTTTTCCGGTGTCTGGCTGATATCTCCTACGTCCGTTGGGGGCCGTTCGCAACAACCGGATCTACTGCCGTGGGCAAGAGCTTTATTCCGCGAACGCGTACTCAATGACTATAAAGATAAGCCTTCCGCTCGATGCCTGCCGGAGCTCGCTGGATTCCTGGCTCGGTGGCCTATCAGAATCGTCCAGACTCCCAAGATCCTGGTGACGCTTAGAAGCGACGATGTGATCTCCGCCCACCACGTGTACCTGGATGGACGCAGTTTTCCGAAGGATCTGGAATCATCGTGGCAGGGATATTCGATTGGCAAATGGGAAGGCGACACGCTGGTCATCGATACGCTGGGGTTGAACGATAAAACATGGCTGAATATGTTCCCGCATACCGGCAAGCTGCACATCACTGACCGGTTGCGGCGGCCGGATCTGGGTCACCTTGAAGTGGAAACCACATACGACGATCCAGAAAGCTTTAGAACGCCGTTCCGGACAAAGTTCGTAAATGTCCTGGCGCCCGATGAGGAAGTCGAGGAGTACGTTTGCGCGGAAAATAATCAATACCGCGAGCACGTGAGCACCAACTAACCGGGCACGCGTTTTGGGGAGAGCAAACCGAATGAGATACGAAGCGCATTTTTTGATCCTGTCTCTGGCGCTGCTGCTGTCGCGCTCGTCCGCATACGCGCATCACTCGTTCGCCGCCGAGTACGATACCGATAAGCCAGTTCAAATCACCGGTACGGTCACGAAAGTGGAGTGGACAAATCCACACGTCCATTTCTACGTGGATGTGAAGAACAATCAAGGCGAAGTTGTCAATTGGAATATCGAACTTGGGCCGCCGCTAATCTTGCGCCACCTGGGATGGCGGCAAGATTCGCTGAAGACCGGCGATCAGGTGACGGTCGAAGGCTACCTAGCCAAAGACCAATCCAATTTGGCGAACGCAAAGAAAGTGACGCTGGCGGATGGTCGAAGCGTCTTCGGGGGATCTTCGGCTGAAAAACGCGCCGAATAGGCCTGCTATTCCGTGGCTTCTGCCTCGGCAACGCGCTCAAGCCGATCTTCTGAAATTCGAGAACGCTGGACATCATTATCGGCGTAGTCGAAGCCGGCTGGGTCCAGGATCGTCGCCAAGCCGTCCGGGGATAACGGTTCAGAGTGCTGGCTCGATTCCGATCCTATCGTTCACCGCCGATGAAATCCGCTGGGTGCAACCGAGGTAGCGTTCTGTGGTCTAGACCGAGACGTGGCCAAGAAGGAATTGAATCAGCTCCAGTTCGCCGCCGGAGGCGCGGCAGAGCCGAACACAGCTTCGACGGAGATCGTGCGGTGCGAGTTTGGCAACGCCAATCTTGGCGGCGAACTCCTTGACGACGTGCCAGACCAGCTTTTCCGTTACAGCTTCGCCCCAAGCTCTACCGGTGCTACTCACACGCCGGAAGAGCTTCCCCGCCTCAATTCCGGCAGCCTGTGTCCATTCGTTCAGCAGGCCATGTACCCAATCCGGGACGGGAATGGTTCGAACGTGACCAGCCTTTCCGCTCAGGTCCACGATTGCCCAATGCCCTTCGCGCGCTGCAGGTGGCCGAAAGTCAGCTCGGCAAGTTCATGCCGACGAGACCACAGGCCAGTAGGAGGGCAAGCAGCGCCCGGTCTCGTTTGTCCTTCAGCCGCTCGCGGTCCGGTGCCTGCCAGAGTGCTTGCCCCTCCCTGCTCTATGACGCCAATGCCGACCTGCCTCCCGCGCTGCGCCAGCATCTCCTGGAGCACTACTCCCTCCGGTCGTCAAGCTGACGCACGAAGAGTTCATGCGCCATTACTACGCTTTTGTCTAGGCGCCCCGCCAAAGGACGAGAGCGGACATGGGGGCGCCTTCATTTTTGATGCCCGCGGGCTGCCGAATCCAGGCCGCGAAGACTGCTTCAAAGCTCTCACCGATAGTAACCGAAGATTGAGCTGGTGGCTGGTTTAGTGCCGGTTGCGATCCAACGTCCGGACGCGACGCGAATCAGAAACAGCGGATTGTTACATACAGCCGGAAGCTGGACCGTGAACGAAAGCTCGGCGCCACCCACGGAACTGAGGCTCGCCGCCGGTGTGTCAATATCTGCTTCCACGGTGCCCGCGGGGCTACCCGGGTTGCATACGAAAGTACCCATAACGCTGGTGACCGGGCCCGGAGTGCCGCTGGCGTTTCCACCATTCAAAACAAGCCCCTCGACTTCGAAGGAGCCCTGGCCGGTCGCGAGGTTGATCCGCGCGTCGCCGTTTTGAGTTGTCCATGGGCCTGCCCCGCTATGGATTTGGCCGACCGGGTTGTCGACCCCAGGGACAGTGATTACCCCTTGGATCCCACGCCAGTGTACGACTGTGCCATTCTGAGCGAACACCCCAGCAGACAGCGTGAGCAATAATAGACAGCTTTTCTTCATACGATTCTTGAATCCTCTTTTTCTTTGATATGCGAGCTGGCTCAACCAGCCGCAATGTCAGAGTAAGGGAATGCACGCGCGAAGTTGTGATGTTTTGGAGAGGTTTTTGTCAAAGTTTCGTTGACGCTGTCGGCCGAGTTCGTCACTCACTTGAAATTATTTCAATCTTGGGCCTCTAGTTAAGTCGCTGCTATAATACGGGTCGCATTCGAGGAGATTCCTCTTCAATGCAGACTGAGAGTATGTTTTGAGATGAAAACATTCGGGCCGTTCCGGCTTGACACGTCGAATCATTGTCTGTGGCGTGCTGACGAACGTGCACCACTTACTCCCAAGGCGTTCGATGTGCTGCGCTACTTGGTCGAGCACTCCGGTCAGCTGGTTAGTCAGGAAGAACTGTTAGGGGCACTGTGGCCGGAAACCTATGTAAATCCGGAAGGCATTAGAAAGTACATCCTGGAGGTCCGGAGGGTTTTGGGCGATCCTGCCGACAAAC
>CAWGTA010000011.1:0-108609 GCA_963825305.1 Terriglobia bacterium | reverse complement strand
GATGGCAACACGCTGGGCCGGCGGGTCGGCTGTGCCATTGGCGTTTACGTTGAGTAATCGGGCAGGGATTCTGAGGTGACCTCTTTCCAAGTCGCGCGTCACTCGTCCGGAACGCATCCCGGCAGGGGATAACGTCACACTTTCCGGTAGCGCCGTTCTCCGGGACCAACTTCCGGATTGCCGACCAACCGGCGAAGGTCGTAAGCGCGACGGCGTTAGGGAGCAGGGATTGCTTTCTGCCGGCGACGGCGCGCAGTGGCAGCTCTATTCCATTGATGTGAAGACGGGCGCGGAGAAGATAGTCGCCCCCGTGGATCTGCCCGCGTCCACCGACAGCATCGCGGGATTCAGTGTGCATCCCGCCGGCAAGCGCTTCCTTACGTCGATCGCCAGGTGGCCGTACGATATCTGGATGCTCGAAGGATTCGATCAGGCAGCGTCGAAGACGTGGTTGGACCGTCTGTTTCGGCGTTGACTGGAATTCACTCCACCCGGTCCCGATTGAGCCGGATTCAGATGTATAAGCCAGCCATCCCGTTGCCGGATAGTGCACAGTTCACGGCGTAGAACATCGTGAGTCCATGGCGTCACTGTGCCAAAACCCAAGCCGCTGGGCTGCCTCGCAATTTCGACCGGATGTGAACCGGAAAGTAGATAACTTCGGAATGCCGGTCGTCCGTTCCCTATCCGTACGGCGGGCTAACCTTCCGAGAGCGGGCCTCCATCGCTGTAAGCTGTTTGAGATGATCGCCCGCACAGCAGCCGCTTCCAGCCCTGTTTTCTCTCGCCATCGGTCTCCCCGTCTGGTCCCTGGCTCAAAAAGCTCCGATACCCGGGCACTACCTGTTTGCATGGGCCGGAGATGCTGCACAGAAGGACCAATCCTTTCTTGCCGTGATCGACGCCGATCCGCGATCCGCATCTTACGGCCGCCTGATGACCACTCTTGGCACCGGCCAGAAGACGGTGAATGTGCACCATACCGAGTACACGATGCCTGCCAAGCGGGATGCTTTTTGCCAACGATCACGACGCCGGCAAAACCTTCATCTTCAATCTGCGCGATCCGTTACATCCTGCAATCGCGACTTTGTTTTCCGACATGGCGGGCTACATGCACCCGCACTCGTTTCTGCGATTGCCAAACGGGCATGTCCTGGCCACGTTCCAGCATCGACACGACGCCCAGATGCATGGGCCAGGCAAAACCGGCGGACTGGTGGAAATCGACGATCAGGGTAAGGTCATCCGGTCGGCCAGCAGTGCTGACCCGGCTTTTCCGGATGCTCTGTTGACGCCCTACAGTCTGGTCGTGCTGCCGGAACTCGACCGCGTCGTGTCAACCGATTCCGCTATGGCCGATGAGGATGTCTTTCGCGGCCTCACCTATCAGGTCTGGCGCCTTTCCGACCTCAAATTACTGAAGACGAGTTACCTTGATCCGGGCGCAGGCCGCTACGCGCACATCAGTCCGGAAGAACCTCGTCTGGGGCCGGACGGCGCCGTGTATGTTCAGACGTACGCCTGCGGAATCGAGCGGATCACGGGAATGAACACGGACAACGTCAAATCGCAGCTCGTTTACGTGTTTCCCGGCGCTTATTGCGGTGTTCCCACCATTGTTGGGCATTTTCTGATCCAGAGCATTGACACGCTTCATGCGCTGGTGGTTCTGGATATCGCGCACGGAGACAAACCTGTTGAAGTATCGCGTCTGAAATTTGACGACTACAGTCCCCATTGGACTGGCTGGGACGAAAAAACGCAGGCGTCTGGTTGTGACGCCCGGTTCGTACTCTCGGACATTCCGGCTGTATATGGTGAAGCTGAATCAGGCCACCGGCGCTCTGGCCATCGATGACGCCTTCCAGGACAAGGACGGCAAGCCTGGTTTCAGCTTCGAAAACCGAAAATGGCCGCACGGATGGAAAGGCACCGCCAAGCCGCACGGGGTGGTCTTTTCGCGCTGAAAAGGGTGACGCGTAGTATCCCATGCGCACCTTCCAGGTGATTGTCGGACTTCAGCGCTGGCGCTCCCGCCGAGGAAGGAGAAGGACCAGAACGGCGGACAAGGTAAGCGCCACGCCCGCGACAGCAAGGCCTCCGTAAACCCCCGTGCTCCCTTTAGCAATGGCTCCGATGACTGATGGACCGACAAAACCACCGAGATTCCCGACCGAGTTGATCAAAGCGATGCCGGCCGCGGCTGAGAATCCCGAAAGGAACTTGCTTGGTATCGAGAAAAATGGGCCGAAGAAGCTGTAGATTCCCATGGCAACAAATGACCAAAGCACGATGGACAGTGTTTGGAAATTCGTCTCTCCCAGCAAGACCAGGGCTATTCCGGCCACGGCGATCGGGATAGCGCTGTGGTATCTCCGTTCCAATCTTCGGTCGGAACTGCGGGATACGAGAACCATCGCAGCCAACCCGGCCAGGTGGGGAACCATAACGAGAACGCCCACCACCGTGTTAGAGAAGCCGTTCGAAAGCGCTTTGACAACTTGCGGCATGTAAAAACTCATGGCGTACAGCCCGATATCGAACCCAAAAAGCACCGCTGCCAGATGCCACACGCGGGGATGAGCCAGCGCGCGCACCGCTGAGATGGAGTGCCCGGTAGTCTTCGCCTGCTCATCGCGAGCCAATTCGGCGATGAGCCCGATCTTCTCTTCTTCCGCCAGAAATCGCGATTCCGCCGGTCGGCTGGGAAGCAGGAAGCAGGTGAGCACGCCGCAGACGATGGCCGGGAGTGCTTCCAGAATTAGAAGCCATCGCCAACTGCTCAGGCCGGCCCAATGCGCGTGATCGAGTATGAAGCCTGAAACCGGGGCGCCCAGGATACTGGCCACCGGCAGCGCGGTAACGAACAGAGAAATGACGCGGGCCTGGTCGCGCTGGCGGAACCAGTAAGTCAGATACAGGATGATACCGGGGAAGAAGCCGGCTTCGGCAACGCCAAGCAGAAATCGCGCAACATAAAACTGTTGTACGTTTTGCACGGCTCCAGCGGCCATCGCCACGATGCCCCAGGTGACCAGAATACGGCTGATCCACATGCGCGCGCCGACGCGGTGAAGCAGGAGATTGCTGGGCACTTCAAAGATGAAATAACCCCAAAAGAAGACTCCAGCGAGCAATCCGAACTGGGCGCTGGTGATACCCAGTGCGGCATTCATTGTCAGCGCCGCAAAACCGATATTGATCCGGTCGACGTAGGCGACAACGTACAAAAGCACGAGCAGGGGAATTATCCGCCGCCGCAGTTTACCGAGGGTTCTTACTTCGACATCACTGACTGCGACAGCGGCTTCGGCAGGCATTAGGCGCTGCCGACTCCAACTCGCCGCACAGCGTCTACCGCCGCCTGGTTGCTGGTGACGATCGGGATCCCCAGTTTCCTCTGCAACGGTTCGATAGCCTCGACGGATCGCCAGTTGGTGCAGGAGAGAAAAACGCAATCCGGGGAACATCCTTTCAGTTGGGACTCCACAAAGCGGACGACTTCCGATGGTGCAACTCTGCCGATATCGAGGTTCCCCCGAATGCCCATGCCAACGGCTTTCACCGGCGGATAACCGGCTTCCCTGAGAGAGGATGCGATGCTGTTCGTCAAATCTTCTGTGTACGGCGTGAATACCGCGATCTTCCGCGGGTCAATCGCTCGCACCTTCGTCAGTACGGCCTCGAGAACGGTGACGGCTGGGGCTCCGGCTCCCGTCCGGATCCTCTCGCCGATTTCGCGATCGTGGGCCAACGTACCGAGCGCTCCCGCTGAGGTGCAGCCAAATATCACGACATCCGGGGCCGTGGTGCGAATGAGTTCGGTGGCTGTTGGCAGGTCGTTGTGCAACATCCGCAATTCTTCCTCCCGAGTTACTTCCTCCAGGAAAATGCGCGTTGTGCTGATGATCGCAGTCCGTCCAATTTGCTGATGAAAATCCGGCTCCATCACCGTGTTGGACGACGGAACGATCAGGCCAATGCGCAGCGGTCGATCCTTTAGAGCGGTTAACTCAAACGGCGTCATGTCGCTCAATTGTACGAGGTTGGCGCCGTACCCGCAGGCCACGCTGCGGCGCTGGAGATCGAAGGCGCGTTTGTCGCGAGTGGTCGCATACCTTCACCGCTAGTCCCTCGCGGCGGAACACGCTCCGCCTGGCCTGCAGGCTATGGAAGTCGGGCCAGTCCTACACGGTGCTGTACGTTCTGGATGGCTGGCACTTCCCGCTCATGGCGTTCATTCAGGAGAACAACGTCTGTTCGAAGCGGATGCGCCCGGTGATCATCGTCAATGTGAGTCATTCCAACGGCGGTTTGTTTGCGATCTATGCGCTGGAGCAGCGGCCTGCACTGTTCCAGCGGATTGTCGCGGCGAGCCCAGCATTGGAGTGGGATGGCCGACTGCTTTTGACCGCTGCGCGCGATCGGCTGCGTAAACTGTCTGCGCCTGTGCGTCTCGATCTTTCGGTAGGAGATGAAGGCGACAATACCGGCAGCACGACGGCATTCGCCAAAATCCTGGACGAGCTGAAGCCAGCGGGCCTCGACTATCGCTTCACCCTCTATCGAGGTGAAAACCATAACTCCGTTCGGTTGGTTTCATTCCCCACCGGACTTTATTGGGCGTATCGTCCCGCCAGCTAGGGGAAAACTCGATTCGAGCGCATTAGTGCACGAGGTACGGCGCATCCGGAAGTTAGCCGGCATCGTGCACTCAAGATGTTCCGCCCCGAAGAGTCCCGTTACCGGAATGTGGCCGCTCCAGGTGAATCGTCGGCCATCCTTCCAGAGGTCGATGGCCATGATGTCGTTGAAGTCCCGGTCGAACGATCGCCACATTGCCGCCGCCGCCTTCTCCAGGGGTTGTCGGCAAAATTTAGCAGCCACGGGGAGCGAGTGCTACGATCACGATACCAGATGGGTGTAATTAGAACTTTTTAATTCGCCGAACGGCTCTTGGCATGCTACAAAAGTAATCAAAAGTGGTTTGGATGCGTCGATAAGGGTAGGTAGAGAACGGCGATGAGAGACGAACGATACATCGCGATACCAGGCAGCAAGACGCACGAACTGCCTCCTCTTCTAGTGCACACCACCGAACACGCGCCCACTGAGGGTGTGACCGATCTGGGCTCCATGATGCTGGAAGCCGAAGAGATGCTGGCCGCTACCTGCGAGGATGAGCGCCTGCTGGAGCAGCGAAAGTTTGATCTGGCGCTACAACTCGCGGAGCATTACAAAGCATTAATGTCGCACTGGCAATGGGGCGACTCCGTGCTGGAGTGGATCCGCCAGTGTGAAATCACGTTTGAATACCAAGACGGCTTGCGCAATCTATTGCACCCCGATGTGTGGCCGCACGCCAGCCGCGCCAGTTTCGTCACTCTCTTGCGCGAGAAGGAAGTGCCTACGCGCGGTGTGGCATTGGAGCGGGCAGTCGGATTGCGCCTGACGTTTCGCCAGCCGCCGCCGATCGACTGCTTCTCTAACCAGTTCCTGCTTTACCTGAATTCCACCATGGCCGATAGTGCCTATCAGACCTGGTCCCGCATGGTTCCCGACGAACTTACGCTGTTGCCGCCGGAACGGTTCCACTTCGAAGTCCTCGACGTGGACAATTAGCCTCCAAACAGACAGCCAATCACTACGCCGCGACTGCCTGAGCCCCCGCCGATGTGGGCAGTCACATCAAACTTCCATAAATATCTCGTTCTTTTAGAATTACATAATACAAAAATAGTCGAATTCTCCTTTGTTTCGGCCCTAGATTTGAATCGTTAGGGGTCGCAGGCGAGTCTTGCGATCCTGTTTAGCCAAAGATGCCAAGCGATCCGATCATTGTAATCGTCGACGCATTGTGGCTGTAAGTAGTTTAGAAACCTAATCCGCGCTCCCACAGGCGCGTTCTTCTGCTGATCCCCACATCGGGGCTTTCCACATTCCTGGAAAAAACTGCTACTATTCTTTGGGGGTATTCCTAAGATATCAAAAGGGAATACCTCCAAAGAAGCACCAGGTCCGTTCTTCTACTTATCAATTTCAATCTGGGACCAGGAGCTGGATCTTTGAAAAAAGCCGGAGTTTTGGCTTATTGCCTCCTATCAGTCTCGCTAGTCGGCGGGGCCCGTAAGAATTCGCCGACCCTCAGGGCGCTGCCCCTGCTTTCCGCGGAACAACCTTCGGGCCGCGTTATGCCGTTGCGTAGCCAGCTTCGGCATGGCGGCGATTTGTTTCGCAGCGGAAAGTACCTCGAAGCGGCCGGGGTATTTCAATCGGTTTTCCAAGAGGCGCAGGCGCTCTCCCTTTCTAATGTCGAAGGACGAGCTCTCGGCGACTGGGGCGGTTGTCAGTATGCGATGCACCAGTATCAAGCGGCGCTCCGTTCGTTTCTAACGGCCCGGCAGCTTTCCGAGGCGGGCGGCGATCCCGGCTCGGCCGCGGTGTGGGAGACCGATATCGCTTCGCTCTATTCGGAAATGGGAGAGTTCGAAGCCGCCGCGCAATGGATTGCGGGCAGCATGAAACGGATGCCCGCCCCGGAACGCGCGCGGCACCTTCCCGAGTTGCAACTCCAGATGGCCATTCTGCGGGCGCGCCAGGGCCGCATGGCGGAAGCCACTCGGTTGTTCCGGCAAGGTATCGACGGCGCCGACCAGCAAGGGAACGTGGAATTGTACGCGCTGGGCTGGAACCGTTTGGGCGAAGCGTTTCTACGCCAAGGCCAGCTGCCACAGGCTGAGAGGGCGCTTCTGGAAGCCTATCGCACGCGTAAACTGAGCCATCTTCCGTTGGAAACGTCGTATCGCAGTCTGGGCAGGCTGCGGCAGATGCAGGGCGACTTAACATCCGCTTCAACGCTCCTTAGCGAGGCTGTGGCACTGGCCGCCAGGCCGCAAGGGCTCACGCCCACGTGGGACATTTACAACTCACGCGGCCGTGTCCGCATAGCCCAGGGACGATTTGGCGAGGCGCTGGACGATCTGCGGATCGCGCAGCGTCTGGGCCGCGCCTGGCGCTGGTCGGCGCCCGCCGACGATGCCATCCGCGTGGGAAACGAGGGCATGCTGGATCAAGTGCACTCCGCTTTGGTGGAGGCGGGCAATCGGCTCTACCTGGAAACGCACGATCCGGAGCTGGCGCGTGAGACCTTTGCCGCCGATGAGGAAAATCGCGCCGCCAGTCTGCGCGCCCTGATCCGTGATCCGCAGCAAATGGAACCCGATATGCCGCCAGCGTACTGGGAGGCGATCGGCCGGTTGCAGCACGCCGAGGTAGCCGCCCTGCGCGGTGCGGACTCCGGTGGCATTGAGGCAGCCCGCGCGGATCTGGTTCGCCTGGGGGCTTCCTTCGGAACGGAGCTGCACCCGCTGCCGCCTGACCTTGTGGACGCTACCCGGCAGGCGCTGGACCCCGGCTCGGCTCTCTTTAGTTTTCATTTAGGCGACTCGGTCTCCTGGGTGTGGGCTTTGGATCACGAGGGAATTGCAGTCTATGCGCTGCCGCCTCGCGATGCGATCGAATCGCAAGTCCGGCAGGTCCTGGCCGCGCTCAGCAATGATCGCCCGGATGCGGCGGCGCTCTCCGCCGCGCTATTCCATATGTTGTTCGCGCCGGCGGATCCGCGGTTTCGGCGTGCCGGCCGTTGGCTCGTGGCACTGGATGACTCGCTCTTCGACGTTCCGGTTCCGGCGCTGGTGGAGACTCCGGGGCCCGAACCCACGTATGTAGCCGAGCGGCACACGGTCGAAGTGATCCCCGGCGCGGCGTACTGGCTGGAATCGGTCAGGCGCCCCGAGCCTCCGCTTACGCCTCTGTTCGTGGGCGTGGGCGACCCCATCTACAATCGCGCCGATGCCCGGTTGGCGGGTGGTCCGGTCGGTGGACATGACGCACTGCCGCTGCCGCGCCTGGTTGCCAGCGGTGCGGAAATCGATGCCTCTGCGCGTGCCTGGGAAGGGCCTGCAGTCCTGTTGCGCGGCAAGGACGCATCGCGGGAGAAGCTGATGGAACAACTCAGCCGCCGGCCCGCGGCAGTCCACCTGGCCACGCACTATCTGGAGTCGGCGGCCGAACCGCGCTACGCCCTGATCGCGCTGAGCCTCTCGCCGGGCGGCCAGACCCAACTATTAACTCCCGTCGAGATTTCCCGCTGGCGGATCGAAACCGGCCTGGTGGTGCTCAGCGGCTGCCATTCGGCGAACGGCCCGGCCCTTCCCGGCACCGGCATGATGGGGCTGACACGGGCCTGGCTGGCGGCCGGCGCACAGTCTGTGGTGGGTACCCTGTGGAACACGCCCGATGATGACGGACTTCTATTTAGCGCGCTTTATCGCAACCTGCACGGGGCGGCCCACCTGGATGCCGCGCGCGCGCTCCGCGATGCACAACTGGAAATGATTCACTCCGGCGGCCGGCTTGCGCGCCCGGAATATTGGGGAGCCTACTTCGTGATAGGGAACCAAGGAAAGGCGGTACTCCCGCAATGAGCCTGTCCTCTTACTCAGAACAAAAGCCTCCTACCGTGACCGAACCAAGTTGGGGGCAAGTCGTCGACCGGATTCGTCATGACGATCCCACTGGGATGGAAGACCTCTATCGCGTCTTCTCCAAGGGAGTGCGCTTTTTCCTGTATCGTCAACTTGGGCCACACGACCTGGATGACAAGGTTCACGATGTGTTTCTGATCGTGACGCAGTCCATACGCAACGGTGATTTGCGAGAGCCCGACCGGCTGATGGGGTATGTGCGCACGGTCGTGAGGCGGCAGGTGGCGGCACATATTGAGGATGCCGTGCAGGCGCGGCGCAACCACACGGATCTGGAGGGAGGCGTGGTGCTTTCCGCCCGCGGCCCCGATCCGGAACGGAGCGCCATCGAAAATCAGAACGAACAACTCGCCATGCGGGTGCTCAGCAGCATCGCCAAACGCGACCGCGAGGTTTTGGTCCGCTTCTACCTCCAGGAACAGACGCCGGAGGAGATCTGCCAGGCCATGGACCTGACCGAAACGCAATTCCGCCTGATCAAGTCACGGGCCAAGGCACGCTTCGGGGAGCTCGGAAAGCGGCGGTTCTCCATGAAGAGTGGGTATCGGCGTTTTTAGGGTGGCGTTGATTTCTCTGGAGCGTTGATTTCTCTGAGAATGGTGCTGGGGCCGCGCCACCTTTCCTTTTAGGAGGGAAGGTGTTTGACAATTAAGGCACAGGCCATGGCAACAGCACGCAAAAAAACGCACCTGGACGATTGTCAGATCGAAGAATATTGCCAGGGGAAGATTCAAGAGCCCGAACTGACCGAATTGGAGGAGCATCTGCTTACCTGCGAGTCCTGCCAACAACGAGTCACCGAGGGTGATGCGTTCGTACAGTCGATGCGCTATGCCAGCGCTCGCACCCGCGCGGAAGAGCACACGCCGCGAAGAGCCTGGGCGGCTTCGGGATTGATTCCTGTCCTGGGGATCGCCCTGGTTCTGGTTGGATTGGGGACCTTTCTGCGCATGAATCTGCCCGGCGCAAGGCCGCGGGTTCCCGTGGCGCTTGAGGTCATGCGGGGCGCCGGCACTCTGGCTCGGGCTCCGGCCGGCAGGTTGTTGCTTCTGAATCCCGGGATCGATGGTCTTCCGGCACTGGCTGGATATCGCCTGGAGATGGTAGATCGCGACGGCAAGCGCGTCTTCCAGGGAGATTTCGTCCCCGGAAAAGGTGTAGAGGCGCCCTCACAATCATCCGGGACCTATTTTGTCCGTTTGTATACGCCGCCGGGCATGCTGCTCCGAGAGTACGCGCTGGAAATCCAGAGCGGACTGTAAGACCGTTCGACCGGTTCGCTTCCTCGTAATCCGCCTGTAATTCGAGGGTGCTACTCTCGATGCTCCGTTTGCACTGCCCTTTCGCTTCTGACAAACTGACGCCTATGAACTGCTTCGCCGCGCGTTTTCTTTTGCTCGCTACGCTATCGGGCGTACCCGCAATGGCCAGCGAGCCCATCCAGTTACCGAACGGGCTGGCGATCACGCCCGACGCCCTGCCACATTCCGTCCAGATGCCGCTAAATCCCGGAATGCCGGGCCGCCCCGATGTCACGCTGGGGCAGGCCGTCACCACCGCAGTCAGCCCGGATGGCAGCCGGCTGCTGGTTCTCACCAGCGGCTACAACATCGAGGGTGGCCGCGGCGCCCGGTTCAACGAGTACGTTTTCATCTACGACACCACGTCATTTCCGCCGCGGCAGATCGAGGCGCTCCCGGTGCCCAACAGTTTTTGCGGGCTGGCATGGAATCCCAACGGGCAGGAGTTTTACGTATCCGGCGGAGTGGACGACAAGATGTACGTTTTTGCGCGGCGCGGCACTTTGTTTGCGCGCGCGGCGGCGATCTCGCTGGGGCACCCCACGGGGATTGGTTTGCTATCCAACGCCCCGCCGCCATTCAACGCGGAGGCGCCTAAACCAATGGTGGCCGGCATTGCAGTCAACCAGTCCGGCTCCACGGCGGTGATTGCCAATCTCTACAACGATTCCATCAGCCTCATCGACTTGAAGACACGCCGCAAAACCGGCGAGCTGGATCTGCGGCCGGGTATTGCGGACCGCGCCAAGACGGGGGTTGCGGGCGGCGAGTTCCCGTACTGGGTGGCCATCCGCGGCGACAACGAGGCGTGGATCTCAAGCCCGCGCGACCGCGAGCTGGTGGTGGTGCAACTGGGCGCCATGCCGGCGGTTACTGCACGCGTAGGGATGGCTGGCCAGCCCACCCGGATACTGTTCAATCGGGCGCAGGATAAGCTTTTCGTGGCAGCGGACAACAGCGATACGGTAGCGGTGATCGATGCCGGCGGCCGCCGCCTCATCGCGGAATTCGGCATCACCGCACCTCCGGGAATGCTTCCGGCGAAAGCGCTGGCCAAGGGAGCCAACCCCAACGCGCTGGCCCTTTCTCCGGACGAGCGCACGCTCTACGTTTCCGACGGAGGCACCAACGCCATCGCCGTGGTGGCGCTGGAACCGAACAGTTCGGGACAGGTGCAAGGCCTGATACCGACCGGTTGGTATCCCAACAGCCTGAGCCTGAGCGCGGATGGCAAGACGCTGTACGTCGTGAACGGAAAGAGCGTCCCCGGCCCGAGCCGTGGGAACTGTCGCGGCGATGCCGGCGCGCCCAACATACCGGATTGCGAGAAAACTCCGAATCAGTTATGTGTACGCCCGCGAGAAATCGACGCTGCTTGCCGCGCCCGTGCCTGCCGCTGCCGAATTGAGCGCGCTCACCAGGCGGGTGGCCGAGAACAATCGATTCGACCTGGTCCGCAGCGGAGGCGCCGATCCGATCCTGGCCGAGCTGCGCCGCCGCGTGCATCACGTCATCTACATCGTCAAAGAGAATCGCACGTACGACCAGGTGCTGGGCGATCTCGAAGTCGGCGATGGCGATCCTTCGATTACGGAATTCCCCGAGCCGATCACTCCCAACCATCACTCCTTGGCGCGCCGCTTTGTGACGCTCGACAACTTCTTCGATTCCGGTGAAGTCAGCGGTGTGGGTTGGAATTGGTCGGTGGCGGCGAGGACTACCGACTACACGGAAAAGACGGTACCGCCGAACTATGCCGGCCGCGGTTTCACCTACGATTGGGAAGGCACCAACCGCAACGTCAATGTGGGTGTTGCTGCTCTGGAGCAGCGCATTGAAGCCCAGCCGCATTCTGGCGCCGGACAAGCAGCATCCCGCCGACCCCAACCTGCTGCCGGGTACCGCGGACGTGGCCGCGCCCGATGCCGCCAGCGGTGAAGCGGGCGCGGGTTACATCTGGGATGAAGCTCTCCGCGCCGGCTTGACCGTGCGAAATTACGGCTTCTATTGCGACCTGGCCCGCTATGACAACCCAAAAGCCAACCCCGGCCTACATGCGCATTTCGAAGACGCCGTTTGCGGACCACTTGCCGCAAGCCGTGCCCACGAAGAAGGCGCTGTGGGACAAGACCGACCTGTTTTACCGGAGCTTCGATCAGAACAATGCCGACTTCTTTCTCTTCCGCGAGTGGGAGCGGGAGTTCGACCAGTTTGTAGCGGGCCGGAATCTGCCGAACCTTTCCCTGATGCGCCTGGCGCATGATCACTTCGGGGATTTCGGCACGGCGCTGTATGGCCTCAACACGCCGGCCATGCAGATCGCGGACAACGATTACGCCGTCGGGCAGGTGGCTGAGAAGATCGCCAACAGTCCTTATCGCGACGACACCTTGATCTTCGTGATTGAGGACGATGCGCAGGACGGCCCTGACCATGTCGACGCCCACCGCAGCATCGCGTACGTGATCGGCCCGTATGTAAAGCAGGGGGCGGTGGTGTCCGAACGCTACACCACGGTAGGCATGGTGCGCACCATCGAGGCCATCCTGGGATTCGATCCGAGCAGCCTGTTCAGCGCCGCGGCCGCGCCGATGACGGAAGTGTTCGACCTGAATCAAACCACCTGGAATTACCGCGCCGTAGTGCCCGACCTGCTGAGGCAATCCGAACTGCCGCTCCCCCCGCCCACGGTTGCTAACTCTTTGCCGCAGACCGGGCATGGCCTCGCGTACGCGCGCCTGAATCGCAACGGTGCGTACTGGCAGAAGAAGCTGGGGGACATGGACTACGACGAAGAGGACAAACTGGACACCCCGCGCTTCAACCGCGAGCTGTGGAAGGGCATGATGGGACGCCTGCCATACCCCACGGAGCGTTCCGGCAAAGATCTGCGGCAGAACCGCGACGCGCTGCTGGCGAGCTACGGGTTGCGATAAAAACCAGACGCCGGTAGGAAGGCCGGTGCTACTATTCGATCTCGAAATCGATGGTGCGGCGGGCGGTTTTGCCGGCAGTGTCGCCGGCTTCTAGTTCGAGGCGGTACGAGCCTGGGGCCAACGCGTCGATGGGCACTCGCTGCGCGATGGGGATCGCCGGGTTGCCGGTGGCCGCGGGCAGTGCGATCCGCAGGACGCCGGTGTCCCGCTTCTGCTCCCCGGTCTTGCCATCGAAGATGCGCATGCCGATGCCGACGCCCAACTCGATTTGGGGATCGGGTGTCACCAGAAGCGGCTCGTAGATTTCGGCATAGACCGCCGGTGCATCCGTCTTCTTAAAGCGATTCGACCCCGACGGCAGGATGCGCGTGCCCTCGGCGATGAGAGGCGTGCGATCGGCTGTCCACGCTGCGCCGGTTTGCAGCCGCGGATCCGAGACCAAGCCGTACTGGCGGCTCAGGGCTAACCCGCTGAGCGCGAATTGCGTGGGCTGGTAAGGGTCCACGGTAAGCGGCATCCCCACTTTTCCGCGGCTCTCATCTCCGGCATCGTACGCGATCTCGACCGTGTATGAGCCCGGAACGATATCGAACTGGTTCTCATAATGAAACGGCGCGGCCAGAAACGCCAGGAGCCGCGCTTCGTCGGCGAATTCCAGACGGACGCTCTCACTGAAGCGGGCCGCCACGCTGCCGTCCGGCCGGTGTGCCATGCCCAGCACGCGGATGGCTGCGCGGAGCTTGCCGCGGTCCTTCTCAGCTTTCAACTTGTGCAGCGGAATCTCCATGGCAAGATTGACTCGCGCCATGTTCTCCGCCGTATAGAAGAACGGTATCTGGATGGACGCATTCGCACCTCCGGGCGGAGAGACAGGCAAACTATCCAACAGCTTCTCGACGGGAGTTCCGGCGAGCAAATTGTTGGAGCGCGCGTTGCAGTAGCCGCTGCGCGCCCGCACCGCCACCCCGCCGCGATTCACTTTCACTCGCAGCTTGTGGCAGCTTCCCTCTGGTGAATCCGGCGGTGTGTAGCCCAGCAAATAGTATTCGTGCTGCTCTTTGCCGATCTTTTCCAACCCGCCGGCCAGGTCGTTGGTGTTGCTGATGGCGAAGCCACCGCTCCCCGCGGCAAGCATGACCAGAGCGGACTGCTGGTTGCCCGAGACGTCCGCCGGCTCCGGGATTTCTCCGGAGCCCTGATTGGGGCCGCCAATGGGGGAACGTCGGGGAGGCTCCGCTCCGTTCACGTGATCCCCAAATCCCAGGGGGGAAGCGATGAAGCCGCGCGGGTCGATGGCGTAGACCGCGACGTTGGCTCGATTGCAGGCATCGAGCGCGGCGCTGATTTCGGCGCCATGTTCCGCGGGTCTGAGCTGCGACGCCGCGCTGACGAGCACCAGCGTCTTGCGCCCCGGCGCGGAGGCGAGACTGCGCGCCAGGCTCCGCACCGCCAGGAACAGGCTGCGGGCGTCCAAACTCGTGGCCGAAGTCAGATCGGGCGCCGTGCGCCTCACGCTCATCGTGGAGGCTTCGCCGCCCCCCAACACGGTTTTGAGCCGGCCGGCATCGTCAGTGAAGTTCTGCGCCACGCGCAGCGCGCCGCTAAAGCGTACGATCGCGATCATCTGGCGGGGGCCCGCGTTCGCATCAACGAACTGGATGGCGGCTTCGCGCGCGCGCCGCTGCGCCGGGTTATCCATGCCGGAGTCGTCGAACAGCAGGATCATGTAATGCGGCTGGCCCTTCGACACCGCTGCGGAATCGGCTTCCGATGAAAAGCTGTTGACGGTCTGCTTCTTGTCGTCCTCGAAGACCTCGAAATCTTTCGCCGTGAGATCGTGAACGTAGCCCTTCTTGTCGGTGACCACGGCGTCCACCAGAACGACCTTGGTTTCGCTGCGAATGATGTTACTGCCCTGCGCCAGGACACACGCGGGGGCCATCGCCGCGAAAGCCAACGCCCGAACGACTCCGCCGTTTCTCATGGAATCTCAACCACGCCATTCCGCGCCGCCATGGTTTGCCCTTCGGAGTCGCGGACCACCACGCGCACCACGTAGCTGCCGGGAGTAACATCGAAGTTCGTTCGCACGTTGATGCCCGTAGCCCGCACGCTCGCGAGCGTCTGGTCGCGCAGGCGCATGTCGAGGGTCTTCTCAATCGCGGTGATGTAGTTCCCATTCGCATCGAACAGCCCGGAGGTGATGGTCAGGTTGTTGTCGTTGCGGCCGTCCCTCTTTCCGAAGCGTAGCTGCCGCACATCCAGATGAGCGATGACCGCCAGGCGCGCGCTGGTTTCGCTGAGAGATAGGAATTGCAATTGGAGATCGATGGGGATTCCGGCCAGCTCCTCGCGCGAGAAGAGCGCGTCCTGGATCTCAAGCCTGGCCTCCTCTTGGGCGTCGGCCGAATGCAACGGCGCGTAGTAACCCTGGCGCGCCTGCAAAGTGAGCCCCTTGGAGTTTCTCAGCATGACTCGCAGCAGGTGGTAGCTGCCGTCCATTTTTTCATTTCGCGGGGAGAACGCCAGAACATAAACGAACTCGGGCGGGCTCGCCAGGCGCCGGAACCCCAGACCCAAATCATTGTTGTCGTGAAAAGACGTTCCGCCTGTGCCGTCGGCCAACTCGGCCAGAATACTTTGGTCCTGCAATTGGCTCTCGCGAACGAGTTCGGATTTGCGAATTAAGATCTCGCTGTTCCCCGTCAACTTCGCGCTCGCGCCCGAATCCACGGTAAAGAGGCCGCGCGCGTTGAGCGAGTTGACTATGATGTTTGCCCGGACCGCTCGATCCATGACGTCAGTTTCTTCCTGCCGTTGGTCCGGCAGCATTAGGAACCCTTGCGAAACCAGGACGATACTCCTGCTCCCCGGCAGAACGGACATGCGGCGGATCAGGTTCGCCAGGGCCTCGAGCGCGACGCGGGAGTCGCGGACGCCCAGATTTAAGATCCTGGATGCGGCGGCACGCACCAGGATTTCGTTACCCGACGGCAGGCGCCGCAGGTCTTGCATCTGCTCTTCCACGCCGGTTGGCGGCTTGTCGCCGTGGCATTCGGCAAGTTCCAGAATTGCCGTTGCCAGCGCCCGCGGGTCTTCCTTGTCCAACATCAGATGCGCCTGGTAATAGCTGATGTCCGGGCACGCATCGTGAGGATCGAAACTCGGGTGTGGCTGAAGAGCGGATAGCGCCCGGTCGAGCGCCGAACGGTCACTGGTGAAATCCGCAGTGATCATACCCGACGTCGTAAAGAGGGCCACGCGGATGTTGGCGGCGAGCGATTGAGAGATTTGCGGAGCAGCGGCATCGCGGGCATGCGCCAGGTCGCTGCTGCTCAAATGGAGATCATCAAAGAGATAGGCGATGAACCGCTGGGCAATTGCCGGAGGTGCGACCGTCGGGATGGAGCCTTCTTTGTTAGTGCCCGACGTGGCCGCTACAACAGTGGCAGGCGTGTCGGTTCTCTGCACCGAGAACTTGCTGATGTCCTGCGGCTTTCCTTTGTCGAAAACCTGGAAATCGTCTTTGCGGAGCGTGCCGACAGTGTGGCCCTCGCGATCGCGCACAACCACGGGAACATTGACCAGGTTCACTCCGGTGCTGAAGAGCGGCGTATCGTGCGAGGCTATTTCCGGCGCACTCTGCGACGCGTCCGGCGGGCTTTGCGCCCGCAATCCGGGCAGGCAAAGCAGGCCAAGAGCTGCCAGAAAGGGTGCTGCCCCTGGTCTCATTGGAGCGTCACCACGGTCGCGCCCCACCCTCCCGCTTCGGCCGGAGCATCGTGATAATCGAGAACGAAATCGGTCCGCGCCAGGACCGAGCGCACGATTTCGCGCTGCACGCCAATGCCCCGGCCGTGGATGATGCGAAGCGCATGGAAGCCCAGCCGGTGCGCCTCTTCCAGGTAGGCCTCCACCACGTCCTTCACATCGCGCGGTGGAACCGTGTGCAGGTCGAAAACATCCGTGATGGGAATGCGAATCGGTTCCGGTTCCATGGCCAAAAAACTAAAAGCCCGGTCAGCCGAAGCCAACCGGGCCATTTACGATTACCGCGTACTGCAGCGCACCTGATGTTACGCGACCTGTTGAGACCTATACTGACTCAGGATCGCTTCCATCTGATCTTTCAAACGAAGTTTCATCTTCTTCATACGCGTTTCCTCCACCTGTTCCTCGTGGGTTAGATGGGGAAGCGACTCCAGAGCGTCCAGCGATTTGGCCAGTTCGGAGTGCTGACTGGCGAGCCGCCGAAACTCTTCGTTCGACTGCATCAGATGCGCTTTCAATTCTTCCTGTGGATTCCGTTCCATAATGAGGCAATTCCTCCTGAGTGAGGTTGCCACGCCGAGTCGTTGGTTCGGAAATGGGGCTCGGTGGGTAATCTCGTGCGAATTCTCCAGACGGCATGACCGCCTATTGGCCACATTAACATGAATGAAACTTCATAACAATAGCCGTTTCCGGTGGTTCTTCGTAGTAGCCCGACCTGACGGCAACTTCCTGAAAACCAAGGGACTTGTAGAAAATGTGGGCGATCGTATTAGAAGCTCGTACTTCGAGGAAGACGGTCCCTTGAAGCTCCGCTAGCAGTGCAGCGACCAGAGCCCGCGCCACGCCGCGCCGCCGGAATTCGGGAGCCACCGCCACGTTCAAAATTTCCGATTCACCCGGGGCCAGTGTGCGAGACACCAGGAAACCAGCCAGCCGGACGCCTTCCACCGCGACCAGTACGTCGTACTGCAGATAATCTGCGACCTCCCATTGGGCGGCCTGCGGGCTGGCGGTTTGGATCGCGCGGATGGCGGCCAAGTCCGTCGGCTCGCCGCGCCGCGACCTCACATCTTAGGAGCGTAGTAGCCCTTGCGCGCGCGCACCACCAAACCCGGGCGATCCTTCACGCGAAGATCCACGGTGTGGTACAGGCCGTCGGTTTTGAGAGGCTCCGGGCGGTAGAAGATGTTGTACTGATGGCGCAGTTCGTTGGCGATGTTCTCGAAGGACTGCTCCAGGTCTTCCACCTTGAAGGGGAAGAACGCGCGCCCGCCGGTCTCCTGCGCCAGGTACCGGACCACTCGATCGCCCACGGTTTCGGCATGCGTGATGTTCGTGGAAATTACGTACATGACCACATCGGCCTTCTGCGCCATTTCGAGGGCCTGATCGCGAGTGTAGCGGCTCTCGTTATCCTCGCCGTCTGTGAGGATCACCATGGCGCGGCGGAACTTGTGCCGCGGCTGATCCTGCTGCAGCTTGTCACGGCAGGCGAAGTAGATCGCATCGTAGAAAGCCGTCCCGCCGCCGGGACGCAGGCTGCGCACCGCGGTACTGAGCTTTTCGGGATCGTCGATCAAGTCGGAGACCAGCTCGGCGGAGGAATCGAAGCTCACGATCATGGCTTTGTCGACGCCGGTATGCACGACGCTGGTAATGAACTCGATGGCCGCCTCCTGCTCGAACTTGAAGCGGTCGCGGATGCTGTTGCTGGTATCCACAAGAATGGCGAGGCGCAGCGGCAGGTCCGATTCGGCCGTGAACTCCTGGATGATCTGGTGCTTCTTGTTCTCGATGATCTCGAAATCGTCTTTGTTGAGATCGGTAATGAAGCGGCCCTTCTTGTCGGTGACCGTAAACAGCATGTTGACGCGCGTGACATCGACCAGGATGCGCGTGTCTTCCGTCGCGGGAGAGGGCTGGGCGGGCGGCGTGTCGGCGGCCCAAACAGCGAAGCCGAGAACAGCCAAGAAGGCCAACAGAGCCCCTATCTTCATGCCCCGATTATATCGTAGGGCCTGGGACGCGCGGGTGTGGCGCAGCCTCTCAGGCAGGAGTGCCTGCGCCACACTTCATTGGTTGAGAAGTCCTGTCACCGATTCGATACGGCCGTCCGGGCCCAGCACGAATACGTTGGTTCCGCTCATGCGCTCTTTTCCGTCGGCCGCTACCGCGACCCACGGGGCGAGCACCGTCCCCTGGCAATGGCTGATCGGCCCGCGCGGTTCCAGTCGAATCCCGGGCATGAAGCGGTGGGTACCAGCGATGTGCGCGGACAGGTCCGCCAGTCCGTCGACCAGACTGAACCGGTCGCGGAACTGAACGCCGTCGGTAGCGATACGCGCCAGGGCTTGTGCGCGCTTCTCGTCATCGGTTACCGACCAGGCTTCGAACCACGCATTCACCACGCTCGCCGCATCGCCATGGATTTCGTCGGCGACGACATTGGCGAATACGGAGAGCTGATAGCGCCAGCCCTGCACGTGGTGATCGCGCACGGCAGCGTCGGCGAACTCATGCGCCAGGCGGAGGCGTGTTCCGCCTTCGTACCGTTCCAGGCTTATGGTGACGCGGGAGCCGCCCGGTGGAATCGGAGTGCCGGTAGCATAGCCATACGTGAACACGATCCGCTCCGGGGCGAGCACTTCGAGAACTTCGCCCGAGACCTCGACTCCGTTGGGATAGCGAATGAGCATTGGCCCTCCGGGGCGTGGGTCGATGGTCGAACCAGCGCCCCACCAGGCGGCCCACCGGGAGCTGTCGGTAAAGAATCGGAATACGGTTTCGCAAGTCGCCCGGATCACTACGGTGCGGTCGAGTCGATGCGGCAATGTCGTCATAAGTCCTCAGGCTTTCTTCTTCGTTGTCTTCTTGGACCTGCGGCGCTGCGGACGCGGCCCGCGGCGCTCTTCTTCGAGCTCGGCTGCGAGCTTCAGGCGCCAGAGCGAGTCGTCCCACATGCGCTCCAGTATCTGGGCCACCGGGCCTAGAGCTTCCGGGCGTGCCCGGTAGAACCGGAATTGCTTATCGCCGCGAGTCTCCAGGAGGCCCGCTTCGGTGAGCGAACGGAGTTGCAGCGAGACGGCTCCAAATGTCACGTCGGGCATGGCCCGGTGGATCGCGCCGGCGCTCAGCTCTTCCTTCCACACGAGGCGCAGGATCTCGCGCCGCCGGGCCGATGCGACCGCGGCGAGGAGCGAGGGTTCCGGAAACATGATGTTATTTTAGATTAAACTAAAATACATTGCAAGGGGGATGAAAAGGGAATTTTGCGCAGGCGGGAAGGCCGCTCCCTTTGGTCACGGCTCGTAGGCGCGACCGACCGTTACTGAGCCGTGACCGTAGGGAGCGGTTAGTTTGGGGAAGCGCGGATCGCCTGCCGTATCTGATTGGCGTCAACGCCAGGTTACGGCCTTGCTCGCGAACCTCCTCGGGGAGTAAACTACCTAACTCGTAAGGAGGAATTAGGATGAACCTTCGTTCGTTAGCGTTGGCCGTGGCTCTAGGGGCGCTGGTATGGATTGCTGCCGCGCCCAGCGCAGCCCAGGCCCCGCCTCCGGCCGCTCCCTCGACGCCGTTGCCGTGGGCCTATGCCCTCAATCCTCCCGCCGTTCCCGGCGCCGCGCCCCCCAAGGACGACGGTTCTCTTAAGCATGTTCCGGGCAGCTCCGTTGGTCTTATGCTGCCGCAGACTCGCGATCTGTTCAACCCGCCCGACTGGTATCCAGACGATCATCCGGCGATGCCCGACGTGGTGGCTCACGGGCGGCGTCCGGATGTCCGCGCTTGCGGTTACTGCCACCTGCCCAACGGGCAAGGCCGTCCCGAGAACGCCAGCCTGGCGGGTTTATCCGCCGCATATATCGAGCAGCAAATGGCTGACTATCGGAACGGATTGCGGAAGAGCTCGGAGCCGCGCATGGGGCCGCCCTCAACTATGGCGGTGATTGGCAAAGCGGCGACGGAAGCCGAGTCAAAATCTGCCGCGGAATACTTCGCATCCATTAAACCGAAGAAATGGATTCGTGTTGTGGAAACCAAAACCGTGCCTAAGACGCACGTGAACGGTTGGATGCTGGTCACGGAGGAAGGCGGCGCGATGGAACCGATCGGCGAGCGCATCATCGAAGTGTCCGAAGATCTGGAGCGAACCGAACTGCGAGACTCCAAGTCCGGATTCATCGCCTATGTGCCCGTGGGCAGCCTGAAGAAAGGCCAGGCATTGGTTACCACCGGCGGCGGGGGAAAGACGATCCGCTGCACCACTTGCCATGGCGCCGATCTGCGAGGCATCGGAGGTGTGCCCTCGATCGCGGGCCGTTCCCCGAGCCAAATGACTCGCCAGCTTTGGGATATTCAGAAGGGCAACCGCAATGGCCCATGGACCCAACTGATGAAAGAAGCGGTGGCTAAACTGACCACCGATGATTTCGTTTCGATCACGGCCTACCTGGCCTCACTCAATCCGTAGGCGCGCTTACCTGGGCCAGCACGGAGTGGGGTCCCAGCCGGTGGCGTCTGCCTGTTTCTTAAACGTGTACGTCCTCACGAACGGTTGTGTGAGGTAAGTGGGATCGTCGAGCACGGCGGTCACGGCCAGGTACGGCTCACCATTCTCGCCGCTGAGGCGGTTGAAGTACTCCGTGAGAACCGCGCTCCCGCTGTAGGGCACGCCGTTTTTTCGCAGATAGCCGGGACGCATGTTAGTCGTTACCACCTTCAGCGTTCCGTTGCGGGAGCGCTCGTCGGGGCCGCCGCCGCGCGTATAGCCGATGCCGCCGAGATCGAGCAGGGCGCGCCCGGAAACTCGCCACTCGGCTGCGGAGTAGCCTTGCCAACCGGGTTCGCCGCGCTGGGGCGGGGCGGCGCCGAAACGAAGCAGCCGGGTTTGCGTGCCGGCGTCGGCGTCGATGCGCAGCGTGTTGTCGTCCGTCCAGGTAATGTGCAATCTGCCGGGGCGCTGCATGACACCCACCGCACCGTAAGCGCGGCATTGATTGCCTTCGGCTTCGTCTTTGGACGGGTCCCAAGCCAGGGCGGCGCCGCGAGCCGCGGCATTGATCGGCAGATACACGATATCGCCCTTCTGCGGCGTGACGCGGAAACGCCATTCATCGACGATAAGTGAAACCCAATATCCCGTCAGATCGATTGGTGCGGCTGTCCGCGCGGCGACGGGAGTGGGCTGGGCAATCGCGCACAACGAAGTCGCTGCCACAACCGCGCCCAGCGCAGCCAGATGCATCCGTGATCTACTTGCCGACCAGGTGCGGCAGGTCCTGGTTGTTCTCCTGGCAGATGTATTCATAAGGTTCGATTCCGGGCGCCCACGGGATGGTGTAGCTGGTGGTCCACGGTTTGGTATACGCCTTCGGATCATCGATGGTGGCTTCGTAATGCAGCGTCATCCCATCGGTGCGCGTGAAGCGCTCCGTCACGTGCAGGGCCTCGGTGTGAGGATGGCCGTCCTGATCCAACCAGCTCCGATCGTTGAAGCCGACCACATCCACCACCAGCGTGTCTCCCTCCCAATGCCCGATGGAGTCTCCAAGGTAGGTGGGATTCGGATCTTTAGGATGCGCACGGCCGTCTGTGTATATGGTGCGCCAGACGTGCGCGCCGCCTTCGAACAGGAAGATGACGCGATCGGGAGCCTGAAAAATCTGGAAGGGGAACGGAGTCGCCATCATCCGCGGAACTCCCGGCGGCAGACACTTTCCTTCCGGATCGTCTTTCGAGAGATTCGCCAGGCGCTCTTCATAGACCTGCCGGGCCCACGGCTGGAACGGAACGTCGACAATCTTTTCTACAGGCGATCTGCCGGGACCACCGGGACCGACGCCGGCGATGTTTTCGATGATGCGGGGATTCCACGAGCCTCTCCCATTTCCTAAATCGGGATGTCCATCCGGCAGCCGCGGTGTGGGCCCGGCTTTGGTTCCGGCCGGCAGATCCGGAGGCCGTCCACCGACTACTTGGGCCGCCGCGATGCCAGCGAAGAGCAATCCCGCGCAGACGACTTTCATTCCGCGGTCGACGTTAACACACCCCGGCATGGGGGTCAAGAAGCGCTAAGGTATAAGGGTTGGTGGTTCGGAGGTGTTACCACAATGAAGCAAACTCTTCTGGCGGCGATCGCCCTTGCGGCGTTGATGGCCGGCGTTCTCTTTTCGCAGACCGGTGAGGCGGCGCGCAAAGGCCGGTTCGAGCGCATAAAGGTGCATGGGAAATCGCTCGAAGGGAATCTCGCAGGCGACTCGCCCGATCGCGACGTTTCGATCTACCTTCCACCCAGCTACGCCACCGAACGCAACCGCCGTTATCCGGTGGTCTACCTGTTGCACGGCTATACCAACACCGATGAGGGCTGGTTCGGGCCGGAGGTCAAGTCCGGTTTCCTCAGTGCGAAGACGACCTTGCCGGCGGTGGCCGACAGCGCCATGACGAGCGGCGCCGCGCGCGAGATGATTCTGGTAATGCCCAACGCGTACAACGTGTATCAGGGCAGTATGTACTCGAACTCGGTCACCACGGGCGATTGGGAAGCGTACGTCACGCGCGATCTGGTGGAGTATGTGGATGCGCACTACCGCACCATTCCGGGGCGCGCGAGCCGCGGTCTGGCGGGCCACTCCATGGGCGGCTACGGCACGATCCGGATCGCCATGAAATACCCGGAAGCATTTTCGAGCATCTACATTTTGAGCGCGTGTTGTCTGACGGCCAATGTGAATCCGCAGGGCGCGGGGATGGCAAAGGCCGAGGCGATCCACAGCCGGGACGACCTGGCGAAAGCCGATCGCGGCACTGTTACCACGCTGGCTGAAGCTGCGGCATGGTCTCCGAATCCGCAGAATCCGCCGTTCTTCTTCGACCTTCCGTCGCAGGATGGCAAGGTCCGGCCGGACGTTGTGGCCCGCTGGGTGGCCAACGCGCCGCTAGCCATGCTCGACCAGTACGTGCCGAATTTGAAGAAGCTCCGGGGCATCGCGATCGACGTCGGCGATAAGGATGGGCTGGCCGCCAGCAACCAGGAACTCAGCCGCATCCTGAAGCAATACGGCATTGAGCATTCCTTCGAGACCTACGATGGCGACCACACCAACCGCATCGCGGCGCGTGTGGAGACGAAGGTGCTGCCGTTTTTCTCGAGCCACCTGCAGGACCAGCCGATTGCGAACCAGCGCTGAAGTCCTCGAATACGAACCGCTGCGCCAGTTAGTGGGCCGGTACCTGTCGAGCCCCATGGGCCGGCGCGAGCTGGAGAAGGTCGAGCCGTATACCGACCGCGCCCGCCTCACAGAGGACCTGGCGGAAACCGGGGAGGCGATCGGCTACCTGCGCATCGCAGCCCGTCCTCAGCCGGCCGCGCGCGGGGCCGCTATCCGTATCGATTTCGGCGGCCTGCCTGATCTGGAAGCCTCGGTGCACAAGCTGCGGATCGAAGGCGCCAGCCTGGAGCCTAAGGAAATTTTCGACGTCTTTCTGCTGCTCGATCGCGCTGCCGACGCCAAGTCGGTGCTGACGGCTGCGGCGGAGCGCTTCCCGCGATTGGGCCGGCGCGCCCAGACGATTGGCGATTTCCGAGCGCTGCTGAAAGACCTGGAAGGCAAAATCCTCCCCGATGGCACTGTTGCGGATCATGCCAGCGTGGCTCTGGCGCGCGTGCGGCGCGATATCGAGCGGCAGAAGAGGTCGATTCAGGAATCGCTGGAAAGGTTCTTGCGGGCGCACCGCGAGGAAGGCGTGCTGCAGGAGGAGTTCGTCACCATCCGCAATGAACGCTTCGTGGTGCCGGTGATCGCCGGGCAGAGGCGCAAGCTCGATGGCGTAATCCACGGCACGAGTTCGAGCGGGCACACGCTGTTTATCGAGCCGCTGGAGACGATCGACCTGAACAACGAGCTGGTGCGGCTGGCGGAGGAGGAGATGCGTGAGGTCCACCGCATCCTGCTGGAGATTACCGACCGGCTGCGCGGCTACAGCGATTCCATACGCCAAACCTTGGTCACCATGGCGGAGCTGGAGCTGATCTTTGCGAAGGCGCGGTTCGCCGTGGAGTTCGATTGCGTCATCCCGACCTTCGGCGAGCGCCTGTTTTTGAAGGACGCGCGCCATCCGCTGCTGGAAGATGTGCTGCGGCGGCGTCACAAGACGGCGGTTCCCATCAGCCTGGAGCTGACTCGCGAGCAACGCACGCTGCTGATTAGCGGACCCAATACGGGAGGCAAGACGGTCACGCTGAAAACCGTGGGGTTGCTCAGCCTGATGGCTCAATCGGCCGTGCCGGTGCCCGCGGTGGAAGCGCAGTTCCCGCTTTTCGAGCAAGTGCTGGCTGATATCGGAGACTACCAGTCGATACAGGAAAACCTCTCCACGTTCTCCGCCCACGTTTCCAATATCCGCGAGATGGCGCTGGATGTGACGCCGGACTCGCTGGTGCTGCTGGACGAACTGGGAGCGGCAACAGACCCCGAAGAGGGCGGCGCGTTGGGTGTGGCCATCGTGGAGCACTTCCGCGCGGCGGGTGCATACACGTTGGTTTCTACACACCTGATGGCGCTGAAAATCTACGGCGCGGGAACCGGTGGCGTGGTCAACGGATCGATGGGGTTCGACGAGGAAACCTTTGAACCAACCTATCGGCTGCGCGTGGGACTGCCCGGAAAATCCGCGGGTCTGGAAATCGCCACGCGGCTGGGCATGCCGGAAGACATCATGCGGCGGGCGCGGCACGCAATGAGCGATCGGGAGCGCGATGTCACGCGCTTTCTGGATGAACTGCATCGCGGCATTGAGGAGACGCAGGTACTGGAGCGCAGCCTGCGCGAACAGATCGCCGCGGCGGAGAAGCGCGAAAAAGAAGTGGCGCGCGAATGGGAACAGCGGGAGACGGCCAAGCTGAAGGAGTTGGAGCGCCGCACCGATCAGGCACTGGCGCGCTTCGAAGAGCAGGCCCAGGAGACCATCGGCAAGATCGCGCAGAGCGCGGAGCAGCGCAAGGCGGCCCAGGAAGCGCAGCGGCGCATTTCCAAAACCAAGCGGGAACTGCGTGAGGATTTCCAGACCACCGTGCTCTCCACGCAGGAAGATTCGCGGCAGGGCGAGATCCGGCCGATGCGCATCGAAGAAGGCTCACGCGTGCGCCTGCGGGACGTCCGCGAGCCGGCGCGCGTGAAGCGCAAGTTAAGCGGCGACCGGCTGGAAGTGGAAGCCGGCTTCCTGAAGATGCAAGTCTCGGTGGACGACGTCATCGAAGTGTTGCCGGAGACCGGGGCGTCTCCGAGCAAGCTGCCCAAAGGTGTAAGCTACCGGCCGGCGCCGGAGTTGTCTCCCACCTACCAGGAGATCAACGTGATTGGGCAGCACGCCGAGGAAGCGCGCGATGCCGTGGATGAATTTCTGGACCGCGCCATGATGGCCACGGCCAGCCGTGTGCGCATCGTGCATGGCTTCGGCATGGGCATTTTACGGAAGACGATTCATGAGCTGCTCAGCCGCCATCCGCACGTGGCGCGGTTTTATCCGGCCCCGCAGCAGGAGGGCGGTGGTGGCGCTACGATTGTCGAGATAAAAGACTAAGCTTTCAGCGATCAGCATTCAGCCGTCAGCTAGGTGTAGGCGCGGTGGACGCGCTTGTTAAGCTGATCGCTGAATGCTGAATGCTGAAAGCTTATGATTCTCAAAATCGTACAAGCCGGCGACTCCGTCCTTCGCACCCGGGCTCGGGAACTCACTCACGAGGAAATCCGGAGCCCTCAAATTCGCCAGCTCGTCGATTGGATGCGCGAGACCATGCGGGATGCTCCGGGAGTAGGCCTGGCGGCGCCGCAAGTCGGACTCCCGCTGCAGCTTGCCGTCATCGAAGACCGGGCCGATCTCCAAAAGGCCATTGCTCCTGAGAAACTGACTGAGCGCGACCGGCGGCCTGTCCCGTTCCATGTAATTATCAATCCGGTAATTACGTTAGATGGTGACACCGCGGAGTTTTTCGAAGGCTGCCTGAGCGTGGCGGGTTTCACAGCACTGGTGCCGCGAGCGCTGCGGGCTCACGTGGAGTGCCTGGACGAGAATGGAGCGCCCGTCCGCATCGCGGCCGAGGGCTGGTACGCGCGCATTCTGCAGCATGAAATCGATCACTTGGAGGGGGCACTCTATTTAGATCGGATGCACAGCCGCTCGTTTATGACCGTCGACCACCTGACCCGGCACTGGAACGAACTTCCCATAGCGGAAGTTAAGCATAGGCTTGGAGTTTGATCGAGGGTACAATTGCCTGTTGAACCCGGAAACTCCATTGCGAGTGGCCATCGTCGGCTGCGGTTTTATCGGCCATAAGCGCGCTGCCGCGTTGCGGGGCTGCGCCGTGACGGTATGCTGCGACGTCGATCGCGAGCGCGCCGGTAAGCTGGCCGCTGGGTTTCCTGGATGCGCCGTAGTTACCGATTGGCATAACGTCGTAGACAGTTCCGAGGTGGACGCCGTGATCGTTGCCACCACACACGATGCGCTGGCGGCCATTACCTCGGCGGCGGCTGGCGCGGGCAAGCACGTCCTGGTGGAGAAACCGGCAGCCCGCTGCGCAAGCGAGCTCGATGGCGTGGCGGAAATCGCGCGACGCACGGGTGCGGTGGTGCGCGTCGGTTTCAATCATCGCTTTCATCGGGCATTCCGCAAGGCACGCGAGATTTTCGAATCCGCCGCGCTGGGCGATCTCATGTTCATCCGCGGGCGCTACGGGCACGGCGGGCGTCCCGGTTATGAGCGGGAATGGCGGGCCCATAAGGAACTCTCGGGGGGCGGCGAACTGATCGATCAAGGGGTGCACCTGATCGACCTGGCGCGCTGGTTTCTCGGCGATTTTCCGCACGTGATAGGGCGCGCGCCCACGTACTTCTGGAACATGCCGGTAGAAGACAACGGATTCCTGCTCCTCGAAACGGCGCGCGGCCACGTGGCTTTTCTGCACGCCAGCTGGACCGAGTGGAAGAACCTGTTCTCGTTTGAAATCGCGGGCCGCATGGGCAAGCTCGAAATTTCGGGATTGGGCGGCAGCTACGGCGTGGAACGGATCACGTGGTACCGCATGTCCGAGGAGATGGGGCCGCCCGAAACCCTCACTTGGGAATATCCCATGGCCGACGATTCGTGGGAGGCCGAGTGCGCGGCGTTCGTCGCAGACATCCGTCTGGGGCGCGAGCCGCAGCCTGGCATCGCTGACGCGCAGGCAGCTCTGCATATCGTCGAACAGGTTTATCGTCAGGATCGCGCATGATCATTACGCGAACTCCACTGCGCATTTCCCTGGGAGGTGGCGGCACCGACCTGCCTTCCTACTATCAGGAACATTCGGGCTTCGTAATCGCGGCGGCCATCGATAAGTACGTTTACATCACGCTGCACGACACCTTCGAGCAACAGTTCATCATTAAGTATTCGAAGACCGAGCTGGTGAAGTCGGTGGAGGAGATCAAGCACCCCATCATTCGCGAGGCACTGAAGCTGGTTCCGGTGTCGGCGCCGCATTTGGAAGTGGTCAGCATGTCGGACATTCCCGCCGGCACGGGGCTGGGTTCGTCCGGCAGTTTCACGGTGGGTCTGCTGCGGGCTTTGCACGCGCACAACAAAAGTTCCGTGACGCGCGAGCAGCTGGCCGAAAACGCCTGCCACATTGAGATGGACCTTCTGAACGAGCCGATCGGTAAACAGGACCAGTACATCGCCAGCTTCGGCGGCATCACCTCGTTTCTGTTTAATCCGGATGGGCGCGTGGCCGTGCAGCCGGTAGCGATCAGCTCGGAGACGCTGTATAACCTGGAGGACAACCTGCTGCTGTTCTTCACCGGTTTCACGCGCTCGGCTTCGGCGATTCTGGCCGAACAGGACACCCGCTCGCGGGACCGCGATGCCGGGATGATCGATCACCTCCACCGCATCAAGCGCTTCGGCTACGAGAGCAAGGCGGCTTTTGAAGCTGGTGACCTGCGGCGTTTCGCGGCGATCATGCACGAGCACTGGCAGTTGAAGAAGCAGCGCTCGCAATCCATGACCAATTCGCAAATCGACGAATACTACGAGCTGGCGCGGGACAACGGCGCGCTCGGAGGAAAGCTGATTGGCGCCGGGGGCGGCGGCTTTCTTATGTTTTACACGGAAGACAAGACGCGTTTACGGCACGCTATGCGCGAGGCGGGGCTGCGCGAGGTTCGCATGCGTTTCGATTTCGAAGGCGCGTCGCTGGTGGCGCGTTCCTGACTTATGATGCCCGTTGCCATCCTCGCCGGCGGCTTGGCCACGCGCCTGCGGCCGGTGACCGACAGTATTCCCAAAGCGCTCGTCGAGATCAACGGCGAGCCGTTCCTCGCGCACCAACTGCGTTTGTTGCGCCGCAGCGGCCTGGAGCGGGTGGTGCTCTGCGTCGGGTATCGAAGCGACCAAGTGCGTGACTTTGCCGGAGACGGGCGCGCGTTCGGGCTGCAGGTTGAGTATTCTTCGGATGGGCCGAAGCTGCTCGGCACGGCCGGGGCCATTCGCCGCGCGCTGCCCCTGCTGGGCGAAAGTTTCTTTGTGCTGTATGGCGATTCCTACCTGCCCTGCGACTATGCCGCGGTGGAGCGGCGGTTTCGGGCATCGGGCGACCCGGCGCTGATGACGGTGCACGAAAACGAAGGGCGTTGGGATAGTAGCAACATCGAGTTCGCGGGCGGGCGCATCCTGGCTTACGATAAGACGAACCGAACGCCGGAAATGCGCCATATCGATTACGGCCTGGGAGCTTTTCGGCGCGATGCGTTCGACGAAGTGCCGGAAGACCGGCCCAGCGACCTGGCGGCGGTGTACCAGAAACTGCTGCACCGCGGGGAGCTGGCGGCGTTTGAAATGCCTACGCGGTTTTACGAGATCGGCTCTCCAGAGGGTATCCGGGAGCTGGCGGAGTTATTGTCGCGATGACTTTTACGGAACAGTTTCTGAGCGAAGCCTCCGAGATTCTGCGGCAAATCGATGTGGATTCGGTGGAAGCTGTGGCGAAGCTGCTGGCGGGATGCCGCGCCGCGGGCGGGCGCTTATTCATTCTGGGCGTGGGCGGGAGCGCGGCTAACGCCTCGCACGCCGTGAACGATTTCCGCAAGATCTGCGGCCTGGAAGCCTACGCTCCCACCGATAATGTTTCCGAGCTGACCGCGCGCACCAACGATGAAGGATGGGCCGGCGTGTTCGAGGGCTGGCTTCGGGTGAGCCGCCTGCGGGCCGAGGATGCGCTGCTGATTTTATCGGTCGGAGGTGGCGATCTGGAAAAACAGGTGAGCCCCAATCTGGTCGCGGCCATTCAGTACGCGAAATCCGTCGGCGCCAAAGTGGCTGGAATCGTGGGGCGCGATGGCGGCCACACGCGCAAAACCGCGGACGCCTGCATCCTGGTCCCCACGGTCAACGCCCAACACGTCACGCCCCATACGGAAGCTTTCCAGGCCGTGCTGTGGCATCTGCTGGTGACCCATCCGGCGCTGAAGACGGCCGAGACCAAGTGGGAATCGGTGCGTTGAGAGCGGTGTTCCTGGACCGCGATGGTGTGCTCAACGAAGCCATCGTGCGCGACGGCCGGCCTTATTCGCCGGCCACTATCGACGAGCTCAAGCTGGTACCGGACGCGGCTGCCGCTCTGGGCCGCCTGAAAGCGGCCGGTTTTCTGTTGATCGTGGTGACCAACCAACCGGAAGTGGCGCGCGGCAGGCAGTCGCGGACGGTGGTTGAGGCAATGAACGCCGCGGTCGCCGCTGAGCTGCCTCTCGACGGCTTTTTCACTTGCTGGCATGACGACCGGGACGAGTGCCCCTGCCGTAAACCGAAGCCTGGCTTGCTGGAAGAGGCCGCTGCAAGCTTGGGGATCGATCTTCACATTAGTTTTCTGGTAGGGGACCGCTGGCGGGATATCGATGCGGGCGCTGCCGCCGGTTGCCGGACGGTGTTGATTGACCACCACTACCGGGAGCGTGCGCCCGACCACGCGCCGGATCATCGTTCGGCGACGCTGGCGGACGCCGCCGACTGGATCGTCCAAACGACTGATTGATTGACCGCTCCCTTTGGTCACGGCTCGGTAACTCTTACTACCCTGTGACTTCGTGAATGCCCGGCGCGCCGCAGCCTCTACTGAGCCGTGACCAAAGGGAGCGGTTCTTGCACTATCCAATGGTTACTGAAGGGTAATTTGTTTTGCGGGGTGCGATTCGCCATAATGGAGGTCAATGCGTTTCATCGCAGTTTTTTTAGCGGCTCTGCTGGCCGGGCCGGCGGCCTTTGCCCAAGAAGCACTGAACCTCGTAGTGGTGGAGGGCGAAGGAGCCATCAATAACATTCGCCAGCGCACGGCGCGCGATCCCATCGTCCGTGTGGAAGATGAAAATCACAAACCGATCGCGGGCGCGGCGGTGGTGTTTCTGCTTCCATCGCAAGGCGCTAGCGGAAGCTTCGCCGGCGGCTCTCAGACCCTTACCGTCATGACCAACGATCAGGGCTTGGCGGTAGGCCGGGGGTTGAAGCCTAATAGCGTCCAGGGACAATACCAGATCAGAGTCAACGCTTCTTACCAAGGTCGGACCGGCAACGTTTCCATTAGTCAAACCAACGCTCTGGTGGCAGCCGGTGCCGCCGCCGCCGGTGGCATCTCCGCAAAGCTGATCGCGCTTCTGTTGGTTGCGGGGGGCGCGGCAGCGGCCGGAGCCGTTGTGGCCACTCGCGGCGGAGGCAACAACAATACAACGACGGCGCCCGCGGCCACCACCATCACGGCCGGAGCCGGCTCCGTAGCGGGACCACACTAAAAACTCATATGACGCTTAAGATGTTACGCGCACTCGTACTCACGTCTCTGGCCGGCCTTCTATTACAGGCGCAGCAGAGCCGCGTGGAAGGCCCGGTTTCGGGCTACGTTTTCGATTCCTCGGCGCCGGCACTGCGTCCGATCATGGGCGTGCCGGGTGCGTCGCTCTTCGGCGCCCCGCTCGATTTTGGATTTGCGATTTCGTCGGCCTATGCTGCTCCGCGCCAGGATGCCGCGTTCGTGATGGCCGCCGATGGGTCGCTTCACGTGTTTGGACTGGATCGCGGCGTGGCCACTGAGCGTAGCGTCGGCAACCTGATCAGCTCACCGCAAAGCGTGGTCTTCAGTCCCTCGGGAACCTCCGCGGCGCTCTACGCCGGCGGCAGTATTCAGGTGGTGACGGGTCTCCCCAACAGTCCCGCGGTGTCCGGCGGTATGGACCTGCCATCTGGCACGGTGCCTGACTCGCTGGCCCTCAGCGACGATGGTTCGGTGATGTTGGTATCCGCCAACAAGGCTGTCCGGCTTTACGGATCATTCGCGGATATGGGCAAGGTGATGGACACGGCCGGGCCGGCCATCCTGGCATTTGCATCCGGTGGACATGACGCGGCAATCGCCGATCCCGCGGGCGCCGGAGTGGTCCTGTTTCACGATCTCACCGGCGCGGGCAATTCGCAGGTGCTGGCTGCCACCGATGACACCATCAGTACGTCCTCCGCCTTGGCATTTTCGGCCGATGGCACAAGCCTGCTGTTGGCCAGTTCCGCCGCCCGATCGGTAACGGCCTTCGATCTGGCTGCGGGAGTGCGCAATGCCATCGCGTGCACTTGCTCCCCCAAAACCCTGGTTCGCATGGGGAATCTGTTTCGCTTGAATGAGCTGGGCAGAGACCCGGTGTGGCTGCTGGACCCTCGCTCCAGCGAATCATCGATCGTCTTCGTTCCCGCCTTGCCCGACGCCGGCCCGCATAGGGACACTATTTCACCCGAACGAACTGGCCGTCGAGTCCCTGTGGCTGCCGGTGACCCGCGCTCTAGCGCGCCCCGCGCCGTGCCCGTTCCTGCGCTCGCGCAGTGAAACCCCGCGGCGCCCGTCGCTGCTAAAATCTAAGGATTGCCGGATTTCCTCGTATCGGTGGTGATCCCCACCCTGGCTGCGGATTCGAGGCTGCGCGATTGTGTGGAATCCCTCGAGCGGCAGACGCGCCGCGATTTTGAAGTGATCATCGCAGACAACAGCGGCAAGGGACTGGTGCGGCGCAATGGGATCGCGACCGGCGCGCGGGTCCTCGAGAATTCACGCAACCTGGGATTTGGCACGGCCATCAATGAGGCCATGCGCGCCTCCCGTTCCACTTACGTGGCCACGCTGAACGACGACGCCGTCGCGCATCCGTGCTGGCTGGACGCGTTGGTTACGGCCATCGAGTGCCGCCCGGACGTGGGTATGTGCGCTTCGCAGGTGCGCTTGTTCGGCGAGCACCGGCTGGATTCGGCGGGAATGCTGATGTGCGGCGACGGCAGCAGCAAGCAGCGCGGCCACTCGAAAGCGCCCGAAGATTTTCCGGTTGTGGAGGAGGCCTTGATGCCGAGCGGCTCGGCTGCGCTCTACCGTCGCGCCATGCTGGAGGCGATCGGCGGATTTGACGACCACTTTTTTCTTTACTGCGAAGACACCGACCTCGGGCTGCGCGCGCGGTGGGCCGGCTGGAAGTGCCTGTACGTGCCGGAGGCTGTGGTGGAACATCACTACTCGCACTCGGCGGGCCGGGCTTCGCCGCTCAAAGCCTACTACGTGGAGCGCAACCGGCTGTTCGTGCTGGCCAAAAATTTTCCCGCGTCCATGCTCCTGGCAGCGCCATGGGTTACATTCCAGCGCTACCTCTGGCATGCGTGGTATCTTTTGCAGGGCCGCGGCAGTGCGGCGCGCTTTCGTGCCGATGGGCACGCCGGAGTGAAGATGCCCTGGTATGTGATCCGCGCTCACCTGGCGTTGCTGACCCACGCCGGCCAGTTGTGGCGCGACCGGCGCCAGATTCGCACCAGAGCGCGCATCACCCCGGCGGTATTCCGCCGCCTCGTCCATAGCTATTCGATCAGCGCTAGAAAGGTGGCCGCGCTGTGAAGCCAACTGCCCTGCCGGGTGCGTTGCTCGTCATCGTGCCCGCGTACAACGAAGAGGGCGCCATCGCCGGCGTGGTGCGATCCGTCCGGCATCACGTTCCCGGCGTTCCCGTTCTGGTGATCGACGATGGCTCGGTGGATGAGACGGCCGTTCGCGCGCGCGGCGCCGGTGCCGAGGTGCTGCCTCTGCCGCACCATCTGGGCTTGGGCGGATGCGTGCAAGCCGGCTACAAACTGGCGTTCGAGCTAGGCTTCGACTACGTGATCCGGGTGGATGGCGATGGGCAACACGATGCGCGCGACATTCCGCGGGTTCTCGAGAGGCTGAAAACCAGCGGCTGCGAGATGGTGATCGGATCGCGCTTCCTGACGCCGGATAGCCCGCGGACCGGTGTGGTGCGGTGGTTGGGAATCTGCCTTTTCCGCGCGGTGCTCCGGCCGATTCTGGGCAAACCGGTGCGCGATCCAACCTCCGGTTTCGTGGGCGTGAACCGCCGCGCACTGCAAGTTTTCAGCCGCAGCTTCCCTTTGGAATATCCGGAGATCGAGACCTTGGTTGTCTTACAGCGCCGGCGATTCCGCTTCGAAGAAGTTCCGTGCAAGATGCGCCCGCGCGTGGCCGGGCGCTCTACCATTACGGCCCTCAAATCGCTGTATTACATTACCCACGTGCTGCTGGGAGTGTTTGTCAATATTCTGAAATACGAAGGCCGGCTGCGCCGCGCGGCCGAGAGCAGGCCGGAGCGGGTAGATTGATGGATCGCCTCTTGAATGTCACGACGGGATTGAGCGTGCTGCTTCTGATCCTGGTGCTTGGTTCCTTGCGCCGCGCGCACATTCGCGTGGAGTACTCGGTGAGCTGGCTGGCCGCCGCGGTGGCTCTGCTGCTGCTGTCGCGTAACAAGGCATTTCTCGAGGCCATAGCCCGAAGGATCGGCGTGGTGGAAGCGCCGGTGGCGCTGGTGATGATCGCAGGCTCCGTATTTCTGCTGATGTTCTTCCGCTTCTCGGTGATCATTTCACACTTGCGCGACGACAACATCGCGCTGGCACAGCGGGTGGCCATCCTGGAATACCATATCCGAAGCCTCCAGAGCGGCAATGGCAAGTAAGAAAAGGGAAATCCGCAAGAGCCAAGCGGCCGCGCCCGCTGCCGTGGCGCAGGCTCAACCCCGCACGCCGTGGGGATGGTACGTGGCCATTGCGGCGGCCGCCACGGTGGCGGCTTTCGTGGTGTATGGGCCCTCGCTCCGCGGGCCGTTTCTTTTTGACGATAGTTTTCTGCCGTTTGCGCTGTCGGGCGACGAGCCGATCGGAAACTGGATTCACAGCACGCGCCCGCTGCTGATGTTGACCTACTGGTTCAACGTTCGCCTCTCGGGAGAGGATACACTCTCGTACCACGTGCTCAACGTACTCCTCCACTGCGCGGCCAGCGGGCTGATGTTCCTGGTGGTGCGGCGTTTGCTCGAATGGTCCGGATTGGAGAAGGCGCGGCTGAACCTGCTGGCCGGTTTTGCCGCGGCCGTCTTTTTACTGCACCCGGTGCAGGCCGAGTCGGTAGCCTATCTGGCGGGCCGCTCCGAAACACTGAGCGTCCTGCTGTTCCTGGCGGCCTACGCCATCTTTTTGTATCGCCGCAATACCGCCGCTACCTGGGCCAACGTGGCCGCGGTGTTCGCCGTTTTCGCCGCCGCACTGCTGGCCAAGGAGCACACCATAGTTTTGCCGGCCCTGTTGCTACTGACCGACTTCTGGTGGAACCCGGGATTTACTTTCGAAGGCATCCGCCGCAACTGGCGGCTCTACCTGCCCATGGCTGTGGCCGCGGCCGGTGGCCTGGTGTATTTTCTGCCGATCGTCCTGACCTCTTCCAGCGTGGGCTTTCGGCTCAAGGACCTCACCTGGTATCAATACTTCTTCACGGAGTGCCGCGCGCTATTTGTCTACCTGTGGCTCTTCGTGTTCCCCTCGCACCAGAGCGCCGATTGGGGGTTTGCGATGTCGCGGAATATTCTGGACCGCGGCGCGCTCATCGGCCTGCTCGCGCTGGTAGCGTTGGCGGGGCTCGCCTGGTTTTACCGGCGCACGTACCGGCTGGCGTCCTTCGGGTTCTTCACCTTCCTGCTGTTGATGGCGCCCACGTCGTCGATCTTTCCCATACGCGATGCCGTGGCCGAACGAAGGTTGTATCTGTCGATGCTGGGCCTGCTGTTGATCGCCGTAGATTTTCTGTCACGCCTGAAGCAGAACCGTCGAACCATGGCCACCGAGTTTGCGGTAGTACTGCTGATCTTTGCGGGGTTGGCGTACGCACGCGCGGAAGTCTGGTCGAGTGAGGTAACGCTTTGGGAGGATACCACGCAGAAGACCCCCGACAACCCGCGCGCCCACTTCCAGCTTGCCAGCGCGTATTACAACCTGGGACGCTGCGCCGAAGCGGCCGGCGAATACCAGAAGGCCGCGCAACTCCAGACCCCCGACTACAACCTGCTGGTGAATTGGGCGCTGGCGTACGATTGCCTGAACCAGCCGGACAATGCCCTGGCCCGCTTGCAGCAGGCGGCCGCGCTGGAACCGACGGCCCATGTGTATTCCCAAATCGGCATGATCTACGGCAAACGCGCGCAGTGGACACAGGCGATGGAGGCTCTGGCAAAGGCCGAGAAACTCGACCCCGGTTTCGCCACGACTTACGTTTACAAGGGGATCGTGCACATGTCGACAAATCAGCCGGCAGCCGCGGTGCAGGATTTTCAGCGCGCTCTGACGCTCGATCCGAAGCTCCAGCAGGCTAAGGATGGCCTCGCCCAGGCGCAAGCCCGTTTGCAGGCCGGGCACTGATATGGCGCCGCTGCGCATCGGCATCAATGCGCTGTACCTGATACCGGGCGCGGTGGGCGGTACGGAAATCTACCTGCGCAGTTTACTGGCGGCGCTGGCCCAGATCGATCCGGTCAATCAATACTTCGTCTTTACGAATCGCGAGACGGGTCCCGATCTGGCACCGCAGGCGCCCAACTTCCAGGTTGTTCCGCAAGGCGTCCGTGGCGTTTCGCGGCCCGCGCGTATCCTGTGGGAGCAGACCATCCTGCCCTTGCGCGTTGCGCGGCTCCAGTTGGATGTGATGTTGAATCCCGGCTTCACGGCGCCGCTCTTTTGCCGGTGTCCCCAGGTGACGGTGTTCCACGATCTGCAACACAAGCGGCACCCGGAATACTTCCGCTGGTTCGACCTGCCCTTCTGGAACTTCTTCTTGTTTTGGTCGGCGCGCATCTCATCCCTGGTACTGGCGGACTCCGAAGCGACTGCCGCGGACTTGCGAACTTACTACCGGTTGCCCGAAGCCAAGCTGCGGGTAGTTCAACTCGGAGTAGACGCGGCGTTTGCCCAGATCGCGCGGCGCCGACGGCCGGAGCGGTTTCTATTGAGCGTGGCCACTTTGCATCCGCACAAGAATCTGGACGGATTGCTGCGCGCGTTCGCCGTCTTTCGCCGGAGCCATCCCGGGTTTCGCCTGGTAGTGTCCGGTATGCACGGTTTTGTCACTGGTCCTTTGCACGATCTGCGGGAACAGTTGGGCTTGCAAGGGGCCGTTGATTTTCCGGGTTGGATCCCGCGCGCGGAACTGTACGAACTGTACGCGGGTGCCTGGGCCTTTGTGTATCCCACGTTGTTCGAGGGTTTCGGCCTACCGGTTCTGGAAGCGCTGGCAGCGGGTGTGCCGACCGCGTGTTCCTCCATAGAACCGGTGGCCGGCTTAGCGGGAGAGGCGGCACTGCAATTTGATCCTCGCGACACGGACGCGATGGCCGCGGCGATGGCGCGGATCACTGATGATGAAGAACTCCGGCGACGGCTGGCTGCGGAAGGGCCGCGCCGCGCCGCGCAATTCTCCTGGCTAGCTACGGCGGAAAAAACACTGGAAGCGTTGCGTGGTGGGGCATGCCTTTAGCTTGCCTTCGAAGCATTGGCTGGCAAGCTAAAGCATGCCCTACTCCGCTTTGACCACCGTGACCGCGCCGAATTTCTTGACCGCGTCGCCGATCTTCGAAGCGTCGCCTACGATCACGACTGCGTCCTGCTCCGGCGCAATGTACTTCTTCGCCACTTCCTGGATCTGCGCCGGCTCTACGGAGCGTACCCGCGTCGTGTATGTCTCCAGGTAGTTATTAGGCAAGCCCAGAGTCTGAATCGTGTTCAACTGGCCTGCCAGGCCATCTTGAGTTTCCAGGCGAAGAAGATAAATACCGGCCAGGAAATTCTTGGTGTTGGTCAGTTCGTCGGCGGGAACCGGGGCGTTCGCCATATTCTCGAGTTCGGCAAATACGGCTTTTAAAGCCGGCTCGATCACTTCGTTGCGCACCTGTGTCACGGCAGCCAGGTCGGCGGCATCGCGCTTGGTGTTGTATTCCGTATGAGCGTCGTACGCGAAGCCATCCTTTTCGCGAATGTTGCGGAACATTCGCGAATTGGTTCCCGTGCCCAAAACGGCGTTGGCCACCGCGAGAGGAAAGTAATCGGGACTGAGGCGCGTGGGAGCGGACCTGCCCACGTGTATGTCGGCTTGCACCGAACCCGGCCGGTCTACCAGCACGATCTGGCGGCGCGGCGCGGGTGGAGCGGTGGCGGGCGCGGCCGGAAGCTGCTTCTGCTGCCAGGAGCCGAATAATTGCGTCACGGTCTTAATCAACTCGGCGCGGGCCGGCAGCCTGCCAACTAACAATAAGGTAGCGTTGTTGGGCGCCAGGAATTGATCGCGGAACCCCGCTAGCACCTTGGGATCCAGCTTTCCGATCGACTCCACGGTGGGCGCCACATGCGCATAGGATGACGAACCGTAAATCGTTTCCGATAGCTTTTCGGTCGCCAGAAAGGCAGGCTCGGCACGCTCGGCGCGCAAGTTCTGAACGCGGTTCTGCTTGTACAGGTCTACTTCTTCCTGTGGAAACGTGGCATTCAGAGTCACATCCGCCAACAGGGTCAGGAGCCGTGGAAAACTCTCGGATACTGCGCTCCCCACAATCGTCAGCGAATCGGCGCCGGCCTCCGCGTTCAACGAGCCGCCCATGGCATCGGTCTCTTCGGAAATCTGCCTGGACGTGCGTGTTTTAGTGCCGTCGTTCAGCAGCGACGCCACTGCTTCGGCCAGCCCCGGCCGATCGGGTGGATCGAACTTGGTTCCCGCGCGGAAGTTCAAGCGCGTCGTCACCAGAGGAAAGCGGGCGTCCTCTACCAGCACCAGTCCCAGGCCGTTGGGCAGCTTGGTTTCATAAACGGGCGGTAACTTAAACGCGGGGATGGGCGGCGTCTGGGGCGGCTTGGTGCGATCCACAGTCTGCGCGGACAGCCCCAGCGCGGCCACTGTCAAAACCAAAAGCAATCTCCGCAGCATTACCGTTCCTCCTTCTGAGAAGCTCCCGAGCCGCCGGCAGGGGCGGGCATGATTTCCAGCACCGCGCGGCGCTCCGGGGTGAGGTATTTCTTGGCTGCCGCCTGGATCTCGGCGGGGGTTACCGCCAGCATCGCATCCAGTTCCGTGTTGATCAATTCGGGTTTGCCATCCGCCAGCGCGTACTGCGCCAGAGCCACAGCGCGGCTGTGCGAGCTCTGCAGTTCTTTGATCCGTGAGGCTCGCAAAATGGTTTTCACCCGCTCCAGCTCCTTGGCATCCAGCGGCTGGTTCTGCAATTTCGCAATCTCATCCTGCACTTGGGAAATCATCTGGTCCGGCGTAAAGGCGGGATTGTAGAGGAGGAAAATGCCGTAAGCCTCGGGATCGCGATAGTCCTGCGCGCTGGCGAATGGCCAGCCCAGGTTGGCCTCGTACTGGATCACGGACTTCTTGCCTTTCACCAGGTCCAGGCGGAAGCGCGAGCTGTCGCCGCCCGTCAGAATCGCATCCACCATGTTCAGTGCGTAGTAATCCGGCGAGCGCCGCTTCGGTCCGGGATAGCCGATGATCAATCCCGGCACGCGGGCCAAGGGGTCCTTGTAGGTCTCTTTGCGCGCCTCGAATCCGGCAGGCTCAGTGAGATCGGGCCGCTTGGGCTGCGGCTGCGACGGAATATCGCCGAAGTAAGTCTCGACGAGTTTCTTCGCCTCGGGAATTTGCAGGTCGCCCACCAGCACCAGCACGGCGTTGTTGGGCGCGTAGTACGTCCTGAAGAATTTGGAGACGTCTTCCACGCTCGACGAGTTGAGATCTTCGAACGAGCCGATCAACGAGTGGGAGCTCTGCCAGTTGCGGAACATCAACGTCGGCCAGACATCCACAATCGCTGTGGCGTACGGCTGGTTATCGAAACTGAGGCGGCGCTCCTGCTTCACGGCCTCTTTCTGGTTCTTGAGATTCTCGTCGTTGATTGCCAGGCTGCGCATGCGGTCCGATTCGAGCCAGAGCGCCGTGGCCAGTTTGTTGGAGGGCAGGATTTCAAAATAGTCCGTGTAATCGGGATGCGTCGAACCATTCATGGTCCCGCCGTTCGATTCCACGGTGGCAAAATGCATTCCCTTGGGAACGTTCTGGGAACCCTCAAACATCATGTGTTCGAACAGGTGCGCAAACCCCGTACGTCCCTTTTCTTCTGAGCGGGAGCCCACGTCGTAAATCATGTACGCCGTTACTACCGGGACGGCATTGTCCTTGGAGAGAATGACGCGCAGGCCGTTCGAGAGCTTGTACGACTCCACCGGAATATTGAGGTCCGCGCTTCGGGCCAGGAAGATGCCGGAGACAAATAACAAACAGATAGCGAGTTTCTTCATGCGAGTTGACTTTCTATGGAACGCTTTCGAATCCCAGGTGCCATCCCAGTTCGTCGCTGTTGAACCAGGAGATATCGGTCCCGAACCAGCGGGTCTTCGACGCTGCGTGGTATTTCGCGGACGGCTTCGCGCCCAGCACGAAGGCGCACGGTCCTTCACCGAACCGGTCGATGCTGATCGTTAAGCCACGACTGCGCGTTGAGCGGGGCCGCCAGCACTACGGGAGTGCCGCCCAGCAAGGCCAGATGCGCGCCGAAGCTTTCGTCCACCTGGCGAATCGGGTCCGTGAGTTGGTAGGCGGCGCGGTATCGCTTGGTGGCTTCGTCAAGGTTGCGGACGGCGATCACCACACGCAGCACGCCGCTGATGTTTTTTACCAGGGGCTTGCCGCTGGGGAAGGCCCGGGCTGGCCGCGGCGTGAAATCGTGAATCAGGAATGGAAAAAATGTGCCGTTTGGTTCGCTGCCGATTTGCGCTGTTTCCCACTCCAGCCGTGTGCCGTCGGGCCGCTCGCGCCCGGCCCGCTCTGGCATTGACACCTTAATGCCGGCCGCTTGCAGCTTTTTCACTTCGGCGGCCATGTCCTTCGGCCGCGCTGCCCAGGCGCACGGTCCGCCGTCTTCCTTCAACTTCTTTGACCAGGTGTGCGCGTCTACTGCCGCGGGATCGGCATTCGGCTGCAGGGCGATCAATTCCAGATACGATCCGTCCGGAAAACTGGTCTGCGCCATCTCGGTGGCGTGGTTCTTGTGCGGCCCTCCGTACTCGGATGGAATCCCAGCCGCGGCCAGCTTGGCCTGCATCGCCTTGACGTCTCGTCCGGCCACCGACACATGGTCTATGGTCAAGTCCGCGGCATCGACGAGCATGGCAAAAAGTGTAAACGCGAGTAGGCGGTACACAAGCCGATTGTACCCGTTCTCTCGCTTCGGGCGGGGTCATGCCCTGCCCAGCCCCTATGCGCATAATTGTCTATGCGCGATTTTCACAGCCTGACCGAACGCGAGATTCTCGCCCTGGCCATCTCCCTGGAAGAAGAGGACGAGAGAGTGTACGCTGATTTCGCCGACGGGTTGCGGCAGGATTTTCCTGCTTCCGCGGCCGTGTTCGCGGGCATGCGGGAAGAGGAGTCGGGCCACCGCCGCCGGCTGATCGAGCTCTTCCGCGAAAAGTTCGGCGATCACATCCCGCTGATCCGCCGGCAGGACGTGCGCGGTTTCGTTTCCCGCAAGCCAGTCTGGCTGGTGCGCCCGCTGGGCCTCGACACGGTCCGCAGCCAGGCCGCCGCCATGGAGGTGGAGACCCGCAGGTTCTACGAACGCGCCGCGGCGCGAACGCAAGACGCGAACATGCGCCAGTTGCTCGACGACTTGGCTCAGGAAGAACGCATCCATGAGGACCGCGCCGAAGAACTGGGCGAGGAAAAACTGCCCCGCACCGCCCGTCAGCAGGAAGATGAAGCCAACCGGCGCCTCTTCGTTTTGCAGATCGTCCAGCCGGGGTTGGCGGGCCTGATGGACGGTTCAGTCTCAACCCTCGCCCCTGTCTTCGCCGCGGCGCTGGCCACCCACAAGCCGTGGGATGCGTTTCTGGTGGGCCTGGCGGCTTCGGTGGGCGCGGGCATCAGCATGGGGTTTGCCGAAGCCCTCTCCGATGACGGAAGCCTCACCGGCCGCGGCCATCCCTGGATCCGCGGCCTGATCTGCGGCTTGATGACGGCCCTCGGCGGCATCGGCCACACGCTGCCGTTCCTGATTCCCTCGTTCACAGTGGCGATGACTGCCGCCATGGTGGTTGTGGTTGTAGAACTCGGCGTCATCACCTGGGTGCGGACCAAGTACATGGACACGCGGCCGCTAACGGCGGCGTTGCAGGTAGGCCTCGGCGGCGTGCTCGTATTCATCACCGGAGTGCTCATCGGAAGCTCGTGACCCCGCGCCGATGCTATCCTAAAGAGAACTCCCTTCACTTGGATACATGCTTTGAAAGTCGGTTTCATCAGTCTGGGCTGCCCCAAAAACCTGGTCGATAGCGAGGTCATGATGGGCCAGCTCGTGGCCAAGGGTCATGAGCTGACGCCGCATCCGGATCAGGCCGACGTCCTGGTGGTCAACACCTGCAGCTTCATCGATCCCGCAAAAAAGGAATCTATCGATACCATCCTGGAGATGGCCGAATACAAAAAGATCGGCCGCGCCCGGAAGCTGATCGTGGCCGGATGCCTGGTGGAGCGCTACCGCGGCGACATTCGCAAGGACATGCCGGAGGTCGACGCCCTCATCGGCACCAACGAACTGGAGAAGATTGTCGCGTTGTGCGAAGGCGGCGAAGGCGAAGATGCGCCGCAGAATCCCATCGAACCGTACCTCTATCACGACCTGACGCCGCGCGTGCTCTCCACGCCGCGCCACTTTGCGTACATCAAGATCGCCGAGGGCTGCGACCACCCGTGCACGTTCTGCGTCATCCCGCAGTACCGCGGCCAGTTCCGCAGCCGGCGCTTCGAGTCGGTGATTTCCGAAGCCACGCGACTGTTTCAGCAGGGCGTTCGCGAGATCAACCTGATTGGCCAGGACACCACCTGCTACGGCGAGGATCTGGGTCTCCCGCACGGGCTGGCGGATCTTCTGGCGCGGCTGGCCGAAATCGAAACGCCGCATGAGAAATGGGTGCGATTCCTGTACGCCTATCCGAATAAAGTGACGCAGCGGCTGCTCGACACCATGGCCGCGCACGCATCGCTGGTCAAGTACATCGACATGCCGCTGCAGCACGCCAGCGCGCGTGTCCTGAAGCGCATGAAGCGCGGCGGGTCTGGCGACATATTCCTGAAGCTGCTGGAGCGCGTTCGCCGCACCATTCCGGGAGTGGCCATCCGCACCAGCATGATTGCGGGCTTCCCCGGCGAGACCGCCGAAGATTTCGCGGAGCTCTGCCAATTCGTGGAAGCCGCCCGCTTCGACAATCTGGGAGTCTTCGCCTACTCCGACGAAGACACCAGCGCCAGCTATGCGCTCGATGGCAAGGTGGACGGCCGTACCATCCAGAACCGTAAGCGCCGTTTAATGGCCGTTCAGCGGAAGATCGCTCGGGCCCGCAATCGCGCGCTGGTGGGCGCCGAACTCGCCGTGCTGGTGGAAGGCCGCTCCGAAGAGACCGACCTGCTCTGGCAGGCGCGCCTCTCCACGCAAGCGCCGGGGATCGACGGAGTTACTCTCATCAACGATTTCGAAGGCGCCGAACCGCGGCCCGGTGAGATCCGCCGGCTCCGCGTCACCGAATCCCACGATTATGACCTGGTGGGAACGCTGCTCCCGGCCACCGAACCCGCACCCCAGTTTGCGGCCGCGCCGCTCATCAACATTTCTCCGGTATTGGCATGATCCGCTGTCCTATTTGCAAGAAAGAAGTAGTGCTCGGAAGCGCCGACTTTCCGTTTTGCAGCGAGCGGTGCCGCATTATCGATCTCGGCAATTGGGCCTCCGAGAAGTACGTGATCTCAACGCCGGCCCCGCCCGAAGCCATACGTGACGACTCGGATGACGAGTAGAGTCGCCGCTCTTCTCTCCACCTGGTTCGGCTGCGGCTACTCTCCGTTCGCTCCCGGCACCGCCGGTTCCCTGGCCGGGCTGGGCATCGGGGTGGTGCTCCACGAGTTCGCCGGCTTCGCCTGGTGGCATTTCCTCTTGCTGGCCGCGATCGGCACCGCGCCGGCCATCTGGTCCGCCACCATCACGGCGCGCACCCTGAAACTCAAAGACCCGCAAATCGTAGTGATCGATGAAGTGCTGGGGCAATGGATCGCCTTGGCCGGCGCGCACCCCTTCAACTGGAAGAGTTACGCGGCGGCGTTCGCCCTGTTCCGCCTGTTCGACATTTGGAAACCTCCGCCCGTGCGCCAACTGGAAGCTTTGCCGGAAGGAACCGGCATTGTCGCCGACGACCTGATGGCCGGCGGTTACGCGGCACTTGTGTTATTTCTGGCAGGATGGTTCAATCTGTATTGAATGCCCCTTCGGAAAGCTCCAGAACCCAGGCCCCAGATTTCTCAAGTCACACCGCCCGCTGCCATCGCCGGCGGCGAGTTGCAGATTCGGGGCAAAGGATTTGTGAAAGTTGAGCGGCCTCGCGTCGTGATCGGCGATATCGTTGCGCCTCTGATCATCGGTTCCGATTCGTTCATCATCGCCAAGGTTCCGGAAGGAGCTACAGCCGGTGAGCTGGTCATCGAAAACGGGGAGCAATCGAGCGATTCCTGGGCTTGCGACGTCGGCGTGATGATTGCCGACAGCCTGCATCCGGTCGGTAATCCGGCCATCGATTCATTCGGAAATATCTATACGACCTTCAGCGGAACGCGGGGCCAGAAGGTTCCCGTGGCTGTCCACAAGATCGATTTGAACTTCACGATGAAGCCGTTCATCAACGACCTGATGAATGCGCACGGGCTGGCGTTTGATGCGGAGGGGATGCTCTACATCTCCAGCCGCTACGACGGCATCGTTTACCAGGCGACCCCCAACGGCAACATGTCCACCTACGTTGAGGGCATGGGTGTGGCCACCGGGATCGCGTTCGACAGCCACCACAATCTGTACGTCGGCGACCGCAGCGGCACGATCTTCAAGATCAGCCCCAACCGGCAAATCTTTGTCTTCGCCACGCTCGAGCCTTCCCTCGCCGCCTACCACCTGGCGTTTGGGCCGGACGACTACTTGTATGTTACGGGCCCCACCACCTCCAGCTTCGATGCCGTGTATCGCATCTCGGCGGAAGGGGAAACCGAAGTTTTCTACCGCGGACTCGGCCGCCCGCAGGGTCTGGCGTTCGACGACCAGGGCCGGCTCTACGTGGCAAGTTCGCTGTCGGGCCGCAGGGGCGTGGTCCGCATCTATCCCGACCGGCGCGCCGACCTGTTCGTCTCCGGCCCCGGAATTGTCGGCCTGGCGTTTAGCCCTTCGCGCGCGCTGGTGATTACCACCACGAACGCGCTCTATCGTATCGACGTCGGCATCAAGGGGCGCCCGCTCAACGGATGAATGCCGAGATCGTTGCGGTCGGGTCGGAGATGTTGACGCCGGAGCGCGTCGACACGAATTCCTTATACCTCACCGCTGAGCTGAATAACCTGGGCATTGAGGTCGTCGGCAAGTTCGTTGTGGGCGATCACCTGGAACGCCTCGCCAGCGCCGTTCGGCTGGCAGTTTCGCGCTCGGAACTGGTGATTCTTTCGGGCGGCCTCGGTCCCACGGAAGACGACCTCACCCGCGATGCGGTGGCACAGGCGCTCGACCGCAAACTCATCTTCCACCCGGAAATCGCCGAAGCGCTGGCGCAACGTTTTGCCAAGCTGAAACGCACTATGGCCGAAGTGAATAAGCGCCAGGCGTTCGTCATCGAAGGCGCCGACATCCTTCCTAATGAACGCGGCACTGCGCCCGGGCAATGGCTGAAGGAATCGGGTGCGGTGGTTATGCTGCTTCCCGGGCCGCCCCACGAACTCAAGGCCATGTTCGAGCGCCAGTGTCTGCCGCGCATCGCCCGCCTGGCTCCCCCGCAGGTCATCCGCACCATCGAACTGCGCGTGGCCGGCATGGGCGAATCGGACCTGGACCAGCTCATTGCTCCGGTGTACAAGAAGTACGAGAACCCGGCCACCACCATACTGGCCGCGGCCGGCGACATCCAAATCCATCTGCGCGCACGGTGCACGACCGAGCTGGAGGCCAACGCGCTGCTGGCCGAAGTGGCCGGACCGATCGAGCTGCTGCTGGGCGACCGCATCTATTCGCGCAATGGCCAGCCCATCGAGGCCGTTGTGGGCGACCTGCTGCGTCAGAACCGCGCCACGGTGGCGGTGGCGGAAAGCTGCACCGGAGGATTGCTGGGCGAGCGCTTCACCTCGATACCGGGCAGTTCGGATTATTTTGTCGGCGGCTTCATTACGTACACCAACGAGCTGAAGATCGAGCTGCTGGGCGTGACTCCCGAAATTCTTGCCGATCACGGCGCGGTCAGCAAAGAGACCGCCGAAGCCATGGCGATCGGTGCCCGGCGACGCGCCAACTCCACGTATGCGCTTTCGATCACCGGCGTGGCCGGCCCGGATGGCGGCAGCGAATCCAAACCCGTGGGCACGACGTATATCGGCCTGGCGAGTCTGGAAGACGTGCAGGTACTACAGCGCCAGTTCATCGGCGACCGCAATCGCATCCGCATGTTCGCTTCGCAAATGGCGCTGGACCTGCTGCGGCGGCGGCTGACCGCGCGTGTGTAGCGGCATCTGCCGCGTTCGCGCCGTTCCTCGGAAGTGAGTGGCTCCCAAAACGCGCCAGTATCGTCGTCAGCCGACTGACTCCGGCCTTGTCCACGTCATACGTGGCTCCGCCTCCACTGCGCCGCATGGCCGTCAATGGCCAGTCGTGTCCCGTAGAATCGCGCCGGAAAGCCTGCGAGCTCCATATTGCGGTCAAGCCTTCCGCAACTGATAGCTGTTACGATCATGCACCAGGATCTCTGGATTACGCATGACTTTAGCGGCGGCCGCTTGCCAGTTGTCTGGAAGTGCTGCCTGGCGGGCGCCGTCCACGATCAGGACGTCCGCCTCACGGCAACCAGCGGTGAGCACTATAGCGTTGTGCGCGTCGAAGATCCAAACGGCATGGCCGATCGTGGCGAATCCGAGCAGGTGACCGAAGAACGGGATGGCTTGATTGGCCGCTTGCAGGGTGGGTGCGGCAGCCGCGATCCAGGAGGTGTTGCCTACCACGGCCACGTTTCGCTGGACAGTCGAAGGCAACATGCCTTCTACGGAAGCCACCATGTCTGGAGCAACGGATTCCCTTGCGCCGACTGGAATCGCCAGGTATTTCCCATCGGGCCGGATGATCACGAGCTTACGAAGGGCCGCCTTCTGACGGACCGCCGCGAAGGTCTTCTCCAGGACGGCTATGGGCGCCACCGCATCCGAGAAGTCCGGCTTCGATGACAGGCGAAGCGGCAGACCGTTGCCAGTGATGAGCTTCATCACATCGGTGACCGCCGCAGGCGCTTCACCACCCGGGTTCTCGCGGTAATACCACACGGCAGCCTGGTCTTTAGCACCTTGCTGGAGTGCGACAGCCAAATCCGCAAGCGTCACGGGTACCCCGTCCAAAAGGACTTGGCCCGTAGCCAGAACGCTCACCTTAATCGGCAACGCTTCAACCATGGACTACGCTCCCAACTGCACGATCGTTTCTAAATGGTAAGTTTGCGGGAACAGGTCGATCAACGTTATCTTTTGGATGCGATAACCGGCCGCCAGGAGACCCGGCAAGTCGCGGGCCAGCGTGGTCGGGTCGCAAGCCACCAGAGTGATTGCCGGTGGCTTCAATTCACCGAGACGCTTGACGACGCTCTTGCCCAGCCCGGCCCGTGGTGGATCGAGCAGCGCAAGATCGGGCGCGCTAGTGAGGCTTTCCAGATACGCCTCCGTGGTATTCGGCTCGGCCCGGATATTGCTGCGTCCCGCGCGCGTGGCATTGAACTCGAGATCGCGTATGGCGGCCGAGCCGGATTCCACCGCGACCACCTCGCGAAACCGGTCGGCCAGCGCCAGTGCGAACAGTCCCACGCCCGCATAGAGATCCACCGCCGTCTCGCCCTGGGAACCCCCGACCGCGGCCGTTACCAGGCCATCCACCAGCAAGCGGTTCACCTGGAAAAATGCGTTGCTGCTAACGCGAAACCGCCCGCCGTAATCGAGCGCGCCGGTCACCAGCCCTGGAATTCTCTCCGCGCACCAATCGAAAAAGCGGCGCGCCACCGGCTGCGTGGTGTCTACCACGTTCAATTGCACTTGCTCTTCGTCGGTGAAGATCTCGAGGGATTGCACGAAGCGCGGCCAACGGCGGTCGCCCACCATTTCGTTCAATGTCCCGATCGTCTCATTCAGTTTCGGCGAACTGATGGGGCAGTGGTCGATCGCGCAAAGCTTGTGGGACCGCGCCTCGCGGAAGCCGATCTTTCGCCCTTCGATGTGAAGTTGCGTTCGGTTGCGGTATCCCCACGGCTCCGCCGCGACGATTTCGATGTCCTCTGGCGGCTCCAGCTTGCCCAGGCGGCGCAGCGCCTCTTCCAGGATCGCCCGCTTGGCCCGCAGTTGAACCTCATACGGCGCATGCTGGTAGTGGCATCCCCCGCATCGGCCGAAATACGGGCAGGCGGGCGCCACGCGCTCGGCTGAAGGTTCGATCACCTCGAGCACGCGCGCCCGCACCAGCCCAGGTTTCTCCTGCGCAGTTTGCGCGCGAACCCGCTCTCCCGGCAGAACGTAAGGCGTCAGCACGACGCGCCCGTCCACACGGCTCAGGCCATCGCCGCCGTAGACCAGTTTCTCCACGGTCACTTCGAAATTGTCTACGATGGTGGTTACTCCATTCCCTTACCATGAAAACACGAGTCTTTTCCGGGATGCAGCCGTCCGGAAATCTTCACATCGGAAATTACCTGGGCGCCCTCAAAAATTGGGTCCGCATTCAAAACGATTACGAGTGTATCTTCTGCATCGTCGATCTGCACGCCATCACGGTATACCAGGACCCCGCGGAGTTGCAGGCCAAGATTCGCGAAATCGCCGCGCTCTACCTGGCCGCCGGTATCGACCCCAAGGTATGTTCCATCATGGTGCAGTCGGCTGTCCCTGCGCATGCCGAGCTGGCCTGGATGCTCACTTGTGTTACGCCGATCGGCTGGCTGGAGCGCATGACGCAGTACAAAGCCAAGGCCGCCAAACAGGAATCCATCGGTGACGGCCTGCTCCAATATCCGGTTCTGATGGCTGCGGATATCTTACTGTATCAGGCGGGCATCGTCCCGGTCGGTGAAGACCAGGCGCAGCATCTCGAACTAACGCGCGACATCGCCGAGCGCTTTAATTCGCTCTATGGCGATACCTTCGTGGTGCCGGGCACCAGCCTGCCCGCCGTGGGCGCCCGTGTCATGGGCCTGGATGACCCTACTCAAAAGATGAGTAAGTCGACCAGCGGATCGAGTCACGCGGTGGCGCTGCTTGACCCGCCCGACAAAATCCGCAAGACCATCATGCGCGCCACCACCGATTCGCAGCCGTCTGTCGATGTCGAAACGGCCGGTCCCGGGGTTCTCAACCTGCTCGCCATCTTCCAGGCGTTCTCCGGTTGGAACGGCGAGCAGATCAAGCAGCACTTCAATGGCATGCGCTACGGCGATCTCAAGAAGCAGGTGGCTGAGATGGTGGTCTCGCACCTGGATCCATTCCAGGAACGCTATCGTCAGATAACATCGGACCGTACCTATCTGGATAACATCCTGAGGGAGGGCGCCGAGCGAGTTGCTCCCATTGCGAACGACACCGTGCGCGTGGTGAAGGAGCGCATGGGCCTGTACACATAACGCGTTGTCGTTACCGCGTTGTCGTTACCGAGCCGTGACCGGAGGGAGCGGTCACGTTCCCAATGATTAGTACCGTACCCCTGGTGCCTCGCTGCCCTAATTGGGGCTTAGGTGTTATCGTGAACAAGAGGCGGATCTCTGGATCGGATGCAATCTATGCTGTCAAAATCAGGTACTCTCCTTGCCACCTTTTTCGTTTTGGTAGCCGGCGCGCAGGAACAAGCGAAGCCCCAGCTTACGGCCCGCGAGCTATTCTATTCGGCGGTGCAGTCGCCGCCCAAGGCTGATCCGGCGAAGCCGCCGGCACAGGCAAAAGCTACGCCGCCTCCCGCGCAAAAAGCCGCGCACACCGAGGTCGCCAGTGCCGACAAGAAACCGGCGCCGGAACCGCCCCCCGCGAAATCGCAGCCGTCACAGCCCGCGCAGTCGCCGGATGGCACGCGCATCGTGCCCGCCACGGCAACGGTCGGGTCCGGCTCCTCTTCGGCCGGCATGCCCCTCGGCCTGAAGTACAGCATCCTCAAGAAGTCGGGCGATAACATGGTCGAAGTCCCGGCCAACACAATCTTCCACGCCGGCGACCGTATCCAGATCAACGTGCAAACTAACCAACCCGGCTATCTCTACATCATTAGTCAGGGCTCCAGCGGCACGTGGAAGCCGATGTTCCCCTCATCCGAGGTGGAAGACGGCAGTAACCAGGTCGAGGGATTCAAGAGTTATATCATGCCGCCGAAATCGCGCATCCTGTTTGATGAGCAGGCTGGCAACGAGAAGTTGTTCGTAATCCTTTCGCGCGTGCCTGAGCCTGATCTGGAGAAAGTAGTCTACTCGTTGCAAGGCGGTGCGTCGGCTCCTGCTCCCAAGAAGGATGATACGACCAAAAGCAAGCCATTGCTGGTCATGGCGAGCGCCAAGATTGACGACACCACGGTCGGCCGGCTGCGCAGCACTTACAGCCGCGACCTGGTCATCGAAAAGGTGGACGAGAATACACCGGGCGCGCGCAAGGAAGAAGCCGTCTACGTGGTGAATAAGACCGGCAGCTCCGACTCACGCGTCGTGGCCGATCTCCAACTGGTGCACCAATGATTTTCAGGCTGGCAGGTATCTCCACGCTGGCTCTGGCCGCGTTTGCGCAGAGCCACTTTGCCGCCGAAAGTGCCAAGCCCGAAGGGCCGCAGCGCATGGAAATCATGCTGGACCGCTTCGATGGCGGGTCCTGGCATGCGATCGACCCCGCACTGGTGCTGGAGCAGGCCGACCGCGTGCGGTTTCGCTTCCGCAGCAGTTTCGACGGCTACCTCTATGTGATGAATCAAAGCACGTCGGGTAAGTACGAGCAACTGTTCCCACGCGACGAAACCGGGCAGGATAACCAGATCGTCGCCGGCAAGGAATATCAGATCCCGGCGACCGCCAGCGTGTTCCGCATTGCCGGGCCGCCCGGCCACGAGGTGGTCTACTGGTTGATGACGCCCGCCCGCTTGACCGGCGGGCCGCCGCGGTACTCCGCTCCGCCATCCGGGAAGCGTCACGCCGCCAACTCTGATTCCCCGCTGCGACGACACCATATTGCGCTCGCGCGGCGATTGCATCGATCATTCCGCCGGCCCGAAGCTGGTGCCGCGCGATGTCGAACTACCGCAGAACCTGGCCGGAGCCGCCGATCAGGGCCACGGCGATCTGCTGTTCCTTCGCCAGAAGGACACCTCCGTGATCTCCTCTCCGGCGCCTCTCTCCGGTCCGGTGATCTACGAATTCCGCCTGGCGCACAAGTGATTCCAATGCACTTACGAAAAATTGGCTTCGTTCTTGCATTTTCTGCGGTGGCCTACGCGCAAACCACGCCGCCGAAACAGCAGCGCGATCTGAAGATCGAAAAAATCGAGCCCGAGTCAGACCGCCCAGCCGGCCACAGCCGCGCCAAAGCCTGTCACCATTCCGCGCAGCTATGCCGTGATCGTGGGCATCTCCAAGTATCAGAATTTGCCCGCCAATCTGCAGCTCCAGTTTTCTGAGCGCGACGCGCAATCGATCTACACCATCCTGATCAGTCCCGAGGGCGGCAACTTCAAGGCCGAAAACGTCCACATGCTGACCGGTCCAAAGGCCACGCTGGCCGGCCTGCGCCGCGAGATCGATGGCTGGCTGCCGTCGGTGGCCAAGGACGATGACCGCGTCCTGATCTACTTCGCCGGCCACGGTTTTGTCGATCAAGGCAAGGGATATCTGGCGCCCTACGACGTTGACCTTAAGAATCTCACCGCGACGGCGTATCCCATGGATGAGCTAGGCTCCGTCATCGGCGGCAAGATTCATGCGAAGTCGAAGATCCTGCTGACTGACTCATGTCATAGCGGCGCCATCTCGCCGGAGGATATTCAGAACCTGAACCATACGCTGGGCGATTTGAATAAGTCGCTGTTCTCACTTACTGCCAGCCGTGATCGCGAGCGCTCGTTTGAAAGCCCCGATCTCGAAGGCGGCCACGGCGTCTTTACTTATTACGTCGTGAAAGGTCTGCAAGGCGCCGCGGACGAATCGCACGATGGGATTATCACAGCCGATGAGTTGGCCGAGTACGTCCATACCCAGGTCCGGGAAGCCACCGGCGGACAGCAGAATCCCACCTCCGAGAAGGGCAGCTTCGATCCCAACATGCTGCTCTCCTGGGTGCCTTCGGGAGCCTCGCCGGCCGCGCCGCCCGCACCCAAATTCGGCGCCCTGGTGATCGAAGCCAACATGGACGATGTGGAAGTCTTTGTGGATGGCAAGTCAGTTGGCGTGGCCACCAAGGCCAAGCCGATTTCCGTCCCCGGCCTACCCCCGGGCGAGCACACCATCAAAGGAGTCAAGCTCGGATACGAGCCCGATGGCCCGCGGCAGGAGACTGTGTATCCCGGCCAGGAATCCACGGTCAGCATCAAGATACTGATTGCCCGCCGCCGCAACAAGGCCGCGAATGACTCGCTCGACAAGGGCCTGGAATATTACCAGAAGGGTTACGAACAGAATTACCGCAAGGCCGCCGAGCTATTCGAGAAAGCGCTGGAAATCGACCCCACTTACAGCCAGGCGGCATTCTATCTGGGTCTCACTTACAACGCGCTTTTCGATGAGGACAAGGCCGAGCAGTATTACAAGAAGGCGATCGCCATCGACCCCGATTACCTGGAGGCGCATGCCAATTACGGCGGCATGCTGCTCGATGTCGGCAACGTGGATGAGGCCATTCGCCAGTTCAACATCGTGCTGACACGCCAGCCGGATCATGCCGTCACTCTGACGCTGTTGGCGCAGGCCTACCGCTTGAAACAGCTCTATCCGCAATCCATCGAATCCGCTCGCAAAGCCATCAAGTTGAACCCCAAGAGCGCCGAGCCGCACCTCTGGCTAGCCGATAGCCTGCGGTTGAGCGGCACCTATGCCGACGCTCGTTCCGAATATAACCAGTATCTGCAGCTCAGCAATTTCGATAGTAAGTTGGCCGGCCAGCTCAACTACTATGTGTTAGGGTTCCTGGCGGGATTCGGCAAACGAAGCCACGCCGCCCAGCAGGATATCTGGAAGGATCTCCGCAGCCTGGCCTACTTCGGCATTTGCGATTGCGAGCGCAACCTGTCCAACTTCGACCAGGCGATTGCCAACTGCCAAAAATCTCTCACGTACGACGCGAAAGATCCTTACGCCCACTATGCCCTGGGCCTTTCCTACATGCGCAAAGCCATACAGGCCGGCAGCGTAGCCGAGTTGGATCCGGCCCTCCGCCACTTCCAGGAAATGCTGGCGATCAATCCCGACCTCGGCGAAGCCGACTACGCCCGCAAGAACATCGCAAGCATTCAGAAGGCGATGGCGGCGCGGTAACCCAGGCGTCCCGCAGCATTGTTTAGAGTATGAGCCCGCCATTGTACATTTGGGCGGCCGGATTCAACGCCAGGTTTTTCCAGGGCCACCGGAATACGCCAGTATCAAAGAGGGCGATAAGCGGGATCTGCAATGGATCCTGCATCTTTTACGTCCGGTTGCGTGAATGGCAAGGCTGGCGATCCTGCCGATGACCCTGATACGGAGGCCGAAGCCAATGTCAGGGAGGTTCAGTTGGTGATTGCCCACGATGGTCACCGGAAACGGTATTCACCCTTGATCGGGAAACGCGTCGAGGTCACGGGTACGCTTTTTCATGCGATCAATGCTCATCACCGGACGCGAGTGCTGCTTATTGTGCAGCTCGTTGAACCACAAGCTGACCTGTCCAAGAAGTGACTCAAAGACGGCGCCCTGTTCGTCTAGACCGTCGGAACCTGATGTCAGAAACTTCAGCCCACGCCCTACGCTTAACGCGGGTATCGACCAACGCCTGCTAACATCTGCCGCTCAACAACACGCTTATCGAGGTTCAGTTTGAGGAGGCGGACCGTTGCTCTTCCCTCCGCCGTGAGTGGCTCGATTACCGCTCCTCGAAGGACAAAGTGCTCGTTCCAACGGTTGCGTCGCGGGTGGAAGAGACTCACGAAAGCGCCGGTCAGAGGATCGAGTGACCCGACGTCGCTCCCCTTCCATGCATTGCATCGAAGACAGGCTAGGGCGAGGTTGTCGACTTCCGACAAACCACCATGTTTGCGGCTGATAACATGGTCGATTTGATGCGGCGAATGCGAATCGTCTTCATGGAGGAGACAGTATTCACACCGAAACGCAGCTCGTTCCGCAACGAATCGCCGCTGCGATTCGCTCACTTCACTTGCCAAGCTGCGTGTGTTGGCGTGCCCGCGCTTTCGCCATGATCATTATGTGCTCGAGCTGGAGGTAGTCCTCAAGTTCGGATTGCTCTTCAGCGGAAATGCTGCCGTCTTTGGACCGCTCGACCAACTGCGCAACGTGTTGCTGGACACGCTCAGAAGGCCGAAACGCCACCACGGCTTCCGGCGTTGTACCTGCGGCGATGAAGTCAATGATTTCGTCGTACGACTTGGTCGCGCTCATCGTTGGTTCCTGTGGCATTGAGACACTTTCTCATGCCGACACTTTCAGCATACCGCCAAAAGCTCTACGATTCCCAACCTCGTGTGGCGACGCCCCATCCCCCCAAAAATCTGCTACAACATATTAATCGATAATTGTTTTGCGTAACCTGTGGAAAACCGGTGCACGCCAGTTGAATCGGCGTCGCCATTCTGGTGATTGCAGAGCGGTTCGGGCATCCACAGACATTTAGCCCCGGATTGGTTCTAAAGGTTGCCCGGCCAACAAGATGGATCTAACCTGAGCCAGTCGTCCATGTCCGCGACCAGTACCTCAATTGACAAAGGTCTTCCGACCAATCAGGACGCCGAGCGGTTCGTGCTCGGTTCCATCCTGCTGGACGACGCGCTGTTCGTGCAGGCCGCCGGCACCCTCGAGCCGGACGACTTCAGCCTCGAGAAGCACCGCCGCATTTTCAAGCGCATGGGCGACCTGCAGCTGCGCGGCGAGAAGATCGACCGCGTTACCGTCGCCAACGAGCTGATGAAGTTCAACGAGCTGGAGGCTTGCGACGGCCTCAGCTACCTGGTCTCGCTCGACGACGGTCTGCCGCAAATTCCCAACCTCGACAGCTACATCCGGCTGGTCAAGGATAAGGCCCTGCTGCGGCGCATCATCTTCGCCTCGCAGCACATGATGAACCGGGCGCTGCTGGGGGAAGAGGAGCCGGGCGAGATCCTGGCCGGCGCCGAAGAGACCCTGCTCAAGCTCGGCGAAGCGCGCGTCAAGGCCGGGCTGCTGAATCCGCAGCAGATCCTGGAAGACTACGACGGCGGCATCAATGCCTTCCTCGATCCCAGCAAACGGATCAAGGGCATCAGCTCGGGGTTCGCCAAGTTCGATGAATACACAGGCGGGCTGCACGGCGGCGAACTGGTCATCCTGGCGGCGCGCCCTTCCATGGGCAAAACGGCGCTGGCTCTCAACATGGCGCAACACGTAGCCCTCAAACTCAAACAAACCGTGGCCGTGTTCTCGCTGGAAATGTCCAAGGAATCGCTGCTCACGCGCATGCTCTGCGCCACGGCGCGTGTGGACAGCCAGAAATTCCGCGCTGGATACCTCAGCCAGGAGGAGCGCCGCAAGCTCAATCACGCGCTGCACGAGCTGGTGGAAGCGCCCTTGTATATCGACGACACGGCGGGTCTCCACCTGATGGACATGCACGCCAAGCTGCGGCGCCTGAAAGCCGAACGCGATGTGAAGCTGGTGATCGTCGATTACCTCCAGTTGATGAGCGGCCGCGGCCGTTTCGAGAATCGCAACCAGGAAGTGAGCGCCCTTTCCCGCGGCATGAAGCTGCTGGCCAAAGAACTGAACGTGCCCATGCTGGTGCTCTCGCAGTTGAGCCGCGCCGTGGAGAACCGCCAGGGCGACCACCGGCCGCAGCTCAGCGACTTGCGGGAATCCGGCTCCATCGAACAGGATGCCGACCTGGTGGGCTTCATTTTCCGCGAGGAGGTCTATCACCGGGAGCGCGAGGATCTTCGCGGCCTGGCCGAGTTGATCATCGCCAAGCAGCGCAACGGCCCGATCGGCACCGTAAACCTGGTCTTCCTGCACGCGCAAACCAAGTTTGAGAATCGTGCCGAAGATACCGGCGAGCTGCCGGAAGATTAGCCTTCAGCTCACCATGCCCCGCCGCACCGCGCTCAGCACCAGTTCCGCGGTGCTGTGCAGGTCCAGCTTTTCCATAATGCGCCAGCGGTGCGTCTCCACCGTATGCAGGCTGAGGTTCAAGCGATTGGCGATCTCCTTATTGCTGTTGCCCTCGGCCAACATCTGGTAGATCTGGCGTTCGCGGCTGGTCAGGAGTTCGAAGCGATCGCCGATTTCACTCGCCTCCTTCTGATTGGTGAGTCCGCCCTGAAAGATCTCGGCCACGGCCGGACTGAAAAAAGTGAGACCCCTCTGTACGTGGTGTATCGCCTTGATCAACTCGTCGCCGGCAGAATTCTTGAGCAGGTATCCGCGCGCGCCTGCCTTTACCGCACGGAGCACATAGCGCTCGTCGTCATACATGCTGAGCATCAAGACGGAGGTATGCGGCGAATGCTTGAGAATCTGAGAGGTTGCCTCGATGCCGTTCAGATCCTTCATGGCGACATCCACGATGGCGACATCGGGCTTGTGTTGCCGTGCCGCCTCCACCGCCTCGATTCCCGAGCTGGCTTCCGCGACCACGTCAAAATCCGGATGGCTTTCCAGGATATGCCGCAAGCCCTGGCGCATCAGTGTGTGGTCATCGGCCAGAAGAACGGTGGTGCGCATCTACGCGGTCACCTCGTGGGCGGCTGCTGGAACAGATGCCGTGCGCCGCCAGCGGAATGCGCAGCGCGATCCGGGCGCCGCTGCCCGGCTTCGAATCGATCACTAGTGAACCGCCGGCGTTGGCCGCGCGCTCCCGAATGCCCAATAAGCCCAGGCCCGTGGTCTGGCGCGGCATGCGCTTCTCGTTGAGTTGGAAACCGCGGCCGTTGTCTTCCACCGCTACCGTCAGCGCGCCTTGCGACTGCCGTACCTCCAGCCGCACCTTGCTCGCGCCGGAATGCTTTTCGCAATTGTGTAGCGCCTCCTGCACGATCCGGTACACACAGGTCTTCACGGCATCGGGAAGCTGTTCCGCCACATCTTCTTCTGCGAACTCGGCGGCGATCCCGCTGCGGCGCGAAAAATCTTCGAGCTGAAATTGCAGTGCTGGTACCAGGCCCAGGTCGTCCAGCAGCGCCGGCCGCAACAAAAGGGAGATGTTGCGGACCGTCTGTACGGTCTTCTCCACCAGCGAACGGGCCCGCTGGAGCTGTTCGCGGAGCACCGTCGGGTGGCCCTCAAGAGCGCTCTGCGCATTGGTGATCTGGATCTGCAGCAGCGCCAGCGTCTGGCCGATTTCGTCGTGCAGTTCTCGCGACAGCCGGCGCCGCCCTTCTTCCTCGACCTCCAAAAGCCGCGCCGAGAGCTGTTGCAGTTCGCCCTTGGTCTGCTCCACCTCGGCGTGACGCCGGTCGGCCTCGCGCTCCAGGCTCTCCGCATGATGCAAGCTGAACAGCGCCACCAGAATCCCCAACAACACACCCACACCAAGCATGAGCAGGAGCCGTTCCGCGGCTTGCCGGCGCGATTCCGCGAACTGCCTTTCGATGTCCTGCAGATGTTGCTCGCCGCTGTCGCTCAGTTCCCGAAGCGCGGAAGACAGCTCATCGCGGCGCGGCACCAGTTCCCGCTGTACGAAGGCGAACTGCACGTCGCGGGGGGCCTTCAGCATGGTGAGCGGGACCGGGTCCACCACCGCCCAGAAGTCGTTGATACCCTTGCGCTGCTCCGGTGGAATGAGGCTTTGAGGAGAGATCCGCGCAAGGCGGTCGAGCGCTCGGGCGTTGTCCGCTTGCAGGTCGTTCAGTTGCGTCCGGAGTATTTGTCCTTGTTCCGGAGTGGCGCGGATAAAGAAGTCGCGAACGTAGTTGCCGGCTAGCCAGACATTGCGGCGCAACGTCCGCAGCGCGTCGTCCTCATCCAGATAGTGGCGATAAATCTCGAGATGCTGCTGCGAAACACTCGCCTGGATTCGATAGGCCTCAAAAGCGGAAAACACCAATACCCCGAGGACGACGGCATATCCCGTCCGCAGCACGGAGCGTTTTCCTAGCTTCCTGAACAACTCTGACCGCCTGGCGCCTGCGCTTCCCTCTGCCATTCTGCAACCATCTTACTCTCCGAGGGAACCGGCCTTGTAAAGCCGGCGGTCGTAGCCGCCGGTGCACTTACTATTCTGCCGGGTCACCCATCGCGCCAAAATACGATATCACCCGTATTTCCTGGTCCCAGTCCGCGCGCTACAGTTAGAACATCCAACGGCCCGACTCCCCCGAAATGGCGCAGGGGCAGTCCGGACCGCCACGAATCGCGTTTGCCTCCCGGGCGAACGCGTTGAGGGCAGGTGTGAACCTGCCCTTACTTTTTTCGGGCGCTGCCTTCCTCTCTCGTCATAAACTGAAGTGCTCCCCATGAACGTAGCGGCGTTTTCCGGGATTGTGTTTGCGGTGTCGGCGCTGGCTGGATTCCTCGGCTCACTCACCGGGCTGGGTGGTGGCGTCGTGGTCACGCCCGCCCTTACCATCCTCTTGGGAGTCGACCTTCACTACGCGATCGGCGCCTCGCTGGTGTCCGTGATCGCGACCTCTTCGGGCGCGGCCGCCGCATATGTAAAGGAAGGGTACTCGAACATACGCGTGGGCATGTTCCTGGAAATTGCCACCACGCTGGGCGCCGTGGCGGGAGCGCATCTGACCGCCGTGGTCCCGGCTTCCGCGCTGGCCGTCCTGTTCGGAATCGTGCTGCTGTACTCGGCCTGGCATTCCTTCCGCGGACTCCAGGCGGCGGCCCAACTGCAGCCCGACCCGCTGGCGTCACGGCTTCGGCTCGACGGCAGCTATCCGGGGCCCTCAGGCGTCATCCGGTATCACGTGGCCCGTGTGAAGGCGGGTTTCAGTCTGATGTTCGGGGCCGGCGTCTTGTCCGGTCTGCTCGGCATCGGGTCGGGCGCCGTCAAGGTGATTGCCATGGACCAGGTGATGGGAATCCCGTTCAAGGTCTCCACCACCACCAGTAATTTCATGATCGGTGTCACCGCCGCTGCCAGCGCGGGCGTCTACCTCAGCCGCGGTTATGTCGACCCGGGCCTCGCTATGCCGGTCATGCTCGGGGTGCTGGCAGGGTCGATGACAGGCGCGCGCTTCCTCATGCACACCCGAACGCGCGCGTTGCGCCTGGTCTTCGCCGCGGTCATCGGGCTGCTCGCGGTGGAGATGATCTACAACGGGTTCTCGGGAGGCATCGGGGGATGACCGACGATCGGCTGGATAAAATCATCGGAACATTGTTGCAGGTCGGCGTTTTGGCGGCTGCGGTCGTGGTAATCGCCGGCGGCATCTGGCTGCTGGCTGGGGTGGGCCGTGGTGCGCCTGCCTACAAGCAGTTTCGCGGCGAGCCGCAGGAGTTGCGGTCGGCCGGCGGTGTAATGGCAAGCATCGCTCACCCGCGGCCCGAAATCGTGATCCAGTTCGGCCTGCTCATTCTCATCGCCACGCCCGTAGCCCGCGTGCTATTCTCGCTGGCGGCCTTTGCCCTCCAACGCGACTGGACTTACGTGGTGGTTACGCTGATCGTTCTGCTCGTACTCGCCTATAGCCTGGCCGCGCCGCACGGGTGAAGAAGCTTTCAGCAGTCAGCAATCAGCTTTCAGCTCAAGCCACGGGATTCCGCAGCAACCCGGCCCCTTCCAACTCCACTTCCACCACATCACCCGGCGAGAGCCTCCGCGTGGCTTGAGGCGTACCGGTGAAGATGATATCGCCCGGCAGCAGCGTCACCCACCCGCTGATCCAACTGACCACCGTGGCGCAGTCGAAGATCAGGTCCGAGGTCCGCTCCCGTTGCACCACCTCGCCGTTGAGGCGTGTCTCGAGTAGCAGGTTGTCATAATCGATGCCGCTCGCGATCATCGGCCCAACCGGCGCGAAGGTATCCGACCCCTTGGCGCGCCACCATTGCACGTCCTTGCGCTCGCCATACTGCCAGTTGCGTTCCGTGACATCGTTGCCGGCGGTCACCCCGAAGATGGCGGCGGGCGCTTCCTCCCGCGAAATTCCCTTGGCAGGCTTGCCGATCACGATAACCATCTCACCTTCGTAGTGCACGTCGGTGGCGTCGCGTGGGATTACGATCGGCCCTTCCGGATCCTGCAGGGCCGTCAGCGGCTTCAGGAAGATCTCGGGATGCTGCGGGTGCGTGCGGTTGCCCAGGTGGCTCTTGTAGTTCCGCCCCACCGCCAGCACCTTAGTCGGCTGGCACGGGTTCAGAAGCTGCAGGTTCGCAAGCGGCGGCCTTGCGCCGGTCTCGGCGTAGTTGCCCCATGGATCGCCCTGCAGTTCGCGGACGAACTCACCATCGAGAATGCCGTAAGCGGCGGAAGCACCATTGCGATAGCGGACGTATCGGGTCACGTCCCGTCATTGTATCGCCGCCGAACCGTGACCGAAGGGAGCGGTGGAGACGGCTACCCCACGCCACCCCGCCCGCGCGAAGATGGAGTAAGACCAGTCATGGAAACTCACCTCAAGATCATCGCCACCCTGCACATCATTCTAGGAGCCATGTCGATTTTCGCCGCCCTCACGGTCCTCCTACTCATGGGCGGTATCGCCGCAGTCCTGGGCACGTCCACTCAGTCCTCGGATACGGTCTGGGCCATCCCCGTCCTTGGCGGCATTGGGGGCATCATCTTTCTCGTGCTCATCCTGCTCTGGCTACCGGGCTTGATCGGAGGAATCGGACTGCTCCGCCACGCGCCGTGGTCGCGCGTCTTCATGATCGTCGTCTCCGCCGTGGACCTCCTCGGCGTTCCCTTCGGAACCGCTCTGGGGATTTACGGCATCTGGGTTTTGACGCGCCCGGAGAGTGAGGCGCTGCTGGCGCGCCGTTCCTATGAGCGGGCGGTTTACTGAGCGCGGGGACCGCGGCTCGGAATGGCGGCCACGATGATCGGTTCCGAAGTGGGCTGCGGCGCCCCGCCTTCATTCTCCAGCGTCACTGCCACGGCGCCGGTCGCGTTCACATCCACCGCTCCGCGCCGTACGTAAAGGGCCGTGCCTTCCATTGCCGATTGGAACAGGCCGGCCGGCACCGGCTTCCCACCTTTAGGAATGATCCACATTTCGTAAATTTTTCCGCTGCGCGCAGGTGGCAGGTTGGAAGCCATCAGCAAAACACCTTGCGACGGGTTCACGAAGACCTTACCTTTAGGAGGCTGCGGCTGGCTGCCCCCGAAAGAAGCCTCAGTGGTATCCGGGCCGTTGAGAATAGCGAGAGCTTCGTTAAGCCGGGTCAGCTCGATGGTTTGTTCGCGCACCTGCTGGTGGGTTCTCACGAGTTGTGCGCCCAGCTCCTTCTCGCGGCTGTTGAAGAAGCCGGCCGCGAATATCGCGCAGATCGCCGCTACCGCCCAGAACGGCGCCCACCATCCCAATCGGCGAGGCTCCACTCCCGCCGACGCCAGGATCCGCCGCCGCAGCTTCGGAGAAGGCTCCACCAACGCCGCGGATCCCTCGATGATCGCCGCCAGCTCCCGGGCCCGCTTGAGCTCCGCCATACACACCTCGCATCCCCGGTTCAGGTGCTCCCGGATTTCGCTGCGCTCCGGCTCCTCCGCCATGCCGATGGCGTACAGTTCGTAATGTTCCCGCAGTTGTTCGCAGTTCATGCCGGCACCGCCGCTCCGAGTTCGTCGCGCAGATTCTTCAGCGCCGCTCGCACCCAGGTCTTCACCGTTCCCAGCGGCTGGCCCATGCGGTCGGCCATTTCCGTTTGAGAGAGACCCTCGAAATATGCCAGCTCGATCACCTGGCGCTGGTTGTCCGAGAGCTTTTCCATCGCGGCTTTCACCCGGCGGGCCTTGTCGGACTGCAGCAGCTCTTTCTCCATGTCGCTGAACAGCGCAGGATGGTCGGTGGTTTCCGTCTCCAGGGTGTTGCGCGCCCGGCCGGTGGTGGAGCGCAGATAATCAATGGCGCGGTTGCGCGCAACCGCCAGCAGCCAGGGCCCCACCGAACCCTTTTCGGCGTCCAGACTCTGCGCGCGGTTCCAGACCCGCATAAAAGTTTCCTGCACCAGGTCTTCCGCCACGCCGGTGTCGCGCACCACCCGCAGGATCAGCGAATACGCCAGGCGTCCATATCGGTCATACAGCTCTGCCAGTGCTTGCGGATCGCGGCGCTGCAGGCGTTCCACAAGGTTTCGGTCCGCTTCCGCGTCAAGCACGAGCAGCATAGGCAGTAGAGTCATCGGAACCGGCGTCCAATTGTATATACGAACGGCGCGTGCGATCAAGATGTGATGGCCGCAAGAAAAGTTGCGCGCGGATTCGCCGCGATGCAACCCGAAAGAGATCGGAACGGAACACAACGCGCATTTTTTTCTTGACTTTCCTCGCGAACAACCTTATATATGAATCACATTGCGATTTTTTCAGGTCGCAAAATTTGATGTTAGGGAGAATCAATCGATGAAGAGCGCAACCAAAAAGGCCGCCCCGAAAAAGAAGGCGCCTGCTAAGAAAAAGAAGTAGCTGTTGGGATATGCCCTGAAGAAGGGCAGACGAATTCCAATCCGAGGCCCCGGTTTCCGGGGCCTTTTTTGTTGTTACGGACATTTCTCTCCGAATTCCTCCCGCCTCTGCCACAACACCCGGAACGTCTCCCCCATTCCGAAGAGCAGTGTCTTGAGTTGCAGACGGCGCCGCAGTTCCTCCGCGGGATCGGCGGACGCCAGCGCGGCCGCGAACTCCTCCTCGCCGGCCCCGAGCAAAGTTTGCGCGAGTATTTCCAGTCGCTCGAACCGCAAGCCGTGCGCGGCACCATGGCGCTCGATTGCGGTGAAGTTGACGTGCGCTGTGATATCTCGCACGCCCGGATCCGCCAGCACATCATCGAGCGCCGTGTGCCGCCGGTAGCTCATCAGTGTTCCGCGCGGGAATCGGATCACCTCAGGGAGGGTATACCCGTAATCGATGGTTAACACCCACCCGGAACGGAGTGCCCGGCCAATGCGCTCGACCCAGGCAAGCGCATCGAGATTCACTTCGTACCAGCGTCCCTCCTCTGGCGGCGGAATGTACCGGCTCAAGTAGTCGCCGATCTCCGTATCGGCCACGTCCCCCATAGTCCAGGCGAAGCGCCCGTTCTCGAAAGTTACAAGCTGCCTGCGGAACTCGCCCTTCTCATAAATCGCCACATCCACTGGCAACGCGTCGAAGAACTCGTTGGAGAAGATGACGCCATCCACCTGCTCTGGAAGTTCGCCCGAGCCGATCTCGACCGGTATGTAGCGCCATTCCGAAAATGCCGACGCCATCTCGCGGCGGCCCGCGCCCAGTTCCACTATGGTGAAGTCCGCCGGCTGCCCGAGGCCGCGCCACAGCTGCCGGATCCGCGCGGCCATCAGCGCTCCGAATACCGGTTGCACCTGTTCGGCGGTATAGAAGTCGCCCTCCCGTCCGAAGGGATCTTGCGGCCGCCGGTAATAACCGTGCCGCGCATCATAGAGCGCGACTTCCATGAAGCGGCGAAACGGAATCGGTCCGCTGCGCCCGATCTCTTCGGCCAGCAACTCACCGGCGGGCGTCATGGCTGCTGCATCTGGGGCGTGCGCAGGAACATCTCCACCACGTAGTCGTGCAGGCAGTCGTACAGATACCGCTGAAACGTCCAGGGGAACTGCGGGTGATCGATGTCGTGCGCGTGAATCGGCGCGTAGTAGGTGTGAATTCCGCGGGTGCGGTCCTTCGACCGGATCACCAGCTCGATGCCGCCATTCTCCTCGCGCGCGGAGATCTCAAAGAGCGGGTGCTCGTAACGCGCCGCTTCCACCAACACCTTTTCCAGGGCCGTCACGCCGTTATGGTAGCGTGAAATCACTTATGCAGTTGCCCGAAACCATTCGGGTGAAGCTCAGCTCCGAGGCGGCCGGCGCCATCTCCATCACCCCGGTGGTGGTTCAGGAACTCTCCATGCGCGAGTTGATGGAGCAAGTGCTGGGTGTGGTAGCAGGAAAAGAGGAAGCCCGCATCCGCGAGATCCTCTTGCGCGGCTCGCTGGTGGTGGGCGCTTCGCGGTTCCGATGGCAGGGATGGGAGCCGGACCTGCCCGGCTTGCGCGCCCTTCTCGACACCTTCCCCGATCCCGATCCGTCGCGCCCCTTCGCCGCTGAACACTGCGTGCGTGCGATCCTCCGCGGCGGCCGCCAGGCTGTGGAGATTCCTCGCAAGGCGGCCATTCAGAAACGGCTGCTCCAGCGCCACAGCTTTTGGGATCTCATGATGGAGGTGGTCGCCGCCGCGGAATTGCGCTATGGCGGATACTCCTATCGCGAACGCGCCGACCGCTACCTACGCGATTTCACCGCCGCCGAAGTGCAAGAGATCCATGCGGCATCGAGCCGCGTGAAATACAGCACGCTACGCGAGCAGATTCTGCGGACGGCATTCCAGCACGCAGAGTTGCTTGTGGGGCGCGGGCCAAGCCCTGCCAAGCTAACCTTGCGCGTCACCTGTGTCCGGTTTTCTCACCGCGAGTTTAGATACGCGATCAGGTCCGCCATCTCCGGCGCGGTGAACCGTGGCCAGGCCAGCTTACGCTCCGTCATCAAGTCCAGCATACGGGGCCCGTGTTCCCACAGGGCCGAGATGATGGTGATGTCCGAGTATCCCTCTGGGGTCTTGATCAGCGGGGGCGCGCCGCTGGCAGAATCGTTGTGGCAGTTGGCGCAGCTCTTCTCGGCGAAGACCTGCTTGCCGCGCGCCGCTTCGCCGCTGCCGCGGAAATATTGCCGCGTCCAGACGTAGCCCAGAATTTGCCGCATCTCTTCCTGCGACAGATTCGGCGCCGGCTGTTTCATGTTCGCCTGGTGGTTCCACATGTCGACCGCAATGTCGGTCAGGTTCTGATTGCGCAGCCGCGTTTCCAATGCAAGCTTCCCCTGGTGACACGCAGCGCAACCCTTTGACTGAAACAAAGCCGATCCCGAAGCCGACGGAGGAAACTCGAAGGCCGTCACCAGCGCGCGGGTCTCGGGCAGGTTCTGCAAATAGACCAGCATGTCGCGGAGCTCCTGCGAAGTGAGAGGTGACCATCGCAGCTTTCTTTCCGCGTAGGCCTGGCGCATCTGCCCGCCGTGGTTCCACATCTGCTGCACGAGGATGGTGGGGTCGGCCAGAGACTCCCACTTCGCGATGGGGGGTGCTCCCGCGGCGCCTGAGGCCGTCACCCCGTGGCAATCGCCGCAATGTTTCGCCGCGAACACCTGCTTCCCGCGGCCGGCGTCCCCCGACCGTTCGAAGAAGCGCGCCGAAACGAAATAGGCGAACAGGTCCGCCGCCGATTCCGGCGAAAGCCTGCTTCTGACGATCCCTTGTCTCCGCATCGCCGGCCACATCTCGGGAGCGTGGTTCCACATCAGACTGGCCATCACAGTGGGAGTGAAATCGCGGTCGATGCGCTTCCCCAGGTCCGAGGCGAGCGCGCCGCCCCGCCCGTTGATGCTGTGACACTGGATGCACTGCTCGGTTTGAAAGAGTTGCTCGCCGCGGTGGGCGTCGCCCAGGATTTCGTCGGCTGCCAGCGCGGTCATCGCCACCGCCGCGCCCGCCAAGGCTACTCGAAGGATCTTCATTGCCGATCTCCCACTAGCGAGTCAACCTGAGACTCATTGTAAAGGCGTGCGTCCGGAATCCTTCATATAAGTAGAACTGCTCGCCCATTCCATACCAGCGCCATTCGGTGTTCCACGCGATCTTCTTGGACAGGGGAATGGACAGCCGGGCCAGGGGCTGGTAGAACTGGGTCGGCCGGCTTCCGGACGAAACAAATAAGGACCCGCCGGCCGCCAGCTTGGGCGTTAGTCCGCGGTACCCGGGCAGCACCAGATCGATTTCCGAGCTGGCCGTATGCGCATTATCGCGATACGCCGAAACCGCCGAAGTCAGAAATGGCAGGTTCAAATAGTTGATGTTCGACCGCAATGTCGATCGGTCGTACTCGGCCATGATGCTGACGCGCTTGCTGTTGTTCGGCATCCAGTACACCGATACGGAATTGTTACGGGCCAGGAAATCGTAGTTGACCCCTGGGGCCGGATTCTGGTTATCAAGCAACGTGAAATTGGCTGTAAAGGCGAGCGAGGCGGACGCCTGGTATTTTGCGAGAACCCGCGCCTTTTGGTAGTTGTTCAGGCTGTTGCGGAAATAGACCTGGTCGCTCGAAGCGCCTTCGAAGTCCATGCTGATCCGGAGCTTCTGCCAGGGGCGAATAGTCGCGCCGGCCAACCCCACGGTGCGCCGCAAATCACCGGATGCGAGGCCCCCGGTTGGGCTGAGTAGCCCGGCGGCCACTATGGCGTCGCCCCAGACATGTCGAAAGCCGCCGCGCAGCGTTACCCTCGACGTGACGTCGAAGATTGCGTCCACCTCCAGTTGGTTGTAGTTCACCACCTGCTCCTCCGGCAGCGCGGTTTGCTGGCTGGCTGCAGGCACGAACTGCGACGCGAAGAGTCCAAAACTCGCATCGTGGTACCGATCCGTCATCCACGACTCTACAATGCGCACCTTTCGGTACGGTCGTATTTCAAAACCGGCGTTGCCGGTAACGTGCGGCTGTTTGGCCGAGCCCGTCGCCAGGTCCGTCACACCGGTGTAGACCGCCAACGAACTCAGCGATACGAAGTTGCCGGCCGCGATATCCATGTAGTGGACATCGGTATGCGGCTGGCTGTAGAGGAACTGTCCGGAAATGGTCAGCCACGAGAGCGGTGTGGCGGTCAGGAGAGCCCGCTCGTAGATGCTGTCGCCGCGAATGGCATAGGCCTGCACCAGGTTGTTCAAAACCAGCCTGTGCCCGAGCAGCGGCGTCGTCCGATCGCCCGGGTTGGCCTGGTTCTCGAACGCCTGGTCGTCATCCTTAAATGTGGTGCCGCCCTGCTCCAAAGTGACGTGGAAATGGTTGTATTCGAAGCGCACGCCGCCGCGGTAGTTCTCCGTGCTGTCCCGAAGCAGAGTGGGCACGGCATATTCGTTGGTAGCATCCGTCAGCCAGGTGTCGATGCCGTTTCCATAACCGGCGTTCCGGTCGAACGCGAGATAGGGAATGATGTGCCCACCTGGAAAGAGATCGAGGCTGGCATTGATCATGCGCCGGTGGATGTCGAACGCCTGCTCATTAAAACCCGCGGGCGCGAGCGGATTGGCGTACGAAGGCATCTCGTTGAAGTAGGCGATGTTGCGGTAGTCGAACCGGAAATCGTAAAGCTTCGACTTGCGGGCGTCCACGTGCGCCGTAGAATAAGGATCGCCGCCCCAGCCGTACGCGTTCGCGTCCAGGCGGTCGAACCAGCGCCTCTTGGGATCTTGAATCGTGAAGTCCAACCCGAGCAGCTTGGGGCCTTCCCCTAAATTGATGACACTCCGGTACGTCTGGAAGCTGCCGTCGACATTGGTCAGCCACCGATAGCCCAAATCGACGCTGCCCGTGAGCCACGGCTCCGTGGAAGGCGCGGGCGATTCCGCCGCCGTGGCGGCAGCCGCCGGTGCCGCGGCTGGTTGCGCGGCCGCAGGGGCAGTGGCCGGCTGCGCCGCCTGCTGTTGCGCCAGCAGGGGAGCCGCCATGAAGACCGCCAGTAGGAGTCTCATTTGAGTAATTCCCGGTCCACCCAGGAGCCATGCACCTTTTGATGGCAGATGGTGCAGTTGTTAAAGCGCGGGCTCCGCAGATCATGGAAAGAGGGCGGAACCAAGCCCAAGGCGGCGTTACCCGCCGGTGCCGGCGTCGGCAGATTCGCATGGCATTCCAGGCATACGAAACGGACCTCGTGCCGGGTCAGCATGCGGGGGTTGGCGGAACCGTGAGGTTCATGACACGCATTGCAGCCCTCCAACCGCACCGGCGCGTGCTCGAAAACGAATGGCCCGGCTTTATCGCCGTGGCAGTTGAAACAGCCCGGCTCGTTGGCGCGCGCAATCTGCCTCGACCCGGGGAGCGGACCGCCGTGAGGATTGTGGCAATCCACGCACGACATCGCGCCTTCCGGGAGGCGGTGTTTGTAAGGCCGCTGGAAGCTGGCCCAGACGTCCGTGTGGCAGCCGGAGCAGAGCGTATTCACCTTGGCCGCTCCACGCGGTACCAGCCCGTTCGGCCCGTCCTTGTGAATGGAGTGGCAGGTTACGCAGCTCACTTCGTTCTTCGCGTGACTGCTGTTGATGCGGCCCGTATGCGTGGGTTGGTTCTGGTGACAGGTGAGACAGATGCGATCGGCTTCGGCAACCGGGAGTTTGGCCGGTTGCCGGATGTCGGCCGCCGACACCGATTCCGCATGTTTCGCGCCGGGCCCGTGGCACGATTCGCATGCCCGGTTTTCCCAACCGCGCTTCTTGTTGGTCTCCACAGGTTGATGCGGATTCTTCTGAAACGCCTTGAAGATATCTTCGTGGCACACCTGGCAGGCTTCTGAGCCGACATATCCTGCCGGCAGGGCCGGAGTACCCGGCTTATCTTGAGCAGCGGCCACCGCCACGAAGAGCAACATGCCCGCCAAAACACGCGCCGCCTGGAGGGGGCGGCGCGTGGGAGGTGCAACATGACGGAGCTTAGCCGTTTGGAGCAGCCGCAGCATGGGAGTCATCTCCTATTTGCCGGCGTGCACCATATCTACATCGAAAGCGGCTCCGGCGGAGTGGCAAACATCGCAGCTCTCGCCGAACTTCGGGTCGGTATTCGAAACCGCGTGAGCCAGAGCGCTCTTCGCCAAATGGCAGGCCGTGCAGGCCGAAGTAGTGGCCGGCGCCGGATTCAACAATCCCTGCGTGTCCGCCACCGCGTTGAGGCCGATGGGGAATACCGTCTCCGAACTGTTGACATGGCACATGTAGCACTTGGCCGTGTCGCCGGTTGCTCCCGTTGGGGTCATCGCCGGATACCGCACTCCCGTGTTGGGAATGGTCGATGGAACTGAAGCGAACGCGGTGCCAAAGTCGTTGTGGCTCCCGCCGAAACCAACGATCACATAGTTGGTTCCAAAATTCGTCTTCATGTTCTGACCCGTGTGGATCTTATGGATCATCATGGCGAAGTTGACGCTCTGTGGCGGAAGCGCTTTGTCGGCCGCAACCACCGCGTTGGGCCGCTGCGAATTGTCGTTCTCACTGGGGTTGTGGCACAGCACGCACATCTCGATCTGATTGCGATTCTCGCCGTGCAGAGATAGCCTGGCGTGGCACTGGTTGCAATTGGCGATGCTTACCACCGTCCTGCCGAGGCGTAACCGGTGAACCATCCACCGAGAAGTAGGTAACCTTGTTGTCACCGCCGTACTCCGTGGTCATTTGCTGCGTGGTGCCTGGCAGTATGGTCAGGCCCCGCCGTCCCTCGATGCCGATGGCATAGGTTCCGGTCGCGTTGGCCGGAATGCTGTGCGTGAAGGTGTATGAGCACGTGCCGTCCGCCGAGCACTGGGCCGTAGGAACCGGGTTTTCGGAAACGTAGCCCGGTGTGGCTACATTCGACCCGAAGCTGGTATAGCCATAGTCGGAAGTGGGACCCGCCATCACCAGCGCCAGGCGGTTCGAACCGCCGGTCAGTTGGGCCATGGTGATGCCGGCGCCGGAGTTGTCTCTCACCGTGAAGGTCACCGTCGGGGCTTGGCCCGCAACGCCGTTGTCCACCTTCACCAGGGTGAAGTTGATGCCCGGCGCGCTCGCCGATTGCGTGGGAATCGTGTGGGCGCCCTTAATGGAGGCGTCGAACTCCAACTCGCCCTGCGGAATATGGCACTGAGCACACTGGTTATCGTCAAGCTGTGGCCCGCCGGCATGGTTCACGCCCGAGGCGAAGTTCACATCGTCGTGGCAGGCGCCGCAGGCTGCGCGGTTGGGTTGCGTCAGCCAGTAATTGGCTTGCGTGGCGCCCGTATTGGGTTGGTGGCAAACATCGCAGCGGCGCACGTCCGAGGGCATTTCCACCGTCGACCAGTCCGATACGCCCTGGTTGAAGCCAATGATCTGATACGGCTTGCCGGCCTGCACGCTGGGAAGACTCGACCCCATATGGATCTTGTGGACCAGCACCGGCAAGTCCACCGTGTTGCCCGTGTCCGGGTCGGTGGTTTGCGGCGTGTGGCACATCTCGCAAAGCTCGATGCTGCGCCGTGACCCGCCATGAAACGCCAGCGAATCGTGACATTGATTGCAGGACTCCGTGCGGATGATGTCCCGATTGTTGGTGGGAGTGCCCCCGGCCGGGACAAACGATGCGACGGCGTCATCGTAGTTCGTTCCCAGGTCAAATTCTGTTAAATTGCGCGACCCGTATATCCCGATGCGGTGCGTCGCCGTGGGATCGTAGGGCGCATTGTTCTGTCCCACTGCCTTGGTCTTGAAGGTATAGATGTATTCGCCTACCGCCACTACCTGGATGGTGCCACCTGAATCCGCACCAGCCTGAATCGCTGTGACCTTTGTTATAGGGCTGGTCTGAGAGCGCGTGGCGTAGGAGTAGAATTGCGTCTGCCCCTTGGGTATGTACGCGGCCACGAAGCTCGTCGAAATGGGGCCGGGCGTCGAGATTCCATCTTTATCCAAGGCCAGCCCCTTGGGGTCGGTCAGCTTGTAATCCACACTGATCGTACCGTCCTTAGCAATGTTGGCCGAAACAATGGCGATGTTCAGGCCTGGCCGCACGAAATCGATCACATTCGGGGCAACGTAAAATTCCCTGTCATGTTTCGTGAATTCGGTTTTCCTGGCGGCGCCCACTGCGACCACGGACCCGGCGACAACCGCCAGAACCAGACCGTAACGGCCCATCGCCATAACCGAAGAGGATATCCGCATACTCATCTCCCCAGAAGCAAATTGCTTCAGTTCCCAAATCTGCCGAGCAGGTTCACAAAGCACTCGCCTGCCCAAAATTCCCACGCGGTACAAACGGAGTCGGAAATCTTTTATTATCTTAGTGTTGGAAAATCCAGCAGGGCTCTCAAGTATATTCCGTTCCCACCTCTGGGTGGGTGAAAGGTTGGAGGTGTGGGTGATAATCCCCCACAAGTGGGGGCTAGACTAATGGGACCGAGTCGTTGAAAAGTTCCAGAACCTCAGCCGGGTAGGTGATCCGTGTACCCTCAACCCGGGCGAAAGAGGTGAGTTGGTGGGGATTGGCTTTGGTGGCGCTCATGATGTGGACCACCGGCACCCCCCGTGTGATGAGCGCGTCCGCGATGAGCGACCGGTGACAGCGCCACGGCACCGCTTCGGCGCACATGATCGCGACTCTCCGGCCCGCTTCTAAATCCTGCAATGCCTGAAGGTTGCTCGCGAACTCCGGCGTCTGCATGTAGTCGGCGTACCCCCGAAAACTCAGATTCCGCCAGCCCGTGTTCGGGGAATCCGGCCGCGCATGCCGCAGGCCGCCCAGCCCCGGCATGTGTTCATACGCGATCCCCACCGCCGCGAGTGGCGCCGGCAGCGCATCGCGGTTGAACTGGGGGTTGTACCGGGAACGCGGCACCGTTCTCACGTCCACCAGCAGGTCTATCTGATAGGCCTGCAACATTTCCAGAAACTCCGGAAGCGGGCGGTTGGAGTGGCCGATCGTCAGCATGAAGATGCTAAGGTGCGTCCGGGCTGGCGGCGCGGGAAAAGAACGGTAAGCGGAAGCGCAGCACTCCGATGCAGTGGCGTACTCGGCAGCGGACGGCCCCGATGCGAGTCTCCGGTTAAATTTGACGGAACGAAGCCAATCCCGTTTTCGGACAGTGGGGCAGCGAAAGGAAAAATCAGTGGGATTTTCTCTTTAGCCGCTGAAGGCATGGTGGCGAAACGAAGCCATTTCGGTGTCCAGCGCATCGCCGGCCGGCTTCTCGCCATTCAGTGTAGCGCAGGGGCTGTCGGCGCGAACCGGAAGAGCTTGAAGCATTTCGTGGAACTGCTGGTGAAACCGAGCGCTGGGGGATGGCGCAAGTGGGCGGGAGCCCCGGCTTTCCCTCAGCTAATTATTGCCGTGACCTATGCCGAACGCCGGATCGGTATAAAACGGATCTAGGCGGAAATCGAAAGAAGTGAGACTCCAGAGCGGCGGGATTTTGACGCTCTCTGCAACCTTGAATTGTGCCAGACACTACCAATCGCGGATGCCGCAACACCCACTGATGCTTGCGCCCAAAGTTGTTCCGTGACAGAACGGTAACAGAGGCAGGCGGCGACTGCGCTTACTTTTCCGAGTCACGCAGCCAAGTATCCTCCGTACTGCGCCGCCTGCCTTCGCGACCGAAACACCCGACAGGCAAATTCCGCTTTCCGGCCTGTCACACAACATATGGTGAGACCGGTGTTCTATCTTAGTCAAGTACATAATCACCGAACGAAGCCAATCCCGTTTTCGGAAAGTGGGGCAACTAAAGGAAAAATCAGTTGGATTTTCTCTTTAGCCGCTGAAAGCATGGTGGCGAAACGAAGCCATTTTGGTGCCCAGTGCATTGCCGGCCGGCTTCTCGCCATCAGTGTAGCGCGGGACGACCCGCACTTTCGCAAGACCGTGAGAGACCACGGCCGCCACCGCCCCGCGGAAGAAGTACAGGATCCGGTGATGAACGCCCCCCTAGCTTCTTTCCGGTGCAAAATGACGGCGCCTGAGCCGCATGAACGCGAATTCTGTTGATCGAGAGCCGAAACAGAATAACCATTTTCTGTTGTCGTTCGTCTCTTGATCATGCGCCGCTTGCGACACACACAACCGAGTCTCTGGGAAGGGTTTTTGGCTGAAGAGGTTGCCGATTTGTGGGAACCGTGGATGCGCGAGGTGGATCGCATCCTGGAAGATGAGGACCTGCTTGATAGCGTGTTCGAGGCTCAGGGCAAGCGATACGCGGAGAGTCACAGACTGGGGCGCCACCAGACTCCAGCCGAGGTTGTGCTTCGAATGATGATTTTGAAGCACGTGAGGAATTGGAGCTATGAGGTTCTGGTTCGCGAAGTGAAGGCCAATCTGGTGTACCGCAGTTTTTGCCGGATCGGATTGGAGAAAGTCCCCGACGACAAAACGCTGATCAGGCTGGGTCAGACGATTGGTCCCGAGGTAGTCGGCAAACTCCATGAACGGATCGTGGAACTTGCGCGCGCCAATCGCGTGACGCAAGGACGAAAACTCCGCGTGGATACGACGGTGGTGGAGACCAACATCCACTACCCCACTGACAGCGGCCTGCTGGGAGATGGGGCGCGCGTGCTGACGCGCACGATAAAGAAGGTGGCGGCCACCAGAAAGGGATTGAAAAATAGGTTCCGCGACCGCATGCGAAGCGTGAAGCGCCGGGTAATGGAGGTCGCGTTAGCGGCCCGGCAAAAAGGCCCACAGGGAGAAGAGCGCAAGAAGACTGAAATAGCTAGCGCGCGGTTCGTAGCCCATCTCGTGCAGGCCGCTCCAACCGGAGGTAGATTCTACGGTGCGTCCGGGCTGGAGGCGCGGGAACGGAACGGTAAACGGATGCGCAGCACGCGCTCGCGGTGCCGTTCCTCCTCTAAGGACCGTGTGCGGGCGCGCAGCAGGTCAGACAGCGAGATCATGCCCGCCAGTTTGCGCGTCTTCGAATTTTCCACGACGGGCAGGCGCGTGAATCCGGTTTCGGCCATGCGGTTTACCACCACGCGCAGCGGCTCATCGGCGTAAGCCACCACGGGATCGCATTGCGCCACTTCTCCGAGCGGGCGCGTATCTCCATGACCGTTCTCCAGCAGTTGGCGCAGATCGTGCAGCGTGATGACGCCGGCGAGGCGGTCCTCAACGTCGATCACGGGATAGAGGATTTGGCCGCGGCGCTCGTGATCCTCATGGACAGAAGCCGCCAACTCGTACGGAGTAGCCTGCGCGGGAAAAGCGACGATGTTGCTGCGCATCACTTCCCGCACAAACAGGATCTCCAGCGGATCGACGGAGTACTCCCGGCTGAGGTGATAGCCGCGTCGGCTTACCTTCTCGGTGAGGATCGACCGCCGCAGCGTCAGGGCGGTGAAACCGTGCGCAATCGTTACCGCCGCCAGCAGGGGCACCAGCATATTCACATCGTGCGTCAACTCGAGTGCGAAGATGACCCCGGTGAAAGGAGAGCGCATGGTTCCTCCCAAGATAGCGCCCATGCTCACCAGCGGCCAGAAGCCCACTCCTTCGTTCGGCAGGAACATGGATTCGATACCGCCCAGCGCGCCGCCCATCATGAGCAGCGGGGCCAGCACGCCACCGGAGGTTCCGGATCCCAGCGAGATCGCCCAGATGGCCGACTTGACCAGCAGAATGCCGAGGATCATGGTTCGCGGCACGCTGCCTTGTAGAAGCGCGCCGATCGTGTCGTAGCCTACGCCCAGCGCTTGCGGGAAGATGAGCCCGCCTAATCCGATGGCTAGACCACCGAACATGGGCCACCACATCCAGTGGATCGGCAGCAATCGAAAAACATCCTCGGCTCCGTAAACCGCCATGGTCAGCAACGCCGAGAGTGCGCCCGCCAGCACGCCTGCCAGGACGCATCCCGCCAGCCCCTCCGGTCCAATGAAGACCGCATGCGGCGGCGTGGGAAATAGAGGACCGAGTCCCAGGATGTATCGCCGCGCCGCGCCCGCCGTTACACTCGCCAGGGCCACGGGAATCAGGCTGCGCGGCTTCCATTCGAAAAGCAGCAGCTCCACCGCCAGCAAAACTGCCGCCACTGGAGCGGCGAACGTTGCGGACATGCCACCCGCCGCGCCGGCCACCAGTAGAGTCTTGCGTTCCACGCTGGAGAGATGGAACAGTTGCGCGATCATGGAACCCACCGCGCCCCCGGTCATGATGATCGGCCCCTCCGCGCCGAAAGGACCGCCTGAGCCGATGGAGATGGCACTGGAGAGCGGCTTGAGAAGCGCCACCTTCGGCTCCACCTTGCTTCCGTTTATCAGGATGGCCTCGATCGCTTCCGGAATGCCGTGGCCGCGGATCCGCTCCGAACCGTAGCGCGCCATCAGCCCGATAATGAGCGCGCCCACAATCGGAACCGCCACTTCCCATGCGCCCAGATGATTGCCTGCCGGCGAAACCAAAGCCGTACTCCACCGCTGATAGAAAAAGAGATTGGTGAATAGCCCGATCAGTTTCAACAGAGCGAATGCCACGTAGGCGCTGATCAGGCCGATCCCAATCGCCAGCGCGGAGATGAATAGAACTCGCGGGGTGATGGTGAAGTCGCCCAGCTTTTCTGGGCCTGAGGTTTCAGTCGTCGAATAGGTCATCTTGTGGATTGCGGTAAGCCTTGGAGCAGCGCGTGGAGCGCTTCCACGAGTAAGGGCCCGGAGCTGCGCAGCTCTGCCCGGTGCACGGCCGAGAGCCGTCTGAGTTTTTCTTCCCCTTCGCGCGTCAAGCGCACACGAACCTGCCTGCGATCGGTGGCACCGGGCACTCGTTCCACCAGGCGGCGTTCCGCCAGCCGATCGATCAAGCCGACTGCGCTGTGATGACGAATCAGCAAGTGCTCAGCCAGCGCCCCGATGGTCGGACCCTCGGGCTCGGCTACGGCACGGATAGATAGCAACAGTTGATGCTGCTGCGGTTCCAACTCCTCCTGGCGCGTGGCGGCTTCGCTGAAATGCAAAAACCGGCGAATGCGATAGCGGAATTCCCCCAGCGCCGCATAATCCTGTGAGGTCAAGTCTTCGGAAGGAAGCTCGGGCACAAATTATATCGTATCACGATATTAATATTCAGCGATCAGGGATTAGCTAAGGCCTGCAGGCGCATGTCCTTAGCCGATGCTGACGATAGAGCATAAAGGGTCTTTCGACATTGATCGAGTCGGGGATATTTTGGGGGGTATTCAACTACCCCCATTTGCGTGTAATTTAGTATCTAGTGTGATCCAGTCCTCTTCCACCACAATTACTTGTATTTCACATGCCAGAGGACCTGGGGTAAGTCCGGTACTACCATAAGATTTTGCTTGATTCATTAGGACTAGGTGTTTACAGTAGGAAATGTCCTAAATAGGACTAAGGAAAATCTGGTATAAACCCTTAAAACAGGAGAATTCTGGTAGATGATGCCGCTTGTGCTCCCCTCCCCCACTTCTGCCGAAAGAAGCCGTGCAGTATCTGAAAATTCGCTCCGACGCCAGGCGTTAGAAAGGTTGTACCGGCGGCGGAAAACTGTAGAGAGCCTGATCCGCTCGCTCGAGGATTACCAGGTAGCTAAAACCGACAACCGTGCGGTCTGCGTGGATATCAGTGCTGCGCGGAAGTTGTCGTTAGATTTCGCTCAATCGCAAATTTAACCAGTCCGACCAGGTCGTGGACATTGAGTTTCCGCATCAAGCTGGCGCGGTACGTGTCCACGGTCTTGGGGCTGATATTCAGCAGGTCCGCGATGTCCTTGGCGCGCATGCCATTGACGAGGTAGGAAAAGACCTCCATTTCGCGCGGGCTCAGCGTGGATAAGAGATCGCCTTGGCGGTGTTCGTCGCCCTTGGTAAACATGCCGGCGCCCTTCAGCAGCGGTGAGACATATACACCGCCGTCGCGGACGAAATTGATGGCATCGATCAAATGGCGCGACGGGCCATCTTTCAAGAGATAAGCATCCGCGCCGGCATTCAGGGCTTCGCGGACCGATGCTTCGTCGCGGACGATGGACAGAATCATGAGTTTGGTAGTCGAGCCCGTAGCGCGCAGCTTGCGAATCACTTCGACACCAGTCATCAACGGCATTTGCAGATCGAGCAGTCCGAAGTCCGGCCGCAGTGAATTGATCATCTCGAACGCGGCGCGGCCATCGGAGCACTGTCCCAGGACGCGCATGCCGTTATCCGTGCACACCAACGCAAAACCTTCGCGCACGATGTTATGGTCATCTGCGACTACCACGGTGGTTTCCTGCAATGCCTGCATATTCTCCTTCAAAGCCCTGCTACGCCTCCTGATTGCGCCGGCTGGAATGGGACCGTCAATTCCAGTTTAGTGCCTCCTGGTCCGCTTTCCACCAGGAGATTTCCACCTAGCCATTCGGCCTGCTCGCGGATGGTGCGCAACCCAATTCCGCCGGTCAGGCTGGGAGGCGCGGAAAACAGCCGCTTCGTATCGAAACCCGAGCCGTCGTCCTGAAATCGGAGCACCAGGTTGCCGTCGCGGAGTTGCAGACTGGCTCCCACGCTCGTGGCGTGCGAGTGGCGAACGATATTCGACACCGCTTCCTGCGCCGCGCGGTAGAGCAACACCTTGGCGTCCAGGTCCGGCTGCTGCGGCAGGCCTCCGATTTCCAGCCGCGCGTCGAAGCTTTCGGGAATCCCGCTCAGGTCCCACATTTGCTGGATGGCCGTTTCGATTGGCAGCCGCTGCCATTCGGGTGGATGGAGACGCTGCGAAATCGATCGCACGCGCTCCAGCGCATCCGCCGTCAGCACGGAAATCCGATCGAGCGCCTGCTGCGCATTTGGTGCGGCAGCGCTCAATTGCGAAGCGGCAATTTCCAATTGCAGCCGGATCGCCGAAAGGATCTGTCCCACGCTGGTGTGGAGCTCGCTACCCAGGCGTTGCCGCTCCGCCTCGAGTTGCTGAATCGCGTTACCGCGACCGGCCCCGCGCCGCTCGCGCGCACGCCTGAAAAGAATGCGCTCGGCTACTTGCAGCCGGATATAGTGCCGCAGAAGGTTGGTTTCCAGACCGAGCAGGACGGCGTTCTCGGGGGGCGCCTCCAATGGGCGGGCGCCCAGGAGAATCCGGCCGTCTCCCTCCCAAATGCGGGTCACGCTTAAGCCGGCAAGCAGTGGATCAGCGGCACTCCCAATTAGCTGGCGGGGAATGGTGTCCATAAGGTTCTCTGCGTCGCCCAACGCGGCGCGCGTGTTCTCGCTCATCCACAGCACGCGGCCTTGGGCGTCGCACTCCATCAGAAATGGATAGCGTACGCGATTGATGTCGAACTGATTTCCGTCCGGCTCACTGCTCAAACAGACCTTGCCTCCACCCCTAGGAAGTTGCCTAGCAAGCATGCCAGCTAAATCCTTAGACCACAACAGCGTGTCGGACTAGTACTATCGTTACTAAATGCAGTACTTGCATGGAGATCCGTAACGTATTATAAGGGAATGACCGATGCCGCGTGTCTGGAATGCTGTTCCTCGAGTAGCGATTTTTCTTGCCGGAGTCGCCGCCGGAGTTCTGACCAGTGGACGCAAAGAGGGAAGCGGGGACGGCGCAGCCGGTTTTCGAGACCTGAAAAAATCACTGGTTGAACTGGAAACACGCCTCGCCGTTCAGGAATCCGCCACCGCCGGCCGCCTCACCCAGATCGAAACCCGCATGGATGAGCACACCGCCAAACTGGCCGACGTGCCCTCCACCTCGCAAATAATTGCGGCCATGGAGCAGTTGCTTTCCAAGACCATGGCGAATTTAGATGAGAGGCTGACCGCCCAAGCACACTCCATTGAAGTGCTAAAAACCACGGTTTCGCAGACCGATGGCTTGCTGGAGAGGGTATTGGAATCTCTGGATTCGCTGCAGGCCTCCGAAGCGGCCGAATTACCTGCGGCAGCGTTTCAAAAGCCTGCATAAATCGGACATTTTTGCGGACTGCGCACCGGAAGCATGCGGGGTGGTCTGATAGTGCGTTCAATTCTCAGGGGCGGGAATGGATTTAGACAAGGTACTGGCGGACTTACACGAACAATTAAGGAACCTGGACGTGGCGATCGAAAGCCTGGAGAGGCTGCAGGATGGTAACGGCAAACTGCCGCCCGGCCGTCCCTCTAACGGAGCGGCTCCACGGAAGGGGACTCGAAAGACAACGGGCGTTGCCGTCAGCGGCAAGAAACCCGCATGAAGTACCGGCGCGCCGGGCTTCATCCACACATTTCGTAACAGTACAATTTTGCTCGTTCGCCGTGGGTCACCGCGTGAGCACATGGCGCGGGCGCCGCCATTGTAGACTAGCCACCATGCAGGGGTCCAGAGCGGCGGCGTGGAGCCTGGGGGTTTCGTTCTGCGTCTACCTCATCCCGCTTTTCGGGCCTCACGCCGCTTGGTTCGTCGGAGAGTTGCTGTTTCAAGGCGATGCTCACAGGTCGCCGCTGTGGATAGCCGCCAATTTCGCGGTTGCTGTTCTTGTCCAGTTGCTGGCCGCCGGCTTCTTCTACTGGTTTTTCGGAAAGCCCGGGTGGCTCCGCGCCTTTCCGCTCGTGCTTTTTTTCCCGGGCGTGTTTTCGATTCTGCAGTGGGTCTATCTGGTGGCGATTCCCGCGAGATTCCTGGAGGAGCCGGACACCTCCGCGGAGAATGCTTCGTGGCCGGCGGCATGCACGGCACCCGGTGAAGCCCAGACCAATCTGCGAACGGCTTCGGAGTTGTGGGTCCGCGCGAATGCCCGGCCCAACGCGTATTCGGTGTTGACCATGCCGGGCTGCCGGCTTGCCACAGTTACCCTGCCGCAGCAAGTTTTCAGCACTAAGACGGGCGTCGATTTCATGATCGACCCGACTTCCGTTATTTCCGGCGGGCGGGCCATCGTACGAAAGTGGGAGACGAAAAAAGCTCGCGAAACCTGGTGGCTGACTCCGGGCGCTTTCCCGGAAAGCGACGCCTCGCTGCTCCCGCTCGAGCCGCCTGCCGGCCGCTCCGGAAATAACGGCCCGCCCATTCTCTCGACCGACGGCCAGTGGGTGGCCTGGGTCGCAGCCATTCCCAACACAGGTCCGCCTCTGTTGTACCGCGTGTTTCTGCAGCCTCGCAATCCCGGCGAGAAAGAGATCATCGTGGATCTCAGCGCCCTGGGTCCGGCCAGCTATGTTCTTGAGAAGCTCGACACGCAGTCCCGAGAACTCACGCTATGGAAGACGGACCACCTGGTTCGCGTTCGCTTGGATGGCACGGTTGCCAAGGAGTTCCCACGGCCGCCGACGGTAAGCGCGCAGTGGACCACCTATGTGGAGCTGGGCGACTACTGGCTGGCGTGGGACGCGTATCGGGAAGATGGGCCTTACAGAATCGAGTGGCGGCTGCCCGCCGGATCGGGATCGCACCGCGTTCCGCTGGGGCGAAGCATCCATTCCGCAGCCGTCGATACCGCGGGCAAGTGGATCGCGGTGAGTGTAGGCACTTCCCTGAACATTGGAAAAGCGCGCGATGCGGTTTATGTTTTGAGAGCCGCCGACGGCCGCGAAGTCTTCCGCAAGTATCTGCCGCCTTTCAACCGCTCACCCGTCGCCTTTTTGGACGGAGGCTTTTTCGTATATTCGGATCTGAGCGGCGTGCGCGTGCTACGGATTCCGGAGTGAAGACGGCTAAGCCCACCGGCGACAAGGATCGCCGGCGTTACGTGCGGTTGTTTTAGAACGGCACGTCGTCGTCAGTGATTCCCTGGCTGAAATCATCCGCCGGCGGAGGGGTCGCGGCGGCTTGCGGGCGCGGGGCGGAACGCGGCGCGGACACGGGCTGCGAGTACTCGCCCGAGCCTCCGCCGGAATCGCCGCGGCCGCCGAGCAGGATTACGTCGTCGCACACCACTTCCGTGAAGAACTTCTTCTGCCCTTCCTTGTCTTCGTAATTGCGGGTCTGGAGCCGACCCTCCACGTACACCTGTTTGCCCTTCAGCAGGTAATTGGCAAGGTTCTCCGAACGCCACAACACCACGTTGTGCCACTCGGTTTCTTCCTTCCACTCCCCCGACTGCTGGTCTTTCCAGCGGCGATTGGTGGCGATGGTGAAGGTGGAACGGGCCACGCCGCTTGGCGTGAATTTGGTCTCGGCATCCTTGCCGAGATGGCCCAGCAGAATCACTTTATTGACGCTTCGGGATGCCATATTATCCTGAACTGTATCACACCCCGCCGTGTGCGATGCCGCCTATCGGAAATCCAGGCCGGCGGTTGCGCCTCCACCCGTCAACGGGCAGGAGGCCGCCACCATGCGCGCTTCCTCTTTCGGGAAATATGGGGAGACTTGGGCCAGCGATTCTTCCAGGTATTGCCGCGACACGCCGCAGGATCCGCCGGAGACGGCCGCCATGTGACGCCACGCGACCGCGTCGGGCCGCAGCGCCGGTGAGATGTCGAAGTTGAGCGCGCTGGCGAATTCGTTTTCGGCATGCGCGTAATCTTTGCGGCGGTACATGAGAATACCGCGGTAGAGGTGGGCTTCTCCCGAAGCCAAATCCTGCGCATTAGCGAATGCGGTGCGGCTGGCGAGATTGTAGGCGGCCATGGCCTGCGTAGTGTCTCCGGCAAGCTCGTCGGTACGAGCGCGCAGATAAGCCGCGCGCGCCAGGCTGGGATCGGCTTTGAGGGCGGAGTCCAGGTTGGCGGCGGCTGCCGGAAGATCGCCGCTCAAAAGTTCCGCGCCTCCCAACTCCGTGAGAGCCTGCGGAATCTCCGGAGGCGGCTCGAGGCGCTCTCTAATCGAGCCCGAGTGATCGCGCTCGGCCGCAACCCACATGTCCACCGCGCGGTGATAATGCGCGGCGGCATCTTTATACTGGCGATCCACGAAAGCTTGACGGCCGGCGGTCCACTGGGCCCACGGCAGTTGCGGCACAGCCGCAAAATCGCGCGCGGCTTCGTACAAATCGTTATGGCGGAAAGCCACCCAGCCGAGCCAATCCCGCCCGGTTTGCAAAAGGCCCTGGCAGTAACCGGCCGACATAATACTCGAAGCGCACGCGGGCGTCTGAACCGCGGCGGCGATCTCCTGCCGCGCACGGTCCGCGGTGGCGGGATCGGCGCCGGCTTTCCAACGTGCTACCGCCGCCAGGACCCGCAATCCGGATGACACCGGTTCGGGCGGGCTGTTCTTGGGTGCGCCCAAGGCCCGGTCGGGCCATGACTCGATGGCTTTGTCGAACTCGCCGGCCGCATCGCGGAACTCCGCGGCATTGTTGGTCACGGTGGCGCCGGCCAGCGTGCAGAAGCCCTTCCGATAGTGAACTAATGAAAGCTCATTCGGGCGGGTGACGGAAAGTAAGGCCGCCTGCGACTGGATGCAACGCTCCGCATCGGGGAGCTGGGGTGTAGCGGCCAGCGCCGCGCGGTCAAAATCAATTTGCGCGCGCAACGCAAGGGCGAGTTGCTGTTCATCAGCGGCAAATAGAACGGGTATAAAAAGAAACAGTAGTGCGCGAAAATACATACCACTAAACTGAGCACCCTTCCTGCCGACGTGCGGAATATCACATTTCGCCTCTAAGTCGTTGCCAGTACGAAATGAAATCATGGCGAGCATAGCTCCTGCAGGAAGAGTGTACATGCTTGCCGCGAACGCTGACAAAAAAGTAACGGTTTTGTTAACGAAGATAGGCAGTACTACACCGCGCGGCGGCCCTTGACGGCAGCTGCCGCGCGGTGTCGGCTTCATGTTACCTGCCGTAAGGATGCGACACGCCGAAGCGGTCGAAGTAGCCGCGCGGAGCAGCGTGCCTCCCGAATACCAAACCGGACCGGAGTGGGCGATAGGTCACATGCCGTTCGGCCACGCGTCCGCGATTATCATCGCGATCGCGGGCCTGCGAGACTGCGGGCATCGCCGTCATCACGGTTGCCACTGCCAATACCAACGCTGGAATTCGAAATCTTTTAAGCATCTTCTTGCCCTCCACCCATTTGGATGTGGGAAGCCTTCGCTGGCTTGTCTCGGTGTGTAAATTCGAAGGCATCCTTTGTAAAGGCCGCGCCGTTCAGGGATGCGCGTTCCGGCCGAGGTCGCGACCCACACGCACGGGACGTCCCCACCACCAGGTGTCGCCCAGGGGGTGCTGGGTATCGTCATTACCGCCGAACAGAATCGCGGCGCCGGCACGGTCGTCATAAGCGATCGAGACGTGGTCGCGCGGCGTGGGGCTTTGCGCGGGAAGTTGCTGCTGCCAGTCGCTGCCGTCCCATTCCCAGGTGTCGGCCAGGAAATGGTAATTGAATCCGCCAAACAGAATCACCAGGCCCTGGCCCGTGGCGAAGGTCATGGCGTGGAAGTTTCGCGCGGGGGGACTCTGGGCGGGAGCCTGCTGAATCCAATCGCGTCCGTTCCAGACCCACGTATCTCTCAAGAAGCCGGTAGAGTTGAAACCTCCGAACAACACCAGGCCACGATTTTTCGGATCGGCAGCCATCGCCGAAGCGTAGCGCACAGCCGGGTGGTGTGCCGGCGACATCTCGATCCAGTCGCTTCCGTCCCAAGCCCATGTGTCTGCGAGATAGCCCACATCGGTACCGCTGTACCCGCCGAACAGGATTACGCGGCGCGTTTCCCGGTCATAAGCCATCGCAGCATAGAGTCGAGCCGATGGATGGTGCCGGGGCGACTGCTGACTCCAGTCAGTCCCGTTCCACACCCACGTGTCGCTAACAGGGGAATCGTTGGAACCGCCGAATAAGACCACCTTCTCGGAGGTTGCATCGTACGCCATGGCATGGCCCACTCGGGGTGTGGGACTGTTGGCGGGAGAAGTCGAGGCCCACCGGATTCCGTCCCAGAGCCAGGTATCGGACAGCCACCGTGTATTCCTGACACCGCCAAAAAGGACCACCTGCGCATGTGCAGCATCGTACGCCATGGCGTGTGCGGAGCGGACGGGCGGTTGGTCAGCCGCGGAGTAATGAGTCCAGGTAGGGAGCGGCGCATCCGTTGTGTGCGCGGGAATACTGAACAATGCCAATCCGGCGCTGAAACCGTAAAGCCACCTTCCAAACGGCATAGTACCGACCCTCCCATCCGGTAGTGTTCAGAATATGCAATTAGAGGGCCCGACGCAACCATTTAATGAACCGTACTGAGAGTACTGAACGGAATTTAGGGCACGCCGGGCGAAACCGTCGAATGCAAATCCTTTCCGGCAAGTGGTGATGTAGCAAAAAGCTTGGCGATGGATTATATTCGGTCCGATCATGCTCAGACCGATCAAGCGGCGTCCGCCCGATCCGCAACTGCTCGGTTTTCTAATGACATACGACCCTACCATCGCCGGCCTCGCGCTGGCTCTGCGTGAGATCATCCTTGAAGAAGCGCCCGACGCTTCCGAATCGATCTATCAGGTTTACACCGTCGCCATCTGGTTCGGCTTCAGCGGAAAGATGAAGGACATGTTCTGTTACATCACCACCAACGCGCGGCACATCAACCTGGGCTTCCCGCTAGGCTCGACCCTCCCGGATCCCAACCGCGTGCTGGAGGGCGAGGGCAAGGCGATGCGGCATATCAAGTTCAGGAGGATGAGCGACCTGGAGCGTCCGTTCGTTCGCCGCTACATCCAGGCGGCGATCGAACAGGTGGGGGCCGTGGCCGCAGCCGGCGGAACCAGCAAGAGCGTGGTAAAAGGGAAGGCAGGAGAAATGGCGGCCAATAAAACCAAGCCCACAAAACTGAGTGTCGCGGCGTATATGGACAGGCTCCCCGATGAGACCAGGCGCTCCGACGCCAAGGCGCTCGTCAAGTTGATGCAGAGTGCGACCGGCGAAAAGCCGAAGATGTGGGGGCCATCGATCATCGGTTTTGGGAGCTGCCACTACATTTACGAGAGCGGCCGCGAGGGTGATATGCCGCTCGCCGGTTTTTCACCGCGTAAGGCCGCGACCGTTCTTTATGGCATCACCGGGTTCAGCGGCGCTGCGGTGTTGCTGGCTAAGCTGGGCAAGCACACCACAGGGAAAGGCTGCCTCTACATCAAGAAACTCGCCGATGTGGACCACAAGGTGTTGCATGCACTAGTTGTCAAATCGGTAGCCGCCAGGCGATCCGGGGACTCGGGCTAAGTGAAGCCGCAGCATGGAGATCCAGAGAACCTCGTACTCCAAGTGAACTTGCAACAACCCTCCCGTGATGTTAGACTTAACAGTGAAAGGGGTTTTCAGATGATCGAAAAAATCCCACCTATTATTAGCCGCTAAGCGCCTGCCAAGCCTTCTTGATTCGGTCCTTCCAACTGGGTTCTGTTTGCTCTGAACGGGGAGTCAAAATTATAGTTTTGATCCTCTGAAAGCGCTCTTGGGTATCCGCATCTGCAAAACTCACCAAGAATCCGAGATCGTCATCTGCGGATTTGGTGTCTTTTATAAATGCATGCGAGATGTCGCTGAGGTTAGCACTACTCTCGAGTTCCTTAAGACACTCCTTTAGTAGAGAATGCTGCTCACCAGGTTGAACTGCAGAAGCTGCCTTCTTGCACAGCGAACACGCAAGATTGTACCGAAGGTTGCTTTCCATGGCTGAGATAGCCTCTGTTTCCCAGAGCGGCTGCGTAAGAGCATCGCGCAGCAGTTCGATTGATCGGACAAAGTTACTCTCCTCGTGTTCGATGGTGGCCAGGTTGTATTGGGCCCGCTGCTGGTGGGGGTTCTTCGTATAACTTTCTTCCAGAAATTGCCGCGCCCTCGGCAGGTCTTTAGAACACTGGATGTACAACACTCCGATGTCATTCAGCACAGAGAACAACCGATTCGTTCGCTCGGCGGCTAATTGCAGGTAGTAGAGTGCGCGGTCAAAATCAGCGGGAATACTCCGCCCTTCAGCGGCATACTTATATCCGTAAAAATTGCCCATACCGCGCAAGTGTTTGACGTAATCGGTACTCCACTGAACAAACTCCAATCCAACGAAGTTCTCCACCGAAAGCAGTTGCTGGCGCTGCATCAATTGCATCTCGATATATGGGTTAACCCGCCAGTTCCAATTCTGGAAACCGAAGCTGCGCTCTAGCGCGTCAAACGCGCTTTTTCTGGCTTGCTCAGCAGTCGTGAACATCGGATAACGGCCCTGGACCTCTTTTGCCAATTCCTCGATTCTTTTCACCGCCTCATCTGCCTGTTTTACGAAACCCTGAGCGTTGAAGTAGGCAAATGCGCCTTGGGCAATCGTGAACAGAGCGGCGGCAGTCAGAATCAGTGTGAGATTCCACTGTAACCACCCGGCTCGGCGTTCCAGTTCTATGATTTGGTTCCGCAACACCTCAGGGTTACCGCTGACGGCCGATTGAATCGGTTGCCCGCTTAAGACGTTGGTCCCGATGAGTACCACGGAGATCGTTGCCGTCAAAATCAGCGCTATTGGGAGGGCGTGAACAGCCCATGCCGAAATGCGCACCAGAAGAGGCCGCGTTTGCATGAATCGATATTAGCGCGGCATCTATGGAACCGCTTTGAATCGCGGACAAAGTTCGGCAGCACTATGCCAAGTCCTCCGCCGCACGTCAAAGTCCGGAGTGGATGCGAGGACCGGGGTCCTGCTCCGCAAGTATGCGCGCCTCCGCGGCGAGCATCTCCTGCCAGCGAACGTCCAGCTCTGCCCCATCCGTGAACCGGCGGGCCAGGTTCAAAAAGACTCTATAGTGCCCGAATTCAGAAGAGAAAAGCGCGCGGTAGAAGCCGGCAAGTTCGACGTCCGAGGAAGCGGCGGCGAGAACCGAGAACCGTTCGCAGGAGCGGACCTCGATCAGAGCCGAAATCAGGAGACGGTCCAAAATCTCTGTGGGCTCTCCCTTCCGCGCCAGCAAGCGGAGCGAATTGGCGTACGGGTTCTTGTGATGCCGATCCAGACGCCCACCCCTGCCCAGCAGAATGCGCGTGACCTGCGCCAAGTGAGCCAGCTCATCCCGCGCCACTCCCGTCATAGCCTCGACCCATCCATCCAGCCATTCAGTTGGCCAGCGAGTCAGGAGTTCCAAGGCATTCGTGGCGGCCTTCTTTTCCAGAAAGGCGTGATCGATGAGGAGGCTAATGGGGTCCGCCAGAACCGCTCGCCCCCACTCGATCGGCGTGCGCGAGTGGAGCGGCAACACCTCGGTTTCCGACCGTTCGACCAGGCCCACAGTTTCAAAGGTAGCGCAGCCGCGGGCTGCACAGCTCATGCTTTTCAATCCCCTCGCCCGCCGGAGTTTGAAAGCGCCAAGTTGCTGTGGGGCGCAACCCGCAGCCGAGAATTGATCCATAGCTGAGATCCGCTGCAATCGAGCCAGCACTACCTCGATAGGTTATTCGCGCATGTAGCGAAGCACACGTCGCTATAGCCCATGGGCCAGTTCTGAACACGCCTGTGCGAGCTTAGTTTTATCCCCTTCACGGCAATCAACATAGTGAAAATTTCGGAAAAGATATGGGATTTTGGCTGAAAAGAGGTAGATCGGGAAGAGGACGGCTTCACCGGTATCGTTCTGTCTTGCCAACGCTGCGGTGAACTCGTCTTTGCAAAATGGGCTGTTCCAGTAGTGCGGAGTGTACAGCGCCGCGACGCGGCGCGCATTGTCCAAGGATTCGGCGACCTGCATCAGCCAACTAGCCCCGGGTTTAAGAGTCGCTCTGTCAAAAAAGATCCTAACGCTGGGCCGGATTAGCTCTAGCTTCTGTTTCAAGATGGCCGCGGTTTCCCCATCTTCATGACAATAGCTTAGGAAAACATCGTAGCTCGACTGGTATTCAGGCACTGCTCCGCAGCAGCCTGGTCCGCCTCCGCTGGCAAATTCATCGTCCTCGCGTATGTCAACGAATTGTCGATAGGCAACTTCGGAGTCGGTTTTCGAATGGGCTACGATCTTGAGAAGCCGAAGAGGCAAGCCTCGCTGAATCCACGAAGCGGCGGCTCGGAGAATTGACCTCATCATGTCTCCTGACGGCCAGCCCTGGTCGCCCGCCCCAATGATCGGCATCGCGACCGAAGCGTTGGGACAGTCCGTCAGGAGGAATGGGGCAAGCGCCCGGAAGAGGTCATCTGTGATTTCTGGAGGAGTTCCCCGCCAACCAGACTCGATGCACAACAGTCGCCGGAAGGAAAACTCTTTGGCAAGCGGCTGAGATAACCAGCAGGAGAACTGCTCTCTCATGTCCACCGCCTTGCGCCTTGCCAGGTCTGCTACTGAAATTCCAGCTCCATCCAAAGCGCCGATCATTGAGCTTGGCGTTGGCAGATAGTCACCTGCAAACGCGGACACAACGAGTATGTCGACCGCATGTTCGGCGGGCAGGCGCGACAAATCGCCTTGAAGTAGCTCGATTGTTCTTTGTGCCCCCCTATGCACGAAATCCCAACTGGCCACCAGACGCATGGGATCGATTTTAGACTGAAAGCAAAGATGCAGCAACGGGCGCCATGCAGTGTTGAACCAGAACTACGAGCGCGCTCTTGCTTGAGTCGTTGCGGAGATAAGAACGGACGGCTCTACTTCCTGACGTATTTCGTCACGCCCCTCAGTTGTCGCTTCCGCTGTATAGATGTTGCCCGCGGCGTCGATGGCGATGCCTTCCCCCATGGCGCCGTCCGGAGAATTCGGCGTCATGTGGGGCGGAATGAACATCGTCACTTTCCCGTCTTTGAGACTTCCGATGCGGATTCCCCTCTGCCAGCCTGGGTGAACCTTTTCGGTCGACTCCGAGTCGGTCGTGTAGATCACGTCGTTCTTGTCGATGGCCAACCCGCTGGTGCGGCCGAAAGTCGTCGTATTCGAGGATAAACTTCCCCGCCTTCGTCAGGACTTGAATGCGATGGTTGTGGCGATCGGCAACCACCAACCGGCCCTTGGAATCGAACTCCAGCGCGTGCGGCGTCCGGAACTCACCCGGCCCTGTTCCTGCTTTGCCGATGACTCTGAGAAACTTCCCGGTCTTTTCGAACACCGAGATTCGCCCGACGAGATTCGGATCTGTCACGTCCGTATGGCTCTCGGCAATATAGACGTCGCCGTTGGCCGGGTCGGTCACCACGTCCGTCGGGTCGGTCAGGGCTTCGGGAGGATTTCCCCGCACGCCCGGCTTCCCCAGCGTCATCAGGACCTTGCCTTCGGGACTGAACTTGACGACAACGCTCCCCTTCTTGTCTTCTCCGGGAAAGTTCTTGAGGTCTTCGGCGCTTGGGGCTCGCGCGTCGGTCACCCACACATTGCCGTCGCGATCGACATGGATGCCATGCGGCCACACGAACATCCCGCCGCCAAAGCTCCGGATCTCCTTCCCGGAATCATCAAAAAGGTGGACAGGGTTTGCTTTTGTGCCGAGGCAGCCCGGGGTTGTCCCGGGCGAGCATCGGTCGGTCGCCCACACGGACTTGCCATCCCGGTCGATGGCCACGCCGTTGGAACCGCCCCAGGGCCTTTCCTCCAGACTCAGAGTGTGCCCAATCCCGGATGACGCGATAGGGGTTGGCGCCGCTGTTCACGGGCTGCACCTTGTCCGTCTGAACGGTGCCGCCCCGCTGCTGCGCCTGAACAGCGGTTGCTTGCATGGCGAGCCAGAGGACGATCATCAATGCCGGGAATCCGAATCTCGCAACACTCGATACGGACATCTGTAGCTCCTTTCGCGATCGACGATCTACTTCCAGTTCTGAATGGCCTTGTAGTGCAAGGACTCCGGAGGGAGTTCGGTCAGCTCAATGCGGCCCATATAAGGGTCGGTGATGTTGGCGAGGATCGCTTTCGTATCACTGGTGTTCGTATCAGTGACCGTCAGACCGCGTCTTCCGGAACCTTGCGACAGCCTGCGCCGCGTTCTCGACCAGGAGCCCGTAGTGAGTAGAAACCGGCGGGCCGTTGCGCGGTTACCGGGTTGAGCTCGAGAAATGTGTTCTTGCTGATCTGCATGTAGACCAGCCGCGGCTGCCCTTTCTCGTCATTGACGCGGAACGCTTCGCGGTACCCCATTTTCTGCGTGTAGTACGTAACCGCCTCATCGATATTTGGCACACTGATTCCAACGTGGTTCATCATCACGACACCAGCGTTGGAGTTCTGCGCCGTCCCTACCTGAATTGCCAGCCCCGCGAAGCAGCCCGGCCACGAAAAGCATCGCACCACGCATAGAGCCTCCATTACATGGATTCATCCATTGGGCGAATCCATTCTGCAACAAGTGGAAAGTCAAAACAAGCAAGGGGATGATCGTGGCCTGACGTGACACGCTTCTGGGAGAATATGCGCATGGGAACGTTGAGTCGCCACCTTTTCCTGGCTGCCCTGCTGGTTTGCCTGTTGCTGTCCGGCGCAGCGCGCGCACGATCCCACAAGAAGAGGAGCACCACCTCTCCGCAATTCTCCTATTATCTGCTGGTCCTCTCCTATGCACCCGATTTTTGTAACCAGTCGCAGGGGAACAAAGATCCTCGGGAATGCGGGGCCGGACGCCACGTCGCCTTTGTTGTGCACGGGCTCTGGCCGGAAGCTGAAACTTTGCCAGCCACCCGAGAATTGTGGCCCTGCCAGCCCAGTGTCACAGGCAATCATCCAGGTTATGCTGAACTACATTCCCACCCAGTCTCTGATTCAGCACGAATGGGCGGCTCATGGGACCTGCAGCGGACTGAGCGCAGATGATTACTTTGCCACTGTCCGCAAGGCCCGCGACTCCGTCACGTTGCCAATTGACTTGAAGCAGCCTTCGCAGAGGCTACAGTTCAGTCCCGCCCAAATCGAATCGAAAGTCGCGGCCGCGAATCCCGGTTTCCCCATGGCGGCTATCCGGACGTCCTGTTACCGGGACAATGAGCTGGAGGAGGTCAGAGTCTGCTTTAACAAGGATCTGTCGCCCCGAGCATGTGGCCAGAGCGCTGGCGAGTGTATCGCCGGAAATGTGACGCTCCTTCCGGTTCGCTAGAGAAAGGCGCAAGTCCATCTTAGATATACATTACGGCTAAAGACGATAGGCGTTTTTTGTCCTCCACTTCTCGCCGGCATCCCTCGAATCGAAATGTGATATGAGTACATGGGAGGCCGTCATGCGTTCAAGGATGCTTTCTCTCGGATGTGTTGTCGCGCTGAGCACCGCATCCGCAGCGACTCCGCCGACGTTTAATCGGGACGTGCTGCCCGTTTTGCAGAAAAACTGCCAGGTTTGCCACCGTCCTGGCGAGGCGGCGCCATTTTCACTCTTGACTTATGAAAGCGCACGCCCCTGGGCGAAAGCGATCAAGGCGGCCGTGCTCTCCCGGAAAATGCCGCCGTGGTTCGCCGATCCGAAGTATGGTCACTTCGTAAACGATCCGCGGCTGCGGGACTCCGAGGTCCAAACTATCGTCGCGTGGGTGGATTCAGGAGCTCCGGAAGGTGAGGCGAAAGATAAGCCTGCCCCAATCGCATGGCGGGAAGGCTGGAATGTAAAGCCGGACGTGGTCATCTCGCTGCTGAAACCGCACACGGTACCGGCGAAGGCTGTGGTTCCATGGCTGGACTTTGTGGTTCCCACGCACTTCACCAAGGACACCTGGGTGGCCGCCGCCGAAGTGCGCGCGGGCGCGCGGCCGGTGGTGCATCACTCCACGATTAGCTTCGTTCCGCCCGGGATCTACAGCCAAGAGTTAGACGCACTGGCTACAGGTGAGCCGGTAAAGCTGCCTAGAGGTTTGAACGCCGAGGCTCTGGTTGGACTCGGACCCGGGGCCCCGGCGCGCCGGTTCGACGATTACAACGCGGCTGTGCTCATTCCCGCCGGCTCCTATCTGATATTCAACATGCATTACACCCCCAACGGGATAGAGGTGGCCGATCAAACCCGGGTGGGCCTGGAACTCGCCACGGGGGAGCCGAAGAACCAGTTGATACAGGTGCTGGCTGGCGATGAGGGGAGCACGAACGCAGGCAACTTGACAATTCTACCGGCCGATGCGAACGCGCCTGGCCATGGGTCTATTACCTTCGCTAAGGAGGTCGTGTTGGCATCTCTTAACCCGCACATGCATTTGCGCGGAAAGGATTTTGTCTATCGCGCGGTGTATCCGACCGGCGAGTCGGAGATCTTGCTGAACGTGCCTCGCTTCGATTACGCCTGGCAGCCGGGCTATCGCTTCGAGAAGCCCCTGAAACTTCCCGCGGGCACTCGTTTGGAGATGGACGGCCACTGGGACAATTCCGCCAGCAACCCGAACAATCCCGATCCGGCCGCGACGGTTCACTGGGGCCAGCAGATTTGGGAAGAGATGTTCGGTGGAGGCATCACTTTGCTCGTGCCTCGGGGCACGGACGCACGAACATTGGTCAAAAAGGAGAATCTGCGGGGTGCGCCACCGGCTCGCGCGAGCGCCGCGCAGTAAGGCGTACAACGGCGGTGTGGCGTTAGCCATTCAAGGGGCTATTTCGGGGTCTTCGAAGCAATTTTCTCAACGCCTTTTCGCTTGGTTCATGTTGCCCATCTACCTTGCATATCGGGCATCGAGTGGAAGGTTTGTCGGGTTTTAGAAAGGGAGAGAGCTGCGGGGAAGTCCGGCGACCAGTGGTGCCGTTTGGGCTCGCATCAAAACGTACCTCTTTGCGCGGAAGGCCCCAGAAAGCGATTGGCTCCGCTGGGATCGGCGGGAATATAATAACGGCCACGAGGAGATACCCATGAAAGCACTCAGTCTGATGGCTATGTCGGCGCTACTCTGCTCATTCGGACTTGCGGCAGAGATGCAAAAGAAAGACATCGATCTTAAAGCTCAAGATGGAACGACCTTGAAGGCTTCGTACTTTTCCCCAGGTCGCCCTGGACCGGCGATCCTGCTGCTTCATCAATGCAATATGGACCGGCACGCCTGGGACGGGCTGGCGCAAGATCTTGCCAACGCTGGTTTCCACGTGCTGACAGTCGATTTTCGTGGGTTCGGGGAAAGCGGCGGTGACCATGCAAACCGCACGGCGGAGCGTGAGAAATGGCACGCCGACGTTGATGCTGCGTACGCATACCTGATGGACCAAAAGGGAATTGAAAAGACACACGTGGCGGCCGGTGGGGCTAGCTGCGGTGTTGGCCAGGCATCCGATCTCGCGACTCGCCACCACGAGATTAAAGCGTTGATGCTCCTCTCTGGGGGTGCGAGTGACGCGGCAAAAGCCTACCTTGCGGGAAGTCCAACCGTCGCGGTGTTCGGCGCCGCCAGCGAAGGCGATACGAATGCGGCGAAAGGGATCAAAGAGGCGGTAGAAGCATCCAAGGATCCGCAATCACAGCTGAAGCTGTATCCGGGCACAGAACACGGAGTGCCTATGTTTGCCAAGAACCCCGAGTTGGAGCCGATGATCGTGAAGTGGCTCAAGGCGGAAGTGGCTGGGAGTATCTAGCCTGACGAGAGCGCGGTTCTTCATTTGTTGGTTACGACCGCGCTCCGCTCACCATTTGCCTCTTGATTCCGCGATCGCGTGACGCCGCCACGACATGAGCGCCGTCATTACACTTGGACGTAGTCGCCAGATCGGTGAATGAACAATCCTGGAACCGGAAGCGGCGCAATCCCGGTGGGCGTTGGTGCGTTGAACGGTCAGTTTCACCGCGGTCGGCTTATTCACTAAGCGACTAGCCGACGCCGGTAGCAGCTTCAGTTTGTAAGGCCCCTCGTCTTCCCAGGTGACCACCTTATAGCGACAATAGACTTATCCGCCATGAAGAAAATCGGCTTCCTCTCGTTTGGCCACTGGACACCTTCACCGCAGTCACAAACGCAGTCGGGGGCTGACGCGCTACTGCAATCCATCGACCTCGCTGTTGAGGCCGAGCGCCTGGGAATGGACGGAGCCTACTTTCGTGTTCACCACTTCGCGAGGCAATTGGCATCACCATTCCCACTGCTTGCAGCAGTTGGCGCCAAGACGCGAAAGATCGAAATCGGCACCGCGGTAATCGATATGCGGTATGAGAACCCTCACTATATGGCGGAGGACGCCGGCGCCGCGGATCTGATCGCTGGCGGGCGGCTGCAGTTGGGCATCAGTCGCGGTTCCCCCGAGCAGGTGATCGATGGCTGGCGCTATTTCGGCAACCATCCGGGTGAAGGCGAGGACGATGCCGCCATGGCGCGGCGGCAGGCAGAAAGTTTCCTCGATCTGCTGCGCGGCAAGGGCTTCGCCCGGCCGAACCCACATCCGATGTTTCCCAATCCGCCAGGGCTGCTGCGTCTTGAGCCCTACTCCGAGGGACTGCGTGATCGTATCTGGTGGGGAGCGGCTACCAATGCGACAGCTACCTGGGCCGCGAGGCTCGGAATGAATATGCAAAGCTCGACCCTCAAATTCGACGAAACCGGTGAGCCGTTCCACATCCAGCAGGCCGCCCAGATTCGCGCTTTTCGTGCAGCCTGGACTGAGGCTGGCCACGCTCGCATTCCTCGCATCTCCGTCAGCCGCAGCATCTTCGCGTTGATCGACGACCGCGATCGTTTTTATTTCGGACGGGGGGGTCACGAAGAAGACCAGATCGGCTTCCTTGACGAAAATACACGGGCGATCTTTGGCCGGAGCTACGCTGCTGAACCGGATGTTCTGATCGGACAGCTCAGAAAAGACGAGGCGATCGCCGAGGCCGATACGCTATTGCTAACCGTCCCAAACCAACTTGGCGTTGCCTACAATGCGCATGTCATGGAGGCCATTCTGACTACTGTCGCCCCTGCTCTCGGCTGGCGGTGAGCTTTTGCTCACCTGCGCTCATATGGGAACGTTAACCCTCTGCAATATCGGTAGCCCGGAATGACCAACCGACGCGCGCCGGTATTGTGACCACACGACAGACTGGCATCAAGAAAAGCCAGCAGATTGATTTATGCTACCCTTCACTGGAAAGCCGCATCGCCTTGCGGCCGCATAGTCTAGATACTCATTCCTACTGACAAAAATACATGACATCCGCCAAGATCACCTGGACCAAAATCGATGAGGCACCGGCACTCGCCTCCCACGCCCTGCTCCCCATCATACGAGCGTACTGCAAGGGCACGGGGGTGGAGGTCGAAACGGCCGACATCTCGCTCGCTGGACGTATCATCGCAAACTTCCCCGACCGTCTTCGCGACGACCAGAAGATTCCCGACGAGCTGACGCGCCTGGGGGAACTTGCGCAGACGGCGGACGCCAACATCATCAAGCTTCCCAACATCAGCGCCTCGATTCCGCAATTACGGGAGGCGATCGCGGAACTCCGGGCAAAGGGCTACGATATACCGGACTATCCCGAGGACCCATCGACGGAGGAGGAGCGTGCGCTACAGGCCCGGTTTGGGGTGGTCCTGGGTTCGGCGGTGAACCCCGTGTTGCGGGAGGGCAATTCGGATCGCCGTGCGGCGGCGTCGGTAAAAGCGTTCGCCCGGAAGCATCCGCACAAAGGAATGAAAGAGTGGCCGAAGTCCGGTTCGGTGACCCGTGTCGCCCACATGAGCGACAAGGATTTCTACGGCAGTGAGAAATCCATAACGGCCGGCGCCGCAACCGCTGTACGTATCGAATTCGTGGACGCTGCCGGCGCGGTGAAGGTGTTGAAGCCGAGAATCCCGCTCCTCGATGGCGAGGTCATCGACTGCGCGGTGATGAACGTAGCCGCGCTGCGGAGATTCTTTGCGGAGCAAATGGCCGCAGCCAAAGCGGCCAACGCGCTGTTGTCGCTGCACCTGAAATGCACGATGATGAAGATCTCCGACCCGATCATGTTCGGGCACTGTGTGTCGGTTTATTTCGCCGATGCCCTGAAGAAGCACGCGGGCGCCATCGCCGAGACCGGCGCGAACGTCGACAACGGACTGGCCGATGTGCTCAGCAAGCTCGACCGCCTTCCAGGCGGGAAGAGAGCCGAGATCGAGGCCGATATCCGTGCCTGTTACGACAGCGGTCCCGGTTTGGCGATGGTCGATTCGCGCTTGGGCAAGACCAACCTCCACGTCCCCAACGATGTGATCGTCGACGCATCCATGCCAGTCGTCATCCGCGACAGCGGCAAGATGTGGAACAAAGACGACCAGCTGCAGGACACCGTCGCCGTGATCCCGGACCGCTGCTACGCCACCATCTATCAGGTCGTGATCGAGGACTGCAAGGAGCATGGGCAGTTCGACCCCGCGACCATGGGCAGCGTGTCCAATGTCGGGCTCATGGCCAAGAAGGCCGAGGAGTACGGGTCGCACGACAAAACGTTTATGGCGCCCGGCAACGGCGTCGATTCGCATCGTTGATACGGGCGGCAGGACTCTGCTCGAACAGAGCGTCGAGCGCGGCGATATCTTCCGTGCCTGTCAGACTAAAGACGACGCCATCCGCGATTGGGTAAAGCTGGGCGTGACGCGCGCGCGGGCGACCGGCGCACCGGCTGTGTTCTGGCTCGATCCGGATCGCGGCCACGATGCGGAGATTATTAAGAAGGTGAAAAGGTATTTGCCGGAACACGACATCTCGGGTCTGGAGATCAAGATCATGAAGCCGGTAGATGCGATGAAGTTCTCGCTCGAGCGGATTCGCCGCGGCCAGGACACCATTTCCGTTACGGGCAACGTCCTGCGTGACTATCTCACCGACCTGTTTCCGATTTTCGAATTGGGAACGAGCGCACGCATGCTCTCGATCGTGCCGATGCTGGGAGGCGGTCAAATGTTCGAGACCGGCGCCGGCGGATCAGCCCCCAAGCACGTGCAGCAGTTCCTGAAGGAAGGGCATCTGCGCTGGGACTCGCTCGGCGAGTATTGCGCGCTGGTGCCTTCGCTGGAACTGGTCGCGGCGAAGACTGGCAACCGACGGGCGGCTCTACTTTCGAAGACACTGGACCAGGCCATTGGCCAGTATCTCGAAGACTCCCGCTACCCCTCGCGCAGGGTGAACGAGATCGACAACCGCGGCTCGACGTTCTATCTCGCGTTGGCGTGGGCAAAGGCACTCGCCGCCCAGGACGAGGACGGGGAGTTGAAGCTACGCTTCACTCCGGTGGCCGCCGCGCTGGCGGCGAACGCGGGCAAGATTACTCAGGAGTTATTGGTGGCACAGGGCAAGCCGGTAGACATCGGGGGCTACTATTTCCCGGACGACGCGAAGTGCGCCACAGCGATGCGGCCCAGCGTTACGCTGAACGCAATCATAGACGGAATGTAGTAGCTTTTGGGCGTCCGTGCCGGCCGCGACGCTAATGGTTTTAAACCGCATGTCTTTTATGCGAACGTGGTAAGGGCCCACGCATGCGAGATCTACTTTTGGAGATCCGAATTTCACGGGGCGAACCTTGGCGGAACATCGCTACCGGTGTCTGGCCTGCCGGTGGCAGCCTTATACTGGGGCAACCAACCGAGCACTTACCGCCTGAACTCATTACGGCTCTCAATTGCCATCAAGATGAGTTCGGACCGGCAATTGGAACTTGGAACTACACCGTCGGTGATGCCAATTACCAGGTGGCGTTCTCGCATTATGACTCGAATGAAATCAACTGAGGGAGAACCTCGCCCAACGGTTTGAGGACAGGCGACTGCGACCAGCGTGGTTCCCGATGAATAGGAACCGTTAATGTCAGCCTACCCGGAGTCAGCAGACTACATCCCGACTGGTCTTTCCCTGGCGCGCTGGTCTTGGGACGGATCAGTTGAGCGGTTCACACTGGCAGCCTGCTGTCCGGCTTGACCCAGGAGTGTTCTGCTTGGGCGCCATTCACAGGCTGTCTTGAGTTCCTCGCGAGAAAAATATCGTTTTATGCCGCTCTTTACAAAATCTTCACTTGCCGCCAACGACTTCCGGAGCTGCGCGATTTAATCTCACATTGGAACGAGCGCAAAACGCTCTCCAATACATTCCAATCGGAGGAAAAACGATGTTTACGCAGCTACAGTTCTTGGCGGCAACAGCCGCCCTCAGTCTGTTATTGACAGTCTCTCCTCTCGCGACAGCGGCTGACAAAGTCGACGGCTCTGTCACGTTCAATATGGTGGTTTCCGCTGGGGCCAAGACGTGCCTGCCGAACGCGAGCGGCACTGTGAGGATTACGGCGGACGGGCCAGTCGAGACCATGGAGGTATCGGTGCAGGGTCTGCCTGCCAATACGGATTTCGATTTTTTCGTCATCCAAGTGCCCAAGGCACCGTTTGGTATCTCTTGGTATCAGGGCGATATCGAGACAGACAAGCATGGGCGAGGCCATCAGCGGTTCGTCGGTCGCTTCAGTATTGAGACGTTTGCCGTGGCACCCGGCAGCGCGCCCGCACCGGTCGTGTTTAACGGACCCTTCCCGGATGCCAGTCTGAACCCGTCATTCAACCCTCTGCAGATGTATCACCTTGGTCTTTGGTTCGGCACTCCGGACGTGGCTCAAGCGGCAGGCTGCCCGGCCACGGTAACTCCCTTCAATGGCCAGCACAATGCTGGCATTCAGGTCTTCAACACCAGCAACTTCCCAGACGACCAAGGGCCGTTGCGGCAGTTGGACACTACAGCATCGAAATAGAAGCATTGACCCTCTACCCGGGCAACATGGTCCCGGAGAAGGAGTCCAAATCCGAAATGGTTAGCGATGCGCAAGCGGGCATCCTGGGTGCAACCCCCGGACGTCCGCTTGCGGGCGTTAGGGATCACCACCGGGCCCGATGGCAATTTGTGGTTTATCAGAATGTGGCGAACCAAATTGGCAAACTCATTTTGCGCGTGGTCCCGATGGACAAGGATCAATGCACAAACGGCGGCTGGATGACGCTCTACCGGGCCGATGGCACCGGATTTAAGAATCAGGGAGACTGCATTCAACACGTCAACACCGGTAAATAACGTCGGCAGAAGACGCATTAGTCTAGCTGGGGCCGCCGGTGGGCGCAGCAGGGAGCATTTGTCGGGTTTTTGGCCGCTGTTTGGGCTCGCATCAAAACGTTCCTCTTTGCGCGGAAGGTCCCAGAAAGCGATTGGCTCCGCTGGGTAGCGCTGTGACACGCGTACGGCACGCGGCGGGCAAATACATGACTTGGCAAGCAAACGCACACCCGGTCCACCTCGTGTTCCAAACCCCTGAGCTTCTGGAACAGGAGGCAAGGGATTCCGGCGAGCAGAACCAGAAACGACTCGTGCCATCATGAGATGTCGGCGTTCCTCTTCGCGCGAAACCCCGTCGCGGCCTCATTGTGGGAACTTGAGGCCCTCGGCCGCTTCAGAACACGAAGCCCACTCTGGCCACAGCGGTCCGTGGCTGCAGAAAGTGGGTTCCGCTGAAGGTCGACAGGAAGTTGTAGAGCGCTACTTTGTTGGTCAAATTGGCGATGTCGACTGACGCAGTAAACCTTTGGCGCTTCTCCGTGTGAAACAGGTTGTCGGTGCCCAAACCCAGGTTGAACACGTTGCGCGGTTTCACGCGATCTGGATTGTGATCGTCGTTTTCCTGGCTGGGAAAGTTATCGTAGCCGCCTTGCGGAAGCGTGATGAGCTTAGAGGTGACTTTGCCCATGCCACCACTCGGAGTGACGCAGTCGGAAATCGGGTTGGCTACAGTGGCGAAAACGCCATTGCACGCCAATCCGATAGAGACTTGCTGATTCGGTGTAAGGATGCTCAATGCCGCACCCGCATCGGGTATTCCGCTTACGACTAGGCCGTTGTCATAACGCCAGGTGAAGGCCACCCACTCATTGTTTTTGTGCTGGTACCGGAAGACGCTGGTCGACTGGAAGGCCTGGTCATGGTCAATTCGGAACACACCGGCGGCTAAGGGCGCGCCCTGCGGGATAAGCCCGCCAGTCTCGGGTGGGTAGTATCGTGCGCGTGTGTGGCCAAATGTCCAATACGCCTGGAAGCCGTGCAGATTGGTCGTGCTCACGCGGCCGGTCACTCCGTCCAATTTCGAGTTATGCCAGGCGATCGGGAAGGTAATCGTGGTATTCAAGAGCGTGCTGAAGTCGTACGCGTTGTGCGTGTACTTCCAGAAGTAATCCAGGTCAACCAGCAGAAATTTCCCGATGGACTGCTGGAAGCCCGTGTTGAACTGGTTGCGGAATCCCGGTTGAATCGCCACCGATGTCGAACCGAAGAGGTTCTGAGCCAGCCCGCCCACTCCCGTGGCGCTCGACAAGAGCAGATTCTCATTGAACGGAGTCTCAAACGTCCGGGCATAGGCAACCCTCAGGACCGTTCCAGTTTTCTTGATGTTGTATGCGATGCCCGCACGCGGCTCGGGGCTCGTCTTGGCGATGATGCCATCATAACGTTCCACTCGTAAACCGATCTTGAACTGGAAATTGCCCGCCGTGATGTCATCCTGCCCATAGAAAGCAAACTGATTGATGTTGCCGGTATCGTGGAAAGCGAACAGAGTCCCGCCACGCGTCAGATCGAATGGAAGCAGCCCTGGCGCGAAAGGAACCGTAGCGTTGGGATTATCAGGCGTGTTCGGTTGGAATCCGGAGGCCACACACTGTCCAGGACCAGTCAGAGTGGGATCGGGAACAGAGCTTCCGGTATCGTCAATGCAAGGCGAGTTGAAGCCCGGATCGGTGATGCCGAAGCCGAAGTTCTCGAGCAACCGCGTCTGTTTCAAATCCACGCCAAACTTCAGGCTGTGAGCGCCCTTGGTAGTGGAAATATCCGCCTTCACTCCCCAGTTCAGCAGTTGCCGGTTCTGGGTCTGCGTCGCGGGCGTATCGGCGAAAGGATCACGGCTGGGATAGTAGTTCACCTGGTCTTTTCGGATGTACGGATTGATCGTCAGCAAAGTATTGGCACTGAACGTGTGCTGGTAGCCGGGGGCGATATTCCAAGTCAAAACTCGCTCATGCTGGTCCTGGATCAGTTGATCATAGTCATTGGGAATCTGAAACCAGTTCCGCGCCGTGAATAAGTTGAGGTGAAACACGTTCTGGCCATTGGGCTGATAATCAAATCGGTCAAAAATGCTTTCATTGTTGCCTTTGTCGTGGAAGGCGGTGAACTCGGGTGTGTCTAGGAACCGCCCGCTCCGGATACCATCGGCAACCAGAAAGTTTCCTACCTTCGCGTTGCCGTAGCCGAGAGCCGCGGAACCGCCAGTGGTGCCGAAAGACCCATAGTTGGCATCCAGATTCCCGAAAAACCTGCCCGCTCCGAGACCCGAACGAGTCGTGATCTGTGCGACGAGGCTGCTCTTATCACCAAACTCAGCGCCAGGCGAACCGGTGGTCGCCTCCATGCTCTGGATCGCGTCCGTCGGAAGTTGCGTAGAGAAAAGCTTGCTCTGTTGATCGCTGATCGGTTGCCCATCGATCACGAAGCTAACCTGGGCATGGTCGCCCAGAGGATGAAAAAATCCGTTCGCGTCCGCTGCAACGCCTCCCGTGCTATACGTGATCGCCTCGCTGAGGCTAGCTCGCGGGATCAATGGTGGGGAGTTTGATCATGAGACTTCGATCGACATCGACGTGAGCAGAAGGATCGTTCTCCACGATGTCGCCGGCGGCTTCCACATTTACACTGGTCTGTGAACCCGCCACTGCGAGGTTCGCCTTGACTTGGACCGGAAGGCCCGCTCTGACGGAGACGTCTTGGGTGAACGGCGCGAAACCCGAACCTGTTACTTGCAGTTGATACGGATTGGCGGGAATGTTCACCAATCGAAACGAACCGTCGGGAGCTGTTGCGGTCGATTGCGTATAGCCGCTGACCGCATTACGGATCGTTACTGTAGCTCCTGGGATGGCAGCGCCGGAAGGATCTAAAACCGTCCCTTCGATGGTGCCGGCGTTACCGAGCGATTGGCCGAATATCGGACGCGTCATTATGGCAAAGAGGAAGCTGAGCACGCACAGAGCGAGAGTTCTCTTCATGGTGTTCAGTATTGGAGTGGTAAGGCGACCAATGCTAGCCTAATCTCACAACCGGACGGGATCTCTGACAAGCGGGCTGAGACTAGACGTGAACGGACGGGAGAGCGGCTAGGCTCACCACTCCAGAATCTGGCGGATTTTGTAAGCTTGGCGTTTGCTGACAACTATTTGCAGCGAATTGCTGAGCGTGATGCACCATCGCTGGCTACTCAACGCAGTCATCTTGCGGACCTGATTAACATTTACGATAGCGTTGCGGTGAACACGCCGGAACTGAGGCTCGCCGAGGCGCTGTTCGATGGCGCGGAGGGACTGTGTCGCGAGCAGTCGTTGCCTGGAGGTCACAATCCAAACCAGTTCCCGCTCGGCTTGAAAGGCTAGCACCTCATCCGCATCCAGGAGAACATAGTCAGCTCCGCTGCGCCCGACGACCTTCCGGCTACTAACCGGGTTAGAGGGCGTACGTACCGAGGCTATCTTGGCGACCTGATCGGCAATTTCGCCGGGCTGGGTCACCAGCCTTTTGGCGCGTTCGACGGCCTTCAGCAAACGTGCGTCACTGACTGGCTTCAGCAGGTAGTCGATAGCGCCAGCCTCAAACGCCTGAATGGCATGCTGGTCGAACGCAGTCACGATGATGATAATTGGCAAAGACGTTCCGCTCAGACCGCGGACGACTTCGAACCCGCTCATGACGGGCATCTGAAGGTCGAGAAAGATCAAATCGGGCTGGAGTTCGCCGATTTGTTGCAAGGCCTCCTTGCCATTCGCGGCCTCGCCGACGATCGCAATTTCGGACAGGGGTTCCAGTCCCTCGCGCAGCAGACGCCGCGCCACTGGCTCGTCATCTACGATCAACGTCTTTATCGGGCGAGAATCCACCTCTGTTAGATTCAGGCCAAATGTGCCCCGCAACACCATAAAAAATAGTGAGTGTAGGACTACAGGCCACGAACGGGTGAGTTTGGGGAGTAGGCGGACCTGTCTCTACTGCCGCCGTCGAGGCCCCGGCCGCCTCACTGTCATCTGAAGTACTTTTGGATATCCGCCTTACTTGCAGGTAAGACTCGGGCCTCCTCCAGATCATACAGCGGCCTGGCGCCCAAGGGGTCGCCCAGGGAGGCTCGAAACGTTCCCGCGACCCAGACCAGGCTTCGCGGTGAAAACTGGACCTGGATGTCGGAACGCAAGTGGACGGCAATCATCTGATCTCCAAACCGATGCGCGGCATGCAGGAGGTTGCCGCTCTGGGGGAGCAAAAAGAAGTCGTGAACCCGCTCGCCCGTACGAATCGAACGTTCGCCTTCCATCATGTAGCCAAGAGCCTGCACTCTCGCACCAGCAAACACCGACGAGTCTTCGAGGAGTGCATGCGGCCGGCCACGCTCCAAGTCTGACCAATGCAAGATCAAGTAGTCACCCACGTTTCGGGAGACGGGAGTCAAGTCAGAGATGTCAGGCTCGGCCGTCCAGAATATCGCTATCAAGGTGCCGAGAGTTGGAACGCAAAGGCCCGCGGTCAGAAGGGTCAGGAAACGAATCTCATGCCGTCGCGAGGTGCCAGCTTTCTTCTTCGCGTGAATACGTCTCACGGCATCATTGGGCCGAACTGCCGCGCTGGGCTTGAAATGGCGATAATCCACCTCTGTTAGATTCAAGGCAAACCGGTCCCGCGGCACCATAAAAAGTCATGAGCGTAGGACCGCAGGCCACGAACGGGTGAGTTTGGGGAGCAGGCGGACTTGCCTTCTGCCCCCTATCTTTTCCCCTCAGACTTCCGCGTGCTGCACGACGAAATATACATCGGGCCGCACGGGGGCTGCCGGCTCGCCTTTACAGATGAGAACCGAATCGGGCAGCGCCGGCGCCATGCTACCAAGTTATGTCGTGAACGGGCTTAAAGGAGCCGTGAACGGGCTAGTTGGAGTTCCATGCTCCGCCCAAGGATTAAGCATTGCGTCGCCAGCTTGGCTGACTCGGAAAGGAAGGAAGTTCAACAAGCAGGCGCTAAAATAACGTTCTACATCAATTTGACCGCAACTGCATCAAGACTCGAAACGGGTCCGGGAAGACCCATTTGAGCGAAGCCAGAACATCTAGAGTCGCTGGCTACGACAAGAATGGACCCTTCTCGGCGCAGCCGCTTGGATTGTTATGGTGCACGACAGAGTCACAGACTATTCCCTAATTGCTGTTTTCTTGTTTACGCTAGTTTCCCCGGTTTGCCCTATCCCGATCTACGCTCAGTCCATCAACAGCGGTACAGTAACTGGAACCGTCCGGGATCCTTCGGGATCGGTAGTAGCCGGAGCGAAAGTTCTCCTGAGCCATCCCGTTACCGGTTATCAACAGGCGACGCTCACGGACGGCTTCGGGAAGTACCGGTTCAACAATATTCCAATCAATACGTACCGGCTCACCGCGGAGGCGATCGGGTTCGACATCTCGGCCCAGGACGTTGATGTTCGGAGTTCCCTAATTATTACAGCGGATGTCGAACTAAGGCTGACCGGCAAATCGACGAAGTTCAATGTGACGGCGTCGGGTTCATTGGTGGAGACAGACCCTTCGACGCACCAGGATGTAGATCGGAACGCGTTCTTAAAGCTGCCCACCTCGAATCCCGGCAACCGATTGAGTGATTTGATCACGCAGAGCACCGGCGGTGTGGCGGCAGACGCCAATGGCTTCTTTCATCCCCTTGGGGATCATGCCCAGGTGAGTTACATGCTCGACGGGCAGCCTATCAGTGATCAGCAGAATAAGGTGTTTTCGACACAGATTCCTGAGAATGCCCTCGAGTCCATGGAGTTGATCACCGGGACCCCGGACGCACAGTACGGCGATAAATCGAGCCTGGTTGTCAATGCGACCGTACGGTCAGGCCTGGGGACAAGCAAGGCGTATGGCGATGTCGAGACCTCGTGGGGCTCTTTCGGCACATGGTCCGGAAGTGCCACACTTGGATTCGGGAGCCCTAAGTACGGCAACTTTATCGCGCTCAATGGCATCACAAGCGGCCGCTTCTCAGACGCTCCGCAATTCACCGTGTTCCACGGACGGGGTAACAACGGATCGATTCTGGACCGACTCGACTGGCAGCCGGATGAAAATGACGCGCTCCACCTGAACCTCTTCGTTGCACGAAACTGGTTCCAGGTGCCGAACGCGTACGAACAACTGGCCCAGGACCAAAAGCAGCGTGCGATGACATGGATGGTCGCTCCAGGCTATCAACACACGTTTAACTCGAGGACTTTGCTGACGGTGAACCTCTTCGTGAGGCGCGATCAGATTAACTACTACCCCAGCCGTGATCCTTTTGACGACAATCCGATCACTGTAGCTCAGAACCGGTTTTTAACGAACTATGGTCTGGCAGCCGGTGTTACCTACGAACACGGCAAGCACACCATCGAGTTCGGGACAAGGCTGCAACAGACACGCCTCCTGGAGAACTTCGATTTTGGAATCACCAACCCTGCCTACAACCCTGTGTGTCTGGACAGCCAGGGGAATTATCTGCTCCTGCCGGGTGTGACCAACCCGGATGAGTGCTCCACCATCAGCCCGACGTACATGGCAAACCCGAACCTTCAGCCCGGTATTGTGCCGTACGACCTGACGCGTGGCGGCTCACTGTTTTTCTTCCACGGAAAAGCGAACATCAATCAATATGGTTTCTATTTTGGCGACACGATCAAAGCTGGCAACTTTACGATCGATGGGGGCTTGCGGGAAGATCAGTACAATGGGCTGGCGTCGGCGAATGGCGTTCAGCCGCGGCTCGCGGTTTCGTATCTCGTATCAAAGACCAATACAGTGCTGCGGGCGGGATATGCGAGGACCTTCGAGACACCGTTCAACGAGAATCTGATTCTTTCGAGCGGCACGGGTCCGGGGGGCTTGGCACAGAACGTGTTTGGTTCGAACTCGGTGCCCATTGAACCAGGATTCCGCAATCAATTCAATACCGGCCTGCAGCAGGGGATCGGTCGCTGGATCGTGGTGATTCTGACTATTTCTGGAAGTATACACACAACGCCTATGACTTCAGCGTCCTGTTCAACACGCCAATCACTTTCCCGATCGCCTGGCATAACTCGAAGCTGGACGGAGTAGCAGGCGGGTCAGCACAGTCACATTTACGGTTTTCAAGGCTATATGACCTTCGGCCATACCCGGGCGGGGTATTTTCCTCCGGAAAACGGTGGTCTAATTCCCTTGGGCGGGTCCCCCACTTCAATATTCCCAATCGACCACGACCAAGCATACCACAGATGTGTTCTGCGGGACTCAGGCCGAAGAAAACCGAATGGATCGAATTCACGTGGCGCTATGACAGCGGCTTGGTGGTTAGCGGCGTACCCGATGTGGCAGCGGCTTTGACATTGACTCCGGCGCAACAGGTGACGATCGGTTTCTCCTGCAATGGCGATATTTGCGACATTCAATAATCCGATCACGGTCTGTAACGGCTTGGGGAAGTCGACTTTGCTGACGCTGCCGCAAAACAGGACGGATAAAATCATTCATCAGATCCGGGTATCGCGCGCGAAACAACGTGCTGTCTTTTTAACCTGGCGATTGGTACTGGTAATCCTTCTTCACAGCAAGGACAGCGCCAGGATCACGCTCCGTTTCGTTTGCCAGAACATAACGAACAAGGTTGCGCTCTACAACTTCCTTTCCACTTTCAGTGGAACGCACTTTGTGCCGCCACTAAGTGTCCAGATCACGTTGGGATATATGTTTTAGCGGAGACTCAGACGGCTGTGGGGATTGCACGGTCTCGCCCGCAGCCGTGACTTGCCCAACGCCCGGACTTCGCTCGGCCATTACCAGCGTTGATCAGGCGGGTGTTGGCCCCCACGTAGCATCCGTCACGCGAGCGGCTTCGTTTTGTGGCAGGCGAAAAAACCCGCAGCCAGCAGATCAAGCGCGACGAGCGGGTGGACCTGGTGAGATTCGAACTCACGACCTCTTCCATGCCATGGAAGCCAAGGGGGTTGGTTGAGGGTACCTCGTGTCTAATAAGAACGACCTTAGCGTTTTGGCTACCTGCATAAACGTGCGGGAAATCTGCGGGATTTTCGGATTCTGCGGGCAATCGCTCGGGAAAGGAAAACCAGCCGGCTCGGCGGGATTGACTTACCCTTTCCCCCAAATCACATGGGGCAGGTCCGCATCGGCGCGGAGTTCAGAAGCCATAGGGCAGCGTCGACCCGGGTGGGCAGTGAGCACCCCATGCGCTTTGAAACAGTGTGTCGGGTGGCTGGGCAAGCAGTGCCCAACCGGCACCGGACAGCCCAACAGAAAAAGGCGCTATGTTGAACAGCTTCGGGGGCAACCGACAGCGTCCATCGTGTCCACACTTCCTTGACCAATCGAAACATCATACAGGACGTTACCATACGCTTATGTACGAACTCCCGAAGCTATTCCTTACGTTCCGTCCGACTCAGCCTTGAGCCAGAGCAGTTGGGGACAAAACTTCTGTCTCGCTGTGAAGCGGGAATTTCCAAATGGCATTTTTCATCCTGGAAATTTGGTAAGCGAACTCTGGCCTTCATCCACGTACCCCTGTTAGGTAACACCCCTATCCGAGGCACCGCCAAAGTGGAATAAGCCGCGCTGGTCGGAGGCGTGGGCCGGGCGAGAGGGGGAGTACTTGTCGTGCTAGCCCCGCAAAATAATGTACGGGATGGCTGGCGAATGCTAAGTCGCCGTGGGTGTAGGCTTTCAAGGACGAAGCTGATTTTGCTCAACGAAGCGGAAGGACACCTGCGGAGGACTAATCCGAGATACGCGTCGGATTCAAAGCCAGGCTGGCGGCGATTCCTCATCATCAGCTTCGTCTTCCACAGAGCCACCGGAGCTTTCTCTGAAGTCCTCCGTTGTACATGGACACGACGAAGGGGCACGCGGAAAAATTGCACGTTTCCTTGAATGCCTCCTGGGTTCGAGGCGGTCATCCTCCATGAACAACCGAGTCGCGGCAGGACTGTAATCGAGAAGGTTGAGGGTCAGAGCCGATGTCGGCTTCGCCGTTCGTGCTGCAGACTCCCGACGATGAAGGATGCGTAAAAGGCGGTACATCCCGACCGCGCGCACGCCAAAATGTGGTATTGGAACTCGGCGACCTCATCGGCCGTCTCGGTCGAACTCACGTTTGCGCATTGAAGCGCAGGAGAAGGATCTTGAAATCCCATCCGACTTCGAGGGTGTGGTTTACGTACCTTTTGACAATGCGGAGGGTGGAAGCTAGCCCTCGGTCGAGAACTGGGAGCTGCCGGTTTCAACATCGACTGGGCAGAGCGATCGGAACTAACGCATGAGCGATAAATTGATCCGGACGTCGTACATGCACGCGTGGCTTGGCGACGATAGAGGCAGTGGCCCGCAGCCAGTGCGGTTTGTACACGTTCAGCCACGGGGCTTGGCCGTCAGTCGTGGCTGTTCCCTTGGTGGCGCCGCGGGACCTCCCCATCGAAGATTTTCTTGTCGGGCGTGGTTGACAACGCGTAAGTAAGCCAAAAAACAGAATCGTGCCAGAAATGCCCAGGATGGGAAACCCACTCATGACATGCCCACACCGTAATCACCACCCCACACAAAAATCAACGCGGCCATTTTCGGCTTCGAGCAAGAAAGAGAGGGATCGACATTCGGAGTGCCGAACTCGCGCGCCATGATGCCCGGCAACACAGATGGCGCTACTCGCGATCCGAACCCACCGCACGAAAGAGGAAGAAGTTCAGCGCCGCGGCAAGGCGAAAGATGGCACTGGCGCAAAAAGCACGATGGGCCAAGATCAAGGGCGAGTAGCTGGCTCCTCCGGAATCGCT
>CAWGTA010000010.1:0-201583 GCA_963825305.1 Terriglobia bacterium | reverse complement strand
AGAATCCGCAGCATTCAAGACCAAGCGTGCTGAATTTTCGGTCAGGCGAATAGAATCAATAACCCGGCAGCCGCGGCGTCCCCTTCTTCCACACGGGGATGGAGAAGCCTTTGGCATTCGGCATCTTAACGGCGGGCAGGGTCTTTTCGGTCATCTCTTCGTCTTCCGCGATCACATTGTTGCGGAAGAGAAGAAACGCTGTAAGGGAATAGACTTCATCCGGTTTCAGCGTTCCCTCCTTACCGAGCGGCATGCCGCGGTTAATGTAATCCCAGATGATTGTCGAGTAGGGCGAGTTCACAGCCATGGCGTTCGCGTCATTCACACAAGGCTGAAGACAGCGCACCTCGCCATCTTTGGAACGCGGCGTCTTGCTTTGAATCAAAGTGGGAGCGTGGTTTTTAGAATAGCCATCAGGTCCATGGCATCCCGCGCACTTAACCCGGTAAATCGCCGCGCCTTCTTTCGACGTTCCGTGGCCCGGCGGAAGTTCCTTGCCGTCCGGGCTGATGACGATGTCCCAGGCACTGATTTCAGCTTGGGTGGCAGGCCGGCCCACGCCATAAGTCGGCGACTGCGACCAGGCGACGCCGCAAACGAGAAGAGTTCCGGCAAGAAGGAATACTTTATTACGCAAGTCCATTGGTCACGCTTCCATCTGCTGCCACTTTCCAAGGCTGAATGGTGTTGTCGTTACCGCGTACGCGGATCTGATCTGGCGGGTCGTTAAAGAACTTGCCCGCTTCCTCGCGCGATGGCTGCCGTGTGCCGAGTTCGTCCGTGCAGCGTGAAAGAAGCGTACAAGGTTTGCCGTCCCACTTCCACGAAAGGGCAAAGCGCGTATGTGCGATGCGGAAGACGGGAGAGCGCAGCTCAGCCATCTTCCAGTTTTGGCCGCCATCGGTTGAAACCTCAACATTGCGAACCGCTCCCGCACCCGACCAGGCGAGGCCGCTGATTTCATAAAAGCCCGGACCCTGCAGCTTGTGGCCACCCGAAGGATATGTAATGACGGACTTCGGGCCGATCTGGTTCGCAAGCTGAGCCGCTCTCGGATCGGCCTGGATATGGCCGTAATCGTTGTATGTCAGATAGTACTTGTCCACCAATTTAATGCGGCGCAGGTATTTCATGTGAAAAATGCCCTCGAGGCCGGGAGTTAAGAGGCGCAGAGGGAAACCATGCTGCGGGCGAAGCGGTTCGCCGTTCATCGCATAGACCACCATGCAGTCTTCCATCGCCTTGGCGAGCTCGAAACAGGAGCTACCTTTCACCTCTTCAACACCTTCAGCGACGACCCAGGATGCACCTGGCTGCACGCCGGCTTCCCTGAGCAGGAGTGAAAGTTCCACACCGGTCCATTCCGCGCAACTGGTCAGCCCATGCGTTTCCTGGACTGTTTTGTGGGCCGCATTGGCGCGGTTGCCAAGGCATTCGATCATATGAATGCGTGTCACAGACGGCAACCGCTTTATGTCGTCCATTGTAAAAATGAGCGGCCGGTCGACCATTCCGTGAATCATCAGCCGGTGCTCTTTGGGATCGATATCGGGGATATAAGAGCCGCGATGGGTGGCGAGATAAAAGAGCGGGGTCGGCGTGAGGAAACCGATCTGATCCTGCAGCGGCGAATTCACATGGAACATCAGCCCGTATTCATCCGGCGAATGACGCCCCATAACCGGAACGCGCTTGGAAGTGACATAGCGCGAACGCTGGCCATAGGCGATTTCATCGTCCGACATGTAACCTTTGGGCTTACTTGTGTTTGTAAATTCGTCGGCCGCTTTCGAGACGCCCGCGGCACCCGCTGCAAGACCGGCGAGTTTGGCGCTGTTTTTCAGGAATCCTCTTCGATTCGGCTTCTTCGACGGCATGGGCCCCCCTTTGGAGTTATTTGGTGCGAGTATAAACCTTGCGGCGGATGGTCGCAACGGCGACACGGCGCCGTTAGGATGGCCCATTTTTCAGGGAACCGCGTTTCCCGAGACTAATGTCGCTTTCGGGGCTGGGCCCGAACAACATACCTGCCGCGTGGATGCGTTCGCCCGTAGCCAGGAAGACCTTCCGACTCATTAGGAGGGCGATTGACAGCCAGCCTTCACTCCCGGAGGCCGCGACACCCACACCGTCCACCCGCCGTCTCGTAGTACGCACAAGGAAGTAGAATTCGACCGCGATCCACACGTTGACCGCAAGGAGAGCCAAGTGAACCGTCCGCAGACCCGTGACGAGTCGGGCCTCGCGCGCTCCACCAGATTCTTCTCGACGGAGTGGTGCTCATCAATCAGAATGCAGCATTGGCAGGAAATGTGACACCCGGGGACACGCCGGGGTTTCCCATAACGATTTCGGCGCGGCTCGATTGAATCCACTCTCGGCCTCGGAGGTACATTTCACGGTCGATTTTCCGTTGCCTCTCCATGCCGTCGGTAAATTCGGCTTCACCCTCACGGTAACTGCCGCCGAAACCTGTGGAACCGACCCTAAGAAGACCTTGAATGCATCCACATCGATGGCCGTGGTCTTCGAAATCAAGACTGTGCGGAAACCGCAGCTGATACGAAGCACTGGATCCGCAGGCTAACAGACGCGCTCGCCGCAGTTGGTAACACTGCGCCTGGACCACCGCTCCCCAGGTAAGCCGCTGGAAACAACACCGCGCTTACCGAAGCCGTAACCGGCCCAAGGCAGCGGCCGGTCCAGAGCCTTTTCAGCATTCCTACTAAGGCGAAAATTCGTCCGCAGATCCACCACCCACACGCCCGGAGCTGCGGAAACGGGACTCAGCCAAAGCGTTTGGTGTACACTAATCTCGCCCGGTAGTTCGCCGGCGAGAGAAGACCCATGGACGAGCAGGTTTTACTCCTGTTTCGCGAAATGGCTGACCTGCCGCCCGCAGCGCGGGAGAACATTTTCGCGGCCCGCAATATAACTGCCGAACTGCGGGCCGAAGTCGAGTCGCTGTTGGCGTTCGATTCTAAGGAAGACCACCTGGTTACCCACCATATCGGCCAGGCCGCAGAAGCGGTCGTTCGGGCCGATGGAGAACCACTGGAAGCCTCCCTCGCCGGCCAGATCGTAGGATCTTATACCCTGGTATCGCCTATCGGCCACGGCGGGATGGGAACCGTGTGGCTGGCGCGCCGAAGTGACGGCCGATTCGAAGGCCGGGCCGCCGTCAAATTTCTGAACGCCGCCTTGGTGGGCGGGGCGGGCGGGGAACGATTCCGGAGGGAAGGCAGCGTCCTGGCCCGTTTCGCTCATCCCCACATCGCCCGGTTGATTGATGCTGGTGTGTCGTCCTTCGGCCAGCCGTATCTCGTGCTGGAACACGTCGGCGGCGAATCAATCGACCGCTACTGCGACACTTGCGGCTTGGGGACGGAAGGGCGCATCCGCCTGTTCCTGGACGCGCTGGACGCGGTTGCCCACGCACACTCGAACTTAATCGTCCATCGGGACATCAAGCCCTCGAACGTGCTGGTGACGCCGGATGGTCGAGTTAAGTTGCTGGATTTCGGCATCGCCAAACTACTCGAAGACGCCGGGGAACCCGCTGAGGCGACGGCGCTAACGCGCGAAGGCGGTTTGGCCCTCACACCCGAATTCGCCGCTCCCGAGCAGGTGACCGGCGGCGCTATCACCACCGCGACGGACGTCTACTCGTCGGGTGTGCTGCTTTATCTGTTGCTCGGCGGGAAGCGCCGGGCCGGCTCCCCTGCGGAGGCCATGCGGGCGCTGGTCGATGCCGAATTTCCCAGGCTTCCGGCGGTGCGAGGCGATCTGGCAACGATCGTCGCAAAGGCATTGAAGCGAGCGCCCGCTGAGCGCTACGTCTCGGCCGCGGCGTTCGCCGAAGATCTGCACCATTACCTCGATCACGAGCCCATTGCCGCGCGACCGGATACGCCGGGCTACCGTACCGCGAAATTTTTGCGGCGTCGATGGCGTGCCGTAACCGCCGTCTCGGCCGCTGCATTGCTAGTCGTGGTCCTGACCAGCTTTTACACAGTCCGGCTTGCCTCCGAGCGGAACCATGCCCGGTTCGAAGCCGAAAAAGCCACCAAAGTAAGCGACCTCTTGATTAGCATGCTCACTGCGGCGGACCCATTCTCCTCACTTCATGAAACGAAAGAGCCAACCGTGCGAGGACTCCTGGACCGCGGCGACGCACGCGTTCACAAGGAGCTTGCCGGACAGCCGGACATGCAGGCTCAAATGCTCACTGTGATGGGCAGGGTTTACGAAAGACTGGGCGCGAATGACAAAGCGCAAGCCCTGCTCGAAGAAGCATTGGCAATCGCCCGCCACGGGCCTGTCAACGAGGCCCTGGCCCAGACCCTCAACGATCTGGGAGTGCTACACAAAGACAAGGGCGAGTTTCCGGCCGCTGTCCCGTTGCTCGAGGAAGCACTGGCCATACGGCGTAAGCTGCTGGGAAACGAAAACAAGGATGTTGCCGTGACCGTGTCGGAAGTCGGCCGTGCCTATACCAATCAGGGAGATACCGAACGGGCCGAGCCGCTTCTGGCGGAAGCCCTCCGCATCCGGCGCAAGATTCTCGGCGAAGACGACACCGAAACTGCTACGACTGAGAACGACCTCGCACTAGTGCTTCGGGATAGAGGGCAACTCTCCGAAGCTGCGGTGCTCTTTCGACAGTCGCTGGCGGTTCACCGCAAGGTGTTTGGAGAAGAGCATGCCAGCGTGGCGAGGGTGATGAGCAATCTGGGCACGGTCACAGAAGAAATGGGAGACGTTGCCGGCGCCGAATCCTTGTTTCGCCAGTCATTGGCGGTTCGAAGAAGGGTATTGGACCCGAAGCATCCCGATATTGGTAAGGCGCTTAATAAGCTGGCGAACATCTGGCGACAACAGGGCAAGTACGAGGAGGCGGCAGCGTCGCTTCGAGAGGCGATCGAGATTGTGCGGCCTGCGTTGGGAAACGAGAACCCGGTGACTGCGGAGTGCATGGCCAATCTTGCCCGCGTCTACTTAGCGCAAGGGCAAGCCGCGGCTGCCGAGCCATTGGTTCGCCGCGCGGTCGAAATCCGCAGGAGGGTCCTGCACGAAGGTAATTGGCTAACCGCGTCAGCCGAGAGCTTGCTCGGCGCTGTCTTAGTGGCGATGGGTAGATATGCCGAGGCGGAACCCCTGCTGCTGGGGGCGCAGCAAGCACTGAAGGACATCCCCGGAACACAAGGGCAGGAAGCCCGGGTGAATAGAGAGAGGCTCGCTACGTTGCAGCAGGCCAGGCACCCTCTGACTGCAGCGTCTGATGACGCTCGTTTGCCGCGATAGCCCTCCGCCATACAGTGGATTTACCTTTAGACGGCGAGTTCCCGCCGCAGCCACGCGCGCGCCAGGCGAATATCGTGCCTGACGGCATCGGCGGAGCGGTTCACCACTGCTGCAATCTCTTCCGCGGTCATGCCGCCGAAATAGTGCATTTCGATGACTTCCGAGAGCCGCGAGTTCTCCCGCGACAGCGCCTGTAGTGCGCGATCGATATCGAGCACGTGGATGCGAAGGAGACCTTCTTCGGCCACGTCGATCGTGGTGTCCCAAGGAACTCTCTTTTTTCCCGCCCACCGCTTCGCCGCTCCGGCCGCGCGGGCGTGATCGATCAGAATCTGCCGCATGACGCGAGACATCACGGCCAGGAAGTGCGCCCGGTCAGTGAATTCTGGTTCCTCACTCTGAAACAGCTTCACGCAAGCTTCATGGACCAGCGCCGTGGGCTGAAGCGTGTGCTCCGGCTGACGCCGCAGGAAACTCCGGGCAATTCGCCGCAATTCGTTATACACGAGCGGCATCAGCAGGTTGACTGCATCGCCGTCTCCCTGGCGCCAACGTTGAAGCAGTAACGTGACCTCGGTCGCCATTTCTTTCCACGCTATTGTCTCGCACGCCGGTCCCTCCCGGCGTCACGTTGCCGGCATGCGTCTCGTAATCCGCGGCGAGACCGCCCGTCAAAGTCTGGGCGGGCACTGGAATGGAGGTGGGATCCGTCTGGGAACACGGCAGCCACGTCGCGCCAGAACGGACAGCCGACCGCACCCCGGTTAGGCACCGAAGGGGGATCAAGGAGTACCGACCCAGCCGTCTGGCTGCGCTCTTTGACGCTATGGCACCCCCACTCGCGACAATGCACATACTGGTCCGACGTGGGCCGCCAGTGACCTTGGAGCCGTGATAATTGAAGCGATTGCGCGTATAGGCCGGGATTAGGACCGAGAATCACCCGGTTCCTTGGATCTCTGTTGAAATCGCCCGCGATTATATTATTGTTCCCGTGATGTCCGGTCCGCGTCATTTGGGAATTCCGTGAGGGTCGGAACCGGTCGCTGGAAAGGAGCCTCGATGTACAATACCCCTATCCGAGCTCCAAATGGATGTCCTGCGGCTATGTTTCTGGCGGTAGGCCTTTGCCCGCAGCCCCGGATTCGCGGTTACCATTTTTCCGGTCGCGAACGCGGCGGTTGCCCACTCGTTGCCAGGGCGCAGGGGTTCTCGTAATTGACGACCATGTTGGGAAACCAGCTGAACCGTCCCGTGTTGGACAAGACTGGGCTAACCGGGAAATGCGATTTTACCCTCGACTACGCGCTCGACCGCCCGGTTTCCCGCTGCCTCCTTCCCCGCCGGGACAGCCAGGCCCGGGACCGGCTGCGGCAGGTGCGGGCGATAGTGCCGGAGCACCGGGGCCGAATCTCATCGACGCCGTCGAGCGGCAGCTCGGCTTACGGTTGGTGGCGAGCAAGGCGACGCTGGACGTGGTGGTCGTCGACAAGGTCGAAAAAAACTTCGCCCACCCGGCCCGCCTGGTCGGCGTAGGGGCGAATGCATGCAACGCTGTTTCTTGACCGGTGAATCCGAGCCATATATAATTTCCGCAGTTCAAATGCATGCAAAGTACTCGCTTGCTTGCACGAGGGGTTTGGAGGATTAGTCATTATGAAACGGATTCAGAAAGCGTTGTCGGTTGGGATATTTCTCTGTTTCGGGTTCTGTGCCGCAGTGTTCGCACAGTCGGTTTCGCAAATTTCAGGGACAGTGAAGGACGCCAGCGGACTGGGCGTCCCAGAGGCGCGGGTTACCGTGACGCAAACCGACACGGGAGTCACCCGGGCCGCCGTAACGGCGTCCAGCGGGGCGTACTCGTTGCCAAGTCTTCCCATCGGGCCGTATCGCATGGAAGTGCGGAAAGAGGGTTTTGCCACATTCGTGGAATCCGGGATCGTGTTGCAGGTCGATTCGGCGCCGACGATTGACCCAGTGCTAAACCTGGGCGCTGTGTCTACGGCAGTGGAGGTCCAGGCTGCGTCGGCGATGGTGGAAAGCCACAGCAGCGGCGTGGGCCAAGTGGTCAATCAGCAACAAGTGCTCGAGATGCCGCTGAATGGGCGGCAGATCACGCAGCTCATCACACTGGCTGGCGGCTCCAACACCGTGGCGTCGGGGTTTGGCCAGGCGCCCACCTCCGGCAATTTGATGTCCAGCAAGAACTACCCCAACGAGGCCCTGGTGAGCGTGGCGGGCGGGATGCTCAATGGAACCACATACCTGATGGACGGCGGCACGCACAACGACGTATTCAACAATCTGAACCTGCCGCTGCCGTTCCCGGACGCAGTGCAAGAGTTCAAGGTAGAAACCAGCGCATTGCCGGCTGAATACGGACAACACTCAGCGGGCGCCGTGAACGTGGTGACGAAGTCGGGCAGCAACGAGATTCACGGAGACGCGTTCGAGTTCGTGCGCAACGGCAATTTCAACGCGCGGGATTTCTTTGCGCCGGTGAGAGACAACCTGAAACGCAACCAGTTTGGCGGCACTGTGGGAGGGCCGATCAAGAAGAACAAGCTTTTCTTCTTTTTCGGTTATCAGGGCACTTTGATCCGGTCGGCGCCGGCGGCCACGCCCGCAGTGGTTCCCACGCTCTCGATGCTCGCCGGCGACTTTCGGGCGTATGAATCGCAATGCTTCCGGACGGCTCAGACATTGAAAGGGCCCTTCGGCACCGGTGGGGCGCCCGCCAATGTACTTCCAACCGGGCTGATCAGTTCGCAAGCGCTCGCCATGGCCAAGAACTTTCCGGTTGGTCCCGAACCGTGCGGCAACACCACGTATGCACTAGTCGCCAACCAGGACGAACACATGGGTTTGGGGAAGATCGATTACCAGATCAGCGCGAACCAATCATTCTTCGGCCGCTACTTTGTCACGCACAGCCTGACGCCGTCCAGTTTTACGGGCACGGAGTTGTCCGTGCAGAACGCCGGAACCGACGACGAGGTGAATTCGCTGGTTTTGGGTCACACCTTCATCCTGGGGCCGGGCGCTCTCAATAGCTTCCGCGCCACACTCGATCGGGACGGCATCACGAAATTTCAAGTGCCGATCATTACCCCGACCAGTATCGGCGTCCAGAACATCTACCAGCCCCTGCCGAATTACTCCAACATCAACATCACGGGCGATTTTGTGAGCGCGGGAGGATTTGCCACACCGGGGCTCGTCAACACGACGACTTATCAGTTCAGCGATGACTTCAGCCTGGTCAAAGGTTCGCACCAGATGCAATTCGGAGCGAACTATATCCGTCCCATGCAGGCCACCACATTCTGTGTCTATTGCAACGGGTTGTTCACGTTCAGTGGGCAGGACACCGGGAATGCGATGGCGGACTTCATCTCCGGATCGCTGGATTCCTTCACGCAGCTGAACATTTCACATGACAACGAGAAGTGGCAATACATCGGGCTTTACGCGCAAGACAGCTGGAAGGTGAATTCCCGTCTGACGGTGAACTATGGCGTGCGCTGGGAGCCGTATCTCAACGGCCGTCTGCTGAATGGTCAGGTGTCGCATTTCAACATGGCGGATTTCCTGGGCAACGTTCACTCCACCGTATACCCGAACGCGCCGGCCGGCACGCTGTACCCTGGCGACGCAGGCTTCGACACCGGGGGTCGGCCGAACCAGACCACCTGGCGGAATTTTGCGCCGCGTTTCGGCTTGGCATGGGATCCCAAGGGCGACGGCAAGACGCTGATCCGAGCGTCGTGGGGGATTTTCTATGACATGCCGCAGACGTTGTTCTACTACAACTACTCAACCGAACCGCTGTGGGGAGAATCCATCACCATCATTAATCCTCAGGGGGGCTTTGCCAATCCGTGGCTAGGATATCCGGGAGGAAATCCTTTTCCGACCAGTCAGAACAAAAACACGGCTTATCCGACTGCCGGGTATTATGAGACGGTTCCCCTGCACGTGCAAAACACGTACGTAGAACAGTGGAACATCACCGTCCAGAGACAGTTGGGAACAAGCTGGCTTCTCAAGGCCAGTTATCTGGGCAATGACACAGTTCACCTATGGACCGACCAGGAACTGAACCCGGCCATCTACGTTTCGGGCAATTGCCCGGTGGGACAGTTTGGGCTCAAGGCGCCAGGCCTCTGCTCCACAACTTCCACAACGCAGGCTCGGCGTTTGTTGACGCAACTAAATCCGTCGCAAGGACCGTTCTACGGAACCGTTGAAAGTCTGGACGACGGTGGGACGGCCAGCTATAACGCGCTGATTGTTTCCGGCGAGCACCGGTTCGCGAAGAACTTCTCCATGCTGGCGAACTATACCTGGGCGCACTGCGTTTCGGACCTGCAGACCACGGAACTTTCGGGACCGGTGTACACCAACCCTGCCAACCGGCGCTTTGATCGAGGGAACTGCACGGCTGTCGACGTGCGGCAGAACTTCAATCTCGCGGCGGTCGTGCAGTCGCCGCATTATTCCTCGCGGGCGCTGCAATGGATCGCGGGAGACTGGCAGATCGCGCCGATCGTGGCGGCGCACTCGGGCAACTTCTTTACGGTGACCACGGGGGTAGACAACGCGCTGACCGGGATCGGCGCCCAGCGTCCCAACCTGTCGCTGAGCAACCCGTATTGCGCGAACCGGAGCTACACCTGCTGGTTGAACTTCAACGCATTCGGTTCGCCGGCGAACGGAACTCTCGGAAACCTGGGCATCAACAACCTGGTCGGTCCAGGTTATTTCGATGTGGATTTGGCTCTCTCGCGACGGTTCCGGATCAAGGAAAAGCAATATATCGAGATTCGCGCCGAGGCGTTCAACATCCAGAACCGGGTGAATTTCCTGAATCCGGCCGCGGTGGGTTTGGTCGGCGGCACATCCGGCTCAGCCCTGAATAGCAGCAATTTCGGCAAGATTCAGGCGGACGTGAGTCCCCGAATCATGCAGTTCGCTATTAAGTACGCGTTTTGAGCCGGCGAATCGCCTAAAGGCGGGTGCACTCCACCGTTCACCTCGGTTGAACGGTGGAGTCAACTTATGGTTGTCGCAAACGCGATCGCAACTTCCACATTCGCGCTGATAGCAAGCCCATTCCCACCAACAACAGGAACGTCATTTTCGGCTCGGGCGCCGCGGTCGTGGGAGCATGCAGATCCACGTTGTCCAAACCCAGCGTCTCGCCATCGCCCCCGGACCCCGTCCAGAAATCGCTGAGGATATACAGTCCGGTCAGACCGGAAAGGACGGAATTGAACTGCGCTGAGGTTGCGGTGGCACCTGAAAAATTGGTGACTTTCCATGACGACGCAGTCAGGGGCACGTTGAAACTGTTCCAACTCGTCCCCGAGATGACGGGTGTCCCACCGCCCCCACCAAAAACCAGGATGGTCGACCCGTTGGTGATCGCCACCAGGGGTCCTTGGGGATTGAGCGCCGGCTGAGTGTTATTGACGATAATCTCATCGAACGTAAGATCTCCGCCAAGCGCTGCAGACTGGTTTCCCAGAAACGCCGCGGAGGCGCTGAAATATTGCCAGTTGCCATCCGGGTCCTCCTTGGAAATAAACCCTCCCGGATTTCCTCCGCTCGCATTAAACACTACCGCGCTGACAACTGGAGCCGAAGCGAAGTCGGGCGTTCCAACGCCCACATTGGCGAATCCTAAAGTGCCCCAACCGTCATTGTTCGTGTCAAAGGTACTCGTTACGTCGGCCAAAGCATGGCTCGTAAACAGTGTCATCAACAACAGGAATGCGAGGCATTCCCACGACCGTGCGGTTCGTTTCATGGCGTTCCTTTCGCTAATCGAGGTGATGATGCTGGTTAGGGCAGCCAAAGCAAAACCAATGCATCCTTAGTTTTCTCTGTTGGACTGCGACCAGAAAAGTATAAGGCTAAGAAATCAAATTTTGATCCGCTTTTTGTCAGCGGAAAACCGGTCAGTTGTACTGGTACTTCTAAAACCGAGGAATTTTGGAAGGGTCGGAACCGGCCGGTGGAAAGAGCCGCGATGTACAATACCCCCTATCCGGAGCACGAAATGGATGGCCCTCGGCTATGTTTTCGGTCGTAGGGTGTTAGCCCGCGAAGAGGAGAGCATCAATGTGTGGACGTATTGTCGCAACCGGCATTCTGGCGGTGATGGGAACACTGTCCGCGCAGACGCAATCCGGCTCCCTAACCGGTACCGTTTCCCAACCGAGCGGCGCTACTGTTGCCGACGCGCCACTGCAGGTGAAGAACAAAGTGACCGGCAAGATCGCCCGCACGAGTAGTCACAGCGACGGCGCCTACACGTTCTCAGGCCTGAATGCGGGAATGTACCAGTTATCGATTGTGATGCCGTGCTGTGCTTACAACACGTTTAACAAAGAGGTCACGTTGGACGCCGGCCAAAAAATGCAACTTGATATCCGCCTGACGGAGACTGTCAACGGGACTACCCTCGGTGACGATCCAGGCAGGCTCGCAGCCGTCATGCGCAAGCGAGATAAAGTTCCAACCAAGCCGGCTCCTCGCACTGCCGGCGGAAAGCCTGACTTATCCGGTATCTGGGTTGATACTGGCGACCCATATCCGGAACAGGCCCAACTGCTGCCTTGGGCCGCGGCGATCGCCAAAGAGCGAAGCGAAAGCCATGGGAAAGACTCCCCTCAAAATCGATGCCTTCCAGGCGGGCCGCCCCTCCCCGCCAGCTCCGTGCCGTTCATCGGCAAATTCGTGCAGACTCCTTCGCTTCTCGTGCTGCTATTTGAGGACGTCCCAGGGTTCCGCCAAATCTTCCTCGACGGTCGGGGTCACCCTTCCGGTCTGGATCCCACGTGGATGGGACATTCGGTGGGTAAGTGGGAAGGAGACACTCTGGTGGTCGACACGGTCGGGTTCAACGACAAGATTTGGATAGGCCCGGAGCTCCCTCACACCGAGATGCTGCACATGATCGAGCGCTACCAGCGCGTAGACTTTGGCCATATGGACGTAAAGGTCACTTTTGAAGACTCCGGCACGTTTACGAAACCCTACGAGCAGCACTTGAAGTGGGATCTCGCTCCTCAAGAGGAGTTACTCGAATACGTGTGTGAGAACAATAAACCGGAACACCTGGTAGGCAGGTAGTCTCACACCACACTAAAAAGTAGTTTGAAGCCGTAGTCCATGTGGAATTGCTGGTGGCAATGGAACAGCGTCAGGCCTTCCATCGCCGGAGTAAAATCCGCCTCGATCTTGCGGAAGCCTCTCACCAGCACCACATCCTTTAATACACCCGCGGTCGGCTTGCCGTTCACGTTGGTCAGCTCGAAGCTGTTGCGGTGAAGGTGGACGGGATGCGCGTCGTCGGTCTGGTTGTCAAACACCAGGCGGTAGCGCTTACCCTTGTGCAGCACGCGGGGTTCGGCCTTTTCATCGAACAGCTTGCCGTTGACTGTCCAGCGATTGAAGCCTCCCGTACCTCCGTTGATCTTGCCGAACACCAGCGGGATCACTTCGTCGGGGTTGGGGACAGTGCGGCTGTCGCCGAAGAGCGTGTAATCCCAAATCTGCTTGGGCGGCTTAGTCCAGACCGGCGGGCCACTCTGATTGGCGTATTCGACCACGATGCCCATGCCGTTCTTGCGGTCGTCGTCTTTGGGCGTTCCGAGAATCCACACGCCGGGCGTTTTCATTTCGACCAGCGCACTGATGCGCTCCGCCGTGCCCAGATCCAGCACGTCGACCAGTTGCGGGTGCGGAACCGGATTTCCGTCGAGCGCCACTACCTGGAAGCGATGCCCCGGCAGGGCGAGTTTGATGTTCTCCGTGGCGCTGGCATTGAGAAAGTGAAACAGAATGCGCTGCCCCATCTTCACCCGTACCGGTTCGCCGAACCCCAGGCACTTTCCGTTGATCGTGAATCGCTGGTAGCCGATTTCCCATCCGTTGGGTTTCTCGGTTTTCTTTTGTGCCTCGGCCCTTTGGCGCTCCGCGGGAGTGACGTCGTCGTCCTCTTCTTCTTCCTCGGCCGTGAAGGAGGGTTCCCATTCATGGGTCGCCAGGAAAATCTCCTGATCGTATTGCCCGGGGTTCGTCTTCGGCTCGATGTAAACGAAGGCGAACTGGCCGGTGTAAGTGCCGCGGCCCAGGTCGGACATCGACATCACATGTGTGTGGACCCAGCGCGCCCCGGAAGGCTGCGGCGTTAAACGGTAACGCAAGTGCCCAAAGGCCGGCACCACCAGGCTTTTCTCTTCCTGTGCGCCGTCAACATTGGTGGGGATGATTTGTCCGTGCCAGTGGACCAATTCGGGGGCATTGGTTTCATTGAACAGGTCGACGATAACCGGGACGCCCTCGCGCAAACGGATCGGCGGGCCCGGAACCGCGCCGTTATAGCCGATGGTGCTGATGGTATGGTCCTTGGCGATGTCCACCATTACGTTGCCGATGCGCAAGCTGACGTCGGCTGGGCCGGCGGGGGGCTCTTCGGGAGTAGAAGGTCGCCCCGATGGGCTGCAACCCTCTATCAGCAGGCCCGCCCCAATGGCCATTCCGGAAAGGAAATCGCGACGCGTGGCGTGAAGGCGGTCCATAAGATTCTCCGAGTTAACCAGTGTATCGCTGCCCGCACCGGCGGCACGACCGCCGGCGTTACACTAGTTATTTACCGCGCCCGACTTTTTACAGCCGGGGTGCGTCTACTCACCAGGAGCCAGAAATTTGATTTTTCGGGCGGTGGAAGATACCGACCTGATTCGACAGGCTGCCCGGGGAGCCGTGGAGGCGTTTAACCTCCTCGTGTCCCGGTGGGAGAAACGTGTCTACAATTACCTCCTGCGAATCACCGGCAACCGCGAAGATGCTCTGGACTTGACGCAGGACGTTTTTTTGAAAGCCTACCAGAACCTCCGCAAGCTCGATGATCCAGGGCGGTTCGCCCCCTGGCTCTACCGCATCGCGCACAACGAGGCCTATTCCATGTTCCGCAAGCGCCGGCCGGAAACCGATATAGCCGACCTGGAGCCGGAGGGCACGGAAACCGGCATCACGGTCGGCGGAAGTTCGGTCTTCCCCCTGGAACTGAGCCTGGCGGTAGCCGGTGCGCTCGAGCAACTTTCGCCGGAACAGCGCGAGGCGGTAGTGCTGAAGATCTACCAGGGCTTCAAATTTGAAGAGATGGCCGAGATCCTCTCCTGCCCGGTTTCCACCGTCAAGTCCCGCCTGTACGCGGCTTTCGAACTCCTGAAAACGGAACTGGCTCCCCTAAAAACACGAGGTGTGTCATGAGTTGCTCGCCATTCGATCTGAGGGATTACGTCCTCAAAGAATTGTCCGATCCCGAGCGGAAGCAGGTGGAAGTACATATCAAAGGTTGCCAGGGCTGCCGCGAGGAATGGGAACGGTTGCGGCTGACCGAAGCCGCCTTGTTTTCGCTGCGTGAGGAGGAGATCCCGCAGCGCATCGCCTTCGTTTCCGACAAGATTTTCGAACCGTCGCCGTGGCGCCGCGCCTGGGCCGCTTTCTGGGGCTCGGCCGCGCGCCTGGGATTCGCTTCGGCGGCCATGCTTTCCGTGGCCCTTGTGGTATTTGCGCTGGCCCGCACAGACGGGCATGTGACGGCGCCGCTGGCTTCTTCCGGCGCTGTACAAACCGTGCCGGTGTCCGCCGGCGAAATCCAGCAGCAGATCCAGGCCGCGGTGGAGCGCGCTGTGGCGGCTAGCGAGGCACGCCAGCAACAAAAGCTCGAGCAGGTGGTTGCCGATATCCGCACCCAGGACTTGAAGGACCGGCAGCAATTGGCGGGATTGGCCGCGGCTGCGCTGGACATGTCTACCCGGCGCGGTCTGGTGGTGGAACGCAGCAGTTACGATTTCCCACGCGCTGAGAAGGGAGGCCTGCAATGAAGTTCGCGGCACTACTGATTTTGACTGCGCCGGTCTGGGCGCAAGCGCCCCTCAAGCCGGTGGTCGCTCCTTCCACGGATAAACCCGGAGTGGAGCGCAAGGTTTTTACTGACCTGGAATCGAACATCGATTACAAGTTCCGGGTCGCCAACGACAAAGATCCCTACGACCTGCTGGGGCTGACGCGCGGGCTGTATCTGCCGGGATATGGCGCGGTGGTGACGACCGAACTGAGCCTGATTGTCACCCCGACCGTTAATCCGTTCAAGTTGAAAATCCCACCGGAAGAAGTAGCCAAAGTGCATCAGCGCAAGCTCGATCACCTGCCGCTGCTGAGGAAGACCATGCAGGGCATGTGGCGGGATGCGGCCACGACGCTTACTTCCATTCCGGACAGCGAGCAGGTCGTACTGGCGGTCCGGCTGCTCTACCAACCTTGGGAAGACACGACCGGGCTACCCGGGCAAATCGTGATGAAGGGGACCCGCAAGGCCGCGCTCACAGGCGATATCCAGACGGACGAACAGTAAGTGGCCACTACGCACCCCCCCGCTCCCGAATCCGAATCCGGGGCTCCCTCCGGACCCGCCCCATTTCGGTTCCAGCGGCTCGGCGAGATCCTGATCGCTCGCGGGAAGATTGAAGCAGAGGACCTGGAGCGCGCGCTCGAACTGCAACAGGAGCGCGGCGATAAGCTGGGCAAGATCCTGGTCGACATGGGGCTCATTGCGCAGCGCGATGTGCTCGCGGCGCTCTCCGATCAGCTCGGCATCCCCCTGGTGACCGTCGATGGCGCTCCGCCCACCGCGCCCGAGCTCGAAGGTCTCAACGAACGTTTCCTCCGCCAGTGCCGCACCTTCCCGGTTTCGCTGGTGGATTCCACGCTCACCATCGCCATGGCCGACCCGCTGGACTTCGAGACGGTGGCCGCGGTGCGCGCTTTTTCGGGCCTGCAGATTCAGACTGCCCTGGCGGCTGAGCAGGAAATTCTCGACGCCATCGACAAGCACTACGGCGAGAGCGATCGCAATCCCACGCTGGCTGAAGGCGAGGACGAGCAGGCCACCGCCGATCTCGAACACCTGCGCGACATGGCCAGCGAGGCGCCGGTCATCCGCCTGGTGAATGCCATGATCGCCGATGCGCTTGAGAAGCGCGCCAGCGACATTCACATCGAGCCGTTCGAGAAAGAGTTCCGAATCCGCTTCCGCGTGGATGGCGTGCTGTTCAGCCAGGAGCCTCCGCCGCGCGAGCTGAAGGCCGCCATCATCTCGCGCCTGAAGCTAATGGCCAAGCTGAACATCGCCGAGCGCCGCCTGCCGCAGGATGGCCGCATCAAGATCAAGCTGCTGGGCCGCGAAGTCGATCTGCGCGTTTCCACGCTTCCCACGCTCTACGGCGAAAGCGTGGTCATGCGCCTGCTCGATCGATCGGCGGGCGACTTCTACGACCTGCGCCGCCTGGGATTCGACGATCACATGCTGGCCCGCATGGAGCATTTCACCAGCATGCCGCACGGCATCTTTCTGGTCACCGGCCCGACCGGCAGCGGCAAATCCACCACGCTCTATTCCGCTCTCAAGCGCATTAACCTGCCTGACAAAAAGATCATCACCATCGAAGATCCGGTGGAGTATCAGATGGATGGCATCAACCAGATCCACGTCAATCCGCAGATCGGCCTGACCTTCGCGTCGGGGCTGCGCCACATCGTGCGCCAGGATCCGGATGTCATCATGGTTGGCGAAATCCGCGATCGTGAAACCGCCGACGTGGCCATCCGCGCCGCACTCACCGGCCACCTGGTGTTCTCGACGCTCCACACCAACGACGCGCCCAGCGCCATCACGCGCCTGACTGACATGGGTGTGGAGAACTACCTGCTCACTTCCTCGGTGGTGGCCGTGCTGGCGCAGCGACTGGTGCGCATCATCTGCGAGCACTGCATCAAGCCCGCCGGAACGGTTCTGTCGCCCGAGGGTGAAAGAGTCCACACGTTTAAGGGCGTGGGCTGCCCGGACTGCAACGGCACCGGCTACACCTCGCGCGTGGCCATCTTCGAGATGATGGAGTTGAACGACGAGATCCGCGGTCGCATCATGAAGAATGAGGATGCGTCGCTGCTCACCCAGGCGGCGCGGCGCAACGGCATGCGGAATCTGCGCGAGGACGGCTGGCAGAAAATCCGTGATGGCCTGACTACTGTGGAAGAAGTGATGCGCGTGACGCAGGAATTCTGATGGCCACGTTCTTCTTCAGGGCGGTGGCCTCGGATGGCCGCACGCGCAGCGGCAGCCTCACGGGAGACAACGAAAAACTCATCGCCCGCGAACTGCGCAAGCAAGGTCTCACGCCCATTTATGTGGGGGTGGCTCCCAAAGGGTCGTCGATACTCGATCTCAAGCTGCCGTCGTTCGGCAGCGGCAAACGGCGCGACGTTTTGTTCTTCACGCAGGAGATCTCGACGCTTCTGAACGCCGGAGTGCCGCTCGACCGCGCGCTTACCATCATCGGCGAACTGACCGAGCGCCCCGATTTCCGATTCATCGTGTTGGATGTGCTGCGCGTGCTCAAAGGCGGCCGTCCGCTGGCCGACAGCATGGCCACGCACCCGGAGTACTTTTCGGATCTGTACATCAATATGGTGCGCGCCGGGGAAGCTTCAGGCGCGCTGGCGACCATCTTCGACCGGCTGGCCGAATTCGAGCGCTCGCGCGACGATCTGCGCAACTATATTGTCTCGTCCATGATCTACCCGGCGCTGCTGGCGCTGGTGGGTTTGGGTTCGATGTTTCTTCTGCTAGATTTTGTGGTGCCGCGCTTTGCGTCGCTGTTCGCCGATTCGCGCATGAAGATTCCGCTGCCTACGCAGATCATGCTGACCGTGAGCGCGGTTGTGCGGGCCTACTGGTGGATGGGCGCCTCCGCTCTGGCGGCCGCCGCCGTGATCTGGCGCGTCTACACGCGCACGGTGTCGGGCCGGCTCTGGTGGGATGGAGCGCGCTTGCGGATTCCACTGCTGGGTGATGCCCTGCGCAAGGCCGAGACCGCCCGATTCGCGCGCGCCATGGCGACCCTGATTGCCAACACGGTGCCGCTGGTGCAATCCATCGGGATCGCCTCGGCGACGCTCGGCAACAAGACCATTTCCGGAGCGTTGGTGGCGGTGGCGCAAGGGGTCAAGCGCGGGGAAGGAATCGCCGTTCCACTGCGCCGCACGGGAGTATTTCCGCCGCTCGCAGCGCACCTGCTGACCGTGGGCGAAGAGACCGGACGGCTCGACAATATGTTCTCGCGCATGGCTGAAATCTACGAAAACGATACACGTTCAGCCATCAAGCGCTTCACCTCGGTGTTCGAACCGATCGTGATTCTGTTGATGGGCATTCTGCTGGGTGGGTTGATTTTGAGCATGCTGCTGGCGATCATGAGCATCAACGACGTGGCGGTGTAAGAATGAAACAACCGAGAAGACGAAGACGCGGGCAAGCTGGCATCACCCTCATCGAAATGCTGGTGGTGATGACCATCATCGGCCTGTTTGTGGCGTTGGTGGCCCCCTCAATGTTCAAGAAGAGCGATGCCGCGCGTGTGACCGCGGCGCGCGCGCAGATTCATAACTTCGGAACCGCGCTAGGCGCCTACAAGCTGGACACCGGCGTGTTTCCGACGACCGAGCAAGGCCTGCAGGCGCTGCGCGAAAAGCCCGCCGACCTGAATCAATGGGCCGGACCGTACATGCCGCAGGACATCCCCAAAGATCCCTGGGGCCACGATTACATTTACAAATATCCAGGCGAGCACGGTGACGAGCCGGAAATCGTTTCGTATGGCGCCGACGGCCAGGCCGGTGGCGACGGGCTGAATGCCGACATTGTCAGCTGGAAGAACCAGTAGCGTGGTGGGGTCAGCCCTTCCGGGCTGCCGCCGGGCTTCCGCCCGGCGCCGCGCTGGACCACGCAAACCCCTCCGGAGCGATGACCAGCCCCTCGGTGACCGGATTTCCTTCGATGTATCGGTGTATCCGCGCAAATTCCTGGTCACTCCGCACCAGATGGTCGAAGCTCTCATCCTGCCAGAACGGTATTTCACGCAGGCTCAGCATACGGATGGCCTCGTGCCCAGTGAAGCCCTTAAGCGGGCCAAGCCATTCCCGCGCTGTCACCTGGGGAGTCACTAGCAGATGAACGTGATTGGCCATGACGACGAAAGCATGCAGGGTGTACCGGTGGAACCGGTGCTCCCCGTCGTGCAATGCGCGCACGACCATCGCGGCGATGTCGGGATTCTTGAGCCACAGGGGTCCGGTGCTGGCTTGATCGAGGATTCGGTCCATGGCGACGAATGCTTGACTGGTGGTAAGTCTCGCGGGCGGAAAGACCCGTTTGGCAGGCAGGCTTCCGTGCAGACGGAAGGCGACGAACAACGGCTGCCCAACCACGTCCCAATGGGGCAGGCGGCGGTCGTAACGGTTCATCGGAATAGTAGTAGCAATCACGTTCGTGTGCTCTCACAGATCCAGCGCCGGCCGGAAGGCCGGCGGCAGGCCGGAAGGCCTGGCCCCACCAGGCATGCCTCGGGTGGGTTGGCTAAGGGAGGGAATTCAGGCGTCACGCTGATTGAATTGCTTGTGGTGCTGGCCATCATCGGTCTGCTGGCAGGCATCACCTTTCCATCTGTCTCCGCCGGCATCGATAGCGTGCGGCTGCGCTCCGCCACCGATTCGCTGGCGGGGTTTCTCAACGGGGCCGTCACGCGCGCCGAGCGGCGGCAACAGCCGGTCGAGATTCTGGTCTCGGTCAAGGACAATGCGCTCCGTCTCTATTCCACCGAACCCGGTTACATGCGCGAACTGAACATGCCGGACGGGATCACCATCGAAGCAGTGCTTCCGCCAGACCCCGGCGAGCTCGGTCCCCGCCGCTTGATTCTGATGCCCGGGGGAGCCGTTCCGGGTATCGGCATACAGGTGGTCAACCGCCATGGTTCGCGGCGGATCGTGCATCTGGACCCGATGACAGGCTTTCCGCGCGTCGAAAGCGTCGAACAGAAGTGAGGCATCGGCGCGGATTTACGCTGCTCGAGATGATGGTCGCCACCGTGATTATGGCGGTGGCCATCGTGGGGCTGCTTTCCGGCATCACGGGCTCCCTGCGCAACGCGTCGCGGCTCACGGACTACGACCGCGCCGTGCAGCTGGCGCGCCTCCGCATGAATGAGCTCCTGATTAATCAGAGCCTTCCCCGCGACGCCGTGGTGAATGGCGAATTCGATCCGTCCATAAGCGGCGGCCTGGATGCCGGGTGGCGCGCGCGCCTCACCAGTTTCGAAAGGCCGCCCAATCGCGGCGCCTGGACAGACCGCCATCGAACGGGTGGAACTCGAGATCTGGTGGATGTCCGGGGGCCAGAGGCGCACCTTCACCCTGGATGCCTATCGGCCGCACGTGCTGCGACCTCAGGACATGATCCCGCTGGTGAGCCCATGAACGAAAAGGGAGTCACTTTGATCGAGGTGCTGATCGCCGTCAGCCTGCTGAGCCTTCTCTCGGTAGCGATGTTCCTGGCCATGCGCATCGGTCTGAATGCTTACGCCAAGGCCGATACGAAGCTCATGGATAACCGGCGGGCGGTGGGAGCGCAGCGTGTTCTCGCCGAAGAGTTGGCAGGCATGATGCCCGTAATGGCGGCTTGCGGCGCCGGTGAAGGAGGCGGGGGGTCGAGAGCCGTATTCTTCCAGGGCGAGCCTGGGGTGATGCGCCTGGCCACGACGTTTTCTCTGCAACAGGGCTGGCGTGGGCAGCCGCAGATCCTGGCGCTGCTGGTGATTCCGGGAGAAGACAATCGCGGTGTGCGCCTGGTGGTCAACGAAACGCCTTACACGGGCGCGCCCGCGGCGGGTCGATTCTGCTTGGCGGGTGGCAAGTTTGGGCCAGTCGTGCCCGGACCCGGATCGTTCGTGCTGGCCGACAAACTGGCCTACTGCCGGTTCTCCTATCTCGCGCCCACGACTGGCAACGATCTGTCCCCTTGGAAAATCGGCTGGACCGCACAGGCCTGGCCGCTCGCCATTCGCATTGAGATGGCGCCGCTCGAGGCCGATGCTTCCCGCGTCCAGCCCATTAGCGTCACCGTGCCTGTGTACTTGCACCGCAATCCGGAGATCCAGTATGAGGATTTGGGCATTTCGTACCAGTAGGGTGGGGCAGGCCTTCGGGCCTGCCGCCGGGCTTCCGCCCGGCGCGCCGCGCAGAAGCGCGGCGGCACGCCGGAAGGCCTGCGCCACCCGCGGCAGCGCTTTGCTGGCGGTGCTCTGGGTATCCGCCGCCCTGGCTGCCATCGCCTTCTCTCTGGCTACCACGGTCCGCGGAGAAATCGACCGCGCCTCCACGGCAGTGGACGGCTTGCGCAGCTACTACCTGGCGGCCGGCGGCATCCACCGCGCTACGTACGAGGTGCTGTGGAGCGCGCAAAGCCCGGACAAAAAGCTCCTGCCGCGTTACACAACGCAAGTCGACTATAACTTTCCCTCGGGCGTTGTCCACGTCAACATCGTTCCCGAGGCTGCCAAGCTGGACGTCAACCGGGCCCTGCCGGAGGAGTTGTACCGGTTAACGGTGGCGCTCGGCGTGGAGCCGGGACAGGCGCGTGAGATCGCCCTGGCTATTGCGGATTGGCGCTCTCCGGCGTCCGCGGGCTCTGGACTCGATCAATATTATCTGTCGCTCACGCCGTCTTTTCGGGCCCACCATGCGTCCTTGGAAGAGATCGAGGAATTACTGTTCGTGAAGGGCATCACACCCGACATTTTTTACGGAACCTATGTGCCCTCGGACGCCTCCGAAGGCGCACGGCTGATCTCCCGGCCGGGGCTGATCGATTGCCTGTCGGTATACGGCAACGAGACCAACAATCGCATCGACGCCAATACAGCCTCACCCGCGGTGCTGGCGGCAATTGGGATGCCGCCCGATGTGATCGACGCGTTGGTCGAGAGGCGCCGGTTGGCTCCGCTCTCGGAAGCGCAGTTGGGCGGATTCTTGCAGGGCGCCGGTGGAGCCGGCGGCCGTCTGCGCGTGGAAGGCAACTCGATCCTGACGCTGCGCGCCACGGCGCGGCTGCGGCTGCAAAACGGACAACTCTCCGATCTGCGCCGAACCGTGGGAGCCATGGTGAAATACATGCCCACCGGATACGATGCCCCGGTTCACATTCTGCGGTGGTACGACACCGCCTGGAGCAACTAACGCCTGGCATGCCTGCTCTCGTTTCCCAGGATGTCCGCAAGCTGCTGGCCTTCGGCTCCGGTATCGGCATCGAAATCGGGCCGGACAATCTGGAGGTGGTGGCGGCGCGCGTGCGAGCTTCGCGCATTCAGGTGCTCGGGCGGCTGACCATCCACGATTATGCCGGGCGGCCCGCCGCCGAGTGGGGCGCGGAGTACAACCGCTTTCTGAAATCGGCCGGCATGGGACACTTGAGCGCTACGGTGCTGCTGCCGCGCCGCGAAGTGATCGTCCGCCAACTGGCGCTGGCCGGCGTGGCTGGAAAAGACCGCGCGGGCGCCATCCGCTTCCAATTGGACGCGCTGCATCCGTATGGCGATGAAGAAGTCTGCTGGGGCTGGTCCGACGTGGGCGAGCATGCCGCGCTAATTGGCATCGTGCGCCAGGAAATCGTCCAGCGCTACGTGCAGCTGTTTGTCGAAGCGGGCATCGCGGTCGGCAGTTTCACTTTCTCGGCGGCGGCTTTGCATGCGGCCATGCGCTTGAACGGCGCAACGGGCGAAGGGTTTCTGGCGATGAGTTCCACGGCTGAGGGTGTGGTGGAAGTTTATGGCGAGAGCGGCGCGCGCCCGGTCTTTTCCGCGGAATTCCAACTGGCTCCGGAGCGCGCCGCCGCACTTGCCCTGGCCGAACTCCGGCTGCCTCCCGAAACCCAGCCGCGCAACCTGGACGAGGTGCTCCCCAAGCCGGGTGTGAATCCGGTGGAGAACGATCTTTCCCGCAACGCACTGCCGTACGCAACGGCGCTGGCCGGGGCTTGTCCCCGGCTGGCTCCGGCGGCCAATATGCTGCCCGCGGAATACCGCCGCTACAGCTCGCGCGCTTTCTGGATTCCCACGGCGGTGCTGGCTGTACTGCTGACCGCGGGCATCGTTGCCATGGTCATGTATTCCCGCATCGCCGACCGGCGCTATCTGGTGAAGCTTCAGGCGGAAGTCGCGCAACTGGAGCCCAAGGCCCGCCGTGCCGCGGTGCTCGACCGCGAGCTCACTTCCACGCGCGCGCGTTCCTTGCTGCTCGACCAGTTCCGCGGCCAGACCCACGCCGATCTCGATGCCTTCGAAGAACTGACCAAGCTGCTGGCGCCGCCGGCGTGGAGCAATTCGATCGATCTCGCGCGCACTACGGCCCGCCTCTCCGGTGAGGCTCCCCAGGCCGCTCCACTTCTGAAATTGCTGGACGCGTCGCCCTTGTTTGAAAACTCCGAGTTCCAGCTCATCGGGAAGGGCAACGGCACCGAAACGTTCGTGATCCGCACCAACCGCGAGAGGCGCCCGTGAACGTCGAGATTGGAACGCTCGACCGCCGCAAGCTGTTAATCCTGGTAGTGGGCGTAGTGTTGCTGGTGGTCATCCTGGTCTCGCGAAATCGGGACGATTCGACGCCTGTGGTGGCGGCCGCCGATTCCATTCCGTTGGCCGAGCACCGGCTGGAGCGGTTGCGGCAACTCGCGGCCACGGTTCCTGGAAAGGAGACGGTGCTGCAGCAAGCCCGGGCGGAGCTCCAAAGCCGGGAGGCCGGCATTTTGAAGGCCGATACCGCGCCGCAAGCGCAGGCCCAGCTTATGGACGTGATCCGGCGGGTGGCCACGGCCAATGGGATCGACGCCCGCGGCGCCGAGGAGCTGCGCGTACGGCCGCTGGCCAACGATTACGGAGAGGTTCTGGTAGCGGTTACCTTCACCTGCGGCATTGAGCAACTGGTCAATTTCCTGGCGGCGCTGGCCAACGAGCCGCAGATCATCGCCACCGACGAGATCAATATCACCGGTGGCACCGACAAGAAGAAGGCGGTGCAAGTGCGTCTGAGCCTTTCCGGTGTGGTGCCCAAGAAACTGATTCCGGCCAAGAGAGGACTGGCCGCATTTTGAGACGCAGGCTGCTGCTGTTGGATGTGGTGTTGGTGGCCCTGGTGGCTTATGCCGGCTGGCAGGTGCGGCAGGCGGATTTGCGGGCCAAAGCGCGCGCGGCGGCCATGCTGGGCCGCAAGGTGAAGCCGGATCCGCCCCCGCCGTTCACGCCGCTGCCGGCGCCGAAGCCGGTGATCGCCGGCGGCTATGCAAATATCGCGCAGCAAACCCTGTTCGACAAATCGCGCAACCCCACGGTGGTGGTGGAGCTTCCACCTCCTCCGGCGCCTCCGCCCATGCCGGCGCTGCCGGTGTATCACGGCCAGATGAACATCGGTGGTCCCACGGTTTTCCTCAGCACAACTGCCGGTGGCACGCACGAAGCGATTCATCCGGGGGAGAAGATCGGCCAATTCAAGCTTGTGGACGTCAATATGGATGAGATCGAATTTGAGTGGGAAGGCAAAACCGTTCGCAGGAAACTCGAGGCCCTGGTCGATCGGGGCGCCCCGGCGGCACCCGCGGGAGTGGCAGCTGCCCGCACGGAGGCGCCGGCTGCTGCCGCTGCTCCCGCTGTGGCCAAGTCTGCGATTGGCCCCGGGGCCGATACCGGGCGAGGATACAAACTCTGCGATCCCAACGACAATATGGCCCCCGGCACGGTGGTGGGCGGGTACCGCAAGATGATTTACCAAACGCCGTTCGGTGGCGCGTGCCGATGGGATGAGGTAGGCCACTAACAAACGACTGTGGAGAAAACTTCTTTAATGCGACGATACTTCGTTTTTTCGTTACTGACGGTGGCCCTGGCAGCAGCCGAGGGGCCGGGGGTCAGCGGCGCCGCCCGCCCGGCTCAATCGATCGTGATACCAGCGGCGGCTGTGCTGGCCGCCCCGTACTTGTACCGCTACAGCGACGCGGAGGGCAAGATCTGGTTCTATCGCCAGACGCCGTTCGGCGTGGCTCGCTTTCCCGATACGCCGGCGGTGGTGTCCAAGGACCCTGAGCCGGATGGCATCCGCGCCACGGAAGACGGCGAGGCCGTTCGCTTCGAGCGCCCCGGCCCCTTCGGAACCTATCGCTGGAAACGAAATAAATCGGAGTTGGATCCCGGGGAACAGGCCGCTTGGGATCGGGAACGCGCCCGCATCCACGCGAAACTGGACTAGCACTGATGCCCCTTCTTCGTTTTGGCCTGATCGCGGTGGTGTTGTCCACTGCTTCAGTTATGGCGGCGCAGGTCGGGGGACCTACGCCCTCGCGGATCGCCGGGCCGCCGGAAACACCGGCGCAACAACCGGCCACTCCACAGCAAGTCAATCCCGCCCCCAATGCAGCGGCCACTCCGAATGCGGCCGCGCCCGCTCCTCAGGCCGGCCAGCCCCAAAACGGCCCGGCGGCCGCGCCGCGTCTCACCGAGAGCGGCGCGTTAATGATGAATAACGTCTCCTTAACGGAGTTGATCGACGCTCTGGCCAAGCAGCTCAAGATCAACTACATTCTCGATCCGCGCGTGAAAGGTTCGGTGACCATCTACACCTATGGCGAAGTGAAGCCGGTGGACCTGATGCAGCTGCTGCAAACGATCCTGCGTGTCAACGGAGCCACCATGGTCAAGGTGGGCGATCTCTACCGCGTCGTACCCGTCAACAGCGTCTCGCAGCTGCCTCTGGATCCGATCATGCAACGCCGACCCCAAGACGCTTCCCGACGACGAACGCATGGTGCTGGACCTGATCTTCCTTAAGTACACCACCGCCGGGGACATGGACAAGGTGATCACGCCGTTCCTGGGGGAAGGCGCCTCGCATACGGTTTACGAGCCGGGCAACTTGATCATCCTCCAGGACAACAGCCGCAACATGCGGCGCACCCTGGATCTGATCGCGCTTTTCGACAGCGACACGTTCGCCGGCCAGCGCGTCAAGCTGTACGAAATCGAGCACAGCCGGCCCAGCGACCTGGTGAAAGATCTCGACACCGTATTCAAGGCCTACGCTTTATCCGACAAGACTTCGATCAAGTTCATTCCCATCGACCGCATTAACACGCTCATCGCGGTTGCCCCCAATCCTGGGGTCTTCAGCCAGGTGGAAGAGTGGATCGAGAAACTGGACGTCCCGGTGAAGATCACGGCCGGGGCGGTGAACAACTATGTCTACCGGATGCGCTATGGAAGGGCCGAGACTCTGGCCGCGGCGATCATGGCGCTCTATACGGGCAATGCGTCGGCTCTGATCCAAATGGCCGCCGCGCAAATGCCTCCATGATCAGCAACGGAATGGGAATGGGATACAACACCTCTATGGGAGGAGGACAATTCGGAGGCATTAATGGCGGCAACGCCTACGCCCAAGGGTACTCGAACGCCTATGGCAACACCCCGGTAAGCTACCAGCCCCAAACGACGGCCGTCAATACCGCGCAGATTGGCGCTCCCCTTACACCGGCGGGCGGCCGCGATCTGACCGGCACCTTCCTGGGCGCCGCGGCCCCCGGTCAGGCGCCCGCGGCCCTCCCTGGCGTGATCCCGAATCCCTTCGACAATACCTTGTTGATCCGTGCGACGCCGCAGGAATACGAGCAGATCCTGAATCTGCTGCGGTCGCTGGACCTGCCACCGCGCCAGGTTCTGATCGACGCCAAGATTTACGAAGTGGACCTCACCGACGATCTTGCGGGAGGAGTGGAATGCTTACCTACAGAAGGTCGGCACCTCGGCGGCCGTCAGCGCCGGCTCGAGCGCTGCCGGGAGCTCCGTCCCCTTCCCGCACCCTGGCGGCTGTCGCCGGCGCGGCATGGCGTGTGGCCTCACGACGGGGGCCCTGGTATTGAAGAGCCATGAGCTGCTGCTGGCCCTCACCGCGTCTGATAGCAAACTGAGATCGCGCGTGATCTCCGCGCCGAGCATCATTGCCACCGATAGCATTCCTGCCACCATGAATGTAGGCAGCCAGGTGCCCACCCTGGCATCGCAGGCGGTCGCCAGTGGAGTGCAGCAAGGGGGCAACTCGGTGTTTACGAACACCATCAACAATCAGAGCAGCGGCACCACGCTTTCCATTACGGCCCGCGTCAACTCCAGCGGCGTGGTCACCATGCTGATCAATCAACAGGTCAGCGCGCCCGTCGCTCCCAGTCCCAACGCCGCTATTCAGTCGCCCTCGTTTTCCAACCGCTCCGTGGCCACGCAGATGACGGTGCAGGATGGCGACACCGTGGCCATCGGCGGCATCATCACCGAAAACCATACCGAGAGCTCCGCGGGCGTGCCGTTCTTGCACCGCATCCCGGTGTTGGGTGCGGCCTTCGGCGCCAAGAGCGTGCACACCGACCGCGTCGAGCTGATTATCTTCCTGACGCCGCGTGTGATCTTACGACACCAACCAGATCCAGGACGCCACCGAGGAGATTAAGGGCAACCTGAAGCGGGTGGCCAAGCTGATGCGAGACCAATAAACGGCGGTGGGGCATGCTTTAGCTTGTCCTCATGCCGTGGTCACGCGCCTCTTTGGCCAAGCTCAAGCATGCCCTACCGGCAAAAATGTAGAATGAGAATGTTGCACCGGGGCTCGCGGTTGGCGCGGTACCGGATTCGAGCGTGGGGAATTGAAGGTCTCGAAAACACTTCTGACTGTGGGCATCGCTCTGGCGTGTGTGTCCGCGCTGTATGCCTTCACGCGGCCCTTCCGCGTGTACATCAGCATGGAAGGCTACGACAACATTCCCATACCGGCGGACGCGGAGGAGAAGACCGAGTGGGTGTTCGGCCGCCTGATGTATCCCCAGCATCCGTATGCCCGCTTCGCGCGCTATCGCTTTGGGCGGCTGGACTGGCATGAAGGCGGAACGAGCTGGACGCAGGATTATCCGCGGGCCGATCGGCACTTCGCCCAGGCCCTGCGGCGTCTGACGCGCGTGCATGTCCGCTCCGTGGAACAACCCGTCAACCCCGACGATACCGACGACATGTTCGACTGGCCCTGGCTGTGCGCCGGCGAAATGGGCGACTGGAAGCTCACCGACGCCCAGGCGAAGACGCTGCGTGAGTATCTGCTGCGGGGCGGCTTCCTCATGCTGGACGATTTCTGGGGCGAAGATGAATGGGAGCGGTTCATGGAGAGCATGCGCGTGGTATTCCCCGACCGCCCCGTTGTCGAGATGGAAAACGAGGATGCCATTTTTCACAGCGTCTATGATCTCAACGACCGCTATCGTGTGCCGGGCATGTGGGGAATCCGCGGGCAACAGCGGGGACGATCGGACGGCGCGATCGCGCGTTGGCGCGGCATCTACGATGAAAAGGGACGCGTGATGGTGGCGATGTCGTTCAACTCCGATATCGGCGATTCCTGGGAGTGGGCCGATGAACCGGAGTACCCGGAGAAGTATTCGGCGCTGGGTATTCGCATCGGAGTGAACTACGTGATCTACTCAATGACGCATTAAGGCGCGTTCCATTCCCGTGGGGCAGACGATCGTCTTTTGTCGTCGGCCAGGTCGACTAGCGAAGACAGACCACAAACAAAGACAGACCACAAAACAGCGATGGTCTGTCCTACGGTTATGGCTTGCGACGCTTGCCGGAATCCCCAGGCGGGCCCGCCGGCTTCTTCGGTTTCAACACAGAGCCGAGCAGAATGGCCAAGGGAACTGAGGCCCAAAGCGCCACCCGGATCTTTTGTGCGCGCGGCGGGGGCATGTCCGGATGCAGCACTCCGGAGTGAGGCGAGCTATCAAGCGGCCCTTCGATGCGCATTTCCTGCAAATCGTAGGCAAACTGCTTTCCACAATCCAGGCACACCACGTAAGTCCGGCCTTCGGGCACGCCGGCCTTGGTTATGGGAGTGACCGGCCGTGTCAGGCGGCGATGGGAACAGCGGAACAGCAAGTTGAGCAGCGAATCGATCATCGACCCTTGCGCGTCCCCCGGGTTCAACATAGCATACCGGCTACCCTGTAACGCCGGAGCCCGGCAGCGCGCCTATGAGATACTCGAATATAGCGTTTGACCACTGGACGACACAGAGCGTCACGTCTGGAGAGGGCCGCCGTAGCGTGTGCCTTGGCGATTGGCGTGTGTCTCCTTCCGGTCGCCGCTAAGTGTCGAGAAACAAAGAACGAATCCTGGCAAACACCGCCTAACACATCTCTCACTGCGGGCCACAGTTCTGGAGCGCTCGGTGATTTCGATGGCGACCAGCGTGCTGATGTAGCTTTGGCGGAACCGCGGGGCATGTTTAACGGCGCCTATCGCTACCGTGTGGACGTCCATCTCAGCACCGACTTGAATACCACCTTTGACGTGGATTCCGGGGCTGCCGGGGGACTGCATATCATTGCCAGAGACGTGGATGGTGACCTCGATCTCGATCTGGTGATTAGCAGCGAGTTCGGGCGGGAGCCGATCGGGATCTGGATCAACGACGGGCACGGCGCCTTCACCAAGGGCCACGCTGAAACCTATATAGGATCGATCTGGCAGGACACCGGGCAGTCGTTTGAAACACCGCACCGCCCGCTCGGGAGCACTGTTGCTGTAGGCTTTCCCGCTGGTAGTTGGATCATGGAGCCGGCCCCGTTGTCGGCCCCGATTCTCTCTGACAACCTGCCATCTCGCGCCACAACCAATTTTTCCGTATTCCGTACGCTAAACCTCGGAAGTCCGTTTCGCGCTCCGCCCATCCTTTAGGAACGGCCCGATTCCCCGTACAGTGAAGCTCCCCGTAGGCGCTCGCTGTGTTGAGTCCTGAGTCTAATCCGAGAGGAGAAAATGAAGTTGCCGCAAGCCTTCGGTGCGTTTGGCCACTGTCCGGGCCTGGTGTGTCGGCTGCCCCTGGGAGTTTTGGTCTTGAGTTGCCTCACGCACAGTGCGTGGGCGCAGCGAGCCTTCACCTGGCAGGAGATTCGTGACCGGTTCCGAATGGTCAATCCGACGCTACTGGCGGGTGAGATCAATCTGCAGGAATCGAAGGCGCAGGAGACCACCGCCTATTTGCGGCCGAATCCGGATTTCACTTTCTCGACGGATGGGACCCAGCTTACGCCTTATCAGGGATCCTGGCGTCCCTTCATAGGCACCCAGTTTTCGCCGAGTGTCAGCTACCTGCACGAGCGCGGCCACAAGCGGGAACTGCGGCTGGAAAGCGCGCAGAAGGGCACGACCGTGGCGCAATCACAGCAGGCCGATCTGGACCGAAACCTGGTTTTCAATTTGCACAACGCCTTTGTGCAGGCCTTGCAGGCCAAGGCCGTGCTGGCGCTAGCCCAGGAGAACCTCGCCTACTATGACCAGGTGCTTTCGGTCAGCAGCAATCGGCTCAAAGCCGGCGATATTGCCCGCGTGGATTTTGACCGGCTACAGGTGCAGCGGATCCAGTACGAGACCGATGTGCAGACCGGCACGGTAAACGTGCGGACCGCCAAGATTCAGCTCCTGGCGCTGCTCAATGATCGTACGCCCGTAGATCAGTTCGATATCACGGGGCGGTTCGAAAACTATGCGGAGCCCGTGCTGGTGCCGTCTGAACTCCACGCGATTGCGCTCGCCAGCCGGCCGGACTTGCGGGCGGCGGCACAAAGCGTCGACAAAGCCCAAACCGACAATCGGCTGGCGTATGCCAATGGCTCGACCGATACTACGTTCGGCGGGTGGTGGACTCATAACCCTTCGTTCAACAACCCGTACGACCAAAACACGATCGGCGCCAACGTCAGCATCCCGCTGCGGATTTTCGATCGGAATCAGGGTGAAAAAGCCCGCACCCAATTGGATATTACGCGCGCCCAGCGGCTGCGAGACGCCACTGAGGCGCAAGTATATAGCGACGTCGATTCGGCGTTCGAAACCGTCAGCAGCAATCTAACCTTATTGCGCCGGTACAAGTCCGTCTACCTGGACCAGGCAGGCCGCGTGCGCGAAACGATCGCCTTCTCCTATCAGCACGGCGGTGCATCGTTGCTGGATTTTCTCAACGCGCAGAGCGATTATCGAACGGTTCGACTGAACTACTTGAATCTGGTGGGCTCGTATCTGACCGCGGCCAACCAGCTAAATCTGGCGGCGGGTCAAGAGGTAATGCCATGAAAACAATTTTCTGGGCGGAGGCCGGGCTGGCCCTGGCGTTTGGTCTGCTGCTCACCGGGTGCAATGCCAATGGCGGCGGTGTGGAAGCCAGCGGGACAGCGCCACCGCCGGCACAAGTGGAACACGAGGGCGACTCCAACATATTCAAGGTGGACCATCCTGAGCAGTTCCCCCTGGCCACGGCCACCCGGCACGCGGAAGCGCCCGAGCTAAACGTTACCGGCGTGGTGAGTGCCGACGTCGCCCGCAACGTTCCAGTGATCTCGCTGGCTTCCGGCCGCGTGGTGGAGATCCACGCGCGATTGGGAGATACGGTGACCAAAGGGCAGCTCCTTTTGCGCGTGCAGAGCAACGACATCTCCGCGGCCTTCGCCGATTACCGCCATGCCACGGCCCACGCGGCGCTGGCGGCTGCACAATTGGATCGCGCCAAAACCCTCTACGAAAAGGGCGCCATTGCGCAGAAGGAACTGGAAGTGGCTGAGGATGCCGACGTCAACGCGAAAGTGGACGTGGAGAATTCGCAGGAACACCTGCGCGTTTTAGGCGCTGACATGAACCATCCATCCGCGCTGGTGGATGTTTTAGCACCCGTCTCGGGCGTGATTACTGAGCAGAACGTGACGGCCGCCGCGGGAGTCAAGACGCTGGATAACTCGCCCAACCTGTTCACCATCTCGGACCTTTCCGAGGTCTGGATCATTTGCGACGTCTATGAGAACGATCTGCCCAAGGTGCGCGTCGGTGAGGTCGGCGACATACACCTCAATGCTTACCCGGGCCGGGTTTTGAAGGGGCGCATCGACAACATCGGCACGGTCCTTGACCCGTCCATACGGACCGCTAAGGTGCGCCTGCAAGTTCAAAACCCGGGGATGCTGCGAATCGGCATGTTTGTCACGGCCACGTTCCATGGGGAAAGTGTGCAGGTGCGCGCGGTGGTGCCGGCGGCCGCCATTCTGCATTTGCATGATCGGGATTGGGTCTACGTGCCCGATGGGGATCGCCAGTTCCGCCGGGTGGAAGTGGTCGGCGGCAAGATGCTTCCCGGCAATCTGCAGGAGATCCTTTCGGGCATCGACGCTGGCCAAGCCGTCGTCTCGAATGCGCTGGTGCTTGAGAGCACCTTAGAGCAGTAGCGAAGCTATGATCCGCGCGCTCATCGATCATGCCCTAAACAACCGCTTCCTGGTAGTGGTGGCGGCGGTGCTGCTTCTGGTTTGGGGAGCGATTTCTTTTCATAACCTGCCGGTGGAAGCGTATCCCGACGTTGCCAACAACTACGTCCAAGTGATTACGCAGTGGCCCGGCCACGCCGCCGAAGAAGTGGAGCAGCAGGTGACGATCCCGGTCGAGATCGTCATGAACGGCATTCCGCACCTGGATCATCTTCGCTCCTTTTCCGTGTTTGGTCTCTCCAGTCTCATGCTGATTTTCGACGACGAGTCGACCAACGACTGGAATCGTCAGAAGGTGTTGGAGCGCCTCTCCCAGGTAAATCTGCCCAGTGGCTTGCAGCCCGAGATTGGGTCGGATTACAGCCCGGTCGGTCAGATCTATTGGTACACGCTGCACAGCAACAATCCACGATTTGACTCTATGGAGCTGAAGTCGCTGCAGGATTGGACGCTGGAAAAACAATTCAAGTCGGTGCCCAATGTTGTGGACGTGGTGAGTTTCGGCGGCGCGACCCGCGAGTATCAGGTCGCGATCGATCCAGGCAAGCTGATTTCTTACGGGCTCAACATCGGTCAGGTGGAGCAGCAGCTTGCCAACAACAACGTGAATGCGGGCGGCAGTTTTGTGGAGGCGGGCCTGCAGCAGATCAACGTGCGCGCCATAGGGCTGATCCGCGATGTCCACGATATCGGGCGGATCGTGGTGAAGACCCAGAACGGCACGCCCATCCGCATCGAAGACATCGCCACCGTATCGCAGGGACCCAAGATCAGGCTGGGCCGCATCGCCAAAGCCTATCACCGGGAGAATGGACGGATCGTCGACAATGGCGATGTCGTCGAGGGCATCGTGCTATTGCGTAAGGGCGCGAATTCCGATGAGACGCTGGATGCCATCCACGAGAAAGTCAACGAGTTGAATGCCCACGTTCTGCCGCACGGCGTGAAGATTGTGCCGCACCTGGACCGCAGCGACCTGGTTCACTACACCACGCACACGGTGCTGCATAACCTCACCGAAGGCATCATCCTGGTAGCGCTCATCCTGCTGCTGTTCCTGGGCAACATCCGCGGCGCGCTGATTGTGGCGCTCACCATTCCGTTCTCGCTGCTGTTCGCCGCCACCTGCCTCAACCTGAACCAGATTCCGGCGAACCTGCTTTCGCTGGGCGCCCTGGATTTCGGCATGGTGGTGGAGGGCGCGGTGGTCATGGTGGAAAACATCGTGCGCTACCTGGGCCGCGAAACGGACTCGCCCACTTCCAAAATGGACCGCATCCGGCAGGCCGTGCATGAAGTGCAGCGCCCCGTCTTCTACTCAATCGGAATCATCATCACCGCGTACCTTCCGATCTTCACTCTGCAGCGCGTGGAAGGGCGGCTTTTCAAACCGATGGCGTGGACGGTGTCGTTTGCGCTTCTCGGCGCGCTGATCTTCTCCATGCTGATTGCGCCGGTGGTTTCCAGCTTCGTTTTCGGAAGGACGGTGCGGGAATGGCGCAACCCGGGCATGGTCCTGCTGACGAATGGGTATCGCAAGACCCTGGGGTATGCGATACGGTTTCGCTGGGTGCCCGTGATCGGCTGCGGTGGCGGCATTGGGTGTTTCGGCTTATCTCGGATTGGGCGGCGCGATCGGCTCCGAGTTCCTTCCGCACCTCGATGAAGGCGCCATCTGGGCGCGCGGTACTCTGGCGCCGAGCACCGGTCCCACCGAGGGCACACGCGTCATGGATCAGGCCCGCGTGGCGTTTGCATCCTTTCCCGAAGTCATTCAGGTGGTCAGCCAGGTTGGCCGTCCGGATGATGGAACCGACGTTGCCGGGTTCTTTAACACCGAGTATTTCATCGATCTCAAACCCAAGGAACAGTGGCGGCCGGCGTTCCGGGAGAACAAAGAAGCTCTCATTGAGGCCATGGATCGCGAGGTGGAAAAGATCCCCGGAGCGCTCTGGAACTTTTCGCAGCCGATCGCGGACAACATGGAGGAGGCCGTCAGCGGCGTCAAAGGCCAGTCGGCGATCAAGATTTACGGCGACGATCTGAAGAAGCTGGAAGAGACCGGCGACAAGATTGTGGGCGTTCTGAAGACCGTGAACGGAGTTTCCGATCTCGGCCTGTTCCGCGTGATCGGCCAGCCCAATGCCCAGTTCGAAGTGGATCGCGAGCAGGCGGCGCGCTATGGCATCAACGTCTCCGACGTGCAGGACGCGATTGAAACGGCGGTGGGTGGCAAGGCCGTAACCCAAGTGCTGCAAGGCGAGCGGCGCTACGATCTGGTGGCGCGCTACCAGGCGCCCTACCGCAATACCAGCGAGGCCATCGAGAACATCCGCATCGTCAGCCCTTCCGGCGAACGCGTTTCCCTGGCGCAGCTCTGCAAAATGGGAGTGCTCGACGGCGCGTCGGAAATCTACCGCGAGGGAAGCTCGCGTTATGTGGCCATCAAATATAGCGTGCTGGGGCGGGATCTGGGGAGCACGGTGGAAGAGGCCATGAGGAAAGTCGAGCGGCAGGTGAAGCTTCCGGAGGGCTATCACATCGACTGGGCCGGCGAATACGAAAGCCAGAAGCGGTCCTCCAAGCGGCTCATGATCGTGGTGCCGGTAACCCTGCTGGTGATCTGCATGATCCTGTTCACCATGTTCCAGTCGTTCAAATGGGTGGGGCTGATCCTGGCCAATGTCGCCATGGCGCCCATCGGCGGCCTGCTCGCGCTGTTGATCACCGGCACGCACTTCAGCGTCTCATCGGGAGTGGGCTTCCTGGCGCTGTTCGGTGTGTCCGTGCAAACCGGCGTCATCATGCTCGAGTACATCAATCAGCTCCGGTCGCGCGGCCATACCGTGGTGGATGCCGCCATCGAAGGATCCGTACAGAGGCTGCGCCCCATCACCATGACCATGCTGGTGGCCAGCCTGGGGCTGCTGCCCGCGGCGGTTTCGCGCGGCATTGGCTCCGACTCGCAGCGGCCGTTCGCCATCGTGATTGTGGGTGGCCTGATGGCCGCCCTGGTCCTAGGCGTCTACCTTCTGCCCACGCTCTACGTCTGGGTGGCGAGCAATCGCGACGTGCTGCCGGCGCCCGACGAACACATCGCGGAAGAAGCGTGAGGTGTAGCCGCGATCGATTCCGAAATCTTGTGGGCAATCGTTTGATTATCCGTTCCAAGCCGAACGGCGATGGCATAATAATCACTTCCAAAATTGATGCTGCACTTGACCGAGTTGTGGGAAGAGCGAAACCGGAACCTCGTTCTTCTGGTTAGTGGCTCTGTCCTGCTGGCAATCGCTCTGCTGGACTGGTGGACGAAACCGTACGTGTCGCTTGGCTTCCTCTACCTGTTTCCGATTATGCTGACCGCGGGATTCCTTCCTCGCTGGGCCGTGGTCTTGCTTGGCTTGGTGTGTGCCGTTCTCAGCGAGGAATTCAGCGCGCTAGACCCGTCGGATGCGGCCATTCGATTGGGTTTCGAAGCCCTGGCGTTGACGGGCTGCGGCCTCTTTGTCGCGGAATTGCTACGAAACCGCCGCCTCATGCGGGAAACCGAAGAGCGGCTGCGCATTTTGGTCGAGACCAGTCCCGCAGCCATCGTGACCATTGACGAGCGGGGGTTTATCGAACGCGCCAATCGCGCGGCTTTAGAACTGCTAGGCCCCCGCCGGGGGCAACTGGTCGGAAATCCAATTGCCGCATTCATGCCCGAACTCCATCACGCACTGCGCGGCGAGGAAGGGCCGCAGTTCCGGGCGTCTATGCAATGCCGTGGTCACCGCGGCGATGGCGAAGCCTTCGTGGCGGACGTATGGTTCTCGACATATAAGGAAGGAGCCAGGCCCAAGCTCGCTGCAATTTTCGCCGATGTCACGGAAGAGGGAACGCCTGATTCTAATTCGCCGCCGCTCAACCATCATGAACGCCTTCCGCTAAGCGGTCGTGAAAACCAAGTGCTGCGTCTCTTAGTCCAGGGTCTGGCAAATAAGGAGATCGCAACTCACAAATGGATATCTCCGAGAGCGCGGTCAAAAACACGCTGCAACAACTGTTCGCCAAGTCCGAGGTCCGCACCCGCAGCCAGCTTGTTCGCGTGGCGCTGGAGCGGTATCGGGACCTGTTGTAACGGGAGCATGTCAGCCAATCGAAAGACTGCGCTGCCCGCCCAGCACTGGCCAATTCGAAAGATTTGAAGCCTGCCAGGAAGATCACTGGCGCTCAGCGCTTCGAGATCCCCCAGATTTAATAGTGAACCTCCCGCTGGGTACGCCCGAACCTCCGCGCAACCATCATGATTCGCCGTATTGTCGACTTCGCTCTCACCAGCCGTCTCCTCGTCATCGTCGTCGCGCTTCTGCTGTTTATCTGGGGTATCATTTCGTTCCGCGCCCTGCCCATTGAAGCCTACCCCGATGTAGCCAACAATTACGTGCAGATCATCACGCAATGGCCCGGCCGTGCGGCCGAGGAGGTGGAGCAGCAGGTCACGATCCCCATCGAAATCGTCATGAACGGGATTCCGCACCTGGAGCATCTCCGTTCCACCTCTCTGTTCGGGCTTTCCAGCGTCATGTTGATCTTCGATGACGATTCGGAGAACGACTGGAATCGTCAGAAGGTGTTGGAGCGCCTGGCCCAGGTCACCCTTCCCGCAAAATCTGCAGCCGCAGATCGGGAACAGACTACAGCCCGGTGGGTCAGATCTACTGGTACACCCTGAAGAGCACCAACCCGCGGTATGACCTGATGGAGTTGAAAACCCTGGAAGATTGGGTTCTGGAGAAACAGTTCAAATCGGTTCCCAACGTGGTGGACGTGGTCAGTTTCGGAGGAACCACGCGGGAATACCAGGTCCGCATCGACCCGGAGAAGTTGGTCTCCTACGGCCTCAGCATCGGGCAGGTGGAGCAACAGCTTTCCAACAACAACGTCAATGCGGGCGGTAGTTTTATCGAGGCAGGTCTGCAGCAGGTCAACGTTCGCTCGGTGGGCCTCTATGTAGCGACCAGCGATATCGGTGAGACCGTCCTCAAAGGCCAGAACGGGACTCCCCTCCACATCAACGACATCGGCGAGGTGGTGCAGGGTCCAAAGATCCGGCTGGGGCAAATCGGCAAAGCCATTCATCGCGCGGACGGAAAAATCATCGACAACGACGATGTGGTCGAGGGCATCGTCTTATTGCGCAAAGGCGCCGAGTCCGATTCCACGCTGGAGGCTATCCACGCGAAAGTCAAGCAACTTAATGAGCAGATACTGCCACACGGCGTAAGAATCATGCCAATTCTCGACCGCAGCGACCTGGTCCACTACACCACGCACACCGTACTGAAGAATCTCACCGAAGGCATCATCCTGGTGACCATCATTCTGTTCATGTTTCTGGGGAATGGGCGGGGTGCTCTCATTGTGGCGCTGACCATTCCGTTTTCTCTGTTGTTCGCCTCGATCTGCCTCGATCTTCGGAAAATCCCCGCCAACCTGCTGTCGCTGGGAGCGCTGGATTTCGGCATGGTGGTGGATGGCGCGGTGGTGATGGTGGAAAATATCGTCCGCCACTTGGGACGAAGGAATGCGGAACCCAAACCGGTGATGGAAGCAATCCGCGAAGCCGCCCATGAGGTGCAGCGGCCCGTTTTCTACGCCATCGGTATCATCATCACGGCCTATCTGCCCATCTTCACGCTCCAGAGTGTGGAAGGGCGCCTGTTCAAGCCGATGGCGTGGACCGTTGCTTTCGCGCTTTTGGGCGCGCTGGTCTTCTCCATGGTGCTAGCGCCGGTGCTTGCGAGCATAGTGTTTCCGAAAGGCACGCGGGAGTGGCGCAACCCCATCCTGGAGTTCGTGATCGAACGATACCGGGGAGCGGTGCGGTGGAGCATTCGCAACCGCTGGGTTGTTCTAAGTGGTGCTGCGGCTTGCGTTGTAGTGGCGTTCTATCTTGCGACCAGCGGCCTGATTGGATCCGAGTTCCTGCCGCATCTGGACGAAGGCGCCATCTGGGCGCGGGGCACGCTGGCGCCTAGCACGAGCCGCACCGAAGGAACCCGGCTGATGAATCAGGCCCGCATCGTCTTTGCCGCTTTTCCCGAGGTCACGCAAGTAGTCTCGCAGGTCGGCCGCCCGGACGATGGCACCGATACCACCGGTTTCTTCAACACCGAGTACTTCGTCGATCTCAAGCCCAAGGAACAGTGGAGGCCCGCGTTTCACCAGACTAAGGATACGTTGATCGCAGCCATGGATCATGAACTGGAGAAGATACCAGGCGTCCTTTGGAACTTCTCCCAGCCCATATCGGATAACGTCGAAGAGGCTGTGAGCGGCGTTAAGGGAGAACTCGCCATCAAGGTTTACGGCGAGGATCTCAAGATGCTCGAGGAGAAGGCCGACCAGATCGTCGACATCATGAAGGGCATCCGCGGCGTACAGGATCTGGGACTCTTCCGCGTAATCGGCCAGCCCAATCTCAACCTGATCGTCGACCGCAAACAGGCCGCCCGATTCCAGATCAATGTCGCCGATGTGCAGGACGCCATTCAGACGGCGGTAGGCGGCAATGCGCTCACGCAGGTGCTCAAAGGCGAGCAGCGTTATGACCTGGTGATGCGTTACCTGCCCGAGTACCGGGACAGGAGAGAAGCCATCGAGAACATCCGGATCTTGTCACCGTCCGGCGAGCGAGTCTCGCTGGCGCAGCTCTGCCAGATTCGGCTGGAGGATGGCGCTTCCGAGATCTATCGGGAAGCCAATTCCCGTTACGTCGCCATCAAATACAGCGTGCGCGACCGCGATCTGGGCAGCACTGTCCAAGAAGCGATCCGTAAGGTGGAAGCACAAGTGAAATTGCCGCCGGGCTACAGCATCGATTGGGCGGGCGAATACGCCAGCCAGCAACGTTCCCAAAAACGGCTCATGATCGTGCTTCCCATCACCATCCTGGTGATCTTTATCATCCTCTACACCATGTTCCACGCCTTCAAGTGGGCCTCGCTGATGCTGGTGAACATTGCCATGGCTCCGTTGGGAGGCTTGCTGGCCTTGTGGCTCACTGGCACGCACTTCAGCGTGTCGTCGGGCGTGGGTTTCCTGGCGCTGTTCGGCGTGTGCGTGCAAACCGGCGTGATCATGCTGGAATACATCAACCAGCTTCGGGCGCGCGGCCATACCGTGACGGATGCCGCTGTGGAGGGCGCCGTTTTACGGCTACGCCCTATCATGATGACCACGCTGGTGGCGACGCTGGGCCTGCTCCCAGCCGCTACGTCACGCGGGATCGGCTCCGATTCCCAGCGGCCGTTCGCCATTGTGATCGTCGGCGGCCTCATGGTCGCGATGCTGATCAACATCTTCCTGCTGCCGACCCTGTATGTGTGGATAGCGGGCAATCGCGACACTCTCCCGCCCGTCGAAGCGAGCTTCCAGGAAGAAGGATAGCGGCTCCGTTCCCTGTTGCAGGCATCGACTACCCGCGCTACAGTGACGATGCTATGAACAGGGAGCAGATTCGAGCGCGCATCCAGGAAATCGGCATCATCCCGGCGATCCGCGCGTCCTCACCGGAAGATGCGATGTTTGCCGCCAACGCGGTTTGCAACCACGGAATCCCCATCGTGGAAGTGACCATGACGGTGCCCGGAGCCATCGACGTGATCTCCAAACTCGCGAGAGACAAACCCACGGTGATCGTGGGCGCCGGCAGCATCGCGGATGTCGAAACGGCGGCGCGTTGCCTGGACGCGGGAGCGCAGTTTCTTACCAGCACCGGGCTCGATCTGGACGTGGTCCACTTCGCAGTGAAACACGAGATCGTCGTGATTCCCGGAGTCCTGACTCCTTCGGAGGTGCTGGCCGCCTGGAAGGCCGGTCCCGACTTCATCAAGATTTTTCCTTGTGCCGCCGTGGGTGGTCCCACCTATGTTCGCGCGCTGCGCGGGCCTTTCCCGCAAATCCCCTTCATCGCTACGGGAGGCGTGAATCAGCAGACCGCTCTCGACTACCTGCAGGCGGGAGCCGTGGCCCTCGGCATCGGAAGCGGGCTGATTCCGCATGAGGCCATCCAGCGCCGCCAGGAACATCGCATCGGCGAATTGGCGCGCCGCTATTTGGGTATGGTGCAGGAAGCTCGAAGCGCTAAGCAATCGAATCCACCGGCCAAACGGTAGCCGCTGTTGGGACTGGAAGAAATGATACAGCCGCGGCCGTGAAACCGAACTATTCTTAGAGACGAAATCAGAGGGGGTCACATGCCACTTCCATCAGACGAAAAACTCGTTCAGCTCGGCAACGACTTGATTGCCCAATTGGATACGCTTTTCGGCCAGCATCCGGGCTTGCGACCCGCTCATGCCAAAGGCATTCTGCTAACGGGCACGTTCCGGCCGTCATCCGACGCTCGATCTCTCACGCGGGCGCCGCACCTCAATCGCGAGGCTACTCCGGTCAGCGTGCGGTTCTCTAACGGCACGGGGATTCCGATGATCCCCGATAACGACCCCAATGCCAGTCCCCGCGGCATGGCAATCCGCTTCCACCTGGCCGACCGCGTTCACACCGACATTATCAGCCATTCGACGGACGCCTTCCCCACCAGAACCGGCCAGGAGTTCCTGGAATTCCTGCGTGCCGTCGCAGCGAGCGCCACATCGAAATCCTCGCCATCCCCGATTGAAATCTTCCTCGGCGCGCATCCGGCCGCCCTCGCCTTCGTGCAGGCGCCCAAGCCCAATCCCGCCAGTTTCGCCAAAGAAGCCTACTTCGGTGTGAACGCGATGCGATTCATCAATAAAGATGGGGTCACCCGGTACGGGCGCTATCGAGTCACTCCAGCCGCCAGCATCGAATATCTGGACGACGCGGCTGCCAAGGGCAAGAGTGCCGACTATCTCTTTGACGAAATACGTTCTCGCATCGCGAAGGGCCCGGTTCAGTTTCGTGTCCAGCTACAGATCGCCGGCGAGCGCGACATAGTGGATGACTCTACAATCCATTGGCCCGGCGATCGGCCGGTGCTAGACTTCGGCACGATCACGCTCACCGCGGAAGCCGCCAACAACCCAGCGGAACAGCAACACATCATCTTCGACCCCATTCCGCGTGTGGACGGCATCGAGCCCTCGGACGATCCTCTGCTCGAGTTGCGCGCCGCGATTTACCTCCTAAGCGGCCGCCGCAGGCGACAGGCCGAAGTTGCCACCACCGGACGCTAGCGGACGCGCTCCCATCCGTAAGCTGAAAGCTGAAAGCTGACTGCGTGAGTGCTGATCGCTCTCCCCCGCTTGACATTCACCCCCGCCGCTCCTTACAATTACCTACCGAGCGATAGGTGCCCCCGACTTCCGTTTTCCGGGCGCCTCGGAGGGTAATCATATGGCCATCAACTCGGCCCGTGCTCTGTTGTTAGGCGCTTTCGTAACATTTGGCGGTTCTTCATTTGGTGCTGAGCTCACCGCTAAACCCGTAACGTTCGCGCAGGACGTTGCCCCAATTCTGCAGGAAAAGTGTCAGGACTGCCATCGCAAGGGATCGTCGGCGCCCATGTCGCTGATCACCTATGACGAGACGCGGCCTTGGGCGAAGGACATTAAACAGCGCGTCCTGGCGCGCACCATGCCGCCGTGGCACCTGGATAAGACCGTCGGCATCCAGCAGTTTCAGAACGACATTTCCCTGAGTGATGAGCAGATCTCCACCATTGTGCGTTGGGTGGATGCGGGCGCACCGCTCGGGGATCCGAAGCTGATGCCGCCGCCCAAGGAGTGGCCGAACTACGAAGGCTGGCAGCTTGCCAAACAGTTCGGCGCGCCCGATCTCGTGATTAAATCCGAACCCTACACCATGCCGGCGCACGGACAGGACGTCTGGTTCAAGCCGCTGACCGAGATTCCCGTCACGGAGGCGCGATGGGTGCGAGCGGTGGAAATTCGACCCGCCTCTCCGGCCGGCCGCAGGATCACGCATCACGTGCTGGCGCGTTTGATCCAGGACGAACCGGATGCCAAGGCCTCTGACGATGGCACGGGTGGACCGGGTCTTCTGATGGAATGGGCCATCGGGAAGAACTACGATGTCTACCGTCCGAACACCGGCAAGCTGCTCCTGCCCGGGTCAAAGATTTGGTGGGAGATGCACTATCACGCCGTCGGCGAAGAGATTCGTGACCACGTGGAACTTGCCGTGTATCTTTATCCGAAGGGGCAGGAGCCGAAGTACCGCACGCGTCTAACTCTGTTCGGCGCCACCGCCACGTCGGGCAGCCCTCTGGACATCCGGCCCAACACGGTCGCCGAGACGCAGGGTTTCCACGTGCTCAAGCAGCCGGCGCGCCTTGAGAATTTTCAGCCCCATATGCACCTGCGCGGCAAAGCCATGGCCCTCGAAGCCATCCTGCCCGACGGCACCAGGCAGACACTGAGTTACGTAGACCATTTCAATTTCAACTGGATGATCAACTACATCTACGCGGACGATGCGGCGCCGGTGCTGCCGAAAGGCACGATCGTTCATGTGACCGCCTGGCACGACAACACCGCCGCGAACCCGAACAATCCCGATCCGAATCAATGGGTCGGCTGGGGTGACCGCACCGTCGACGAAATGGCGCACGCGTGGGTCAACGTAACGTACATCACCGAAGAGGATTATCAGCAGTGGCTCGCCAGGCACAAGCCGAGCCGGGCTGCGATTCCGAACTAGTGTCAAACCGCTCCTGGCCGCGCTATTCGAATGAACCGGCATCTTTATGTTGCGGGCATCTTGATGTACCTGGCGTCCCTGCACGCCGACCAGTTGCCCATGGAGCCGCCGCACAACGCCGGACAGAGCATCACCGGCGCCTTCGACGGCTGGTTCATGAATCCGGATGGCAGCTTCAGTCTTCTGGTGGGCTATTACAATCGCAATCTGAAGCAGGATCTGGATATCCCCATCGGGCCCAACAACCGCATTGAGCCCGGCGGGCCGGATCAGGGCCAGCCGGCGCATTTCCTCTCGAACCGCCAGATTGGCATTTTTACCATCACGGTGCCCAAGGATTTCGGGACCCAGAAGCTGACTTGGACGCTGGTTGCCAACGGTTCCACCACGGCGATTCCGATGAGCCTTAACCCGCTCTGGGAACTCTCACCATTGGTTGATGCGACCGGCAACACGCCGCCCTTCATCGCGTTTGAAGAGAAGGGTTCGTTCCAGCAAGGGCCGCGGGCCACCCTCATCAACCGGAACGCGTCGGTTTCCGCTCCGCTCCCACTGACCGTGTGGGTGGCGGATGATGCCAAGCTGCCGCCTGGGGCGCCGCAGAATAAGTCCGCCCCCGTCACAGTAAGTTGGAGCAAGCTGCGCGGGCCGGGCGCCGTGACATTCTCCAAGGAAAGGCCCGCGGTAGAAAAAGCGGACTTCGCAGCGCCGGCGAACACCGTGTTCACCGGCAAGGCTACCACCACCGCCACCTTCAGCGAACCCGGAGAGTACGTGTTGCGCGTGGTGGCCAACGACTGGTCGGGCGACGGCGGCCGCGGCTTTCAGTGCTGCTGGACGAATGCCCAGGTTAAGGTATCGGTACAGGAGTGATATGCGCCATACGAAATTGTTGCTCACGCTGGCAGGATTAGGATGCCTCAACGTCGCGGCCTGGGGTCAGGCTGCCGGACAGCCATCGACGAAGAACGGCGAGTGGCCGCACTACACGGCCGACTTGAAGGGCACCAAGTACTCACCACTCGACCAGATCAACGCATCCAACTTCAACCAGCTCGAGGTTGCCTGGCGATTTAAGACCGACAACCTGGGCACGCGGCCGGAATATAAGTTGGAAGGCACACCGTTGATGATCAAGGGTGTTCTGTACGCCACGGCCGGTACGCGGCGCTCGGTAATCGCGCTCGATGCCAAGACCGGTGAGCAGATGTGGGTGTACAGTATGCGCGAAGGAAATCGCGCGGCCATCGCTCCGCGCCAGCTTTCCGGCCGGGGGCTTTCGTATTGGACCGACGGGAAGGGCGATGACCGCATCGTTTTCGTAACCACGGGCTATCGCCTGGTGGAGCTCAACGCGCATACCGGCCAGCCCATCGCCAGCTTCGGAAAAGACGGCCTTGTGGACCTGAAGGTCGGCATGGTCACCGGCACCGGGCAGCAGATCGATCTGGAAACCGGGGAAGCCGGACTCCATTCGACGCCCACCGTGGTCAAGGATGTGGTGATCGTGGGGTCGTCCTTCAAGGAAGGTATGACCGTGGTCACGCATAACAACACCAAGGGCTTGGTGCGTGCTTACGATGTGCACAGCGGCAAGCTGCTGTGGACGTTTAACACGATTGCGAAACCGGGCGAGCTCGGCGGTGAGACGTGGGAGAACAATTCCTGGGCGACCAATGGCAACACAGGTGTGTGGACCCAGATCACTGTCGATGAAGATCTCGGCCTGGTTTATCTGCCGGTGGAGACGCCGACCTCGGACTACTACGGCGGCGAGCGCCCGGGCGACAACCTCTTCGCCGAAAGCTTGGTGTGCGTCGATTTGAAGACCGGGAAACGCAAGTGGCATTTCCAGATCGTGCATCACCCCATCTGGGACTACGACCTTTCGTCTGCGCCAATCCTGGCCGACATCAACGTCGGCGGTCGCGCCATCAAGGCCGTAGCGCTACCCAGCAAGGAAGCGTTCCTCTACGTGTTTGACCGTGTGACGGGCCAGCCCGTCTGGCCGATTGAGGAGCGGCCCGTGCCGCAGTCGGATGTGCCCGGCGAGAAGACCGCGGCCACCCAACCATTTCCAACGAAGCCGCCGGCCTACGCGCGCAACTTCATGAAGGTGCCTGACGACCTGATCGATTTCACGCCGGAAATGCGGGCGCAGGCGCGCGACAACATCGCACGCTACAAGACTGGACCGATGTTCCTTCCGCCCATCGTCGGCGATTCCAAAGGTCTGCTCGCCGCCATCAATCTTGGCAATGCCAGCGGCGGCACCAACTGGCCCGGCGCGGCGTACGATCCGGAGACGCACATCGTATACGCGCAGGCCAATCAATCCGCCGTTACACCGATCTCCTTGCGCCTGCCGCCAGCGGGGTTTTCCGACATCCGCTATGTAATGGGGAGGAACGATACCGAATTCCAGGTCTCTGAGGGGCCTGGATTCGGTAGCGCGGCTGATGCACCGCAGCGCCCGCGCCGGCCCGCTCCTGCGCCGGCGGCCGCTCCGGCTGCGCCTCCGGTTGGCGGCTTGACCGTTCAGGGTCTCTCGATCATCAAACCGCCGTATGCCGTGATCTCGGCAATCAACCTGGACCGGGGCGACCTGCAGTGGCAGGTTCCCTACGGTGAAACGCCCGATGCCGTCCGCAACCATCCGGCGCTCAAGGGCAAGGACATTCCGAACACGGGGCAGCCCGGCAGCGTGGGATTGGTGGTGACCAAGACCCTGGTGGTTCTGGGCGACAGCCAGATGACATCGGTGACGCACCCGCGCGCGGCCATGCTACGCGCCTATGACAAGGCGACCGGCAAGGAGGTTGGTGCGGTCTCGATGCCGGCGCCGCAAAGCGGTTCGCCCATGACTTACATGTTGGATGGCCGCCAGTACATTATTGTCGCGGTGAGCGGAGGCAATTACTCGGGTGAGTACATCGCGTACAGCCTGCCGCGTGAGCAGTAATCGCAAAACCGCAGCTCTGGCGGTCGCATGCCTCGCCGCCTTACTTCTGCACGCCCAGACTTCGCGCTCGGTGTGGGATGGCGTCTACACGCAGGAACAGGCCAGGCGCGGCGAGGCCGTCTACAGCCGGGAATGTGCGTCGTGCCACGGCCTGGCGCTCAACGGTGGTGAATCCGCGCCTCCCTTAATGGGCGGCGAATTCCTCTCCAACTGGAACGGCCTCACCGTCGGCGACCTGTTCGATAGGATTCGAACTACCATGCCCGCGGACGGCCCTGGACGACTCACCCGTGCGCAGAACGCCGATGTCATCGCTCACATTCTCAGCGTGAATCAGTTTCCCCAAGGCGCCACCGAGCTCGAAACCCGGGTCGACGCCTTGAAGCAGATTCGCGTAGAAAGCGCGAAACCCGAGAAAGAAAAATAACCCCTATGTGGGGCCAGGCCTTTCGGCCTGCCGCGCGGCCAAGCGCGGCGGCAGCCCGGAAGGGCTGGCCCTACTACGGTGCGGGCGAGCCTGCAGCTACCGTTACAGTCACGTCGCGCGTCGTAAACAGTTGCCCGTCATTGGCGGTTGCCCTAAGCACATAAGTTCCGGCCGCGCTGAAACTGACCGCCGACGTCAGTGTAACTGGTTCTCCGTGTATGATCGCGCTGGCACTTGGACTAAACGTAACTTTGCCGGGGCCTCGATACACAATCCATTTGATCTGCACACCTCTCGGCCGGCGAGGTTGCGCGTCGCGATCCGGGTTGGAAGGCGCGCGCCGGTACGGTTTGGGCAGCCCGTCATCAGTTGCCGAAGCCGTCAACGTCGCGGGACTTGCCAGTGTGGCAGTTGAAACGGGACCGATCGTTAAGGTGGGCGGTTTGTTCTCCGGATCGGGGACACCGCCCCCCATATTCTCGACGATGACGTCCGCGCTCAATTCCCATTCCGGCTGGAGCCAGCCCTTCGCCACGTCTGTATGGCCGCGCGAGGTCAGCGTCCACACCACCTTCTGTTTCGGATCCCAATCCTTAGGAACGACAACCCGGAAAAGGAATCGCTGCCGTCTTGGATAGAAATGCGTTGGTTGGCCCCGATCGCCGAACGTTTCGCCGCCCAGCGTAATTGAGTTAGCGGAGCCGATCGGGATGTCGACCTCCTCCTCGTAGTTCCGGTTGAGGTACCCGAACACCATACTGTAAGTGCCGTCGGGGTTGTGCTCCCAGCCTTCAAATATGGGCGCGACATTTTGGCCGCTCGCATACTGCACCTGAGCATGGACGCAAGTACCCCCGGCGCAGGCGAGAAGGACGACGGCTGCGGCCGCCCAATTCCGGCGCATGGGTTACTCTGTCTGCGCGGGCGCTTGCCGCGCTTTCCTCGCCGCGACTTGCTGTTTGTACTCGTCCTCAGACAAATTGTAGTAACTGACCCACGCGCCACCCATCTCGTCGATGGTCCGCTGCCCGTAAGTAATGATGTTTTCCGAATCGGGGTTGAACTTGTTTCCGGCCGAGTTGTCATACCACGAAGTAAGATGCAATACGGTCCCTGCCGGCAGCAGTGGCTGGTACTCGTCGTCGTAGAGATATACCAGATGCCAGGCGAACTGATAATGGCTCACGCAGCTCAGCATCTCTACTTTATGGCCGCCGGGGTAGATCGCCTCCATGCACGAGGCCTTCCCCCGGTTATGCATGTGCGGCTGGAAAGACAGCAGGCGCGCCGGCTTCGTCAGGGTGTTGTAGGCGTCGAAGCGCACACTGTCCGTGTTGGCCGGAATGTCGAGATCCTTCGGATCGCCAATTTTCTCCGTGGTTTCGTTGTACTTGGGGGAGTAACCCTTGGGGTAGAACTTAAGGCCGAGCGCCACGTTGGCCGGAGTGTCCTGACCGATTGCGTGGAGGTGAAGATTGAAGTTGATCTTGGTCCCCGCTTTGATCAAGCGGCCCGCGCCATCCGGAAACATGTCGGCGTTCTTGCCCAGCGCGTACTCATTGAGGAAAGCGCCTTGGACGTTATCGCCGTCATCGGCATCATCGTCGTGCTTCATCGAGGTTGTTACATGATGGACCGCGCGGAAACCTTTGATCGGTTTCACTTCGATGCCCTGGATGTAGCGATCTTCAGTCAGGCCCGGATCGACCACGACATCGATCCACTTATCCGCTGCTTTCGCCAGCACGAGCTGGTCTTTGGGCAATTGCACGATCAGATCCGGCTGCATGTGCCATTGATCCGAATCGTCAAACTTGCGTGCCACCGGCATGTCGTGCGGATCGCCCTTGGGCGCGCCGCTGTCCACCCACTGCGCGATGGTTGCGATTTCCTGGTCGGTGAGTGACACATCGTTCTTAAAGTGGCGGACGCCCACGTTCTTGTCGATGTACCACGGCGGCATCTCCCGCGCGACGACTTTTTGCTTGATCGATTTGGCCCACGGCCGCGCGTCCTCATAAGTCAGCAGCGACATGGGCGCAAACGTATCTGGCCGGTGGCACGATTGGCAGCGCGCCTGCAAAATGGGCGCCACGTCCTTAGTGAACGTGACTTGACCCTGCGCCGAGACCGCGATCAAGGCAATCGTTGCCGGTAGGAAGATTCTCATGGGGACCCCTCCTCAAGACTCCGATCCTAGGTGGGACGGAGGGCGGTGTCAAGCCCCTGCGCTATGGCCGGCCGCTCTACTTCTCTCTTTCCGTTTCGCGGCCCAATACTCTTTGATCCTGGCGGATACCTGCTTGCGCTCATCCGCGCTCATCGACTTTCGTCCCCGGCGTTTGCCAGATGATAAGCGTGGCCGTTGCTGGGTGATCTGTTGCAGTTCCTCGAGGCTGGCAATGGCCCTCTCGATCACCTCCTTTTCGCCGTAGAGGGATCGAATCAGCTCCATCAGGTTCATTGGGTTACTCACACCGTCGTTGCGTCAATATCGCACCTTTTTCAGGTCCTGTACATCGGGTATCTTCTCTACTGGTACGCCTGGAGTTTTATGGCTGTGGGTTGCCGCACACTACGCAAAACCAGGCGTGGGGACCATACCTTCGACGCCCCGCACGGCCAGCTCCGCTTCTAAGTCACCGGACAAAAAATGTTGCGCTTCCGCTTGTTCCCTCAATTTTGCATCCAGGTGGCAAAGCGTCAGTCCGCGCACGAATAAGTGAGCCTGTTCCCCGGAACAGAGCTCCGCGATTGGCCGCATTTCCTTCGGAATCCAGGCCAGCTCCCCGGTGAACGGCATGGTCCGCACCATCTCATGTATTTCCTCGACGTTGTCCATGAAGTGCATGTGGTCGGCCCGGCGCAGGATGACCATCTGTTTCGTTGCCGGAGTCCTGTCGAATAACTCGTACATACCTGCGAGTGGAAGTGAAATATCATTCTCGGCCGCCAGGTACAGCGTCGGTATATCGCGACCCCAACTGTAGGTAAGCTTTACCGGAAGGATTCCCGGTCTCGGCTGGGAACTCCCGGCTGGCGCCAACGCTACCACGGCGCGGATGCGACCCTCAACTTCGGGCGTTGCCAGGGCTGTCCAACCCCCGAAGCTGTGCCCCACAATTCCAATCTGAGTCGGATCCAGCTTGGCTGCCGAGTCCCAAGCAGTAAGCAGATGATCGAGCAGAAAACGCACATCAGGCACACGGCTGGCAATCGCGGCTTCCATTCGCGCAGTCTTCTGCTCCGCAGTCTCACCATCCCTATGCTTCAGTTCCTCTGCTACGACTTCGGAGTGATCCAGCGCCGCGACAACATACCCATGGCTGCTCAAGTGAGTACAAAGAAAAGTGGCCGCCCGCCGGTGCCCGCCGCTGTGATGCGAGAAGAGGATCAGCGGATAAGTTCCCGGGTGGGCTGTGGCATCGCGCACTGCCATTTGACTCCGCGGTGCGCCACCTGGGGCCGTCGTGAAAGAGTCCTGGGTTGCTGGCGTCAGATCCTGGCTCGCATGTTGTGCCGCCGCGGGATACCAGACCTCACAAGAGAACACTCGGTCGCGCGCGCCATCCTTTGCCTGGATCGTCCGCACACCAACCGGAAACTCGCCCCGGACGAATGGATCGTAGCCAGTCATCGAGACTATTTACCGACCAGGTGCGAGGCGTCCCTTTCGTTTTCCAGGCAGATGTAATCGAGTAACTCGGTATTGAGTACGATGGCCTGCGAGAGATGAATGGTCCATGGCTTGGTGTACGCTTTGGGATCGTCCACCGTGAGATCAATTTCCAGCGTCCCGTAGTTCACGCGGTGGAATCTCTCCGTCATCTTAGCTGCGCTGGTCAACGGGCTGCCGCTGCGATCGAGCCACTGGCCGTCCTCGAAACCCTTGGTCTCAACCACCAGAGTGTCGCCGTCCCAATGCCCCGTGGAGTAGCCATTCCATGACGGATTCGGATCCTCTTCCAGGGGCCGCCCGTCGGTGAAGATTTGACGGTAAGATGCGTTGCGCTCCGTCAGAAACACGACCAGGCCCGGAGTCTGAATGATCTTGCGGAGCAGGGCGCTGGTGTGCAGCTTGGCCACGCCGCCGGGAAGGCAATGCGTGGTGGGATCGTCCTTTCCGTTATCCGCCCGCCGCGTTTTCACAATGTCCGCGGCCCACGGCTGATAGGGTAGACCGCCTTTGACGGCTCGGCCAATGTCCCCGAACTGCTGGGGCACGGCGACCTCCGGGGCGCACAACACGGTCTCCTTCCCGACCTGGCAGAGATTGCCCCACAGGCCCGAGAGATCCGGCTTACCATCCGCGGCCCGAGGCGCGGGCGCCGTCAGATCCGGCGATCCGCTGGCCGTTTTGGGGACGCCCGCGGTCGGGTAATGTAGCCACTGCGCACGGGCGGGTGTCGCGATCATAGCTAGCGTGGCGGCCGCCCCGGCGGTCACGGCAATCCGACGAATAGAATTCACGGGTCACCTCACTTACGAGCAGATGTAGTCTAACAAATTCAATGGCTCAGCGCCCCCGGGGCGTTCCCTTCGAGGAGTGAGAATGATATGCTTCGGCGATCATGCATCATCACTCCCGCCGCGACTTCTTCCACAAGATCACCGGCGGTGCACTGGCCGGCGCTTCCGTGCTGGAAGCCGGATTTTTCCGGGCCGCGTGGGCCCGCGCGCAAGCCCGTACCGCAAGCACCGGGCTGTTCGACATCCAGAAAGTTGCCGATGGGGTTTACTTCGCCCTGGCGCATCCCCAGGCTCTGACCAACTGCAATGCCGCAATTTTTGTGAACTCTCAGGATGTGCTGGTGGTGGACGCGCACTCCAAGCCCTCGGCAGCGGCCTCACTCATCGCCCAGATCCAGAAAGAGATCACCCCTAAGCCAGTGCGCTATTTGGTTAACACGCATTTCCATTGGGACCACACGCAGGGCGATGCGGCCTACCGGGCGGCTGGCGGGAAGGTCGAAATCATTGCCAGCGAAGCTACCAAACAGTTGTTGGCGGAGAACGCGCGCAGCCGGCTGAAGGATTCGCTTGCGGGCGTGCCGCAGATCATCGATGGCCTCGAATGGCATGCGGCCAAGACCACAGCAGCGTCGGAGAAGGAGTTCTATCAGGAGCAGATCCGCCAAGCCAAGGCCTATCTGGAGGAGATGAAAGACTTCGTTCCGGAGTTGCCGGACATAGCCTTCGCGCAGTCGCATGTCATCAAGGATCCCGCCCACGATCTCCACATCGAGTTCCACGGACGGGCGCACACGGCCGGTGACGTGGTTGTGTTCTGCCCGCAGAAACGAGCCGTGGCTTCGGGCGACGCGATCATTGGGTTCCTGCCGAACATCGCCGATGGCTACCCCAGAGAGTGGCCGCGTACCATCGACTCGATCGGCCAACTCGCGGCTGCCCGGATTCTGCCCGGTCACGGCCCTGTCCAGCCAAACCATCAACGCGCAATCCAAATGCGGAATTATATTGAGGAGCTCACCGGGCTGGTGGAGAACGGCAAGAAGGCGGGACAGCCGCTGGCCGAGTTGCAGAAGACGATCACCGTCTCTTCGGTCAAGGCTCTGCAAGCCAACGGCTACGGCAGCTATGCGGCGGATAATTTGAGAAAGTTCACCGTGTACGCCGGTTCGAAGACGCCGTTCGAAGACCGCTTCAGCGCCAACATCGAGGCGATTTACAAAAACCTCGATCGAGCGTAGGACTTATGGGTCGGATCAAAAAGAACTCATCATACGCCTTCGCGGCGACATGTCTGTTGCTGGCCGCCGGCGGTTGGTTCCGGCTGGCAAGCCAGGCGGCCACTGGCGTAACCGTGTTCGAAGGAGCGCGGCTCATCACCGGCGACGGCAGCGCGCCCATCGAGAACTCCGCGTTCGTCGTCGAGAACAACCAGTTCACGCGTGTCGGCCGTCGCGGCTGACCTCAAGGTTCCCGCTGGAGCCTTGCGCGTCGACCTCACTGGAAAGACCGTCATGCCCACCAAGGTCGATCTCCACGGCCACATCGGGTTTCAGCACGACGTCGATGGCACGATGGCGAAGGAGTATTACACGCGCGAGAATCTCATCGACCACTTGCAGCGCCTGGCGTACTACGGGTTCAGCGCCATCATCGGCATTGGCGACCTGGTGGACCGCTCCGACTTGCATGGCGGCAGGACGAATTGGGGAGACGTGCCGCTGCGTGTGCGCGACGAGATCATTCCCGGCGCGGCGCTGTTTCGCACTGCCGGCACGGGGATTGCCTGGCCGGGTTCCGGCGCCAACGGCCACCCTTCCCGAATGGACGTTCCGTATCCGGTCACGACCGTCGAGGAGGCGCGGGCGGCCGTCGACGACAATATCCGCATCAAGCCCGAGTTCATCAAGATCTGGGTCGACGATCGAGGCGGCCGCACCAAGAAGCTGACCCCGCCGCTCTATCTGGCAATCATCGACGAAGCCCACAAGTACAACGTGCCGGTGGCCGCGCACAACGTGACGCTGGCGGATGCCAAGCTGCTGATGCGCGCGGGCGTGGAAGGATGGCTGCACCTTCCGGTGCGCGGCGGCGAGGTGCCGGATGACGAGTTGCTCGCTATGGTTAAGGAGCGGATCGCCAAGAACGATCGGCCCAACATGTGGTTCAATCCCGGCGCGGGATGGACCGCATCGAGCAAGGAGGATTGGAACGATCCGCTGCTGCGCGACACCATTTCGCCGCAGCAGATACAGGAGCACTGGGGCGACTATCTGGCGAAGCTGACGCCCGAATCCATCGAGCGAGCGCGCCAGAATCTGCGGCAAATGGGAGCTACGAATGCATTGAAACTTCGTGCGGCCGGCATGAAGATCGTGCTGGGAAGCGACACCGGCCAAACGCGGTTCTTCATCGGCTGGATGGGCCAGATCGAGATGGAGAACTGGGTGTGGATGGGCCTGACGCCGGCCGAAGCGATCGTCGCGGCCACGCGGGATTCCGCCGAAATGGCGCACCTGAATACCGGCATGGTGGCAGTGGGTAAGAGCGCCGACTTTATCGTTCTCGACGCCAATCCCCTGGACAACATTGCCAACACGCGACGCATCAACAAGGTCTACCTGCGGGGCCAGGAGGTGGACCGCGCCGCGATGCGCGCCAAGTGGCGGGCGCAGTTCCGCTGATATATACTCCTTCGTACGCCAACCCGGCGACGGAGCTCCAACGCGATGAGACTGCTTTATCTTTTGCTGATGGCGCCGCTTGTGATTTTCGCCGCCGATGACCCCTACGCCGCGCAGCTCTTCCAAAAACATTGCGCCTCCTGTCATCAATCCGCCGCCGGAGCGACCGGGCGAATTCCGCAGATCGCGGTTCTTAAGACCATGACGCCCGTCGCCATTCAGAAGACGCTCGAGACAGGAATCATGAAGACGCAGGCCGCGCCGCTTTCGGCGGATGAACGTGTGAAGATTGCCAACTTCCTGGGTACGGCCGTCACGGTGGTGCGGAAGCGCGAGGAAATCGCGAACCCGTGTCCTGCCGGCGCCGCTTGGGGACAAGGCCCGGCGTGGGCCAGTTGGGGCGGCGGCCTGGCCAATACGCGGTTCCAGGACGCCAAGGGCGCAGGCATCGAAGCCGGGGATTTGCCGCGCTTGAAGTTGAAATGGGCGTTCGCATTTGCCGACACCTCCACACTGCGTTCGCAGCCCGCCGTGTATCGCGGCAGAGTGTTCGCGGGCGGCCAGGACGGCAGCGTCTATGCTCTCGACGCGGCGACAGGCTGCGTCCATTGGACTACCTCCGTGCAGTCGCAGGTTCGTTCGGGGATCACCGTGGGAGAGATCGCCGGTAATCCCGCGATCTTCTTTGGCGATTCCGCCGGCTACGTCTACGCGCTGGATGGAATGACCGGCAAACAGTTGTGGAAGATGCGCCCCGACGAGCATCCCGCTGAGACCGTGACTGCTACGCCCGTCTTCCACCAGGGCCGCCTGTATGTCGGCGTGGCTTCGCGGGAAGAAGCGCTCTCGGTGGCGTCCGGCTATGTGTGCTGCACGTTTCGGGGAAGTGAGTCAGCTCTGGATGCCGCCACTGGAAAAGTGGTCTGGAAGCGGTACACCATCGCCGAGGTGGCCAAGGAGCGCCCGAAATCTAAGCAGAACGCCGTGGTCTATGGTCCTTCCGGAGCCGGCGTGTGGACAGCCCCAACGCTCGACCCGGAGCGCGACACCATGTACATCACCACCGGCGACAACTATTCCGATCCGCCGACCGCCCTGAGCGACGCGCTGATGGCTCTGCGCCTATCCACCGGCGAGGTTCTATGGTCCAAACAATTCACAGCCAAAGATGCGTGGAACAGTTCCTGCCAGCTTCCTGGAAAGGTAAATTGCCCCGATTCGGATGGCCCGGATTTCGATTTCGCGGCATCGGCCATCCTGGTCTCGCAACCCAACGGCAAGCGCGCGCTTCTGCTCGGACAGAAATCCGCGGTGGTGTATGCGGTCGATCCGGACCGGAAGGGAGAGATTTTGTGGCAGTCGCGGATCGGGGTAGGCGGAACGGTTGGCGGGATCGAGTGGGGCACCGCTAGCGACGGGCGCAACGTGTACGTGGCTCTCTCAGACATCAGCTTTCAACTGGCCTTCAAGCCCGGTAGTAACGACCGCACTTACGATCTCGATCCCAAAAAGGGCGGCGGCATGTTCGCGTTTCGCATCGACAACGGCGAGCGGATCTGGCAGACGCCGCCTCCGGGATGTGGCGACCGCCGGCCCTGCAGTCCAGCGCAATCGGCTGCGGTAACGGCGACTCCGGGCGTGGTTTGGTCCGGCGCGGAGGACGGCCATTTGCGCGCCTACTCCACGGCCAACGGGAAAATCCTGTGGGATTACGATACGGCGCACGAGTACCAGACCGTGAATAAAATCGCGGGCAAAGGTGGCGCCATCGATGTAGCCGGCCCAGTAGTCGCAGGGGGCATGGTTTTCGCCTTGTCTGGCTATCCGGCCCGAGGCGGCCTGTCAGGGAATGTCCTGTTAGCTTTCGGCGTACAATAAGTAACTGACGTAGTCTCAATGTTTTAAACATAGTTGCCCGGATGCGTTTCCGGACTCCACTAGTACTTCTCACCCCAGAGCAGTACCTCCAGAACTATTGCCTCATTTCGGTCTAGTCCAGAATCGAAAGCGTGAACAGTTTCTCAGGAGTTTACAGGGTAGCTGGGCAGTCGAGGAGACCGGAATGAAGAGACGCGCACTATTGGTACTGCTTTGGGGAACACTTTTGAGCCAGGTGACTCATGCGGCGTCGGCGCTAAACCCGAACAAGGTTTCCCCGGACCTGCAGGGACAACTGCCGGCCCAATTCAATGTCATTGTACAGCGCACCCCCACCGCCACCAGCACCAGCGGTGGACTGGTCGGCGGACTGATTGGAACCGTTCTCAAGCTCGTCGGCACGGTGTTACAGGACCTCCCGCTCATCAACGGCATCCTAATGCAAGTGACGCCCAGCGATCTGGCAACGCTTTCCAACGATCCGAGTGTCACCTACATCACGCCCGATCGGTTTTTGGCCGGCAGTTACGATCACTATGAGTATGCCGTAAACGCACCCGCCGCCTGGTCCATGAATTTGAAAGGCTCCGGGGTGACGGTCGCCGTAATCGACAGCGGGATCGCTAATGTTCCGGATCTGCCGCGTCCGCTCTATCGCCAATCCTTCGTCGGCCTGCAGAATGACTTATACGGCCACGGCACTCACGTCGCGGGCATCATCGCCGGTAACGGCGCCGGCTCTCAGAAGGGCAGCAATGTGTTTGCAGGAATTGCGCCCGGCGTGAACCTGGTCGACCTCCAGGTGCTCAACGCCAATGGCGGCAGCAGCGATTCTACTGTTATCGCGGGGATCGCGACGGCGATTCAGCTCAAGGATAAATATAACATCAAGGTGATTAACCTCTCCCTCGGTCGTCCGATTCAAGAGACCTACTTGCTCGACCCGCTGTGCATCGCCGTGGAGCAAGCCTGGAAGGCCGGGATCACGGTGGTTGTGGCCGCCGGGAATGGCGGCAGGATGGGCTATTCGACGATTCTTTCGCCGGCTAATGACCCGTATGTCATCACCGTCGGAGCCATGAAGCCGATGGACACGGATACCCGCAACGATGATCTGGTGGCGAGCTACAGCTCGCGAGGGCCGACGACGGTTGACGGGATCATCAAGCCGGACATCGTGGCTCCCGGCAACGAGACGATCTCGGTTTTATCGCCGGGTTCGACGCTGGCGGCGGAATATCCCGCCAACATAGTGCCGCCTTCCAGCTACGGACTCAGCGGCGCTCCCGCCTATCTCACTTTAAACGGTACCAGCATGGCGGCGCCGGTGGTCAGCGCGACCGCTGCCCTGATGATTGGCCGCGAGCCAGGGATTACTCCAGACACCATCAAGGCGCGGTTGATGAAGACTGCTTATAAGGTTTTCCCGGCTCAGTCAACGGTTGTGGATGCGGGTGTCTCTTACACCGACTACTACGACGCTCTCACGATTGGCGCCGGGTATCTGGATATTGCCGCCGCACTAGCGGACCATGATTCGGCAGCTAAGCCGGCGCTGTCGCCTAAAGCGAACTACGTGAGATCCACCGATCGCATTTACATGACTCCCAATGCCGCCGCCTTGTGGGGCAGTTCGGCGATGTGGGGGAACACTGCGGTGTGGGGCTCCAACGTGATGGCGCCCACCAGCGCCACCTCGGCGATGTGGGGATCATCGGTCCTCTGGGGCGACTCCGCGATGTGGGGTAGCTCGGCGATGTGGGGCAGTTCCGCAATGTGGGGCAACTCGGCGATGTGGGGTAGTTCTGCGATGTGGGGCAGTTCGGCCATGTGGGGTAGCTCGGTTGCCGGTGATGGCGACAACTAGCACGTGGCGCGGACGCTCGTTGTTCTGCTACCGCGGTGGCCAGGCCGCTACCGCTTGGATCAGCCGGTGCGCGTAAGGGTGCGCGGGCTTCCGAAACACTTCGTCACACAGGCCCTCCTCCACGACGCGGCCTTGCTGTAGAATCGCGACGCGGCCGCATAGCGCAGCCACCGAAGGAAGATCGTGCGAGATATACAGAAGAGCGGAGCCACTCGCGTTGATGCCGGCGAACAGTCTTAAGATATCGGCTTGAGTGACCGGGTCTAAAGCGCTGGTCGGTTCGTCCGCAATCACCAACGCCGGCCGGTGCAGCAACGCCAAGGCGATGACCAGGCGCTGCGCCATTCCTACGCTCAGCTCGCGGGGGTACCGCTTCAAGAATTTATCGTCCGATGGCAATTGAACGCCGGCCAACAGTTCCACAACGCGGTCCCGAGCGCTGCGCCAAGGCTCCGCCGAGTGCACCTTCCATGCCTCCTTGAAGTGGCTTTCCAGGCGCAGTGCAGGGTTCAACGATGCCAGCGGGCTCTGCGGCACCAGCGCGATTTCCTTTCCACGGACGCGCCGGATCTCACGTTCACTCAATGTCAGCAGATTGCGCCCGCGGTAGCGAACTTCGCCATCCACCCAGCCGCCCGTCCATCGGAGCAAATTCAGCAATGCCAGGCCGACCGTGCTTTTTCCGGCGCCGCTCTCTCCCACCAGGCCGAAAGCCTCGCCTTCGCCGATGGAGAATTCCAGGCCGTCAAGGACCGGTGTGGAAACCCCGTAGCCGGCGCTGCAGCGCACCTGGAGTAATTCATTCATGGATGTTCCGAGCGCACGTAGAGCTGATCAATGTTCCAGAACGTCTGCGGAAAAAACGGAGAAGGTGAGGCGTTCCCAACGCGTGGGCCATACGCGCACAAAGAATGTTTGCCGACCAGGAAAATGACAGGAGCCTCTTGCGCCACGATCTCTTGCACCCGGTCAAAGGCTTTCTTGCGGAGCGCTGTCTTGGTTTCGCGGCTTTGCTGCAGCATCAGCCGGTCGATCTCGGCTTCCCAAGGTGTGGCGGGACTCTTCTCCTCGGGATACCAGGGATGATTCGGACCGGAACTCAGCCAGACGTTCATCTGGGCATTGGGATCCAGGTCGTCATTCACCATGCCGAGAAGACACGCTTCATAGTCGAAGGTACGAGTGAGACGTTCGATCAACGACGGGAAATCCAGAGTGACCAGGCGGACGCCGATGCCGATGCGTGCGAGGTCTTGCTGGATCAACACGGCCAGGCGTTCCCGGCTGGCGCTGCCGGAGTTGGTGATGATGGTGAACTCGACCGCATGATTGTTGGGATCATTCAGCGCGCCCTTCTCCATGCGAAATCCAGCCGACGCCAAAAGCTTCTGCGCGGCCGCCGGATCGAAGGGAGGTGGCTTGAGCGCGGGGTTGTTCCAGGCGCGATTGGACGCCGGTACGATGGCCGCAGCCGGCTGCGCATGCGAGTCATACACCAGCTTGGCCAAATCGTCCCGATGGATCGCAAGGGAAATTGCCTGGCGAAATTGCTGCGAGTGGAACCAGGCCTTGCGGTAGTCAGTCAACGGCGCGTTGGGGTTCTGGTTGAACCAGAGCTGTTCCGAGTCAAGAGAGGGGCCGGCATCGATGGTCGTAACGCCGCCCGTCTTCGCCAAGCGCGCGAAGGCCTTGGGATCGACACTGTCGATCAGGTCGAGCTCTCCGGACAGCAGGCTGTTCACTTCGAGCGAGCGGTCCTGCCGGATCTTGAGGCGCACGCCATCCAGGTAGGGCAGTCGCCGCCCTTCCACAGTCTTCCAATAGTAAGAATTGCGAGTTAGAACTATTTCCGACCCGGGTTGGTATTGTGTGATGTGAAACGGTCCCGCCGTGGGCATGTGGGCCGGGTCTTGCGCGTTTGCCAGCGCTCGCGCACTCACGATGGCGATGGAGCCGAATAAGCGCTCCACTCCCGCGATCGGCTGCGCGAATTTGAGCAGCAGGACACGGTCTCCCGGCGCTTCGACGACGATCTGCTGTCCTCCGACACGGAATGCATCCGCGTCAGCCGAAGGCGTCTTCGGGTCCAGAAGCGTGCGGAAGGTGAAAGCGGCATCCTGCGCGGTCACGGGCGACCCGTCGGAAAACCGTGCGTCGGGGCGCAGCTCAAAACGAATCTCGCGCCCGTCTGGAGACACGCGCCAACTCTGTGCCAGCTCCGGATCCATGGCTTGGGTGGCGTGATTCCACCGGATGAGCATCCCGCCGGTCAGGTAGCGGACGACGCCCGCGGATTGCTCCGTCACGAGAAGAGGATTGAACGTCTTCGGATCGGAATCAATCGCGAATCGGAGCTCTCCGCCCCAATGCCCGGCTGCGGCCAACTGCAGCGCAAAGAACAAAATCAACGAGAAAGGCTTCATATTTTCCTCTGGGGAGCGGCGTTTTGGGCAGCGCATGGCGCCGCCCCACTGAGACTTTGGAGACAAGCGACAGTCAAGAACATCAGAACCAGCGGTGCAACGCGCCAGGGCTGTTCCTTGACTGCGGAGTAATCTTCGAGGTTCCGTAACAGTCCACCCCATGACGGTAACGGCTCACCCACACCCAACCCCAGGAAACTCAGGGTCGCTTCACTCAAGATGAATCCGGGCAACAGCATCAGGAACTGCGTGCCGATGAGGCGTCGCAGATTCGGCCATAGCTGATACCAGATCAAGCGCCAACTTCCCGCGCCTTCGGCACGCGCGCGCAATGTGAACCCGGAGTGGCGCAGCGACCGCGCGGATGCTCCGATCACGCGCGCCGCCGGGGCCCAGCCGAGCAGGGCCAGTAAAAGAAAGGTGACCAGGACGGATGTTTCCGCCGGCATTTCGAGTGGAAGCAAAGCCCGCGCCAGCAGCAGCAGAAAAAGCCACGGCAGCGACATCAGCAGATTGGAAGCGATTTCCAGTGCTTGTTCGAAGCCTCTGCCCAAGACTCCTGTGGCGATCCCGGCCAGGCCGGCAATCGCCGTGGAGACCAGGGCGGCGGAGCCCGCCAGCAGGAACGAGAGCCGCATGCCATACAACGTGCGTGCCAAAAGGTCGCGGCCCAGGTCGTCCGTGCCGAGGGGGAATCGTGCCGATGGCGCGACTGCGGGAGCGTCTCGAAACTGCACGGCGTATCCGGACGGGCGGATCCATCCGGCTGCGAAACTGGACGCCGCCAGAAGCGATAGTACGACGCGCGCGGCCACCTTGCCCGGTGCCTTCACGCGGTACGCCTTTCGGCAAGTTCGGGTCCGGATAAGGACAGCGCACGCGCCACGCTGCTGGAGAGAAGCGTGACAGCCATCAACGCGAACGTGAGGCCAGTCAACACCGGAAGGTCGCGCTTCTGTGCCGCCAGCCACGCCAATTGCCCGGCGCCAGGCAGATTGCAAACCGTCTCCACCGGCACAGCGATCCCGAAGGCCACCGGAACGGAAGCCGCGAGCAAAGAAAACAGTGCCGGCGCCGCACATCGAAACACATGCCAGATCACCAGGCGTAGCGAGGTGACGCCGCGCGCACGCGCCTGCAGGACGTGGGGTTCGGCTTCCGAAGCGGATAGCAAAGCGGACGATGGCAGCAGCACTCGGGCAAAGATCGCCAGTCCCGTAACGGCTGCCGCCACCAGCGTGGGCACGGCCGGGCGTACAACCATCGACAAAAGCAGGGCGACTGCGGGAGCAGGCAAGCAGAGCAGTGCCGAAGCTGCGCCTCGAGAGGTGCTATTCACCAGAGGCAAGGCGCGGAAACGACAGGCGAGCGCCACCACCACCGCCGCGGCCCAGCCGAACAATACGGCCAAGCCCGAGGAAGCCAGCGTCACCAGGCCGCGCTGTCCCAGAAGTTGCGCCACCGGCCGGTTCCACGCCAGTGAAGTGCCCAGGTCGCCCCGCGCCATTCCTTTGAGGTATGCCGTGTAGAGCTGCCACGTGTTCAAATGGCCCTGGCTTTGCGCTCGCAGAGTCGCAACGCTCTCGGCGCGCAGCCGCCCATCCAATTGAGAAGCGTCTGCCCCATAGCCCGGCGCCTGCCGCACCAGCCACACTGTCAGCAGCCCGCCCAAGAGCATCGTCAGGATTGGCCCGGTAGTCGCGCGCAATAACTTCATGTATGACACGAGGCAGTGAATGCGGCGGATTGCGCCCGTAGCGTCTCAATCAACACTTTGAGTTCCGCCAACTTCACCGGTTTGCTCATGTAGTCGTCCATGCCCGCCGCGAGGCATTTCTCCCGGTCGCCGGTTAGTGCGTTGGCCGTCATGGCAATGATGGGGGTGTGCCGCGCCGCGCCTTCTAACCGCCGGATCTCAGCGGTGGCCTCGAATCCATCCATCACCGGCATCTGGCAATCCATAAACACAGCCGTTACCGGGCGGCTTGCCCAGGCGTCGACCGCTTCGCGCCCGTTGCGAGCAATTGAGCAAGCGCATCCGAGCTTCTGGATGAACCCTTGCATCAACTTCAAATTCATGGGATGGTCATCGACCACCAGGATTTCGACTTGGCCGCTGCTGACGGGAACGGCGGGTTCAGCCACGGGCAGTGCAACCTGCACCGGGGCCGGGGCGGCGGGCGTCGCACACTCGACGTAGGGGATGCGGAACCAGAACGTGGAACCCTCATCGGGGCGGCTGCTCATTCCGATGGTCCCCGCCATCAACGAAACCAGTTGCGCGCTGATGCTCAGGCCCAGGCCGTTGCCGCCGTATTTGCGCGTGGTCGAGCCGTCACCTTGCACGAAGGGACGAAATAGCCGTTTGTGGAGATGATCGGGAATCCCGATGCCCGTATCCTTGACTCGAAACTCAATCGCCGGAGCGCCGTTTTCCTCGCATAACTCCACGTTGACGTCGACCGTTCCTCGCTCCGTGAATTTCACCGCATTGCCAACGAGGTTCAGAAGAATCTGGCGGACGCGCCCCGCGTCACACTGGAAATGCGAAGGGACGGTGTCGGCTGCCGTGAAGCGCAGATCGATGCCCTTCTCAGCGATCTTGGGCGCCAGCAGGTTGAGAACCGCCCACACAATCTCGTGCAGGCTGGCGGGTTCGAAGTGTAGTTCGAGCCTCCCGGCCTCGATGCGGGAAAGATCCAGTATGTCGTTGATGATGGCCAGCAGCGCCGATGCCGAGCCGTGAATGACGTCCACATATTCGCGCTGGTCTGCGGCTAGCGGTGTGGTGAGCAGAAGCTCCGCCATGCCCAGAACGCCGTTCATGGGCGTGCGGATTTCATGACTCATGTTGGCCAGGAATTCCGACTTGAGCTGGTTGGATTCCTCCGCCGCCTCCTTGGCGCGCGCCAGTTCGACCGCTTCCTCGATGCTTTGTAGATACATTTTGTAGGAGCGGTAGATCAGATACAGCACCGGCAGAATGAGCAGCCAGGAAGACCAGCCGAGGGAAGCGACCGACACATGGAGCAGGGCCGCGATGGCGGCGCCCACCAGATAGTGCGCCAAGACCCAGCCGAAACTGGCGCGCCACACCCGCACGAAGGATTTTCGCTCGGCGAGGGAGATAATTCCGGCCACCAGCGCGGTGTTCACCAGATAGAACGCAGCCGTAGCGGCGAGCAATTGAATCGGCAGGTGCGCGAGTGCGCCGCTGAACAGTGGAGAATGAAAAGCCCCATAGCCGGCCGCCACAGAGATGGCCATGTTGCCCAGATTGAAAGCGGCTTGAACCGGCGATGTGCCCCCGCGCGACCGGATCCACGACTGCGCTATAGCGGCGCAGCAACCCAATAGTAAGACCTGGCTGAGGGGCAGATCGGCGATCGCGGTGAGGACAAAAACGAAGTTGACCGAAAGCGTTCCCGTCACTCCGGGCAGCCGGACCTTGAACCCGGATGACGCGACGGCGCCCACCAGGCAGGGGAGAATGGCGGGCATGAGTGGAGACGCGTCTCGCCAGGCTAGAAACACAAGCGTGGCGGCCGCGGCCCAAACCAACAGCAGGTACGCCTTCGCTAATGCCGAGAGCCCTTTCACGAGGTTGTTGGAAAGCCCCTTTCCCTTGGAAATCACTCGCTGGCAGGCCCAGTCGTCGCGTTCGGGGGGCGATGTTCTTGACTGTAATCGGCGGGCCGGGACCGGGGCAACGTCAACCTTAGTAAGCGGGGTAGTGCAACCTTTCGGGATTGACGTCGTGATCACCCGGACATACAATCGCCTTTCTACCGTTCGAGGCAATCATGAAAATATCGAGACGCAATTTTGCATTGTCTGTAGCCGCGGCGCCCTATGTCCTGCGCGCCCAGCAGAGCCCGCTCCGGGCCCGCGTCAAGATCGACACCGAGCGCGTCATCGGAGATATCGATCCCAAGCTCTATGGCAATTTCGTGGAGCACCTGGGCCGCTGTGTCGACGGTGGTGTATTCGAAGAAGGCTCGCCGCTATCGGATTCCAACGGATATCGACGGGATGTTTTGGATGCCGCCCACAAGTTAAATGTGACACAGTTGCGCTGGCCCGGCGGCAATTTTTCGTCTAACTACCATTGGATGGATGGTATTGGCCCGCGTGACCGCAGGCCGCCGCGCCTGGAGATGGCGTGGGGCGCGGTGGAGAGCAATCGCTTTGGGACGCACGAATTCCTCACGTACGCGGAGATGCTCCATACGGAGCCATACATTTGCGCGAATTTAGGCACGGGCACATGGGTCGAAGCCCAGCAGTGGGTGGAGTATTGCAACTCCGCCGAAGACACCGCCATGACGCGCCTGCGCAAGCAGAATGGCCGCCAGGATCCCTGGAAAGTTACGTACTGGGGGCTGGGCAATGAGATCGACGGGTGGTGGCAAATGGGCCACCGCAGCGCGGAGGACTACGGCAAGTTCGCGCTGGAGGCGGCCAAGTTGATGAAGGAGACCGACCCGAATATCAAGCTCATCGCGGCTGGGTCTTCCAACTTTGGGCCGGGCGTGGATTGGACCGGATGGAACCGCACCGTCCTCGACTACCTGAAACAACATGCCGACTACCTTGCGCTGCACATGTACGTGGGTAACTCTGACAACGACTTCGGCGATTTCCTGGCCAGTTCCGTGGAACTCGACCATCGCCTCAAAACGGCGGAAGGCATCATCGATGCGGCGCTGTCCGGCCAACCCGCCAATCGCCGTATCTATATCGCCTGGGACGAATGGAATGTCTGGTATCGGGCTAGGGGCGCCCAGGAGCGGGGCCGCCGCATTCTGGAGGAGCGCTACAACCTGGAAGACGCGTTGGTGGTGGCGACCTTTTTGAACTCGTTCGTTAATCACGCGCACATCGTGAAGATGGCCAACATGGCGCAACTGGTGAACGTGATTGCGCCCATCTTCACCAACGAGAAGGGGCTGTACCTGCAGACCATCTATTACCCTTTGCAACTATTTGCCAACAACAGCAAGGGCAAGGCGCTGGAGCTGTTTCTGGACAGCCCGAAGTATAAGAGCAAGCGGTTTGACGACGTGCCGTATCTGGACGCTTCGGCCGCGTATGACAACGGGTCTCTAGTGTTGAACGTGGTGAACCGGCACCGCGACCAGGCGATCGAGACGGAATTCGAACTGGAGGACAAGCAGTTCGCGGGCACGGTGGCGGTTACGGAAGTCAACGGGCCCGATATCAAAGCTGAGAACGACTTCGGTAAGACTGCGGTGAAGCCGGTGGAACGTTCGGTTGCGGCTGATGGACGCAAGCTGCGCTACAGCTTCCCGCCGCACTCGTTCACGATGTTGAAGGTGAAAACGGGTTAACCTCCGCTCGGTTGAAGACGTGGGGCAGGCCTTCCGGGCTGCCGCCGGGCTTCTGCGCGGCGCGCCGGGCCGAAGCCCGGCGGCAGGCCGGAAGGCCTGCCCCACATGCTCCAGCAGGTCCCTTGAAAGTGACGGCTAATCAGCCCTTTGACTGGCCGTAGGATGCATTCGGGCCGTGCTTGCGCAGATAATGTTTGTCGCGCAATGCTACCGAGAGCGGGACGGCCGACGGGTTGATGGTGAGGGTCTGCCAGGCCATTGCGGCGAGTTCTTCCACGATCACTGCGTTGTGCACCGCATCGGCGACCGAGCTGCCCCAGCAAAACGGAGCGTGTCCGGCCACCAGGGCCGCGGGACAACCAAGCGGGTCCCGGCCTTCCAGCAAGCGAACGATGGCCGCACCCGTGTTGGCTTCATAATCCGCAGCGATTTCTTCCGGCGTCAAAGCCGCAGTGACGGGGATGGATCCGCAAAAGTAATCCGCATGGGTGGTGCCGAAGCATGGGATCTCGCGGCAGGCTTGCGCCCAGGCCGTAGCGTGGCGCGAATGCGTGTGCGCTACTCCGCCGATGGATGGAAAGGCACGATAGAGCGCGGCGTGGGTCGCCAGGTCTGATGAGGGCCGAAGCTTGCCTTCGACCACGCGTCCGTCGAGGTCGGCGATCACCATGTCGGCGGGCGTCATCGTCTCGTAGGGAACGCCGCTCGGTTTGATCACAATTAGACCTTCCTTGCGCGCGATTCCGCTGGCGTTGCCGAAGGTATAGACCACCAGGCCGCGCCGCACCAATTCGAGATTCGCGTCAAGCACGTCAGTCCGTAGCGATTCCAGCATTACGACCTCCCCATTGCGCCCGCGGCGATTCGGCGCAGTTCCGGCAAGACGTCGCCGATCTCGACCGGGCCGGACCGCCGCTCGCCAAAGGAAAAATAGAGTTTGCGGAACAGCGGGTACATCTCCTGGTAGATGGCCGCTGCCTCCGCTTCCGGTTGGATCGTTACGAAGCCCGGACAAAGAACATCCTGCGCTTCTTCGATCGTCTGGAAAGTCCCCGCGGCCAGGAAAGCCATGATAGCCGAGCCGAGACTGGTCACGTCACCGTTGGGCACCAGGACCGGCTTGCCCAAGACGTTCGCGTACACACGATTGAGCAGCGCGTTCCGCTGCGGGATGCCGCCGCCGTTGATGATGCGCTCCACGGCGACACCGTGTTCCGCCATGCGCTCCAGGATCACGCGCGTGTGGAACGCGGTTCCCTCGATGGCCGCGAACAGCTCGTCCTCCGCCGTGTGCGTCAACCGCCAGCCGAGTGTGACGCCGCTCAGTTCCGGGTTCACCAATACGGTACGATCTCCGTTGTCCCATGTCAGGCGCAGCAGCCCGGTTTGGCCGGCGCGATGGTTCTCGATGCCGGCCGACAATTCGGCCACCGTTTTGCCGGCGCGGCGCGCAATCGCGTCGAAGATATCGCCGGTGGCGGAAAGGCCCGCTTCGATGCCCGTATATTTCGGGATCACCGATCCCGGAACCACGCCGCAGACTCCCGGAATCAGATCTGCCTTCTCGCTGATGGCGATGATGCAGGTGGATGTCCCCACCACATTGACTACGTCGCCCAGGCGCACGCCGGCGCCGATCGCATCCCAATGCGCATCGAACGCGCCCACCGGAATGGGAATGCCGGCGCGCATTCCAAGCCGCGCGGCCCAGTGGGGCGCGAGGTGTCCGGCGATCCGGTCTGACGTCGCGTAGCAGCCCGCCAGCTTGGCCCGCACATCAGCCAGCAGTGGATCCACCGAGACGAAAAACTCCTCTGGCGGGAGCCCGCCCAAGCCGGCGTTCCACATCCACTTGTGGCCCATGGCGCAGACGCTGCGCGGGACACGCGTCGGATCATCGATTCCGCAGAGGGTTGCCGCCACCATATCGCAATGCTCCAGGGCCGTCGCGAAGCGGTCGCGTTTCGACGGATTGTGGCGCAGCCAATGCAGCAGCTTGGCGAATCCCCACTCGGAAGAGTACGCGCCGCCGCACCAGTCGATGGCCTCCAAGCCAAACGCGCGGGCAGCGGCGGTGATTTCGGCGGCCTCCTTCCAGGAGCGATGGTCCGCCCAGAGGTAGTAATCGTCAAGAGGTTCTAGATGAGCATCCACCGGAATCACGCTGGAGCCGGTGGTATCCAGGGCCACGGCCTCGATAGTGAGACCGTCAATGCCGGCCTCTTCGATCGCGCGGCGCGAGGCCTGAGCCAGCCCCTCCATGTGGTCCGCGTGACTTTGCGTGGCGTAATCGGGATCTTCCTTCTTGCGCCGCAGCGGATACTCGGCGACCCCCGCGCCCAGCCTGCCCCGGACGCTATCGAAGATCGAAACCCGAACGCTGAGCGTGCCGAAATCGACGCCTGCAACAAGGCTCATGGGTGCTTCTCCGGATCAATTGTGCTGGTGCACGTCCCAGCCCAGATAGCGCGTGGCCGCTTCGTTGACCACTGCTCCAACCGTGGCAAAGTTCGCGGCGACATGATGCTCAAAGCCGCGCTCGCAAATGTAGCGGAGCAAGTCTTGGAGCCTGGGAATGCGCACCACGCCGGCGCCGCCGAAGGTATCGAGCGGATCGCTTGTGAATTCGCCTTCCCCCACGTAACCGCGTATGGTGCCGTGGCGATCGTCGGTGGAAAAGCGCGCGAAGCTCATGGCACCGGCCTTCACACGGCCCACGCAGGTGCCATACGTGTTTTCCTTACCAACCGTGCCCGCGATGATCTGCTGGAAATCCATGCGCACTTCGTTGAAAAAGTGCTTCGGCAAATTACTGCAATGAAAGCAGACGGCCTTGTCGGGATCGTCGCCGTAGTTATTGTTCCAGTCGAGCAGCGCGCTGGGCGTTCCGGAAGCGAGCTGCAGCGCATGCATGCCGACCACGCCGCAGATATCCACTTCGCAGGCGCTCGAAAGGAGGTTGTTGCTCATCATGCTCATCACAGTGCACGGCACCACGCCGAGGAATTCTTCCATCGAGGTCCAGCATTGTACGGCGCTGATGGTGCAATCCGTCTGCCGCATCCAATCGTCGATGACTGCGCCCAGCTTGGCCATTTTTGTTAGAGCCTCTTTGGGCACGCTGTCGCTCGGCACGTACGCGTGGATTTCGTCCAGCTTTCGGCGCGCCGCGGGAGCATCGTCCGCCATGCGCTGGATGCGCCCCATGATCTCCGAGAGGTCGATCGGTTCCACGGAGATGCCGTTGGCTTCCAGAATCTTCTCGCTGTAGCGCACGGTATTGAACGCGGCGGGGCGGGCTCCGATGGCGCCGATGCGCAGGCCGCGCATGCCGCGAACCACGCGACAAACTCCGGCGAAGCGATCCAGGTCCTGCCGGAACAAATCCGAATCCGGCGCTTCGGTGTGGCGCGTGGTCAAGGAGTAAGGGATGCCGTACTGGTTCAGATTATTGCAGCAGGACATCTTGCCGCAGAAGCTGTCGCGGCGGTCGCGGATGGTCATTTTACCGGTAGAGTCGGGTGTCGCTTGCACCAGCACGGGCACCTGAAGGCCGGCCATCCGCAGCGTATCGGCAATGGCACGCTCGTCGCCGAAGTTCGGCAGCGTAATGATGATGCCGTCGATTGACTTGTGATTCTTTTGGAACAGATCGGCGCACCGGGCGGCCTCGGCACGTGTTTCGACTGCGCCGAATTTGGTGTCCGCGGGATCGACGGCCACCACGTTATAACCGCCATTACGGATGGCGGCGATCATTTCTTCGCGGCCGCTTTGTGCCAGGTGATCGGGGAAGAATCCCCGGTTGCCGACGATCACGCCAAAGGTGATGCGGCTGTTTTCGGATTTCATCACATGGACGATGATCTCACGGACCAGACTGCCGAGATGAGTCTCGGCAGACACGAGTGTCTGCGCCACATTAGGTGGTTGCTTCGCGCGGGCGCAAGGATTCCATCAAGCCTTTCGACTTGCGCATCACCAATTCCGCCAGGTTTAACAACAATGCGAGCGCCAGCAGGGCCGGCCATAGCTCCATGGTGGAGGAAGTGCTTCTGCCGGGATCGAACACCTGGCGGGCCGTCGGCTGAAAGCGCCCGCCGGTCGCGGAAGCAACCTGGCGCAGGAGCTGTTCGTTGTTGCCATACTCCAGCATCTCGTCTTCCTGGCGGTAGAACCCGACCTCCGGGAAGGCCGGTGAATCGACCAGTGGACGCACGCGGAAGAGGCCCTGATTCTGGCCGATCGCTACACGCGCGCGAAAGTGGCCCGCGGCTACCTTGCTCACTTTCAGGGTGGCGTGGAAGTTCTCTGGCCCTATAGCGAAAATGTCGGGCAATGTGGCTGGTTCGGGCACGCTGCCGGAGAGATGGTAGTCCACCACCAGCTCGTTGCTGGCACGGTCGAAATCGGCGGTAGCTTCACTCGCAGTCGCGTGCGGCAGCAGGTCGCGGAAAATATTCGCCCACAAGCGGTCGAAGCCGGGCCAGGTGACCCAGGCTAAAGCCCAGCGGTTTTTGGCGTCCGAAGTGAACACGGCGGCGCGCCCCAGCCCATACTGCCAGCGCACCAACAGGGGGTCGCGCTGATCGGCTTCGAGAATCGTATCGGCGGTGGGACGGGCCTGAAACCGAATGTATCCCTGGAGCGGCGGCGCGTTGTCCATGTCCACTCCGTCCAGAATTTCCGCGCGCTCCATGACTCTCGGCTTGAGCGCTTTTTCCACCGCCGTCAATCCGGTATGCTCTTCCACGTCGCGGAGCAGGAGTTGTTCCAGGCCGGCCGGCTCGTCGAGGAAATAGGACTTGCCTTCCGCACCCGCCGCCACCTTATTGAGGAACGCGCGGTTCACGTCGAGCCCCAGCCCCACAGTCGAGATCGTCACGCGGTTGCGCTTGGCTTCCGCGGCGGTGGCCATGGCGTCGCCCTCCTCGGAAATTCCATCGGTGAGCAGCACAATGTGCTTGTAGACAGCCGTTTCCGGCGTAATCCTCTGGTAGGCTTCGCGCAGCGCAGGCGCGATCTGCGTGCCGCCTTCCGGCTGGATGCCCGAGATCAGGCGCTTAATGGCGTTGCGGTCGGTGGCCTTGCGGATGGGCACGGCCCATTCGTAGGTGTTATCGAAGATGAGCACGCCCACGGAGTCGATGGGCCGTAGATTTTCCACGACGCCGATGGCCGCGAGCCGCGCCAGCTCCATTTTGCGGCCTTCCATGGACGAGGATTTGTCGATGATGAGGACCACCGCCGTGCCATCCTGCGTACGCGGCGGCGCGAGTTTCGCGGGCAGAGTGCGCTCGAACTGATCCTCTTCGCCCTTCTTTTCGACGTAGACGTTGTGCTCGCCGGCAATCCAGACGAGGCCGCCGCCCCTCTTTACGTATTCTTCGAGGGCAATTTTGCGAGCCTCGGGAATGGCCTGCATGTCCCAGTTGTTGATGATGGTGAGCTGGAAACCTTCCAGTTGGTTGGGAACTCCGCCGGCAGACTGCACCACCTCGAATTCGTTGGCTTGAAGCGCTCGCAGCAAATGCTGCTCGCTGGGCGCGGGGTCATTGGAAACCAGGAGAACGCGCGGGCGGCGCAGCGTCAGGGCTTGCTCGAAACGCGTTTCGCCCAGGCCTTCGGCCGCTACTTTCCCTGCCAGTTCGATGGCTCCAGTGGAGTTCACATTGGCATGCAGCCGCACGTGGTTTTCGCCGGCCACCAGGCCCACCGGATTCGCACCGAGCGATTTTCCTTCCGCGGTCATCTCGACCGTGGCGGCCGTGGAGCGCGGCGATTCCACGGTGATCTCGACGGGGAAACGCTCGCCGCTAAAGACCTGGGCGGGCACCGAAACCGACTCCAACCGCAGCCCCGGTTTGGGACGCCCCGCCAGCGCCACCGTGTCGATGGGGATTCCCAATTGCTGCGCCTGCCAGATGGCGCGGGCCACGCTGCCCAGGTTTTCGTTGCCGTCCGATACCAGGACGAGTCGCTGGGTCATCCCCGGCGGCAGGGACGCAGCGCCGTCGCGTATGGCCGATTCGAGGTTAGTCCCGCGGCCGGACGCGCCGGCGGTATGGCGCAACTGCCAGCCTTTTTTGTTGCGTTCGTCGCTCGCACTGTTGCGAGCATTGCGGGCGAACGGAATCACGCGCGTCCAGTTGCGTCCGCGGGCGCGCTCCACCTGGTCCGCAAACTCGGACGCAGTGCGCAGGTCTTCGGGGGACACGCTGGCGGAGGTGTCCACCAGAACGGCGGCCGCCACCTGGTTGCGATAGACCGTAATGCGCGGCTCCGCGAGGGCCAGCAAGATGGCGACGAAAGCGCCGGTTTTGAGAACGAGGCCCAGCCGCCGCGTGGACGTTCGCCACTCCCAGGCGGCCCAGGCGCACGGCAGCAGAATGAGGATAAGAATCCAGGCGCGATCGAACGTCATCGGTGGGCCACCTCCGCCTCAGCCGGTGCGCGCCGGCGCATTAACAGGGGGCGGTTTCCGGCAGAGCGCCGGAAGCGGCCAAACAAGAACCACTCGGCGAGCAGGCCCGCGCCGCCGGCCAGGGCCAGCCAGGGCCACACGTCTGGAGCGCTGGTGGATGCCGGCAAGGATCGAGGAATTCCGCGTCGCACGCCTGTAGGCGGCTCCCACTTGGTTTCGCCCAATTCCGGCAACGTCAGCGAATAGATGTACTCGCGGTCGCCTGCCACCACGCGCACTACTCCCGGCGCGCCGGAGAAAAACTGAAGCGCCTTATCGCGCACGGTGAACGGCAGAGCCGATCCGTCTTCCGCTAGCACCTTCACGTCGGGGGTACCCGCTTCCTGTTCCATCGCCATCTTCACGGCGCCCACGCTGCCGCCGCTCAATTCCGACCGGCGGAAAATTTCCGGAGCAAACCAACGGAGCAAGTTGGCGAACAGAAGCGGCGTAGCCAGCTCATACCGCAGGGCGGAGAGCGCCGGATGAAACCCCAGCACGACGATCTTGGGCTTGCCCGGCCGCGCCACGATCACCGGCCCGCCCTCCACTTCAGCGATGCGCGCGTCGGTGGGCGCGGCGTCGAAAATTTCGGTCTTCTCTAACTTGAAATCTTTGGTACGTAACCCCGTGGCAACCGGGTGGCTGCTGTCCCAGCGCGAGAAGGGCACCTGATCTCCGATGGTGCGCACGGGAATGGGCGATGCTTCGGCAGGCGGCTCAATCCAAATCGAATCGCCCTGGGGACGCTGGGGGGAGCGAAGTGATCGAGGATCACGAGGCCCTGGGCGTTGGCCTGAAACTCCGCGGGCTTCTTGTAAAGGGCGGCGACGCGCGGGTTGGAAGCCAGCAGCGGGCGCAGAAGCTCAGGCCGGTCCGAGTATACGGTTACCACGAGGGATGGCTGAGCGGGAAGCTCCAAGGTCGCCTGGTCATCGCCGGGAAAGGCGTCGTGAGGAGTCAGAGTGACACCGAGAATCCCGGCCACGCGCGTGCGAAATTCGAAGCTTTGCTCGCCCTCTGCGCCCGGTTGCAAGGTAAACCGGCGCGAGCCTACTAGCGTCCGGGTGCCTTCCTTTGGAGGGCCGAAATCGATGGCGAGGTTGACGGTTCGTGGGGCGGTGCCGTAATTGTGAGCGGAAACGTAGATCTCCCAGAGATCGGGATCGTCGTTGGAGCGGCGCATGCCGATTCTGCGCAGGCCGCTATTCTCAATGGCGTCGGGCACGGGAATCACGCGCAGGTTGCGGGGCGGAGCCGTCATCGCAGTCGAGTCGAGCTCGGTGGTGCGGCCCGTGCCCACGAACGCGATTTCTCCTGGTCTCCGCCCGCTCTGCGACTGCAAACGGCGCGCGAAGGCCAGCGCCTGTTCTAGGTTGAGCGCCGTAGAGCCCGGGGTGGAACCCGCGATGGCCGCATCGATCTTGGTGCGATCGGGCTCGAAGACCGTGGCGGGGGTGGCCAGCGCGTCGGCCCGCACCACCATGATGCGATCACCGGACGGAATGGCGCGCACATACTGGCGCGCGCGCTGACGGGCGAGGTCCATCAACGTGCGGTTGCCGCCCGCACGTGCGCCCATCCACGCGGAAGTCTCGAGTATCAGGACGTGGTCACGGCCGGCCGCCTCCGGAGAACCGAACCGTAGTTGCGCGAGCGCCAGCAGCAGGAGCGCCATGCTTACGAGTTGCAGAACCAGCGACCACGGTTGTTGAATGCGGCGGCGGCGCGCCACCACCGAGGGCTGCTCGGCCGAGACCCAGAAGCGCAGGGTCGAAACGATCTGGCGGCGCCGCGACCGGTCCAGCAGGTACAGGGCAATCGAAACCGCCGCAATGGTTCCGAACACCGTCAGGAATTGCGCCAGGGATAGATTGAGAAAATACATGAGCAGCTCCCGGTCAGGCTATTCCGCGCATCCGGATCAGGTCCCCGAAGATCACGGTTTCGAGCGGCTGCGAAGTGGCAATCCCGGCGTAGCGTCCACTGCTGCGCAGCGCCAGGCGTTCGAGTTCCTGCGAATACTCATCAAACGAGCGAGTATAACGAACCCGCGCCTCTTCGTCGACGTCCAGTTTGAGGGCGGCTCCGGTTTCGGCGTCGCGCAAATCGAGTTCGCCCAGCCAGGGCGGCGTGCGGTCTTCGTCCGACCAGATCTGCAGGAGCATCAATTCATGCCCGAAATCGGTGAGGTATCCGAGCGCTTTGTCGCAGCCCCGGTCGTCGAGGAAATCCGAAATAATGATCACCACGCCGCGCTGCGGGTAATCGGTGATGAATTCGCGCATCACGGCGAGGTAATCCGTGCGCCCGCCGGACGGAATCGCCTGGAGCCCGTCCATCACGGCCGAGATGCGGTGCCGGCCGCCGGTGGAAAAAACCCGCTGCGAAAGGCGATCGGAGAAGCCGTGGATTCCGATGCTGTCCAGCCGCACCAGACCGACGTAGCAGAGCGCGGCGGCAATCTTGCGCGCGTAATCGAGTTTCGATCCGCCATACGCCGTCATGGATTCGCTGGTATCGAGGAGAAGGCGCACGGGAACGCGCGGTTCCACCTGGAACATTTTGAGGAAAAGCTTCTCCAGCCGGAGATAGGCGCGCCAGTTTACCGCGCGCAGATCGTCGCCGTGGTGAAAATTGCGGTGGTCGAGAAACTCCTGGCCCGCTCCCGCGAACCGCGAAATGTTGTGGCCGCCCACCAGCCCGGCGAACGATTTCTGCCAGTGGATCGTAAGCCGTTCCAGCTTTTCGAGGAATGCGCGATCCAGCAGCGGGGCGTCATCCATAACCGGGATCCTATGCGGCCGGCACCTGCGCGCTCACCGTTTTAATGATGGCGGTGAGAATGGTTTCGGGCGTCTGGCCGTCGGCATGCGCGTCGAAGTTGAGAATGATGCGGTGCCGGAGGACGGCGGCAGCGACGCGTTGCACATCTTCGATAGACAAGTGGTAGCGGCCGCGCATGAGCGCACGCACGCGCCCGCATTCCACCAGCGCCTGAGCGCCGCGCGGCGAACTGCCGTAGCGAATATATTTTCCAGCGAGCTCATGCGCTTCCTTCTGCTCCGGCTGTGTGGCCATGACCAGTTGGATGGCATATTCCTGCACATGCGGCGCCACCAATACCTCACGGCAAACCGAGCGCACTTCGAGGATTCCGGCCCGGTCCACCACCGCATTGGGCGTCTCCGTCTCGCTTTGGATGGTCCGCTCGACGATGCGGTTCAGCTCGGCATGGCTGGGATAGGTGACCAGAATCTTCATCAGGAAGCGATCGAGCTGCGCCTCGGGAAGCGGGTAGGTGCCCTCCATTTCGATGGGGTTCTGGGTCGCCATCACCAGAAACGGCTGATCCAGCTCATGCGTGATGGTGCCGCTGGTAACGGTCCGTTCCTGCATGGCTTCGAGCAGCGCCGATTGCGTTTTGGGAGTCGCGCGGTTGATCTCGTCGGCCAACACGAGGTTGGCGAAGATGGGCCCCTGCTGAAACCGCAGCGCCTTGGCACCGCGATCGTCGCTCTCGATGATCATGCTGCCCACAATGTCGGCGGGCATCAGATCGGGCGTGAACTGGATGCGCGAATACTTAAGCTGCAGCGTGCGCGCCAGTGTGCGAAGGAGCGTGGTCTTACCGAGCCCCGGCACCCCTTCCAAAAGGACGTGGCCCCCGGCCAGCAGGCAAATCAGTACGCCTTCCACCACATCATCTTGCCCGACGATTACTTTGGCGATCTCACGCCGGACAGCGCTCAGCCGGTCGACGGCGAGCTTCAGTGTCGCTTCGCTTCCCACGTACTTCATTGTAGAGCAAGTGGTGCCGGGGACATTTCGACGTTCGCGGGGCGACGGCGCAGGCCAACCGAAAGAGGCCTGGTGGTTTTAGTGCGCGGTTCGGGCGTCGCGCAGGTGGAGACGCAGGGGATCTTTCGCTCAATAACTTCGCGTGCGGTGTGCCATTCCGGCAAGGGGTCTGGAGCGAAGCGGCGGGGACCGCTTCGTGGTTGGGAAGGACCTGGGGAAGGGATGGGTTCGTTTCATCGGGCGGTGAAACGGTTTCGTTTGGCTCGGGTAGGCCGGGGGAAACGGGTTCGTTTGGTAAATTTGGCCGCAGGGCCTGCAGCCGTTCCAGATCTTCGACGGCGCGACGGTAGAGACGTTCGGACTGGGCCTGGTAGCGCAGGAAAAGGGACCAGGTGTTGGCGGTCTTAGCCATACGCTGGAAGCCTTCGGCGAGGGCATAGTTGCGGTTCTGGGCGCGGGTGGTTTGGATGTCGCCATCGCCGACGAGTTCCGGGGACATGGGAAAGAACGGCTGGCCGGAGGAATCGAGGACCTCATTGAGGCAGGTGGTAAAGAGACCGGCTTCCAGGCGGGCGGCGCGGAGCACGGACTGCTGGGCCAAGGCGATGCGCTCGATGGCGAAGAGCTCCTGGGCATTGATGGGCTGGTAGACGGCGACCAGGTCGGTTTTCAGGTGGGCGACCTCATCGAGGTCTTCCAAGCGGACGACGGCAAAGACGGCGGCGGTAAAACCGTGCTTGCGGGCGTTCTGCGCGGAGCGGGCCTTGCCTTCGGGGGTACGGGGCCCGGTGGACTGGGTGGCGTTGGCGCGATTGGCCGCGAGTTGTTCTTCGGAGACGGGCTTGCGGGGACGGGGCATGAAGTTTGGGTTCCGGCAAAAGATATAACACGGAGGGACAGCCTGTTTGGGCGCGGGAAGCGGCATGTCGTGGGAAAGATACGGATTAAATTGAGGAAAGTGAGGTTACGCGGGAGAGTCGAGAGTGGACCTTGCCCGCGGGGGCCGTCGGGAGGTGTTCTCCAGTGACCATAGGAGAACGGAATGAAATGAGAGACGAAAGCGAAGCCGATCAGCGATGAGTTGATCGACGAGTTATTGAAACAGGGCCGGACGGCCGAGGCGATCAAGCGACGTAAGGGAGCCTTAGGCTGATCGGCCTCAATCTGTGCTTTGCTGCGGCTCTTGCCACTGCATTTCCAGCATTTTGGTGTACTCGCCGGAAGCGTACAGGTCGAAGTGGAAATTCTGGTGACTGATGGTGCGGTGCGCCTGTGCCTCCATGTAACAGCGGAACAGGGCATCGGCGTGGCGGTGGTAGCTGGATACAAATTCCGAAGTCAGCAGATCGAGCGGCGGTGGGGCGGCGAAGGCGGACTTCAGTCCGATGCCCCTTGAGAATAGCGCCGCATAATCGGCCACACCCCAAGCCATCAATTTCGAGAGCACGTGCGGTGGAGGGCCTACCGTGAGCAGACCCGCGAAACTCTGACCGCGGATTTCGGTGCCTTCCAGTTGCGGCGTGCGTTCCACGAATTCGTGGCATTGCTCGATCCAGCGCAGAACATCCTTGCCCAGAAAGAACAGCATGCGGATTTCTGCGTAGCGGCCACCCAGCAAACGGCGCTGCAGAACCTCTGGTTCGGTGCCATCATTGGGGATCAGGCCCGACAGCATGAGCGCCGCCTTGGAACTCTCCAACAGAGAGGCCGGAGGCAGGTGTTCGTTAAACGGATACAGAATCAGTGGCGGCAATTCCCAGACCGCGCTGCCAAACGGCGTTACCGGTGTCGGCATGTTGCTCCTAATTCCATATCGGCGGAAAGGGCCCGGAGCTTGAGTAAACCGCCCGCGCATTAACAAAAGATATCGTCTGCCCCGCGTGCTATGCTGCCCCTTCATGTCTGACCGCCCCAGAAGGTGGCCGCCACCCTGGTTATTCCTCCCCTTGATTCTGCCCGGAGGCATTTACTCCGGCTTCACCATCACCGCGCTGCCGTTCTTGCTGGGCCAGGCAGGCGTGCCGGTGGAGAAAATCGCCAATATCGGTTCGCTACTGTACGTTCCCACCATTTTCTATTTCTTCTGGGCGCCGCTGGTGGATATGAAACTGCGTCGCCGGACATGGCTGGTGCTGGTATCGTTCCTCAGCGCGGCCGCGCTGGGGGTGGCCATGCCGCTGGTCGGCCCCCGGCATCTGACTCTGGTCACCGGCCTGTTCCTGGGCGGCCTGGTGGTGAATGTTCTGGTCTCTTCCGCGCAGGGCGGGCTGATGGTCACCGCGCTTTCGCCCGAAGGGCAGGCCAAGGCCTCGGGCTGGACCCAGGCTGGCAACCTGGGCGGCGGCGCATTCGGCGCGGGCGTCACGCTCTGGCTGCTGACGAGGATGTCGATGCCTCCAGCGGCGTTCCTGACCGCCGCCATGACGGCCCTACCGGCTCTCGCCGCGCTCACGATTAAGGAAGGTCCGCCGGTCCCTTCGGCGGGCCTGCTGCACCACATCGGACAAATCGGCAAGGAATTGCTGGCCCTGGCACGGTCGCGCCGCGCGCTCTGGGGCGTGCTCCTGTTAGCCGCGCCGGTCGGTTCGGGAGCTGCGCAGAGCTTGCTTCCGGCGGTTGCTTCGCGCTACGGAGTGGGCGGGCAGGGAGTGCTCTGGATCAACGGCGTGGCCGGAGGTCTGGTGCTGGCGTTGGGGTCTATGCTCGCTACTCTGCTCCCCGGCGATTGGGATCGCCGCCTGACTTATGCCGGAGCCGGATGTATGAATGGATTCGCCTCCATGGTGCTGCTGATCGGCAACCGCCCTTCGGTGTATTTCACGGGCACGATCCTCTACTTGGTGACCACCGGCTTCTGCTATGCGCGCTTCACCGCGCTGGTGATGGAGGTGTTGGGGCCCGGTGAGTATGGAACCAGTACCCGCTACAGCCTTCTCTTAGCGGCCGGCAATCTGCCTATTGCCTATGTGCTGTGGGCCGACGGGATGGGCTTCCATTATTTCGGAACGCGCGGGCTGTTTGGCGTGGATGCGGCAGGCAATCTGCTGGTGTTTGCGATCGTGGGCGCCGTGTGGCTGATGAGCCGCCGCAGGCAAGCCGTCGCCAGCGCGACGTAACGCCGGCGGTCGTCTTCGCCGCCGGTGGCCCGCTCGAATCGAAACGCCCACCCGCTTTCGCCGACAATAGAACCGTGGCAGACTGGGCTTTCGCAGTCCGCGCGCTGCGATCGCGCAACTACCGGCTCTTCTTCGGCGGTCAGAGCGTTTCGCTCATCGGCACCTGGATGACGCGCATCGCCACCAGTTGGCTGGTCTACCGGCTCACCGATTCTCCGGTGCTGCTCGGTATCGTCAGCTTCACCGGCCAGGTGCCCGCGTTTTTTCTAGGCCCGCTGGCGGGGGTGTGGGTGGATCGCTGGGATCGCCACCGCACGCTGGTTTGGACCCAGGTGCTCTCCATGCTGCAGTCGTTTGCGCTGGCCGTTCTGGCCCTGGCGCACGTCATCAACATCTGGGAGATCATCCTGCTTTCGCTGGCGCAGGGCCTGATCAACGCGTTCGACATGCCCGCCCGCCAGTCGTTCGTGATCCAGATGGTGGAATCGCGCGAGGACTTGGGCAACGCCATCGCGCTCAATTCGTCCATGGTCAACGCCTCGCGCTTGATCGGCCCGGCCATCGCCGGCGGCGTCATCGCGTATGCGGGAGAGGGCTTCTGCTTTCTGATCGATGGCATCAGCTACATCGCCGTGATCGTGTCGCTGCTGCTGATGCACATCACGGTGGCGCAGGCGCGCGCACCGGCGGGGCGGCGTGTGTTGGCGGAATTGAACGAAGGCTGGCGTTACGTGGTCGATTCCGTGCCCATCCGCTCCATCCTGTTGATGCTTGCTTTGGTGGGCCTGGTGGGGATGCCGTACACCGTGCTGATGCCCATCTTCGCCTCCGATATTCTGCACGGCGGCCCGCATACGCTCGGCTTCCTGATGGCAGCTTCGGGCGTGGGCGCGCTGGTGAGCGCCATCTCTCTCGCTCTGCGCCGGACCGTGATCGGCCTGGGAAAAATGATCGCCATCTCCTCTGCCGTGTTCGGCATTTCGCTGGTGGCGTTGGCGCTGTCGCGCTGGTTGTGGCTGTCGCTGCTGCTCATGCCGGTCACCGGTTTCGGCATGATGCAGCAGATGGCGGCGAGCAATACCATTCTGCAGACGATTGTGCAGGACGAAAAGCGCGGCCGCGTGATGGCCTTTTATGCCGTCGCTTTTCTGGGAATGGCGCCCTTCGGCAGCCTGGCAGCGGGTGCACTCGCGGCGCGCTTCGGGGCCCCGGCGACCCTGGCTTCCGGCGGGGTCTTCTGTTTCCTCGGCAGCATCTGGTTCGCGCGCCGCCTGCCCGCGATCCGCGAGCTGGTGCGCCCCATTTATCGGCAATTAGGCATTCTGCCGGAGCTCGCCATGGGCGTGCAGCAAGCCTCGGCCCTGCAGACGCCGCCGGAGAATGAGTTATAACCGCTGATAAACGCCGATGAACGCGGATAAGAAGAAATTCCAGGTTGACCATTTTTGAAATCGGCGTTCATCGGCGTTCATCAGCGGCTGAATTGGTGTTTCCGGATGCTACCTAGTATGGATAGCATGCAATCGCGCCGGAATTTCATCGGCAAAGTAGCCACCGGTTTGGCCGGTACCCTGGCCGCGTCCAACGTTCTGGGCGCCGGCGAGCGCGTCCGGCTAGGCGTCATCGGGATGGGCGCGCGCGGCACCGAGCTGCTGCGCGAAGCGCTGGCCTGCCCGAACACCGAGTGCATCGGAATCGCCGACGTCTACACCAAGCGTCTGGAAGAAGCTCAGGCCATGGCCCCGGGCGCCAAGGGTTATCTGGATTTCCGCCGCCTGCTGGACGACCGCAGCCTCGATGCGGTGCTCATCGCTACACCGCCCCACCTGCACGCCGAGCAGTTCGTCGCTTCCCTCGAAGCCGGCAAACATGTTTACCAGGAACGCACCATGGCTTTCACGGTGGAGGATGCCAAGCGGATGCGGGCCGCCCACCAGCGTACGGGAAACCTGGTGGTCCAGGTGGGCCATCAAACCTGTTCTTCCGGACAAGTGGACGACGCCGCGACCTTTCTGCAGCCGGAGCTGATGGGCAAGATCACGAGCATCCGCGCGCACTTTTACCGCAACACGCCACACGGCAAACCGCAGTGGGCCCGGCCGGTTTATCCCGACATGACGCCGGACAACATCGCGTGGGAATCGTTTCTAGGCGGCGCTCCGAAACGCGAGTTCGACCCCAATCGGTTTCAGAACTGGCGCTTGTTCTTGGATTACTCGGGCGGCAGCGTTACGGAGAATCTCAGCACGCAACTGGCCTTCTGGTACAAGCTGCTTGGATTGCAGATTCCCGGCGCAGTCACCATGGCCGGCGGCCTGTACCTTTGGAAGGATGGCCGCGAGGTTCCCGACACCATCCACGTCTCGCTGGAGCACCACGAAGAGATGCTCGTCAGTTGGGATTCCGGATTCGGCAACAACCAGCTGGGCGTGGCGGAAGAGGTGCTGGGCACCAACGGCGCGATTTCCAAGGGCCAGCAGATCCGCTATACGCCGCAAAAGGTGAACCGGCCCGGTGCGAATGAGATGATGGGCACGGCCCGCACCGAGCCGCGCGCCCACATGCAGAATTTCCTGGAAGCCATCCGCGGCCGCCAGGAAACCAACTGTCCGTTCGAAGTAGGCTTCCGTGTTTCGATCGCGTGCCGCATGGCGCTCGAGAGCTATTTCCAGCAGCGCACCGTGCTGTGGGACGCGGCCCGCGAAGAGATCGTTTAAGGCACCCGCCCCGTGGACTTCGAGTATACTCCGGAACAAATTCAACTCCGCAAGTCGGTGCGCGAGTTCGCCGAAGCCGAGATTGCGCCCCATGTCATGGAATGGGACGAGGCACAGACTTTTCCCAGCGAAGTAATCCGCCAGCTTGGCCGCCTGGGCTACATGGGTTCGATCTTCCCGGAAGAGCTCGGCGGCGCGGGCCTGGGCTACATCGAGTACTCCATCATTATTGAAGAGCTCTCGCGCGTCGATGGCTCCGTGGGCATCATCGTGGCGGCGCACACGTCGCTCTGCTCCAATCACATTTTCAAAATGGGGAGCGACGAGCAGAGGCGCTGCTACATTCCCAAGCTGGCTTCCGGCGAATGGCTGGGCTGCTGGTCGCTCACCGAACCCGAGGCCGGTTCCGATGCCGCCGGCACGCGCACCAGTGCGGTGAAGGACGATGACGGCAACTGGGTGCTGAACGGCGCCAAGACGTTCACCACCAACGCGCATTACGCCGATGTCTGCGTGGCCATGGCGGTGACCGACCGCGCCGCCGCGCAACACGGCATCTCGGCGTTCCTCATCCGCAAAGGCACGCCCGGTTTCCGCGCCGGCAAGAAGGAAAACAAACTCGGCCTGCGCGCCAGCGCCACCGGCGAGGTGATCTTCGAGAACTGCCGCCTCTCGCACGCGAACCTGATCGGCAAACAGAACGAAGGTTTCGTCGACAGCCTCAAGGTACTGGATGGCGGGCGCATTTCGATTGCCGCGCTGGGCATCGGCATGGCACAAGGCGCCTACGACGCGGCCCTGCGGTATTCCAAGCTGCGCAAACAATTCAGCCGGCCGATCTCCGAATTCCAGGCGGTGCAGTACAAGCTGGTGGATATGGCGGTGGATCTGGACGCCGCGCGGCTGCTGAACTATCGCGCCGCCTGGATGATGGACCGCGGCATGCGCGTCACGCGCGAATCGGCCATGGCCAAGCTGTTTTCCTCCGAAGCGGCCGTGCGCATTGCCAATGAGGCGGTGCAGATCCACGGCGGGTATGGCTTCATCAAAGACTACCCCGTGGAGAAGTTTTACCGCGACGTGAAACTGTGCACCATCGGCGAAGGCACCAGCGAAATCCAGCGCCTGGTGATCGCGCGGCAGCTCCTGAAAAGTTGATGACCGACCGGGCGCGCAAGATCCGCGAAGGCGATGCCCGCACGCTCGCCCGCGTGGCCACCGGCGTGGAGAATCGCGATCCCCAGGCGCTCGACGTGCTCCGCGAACTGGAGCCCTTCACCGGCCACGCCCGCCTGGTCGGAATCACCGGACCGCCCGGCGCGGGGAAAAGCACGCTGGTGGATGCCCTGGGTGCCGCCATCCGGAAACAAGGGAAGACGGTGGCGGTGCTCGCGGTGGATCCGACCAGCCGCCTCACCGGGGGCGCCATACTGGGCGACCGCATACGCATGCAGCAGCATCACGCCGACCCCGGCATCTTCATTCGGTCGATGGCCACGCGCGGCGGCTCCGGCGGGTTGGCGCGCGCTACCGCTGACATGGTGAGCCTGATGGACGCAGCCGGCAAGGACTACGTCATTATCGAAACCGTAGGCGTGGGGCAGGATGAAGTCGAGATCGCCGGCCTGGCGCAGGTGACGGTGGTGGTGCTCGTGCCCGGCATGGGCGATGATGTGCAGACCATCAAAGCGGGCATTATGGAAATTGCGGATGTGTTCGTGATCAACAAATCCGATCTGCCCGGGGCCGACATGGTGGAGAACGAACTGCGCGCAATGCTCAGTCTGACCGATGGTCCCAAGCCGCCGATCATTCGCACGGTGGCAAAGGATGGGACAGGCGTGGGGGAGCTACTGGCGGCCATCGAAGCTAGTGGGGCCAGCCCTTCGGGGCTGCCGCCGCGCTTCCGCGCGGCACGCCGGGCGGAAGCCCGGCGGCAGGCCGAAAGGCCTGACCCCACCCAGGGAGCCCTCCTTACCCTACGCGTCACCGACCCGACCGCCGCCGTCGAGACCCTGCGCGCCGCCGGCTTACTATTGGAAGTCATCCAGGAGAGCTCATCGTGAAAGCGGAAATTGGAATCATCGGCGGCAGCGGCCTCTACTCCATGCCCGGATTCAAAGCCCAGGAAGAAGTCCACGCCGAAACGCCCTTCGGCCCGCCATCGGACAATTACGTCCTGGGTGAACTGGCCGGCCGCACCGTCGCGTTTCTGGCGCGCCACGGACGCGGGCACCGCCTCTCGCCGTCGGAGCTGAATTTCCGCGCCAACATCTACGGCATGAAATCGCTGGGCGTCGAGCGCATCATTTCCCTCAGCGCCGTGGGCTCGCTCAAAGAAGAACACCGCCCGCTCGATTTCGTGATCCCCGATCAATTCTTCGACCGCACGCGCGGCCGCATCTCCACCTTCTTCGGCGACGGCCTGGTGGCGCACATCAGCTTCGCCCATCCCATCTGCCCCCAGTTGGCCTGGAGTCGTGGCCAACTGCGTGCACCGACGCCGGCGTGCGCGCCGCGCAAGGCGGCACCTACCTGTGCATGGAAGGCCCGGCCTTTTCCACCAAGGCCGAATCCAACGTCTACCGAAGCTGGGGCATGGACGTGATCGGCATGACCAATCTCCAGGAAGCCAAGCTCGCGCGCGAAGCGGAGATCTGCTACGTGACCGTCGCCATGGTGACCGATTACGATTGCTGGCATCCGGATCACGACGCGGTCACGGTCAACCAAATCATCGCCACCCTCACCAAGAACGCCGAAAACGCCTGCGCGGTGGTGGCGCACGCCGTGGCCAATATGCCCACCGAGCGGACTTGCTCGTGCGGTTCCGCGCTTGGCCCACGCCATCATCACCGACCGCAAGCTGGTGCCCGAGGCCACGCGCCGCAAACTGGGGATCCTGATTGACAAGTACTTCGTGTAAGCAGGTCGCCGAAGAAGTGCTGGCGCAGTGCGTGGCCGGCCAGCCCCCGAAGAGCTGCCGCTGTCGCTGCTGGAAGAGCCTTGCGCGCAGGCGCTGTTCGGAACCCTGGTGGAGGGCCTGGCGGACCGCTTCGAGCCGGCCTTGTGCGATATCTACGCGCGGCTTTTCTCCCAGGCGATCTGCCGCGTGGACCAGGGCCTGGATCCCGTGTCGCTCGAGGCGCGCTATGAACGTGTGCGGCGGCCTCGGCCGGTAGCCGGCCGGCCGCAGCGCGTGTTGGTGCTGTCGCGCGTAACGCTGGGCGCCGACGTCGCCATCACCAGCGTTCTGCTGGCGGCCGCTAAGCAGCGCTTTCCGAATGCCGAGATCATCTTCGTGGGTCCCCTCAAGAACCAGGAACTGTTTGCGGGCGACCCGCAAATCCGGCACGCCCCACTCGATTACCGCCGCGGCAGCCTGGCGGATCGCCTGTCTGCCGCCACTGAATTGAGCCAACTCGCCGCGCAACCGGACACCATCGTAATCGATCCCGATTCGCGCCTCACCCAACTAGGCCTGCTTCCCGTGTGCCCGGAGGAGTACTACCACTTCTTCGAAAGCCGGGCCTACGGCGGTTCGAGCGACCGCAGCCTTCCCGAGTTGACGGCGGAATGGGCCTGCGAGACCTTCGGCATCGACGGTGCGAAGCCGTACTTATCGCTGGCGCGCACGCCCGAAAAGACGCCCACGATTGCCGTCAGTTTGGGCGTGGGTGAGAACCCCGCGAAGCGCATCCCCGATCCCTTCGAAACAGAACTACTCACAGTACTCGCCGGTACTGGCCTTAGGCTGGCGATTGATAAAGGGGCCGGCGGCGCCGAAGCCGAACGTGTGGAGCGCGCCATCGCCGCCTCCGGTGTAGAGGCGTCCGTTTGGAACGGCTCCTTCGCGGGCTTCGCGGAAATCATCGCCGGCAGCCGCCTGTACGTGGGCTACGATTCGGCCGGCCAGCACGTGGCGGCGGCCTGTGGCATACCGCTCATCAGTATCTTCGCCGGTTTTCCCGTGTCGCGCATGTTCGCGCGCTGGCGCCCTTCGGGAGACGGATGTCACGTAATCCAGGTCGACCGCCCGGACCCTCAGCGAATCCTGGACCGCGTGCGAGAGGCGCTGGCCGCAGTCGCTCTCGTAGCTTGAACAACACAGCCCTTTGCCCGTGGCGGCGACAAGGATCGCCAGCGCTTTAAACGCCGGCGGTCTTTGCCGCCGGTGCTCCACGCTAACAAACGTCAGTACCTCCCGGGTTGACTCCCACTGGCTTCTCCCCTATGTTTGGTCTGAGGAGTTTTCTGGAATGTCGCGCAAGACCATTACATTCGCGCTCTCGTTAACCCTGTTGGCTGCGACTGCTCAAGCGCAGAAGAAACGCGTGGCGGTTATGAATTTCGATTACGGAACCGTCCGTAGCTACGTGAGTCAGATTTTTGGGACCGATCAGGACGTGGGCAAAGGCATCTCCGATTTGCTGGTGGACAAGCTCGTGTCCGACGGCGCGTATTCCGTGATCGAGCGCGCCGCCCTCGATAAGATCCTGGCCGAGCAGAATTTCGCCAACAGCGACCGGGCGGACTCGTCGACCGCTGCGAAAATCGGCAAGGTGCTGGGAGTCGACGTAATCATCATCGGCAGCATCACGCAGTTCGGCCGCGATGACAAGAGCACCGCTATCGGGGGAGGCGCCCTGGGCGGCGTCACCGGGCGGTTCGGTATCGGCGGCGTGAAGAAATCGAAGGCCACCGCGGTGGTGGCGGTGACCGCGCGCATGATCAACACCAGCACGGCCGAGATTCTAGCCAGCGCAACCGGTAAGGGCGAATCGGAGCGATCCGGAACCGGCCTCATCGGCGCGGGCGGCAGTTCCTCCGGCCTGGGTGGCGGCGGCCTGGATATGCGTAGCTCCAATTTCGCCAACACCATCCTCGGTGAGGCGGTCAGCGCCGCGGTTAACGATCTGGCGAAGCAGCTCGACGCGAAAGCCGGGTCGATGCCTGTGACCGTGATTCAGGTGGATGGCCTGGTGGCGGACGTCTCTCCGGACGGAACGGTCATCATCAATGTCGGATCGAAATCGGGTGTCCACAAGGGCGACAAGCTGGATGTGAAGCGCAAGGTTCGTGAGGTAAAAGACCCGGCCACCGGCAAAGTTCTCCGTCGCGTGGAAGACACGGTCGGAAGCCTCACCATCACCGACGTCGACCCGGATTCGGCCGTCGGCAAGTTTAGCGGCGGCGGTACAGCCAAGGTCGGCGACGCCGTGTCCACGCCCAAATAGGAGGGCTTCATGGATCTGCAGATCGGCTCGACCGTCGGCGATTACCAGGTGGTGGACGTCCTGGGCGCCGGCGGAATGGGCAAGGTGTATAAGGTCCGCAATTTCATTTCGGACCGCATCGAAGCCATGAAAGTGCTGCTGCCGGATCTGGGCAACGCGCCCGAACTGGCGGACCGCTTCATGCGCGAAATCAAGCTCCAGGCCAGTCTGGAGCACCCCAACATCGCGCGCTTGCATACCGCCTTGCGCGTGGACAATCAGCTCCTGATGCTGATGGAGTTCGTGGAAGGCGTCACGCTCGACCAGAAGCTGAAGGAAGGGCCGCTGCCGGTTGAGGCCGCCGTGGACTACATGCGGCAAGTGCTTTCCGCCCTCGAGTACGCGCACGGGCACGGTGTGATCCATCGCGACATCAAGCCGGCCAACATGATGCTGACGCCGGCGGGCGTGGTCAAGCTGATGGATTTCGGCATTGCCAAGGCTTCCACCGACCACCGTTTAACCATGACCGGCACTACCCTGGGCTCGCTCTACTACATGTCGCCCGAGCAGATCAAGGGCACCGCCACAGTGGATGCGCGGTCCGACCTGTACTCGGCCGGCATTTCGCTCTATGAACTGGTGACCGCCAAACGACCCTTCGACGGCACCAGCCAGTTCGAGATCATGTCGGCGCACTTGAACCGCATGCCGACGCCCCCGGTGGAGGTGGATCCCAAGCTGCCGCAGACTCCTCAACGATGTCATCTTGATGTCGGTGGCGAAGAGCCCGGATGCGCGTTTCCAGACCGCCGCGGCGTTCCGCAATGCGCTGGGCAACGTGGTGCCGGCGGCAGCCGCAGCAGCTCCCAAGCCGATGCCGACGGTGGCAGCCGTGGCGGCAGCAGCCGTGGCGGCAGCAGCAGCGCCAGCCGAAACGGTAGCTGCGCGGCCCGCCAAAAGCCGGCGCGGGCTGTGGATGGGAATTGGAGCCGTGGCTATGGCCGCGGCCATCATCGCGATCATCCAGTTTGGACCGTGGCACGGCACCAAGGCGGCGCAGTCCGTACCCGAACAGAAGCCAGTGGTGGAGGCGCCCGCCACGCCGCCGCCGCAACCCGCGCCGGCTCCCGTGGAGACCGCTACTCCCGCCCCCGTGGCCGCACCGGTTGCCCAGACGGCGCCTCCGCCAACCGCGGCGCCCGCCTCCGTTGCCAAACCTGTGCAAGCCGCGCCAAAGCAGGTTCGCACACAAGCTGTTCCGGCGCCGGTCGCCAATCCCGCGGCACAGACTGCGCCCGCGCAAGTTGCGGCGCCGCCCGCGCAAGTTGCCGCCCCGCCCGTCCAACAGGCGGCTCCCGCGGCAGCGCCAGCCAGGACCCAGCCGTGCCGAGCTACAGCAGACGCGCGAAGAGTTGGTAGGCCTGAGCGCCCGTGTGACCGGTATCCATACCAGTCTGTCGTCATTGCAGCGCTCCCAAGCCGCCAGCGGCCTGAACCTCCGCGGCGACATGCAGACCGCGGCCAGCCTCATGGACAGCTATATGCAAGGCGCCAATGCCGCGCTCAATGCGGGTGACCTGCCATCTGCGAAGAGCTTCCTGGAAAAAGCGGAGATCCAGGTGGAACGCCTGGAGAAATTCTTAAACCGGTAAACCGCGAAGTCGCGAAACGGTTACGCCGCCCGTTTGGGCCGCCAGGCTTGCGCTTGCGTAGGTTGCGGTACCCCCGCGCTGGCTGCCAGGTGTAGCGGCACTTCCCGCAAATGGATCGGGTCGATACCGCGCGCCGGCCGCCGCTCTTCCCAACCGTTCTCCTGTGCCGGGAAAACTACCCAGCCGACTTCTCTAACATAGGCCAACCACTGGCCCTCATGTAGCGCGCTTCGATATAGCTTCATGACAGCTTCTCCTATTGCCAATACTCGTGCCATTCGAGAGTCTTTGCGAGCGTTTCAGGCCTTTCCCAACCGATCGTGCCTGACGCACGAAACAGGGCAAACTCCGCGGCCGCAATTTGCGCGGCGGCGGCACTACTGCGGTGCGCCGTATGCATGGTCCGGCTCCGCGTAACATCCTGCACACGCACCGTCCACTGGTCGGTGTCCACTTCCACCGAAAGATCGAGATCCTGCCAACGAGCGCGATAGCCCCTGCGGATCTGGACCAGGGTCGGGGCGGTCCCTCGGGGACGGGCGGCAACACCGCGGAGGATCATGCCTGCACATGCGACCGGCGCTTCCCACACGGCGACTTGTTGACTCATTTCGCGCGTCCTTCCAGTTGGATCTTCTGGGGAGTGGCATCGGGTTTCGGGAAGCGGCACAGAGATACGCAACCCTTGTTTTTGCAAGTTAGACAAACACGCTTCGGAGTCATTGTGGATTAAAAGTATCCGATATCGGTTTTGGCTTCAAATGGTCTTATGCGGGCAGGGTAGGACTACCCGTGCGTGGGGGTAGCGCGGGTTTCCGAAGGACGAATACGGGGGGATTATCGCTGTAAACGCAGTCCTTTAGGGCCAGGAGTGATCTACCCATCCTGGGAGTACGATTTTTATCGTTGACATACGATTTACTTCGTTGTATTGTCCCTTCATGGCTCTTCCCCTTCCTACCGCCGGTGAATTGGACATCCTGGCGGTGCTGTGGCGGCTGGGTCCGGCGACGGTGCGTGAGGTCCACGAGCAACTCGGCAAGGACAGCGGCTACACCACCACTTTGAAGCAAATGCAACTGATGACGGAGAAGGGCTTGCTGACCCGCAGCGAGCGCTTTCGGTCGCATGTCTACGAAGCCGCTGCACCGATGGAACAGACGCAAACGCAGATTGCCGGCGATGTACTGAAGCGAGTTTTTGGTGGCTCGGCGCAGAATCTGGTGTTAGGGGCTTTGGCGGCCAAGCCGGCCTCCGCTCAGGAACTGGACGAGATCCGCAAAATGCTGGATACGTTTGCGCGAGAGAAGGGACGGTCGGAATGATTGAGCGCTTCGGCTGGACCCTGGTTCACTTTCTATGGCAGGGCGTTTTGATCGCGGTTGTATACGCGAGTGCTCGGCGCCGCCTGAAAGGCGGCGGCAGGCCGGAAGGCCTGCCCCACGCGCGCTATCTTCTGGCTTGCGCGGCGCTGCTGGCGATGGTCGCTGCTCCTTTCGTGACATTCGGGCTGCTGGCCACGCCCGAGTTGAGCCAACCCACCGCGCCCCTGGCGGTTAGCGCTGCTTATGCTACCGGAGCCGGCACCGCAATCCTTGCGTCGATTTCGTGGATTGCAAGGAGCCCCGAACATGAGAACGTGCTGACCTGGGTTGTCCTGCTGTGGCTGACCGGAGCGAGTGCGTTCTGGGTGCGTTTGATGGGCGGCTGGTGGATCGCCCGGCGCATGCGGTCGCAGCGGGTTCGGCCGGCCCCGCCCGAATGGCAGGCTGCCCTCGATCGGATCGGCGCCCGTATCGGCATCTCCCGCCCGGTCCGGTTGCTGGTCTCCGCGCTCGTGCAGGTGCCGACGGTCGTCGGCTGGCTGCGTCCCGTAGTGCTGGTGCCGGTCGCGGCGCTCACTGGTCTGCCGCCCGAACACGTCGAGGCACTGTTGGCGCATGAACTGGCGCACATTCGTCGGCACGACTATCTGGTCAACATTCTGCAAAGCATCGCCGAAGCGCTGCTGTTCTACCATCCCGCGGTGTGGTGGGTGTCGGGTCACATTCGCGCCGAGCGGGAGCTGTGTTGCGACGACATCGCCGTCTCGGTCAGTGGCGACGTGCTCACTTACGCCCGCGCCCTGGCGGAGTTGGAATCGAACCGGACTGCTCACTTCAACCCTGCGCTTGCCGCCAACGGTGGTTCGCTGGCGGACCGCATTGGACGGCTGCTGGGCCAGTCCCGTCCGGCCGCGCGCACGCTTCCCGGCCCGGGTGTGATCGCGAGCGCGGTCCTCCTGATCATCGCTGCGTACGGATTATTCGGCCAGTCCGCTGCGCGGCCCAAAGTTTGAGGTCGCATCGATCAAACCAAATAATGGCCAGTCTTTCTTCTTCGGAGTCAACGCGCTTCCCGGCGGCCGGCTTAGCGCGAGCGGTCCGGTGCGGATTCTCATCATGAGTGCATATGATGTCAAGCCGTTTCAGATCTCGGGAGGTCCGGATTGGATCAATTCCGACAGCTACAACATCGAGGCGAAGGCGGAGGGCAACGCCAGTCCGGCGCAGATGCGGCTGATGACGCAATCGCTTCTGGAAGACCGGTTCCAGCTGAAGCTCCACCGCGAAACCAAGCAACTTCCGATCTATGTACTGACGATGATAAGAACGGCGCGAAACTGCCGCCAGCCGAAGGAAGGAGGGTGCACCGTCTTTGATCCGACTGCACCGCCAAAACCGCCCGAGCAAGGACAGCCGCCGGTGATTCCATGCGGCGGCAGCTTCTTCACCATTAGCCCGTCGGGCACACAGCTATTTGGGGGAAAGGTGCCCATGGCGGAGCTCACCAGAAGCCTTTCAAACATACTGGGCCGCACCGTCATCGACAAAACCGGATTTTCGGGGACATTCGATCTCCATCTGCAATTTGCCTCGGACGCAACTCTGGAGGGACTCCCGCGGGTTGGCGTCCTCGGAGGCCCGCCAGGTGCCTCTGACTCCACCGACCCGACGATATTCACGGCGTTAACGGAGCAGCTTGGGTTAAAACTGGAATCGGTGAAGGGTCCTGTAGAAGTCCTGGTGATCGATCACGTGGAGAGGCCGACGGAAAATTAGCTTATTGCAGCAGCCGTAGCGGGCTGGGGCCGGGGATGGTCTTGACCCAGGAATTCATCTCCTCTTCGTTCTGCAGCAGGTCGCGGAGGGTCGCTTTGCTGAGGACGTGGTCGACGGCCACCTGCACGGCGCGCCACAGCGATCGCACCGAACAATCCACCGAGCGTGTGCAGACGGCCGCCTGTCCGGCGTGGCTGTCGCAGAAGTTGCTTTCGAACAAGCGGCCTCCCAGGGCATCGATGACGTTGCCGATGATGATAGATTCGGCCGGCCGTGCCAGCGTGTAGCCACCTTCTTTGCCGCGCGCCGCGGTCACGAAACCGCCTTTGCGCAGCACGCGCAGGATCTTCGCGGCATAGGCCGGTGAAACGCCTTCGGCCTGGCTGATCTCGGGGATGGTGAGACTTCCGCCGTCGCCCGCATAGCCAATGCGCACGAGGCAACGCAGGCCGTATTCTTCGTTAGCGCTCAGCTTCATTTACGCAAACCTCATCGCCGCAACCTCGCGATCGGGATGATGTCCTCAATCCCCAGGGCCAGCTTGGCGGCTTCAGACATGCGGTCTTTGGTCCAGGGCGGATCGAACGTGAGTTCCAGATTGACGCCGGTCACACCCGGCACGGCGCGCACGGCCTGCTCCACCTCTGCCGGTAGCGAGCCGGCCACGGGACAGTTCGGAGCCGTCAGAGTCATGCGCAGGGCCACCTGCCCGGCATCGTCTACGTCCACGCCATAGATGAGGCCCAGTTCGTAGATGTTGACCGGCATTTCCGGATCATAGACCGTTTTCAGCGCGGCCACCACGTTGTCTTTGAGCATCATTCCGTGGTCACCGGATCGGTCACATTATCCAGAGCCGACTTCAAGGTATGCCAGGCCAGCGTGGCGCACTTCACGCGCGCGGGATACTCACGCACGCCGCAGAAGACTACCAGCTTGCCCAGGTCGCGGCTGGCCGGCGTGTCGGTGGTCAGCAACTCATGGAACTTGTCGAGAAGCTTCAGGGCTTCTTCCCGGGTCTTGCCCTTCAGGCTCTCGGTCATCAGCGACGCCGAAGCGGTCGAGATCGCGCAGCCCGCGCCTTCGAAGCTGGCATCCTGCACAATGTCGCCGTCCATCTTCAGGTACAGTTTCAGCTTGTCCCCGCACAAGGGGTTGTAGCCTTCGGCCTGGCGATTGGCATCGCCCATTGGGTGGTGATTCCGGGGCCGCTTGCTGTGGTCGAGAATAGTTTCCTGATACAGGTCGTCGATCATGCGCCGAAGACCTCCTTCACTTTGTGGAGACCGGCTACCAGCGCGTCGATCTCTGCGATGGTGTTGTAGAACGCGAACGAAGCGCGGGTTGTGGCGGGAATGTGGAACCAGTCCATCACCGGCTGCGCGCAATGGTGGCCGGTGCGCACGGCGATGCCCTGGCGGTCGAGCAGCGTGCCAATATCGTGCGGGTGTATGCCTTCGATCACGAACGAGAGCACCGCGGCTTTCTCGCGCGCCGTGCCGATGATCCGCAGGCCCTGAATTTCCGAAAGCGCCTTCGTGCCGTAAACCAGCAATTCGTGCTCGTAAGCGGCGATGTGGTCGAGACCCAGCTTGGTCGTATAGTCGAGCGCCGCGCCCATCCCGATGCCGCCGGCGATGTTGGGTGTGCCGGCTTCGAACTTGTAGGGCAGGTCGTTGTACGTGGTCTTTTCAAACGTGACGGTGCGGATCATGTCGCCGCCGCCCTTGTAGGGAGGCATGGCCTCGAGCAGTTTCTTCTTGCCGTAGAGCACGCCGATGCCGGTGGGCCCGAAAACCTTGTGGCCGGAGAAGGTGTAGAAATCCGCGTCCAGCGCCTGCACGTCGATCTTGGTGTGGGGCGCGGCCTGGGCGCCGTCGATCAGGGTCAGGGCGCCGGCTCGATGCGCCATTTCGATGATCTGGTGGACCGGGTTGATGGTGCCCAGAGCGTTGGAGATGTGGCCGACGGCCACCATGCGCGTGCGCGGGCCGAGCAGCTTTTCGTATTCCTCAAGGATCAGCTCGCCGCGGTCGTTCATCGGAATGACCCGCAGCTTGGCATCCTTCTCTTCGCACAGCATCTGCCAGGGCACGATGTTGGAGTGGTGCTCGAGCGCCGAGATGATGATCTCGTCGCCTTCCTTCACATTCTTGCGGCCCCACGCGCTGGACACCAGGTTGATGCCTTCGGTGGCGCCGCTGACGAAGATGATTTCACTCTTGCTGCGCGCGTTGAGAAAGCGCTTGGATTTTGCACGGGTCTCTTCGTAAGAAGCGGTGGACCGCTGGCTCAGCTCGTGAACGCCGCGGTGGATGTTGGCGCAGTCCACTTCGTGGAATTTTCTAATGGCGTCGATGACCGCGAGGGGCTTTTGCGCGGTTGCCGCGTTGTCCAGGTACACCAGGGGCTGGCCGTGGATCTTCTGCCGCAGCACGGGGAAATCTTCCCGCACCTTCTCCACGTCGAAGCCTCGCGAAACTACACTACTCAGCGCGCTCATGGAATTTCTCGAATAGGACCTTCTCCAGATGGTCCTTCAATGCCGGAACTTTGACGCGGTCGATAATGTCCTGCGCGAACGCATACGTCAGCACGTCGCGAGCCTGGCTCTTGCCGATGCCGCGCGATTGCAGGTAGAACAAAGATTCCGCGTCCAATTGGCCGATGGTAGCGCCATGCGTGCAGCGCACGTCGTCGGCCAGAATTTGCAACTCGGGCTTGGTGTCGATTACGGCGTCGTCCGAGAGCACCAGATTCTTGTTGGTCTGCTTGGAGTCGGTCTTCTGCGCGTCCTTGCGAACGATGATGCGGCCGTTGAAAACCGCCGAAGCCTTACCGTCGAGAATGCCCTTGTAGACCTCGTGACTCGTTCCGTGGGGCTTGGCGTGATCAATGACCGTGTGATTATCCACATGCTGCCGGCCATTGACGATGTAGAGCCCGTTCAGGGTAGCCTCGGTGCCTTCGGAAAGTGTGGCGTTGGCATCGTTGCGGACCAGCGCGCCGCCGATCGAGATGGAGTGCGAAGTGAAGTTCGCGCTGCGGCCCAGGGTGACCTGCATGGTGGCGATGTGGAAGGCCTCGCGGGATTCTTCCTGAATCTTGTAATGGTCGACGACAGCGCCATCGCCGCACACGATTTCGGTGACGGCGTTAGTGAAGTAGGAGCCTGTGCCCCGGTAGGTCTCGACGATGGTGCAGTGCGCGTCGGCGCCCACGACGATGAGGGTGCGGTGGGGCAGGGCCATGCCCTGCTCACCAGTGTACGAGATCTCGATCGGCTGCTCGATTATCTTTCCGCGGGGGACACGGGTGAAATGGATTCCATTGAGGAACGCGGTGTTCAGCGCGACGAAGGCGTTCTTGTCATAGTGAGCGTGTTTTGCCAGATAGGCTTGCGCCTCTTCTGGCGGGCTGGGCAGGGCATGAGCCTGGCCCACAGGAGGCAGGCTGAAAGCCTGCCCTACAATGCGCGCTACGTTGGTGAAGCGCCATTCTTCATCGTGCGTCGTGGGGAAACCCAGTTCTGTGAAGCGCCGGAACGCGGCTTCGCGCAGTTCCTGCACCCATGGCTCCGCCGCCGGCTGCTTCGTAAATGCCTCCAGCCATGCGCCGATCTGTTCCGCTACGGCCGTCATGCTTTGCCGACCGCCTCCTCTTCGTCCTCAATCCCCAGCCCGGCGTAGCCGCTCTCTTCGAGCTGCAATGCCAGTTCTTTCCCCCCGGATTTCACAATCCGTCCTTCCGAAAGCACGTGCACGAAATCGGGCACGATGTAGTTCAGCAGGCGCTGGTAGTGCGTCACCACGATCATGGAGCGCTCGGGGTTGCGCAGCGCGTTCACACCGCCGGCCACGATCCGCAGGGCGTCGATGTCCAGGCCCGAGTCGGTCTCGTCGAGGATCGCCAGCCGCGGTTCCAGCACGGCCATCTGGAAAATTTCGTTGCGCTTCTTCTCGCCGCCGGAAAAACCGGTGTTCACGGAACGATTGAGCAGCGTCTGCTCCATATCCATGAGCTTCATCTTCTCGCGCACGAGATTCAGGAAATCCATGGCATCCAGCTCAGGCAGGCCCTGATGCTTACGCACCGTATTCAGCGCGGCCTTCAGAAAATACATGTTGCTGACGCCGGGGATCTCCACCGGATACTGAAACGCCAGAAAGATGCCTTCGCGCGCGCGATCTTCGGGCGCCATAGCCAGCAGGTCTTTGCCCATGTAGACCACTTCACCGCCGGTCACCTGGTACAGTTCGCGCCCCGCCAGTACCTGCGCCAGCGTGCTTTTGCCGGAGCCATTGGGCCCCATAATGGCATGCACCTCGCCGGGGTTGACCGTGAGATCGATACCCTTCAGAATTTCGCGATCGCCAACTCGGGCGTGCAGATCTTTAATTTCCAGTAAGCTCATATCAGTTTTCAGTTCTCAGTGATCAGTTTTCAGTTTCGGCGTCAGTCTGACTGAGCACTGATAACTGAAAACTGACTACTTCTTCTCACCCGACGCTTCCTTCCAGACTGATCCCCAGCAGCTTCTGCGCTTCCACGGCGAATTCCATGGGGAGCTCGCGGAACACTTCTTTGCAGAAACCGTGCACGATCATGGAGACCGCGTCTTCGGTGGAGATGCCGCGCTGCCGGCAGTAGAAAATCTGGTCCTCTCCGATCTTCGAAGTGGATGCTTCGTGCTCCACTTGCGCGGAGGTGTTCTTCACTTCCAGATACGGGAACGTGTGCGCGCCGCACTGGTCGCCCATCAGCATGGAGTCACATTGCGAATAGTTGCGCGCGCCCGTGGCCGATTTCAAAATCTTCACGCCGCCGCGGTAGGTGTTCTGCCCATGACCCGCCGAGATGCCCTTCGAAACGATCGTGCTGGTGGTGTTCTTGCCGATGTGGATCATCTTGGTGCCGGTATCGGCCTGCTGGTAATTATTGGTCACCGCCACCGAGTAGAACTCACCCACCGAGTTCTCGCCCATCAACAGGCAGCTCGGATACTTCCATGTGATGGCCGAGCCGGTTTCCACCTGCGTCCACGAAATCTTGGAATTGACGCCGCGGCACGCCCCCCGCTTGGTGACGAAGTTGTAAATGCCGCCCTTGCCTTCCTTGTCGCCGGGATACCAGTTCTGCACCGTGGAGTATTTGATCTGCGCGTTATCGAGCGCCACCAGCTCCACCACCGCCGCGTGCAACTGATTGGTGTCGCGCATGGGCGCGGTGCAGCCTTCCAGGTAGCTGACGTATGCGCCTTCGTCGGCCACGATCAGGGTGCGTTCGAACTGCCCCGTATCCTTGGCATTGATGCGGAAGTAGGTCGACAATTCCATGGGGCAGCGCACGCCCTTGGGGACGTAGCAGAAAGAACCGTCGCTGAAAACCGCCGAGTTGAGCGCCGCAAAGAAATTGTCCGAAGACGGCACCACCGACCCCAGGTACTTCCGCACCAGGTCCGGGTGTTCCTGGACCGCTTCGGAGAACGAACCGAAGATGATCCCCATGGCCTTCAGTTTTCCTTTGAAGGTGGTGGCCACCGAAACGCTGTCGAACACCGCGTCCACCGCCACGCCCGCCAGGAGTTCCTGTTCCTTCAAGGGAATCCCGAGCTTGGCGTACGTCTTCAGCAGTTCGGGATCGACCTCGTCCAGGCTTTTGGGGCCGTCCTTCTTAGCCTTCGGCGAAGAATAGTAGATGATGTCCTGGTAGTCGATGGGCGGGTAGTGGACATTGGCCCAAGTCGGCTCCTTCATGGTCAGCCAGTGGCGATAGGCTTTCAGCCGCCACTCGAGCAACCATTCAGGCTCGTTCTTCTTGGCGGAGATCAGACGGATCACGTCCTCACTCAGGCCGCGTGGAATGGCATCGGCTTCGATGTCTGTTACGAAGCCCCATTTGTATTCCTGAGTTGCCAGAGTTTCCAGGGTATCGGGGGAACTGCTCACTCGCGTGCTCCTCTTAACTTCCAGTCTATCATCAGATTAGCCAATCTGTACTTCTTAGTCAAGATTGCACAGTTAATGGATGCCGGAGCGGGTTGAGCGGATGCAAGCGAGGGTTGAAAAGACCCGGCACCGGCAGGAACGCGGGGGCCAACTCCTCCTCTAATTTCATATCGGAATCGATAACCTTTTGCATGGGTCTTGTTCCTGAAGTGCAGAAACCACCTCAGGTGCTAGACTCCAGACGACCGGGGTAGCAATGGCACACAGGAAGGGCTGCGCGCCGACCGACCTCAAGAGAGTGAGCAAATGAAACTGGTTAAGGCGAACTCGTCACAAATGCGATCCCTCCAGCAGGGGGTTGCGGAAGCACATTCCCCCATCGTGGCGACCGAAGAGTTGCTCGAAAACGGACAGGTCCAGACGGCTCCGCTTGGAGCTTTGGCGAAATTACCTCCTTTCGGCCCCGTCGCAGTCAGCTTGATGCGCCTGTTCGATCGAGACGATGTGGAAATATACGATATCGTGCGGCTGGTGTCGTCGGACGCCGCACTCACGTCACAACTGCTGGCATTGGCGAATTCCCCGCTGTTTGGCGTGCAAACGTCCATCGTAGATCTGCAACATGCCGTCACCGTGCTGGGCATCGAACGCACCAAAGCGTTGTCCATCACGCTGGCCATGCATAGTTTTCTGAGCAATACCCCGAAAACGCCAATTCTTGCGCAGGTTTGGAGACATGGGCTGGCGACGGCGGTAATTGCGGAGATTCTGGCCCCGTGCTACGGCTTGCCGAAGGATCTGGGTCATGTTGCCGGCATCCTGCACGATGTCGGCCGCGTCGCCTTGCTGGCAGCTTACCCCGACGAATACGCCACCCTGGCGAATCAGGCGCATGTGAGCGTGGAATCCATACTAGTTGCCGAACGCAGGCAGTTTGGGCTGGACCACTGCCAGGCAGGCCATTTGCTGAGCGAGTCGTGGCGCTTTCCCAACGAGCTGCAAGAGGTCGCCGCGTATCATCTTGAGCCTCCGGGCGGTCAGGACCTCCTGTCTCTGGTGCAGACTGCTTGCCGATTGGCGGTGGATCTTGGTTTTGCCGCGGTCGCCCGGCAGGATCACCAGACCAAGCCTACCGAGACGATTGAGGCGCACGTTCCGGCTGCCATCCGCGAGCAAGTCTTCGAATCCATGAGGAAAATCGATCAGCAGATTCTCGACCGGTTGGAGTCGCTGGACTTCTAGTAGTTTTCAGTCATCAGTTTTCAGTTCTCAGCTCATACCGACAACGCCGGGGCTAGCTGACAACTGACTACTGATTACTGATCGCTAATCCCCACGCTACAATTGAACCGTGACCGGTCACGAGATCAGACAGCGATTTCTCGACTTCTTTGCGGCCAGGGGACACCGCGTGGTGCGCAGCTCGCCCCTGGTTCTGCCCAACGACCCCACGCTTCTGTTCGCCAACGCCGGCATGAACCAGTTCAAGGACGTTTTCCTGGGCCTGGAGAAGCGCGACTACAGGCGCGCGGCCAGCTCGCAGAAGTGTGTGCGGGCGGGCGGTAAACACAACGACCTGGAAAACGTCGGCTATACGAGGCGGCACCTCACGTTTTTCGAGATGCTCGGCAATTTTTCATTCGGCGATTACTTCAAAGCCGAAGCCATCGAATTCGCCTGGGACCTGGTCACCAAGGAATTCGGTCTGCCCAAAGACAAGCTCTACATCACTGTTTTCCGCGAGGACGACGAGGCTGAACAGTTGTGGCAAAAGGTGGCCGGGGTTTCCAAGAGCCGCATTTTCCGCCTGGACGAAAAGGACAACTTCTGGCAGATGGGCGATACCGGCCCCTGCGGCCCGTGCTCGGAAATCCACTACGACATGGGTGTGGAAGCAGCACCGCCAGACCGCCGAAACGTGGAGTTCCCCGGTGATGCCGGCGACCGCTTCGTAGAAATCTGGAATCTCGTCTTCATGCAGTACGACCGCGATGCCTACGGCGTGCTGACTCCGCTCCCGCGGCCGTCCATCGATACCGGGATGGGCCTGGAGCGTGTCGCGGCCGTCTTACAAGGCAAGTTTTCGGCCTTCGATACGGACTTGCTGCGTCCCATCAAAGACAAGACCGCCGAGTTGTTCGGCTCACCAGACCCGAGCAAGATCGATGCCGTCCTCAACATCAATGCCGACCATGCCCGTTCTACTGCGTTCCTGATACATGATGGCGTGCTGCCTTCCAACGAGGGTCGCGGTTACGTGCTGCGCAAGATCATGCGTCGCGCAATGCGCAATGCCCGCATGGCCGGCGTCGAGGAACCGTTCCTCTACAAGCTCACGGGTTTCGTAGCCGAGCTGATGGCTCCCGCTTATCCCGAACTCCTGGAGAGCGCGCAGCGAGTGGCGCGTGTAGTCAAAGATGAAGAGCATCGCTACGCCACCACGTTCGTTGAGGCCGAAAGACAGTTCAAGAAAGAGCTTGAAGGCATTGTGAACGGACCTATCCCTGGTGCTGTCTCGTTCAAGCTCTACGACACCTACGGGCTCGCCATCGATGAGCAGGAGGACATGGCTCGCGAGTATGGCATTTCCATCGACCGCGAAGGTTTCGAAGCCGAGATGGAACAGCAGCGCGAGCGCGCGCGCGCCAGTTGGAAGGGCGCGGAAAAGGGTACGGTTGTCCCGCGCCTATCAGACGCTGCTGGAACAGGGGCGCACCAAATTCCTCGGGTATGGCGAGCTGGAAGCCACGTCGCGTGTGATTGGGTTGCTGATCGATCACCAGCCGGTCGATGTGGTGCCGGCCGGGACCGCGGCGGAACTCATCTTCGACCGGACGCCTTTCTATGCCGAAGCGGGCGGCCAGGTGGGGGACCAGCGGCTCGCTCTATTCGGCGAGCGGAGAGAAGGTGGCAGATGTCGAGCGGGCATTTGCCGGCCTACCCGGCCTGACCGTACACAAGATCGCGTCGCACGCTGCTATCCGCGTCGGAGATGTGCTCCAGGCCATGGTGGCGGCTCCGCTGCGCGATGCCACCCGGCGCAATCACACCGCGACTCATCTGTTGCACGCGGCTCTGCGCCAAGTGTTAGGTACGCATGTCAAACAGGCGGGCAGCGTGGTGGACCCCGGCCGGCTGCGCTTCGATTTCACGCACTACGCGGCCATGGACAAAGCCGAGATCGAAGAAGTGGAACGGCTCATGAACGAGCAGATCCTGCGCAACACGCAGGTGGATACGGTAGTGATGCCTCTCGACCAGGCCATTGCTACCGGCGCCATGGCGCTGTTCGGCGAAAAATACGGCGACGAAGTTCGCGTGGTGCATGTCCCCGGCTTCAGCCGCGAGTTGTGCGGCGGCACGCACGTTTCGCGCACCGGCGATATTGGCCTTGGCAAGATTGTCTACGAAGGAAGCATCTCGTCGGGCGTGCGGCGTATCGAAGCAATTACGGGAGAGGCTGCTCTGAAGCAGTACCAGGAATCCACCGACGCACTGCGCCGTGTGGCCGGCCTGGTCAAAGCATCCGAGCCGGAACTGATCGAGCACGTGGAAAAGTTGCTGGCCAAGGAGCGGGCGCTCGAAAAAGAAATCGCGGAACTGAAGGACAAGGAGGCTGTTTCGACGGCTGCGCGTTTGGTGCAGGGCGGACAGCAGCCGGTTGTCGAACGCCTCGACGGCATGGACCGCCAGCAGATGCGCCTGGTGGCGGACTCGCTGCGGAATCAGAAGATTCCGGTGGTGGTGCTGGCATCGGCCGCCAACGGCGACGTGGCCATCGTGGCCGCGGTGAGAAAAGATCTCACGGGCAAGTTCCACGCCGGCAAGCTGGCGGGCGCGCTGGCACAGGCGGTAGGAGGCAAGGGCGGCGGACGGCCGGACATGGCCGAAGGCGGCGGCAAAGATTCCTCGGCGTTGGATTCCGAGTTGCAAAAGCTGCGCACCGATCTGGTAAGCAAGCTGTGATGAGAGCAACTTGTGACTGAATCGTTTGACGCGCTGGTGGTGGGCGCCGGTCCCACCGGGCTAGCTTGCGGTATCGAACTGAAACAGCGGGGTGTGAGTTGCGTCCTTGTCGAAAAGGGCTGCGTGGTGAACTCCCTCTATCACTACCCCACCAACATGACCTTTTTCACCACACCGGAATTGCTGGAGATTGGCAATCTTCCCATGACCAGCATGTTCGAGAAGCCCAACCGCACGGAAGCACTGAAATACTACCGGCGCGTGGCCGATCACTACCAACTCGACATCCGGCAATACGAGCGTGTGGATCGCATCGCGGGAGAAAACCCGGCGTTCCAGGTATTCACCACCGACCGCCACGGCTGCGAGCAGGTCTACCTTGTGCGAAAGATTGTACTAGCCACCGGGTACTACGATGTGCCGAACTTGCTTCGCGTCCCCGGCGAAGATTTACCCAAGGTGCTGCACTACTACAAGGAGCCGCATCCTTATTACAACCATGACGTGGTGGTGGTGGGCGCCAAGAATTCGGCCGCTATTGCTGCGCTGGAACTATTTTGGACTGGGGCACGGGTCACCTTGATTCACCGCGGCTCCGGGATTTCCAATAATGTGAAGTACTGGATCAAACCGAATATTGAAAACCGTATTAAAAGTGGCGAGATTAAGGGCTACTTCGATTCACAAGTGTTGGAGATTCAGACCGAGTCGATTCGAGTGGCAACGCCCGCAGGCGAAATTGAGTTACGCAATGACTTTGTCTTCGCGCTGATAGGGTATCAGCCTGACTTAGCATTTCTAAATTCCACTGGTATTACCCTAGAACCGGAAACACTTAGGCCACGCACCGATCAAGAGACACTGGAGAGCGAACGACAAGGGATTTACCTGGCAGGTGTTATTGTTGCCGGAATGCACACTAATGAAATATTTATCGAGAATGGCCGCTTCCATGGGCAATTGATCGCACAATCCATAGCTTCCGAATTATTTCGCTGACGGCATTTATACCGAAAGTACTCGCTGTCTTCATCCGCACAAATAGTACTAACTTTTGTTTACAGATCTAGTGAAACTCTCGACTGATTTCTGGTATCTATTAAGGAGAGGGATCGCGACCATGCTTCAGTCACTTGTGAACAGCTTATTTGGTTGTTCTCACCGGAGGACCACTTTCCCGTTAACGCCACTTCGGAAGACCGGCGGCTTCCAGGCTCCCACTTCAACCCGATACGAAACCTACATCACCTGTTTGGATTGCGGCAAGGAGCTAGCCTACGACTGGACAGAGATGCGGGTAGGAAAACCGGTTGCGGACCGAAGCCCGGCAGCCGAAGCGCAACCCAGCTTCCTTCGCTAACACTTAGACTTTCCTTACGGCGTGATGTTACCTAGGATAACTGCGCGCGTTGCGCCAGTTGCCGAGGGAAGATTGGACGGTCTGCGCCGCCACGTTTCGGACGCAAGCACACCGAATGCGATCGCTTCTTTGGCATCCGCGTCGATGCCGAACTGTGCCGATGTGGTGACTATCATGTCCGGAAGGAACGCCGCGATCTGCGCCATGAGCTGGGAGTTGTGCACGCCCCCGCCGGAAGCAATGAGATCGCCACGTGGGACAGGCCTTCCGGCCTGCCGCCGGCGTTCAGCCGGCGCGCCGCGCGGAAGCGCGGCGGCAGCCTGAAAGGCTGACCCTACTCCGCGCGCGATGGTGGCTGCCGTGAGCGCCGTGGCCGTCGCGATCAAATCCGGATACGGGAGCTTTCGTCTCTTCATCCGCTCAATGAACGCCACACCGTATTGCTCGCGCCCCGCACTCTTAGGCGGCCGCCGGGTGTAGTAGGCATCGGCCAGCAACTCCTTCAGCAAAGCGCGATCAATCTTGCCCGAACTTGCAATCGCTCCATCGTGGTCGAACGGCTGTCGCCCGCGCGTGTACTCACGGGTGAGGGCGTCGATCACCATGTTGCCCGGCCCGGTATCGAAGGCCACCACATCCCCCGGCGCAGCGGACGGCGGTATCACGGTGATGTTGGCGATCCCGCCGATATTCAGCGCAATGCGAGCCCGCGTGGCGTGACGGAATAGCAGGTAGTCAACATAGGGAACCAGAGGCGCGCCCTGGCCGCCGGCCGCGACGTCGCGCGTGCGGAAATTGGAAACCACCGGCACACCTGTGCGCTCCGCAATCACCGCAGGCTCCCCGATTTGCAACGTGTGAACGCCGCCCTCATGGTAGATGGTCTGCCCATGGCAACCGATCAACTCGACCGAGCCGAACTTCCGAACCGCGCGCAGCACCGCCCGCGCGTAGAGTTCGCCCAACTGGAAATTCAAGCGCGAGATCGACGCGGCACTGCCGGCCTCGAGGATCGCTCGCCGCACGGCATCCGGATACGGCGTGGACTGAAACCCGATGGTTTTGATGCGACGGGCGCGGACTTCGATAATCGCTACGTCAATGCCATCGAGCGACGTGCCGCTCATTACGCCGGCGACTCTCACGAGCGCTTCAGCTCCTGCTGGAGCTCGCTCAGCAATTGCAACGCTTCGATAGGACGCAGTTGATCCAGGTCCAACGATCGCAGGCGCTCCGCAATCTGATAGCCCACCGGCTCAAAGAGCTGGATCTGCAGCGGGCCGGCTTCCGGTTTGGCGAGTTCTTCGGTGACCACGTGCTCGCTGCGCTCGTGCAGCTTCAGTACTTCGCGTGCGCGCTCGATCACACCCAGCGGCAGTCCAGCCAGGCGCGCCACCTCAATGCCGTAACTGCGATCGGCTTTCCCCGGCTCCACCTTGTGCAGGAAGATGACGTGGTCCCCCGATTCCTTCACCGAAACCTGGAGATTGCGCACGCCCTCCAGCAACTCGGCCAGTTCGGTGAGTTCGTGATAGTGCGTGGCGAATAGAGTTTTGGCGCGGGTCCGCGCATGGATGTGCTCCACCACCGCCCATGCCAGCGCCAGCCCGTCGTAGGTGGAGGTGCCCCGTCCGATCTCATCGAGCACAATGAAGCTGCGCGGCGATGCCGTGTTCAGGATCACCGCCGTCTCCGTCATCTCGACCATGAAGGTGGAGCGGCCGCGCGATAGATTGTCGGACGCGCCGATGCGCGTGAAGATGCGATCGATCACCGGCAGCCGCGCCGACTCGGCCGGAACGAACGATCCCATTTGCGCCAGGATCGCAATCAACGCCGCCTGCCGCAGGTACGTGGACTTCCCCCCCATGTTGGGCCCGGTGATGATGGCGATCAGATCGCTGCTGTCGTTGAGAAACAGATCGTTGGGGATGAAGCGGGCGGCGTCCTGCTCGGCCAGACGTTCGATGACGGGATGGCGCCCCGCCATGATCCGCATTTCACCGTCATTGGAAAACGCCGGCCGCTGGTAGCGGTTTTCGGCGGCTACCTGGGCCAGCGAGGCCGTCACATCCAACTCTGCGATCGCGGCTGCCGAAGCGCGAACCCGCTGGGCCTGCGCGGCCGCGGATTGGCGTACCGCGGTGAACAGTTCCTTTTCCAGCGTGAGGATTTTGTCCTCGGCGTCCAGCACTTTGCGCTCGTAGTCCTTCAATTCCGGCGTGGTGAAACGCTCGGCATTGGCCAGCGTCTGCTTGCGCTCGTAGTCGGCCGGAGCCAGTTGCAGATTGGCCTTGGTGATCTCGATGTAATAGCCGAAAACGTTATTGAACCGCACCTTGAGCGATTGAATGCCGGTGCGCTGCCGCTCGCGCGCTTCGATCTGTGCGATGTATTGGCGGCCATTGAGGCTCAAATCGCGCAGCTCATCCAACTGGGCGTTGAAGCCCGCGCGGATCGTGCCGCCGTCGGCGAGGTTGAACGGGGGCTCATCGGCAATGGCTTCCAGAATGAGATTGGTGACATCCGGCAGCTCGTCCAGCCGCTCGTGTAGGGAGCATAGGCGCGCAGCCTGCTGCGTGTCGAACGAATGCTTGAGCGCGGGGATCTTTTCGAGCGAACGCCCCAGCGCCAGCAGGTCGCGTGGACCGGCCGAGCCCAGCGTCACCTTGGCCAGCAGCCGTTCGATATCCAGAATGCCGGCGAGCTGCTTGCGCAACTCCGCGCGCAGGATGGTCTGCTGGATCAGTTCGCCTGCCGCCTCGAGGCGCTGCTCGATCTCCGCGCGGTCCATGGAAGGCCGCAGCAACCGCTGCCGCAGAAGCCGCCCGCCCATCCCCGTTTGCGTCTGGTCCAGAACCGCCAGTACCGTGGCCGAAGCCTGCCCTCCTACATCGGCCGAGAAGAGCGGCTCCACCAGCTCCAGATTGCGCACCGTTACGGCATCCAACACCATGAAGTCGGCGCGATCGTAATACGTGGGCCGGTCCAGGTGGTCGAGCGCGCCGCGCTGCGTATCGCGTAAGTAGTGGAGGATCGCGCCCGAAGCGCCAACGGCCGCGGCGTGATTCGCCAATCCGCAACCATCCAGCGAGAGCAGCTTGAAATGATCGCGCAACGTGCGGTCGGCGTAGTCGTGGCTGAAGACCCAGTCTTCCAGCTCAGTGGGCACGAACCGCCGGCCGGCGCGTTCCTCGCCATTGAGGAGCGGCAGATCCGCGGGAAACAGCACCTCGCGCGCGCCCAGGTTTTCGAGCGCGCCCGCGACCTCCGCTGTGTCCAGTTCGGTGACACGGAACTCGCCGGTGGAGACATCCACGTGCGCCACTGCCGAGCGGGCTCCGGCCCGCGCGACCGCTGCCAGGTAGTTGTTCTCACGTGGACCCACCAGGCCGGCGTCCATCGCCGTGCCGGGAGTAACCACACGAGTGATCTCGCGCCTCACCAACTTTTTGGCGAGCTTGGGGTCTTCCACCTGGTCACAGATGGCCACGCGGTGCCCCTTTTGAATCAGGCGCGCGATGTAGCCCTCGGCCGCATGGTAGGGCACGCCGCACATGGGGATGGCCGCGCCCTTTTCCTTATTCCGCGAGGTCAAAGTGATTTCGAGTTCACGCGCCGCCACTACGGCGTCCTCGAAAAACAGCTCGTAGAAATCGCCCAGCCGGAACATCAGCAGCGCGTTGGGCGCCTGTTGCTTGATGCTGTTGTACTGCCGCATCAGCGGCGTGGAGGCGTCAGACGCGTCGTGGGGCATGCTCTAGCTTGCCAAACCGGTTTGCTGAGGACCAGCTAAAGCGTGCCGCACTACGCGTAAATCCCTCGTAGCTTGATGGCGAACGCCACGCGATCGAGCGCCAGCATATAAGCGGCGATGCGGTTGTTCACGTTGTGCGTCCCGGCGTATTGCACCACGGCGTCGAAGCTCTCCACCATGATCTCTTCCAGGCGCTGGTTCACCAGTTGTTCGTTCCAGAAGAAGCCCTGGCGGTCTTGTACCCACTCGAAGTACGAAACGGTAACGCCGCCGGCATTGGCTAGAATGTCGGGGATCACGAAGACCTTCTTGTCGGCGAGAATCTCATCGGCGAGGGGCGTCGTCGGCCCATTAGCCCCTTCGCACAAAATCTTGCAGCGCAGCCGGTCGGCGTTCTGCGAAGTGATCACATTCTCGGTGGCCGCGGGCAGCAGCACGTCGCAGTCCAGGAACATCGCCTGGTTCTTGTCCATGTCCTCGCCGCCGGCAAACCCGGTGATCGAACCGGTCACCTTGCGGTGCTCCTCCAGCGCCGCGATATTGAGGCCTTTGGGATTGTACACCGCGCCATCGTACTCGATAATGCAGATGACCTTGAACCCCTGTGCGCTCATGAGGCGCGCCGCCATGCCGCCGACGTTGCCAAAGCCCTGTATGACCACGCGGCAAGACTGGGGCGACATATTGAAGCGCTCCAATGCTTTCAGCGTGACCATCATGCAGCCGCGGCCGGTAGCTTCGGGCCGGCCTCGCGAGCCACCCAACGCCAATGGCTTGCCAGTGACCACGGCCGTCACCGTATGGCGCGCATGCATGGAGTAGGTATCCATGATCCACGCCATGGTCTTTTCGTTGGTGTTGACATCCGGCGCCGGAACGTCGCGCTCGGGTCCGATGAAGTCGATGATCTCGGCGGCGTAGCGGCGCGTCAGCTTCTCCAGTTCGGCGTCGGAGAGCAGGTGCGGATCGCAGATCACTCCGCCCTTGCCGCCGCCGAACGGAATATTCACCACGGCGCATTTCCAGGTCATCCAGGAAGCCAGCGCGCGTACTTCGTCGAGCGTCACATCGGGCGCGAAGCGAATGCCGCCTTTGGATGGGCCCCTTGCAATGGAATGCTGCACACGGTAGCCCGTGAAAACCTCGATGCGCCCGTCGTCCAGTTGCACCGGGATGTGCACGGTGATCTCTTTAGCCGCCGACCGCAGAACCTTGCACATGCCGTCGTCCAGGTGGAGCCGCATGGCGGCCTCGTCGAAGCGCGCAGCCGCAGCCAGCCAGGGATTATGTTCGTTGTCGGTCGAGATGGAAATGGGAGAAGTGAGCGTAGACATGGGTCACCCGCTTCTATTATGACAGCCGGATTTACCCGCCGAGTACGTCCACAGCCTTGACAATCACGGGGTCGCGTTGCGCCTCGACCTGGTCGCCCTTCTCCACGCCCAACGCCTGGTTGAAGATTTCTGTCTTCAGACGGTTTTCAAGGAAGATCCGCTCAACAATCCACTCCCCCAGGTTCGGCAGAATCTGGCGCTCCGCGAGGAACGACCGAAACTCGTCGAGTATCTGCGAAGTGATCTCGAAGTCCTCCGTCACCTGGTGATGGGCGAGGTATTCGGTGGCGAAGTTGGTGAACGAGCCACTAGCTTCGATCGCGGTGCGCAGGCGATTCATCGCTTCGGGATACACCACTACATCCGGTTGAATTCCGCCCCCTCCGGTGAGTGGCCTGCCTTTGTCGCTGTGAAACTCCTGCGTGCCATTCACGTGGCGGGTGGCCGCCGCCAGTTCAAATTGTGCCGCATCCAGCGGTTTCTGGATGGAGCGGCCGCTGGGCGTGTAGTACAGCGCGGTGGTCAGCGCCAGCCCCGTGCCTTCGCTCATCGGAAAGACGCTCTGCACCAGGCCCTTGCCATAACTCACCTGGCCCAGGATAGTGGCGCGGTCGTGATCCTGCATGGCGCCGGTAACAATTTCGGAGGCACTCGCCGATTTCTCGTTCACCAGAATCGCCAACTTGAATCCGTAGGGCTTAGCGTTCTCCGGCACCACTTCGCTATGCTCCGGCACGTTGCGGCCGCGCACGGTCAACACTTTTTGGCCCGGTTGGAGGAAGAGCGCGGCGGTATCCACGGCGGCCGTCAGCAGCCCGCCGGGATTGTTGCGCAGGTCGAGGATCAGGCCGCTCAGATGGTCGCCCCCGAGTTTTTCGATGGCGGCGCGGATCAGTTGCGGCGTGCTCTCCTCGAAACTGGCCACGCGAATGTATCCGATGCCCGCTCCCACGAAGAAAGCGCGCTCGACGCTGGGCGACTGCAGCTCCTCGGGAGTCAGAGCAAAGCGCAGGATCTTATAGCTGCCGGGGCGTTTGACATCGAGTTGGGCCGGCATCTGGCGCGCTTCCGAAAGCAACTGTTGCAACTGTTCGAGCTCCAGCCGGCCGATGATGTATCCGTTGATGGCCAGGATCTCGTCTCCTGGGCTGAGCCCGGCTTTCGCGGATGGCGTGCCCGGAAGGGTCTGCAGCACGATGATGCGCCCCGGCATGATGGACACGACCGTGCCGAAGCCTTTCTGCGTCGACGTTTCCAATTTGCGGAGCTGTTCAAACTGGCCGGGGTCGAAGAAGACCGAATGCGGATCGAGTTTTCGCAGCAGGCCCGGAATGGCGCCCTGATAAAACGCTTGTTCGGAGCTGACCGGGTCGGCCGCGTTCTCCTCCAGAATCGCGAACGCGCTCGTCACGCTTTTGATTTGGGAATCAATCTCGTCGGCAGCCGGCAGAGCGGCGGCAGCGCAAAGCAAGGCTGCAGTAAGGCGCAACATCAGTCCGGCCAGATTTCGGATATATCGATTTGGACGGCGGGAAAGTGTTTCGGTTTCAGGACGCCTTCGGCCCATGCCCAATTCCATCTGGTTCTTGCGGACGCTGCAGGGCGGGCCCCTGGTCCGCGGTAGGCCCCCTGGCCGGCCTGCTCGGGTTTCGAGAGGCTTGATTCTCCAACTGAAAGACGGGTCCTGGAGACCTGTGCGGACCGGAGGTCCGCCCTACCAAGTCCGAGCGTTTCCGCCTGTACCGGCGTACGGATGACCTTGCCCGTCTTGGGAAGAGGCGCCATACCAGTGGTTCTATTCTATCGCGTGAACTTAGTGGCCTTCTTTCTGCGGTGGCGATCCAGCGCCAATTCGATCAACCGGTCGATTAGCGCCGAAAACGGAATCCCGCTGTGCTCCCACATTTTGGGGTACATGCTGATGGACGTAAACCCAGGTATTGTGTTGATCTCGTTTATGTAGAGCCGGTCGGTCGCGGCTTCCAGGAAAAAGTCCACCCGCGCCATGCCCTCGCATTCCACGGCCCGGTAACACTCCACCGCCAAACGGCGCAGTTCGTCCGTCTTCACCGGATCCAGGTCGGCCGGAACTTTGGTCTGGGCGCGGTCCAACAGGTATTTATCTTCGTAGTCGTAGAAGTCGCGGGACGGCAGGATCTCGCAGGGCAGGGACGCCTGGGGCGCTTCATTGCCCAACACTGCGCATTCCAATTCGCGTCCCACGATGCCGCGTTCCACGATGATCTTGCGGTCGTACTCGGCGGCCAGCCGCACGGCGGCTTCCAGTTCGGCGGCGTTCCGGGCCTTGGAAATCCCCACCGACGAACCGAGGTTGGCCGGCTTCACAAAGACCGGGAACGGCAGCTTACCGGCGACCGTGCACGGATCCGGCGTTTCTCGGGTGACGGTGACATAGTCTACGACCGGCAACATCCGTTCCATACAGACACGTTTCATGATTTCCTTGTCCATGGAAACGGCCGAAGCCAGCACCCCCGCGCCCACGTAGGGCAGGTCCGCCAGTTCCAACAGGCCTTGGATGGTGCCATCTTCGCCAAAGGTCCCGTGCAACACCGGAAAGACCACATCGATTTCCGGCTGCGCGCCGGGCTCGGGAAGGATCGGGTGCGGGCTCCAGGTGCCGTCCCGGTCGATCAGGTAATGGATCTTATCGTATTTGGCGGGATCCATCCCATCCACGATGGCCTTGGCGGACCGTATGGAGATCTCGTGCTCGCCGCTGCGGCCTCCGTAGATGATCGCCACTCGCAATTTCATAGAATTCGCTTTCCCAGCCCCGACATCACCAATTCGACTGCCAGGTCGGCGGTGCGGTTCACCTCGTCGATTACGGGGTTCACCTCCACCACTTCCATCGAGACCATCTGCCCCGAATCGCAGATCATTTCCATTGCCAAATGCGCTTCCCGATAGGTGACGCCGCCGCGCACAGGAGTACCGACCCCGGGGGCGTCCTGCGGGTCCACGAAATCCATGTCGAGCGAAAGATGAAAGCCCGCCGCGCCGTCGCAGGCCAGCCGGATGGCTTCCTCCATCACGGCGCGCAGCCCGCGCTCGTCGATGTCCCGCATGGTAAAGGCGCGGACGCCCGATTCGCGCACATGCGGTTTCTCCATCTGGTCGACGTCGCGCAGGCCGACGATCACTGCGTTGTGCGGGTCCACGATCGGCGCAAATCCGAGCAGATGCGTCAGCTCCGGCGGCCCCATCCCCACGATGCAAGCCAGCGGCATACCATGTACGTTGCCGCTGGGGCTGCTATCGGGCGTGTTCATGTCGGCATGGGCGTCGAGCCAGATGATCCCTGCTTTCTGACCGCGCTCGCGGAAATACTGCGACACGCCGCCCATGGTGCCCACCGCCACCGAATGGTCGCCGCCCAAGGCCAGCGGGAATCGACCGCGCAAAAGGGCCTGGCTGACGGCTGCTGCGAGATGCTGGCAGGAGATGGCAATTTCCCCCACGTACTTAGCGCGGCTATCGCCCTCGGCTGTCGTCTCCGGCTGCGCCACTTCCACGTTGCCCAGGTCTTCCACGCCGTAGCCCAGCGCGGCAATGCGAGCATTCAGGTTGGCCACGCGCAGGGCCGAAGGGCCCATGTCGACGCCGCGGCGCCCTTGCCCCAGATCGAGCGGCGCACCGATGATCGCGATGTGAGACGGCCGCATAGGCTAGCAGGCTGCAAAAAGAAAGAATTTAGCCGCCGATGAACGCAGATGAACGCTGATGAAACTTTGGCTTAGAATCCGCGTTAATCGGCGTTCATCGGCGGCCATACTGTCTTCCCTAGAACTCGGCGTTGCCGGGCGTCCGCGGGAACGGGATCACATCCCGAATGTTCTTCATGCCGGTGAGGTACATCATCATCCGCTCGAAGCCCATCCCGAAGCCGGCGTGCTCCACGCCCCCGAACCGGCGCAGCTCCAGATACCACCAGTAGGCCTCTTCGTTCATCCCGGCATGCTCGCGGATCTTGCTCAGCAGCAGGTCGTGGCGTTCTTCGCGCTGGCTGCCGCCGATGATTTCGCCGATGCGCGGCACCAGAACGTCCATGGCGGCCACGGTCTTCCCGTCGTCGTTGCTCCGCATGTAGAATGCCTTGATCTCGCGCGGATAATTCGTGACGATCACCGGCTTTTTGAAAAGTTCCTCGGTGAGGTACCGTTCGTGCTCGCTCTGCAGATCTGATCCCCACTCGGTGGGAAATTCCCAATTGCGTCCCGATTTCTGAAGCAGCGCCACCGCTTCCGTGTAGGAGATGCGCTCGAAACTGCCCGCCAGCACGCCTTCCAGGTTCTGGAACAATTCCGGTTCGTACCACTTGCTCAGAAATTCCAGATCGGGCCGGCTCTCCGCCAACACCTGCTCCACCAGGCTCTTGAGGAATGCTTCGGCCAGGTCCTGATCGTCGTTCAGATCGCAGAAGGCCATCTCCGGCTCGATCATGTAGAACTCCGCCAGGTGGCGCGGCGTGTTGGAGTTCTCGGCCCGGAACGTGGGGCCGAAGGTGTATACGTTGGCGAACGCCAGCGCCAGGATCTCGGCTTCCAGTTGGCCGCTAACCGTGAGAAACGTGCGGCGCTCGAAGAAATCCTTCCCGAAGTCCACCGGCTTTCCGGAGCGGACCGCCGCATCCAGATCGAGGGCGGTTACCTGGAACATGGAGCCTGCGCCCTCCGCGTCGGAACCCGAAATGATGGGCGCATGGACGTAAAGGAAGCCGCGGTCCTGAAAGAATTTGTGAATGGCGCGCGTGAGCACGTTGCGCACGCGGAACACGGCGCCGAACGTGTTGCTGCGCGCCCGCAGATGTCCCAGGGGCCGCAGCGTTTCCAGGTTGTGCTTCTTCTTCTGCAGTGGGTATTCTTCCGGATTGGCTGTGCCGTGAATCACCAGCGCGCGCGCTTTGAGCTCGACGGCCTGGCCCTTGCCGGGCGAGGCCACCAGTTCACCCTCCACGCTGAGGCAAGCGCCCGTGGTGATGCGGGCCACTACTTCGGCGGGCACCACGCCTTCATCCAGCACCACCTGCAAGTCCGTGGGCGAGGAGCCGTCATTCAACTGGATGAAGTGGACGTTCTTGCCGTCGCGCCGCGTCTTGACCCATCCCCGGGCCGTCACCGTAGCTCCGGGAGCCCCGCGGAGCAGGTCGCGGACGTAGCCTCCAGGAAGAATCACGGCTCGGCTTCCTGCGCTTCCAAACTTTCGAAAATCTGTTTGACTTGATCGAGCGGATTGGGAACGTCGGGGCGCTCCTTTAATTCGAGCACCAGGGGAAACTGGCCGGGACAGCCGCGGAACATCGCCATCGTGTTCCGCCAGTCGATGGTCCCGCCCGTAGACAGGAAGGGAAACAGGTGGATGTCGTCCTTGCCGTTGTTGTCGTGCACGTGCGTGGAGCGTATGCGCGTCTTCATCAGGTGGAAGGCGGCCGCGACACCTTCGCGCATGTTGGCATGGCCGGTATCGAACACGAAGTTCAACCCGAGGTGCGTAATCTCGTCGAACTGCAGGAGCCGCTCCGCGCTCGACAGCTCATTGGGGATGTTCTCCAGCAGGATTTCCACGCCGCGCTGCCTGGCGAACAGGCTCAGCTCTTCCAACGCGCTGAACGCCGCGTCGAATTTGCGCAGATCGAATTCTTCACCGCTGACGCCGATGTGCTGGATGAGATAGCGGAACGGGATCACCTCGGCAATCTCGAGCGCGCGTTTAATTTCATCCACCGCTTTCAATCGCTGCCCTTTCACCTGCTCCGTGATCGTGATTACCGAGTGCGGACCGGAGCGCCCCCAGATCTCATCGGTGTACATCGGGGCGTGCATCGAGTGCATCTTCACCTGGGAGTCGCGGAACCAGTGTCCGAGCTCCGCGATCTGTTCCTTGTTGTAGTAGTCCAGATGCTGGCGCGCGCAAAAGATTTCGACAGCCGGAATGCCGGCCTGCTCGATCTTGCTCAACATCGACGTGGTGAGCCGATGGTTCACAAACAGGTGCGTGGACAGTACGTGATTCATCGGGGGTACCCTCGATTCTACTATGCGGACCCGTAGCGGCGTTTCCACTCGAACAGCACAACGCCCGCCGCCACCGACACGTTGAGCGACGAGATTTTGCCCGCCATGGGAATGCGCACCAGCACGTCGCAGTGTTTGCGCACTTGTTCGTGCAGCCCTTTACCTTCGGCACCCATCACCAGCGCGGTGGGCACGGAGAACTCGACGCGGTCGTAATCCTGGTCGCCGCGCTCGTCCAGGCCGTAGATCCAGTAGCCGCGCTCCTTGAGCTCTTCGAGCGTGCGGTTGATGTTGGTGACGCGAATCACCGGGAGATGTTCTAGCGCGCCCGCCGCGGCCTTCGCCACCACGTCGGTAACGCCCACCGCGCGGCGTTCGGGGATGACTACTCCGGCGGCCCCGGCGGCATGCGCCGTGCGAATGATCGCGCCCAGGTTGTGCGGATCTTCCACTCCGTCGAGCACCACCAGAATGCCGGTTGCGGGAACCGCATCCAAGTCCGCATACTTCTTGGCTGCGCCCAAGGCCACCACACCCTGGTGCGCGGGAGTCCCGGCTACGCGGTCGAGGGCCGAACGCGGCTCGAATCGAACCGGAACCTCGGCCTGCCGCGCCAGGTCGACAATCACCTGCACCTTCGGCCCGCCGGCGCCTTGAGCCACCAGCACCCGGTCCAGGGGACGTCCCGCGCGCAGCGCTTCGGTGACCGGATGAATCCCGCTGAGGACCGCCATTTACGCTTCCGGCTGCAGTTCTAATCCGTTATTGAAGCGGTTCGTGAAATTCGCCATCGCCGCCACCAGCGTGATCTCCACGATCTGCTGGTTGTCGAAGTGCTCGAACAGCGCGGTTCGCGTATCCTTGGCGTCGGCGTCGCGCGTCAATTCGCGGGCATAGCGGATGGCCGCCCGCTCCGGCTCGGAGAAGACATGATCCTGCTCCGTCTGGAGCGCGCGCAGTTCGTCCTCAGTGATGCCCGCTCGTTTTCCGCTGGCTATGTGGGAGGCGGTGCAGTAGGCGCACTCATTGGCGTAGGAGCAAGCCAGGTAGACCAGTTCTTTGATCCGTCGCTCGACGGAGCCCGGTCCCACCACTGCGCCATAGAACGGCACAAATGTTTTCAGGACTTCGGGTCGATTCGCCATCGTCCGGAAAAAGTGATTGGCGCGTTTGGACTTGCTCTCGAGACCCGCCAGGAACTCGTCCTGCTGCGGGTCCACCATTTTGATCGCGGTTCCCATACGAACCAGTATAGGCGGACGCAGTCAATCGATCAGTGGGATCCGGCACCGTTCGCGGCGGTGAACGATCGGATGAAATCGCGATCGCCTTCCACGAAATCGAAACTGCCGAGCTGCGCGGCCGGCACCCATCGCATCTCATGAAAGATCAGGTTCTGCGGCTCTCCGGTATAAGACTGGATGCCGAAAAAGATGAGCTCGATCGGATCCTTGCCGGGGTATTGGTATTGGTACCGCGTGATCTCCGGACCGGCCGCGTTGCGCATGGCCAGTTCTTCCTCCAACTCACGGGCGAGGGCCTGCTCCGGCGTTTCTCCCGGTTCGACCTTCCCTCCCGGAAACTCCCACTTCAGCGGGTGGGACTGCTCCGGTTTCCGCCGGCCGATCAGAACGTTCCCGTCCCTCTCGAGAATCGCCGCCACTACCTGGACCATGGCTACTGAGCGCCGGTCACAGTGGGAATTTGGCCCTGGGCCACCACGGTTTTCGGATCGACATCCCGATCCACGATCACGGCCATGGGAGCGGCCAGCATCTCCTGCCAGCTTTGATCGCCCCAGTGGACCGTTGCCTTGGGGTCGGGGTTCCACTTGTTGTTCAGCGAATTGTCCCAATGCGCCGTCAATTCCAGCGTAGTTCCTTTCGGAAAATGCAGCGGCGTCGATTCGTAGTAGACGATCTGCCAGTTGAAATCGTAGTGCGGCACGTCCAGCAACGTTTCCTGTTCGCCCGTGGGATAGTGCGCATCGATCTTCATGTCCTTGCCGCGCAAATGCATGTGCGGTTGCATGTACACAAAGTCTACCGGCTGGCCAAACTTCAATATCGCTTTCGCCCCGGCATTCGAATCCCCTGGTGCAATCGTAAGATTCGTTTGCGCCGCGGTGATCGACAGGAACAATCGCTTCGGAGGAGCTTTCGCCAGCTCCAGCCCCACCATCGCCTGGTCTTCCTCGTCCTTGCCGGTTGCCGTATAGTGCAACTCAAATACAAGATCTGCTCCCGCGGGAATCAATTTCGCCGAGTTGTCGATATCGAAGCGCTGCGCCTCCATGCCCGGCACATATCCGACCAGGAACTCGTTGTTCAGGACGGAAAAGTCGCCGCCGTTGGCTTTGATCAGATCTTCGTTGCGAGTAGGTCCCGGTGCGTAAGGCTCCGCTCCCAACTGCGCTTGCGTCATCCACTTCGATCCCTTCGGCCGGACGTTGGCGATAATGTGATGCACAATCGCGCGGTTGGTGGGCCGGATCTCTCCAGCCAGCACCCACGTATCCTCCTTAAATGGGGCTGAAACGGCGACGTAGGTATACTCCACGGTCTTTCTTGCGGGCACTTTAAGCGGCTTCGGAAGTTGGAAAACCACGTCCGGCCGTATATTCCATCCGTCCCGGAACGTCCGCGGCGCCGGCTTGTCCTTCAGCATCGCCTTCGGGAGCATTGCTGTCGACCCAGGAGACCAACGTCTGGATTTCGGAATCGCTTAACCTCTTTTCGTTAGCGAAGTGTCCGAAGCGGGAATCGGCGAACCACGGCGGCATCTTCCGCAGGGAAACCGCAGCTTTGATCGCTTTGGCCCATGGACGCGTCGATTCGTACGTCAGGAACGACATCGGCCCGATCTCGCCCGGGCGATGGCAGGTTTGGCATTTCTGCTGCAGGATGGGCAATACGTCCTTGTTGAACGTCACTGGGGAATCTGCAGCGAACGCCGTGGCGCCAAACAGCACAATAGCGATCAGGTAGCGCATAGCAGGTACTATACTTCAAAAGTCACGACAAGGTGAAGCAGAGCCGCGCGTCGGAAACAGGCAGACACGAGCGCTCTAATGGCCCTGCCGGAGGTTCTGGATGCCGATGCCAAACTTTGCCAAACTCCCCACGTAAGTGAGAATGCGAATACTGCGGCTATGCGGATACTTCAGATTCGCATAGGTCGCCAGCGCGTCCAAGGGCAACGACACACCCAGGTAAACGCCGGTCCGGAAATGGCCATCGTTGGTGGCGAGAAGGGGATTGGATTCGCGTATCGCCGGATTGCTGGAGATCGCGTAGCGGGTGCTGGCAAGATCCAATGCCGTTGCGCTCCAGATCAGACCGACCCGAAGCCATTTGTCGCGGGGTGTCGGGCGCCCCGCCGGGGGAGCGGCTCCGATCCCCTCGGATACTACCGGGGAAGCTACTGGCTCGGCGGGCAGCAAGCCTGCCACCGCTTGACTCGCGGCGGCGAGCAATAACCAAAGTACACAAAGGAATCGCATCATTCCAGCTCTTTCTGAGCACCACAGGTCATCTGCAGCGCCGTGATAGTAATCGGTGGCTGGAATGGAAAACTACAGGGTGCGGCGGCGGTACGCCCGTTCCGGACCCATCGCCGCCGGTGGGTTTGCCCGGAGAGCCCGGAGAGTTAGACGATGGCGTTCAGGAGCTGGCGGGCAAGATAGACCGCGGAGTGGTTGTGGTCCACGGTGATGATCCGCGCCTTGGGGTAGGTGGACTTTACGCGCCGCAGAACGGTGCCTGCATTCGGCATGGCTGTGTCGACGACCACAATCCGGAGCTGCTGCCTGGTGGAATTACTGAGCGCCTGCATGCCCGACTTGCTGCTGCTGGCGAGCAGCACGTCGTAGCCGCGGGGCTCAACCGTGGTAATGACGCTCAGTTGATCGGAACGATTGGCGGCAAGCACCAGTACTTCCGGCCGCGCCGGGGCCTCGGCTTGGGGATTCAGGGTAGAGATGACTAATTGCCGTCCGCTCTCGGTCAGACCGATGTCAAAACCCGCGATGACAGCCAGGGTGAAGATTGCCATTGCCAGGGTTTTCGGAATAATCGATAAGTTCATAACCTGAAGCTCCTTAGAATCTTTCGTGTAGCGGTTTGTTCCGCCTACAACTGCATTGTGCGGCTAAACCAATCCGGGTAAAAGTTCTAGTGGTTTGGTAGCGTACTGGAACCTGGCGATTCAGCGTGAAATCAACCAGTTACGCCAGATAGAATGGAGGCCATGTACTCCCAGCGGCTACTTGACCACTTCCAGAATCCGCGCAATGTGGGCGAATTGGAGCCCCCGGCGGTAACGGTGGAAGTCTCCAACCCCGCTTGCGGCGATATCTTGCGGCTTTCGGTGCGTTTTGAGGGGGATAGAGCGGAGGAGGCGCGTTATAAGGTGCGTGGGTGTACGGCTTCCATTGCCGCCGGCTCGGCGCTGACGGAATGGATTACGGGTAAGACGCGGGCTGAAATGGCGGCCCTGGGTACCTCGGTCGTGGAAGAGGCCGTAGGCGGCTTGGCGGCGGAATCCAAGCACGCAGCCGTGCTCTGCGTCGACGGTGTGAAAGCGCTGTTGCGCCGCGCCGAAACGCTACAGGGAAACCGCGGTGGTGCGTAGCAGTTCCATCTGCCGGGCCAGCCGGTTGAGCGCGGCGCCGCACTCCTCAAAATCAGCGTTGGCGGCCTTGGCCTCAATGTCCTTCAGAATCGCCGCTGCGGAGTTGGCTCCCACATTGGCGCAGGCGCCCTTGGAATAGTGGGCCAGACGCATGCACCGTGGCACATCATGCGCCACGATGGCCGCGTTAAGCAGATCCATTTGCCGGGAAGTGTCGTCGATCAGAGCTGCGACGATCTCGCGCATCAGAGCTTCATCATCCAAGGTCACGTCCCGAAGTTGGTCCAGGTCTAAGACGGTAGCGGTATTGAGAGCATCCACAATTTGATTCTGGCAATGCGCCGAGGCATTGGGAATCCGTGAGACGCCTTAGATTCTTGGCGGATGAACCTTAGCGCGGCCGCACCGTGCCGAACTGAAACGAGGTACTCAACACCTGGCCCAGGCCGTTCAAATGCGCGCTGGCCATGAAGCCCGGTTCGAGTGGTGTGCCGAAACGCATGTCGAAGACCTCTACGTTCCGGCTGTCGGGCGGGTCGCCGGCAGGCGTGATTCGCCACAACGGGAATTGCGAAAACTCCAGGAACGTCTGGAAGGTGGCAGTCTGGCGGGCCACGTTAATGGCGGGATCCACCAAAGGCTTGGTGAACGTCGGGCCGCGGGCCGGATCAAACTGGCGCGTGAGATCGACTTCGCGCACGCGGTACGCCTCGCGGGTCTCCACCAGGCCCCGCCACAGCAAGGGGCTGGCGGTGGGCATCGCGGCCACCCGGGCCGGAACCTCCCCATCATAGAGCCGCGAGTCCAGCACCGCCGCGGCGCGCTCGTGCAATACCCCCCGGCCGGTGTTGTAGAGCAAGAGGAGAGTAAGGGCGAACCAGGCAAATCCGCGCCCGTGGAACTTGGGGCGCCGCTGGCCCGAGGTGATTTCGGAGGTTACCAGCCGCGATAGAAATGGTCCCGCGATCCCCAACAGCAGGGCGCTCCAAATAAAAAGGTCCACCACGGGCGTCCAGTCGAGCCTCAGCCAGGCGGCCGAGAACGGCAGCAGCAGACGGATCCCATACACATTGGTGTAGTCGAGCAGCAGGTGCGAGGCCACCGCCACCAGCGCTGCCAGGAACGCCCCGCCCCAATGAATCGGCCGGCGCGCCACCACCCAGACAAGCACGACCGGCAGCAGGGCCATCACGGGCATGGCAACCAAAGCGTGGGTCAGGTGCCGGTGATAGTGCAGATAGTTCAGCGGCCCGCCCGCCAGGGTCACGATATCGATATCGGGCGCGTTAGCAGCCAGCATCACGATCGGCGCAGCCAGTGGCGTCAGCCGGTTCAGTCCGGCGCGGCTCAGAAACAAACCGGTGGCGGTATGGGTCAAAGGATCCATTGGCAACGGATTTTCTATTTTACGGGAAGCGCAAAAGGGGAGTGGCGGGAGGCCCTCCCCTTTCCGGTCGCGGCTTACGCCGATAGAGGTAGTCGAACCGCGGGGATTTTGGCTAGTTTGGGCGGCGGGATTGGCGGGAGCGGCTTGGCCCACTCATCGTGGATCACGCCTCCGAAGTACTCGTCCAGCGGATACAACGAGTACGGCTCGAGTTCGGCGAAGGTTCGCCCGAGTCTCTGCTGAATGCGGTAGACCGCGTGAAAGAAATTGCCCCGGTCCATACCAAGGCGGCGGCAGGAAAGCTTCCAGTCCGCCCCAAGTAAGAAATAGAACCGGAAAATGCGGTGTTCCGCATCGTCCAGCGCGCGCCTGCTAACCAGACAGAAGTCGGCCACGAACTCTTCCCTCTTCCGGGAATAGGCTCGCCGGCCGTCCTTTCCTCCGCTAAACTCCAGCGAAACCGTGCTGATGTGGCCTGACTTGCTGGCGCATTCGCGAAAGCGGTTATAACAAGCGCGAAAGATAGCGCGAAACACGCAATGGCACGTAACCTCTTTCCCTTTATGGACAAGACGGGAGCCGTGACCGTGACAGGAACTGCACGATACTTTGGCTAGGCCGATTGCGTTTGAGCGATTCCATAGCATCTAGAGAATGTCCTCCTGGCGGCAGCCCCTCTTCTGGCGGGCCGCAACCTTTCGGCAACAACTTTCTCCAATCTAGTACGGCCCAAAAATCCGTCAAGCAAATCAAATAAATATTAGAAATTAACTAAAGTTTATAAACTTAGGGCAGATTCGTGTTAAGCTATTAATTCAAAGGCTCTTAAAATCGTTGAAAATAGTGATATTAGGCAATGAATATAGATCGGATTTCCTATTTCCTCATAAGAGGTTATAGTACTCCTCTATTTCGATAAGGAATACATCGATACATGGCAATTAACTTTCAGGGGCTCCAGACGCGGCTGGTCGTGCATTTGCGGCACCGCGTGCGCAGCGGCGAAATTACCGAGCGCAGCCTCGCCCGGGTGACCGGGCTCTCGCAGCCTCACCTGCACAACGTTCTCAAGGGCAAGCGCTTTCTTTCTGTCGGCAAGTCGGACCAGATCCTCCACCAGTTGCATCTCGACTTGATGGACCTCATCGAGACCATCGACCAGCCGGTTAGTTGAGGCGGAAGGCGCCACCGAGAGAGCCTTAGCTGACTGTTGAACGCTGGAGGCTCTCGCGGGACACTTCGGTATGCTGTATGGGGAGGCTTACCGAAAGAGTGGCCCGGTTAGACCAGATGCGCCTGAAACGCCTGGCGGAGAGCATCGACGCCCTCGCCGACAGAGACCAGGATCTGCTGAGCCGCGCGCGCGAAATGGCCGGTGTGCGCCGCCGTGCCGCCGCGGAACTGCATTCCATCTGCGCCGAGTTCGTGCTGGCGGTCAACCGGCTTCTTTCGCGCGGCGAAGTGGTTCTCGATCCGCTGCTTTTTCCCGAAGAGGCTTTTCGCGAAGAAGGCGTGCACCTGCTGCAAATCAATAGCCGCGGCCGAATTTTACAGATTGAGTTCGCGGCCACGCCCGACCTGATCTCCACCGAGGAGTTCCGCATCCCGTACACCATACAGGGCGCGGTGCGCGCCTTCAACCAGCAATTGCTCGAGAAGGACCTGATTGAGGAGCAGTTGCTCTTTTACACCATCGAAAAACACAAGATGATGTGGCGTTTTTTCGATGCGCGCACCTACCGCTCGGGACCATTCGACCAGGACTACCTGGTGGGTTTGATGGAGCAGTTGATCTAACCCTCCCTTTGATCACGGCTCGGTAGCCACGACGCTCCGATCGCATCCGCGCAACGAATCGCAACGCTTTACTGAGCCGTGACCGAAGGGAGCGGTCTTCAGCACATTAGAACTGTACGCGGGCGCCGATCTGCACCCGGCGCGAATCGAAGGCCACCGTGGAATACTGGCCGAACGCGGTGCTGGTGAGGTTGCGGGTGACGTCCTGGAAGACCACGTTGTTGAAGAGGTTGTAAAATTCCCCGCGGAGTTCCAGTTTGACGCGCTCGCCGAGCGAAGTGTTCTTGAAAACGCTCCAGTCGAAATCCGGCGCCGGGTTCAGCCGGAGGGTGTTGCGGCCCAGGGTCCCGAAGTTACCCAGCAAGGGTTGCGAGAGCCCGATGGAGGCGGCATAAAGCGATATGGGCTGCGTGTTTTTGTTGAGCCCGGCCGGAGATCCGGCGCTGCCCGCCGGTTCCGGGTTGAAGGAGAAGGGGCCGGCTGCATCCACTCGCATGACTCCGCCGGTTACGCCCGTAAGCGCGATGGGCTGTATGCCGAAGCGCGCGCCCGCATCGAGCGTCACCGGAAATCCGGAGCGGTAACTCGAAATCCCGGCCAGCGACCATCCGGTGGCCAGGGTGTGCAGCAGGGGGTTGTGCAGATTTCGGCCCAGAGGTAAATCCCAGACGTGCGTGACCACCAGGCGCTGTGGGATGTCGAACTGAGACACGGCGCGGTTGTCGCGGTTGTTGAGCGGATTTTGCTGGTTGGAACTGTCGTTGATCAGCACGCCCTGGGCGTCGGACACATCGTCGATGGACTTCGAGAACGTGTAGGCCACCTGCAGGAAATAACCGTGTGCGAAGGTCCGCTGCGCCAGAAACTGGAACGAATGGTAGTTGGAATTGGCGGAGCTGTCCAGCATATTCACATCGTTGAAGCGCGGGTCGAAACGGTCGCTGGGGGTAGAAACACCGGTGCTGCCGGCGACCACGGCGGCCTTGAACTGAGCCAGGCGCGCGGCCTCGTCGGCCGGGCTGGTAGCCGGCGCGGGCGGGTTCATGATCAGATTGATGGGGCGCGTCCGTTCCAGATAATTGGACTTCGATCCGACATAGCTCGCCTTCAGCACGATGCCGTGTCCGATCTCCCGTTCGATGCCAAAGTTCCACTGCTGGGTCTGCGGATTTTGCAGGTTGGTGTCGATGATCGGGCTGAGAATCCCGAAGTTCCGGGCAGTCGGGTTGAAGACGCCGGTGGATGCCTCGCCGCTGGCTTGCACCAGCGCGGTTCCCGCCACCAGGTTGGCCCAGGAATTCGCCCCGGTGAACCCGCCGCTGAGCGATGCCGTGTAGATGAACGGCGGCAGCGAGCGCTGGTTCAGGATCGGGTTCATGAAGATAAAGTCGTACGCGATACCATAACCGGCCCGGATCACGGTATCGGATCGATTGCCCGGATTCCAGGAGAAGCCCACGCGGGGGCCCCAATTCACATTGGGCCGGTTGGAAGGCTGGCCGGTGGTGAAGCACCCTAGCGGCCCGGTGCCGGCCGCTGCGATGGGACTGGTGCAGTTCAAATTGAGATTGGAAATGAGCCCGTTCACCTCGCTCACGCCCCCGGCGACTTCCATGCGCAAGCCCACGTTGACCGTCAAGTCGCGCCGGATGCGCCAGTCGTCCTGCAGATAGTAGGCCGAGTTGGTGACGCGATGCCCGCGATCGGTGGAGCCGAACTTCTGGGTATACGTGGCGGGATTTCCGTTGGCGAAATCGGTCCAGGTGTTAAAGATGTAAACGCCGCGGACGCTGGAATCCGCCATGCTGTTCACCTGATACCGGTACACGTCCGCACCCGCCTTCAGATTGTGGGCGCCCATGATCCAGGCGAGGCTATCGCCAAATTGGAACGTGTTTTCCGCGCGGCCCTGCGGATAGGAGTTCGACTCTCCCAAATTACTTGTGGCTCCGTTGTTGAACGCGACCAGGGGGCCGCCGGGCGCGAACTCCCCGACGAAAAAGGGCGACACCCGCCCGAAACCGAACCGGAATTCGTTGACCACCGAATTGGAGAACAGGTGTGTCTCGGTGAGATTCGCATTCTGCGGCCGGTTGACGTAATTGGCGCCGAAACCCGCGATACTCGAGGTTGCGAACACGGTGCCCGGGTTGGCTCCTTCCTGGTAATACTGCGCGTATCGCCCGGTGAGGGTGTCACTTTCGGAGAACTGGTGGTCGATGCGCATCGAACCCTGGTAGGCATTTTGCCAGTTCGGTCCGGACTGCGCGGCCTGGCCGTTGGGAGAGACCGGCAGGTTATAAAGCGCGAGCAGTTTCTGGGAGGTCGGGTCGATGACCTGCGCGATCATGGCAGGGGTAGGCACTTGGGCAATCCGCACGGTGCCCGCTCCGCGCAGCGGATTGTCGTCGAACGAAGCAAAGAACTGTGTCTTGTTCTTTCGAATGGGCCCCCCCAGGGTGAATCCGAAATCGTTATACCGGGTGACCGTGGCATGGCCGGTGGTATCGAAGAAATCGCGGGCGTTCATCGCGCTGTTACGGAGGAATTCATAGCCGTCGCCGTGCCAGTCGTTGGTTCCGGACTTGGTGATGAACTGCAGTTGCGAACTGCCATTGCGCCCGAACTCCGCGTCGAAATTGCTGGTGATCAGTTTGACTTCCTGGATCTGCTCGTAGTTGAGAGGGCCCATCTGCGCGCCGGCGTTTCCGGTGGCCACGACATCGGTGGACGTGATGTTGTCGATGGTGATATTGTCGGCGCGCCCGCGGCCGCCGTTGGCGTTGTAACTGCCGCTGGTCAGGAACGGATTATCGGCCGTGACGGGAGCAATTCCGGGAGAGGTAAGGCTGAACAGCAAGGGGTTGCGCTGGACCGGCAGCAGACCCACCTCGCGCGCTCCCAAAGAAGTCTGGACCTGGGCCTTGCCCGTATCGATGGCCGGCGTGGCGCTGCCTACCGAGATACTCTCCTGGACCGGCCCGACTTCGAGTGCGAGCGAGATTACAGCGGTTTCCCCGCTGCGCACGGTGGCCGTGGCGACCACTTCGCGAAAGCCCGTAGCCTCCGCGTGGATCTGATAGCCGCCGATCTTAAGTTGGTGAAAACCGAAACGTCCTTCGGAATCGGCCTTTTGCGAGCGTTTCTCTCCCGTATCCTGGCTGGTCAGCACCAGGCGGGCCGCCGGCACTACTGCTCCGGAGGGATCTAAAACGGTCCCGGAGATATCTCCATGAATCTGCCCCCACAACGAGGGAACTGCCAGGCATCCCATCAAAATCCACTTGTGCGCATGTATCGTCATATTCACCTTGTTCTTGCCGCGCGGCTTGGAGCAGACAATCCGTGCCCATTGCAGCATCGGGCGGGCATCGAGGTCATGGCCCAAATGGTTAATCGTTAAGCGCCTGTCGATAGTTATCGAGGCGGCCGAGCAACCGGATTTAAAAAGGGCAGGCTTCAGTAACTTGCACCAGGTGCCGATAAGGACTTTTGAGGCGCCTCTGGGCAGCTGCCGACAAAAACAATGGCCATGCGAGACTATCTGGTCCTAGCGCTGATTTGCGCTCCGGCCATGCTGGCGGGGACGCCTCCCCAATCTCCCGTTGGGGACCCCGCCACTGAAGACATCCTGTTTGCGGAACTCCCGCGGGTGGAGGCGGCTTCCCTGCACGCCCAAAGCCTGGCGGAAGCGCCCGCCAACGTCAGTGTGATCACGGCTGAGGAGATCCGGCGCTACGGATACCGGACGCTGGGCGAAGCGCTCTCTTCGGTGCGCGGCTTTTATGTGACCGACGACCATACCTACCAATACGTCGGAGTGCGCGGCTTCTCGCTTCCCGGAGATTTCAACACACGCTTTCTGGTCATGCTCAATGGCCATCCGCTCACCGACAACATATACAACTCCAACAACTTCTTCGAACAGGATTTTGGACTGGACATGGAGCTGGTGGAACGCATCGAGGTCATCCGCGGCCCCACCTCGGCGCTGTACGGCTCCAACGGCATGCTCGCCAACATCAACGTGGTTACGCGCTCGCCCGCGGAGGCGCACAACCTGGGTGCGGCCTTCGAAACCTCGTCCTCGGGAGAGCGCAAGCTGTCTTTAACCACCTCCCGTTACCTGGGGCACGGCGTCAATCTGCTGATAGAAGGATCGGTATTCGATGACCGGGGCGTTTCCTTTCCCGTAGATGGCCTACCCGTGCCCGCGGGTGTGGGGAATACGGTGTCTAACGCCGATGGAGAGAGCGGCTTTCATAGCTTCGCCAACCTCGTCTGGCGCGGGTGGAGCTTCACGGGGTACTTCAATGTGCGCGACAAACACGTGCCCGTCGGACTGGGAACCAGCCTTTCGGGCGATGCCGCTCAGCACGTGGTGGATAGCCGAAACCTCATCGAAGCCAGTTACAAAAGGCAGATTGGGCCGGGGCAATTGCAATGGCGAACGGCATACGACCAGTATCGATATCGCGACCTCTATGATTACCCGATAGGGGACCGCATCGAGCCAGTCCGGGATATTAACCGCGGAGATTGGCTGGATTCCAGTTTGACTTACGATGTCCCCCTGAAACGCGTAGGCCCACTGACTGTGGGTGCCAGCGGATCGTGGGAGCTGCGTAATCTGCAGTACAACCTGGATGATGAGGGAGTAGTTCAAGATTGGACCAGCCGTCCGAATCGTGGGCTGGCACTATTCGCGCAACAGGAATGGGACGTGTCGAAGCGCTGGAAGCTCTACGGGGGCGTTCGCTGGGACTATAGCCGTTACTTTCCGGCTTTTGTGTCACCACGCGTGGCGGCGGTCTTCCAAGCATCTCCCCGCACGGTCTACAAGCTGGTCTACGGCCGTCCTTTTCGCAATCCCAGCACATTTGAGCAGTTCTACAACGATGGTGGCCTATCCTATGTGGCTGCTCCGGCGCTGAAACCCGAGACAGCCCACGCCTTCGAAGCATCTTTTGAGCGGCGCATCGCGCGGAACTGGACCGTAATCCTGAATGGATTTCACTATCGCATCGAGAACGTGATCGAGGCTCTGACGCTGGCTAACGGAGCACAACAATACCAGAACGCCGGAGAGTATCGTTCCACCGGTGTGGAGGCGGAGCTCAGCGGTAAGCTGTGGAACCGTCTCGACGCCAGCGCCAGCACGGCCTGGCAGAACGCGGTGGATGGCGATGGCAGCGGCCGGCTGGCCAACGCGCCCTGTAACGTTTCCAAAGCGCGTCTGGGCCTGCCGATCCGGCGGCTGTTTCTAGGCGGCAGCCTGCAATACCTTTCGGCGCGCAACACCGCCAACGGCGCTCCGTTGGGAGGCGCCCTGTTGGCCGATGGGACGGCCACGGTTCGGCTGGGACCCGCGTTCGATCTGGAAGCCGGCGTGCGCAATGCTCTCAACCGGCGATATGAAGATCCCATCTACCTGTCCATCGACCGGCTACGGGGCGACGGACGTTCGGCTTTCTTGAGATTGGTGTGGCGTCCATGGGAATAGGGCGCCTGGCGGCGGCAGTGTTATGGGCCGGAGTAGGTCTCGAAGCCGCACAACCGGCCGCATTGGTGGCCTACGACTCCGGTGTGGAGGCTTTTGGGGAAGCGTTGGACGGTTTGAAAGCGGTGCTGGGGCCGGCCGGTCTGGAGATCCTCGACCTGAAGGCGGCCGGAGCGGAGTCCGAACTCGCACGCCAACTGGCGCGCCGCGACTTCCGGGTGGCAATTGCCATCGGGGGCGACTCGCTGGCCGCGGTGCGGGCGCATAAATCCGGTGTACCGGTGATCGCCACCATGGTTCTGCACCCCACGAATCCGGACGACTTGCGCGCGCATGTCGATCTGGCGCTGCCGGTGGGAATGTGGCTGGCGCAAATGAAGTTGCTGTTACCGCAGCGCCGCAGGGTGGGTATCATCCGCAGCCGGGCACATGCGTTGCAGACGGATGCCGCCGTGGAAGCCGCGGCGCGCCAGCAAGGCTACACCGCTGTGGTCGTAGACTGCGACGGTCCCGCCGATCTATTGCAGGCGCTCGGAACGCTGAAAGGGCGGGTCGATTTGGTGCTATGCCTGCCAGATGCGGATTTGTACAACTCCGTGACCATCAAACCGCTCATCCTGGCTTCGCTCGAAAACCGCCTACCCATCGTCGGCTTCTCCTCGGCCTTCGTGCGCGCGGGAGCGGTCGCCGGGATCTATCCGGATTACCGTGAGATCGGCCGCCAGACGGGCGAACTGGCGGGGCGCATCTTGCGGGGCGAGGATGGCAACCGGGAGGAAGGGCCGCGGAAAGTGAATGCGGCCATTAACCAGCGGGTGGCGCACTTGCTGGGAGTGGATTTCCAGGCCAGTCCGGCGGTCGAGGTATTCAAATGAAGCGACTCTTCCAAGAGAGCCTGCTGGCCAAGGTCCTGGCAGTCACGGTGACGCTCACCACAGTTACGGTGGCCGGCCTGACGGTGGTGTTTCTGGTGGGTTACAGCCAGGAATTCGACCGGCAGTTGCGGACCCGCGCGGAAAACATGGCGGGGTTCCTGGCCGATCAGTGCCAGTTCGCCATGCTGGTGGGTGACCGCCAGGAATTGGCACGCATCGGCGCCAGCGCGGTGGCAGACGATCGCGCCCTGTTCGTGGAAATGACCGACGAGCAGAGCGGCACGCCGGTGCTACAGACGGCCGCTGGTTTTCCGCGCTCCGCGGTACCGTCCCGTTCGCAAACGGGCCCTGGTTGGGCTGCAGGCCATAGTTTCATCGAGATCACCAAAGTGGTGGCGCCGGTGGTGGCCGCAGCGCATCTGGCCTGGGACGAGCAGCGGCCCGCGCAGGCGCGTCTGGGCGTTCTGCGGTTAGGTTTGTCGACCGACCGCCAGCGCGCGGGCAACGTGCGGATTATCTGGACTACGGCTGTCGTGGCACTGGCCGGGCTGATCGCCGTAGTAACCGTGCTGTCAATACAACTGCGGACGTTATTGCGCCCCCTGCGAGCGCTCACCGATTTCACGCGCAAGGTGGCTGCGGGAGATTTTCGCACCCGCGCCGTCGTCCAGCGTCCCGACGAAGTGGGCCGGCTCACACAGGCATTCAATCGGATGCTGGAGGATCTGAGCGCGACCACGGTTTCGCGAGACTACGTGGACGCCATCATCGAATCCACCGCCGAATCGGTCATGGTAATTGACCGCAAGGGACGAATCCGCACGGTGAACCAGGCCACGCTGGATCTGCTGGGTTATCAGAACCACGATCTGACGAAGGCGCCACTGGAGAAGATCTGCGGCGCCGGCACCGGGTTATCAGGCAGCGGCATTGAGGTAGCTTACCTGCGTGTGGACGGAAGCGCGATCCCCATGCTCCTATCCGCTGCGCCGATGCGCGCTCAGGATTCCGGATTCGAGGGCACCGTCTGGGTGGCGCAGGACATGACCACACGGAAGGATGCGGAACGCCAGCTTCGGAAAGCCAAAGAGGCGGCAGAGGCGGCGGCCGCGGCCAAGAGCGCATTCTTAGCCAACATGAGCCACGAACTGCGCACGCCGCTGAACGCCATTTTGGGATACAGCCAACTGCTCCAGGAAACCTGCCAGGAACGAGCCATCGAAGGCGTGGCGCCGGACCTGGCCAAGATCGAACGCGCCGGTGGCATCCTGCTGCACATGGTCAACCAAGTCCTGGATTACTCCCGGGCGGAGGCCGGCAAGATCGAGATCCATGCGGAGACCTTCGATTTCCGCCTGGCCATCCAGGATGTGCTGGCTGCCGTTGGGCCGCAAGCCGCGCGCAACCACAACCGGGTTTCGGTGAGCGACCGCGCCAACACGGGGGAGATCTATACCGATTTGACACGCTTCCGGCAGAGCCTGATGAACCTGGTGGCTAACGCCTGCAAGTTTACCGAGAACGGCGAAATCGCCGTGGAGGTTGCCAGCGAGGGGCAGGCGCCCGGAGATTGGATCGTGCTGCAAGTCCGCGACACGGGGATCGGTCTCAACGCGAAGCAACAGGAAAAGTTATTTCAGGCCTTCACCCAGGCGGACGCCTCCACTACTCGCAAATATGGAGGCAGCGGCTTGGGCCTGGCCATAAGTAGGCACATGTGCCGCATGATGGGCGGCGATATTTCAGTCGAGAGCGAACCAGGCAAAGGCTCGATTTTTACCATGCGGATTCCGGCGCACTTCAAAGCCTGCGCGCCGTTGAGCGCTACGTCCCTGAAACCCGGATCGGAGGAATTATGTCCAAACTGCTGTTAACGGAAGACGACGAATTCAGCCGCGACATGCTGGTGCGCCGGCTGGAAAAGGCCGGCTACGAGATGATCGCCGCATGTGACGGCAAGGAGGCCCTGCATCAGGCCCGGCAGCACCATCCCGACCTGATTCTGATGGACCTCGACATGCCGGTCATGGATGGGAAGAGCGCCATTCGCGCCCTCAAAAGCGATCCGCACACCTTCCGCATTCCGGTACTGGTCTTGACGGCGCACGCCACCACGGATTACGTAGCGGATGCCGTGGAGGCGGGCTGTGGGGCATATGAAACCAAGCCCATAGTCCTACGCCGACTCATCGAACGAATCGAAGAACTGCTGAGCAAGAACCGGCCCGCCACCCCAGCGGTGGACCAAGTCACACAAGAAAAGCTTTCAGCGGTCAGCACTGAGCAATCGGCTATACCCGAGCCGGGGTCGGCCGATCGCTGAAGCTCGCTACTAAGCCGGCAAAGCTGATCGCTAAAAGTTTTCTTACGCCAATCCCGAACGCTGCAGCAACGCCGAAGGATCCGGTTCCCTTCCCATGAACCGTCGGTAGAGTTCGGCGGGATCGTCGCTGTCGCCCTTGGACAAAATATTGGCGCGGAAGGCGGCGCCGATTTCGCGGCTGAAAATGCCGCTGTCGCGGAAACGTGTGAAGGCATCGGCATCCAAAACCTCCGCCCACTTGTAGGAGTAATACCCGGCGCCATAACCCACCGGGCTGGCAAACAAGTGGGTGAAGGCGGCGATCATGGCGTGCTGCGCGGGCAGCGGCGCGGGGCTGAACTGCTGGAGCACGCCGCGCGTGTAGGCGACCGGGTCGCCATCCTTCTCCGGCGCGTAGCGGACGTGCAGCAGCAAGTCCACGAAACCGAAACCGAGCTGCCGCATTTGGGCGTTGGCGGCGCGGAAGGTGCGCGCGCGCCTCATCTTCTGAAACAGCTCATCGGGGATGGGCTCACCGGTCTCCCAGTGGCGCGCGAACAAGTCCAGCGCGGCGCGTTCCCAGCACCAGTTCTCCATGATTTGCGAGGGCAGTTCCACAAAGTCCCAGGCCACGTTGGTGCCCGCCAGGCTGCGGACTTCCACGCGGCTCAGCAAATGATGCAAGAGATGGCCGAATTCGTGGAAGATGGTCTCCACTTCGCGGTGCGTCAGCAGCGCCGGCTTGCCGCCAATGGGAGGCGTGAGGTTGCCACAGATCAGTCCGAGGTGCGGGCGGAAGCCATCGGGAGACGGGCCGCCCGTAATCAAAGCGTCCATCCAGGCGCCGCCGCGCTTGTTCTCGCGCGGATACCAGTCGGCGTAAAATCCCCCCAAAAACGAGCCGTCGGCGTCATGCACGTTGTAGTAGCGTACCTGCGGGTCCCAAGCCGGAACGTCCGCTTCTTCGGTGACCTTGATGCCGTAGAGGCGGCCCACCAGATCGAAGAGCCCTGCCACGACGCGCTCCAGCTTAAAAAACGGGCGCAGCGCCTCCTCATCGAAGGCGTAGAGGGCCGCGCGCTGTTTCTCGGCGTAATACCCGACGTCCCAGGGCTCGAGCTCAGGCGCGGACGGTCCTTCGATGGACCGGCGGAACTCGAGCAGTTCGCGGTTTTCTTCGCGGAATCGCCGCTCGGTCTTGGCCTTCAACGCTTCCAGGAACTCCAGCGCGCGCGCGCCGGTGTGCGCCATGCGATCTTCCAGCACGAAGTCGGCAAAGTCGCCGAAGGCCAGCAGATGGGCTTTCTCCCGCCGCAGCTCAATAATGCGCCGGAGCACCGGGCGGTTGTCCCACGCGCCCGACGTAGCGCGGACGCTGTAGGCGTCATATAACTGCCGGCGGATCGGGGCATCATCGAGGTACGTCATCACCGCGAAGTAATCGGGGGCCTGCAGGGTGAAGCGCCAGCCCTCGAGTCCCTTACGACTGGCACTGTCCCGCGCCGCCGCAATGGCCGTGGGCGGCAGTCCGGCCAGATCCTTCTCATTTGTGATCACCAGTTCGAAAGCATTGGTGGAATCGAGCACGTTCTCACCGAACTTGGTGGTGACCTGGGTGAGTTCGACATCGATCGCCTCAAGGCGCTGCTTGCCCGCGGCGTCCAGATCCGCGCCATGCCTGCGGAACGACTCGATGGTCTTTTTCAGGAAGCGCTGCCGCTCCCCTGAGAGCGCGCCGGCTTGCTGGGTGGCAGCATACGCTTTCACCGCGTTCCACAGGCCCGCGTGGAGCGGAATGCCCGAATAGAACGCGCTCACCTCGGGTTGCGCGGCATTGAAGGCGGCGCGCAGCTCCGGGTAGGTGGCCACCGATTCCAAGTGCCGAACCACGCCCATGGCATAGTCCAAGGGCTCGGTGAGGTGGTCCAGTGCGCTCATCGTGTTTTCGAAGGTCCGTTCACCAGGCTCGGCAGCAATCTTCTCCAGGCGGGCACGGCTATCGGCCAGCAGGGTGGTGGTGGCGGGTTGCACGTCGGCGGCATGTATTTTATGGAACGGAATCCGGAAAGCGGGGGTGAGAAGCGGATTGACCGCGCTAGGACTGGGCATCAATATCGAGAGTAGCAGGCGATGGGGAGCAGCAGGCGTCGCGGAGTAGCCGCGGCCTAAGGGGGTTTCCGGAGGGCTGGCGCTGCGCATACCGCCACAAAATGGGTACGATAGAGTGAGCATGAGATGTGAGTTGAATGGGGTGCAACGTCGCGTCCCCGCTGAAGAGCGGCTAAATGTTTTCGCTCTGGTTATTTACCTGCCCGACCCGCTGGGCCGTTTCCTGGACGATCTGCGCTGTGAGCTGGTTCCCAGCGACAAGCCCCACGCCCACGTGAGTGTCTTGCCGCCTCGTCCGCTTGCCGTGGAATGGCAGGTTGCGTCGGAACAGGTTCGGTCCCTTACGGAAGCCTGGTCGCCCTTCGAAATCGAACTGACCAACATCGATGTCTTTCCGGTTACGAACGTGATCTACCTTCAACTGGGGGCGGGCGCGGCGGAATTAGAGGGGCTGCACACGGCCATGAACGCCCGTGCGCTTGCATTCCACGAGCCGTTCGCGTATCACCCGCATGTGACGCTGGCCCAGGAACTGACCAGCGCCGACGTGGCGGCTGCTCACGCCCTCGCGCGCCGCCGCTGGCAGAGCTACCAGGGCAAGCGCAGTTTCCGGGCAGAGCGGGCCGTATTTGTGCAGAACACCCTACACAACATCTGGGTCGACCTGGCGGAATACGGTTTGGGCACGGTCGCGGTGCGGTAGCTAAACAGCTATCAGCCGTCAGCAACCAGTTCTCAGTTTTCAGTCGTCAGTTATCAGTCTGCCTCGGAGTCGCCAGATTTGGCTGATTACTGAAAACTGTTCCTACTTCGGCTTCAGCGCACGTTTGAGACGGCTTACAATGTCGGAGGCAGTGCGATCCATTTCCGTGTTACTAGCGTCTTTCGAAGGCTGGTATGCCGACCACAACACCTCGTGTGTTCTCGGATCGACCAGGAAGACTGTTCCCTTGGAGCGGCCGAACGTCCCGGTAGCGGCGAGGTTGGTTAATTTGTTGACCGTCTCGGTGGGAAGAGTTCGCGCCTTGGGTTGGTCCGACTCCTCGGCGGCCGGCGGGGCGGGTGGTTTGGCCACCGGTTCGGGCGAAGGAAGAATGTCCGTCAGCTTTCCTTCGAAGCTCTCACCGATTTTATCGGTGAAGATCGCGTCCGCGCGCTTGGGGTCGGTCACCACCTGGAACAGGTGTTCGTTGGTGAGGCGGTTGGCCAGGTATTGGTCCAGCCCCTTCGACATCGGCAAGAGGTACACGGAGTGCACGCCTTCCAGTTGGGCGCCGAACAGCGCCATGCCGGAACAGGCCAGGAGAAGGAAAAAACGCTTCATTGATCCCATCATATCAATGGACGTTTTTAGCCATGTATAAAGACCATTCGATCACCGTAATTATTCCTTGCCTGAACGAGGAGCAGGGCATCGAGAGCGTACTGCGCGCCATGCCGGACTTCGTGGACGAGGTGATCGTGGTGGACAACAACTCGACCGACCGTACCTCCGAGGTGGCCGCGTCACTGGGCGCCAAGGTGATCCGCGAAGATGTGCGCGGTTACGGACGCAGCTACAAGCGCGGCTTCGCGATGGCCACGGGCGATCTGATCATCACCCTGGATGGCGATCACAGTTACCCCGTGGATGCGCTCTCGTACCTGATTGAAGCGTTCCTGCACCTGGAGGTCGATTTCCTGAATGCCTCACGGTTTCCGGTGCAAGACTCGCAAGCCATGAGTTTCAAGAACAAGTTTGGCAACCTGGTGCTTTCGATTGCCATGTCGGTGCTGTACCTGCGCTGGGTGCGCGACTCTCAATCGGGGATGTGGGTGTTCCGCCGCTCGATCCTCAAAGAGATGAAGCTGGTGTCCGACGGGATGGCTTTCTCAGAGGAGATTAAAGTCGAAGCGCTACGCAGCCCACGGATTCGGTTTCGTGAGATTTCCATCCAGTACTCATCGCGCCTGGGCGAAACCAAGTTGAATGCCTGGCGCGACGGCTTTCGCAACCTGGCATTTCTGGTCAAGAAACGCTTCGTGCGATGAGTCTCACCGCCGTGGTGCCCGTGTGGAACGGCCGGGACTATCTCGCACGTTTGCTGGCCAGCCTGAACGCGCAAACGGAGCCAGCCGGCGAATTGCTGGTAGTGGATAACGGCTCCACGGACGGAGCACCGGAACTGGCCCGGGAACATGGGGCCCGCGTGATCGCGATGGGTCACAACGCGGGTTTCGCGCCCGCTGTGAATCGAGGCATACGGGAAAGCCGCAGCGAATGGATCGCGGTGCTGAACAGCGACGTGGAACTGGCGCCGGATTACTTCGCGACGCTGTGCGCCGCGGGAGCGCCGTTCGCCACGGGTAAGATTCTGTCCGCCACATCGCCGGAGCGCATCGATGCCACGTTCGATGCGGTCTCCCGCGCCGGCTGTGCTGCCCGGTTGGGCCACGGCTGCCTGGATGGACCGCTCTTTTCGGCGGGCCGCTCCATCTGGTCCACCCCTTGGACTGCGGTCGTGTTCCGCGCCGACGTTTTCCGCCGCGTTGGATTCCTTAACGAAACTTTCGAATCGTACCTGGAAGACGTGGAGTTCGGCATCCGGTGTGCGCTCGGCGGTGTCTCGGGTCTGTATGTACCGCAGGCGGTCGCGTGGCACCACGGTAGCGCGTCGCTCGGCCGATGGCATCCCGAGACCGTGCGGCGCATCGCGCGAAACCAGTGTTACCTGGTGGCGATGCATTATCCGCTGCGCTGTGCGTGGGCCATCCTGGTGGGGCAGGCTCTCTGGGGACTGGTGGCGGCCCGGCATGGCGCAGCGGGAGCGTGGCTTCGCGGAAAGCTGCAGGGCATCAGGCATGTTCCGCATTTCCGCAGGCAACGTGCGGTTCGCAACAGCCCTGCGTTGGACAATTGGCTTCGTGAGAACGAGCAATTGATCGGCGACATCGAACGCGCTACCGGCTGGCATTGGTACTGGAAGATGTATTTTCTGCTCACTCGGGGGACAAAGTGACACATGTCCGAGATCGGCATCATCATCGTCACCTATAATTCCGCGAAGGTGATCGGCGCCTGCCTGGATGCGGCGCGGGGCGCGGGCGCTGAAATTCTGGTGGTGGATAATGCCTCAGCCGATGGAACGCCGGCCGAGGTCCAGCGCCGCGGTGTGCGTGTGATCGCCAATTCGTCGAATCGCGGATTCGCGGCCGCAGTCAATCAGGGCTGCACGGAATTGAACTGCCGCTACCTCCTGTTGCTCAACCCCGACGCGATTCTCTCGAGTGAACTGGAGCCTCTTCGTGCGGCGTGCGACCTGCCTCGATCGGCGGGCGCGGGTGGTCGATTGCTGGATGCCGCCGGCCAGCCTCAGGTTGGTTTCATGGTGCGGCAACTTCCCACACCGGCCGCTTTGATTTTGGAAGTTCTCTTGCTGAACCGAATTTGGCCGCGCAATCCCGTCAACCGGAGATACCGCGGTTTAGGGCTGGACTATTATCGGTCGCAATCAGTGGAACAACCGGCGGGAGCGTTTCTGATGATCCGCCGGGACGTATGGCAGCAGTTGGGCGGCTTCGACGAGAAGTTTTGGCCGGTCTGGTTTGAGGATGTCGATTTTTGCCGGCGGTCGATCGATGGGGGATATTCCTTTCGTTATGAGCCGCAAGCTGTTGCGAAACACACAGGTGGCCATTCGATTCCGGCTTTATCACTGGAGATGAGGCGTATTTACTGGTATCGTAGTTTACTTAGATACTCAGTCAAGCACTTCCGCCCAGCGGGGATGCGAGCGGTGTGTTTGGCAGTATTGGCAGGCTCTTCGGTGCGTGCCGTGTTGGAATCGGTACTCGAAAAGAGCTTGCAGCCGGTCGCGACGTATGGCAGCGTTATGCGGTTGGCTGGCCGAATTTTCTTCGGCCGTGAGGTCGGTGCGGTTCCGTCCGTCCTCAATCCCAAAGGGTAAGTGAAAAATGTGCAGGAAGTTCAGCTACTCAAGTTCAGGTTCAGTTCATGGCGCACAGCGACTTCGTCTCCGTAACAATAGTCACTTACAATAGCGGGCAATTTATACGGCGTTGCCTCGAGTCGATATTGGCGCAGGACTATGCCAATCGGGAAATCATTGTCATCGACAATGCCTCCTCCGACGGCACCATCGCTATCCTGGAACAGTTCGAAGACCGCTGTCGGGTGATCTACAACCAGGAGAATATCGGTTTCGCAGCGGCGCAAAACCAAGCCATCGGCGTGTCCGGCGGCGATTGGATTCTGACGCTGAATCCGGATGTGCTGCTGCTGCCCGGGTTCATTCAATCGCTGGTGGATGCGGGACGATTTGATCCGGAAATCGGCACGGTGTGCGGCAAGCTGCTCACCATGTCGGCGCACTTCGAAATTCCTCCTAAGCCGAAAGTGGATTCGACGGGGATCTATTTCACTCCGATGCTGCGCCACCTCGATCGCGGCAGCCAGGAAGTGGACAACGGCCACTACCTTCGATACGAGTATGTTTTCGGCGCCACGGCCGCGGCGGCGCTCTACCGCCGCACCATGATCGAAGACATCTCGCTCGATGGCGAGTTCTTCGATTCCGATTTCTTCGTGTACCGGGAAGATGCGGATGTTGCGTGGCGGGCACAGCTAATGGGCTGGAAGTGCCTGTACGTACCCTATGCCCGCGGTTATCATGTGCGCAAGGTCTTGCCGGGGAACCGGCGCGCGCTGCCGCCCGAGATCAACATGCATTCGGTGAAGAATCGCTTCCTGATGCGGCTGAAAAACATCCACGGCGATCTCTACCGGAGGAACTGGCTTCCCATCACCACGCGCGATATCACGGTGGTGTTGTGCTGTCTGCTCTGGGAGCACACGTCCCTCAAGGCTTTTTGGTTTCTGGCCAAGAACTGGACGCGCGTTCTGGCCAAGAGACGTCTCATTCAGGCCCGGCGCCGTGTGGACGACGAATACATGGCCAGTTGGTTTCAGTACGTCCCAGTGACCAAGAAGGCGCCCAAGAAAATGGCGCGTCTGGAGCCGCGATCCGAAACCGCTAAGACGTCGGGCGCTATGTAGCCGTGCGCATCGCCCTGCTCGGCACGCGCGGCATCCCTGCCCGGTATGGCGGTTTTGAGACTTTCGCGGAAGAGCTTTCCACGCGTCTAGCGGCGCGCGGGCACGAAGTCACGGTGTACTGCCGCGAAGGTTTCCCCGAGAATCCATACCGCGGCGTTCACCTCCAGTACCTGCCAACCATTCGCCACAAATACCTCGACACGCTGGCCCATACGTTTATCTCGACCCTGCACCTGCTGGGTTATCGCGTCTTAGGATATCGTGCCGATGTAGCGCTCTACTGCAACGGAGCCAACGCCCTTTTCACCATGTGGCCGCGTTGGTTCGGCATTCCTGTGGCGCTCAACGTGGACGGCATCGAACGCAAGCGGAAGAAATGGAATCGCCTGGCTAAGGGCTGGTATCTCGTTTCGGAACGGCTCGCCACTTTCTGCCCGAGCGCAATCGTCACCGATGCGCGTGCTATTCAGGACTACTATCGCGAGCGCTACCGCAAGGAGAGCGTGTTCATCCCGTATGGCGCGCCGAGGTGGGCCCGGTAGAGAGCACTACGATTCTGCAGAAGTTGGGATTGGAGCCGCGCCGCTACTTTCTCTACGTGAGCCGGATGGAGCCGGAGAATCAAGCGCTGGAGGTGCGCCAGGCGTTTGAAACCGTGAGCACGCCTTTTCGGCTGGCTCTGATTGGCGATGCGCCGTATGCCCGCGACTATATCCGGCGGGTGCGCGAAACCCTGGACACGCGCGTACTGGCCCCGGGCGCCATTTACGGCCAGGGTTACCACGAACTGCAATCGCATTGTTTCGCGTATGTCCACGCTACTGAAGTGGGCGGCACGCATCCGGCGCTGATCGAAGCCATGGGCCGGGGTGCGCTGGTGCTGTATCGCAACACGCCGGAGAACGCCGAAGTCGCCGGCGACACCGGAATTCCGTTCGAGCCCCACGAACTGGCGGCGAAGATGCTGCTGGCGCTGGAGATGAGCGAAGCCGACCGCGATACCCTACGCGGCAACGCTATGGAACGCGTGCGAGTCAACTATTCGTGGGACGCGGTGACCGACGCGTATGAGCGGCTGCTCAGCAGCCTGGCGGGTTGCTGAACGAAGCTGACACCGCCAAGAATGGACGCTTGGACTAAAGTATCCGTCCGACCGGCGGCAAAGACCGCCGGCGTTACGTAACGCCGGCGATCTGGTCGCCGGCACGTGGCACCGCCTGTGCTGCCAATACAAAGGCTGGAGGTGAAGTATGCTGGAATACCGGGAAATGGAAGAAGAATGCGAATACTCATTTGGACAATTCTAATTTCAGGCCTCGCTGCCATTGCCACCGGCCAACCGGCTAGGACAGCGACACCAGTGACACCAGCCTCTGGGGCGGCTGCACTGCCGGCCGACATCGACGCACAGTCTTACTCTCGCCTGCCTGTGGTGAAGCGCGAGGATCTGGACGAAAGCGGCAAGAAGATTTACGATGCGGTGGCCGCGCCCAATAAGACGGCTCCCGCCACCGGACCAGTGGCCGTCTCCTTGTATAGCCCGAAAGTGGCGGAAGCGATGCGCCTGCTGAACGACTATCTACGCTTCGGAGGCGTGCTGGGTCGCCGCAATACCGAGGTGGCCATCCTGGTGGCCGCGCGCGAGTTCGACCAGGTGTACGAGTGGTCGGGGCACGAACAGGCGGCGCTCACGAACGGTGTGGACCAATCCATCATCGACGTGATTCGGAGTGGGAAGGACGTCACGGGATTATCGGAAAAGGACAGCGTGATCATCCGATGCGGGCGGCAATTGTTGCGCGATCACAAACTGAGTTCCGATCTATATGCCAAGGCGGTGGAACTTTTCGGGAAACAGGGGATGGTGGAGATGGCCGCGGTGATGGGCGACTATGCCATGGCAGCCATCATGCTCAGCGCCGCCGACCAGCACCTGCCGCCGGACCGTAAAGTCTTTCCGCTGCCGCCGACGCGGTAGTGGGGCAGGCCTTCCGGCCTGCAGCCACACTTACCCGTGCGGGATGCCGTCGATCTTCGACGCCATAATAAAATCGCTCTCGGTCAAGCCGTTAATCTTGTGGGTCCAGATTTCGACGCCGACTTTGCCCCACGCAAGGTAGAGGTCCGGATGGTGGCCTTCCTTCTCCGCGATGGCGCCCGCGCGGTTCACGAACTCGAGCGCTTTCAGGAAATCGGGAAAGGTGTAGTTCTTTCGCAGGTGGTGTTCGTTGACGACTTCCCAGCCGCTCACCTGCGATTTCAGTTTTTCCAACGCATCGCCGGTCAGCGGCGGCACGCCTCCACGGCACGGAACGCAATGCTTTTCGGCCAGACTCATGTCAGCTAGTTTATCGCCCCGACGAGCCGAAGCCGCCGGCGCCGCGGCGCGATTCTGTGAGTTCGCTCTCAGTCCACTCCACCGCTTCGTAGCGCGCCACGATCATCTGCGCGATGCGGTCCCCTGCCTGGATGGTGTACGGATGCGGGCCGAGGTTGAGCAGAATAATCCGAATCTCGCCGCGATAGCCGGGATCAATCGTCGCCGGCGCGTTGGGCATGGTGATGCCGTGCTTCAAAGCCAGGCCGCTGCGCGGGCGCACCTGCGCTTCATAACCAGGCGGCAGTTCGATCGCTATACCTGTCGGCACCACCTGCGGCAGACCGGGGTCGAGCGTGACACCGGACACCGCGTGCAGGTCCATGCCGGCGTCTTCCAGCGGGCCATGCGCGTAGCTGGGAAGGACGGCCTTGGGGTGGAGCCGCTGGATCGAAATGCGCATCGCTCAGCGCAGCCTCATGGCCAGGGTCTGCGCCAGTCGGATGGTGCGCGCGCAGTTCGGCCAGCACGAAAGCCAGATCGCGCGAGTCCGTGCCCCGCGTGGCTTTGCCGGGCGATTCCACATCGATCTTCACCCGGAATGTTTCCTGGGTCGGGTGCGGCAGCCGTAGGTTCACGGAGAACTTGCCACCGCCGGCCGAGTGTTCGGCCACCGTATCGCCGATCGCGAGCCGTATGCGGGCTTCCGGAGCATCATCCGGCCGCCATCCGCGCAACGTAATGCCGGAGACCGGCGCCACCGGCTGAATCGCGATTTCGGCGTGGGGCGCGGCCCAATCATCCGCGTACAGGCCGATCGATTCCTCAGCCTGAACGATGTAGCCGGTGAGCCGCGCCCGCACACGGTTGGGCGAGTTTTGAATGAGGTAATTCTTCTCGGCGATTTCCCGGTTCTTATCCAGCTCCATCTGCTGGTAGAGCTCGATCCAGGTATCGCGCCGGATCAGCAGGCGCGCCAGTTCGTCGGCATCTTCCGCAGTCAATGTGTAGCCCTCGCGGATGCGCTCGGGAAGGAAACGCTGCACGTAGAATGTGCCGTGCAGTGGCGCGATCTCCTCGGCCGGACGCTCCTTGGTGTAGAGGTAAATCGAAATGGACTTGCGGGAAATATGACGCTTGTCGGGCGGTAAATTGATTCGCGGAAAGCCGTGCCAGGAGTACTCATTGGTTTCAAACATGACCGCGCGATTGAATAGCGGATCGAAGCTGCGTACCTGGTTCTCGAACGGCTTGCGCGGATTTGAGTGGATCTCGATCGCGCCGCCCCACTCGCTTTCCCACTCCTTGTTCATGTACACGATCAGGTTCAGGCGGCGGTGCAGTTGCATCGTGATGTCGTAGTTGAAGTCCACATGCGGATCGAGCTCCTGCCCGTGGTGGTTATCGTGCGTGCCTCCGCCGTACATCTTGGGGTCGAGGATGAGATCCGGAATCCCCGAGAGCTGGCTAATCAGATCGAGAAAAGGAGCAGCCGAGAGGGATTCGTACAGCTCCTGATAGACGGGACTGATTTCCTTGATGTTGGGATTCACGCCCTTCTTGCCGACCTGCCCGCCTTCGTTAATCGCGAGCTTGGGATCGAAGCTGGGGAAGTCGGCGAGCAGCCGGTCCGCAAAAGCATGCTCGAAAAAATTCTCGATGACGACATGCTTGAAGGGCTCCGCGTGGAGGAAGGTTTCGCGGTGGCGATCCACGTCCTGGTGGACCGACTCGGAGACATGGTCAATGCGGGCGAGGTTCGTCTGCAAGCGTAGAGGGCTCCTCGTTACAGGATAACGTGGGGCCAGGCCTTCGGGCCTGCCGCCGGCCTTGTGGCCGGCGCGTCCAGGGACGTTGATTGCAAGACGCCGGGCGGAAGCCCGGCGGCAGGCCCGAAGGCCTGGCCCCACCTGGAGCGATATGATAGCGTCTTGAACCCACCGAAACGCGTCATCACCGTGGCGCCCATGCCGCCGGAAAAGAGCGCCTACGCCCTGGCCCGCTACAGCCGGTCGCCCGATTCCATCCGCGAATCGATCGAATGGGTGCGGGCGCACGATTCCCAGAAGTTCCTGGAAAGTTTCTACTTTCAATACGGCCACGCCTCCATCGCCGACCTCGGCCACACCGTGGTGTGCTTCGAAGGAATCTCAGAGCTGGCGGCCACCGAAATCGAAGCCGAGCCGCTCTGGGACGGCCAGGCGAAGTCTTCGCGCTACCAGGATTTTTCGCGCTCCGGCTTTGTAACGCCGCCGGAACTTGCGGCCGCCGATGCCGCCCGGTACCAGGCCGCTGGCGAAGCTCTATTGGCGGCTTACAAGCAACGTGCATCAACTCGCGTTCGCCTGCCTGTGCGAACGACTGCCTCGTCCCGAGGATATGAAGCTCGACGCGTACCATCGCAACCTTGACGCGCGCGCCTTCGATGTCGCCCGCTACCTGCTCTTCTGGGGAGTGCCCACCAACGTCGGCCAGGTGACCAGCATTCGCACGCTGGAGAAGCAGATCCGGCGGCTGAAAGCCTCGGAATATGCCGAGCTTGCGCAGCCTGGCCGAGGAGATCGCGGAAGCCTGCGCGGCCGAGCCGGAATGCCGCTGGGACCTGAATGCGGCCGGCGAAGCCGCTGGCCCCCACGCTGGCGCGCCACGCCGATCCGGATGAACACGCCGCCCGCGCGCGCCGGGATCTGCGCCTGTGGGCCGAGCAGAATTTGCCGCCCGCGGCTGGTGCGGACGCGCCGCGCGTCGATCTGCTGCGGCCCACGCACGTGCCCTCCGATATCGCGGCGACGCTTCTGTATCCTGTGACCGGCCGGCCCTTCCGCGAGCTGTACGATCTGGCCTGCGGCTGGAGCGACCGGCAGCGCGCCGAGGTGATCGACGTGGCGCTGGCTTCGCGCTCGCGGCAGGATGCCATCCTCGACAACTTCCGCGGCGGCCTCTATGCCTACGATTTCGTGATCGACGTGGGCGCGTACCGCGATCTCCACCGCCACCGCCGCTGCCAGCAGTTCCGCCAGGAGTACTCCGGAAACCTGGGGTTCGACACGCCGAAGCTGGTCGTGGAGGCCGGCGCGACGGAAGTCTTCCAATCACGCTCTCACGGCGGCGCTGGACACGATGCATCGCCTGCCCGCGCCGGGCGCACACTATCTGCTCCCCTTCGGCGCCCGCTCGCGCTTCCTTTTCAAAATGGATTTCGCCGAGGCGGAATACATCTCGCGGCTGCGCAGCGGCGTCAAGGGTCACTTCAGCTACCGTGAGATCGCCTGGGAGATGAAGTGCAAGATGGAACAGCTCGAGCCCGAGCTGGGGCGGTTGATCGAAGCTACGCCGCCGTGGGTGGAAGATCCGCTCAAAAGGTAGACCACCGCTCCCTTTGGTCACGGCTCAGCAGGGCCTCCGGCGGCGCCGGATGGAACAATCTGTGACCGCAACGCCGCCTGCGGTCACAGGGTAGTAAAGCACGTCCATACCGAAATGCGACCGCGTTACTGAGCCTTGACCGAAGGGAGCGGGTACTTGAATGTTCCCGCGATAGTATACTTCCGTCTGGAGGAGACTGATGTCCGTACCTGCCGCCAGCGTGATCGGCAACTTTGCGAAGATGAATTTCAAAGCTGCGCCTCAGGCTCAGGCAAAGGATGTTAACGCCTTCTTCGAAAGCATCACCAGCGCCATCAATGCGGCATGGACCCAGTGGGCTGCCATGGCTTCCCTTGGCGATGTGATCATCAATGCCCACATTGGAACGGGCGGACGCGTGATGGGGCCCGAGTTGGGGCCGCTCATTCAATCCCGCATGCCGCCCACCGGTCCGTTCACGCAACACTGGAAAGCCGCCGCCAAGGTTCTGAGCAGCCAGTGGAATCTTTATCAGAACTCGATTTCTGTTCCAGGGCTGCCCCTCTGGCCCACATTCGCCGCGGTGCCGGCTCCGCAAGCTCCTCCCACTCCCAACATCCCGGTCCCACTACTAACCCTGAAACAAGACGCGAGCACTCTCGGCCGCGGAATTCTCCGGGAGCAGTTCCTTCAGCAGATGACGCAGCCATCGCCGAACGACCGCTCCTTGTTCGATGCACTGGCCGCGGCAATCGAGACCTCGTTTAACATGTGGCAAACCAGTACGACGGTCAAGAACGTCATGGGCACGGGCCCGGTGCCTACTTTTGCGCCGCCATACGTTCCAACCGGTCAGGTGGTCGGCGGGATCTCGCTGCGCGTTCCGGGCACATTCAGCTGAGCCTTCGTCACGGCGGATACTGTATGCTGCGCATCCTTCTTTTGAATCCACCGTCGCCCGAGCAGCTCGGCGCGCCTTTGCTGGGACTCCAGTATGTGGCAGCGGCGCTGGTTGCGCGGGGACACGAAGTGCGCGTCATCGATGCCGCGGCACGTTACTGGCGCCCCGACGCCGCGTGGATTCTGGAGGAAGCGGAGGCGTTCGGCCCCGACCTGGTGGGCTTCGGTCTCTTCACGCGTTGGGTGTGGCACGCCTACCAACTGGCGGGGAAAATGGCGGAGCGCTTTCCGCTGCTGCTGGCAGGCGGCGCGCACGTCACGGCCTGTCCCGAGGAGGCGCTCGATCACGGTTTTCAGATAGCCGTATGCGGCGAGGCCGAGGATACCATTGTGCGCGTCGCGGAGTGGGCCGAAACCGGCGGCGATCTCGGCAAGATTCCGGGCGTGGTGTACCGGGCCGGCGATGGCACCATCCGCCGCGGCCCGCCATCTGAGTTCGTGGCCAACCTGGATTCGCTGGCTCCTCCGCAACTGGCGCAACCGTTGTTCGACGCGGGCTGGTACGACGCTTCGGGCCGCGAAACGATTCCCGGCGGCATCCTCACCAGCCGCGGCTGTCCGGCGCGTTGCACCTTCTGCGCCAACTACGTCACCGGCCGGGGCTTTCGCTATCGCAGCAGCGAAGCCGTAGTGGAGGAGCTAAACCAGTATTACGCGCGCTCGGGCGCCACCTTCTACCCATTCTGGGACGACGCCTTGACGGCTGACGCCCGGCGACTGCGCGCGCTGTGTTCCGCCTTCGAAACCGGCATTCGTTTTCCGCTCGGCTGGAGCGCCATCACGCGCGCCAACATGGTGAATCCCGAACTGCTGCGGGCGATGAAACGCGCGGGCTGCGCGGCCGTCAACTTCGGGGTGGAAAGCGGCGATCATGAAATCCTCAAGGTGATCAAGAAAGGCGTGTCTCCCGAGCACGTGGTCCGCGCACTCGAATGGGCCAAGCAGGAGGGCCTCGTGACCGCCTGCAATTTCATGCTTGGGTTTCCGCAAGAGAGCCCCGCCGCGCTCGAACGCACGCTGCGCTTTATGGAGCGCATTGCCCCGCTGGTCGATACCTTTAGCACGCTTGGCGTGGTGGTGCCCTTTCCCGGCACGCCGCTCTACGAGGAATTCCACCGGCCGTATGGCTTCACCGGTTGGTGGCTTAAGGAAGAGTACAGCCGCTACCTGCCGCCTCCGCCGATCACCGATTTCGACCGCTTTTACCGGCACTACATCGACGACGCCAATCTGGAACTGGACTTTTTTCACTACTCCGAAGCGATGCGCTGCCTCATTCGCGAATGCCTGCGGTACAAGGCGGAGCACAATCTGCGAAAGATGGGACTGCTCGAAGATCCGATATACCGGCCTATTTCCGCAGCGCGCGAGATTGCGGTATGACACCGGACGGCCGACCCGGCGCGATCGGATGGGATGACGCGGACACCGCGCGATTCTACGAGGCCTTTCAAAGAACGCACCGCCGGTATCAGGATGCCAACGAGTGCCTGGTGGCGCAGGCGCACCTTCAGGGCGGGCAGAGTGTCCTGGATGCGGCTGCCGGATCGGGCCTGACGGCGGAAGCGGCGATGCCGTATCTGGGGCGCGCCGGTTCCATCATGTGCTTCGAGCCGGCGAAAGCCATGCGGGCCGCGGGCCGGCGCCGGGTGCACGGACCGGCTGTCACTTGGGTCTGGCGGTGGCCTCATCCGCCAAAACAATTCAACCGCATCCTGTGTGGAGCGGCGATCTGGCAGATGCAGCCACTGGCCGGCACCTTGCGCCGACTGGCCGCGTTGCTGGCGCCTGGGGGCTGCCTTGCGTTCAACATTCCATCGCTATACCTCGGGCATCCGGAGACGCCCGGGGGTGGCCAAGACCCGCTGCTGTTGCAGTTGCCGGCCCGTCTTGTCGATGGGCGGACCGGTGCGACACCCCCGGCACCTCCGGTTCGGCTTCCTGGAGCCGCGGACATCGACGCCATGCTGGTTGCGGCCGGATTGCGCCCGGAGCGTTGGAGCGCATGCCGCAGGTTTACGCAAGCTGAGTATCGCGACTGGTTGAAGATCCCGGTGCTGACCAATTACTTGCTGCCCGGCTACGACGCTGATGAGCGGGCCCGGCGCATCGACGCAGCCTACGCGAAGGTCGATGGGGAATCGTGGAAGTGGGAAAGCTGGAGCGGCTGGACGGCATGGGCCCCGGACTAGCTACTACGGCGCCGTGGAACCGTGCGGCCACCCTGGCTGACGACGGGTACGTATACCTGGCGGGAATGATCGAGCGTTCTCTGGTCGCGAGTTTGCGTGATCGCGTTCTCGAGATCTGCGAACGGCTGGGATGGCTCGGCCCTAATTCTCGTTGCTCTTCTGGCGACGCGCTCTTCGTCCAGTTTGTCCGCGAGGCCACGGCGTTGCCCGAATTCGACGCTGTGCGCGGGAACGCGCGCGTGGTCGAGATCGTGGAGCAGTTGCTGGGTGAGCCAGTCACGGCTGGTTGGGCCGACATGTGCCGGGTGGCGTTTCCCAATTTTCCGGAGGGTCGAACACTGCCGCATCAGGACAGCCATTACCTGCGGGGCGTGTCTACGCGATTCTGGAACCTGTGGGTTCCGCTGGGCGATTGCCCCTTGGAAGACGGCCCGCTTGCCCTGCTGGCCGGCTCACATCGGAACGGCACGTTGCCGCATCGGGATCTTGGCTCGGGCAAAGGAGAAGTTGTGATGGCGGACGGTTGCTGGCACACCGGCGAAATGTCCGCGGGCGACGCGCTGCTTTTCGATGGCCGCATGGTGCATTGCGCTTGCGAAAACACCGGCACGCAGCTCAGGCTCTCCATGGATTGCCGTTACCGCTCGCTGTAGGGCGGACCCCCGGTCCGCGGCCGGCCCCCTGGCTGGCCCTGCCGGGGTTTCGCGAGGCTTGATTCTCCGCGCGAAGAGCGGGTCCAGGGGGACCCGCGCGGACCAGGGGTCCGCCCTACCGGTGCAAGCTATCATTGAGAAGAATGGCCACGATAATCGATGGAAATCGCATACGCGAGGAGATTAAAGAAGAACTCAAGCCGCGCATTGCGCGCCTGGCAGCGTTGAAAAGGCCGCCCGGACTGGCGGTGGTGCTGGTGGGAAATAATCCCGCTTCCGAAGTCTACGTCCGCAATAAAGTGAAAACCTGCCAGGACCTGGGCATGTGTTCGGAAAAACTGACGCCGCCCGATTCAATCAGCACGGAAGAGCTGCTCGCGATTGTCGACCAGTTAAATGCGCGCGACAACGTGGATGGCATCCTGGTGCAACTGCCCCTGCCCAAGCAGATCGACACTAAGCGGATTCTGCTGGCCGTCTCGCCCGACAAAGACGTAGACGGTTTTCACCCGTACAACGTGGGGTGCCTGGTCGCGGCGCTGCCCGCTCCACGCGCTTGCACGCCCGCGGGCGTGATCCAATTGCTGAAGCGCTACAACGTTCCCATCTCCGGCAAACGGGCGGTGGTGGTGGGACGCAGCGACATCGTGGGCAAGCCGGTGGCGCTGCTGCTGCTGCACGAGCATGCTACGGTGACGATCTGTCATTCGAAGACCCCCGGCCTGTCGGGCGTGTGCCGCGAGGGCGACATTCTGGTTGCCGCCATGGGGCGGCCGGCCATGATCACGAAGGATTACATTAAGCCGGGGGCCACCGTGATCGACGTCGGCACCAATAGCCTGGATAAGCGCGAAGATGTGGCGCGCATTTTTCGGAATTCCGAACAGAAACTGGCGGCCTTTGACAAGAAAGGCAGTGTCCTGGTGGGCGACGTGAATCCAATCGACATGGCGGAACAGTCCAGCGCGTACACACCGGTTCCGGGCGGCGTAGGGCCGCTCACCATCGCCATGCTTATGGTCAATACCGTCGAATCCGCGGAGCGCCGACTGGGAGTATGTTGAAGGTTGGACTTACCGGCGGCCTGGCCTGCGGGAAGAGTTTCGTAGGCGAGGCCCTGGCGAGCTTTGGATGTCTGTTAATTCAGGCGGACGAACTGGGACACGAAGTGCTGGCGCCGGGTGGCGAGGCTTACGAACCGGTGATTGGGGAGTTCGGCAGGGAGATCGTGGACCCGGACGGACGGATCGACCGGCGGCGGTTGGCGGCGCGCGTATTTGGAGACCACCAAGCCCTGGCGCGGCTCAATGCTCTGGTGCATCCTCCGGTGGTACGCCGGGAGGAGCAATTGATCGCCGAATTCGCGGCGCGGGAGCCGCATGGAATTGCGGTTGTGGAAGGCGCGATTTTAATCGAGACCGGCAGCTATAAGCGATTCGACCGTTTGATCCTGGTGGTCTGCGCGGAAGAGCAGCAGATGGAGCGCGCGATGCGCCGCGATGGCGCCGCGGAAGCCGACGTGCGGGCACGGCTGGCCAATCAGATGTCCCTCGATGAGAAACGAAAATTCGCCGATTTCGTCATAGATACGTCCCGCGCCAAGGAGGACACGTTGCGCCAGACTCGCGCGGTTTACGAAGAATTGCGGAGAATAGAGGTATGAGAGTTCTACGGCCATTTCTTTGGGCCGCCGTCCTGGTGGCCGGATTCGTATACATCACGTCGGTAGAGCGTTGGAACGTCGCGGACTTGTTCCGGCCCTTCCGTCCCGGCGGACAAGGTTACAGCGCGGCCGCGGCCGGTCCCGGGTTTTCGCCCGATGAGCAAAACAATATCGACATTTACAAAGCGGCCCGCGACGCCACCGTGCATATCGATTCCGTGGTGTACCGCGAGAACTGGTTTTTTCAGTTGGTTCCCGAAAAGGGCACTGGGTCCGGGTTTCTTCTGAATCCCAGCGGAGAAATTCTAACTAACAATCACGTGGTCAGCGGCGGTAGCCGTTTAACCGTGACTCTCTCCGACAAGAAAGTTTACAAGGCTACGCTGCTTTGGAATGACCCGCGCAACGATCTCGCCATGGTTAAGATCGACGCCGGGCGGAAATTGCCATTCTTAAAGCTGGGCGATTCCGAAGCGCTGGTGGTGGGGCAAAAGGTTCTGGCGATTGGGAACCCGTTCGGCCTGGATGGCACTCTGACCACGGGCATCGTGAGCGCCCTCGGCCGTACGATTGAAGCCGAGGAAGGAAACCGGATGGAAGGAATGGTTCAAACCGACGCGGCCATCAATCCGGGCAATAGCGGCGGTCCGCTGCTCGATTCGCATGGAAATGTGATTGGGATCAATACGGCGATTTACGGACCGCAAGGCAACATCGGTCTGGGATTCGCCATGCCGATTAACCGCGCCAAGCCGCTCATTGAGGAATACGGACAGAGCGGCAAGATTTCCCGGCCCACTCTTGGCATCACGGTGTTTCCGATCTCCGGTTATCTGGCGGAACAATTGGAACTGCCAAGCGCTGGCGGACTTCTCATTCAGACCGTGGAGCGGGGCTCGCCCGCGGAACTAGCGGGGCTGCGCGGGTACAGCCGGCGTGTTTTGGTGGACAATTATCCACTGGGAATCGGCGGCGATCTGATTACTCAGGTGGATGGCCAGACGGTGGAAGGCGCCGACTCGCTGCAGCGCGTGCTGGATCGCAAACGCGCGGGGCAGATTTTGAACCTGACGATTTACCGGGGCGGCCGCACCAGCAAAGTCGCGATTAAACTGGGCGAGGCGCCGCAGCGACTGTAGGCCGCAGCCACTCGCGAAAAAGAAAATGCCGGCGACCTCCGATCGCCGGCATTTTCTTTTTCTAGCGTTCTTTCGGAATTACGCGACGGCAGTCCCTTTAGTCGCCTGCGGGGTATCGTGGGTCTTGTTCTTGCTCCCGGGTGGGCGACCGCGCCGCTTCGTGGTGATTTCCGCCATCCAAGCGGGAGGCCGTCCCCGGCGGCGCCCTCGGCCACGCGCCAGGCGCTCCAGGCTTACGATTGCTTCTTCGATCTGCACTCGCTCATCTTTTAATTCGGCAAGTATCTTGGTTACATCCATGCTTCTACGCCCTCCAGCGTGCCACACGCAAACATTGCGCTGCGGTAATCGAAAATCGTTATGATTTATTATACAACCGCATTTTCGCTCGAAAGTCCACGAATTATTTAAAATATTCCGAGCAATTTCGATGCTTGTTATGGGCCCCCAAGCCATACTGTGCTGGATGGTACCGAACAGCCCAATTCCGCCGTCCTAATTTTTCCGGCTTTTCCAATAGAAATAGAACGGAAGTCCTACGGCCGCGATTCCAATTCCCATCAACGATTCGCGCGGGCGATCCACCAGTGTCGAAAGGAGCAGAATGGCAGCCCCGATGACGAACAGTACCGGTACGATTGGATATCCTACGGTACGATACGGCCGGTGTAGGTCCGGCCTCTTCCTCCGCAGCACCAGCACGGCGGCGGCGGTCATTGCGTAGAGGATCCAACTGGCGAAGATGACCAGGTTAAAGAGGTCGTCGTATCTTCCCGACAGGACCAGCAGGCAAGACCACAGACTCAACACTACGATCGAAATCCCGGGAGTGTGGTGCTGCGGGTTCACGCGTGCGAGCGGGCGAAAGAAATAACCTTCCCTGGCTGCCGCATAAGGCACGCGGGCGCCGGAAAGGAGCGAGCCATTCAGAGCGGCAAAGATACTGATCATGGCGGCAATGGATACCGCGTGCGCCCCGGCGCTGCCCCAGATCTTGCCCATCATGTCGGCCGCTACACGCGTGCCGCCCGCCACCTCGCTGGGCATTAAAACATGAAAGTACGCGGCATTGGCGAGCAAATAGATGGCAATTACCAACGACGTTCCTCCGATCAGGGCGCGCGGCAGATTGCGCTGCGGGTTTCGCACTTCGGATGCGACCATGCTTACGTTATTCCAACCGTCATAGGCCCACAACGCCGCCACCAGGGCGGCCACGAAGCCCGTTAGCGTCAGTGGGGCAGCACTCGCATGGACGGGAGCATGCGTGTGTCCGAGCACCAGTCCGGCGAAAATCACCACCGCGATCAAGGCGAGTTTCAAGCCAGTGAGCGCGGTTTGTACGCCGCCACCCAACTTGGCGCCCAAGTAGTTCAGCCACGCCACCGCGAGGATTAAGACTATTCCCGCGAGTTGACCGTAGCGAAATTCGAGCGGCCCGCCATTTGGCCCGAGAGGCAAGGGGATGGAATAAAAGACGGTGTCGAACTGAGGAAAGAAATCGGCGCAATATAGGAAAAAACCCGTGGCGAAGGCCGCGATCGAGCCGCTTTTTGCCACCCACATTTGGGTCCAGGAATAGAGAAAGCCCCAGAGCGGGCCGTAGGCTTCTCGCAGATAAACATATTCCCCGCCCGCCTCGGGCATGGCCGCGGCCAATTCCGCGTAACTCAACGCGCCCGCCAGCGACAAGATACCGCCGACAATCCACACGGCGAATACCATCTCGACCGAGCCTACGCGTTGAATCATGGTGCGGGGAACGAGGAAGATGCCGCTGCCGATGACGGTCCCCACCACCAGGGAAGCCGCCGCCCAGGCGCCCAGGTCGCGTCGGAGTTCGTTGGGCTGGAGGAGAGTTTTCATGGGTCAGGCGACTAGCCTCCGCTCCCTGACGGTCGCGGTTCGGTGACGGCTTGCGGCGTGAGCGGCCGCTGGAACAACGATGCCAGCCAGCCGCCACTAAACGTGACTACGGTCCCAATCAGGACGTACCAGGTGAACGCAATCGGCGTGTAAAAACGAACATACAGGATCGCTATCAGCCCCAGCAATACGCCGAAGCCGGCAGCGCCTTCACGCGGCTGACTTGTGAGAACGCCCAGCAGGAATACGCCAAGCAGAGCGCCGGATGGAATGGAGGCGATGGTCAAGCCGGCTTCCAGAACTGAGCCCCAATGCCGCGCCAGCATCCCGATGCCGAGCAGCACTCCGCCCCAGATCACGGTGGCCACGCGCGCCCGCCGCAGGGAGGTCGCGCTTTCCACCGCCTGCGAACGCGCGCGAAAGAAATCCACCACCGTGGTGGACGCCAGCGAATTGAGTGCGGCGCTCAGGTTGGCCATAGCCGCCGCCAGAATGGCTGCGATGGTCAAGCCAGCCACTCCCGGCGGAAGGTTGCGCCAGAGAAACTCGGGGTAAATGCGATCGGTCTGGGCCGGCGGCGTCAAATGCGAATCGCGATAGTAGACGAATAGCAGGACGCCGATCAAGAGGAACAAGCTGAATTGCACGAAAATCACAGCCCAGCTCGAGAGCAGGGCGATGCGGCTCTGGCGTTCGTCGCGCGCGCTGAGAAGGCGCTGCACCATTAATTGGTCGGTGCCATGGCTCGCGGTGGTCAGAAAACAGCCGCCCAGAATCCCGGCCCAGAACGTATACGGCCGGGAGAAGAACCGCATGTCGGCGGCGAAGCGGAAGTCGAAGATGTGAAATTTTCCGGCGGCGCCCGCCATGGCGGCCACGTGCCCCCAGCCGCCGGGGATATGCCCGAGGATCACAAAAAAGCTGACGGCGGCCCCGACGACATACAGGCTCATCTGCACTACGTCGGTCCAGATCACGGCCTTCATTCCGCCTTCGAAAGTGTAGACCAGTGTAAGCAGGACGATCACCACGATGGACCAGACGTCACCCGTGCCCAGGACGATCGACACCACCAGCGAAATGGCGAAAACTCGTACCCCTTCGGCCAGCGCGCGCGTCACTAAAAATAGCGAAGCCGTAAGCCAGCGGATGCGCTCCCCAAATCTGCGCTTCATCAGTTCATACGCGGTAAACAGTTCACCCCGGAAATAATGCGGCAGCAGCACCACCGAGATCACGATACGCGCGAGCAGATACCCGAAGACGATTTGCAGAAATCCCAGGTTGCCCGCAAAGGAGAGCGCGGGTGTGCCGACGATGGTGAGAGTACTGGTCTCGGCCGACACGATGGAGAGACTGATGGCCCACCAGGGAGCCGTGCGCCCGCCGAGAAAATAATCGCGCAAGTCTTTCTGGTCGCGGCGGAAACGGGCGCCAAACCAGGTGATACCGGCGAGGTAGGCTACAATGACCCCCAGGTCCCAATAGCGCATGGAAAGGTGATACCTAGCATATCCTTGATCTGATATGATTTGTCAGCGGAACCGGCGTGGCTTTTGCGGTGTCGAATGACTTGCACAGGGTGAGTGCTTTGGCTATACTCCCCAAATGCCTGAGGTCACGGTCGGTGTTGGGTGCGCGATTGTGAAGGCGGATCAATAGGGCTCAGCCGGATTTCGAACATGGCAGGAGGCAACGTGTACAAGATGATTGCGACTTTGAAGGGAATGGCGGTCATCGCCGCATTGGGAGCGCTGCTCTTTACAGGGACAGCACATCGTGCCTTTGCGCAGGCGGCGCAAGGCGGGCAAGCCCAGCCTCAGAAGAAGGTCAAGGACCAAGGCGAATACGATCTCTATAACAACGTCGTCAAAGAGACCGATCCTGCCAAGAAACTGCAGTACCTGAATCAGTGGGTGGAGAAATATCCCGAGACCGACTTTCAGGAAGAACAGCTTCGGTTCTACGACCAACTCGGTCAGTCGGCCAAGGTCATGGAACTAGGCCAGGCGATTCTGGCTAAGGACCCCAAAAATCTGACTGCCCTCACGCTGATCACCAACAACATCCAAAAAATTCAGAATCCGTCGCCGCAGCAATTGGCGGACGCCCAGAAGGCCGCCCAAATGCTGCTGGACAATCTGGATTCGCTCAAGCCCGCCGTCGTCACCGACGATGCGTGGAAGCAAGCCAGGCCAACGATACAAAATCTGGCCAAGAGCACGATTACGTGGATCATCACCAAGCCGGCGGCCGAGGCTACCACGAAGAAGGACTATCCGGCTGCAGAGCGGGAATGGCGGAAGTTGGTGGAGCAGTTTCCGGACAATGGGCAGTATGCCTACAACTTGGGCTCCGTCCTGGTCTCCGAGCGCAACCCGGATAAGTTCCCTGCGGCCATCTACCTGATCGCTCGCGCCGTTGCCATGGACCCGGCCAAGGGCGGACTTCCCGAGGCGAATCGTAAGGATGTAGATACCTACCTGAACCGGATCTACACCCAATACCACGGCGCCGACGATGCCGGCCTGAACCAGCTCAAGCAAATGGCGCTGAACGCCCCGCTGCCGCCAGCCGACTTCAAGCTGAAGACGTCGGCGGAGATTTCATCGGAGAAGGAAGAAGAGTTCCGCACCAAGAATCCGCAACTGGCATTGTGGATGGGAATCAAGAAGCAGCTCACCGATACCAACGGCGAACAATACTTTGAGGGAACGCTGAAGAACGCGGCGGTTCCCAAAATGAAGGGGACGCTGGTTGAGGCCAAGCCGGCTTGCCGTCCGAAGGAGCTGCTGGTGGCCATTTCCGATGCAACGCATTCCGAGGTGAGACTAAAGCTGGATATGCCCCTCAAGGGCAAGCCGGCGCCGGGAGCGGAATTCCAGTGGGAGGGAGTTCCGAGCGGGTTTACCAAGGATCCCTTCGAGCTCACCATGGACACCGAGCAAGACAAGGTGGAAGGCCTGATGCAGGAGGCTTGCGGACCAGCGCGTCCTGCCGTGACGAAGAAGGGTGTCGCGAAGAAGAAGAGCGAGTAGCGCCGGCAGCGTTCGGCATTACTCTGCGGCCGGGTGCGGCGCGGCGCTGGCCAGGACGAGGCTGAACACGAAGCGTTCCACGGGGCTGACTGACTTGCCCGCCCCTTTCAGGTCGTGAAAGTATCGTTGGAAGCTCTGCGCGGAGAGGGCCACCCGGCGATGCGCATCCGTGGTTGCATCCGCGACCAGCAACCCAAGTCCCACGACCGCCACGAGTGTAGCCTTCCGAATCATTCCATAAGTAGAGACGGTGAAAGCCGGGCAAGGTTAGCAGGTGGGACAGACCATCGTTGTTTGTGGTCTGTCGCCTTGTTTGTTGAATGTCAGACGACAAGAACCGATCGTCTGCCCCACGGGCCACGCCAGGATCGATCTGCTATATTTGGAGGAAGGCCGCTCAGTTTCCAGCCAGTTATGCCACGTTACGATTACCGATGTGAAAAATGTGGTGAAACGTTTGAGGTCACGCAGAGGTTTTCGGATCCGCTTCTGACCGTCCACGAAAAATGCGGGGGTAAGCTGGAACGGTTAATCTCTGCGCCAGCGCTGCAGTTCAAAGGTACCGGATGGTACGTTACCGATTACGGCCGCAGTCACAACTCGTCTCCTCCCAGCGGTTCGAATGCCAGTGCGTCGAACGGCAAATCGGAAGCGAAGTCAGATTCGAAGTCCGAAACTAAGACGGAAACGAAGGCTGACAGCAAACCAGAATCGAAACCGCCGTCCAGCGACAAGTAGTCAACTGGTTCACACCCGCGCCGCGAACGACAGGTCATCCTTGTCGGGATTCACGTTCTCGATCCAACGCCGTATTGTCTTATCCACCCGCGTAGGGTTTGGCGCGTGGCGAGCTTGCGTCCGAAATTCGTAGCGGTCGATGGTGCAAGCCACATCCTCGGTTCCGATCCGTACCACTTTCCCGACGATCATCAACTGCATCAGGCAGGTCTCGTCCAGTAGGACTGGCCAACTGATCGAAAGCTGCACGAGGGCCCCCGGCCGGAATCTGCCGGCCGCTTCAAACGCCACGCCAACGCTGCTAATGTCCTTGGTGTGTCCGCTTCCCGTGGAGACGATCCTCTCGCGTTCCATCACTTTGAAGTGCAGCTCTCTCCGAATGGCGAATCGATGCTTGCTTCGTCGATCATTATCATCGGCATCTTTTTTCATTGGGGCATTCTCCGTATCCGCGCAGAGAAAAGGCATTTGGATAACCGAAGACACATGCCAACATAATCAATGGTTTACTGCCGAAATGCAGTACTGGCTGTAAAGCGCGTGGACACCAACCGAGTCAAGCGGTGTACACGCCTTTGACAGGTGAAGTCGAGAAGGGCCTGGAAGCCTCATAAACAAATGAGCTTGGCATCGCTATAATCGTGGGGGAGCAAATTTTATGGATTTACGTCCGTTACACGATCGCATTCTGGTGAAGCGCCTAGATGAAGGCGAGCAGAAGCGCGGGGGAATCATTATCCCGGACACCGCTAAAGAAAAGCCGCAGCAGGGCGAAGTAAGGGCGGTAGGCAACGGCAAACTGCTGGACACTGGTGAGCGCACTCCCGTTGAAGTGAAGGCCGGCGACCGGATTCTGTTTGGCAAGTACTCTGGATCCGATATCAAACTCGATGGTGACGAGTATATGATCCTGCGCGAAGACGAGGTCCTCGCTGTATTGGAGTAGGGTGCTAAACTGAAGGTTAAACACCCACCAGGAGTTTGCTTAATGTCGTTATGGATGGGGCGGCTGGTTCCGTCCGGCTTGGCCCTGCTAGCGCTTTGCGGAATTGCGTCCGCCCAGACAAAACTGGGCATTGTGAACATCCAGCGTGCCGTGCTGGAGTCGGCCGAGATTAAGAAGGCGTCGGCCGACATGACCGCCAAGTACAAGCCTCGGCAAGAGCAGATCGAGGCGCTGGAAAAAGACTTGGCTGGCATCTCGCAGCAACTGCAAGCCGCCAACAGCAGGCTCACGCCGCAACAGCAGGCCGATTTGCAGGCGCAAGGCCAACGCAAGCAGCGGGAACATGACCGCCTGTCCCAGGATCTGCAGGCCGATGTGCAGGCCGAGCGGGATGAGATCCTGCAGAAGAGCAGTGTGAAGATGTCCGAAGTGGTCAAGAAGATTGCGGAAGAGAAGGGCTTGGACGTGGTAATCGATGTTTCCAACACGGCTTATTTCAAGCCTGGGCTGGAGATCACTACCGACGTCCTGGCGGCGTACGATAAGGCATATCCCGCGAAGTAATCCGCGCTGAGAAGGCGATGGCCGGTTATCTCGATAATTACGGCGCAGGTGAAGAGCGGCGGGAGAAGATCACCAAGCGGATAGTGATTTCGGTAGTGGCGCTTTTGGTAGCAGGGGGTCTCGTCTACTCCATTTTTCACACCTACCCTGAAGAGCGCCAGGCCAAGCGTTTTTTCAATTTCCTGCAGGCGCGCAATTACCAATCGGCGTACGCGCTATGGGGCTGCACGGAAGCCAAGCCGTGCCGCGACTATCCGTATACGGAATTCATGAAGGACTGGGGGCCGGACGTCAGCCCCGTCAACGACGCGGACGTGCTGGACGGCGAGTCCTGCGGCTCGGGCGTGATCGTGGACGTGGACGCCGGTAAAGCCGGAGACAAGAAGCTTTGGGTCGAGCGGAGCACGCACGTTCTGGGGTTCCCGCCCTTCGAGCGCTGCCCGCAAGGCAACCGCATTCACGATTTTTGGCGAAACATCCGCTACCGTCTGCACGGGCGGCCGATTCCTTCCGAGGGATCATGAGGGTTTGAATCTTCTTTTGAGGCGAGAGCAACCGAATGGGAACGACAACAGCAGGTGGTCTGGAAGGCGTAGTCGCCGGCGAGTCTGAAATTTGTTTCATCGATGGATACCAGGGAGTCCTCAGCTATCGCGGGTACAACATCCACACGTTGGCAGACAACGCCAGCTTCGAGGAAGTGATTTTTCTCCTCTGGAACGGATGGCTGCCTAAGCGGGCGGAACTAGATCAACTCCACAAGGACCTGGCTGCTGAGCGCGGTTTGCCGGCGCCGGTGATCGATTTTTTGAAAGGCGTTCCCAAGTCCAACAGCATGGACGTGCTGCGCACGGCGGTGTCGATGCTGGGGTTGTACGACGCCGAAGCTTCGGACATGTCCACGGAGGCGAACCATCGCAAAGCCGTGCGCCTCATGTCCAAGACCGCAGGGATCGTGACGACGTTCGATCGCCTCCGTAGCGGCAAGCCAATTATCGAGGACGACGCTAAGCTTGGCTTTTCGGCGAATTTTCTGTACACGCTCACCGGGAATCGGCCGGACGAAGTGATGACGCGGGCTTTCGACGTGGCCATGATCCTGCACGCCGATCATGAGCTGAACGCTTCCACGTTCGCCGCGCGCGTTACGGCCGCCACGCTTTCGGACATCTATTCGTCGATCACCTCAGGTATCGGGGCGCTCAAGGGGCCCCTGCACGGCGGCGCCAACCAGGATGTGATCAAGGTCCTGTTGCAGCTGAACGACGAAGATTCCGCCGTGGAGCGCGTGAAGGACACGTTGGCGCGAAAGGTGAAGATTCCGGGATTCGGCCATCGTGTCTATCGAACCGAAGATCCCCGGGCCACGCACCTGCGCGTGCTCTCCGAAGAGTTGGGGAAGCGCACTGGCCACGAGAAGCTCTATCGGCTCTCCAAGAAAATGGAAGAGACGGTGAAAGAAGTGAAAGGTCTGGACCCCAACGTCGACTTCTATTCGGCCTCGACCTACTATTCGCTGGGCATCCCGGTGGACCTTTTCACACCGATCTTTGCGGTGAGCCGTATGGCGGGGTGGACCGCTCACGTGTTGGAGCAGTATCGGAACAACCGTCTCATCCGGCCGCGTGCCGAATACAAGGGCAATCCCGACGGCCAGACGTGGATTCCGATGGCAAAGCGATAGCGCCATGGACGAGCGAGCTTTCTACAGCGAATCGCCGACTACCAAGCCGGCCACTCTGCACTGTCCCCATTGCCAGAGTTCGGAGACGTACGAGCTGCACTGGATTGTGCGCAAGAAAAAGGACCGCATCCCACAAGGCGGCGACGAACGCGACCGCGCCAAATTCCAAAAAGCGCAAAGTTACATGGTGCTGATAGACGACAAGGTGGCCTGCAAGAATCTGCGCTGCCGCAAGCGTTTTGATGTGTCGGGCGTCAAGACCATAGCGTTTTTGTAGCGCAGACCTCTCAGTCTGCTGCGTCGGCACTCCTGCCGACGTCGCCCGCTGTCACATCCCGAAATCGGACCGCCGGCTCCGCTAGGCGCTAAACTCGGGGTAGGAGCGTGTATGGCGGAGCATGACGATAATCACGCCGATGTGCATCCGCGCACAGCGGTCTTGACACGGGGATTTGACCCCAGCCTGTCGGTCGGATCGGCACGGCCGGCGGTTTTCCGCAGCTCGACTTACGTGTTTGCTACTCCTGAAGCGGCCGAACGCGCCTTTTCCATGGCGCATGGCCGTATCCAGCTGCATGAAGGCGAGCGTCCCGACCTGATCTATTCCCGCATCTCCCATCCCAATGCGGAAATTCTGGAAGATCAGATTGTCCCGCTGGAAGCCGGGGCGCACGAAGCCGCGGTTTTCAATTCCGGCATGGCCGCCATCATGACCGCGTTCTTCACGTTCGCGCGGCCGAATGGAACTATTGTCTACACCACCCCGCTCTATGGCGGCACCACCGGTCTGATCCATCAATTTCTGGAGCCGTTCGGCGTGAAGGGAATTGCCATCGCGTCGGGTGACGGCCCTGGCATCGAACAGGCGATTCAGGCCGCCAAGAACTGCTGCATCGTCTATATCGAGACGCCTGCCAATCCGACCATGATCATGACCGACATCGAACGGGTGGCCGCCGCAGCAGCCAAGCATCCCGACCGGCCCGTCGTCATGGTGGACAACACGTTCCTGGGACCTACGTTTCAACACCCGCTGCAACTAGGCGCCGACATGGTGCTGTACTCCGCAACTAAATTCCTCTCGGGGTTCAGCGACATGATTGCCGGCGTGGCGCTAGCCCGAACGTCGGAGCATATTCAGATGCTGCGCAGCCGCCGCGTGATGTTCGGCAACATCCTGCAGCCGGACGAGTGCTGGTTGCTGGATAGCCGGCTGCCCACGGTTTCGCTGCGCATGAATCGCCAGAGCAAGAATGCCCAGCGCGTGGCCGAGGCGCTCAACGGGAACAGACACCTGAGCCGCGTTATCTATCCGACGTTATTTCAGGATCCCGAACAGATCAGAATCTTCCACAAACAGTGCGCCTTTCCGGGCTCGCTGTTCTCCATCGAGTTCAAGGGCGGAAAGACGGCTGCTTTCGAATTCTTGCGTCGCGTGCGGATCGCGCGCAACGCCGTGTCGCTCGGCGGTGTAGAGACGTTGACGTGTCACCCCAAGACCACCACGCATTCCGGTATGAGCGCGGAGGAACTGGCGGAATCCGGCGTGACCGACGGACTGGTACGAATTTCGGTAGGCATCGAAGATTGGCGGGATTTATTGGCCGACTTCGAGCAGGCGCTGGCGGGTTAAGGCTCGCATGTACGAACCGGCGGCGAAGACCGCCGGCGTTACGTAGCGCTGGCGATCTTGTCGCCGGCACGGCAGGCCACACGGCTACTTCTTCCCCAGGTGCCTCAAATCCTTCTCGTTCTCGTTGCAGACGAATTCCAGTAGTTCCGTGTCCGGCAGTAACTGCATCGGTTCGGTCACCGTCCAAGGCTTGGTATACGCCTTCGGGTCGTCGATCGTAGCCTGAATCTCAAGATGTCCAAAGTCCGGCCGCCGGAAACGCTCGGTCACCTGCAGCGCGTCGGTGGTCGGATGGCCCATTTGATCCAACCAGGTCTTCCCGTTGAAACCGGTGGAACGAACCACCAGCGTATCGCCCTCCCACTTGCCGACTGAATATCCCAGCCAGGTAGGGTTCGGCTCCTTCGGGAGTTCCCGCCCGTCCGTGAAGATCTGGCGGAATTGGCCGAATGCCTCATAGAGGATCACCACCAGTTCCGGATCCTGGATGATCTTGAACGGATTGGGTGTCGCGTTGATGCGCGGCACGCCCTGCGGCTGGCAATTGGCGTTGGACTCTTCACTGGCATGCACTCCGGTTTTCCGCTCGTTGGTGAGCGCTTCGGCCCAAGGCTGGATGGGCAGTTCACCCGGCTTGAAATCGGCCGCGATATCAGCCAGGTATTTGGGCGATTCGGTCCCCCAGATTCCCGAGAGATCGGGCTTGCCATCCGGCTTTCGTGGCGCGGGCGCGGCGAGATTCGGCTTGCCGTCCCTGGTGCGGGGAGTGGCCTTGGACGGAACTTTCAGCCATTGCGCATGGATGGGGACGCACATCAGGAACATCACAATCGCATAGGGCACACAATGCTTTGGCTTCATGGCAGCCTCCGATTGCCCTATGATATACTCCCGTACAAGTTTTAGAAGGAGAACCGCCTTGCGACACTATTTGGGCCGCGCTTTGATCCTTTCCACAATCCTCTTTGCGGCGGGAGCTTTGTGGGCGCACCATTCGCCTTCGGCCATTTTCGACATGTCCAAGAAATTTACCCTGACCGGCACCGTCACCAAGATCGACTGGGTGAACCCCCACATCGTGGTCTACATGGAGGCCAAGGGGGAAGCCGGGAAGGTGGAGGCCTGGTCCTTCGAAAGCAATCCGCCGGCCTGGTTTCGCAGAGTGGGAGTAGCCAGAGCCGATTTTGCAAAAGCCCTCGGGCAGACCGTCACCGTGGAGGGAGTTCGCGCCAAGGATGGAACTCTATACGGCTATCTGCAGAAGATCACCTTCCCCGGAGGAAACTTCCTGGAACTGGCGAACGGACAACAATAGGAGCGTGCCATGAAGTACCGTCTCTTTTGCATCGTGACAGCAGTGGTTCTGGTTCCCGTGTTCGTGGCGGCCCAGCAGACGACGCCCGCAGCAGCCAAGAGTTCCAAGGCGGCCCGCACGGTGGATGGGCATCCTGACCTCAGCGGGACATGGGCCTTTGCGATCGATCTGCCTCCCACGGCTCTGAAGACGCAGGTGAACGGATCGGTGTCCATCAAGACCATTGACCAGAGTTCGCGCCGGCCGGCGAAGACGCCGGTGGCGGGCGCGCTGCCATCCACGCCGGCGCCCTCCTACAAACCGGAGTTTCAGGCCAAGGTGAAGTACCTCGCGGACCACGAGAGCAAGGAAGACGGGGTCTTCTACTGCGGCAAACCAGGCGTTCCGCGCATCGGCTCGCCGCGGAAGATCATTCAACTGCCGGGCGAGGTGGTGTTCTTCTATGAAGATATTTCCGGCGACCCCTACCGGATCATTCCCACCGACGGCCGGCCGCACCGCGTGAACGGCAACCCGTCGTTCTATGGCGACTCCGTGGGACATTGGGAAGGCAACAAGCTGGTGGTAGATGTGACCAATTTTGTACCGGACACCTGGTTCGGGGAAGACGGCTATTTCCACACCGAAAACATGCACGTGATCGAACGCTTCTGGCGGGATGGCGAAAATCTGGTATACCAGGCCACCGTGGAGGATCCGGCAGTTCTCACCGCGCCGTGGACGGAGCCACCTCGGGTAGTGAAGCCCTCCGACGATCCGCTGGAGGAATCGCCGCGCTGCGTGGAAGCCGACGGCTCGAAGCTGCTCAACAACGACCATCACGGCCAGCGGTGAACCCCCGCTCCCTGACGGTTGCGGCTCGGTAACGGCGCTGTCCGCATGCGCATCTCGTTACAATAGATATCTCGAGATGAAAATCGGGCCGAGTCTTCTTACGGCGATCCTCACGACAGCCGCGCTTTGTTCGCAGCCGGCGTCTCGCGAACGGGTCGGGCCACTAGCGGGTGGCGGCTTTCTTCTGAACAGCGGCTGGCGGTTGCAACCGGCAGGCAAGCAAATTCCGCTGGGCGCCTTTCCCATGTCCGAAGCCCTCTCGCGCGATGGAAACTATCTGCTGGTCCTGAATGCCGGCGTCGCGCCGCCTTCCATCAGCGTGATCGAAACCGGCTCGGGGCGCGTCACCGCCACGGTGCCGGTGGAGGACGCCTGGCTGGGACTGACCTTTTCGCCCCGCGGCGACCGGGTCTATATCGGAGGTGGCGCGCACGCTTCCGTCTACGAATTCAGTTTCAGCCTGGGCAAGCTCCAACCGGCCCGAACATTTACTGTCGTGCCGCCGGACAAGCGCACGCCGCGCGACTTCATCGGCGATGTCGCGCTCTCGCCGGATGGCCGCCTGCTCTACGCCGCCGACTTGTTTCACGATTCCGTGGTGGTCATCAATCCGCAATCAGGAACCATCATTCAGCGTTTCCCGGCCGGCCGGCGGCCCTACCGCATTCTCTTTCATCCCGATGGCAAGTCTTTCTTTGTGACGCACTGGAGCGATGGCACACTGGGCCAATATGACACTGCGACCGGCAGTTCCCTGGGCGCCGTGCGGATTGGCGCGCATCCCACCGACATGGTCTGGAGAAATGGCGTGCCCGACTTGGCCGATGGGGAAGAGCGCCCCGCGTGGACGGCCCGGCTGTTCGTAGCCGCGTCGAATACCAACAATGTCTACGCCGTGGGCGTGAGCCCGTCGAAAGAACTGAGTCTCGCGGACAGCATCAATATCGGTTTCAGCCCCCAGCAGCCCCTCGGAATGACCCCTTCGGCGCTGGCGCTCAGTCCCGACGGCAAGCGGCTCTACGTGGCCTGCTCCGATGCCAACGCCGTCGCCGTGGTTGATGTCTCAAGTACGCGCGGTTATGTCGAAGGATTCGTTCCTGTCGGCTGGTATCCGATCGCCGTACAAGCGCTAAAGTCCGGAGCAGTCGTGGTGCTTAATGGAAAGGATGCGGGCGCGCCGGCAGGAAGCGCGTCGTGGATCGATCCATTTTCGCCTGACCAACTCAATACATGGACCAAGACTGCCGTTTCGGCTTCGCCATACGCCTCTGGAACCGCCGACCAGTTTCCGCCGCTGCCCTCCATTGAGCACGTGATTTATATCGTCAAAGGAGGTCGATCCTACGACCGGGTCCTGGGTGATCTGAAAGAAGGAGACGGCGACGCCGCGCGCGCCACGTTTGGCGAGCGCGTTACTCCTAATCAGCATAAGCTGGCCCGCGAGTTTGTCCTGCTCGACAACTACTATGTGAACGGTGACGGCCTCGCGGACGGCCTGCACTGGTCCAGCGCCGCCCTTGCCAACGACTTCGTGATGAAGGTACCTGCGCGCTACGATCTCGAAGGCCAGGAGCCCGCCGCGCAACCTCCCACCGGTTACCTGTGGACCAACGCTTCTGCCGCGGGACTTTCGGTTCGGAACTTCGGCTTCTTCGTCCGGAATGCTCCCAATGCCGCGCCCGGTTCGGTACCGGTTGCAGCGGTCGACGATCCGGTCTTGGCGCGTTTCACCAATCGCCAGTTCCGTGGTTTGGATCCCGATTTCGCAGATGTAGAACGTGCCAAAGTCTTTCTCGCCGATCTCGCGGAATTTGAGAAATCGGGCATGATGCCGCGCCTGATCCTGATGCGTCTGGCCAACGATGGCACTTCCGGCCGGGCGCCCGGCAAAATCACTGAGGCCTCCGCCGTCGCCGATAACGACTCGGCATTGGGAATGGTGGTGGATGCGGTGTCGCATTCCCGCTTCTGGTCCAGTACCGCGATCCTGGTCACGGAAGCCAGCGCGCAAGTTGGCGCCGATCACGTCGACTCCCACCGGTCACCGGCATTTGTGATTTCACCGTATGTGAAGCGCCGCGCCGTAGACAGCACCATGTACAATACGCTGTCCCTGTTACGCACCGTGGAACTCCTGCTCGGGTTGCGCCCCATGACCCATTTCGACGCCGGAGCGCGCCCTATGACGGGGGTGTTCCAGCGCGCGCCAGACATGGCGGCTTACACAGCGGAAAAGCCGCGCATCCGCCTGGACGAGCGCAACGCCCCCTAATCCGATGCCGCAAATCTACCTGTGTTTTCTGTGGCACATGCACCAGCCGTTTTATAAGGACCTGGGCTCGGGTGAATACAAACTGCCCTGGACGCGCATGCACGCGCTCAAGGATTACTACGGCATGGTGCAGATCCTGGAGGAGTTTCCACGCATCCGGCAGACGTTCAACCTGGTTCCTTCCATGATGGCGCAGGTGGCGGAGTACGCCGCCGGTGATGCGGTTGACCCGTTTCTGCAAGTGGCGCTCAAGCCCGCGGAAAGCCTGACGGCGGATGAGAGAGCCTTCCTGCTACGCCACTCGTTTTACTCCGACCCGCAGCGCATGATCTACCGCTACCCGCGCTACGGCGAGCTCTTCAATACCTGGCAAACGCAAAAAGCGTCCGGCGCGCGCACACTTTTTGGAACGCAGGAGCTGCGCGACCTGCAGATGTGGTCGCAGCTCGCGTGGTTCGACGAGGAGTTTCAAGAGAAAGATCCGGAAGTTCGCGAGTGGATCCGGCGCGGCCGGGAGTTTACACTCGCGGACCAGCACCGCATGGGCGAGAAGCAGCGCCGGATTATTGGGAAAGTGCTGCCGGCATACCAGAAATTCGCCGCCCGCGGGCAGATCGAGATCTCCACTACGCCGTTCTACCATCCGATTCTGCCCTTGCTGTGCGATTCCAACATCGCCGCGGTGGCTCACCCGGACGTGCCTTTGCCGCCGCGTTTCCGTTATCCGCAGGACGCCCGCCGCCAGCTCATACTGGCCCGCGAATATATTGAGCGGAATTTTGGCACGGCTCCGGTTGGTTTGTGGCCCTCCGAAGGATCGGTTTCGGACGAAGTCTTCACCATCGCATCCGAAGTGGGCTTCACGTGGGCCGCTACCGACAGCGGCGTCCTCAACCGCACCCTGAGCCAGGGTGTTCCAGTGGAGGGGCTCTACCGGCCCTATTCGTGGCGTCAAAAGGACCACCAGATCGGCCTGATCTTTCGCGACCACTTTATGAGCGATCTGATCGGCTTCGTCTACTCCAAAATGGACAGCGGCGCCGCTGCCGAAGACTTCCTGCGGCGCATCCGCGAAAACTGCAGCGGCATTCTCGGTTCCGGCCGCAACGCCCTGGTGCCCATCATTCTCGACGGCGAAAATGCCTGGGAGTATTACGACCGCAACGGCCGGCCCTTCTTCCGCGAACTGTATCGCCTGATCAGCGACGACGACCGGATGCGCGCCGTCACGGTGAGTGAGGCGCTGCGCGATCTCGCGCCGGAGCCTCTCGATCACATCTTTCCCGGTTCGTGGATCAACGCCAATTTCGACGTATGGATCGGAGCGGAAGAGGACAACCAGGCATGGACCCAGCTTCTCCGCGCGCGCCAGACGTTCGACACCGCGGGCAACGTGTCGGAAGAGGGCCGCCGCCTGGCCTTCGAGGAACTGCTCATCGCCGAAGGCAGTGACTGGTGCTGGTGGTATGGCCCCGAGCACGATTCCGCCAACCGCGAGGAGTTCGATCAGCTCTATCGCAGCCACCTCGCCAACGTCTATCGGTTCCTGAACCTCACCCCGCCCGAAGAGCTGTCGCGCCCCATCCTGCGTGTGTCGATGCCTGAGGTGCTGATCGAGGCCAGCGGTCCGATCCACCCGGTGATCGACGGACAGGTGACTTCGTATTTTGAATGGATCGGCGCCGGCATGTACCAGGTGGACGGCCGCTCCGGCTCCATGCACGGCAAGAAATTTCTAATCAAGGAAGTGCAGTTCGGCAGCGACGGCGAGAACTTCTACCTGCGCGTGGATTTCCACCCCGGCTATGAGCACGAGCTGAGCGGCATGGAAGCGCGCCTCACCGCCGAATCGCTTGATGGCAAACGAACCAGCCGCGCCGCTATTCTCTTCTCAGGGGAGGGTGTGCGGGTTAAAGAGCAGACCCTCGCGGCGGAGCCGGGTGCGGACCCGCCGGTGGAGTGCGCCTTCTCGCGCGTGCTGGAGCTGCGGGCATCGCTGGCAGCGTTGGCGCTGACTCCCGGCAGCGGCCTGAAATTCCAGTTCTCGCTCTGGCAAGGCGGCCTGCCCATGGATGCCGTGCCGCAGCAAGGCTGGCTCACCATGCGCACCACGGACCCGGCGGAACTAAGTTTCTACCAGTAACGCCGGCGGTCTTTGCCGCCGGTGCTGTGCCGCTTGGCCTATCTGGGCACAACCAGCGTGAGCTGTTGTAGCCTCCGCAAGGCCGCTTCGAGCACCGCGCGCAAGGCTTGCCGCTCAATCAAGGTCATCTGGAACACGCTCACCCGTTCTACTTCCGTCAGCGCTTCCTCCAAGGTTCTTCTTGCGCGGACGAGCGACCGTGCCTGATCCTCCTCCGCTTCTCCCTTAGCCTCGGCGCCGGCGCGTGCGCGCAGTTCTTCGACGGCCACCGCAATGCGGGCTGCATTCTCCGGCGTGAACGGAATCTCTTCGTCGCCGCATTGGACACCCTCCTCGCTGACCGCCGAAGCAATCAGACGGAACGTCTGGGGAGTGATCTTAGTGACTCCCGCCAGGTGGAAGTAGGCCGGCCCGAACTCTTCGAGGCGCCGGATGAGTTCGTCCGCCAGCGAGCGGCTGACGCCGGCGTATTGCGTACAGAACTGCTGCCATGTGACGTTGCGAGCCTGGTAAAGCTTCTTTTGCCTGATGTTCCGGAGACACTCGGCATCGGCGGCGGAACATCGTCCCGCTATAGCCGCGAACGCCTGCTTGCGGCCCAGCCACGTTCCCAGGTCGAAAACATTATCCGTGTTGGTCTCGTCTGCCATTTCGCTTGCTCCCCAAAACAGACCGCCAGAGCGTGGCGGTTCTTCCACGTATAGTCAGTAAGTTACAGACAAAAACCGCCAGACTGTGGCGGTTATGATCCCCGCTCATCCGGATGGTAGCCCGCGCGCCGTGACCTACCGATGGGTAAGCGGGCCAGTGACTTCAAAATCCGGCACTTACCTTCTTGCAGAGTTGGTGACTGAGCGGGTCCGTTTCTTGTTATCTTGGACAGCGAGCTGTGCGAGCGGCTCGTCGCTGAGGAGGTGACTTATGAGGATGATCCGATTGTGTGTCCTGTTGCTTGCCGCGCTTCCGCTGGTCCCTCAGGACAAGAACTCGCTGCCACGAGACATCGACCCGGTGACGCTCTCGCGGCTGCCTCCGGTCACCGCGGGAGACCTGGACGAAGCGGGGCAGCGTCTTTTGGCCGCGAGGACCAACTACACGCCAGGACCGGGACCGGGACACGTCTCGATCTACAGCCCGAGGGAACTCGATCTGGGTATCCCGTCAGGTGCGAAGAGCCCGGTCGGTCCTCGATACTTTCAGCTTGCGGTGCTGATCATCGCAAGGGAGATCGACCAACAGTACGAATGGACCGCGCACGAGCTGGCGGGCCGGCGGCAGGGCTTGGAGCAAGGGGTCATTGATGTCGTCAAGTACAACAGGGACGTGGCGGGCCTATCCGACAAGGACGCGGCGCTGATCACTTTCGGGCGCACGCTGTATCGCGAACACGGAGTCAGCAGCGAACTGTGGGGAACGATGGTGAAGCAGTTCGGGCGTCAGCGCACGGTCCAAATCATGATGATCATGGGCGAATACTTCAGAGCAGGTTTTATGATGAACGCGGTCGATCAGCACCTTCCGCCAACGCGCGAGGCACTGCTGCCACCGTTAAAGAGATAACGTAAAACGCTCGCCGTTTCACGCCAAATACCGCGTCAGGTCGTCGGTGCGGAAGCAATGCGCCAGGGCGGTTTCATGGGTGACGCGCCCGGCCCGCACCAGCTCGGCCAGCGACTGCTCCATGGTCATCATGCCTTCCGCCTTGCCCGTCCCGATCTGCGAGCGTAGTTGATGGTCGTCGCCTTTGCGGATGAGCGCGCGCACGGCGTCGGTGGCGATCATGATTTCGGCTGCCGGCCAGCGCGTAACACCATCGCTCCCCGGCACTAGCTGTTGGGCGATGATGGCCGCCAGCGCCAGCGACAACTGTTGGCGGATCTGCGGCTGGTTGGGGGCGGGGAACGAATCCAGAATGCGCCCCACCGCCTGAATAGCGTCGTTGGTGTGCAGGGTCGAAAGCACCAGGTGCCCGGTCTCCGCCGCCGTCAGCGCGGTCGCCATGGTTTCGGCGTCGCGCATCTCGCCCACCAGAATCACGTCCGGCGTCTGCCGCATCACGCTGCGCAGGGTGACGGAAAAGTCCGGCGTGTCGCGCCCTACTTCAATCTGCTCGATGATCGCGCTGCGGTTGGCATGCTGGTATTCCACCGGGTCCTCAATCGTCACCACGTGAGCCGCGCGGCGCGTGTTCACCAGGTCGATCAGGGCCGCCAGCGTGGAAGTTTTGCCGCAGCCGGTGGGGCCCGTGACCAGCACCAGGCCCTGCCGCCGCTCGGCCAGTTTGGCGAGCGAGGCCGGCAGATGCAGCGATTCGAGCGACGGTATTTTCGAAGGCAGCAGCCGTATGCTGGCGGCCAGGGTTCCGCGCTGGTGATGCAGGTTGATGCGGAACCTTCCCAGGCCCTCGCGCTCGAAGCCGAGATCCACCGACTTCCGGCGCTGCAGCTCTTCCATCTGCGCAGGCTCCAGCAGGGGCAGCACCAGCGCGCGCACGTCGTCCGGTTCCAGCAGCTCACCTGACCCGCCCACCAGCGCTCCGTTCACCCGCAGCACCGCGGGGGCGCCGGCTATTAAGAGGATATCGGAGGCGCCGCGGCGGCCGGCGAATTCCAGCAACTGGTCGAGCGACGCCGTCGATTCCGGCAGGCGGGCTGTGGATTTCTGGCTGGGCGCGGCGCGGTTCAGTTCCGCCACGATCTTCGACAATTCGCGGTCGTATTCGGCCACGACCCAAGTATAGTATCTAATTGAAACAGCTCGGCGTTGTAGCGGAGCGCAGTGAGGTCGCGGTGTTTGTGTTACGTCATCACACCCGTATGATTGCGAACCAGGATGGCTCGGTCTACTCCACGAGATGTTCGGCCGCATACGCAGTCTACCGGGAGGACCAATGGCAGAGACGTTCGAAGCATACCGAACTCGAGTCCTAAGCTATCTTGGCGATGAGGAGCCCATCCGTGTCCAACAAGCCACCCCACCGCAACTCGAGCGGCGTCTGCGCGATGTCGCGCCCGAGGAGTTGATCCGGCGGCCTGCACCTGAAAAGTGGTCAATCGCCGAGATCGTAGCGCACTTGGCGGACGCGGAGCTGGCGATGGGGTGGCGATTGCGAAACATGCTGGCGAATCCGGGCGTGCCCTTAACGTGGTGGGATCAGGCCGTATGGGCGGAGCGCTTGGGTTACGGGCAGCAAGATGCGAGCCTTTCGGCAGGGGTCTTTCGGGCGCTGCGCGAGAGCAACCTGCGACTGTTGGAGTCGGTCCCGCGCGCACGGTGGGTGGAGTGCTATGGGGTCCACGAGGTACGCGGACGGCAAACGGTCGAGGAGTTCGTCCGCTTGGAAGCGGCACACGACTTGAACCATCTTCGGCAGATCGACCGCATCTTGGGTGGGCGTATGAAGCGGTAGCCGTTTGGCTGCCAACGCCTCGGCGAGCGCACTCACTTGTGGTGAATACTCGGCCTATCCAGCCGTGGTACCACTCGACGATCTCAAACCTGGTTGCGGAGCGCGAAAACGCGATTAGAAATCTAATCTCCTGCGCGCTTCCCGCCGATAATCCTGTGTGGGCTCATTAAGCACGGAAATGATTCTGTGGTTCGTCGTGCCGGGAATCGTGGCGCTGGGCACGGCCTACCTGGTCTATATCGTGATGCAAGCGCGGATCCGCGTGCTCGCGGCCAATTACGATGCTCAACTCGTCAAAGTCGAGTACGAATCGACGGCGCGCCGGCCGGGCGTGGAGGAGCTTTTGTCCGAACTGCGCTTCGAACGGAACCGGTTCCTCCGCCGCACTCCCGGTCCCAAAGGGTCCTATGAGGCCACCGTGATTACGCAGGAGCGCATCTATTTTCGGGACATCCCGCTCACCGGCTGGATTCAGGATGAGCTGGCGTTGGGGGATGGAGAAGAACTGCTGCCGGTAAATCGAGCGTTACCAGACTATTCCACGATTGCCGTGCAACCCAGAGCCATTTCGGGAGATTGAGGCCCGCGAGGAACCAGTACTTCCATATCGAGGCCCTCGTCCCAGGCTAACCAAAGCGCGTATTGAAAGCAGGACAGCTTCGCCTTAATCTCTTTCCAGTACCGATTTCAAAGCTGGCGATTTCGCTCCTAGTGGCAGCTCAGATGCGGTTCCGGTCGGAGCTGCCACCTCCTGTTTCCCCCCAACGAACCGCAACTTGGTTAGATCCGCCCCGAACCGGCGGCGAAGCGACCGCCGGCGTTACGTAGCGCTGGCGATCTTTGTCGCCGGTGTGGTTGGTGTCGTTTGCCGGGGTTCGCCCGCCTGCTCTATACTAAATACTTAGACCAGAATGCCAAAGCGAACATTTCAGCCGAATAACCGCCACCGCGCGAAGACCCATGGCTTCCGGAAACGGATGAAGACGCAGGACGGCCGCGCCGTGTTATCGCGCCGCCGGGCGCGGGGCCGAAAAAACTCACGGTCAGCTCCGAAAGGTAGTTTTCCATCACCGGTTTTCCGAAGCGTGTCCGTCTGCTGCGATCGAAGGATTTCCGAAGGGTTTATGACACAGGTTCCCGTTTCTCCAGCCCCCTGTTCGCGGCCTTTTGCGTCCGCGAGTCGCAGCCCGATGGACCCCATATCGGCTTCACCGTTCCACGCGCGATCGGCAATGCCGTGGTGCGGAATCGTATCAAGCGGCGGATGCGCGAAGCCGTCCGCTGCCATCTCGATCGGTTGAACCCGCAGTGTTCCGTCGTCATCAATCCGCGGTTGAAAGCTCTGGATGCGCCTGTGACGGAACTCGAGCGCGAAGTGGAGCGTCTCTTTCTCCGGTGCAATGGCTCTTGATCGGCGGGCTGAAAGCATACAAATGGGTACTCTCCCCATGGCTGCCCTCGGCGTGCCGCTTTTATCCGACCTGCTCGGAGTACATGCGCGAGGCCGTCGAAAAGTATGGCGCGGCTAAGGGAGTCTGGATGGGCGTGCGCCGGCTATTGCGCTGCCATCCTTTTCAGGCCGGCGGCTTTGATCCCGTGCGGTAGAGCCCGGCACAACGGAATTTAGAATGTCTGAACCAGTCAACGGCGGTAACCCGAATCCGACGCAGCCGCCCAAAGAAATGTCCATGGAGATCCGGCTGCTGCTGGCTTTCCTGCTGATGGGCGCGGTGATGTTCCTGACGCCCTACTTCGTGAAATCTCCCCCTTCGACTACAGCCAAAAAGACCACGCCCACTTCCACCGAACCGGCACCCGCCGCGACATCGCAGGCACCGGCTCTTCCGAAGACTGTCGAATCGTCGGCTGCGCCCACGACCCCCGCCACCCAGGCACAGGTGGAACCGTCCTTCATCATCGACACGGACGTCTTTCGCATCGCCTTTAGTAACCAGGGCGCCACCGTACGCAGTTGGGTGTTGAAGAAGTACAAGGGCAACGATGGCAAGCCGCTGGAGCTGGTGAACACCGCGGCCAACACAGACTACCCCTTTTCTCTGTACTTCCCGGAGCAGAAGCCCACGGTCAACGTCAATACGGCCTACTTCACGCAATCCGGCGTACCCGACGGGATCGGCGTCGCCTACCAGTTCTCCGACGGCCACACTTCGGTGAAGAAGGAATTCCGCTTCCAGCAGAACAGTTACCTGGCGCAGGTCACGACCGAAGTCAGCATCGACGGCAAGCCGGTTGTTAACGCCATCCAGTGGCGCGGCGGGTTTGGCGATCTGAACGCGCCCAACGAGGCGACCGCCGACCAGACGCTGTATTTCGACCTGGCGGCGAATAGCCTGAAGCAGAATGCCGCCAAGGCTGCGAAAGACGGCCCGGTCTCCTCCACTGGCAACTATTCTTTCGCGGGCATTGCGGACCTGTATTTTGCGGCCGTTTTCCTGCCCGAGGCCAACAGTCCTGTTACCGCGATCACTCTCAGCGACACCGTGCGGACCCCATTTGAGGAGAAGCCCGCGCTTTTCCCGGGCGTGGCCGTCTCCACGGGGGCCGTGAATCGCTTCTCTTTCTTCGTCGGCCCCAAAGATCTGGACCTGCTCAAGCGTGTCAATCCCAAGCTGGTTGAAGTGGTGAGCTTCGGCTGGATGGCATTCCTGGCCAAGCCTCTCTTTCTGGTTGTCAACTGGATGAACGACGCCTTCGTTCACAATTTCGGCTGGTCGATCGTACTGATCACCATCATCATTAATACCGTAATGTTCCCTTTGCGGCTTTCCCAGATGAAGTCGGCAAAGAAGATGCAGGCGCTCAAGCCGCAGATTGACGCCCTGAACGAGAAGTACAAGGGCATCAGCATGCGCGACCCCAAGGCCGCCAATAAGCAGCAAGAGCAGATGGATCTGTATAAGAAGAACGGTGTCAATCCCATGGGCGGCTGCTTGCCCAGCATCGTGCAACTCGCGCTCATCTGGCCGTTTTATACGGTATTCCGGGTCGCGGTGGAGATGCGGGGCGCCAGCTGGCTATGGGTCGGCGATCTTTCGCAACCCGAGCATCTGCCCATCAAGCTTCTTCCTATTATTTTGATCGTCACCCAGTTTGCGACGCAGAAGATGATGCCGGCCCCCAGCACCGATCCTAATCAGGCGCGCATGATGATGCTGATGCCGCTGGTGTTCGGATTCATGTTCTACCAGCTTCCCAGCGGCCTGGTGTTATACTACTTGACCAGCAATCTGGTGATGGTTGGGCAGACGTGGTTCTTCAATCGTACGCACGCAGCCCAGGTAGCTGCGAGCTCGGTGACGCCACCGCCCAAGAAAAAGAACGGCAGGAAATAGCCCGTGAGCGAACGAAAGTATGCCGCAGCCTCGATCGGGTCGCGGATCGACAGCCTGTTGCGGCCCATTCTGACGAGTGCCGGTTTCCAGGTGAAATATACCGTCCACGACGCGGAGATCGCGGCCGACGATTTCGAGACACCGGACCTGGTATTGAAGTTCACCGGCCCCGACGTGGATCTGCTGCTGGCCAACCGCGCCGAGCTTCTGCTGGCGCTGGAGCACGTCACCATGGAGATGCTGCGGATGCCCTCCGAGGACCACTCGCGCATTTCCTTCGACGCGAACGATTACCGGTTGCTGCGCATTGAAGAGCTGCGCCTGGCCGCCACCACCGCCGCCGAAAAAGTGAAGCGCACGGGCGTTCCTTTCCAATTCAACCCCATGAACAGCCGCGAGCGGCGCGTCATTCACCTGGCATTGCGAGGCGATACGGCCATACGCAGCGAGAGCCTGGGAAGCGGCCCGACGCGCCAGGTAGTGGTGTACCCGGCTGGTATGGCAAGTCTGCCCGAGCCGCCACCGCGTCCGCCGGAATCGCGCCGCGGAGGCCCTCCGGAACGAGGCCGGGGCGGCCCGCCGCGTTCGCGCAGCGCCCGCCGTTGAGGTGCAGAGCCACCGCTCCCTCTGGTCGCGGCTCGGTAAGCGCGGCGATTGGCAATTAATAGGCAAACGCGCCCGCACGTTCCCGAAGCCTGTTACTGAGCCGCGACCAAAGGGAGCGGTACTTTAGGTGGGCCGACTCGAAGACACCATCGTAGCCATCGCTACCCCTGCCGGCCGGGGCGGTATCGGCATCGTCCGCATCTCGGGCAGCCGCTCGCGCGAGATCGCCGACGCTCTTCTGCAGTTTCCCCATGCCGCCAGTTGGGAATCGTGGCGCGCGCGCCTGGCGCACTTGACCGACCGCGACGGCCGCGCCCTCGACGAAGTGGTCGCCACTTTTTTCGAGAAGCCGCGCTCCTACACCGCTGAAGACGTCGTCGAAATCGCCTGCCATGGCGCGCCCATCGTCTTGCGTCACGCGCTCGAGCGCGCCCTCTACGCCGGTGCGCGGCTGGCGGAGCCGGGCGAGTTCACCCTGCGCGCCTACATCAACGGCCGCATCGACCTGCCGCAGGCCGAAGCCGTGCGCGACCTGATCGAGGCCACCACTTTGTATCAGGCACGCGTGGCCGCACAACAGGCTGGCGGCTCCGTGTCGCGGCACATCGCCCCGTTCAAAGAGCAGTTATTGGAACTGATTGCCTTGCTGGAAGCGGGCATCGATTTCGCGGAAGACGATGTGAGCGTTGCCTCCGCCGCCGAAATCCTGCGCCGCCTGGAACCGGTGCGGCAGGGCATCGATCATCTCGCCGCCAGCTTTGCCTACGGCCACATGGTGCGCGACGGCCTTACGCTGGCCATCGTCGGCCGGCCGAACGTGGGCAAGAGCAGTCTGTTCAACCGATTGCTGGAGCAGAACCGCGCCATCGTCACCGACCTTCCGGGCACCACGCGCGACCTGGTTTCCGAAACCGCCGCCATCGCCGGCATTCCGGTGAAGCTCTACGACACCGCCGGAATCCGCCCTTCCACTGAGCTGGTGGAGACGCTCGGCATCGAGCGCAGTTACCAGGCCATGGCCGATGCAGATGTAACACTTGTAGTCATCGATTTGTCGCAGACGATTTCCGCTGCCGATCGGGACTTGATCGCGCATGCCTCTCAGCAGGGCCGCTGGCTGTTGGCCGGAAACAAGTGTGACCTGCCCTGCCGCGCCGGCGAGATGCCCGAAACCATCCCCGTATCGGCCCTGACCGGTGCAGGAATTCCGCAACTGCGCGACCGAATCCTGGAAGCGGTGGCTCCCAAAGGGGTGTGGGATCAGGAGACCGGTTTCATCACCAGTCTGCGCCACGAGCAGCTACTACGCGAGTCGGCGGAGTACCTGGAAAAGGCGCAGACGGCTACCGCCTCCGCAATCCCTCACGAAATGTTGCTGCTCGACTTGTACGCGGCGCTGCGGCCACTGGATGCAATCACCGGCGCAACTACCGCCGACGACATTCTGAACCGCATCTTTTCCACGTTCTGTATCGGGAAATAAAACCCGGCGCATCAACAGATACAGGCGGCTTCTTCGCTCAGGCGGTCGCGAAGAAGTTCCAGGCGCGCTTCGAGGCTGGCCCGCTCGACCGGCGAAAGATCGTGGAGTAGCGGCAGTAACCGGCTAGCCTCCACGTAGGCGCGCGCGGCACGGTCCGGATTGCTGTTGGTATCCGATTGCAGCGCCACCTCCAGTTCGCTATAAACCAGGGTTAGCAGTTGTTGATCGGTCTTGGCCCGCAATTGACTCAGCTTCGCATCCTCCCAACCGGTCGTCATTGAAGTCATCTCCTCTATTGTTCTATTAGACGAACGAATTATCGGTTTAGATCCGAAATTGTTGTCAGACGATTCGCACCCGGGGATGATACAATGGCCCGCGATGATGCCGTCCACTTCCCGTAACCGCCGTCGTTTCCTGAAGTTCCTCGCGGGAAGCCCCCTCCTGGCGGGAGCCTGGGCGCAAATCCCAGGGGTCAAGCTGGAATCGGCCAAAGACGCCACCCAGGTGATGGATTTCGAGGAGGCCGCCCGCAAGGTGCTGCCGCCGGCCCATTGGGGTTACATGTCGTCCGGCGTGGATGACGACCTGACACAGAAGGCCAACCGTGACGGATTCAAAAAATTCGACCTGCGGCCGCACCGGTTGGGAGGCGTTGAGAATCCCGAAATGAAGGTCGAAGTCTTCGGCCAGACCTGGGAGACACCTATCTTTATCTGTCCGGTGGGCGGCCACAAGATGTTTCATCCGGAGGGCGAGGTGGCGGTGGCGCGCGCCGCCAAAGCCAAGAAGACGGTGCAGATTCTTTCGAGCGCCAGCTCCACTCCCGTGGAGGACGTAGCGCGGGCATTGGGCTCGCCCTTGTGGTATCAGCTCTACATGCCGGTCCGCTGGGAGGGCACCGAGAAGTTAGTGCACCGCGTGGAAGAAGCCGGCTGTCCCGTGCTGGCGTGGACCATCGATCTGCTGGGCGGGCGCAATCTCGAAACCGCGGAGCGTTTCCGGCGAACCGACACGCGGGAATGCACCGGGTGCCACGCTACCGCGCGCGGAGGCCGGGCGGTGGAAGCGATGCCCATGTTCCAAGGGATCGAAGGCGGCATGAACCCACCAGCGGCGAACTGGGGATACGTGGACCGGCTGAAGAAATTGACGAAGATGAAGCTGATCCTCAAGGGGCTCGAAACGCGCGAGGATGCCATGCGGGCAGTGGAACACGGCGCCGATGGCGTGGTGGTTTCGAACCACGGCGGCCGTGCCACGGAAACCGGACGCGGCACCATCGAAGCTCTCGGCGAGGTGGTGGATGCCGTGGGCGGCCGCATTCCCGTGTTCATCGATGGCGGTTTCCGCCGGGGGACCGACGTTTTCAAAGCGCTCGCACTGGGCGCGCGCGGTGTCGGGATTGGGCGTCCGTATGTCTGGGGCCTGAGCGCGTTCGGGCAAGACGGTGTCGAGCGAGTGCTCGACATTTTGCACGCGGAGTTACGATTGACGATGCGCCAGTGCGGTACGGCGGATATCAAGCAAATCACGCGCGCTTCGATCATGGCAGTTTAGTAGCACAGGCATCCTTGCCTGTGTCAGGTTTTACGAGGTGATTATGTTGGGACGGTTGGCAATCAGTTTGGCATTATTCGCGGGCTTCGCGGCCGCGCAGACACTCGACTTCGAGGTTTATCGCACCAAGGTCGAGCCGATATTCATGACCAAGCGCGGCGCACATGCCCGCTGCGTCTCGTGTCATTCGGCGAGCAACAGCGCCTTCAAACTGCAAGAACTGCCGGCGGGGGCCACGGGTTGGACAGAAGAACAATCGCGGCAAAATTTTGCGAGCGTCAGCAAGCTGGTGGTCCCGGGCGACCCGCTCAAGAGCCGGCTTTTAAAGCATCCGCTGGCTCACGATGCGGGCGGCGATCTGTTCCACAACGGCGGCCGGCAGTTTACGTCGCAGGACGATCCGGACTTTCAGACGATTGCGGCTTGGATCCGCAGCGCGCATTAACAACAATGCCGGCGACAAGGATCGCCAGCGTTACGTAACGCCGGCGGTTTCGGCCGCCGGTCGGAGGTCAGGCGGCGGGCTCCAGTTGCTTTAGCGCTGTCTTGGCGGAAGACTTGGATTCGAAGTAGTCCACTCCGAGTGAAGACAGGGCGTAGTCGGTGTTGTCGCAGACTGCCACGTAGCCTTTCGCCTTCAGGTACCACAGCGTAAACGCAAGCTGTTCCTGGGGCACCATCAGGCGGCGCTCGATTTCCAGCACGGACACGCCAGGCTGATCGGCATTAATGCGGCACCGCTGGTAGAGCAGCGACAGCACGCCCAGGCGGCGGTTCCATTCCCCTTCCAGGCCGTCATCGGTGAATCCGGCGTGGTCCATGACCGGCATTGCCTTCGGAGATGGAGTGGGGCAGGTGGCGTCGTATTGCGCGCGGCGAGCCGGATCGGCGAGGATGCGGTAGGCCCGTTCGATTGCCAGGAACGTTTCCACGTGGCCGGTGGACGGATTGTCCGGGTGGAAGCGCGCGGCCATGATCCGGTAAACCCGGTGGATGGTCTCGCTATCGGCGTTGCGGCTGATCTGTAGCAGCTCGTAATAGTCGTGCATGTCTTGTGTTTTCCCCACTGAGCCGATTCTAGAGTTCGGGCCTTGGCCGCGCCAACGCCTGCCGGTACGGGTCCCAGGCTACTGGAACCGATGGGATGTACCCTCTGGTACCCTAAAAATCGCATGACGATCGCGCGAACCGAGAACTAACATGAGACTCCTGGCGAAATTCAATTTGATTCTAGGACTTGTTCTGGGCGCGGGGCTCGCCCTCGCCGCCGTAATCTCGCATCAGTTCCTGCAAAACGATGCGCGGGAAGAAGTGTTGCGACAGGCTCGGCTGATGATGGAAGCCATGCGGTCGGCGCGCGACTACACTACCAAACAAGTCAAACCTTTGCTGGTGACCCAGCAGGAGCACCAGCGCTCGTTCCTGCCGCAGACCGTGCCGGCATTCGCAGCCACAGAAAACTTTGCCTATTTGCGGACGAACTACCCGGATTATTCATACAAAGAGGCGACCCTAAACCCCACCAATCCGCGCGACCGCGCGGTGGATTGGGAGGCGGATATTACCAACACGTTTCGCAACCATCCGGGCGGAGCAAAAGAACTGGTGGGCGAGCGGGACACGCCCACCGGGCGATCGCTCTATCTGGCGCGGCCGATTCAGGCAGATCCCCCATGCCTGGAATGCCACAGCGTTCCGCGCTCTGCGCCAGTGGCAATGATACGGCACTACGGGCCGAATAACGGATTCGGCTGGCAGCCGAACGAAATTGTGGGTGCACAGATCGTCTCGGTTCCGATGGCGCTGCCGGTGCGGATGGCGAACCAGGCGTTTCAGACGCTGGTGATCTACCTTTCAGCGGTGTTTCTAGCGAGCCTTATTCTGCTGGACCTGGTGCTACTGCTTACGGTGGTGCGACCGTTGCGCAGGCTTTCGACGATGGCGGACCAGATCAGCGTGGGCCAGATGGATATGCCGGAACTACCGGTCCGGGGCAAAGACGAGATCGCGGTTCTGGCCGGATCCTTCAACCGGATGCGGCGCAGCCTGGAACGGGCTCTCAAGATGTTAGGTTCATAAGCGCAACCGGTTCTAGAAGACCGAGCGAACGGCGGCCAGAAAGCGCTGGCGGTCAGCGATCGGGATCTCGGCGGCCAAGGCGTTCTGTAATTCCTCGGCACTGCCGGCCGTGCGGGCCGCACGGTTAACAACCACTTTGGCGATGGGCCCGATGTAAGGGGCAAGTGCCTGCGCAAGACGGTCCAGGGCAGAGGGATCGAAAGAAACGCCGGGGGCGGGGGTGCGTGAAGCCGTAGTTACCGTAGCGCCGAGTTCGGTTTTGGCAGTGACGCTAGTTTTGAGAAACGCGTCACGCTCCTTGGGGTCTTCGATCTGCGAGGCGAGAGCCCGGCGTATTTCTGAAATGGTGCCATGACGGCGCGCGGCATCGGCAACCAGGCGTTTCGCGATCGGACCTAAGGCGCGGGAAAGGCGGGCTTCCAGATCCGCCAGTTCCGCTACGGTAGTTGGGATTGCGCTGGAAGTGAGGCCTTGGCTGGGGGGTTGGTCGATGTCTCGGAGCGCGGCCTGGAATTCCAGCGCGGTCTGGAAGCGCAGGCCGGGCTCTTTGGCGAGTGCGCGGAGGATAGCGGTGGAGACTGCGGGTGGCACCAGGGGATTGACGGACCGAGGATCGGGCGGAATGACGCTCAGCTGCGCGTTCATGAGAGCGTGCTCGGATTCGCCTTGAATGGGACGGCGGCCCGTGACGGTTTCGTAAAACGTAAGACCCAGGGAGTAAATGTCGGAACGAGCGTCGCCCTGACCGGAAAGGATCTGCTCCGGTGACATATAAGCAAGCGTTCCAATGGCCAAGCCTGTGCCGGTGAGGCGCGACCCGCCGGTGGAGCGTGCGATGCCGAAATCAGTAAGCTTGACGATGCCGCCCTCAGCGATCAGAATGTTGGCGGGTTTGATATCGCGGTGAATCACGCCTCGCTCGTGCGCAAACGCCAGAGCCGCGAGGACCTGGTCGATGTAGTGGACGGCCGTCGGGACCTCCACGGGCCCGCTTCGCAGCATCTCTTCCAGACTGACGCCTTCAACCAATTCCAGGATCATGACGAGGCGGTCTTCGATGCGCAGGGCCGTGTGAAGAGTTGCGATGTTAGGATGCTGGAGGCTGGCGTGGACTTTGATCTCGCGGAGAAAACGGTCGGCCAAAGCGGGATCCTCGTCGTGATTGGGGAGGACTATCTTCATGGCCTCCTCTCGGTCCGTGAGCAGGCTGCGCACGCGGAAGACCTTGCCCATACCACCGCGACCCAAAACACCCGTAACCCGATAATCGCCCAGAATATCGCCGATCTGAATGGGCATTAATTTGACTCTAGCGCGAACTTTGAATGACGTGCGACAGCGCCTAGGGTAGGCGCCTGCCGGTTGCTGGTACCCTGAATCGCATGACCATCGCGCAGGCGCTGGACCGGTTGGAGAAATATTACGGAGAGCTCAGCCCACTGGGGCCGTCCGACCCGTATGAAATGATTCTCTACGCCAACTGCGGCTACCCGGCGAACGACATTACCTGTCGCAAGGGTTTCGATGCGCTGCGGGACCAGATCGGGTTAAAACCGGAAAAGATCCTGGCGGCGTCCGAGGCGAAACTGGCAGTTATTATGAGGCTGGGCGGCATCGTGCCGGAGCTGCGCGCCAAGCGACTGAAGGAGATTGCCGGGGTTGTTCAGGAAAGCTATGGCGGGAATCTGGCGTCGGTTTTGAAGAAGCCTTTGCCTGAGGCTAAGAAGGCGCTGAAGCAGTTCCCCACCATCGGAGATCCGGGCGCTGAGAAGATCCTGCTGTTTACTAAGACCGCGCCGGTGCCGGCGGTGCCCGCCGCGTTTGTGCACGTGTTGCACCGGCTGGGCTTTGGGAAGGAGGCGAAAAGCTATTCGACGGGGTACCGGTCGGCCCAGGAGGCGATCCGCGCGGGCGTGCCGCAAGATTGCGCCGCGCTGATGCGTGCGTACCTGTTGTTCCAGCGTCATGGGCGGGAGCTGTGTAAGCGCTCGCGTCCGATGTGCCGGTCGTGTCCGCTGGCGCGCGATTGCCCGTATTTCCAACAGCAGTAGTGGGGCAGGCGTTACGACACAGCGGTCTTGCGCTGGCGTTTTTTGGGAGCCGCCGCTTCCGCCACCGCTTCCTCTTCTTGTTCTTGCGACACGGCGGCCGTGGCCACCTGGGCGGGCTTGCGCTTCTCCGCCAGGCTCTTCTTCAGGGCTTCCATGATGTCGATCACCGGGGCTATCTGCGGAGTCGGCGTCTCGATCACCTTCTTGCCCTCGATCTTGGCCTCAATCATCTGCTGCAGGTTGTCGCGGTAGGCATCGTGGTATTTCTGGGGTTCGAAATCCGCCTCGAGCGACGAGATCAGCATCTTCGCCATAGCCAGCTCTTTCTCTTTCACCAGGCTGGTGTCCGTCCGGAATTCGTCCACCTGGCGGATTTCATCCTGATAGTACATGGTGTGCGAAAGAATTCCCTTGGCTCCGGGGCGCAGCACGATGATGTGTTCGCGGTTGTGCATGGCCACCTTCGCCACGGCAAAGAATTGCGACTCGCGCAGGGCCTGGAACAGCAGCGCATAGGCCTTTTCGCCGCCTTCATCGGGCGCCATATAATACGAGCTTTCCAGGTAGATGGGGTCCACCTGATCGGCCTTGACGAATTCCAGGATCTCCATCACCTTGGCGGTTTTGGGGGCCACCTTCTTGATGTCCTCGTCGTCGATGACCACGTAGTGATCCTTCTCGTATTCGTAGCCCTTGACCAGGTCGCTGCGCGGAACCGGTTTGTCTTCGGCCTGGCAAAAGGTGACCTGTTTGATGCGCGAATGGTCATCCTTGTGCAATAGGTTGAAGCTGATGGTTTCGCTGCGCGCCGCGCTGAATAATCGAATGGGGAAGGAAACCATGCCAAACGTCAGGTGGCCCTTCCAAACACTAGCCGCCATAAATGTACTCCGCGATTTTCAAGATATCATGTAAGCTAAGGCGAATCAAGGCTTTATGGCCCTCGAAGAATACCGCGCCAAACGCAAGTTCGAGAACACCCCCGAACCCCCTCCGGGTGAGACGCAGAGCAAGACTGCTGCCAAGCCGTATTTTTGTGTGCAACGGCACGACGCCACACGGCTGCACTACGACTTCCGGCTGGAGATCGACGGCGTGCTTGAAGTCTTGGGCGGTGCCTAAGGGTCCATCGCTCGACCCGGCGGTGAAGCATTTCGCGGCGTTTGTGGAAGATCACCCCATCGAGTACGGGAGCTTCGAGGGTACCATTCCCAAAGGCAACTACGGGGCGGGCAGCGTGATGCTGTGGGACCGCGGCACCTTCGACCTGCTGGGCGAAACCAGCGGCGCCGACCAACTGGCGCGCGGCGATCTGAAGTTTCGTCTACACGGCGAAAAGCTCAACGGCGATTTCGCTATCGTGCACATGAAAGGGCGCGGCAAGGGCAACGAGTGGCTCTTGATCAAGAAGCGCGACGAATTCGCCGTGCCCGGCTGGGACGTGGAGAGTTACGCCCACAGCGTGCTTTCGGGGCGCACGCAGGAGGAAATCGCCCGCAATTTACCGGCGCGCAAAACCAAGAGCAAGACAGCGGGCGCGGCCGATCGCGTGTGGGCCAGCAGCCGTCCGGCAAAACGGGCGGCGAAGAGCGCGGCGACCGCGACCGCTCCGGTGGCGCGGCCTAAAAAAAAACTAAAATCGACCTCGGGAGCCTGAAGGGCGCACGCCGGGCGGAGATGCCCGCGGCCATCGAGCCGATGAAGGCAGGGCTGGAAGAGAAGCCCCCGCGCGGCGCCGATTGGCTCTTCGAGGTGAAATGGGACGGCGTGCGCGCCATCGCCTTCATCGACCACGAAGAGGTGCGGCTGCAATCCCGGAGCGGCATCCGCTGCGAACGGCAGTATCCGGAATTGGCGGTGATGCATCACCAGGTTGCCGCCGGCCAAGCTGTGCTCGATGGCGAAATCGCGGTGCTCGATGACAAGGGCGTTTCGCGCTTCCACCTGATCCAGCCGCGCATCGCCAATAGCGACCCCAATTCCATAGCGCACCTGGCCCGCTCCACTCCCGTGGTGTACTTCGTTTTCGACCTGCTGTATTTGGATGGCTACGACCTGCGGAACGTGGCGCTGAGCGAGCGGCGGAGGCTGCTGGAAGAGGTGATCACGCCCAACCAGGTGCTGCGGATTTCCGAGGCGTTTCCCGGGGCGGGCGAAGAATTGCTGGCCGCGGCGCACGAGCACGGGCTCGAAGGCATCCTGGCCAAGCACGCCTCCAGCGTCTACGAATCGAAGCGCAGCCGCGAGTGGCTCAAGATCAAAATCGTCAACGAGCAGGAGTTCGTCATCGGCGGCTTCACCGAGCCGCAGGGCGACCGCGAATACTTCGGCGCGCTGGTCTTGGGCGTGCACGACGGCAGCGACCTGCGCTGGGTGGGCAACGTGGGGACCGGGTTCGACCACAAGATGCTGAAGTCGCTGCACGACCGGCTGAAGCCACTGGTGACGAAGAAATGTCCCTTCCCGGAGAAACCTGAACCCAGCAAGGGCATGACGTGGGTGCGGCCCGAACTGGTGTGCCAGGTGAAGTACGGCAATTGGACTCCCGACCGGCGGCTGCGCGCGCCTGTATTTATGGGACTGCGGAACGATGTCGATGCGCAGCAGGTGACGCGGGAAGAGGTCGAGGCCTTGCCGAGCCGTGACCAAAGGAAGCGGTTTTCTGACGACGAGATGTTCGCCGCGAGTGAAAAAGAAGCCACGCGCCAGATCGACGGCCACTCCCTGAAATTCACGAACCTGAACAAGGTTTTCTACCCGGACGAAGGGTACACCAAGCGCGACGTGCTGAATTACTACGCGGCGATTGCGGGCCTGATCCTGCCGTATCTGAAGGACCGGCCGCTTTCCCTCAAGCGTTATCCCGACGGAATCAAGAAGGAGTTCTTCTTTCAGAAAAACGTGCCGGAGGCGTTTGCGCCGTGGCTGCGCACCGAGCTAATCGAATCCGATCACAACCACGGCCCCATCAAGTACGTCTTTGCCCAAGACCGCGCCAGCCTGCTGTACCTGGTGAACCTGGGCTGCATCGACCACAATCCCTGGATGAGCCGCTCGCCCACGTTGGACCATCCGGATTTCGTGCTGATCGACCTGGACCCGCAGGAGTGCCCGTTCGACATGATCGTGGAAGCAGCCCTGTTGGTGAAGCGCGTGCTCGACCGGATCGGCCTCGCCGGATATCCCAAGACTACCGGTGGCGACGGCATGCACGTGTATGTTCCGCTGGAGCCGATTTACAGCTACGAGGAAGCGCGCACGTTCGCGGAGCTGATCGCGCGCCTGGTGTTCGACGAAAAACCCGAGCTGTTTACCACGCCGCGCACGGTATCGAAACGCAAGCAGAACCGCGTGTACTTTGACTATCTGCAGATCGGGAAATCGAAAACCATTGCCGCGCCCTATGTGCTGCGGGCGTATCCGGGCGCGCCGGTGGCCACACCGCTCGAGTGGAGCGAAGTTACGCCGGGGCTGCGTCCGGGCCAGTTCCACATCGGCAATGCACGCGCGCGATTTGCGGAGAAGGGCGATCTGTTCGCTGGCGTGCTGAAGAAGCCGCAAAGGCTGGATGCGGCGCTGGGCAAGCTGGAGAAGCTGCTCACAGGGCCAAAACGCTGATCACTGGACTGGTGGCGCGACCGCGCCATGAAGCCGGTCTCCGAGGCCGAGGAAGACCGCAAGCCCTTCATCGATGGCCGCGATCTCTTCCACCGCTAGTTCACCGAACGCCCGCCGGATCCTCCGCTTGTCGACCAATCGCAGATGGTCGATCAGCGCGAAGGACTCCTTGGCGAGGCCACTCCGGCCCGGCAAGGTGACGGCCACACGTTCGAAGCTCGCTATTTTCATACCCTGGGTATGTAAATAACACTTGACACGCTTCCGAACCGGAGCGACACTAATTGTCAACTATACTTTACACAAAGACAACGATTGGAGACATTATGAATCAACTGAAACCACCGGAGAATGGCTATCAGTCGCGGATCCGGACGAACGTTATACGGCTCTTCTGCTGGAACGGCGCGTGGGGGGCGGCCACGGCGCTGATGGCACTCGGGCCGAAATTTCTTTGGAATAAGGCCTTGGTGTTCACGCTGCTGGCGGTCGGTCTGGACGTCGCCGTGGGCGTCGGCATGATCCTGGCCAACAAAAACTACCTCGCGGAACTGGATGAGCTCCAGCGGAAGGTTCAACTAAACTCCATGGGAATCACGTTGGGAGTCGGCCTGATCGCCGGCGTCCCGTTTTCGGTGATGGACGCCTACCACGTGATTCCCTTCCATGCGGACATCGCGTACCTGCTGATTCTCATGAGTCTGACGTTTGGGGTATCCAACCTGTACGGAACGCGGCGGTACCGATGAAGAATCGGCTCAAGGTGCTGCGCGCCGAGCGCGACTGGACGCAGGCCCAGTTGGCCGAAGCCCTCGATGTGTCCCGGCAGACCATCAACGCCATCGAGACGGGCAAGTTCGATCCGAGCCTGCCGCTCGCCTTCCGGGCCGCCCGGCTCTTCGGGCTGCGCATCGAAGAGATTTTTCATGACCCCGCGCTGGACAAGGATCGCAGTAGTCTTGCGACGGAAATCAAAAAGGATACTTATGTATAAAATCGCCGTGACGTTATGCAGTCTCGCCGTTCTCGCGACCACTGCAGCCTTCGCCCAGACAAAGCCAACCTTCGAGGTGGCCACCATCAAACCGGCCCCGCCGATGGACATGGCCAAAGTCGCAGCCGCACTGCAAGCCGGTGGGAAGATGCCCATCGGAGCAAATGTCGAGTTCCTCCGCGCGGAATACCTGTACCTCGATCTGAGGTCGCTGATGAGCTACGCCTACGGCGTGAAGCCCTACCAGATCACCGGACCTGACTGGATGGCTACTACGCGTTTCGACATCGTCGCCAAGATGCCCGAAGGATCGAAAAAAGAAGACGCGCCCAAAATGCTGCAAACGCTTCTCGAAGAGCGGTTCAAGCTGACGACGCATCGCGCCAGTGCCGAACACCCGGTGTTGGCGCTGGTGGTAGGCAAGGGTGGGCCGAAGCTGAAGGCTTCAACCGGAACACCCGTAGCCATTGACGAGAGCGCGCCCCTGAAGCCAGGCGAGCTGAAAATGGACGGTTCCGACGGACCCGTGCGCGTCAAGGTCGACATGACCACCGGAAGTTCGGTCATCGATATGGGACTTCGGGGCAAAATGTCGTACAGCCTGAACCCGGCCACGCAGTCGATGCACATCGACTTCAGCATGACGACGATGGCCGGGTTTGCGGACATGATCACGCAGTTGTTCGCGCAACTGGGCGGAACGGGGGGCCGGCAGGTTGTAGACATGACCGGGATCAAGGGCAACTACGATGCGTCGATCGATCTCTCGCTCATGGAAATCATAGCCATGGCCAGGGCCGCCGGCGCCGATATTCCGGTCGGCGCGCCAGGCGGAGCCGGGGGGCGGGGCGACGTACCGGTGGCGTCGGATCCCGGCGGGGGAGGCACCTCCCTAACGGATGCGGTGCAATCGATGGGATTGAAGCTAGAGTCTCGCAAGGCGATGGTAGATCAGTTAATCGTCGACCACATTGAGAAGACGCCGACCGAAAACTAAAACAGTCCGATCACACCGCGGATCAGAAACGATACTTATGTCTGAATACATCCAGATCGTCATGGATCCGAAGTGGTCTTCCAACGGGATAAGGCAGCAGGCCGCCCAACGGCGTAGAGGTCTACTGTACCTAGAACGAAGCCATGGGTTACATCTTCTATTTTTTCGCCGAGGGCCTCATCGGTCGGAGCAAACGTTCGCGCGATTTTACGAGAGGACGGAATTTTGCTCACCGGCAAGCTGGAGAAGTTGCTCACGGGACGGTGAGATCTGGCAGCTGTCAAGCTATTGCGGCGATTAACAGAATCCCGCGGAGGACGATGGCAGCACCCGCTATGCGCGAAACGAGCGCGCCGGCGGGCCCGATCTTTTCTAGGAGTACGAAGATAGTCAGTGCCGCGACCCACGCCAGGTTCATCACGCCAACCGCAAAGAGTATGCACATGAGTGCCCAGCAGCAGCCCAGACAATAGGTGCCATGACTCACACCCATTTGGATTGCGCCCAGTTTGCCGTCGCGCCAGTTGGTCATCAGGAACCCCAGCGGACTCCGGCAGTGCGTTAAGCATCGGACTTTCCAGGGAGTCAACTGATAGGCGCCGGCGGCCAGGAGAATCAGGCCGGCCAGGCGCGGGCTGGAGGTCTTCATGGCTGGAGACAGCATCGCTGCTTTATGAAGTGCCCACTGAGCGAACGTGGCGAACGCGCTGAAGCCTGTCCATATAGTGAAGTAGCCGAGCGCGAATAGCGCGACTCCGGGCAACGCGCGGTGCGTGCCGCGTCCTTCACGCGTGCCGGCGAATAGCAGGAGCATCGGTATGGCTGTTCCCGCCATCATTCCGACCATCATCACTGCCCACATTGCGAAAGTAAGCAAAGTATCGGCGGCGGTCCACGGCTTGTCCATCGCCATGCCCATTGCCGCCATCTGCTTGTCGTACTCCATGGAAGCCGACATCTGACGGTCGAGATGAATGAGATACGCCCAGGCCAGCGCCGTAATCAGAACAACGCAGGCCGAGATAATGAGGCGGTCACGGCCGGGGAGGGCGGCGACCGGTGACAGTTTAGGCACTCCGCCAGGAGAACGGCGCGTACTGTCCGTTGTTCTTTCCGCTTGCGTCGTTCCAGGACAAACCGAGTGCGTTCACGTGGCTTTTCGATGCATGGGCCAGCGCGAAGCGATCGGCAGCCGGGTGCCCGGTGTTTTCGAGATAAAGCGGCTCCGCGGCCTGGGGATTGATGCCCTTGGCGCCCTCAGCCGCCATGTCAACCAGGGCCGAGGCCTTTACTGACCAACTGGTTCCCTTACGCTGGAAGCCAATCGGCGCCGATTCCACGCCAAGAAACTTGCCGATAAGGCCGGACAAAGCAGACATTGGACCGCCTGCAGCGCCGCTCGCGATGGCGGTAATGGCGTCCCGCTGCTCGCTGTTGGCACGCTCGTCGGCGATGAGGCCAACCGACCAGTTACCCTTTCCCATCTCCTCGGGCGTCACTCCCAGGACGATGAAACCCAGACCTCCGAGTGAGACGTTGCCGTAACTCCCGTCGTCAATCTGGAACGCCATGGCAAAGGTGCACGAACCTTTAGTCGGGCGGACCATCAACTGTCCGGGCATACAAGGGCACAAGAAATCGCAGCTGCACGTTTCATAGTATTGTCCGCGGACATGCCACGCCGGCGTTGCCATCAACCACCTCCATCGAAGTCATCATATTCCAGTTGGCGCTTCGCGCGCGAGTGCCGCCGGCGGCTCCGCGGCAGGCCTTAGCGAACGAACATCTTGGTTGAGTGCCCTTTGTAGGTCACCAGTTGAAGTTCGCGGTACCCGCATTTCCCGGCGACCCGAATCGACGCCAGATTATCAGGGTGGATGAGGCAGGCGGTCTGCGATGATCCGAAATGCGCCTCGCCCCAAGCGACCGCGGCGCGGACGGACTCCGTCGCATAGCCTTTGCCGTGGGATTCGGAGACGAACACCCAACCGGCTTCCGGCGTGTCTTTGAGCGATGGCTCCAAGTCCCGCTTGTAATCGGCGAATCCGATCTCTCCGACGAACTTGCCAGTCGCCTTTTCCTCAACTGCCCAATAGCCAAAGCCGAGCAGGGCCCAATGGCCAACGTACCGCAACAACCGGGTCCAGGACTCTTCCTCGGTAGAAGGCTTGCCGCCGATATATTGGGTTACGATTGGGTCCGCCCACATGGCGGCGCAAGCTGTGAAGTCTTCCAGGCGATGGGCGCGGAGGGTGAGGCGCTCGGTTTCGAGGACGGGGACGGTCATAAGGAGATTTTACTGGGCGTGGCGACTCCTGCCGGCGGCTCGGTTCTGAAGAAGGGTCGAGAGGAGTCTCGACCCGGCAGGCAAGAGTGCCTGCGCCACGGTGTGGACAAGCTATCGCCCCACCACCAACTACTCCTGGCGCAGGGCTTCCAGGGGATCGATGGCCGTCACCTGCCGCGCGGGAAGGAAACAGGCCAGCGCCGCCACGGACAGGAAGAGCGCCGACACTGACAGAAATGTGAAGATATCGGTCGGGCTGGTGGCATAGAGCAGCGTCGAGAGCATGTGGGTCAAGACGACGGCGGCGGCCATCCCGAGAGCGGAGCCCGCCAGGGCGAGCAGGAAGCCGCGGCGCACCACCATGCCGACGACGGAACTGCGGCGCGCGCCGAGGGCCATGCGAATTCCCAGCTCGTGAGTCCTCTGGCTCACCGACAGCGCCATCACGGATGCGATACCGCTGGCGCTGATCAGCAGCGCGAGGCCCGCAAACAAACCGAGAAGAATCGCGGTGACGCGCGGGGGCGCGATGGAATCGTATTCGAGACGCTCCATGGTGACCACGCCATCCACTGCGATGTGCGGATCCACATCGTGAATCGCCGCGCGCACCAGCGGGGCCACCGCCAGCGGATCGACGGCCGTGCGCACGATCAAGCCGCCACCGAAGCCGGTCTGGCTGATGGGCGCGTACAACTCGTCGCCGACGGGCCGGGCGAGCCCATACTCCTTGACGTCGCCCACTATCCCGACGATGGTGAGCCAATGCGCTCCGTGATCGAACGAAACGCGCCTCCCAATGGGGTCTTCCGCGGGCCAGCGATGGCGCGCCATGCTCTGGTTGATGATGACCACCCGCAGGTTTTTGGCATCGTCATGGCCGGTGAAGGCGCGCCCTTTCACCAGGGGCTGGCGGATGGTCTCGAAATAGGCGGGGCTCACGGGGGAGGCGTCGACGCTGGGCGCCAATTCACCCTGCGAGACGGGCCGGCCTTCGATTTCAAAATTGTTGTCGCCCGGGCCGACGGCGATGCCGTCGGGGCTGAACGGAATGTTGGAGGCCAGCGCCACCGATTGGACCGCGCCGATGGCCCCGACCCGTTGCAGGATTTTGTCTGTTAGAACGAGCAGTTGATCGTGACTATACGCGGAAAAGCTGGGACTGATTCGCAGAGACAACACATGGTCCGGGTTAAAGCCGGGGTTGGCGTGCTGCAGTTTGAGGAAGCTGCGAACCATCAAACCGGCGCCGATCAGCAGTATAAAGGATACGGCTACCTGGGCGACCAGCAGCGCCGCGCGCAGCCCTTGGCGGCCGCGGCTGGCCGTGGTGCGCCCGCCTTGTTGCAGCGCTTCGCCGAACCGCTGGCCCAGGGAAGCCGCCGGGGCCAAGCCGAACAGCACGCCGGTCAGCAGAGATATTAGCAAGGTGAACAGGAGAACCGGCGTGTCGAGACGAACCTCCACCGCGCGCGTGGTGAAGCGCTCAGCGAACTTCACCAATAAACTGAGGGTGGCCGGAGCCAGCGCCAATCCAAGAATTCCTCCGCCCAACGAGAGCAGCACGCTTTCGGTGATCAGTTGACGCGAGAGACGGGCCTTGCTGGCGCCCAGCGCGGCGCGCACCGCCAGTTCGCGTTCCAATTTCAGCAGGCGCGCCATCAAAAGGTTGGCTACGTTGGCACAGGCAATGAGCAGCACGAAGCCAGCGCCGCCCAGTAGCACCCAGAACGTGGTCCGGGCGCGGCGCGTGAGATCGTCGCGCAAGGGCGCCGCAGCGAGACCGTAACCTTCACTTTTCGGGTAGACGTCCGGATGGGCGCTGGCGATCTGGCTGGCCACTACCGAGAGATCCGCCTGCGCCTCCTGCAAACCCACGCCCGGCTTCAGGCGGCCAAAGGCGGTCATCATACGCGCCTGGCGATTCGCAATGAACGCCGGCGCGGAGCGGAACGGGCACGCGGACACCGGCATGTAGACATCGCTTTCGGCGGGGTATTGCGGTATGGGCGGCAGGACCCCGATCACGGTATGCGGGCGGTCGTTCATGCGGAAAACCTTGCCGACGATGTGGGGATCGCCGCTCTGGTGGGCCTGCCAATACTGGTAGCTGAGCACCAGCACCGGGTCGGCGTTGGGTGAGTCGTCACTGGCGGCGAAGGTTCTGCCGAGCAGCGGGCGGACGCCCAGCACGTCGAAGAAATTGGCGGACACTACCGCGCTGTGCACGCGCTCGGCGGTGTCGTTTCCCAACAGCAAGAAGTCCATGGTGTGGTGCTCGACCACGGCATCCAGGGTATGGGAACGATCACGATAGTCGAAGATCTCCTGGGCCGAAAACGGAATATCGGTAGCGTGAGCTTGCAGATTCTGCTGGTGAAGGACCACCAACTGTCCGCCGTGCCGGTAGGGGAGCGGGCGCAGCAGGACGCCGTAGACGAGGCTGAAGATAGCGGTGTTGACGCCGATTCCCAAGGCCAGCGTGACCATCGCGACCAGGGCGAAACCGGGGTTCTTGCGGAGGACGCGAAGGCCGTAGCGGATATCCTGACCGAGGGCTTCGACGAACCGGCCGGCGCGGGCGTCGCGGCAATCTTCCTTGACTTGCTCCAGGCCACCCAATGCTATCGACGCGGCCCGGCGCGCCTGCTCCGGCGTCATGCCGCGGCGCTGGTTCTCTTCAGTGAGGTGGTCGAGATGAAAACGCAGTTCCGCATCCACCTCGTGCTCCATCTTTGGCCGCCTGAGAAAGAAGCGAAAAATTGCGATGATCTTGCGCCCCATGAGTCACTCCTTAGGCTTCGACAATGCGGGCCACGGCAGCCGAGAGGCGCCGCCAGTTTTCCTTTTCGTCGTCCAGTTGCTTTCGACCCAGCCGTGTCAGCTCGTAATATTTGGCCTGGCGATTGTTTTCGGAAGCGGCCCAAGAGGCCTTGATCCAGCCTTGTTCCTCCAGGCGATGCAGAGCGGGATAAAGGGAGCCCTGGTTCACCTGTAGGACGTCCTGGGAAATTTGCTGGATGCGCTGCGAGATACCCCACCCGTGCATCGGCTGGAGTTCGAGCGTCTTCAGAACAAGCAGGTCGAGAGTTCCCTGTAACAGGTCGCTTTTCGGTTTGGCCATCGGCTTCCTCTTGGCAATCTACAAGAAGCTTGCCAGAAGCTCCTGTAGATTGTCAAGAGGTAACGAAATGCACCGCTCCCTTTGGTCACGGCTCAGAAGCTGAACTTCAGCGCGAACTGGATGACGCGCGGGTTTACGCTGGTGGTCGTGATCTGCCCGAAGGCGCCCGACGATAGATTCGGCACTGCGTTCGAGAGAAAACCGCCGTTGCTGTTGGGATTATTGAACTGCGCATGGTTGAACGCGTTGAAGAACTCGGTCCGGAATTGCAGGGTTTCCCGCTCGGTGATCCGGGTATTCTTCAGCAGGGAGATATCCCAATTGAACTGGCCGGGGCCTTGGATGATGCCGGTGCCGGAATTGCCGAAATCGGTTCCGTCTCCGATCGCCGGTGGAGCGCAAAACGCATTGCGATTCAAATAGCCTGGCCCCCCGCTGCTGCCGCCTAGGCGCTGTTCCACGCCGCCGGGTGTGGCGATAGTCCCGTAGGTACTTCCGGGACACATCTCAGCCCGGGCGTATCCCGATTGATTGCCTCCACCGGCCGTGCCATAAATGGTACCCGCCGCCGAATCGCCGATGGTCATAGGAAGGCCGTTTTGCACCAGCGTCACGCCGGACACATTCCACCCTTCCATGAGCTTGCCCGCAAGGCCGTTACGTGCGCGGAATGGCAGGTCGTAGCTATAGCTGACCACGAAGCGCTGCGGACGCACGAAGGTTGCCGCACCATACTGCTGCGCGAGGTTGCTCGCATTGTTGCTGTTGGCGGTGGGATTGGCCGAGATGTTGCTCAAATCGGTAAGCGCCTTGCTCCAGGTGTAAGCGGCCTGCATCGTGAGCCCGCGCGAGAGCTGCTTCCGCACGGTGACCTGTAAGCTGTTGTAGTTGGAACTGCCGTCGAAACCAGTGCCGCGCACGCCTACGGACTGATAGCCCAGATAGGGCACGCGATACAAAATGTTTTCGACCGTGTTGGTAGTGACTCCGTTGATCGGGTTGCTTGGGCTTGCGAGATTGGGCGTGTTGTTGTTGTGATACTCATCGAGCAGATTGATGCCGCTCGATCCGACATAACCCGCCTCCAATACCCATTGCCGTGCGAATTCATATTGGAAGTTGAGGTTGTACTGGCGCACCAAGGGCGTATGCAGAACCTCGTTCAGGAAAGGAACGTTCAGGTTGGAGTTGCAACCCGGGCCCAGGTCGTTGGCCAGACACGCGGGGGAGAAGTTGACATAGCGCGACGAAAACGTGCCGAGAGTCGGAGTAGACGGGAAGGGGTTCGCCAACGTTTGATTGTTCGGCGTATTGAAGTCGACCGTCGCCGAGTAGGGGTTACCTTGTTCGACAGCGTATATGATCCGATCGGCGCCCACGCGGTCATAGAAGATACCCGCTCCGCCGCGGACCACTAATTTGTTCGTGGCCTGGTAGGCGAATCCGATGCGCGGCCCGAAATTGCTCCACGGAGCGTGCCCTCTTTGGGGACTAGAACTGTCATTGACCAGGACACCGTCCGGTGGCTTGCCATAGTGCGAGATGAAGTTGTTGGGCACCACCCATTGGCTGACACCGGGGCCCGAAGTGGTTGGGACACTCGGAGGCAGCGGCACGGCTTGGATGCGGCTCACCCAGGTCTGGGTCAAGTTGCCATACTTGTCGGCGAGAGCTCCGTCGTATTCCCAACGCACACCCAGGTTCAGCGTCAAGCGCGAGCTAACCTTGTAGTCGTCCTGAACAAAGGCGTTCATGTCATGCGTGTAATAGCCGTGCACGATACCTTCCGGTGCGCTGCGCGAGCAGTACAGGCAGGTCAGAATGTTGTTGGCCTGTCCAACCAGCAGGTCATTGAAAGTGCCCACCAGAAGCAACCCGCGCACTCCCGACCAGGTGATGGGCCAGCGTATGTCCTCGAATTCAAACCCCGCGCGGATGGTGTGTTTCCCATGGTTCCACGAAATCTGGTCCGCAACCTGGGCCTGGTTAGTCGGGCTGAAAGAAGGACCGAAGATTCCCATCAGGTTGTACCCTCCGGCAATCAGGATGATGCCCGGCGGTGGAATCACGCCGGGGCTCATCGGCGTAATCCCCAGGGATGCGTTGGTGGCTCCCGGAGGCGCCGCTGCGTTTTGCACGCTCAGGTTCCGCTGGAATGACCCGTGGACTTCGTTGATGAACGAGTTCGTCACCAGCGACGTCAACTTCAGAACGGCATTCGTGTTCGAGTAATACAAGATGCTGGGCGAGCCGGGCAGCAGGCCGCCTAGAGTCTGAATCTGGGGATCGCGCGAGTAAAAGTAGCGCGTGGCCAGCGTCTGTTTGCTGTTGATCAGGTAGTCGCCGTTGACGATCACCTGGTCCTCGTTGAAGATGGAAGGCTGGCTGAAGCTTTGTTGCCGATAGCCCGACGTGCCAGAACTGGGAATGTAATAGCTGCCATCCGCCAGTTTGAGATTGAGCATCTTCAGCGTCACCGGGCTGATGTTGGACCCATCGCATGCCACGTTGGGCCCGCCGAAGGTTCCAAAGCTGAAGTCACCCGGATGATTCGCCGGGCAGTTCGCCGCCCCCAATGCAGCCGCGAACCCAGGCGCGCTTCGGTCTCCGGCTGGAATCGGGGGCAAGGTCGCGGTGGTGAAGCCCTGCGACGCGACTCCGTTCTTTTGCCGTGTGCCTTGATAGCTGCCGAAAAAGAACAGCTTGTCTTTTTTCACGGGCCCGCCGATCACGCCGCCGAATTGATTCTGATTCAAGACCTGCTTCGGGCACGATCCATTGAGCGCGGAGCAGGAATCGCGGTTGTAGAAGAAGTCGTTGGCATTGAGTTGGGCATTACGGAAGAATTCAAACGCACTTCCATGCAACTGATTCGAGCCTGACTTGGTGACTACGTTCACATTCGCGCCGGGATTCCGGCCGTAGCTGGAGTCATAGGTGGATGTCTGGACTTTGAATTCCTGAATCGCGTCCGGGCTTGGAATTCCGATTCCGGTGTACAGAACTGAGTCGTCCGAGTTTCCGGCGTTGGCCCAGTTGGTGATGTTGACGCCGTCCATCTGAAAATTGTTTTGGCCGGGATCATTGCCGTTGACGCTCATGGTCTGGGTGCCCTTGCCGAATTGCGTGGCGTTAGTGGCTCCTACGTTGGCCCCGGCCGACAGCGCGAGAATCTGCGTATAGTTGCGACTGCTCAACGGGAGCGAGGTCAGGGTGCGTGTGCCCACGGTGGTTCCCAGCGTGGAATTGGCCGTTTGCAGGGCGCCCGCCTGGGCCTCCACTGTCACCTGCTCGCTTTGAGCGCCGAGTTCCAGAGACCGGTCGAGCACCGGAGTCTCCGTTACGTTAACGGTCACGGAAGAGACTTCGGAGGTCTTAAACCCGACCGCGACAAATCTCACACGATAGGTGCCAGGTGGCAGCAAGGAGAATTTGTAGGTACCGTCCGCGCCGGTGATGGTGGTTCGGACCTGGTTGGTGTCGTTACTGGTCAGAGTGACTGTGGTATTGGGAACCACGGCGCCCGTGGGATCGCTTAAGGTTCCGGTAAGTGCACCCGTCCCTGCAGACTGGGCTATGAGTGATACGACAGAGATCACCATCAACGAGGGAATGGTGAGGAATAGCGAACGGAGTTGCTTGGACGTCATAGTCCCTCCTGGCTAGCTGTATATCCCGTGTTAGGCGGTAGAAACGTTTCGCCGCCGACCCTGAATCGCCTTGGATTACTTAGGGATGGGAGTATATCACCGCAGACTATAAGAGTCGAGATGAGTTAGAAATGATACGTGAGAAAGACTACACACGGCGGCGCCCCGCCGAGTAGGCTAACGCTGCGACGGAAATCCGCCGATAGATCTATGTGAGACCGCAAAGTCACAGGAACCCGATATGCCCGATCTACTAGCAAAAGCTTCCCGACCCTGGGCTCTCCGTCTGCTGCCCCCATTTCCGGCCGTCGCCAACCGTGTCCTCGCGCTCGTTAATAATGAGGACGTCGGAGCGCGCCAGATCGGTGAAGTAATCAACCTGGACCCGACGTTTACGGCGGAAATCCTGCGCGTTGCCAATTCTCCGCTATTTGGAGTAGCGCGCGAAATCGCGACCGTCCAGCACGCGGTAACCCTGGTCGGCCTGAACCGGGTCAAGGCTATGGCGACAATGATCGCCCTCAGCACGGTGGTGAAATCATCCCTGCGAATCGAAGTGCTCCGCAAGTTCTGGATACACAGCCTGGTCACCGCCATATTGACCGACGAAAGCGCGCGGGCCGCAGGTGCCAAAGTAGATGGCGCCTACACCGCAGGCCTGCTGCATAATCTGGGGACGCTCGGCTTGATGTCGGCCTATCCCGAGGAATACACGCGCATGGTGGAAGTCTCCACCGAATACGGTTTCGACTTGATCAGGACCGAGCGGGACCTTTTTGAGATCGACCATTGTGCCGCGGGGGCTTGCCTGGCAGAGGAGTGGAACTTTCCCGATGCCATTGTCGTGGCGCTCGCTATGCACCACGAGGAGCCCAGAAAGTCGTCAACCCTCTTCAGCCTGGTGCAGGTAAGTTGGCGGCTGGCCGATGTTGCGGGCTACGCTCCTCTCCCTACCGACAAGGCTTGGACATACGAGGAACTCATAGCGCTGATCCCGGTGACCTCGAAATCCTGGCTCACGGAGGGTATCGAACTGGTGAAGCACGAAATCGGCGCGCGCCTGAGCAGTTTACGGGTGTAACAGGAATCAACTCCAGTAATTTCGATCGAGACTGCGGTACTGGACTGCCTCGGCGACGTGCTTGGCGGAGACAGTCTCGGAGTCGTCCAGATCGGCAATGGTGCGGGCCACTTTCAGGATGCGATCGTGCGCCCGGGCGGATAGTCCCATGCGGCGCACGGCCATTTCCAAAGTGCGCTCACCAGAGGCGTCGAGGGCGCAGTGCGTGCGGATCATGCGCGCGGGCATCCGCGAATTGTAATATCCGCGCGCCTGCTGGACGCCGCGTATGCGCTCCACACGCGCGCGGATCTCTGCCGAACTTTCGCTGGCGGACTTGCCGCGGAGTTCCTGGTAGGGCACGGCGGGCACTTCCACGTGAATGTCGATACGGTCGAGCAGAGGCCCGCTGATCTTGCCCAGATAGCGCTGAATGAGCGCGGGAGTACAGCGGCACTCCCGCGTGGCATCGCCGTAGAATCCGCAGGCGCACCCGTGCAGATAGCAATTGGTCTTTTGAACGAGTATACCGACCGCCGGCTCGACAGCGGGCAGCCTAGGCTTTCCCGCTAACCCCGTTTTGAATCAGTAACTTCCCGATGCAGCAATTTACGAGGGCAAATCCCATGACTAAATCACAAAGGCCCGTGCGGCCCGAAACCACTATGCTCGGACAGCCATTCAACCCTTTTGGCCTCTTCAACGGCATCTTCATCCCGGAGGCTCTCGTACGGTCCAAGCTGGTGTCGCCTGGCGCGAAGATGGCTTATGGGCGGTTGGCGCGTTATGCCGGGCGGGACGGGACCTGCTACCCCACCGTCTCCGCACTGGCTGGTGAAATCGGGGTCGGAGAGCGTCAAGCCCAGAAGTACCTTTCGGAGTTGGAGCGTGCGAAGTTAATACGACGCCTGAGCCGCTTCATTGGCTTGGCGCAGACCAGCAATGACATTCTGTTTCTCTGGCACTCCGTATTCGAAGAGAGGATGAACGTTCGTTCAGGGGAGGGGGTGAACGATCATGCACTCGGGAGGGTGAACGATCGTCCACCCAAAGAGAGTCAGAGTGAAGAGAGTCATCCAAAAGAGAGTCACAACGGCGACCTAGACTATGCACCCACGAATCGCAAGAAACGCGATTCGCGGCTGCACTCGTCGCGTGAAGGATGCCGGCAGTATCCCCAGCTACGCGAAGCCCTAGCCAATTACATGGCCGTGCCAGGCGAGGATGAACGCGCAGACCCCAGTGACCGGCACGTGGTAGACGTTATGCACGCTGCCGCAGGCGCCACCGAGGAAGAAGTGATACGTTGCTTGCAGTACCTGTACAGCGAGCGCGGGCTCCGGCCCGGCACGAAGCACGGACCGCGGCACTTCAGTTGGTTCAAGACTGTGGTTGCCGATTATTTCTTGATGAAGCGCGAACGGGAATTCGTAATCAATCCCCCTAGTAATGACCACCGGGAAACACGCACTGAGTCTGAGCTCAGCGAGGCAGATTTCGACCGGATGACAACAGCACTTGAGTGACCGAGCAAGAGGCGCCGGCGGCGAGCCGTGCAGTTCAAGAAGCACAACGACGGGCCTGACGAGCCAACCGCTGGGGAAGTGGATAAGTGGGTTGAAACCTTCCCATTGCGAGTGTTGTCGAGATGACGGCCCTCAGCCGACGCCTTTGCCGGCTTGAAGCCAGATTCGCACCGCCGGACGATCCGGAAGGACGGCGCTTGATCGAGTTGCTCCACTCGCGGCAACGCCATTGGGCTGCGGCGAACGGCCAAACGTATGCCCCTGCGCCGTCGGAGGACCTAACCGGGACGGCTGTGGTTGATATCGTTCGGGCGCGCTTCAATGGCCCGCCGGCAAAGTGAGAGCCAACCTCAGCCAGCGGCTAAAGCGGCTCGAAGCCCGCGTCGCGCCGACTGATGAGCCAGAGGAATTCGTGATCGAATTCATCGGTCCGGAAAAGGAAGTCGTCAACGGCGCAAACAATCACCTCGGGTTCGAAGTGCCGCCATTTGAACAGCGCCGGCCGCGGTTTGATCATGGGATACGCTGTAGCCTATCAGACTCGTTCGCTCAGTTTTTGCATCACTGCCTTCTGGCGCGTAATCCGACCTGGGCACATGGATGGCGTAAGAGTGCTGGACTCCATTTCCCATGACGAGCATAGCGCGGTAACAAATTTTTTAAACCACCACGCGAGGCAGACTCATCTTAGCAATGAGAATTTTGTAGTGCATCGATCGGACAGGCAGTTTGCTACCAAACTGGACAGCAAAGAGAACTGAGCGTCCGCGTTGAGGGCCAGAAAATGAAGTGGGTGATAGCCCGCGCCCTGGTCAGCGGCGATCTGGGAGCGTTGAGGTCGTGGTTGGCGCGCCGTCTTCTGCGCACGCGGGCCGCGATCCCGCACGTCGAGCAATTCTCGCCCGGCGAAGTGCGGCGGCTGATTCTGGCCCACCGGCTCAGTATCAGGGAGGTCGAATGAGCGGGTGCCTGGTCTGTGGTTGTGAAAGGTTCGCGCGGCTCTTCCGCACCTCGGATCGACTGTACCAGACCACCTCCCGGGAGTTCGCCGTGGTGCGTTGCGGCGAATGCGGGTTGGTGCGCCTCGACCCCCAGCCCGCTCCCGAGGAACTGCGCCAGTACTATCCGGATACCTACTGGTTCGTTCCGGACCGGAGCGCCGCTAGCCGTCTGGAGGAGGCCTACCGACGCCTGGTCTTGCGCGACCACGTACGCTTCGTGGAACGGGCTCTGCGGCATTCGCGTGCGCGCGGACCGCTGCTCGATGTGGGCTGTGGCGGTGGCCTGTTTTTAGGCCTTATGCGGGAGCGCGGGTTCCGCGTGTTGGGGCTGGACTCTTCGCGCGAAGCCGCGGCCATCGCATGGCGGCGGCAACACGCAGCCGCGGTCTGCGCCCTTCTGGAAAATGCGCCGTTTCCCGCCGAAAGCCTGGCGGGCGTGACCATGTTCCACGTCCTCGAGCATCTCTACGATCCGCGCGCGTATTTGATTGCCGCGCATAAGCTCTTAGCGCCGGACGGCCGCCTAGTGGTGCAGGTCCCTAACGCTGCCTCCTGGCAATTCCGCCTGCTGGGCCGCTCGTGGAACGGTGTGGATGTGCCCCGCCATCTGTTCGATTTCCGCGATCGCGACGTCGAGAAGCTGATGGAGCAGTGCGGCTTCGAAGTGCTGCGGCACAAGTATTTTTCCCTGCGCGACAATCCCGCGGGCTTGGCCACCAGTCTGGCCCCGTCGCTTGACCCAATGGCCCGCAGAGTGCGGCGCGTGCAGGAAAGCGGCCGCACGCACCTCGCCAAGGACTTGGGGTATTTCGCACTGCTGGTGTCGTCTCTGCCGTTCACTGCAGTGGAAGCGGCTTTCGGCGCGGGCTCTACGGTGATGATCGAGGCGCGCCGCACATGAAGTATTCGTGGCTCGCGTACCGGTTCTCGTTTGCAGTTCACCTAACTCGCAGGTTGTGCACCGGCCAGTCTGGCAGATCCGGAGATCCGTCCTTCCGGCCAGTTCCCGAGAAGCGATTTACAGGGGTTCTGCCGATAGCGAGCAGATGGTTCGCGAGTTGCGCGGCCTGATTTTTTGACTGGTATGTGAATTGCTTCGAAGTAGGACCAAACTCCAATTGTGAGGTGTCATACCATGCAACAGCCCGATGACCGGGGCTTCGAGCGGGGTCGGCTAGCGCGCTTCAGCCTGCCACTTGCGCTCGGGCTTCTGGCAGGAATTTCCGCATACTGCGTGATCAGCTTGGCCCAGGAACGCCGCCATTCGCAAGATCTCGCCTTCGCGAATCAGCAACTAAGCGCTTCGTTGCAGCAGGTGCAGAGCGAGGTTCGCGCCGTTTCCGACAAACTCAACACACTGGCTTCTCCAACCCCACCCGCTCCGGCAACGGCGGCTCCGCCGGCTGCTGTCTCCCGGCCGAAGGCGCGGGTGGCCGCCGTGCGCACGACCGCTCGCAAAACCCCTGATGACCCACGATGGCACCAGATCCAGGCACGAGTGGACGGGCAGCAGAAAGAGCTCTCCGACACTAAACAGCAACTCGACCTAACCCGCCAGGACCTGCAGGACAAAGTAAACTCCACGCGCGACGAATTGGGTGGCTCCATTGCCAAAAACCACGATGAGTTGGTAGCGCTCCAAAAACGAGGGGAGCGCAGTTACTTCGAGTTTGCCGTTGTCAAGTCGAAGCAGTTCCAGCGCGTCGGTCCCTTAAGCGTCTCGGTGCGAACAGTGAACCTCAAGCACAAGTACTTTGACCTCGTCTTAACGGTGGACGACCAGCAAATCGAAAAGAAACATGTGAGTCTTTATGAGCCGGTGATGCTGACCATGGCGGACCGCCCGCAACCCATCGAGTTGGTGGCGAATGAGATCAACAACAACCAGGTAAAGGGCTACGTCAGCGACGCGAAATACAAGAAATCGGATTTAGCCTCTGCTCCGAGCGTTCCGGCTCCCGCTGAATCGAAGGAGCTGCAGCGCCGCTAGAGAGTTG
>CAWGTA010000009.1:0-1051343 GCA_963825305.1 Terriglobia bacterium | reverse complement strand
GCTGAAAACAACTACCCTGTTCTCGCGAAGAATTGCTCGGCTATTGGGCGAGCTCTCTCGCCGTCCATGCTATGGATAGAAGCGGAGGAGTACCTCGTTGCCACTAGTTACGGTCAGTCCACCCATCGCTTCCAAAGAAAATACGAAACGAAGCCAATTTAACCGCCAATGCGTTGAAAGCAAATAAGATGTAATCCGCAAAACGAACCGGAAAAGGCTTTCAGTCAAGCCCGATTCGTTCTTTAACTTTTTCCTACAATGGTTACAGTGCTCCCAGCCTTCGACCCCTTAGTATCCGACTGGTTCTCCGCCCGCTTCGGCGAACCCACTGAACCGCAAGTGCGCGGCTGGCCCGCCATTCGCGAGGGGCACGACGTTCTCATTTCTGCGCCCACCGGTTCCGGCAAAACGCTGGCAGCCTTTCTGCTGGCCATCGACGACCTGGTACGCCGCACGCGTCTCGGGCCGCTGCCTGAGCGAACGGAAATCCTCTACGTCTCGCCGCTTAAGGCCCTGAGCAACGACGTCCACAAGAACCTGGATATCCCGTTGAGTGAGATTTCCGCCCTTGCGGCGGAACGAGGCATCCCATTGGCGCCCATCCGCACGGCGTTGCGCACCGGCGACACACCGCAGGCGGAGCGCCAGCAGATGACCAAGAACCGGCCGCACATTCTGGTGACCACGCCCGAGTCGCTGTACATCCTGCTCACCGCCGCCAAGCCGCGTGAGATGCTGTCCCGGGTGCGCGCCGTAATCGTCGACGAGATTCACGCGGTGGCCGACGATAAGCGCGGCTCGCACCTGGCGCTCACGCTAGCTCGTCTGGACCACCTGGTGGAGCAGAACGGAGGGCGCAAGCCCCAGAGGATCGGCCTTTCCGCGACGGTGAAGCCTCTCGAAGACGTGGCCGCGTTTCTCAGCGGCGATGCGCACGTGATTCACGTCGGCCACAAGCGCGCCATGGAGCTGGCGGTCGAAGTGCCGCGCGATGAGCTCGGCCCGGTGGCCAGCAACGAGATGTGGGGCGAGATCTACGACCGCGTGGCCGAATTGATTCGTGAGAACCGCACCACCCTGGTGTTCGTGAACACGCGCCGCCTGGCCGAGCGGGTGGCCCACCACCTGGCGGAACGGCTCGGGGAAAGCGCCGTGCTGCCGCACCATGGCAGCCTCTCGCGCGCGCTGCGCCAGGAGGCCGAGCGGCGTCTGAAGAATGGCGAGCTCAAGGCGGTGGTGGCGACGGCTTCGCTCGAACTGGGCATCGACATCGGAACCGTCGACCTGGTCTGCCAGATCGGTTCGCCCCGTTCCATCGCAGTGGCTCTGCAGCGCATCGGCCGCGCCGGCCATTGGGTGGGCGCGCTGCCCAAAGGCCGCCTCTTCGCCACCACGCGCGATGAGCTCATCGAATGTGGGGCCCTGGTCCGCGGTATCCGCGCCGGCGAACTGGACCGCCTCGAAATCCCCCTGAATCCGCTGGACATTCTGGCGCAGCAGATGGTGGCCACCTGCGCCTCGGAGGACTGGGCCGAAGACGATCTCTACGCCCTCGTTCGCCGCACCTGGTCCTACCGCACGCTGGAGCGGCGCGAGTTCGACGCCGTCCTGGAGGTTCTCTCGGAAGGCATCTCCACAGCCCGGGGCCGCAGCGGCGCGTACCTGCATCGCGATGCGGTGAACCGGCGGCTGCATGCCCGCCGCGGCGCCCGCCTCACCGCCATCACTTCGGGCGGCGCCATTCCGGACACCGCGCAGTACCTGTGCGTGGCCGAGCCCGAGGGCATTACGGTGGGCACCCTCGATGAAGATTTCGCAGTGGAAAGCATGGCCGGCGATGTCTTCCTGCTGGGCACCACTTCGTGGCGGATTCTGCGCGTGGAAGCCGGGCGCGTGCGCGTAGAGAATGCCCGCGGCGCGGCGCCCTCCATTCCCTTCTGGCGCGGAGAGGCCCCCGGCCGCACTAAAGAACTTTCGCGCGAGGTAGCCCGTCTTCGGGAAGAGATCGCCTCCGGGCGTTCGGTGGAATTTCTCCAGCGGGAATGCGGCCTCGACCGGCGCGGCGCGGAACAGGCTTTGGAATACGTGCTGGCGGGCCAGGCGGCTCTCGGCGCGGTGCCTTCCGCGGAGCGCATCGTGGCCGAACGCTTCTTCGACGAAGCCGGCGGCATGCAACTGGTGATCCACGCGCCATTCGGTGCGCGCATCAACCGCGCCTGGGGACTGGCCCTGCGCAAGCGCTTCTGCCGCACCTTCAACTTCGAGCTGCAAGCCGCCGCCACCGATGACGGCATCGTGATTTCGCTGGGCGAGCAGCACTCCTTTCCGCTGGAGCTGGTCTTCGAATTTCTGCGCCCCGATACCGTGGAAGAGGTGCTGGTACAGGCCCTGCTGGCAGCGCCCATGTTTACGGCCCGCTGGCGCTGGAACGCAACCCGCGCGCTGGCCATTCCGCGCTATAGCGGTGGGCGCAAGGTGCCGCCGCCCATCCAGCGCATGCGCGCCGACGACTTGATGGCTGCCGTGTTCCCCGACCAGGCCGCCTGCGGCGAAAATCTGGAAGGCCCCATACGCGTTCCCGACCATCCCCTGGTGAAGGAGACCATCGACAACTGTCTCCACGAGGCTATGGACCTGGATGGGTTGCGCTCGGTTCTGGGCGCGATCGGCGACGGCCGCATCGAGACCCGCGCCATCGAAACGCCCGCGGCCTCGCCCTTCTCGCACGAGATCCTCAACGCGAATCCCTACGCCTACCTGGATGACGCTCCGCTCGAAGAGCGCCGCGCGCGCGCTGTCCAGATGCGCAGCACCATGCGCGAAGATTTTTCCGAAGGCGCGGGCGCGCTCGATCCAGCTGCCATTCAAGAGGTGGCCGCCGAAGCCTGGCCGCCGATGCGCGACGCCGAGGAAGTTCACGAAGCGCTGTGCGGCCTCACGCTTTTGGGGTGCGAGCACAGCGGAGCAGCGGCGTTCCTGCCGGCGTTGATCGAGGCGCGGCGCGCCACTACTTTACGCGTCGATGGCCGCGAATTCTGGGTGGCGGCGGAACGCCTGGAGCTGGCTCTGCGTGTCTATCCACAGGCCACTCTCCAGCCACTGATCACCGCTCCTTCCGGCATGCGCGCCATTCCGGAGAGTCTCGAAGCGTGCGCCGCCGAAATCCTGCGCGGCTGGTTTGAGTGTTCCGGTCCGCGCCGCGCATCCGATCTGGCGCGCGACCTGGCGATGCCGCGCGACCTGGTGGATCAGGCGCTGGCGCAATTGGAGGCCGAGGGGCAAATTCTGCGCGGCCGTTTTACTGCGAGCGACGAAATGGAATGGTGCCACCGGCGTCTTCTGGCCCGCATCCACCGCCTGACTATCGGCCGCTTGCGGCGCGAAATCGAGCCGGTCACCACCGCCGAATTCTTCGCGTTCCTCAATCGCTGGCAGCACCTCTCGCCCGGACAGCAGCTGCATGGACTGGACGGCACGCTGCAGATCATCAAGCAACTGCAAGGCAGCGAGTTTCCCGCGGCGGCGTGGGAATCGGAAATTCTGCCGCGGCGCGTAGCGCAGTACCAGCCCGAATACCTGGATCAGCTGTGCCTCTCGGGCGAGGTGAGTTGGGGCCGCCTCTCGCCGCACCCCGCGTTCGAACGCGACCACGAGGAGCGGCATCGTGTAAGGCCCACACGAGTGGCGCCCCTCGCGATTTTCTTGCGCGATGATTCCTCGTGGCTGCTGGCTACGCCGAGCCCTCGCCCAAGGATGCGCTTTCGCACCCCGCGCGCGAGGCGCTGGCCGTTCTGGAAACACGCGGCGCGTCGTTCTTTGCCGACCTCCTGCGCGCCACCGGCCGCCTGGCCAGTGAAGTAGAAGATGCGCTGTGGGAGCTGGTTGCCGCCGGTTTAGTGACGGCCGATGGATTCGAGAACCTGCGCGCGCTGCTCGATCCCAAGCGCCGCCGCGGGGAAGGCCGGGGCCGCACCGCGCGCCCGCGTCATGCACCCGGACGCTGGGCGCTGCTGCGCCACACGGAAGTGCCGCCTGACGGCAACGCCGAAGCGTTCGCACGGCAGCTGCTGCTGCGCTGGGGAGTCGTGTTCCGCGATGCCGCGTACCGCGAGTCGCTGGCTCCCGCCTGGCGAGATCTGCTGGTGGCTTTGCGCCGTATGGAATCGCGCGGGGAAATCCGCGGCGGCCGTTTCGTCACGTCCTTCATCGGCGAACAGTTCGCCCTGCCGGAGGCGCTGGAGTTGTTGCGCGCCGTCCGGCGTAACGGAGAGACCGCTCCTGCCCCCGAGGGCCCTGGTCCGTGGGCTGCCCACGTTAGCAATGCGGCCGAGGTCACTCTGGCCCGTTAACAGGCGTAAACACAGAAACTGTTAATTCGCGCAGTTACATGTTAAATCGCTCTTGTAAGTGAGTTAGCTGACTTAGTATCCGAAGGTTCAACACTTACAATTGCTGTTATGGCACGTGTACAGGGAATTATTCGAACGGCAGCGTTCTTCGCTTTGAGTGTGTGGGCTACAGGGGCATTCGGCCAGAGTCTGAGCAACGGCTCGGTCTCATCCATCTTCGATTCCAGGTTGGCATCCAGTGTGTCCCATGCGGATACCGTTCCTGTTTCGCGCGTCGATCTCGCAGATCGCGGACGGCGTTGGATGGAAGACCACGATGGTTCTGGTAAACACGGACACCGTGCCGGCGAATTTCACGTTGAACTTCTGGCACGGAGACGGATCTCCCTTGTCCCTTCCCTTGATATCGCAAGGCAGCCAGCAGCAAGTTACCGGCACAATTCCTGTGAATGGCTCGGTGACGCTGGAAACCCCCGGACCCTCGGGAACCACTTTCTCGCAAGGCTGGGGTCAGTTGATTACATCTAACTCGATAGGTGGCACGACCATATTCCGTGCAAGCGTGGCGGGGCGGCAGGATACCGAAGCGTCCGTGCCGGTCACGAAGCCCATCGGCAAAACTCTGTTGTTGCCCTTCGACAACACCGGTCCGCAAACCTCATTGGCGTTGGTGAACACGGATGCCACCAACACTGCGGTGATTACCGCTACGGTATACGATGAGGCTGGCAATGTGCTCGCCACCGGTGTCATCAACCTGCCTCCTCAAGGCCAGCAGGCGTTTGGCCTGGCAGATCCGGATCGCTTCCCTGCGTCGAATGGGCACCGCGGCGTTGCCAATTTTACGAGTTCTACCGTGCCCATTACGGGACTCGGCCTGCGTTTCAGCGGCGCGCCGTTCACATCCATCGATATGGTGGCGCTGCCGTAGCAGTAAGGGGCCGGCTACCTGGCGGCGCGCTGCGCTACAATCGAATCGCGCCGCCATCATGAGCACTGCCACTACCACCCGCGCGCTTGAATTTCGCGAGCAGGTATCGCGCCGCATCCTGGTAGCCGACGGGGCCATGGGAACCATGCTGTACGGGCATGGGGTATTCATCAACCGCTGTTTCGACGAGCTGAGCTTATCCGCTCCCGATCTGGTAAGCCGCATTCACCGCGCCTACGTGGATGCCGGCGCGGAGATTCTCGAAACCAACACCTTCGGCGCCAACCGTGCGCGGCTCTCCGCATTCGGTCTCGCCGACAAGCTGCAGGCTATCAATGAAGCCGGCGTGCGCTTGGCGCGCGAAGCATCGCAAGGGGGTCCATTTGTCGCCGGCTGCATGGGGCCGCTTGGCGTTCGCATCGAACCGCTGGGGCCAACGTCGTTCCGCGAAGCCCGCTCGATTTTTCGTGAGCAGGCCGAAGCGCTGTTGGCGGCCGGCGCCGATCTGCTCTGCCTCGAGACCTTTTCCGACCTGAACGAACTGCGCGAAGCTGTCTTGGCGGCCCGCGAAGCCGCCGGAAACGATGTGGTAATCATCGCGCAGGTCACCATCGACGATTTCGGAAATCTGGCCGGCGGCGCTACGCCCGAAGTCTTCACGCGCGAGATGAATTCCTGGCCGGCGGACGTCATCGGCATCAACTGCTCGGTAGGCCCAAAGACCGCGCTCGAAGCCATTGAGCGCATGGTCGCCGTGTCGGAGAAGCCGCTGAGCGCCATGCCCAACGCCGGTCTTCCCGCGCGCGTGGAGGGCCGCAACATTTATCTCTGCTCGCCGGAATACATGGCGCAGTATGCGCGCCGTCTGATCCTGGCGGGCGTGAAAATCATCGGCGGGTGCTGCGGCACGACGCCCGAGCACATTCAGCAGATCCGCTCCGAGACGCGATCGATACAGCCCCAGGTTGCGCGGCGAAGCGTTGCGGTGGAAGAGCCCGAGGAGCACGTGCAGGCGTTGACGCCCGTGCCGGCGGCCGAAAAATCGAAACTGGGCGCCAAGCTGGCCGCCGGAAAATTCGTGGCGATGGTGGAGATTCTGCCGCCGCGCGGCGTGGATGCTTCGCGCGAGATCGCCGGAGCGCGCTTGTGCGCGGCCGCCGGCATCGATTGCATCAACGTGCCCGACGGGCCCCGCGCCAGCGCGCGCATGAGCGCCCAGGTGACCTGCCAGCTCATCCAGGAGCAAGCCGGGATCGAAGCCGTGGACCACTTCTGCTGCCGCGATCGCAACCTGCTGGGCATTCAATCCGAGCTGCTGGGCGCACACGCCGCGGGCATTCGCAATATGCTCTGCATCACTGGCGACCCGCCGCGCATGGGCATTTATCCCGAGGCGACCGCCGTGTTCGACGTGGATGCGATCGGGCTGGTGCACATCGTCCGCAACTTGAATCGCGGCCTCGACCTGGCGGGCAATCCGATGGGCTCACAAGCGGCGCTGCTCATCGGAGTGGGGGCCAACCCCGGGGCGCTGAATCTCGACGAAGAGATCCGCCGCTTCGAGTGGAAGGTCGAAGCCGGAGCCGAATTTGTGATCACGCAGCCGGTGTTCGATCTGGCCCTGCTGGAGAACTTCCTGCGGCGGATCGAGCACGTCAAGATTCCGGTGGTCTGCGGCATATGGCCGCTCACCAGTTTTCGCAACGCCGAGTTCATGGTCAATGAGCTGCGCGTGCCAGTGCCCGAACCGTTTCTGGAGCGCATGCGCCTGGCCGATAGCGGCGAAAAGGCGCGCCAGGAAGGCGTAGGCATCGCTCAGGAGATGGTGGCGCAAGTGCGGCGGATGGTCCAGGGAGTGCAATTGAGTGCGCCATTCGGCCGCTACCAGCTCGCGGTGGAAGTTGCCGAAGCCATCGGGCCGCGCTGACAATAGAGTCTAATGGCAACGGACCTGGTTGAGATCAATCCTGACGATCCGCAAGAGGACGCGCTCGAGCGGGCCGCGGCCGCTATACGGCGCGGCGAAGTGGTCGCTATTCCCACCGACGCCCTGTACACGCTAATAGCAGACCCGTTCAATCTGGGGGCCGTAACCGGCGTGTTCCGAGCCAAGGGGCGCGAGGCACACCGCTCGCTGCCGCTCCTGGTGGGCGACGTGATCATGGCCGAAGAACTGGCCAGCCAGTTGAGTAATCGCTTCTTCATTCTGGCGCGGCACTTCTGGCCGGGGCCGCTCACCATCATCGTGCCCGCATCGGCCAGCGTGCCGCTCAAGGTGACGGGCAACACCGGCCGCCTCGCGCTGCGGCGTCCACAGTGCAAAATCGCCGACCGGCTTATCGAGCTCCTCAATCACCCACTGATTGCGACCAGCGCCAACATCTCGGGCCACCCCACGTGCCGCAGCGGCATCGACGTATTTGGGATGATGGACGGCAGGGTGAACCTCGTGCTCGATGGCGGCATGTGTACCGGCGAAGGCGCCACAACGGTGGATATCACGGAGCCTTCCTGGAAGCTCATCAAGGCCGGCGCGATCGGCGAAAAAGAGATCGCGGAGTGCCTGCAACCGGCCTAGGAGCGTGCGGTACCTACTCATTCTTTTCGGCGGCGGAGTCGGCTCCCTGGCCCGCTATGCGGCAGGCCTCGCGGTCATGACGCGCTTCGGCAGCCGGTTTCCACTGGGTACCATGGTGGTCAACATCACCGGCTCGTTCCTCATCGGGCTGCTGATGACCTTGCTCACAGAGCGCTTTCAGCCGCATCCCTACTGGCGCCTGGCGCTGGTAGTCGGCTTTTTGGGCGGCTACACCACTTTCTCCAGCTTCGAGTGGGAAACCTACTCGACTATCCGCGATGGCGGTTTTTGGATCGGGCTGGCCAATGTGGCAGGAAGTGTAGTGTTCGGATACGCCGCGGTCTGGCTGGGTGCCCTGCTGGGCCGGCGGTGATGGCGAAGTCGTTCGAAGCTACCCTGGAGCGCGGCGCTTCACGCCTGAACTGGGTCATCGTTCGCATCCCTTCAGAGGTTTCGAAGGTCTGGGCAAAGCGCGGGATGTTGCGCGTGAAAGGCACGATTAACGGCTTTGCATTTCGCACGTCGCTGTTCCCCACCGGCAAGGGCGATCACGTATTGCTGGTGAACAAGCGCATGCAAGCCGGCGGCAAAGTCTCCGTGGGCTCAGTCGCGCGGATCTACCTGGAACCCGACACCGAAGAACGCATCATTACGGTACCAGCCGAACTGGAGAAGGCCCTGGCGGAAGATCGCAAGCTCCGCCGTTGGTTCGACAAGTTGAACTACTCGACCCGCAAGTACCTCGTGGAATGGGTTACCGATGTAAAGAGCAGCGAGGCCCGCGTGCGCCGCGCCGGGCAGTTGGCGGAGCGTTTGCTGGAAACCATGGACGCCGAGCGCGAACTGCCGCCTATCCTGCGGACGGCGTTTGCCCGCGACGCTAAAGCGTACGAAGGGTGGAAGCGCATGTCGCCGACGAGCCGCAGAGGGCACTTACTGGGGATCTTCGGTTACCGCGACCCTGGTTCGCGCGCCCGACGCCTGGCCAAGATGATTCAAGAGGCGCACGAACGAGGGGAGAGAGGCAGCTGAGCTCAGGCCGTAGCCCGTCGTGACAGCATACGGATGAGCTTTCCAGGCGTGGCGGCATCGGCACTGATTAGCTTGGAAGGCGTCAGCCGGTAGTTTCCGGCTCGAATTGTGGCGCGGAAGACGGCGCTCGCCAGCTTCTCAGTCGCGTCCAGCCGTACGCGGTCCCAGCGCGCGTCGTGCGGAGTCACCTGCACGCGGCTTCCGGTATTCCTGGCGCCCAACTCTTGCAACTCGGCTTCACCCGCGGCCGTCAGGGTGGCCGGCGTCGTGAACAGCTCCAAATACACACGGCCAAATCGGGAGTACGGTGTCTGGCGTTCGAACCACACCATGGGAAGCTTCAGCCGCCAACACCACTTGCCATGGGCCCTCAGGAGTTTTGGGCTGCTGGCGCACCTTGCGTCCAGATAGCCTTTCTCATGCGCCAGTTGCAGGCGCCGCCGGTCTCTGCCGCCGAATTCGGCCGCGGAAGAAGCTGCCATAGGAAGCTCAAGAGTAGCAGGATGCAACCCGAGAATCTGTATATTCCGACTCTGAGACCAGGACAACCAAGCCGCACCGCAAGATTGGAAGCGCCAACGGCTGGCCGAGGCGGCGATCGCAATGCCCCGGACCCTTACCTTCGCCCCGGTCGATTTCGAGCGCGAGACTCTAGCGGATGGCCTGGCCGCCGCCGTCTTTGCGACGCTCGGCTTCATCGCCGGCCTGGCGGGCGGCGCCCACGTGGTGTTCGACTATAGCGGGACATACGAGAGGAGCTTGCCCGCCGCGTCGCCTCCATCGGAGAGGCCTTCCGGAGCCATTTTGAAACGGGCGAGCTCCACGCCAAAATGACGGCACTGGGCTTTCGCGAAATCGAAGATCTGGGCCCGGCGCGGATCCGGGAGCGTTACTTCGTAGGCCGAGGAAGCGACGGGCGCGACCGGGGCGGTCACGTCCTACACGCGACTACGGTTTGAGCGGCTACGGTGGCCGGGCGCACATCACGCAACACAGCCGCCCAGCCAGGATACCCGCGCGCCAGCGAGTAGGCGTCCTCCTCCAGGGAAAACACCACGTCGACGCGCGCCCCGGCCGGCATCTCCGCGGCGCGTCCCGCAAAATTCCACGCCTTCAGGGCAAGGCTGCGGCTCCCTTGGCGCAACATGACGCGCAGGTGCTTTTCGTTCCACGGCGAGGGCGGACCGGCCACTTCCACATCCAACGCGGCGAATAGCGGCGGAGCGTTACCGTGCCCGAAAGGCGCCAGGGAGAAGACCTCGGTCGCGCTGCGGTCGGTAATCTCACTGAGATCGATCACGCCGTCCACCGGCAATTCCGGCAGAAAGTCTTCCGGTTGCAACCGGGCAGCGGCGTAAGCTTGGAAACGCGCGCGGAACTCCTCCACTCGGGTGCACTCCATCGTCACGCCGGCCGCGTGTTCGTGGCCTCCGAAGCGCACGAACAGATCGGGCATAGCCTCCAGCGCATCCAGCAGATGAAACGCCGGAATGCTGCGCCCGGAGCCTTGGGCCAAGCCGTCCTGGGAGTTGCGCCCAAGCACAAACACGGGACGGTGCAGCCGTTCCACCAGGCGGCTGGCCACAATTCCCAGCACGCCGCGGTGCCAATCCTCCGCGTAGTAGACCAGCGCCGCGGCCGATTCATCGACGGCCACCAGTTCGCACGCCTCGCGAATCTGCGCTTCCACCTGCTGCCGCTCGGCATTCTGCTGGTGCAGTTGCGCGGCGATCGTGCGGGCGCGTTCCAGATCGGACGTCAGAAACAGCTCCACTACGGCGCGCGCCGTGTCCATGCGCCCGGCCGCGTTCAGGCGCGGCGCGATCTGAAACGCCACCTGGCGCGCCGTGGGGAGGTTGGATTTGTTGAACCCCGCAACCTCCAGCAGCGCCCGCAGGCCGGGATTGCGAACGTCGCCGAGACCCGCCAGGCCGTGCTTGACGATCACGCGGTTCTCGCCCGTGAGCGGCACCACATCGGCCACGGTGGCGATGGCCACTATCTTGAGAAACGATTCGGTGACGCGGCGCAGCTTTTCCGCGCGCCACTCGAGAGTGCCCAGCAGCGCCTGCACCAGTTTGAATGCCACGCCTGCGCCGCACAGGTTCTTCTCTGGGTAACAGCAGTCCGGACGATTGGGATTGAGCACGGCCACCGCGGGAGGGAGCTCCGCTTCGGGCAAATGATGATCGGTGACGATCACGTCGATGCCCAGCTCATTGGCGCGCGCCACCACTTCTCCGGCGCGAATCCCGGTGTCGACGCTGACGATCAGCCGAATGCCCTCGGCCGCGGCGTGCTCGACAACTTCACTGCGCATCCCATACCCATCCTGCAAACGGTGCGGGATATGAAACGTGGCCGAGCCGCCCGCCAGCTCAATGGCCTTGGTGAGGAGCACCACCGAAGACGTCCCGTCCACATCGTAATCGCCGTAGATCAGGATTCGCTCATGATCGGCAATGGCCTTGCGCAGACGATCGAGGGCGCGCGGCATATCGCGCATGGCGGACGGGTCATGGAGCTCATCGAGGGACGGGCTCAGGAAGCGGCGCGCGCAGGCGGGCTCACCGAGACCGCGACGGAGCAGCATCTTGGCCGCGAGCGGACCTATCCGCAGGCTGGCCGAAAGGGCTTCGACGTCCTGCGGATCGAAATTCGGAATGAGCCAGCGGGCTGGGGTCGGCATGGACTGCCCGGCTCAATTCTTGGAAAAATAGCCGCCCAGAGAATCGCCGGCGTCGCCACCGTTCTCATCGGAAAAGCGGCTGGAGATCTCCTCTTCCAGGTTGAGGAACTCCTCGTACCAATCGGGCTGGACCTCGTAAACGTAGAGGCGCGAATTGTAATCGAAAGCCAGCTCGAGCGTGCATGTGACGCCTTCGAAGGGACGCAGCTCGCGCAGCCGCGATTCGTACTCGCGCTGCTCTTCCCGCGAGAGATCGCAATCTTCCATCTGATCCACCAGCTCGTCCAGCTCCGTGGCCTCAAATTCGCGGGCGGCGAAGATCACCAGCTTGGCGCCGCCTTTGCGAGCGACGTCGAGAAACATCTGATAGTCGGGATGTTTGGGCACATCCCAGAGCACCATGGGCAGCCCTTCCAGGCCGCCGGGACTGCTGTGGAAAACCGCGAAGTCGGCGGCTTCGAGGTAATCGAGGATTTCGCGTTTAAGGGTGTCCAGGTTTATGTCCACTAACGTACCTCAACCCTGAGTAAACACCAGAATATCAGAGGGTTCGGCTAAGTCGCGTGCGGAAGGCGTGACGATGGTCGCCGGCCCGATGTGGATTTTCCGGTTGTCCCGTATGGCATCGCGCACGTCGGCCTCGCAAACAAAGTCCACCGGTTGGGGCGTCGATGCCGGTTGAAGCGCCGGCTGCGGGGCTGCGGGCAGGGTAGCGCACGAGCCGCCGCCATCCGCATTCGTCACACACGCGAAGGCCGCGCGCGGCGCCGCCGGTTCGCCGCGAAAGGAACCGATCGACCACATCGGCCGCGAGACCTGCTGTGGCGTGCGGCCGTACACCCACGCGCCGCCAGGTACCGTTCCACCGCCGCGACCACGGTACTGCGATCGACCGGCCCGGAGGACACGGCTGCAACGCGGGGCGCCGCTGCGGTTGGCAACGCTGCGGCCTGAAACGCAACACCCTGAAAAGCTTCTTCGGGCCTGCGGACCGCATACGCCAGCCTCTTGATATTGATCAGGTTCAGCGGGCCGATATTGTCAGAAGTAGCGTTGCCCGCCGCCGCGCCACAACCGAGCGTCATGGCAGGAAACACGTTCGTGGTAATCCCGGTGGAACCGTGCGGCGACGACGTATTCACTAACACCCGCATGGCCGGCATGCGCAGCCCGTACTGGCGGATGCGCGCGTCATCACGTGCGTGGATCACGGAGGTATGCCCGAGGCCTCCGAATTTCAACAAGGCATAACAAGTCTCCACCGCAGCCTGGAAATCCTTGACGAAATGCAGCGATAGGACCGGGGCGAGCTTTTCCGCCGACAGCGGGAACTGCTTGCCCACACCCGCGATTTCGGCGCAGATTACAGAAGTGTCGGCCGGGACTTCGAACCCCGCCATGCGTGCGATTTTGGTGGGCGCCTGTCCCACGCACTGCGGATTCACCGTCCAGTTGGGCATGATCAACAGCTTGCCGAGCGCATCCTTCTGCGCATCGCCGGCGATGTAGGCATGGTGCGATTTCAGAAGTGCGAGTATGCGATCGCGCAGCGATTCCTCCGCCACGATGGCCTGCTCGGTGGAGCACACGGTGCCGTAGTCGAACGATTTGCCGGCCACCACCTTGGCCACCGCATCCTCTAAATCGGCGGACGTATCGATAAGCACCGGAACGTTGCCCGGCCCTACGCCGAGCGCGGGCTTGCCGCTGGAGTAGGCGGCCTTCACGATGCCCGCCCCGCCGGTGGCCAGAATGTAGCTGATGCGCTCGTGACGCATGAGCGCCTGGGTGCCCTCCAGGGTGGCGATGTCCACGCACTGGATGACGCCTTCCGGGGCGCCGGCCTCCACCGCGGCCTCATACAACACCGCCGCGGTGGCGCAGGTGCAGCGGTGCGCGCGCGGGTGCGGGCTGATGACGATGGCGTTCCCGGCCTTCAGCGAGATGAGAGTTTTGTAGATCGCGGTGGAGGTCGGGTTGGTGGTTGGCAGGATGGCCGCCACCACGCCTACGGGAACTCCCATCTCCACGATCTTCTCTTCGGGCAACTCGCGCAGGATGCCGACGGTCTTCAGGCCTCGCATCTTGCGGGGGAGCAGATCGCAGGCCAGCAGGTTCTTGGTGTGTTTGTCGCGGGCGTTGCCGTAAGTGGTTTCTTCCACGGCCAACTGGGCCAGCCGTGGCGAGTTGGCGCAGGCTGCCGCGGCCACGTGCTCCACTATGGCGTCGATCTTTTCTTGGGAGTAGGTAAGGTACTTCTGCCAGGCCTCGTATGCTTTTTCGACTTTGGTGCGGACCTCCTGAATGGAGCGGAGGTCTTGGTCCTGGAGCATCGACCTACTTCTTCAGGCCGCCTGTGGGAAGGGCCCTTTCCACCTCTTCGTGAGGACGTGGGATAACGTGAACACTAACGAGTTCTCCGACACGGCGAGCGGCAGCCGCGCCTGCGTCCGTGGCTGCTTTGACAGCACCTACGTCGCCACGGCACGTGACCAACACCAGGCCGGCGCCCACGAATTCCTTGCCTTGCAGCACCACATTGGCGGTCTTGACCATCGCATCGGCGGCCTCGATGGCGCCCACCAAACCCTTCGTTTCGATCAGGCCTAAGGCCTCATTCATGGTTCCTCCGTGGGGCATGCTTTAGCTTGCCCTAACGACAAAACTGGGCAGGCTAAAGCATGCCCCACAGCAAGTTCAGAAACACCGAGACTAGCACAATTTCCGGGGGGCGGCGGGCTTGATACCGCCCCGGCGACTACAACGCCACGCTCAGGATCTGGCGGCCTACGTGGCAGGGTGGATGCCATGGAACTACCGCCAAACAATCGAACGAGCTGGAGTATGATAAACCCTTCCGTGCCGAAAAGGATCATCTTCGGCCCCCGGCCGGAGGTGTGCCGGGTAGGCCGCATTTCAGTTGAATATCGGCCAGGTAACGATGCGAACCGCCCTAGGCGGAATTACGCTGACGCGATCAACCGTTCCGACGTTGCGCGCTGGTCGGACACTGATCTAAGATTATCGAGTTTACGTCTAACGATGCCCACCGAAACCTCCCGACGCTTGTCGCCTGCCCTCCTGCTTTCGTTTATTCTGCTTGGCAGCTCTGGGCTCCTGGCACAAAGAGGTACCGGCCCCGCCCTTACTCGCTACGAGGCTCAGTACACACCCATTTACTCGGATAACGTCGAGACTGTCGACCCGGCTCTGGCTCCGGGATTTGTCTTCGGCCCTGCCGGTGCTTTCACATCGAACCCCTCCGAGGTAATCTCGGGAAAGAGATCGATCAAAGGCTCCTATTCCGGAACTGCCACTTTCACGCCGTACCTTCAGACCAGTCCGTCGGTCATCCCCCTAACGCCGAATCATTCTTATCAGGTCACGTTCCAATACAAGATTCTGACGGCCCCAAGCAACGGTTTTCAGGTGCTGTTCTTTTCGCAAACAGGCGCAAACCAGGGTAACTTCCTCCCCTCCACGACAGTCGCCGGAGCGTCTGGAAGCACGGGAACGGCGACCCTGACGAACACCCTTTCGTCCTACTCGGATTACGGGGCTCTATGGACGATTGGCGGTACCGGCGCGATTTCGATCGACAATATTCAACTCATTGATGTCGCCACGGGAAAGGTGATCGCGACGGAGAATGCGGAAGGAATGGCGCCGACCGTTGGCTCGGGCCTGCAACTCCAGAATGGCGCGTCGGTGACTACCGATCCGTCCAGGGTCATCGCCGGACAGGGCTCCATCTTGCTCGCAGATTACGGGACCGTCGCGACGGCGCCAGTTGTGGTGAGCCTCAACGCGAATACGACGTATATCGCCGAGTTCCAGTACCGCATTTTGAATCCGGGCAGTGGCACGACGGTGTTGAACATCTGGTTTCAGCCGGTTGGAACGACGGACCCGCAGTTCCGGGTAACATTGCGCGCTCCGCTAAAAAACTCGCCAGCTACCGGCACATTTTCCACCGGCGCGCTCACCGCAGGGGCGGCGTCGTATGTCCTGAAAATCTCGGCGACCGCCGATTCCTCGGCCGTCATCGATAATATCAGTGTCCTTCGGCAGGACGCCATCGCAACGGGTGCGGCTCCCCGGAACTGGGCGGACCTGGATCGGCTGCCGTTCCCGCGGCTGGGCAGGTTCATCTTCGATACGCCGGCGGACTTGGCGCAGTTTCCCGAAGACGGTACTCCGGCCTTCACGTATACCCAAGACCAACTAGAGAGCCGGCTCGCATTTGCCGATGTGATCGCCGGAGTAGAGCCCGACCATCAGACCAATGAGCCGGATTTCGTCCGGCGCATCCGTCAACTGAATCCCAACGCGGTGTTTCTTCCCTACCGCATCTCGGAGGAACAGGAGTTCAACCATACGCCCCTGCAGTTCAGCAACGTCAGTCTTCCGTATCTTTTCCAGCAAAGCGTTGCCGATGACTGGAGCGTGCGCGACACCAAAGGAAACTACGTTGCGGAAAGTGACTACCCATTCATTCACGTGACCAACATCTCGCCATTCTGCCCCGTGGACAACGGCCAAACCTTCACGAGCGCCGTGCTGAACTGGCTCACTGATTCGGTATTCTCCTCGGGCCTTTGGGACGGCGTATTCTTCGACAACCTCTTAGGCCGCATTAACCCACACATTCCCAACTCCGGCAATCCTGCGCTGCTGGACTACGACTGGAACCGTAACGGCATTCGTGACGAGACGCCCGCTTCTTCCAGCGACATGACCAGGAATGCCGCGATTCAAATGTTGCAGACCTTGCGTGCCGGGACAGGAGGCCTCCAGCTTGTCATGGGGAATGCAGGCCCGCTACCCGAGCTGCCGCTTGCACCGTACTCGAACGGTTACCTTTTCGAGGGTTTCAACTTTAATTGGGAGGGCCCGTATCTGCCCACGTGGGAGAGCAAGTCGCCTGAAATGTGGCGGGCGGCTCTGGACGCATATCGCAGGGCACAGCAGTTGGTTCGCAAGCCTGCAATCAATCTTATTGAAGGCAACGGCCCTGGCCCACTGACGCCAGTTTCCGGGGGAAACTCGCAGATCACCCCGATGGCCGCAGATCTCCAGAAGCATCGGTTCACGATGGGTACGGCGCTGCTGGGAGATGGGTTCTACTTCTACAATCTTGTTGGAGACTTCAGCCCCCCGTACTTTTACGATGAGTACGCTGTGGATGGGACTGGAACAGCAGTTGAGGACAGGAGCAAGAAGGGATACCTCGGGCAGGCGTTGACGGATGCGGTCGAACTTGCCAGTGGCGGCACTTTGATTTTCAGCGAGGACTTCGAGGAGGCGACCCTGCCAGCCTCCTTCTTTCCCGGGTCGCAGCAGACCACAGTGGAGATATCGCATCTTCCTTCCGAGGCCATCAGCGGGAAGGGCAGCCTTGTCATCAGCAATCCGGATCACACCCAGCAGTCGTACAACTTGGCGAGCACCGTTCCGGGAGCGTTGCAGTTCAGCCCGGGAAATGCGTACCGCGTGGTCTTCGATTACCGAATCATTGAGACGCTCGACGGTCCATTGCATGTGGATTTCTGGGATTTTTCGAGTAATAGCGCCGGTTTGGCCCTTTACCTGCCGCCAGGCGTCGTCGCCGGCGACTCCGGTACGGCCGACTTTCCCGTCACCGTAACGTCTTCAGGAAACTGGTCTCTGCGAATTGGTTTTTTCAACGGCGGCGGCAAGATTGCGGTCGACAACCTGCGAGTATACAAAGGGGGCGTTGGCCCCTGGCGGCGGGACTTCGAGAATGGGTTTGTTCTGGTGAATCCATTTTTGCAATCGCACACATTCTCGGCGGCCGACCTGGCTGGCGTTTTGCTGCGGACTGGCATTAATCGCATCAAAGGCACTCAAGCACCGGATGTCAACAACGGACAGCCGGTCAGCGGCGATCTCACGCTGGGCCCGTTCGATGCAATCATTCTGCTGGCTGATCCGATTTGCGCCCCAGAGCCAGCCGCCGATGCTTCGGACACGTTCTTAGGCGGCAGGCCAGGGCTTACCAGATGCCGATCAGTTCCCGTCAGGCTACCTGGCCGTCGCTAGTCTGGCCAAACCAGTCGGTCACGCAAGCTCACCGAAAACTCACATAACATCGAGGGTGGCGAGTGTGTTAATAGATGCTGCCCGAGGCGGATCAGTAATAACCTGACCGGCGTCGCCAAGATCAATATGTAGACCGGTGAGATCCATCACTGGAGCACGGGCGGGTGCCATAGAACGGAGCAGTGCTCGCCACTGCCGGGGTCCTGGTGTTCAACGGGGATTTGAATCGGCGATTCCGCGCTTTCGATGCCAAGAGCGGGAAAGTTCTGTGGGAGACGGTGCTAAGCGGCAGTATCTCACTGAGCACCATCACTTACGGAGTGAACGGTAAGAAATGCAACGCCGGGGGATGGGCTACTTATTCAAGGGCTGATGAAGCAGGTGGCGCGGAAGTTAAGACGATGGCAGGGCATAACGCGATTTACGTTTTTGCGCTGCCGAAGTAGTCAAGCAAGTGCCGAGAAGAGTCTCGGCACTGCGGACACGAGTGTCCGCGCCACAGGCAACTACCAGGCCGAACAGGGGGTTGGATTCCAACCTTTGGCGTCCGCCTGCTTCTTTAGATTGGTGCTGGTGATGAAGCTGCGTGTCAGATAGGTCGGATCTTCCACGATAGTCTTCACGATCAGCCATTGCTCACCGTCTGGTTCTTTGACTAAGTCGTAGTATTCGGTGACCGTGGTCTTGTCGCTGTAGGGGATGCCGTTCTTGCGCAGATATCCGCCGCTTAGGTGGTTAGTCACTACGTGCAGCGAGCCACCGTTTTGCGGCGTCGCTCCGGGCTGTCCTTGTCCGCCCCGGCCGAAGCGGCCTCCCAGCGCGAGTTGCCAGGTCGCTACCGAATAACCCTGCAAAGAGTTACCGGCGGGAGCCTGCGATGCACCGAAGTGCAAGATGCGTGTCTGCGTTCCGGCGTCGGCCTCGATCTTCAAAGTATTGTCGTCCTGCCAGGTAATGTGGAAACGGCTGGGTACGCGCATCAGCGCGGCAGCACCATACCCCTTGCAGGCGTTGCCCGAAGCGGTATCCTTTTCCGGATCCCAGGCATCCACAATTTTCTGGCCTTCGGCATTCATGAGGCCCGGCCCGAATGCGGGTTGAAAGCCGGCGATGTCACCCTTGGGCGGAGTCACCATGCGAAAACGCCAGTCTTCCGTAACCACCGAGACCCAATAGCCGGTTAGATCGATGACGGCGGCCTCCTTGGGCGGCCTGGGTGGACCGCCGCGTCCGGGAAACTGGGCATAGGTGAAAACAGGCGCCAGTAGGAGAGCCGCTCCGGCGGCCGCGAGCAGCGTCATGCGCGTGTTGAGGAATCGCAATGTCATGGTTCTTTCCGCCTACTTTTTCTGACTGAGGCTCCTATACGCAGCCTCCACGAACATGTCGGTGGTCCAGAATCCGGTGCTCGTCCCGTACAGAGGATCGTAGTCCAGGGTGGGCCGCGCGGCCTTTACCTGCTCCAGAGTCATGCCTTTCTTGATCATGTCCACAATACGGTCGCGGATGATGGTGACCATCTCGCGATAGTTGAGCAGGTCGCCAGCGTCGCACAAACGGCCGTGACCGGGAACGATCAGGGTGCCGCCATCCTGGCCGTACACCGTGATTGTCAGGTCGAGAATTCGGTTCACCACATCGAGAAGGCCCTGGTAGCTACCGCCGCCGGCCAGGTCAATGATGGGATAAGTGGTCATGGTGAAAATGTCGCCCGTCGCGATCACATCAGACTTGCGAAAGAAGACGATGCTGTCGCCGTCAGTATGAGCGTGCTCGGAAGGGTGCATGATCGCGATCCCTTCGTTGTTGAACCAGAGCTTTTTCTCATCCCCGAGGAAAGCAGAGGTGGGCCACCCACCGGGCGGTGAAGGGGACTGCTGGCCGGTCGGCGCGCTCATCCGCTCCAAAACATTGTTGTGCGCAATAATGGCCGCACCTTCGCCGGCCGCCGCTCCGAGGTCGCCCGACACGTTGCCGCCGGCGATGGTGCTTCCGGCTTTACGCAGATTCTCATTACCGCTGGTATGGTCCGCGTGGTAGTGCGTATTGATGATGTAGCGCAGCGGCCCATCGGAGACTGTCCGGATAGCGGCGAGGATTTTGTCCGATAACTGTGCGTACTCGGTGTCCACCAGCAGCACACCATCTTTGCCTACCTGCATGGTAATGTTGCCGCCTGCCCCTACCAGCATGTAGATGTTACCTTGCACGGGCAGAACGTGGATCTGGACGTTGTCGAAATTCTGTTGAGGAGCGCGATTCTGCGGCGCGCGGTTCTGGTTCTGAGCTTGGGCCGCCGCCACGAACGCGGCCGCGACCAGCAGTAGGAGTAGTTGCTTTCTCATGTCTAACTCTCGGCTTACTTATTAGCGGCTGCGGCTGCCGCCCGCTGCTCGGCGATCATCTTGGCGCGGTATTCCGGATACATGGTTTCTGCGCCGCCCATGGCTCCCTCCTCGGGTATCCCATGGTGCTGTTGATACTCTTTGAGGAATGTGTTCGTGCCGGGCAGGTGGTGCGGAATTACGTACTTCGGCCGGATGATCTCTTCCACGCTCTCACAGGGGTACGGTGCAATCTGGCCGGCCAAGCCGAGAACATAGTCGCGCGAGCGAATCATCTTTTCGGTGAGGTAAGTGGGGTCATCGATCACCGTGACCAGCGACAAGTTATCGCCATGACGGATGAAATGCTCGGTCACTACGGCTCGATCACTGCGCGGAACGCCGTTGCGCCGGATCCACCCTTCCTTCAGATGCGTGGTGGTGACGGTCAAAATATCGCCGTCCCATTTCCCCGTGGAGAAGCCCATGGACGTGTGCAGCGCGTAGTCGGGCGGATGCGGGCGGCCATCCATCCAAATGGTTCGCTCGGTGCCCCAGGCGAAGTGGTGTATGTGGATGGCCACCACGTTCTGGGTATCTTTGTCGATATCCTGCCAGATTCGAATGTCGGCGAAACTCGGAGCGTAGTCGGATGGGTGCACGCGGCACTGGTACTCGGGCAGCGTGATGAGCGAGGCATCCCAAGACATGGCACGCAAGCGGGCCGCGGCGTTGATCGGTATCCCTGCGTAGTCGCCCAGCTCCGGGCCGAGGAGCCGATCCGGCTCATCTTCATCCGTGGTGCGGTTCTGCCAAACTCCCGACAACTCGATCTGCGCTAATGCGGGAATGCTCCCCAGCATCAGGAACAGCAGGAAGAAACCGGCCTTCCTGCTTCGACGGACATGGTACATACGAACTCCTTCAAGAAGTGGCAGGTTAGTGCGGACAACCCAACGTACTGTTATACATGACGGGGGTTTGATTTGTCGATTAAACGAGCGCCAATTAAACCTGACACAGGCCGGGACGCCTGTGGTACATACGCTAGAACTGAAAATAGACAAATGGGATGGACTGGTCGGTTACTCCGAAGACCTCGATTGTTGCCAGGACAAAGGCTACGCCCAAGGCGTGCACCCAAACCGGGGCTGCTGCCAAACGCGCCAGGACCTGATGCTTCTCCTCCAGGATTGCCAACACCAGTGTGATCGCGATGAACGCCAGGTGCCGGTGCTCCAGCAGAAACGCTCCCTTCTCGAAAACGAACATGCGGTGGAGAGTCAGCAGGCTGTCGCTCAAGGTACGTGCGCGGAAGAAGACCCAGCCGATCGACACTAGTAGGAACGTTAGTAAGGTGCGCGCGGGGCGCAGGTGAGTAGCCGGTTCTTCTTCCCTATTAATACCCAATAGACGTTCCGCGGCCAGGATCGTCCCGTGGTAGCCGCCCCAGATGACGAAGTTCCAACTGGCGCCGTGCCACAGCCCGCCGATCAGCATGGTCAGCATTAAGTTCCGATAGGTGAGTAAAGCGCCTGACCGATTGCCTCCCAACGGAATATAGACGTAGTTCCGCAGCCAGCGCGACAGTGACATATGCCATCGGCGCCAGAAATCCGTCAGGCTATGCGCAAGATAGGGGCGCCGAAAATTCACCGGGAAATGAAATCCGAACAGCAGGGCGCAGCCGATTGCGATATCCGTGTAGCCACTGAAATCGAAGAAGATCTGCATGGCGAAGGCGATGGTTCCGCTCCAGGCGGCGGCCGTTCCAGGGGTACGCGCCACGGCATTGAAGTAGGTATCGGCAACGCCCGCGAACTGATCGGCGAGCACGATCTTCTTCACCAACCCGGTGAGGATCATGACCGCGGCGCGCTGCACTTCTTCGGACCAGGGCGCGCGCCAATGGTACAGATCTGGAAAGAACTCGCGGGCACGCACGATCGGCCCGGCAACCAGTTGCGGGAAAAATGCGATGAAGAGCGCGTAGTCGATCGGGTCGATGATGGCCTTCTGCTCATTACGGTAGACGTCCACCACATACGAGATGCTCTGGAAGGTATGGAAACTGATTCCCAGCGGCAAAATGATCGCGAGATGGACCGGCGGCGCGCCCACGAGCCAAGTGAGGTTGTCGAGCAGAAAGTTGGTGTATTTGAAAAAGCCAAGGAATCCCAGGTTGGCGGCCAGGCTAATCCACAGCGCCCAAATGCGGCGGGGGCCCACCGTATTCTGAATCCACTGCCCCGCCCAGTAATCGATGGCAGTCAGAATCAGCAGCAGCACAATGAACTTCGGGTTCCACGCCATGTAGAAGAAGTAGCTGGAGAGCAGCAGGATGAAGCGGCGCAGGCGTAAGGGCGAGGCGTAAAAGAGGACGAGGACGACCGCCAGGAAGACCGCGAAATTGACCGTGTGGAAGAGAATGGCTAGCGAGCTCTCTTTCCGGCCAGCGGTTCCACTGCACGCGCCAGCATGCGGGAAAACCGATTGCGGCCGTTCGCGTTCATATGCAGGTCGTCCCAGAAGTTCTCCGGGCATTCCAGTGGCTGAAACGTTTCGGCGGGCACAACCGTCACGTTCGCGCGCGAAGCAAAGCCGCGGATGGTGCTCGGCTCATGGGGCGAATCGAACGAGGGGTTCACCACCGGCCCACGCGGCGGACGAACGAAAATGACGCGCGTGCCGGAGGATCGGTAGCGATCGAGCATGCCGCCGAACCAACGCTGCCGATACAGAGCCTGCATTCCCGTTATCGGAGCCCTCTTGCGTAAGACCGTCGCGCGAACCCGCTCCTGGACGTCACGGGGCACTCCCGGCGGAAAATCGATCGAGTCGTGCGCCCAGTTTACGCTCATCCCGGCGAGACTTTCCGGGTGACCCTCGTAGTCATAGGTCCAGCTCGCGTAGCCCTTTTGAAACAGCGCCAAGCGTTCCAAGCGCTTCGCAGGCGCCTCCAGGAATGCCTGCAGGTCGCTCTTGAAGATGTACCCTTTCAACAGCGCGCCGCGCAGCGCCTCAAACCGGAGGCGGGCGGCCTGGTACGAAGAGGCAAAATCGATCGCATCCGAGGCTGCCAGCAATCCGTCGATGAGGTGCACGTCCACGATGGAATCGGCCATGGGCGCGAAGCCATCTTCATCGGAATATTCCTCAACTTGCAGAACGATGGCGCGGTATCGGCGGGCGTCCGGATCGGCGGCACGCAGCTCGTAATACCAGGCGCGCGGGGTGCTGCCTGGAACGGCAAGATTGGCAAACCGCACGCGTCCGCCGGCTTCCGCGTCCGCGACCTTCGCGGAGAATCCCTCGGCCAGGATGGAGTTGCCGATCACGGCGACTTCCGGAGCCGGCGACGGAGGACGATTCCATTCCGCCCGCAGCGTGAGATGGACCCGGCCGGCCAGGGATTCGGGGTCGAGAAATCGCAGATACCATCCGGACCCAAAAATCGCCTGGTCCGCAATTCCGTACAGCAGAACGCCCGCGCAGACGCCCACGGCGCTCTTTAACAGGGTTCTGCTGGATGGCACTGAATTGGCATCATAGCGTGAGCGGCGGCCCGGCGTAAACACGCCTGACTATGCCGCCTGACTGTCGGCGATGAGACCATAGTCGATGCTGGTATCGAATATGGTATATTGAAGCGTCGTGGCAGCATCGCGCAAAATTACCATCAAGGTACCGCCGGAACTTCTCGAAAGGGCACTAAGAGCTAGTGGGAGCGGAATCACTCAGACCGTTTGTACCGGCTTGCAGCTAGTGGCGGCATCGCACGCGTACGCGACACTGCGCCAACTCCGCGGCAAGGTCCGGTTCACCGGCACGTTTACGGAGCTGAAAGCCGACCGGTGATCACAGTCGACACGAGCACCTGAATCGACTTCCTGCAGGGAGATCACGGCGAGGACGCGGAACTCCTGGATAGGGCGCTTCAGGACCGCCAGGTGTTAATGGTACCGGTTGTGCTTACCGAAGTGTTGAGTGACCCTAAGCTTCCTTCGAAGGTAGCCCTGACTCTCTGTGAACTGCCGCTCATCGAGATCAGTTCTGGTTATTGGCAGCGGGCAGGCGAGTTGCGAGCGAGGGTCTTGGCAAAGCGCCGCAGGGCCCGCCTCGGTGATGCCCTGATCGCCCAGAGCTGTATCGATCATGGGATTCCACTCCTCACGCGAGATCGGGATTTCCGACCGTTCGCCGACGCTGCCGGCTTAGATCTCCTGATTGGTCTGTAGATGGATTTCTTGCTTTCGGGACTTCCCCGTTACGGTTATCCGATCCTGTTTGCCGCCGCGTTCTTAGAGGCGTTGGGGATCCCCGTACCCGCCGCGTTGGCGCTGATCATCGCGGGCGCAGCCAGCACCAGCGGTTCGCTCCACGCTTTACCCGCTCTGGGCGGCGCACTGGCTGCCATTTTTCTGGGCGACACACTGCTGTTTTTGATGGGCCGCCACACGGGCTGGTGGGTGCTCGGTCTGCTTTGCCGGCTCTCGCTCAACCCGGAATCCTGCATCTTGCGGTCCGCCGATTCCTTCTATCGCCGCGGCCGCATCCTGCTCATCTTCGCCAAATTCGTGCCGGGGATAAATACCATGGCGCCGCCCCTCGCCGGTAGTATGAACATGCGGTTCAGCCAGTTTTTGCGTTTCGATTTGGTGGGAGCGGCCCTTTATGTGGGGACTTACTTCTTCGTGGGTTTTGTGTTCAGCGGAGCACTGGGAGCCATCACCAAGACGTACCAGATGTTTGGTCATGTGCTGGTTTGGATCGCAGTCGCGGCGGTGGCGGGCTATTTGGGATTTCAGATTTGGATTTGGAGCAAAGCGCGCGCCCTGCGTGCGGTTCCTTTTGTGAGTCCTGCTGAGGTAGCCAGCGCCTTTTCGTCAGACACCGCGGTGATCTACGATGTGCGCAGTCACGGCTACTACGACCGCAAGGCGCAGCGCATTGGGGGCTCCACGAGACTGGAACCGAACCGAATCCAGCAATTCGCCATAGATATACCCGCCCGGAAGCAGGTCTATCTGTATTGCACGTGCGTGCACGAAGCAACCAGCGCCCGCGTGGCGCGGATCCTGCTGGACAAGGGAGTTCAGTGTGCAGTCATCGAAGGCGGATTGCGGGCGTGGAAGAAGGCCGGCCTGCCTGTGGAGCCGGTGCCAATTGAAGAAATGGAGACAATGCCGGCGTTCGATTCGTCGCCGGGGACCTCAGCATGAAAACGTCCGCCATCCCCTACCGAGTCGCTGATTTTCTTAAGCAGCACCCCCCGTTCGAATACATGGACGAGCCCGACCTGGTCGCACTCGCCGGGCGGGGGCGCGTTAGATTCCACGAGCCCGACGAGTACATTTGCTGGCAGGCCTCGCCCCACACGCCCTTCATCAGCGTGATCCAGCAAGGCTCCGTCTCGCTCTGGGACGAATCCGCGGATCCGCCTACCCTGTGCGATATCCGTGGGGTAGGGGACATCATCGGCATCGAGCGCTTCAACGGGTGCCCCACCAGCATTCACTCCGCCAAAGCCGCGAGTGAAGTGGTGCTCTATGCGCTTCTCGCCGCTGATTTCGAACCGCTCCTCGGACGCTATCCCGCTGCGGCGCAATACGTCGCCGCGTGCTCCGCCGTCACTGCCGATTATCAGGCCCCCGGCGAGCGGCGGCTGCCTCAGGAAATCTTCCTCGCCGATCTGGTCCGCGATCGCGCGCCTCTCCAGTGCCCCGCCACCACGCGCATCGACCAGGCAGCGCGCATTCTGAGCGAATCCGGCGCGCAAGCTCTCGCAGTTATCGACGGTGGTGAACTCGCCGCGATCCTCACCGCCGCCGATTTCCTCCGCTGGATCGCTGCCGGCGCAGAGAACCCCGGCCGCCCCGCATACACCATCGCGCCTGGCGCCGCCGTTACCATGCCGCCCCAGACATTAGTGAGCGATTGCGTTTTGGCGATGGCCGAATGCCGGGGCAGTGCCGTAGGGCTCACCAGCGACGGCTCTCCACGGGCCCCGCTGCAAAGCATCGTGACGGCGTCGAGCCTGACTCCTGCATTCGCCGATCACCCCATCCACATCCTTCAGGAGATTAGTTCCTCGCCCCGCATCGAATCCCTGCGGGTAATCCACGAACGCGCCCGCGCCTGGATCCTCGGTCAGCTTGCCGTCCCTTCCGTTATCGATTGGCTCGCCTCCTTCGCCGATTTGGTGAACCGCCGCATACTGGAGCGGCTCCTGCAACTGACGGGCTGCGACCACCCGGATCTCCTGTGGTGCTTCTACGGTGCCGCCGGACGCCAGGAACTCTTCACCGGCGTCGCGCCTTCCGTCGCTGTAATCGGCGCCGCGCCGGCATCGTTCGAAAACGCGCTTGCCGAGTGCGGCTACCTTTCACCCGTACCGCCCTCCGGCGGCACTCCCGATGAGTGGAAGGGCCGCTTTTCCGGCTGGATTTGCGACCCTGTCCGCACAGGCGTCTACGACGCACGCCCCTTCTTCGATCTAAGACCCGTTCATGGGCCCGAACACTTGTTCCGTGAATTGGAATCGCATATTCGGACCGAGCTTGCCGCCGAGCCTTTGTTCCTCCGCCTCCTCGCCAACGATTGCCTTGATAAACTCCCGCCGCTTACTTTTTTCCGCGATCTCGTGATCGAAGAGTCCGGCGAACAGACTGATACCTTCCGGCTGGAAAACAGCGCACTGCAGCCTCTTGTGGATGTCGCTCGTGTTTTCAGCCTCGCCTGCGGCACCCCACTCGGCGCCTCCACGCGCGGACGTTTCGAACAGGCACGCCTTCTGCTGCCCGCACAAGCATCCCTCTTCCGCGAAGCTGCCGAGACGATGCGCGTCGTGCTCTTTCATCAAACTCGTGCCGGACTCCGCCTGCGCTCGAGCGGCGCCGTGCTACCTCTTTCGATCCTTAGCCGCCACGACCGGCAGGTTCTTAAGAGCGGCTTCCGCTCGATTCACAATCTGCTCGCGTTTACTGCGCCGTGCGATTGGCTGGAGGCGCGTTGAGCTGGGCTCCCGAGACTCCCCTCGAACAAGTTCGCTTCGTGGTGCTGGATTCGGAGACCACGGGACTCGATCCGCGCAAAGACCGCATTGTCACGATCGGCGCGATCGCTGTGGTGAATTATGAAATTCTGATTGAGGATTCCTTCGAAGCCCTTCTGAGTTGCTTTCAATTCGTAGCGCGGTGACGGTCCACGGAGTCACTCGCGAAGAGAGCCGCGCCGGGCTTGACGAGCCCGCGGCTCTGGAGCAGTTTTTGGCGTATTTGGGCGACGGCGTAATCGTCGGCCACCACATCGGCCATGATGTCGAGACCTTCAACGCCGGTTACGAACGGCACTTCGGATTTCGCTTGGCGAACGCGAGCCTGGACACCATGGCGCTGACCTTGAACCTGGAACGCGACGGGGTCTTCGCGGGCCGCGACTCCATCCGGGAGTTCTCTCTCGACGGGCTGTGCGCTCTCTTCGACGTAATTCCCCACGACCGCCACACGGCCTCCGGTGACGCGTTTATGACCGCGCTGGTCTTCCAACGTCTCCTCCGCCTGGCAGCAAAATCCGCGCGAACCACTTTGTCGCGCCTGCTGGAATCTTTCGAGCGTTAGCAGATGTTGAAAAGCCCGAACCTCCGCTTGCTGACGCGCGCGGCTCAGAAACGCGGTATCGACTTTGCAAGCAGTTACCGAGCCGCGACCGTAAGGGAGCGGAGGCCGACCGGCTTTTTCCGCATCCTGGGGCGTGACGGGTGGTATGATTGGCCAGCGAAAAACCAAATAAATGACCGAGCTAGCGGGGAAATGCGGCATTCTGGCGTTTACGTTTGCGGCCCTCACGGCAAACGTTAGCGCTCAATCGAGTTGGGCAAACGTCAGCCAGCTCGCGCCCGGAACGGAGATTCGCGTCGACCTGTCGGGCGGGAAAACCCTCCGCGGGTTCCTGCAAAAGGCGACTCCCGATTCGCTCGCTATCAACGCCACCACAAGCCAGCAGACCCTGTCGCGCACCGACATTAGAAGAGTCCAGGTTAAACGCAACGGGCACCGTGGACGGAATACGCTGATCGGGTTGGCGATCGGGGCCGTCGGCGGCCTGGCGGTTGGCGCCGGTATCGATCACGGCAACCACACTGGTTGGTTTTCCGATTTCGGCAAAGCCGCTCTGACTCCGCTAGGAGCAATCATTGGAACGGTTGTGGGGGTTGCGATCCCTACGGGTGGATGGCACGAGATCTATCGCGCGCGCTGACGGGGATTAATCGTCCGGCAGTCGTCTCTGTCACAAAAACAGATGAATTCTTGTGACCTGGCCTTTCCCTGGCCGGCAGACCCGTCGTTGTTTCTGAAGACAGGTGGTCTGCCCCCCAGTGCGCAAATGTTTCGCCGATGGCCGGAGCTTTGAACGGGCTACGCGCTGTTCGGCAGCAACGACGGAAATCGATCTATGCGTGGCCCTACAGAAAATAAGACCATCTCGCGTTCGGTGCAACCGGTGCCGCACTACTCGCGAGGCAGCATCCGTCCCGAGCGAACGCCTCTAAGGAACGATAACTCGTGCCACACGCGGTCCCGTCGCGGCGAGGCCGCGTGCGCTACTCGCCCTTCGTCGCCCTGCCCAACCTTCAGCACTGCCAGGAAGGCCTCTTGCGGAATCTCCACGCGGCCTACGCGCTTCATGCGCTTCTTGCCTTCCTTCTGTTTCTCCAGCAGCTTGCGCTTGCGCGAGATATCCCCGCCATAGCATTTGGCCAGCACGTTCTTGCGTAAGGGGCTGATGGTCTCACGGGAAATAATCTTGTTGCCGATGGCCGCTTGCAGCGCCACTTCGAACATCTGCCGCGGGATCAGTTTGCGCAGGCGTGAGATCAATTCCTTGCCGCGGTCATACGCAAACTCGCGGTGCACGATGATCGAAAGCGCGTCCACCGGATCGCCCGCCACCAGCACGTCCAGTTTCACCAGGGGCGAGATGCGGTAGCCCGCCAGGTGATAATCCAGCGAAGCATATCCGCGCGAAACCGTCTTCAGCCGGTCGTAAAAGTCCAGCACGATTTCGTTCAGCGGCAGTTCGTAGACCAGCAGCACACGCCCACCGCCGATGTACTCGAATTTCTTCTGAGTGCCGCGCTTTTCTTCAAGCAGCTTGAGAACCCCGCCCAGATACTCTTCGCGCGTGATCACGGTCGCATCGATAATCGGCTCCTCGATGTGCTTGATGTAGGAGGGGTCGGGGAACTTCGAAGGATTGTCCACCTCAATGAGGCTTCCGTCCGTGCCGGTGACGCGATAGCGCACGCCCGGCGCGGTGGTGATCAGATCGATATTGAATTCGCGCTCCAGCCGCTCCTGCACGATTTCCAGGTGCAGAAGCCCCAGGAAGCCGCAGCGAAAACCGAAGCCCAGCGCCACGGAATTCTCCGGTTCGAAGATGAAGGCGCTGTCGTTGAGCCGCAGTTTCTCCAGGGCGTCGCGCAGCAATCCGTGCTCGTGCGACTCCACCGGATAGAGTCCCGCGAACACCATGGGCTTGATCTCTTCGAAACCCGGCAGCGGTTCGGAGGCGGGGTTGTCCTGGTCGACGATGGTGTCGCCGATCTTGGCGTCCGAGACGGTCTTGATGTTGGCGGACAGGAACCCGACTTCGCCGGCCGTAAGCTCACTGCACGGCGTCGCCTTGGGCGCTTGATAGCCGAGGGCTTCCACTTCATAAACCTGGCCGTTGGACCACAGCCGGATCTTCTGGCCCAGGCGCAATTTGCCATCCAAGACGCGGACCAGAATGATGACGCCGCGGTAGGCGTCGAACCAGGAATCGAAAATCAGCGCGCGGAGGGGAGCATCCAGCGAGCCCCGGGGCGGCGGCACCAGGTGCACGATGGCTTCCAGAATCTCGTGAACACCGGTGCCTTGCTTGGCGCTGGCCAGAATGGCGCCACTGGCATCCAGGCCGATGATGGTCTCGATCTGCTCGCGGATCCGCTCGGGTTCGGCAGCCGGCAGATCGATCTTGTTGATGACCGGAATGATCTCCAGGTTATGATGTAGCGCCAGGTACGTGTTGGCCAGGGTCTGCGCTTCCACACCCTGCGAGGCATCCACCACCAGCAGCGCACCTTCACATGCCTGGAGGCTGCGCGAGACCTCGTAGGAGAAATCCACGTGGCCAGGTGTATCGATGAGATTCAGTTGATAGTCGTGGCCATCGTCGGCGCGATAGTTGAGCCGGACGGCATGGGCTTTGATGGTGATCCCCCGCTCGCGCTCCAGGTCCATGGTGTCCAGCACCTGCTCCATCATTTCGCGCTGCGAAAGGGCGCCGGTGGTCTCCAGAAGGCGGTCCGCCAGGGTCGATTTGCCGTGGTCGATGTGCGCAATGATAGAAAAATTACGAATGAATTCGCGATCCATGCGATGGGGGGATACTCTGGACTCGATTATCCCACACGGCCCTATAGCGTTATCCGGCAGGCCGAACGGCACCGGCGGCAAGGACCGCCGGCGTTACGTAGCTGATCTCGGGCGCCGGCAAGCCGCAGCGAGCATCGCCTTGGTCAATGCTACACTGGCGATGTGCCTCGCGTTATTGAAGGACAACTCTCGGCGGCGGGGCTCCGATTTGCCATTATCGTCAGCCGCTTCAACAGTTTCATAACCGAGCGTTTGCTCGCGGGGGCCATCGACGCGCTCAACCGGACGGGCGGCGACCCAGACACCATCGACATCGTCAAAGTCCCTGGATCCTGGGAGGTACCGTTGGTGGCGGGCGAGTTGGCGCGGCAGAAACGGTACGACGCCATCATCTGCTTGAGCGCGGTGATCCGCGGCGAAACCCCGCATTTCGATTACGTAGCGGGGGAAGCGGCTAAAGGGATCGCCCAGGTGGCCTCGCAAACCGGGGTGCCGGTGGCCTTCGGCGTGCTCACCACCAACACGTTGGAACAGGCCATCGACCGGGCCGGTGCGAAGGGCGGCAACAAGGGCTTCGACGCCGCGATGACGGCCGTGGAAATGGCTGATTTATTGCGGAAACTCCGCCAGATTTCCTGATGTCTTCCCGGCGCAGATCCCGTCAGCGAGCCCTTCAACTGCTGTTCCTGTGGGACGCGAGGCGGCAACCCGTGGACGACATCCTGGACGCCTATTACGACACGTTGCTGGCGGAAGAACACCCGGGCCGGGACCCATTCGCCGCCGAGCTGGTGCAAGGGGCTATCCAGCACCTGGACGAGGTGGATGAACGCATCCGCCGGCATGCGGAGCACTGGCGCATGGAACGGATGCCCGCGGTGGACCGCAACCTGCTCCGGCTGGCTGTATATGAAATGACTTATGCCGGAACTCCACCGGCGGTGGCCATAGACGAAGCCCTGGAATTGGCGCGTAAATTTTCCAATGAAGAATCCGTTCAGTTCGTCAACGGCGTGCTGGACGCGGTGCACCGGGAACTGGCCCCGGAGCTGAAAGCGGACGGCTGAAAGCTGAAAGATAACCCCTATTTTTGTAGACACTAACGCCCTGCGCGCGTCTATAGCAACAGGTACGGTATACTCTGCTTAAGAAGGACGGTTTTCCGATGGCCCAAAAGAGGCGCTCTCTGTTTGTCTTACCGTTGATCCTGTTCATTTGTTCGGTATTGGGTGGTATTTATGGTCCCCGCATCCAGGTGGCCGCCGCGGCCAGCGTGGAAACGGATGAGCTCTCCGGCGACGTGCAAAACTTCACCAAGGCGTACGCCCTGGTGGAACAGAATTTTGCCGATCCGGTGAATGCGGACAAGGCAATTTACAAGGGCGCGATTCCGGGCATGCTGCGGACTCTTGATCCGCACTCCAACTTCTTCGATCCTAAGGAATACCAGGCACTGCGCGACGATCAGCGCGGCCACTACTACGGCGTGGGCATGTTGGTGGGAGCGCGTAGCGGAAAGACGGTGGTGATGGCTCCGTTTCCGGGCTCGCCGGCTTACAAGGCGGGGCTGCGGCCGGGTGACATCATCAGCATGGTGAACGAGAAGGCTACCGACAACCTCAACACCACCGAGATCGCCGACCTGCTAAAGGGACCGCGCGGCACGCAAGTCAAGATCACCGTGGTGCGCGAGGGCGCCACTGCGCCGATCGCTTTCGTGGTGACGCGCGACGAAGTGAAGCGCCCCAGCGTCCAGGATGCCTTCTGGGTGAAGCCGGGCATCGCCTATATCAAGATTCTCAGTTTCAATGAGACCACTAGCCGCGAGATGGAAGACAACCTGAAGCGGCTGGGCGAAAACAACATCAAGGGGCTGGTTTTCGACCTGCGCGAGAATCCCGGCGGGCTGCTGAACGAAGGCGTCGCTGTAGCGGATCATTTCCTACAGAAGGGCCAGACGATCGTTTCCCACCGCGGCCGCAATTCGGCCGAAAAGCCATACATTGCACGCACCGGGAACAAGGGCCGCGACTATCCGATCGTGGTGCTGGTAAACAAGTATTCCGCTTCGGCTGCCGAGATCGTGTCCGGGGCGCTGCAGGATCACGACCGGGGTTGGGTTCTGGGCGAGACCACGTTCGGTAAAGGCCTCGTGCAAACCGTCTATCCGCTTTCGGAAAACACCGGGTTAGCGCTGACCACCGCGCACTTCTATACGCCCAGCGGCCGGCTGATTCAGAGAGACTACTCGAACCGCTCGTTCTACGATTACTACTTTCACAAGGACGACAACGCGCGCAACCCGTCCGACGTGAAAATGACCGACTCCGGCCGCACGGTTTACGGCGGCGGGGGAATCACGCCCGACGAGAAGTATGAGCCGCCCAAGGCCGACGCGTTCCAGATCGAACTGGCCCGCAAGAGCGCGTTCTTTAACTTCACGCGGAGCTACTTTGGCAAGCACGATACCAACCTGCCCAAGAACTGGATGCCGGACGACGTCACCCTCACGGAATTCCACGACTATCTGCTGAAGCAGGGCGGATACAATTTCACGGAAGGCGAGTTCACGCAGGATCGCGACTGGGTCAAACGGGGTCTGGCCGTCGAGATGTATATCACGGCCTTCAACAAGGATGAGAGCGATCGCGTCCTGGCCCAGACTGATCCGGAAGTGGAGCGAGCGGTCGAGTCGATGCCGAAAGCTAAGGCCTTGCTGGAAACGGCCAAGAAGATCATCGTGCAGCGGATGTCGGCGCAGCCGCCGGCCGACGGCGCCCTTGCGCGGCACTGATTTTGTAGGGGCAGGGCATGGCCCTGCCCCACAAATCATAGTGCTCGATGCAGGCGGCCAGTACTGCCACCTGATTACCCGCAAAATTCGCGACTTGGGCGTATACGCCGAAGTTCGTCCCAGCGAAACGCCCGCCGCGGAACTGGCTTCCGCCAAGGGCCTAATCATTTCCGGTGGCCCGAGCAGCGTCTACGATCCGGAAAGCCCCACGGTGGACCCCGCGATATTTTCCCAAGGCCAAGCCGTGCTTGGAATCTGCTACGGCCAGCAACTGATGGCACACCTGCTGGGGGGGCATGTTCGCCAGGGTGACAAGGGCGAGTTCGGACTAGCGACGCTGGACCTGGACAGCACAACCGACCCGTTATTTTCGGGCTTGGGCGGGCAGCAGCAGATCTGGATGAGCCATCGTGACGTGGTTGCCGGGGTTCCGGACGGCTTCTCGGTGGTCGGGCGGACGGCCACATGTGCGGCGGCAGCGGTGGCGGCGCCCGCGCGCAATCTCTACGGTGTGCAGTTCCATCCTGAGGTGGTCCACACCACGCGCGGCAAGGAGATGCTGGCCAACTTCGTTTTTCGCATCTGTCATTGCGAAAAAGACTGGGACCCCAGTCACCGGATTCCGATTATTGAGCAGGAGATCCGCGATTGCGTGGGCGAGCGCAATGTGTTTTTCTTCGTGAGCGGCGGTGTAGATTCGAGCGTGGCGTTTGCACTTTGCACGCGCGCTCTGGGAGAAACGCGCGTCCGCGGCGTCTACGTGGACACCGGCCTTATGCGCGAAGGCGAAACTGACTTCGTACGGCGCCTGCCCGGGATCGCGGTGGAGAACGCGCAGGAGCAGTTTTTGACGGCGCTGGCGGGGGTGACGGACCCGGAACAGAAGCGGCATATTATCGGCGAGGAGTTCGTGCAGGTACAGGAACGCGTGATCGAATCGCGCCGCCTGCTCGACGAGCACTGGATTCTCGGCCAGGGAACTATCTATCCCGACACCATCGAATCGGGCGGCACAGCCAAGGCCGCGCTCATCAAGACACACCACAACCGCGTGGCCGGAATACAGAAGCTGATGGAGGCGGGGCGCATCGTCGAACCGTTGCAGTCGCTTTACAAGGACGAAGTCCGCGAGGTGGGCCGCGAACTCGGGCTGCCCGCCGAATTACTGGAACGGCACCCTTTCCCCGGGCCGGGCCTGGCGATTCGCTGCCTGTGTTCCGACTTCGACGCTCCGGTCCGCGAGACAGCCGAAGGGTGGGTGGTGCCGGTCCACTCCGTGGGAGTACAGGGCGATTCACGGAGCTATGCGCCAGTCCTGGCGATCGACCGGCTGGATCACGCCTTCGCTACGGAAATAATCAACCGGCTCACGGAAGTCAATCGGGTGATCGCGGTCGTCGCCACGCGCGCGCCGGTGGCGCAGATGCAGGTGCGGGCGTGTTCCCTGACCGGTGAGCGCCTGGAACGGCTGCGCGGCGCAGATGCCCTTGTGCGCCGCATCTCGCATCGAAGCGGCTTCGACCATCGCATCTGGCAGTTTCCGGTGATCTTGATTCCCTTGGGGACGGCGGATGCTCCGGACTCGATCGTATTGCGGCCGGTGGATTCCGTGGACGGGATGACCGCGCAATCGGTGGCTATGCCGGAGGCGCTGTTAGATGAGATGTCGGGGGAACTGATGGCGCAGGACGGGATCGCCGGCGTCTTCTACGATCTGACTCACAAGCCACCCGGGACGATCGAGTGGGAGTGATGTGAAAAAAACCGGACACAGGGCAGGAATGCCTGTGCTACCGGGGCAGCCGCATATCCGTGCCGGATTCCCGGTTCAGACGTTCTGTCAAGTCCCGGTCCACCAGCGAGAGCGATACCTGGTTGTGGGTATTGCCGGAGGTGAAGTAGTGCAGGGTGTCGCCCTGCACCCAATACGCGATTGCGGAATAAATCGTGTGGTCCTTGAAGGCGATCAAAAAGTGAGGCGCCTCAGCCGCTGCTGCAGCCGGTTCTTCCTGGTATACCTGCGGCGGAGGTTGCGGCGCGTAGGCTGGCTGCGGCGCCTGTGGATAAACCACGATCACATTGGGCTGCTGTGGAGCAGGCGCCCCATATGCGGCGTCGGCTGGATAGGGATTGTCGTTGTAGCCTGCACCGTAACCGGCTCCATAACCGCCTCCGTAACCTCCGTACACCGGGACCGCGTAAAACCCTCCAGCCGAATCCGCCGCCCGGCGAGACCGGCGCTGCCCCACGGAGGGGCCCAGATTCGCTACGCCGAAGCTGGGAAGGAACGCGGGATTCTGGTTCGAGAACGGGACGTTTAACCGCGGGCCGCCGCCACCGGGAAACGCGATATTCGGGACATTTCGCTGGACGCCGGAATATGTGGCCGAGGTGCCCCCCGGAAAGACCACATTGCCGAAGCCGCCTTGAAACCTGGGCTGAGGATTGAAGAAACCGTGACCCTGCGCAAAGGCTGACGCCGAAAGAAGGAGTGCCAAACCGAACCCACCGGAGACTCGCATACCGCCCTCCTCTTTGATTCTATCGCCTTTGGTTCGTACAAAGCGCCTCCCCACGTCCTGCGGTGGGGAGGCGGCCCGATCCTACTGCTTCTTAGGCGGAGCGGACGGTGCTGCGGTAGCGGGCCGGGGCGCCGGTGGGGGCGTAGCCGCCGGAGTGGTACCGGCAGGCCGGGCCGGTGCCGGCGCGGAAGCCGCACCAGCCGGATGGGCCTTGTCGTAAAGCGAAGTGATCTCGGCGGTGATGTTGATCGAGTCGGCGGCCCACCAGACCGGAGTCTGCTGGCTGCTCACATCGATGATCATGGAATACGCGTTGTCCTTCGCGTACTTCTCCACAATCGCGTAGAGCTTCGACCCCAGATCATTGAAGATCTTGCCTTCCTCCTGCTCCACGTCAGCCTGCAAATCCTCGTTATCGCGGGTAAGAGACTTGGTATTGGCGTCGATATCGCGCGCGATCTTCTGCTTGGCCTCGTCACTCATGGTCGCGCTGCCCTTCTGCATTTGCTCGCGCAACCCTTCGATCGCGGCCTGCTTCTTTTCCAACTCCGCCTGCTTCGGCGCGAACTTAGCTTTGAGATCAGCCGCAGCCTTCTGCCCATCCTTTGTTTGCAGGATGGCGGCTTGCACGTGGATGATACCGATCTTTGTGGGTGCGGCGGCGCCTTGGGCTCGCGCCAAAACCGCGATCGCCAACAGGAGCGCGGGTACTACGAACTGATTCTTCTTCAAGCTGAAAACTCCTAAGTCTGAAAATACTAGCATAACAAGAGCGCGGCGTCTTAGAACGTCCGGCCTACGGTGAAGCGGAACAAGCTCCGCCTCTGGAAGTACGGATACTGCTGCCCAAATTGGACTACGGCGGAGTTGAAGGTGGCCGCATTCGGGAAGTACGAGCGGTCGGCCACAATGGGCGGCTGCAAGTACTCTCGGACGGACAACGGATTATACGCCCAGTACACACGGAACGGCGCCTGCACCACCGGCAGCAAGACTTGTAGCTCGAGGCCCGTGGACATTACCGGTGATTGGGTGCCGGGCGAGATGCGCACGCGCCCATCGAAAGCCGCTTGCGGGAACTGGCTATTGAGTTGATCGACTCGAGACTGAACCATCCTTAGTTGGTTGGTCAACAGAATTTTGTTTATGCCGGCATCTGCGAAGACCGCGAGAGTCACGGGACCCACGATCGGAATCCGGTATTCGAAATTCGTGACCGCATGCGTATCGCCGCCGGGGGTGATGAGCTGATAGATGGGGATCGTCATGGTGACCGGCACGTTCGTGAGGACACCGTTGATCGTGGTCTTTTGCATGCGCGCCGATCCGTCGCTGTTCAGCACGGCTACACTGCTGGAGACTGAGGGGATGAAGGCGACCGGGGTAATGCTATACCAGTCAAACCCGCGCACGTCATTCTCTCCGCCCATGAACGAGCGGGAAAAGGGCGGCGCTTCCTTACCGCCATAGCCGATGATGGAGGAAGCCGTGGCATGGAACGCCAGGACATGCTTCTTGTTCAAAGGCGATGGCTTGTAGTACTTCAGGTCGATCACCGGCGTAATTGTGTTGACGTTGCCTCCCAGAACACTGCCCGCAAAATCGAAGGAAAAGAAGATACTGTGGCCGCCGGTGGGATTGAGCGCCTGGTTGACTGTATTGTACGTGTACGACGGAATAATGTGGCTAGTGTGGATGCCCTGCAGAGCGTTCGGACCGGACACCCCGCTGAAATTGATGTACTGGAAATAGTTCGTGGCAGCCGTCGTCTGCGTGATGATGCTGGAGAAGTCGTCCCGGTAAGTGATGCCCACGCGCGCAAAGCTGCGCCGTAACTGGTAGCTGGAAGAAACCGAAAAGCCATGGCCGTTCTGCACGTAGTTCAGCAGGTTCTGGTTGCCCAGCCCGCCGTAAAAGCCACTGATATTCTGGCCAGCCAGAATGGAGGCCTGCTGGGCCTGGTTAAAGTCGTAGCGCGTGAGGTATACGTTGAAACCGAGCTGGATGGGCTTGTCTAGAAAGTAAGGCTCGGTGAATCCGAGAGTCACGGAGCGCATGATCGTTCCGAGCTGCGACTCAATCGACAGCGTCTCGCCCAACCCCAGGAAATTGTTGGTCGAGTAATTCAACCCGATGAAGCTGCCGGAGATTCCCGAGACACCGCCGTTAAAGCCGATCGTGTTCTTACCGCGTTCCTTCACTTTCAACGTGATGTCCACCGTATTGGACTGGGGGTTGCGGTTGATTGTGGCGGCTTCTTCTTTCTTCAAGGGCTCGAAGTAGCCAAGCTGGTTGAGGCGCAGCAGGCTCACTTCCCACAACCGCGAGTTGAAGATATCGCCCTCGTCGATCAGAATCTCGCGGCGGATCACTTTGTCGCGCGTGGTGGTGTTGCCCGAAAAGTCCAGGCGCCGTACGAAGAATTGCTTACCTTCATCGGCCGTGAGAGTCAGGTCAATTTGATCGGCGTTGGGAATGATGTCGAAAGAGGGCTCCGGCACGAAATCGATATAGCCGAACTGGCCGTAAAGATCGCGCATGTTCTTCAGGCCGTCCCGCAACTTGGCAGTGGAGAAAACATCTCCGGGCGCCATCTTGAACAGCGGCTGCACCAGGCTCTCCGGCGCGCGGAACAGCTTCACGCCGACGAAGTTCATCATATGCAAGTGATAGAGGCGCCCTTCCTCCACGGGAAGCTTGATATCGGCGTAGATCCCGGTATGGTTGGGCTTGATTATTGGCAAGCGCCAGCCCTCTCCGCCTTTGCGCCGCATCGTCACGGTTTGATCCAGTGCCTTGGCGGTGAAGTAGCCCTTGTCCTGGTAAGCGACCCGGACGCGTTCCTTATCGTTCTCCAGCTTCTCGGCGTCGTACGTCTTGGCAAACAGATCCTCGAGCACGATCGAGTAGGGAATCCCGATTGGCTTGGTTTCGGACATCGCGCGTATGACAAAACGCTTGGGCATCGCCTGATTGCCCTCAATGTCGATGTCGCCCACCTTCACTTTCGGCCCTTCATCCACGTTGAAGCTGACCTTCAGAGAGGACGGCGGGATCTGCTCCACAACCGGATCCACCGTGGCATACTGCCGGCCGCGTTCCGCCAGAAACTCCTTTAGGACCACGGCGGCGCGCTGTATCTTGTTGGGATCGTACTGCGATTCCACGGTCAGGCCCACGTGCCGGTCCTTGAAGCGGTCGAGGACTTCGGAAACGGTTACGGACTTGATACCCGGATATTCGATGGAGCGAATGACGCGCCGCTCGGCCACCACAAAGCGCACGATCAATCCCGTGCGGCCCATTTCCGACTCAACGCGGATATCATCGAAACGCCCCGTGTTCCACAAGGTCAGCAGATCGCGGCGCAAAACTTCTTCGCTATAGACGTCGCCCGCCTTAGTGAAGATGAGAGCCCGCAAGGTATCCTGCGGGACGCGGCGGGCGCCTCGGAATTCGATGCTCTCGACGATCTGCCCAGCGGGTTGGACCGGCGTCTCGTTGGTTTTCGGCACTTCCAACTGGGGCTGCCCCGGCTGAGGCGCAGGCGCGGCGGCAGGCGGTGGCGGCGCGGGCGCGGGGGGCGGTGTCGTCTCTTGCGGCACAGTCTCAAAGGGGTTCTGACCGCGAGCTGGTGGCTGCGCGGGTGGGGGCTGTGCAGGTTGGGCCGGCGGCGGGGCCTGCTGCTGCGCGACTAGTGGAAGCACTGTCCATGCGCAGAACGCAAACACCACGAACAGGCGAATCCGCCTGAGAAGGTTCATCGGAACATACCTTTCCACTCCATGAACCGGTCCAGGATTTCAGCTACGGACTTGATCTCCTGGCGGTCGATGGAACCCGCGACACGCCTCTCGGTCACCAAAAATCGCACAAACATTCCCGTGCGGCCCGCTTCCGACTCCAGGCGGATATCGTCGAAGCGTCCGGTGTTCCACAAGACCTGCACATTGCGGCGGAGGCCCTCTTCGCTGTAGGCGTCGCCCGCCTTAGCGGAAATGAGAGCCCGCAGAGTATCCTGTGGCACGCGGCGCGCACCGCGGAATTCGATGCTCTCGACGATCTGTCCGGAAGGCTGGGCGGGCGTCTGCTGCTGCTGCGCAGGCAGTGGGAGCACTGTCCATGCGCAGATACACGCAAACACCACGAACAGGCGAATCCGCCTGAAACGGTTCATTGGAACATACCTTTTCACTCTGCGCAGTTCGAAAAAATCGATTTCACGGGAAAGCGCGCTTCTCTCGATACAGCTTGGTTGCCAAGGGGCTAAGCTGTTATTTTAGCGAATCTTGCGGGCATCAACAACGAGCGGCACGGGCTACAGTGTGAACCGCCGTCACACGTCAGGCCGGCACCGCCGAACGGATAAATCCGACAATGGAATCGAGCGACGCACCCGGCTGAAAAACCGCCGCAACTCCCTGTTTCTTGAGAGCTTCGGCGTCTTCGTCCGGCACGATTCCCCCGATAATCACCTTCACGTCACCCATGTCCTTCGCGCGCAGCAATTCCAGAACGCGGGGCACGATGGCGTTATGGGCGCCCGAGAGAATGGAAAGTCCGATCACCTGGACGTCCTCCTGCAAGGCGGCGTTCACAATCATCTCGGGGGTCTGGCGCAACCCGGTGTAGATCACTTCCATTCCGGCGTCGCGCAGGGCGCGTGCGATCACTTTGGCTCCGCGGTCGTGGCCATCCAAACCGGGCTTGGCCACCAGCACTCGAATCGGTCGTGGCATTTCTAAATGTGCGCTTTTTCCTGGTAAGACCCGAACACGCCGCGGAGGGCGTCACAGATTTCACCCAGCGTGGCATACGCGCGCACCGCATCCAGAATGCGGGGCATGGTGTTTTCGGTGCCTTCGGCGGCTCGTTTCAGGGCGTCGAGGCTTTTCTGAACGCGGCGCTGGTCGCGGCGTTTTCGCAAGGCCGCCAGTTTGGCGCACTGATGGCGTCCCGCGCTTTCGTCGATTTGCAGCAGCTCGATGGGCTGGTCGTCGGACTGGAAGCGGTTCACCCCGACAATCACACGCTCCCCGGATTCCACCTCGCGCTGATAGCGGTAGCTGGCGGCGGCAATTTCACTCTGCGGGAAACCCGCCTCGATGGCCGGAATCATGCCGCCCATGCCGTCGATCCGGTGAATGTAATCCTGGGCGGCGCTCTCGGTTTCGAGCGTCAGCTTTTCCAGGAAATAGCTGCCGCCCAGAGGATCGGGCGTGTTCGCCACTCCGGTTTCGTAGGCCAGCACCTGCTGGGTACGCAGCGCGATGGTGACCGCATGCTCACCGGGCAGCGCGTAGGCTTCGTCCAGTGAATTGGTGTGCAGCGATTGCGCCCCGCCAAGCACCGCCGCCATGGCCTGCAGAGCGGTGCGCACCACGTTGTTGTAGGGCTGCTGCCAGGTGAGCGAGCAGCCCGCCGTCTGCGCGTGAAAACGAAGCTTATGGCTGCGCTCGTCGCGCGCGCCATAGCGGTCGCGCATGACATGAGCCCAGATCTTGCGCGCCGCCCGGTACTTGGCGATCTCCTCGAAAAAGTCGCTGTGCGCGTTGAAGAAGAAGCTCAGCCGGGGCGCAAATTCATCGATGGCCAGACCGCGTTCGAGCGCCCAATCCATGTATTCGATGCCGTCCCGTAGAGTGAATGCCAACTCCTGCACGGCGGTGGAACCGGCTTCGCGGATGTGGTAGCCGCTGATGGAAACGGGATTGAACCGGGGTGTATGGCGGGTACCGAATTCAATCGTATCGGTGACCAGGCGCATGGAGGGCCGCGGCGGAAAGATGTACTCCTTTTGCGCGATGTACTCTTTCAAAATGTCGTTCTGGAGCGTCCCCGACAGCCGCTGCCAATCCACGCCCTGCTGCTCGGCGACCGCCAGATACATGGCCCACAGCACCGCCGCCGGTGAATTGATGGTCATCGAGACGGTGACGTCACCCAGCGGAATCCCGCGGAACAGGATTTCCATGTCCTCCAGCGAGCAGACCGGCGCGCCGCATTTGCCCACCTCGCCTTCGCTCAGGGCGTGGTCGGGGTCGTACCCCATCAGAGTGGGCAGGTCGAAGGCTACCGAGAGCCCGGTCTGGCCCTGCTCCAGCAGGTAATGATAGCGGCGGTTGGTTTCCTCGGGCGTGGAAAATCCCGAGAACTGGCGCATGGTCCAGAGCTTGCCGCGATACATGTCGCGGTGGATGCCGCGGGTGTAAGGGAAGTCGCCGGGCTGGCCCAGATCTTGCTTCGGATCGAGGCCTGCCAGCTGTTCGGGCCCGTAGAGCGGCTCGATGGGCACACCGCTGATGGTCGTAAATTGTTTTTCAGCGGTCTTCATTTCTCATCTGATCTTAACATTCGGGACTGGTGGGGCAGTCCAGGCAGGTGAAGGGCGCAATGAAGGGGTAAAACCTAAAAATCCCTCCCACGATGCCGGAGGAGGGAGTTTTTACTGACAGAATGAGACGCGCAGATGAACTTAACGAGTCATCCGCAGTTCCGGGTTCTCGTGTTCATGCGTGTTCGGATTCTGGCTCTGCTTCTTCGGCCTGTTCTCTTGTCGGATCGTTATTAGCTTTTTCTGATTCTGCTTATTTCTTGTGTTCATACGTGGAACACTCCTTTCTCTTATTGGATACCATACTGGCAGCCCTCTTTCCGATACGAGCAAGCCCTGCTTCTGCCTCCGACTGTCGTAAACTGTCGTTCAGTAGACTTCATTCGATCCAACATCATGCTCAAGTCCACGATTTTTCGGGAATATGACATCCGCGGCGTGGCCGATGCCGAACTGCTGGACGCCGATATCCAACTTCTGGGGCAGGCATTTGGCACGTACCTCCAACGGCACGCCGGGAAGAAAGTGGCACTCGCGCGTGACACGCGGCTGAGTTCGCCGCGGCTCCACGACGCCCTGTTGCGCGGCCTGGTGGCCAGCGGTTGCACCGTCACCGTTATCGGCGTCGTCCCCACGCCGGTCCTATATTATTCGGTTTTCCATCTGACCCAGGACGGCGGCGTGATGATCACCGGCAGCCACAACCCTCCCGAATTCAATGGTTTCAAAACCGTGTGCGGCTCCTCTACGATCCACGGCGAAGCCATCCAGGAGATTCGCCGCCTGATCGAAACCGGCGACCTGGCACGCGGTTCCGGCTCGGTTGCCGAAGCCGATGTGGCCACCCCGTACGTCGACGAGGTCGCCTCCCAGTTCCACTATCCGCGCCGGATCAAAGTGGTGATCGATAACGGCAACGGCACCGGCGGTCCGGTCATGCATCGGATTCTGAAGAAGCTGAACGCCGACGCGACCGAAATGTTCTTCGAAATGGATGGCCGTTTTCCGAACCATCACCCCGACCCCACGGTGGTGGCCAATCTCGAGCCGCTGATCGCCAAGGTGCGCGAGACCAAGGCTGACCTGGGAATCGCTTTCGACGGCGATACCGACCGGATCGGCGCGGTGGATGATGCCGGCACCGTGATCTACGGCGACCAGTTGATGATTATCTACGGCCGGGAGATTCTCACGCGCAAGCCGGGCGCGACCTTCATCGGCGAGGTGAAGTGCTCGCAACTGATGTACGACGACCTGAAAGCACGCGGCGGGAACCCGATCATGTGGAAGACCGGCCACTCGCTCATCAAGGCCAAGATGCAGGAGACGCACGCCGAACTGGCCGGGGAGATGAGCGGCCACATGTTCTTCGCCGACCGCTACTACGGCTTCGACGACGCGCTCTACGCCGCCTGCCGGCTGATGGAGATCGTGGCCAACAGCGGCAGTCCGCTCTCCATGCAACTGGCGGATTTGCCGAAGACCGTGACCACGCCCGAAATTCGCTTCGATTGCCCGGATGAGCTCAAATTCGAGGTGGTGCGGCGTGCCGCCGAGGAGTTGCAGGCCCGGCACAAAACGGTGGATGTGGACGGCGTACGCGTGCTGTTTTCCGAGGGCTGGGGACTGGTGCGCTCCTCCAACACGCAACCGGTCCTTGTGATGCGTTTCGAAGCGACTACGCCCGAACTGCTGCGGCAATACCGGGCGGAAGTGGAGGCCGTGGTGGCACGGGCGTTGGAGGGTGCTAAGAAAAAAGCCGGCTCGGTGGAGCCGGCAAAAGCAACGTAGCTGAGGGACATTCCCCCCGAACGTCTCTCAGCCGAGCCTTCATTATTTAGGACTCGGGAACGGTGCGATTCGTTTCACTTCAGCCACAGAGCGTTGTTCGGGAAGATACGAAAACACCGGCGGCGAAGCGACCGCCGGCGTTACGGTGGACGATCAATTGTGAATGACAACCGGCTCCGTGCGTCCGGCCAAGGGTTGCACAACCCCTCCACCGCACACGGCTACACCGGTCTTCGCCAGAGCGTTCAGGAAATCGAAGAGCAGGTGGTAGAAGACCTGTTCGGTGAGCGGCTGCTTACCCGGAAGTCGAAACGTCGCGGGCAATTCCTTGGAGATGAGCAGCCGCACGGCATTGCGCTGGGTTCGCCCGCCGCGGTCGCGTTTATTGGCTAGGCTGATGGGCGTCTGCATCACCAAACCGGTGCGCCCATCCACGTAGAACTGACAGCGCGAAAACCAACCCAGGTTAGCGGGGTCCGCGGCATCGAAGAGCAGCAGCGGCGAATGGCGACCGGGGGCGCTGAGATCCAACTGCATACTCCGCTGGCCGTCCCGTGCTTTGGTGTCGAATCCGGCCTGACGCGCAATGCTCGTGACCATATCGGGCTCAACTTCGAGATAGATCAGCTTGTGCTGGCCGGCTTGGAGCACCTGCATAGCGCAAGGCTATTGTAGCGCAGCGCCTCAAGCCGGGCGCGTTCAATGCACGCCGCGCAATATGATACCCGATATAGCCATACTCACCCCGATGATGACCACCACCGTGATCCAGGAAACGAAATTGAACCAGCGCGGGTTGACCCACTCGCCCATAAGTCGTGCTTGTTGATCAGCAGGACCATGGGGATGAGAACGAACGGCAGCAGCATTCCGTTGAGCACCTGAGAGAGCAGGTCATGGCGACCAGGTCGAAAATTCGGAATGAGGATGACGCCCGCGCCCAGCACGATCAACAGCGTGTACAGGACATAAAAGATCGGGGCTTCACCCATTCGCCGATTCACGCCCGACTCGAACCCGAGACCTTCGCAAACCGCAATATGCGGTGGAGAGCGGCAGCATGCACGCCGCGAAAATCGAAGCGTTGAAGTAAGCCGGCGCTGAACAGCAGGAACGCGTATTGTCCGAAGGGCCGGAGGGCGACCGCAGCCTCCGCGGCATCTTGAATGTCCGTGGGCTTGACGCTGTAGATCGCCCCCGCGCAGGCCACGATGATGAAGAACGCGATCACCGTCGGTCATGATGCAGCCCACGATCACTTCCACCCGCGAGGCTCGCATACTCCTTGGCCGCTGATTCCCTTCTCCACCACGGCGGATTGCAGGTAAAACTGCATCCAGGGAGCGATGGTGGTGCCGACCATGCCGATCAGCATGTAAATGTATGCCGGGCTCCAGCATCAGCACGGGCTTGACGCTGTAGATCGCCGCCGTTTTCCAATCGGGTTTCACCAGGAATCCGGAAATGATGTACGTGACGTACAGAAAGCACCCGAACAGAAAGATCTTTTCGACGCTTTTGTAATTGCCTTTCACTGCCAGGAACCAAACCCCCACGGCCGCCACCGGCACCGAAAAGTAGCGGCTGACGTGAAACAGCTCCAGTGAACTGGCCACGCCCGCGAACTCCGCCATCACGTTGGTCAGGTTCACCAGCACCAGCAGCGCCATCATGAGGAACGTGATGCGCAGCCCGAACTCCTCGCGGATCAGGTCGGAGAGGCCTTTGCCGGTAGCGGCGCCCATGCGGGAACACATCTCCTGCGTGATGATGAGCACCAGGGTGATCGGCAGCAGTGTCCAGAGCGGCAGATATCCGTAGCGCGCTCCCGCCGCCGAGTAAGTGAAAATGCCGCCGGAATCGTTATCGACGTTCGCGGTGATGAAGCCCGGACCTATGACCGCAAAGAATACCGCTATGTGGTAGCGGAACCGGCTCAGGATTTTCAGCATCCGTCACTTTTGCCTCAGCACGGAGATCACATCGTCGGCAGTAATTACACCGGCGAGTTTGCCGTCCCCATCCACCACGGGCAGGGTCAGCAAATTGTATTTGTCGAAGAGTTCAAGCACACGGTCCTGGTGCTCCTCGACAGTCACGTGGATGAGCGATTCGGAGGCCAGTTCCTTCAGGGGCAGTCCTTCCGCCGCAAGGAAGAGCCGGGCCAACGGAATCGCGGCCGAGAGACGGCCCTCTTCATCGATCAGGAATATCGTATTGAGGCTCTCGAGCAGTTCCTCGTTTTCCTGCAGAGCCGCCATCGTATGCTTCACCGTGGCGTCGTCGGGCAAGACCACGTACTCGGTATTCATCAGGCCGCCGGCGGTATCTTCTTCGAACTCGAGCAGTTCCTGGACTTCCGTCTTCGGCTCCGAATCCATCTCCTCCAGGATTTCGTCGGAAGTCTCCTCTTCCAGCTCATTGAGCGCGTCCGCGGCTTCGTCGGGCGACATCTCCTCCACAATGTCGGCGGCCTTTTCGGGTTCCAAGGACTCCAGAATACTGGCCTGCATCTTGGGCTCGATTTCTGAAAGCGCATCCGCGGCGGCTTCGCTGTCGATGGTTTCGAAGATGGCTTCGCGTTCCGCCGGGGCCAGGTCCTCGACGATGTCGGCCAGATCGGCGGGGTGCATCTCCTCCAGCTTTTGATACGAAATATTCAGCCGCAATCGCCGCTGCGGGTCCGGTTCTACTACATTGCAGAAGTCCCAGCGGATGGAATTGGGCGCGATCGGCTGTTGCAGCCGGCGAATCCAGCGCGGAGGCAGGACGCCTTGCAGGAGCCGCCGCAGAATGCTGCGGATTCCGATGTCGACGTCACTGACGGTGAGCGTATCCCGCAGCCCATCGTTGTGGATTTCGAGAGTGAGATCGGTGACCCGGACGACTTTCCGCCCGGTAACATCGATGATCTGTTGGTCCAGCAGATCGCGAGCCAGCCGCATCATGTACTCGTCGTCGTGATACGGGGTGAGGTGCTCGTCGCTGAGAGAAATTCCTTCGTCCAGGCTGATGGATTGGATCTGATCGAAGCGTACGGTGAGCCAGGTATCGCCTCCCCCAACCAGGTAACGGTCGATGCGGGAGGGGTTTACGAGCGGAACCAGAGCGGCATCTTTCACACGGCCGATGCGGCGTCCCTTGACGTCGTTCACCGGCATGTTGGTTAATTCCGTGAAGAACAGGAAATTGTCCAGCATCGAAAGCCACCCGGCGCCACCACAGTGCTCGCATGCGTACGGGAGAAGCTTCCGGCTTGGACCAACAAGTACGCTCTACACGGCTTTATTTGACGCCATTTCCACTATGGCTCATCCGCGCGCGAACCCGCAAGCGGAAAATGCACCGGCGGCAAGAACCGCCGGCGTTACCGCACCGTGATCCAGTACGGCATCAGTCTTAGAAACCCGCCTCGCATCCACGCATGGAACGGCATCCCGCGGAACACCTGGCGTAACTTGACTTCCAGCATGTCATCCTGGGAAGACCGGCGGGAGATCAGATCGAGCAGGCTGCGGGGCGCCGGATACGTGACCACCGTAACCCGCTCTCCGACGGGAATGTTGGCTTTTTTCTTCGCCAGGTCGATGGCGGTATCCAGGCCGCCCAGCGCATCCACCAGACCGCGCGATTTGGCGTCCGCACCCAGCCATACGCGGCCTTGCGAAAGCGGCTCGATCTCCTGGAACGTCCGGTGACGCGCGTTGGCGACCTTGGTTACGAAATCCTGATAGCTGGCGTCGATGCCCGTGCGCAGCTTGGCTCGCTCATCGGGCGTGAGCGAACTATAGTCGGAATCGATACCGGCGTACTTGCCGCGCTCGACGAAATCCTTGGTAATCCCGATTTTGTCGTACAGGCCGTGCAGGTTAGGCTTACCGAAGACCACACCGATCGAGCCGGTCTCGGTCCCCGGGTAGGCCACGATCGGATCGCCGGTCATCGCCATGTAATAGCCGCCGGAAGCCGCCAGGTCCGACATCGAGATGACCATCGGCTTCTTCTTGCTCAGCAGGTTCATCTCCCGCCAGATATCGTCGGACGCCGTCACTTCTCCGCCGGGCGAATCGATGCGCACGATGACGGCGCGAATCGTGGAATCGTTGCCTACCTGCCGCAGCAACTGGTTAAACCCCGCGGCGGTCAGGCCGCCCTCGTCGGCAGCCGCATTGTCGGGACTCCCCTGAATGATGTCGCCTTCGCCGATGACCAGCGCCACCCGGCTCTTTCCCTGCAACCCAACCGACTCCGCGGGAACTCGCAGATACGTTTCCGCGCGGACTCGTTTCACATCCTTAACCTGGAGCCGGGATTTCAGCTCGTCCCACACCTGGTCTTCGAAACGCAGTTCGTCCACCAGGCCGGCCTTCTGCACCTCGGGCGCCAGGAATAGACCGGCATCGACGAGTTCGCTGACGTGCTCGGGAGTCATCTTCCGCCCGGCGGCAATGTGAGTAAGCAGGTTGTTATAAAGACCGTCGACCACTGCGGTAATCTGTTCCCGCGTTTCGGGACTCATATCCGAGCGGGTGAACATGTCGCCGAAGTCTTTGTACTTGCCGGCGTGTTCCACGTCGACGGTGACACCCAGCTTGTCGAGCGTCTTCTTCAGGTACATGACTTCGGCGCGCAGACCTTTCAGGTACATCTGGTCGGACGGTCCCAGGCAGATGCGATCGGCGGCGGTGGCGACATAGTATTCGCGTGCGGTGGGCGTCCGCAGGAAGGCAAACACCGGTTTGCCCGATTTGCGGAACTGCTCCACGTCCGACCGCAGTTCTTCCAGCTTGGCCCAACCGGCGCTCAGCCCGTCCGGCTCCAAAACGACCGCTCGGATATTGGAATCGGCGGCCGCCTTGCGCAGGGTCATCCACACGTTGGCTACGGTCAGGCTGGGCCCTTCACTCAAGAAAGGAATCTGGACAGCCGACCGCTCAGGAATGTCGCCGCTGAGGCGGAGCACCAGAACCGAATTGGCCGCGATATCCGGCGGTCTCTCGCGGAATCGCAGCGCCGCGAAGAACAGGAGCACGATGGTGATGAAGACCAACAGGACGCCGGTGATCAGGCCGAGAAGAAACTTCCCCATAGCTCCGACAGTAGCATGCGAGGCCGATTTCCGGCCTGCCGGAGGCCGCGCGCCTGGGATGCAAAACCACCAAACGCCGATAGTACTGTCACCATTGCGGCGCCAGGTGCTCGAACGCTAGGGCATCTACGACATAGTTTCCGAATGAGCGCGGCCTACCGGCGGCAAAGACCGCCGGCGTTACAGAGTGAGGCGCACGCTCAATTGGAGCTGCCGCCCGGGAGTGGATGATTCCGTGATGGTTCCGAACTGCGCGGTATTGACGAACCGGTTGGGAGTGCCCAGATTGACTTTGTTCAGGCCGTTGAACGCCTCCAAACGCAATTGCAGCCTGGGGGCTTCCGTAACCGCGAAACTGCGGCCCACCGCGAAGTCGAGGGTTTGCATTCCGGGGCCATATACCGTGTTACGGCCGAGGTTCCCAAACGTGTAGGGCGCCGGCGCGGAAAATGCCAGCGGGTTGAACCATTCGTTCGCGGTTCGTGTGCCCGGACCGAATACCGGCTGCCCCGTGGCGTTTGCGCGGACTGGATTCTCACCCAATATGGTGCCGGCATTGGCTGTGTCACCGAAGACCGAGATGGTGAACGGAAATCCGGTCTGCACCTGGTAAATGGTGGAAACCTGCCAATTGCGAGTCGCCGCCTTTGACCAGCGCGACCGGTTGTAAGACCGCAAATCGTAAACCGCGCTCAACACGAAGCGGTGGCGGATATCGCACGCCGGCCCTTTCTCCGCATCGAGATCGTGATTGTCCTGGGGTACGGCGGCTTCGAACATGGGCGAACGGAAATCCGGCGCGTTGCTCAGATTCTTCGCGTACGTGTAATTGGCGAGCAGGCTGAGCCCCGCGGAGTAGCGGTGCCGCAAGTTCACATAACCGGCATCGTACCAGCTATGGGCCGTGTTCTCGAGCCAGTTCACGGCGCTCACCGGAATGGTGCTGCCCACCACGGTCACATCCGCGGGAAACACCGTACCGGACAGGAACGTGGCGCTTTTATAAGGGCGGCGCGGCTGCACCAATCCCGGTCCGGGCAGCGCGTTATTGATCAGATGAGATCGTTGCAGGTGCAGCCCGCGCTCTCCGTGATAGCCGATTTCCAGGGTAGTGGCGCTGCCCAGGCTCTTTTCGATGGAGCCGGTCCACTGCTGAACGTATTGCGAGGCCTGGTGGGGATCGAAGGCGGTAAAGCTGGTCACGGTCTTCCCCACCACGGCCGGGTTGAAGTTGAGGCTGGTGATGGACGGAGTGAAGGCATCGCTCTGATTGGTCTCCGGAAAAATGATGGGAACGTTGTGCAGGTTGTTGCACCACGTGTTCATGTCGACGGGGGTGTAGAAGATGCCGTAACCGGCGCGCAAGACCAGACCCATCGTGGGGACCTGGTGCGCGATACCGAAACGCGGGGCGAACCGCAGCTTGTTGGTGTAGAGGAGTCCACGCGGCGTACCCACTTGTCCGCCGATATAGGCGGTGAGCGCCGTGGGGCTGACGAACAGACCGGACCACTGGTTAGAGACATCGACCAGCGGGCTCATGTATTCGTAGCGCAGTCCGACATTGACGGTTGTGGTTCGCGACAGACGCCAGGTGTCCTGGACGAAGGCGTCGCCATACCATTGCCGCAGGTTCATGCGCGGCGATCCCACCTGGCGCTGGCGAACCGCCGGCAGGCCCAGTTCAAAGCTGGCCAGCGCGGAACCGGTGCCGTCGTTCGTAGCAGTCTGGGTGGTGTATCCGCTCACAAACTGGTAATAACCCCGGCTCAGAACGTAGGCCCACATGGGCCAGATATACCTGCGGACACTGCCGCCGAACTTCAGGCTGTGCTTCCTATGCTGCCACGTCAACGTATCGCGGCCCTCGGCGAGGGTGTCCCACATCTGCATGGGTGTCGCCTGGTAGGTATCCCCAAAAGCGGAATAGCCTTGCACATTGAAATACGGGGCGCCCCAGGCTCTTGGGCCGCCGAAGCCAACGCCCTGGATGCCGAGCTGGCTAATGATGTCGTTGGTAAAGGAGTCCTCTTCAAAATGGGTCAGGGCCAGCCGCGAGTAAGCCACGGTGGCAACGTTTACAAGGTTGGGCGTGATGATCCGCGTCCAGGTGATGTTGCCCTGCTGTGAGCGGTTGTCATGGGTCATGCCGAAGCCCGGCAGGTTCTCCGGCATAAACCCGTCTTCCTGCCCCAGCGAGTAGCGAACGGCGATGCTGTCACCGCGGTCGAACACGCGATCCACGCGAATGGTGCCTTGGTCGGTTACGTGGTGTTCATTGCGCTGGTCGAGAAAATTGTTCGAATCGTTACCCGCTCCTATCACACTGGGAACCCCGTCCATGATCATGGCGCCCATGTCCATGGTGTTGGGGCGGGGCACATAATTCTGGAGCATGACCTGGGCCGGGTGGTTGAACAGAGTTACCGGGATCTGGTTATTGGCGAACGGATCGCGCAGTGTTGCCGGATTGGACTGGCTGATCGGCTTGGCGGGGTTGAAGTTGGGGTTCGCATGCTGGCTGAACGGATTGAAAATGTCCACGCCCGATTGGCTGAAATCGCCCCCAGCTTCCTGGTCAGTAGGCACGGTGTCCACCATGGTATCTGCCTTGGATCTCCTCAGACCTTCGTAGTTGGCGAAGAAGAAGGTCTTCTTACCCGGCAGACGCCCACCGATGGCGGCACCGAAATTATTCTGTACCAGAAATTTTCCGCCCGGCATTTCGTTGAAGCTGTGCGCATCCATGGCTCCGTTACGGAGATACTCGTAGACCGTGCCATGAAGCTGCGAAGTCCCGCTTTTGGTGACTATATTGATCTGGCCTCCGCCGGCTCCTCCCAGTTCCGACGAGTAGGCGCCGGTCTGCACCTGAAACTCCCGGACCGCATCCGGCGACAGACTGAGATTTTGCGTGTTGAAAGTGGGATCCGTGTTCACCGAGCCGTCGATCAGGAAGTAGTTGGCGTTCGGCCGGTTGCCGCCGATGGTCAGCGAGGATCCTTGTCCCGGCCGCCAATACAGGGGGTTCATGTCCCCGGTCTGCGCCCCGTGCCCCATGTGTGCGCCGGGAACAGTGAGTGCCAGGTCCAGCAACATGCGGCCATTAAGAGGGAGTTGGTGAACCGATTGCGTGTCGACCACCTCTCCCAAGCTCGCATCCTCCGTCTTCAGCACCTCAGCGTGTGCCGCCACGTCGATCGTGGTATTCATCTCACCGATCGTCAGACTCAAATCGAGCCGGGCATTTTGACCGACCTCGAGGCGCGCTTCGTGTTTGGCAGTGACGAATCCGACAGCTTGTACTTCCACGGAATACGCGCCGGGAGTGAGGTCAGGAAACTCAAATCGTCCGCCGGCATCGGTGGTTGTGGAGCGGACGGCGCTCGTTTCCGCACTCCGCGCCCGCACCTGCGCGCCGGGGACCGCTGTCATCATTGGATCACTGATCACTCCGTCGATCGTCGCCAGATTGCTCTGCGGGTAAACCAGTTTGACACCGCTAAGAAACAAAAGACTCACCCAAATCTTCGACATGGGTAAGAGTATACGGTCGGGGGAACGGGCGGGTCACTAGTAGAAAGACACTACCGGCGACAAAGATCGCCGGCGTTACGTAGCGCTTCAAATCTCCCAGACCTGGCTGCCGTTGCGGTAGAACGATACCATTCCGTCTTCGCTGATCTTGACCGCGAGGCCGAAACGGGATGCGTGCACGGCAGCCGTGGTACGGCCTCCGTCCTGGGCCGCCCAGGATGCGCCGGTGTGCCGCAAGATCGCCCCGAATGCCAGCAGCCGGCCCACACGATCCATCACGATGCCGCCATCCACGCGGGCGATGCTCTGGAGCACGCTCATCTCCAGTTCGAGCACGTGTTTCCGGCGCAGCAGGTAGTGCACCTGAGCCTTATTGGAAGCTTTCGCGACGGCGTTCTCCAACAGGTCCTCGGGGGCCACCAACTCGCGGGCGGATTCCGGCTGGTTCAGCAACACGAAGAGCCCGCCCCTGCGATTCTCTGCCAGATTCAGCGCCACCGCGAAGAGGCGCTCGGCCAGTTTTCGATCCTCGACGGCCTTTTGGAACTCGCGGTATTTCTCAGTGAATGTCGGTCAGGTGCCAACGGCCTTCCATGAAGTGAAAGGACTGAACGCCGCCGGCGAAGACCTTGATTTCGCCGTTGGGCGTGAGCACCAGGCAGATGTGACCGCCGAACAGAGTGGCCAGGCAGTGCGGCCGGTAGCGCGCCGCGCTGGGTGCAGGCAGATGCGCCGCGCCGCAGGATTTCGAGAACTGCTCCACATCCACCAGGTCCACCAGCATGCCTTCACGGTTCACCAGGAAAACTGTGTTCAGGCCATCGCAGAGGCGGTGAAAGCTTTTGATGGCTACCAGCGAATTGGCGTAGGGCAAAGCGTCCGGCGGCGTTAGCCGAACGCGATTATACGGATCTTCGCCTGCCCCCAACAGAATCACGCCTGTTGAGATGCGCCGGTTTTCATATGTCAGGAGCGAGCTCTCACGGAGCACTTCGATGGCGTCGGCAACCACGTTGCGCGTCGGCGGGCAGACCCCCTTCGTCAAGATAAGGGGAGTGATCGAGGAACGCCGATACGTACCGATCCTCCGCCAGGCCCGCAAACAGATGCGGCGTAGCGGCCGACACCGCGTAGAAGATACTTCGGTAGCGCGCCGAGAGCACGGCGCCGATGGCGCCGATGAGGCGGAGCTGGTCTTCGGTGAAAGGGCGGCCGGCGCGTGCCAGATCGTAGCGGGTCCCCATCCACTCCAACTCCAGGCCGCCATCGGTGCGGCTATGGAAAGTCAGGGAGGGGTTGGGCTCCGCCGCGCTCCCCGTCGCGCGCAGCTCGGCATCGCCGAAGAAGTAGCGCACCCCTCGTTCGAAGAAATCACAGAACAGCGCGTGGACGATTTCCTGAGTTTCAGGCATCTTCGCCTTTCCGCATGGCCCGCAAGTCAATCCCCAACGCCTGGCATTTCTTGTAGAGGTGGCTGCGCTCCAGGCCGAGGGCCTTGGCAGTGTCCGTCATGCGGTAGCCGTGCGCCTTGAGTTCAGCCAGGATCGTCTCGCGCTCGAAGCCATCCACACGCTGCGCCAGTGACCCATCGAAGCGAGGCAGATCCCCCGCGGCGCCATTCGCCAGTACCGCCGGCAAGGCCATGCGGACAGCCTCGATGTCCACCGGGCCCTCGGCCAGCAGCAAGAGCCGCTCCACCACGTTGCGCAGCTCCCGCACATTGCCCGGCCACGAATACCGCGCCAGCGCCTGGATGGCCTCCGCATGAAACGGCTTGGGCTTCCAACCGTTCTGCGCCGCGACTTGCGCCGCGAAATGGCTCACCAGCGCGGGTATATCATCCGCCCGCTCGCGCAGGGGAGGCAGCTGTAGCGGATAGACGTAGATGCGATGATACAGGTCCTGGCGAAAGCTTCCTTTCTTCACGAGCTCGTCGAGGTTGCGGTGCGTGGCCACCACCACGCGCACGTCCACGGGAATCGGCCGGTCGCCGCCCACGCGTTCCACCTGGCTCTCCTCCAGAACGCGCAGCAGCTTGGCCTGCATCACCAGGGGCATGTCGCCGATCTCGTCCAAAAAGAGCGTTCCGTGGTGGGCCTGTTCGAACCGGCCGAGATGGCGCGAAGCCGCCCCCGTGAAGGAGCCTTTTTCATGACCGAACAGTTCCGACTCGATCAGCTCGGCGGGCACGGCCGCGCAGTTCAAGGTGACGAAAGGCCCGCCGCGCCGGCCGCTCCGATCGTGGAGTGCGCGCGCGATGAGTTCCTTGCCGGTCCCGGTCTCGCCCAGTATGCAGACCCGCGCTTCGCTTGCGGCCACGCGGTCCACCTGCGCCATCACACGGCGCATGGCTTCGCCGGTGTGCACAATCTCGTGCTTGCCCACGCGCTGGCGCAGCTCGCGGTTCTCCTCTTCCAGGCGCCTCAGCTTTAGCACGTTGTCGACGGTGAGCAGCAGTTTGTCGGTGGACAGCGGCTTTTCGAGAAAGTCGGCAGCGCCCAGGCGCGTGGCGCGCACAGCCATCTCGATATTGGCTTGCCCCGAAACCATTACCACTGGCAGAGCCACCCCCAGGCTCCGCAAGTCCTCCAGCAGCGAAAGGCCATCCTTGCCGGGCATCACGACGTCGGAAAGCATCATGTCGAACGGTTGCGATTTCACCAGCTCGAGCGCCCGCGCAGCGTTGTCGCACACGGTGGCCTCGTGCCCGGCTAAACGGAACGCGCGCGCCAGCGACGCCAGGGTGTTGGCGTCGTCATCGACGATCAAGAGGTGCGCCAAATTTGAGGTTACCCTAAGTCTATTCGGAAGGCTGTGCCTTTGCCGGGCTGGCTCTCAACCCAGATGCGGCCTTGATGATCGCTGATCACCGACTGCACGATGGCCAGCCCCAGGCCGGTGCCGTGTGTCTTGGTGGTGTAGTACGGGGTGAACAGGCGGTCGCACTCCTCGGGCGTAAGCCCTTGGCCGGTGTCGGCAATCTCCATGTGGATGCCGCCATTGCGTGCCGCGGTCTTCACCAGCAGATTGCCGCCCTGGGGCATGGCATCGATGGCGTTGAGCACCAGGTTGCGCAGGACGCGTGTCATTTGTTCGGGATCGGCCGAGATGGGCGGCAAATTGGGCGCGAGGTCGGTCTTGGCAGCGATATGCGATTGCGCCAACTGGGGCTCGAAAAACTTCATCGTGCCGGTCACCAGATCGTTCATGTCCAGTGTCTGTTTTTGGGGAGCAGGCATTTTGGAGAAGTCGCTGAAGCGGCCGATGATCTGTTTCAAGTTGGCCAGCTCGGCCAGCAGTGTGCCGGTGCCCTCGCGGAAGACCTCGTCGAACTGCTCGGGCGCCTGCGCTCGTGCCCGCTGCATATTTTCCACGGTGATTTGCAGCGGAAACAACGGGTTCTTCAATTCGTGGGCCAGGCGGCGGGCCAGTTCGCGCCAGGCGGCCACGCGCTCCGCCTGAACCAACCGCTCGCGTTGCGCCACCAGTTCCTGCGTCATGCGATTGAAGGCCCGGGCAAGCTGCCCGATCTCGTCCTCAGGGCCCGCTTCCACAGTAGTGTCCCAATTCCCGGCCGCCACTTTTTTCGCGCTCTCGGCCAGCTCGCGGACCGGCCGCGTCACGCGAGCAGTGGCCCACCAACTTAGGGCGAGTCCCACCAGAATGCCGCCGGCCCCCAGCACCACACCGATGTTGCGTAGAAACGTTTCCATCTGCACCAGATCACGCCGCGAACTACCCACCAGGAGCACGCCCAGCAGCTCATTGCCGGACCCCAGCAGCGGCCGGACGTGAAAGATTTCGGCCGAAGTCCCGCTACCGACCGTCTGGTTGATTTCGCGCGGATTGCGCCGCACCTCGTCGATGAGCGGCTCGAGAGGCGCGGGCTGTGCCTCCGGTCCCAAAGGCCCGATCAGCTCAGCCGGCAAAAAGGCCCCGGCAGAATTGCGGTACAACAACACCCGCATGCCCTCGGGCAGAACGAGCGTCGAGAGGAACTCGCGATCCAGTCTTTGCCCACCCGCTACATAGATCCGGCGGTCCCCAGCGCTTGCCTCGCCCACCGCAGCCATCGCCAAGGTATAGCCATCCGCCAGCTCCTCGCGTCTCAAGAACGCGCCGCGCGTTTTCCAGTCGCTGGTGTTGGCGAGCCAGTCCTCCTTATAGCCGAAGCGTGCCGGCCATTCAGCGGAGGAGATGATGGAGCCATCGCCCGCCACCAGTTCCAGCAGGTCGAGCCCGTTGGCGGAAGCCAGCGCGGAAGCTTCGTTGTAGTAGGGCGCATAGTCGGAGGACAGCGCGATATTGAGCGCGGCCTCGGACGCCGCAATCGCCTGGACCGCGCGGACCACTTGTTCGCCGCGGCGCGCGAACTCTCGTCTGAAACTGCGCCACCAGGGCATTCACCCGCTGCGTCTCCACGCGCTCAAAGGCATCGCGAGTGGTGCGCGCAACCAGCGATTCGACCAGGCCTACGGAAGCCACCACCGCAAACGTAACGATCCACAGCAGGCGGGTGCGAAACGTCATGGCCGCACCGTGTCCAACCACAAATCGGAGAATCGCCACTGGCCGAGCGGCGTGATGCCTGGGCCACCTTTGACGCGCGGATTCACGCCGTAAACGTCGGGCAGATGAAACAGCGGGATCACGCGGAAGCCATCGAGCAGCGTTCGCTCGGCGGCATAGAGCTCTTCCGGGGAATCGGCGCGGGCAGGCTGAGGAAGGCCCCATACCGCTGCCAGGCCGGCGAGAGCGCGTGAGGGCTGCCCATCGGCGATGCGCTCTTCCACCAGGCGGACGTCTGCGCCGGCATTGCGCTGGCTTACCGAAACCGCCAGGCCTGCGTCGCGCGCATTCAGTGCGATTCGATCGGCGATCGGCCGCAGGGCGGGAATTTCGAAGCTCAAAGTAAGGGCTCGCGATTGCGGGGGCAAGGCGGCTGTCAAACTCCGCGCCTTGCCGGTGTCGGCGGCCGTCGGGAACAGGAACGCATAACCGGAGATCCACTGGGGCAGCAGCGCTCCGGCAATCTCTCCCTGCCTCTGGAGCAGTACGTTGTGGATGGCGCTACGGTCCACCGCCAGGGCCAGCGCCTCGCGCATCCGCGCATCCGAAATCCGCTCGGAGAATACCAGAGCCAGCAAGCGCACGGGCGCGGAGGTCCAGATCTTGCGCGACGCCGGCCCGCGCCGTGTCTCGTTGGGCCCCAGCTCGACCACATCCGCCTTCTTCAACTCGAGATCGATGGCTTGCTCGCGCAGCGGCCGGCCCATCTGGATTTCCACGCTGTCGACATAGGGCCGTCCGCCTGGTGCGTCCTCATTGGCAGAATAGACGGCCACCCGGCCGCCTTCCCATCGAGTCACCGAAAAAGCACTAGACAGGTCCGCCATTCCAGGACCGGTCTGCGGCGGATCGGCAGTCTCAATGGACGCCTCGATCTCCACACGCAACGATCCGCCGTAGTGCGGGCGCGTGGCCGCCTGCGCCAACACCACCACGCTAAGGAGCGCAAACCAGCGAGAGAACATAGGCTGCATATTTGCCTGTGGCGAGATCGTGCACCACTGCCAGAGCGGATGACGGAGTGGAGGGCCATAGAGCCGTGACGGGGCCGTTGAAGCTCGCCGGCGCGCCGAGTGCGACTGCCATCCGGTTGACGATCGAAAATGCCTGCACACCGTCGGGTTCGGTAGCATCTCCTGCGAGCGTCGCCAGGATCGCCGACCCGCCGGCGCATCGCCCTGACGTTCCTACGACATCGCTGCCCCAGGACGGAATCGCCGCCACCGCCTCAAAAGCCGCGTCGAATATCTGGGTGCGCCCGTCTAACGTGGCCAGTAGCCAGATGGTGCCGGCCGGATCTTCCACGGCTGCGGCGGAATAGAAGGGCGCGACGGATTTGCGCGAGCCGTTTTGCAGGATCACGTGCCCGTCGAAATAGTTGCGGTCGCGGCTGTAGGTGGCGAGCAGAATCGCCCGGCTGCCCGATTCCAACACCCATGGCTCTTCACTGGGCCGGCAGTCGATGGAAAGCTGCGGTTGGACCATGCCGCTGCACTCCATAGCGGGCAGCAGCACCTGAAGACGCCCGCCATTGAGCCGCAGGCGCCCGCGGAGATCGCGCGGCCATGCCTTGCCCGGCGCAATCGGCACCACCTGCTTTAACTGCCTCTCTGCATAGAGAGCGATCTTGGAAGGCGAGAGCACCACCACGAAACTATCCAAAACGGCCACGTCCAGAATCGGCTCGTCCTGTTCCCAGACGAGCTTCTTGTCGATGGTGACGCCCAGTCCGGAGACGGGCTCTACACGGGAACGCGGCCAGCCGGCGAACCAAACCTGAGTGTCTTCTCCCTTGCGGGCCTCTTCCACCAGCAGGTACTGTGAAGCATTTTCCGATAGAGTAATCCGTACGTCGATGGCCGCCGTCGGGCCGACGGTCAGGGCCGCTTCGAATTCGCGGCGCACCTGGGCCAGGTCGGAATCGGGCAGAGAGGAAATATTTCGGAACGTTGCGCCAACCGCTACCCGCCCGCCAGCGAAACCGAGGGTTTTGCGAGCCAGTTCCTTGGCAGCGCCCGGGAGATCGTCAGCAGCGGGGGAAACCCGAGGAGTCAGGAACAGAAGCGCGGCGAGAACCGCGTGCCAACCGTTCACGGCTGGATCATAGCATATCGCGATGTTCTCCCCCGGTAATAATGCGGAGGACTCCGCTCAGGCAACCACGCGCCACAAAGAATGAAACCGGAAACGTGATTGCGACCATCAGTACACAACCCACGACGTTCGCCATAACTCTCTCTCCTTATTCCCCATCGGCCGAACTAAGCCCTGCCATTAGGACCGCGCCAAATATTTTTTCGAGCTCGGGTGTCCGTTCCTCGTAGAGTTCTACCGCGTCGCCCACCGCCACCATGTCGAACAACTGTTCTACGTCGCGGTTGCGCATTCGGATGCAGCCGTGCGAAGCGTTGTGACCGATGGAAGAGGGGACATTCGTCCCGTGAATGCCGTATCCTTTCACGCTCAAGCCCAGCCAGCGCGTGCCGATCGGGTTGGATTTTCCGGGAGGAACGATTTTGCCCTTGGAGTACCAGGTGGGATCGGAAATGCGCTGCACGATGCGGTAGGAACCGCTAGGACTAGGCGTCGGCGGCGCTCCCACTGCAATGGAGAATATTTTCACCACGCGGTCCGCTTCGATAACCGCCAGCTTTCGATCCGGGATGCTCACCACGATCCGCCGTGTGGACGGACCGCGGCTCTCTTGTGCAAAAGCTTCCGCTGCGGCCATCAACATCACACTGGTTAGTGCCGCCAGCTTTTGAACTTGATCTTTTGTTTTGAGCATCTTCCGATCCTCCGTACGGAAAAGGAAGATGCAGGCCTCGTGCCAAACGAGAAGCTATTGAAAGTAAAGTGTTTGCATGCTTTAGTGCGGCGTGTCACGGACGACACGCGTGGACCGGCCGACGCGTTTATCCGACCAGGGCTACGGGCTCCATCAGCCGGATGATCTTCTTCTGGATGGCGTACTGCACCAGCTGCGCTTTGTTGTGGATGTCCAACTTGCGCATTAGATTGAATTTATGGGCCTCGACGGTTTTGACGCTCAGATTGAAACTGGTGGCAATCTCTTTCACTGACCGGCCTTCGGCGAGGAGCTTCATGACTTCACGCTCGCGCTTGGTCAAAGTGCCAAAGCGGGGCTGCCTCATGGGCGAACGGCTCTGCATGCGAAAATCGTCGACCAGCCGCGTGAGGAGGCGCGGGCTCAAGTAGTTGCCCCCACGATTGACCTCGCGGATGGCGTTGACCAACTGCTCGGAGGGGCTCTCTTTGAGAATGTAGCCACTGGCGCCAATCTCCACGGATTCCGCCAGATAGTCCTCGTCATCGTACATGGAGAGGAAAATGACGCGGGTCTCGGGACGTTCCTTGCGGATCTGCCGGGTAGCTTCGAAGCTACTCATCCCGGTCATGCCGATGTCCATCAGCACGACATCCGGGCGCAGGTTTTGCGCAGAGACTACCGCATCACCGGCATTACCGGTTTCCCCCACCACTTCGATGTCTGGCTCTCCCGCGAGAAGCGTCCGGATTCCTTGCCGGAACAAGGTGTGATCGTCAGTTAAGAGTACGCGAATCTTTGGCATTTGTGTTCACCGGTGCGGCGCCCATTGGCAAATCGAGAATGATTTGGGTGCCCTTCCCCGGCGCACTGCGGACGGCCAGGCTTCCCCCAAGAAGTCCTGCGCGTTCCCGCATGCCCGACAAACCGAACGAAGCCGGTTTGCTCCAGGCCTTATCCGCACTAAAGCCGGCGCCATTATCTCTGACGCACAACCTAAGATTCTTATCGGACGCTAGGAGAGAAAGGTTCACTCGCGTAGCCCCGGAGTGTTTGGCGATATTCTGCAGGCATTCCTGGGCGACGCGGTAGACCACTTCCGCGACTGGGCCAGGCGGGTGTGCGGCACCGGGCGAAAGACGCAGCCGCAGCCCGGCCGGATGCTGCCGCTGAAACTTGGCGGCCAATTGGCGTATGGCGGTGGCCACTCCCAGGCGATCCAGAACCGACGGACTCAGAGCCGCCACAATGCGCCGCAACTCCACCGCGGTATGGGCTGCCAACTCGCGCGCTTCCGCCAACCGGGGGCGCAGGGATTCAGGAGCATCGCGCTCCATCATCTCCAGTTGTAAACGCAAAAATGCCATGGCTTGGCCCGCTTCATCATGCAGGTCGCGGCCGATGCGCCGCCGCTCGTCCTCTTCGGCCCGTCGCGATTCCACTTCCAGGCGCAGGATTTCCCGCGCCATCCGCGCGCGCTCAATGGCCTCCTGACAGCGCGCCGCGGCTGCGGCTAGCAACGCCCGTTCCCGTGGCAGCCAGGGATACGGGACACGGAACCCGAGTTGCATCACCGCCGAATCGCCAATAGGGTAAGACCAAAACGAGGCAAAGCACCCGCGCAACCGCGGATCGGCGATCAAATGCTCGCGGCCATCGCCACACTCGATGTATAGAGGACGGCGCAGTTCGCTGGGAAGATCCTTCTCATGGAGCAGAAGCCGTCCCGCGGACGCGCGGAACGCTTGGGCCAGCACAACCACGAAGCGCCGCAGCAGGTCATCGAGATCCGCCGCCTCGACCTCCGCGCGATACAGTCCAAAGAATGCCTGGGCTTCGGCCTCGCGAACCTGGTAAAACGCGTCGTGCAAAACGAAGTGAGTGGCCAGCCCCAGTTGCTCGCGGGCGGGCGCAAAGGGAGTCTCCAACGCGCGATCGAGGAGTCCTCCAAACTGCCGGAGAGCCTCCTGAATCTCAGACGGGGCGACATTCAACTTCGCCAGCCGCCGTCCCTGGTACGCGACTTGGTCCAGAAAGACGCGAATCGAACCGAGCCGCGCCGCCGCGGCCGGCGTAATCGCGAGCAAGGCACGGATCTGCGCCGCATTGTGACCGCTCTTACGGAGTAGCGCCCGGAATCGCCGGTCGAGTCTCTCCGCCGCAGGCGCGAGCGCGCGCAGCATCCTCTGAATATGGCGTTTTCCTTGCGGGGTCAACAGTCCGGCCACACCGTCCTTATCGGCCGAAATTGCGATTGTCGTTAGCGGGAACTAAGAACCGCTCCCTTTGGTCACGGCTCGGTAACGTGTCGACGGCGGCGGTGGCGGCGTTCACGGCGGCGGCGGCGTCATGCGCGGCGGCGGCGCATCTGCGTATCGAAACGCGTGCGGTTACTGGGCCGTGACCGGAGGGAGCGGTTGTTTTAGCAGTACGTTCCTACGTATTGAACTTCTTCTTCCAGCTCGATTCCGAAGCGCGCGCGCACCCGTTCTTTGAGGTCCGCGATCAAGGCGCAGAGATCCGCGGCCGAACCGCCCCCGGCGTTGTAGATCAGATTCGCATGATAGGTGGCCACCCGAATCTGCCCGCGCTCCATGCCTTTCGCGCCCACCTGCTCCAGAAAGTACGCCGACGCGACTTTTCCCTCGCGCACAACGTTCGCAGGAACCGCCGCGGCCACCTTTGGCGGAAGATCCCGCATTAGCAGATTCTTGAAGATGCTTCCGGCGCACTTCATCGTAACGGGAAACTTTTCGTTGCGAACCTTCAAAATGTCGTCCGCCGTCCCGCGCAGCATGGCCGCGTCCGCGGGATCCATCAGGAGCTCGGTCGAAAAAATAATCCACTCCTTGTGCCGTTTAAAGACGCTCTCGCGGTATTGAAACTGGCAGTCATCGCGGGTGAAGACGCGGACCGCCGACCCGTCATAAAACCGCACCCGGACCACGCGCTCGGAAATCGAGTGGCCGTAAGCGCCGGCGTTGCCGTACACCGCGGCGCCCACAGACCCGGGAATACCGGACAGGGTCTCGAGGCCCTGCAGGCCCCTGGCGATGGTGAAGTCCACCAAGTCTTGCAATTCCGCGCCCGCATCGGCGGTCACCGACGCGCCTTCGGCAGCCAGCCTGCCGGCGCGAAAACGCAGCACGATCCCGCGAAAGCCCCGATCCGACACGATCAGGTTGGTGCCGCCTCCGATCACCATGGTTTCGAGCCCGCTGGCGCGCGCCGCCTCGACGGCCGCGACAAAAGCCTCCTCACTGGTCGTCTCCGCGTACACGTCGGCCGGGCCCCCAATCGCAAAGCGCGTGTGGGGGGCGAGCGGTGTATCTGCGGAAACGGTTAAATTAGGAATCTCGGCGAGGCGCGCCTGTGCCTCTTCCGCGGTTGGCATTATCTCAATTATAAAGGGAGGGTCCCATGCGCTCTGCATTTCCCGGCATTCCGCCCGCAGGCATCGAATTTTTTCGCAGCCTGGCGCGCCACAACAATCGAGACTGGTTCCTGCCGCGCAAGCACATCTTCGAAGAACAGGTGAAGCAGCCGATGCGGGAACTGGTGGCCGCGGTGAACGCTGCCATGATGAGCTTCGCCCCGGAGTACACCACAGATCCGGATAAGGCCATCTACCGCATCTACCGCGATACGCGCTTCAGCAAGGATAAGACGCCCTATAAGACTCACCTGGCTGCTAATTTCCGCTGGCGGGGCGGCGGCCGGACGGAAGGCGCGGGCTTCTACTTCGCCATCTCGCACAAAGAAGTGGCCATCGGCGGCGGCCTGTACATGCCGACGCCCGAAGCGCTCCGCGCGCTCCGCCATCATATTGCGGACAACTACAGGGAACTGCGGAAAGTTGCGGAAGGGCGCACGGTGCGCCGGCTGCTGGGTGAAGTACAAGGGGAGCAGCTCACGCGCGTGCCCAAGGGTTTTGCGGCCGATCACCCCGCGGCGGACTGGCTGCGCTTCAAGCGATTCATCTTGTACACGGTGTTAGAACCGGAAATCGCCACCAGGCCCGCGTTGCTGCGCGAGATCGTGCAGCGCTTTCGGGTGATGACTCCATTCATCACGTTTCTCAACTCGGCGCTCGCTCCGGCTCGAAAAAAGATCGACGCGCGGGAATTGCTGATGTGAGGACAAACCTCCGCTTGCTGACGCGCGCGGCTCGGTAACGCGCGTTTTACCGAGCCGCGACCATAAGCGAGTGGGGGGTACTTATTGCACCGGTTGTTTCTTGCGCGGACGCGAGGGGTTGCGTTTCTTCTGGCTCCCATCGCCGCTGCCGGTTTTACGCGGCGGGCGGGGACGGCGCATCGGTTTGGGCGGCGCTTCCGGAATAGGAATCTCACCGGTCGCCGTAGGCTGACCGGGCACCAGCGGTTGAGGCTCGTCGATCTCCTCCTCTTCCTCCGCGGCGGCCACCGGTTCCGGCTCCGGCGGCGCGGCCGGCGGGTGGAACTCCGCGCCCAAGTGGACGATGAGCCCCTTCTCTTCATCAGCCTCGATGCGCACCAGCGATTTGTCCTGGGCGTAGTTCAGCAATTCGCCAAATTCCTGGAAACCAAACTCGCGCCAGTCCAATTTGGGCTGTTCCTGCTTGACCCACTCGGCGAGCTCGTCCGCGTTGGCGCCATTGTCGATATCGAAGCGATGCGTCTCCAGAACGTCGCGCAGCAGCGGGATAGCTTGCTCCGGCTTGGCACCCACCTTTTCAGGCGCTGCGCCCTTCCGCCGGATCATGTACCGGCCTTCCCCGCCCGACACTTCCACAAACTCCGCTTTCTGCAGCTTCTCCACGAAGTCCGTGAACGAGCCGGCGCCGTAGGCCTTCTCGTTGAAGGTGGAATCGAGCTGCAGCATGGTGGATTTGAGGAGCCCCAGTTGGGGTCTTACTTCGCGGCGCTCCAGCACGCCTAGGGCACGCTCCACCAGGGGCATGGCCAGCGCCAGATCCAACGCCACGCGTTTCTGCGGCTGGCGCTGCGGTCTGTCCTGCTGCTGCTGTTGGGGCTGTGGTGGTTGCAATTGTAATTGCTGCGGCTCCCGCTGCTGCTGGGGCGGCCTGGACGATCGCGGCTCATCGATGATGGCTTCGTAGGCCACGAATTCGTGGCAGTTCTTCTGCAGGATGGTGCTGGTGAACGCCCGCCCGCCGACAACGAATACGCGCTTATCGTACTGCTTGAGTTTGTTTACCAACGCAATGAAATCGCTGTCGCCGCTGACAATGCAAAAAGCGTTGATGTGGTCATGAGTGAAGGCCATCTCGAGGGCGTCGAGAGCCAGGTTAATGTCCGCTCCGTTTTTATCGCCGCGCGGCGAGGGGTCGCGTTGCACCATCTGCACCGCGTGCTCGGAAAGTGCGCGCGTGGCAAATTCCTGTCTTCCCCAGTTCGCGTAGGCGAATTTGGTGACGATCTCGCCGCGCTCTTTCAACGCGTCCAGTACGGCGGCGACATCGAACTCGCGGTGCAGCGTGGATTTCACGCCGATCTCGATGTTATCGAAATCGATAAACACCGCGATTTTGAGTTTCTGTTCCATCTAAAATCCTTAATTCGAAAATTGGTGTGGCGGTCCGCGGTGGTCCGCCGCGCCATCTCAGGCCTTCGGTCAGCCGCAAGTCTCAAGGGCGGCGGCGACCCCGGGCCAAGTTTCCCTGAGTGGTAGTGTATCTTAATTCAACGCCGCAAGTGCGCGGCCAAATCCGCTCCTCTTCGGAACTCCTCCTCCAGTTGCCGCGATCGCAAATTCTCGCGCACGTGTTCCAGCTTTTGAATGTAGCGGGAAAGCGCGCGTTCAATATGCTCGCTGTTGGTAGCCAGTATATCGCGCCACAGCTCGTACGAACTAAGCGCGAGCCGCGTCATGTCGGACAATCCCGGCCCGGCCACCCGTAGCTTGCGCCGGTCCGCGACGCCATCGGAAACGGCCGATGCCAGGGCCGTTGAAGCAAGCTGTGCCAGGTGCGACGTGAGGGCGACTACGCGGTCATGCTCGTCGGAATCGAGCACCACGATGCGGGCTCCGATTCGTTCCAGCCAGCCGTGGAATTCCTTGGCAGCGGGGGTTTCCAGTTCGGCAGGTTCGTCGGGTGTAAGCACCCAGGTGCGGTCGAAAAAGAGATTCTCGTCGCCGGCCGAGGCGCCGCGCTTCTCTTTGCCGGCCATGGGATGCCCGCCTAGAAACTGCCCGCGGCGGATGAACTGGCGGGCCAGATCGACGATTTCGTTTTTGGTGCTGCCCGCGTCGGTGACCAACGCACCTGGGCGGAGCAGCGGATCCAGATGGCGGATGGTATCCAGGATGCGGCCGATGGCTTGCGACAGAAAGACCAGGTCGGCTTCGGCAGCCGCTTCCGCCAGAGGAGCGCCGCGATCGATCGCGCCCACGGATACCGCATCGGCGAGGGCGCGTTCCGAACTGACGCCCAGGATAACGCCGTCAAATCCGGCCTTGCGCAGGGCCATTCCGAAGGAAGCGCCGATCAAGCCGGTGCCGACGATGGCGACGGTTTTCATGATTGGCAGTCCTGAGCCTGGGGAAAAAACCAGACACAGGCCAGGAGGCCTGTGCTACGGCTTGCGACGGTCTTCACAGACTACGTCCCACCGCCGGCGCGATCATCCGCAATTGCGCCATCAATTCTTCGAACTGCTCCGGCCGCAGCGATTGGGCGCCGTCGCTCAAAGCGTGATCGGGATCGGGATGCACCTCCACCAGCAGTCCATCCGCCCCCGCGGCCACCGCCGCCCGCGCCATGGGCGCCACTTTGTCGCGGCGTCCTGTTCCATGCGACGGGTCCCCCATCATGGGCAAGTGCGAAAGCTTCTTCACCACTGGAATGGCCGATATGTCCATCGTGTTGCGTGTGTAGGTTTCGAAGGTGCGGATTCCGCGCTCGCACAGGATCACGTCGTAATTCCCGCCGGCCAGAATGTACTCGGCGGAAAGCAGCAGCTCCTCGATGGTGGCCGAAATACCGCGCTTGAGTAATACCGGGGTGCGCGCTTTCCCCAGCTCGCGCAGCAAATTGAAATTCTGCATATTGCGCGCGCCCACCTGCAGAATGTGCGAATACGCGGCCACCAGCGGGATCTGCGTATGGTCCATCACCTCGCTGACCACCAGCAACCGGTTGCGGTCGGCAGCCTCGCGCATCAACTGCAGGCCTTCTTCGCCCATGCCCTGAAAGCTATAGGGCGAGCTACGCGGTTTGAAGGCGCCGCCCCGAATCACCCTGGCTCCGGCGCGCGCCACCAGTTCCGCCGAGCGCGCAATCTGATCGCGGCTCTCCACACTGCACGGTCCGGCCATGATGACCACGGTGCGGCCGCCGATTTCGACGTCGTTGATTTTTACGATCGTTCCGCCGGGCCGAAAACTGCGGCTGGCCAGTTTATAAGGCGACCCGATGCGGTGGGCTTCCTTGACGCCGTCCATCACCTCGAAAATCGCCGGATCAATCTCCTCAGCCCTTCCTCCCACGCCGCCGAGCACGGTGTGGATCACGCCGGTGGATCGGTGTACATCGAACCCCGTCTCCACCATGCGATCGATCACCGCCTGGATCTGGCGCTCCGCAACGCCTTCCTGCATAACAACTACCATTTACTCTTCTCCATCCTGCGACATCCGCACCCGCTGCACCATGCGCATTTCATCGATGATGCGCTCGTAAATCCGGCGCACGGCCTCCCTGGTCAGCGGTCCATCGCCGCTGGCCTGGCTGATGTTGTCGAACACCTGGTCTTCCCGCTTGGGCTCGTAAATCGGCAGTTGGGCCGACCGCTTCACCCGGCCGATATCTTCCACCACGCGCGTGCGTTCGTTCAACAGCTCCACGATGCGGCGATCCAGATCGTCGATGGCCACGCGAAATTCGTCCAGCTTGTTGCGTGCTTCATCGGGCGTCATGCGTGGACTCCGAAGCCCTGCTTCAGCTCGCGCGTAAACTTCTCGAGTTCCTTCTCCAAACGTGGATCTCCGCCGAAGCGTTCGATGACGCGGACCAGCGCGCTTCCGACCACCACTGCTTCCACGTGGCTGCCCAATTCGGCCACGTGCTCCGGCCGCGAGACACCGAAACCGACCGCCAATGGCAGATCGGTAACGGCACGCACCGCGCGAATCAGCGGCGCAACGGCCACCGACAGGCTTTCCTGTTCGCCCGTGACGCCCGTGCGCGAAACCAGGTACACGAAGCCGGTGGAGTAACGCGCCACCAGTTCCAGGCGCCGCTCGGTGCTGGTAGGCGCGGCAAGAAAAACCGTATCCAAACCGTGGCGCTGCATGGCTTCCACGTAAGCCTGCGCCTCTTCCACGCTGGCGTCAATCAGCAGGCAACCATCGATCCCGCAGGCCGCGGCGTCTTCGGCCAGGCGGTCCAGGCCATAGCGCACCACCGGGTTCAAGTAGGTAAAGAGCAGTAGGGGAACTTCCGAGGTCCGGCGGATCTGGCGCGCTATTTCGAGCACTCCGTGAAGCGTGGTCCCGGCTTTCAGAGCCCGCTCACCGGCGCGCTGGATCACCGGCCCATCCGCGATGGGATCGGAGAACGGCACTCCCAGTTCCACCAGGTCGGCGCCGCCCCGCACCAGTGCTTCGACGAGCGCGGGAGTCCGCTCGGGCGATGGGTCCCCCGCGGTCAGGTAGGCGATGAGACCCTTGCGGCCATCCCGCTTGAGGCAGTCGAAGAGACGCCCGATGCGGGTCATGACGGATCCAGTTCCGGAAAATTTTCGCGGTAGATATCGATATCCTTGTCGCCGCGGCCGGAGAGGTTCACCAGCAGAAGTTTTCCGGGAGCCGAGGGTGCGCGCTTGATGGCTTCGGCGACGGCGTGCGCGGATTCGAGCGCGGGAATGATCCCTTCCGTCCGCGAGAGCACGCGCGCCGCGTCGAGCGCTTCGGCATCGGATGCTTCCGTATATTCCACACGGCGCTCGTCGTGCAACCAGGCGTGCTCGGGGCCGATCATGGCATAATCGAGACCTGCCGAAACTGAGTGGGTGAGGGCGATCTGCCCATCTTCATCTTGCAGAACGAAGCTGTAAGCGCCTTGCAGCACTCCGGGCGCGCCGCCGCGATAACGGGCCGCATGCTCCCCGATCGCATTGCCCCGCCCGCCCGCTTCGATCCCCACCAACTGCACGGCGCGGTCATTGAGAAACGCGTAGAAGATTCCGATGGCGTTTGACCCGCCGCCGACACACGCCAGGATGGTATCCGGCAAGCGCCCCTCCGCCTCCAGAATTTGACGGCGCGCCTCTTCGCCGATCACCTTGTGGAAGTCGCGGACCATCATCGGGTAGGGATGCGAACCGAGCGCCGACCCCAGCAGGTAATAGGTATCGGCCACGTTGGTAACCCAATCGCGCATGGCTTCGCTGATGGCGTCTTTCAGGGTGCGGCTTCCCGTGGCCACGCCCACGACCTTGGCTCCCAGCATGCGCATGCGGAATACATTGAGCCGCTGGCGGCGCATGTCTTCCTCGCCCATGTAGACGACGCAGTCGAGGCCGAAAAGGGCGCAGACCGTGGCTGTGGCAACGCCGTGCTGCCCCGCGCCGGTTTCAGCGATGATGCGCCGCTTCCCCATGCGCCGCGCCAACAGCGCCTGGCCCAGGCAGTTGTTGATCTTGTGCGCTCCGGTGTGCAGCAGATCCTCACGCTTCAAATAAATTCGTGCGCCGCCCAGCGATTCGCTAAGCCTTTTGGCGAAATAAAGCGCGGTAGGCCGTCCGGCGTAGTTGTGCAGCAATCCGGCGAGCTCGGCCTGGAAGCCGGCGTCATCGCGCGCGGCCAGGTAAGCCTGTTCGAGCTCCTCGATCGGCGCCATCAACACTTCGGGGACAAAGCGGCCGCCGTAGGGCCCGAAGTGCCCGCCCTGATCAGGTTGCGGCGTCATCGGCCGAGCGCCGCCTTGGCCGCTTCAAGAAACTCGCTCATTTTCCGATGGTCCTTTTTGCCGGGCGCGCTTTCGATGCGCGAACAGGCATCTACTCCCCAAGGATGCGCCAGCGCGATCGCGATCGCCACGTTGGACGCGTCGAGACCGCCCGCCAGAATGATGCGCTTGCGAATTGCAGCGGCTCGGCTCCAGTCGAAAGTGTTTCCCGCACCGCCGTAGAGGGCTCCGGCCGGTCCATCCAACATCAGCGCTTCGGCGGGGCAATCGTCGTACACCGAGAACTCGAAGGTCTCGTTCACGCGGGCGGCTTTCCATACAGCCATGTGTTGAGGATAATCCGCGGCGGTCTCCTCGCCGTGCAGTTGCGCCACGTCGAGCCGGGCGATGGCGGCGATCTCCTCCACGCGCGCCGGCGATTCATTGACGAAAACGCCCACGCGCCGCACGCCTGCAGAGACGATTTCCGCGGCACGTTCGGGCGCGATGTAGCGCGGGCTATTGGCCCAGAAGTTGAATCCGATAGCTGTAGCGCCGCCCTCGATGGCAGCCGCCGCGTCCTCTTGATTGGTGATGCCGCAGATCTTGAGGATCATGCCGCCACCAGCTTTTTTAGGGCGGCAGAGGGATCGCCGGACTTCATGAGGTGCTCGCCCACCAGAAACGCCGTGTACCCCGCGCCGCGCAGCGTGGCGATATCGCGCGCATCGTGGATGCCACTTTCACTCACACGCACCACGCCCGCTGGCATATGTTCCGCCAGGTGCAATGACGTTTCGATCGACACTGCGAAAGTGGTGAGGTCGCGGTTGTTGACGCCGATGATCTCACTGCCCGCGGCAATCGCGTTGTCCAGTTCGCGCCGGTTATGCACTTCCACCAGCGCGGCCATGCCGAACCGCGCCGCGCCTTCGCGGAAAGCGACGCATTTGCTGTTTCCGTGAGGATGGCGGCGATCAGAAGGACGGCATCGGCCCCGTGTGCCGCGGCTTCTAAGATTTGCTCGGGCGCGATGGTGAAGTCCTTGCGCAAAACGGGCAGCGTGACGACGGCCCGCGCCGCTTCCAGATCGCCGAGGCTGCCCTGAAAAAATTCTTCGTCCGTGAGAACCGAAAGCGCCACTGCTCCGCCCTGTTCGTACTGCAACGCGGTGCGCACGGGATCGAAATCGGCCGCCAGTAAACCCTTACTGGGAGAGGCTTTCTTGACCTCCGCGATCACGGCCGGTGTACGCGAAAGTAGCGCTGCACGGAAATCGCGCCGCCGCGCGCGGGCCTGTTCCGCAAGTCGTTCCCACTGGTCAATCGGCGGGTTCGTCGAGGCGAGGTTGGCGCGTTTTTTCGCGACAATACGAGCAAGAATGTCTGGAATCGCTTCGGTCAAACGTGTTTCTTTATGGTATCAGACCGGGGCGGGATACACCTGGAGAACTCTTGTCTCATGCAAGATGAGCCTGAGCCGGGACCGGATTCTCATACAAGATGAGCCTGAAGGGGAAGATCGGGATGCTGGGTATTGATCATCAGCATGGACGATTCAGAAGCGGGGAGCCTAGAGCAGATCCGGGCGTTCCTGGCAGGCAGCGGCGAGGTGCGGTTTGCCGGGCAACGACGCGAGGAAGTGTACGGTTGGGTGGAGAAGACGCTGGTGCGCCACCAGTACGCCAGCCTGGCCCGGCCGGACAAGGGCTTGGTGCGGCGCTACATCGCCCGGATGACGGGGCTGAGCAGGGCGCAGGTGACGCGGTTGATCGCGGCCTATGGCCACACCGGTCGCGTGAAAGCGGCGGCCTATCAACGAGCCAGATTCGCGACGCGTTACACCACAGCCGATGTGGATCTATTGGCTTACCTCGACAAGGCGCATGGGAACTTGAGCGGACCGGCGACCCGGCGCATCCTGGAGCGCGAATACACCGAATACGGCCAGGCCGCTTACCGGCGGTTGGCGGCGATTTCGGTGGCGCACCTGTACCGGTTGCGCAACTCGCAAGGCTACCGCAAACGCAATGCCAGCTACCAGCCCACCAAGCCGACGCCGATCGCCATCGGCGAACGACGCAAGCCACAGCCGCACGGCTCACCCGGATACCTGCGCATCGACACGGTGCATCAAGGCGATCAGGACGGACGCAAAGGACTGTATCACATCAACGCCGTCGACCAGGTGACCCAGTGGGAAATTGTGGCCGCCGCCCCGCAAATCTCCGAACTCTGGCTGATGCCGGTGCTGGAAGCGTTACTGGGGCAGTTTCCCTTCGTGATTCGCGGCTTTCATTCCGACAACGGCAGCGAGTTCATCAACTACACCGTCGCGCGCATGCTGGACAAGCTACTGATCGAACAAACCAAGTCACGAGCGCATCATTCCGGCGACAACGGTTTGGTGGAGTCCAAGAATGGAGCCATCATTCGCAAGCACATCGGCTACGGCCACATCGACGCACAACATGCCCAGGCGATGGATCAATTTCACCGGCAGCATCTGAACCCGTACGTCAACTTCCATCGTCCTTGCGCCGTGCCCAAAGTCATCACCGAAGCCAATGGCAAGCGCCGCCGCGTCTACTTGCGCTGGGCCACCCCGTTCGAGTTATTCCGCGAACTATCGGGCTGCGAGAATTACCTGCGGCCACACACCACGCTGGCAGAACTGGATCGCTTCGCCCAAACCCAGTCCGATACCGAGGCCGCCCTGGACATGCAGCGCGCCAAGCGAGCCCTTTGGAAGAGCTTTCACCGCGACCAGAGCGCATGACGCTCACCCAACGCGCGCCTCCCGTTGGTCGGCGATCGGCTGCATCTACAGGTCAGGTGTGCAAAACCAAAACCTTCCTAAGAAGGGAAAACCAGTGGACGTTTGTAGGCCTCGCGTGCCTCCCGTTGGTCGGCCCCGGGGCTTCCAAACATCATCGGAAAGGAGACTCACCGCCCGATTACCTTCCCGCCGGCTTCAGGCTCATCCTTCGATGAGAATATGCTGAGACCGCAAGCCTGCGAGGCGGCGGCTCAGTCCGTCATTAGTCAGTAGGTGCGGACCTACTATTCTTCCCGCACCACGTTCACGGTAATCTCGGTGGTCACTTCCTTGTGCAACCGCACCGGCACCTTGAACTCGCCCAATTGCTTGATCGGTTCGTCCAACTGCACCTTGCGGCGGTCGATGGTGAAGTTCTTGGCGGCCAATGCGTCAGCCACGTCCTTCGACGTCACCGATCCGAAGAGCTGGTCGTTTTCGCCGGCCTTCTGCTTGATGGTCACGCTGACGCCTTCCATCAGCTTGCCCAAATCCTTGGCCTCTCCTTCGAGCTTGGCTTCCTTGCGCAGATGCGCCTGGCGCTCCTGCTCGACGATCTTGCGGTTGGAGTCGGTGGCCTCCACGGCCAGGCGCTTGGGCAGAAGGAAATTGCGGGCATATCCGGGCGCTACCTTCACTAGATCGCCCCGATTCCCGAGGTTGTCGATATCTTCTCTCAAGATGACTTCCATACTGATCCTCCTGCCTTAAAACGCCGCCGCGAACGGCAGCAGCGCGATGTTGCGCGCTTTCTTGATGGCGTCCGCCAGGCGTCGCTGGTGCGGCGCGCATACCCCGGAGATGCGGCGCGGGACGATCCGGCCGCGCTCCGCCACGAACGCGTGCAGCATCTTGACGTCCTTGTAATTGATGTCGTCGATCTTCTCAACGCAGAAACGGCAAACTTTCTTGCGCCGGAAGTATTGCTTCTTTTGGCCGGCTACGGCCTTGTCGCCGCCCGTGGGACGCTGCCCCGCGCTGCCTGGTCTTCCTTTGAATTCCGCCATGGCTTAGCTCTCCTTCGGCAATCCCGGCATCGCCGGGGCTTCTGACGACATCGGCAGGACAGGCTGCCCGGGTCCCGGCCCAGCCGCGCTGGGTGGCGCCGCACTGGCCCGATGAGCCGCTCTCTTGTCGCGTTGCTTTTTGCGCTTTTCCAGGCGCTTCAGCGTCTCATCAATCCGCACCGTCAAAAACTTGATGACGATATCGGAAACACGCAAGCGCCGCTCCAGTTCCTTCACGGTCTCCGGCTCGGCGGTGAACTGCATCAGGACATAAGCTCCTTCGCGATACTTATCCACCTTGTATGCCAGCCTGCGCTTGCCCCATTTATCGATCTTGTCTACCGTGGCCCCCGCGGTGGTCAACTGCGTCCGCAACTGCTCTACAAACTGGTCGACCTCCTCGTCCGGCGCATCCGGTTTCGCAATGAACAACTCTTCGTAAATCCTCATGCTTCCTCTGTATTTAAGCCTGGGGCGCGACGATTGAATTTCGTCATGGCCTTTTCGACGCCTTCGGCAATTATGGAACGAACCGCATCGGCTCCGTAGTCGATAAAGTCGTCCAATTCCTTCTTCAGCGAACGCCCGATGGGCGCCAGCAGAAATTCCTTGCCACTCTCCAACGGGTGGCCCGGATGAATTCCCAAACGTACCCGGGTGATCTCCGTGCTGCCCAGATTGGCGATCACCGACTTCATGCCGTTATGCCCTGCAGCGGAACCCTTCGGCTTGATCTTCAACCCGCCCCACGCCAGGTCCAGCTCGTCGTAAACCACGATCAACCGGCTGAGTTCGATCGCGTGCTTCTCCATCAGCGGCTGGAGCGAAGTGCCGCTGAGATTCATATACGTTTGCGGCTTCGCCAGCATCACTGCATGCCCGTCGATTTCGCCCACACCGGCGAGCGCTTTGGAATCTTTGCGCGTGATGCGGATACCGTTCCGTTCGGCGAGCCGGTCCACCACCAGGAACCCGAGATTGTGCGGCGTATGAACATATTCCTCGCCCGGGTTGCCCAGACCGGCCACCAGGAACATGCGCTATTTCTTCTTGCCCTTCTCCTCGGGAGCGGCTTCCTCGTCCTTCTTGCCCTTCTTGATGACTTCCGGTTCGGCCGTGCCGGCCGCGGCCTCCGGTGCGACAGCGCCTTCGACGGCGGCGGGTTCCTCTTCGGCGCGCAGCGCTACCACGTGCGCAATCACCGATTGCGGATCGCTCACCAGTTTCACCGAGCCCTCCAGGGTTACGTCGCTGGCGCGCTTGCTCTGACCGATCATCAATTCGCGCACGTCAATCACGTAGCGCTCCGGGATGTCGTCCGGAAGGCATTCAATCTCCACCACGCGAGTAATGATCTCCAGCAGCCCACCCTGCACCTTTACGCCAGCCGGCTCGCCCTCGGTGTTCACGGGGACGGTGACGCGAATGCGCTTGGTGAGGTCGATACGTTTCAGGTCGGCGTGCAGCAGGGTGCCCTTGATGGGATCCACCTGGTGATCGACCACCATCACGGGGGTGTTTTCGCCATCTTTAATCTGCAAATTGAAAATGGTGTTGTAACCCGTGGAACTGCGGACGATCTTGTGGATTTCCCGGGGGTCGAGGGCGACGCTGATGGGTTCTTTGAATGCGCCGTAGATCACGGCCGGAATCTGTCCGGCGCGGCGCGTACGGTGCGCTGCGTTCTTACCGCGGGACGCACGTACGTCCGCGGTGACGGTTACATCTTTCCTCACTTCATTTCTCCTTCAGGGCTACCGTGGGTTCGAGCGCCCCGAATCGGGGATCGAAGTCCGATTTGCCCAAAAACCTAGTTTACAGCACTTGTGGGGCAGACGACATTGCTTTGTGTCGTCTGCCAACTTCACATCAGCCAACGCTCACACAAATAACACGCTCACCGAAGTCTCCTCGTGTATCGACCGTATAGCTTCGGCGAGCAATCCGGCGATGGACAGCGATTTGATCCGGCGGCACTTCTTCGCCTCTTTCGAGAGCGGAATCGAATTCGTAAAAACCACTTCGCGCAGCTCGGATTCTTCGATCCGGGCGACGGCCGGGCCCGACAGCACCGCGTGCGTGGCGCAGGCCGAAACGCTGGCCGCGCCCTTCTGAAGCAGCGCCTCGGCGCCCTTCACCAAGGTCCCACCCGTATCGATGAGGTCATCCACCAGCAGGCAGTGCCGTCCCTCCACTTCGCCGACAACGTTCATGACTTCGGCCACATTGGCCTCTTCGCGCCGCTTATCGATGATCGCCAGGGGTGAGTTCAATCTCTTGGCAAAGGCACGCGCCCGCTCCACGCCACCGGCATCCGGAGAAACCACCGTCACATCGTGGGGGGTGGCGGACTTGAAATGCTCAATCAATACCGGGGTGGCGAACAGGTGGTCAACCGGGATGTCGAAGAAGCCCTGGATCTGCGCGGCATGCAGATCGACCGTCAGCACGCGATCGGCGCCGGCCGTTTCGAGCAGCGCCGCGATCAGTTTGGCGGAGATCGGAACTCGCGGTTGGTCCTTGCGGTCCTGCCGCGCATAGCCGTAATACGGCAGCACCGCCGTGATGCGCTCGGCCGACGCCAGGCGCAGCGTGTGAATCATGATCAGCAGTTCCATGATGCTGCGATCCACCGGCTTGCAGGTGGGCTGCACCACGAAGACGTCGGCGCCGCGCACGTTCTCATGAATCTGCACGCGATTCTCGCCGTCGGCGAACTGCTTGACGGTGGCATGGGCCAGTTCCAGCCCCATAGCCGCGCAAATTTCCTGGGTCAACTCAGGATTTGCGTTCCCGGTGAATATCTTGATACGGTCGTGGGTCATCGCACGTAGCGGCTGCGGGGCGGCCATAATTTCTGATCGATCTGTCCCTGTAACGCGCGCCACCACATCGCACGATAGCGCGCCCGATTTACCAGCGAGATCCCGACTGCTTTCTCGCCCGACAACTGGTTCCGGGCGCGAACCGCCTGGTCGCGCGTGCGGAACAACCCAAATACTGCAGAACCGCTGCCGCTCATCACTGCCGGGGCAGCTCCAGCCCGTTCCAGACGCTTCTTCAGGAGCGCCAATCGAGGATACTGCTCCATCACAACGGCTTCAAAATCGTTACAACCGGTTTCGGAGACACCCCCAGCCAAAGCGAGCGACTGGAAACTAAATATTTTATTTTGTTCGGATTCGGATGTCAAACGGGGGCTCAGCAGGCGATACGCCTCGGCCGTCGAAACGTGCACGTCCGGAACCGCCAGCAACCCCGGCCTCGAAGGCGTATCGGGCAGCGGAAAGAGCTCCGTCCCGCGGCCGATCCCCACCGCGGTGCCCCCTATCAGAAAGAACGGAACGTCGCTCCCCAATTCGGCCGCCAGGCGGGCCAGCACCGGCCATGGTACGGCCTTTCCGGCCAGCACCGGCAGCGCCAGCAGTACGGCGGCCGCATCGCTCGATCCACCACCCAAGCCCGCGCCCATGGGAATACGCTTGACCAGCCGGATTTCGACCCGCCCCCTCACCTTCATCGTTTCGAGCGCCAGCCGCGCCGCTTTCACCGCCAGGTTGTCGGCGAGTTGCAACGGGTCCTGAATTTCGATGACGGTCTTGGGCCCGGCCGTGAACGCAAGATCAATTGTGTCCGCCAGGGAAATGGTTTGGAAGATGGTCCGCAGCTCGTGGTAGCCGTCGGCTCGCTTACCGAGGACGCGGAGTTCCAGGTTGATCTTCGCCAGCGCGCGCACCCGCACCCGTCGGGCCCCACCGGCGGGCGCGCTCATTGGTCGTACTGCAGCAGCGAGAAAACGTCGAAGCCTTCCAGCTTTTTCCGCCCGTGCAGGAACGCCAGTTCGATGACAAATCCGATGCCCGCCACAGTGCCTCCCAGGTTTTGCACCATGCGGGCGGCCGCAGCCGCGGTGCCTCCCGTGGCCAGAAGGTCGTCCACAATCAGCACCCGGCGCCCGCCATCGAGGGCATCCTTGTGCATCTCCAGGCTGTCGCTGCCGTACTCCAGATCGTAGCTGACCGTGACGAATTCGGCCGGCAGTTTCTTGGGCTTGCGAATCGGCACAAACCCCGTCCCAAGGGCGTAGGCCAGCGCCGGCGCGAAGATGAAGCCGCGCGCTTCGATTCCCAGGATCGTGTCCGGGCGCGCATCCTTATAGTGATCTTTCAGCTCGTCGATCACCGCGCGGAACCCGCACTTGTCTTTTAGCAGCGTGGTGATGTCGTAGAACAGGATTCCGGGCTTGGGAAAGTCCGGCACCTCGCGAATCAGCTTTTTGAGATCTTCCATCGAGATCCAAATTGTACCGAATTGCTAGTGGATCTCAAATGAGCGGTAAGAACGCACCTCGGCTTCCTGCTCGTCGACACCGCGGACATCGGCCCACCGCGGCCCCACATGCAGAATGCCGGCCAGTTCGGCCAGTTTATCGTCGGGCCCCACGGCATAGACTTCCACGCGGCCGTCGTCCAGGTTGCGCGCGTAACCGTGCAGGCCAAGTTCGGCTGCGGCGCGCTGCGCGAAGTAGCGGAAGCCCACTCCTTGCACGCGTCCGCGAACGAACCATCGGCGCGCCGACTGGGTAGCCATGTCGCTGGAGAGGATAGCATGGCGGCCCCAGCGCGGCAGAAAGGTCACGGCAGCGAAGTCGCGGCACAAAAGTGCCGTGCGGCAAGAATCTGGCGCGCCCTTCTCGCCGCCTCCATTGATTCCAAGACGCTTGCCCGATCGGCGCTCCATTTGCAATAGAGCGGCTGATGCTCGATCCCATAGCCGGACAACTGGAGCACTACATGGACCTGTTGAGTTCCCGCCAGAAGCTGGTGGCCTCCAACATTGCCAATGCGGACACCCCGGGATACCTCACGCAGGATATCGACTTTCAATCCGAGTTCCAGAACGCCATGGGTCTGTCGCCAAGTCCAGTCGCAGTCTCGGGCCTGCCAGTGAAAAACGACGGGAACAACGTCAACCTCGACCGTGAGTCGCGTCTGCTGGCGGAGAACGCGCTGCGGTTTCAGGTAGCCTCCAGCTTATTGCGATCGCAGATCCAAACGGTACGGTCGGCCATCGATGAAGGGAAGAACGGATGAGCGTATTCTCGATTATGTCCATCGGCGCTTCCGGGATGGCGGCCCAGCGCACGCGCGCGGAACTGCTGGCCGAGAATCTGGCCAATGCCGAAACCACGCGCACTCCCGAGGGCGGCCCATACCGGCGCAAAGACGCGGTCTTTACCTCGACCCCGCTGTCCTCGCCATTCGCATCCGCTTTCAATAGCGAGGTGCAGGGCATGAGCGGCGTGGCTGTCTCCGATATTGTCAGCGACACACGCGAGCCCGAACGGCATTACATGCCTGGCCACCCGGATGCAGGGCCGGATGGGTATGTGGCGTTTCCTCGAGTGAATCCGGCGGAGGATATGGTCGATTTAATGGGCGCGGCTCGCGGCTACGAGGCCAACGTGGCCTCCATTACGGCCGCGAAGGATATGATCGCCCGTTCCCTGGATCTACTGCGTTGAGGTAAACCATGCCTGGACCCATTCTTCCGATCTCCGGACCTCCTACCCTTCCGGATTCGATTCTTCCGTCGGGCGGCTCTGGCGGAACCGGCGCCTTCAAAGACGCCTTGTCGGCGGCCATCGACAGCGTGCAGGGTTCGGGAACCCAAGCCGCCGCGTCGGTGGAACGTTTTCTATCGGGGGAAGGCGAAGACCTCCACACCACCATCATTGCCACCCAAAAGGCGACGCTCGCCTTTGATCTTTTCCTGCAAGCCCGCAACAAGGTTATCAGCGCCTACACCGAAATCATGCATCTGCAGATGTAAGGCTCAGGTTTTGGGCGCCTCCTGCCGATCTAAACATCAGGTCGCCTTGCGGCCTCGCGTCGAGTCATGAACAAGCTTTTGGCCAACCTTTCAATCCGCCAGCGAGTGACCATTGCGGTGACCGTCCTGTTGGCCGCAGGGGGTATCTACGCCCTGGTCCATGCGAGACAAGAGGCTGATTTTCAGCCGCTGTTTACGGGTATGGCCGCGGAGGACGCCGCCGGGGTCGTGCAGAAACTGAAGGAAAGCGGCGTAGAATACCGGATCCCGGACGAAGGGGGCGCGGTCCTGGTGCCTTCTTCGCGCCGGGCTGAGTTGCGCCTGAGTCTGGCGGCGGCCGGCCTTCCGAAATCCGGGCGTATCGGATTTGAACTCTTCGACAAGACCAATCTGGGAGCCACCGAATTCACCGAACATGTGAACTACCGCCGCGCGCTCGAAGGGGAGCTCGAGCGTTCGGTAATGTCACTGTCGGAGGTCGACCAGGCCAGGGTGCACCTCACGTTTCCAAAAGACTCCGTATTTCTGGATGCGCAGAAGCCGGCTAAGGCCAGCGTCCTGGTGCGCTTGAAACCCGGAGCGCACTTGTCGCCGCAAAACGTACAGGCCATCAACCACCTGGTGGCGGCCGCGGTGGAAGGCTTGTCGCCCGATGGCGTATCGGTGCTCGACATGAATGGGAATCTGCTAGGCAGGCCGCGCACACCGGGAAGCATCGATGGTCCGGAGCCCTCCGAAGCCGGCTTGGATTACCGGCGCAAAATCGAAGCCGACCTGGTGGCCAAGGTCAACGCCACGCTGGAGCCGCTGCTGGGAGCGGAAAAATTCCACGCAGGTGTTTCGGTGGATTGCGATTTTACCGGGGGCGAACAAAGCGAGGAAGTCTTCGACCCGGCGCGTTCCGTCATGCTGAGCTCGCAACGAACCGAAGACAGCTCGGGCTCCGGAAGCGCCAACGGAATGCCGGGCACGGCTTCCACTCTGCCCAGGCCCACTTCGCGTCCAGGCGCCGGCGCGAATCGCGTGGCGCGCGTCACCGAGAACGTCACGTATCAGTCCACCCGTACCGTCAAGAAGATGCGCCTGCCGGCCGGCGCCATCCGCAAGATCTCGGTGGCGGTGTTGGTGGATCAGGAGCTGAAGTGGGAAAAAGACAAGAACGGATTCCGGCGCGTCTTGACACCTCCCTCCACGGAAAAACTGAAGGTCATTCATGACATGGTCGCGGGGGTCACCGGCATCAATACCGAGCGGGGCGATCAACTGGTGGTGGAGACCGAGCCGTTTGAGACAACTCTTACGCTCGATCCTCCCCTGCCGCCGGGTGCTTCAGTTCCGGGCCGCCCAGGGCAGCCCGCTCCGGCCAAGCTTCTCCAATTGGATCAGAAGACGCTCCTGATCGCCGGTGGCGTGCTGGTGGGGGTGGTCGTGATCCTGGTCTTATTCTTACGGCGCGGTAAGGGCGCAACGGCCGAAGCGAGCGTCCCCATGGAACTCCCCGTGGGTACCCGCCCCGCAGGGGCTCCCGTAATGGATCAAGAGGTCCGGTCCCGCCTGGCACAGCACGACGCCCAACAGGCCGAAGCGGAAGCCCAGGCCGCGCTGAAACTGGTGCCCGCCATTACCAAGACGGCTGAGGTGATGGCCAAGCACCTGCGCGAAAAAGTAGCCCAGAACCCGGATGTATCGGTGCAAGTATTGCGCGGGTGGATTCGCGACGAGGACCCTGATCGATGATTCTGAACACGAGTAACAAAGGCTCGGAAGTGGAAACACTGCCGACCTTGCGCAAAGCCGCCATGCTTCTGATCGTCCTGGGTGAAGAAACCAGCTCTTCCCTGATGCAGCATCTCACCGAAGATGAAGTCCAGAAGGTTAGCCGCGAGGTGGCGAAGCTCACAGCCATCTCGTCGGAGCAGGCGGAAGGCGTACTCCAGGAGTTCCACCACATTGCGACCGCCGGCGATTACGTGGCGCGCGGTGGTATCGATTACGCTCGCAAGCTGCTACTGCGCGCCTTTAATCCCGACCAGGCCAAGAAGCTCCTGGACCGCCTGTCGAAAGCCTTGGGCGCGGAGGCAACGTCCTTCGATGCGATCGAGAAGGCCGATCCGCAGCAGCTGGCAAAGTTTATTCACAACGAACACCCGCAAACCATCGCCTTGGTGCTGTCGCACCTGAACTCGACCCAGGCGGCAGCGCTACTGACCTCGCTGCCTGCGGGGCTTCGTTCCGACGTGTCGCAACGCATGGCCTCGCTGGATCAGATCTCCCCGGACATTATCTATAAGATCGCGGGAGTCATCGGTCAGAAGTTGAAAGCTCTGGGTGAATTCAGCCGCGAATCGTACGGCGGCGTCCGCGCCGTGGCCGAGATGCTGAACCGCCTGGACTCTGCTACTAGCCGCGAAATTCTCGACAACATCGAGCACCAGGACGCCAGTTTGGGCGATACCATCCGCCACCTCATGTTCGTGTTTGAAGACCTTTTGCTCATCGACCAGATCGGCCTGAAGGAAGTGTTGGGCAAAGTGGATCGTAAGGCCCTTACCCTTGCGCTCAAAGGCACCAGCGAACAGCTCCGGGCGCACATCCTGGGCTGCATGTCGCAGCGCGGCGGGGAGATGCTCAAAGAAGATATGGATGCGCTGGGCCCGGTGAAGATCAAAGAGGTGGAAGGCGCCCAGCAGCAGATCATCACGGTAGTACGCCAGCTTGAATCGGAAGGCGTTCTCAGCCTGAAGGCAACCGTGGGCGAGCAGTATGTCGTCTAAGATACTGCCGCCTGACGATCCGCAAATCGTGACCGCCGTAGCCTGGCGTGTCGTAGATCGAGCAGGGTGCCGCACCGGGGGAATGGCGGAAATGACTTCCGGCAATGCGGTCCATCCGGATGTAGGCCACCAGGTCGACCAGCGGATACAAGAGGCGCATGCGGCCGGTGTACGCGAAGGAGAGGCGGCGGGCCGGGGTCGCGCCTCCGCGGAATTGCAGCCGGTCATCGAACGGCTCTCCCGAACCATTCAAGAGATCGCAGGCCTGCGCGCCCGCATGCGCCGGGAAGCGGAGGGAGACCTGCTGCGCCTGGCGACGGCCATCGCCCGGCGAATCTTGCGGCGCGAGATTATGGTGGACCCCGACGCCATGCACGGCCTGGTCTTGGGCGCGTTGGAGAAACTGCAGTCGCAGGAGATCACCCGCGTGCGGGTTCATCCGGCGCACGCCGCTTTGGTGACCGCCTGTCTCCGCCAAATGGTCGCTGGCTCTCCTGTGGAGGTGGTTGCGGATCCATCGCGCGAGCCGGGTGCCGTAATTTTCGAAACAGACCGTGGAAACCTGGATGCCTCGGTGGAATCCCAGCTGCGCGAAATCGAAAGAGGGCTGGCGGATCGCTTGCAGAGCCAACGATGACCGATCAAATTTCTCTTCAACCGTATCTGGCCCATCTCGAGCAGGCCTCGCCCTTGTCGTGGACCGGCCAGGTGACGGAGGTGGTAGGGCTGCTGGTCGAATCCCGCGGGCCCAGCGTTGCGATGGGCGACTTCTGCGAAATCATGACCTCGATGGGACGCCCCATCCGCACCCAGGTGATCGGTTTCCGTAACGGGCGGGTGCTGTCCATGCCGCTCGAAGAGACCGAAGGCCTGCAACTAGGCGATAAAGTCGTGGCGCGCAGCGAGGATGCTCGCGTTGAGGTAGGGCCCGGGCTGCTCGGCCGCGTCATCGACGGTTTTGGCAAACCGATGGACGGCGGACCTCCGATCGAGCCGGCCGGCGCGTACCGTCTGAACGGCGAGCCTGGGAATCCGCTCGATCGCGAGCACATCACTAAACCCCTGGTCACCGGTATCCGCGCTATCGACAGCCTTCTGCCTTGCGGCCTGGGGCAGCGCATCGGAATCTTCGGCGGCAGCGGCGTCGGTAAAAGCACCCTGCTCGGCAGCATGTCACGCCACAATTCGGCCGACGTCACGGTGATCGCGATGATCGGCGAACGCAACCGCGAGGTGCGCGCCTTTCTGGAACAGGAATTGGGCCCCGAAGGCCGCAAGCGCTCAGTAGTAGTCTGCGCCACGTCGGAGCGGCCCGCCCCGCTGCGGGTGCGTGCCTGTTTCGTGTCACTGGCGATCGCGGAGTATTTCCGCGATCAGGGAGCCAACGTGCTGCTGGTGATGGATTCCGTCACACGCCTGGCGATGGCCCAGCGCGAGATCGGTTTGGCCGCCGGTGAGCCGCCCAGCCAGAAGGGCTACACGCCATCGGTGTTCAACATGCTTCCCAAAGTGCTGGAGCGCGCCGGCAATTTTCGCAAGGGATCGATCACCGGCTTCTTCACCGTGTTGGTGGAGGGCGACGATTTCAACGAGCCGATCTGCGACGCAGTGCGCGCCATACTGGACGGCCATATTATCCTCTCCCGGCAGTTGGCCGCCCAAGGCCACTACCCGGCCATCGACATTCTCCACTCCGTCAGCCGGCTGACTTCGCAGATTGCGACCGCGCCCCAGAAGAACTCGGCGCGAAAACTGCGCGAAGCCCTGTCTGCGTATCACGACGCGGAAGACCTGATCCAACTGGGGGCATATGTTGCCGGATCCAACCCGGTACTGGACGCCAGCATCCAATTGCGGCCTGAGTTGCTGGATTTCCTGCAGCAGGATCACAGCGCCACATCCGGCATTAACGACACGCTGTCACGCCTCGAAGGCCTCGCCCAGCGGCTGGCGGGCGCGCCTGTTCCCATCCGCATCGGGCAAGCCAAGTGACCGCGTTCCGCTTTCGCCTGGAGAAAGTCCTCGCCTGGCGGCGCACCCAACTGGAGCTCGAGGATGCCAAACTCAAGCGCCAGATCTCCGCCTTGGCGGAGTTGGACCGGGCCGAGTCGGAACTGGAGGCCACCGCCATCCGGTCGGAATTGCAAGTCCGCGATTGGAGTCCGATATCCGGTAATGATTTGGCCGCGCTCTCCAGCTTCCGCCTGCACGTCCAGAACCGCGAAAAGGAAATCGCTACGAGGCGCGCCGAAGCTGTTCAACAGCTCGCAGCCCAACAGCAGGCCATGCTAGAGGCGCGCCGCCGCTGTCGTCTGCTCGAACGTCTCGAAGAACGCCGCCGCGCCGAATGGCTGGCCGCTGCGGATCGCGAAGTGGAGCAACTGGCTGCGGAATCCTATCTGTCAGGGCTGGTGCGGCGTCGGAGCTAACCGTTCTCTATAATTGGGGCATGACACCCGAGACGTTGACCGAAGCCGCTCTGCCTGCCGTCCCGCTCACGGTCGAGGGAGCCAGCGTGCTCCACCAGATGATGCGCTTCCGGTGGCCCGCGTGGCGCGCCCTTTCCCCCGAGGCCCGCTCCTCCATTCTCGAAGAAGCCACGCACGTGTTGGACGAAAGGGAGCAGCCTTCCGAAGGCCGGCAGAGCGCGATTTACTCGCTCCTCGGCCACAAGGGCGATCTCTTATTCCTCCACTTCCGCCGCAGTTTCGAAGAGCTAAGCCAGGCGCAAACGGAGCTCGCGCGGCTGCGCCTCAGCGACTATCTCGAACCCACTACCTCCTACCTGTCGGTCATTGAGCTGGGTCTCTACGAGTCCACTTCGAAAGTGTACGGCGGCCTGGCGGCCAAAGGCGTCCAGCCCCACTCCGAAGAGTGGAATCGCGACATTGAGGAAACCCTGATACGGCAGCGCCAAGCTATGGTCTCGCGGCTTTGGCCGGAGATACCAGCGGCACGGCACATCTGCTTCTACCCCATGGACCGCCGCCGTGGAGAATCCGTCAACTGGTACCGCGAGCCCATGGCCGAACGCCAGCGCATGATGCACGAACACGGTATGGTAGGCCGGCGTTACGCCGGTGACGTCCGCCAGATCATCACCGGCTCCATCGGCTTCGACGATTGGGAGTGGGGCGTCGATCTGTTTGCGGACGACCCGCTGGTTTTCAAGAAGCTCATCTACGAAATGCGCTTCGACTATGTCAGCGCCGTCTATGCACTTTTCGGCACGTTTTATGTGGGCCTGCGCATACATGCCGCAGACTTTCCATCGCTTCTCCAACTGTAATTGGTACTTCCAATTACGCACACGGTAGTAAGCCGGCCCGGCACGGAACCCAACCTGCATCTTTTCCCTTTTATTGGAGGACGAGATGAGACATGTACTTTTCAGCAGCGTGATGGCGGGCCTTTTGTACGCGCTGCCTTCGGTCTGCCAGGAGACCGGCTCGAAGACGGGCCCCGTGCCGATTTACCGCGTCACCGTGGTGGAACGTGATGTGGATGCCGTCAATTACCAATACCGGTCCGGCCCCACCAAGATCGATTTTCGGGGTACCGTGCTCCTCTCGGAAGCGAAAGGCGATGCCACCGTCGAGTCGTTGCGCGGCCGCACAGAGATCGATGCCCGGTTTGAGAAGCTTTCGCCGGCCACGCGGTTCGGGCGCGAATATCTTACCTACGTACTTTGGGCGATCAGCCCGGAAGGCGCTCCACACAACCTGGGCGAAGTTGTGCCCAATGGCTCGAACGACGCTCACATGCACGTGACCACCGATCTGCAGGCATTCGGCCTGATCGTAACCGCGGAGCCATATTCGGCGGTGCGGCAGCCCAGCGATGTGGTGGTACTGGAAAACCACGTGCGGCCCGATACCGTTGGGCGGGCGGCGCCCATTCAGGCGAAATATGAATTGATGCCGCGCGGCCATTACACCTGGGACCGCCAGGAAAGTTTGGCTGCCAGTGCGACTAGTGCACCCAAGGTATCGATGGATCGTTATGAGGCGACTCTGGAGGTATACCAGGCGCAAAACGCGATCGGCATTGCGCGCACCGCGGATGCGGAACAATACGCGCCCAATACTCTGTCGAAAGCGCAACAGGAATTGGACGAGGCACAGCGGCTGCAGTCGATCAAGGCTAATACCAGCCTGATCGTGCAGAGCGCTCGCGCCGCCGCACAGACCGCTGAAGATGCGCGCGTGATCGCGGAGCGCCGCAAGCAAGACGATCAATTGGCCCGGGCGCAGCAGCAGTTGACAGAGGCCCAGCAGGCCAAGGTGCAGGCCGAGGCGAGCGCCCAGCAGGCTCGCATCGATGCCGATGCCGCGCGGGCGCAAGCCGAAGTCGAGCGCGCGGCTCACCAGCGCGCCGAAGCCGAGGCTACCGCGGAGCGCCAGCGGGCAGACCAGGCGGATCGCGTACAAGCGGTAATTATTCAACCTGCGCGGCCGCAGCGCCAGGAACGGCAGACTGCGCAAACCGAGCTGCGCATCCAGTTGCTGGAACGTCTCAATGGTCTTGCCATCACGCGTGACACTCCGCGCGGCTTGGTGGTCACTCTTCCGGACAGCGACTTCAGCGGTTCGTCGCTCGGCCCGGTTGCCTCAGGTCAAGTTGCGCGTGTAGCTGCCGTAGTCGCCGCCCAGCCCGGCCTGCGCGTGGCGGTTGAGGGACATTCCGATATAGCCAGTGCCGCCGATCGTGCCGCGTTACGCGCTGCCGCCGTGCGCAACACATTGGTAAGCGCTGGCCTAGCCGGCAATCATGTAACCAGCCAGGGGTTCGGAAATTCGCGGCCGCTCGGGTCGACTTCGAGCGAGAACCGCCGCGTGGAGATCGTGATCTCGGGTGATGCGATCGGCGCCTTGCCATTCTGGGACAAGACGTATTCCTTGAATCAGAAGTAAGGGCCGGCCCGTACCCTCGTGCGAGAATGTCACCATGCGCGCATGGCTGATGAACTCGTTTGAAGGCACGGACAAACTGCAGTTGAGCGAAGTGGCGGACCCGCAGAACGGCGCCGGGGAAGTGCTGTTGAAGATGCGATTCGCCGCGTTGAACCCGGCCGACGCGTTTCTCGCGCGCGCCCTGTATCCGGCCAACCCGCCGCTGCCTCACGTCCTGGGACGCGATGGCGTCGGTGAAGTACTGGCGGTGGGACCCGGCGTGGATCATGTGCGCGTCGGCGACAACGTAGGCGTTTTGCGCTGCGACGTGGGCGTTTCGACCTGGGGAACACTGGCCGAGAAGACTGTGGTGCCCGCGGCCAGCGTGGCGCCGGTGCCGCAAGGCTGGACAGCGCAAGAAATGGCAGGTGCGCCGCTCTCCTTTCTTACCGCCTGGCAAGCCCTGACTCAATGGAGCGACCCTCCCGCGCCGCCGCCCGCGGGTTCCGTCGTACTCGTTACCGGAGCGTCCGGTGGCGTGGGTGTCGCCTCGATCCTGCTTGCTAAATCGATGAACCTTACCGTGGTGGCCCTGTCGCGCAGCGCCGAAAAAGGCGCAGCCCTGAAACCAATCGGCGCCGATTTCGTATTCGATCCGGCCGATCCCGGCATCCGCAAAGCGGTGCTCACCGCGCTTTCCCCGAAGAGAGTGGATTTGGTGGTAGACAACATTGGCGGCGCGCTCTTCAATGAAGTGATCAACATGCTGGGATACGCGGGTCGCATCAGCGTGGTCGGCCGGAGCGCGGGCCCTGTGCCTGAATTCAACACCGCCACTCTCTTCTTCCGCAGGAATCGGATCGGCGGCGTCGCCGTTAGCGATTTCAGTCCGGCCGCCGCGCAGACCGCATGGAGCGAGATCGTCCGCCGCCTGGATGCCATGGGAAAGCGGCCGATAGTCGACGGCGTGTTTCCGTTTGAAGATGTGAAAAAGGCCTTTGCCCGATTAGCGGAAGGCCCGCTGGGAAAAGTAGTAATTCGGGTGGCAGGCTAAATCATGGACCCGCTGCCTTCGGTTTGGAAGTCGACTCTGGCGGAGTTTGACGACCAAATCACCCGGGGCGATGCGATCACCGGAGCGGTCGCGGTAGCAGCCATTTCCGCAGCCTTCGCGGTCAGCGTGCTACGCATGGTATTGGAAATCACCGCTCGCAAAAAAGAATCCGAAAGCCATCGTGGGCAACTCCAGAAACTTCTGGAGGCAGCCGCCGTCGAATCTGAGTGCTTGCGGCGAAGCGCCGACGAAGACCGCGACGCGTACGGCGCCTATCGGCATGCATCACTGTTACCGCGAGCCACGGAACGGGAGCGTGCGGAGCGGCGTGACGCCATGCGGGCCGCCCTGCAAACTGCCACCGAGGTACCATTCCGGGCGGCGCGTTCCGCAGTCAAGGCAATGGAACTTTGTGCCGAAGCAGCCACCCTGGCGCGAGGCGATGTGGCAGCCGACGTCGGGGGCGCGGCTGCGATCCTGAACGGCGCCGTCCGAGCCATCCTAAACAGCGTGGATGCGAATTTGCGCCGGATTGAGGATGCAGGGTTAACGGCCGAGAGGCGGGACTTGGACGAGAAAGCGGGCCGCTATGCGAAGCGGGTTCGAGAACAAATCAAAGAGGGCGGCCGCCCGCTCCAGTGATCTCCGAACGAGCCGGACTGACTGCGGTGTAAAACCGCGGCGCCGAAATCATTCATTCTGACGCGTCAAGGCTCGCAGCTGATCAACTGAGGAAGCCGGTAGCCGCCCTCACTGTGGACTGGTTCTATGAACTCCCTCCTTTTAGTAATCTCCATTACCGATAAAGGGATCTGGGAACCTTATTTCGTTCCCCACTGTCAATATGCGCCCGCAGGGCAGGTATTGTCAAGGCCTTCTTTAGGGGCAAAAAACCCCACACTCCGCTCCCTTTACCGAGCCACGACGGTGAGGGAGCGAGGGTTCGCTAAATAACCCGGAGCTGTTTCTCGGTCGGTGTCAGAATCTCACAGCCGGACGGAGTCACCATCACGGTGTCTTCAATCCGGATGCCGCCGAACCCTTCCAGATAAACGCCCGGCTCGATGGTGATCGCCATGCCGGCTTGGAGCCGCTGCTTATCGCGCCTGCCGATGCGCGGTGGTTCGTGAATTTCGAGACCTAGCCCATGGCCTGTAGAGTGAATGAAGGCCTGTTCCAGCCCATAGCCCTTCAACACGCGCCGCGCCTGCCGATCGACATGCGCTGTAGAGACATCGGCACGTACCGCGTCGATGGCCGCCCGCTGCGCCTCCAGAACCGCCCGATACAGGCGCTTTACCTTGGCTGTCGGCGATCCCAGGAAGAGCATGCGGGTCATGTCGCTGCAGTAGCCATCACGAAGCGCGCCCATGTCCACCACCACCAGCCCGCCTTTTTCGAGGCGTGCAGCGGTGGGCTGTGCGTGCGGCAAGGCGCTGCGCACCCCGCCCGCGACGATCGTTTCGAAGGCCGGCTTCTCAGCCCCCAGGCGCCGCATCCGGTATTCCAGTTCCGCCGCCAGGTCTTGCTCCTTCATCCCTGGGCGAACCCGCGACACCGCCTGTTCAAAGGCTCGGGAGTTGGTCTCCACCGACTGGCGGATCAGGTCGATCTCCGACGCGGACTTGATGGTGCGCAGATCTTCGATCCACCCGGTTACGGGCGTGAGCGTAGCGTTCATCGGAAGCCGTGCGTTGAGCGAATCGAACCAATCGCACGTCATACGCGGCGGCTCGTACCCAATGCGCCGCAGCTTGAGCTTGGCAATGGCGGCGGCCACATCCACGACCAGAGGTCCTTTGGCGATCCGGTACTCGCATGTCACTTCCTGAGAAACCTGGATCTGGTAGCGCGGATCGGTAAACAGGATCGCCCGGCCGGGTAGCACCAGCAAAATTCCATTGCTCCCAGTGAATCCCGAAAGGTAGCGCAGGTTGGCGGAGAATGAAACCAGCAGCGCGTCCAATTTGCGTGCCGCCAGCCCCGCGCCCACGGCTTGCCGGCGGCGCTCGAAGTCGCTATCGGCCGCCATTCTGCAACTCTCGCACCAGAAGCTGCCCGCGTTCCGCGAGGGCATCGGCATTGCGCATATCGCCGCGTTTCTCAGCTTCGTCGGAGAGCTGCACGAACGACTGGACGCGCGTGACGATCTCGCGCTGATCGCGGCTAAGGCCCCGCGCCTGCGCTTGATCGAGCACTTTGCGGATCTCTTGCTTGCGTCCGTCGGCTGAATCCTGCAGCCGCTTCAACTCTCCTGGGGCTACGATCTCCCCTACGGTCGGCCGCTGTTCGGCCTCCACGGCCGGAGCAGCAGGCGGTGTCTGCGGGGGTGGCGTTTCTGCTCGGGCGGGAGCGGCCACCGGCCCGGCCGGGCGGCGCGGCGCACGTGGTTCCGCCGGGATTTCCACCGCTGCCGGCTGAGCCTGCAAGGTGGCTAGTGCCTCCTGGGTGATCGGCTGCGGAGACGGCAATTGAGCCTGTGTTTGCGGAATAGAGAGGGGTTGGGGGCGTGGTGCGGGAGCCGGCCTCACCGCCGGAGCCGGCGTCGGAGGCGTTGGATTCGACTTCGCCACCTGCTTCCCACGCAGCATGCACCCAGCCGACGACAGCACCATCCATGCCGCCACAACCATTTGTGCGCGTCTCATCCCGGTACCTTCGCTCAGACTGCTAGGGGCAGGCGAATAAAAAACGTCGTGCCCTTCCCGGGCTCGCTCGTGAAATCGATTGTACCATCGTGCAATTGCACGATTCGAAATGCCATTGCCAGTCCGATGCCGGAGCCTTCCTTCTTCGTGGTGAAGTACAGGCGAAAAATCTTGTCCCGCAGTTCCGGGGGAATCCCTGGTCCGGTGTCGGAAATCCGAATTTCGGCGGTCTCTTCATTAGCAGACGAGTGCACTCCCAGTTCCCCGCCCTCGGGCATCGTCTCGATGGCGTTCACCACGATGTTGAGAAATGCCTGCTTGAGGAGGTCCCGGTCCACACGCACTTCCGCGGTCTCGGTTTCCTGTTTTACGCTGATTCGGATTTGGGCGTTTTCCGCTTGTGGCCGCGCCAGGTCCAGGATCTCCGCCACTAACTCCTGCACCGGAACGGTGGTCAGGTTCAGCTCGACCGGGCGCGTGAAATCGAGGAAGGTCTTCACCACCCGATCGAGCCGCAGGATTTCGCGGGAAATGATCTCCATTTCGGGACCGACCTCGGTGTCGCCGTTGGCTAACTTGGCGCGCGCCACCTCCACATGCAGCAGGATGGCGTTGAGCGGATTCTTTACTTCGTGAGCGACGCCGCCGCTCACGCGGCTGATTGCCGATAGCCGATCGGCGGTTTGCAACTCCCGGCCAATCTTGCGCTGCGCCTCCGGATCGCGCAGCCGCACCAGTATGCCCGCACCGGCCAAAGCGGTCCCCGGAAGACTTTCCAGGATATCGACCGACAGTAGCACCACCGCCGGTGCGGCTCCCTCCGTGGGCAAAGGAACAGGCACGCGCCGGTTGCGGATCGGCCGGCCTGTCTGGGAAGCCTGCGCAATCAGCAAGCTCAGACTCGGATTCGGCAGAAACACATCCGCCATGGTCTTGCCAACCAGCCCGGAGCGCTCGGTGCCCAGAAATTTTTCCACCGATCCGGAGGCGAACACCAACCGCTGCTCGCGGTTGAAGATAAAAACCGCATCTTCCAAGTCCTGCAGCAGCCGATCGATATTGCCGCGTAGATCGGATACTTCGTACTGCGCGCCGCGCAAGCGCTGGCCGAGCAGGCTGACCTTGGAGGCCATCACTGCAAGCTCGTCTCCAACCGGGTGGGAGGCGTCCAGCTTCTCCGAATCGTACTCGCCTCGCGCAACCTGATCGAGCAGGTGGCGCAGCCGTCCCAACGGGCGGAAAGCCAGCGCCGAGAACACGAAGGTGAGGCATACCGCCCCGATGACCGAGAGCAGCGCCACACGCGCATCTTTTTGCATGATGGGATTGATGTCCCTGCGGATCAACGCGGGCGCAATGATTACGCGGACGTACAGCAGCGGCTTTAGTCCGGCGCCGAGCGGCTGCTCCAAGCGGTAATATCGCTTTCCGCTGCGCAGCAGTACTTGCAGCTTGGTCCACAAGGAACTGGAGACGACCAGCGGCTGAAAGTAGTCGTACTGGGGTGACTTCATTCCAAGCTGTCCGGGGTCGCTGTCGAGCAGGATCTCGTTCGTTACGGGATCCACCGCCGCCACCTCCAGGATGGCGTGCGAGGCGCTGATGATATCGATCATCAGGCTCTGCAGGTCGGGATCACGCAAAGCGTCCGGCAGGGACAGCGTGCGCTGCCGGTTGATCGACTGGCTGATCATACGGGAGGCAACGCGATTCAGAGTGTCTGCGCGTTCGAGCGTGGATTCAAACTGGCGCTGCATCTCGTTGGCGAGATCGACGAACGAGACCACCCCTACCATCAGGCTGGCCAGCACCACCGAACCCAGCGTCAGCTTGGCCTGCAGGGTCATGAAGCACTACGGGATGAGAAGCAGCTTGCCCGCCGTATGGCGCCCTTCCAGATCCCCATGCGCGGCAGCAGCGTTCGCCAGAGGATAAGTACGGTCGATGCGCAGCTTAAGCTTCCCCGCGGCGATCCACTTGAGAACGTCGCCGGCGCGCCACAGCAGTTCTTCGCGAGTCAACAGGTAGTGCGCCAGGCTGGGACGACTCAGGTAGAGCGAACCCTTTCCGTTGAGGATGTTCGGATCGAAAGGCGGCACCGGACCGCTCGACTGGCCAAACAGCGCCAGCAGGCCTCGCGGACGCAACGAATTCAGACTCTTGTCGAAAGTGGTCTGGCCCACCGAATCGTAAACCACGTCCACCCCGCGGCCTCCGGTGAGACGTTTCACCTCGGCTTCGAAATCCTGCTGCGTGTAGAGAATGGTTTCGTCCGCACCCGCCTGGCGCGCCACCTGCGCCTTCTGCTCTGTGGAAACGGTACCGAAGACCCGCGCTCCCAGCATCTTCGCCATTTGCACGATCAGGCTGCCGGTGCCGCCGGCCGCGGCGTGAACCAGGCAAGACTCGCCGGCCTGGAGCAGATGCGTCGAATGCGTCAGGTAGTGCGCGGTCATACCTTGCAGCATGGCGGCGGCGGCCAGTTGGAAATCGACGCCGTCCGGGATCTTGACCAACATGGCGCCCGGCACCAGCGCGTATTCCGCATACGAGCCGCGCTGCATGGCCCAGGCCACGCGATCTCCGACCGCCACCTCGGTCACTTCCGGGCCAATGGCTTCCACCGTGCCCGCGCCCTCATTTCCGAGCACGATCGGTATGTCCGCCTTGTACAGTCCCTTGCGGAAATAGACGTCGATGAAATTCACGCCAATCGCGGCCGTCCGGATGAGCGCCTGCTTTGGGCCTGGCGACGGAGTGGGAACGTCCACCAGTTGCATCTTCTCGGCGCCGCCGGGTTCTTTCACGTGAATGGTTTTCATCAATCAGCTCCTGCGCAGGGCCCTGCGGGTATGAACGACCGTTGCATAGAGTAACAGATACAGCAAAGTGAACGGAAACGCGACCACCTGCGCCAGCATCCTCACGGCTCCGGCGCCGGCCAGCCCCGAACGCTGTAGCGCTACGATTCGCACCTTGTTCCAGTTCCGGATATCGAACCAGAAGTAGTCCGCGTTTTCGTTGATGATAAACACCTTCGCTGGGACGCGCAGCGCCAGTGCCCATTTCCATTTCGTCATCACCGGTTCATCGGAACAGAGAATGCCGGTAAACGCATAGCCGTTCTGGCGGAGCTGCCGGTACAACTGCCCGCGCAACCGGCGGCCCCGGTAATCGGCGACGCGATAGACGCGCGTGGTCTGCGGGCGGAATCCCTCGGGAAGTCCGGAATAGCACGTGACCAGGTCGATGAAGATGTCGTCGCCCCAATTCTGGCGGAGATTCGGAAGGACCCGTTCCAGCAGATGCCGCGATCCGCTCTCCACCAGAAGAATGGCATTGACCGGCGGGTGCCCGCGCCTGAGGACGTATCGCACTATTTTGAATTTAGCTCAGAACAACACTGAGGGGAGTGAATCAGGTATACCCGTTGCCGCCACGCTTCAGCGTCGATGAATCCCTGGAGCTTCTCTTCGGTCACCACCTGCAGGGCTCATAGGGCATCCCAACTTCAAAATATCAGACTGAAGCGGCCGACGCTGGAGCAGCGTTTTCTGCACGCTATCCTGAATACAGCGTGCTCGAAAAGCTTCTCACCGAACAACCGAATCCGGCGTCCGCCTCGATCGACGCTTTGCCCACCGAGCAGGTTCTGCGCGTTATCAACGCCGAGGACCAGAAAGTTGCGGCCTCAGTCGAGCGGGAGATTACGCACATCGCCCGTGCGGTGGATGCTGTTGTGGCCGCTTTCCAGCACGGCGGCCGGCTGTTTTATATCGGTGCGGGCTCGAGCGGCCGCCTGGGCGTACTCGACGCGGCGGAGTGTCCTCCCACGTTTAGCGTGCCGCCGGAGCTTGTCCAGGGAATCATTGCCGGGGGCGAGCCCGCACTGAGCTGCGCTATCGAGGCGAGTGAGGACGATCCCGCCAGCGGCGCTCGCGATCTATTAGCGCGCGGCTTCACCGGGCGCGATGTGTTGGTGGGGATCGCCGCCAGCGGGCGCACGCCCTACGTTCTGGGCGCGGTGGCCGAGGCCCGCCGGCTGGGCGCGGTCACCGTGGGCATCAGCTGCACGCCCGAATCGGAACTGGCACGCACCGCGGAAATCGCGATTACGCCGCTGGCCGGCCCCGAGGTGGTCACCGGATCTACGCGAATGAAAGCTGGGACGGCGCAGAAACTGGTGCTCAACATGCTTACTACGGCAGCGTTCGTTCGGCTCGGTTATGTCTATGGCAACCTGATGGTCAATGTTCAGCCGACAAACGCGAAGTTGGAGGACCGCGCGCGCCGCATTGTGGTTCAGGCGGCCGGCGTATCCGAAGAGCGTGCCGCGGAATTGCTGGAGGCCGCGGGGAACCAGGTGCGCGTTGCGATCCTGATGTCGAGAAGCGGAATTGGTCGCGAAGAGGCGGAACACAGGCTTTCCGCTGCCGGCGGGAGTATTACGAAGGCATTGCATGGATAAATTTGTGATCCTGGGCGGAACCCCGTTACGCGGGGAGATCCCCACCAATGGTTCCAAGAATTCGGCGCTGCCGGCGTTGGCCGCGGCGCTGCTCACCGATGAACCGGTGACGTTGAAACGCATTCCGCGTGTCCGCGATATCCGCACCATGCAGCGGCTGCTGGTGGATATCGGATCGAAGGCCGAGGTCGACGGCGAAACGGTCCTGCTTCATACGCCGCAAATCGTTTGCCCCGAAGCGCCCTACGAACTCGTAAAGACTATGCGCGCCTCGAGCCTGGTGCTGGGGCCTTTGGTGGCGCGCAGCGGGCGTGCGCGTGTTTCGCTACCGGGCGGCTGCGCCATCGGCGGACGGCCCATTAACCTGCACATTTTCGGCCTGGAGCAGTTGGGCGCCCGCATCCACCAGGCCCATGGGTACATCGAGGCCGAGGCCGCGGAGGGCCTGCGCGGCGCGGTAGTCCACTTCGACCGGATCACGGTCACCGGCACAGAAGACTTGATGATGGCGGCGGTGCTGGCCAAGGGCGAAACCGTGCTGCGCAACGCCGCGCGCGAGCCGGAGGTGGTCGATCTGGCGGAGCTGCTCACCAAGATGGGCGCGAAGATCGAGGGGGCTGGCACCACCACGATCCGCATTCAGGGCGTGAAGAAGCTGGGCGGCGCCGAGCACACCATTATCCCGGACCGCATCGAGGCGGGCACCTTCCTGATTGCGGGAGCCATCACCGGCGGCGACCTGTCCATCACCGGCTGCATCCCCGAGCACGTGGGCGCGCTCGTGTCGAAGCTGCAACAGGCCGGGGTGGATGTGACACAGCCGGACCAGAGTACGCTGCGCGTCCGCGGCAGCGGCAAGATCCGCTCGGTCGATTTGACCACTGAGGAATACCCTGGCTTCGCCACTGACCTGCAGGCTCAATACATGGCGCTCATGACGCAGGCTGAAGGGATTTCCATTGTTGTGGAGACCATTTTCGAGAATCGCTTTATGCACGCGCAGGAACTGGCGCGCATGGGTGCCAATATCCGTCTCGACGGCAGACAGGCGATCGTGGCGGGGCCGCGCGAACTGACCGGCGCAGGAGTCATCGCTTCTGATCTGCGCGCCAGCGCTTCGCTGGTACTGGCGGCGCTGGTAGCCAAAGGCGAAACCGTGATCGATCGCGTCTACCACATCGACCGCGGTTACGAAAAGATCGAGGCGAAACTGGCAAAGGTCGGCGCTAAGATCCGGCGCGTCGAGTGACCCTTGTGGCGCGGGGCCATTCCCTGCCCCGTAAGATACCGCACGAAAGTTCTCCACCCCGCGACACTTTTTGAGACCATCGGTGTTCCTACCATACGTATGCTCTCTGGGGGACTTCGATGAAGAAGCGTTTTCTTTTCGTCGTGCTCGCTGCGGCCTGGTTGCCGCGTCTCGCGGTTTCGCAACCCTCTTTTGTCGCAACAAGCAGGGCCGCGGCCCGACTGCTGGACCAGGCTACCTGGGGACCCACGCCCGCCGACATCTTCAAGGTTCAGACCATGGGTGTTAACGATTGGCTGACATGGCAGTACTCCTTGAACACTTCGGACCTGCCGGACCAGCCGATCCTGGGGGCCGATGGCAAGCCTAATCGGGACCTGACGCCCGTGCAAAGCGCCTTCTTCCAGAACGCCGTGACCGGGCAGGACCAACTCCGCCAGCGCGTGGCCTTTGCCCTTTCGGAGATCTGGGTGGTCTCCGCCGTCCAAACCAATCAGGCATACGCGTTCCCTCCGTATTGGCGTATTTTCCGCGATAACGCTTTTGGTAACTATCGCGACATCATTAAAGCAGTGACGCTCAGCCCCGCCATGGGGAATTACCTGAGCATGGCAAACAACAACAAGGGCAATGCGGCGAAGGGCACTGCGGCCAATGAGAACTATGCCCGCGAACTGATGCAGTTGTTCACGCTTGGGCTGACGCAACTGAATCCGGATGGAACCCCGGTGCTCGACGCGAACCACCAACCGGTCGCAACCTACAACCAGGCGATCGTCACCAACGTGGCCCGAATGTTCACGGGTTGGACGTATCCCACCGCGCCAGGCGCCACCGCGAAAGGCAACAACCCTGCGTACTATCTGGGCCAAATGTTTGCTGTGGAGAACAACCACGACACCAGTGCCAAGCAGATCTTTGGAAACATCTCCATCCCGTCCGGCCAGACTGCGGAGCAGGATCTGGAATCGCTGCTCGATGCTCTCATGGCGCAGGACACTATGGCGCCGTTTGTGTCCCAGCAGTTGATTGAACATCTGGTCACCAGCAATCCGAGCGCGGCGTACATCCAGCGCGTCTCAAACGTGTTTTTGAATAACGGCAGCGGTGTTCGCGGCGACCTCAAGGCTGTTATCACGGCGATCCTGACGGATCCGGAGGCGCGCGCGTACGATCTGCCGTCGACGGAAACGGCTTCCTTCGGTCATTTACGGGAGCCCGTGTTATTCACCGCCAATCTCGCGCGCGGCCTGAACGCCACAATGAACCCGGGAAACACGCTGAACCGGTACGCCAATGAACTCGGTCAGAATCTCTTTAACCCTGCTAGCGTGTTCAGCTATTTCTCCCCGCAGTACCGGACGGAGAAAGGGCTGCTGGGGCCGGAGTTCCAGATTCACTCCACACAAACCGCTGCCTTTCGGGCGGACATGGTGAACACCGCCTTGTACGGAACTCTCGACAAAGCCGTCAAGTTGGATCTCACCCCCTTCCTGGCGTTCGGCAAGGACACAAGCGGATTGCTCGATTACATCAATTACGTGTTCCTGCACCAGAACATGACCAGTGAATTGCAAACGGCGGCGATGAGCGCGGCGGATTCTGCGGTCGCCCCGCTGGCTCGGGTGCAGGCGGCGCTCTATGTGGTGCTGACCTCCAGCGAGTATCAAGTCATCCAGTAGGACAGAGGAATCGAACATGCTTACACGCCGTGGATTGATTCGCATCGGGGCAGCTTCCGTAGGATCTCTGGCCCTGCGCCCTTTCGGGTTGCTGCCCGGGCTGGCACAGAGCGGCCCTGACTATCGCGCGCTGGTTTGCGTATTTTTGTTTGGCGGCAATGACTCCAACAACCTGATCGTTCCCATGGATGATGCCAGTTACAAGGCGTACAGCTCCATTCGTGGAAACCTGGCACTTAGCGGCAGCGCTCTGACTGCACCAGTCAACAGCGTTTCGGGAGCCCCGTACGCGTTCCACGGCAAGGTCCCAGAAGTCGCCACACTGTTCACGAATAAAGAGCTGGCAGTGGTGGCCAACGTCGGCTCGCTGGTGCAACCCTTGACTCGCGCAGTGTACCAGGCGCAACAGGCGCCGATTCCACTCAACCTGTTCTCGCATTCCGATCAGCAATTGCAGTGGCAGACTTCCGTGGGCCAGGGTCACAGCCCCACTGGCTGGGCGGGCCGCGCAGCCGACTACATCGCTTCCCAGAACATCAACTCCTCTCAGTTCCCCACGTTTTTGTCAGTGGCCGGCAACAGCCTGGAAGGAGCTGGCGTGCAAACGCAGCCCGTCGCTCTCTCGCCGGGCCAATCGCTGCAACTGACCGGGTTCAATAATTCAGCGGCATCTCAAGCCCGCTGGAATGCAGTCAACAATTTGTTGAGCACCGAAAGCGGCATGACGCTGGTGCAGGCGGCGAATGACACTTTGTCCCACAGCATTGCCGACGCCAAGGCGTTGGGCGATGCGCTATCCAAAGGTACGCCGCTCAAGACTCAATTCCCCAAGACTTCCCTGGGCGCCCAGTTACAACAGGTGGCGCAGATCATGGGAGTGCAGGGCATTCTCGGTATGCGGAGGCAAATCTTCTTCTGCTCACTGGGAGGCTTTGACACCCATACCAACGAGATCGCCACGCACGACAATCTGTATCCGCAACTCAGCCCCGCGCTGGCCGCGTTCTACGATGCCACGCAGGAGCTCGGCCTGGCCCAGAACGTCACCACGTTTACCGAGTCGGATTTCAGCCGCACGTTCCAGCCGACGTCTGGCAATGGCAGCGATCACGCATGGGGCGGCCATCACCTGGTGCTCGGCGGCGCCGTGCAAGGCGGCCAAATCTACGGCAAATTCCCGACTTTCGAATTGGGCGGGCCGGACGATGCGGATGTGCGCGGCCGCTGGATTCCGACCACGTCGATCGATCAGTACGGAGCGACGCTCTGTTCCTGGTTCGGCATTCCCGATAGCGCGCTCGCCAAGGTATTCCCGAACCTCGCCAACTTCAGCTCGCCCAAGCTCACGTTCCTGGGATAAACACACCGGCGGCGAAGACCGCCGGCGCTACTTCGCGCCGCCGCTGTGCGACAATCGGTCGGAAGCACGCGGCATGAAACACAATCCGGGATTCCTAAAACTAGTGAATGACGCCAAATCGCGCGTCCAGGAAATCGACATCGAAGGCTACCAGAAGATTGTCGCGGACAAAGAACCGCACGTCCTGGTCGACACACGTGAAGAGAGCGAGTGGTCAGCCGGGCATGTCAAGGGCGCCATCCACTTGAGCAAGGGGATCATCGAACGCGACATCGAGACCAAAGTCCCGGACAAGCGTACGAAGCTGGTGCTGTATTGCGGCGGCGGATACCGTTCCGCGCTGGTGGCCGACAACCTGCAAGTAATGGGCTACACCAACGCGATTTCGCTCGACGGCGGGTGGCGCGCGCTACAGGAATCCGGACTACCGCTCGAAAAATAACCCGCGCCACTTCCATGTCGCTTTTTCGGTGGCGGCCACCGCACGCCGGCAGTACACTTTGGTCATGAATCTGTTACCACCGCGAGTGGAAATGGAGCGTGCGTTCCTGAAGTCGGACGCCTCTTACATTGGCCTCTTCTTCGTAGCCGTCCGCACCACGGGGATCTTCTGCCTGCCGTCGTGTCCCGCGAGGAAGCCGCGGCCGGAAAATGTGGAGTTCTTCGGAACTGTCCGCGACGCGCTCTTCGCGGGCTATCGGCCCTGCAAGCGCTGCCGCCCCACCGAGACTTCCGCTCCGGATTGGGTACGCGATCTGCTCACACGGCTCGAAGCGGATCCGCAAGCGCGCATCGCCGAAGCCGATCTGCGCAAGCAAGGTCTGGAACCGGCCCGCGTGCGGCGGTATTTTCTCCATGAATACGGCATGACCTTTCAGGCATACTGTCGCGCGCGCCGGCTGGGCAAAGCGTTCGAGCAGATCCGCAACGGCAGTCCTTTGGATGAGGCTATCCTCGACTCCGGATTCGACTCGCACAGCGGCTTTCGCACGGCGTTCGGGCATCTCTTCGGCAAGCCGCCCGGACAAGTGCGCGATGCCGACTGCATTCGCGTGTCGTGGGTCGATACGCCCATCGGACCGATGGTGGCCGGCGCCACGGATCAAGGAATCTGCCTGCTCGAGTTCACCGAGCGCCGCATGATCGAGGCGCAGTTCGCCACGATTCGCCGACGCTTCGGGTCGCCGCTGATACCCGGAGAGAACGCCCACCTGAGCCAGTTGAAAAAGGAGCTTGCGGAATACTTCTCGGGGGAGCGGCACACGTTTACGGTCCCGCTGGTCTATCCCGGCACACCGTTTGAGGAAGAGGTTTGGAACGCGCTGCTCCGCATCCCTTGCGGCGAGACTCGTTCCTATCAGGGACTGGCGCGTTCCCTGGGACGCCCCGGTGCGGCCCGCGCCGTAGGCCACGCCAACGGAATGAACCGTATCGCCATTGTGATTCCCTGTCATCGCGTAGTGAACCAGGATGGCAAGTTGGGTGGTTACGGCGGGGGGCTCTGGCGCAAGCACATCCTGCTGGAGATGGAGCGGACCGGAACACCGCTGGTGGAAGCAGTCCGCGAGTTAGTGGCCGGCGACAAGATCGCCAGCGCCACGTAACGCCGGCGGTCCTTGCCGCCGGTGGGCCGGCTGAGGTTAATGCTTCGCCTCGACGATTCCGAGATCGCTCAGGATCTTCGGCGAGGCTTCATCCACGGCCAGCAGGTTGTGGCAGGCGTTGCAGTCTTGTGTGATCGAATCGCCGCCTTTTGTGGAATGGCTGCCGTCATGGCACCGGAAGCACCCCGGGAAATCCATGTGTCCCAGGTTGTTGGGATAAGCGCCCCAAGTGACCTTCATGGCCGGAAAGACGTTGCGGTCCCACACGTCGAGCGCCGCCTTCCCCGCGGCTGTAATCTCGCCGCGGCGCTGTGCGAACACGTCCGGATAATGATCCTGGTAGTATTTCGCAAACGCCGCCGGTATGCGTTGCGCCGCTTCTTCCCGCGACGTGTAGTTCATCTTAATGAGCTCGACCGCCTCCTTCTTGGCGAACGGCAGTGACGGCGAAAGCTGGGCGGCGCTCATGACTCGATCGATGCCCCGGTCGGGCAGCTCGTACGTGTGCGTCGGCCGATTGTGGCAATCCATGCAATCCATCTCGCGGGAAACCAAGCCCGCGGTCTTCGCGTCCGCCACGGAGTACACGCGCTTTCCGCCAGGCCCATCGTATTCGACCCAGGGAATCGTCTGGCGGCTGTCATCGGAGGGCATGTAGCGAATATGCACCCCCGGGCCGAGATGCGTTCCATGAATCCCGATGCCGCCATTGCCGCCGCCAATCTTCATGAGGAGAACAGTCTTAGTTAGCGTGTTGTGCTCATCGTCCGCAAACTTGGAAATGACCCGCACGCGATCTTCACCATACTTCTGCGGCCAGTGGCAGGCCTCGCAAGTTTCGCGGGCCGGGCGCAAATTGCGAACCGGCGTGGGGATCGGCCGAGGGTAGGTGTTAAATGTCACCGCAATCACCTGTCCGGCACCCGACAGTTTGCTCCGCACAAACCAGCCAGCCCCCGGACCGATGTGGCACTTCACGCACTCCACACGCGAATGCGGCGAGTTCTGGTACGCCGTGTATTCGGGCTGCATCACGTTGTGGCAGGTCTTGCCGCAAAACGTCACCGAGTCCATATAACCGACAGCGCCATAAGTAAGTTGGCTGGCTACCACGATGTTGATGACGGTGGTCACGCCGACGAAGTACGCCAGCTTGCGCAGTTCGGGATTGCTCCAGGCCAGCGCGGGAAAATCGGCGGGATAAACGCCGGGGGCGCCGGATCGCCTGCGCTTCAGCCACATTCCCAGCGGGATCATCATTAGGCCGACGAAGAACGGCGCCGGCAGAGCTAGAAACGCCAGGATGCCGATATACGGATTTTCGGTGTCGCCCTTCAACGTGGTGGGCAGCAGAAAGAGCCAGAAAACGGTGGCTGTGGTGACGAGCACGACCCCCGCCAGGCTCACCCAGTTGTTGCTCAAGTGAATGAGCGGCGACAGCCATCTCCGGCCGGAGCCGCGCGAATCATTTGGCGTCATAGTTCGGTCTTAGTCTCCCACACTGGACACTTCCTGCGGCTCAGACTCAGGATCCTGCTTCGGTTCCTGCTCTGCGGCGTGCTGCTGCATCTCAGGCTGCTCCGGTTCGCCGGCGCGGTGTCCTGTAACGAAGGAGGTATCCAGCGGGTAAACGTCCGGATCGAAAATGGTGGAGTAAAAGTGCCAGATCACAATCGCGGATGCAGCTAATATGGCTTCGTAGAAGTGCACGGAGGTCGCCACGTCGAGCCACGACTTGGGCAGGAATTTCATCGCCAGGTTATTCGCCCAGAGCAACAGGCCGGTGGCCGCCATGACCATCGTGCCCCAAATCAGCGCCCAATACTCCGCCTTTTCTATGTAACTGTGGGAGGACCGTTCAGGAGGCTCGGAACCCAGGCCCAGGTTGTAGGCGAAACCCGCAAGCGCCTCGCGGGCGTCGTTGGCCTTAGGCAGCATCTCCTTCCAGTGCTCCCGCAACTTTCGATTGGCAATGAGCGAGAGCAGATGCGTGAACGCCGTCGCTAAGAAGATTACGGCCGCGGTGCGATGGATCAGGCTCCGCATGGAGATTGTGCCTTCCATGAGGAGCACCGGACGCGCCCACCACTGGTCCGAGAACTTCAGGGCGAAACCCGTGCCCACCAGCACCAGAAACGAGATCCCCAGAATCGCGTGCTGCACGCGCTCAAACGGGAGCATGCGTGGGCCTGTGTGCCCTTTCAGAGCCCTGCTGCGGCGCGGGACGACCGCCCGGAAACGCAGCCGGATCATCTTGCGAATCCAGTCTCCGGCGTTATGCAACAGCATGAGCCCGAGCGTCACCGGAATCACCACCCAATAGAATTCGCGTACCCATCGCGTGGCAGAGGGTTCGCCGCGGCCTTCGGCAACGTGAACCTGGCTGATGGCGAAGCGCGTCCCAGCCCCCGGATGGCACTGGCCGCAAGTCTGTGGAAGATTCTTGGGATTGACTGTCGATTTCTTGTCGGACGACGGCAGAATATTGTGGACCCCGTGACAGCTGGCGCAATTGGCCACGGTTTGGTCGCCGGCCTTGGCTGCCAGCCCGTGAAAGGAGGCATCGAAGCTGAGCAGCCGGTCCGATGGCATCCCGAATTTTCGCGTCAAGCGGACATCGCCATGGCAGCTTCCGCAGGTCTCGCGGATATTGGCTTGGTTGACCGGCGAAGCTTCATTGGTGTGCTTGAGGATGTTGTGCTCGCCGTGGCAGTCCGTGCATAGCGGAGCCTCCGTGATCCCGCGCGCCAGCGCTTTCCCATGCACGCTGTTACTAAACTGTGCCGCCACCTCGGCGTGACACATGCCGCAAGTATCCGGCACCGCCATGCGAAACGTCTGGGACTTGGGAGGAAGCAACTCATGCGCGCTGCCGTGGCACATGCCGCAATCGGGCGCCGCCGCGTTCCCGTTCTTGGCCGCCTGGCCGTGCACCCCGCTGGCATATTCGCCGGCCTGGTCCTGATGGCAGGTAGTGCAGACAGGTTTCGGGATTCCAGATGGATGGGGATACTGTTCGTGCTGCTCGTGGCACGTGTCGCACGTCAGGCCGGTGTGCGCGCTCTTGGCCAGTTTCTCCCCCTGGTCGTGGCAGGAAGAGCAGGCCTGGGCGTAGAGATTGGTTGCCCCTGCCCCGAGCAAGAAACACACAAGGGCAGAACCGAGCGCCACCGATAGGATTGCTCGGTTTGCCATGACCTTAAAGCCCCATGCGCATGTTCGGGCTAAGCCAGGTGACGTACGTATAGAAGCCCAATAGCGCCAGTCCGTAAACCACGGCAACCACGGTGAGTAGCTTGCCCCATTTGTCGATCACATCGAGTTTGTGGGCGATCACGACCTGTTGCGCAGGGATGGCCTCTGCGCCACTGCCCAGGTGGAGCGTTTCATCTTCCTTGTTGCTCACGATCTTCCGGTAAGCGATCAGCGCCAGCACGATTACAGCAAGCAGAGCCCATAGGACGGTAAACGGTACGAAAGTCATCATGCACCTCGATTTCGAATGTTGCACGCCGGAGACCACCAGTTTTCAGGAGGGAAACTATCGTGTTTTACAACGTTTGGATCTAGAGATCTGATTATCTGGGGATAATCGCGCAGGGTCTATGGCGGGATTGGGGGAAATTACACTTGGGACGGGGGCTGCGTGGGGCTTTGCAATGCGCAGAGAGGCCGCCATAATTGCCAGCAAAACGGTGGCTAGAGGATCATCGCTCGAGACGACGGATACGATACCGGCCTCCCAGGCCTGCGCCAGCACCTCCGGCTCCTGGCGGGTGATCAGCACCACCCGCTCGGGATTCGCTACAGGCTGGAGGAGCCGTCCGAAGGTGAACTCGTCAAAGACCAGAACGCTTGGCTCCTCCTGGTGGGGACGGTCGACGAACTCCACGTTCCAGGGCCCGCTACGGGAGAGAGCGTCCCGTAGATGCCCCGCGTAAACGGCATCAGCGATCGAGAGCTGAACCGTTCCCATCATGGATGACTCCCCCTTCTGCAAATGAGCACGCTACTTTTTGTAGCCGTCCAACGACTTGTGCTCTTGGTAGTATTTGCCGGCGTCGGTAAGATCTTTGGCACTGGCGTCCTTGGCAGTCGCCGCCGTGTGGCAATAACTACAGGCCTTCTTTTCTTTCTTGGTATAGTCTGGCTTGCCGTAAGTAGCCGTCGAACAGATGATGAAGCCGCCCATCAGAATCAGGGCCGGCAAGGTCAGCTTTAAGTGCTTCATAAGGACTCCGCCCAGAGAATAGCAATTGCATCACCAAGGGCTTTAATGCCGGTTTATCAGCGGCTTCCGCGTCACGCCGTGGCGCGATCATGGCGCAATTGCCCCGGCAATCAGATCCCATTGGGCCAATTAACCCAAGGATGCTTGTTATAATCTGATCACTACGTCGGAAATGTCCAAACTCACTCCAGGCTGGCAGAAGAGCAGCGTCTTGGAAACTGTCTTCAATCAGCTCTCCGACGCGCTGGTTCTGTACGACCCCGAGTTTCGGATCACCGGCGTCAATGTTGCGGCGGAAAAGCTCTTCGGCATGTCCTCCGAGGAGATGCTCGGCAAGCACTGCCAGGAAATCTTCCACTGCACGGTTTGCGAGCCCGGGTGCGGCGTGCTGGTGGGGTTGAATCAGAGCCCCGGGTCGCCTAACACCACGGTGAAGCTCAACACGGGCAACGGCATGGAGCGCCTGGTGGTGATGCGGACCGCACAAGTGTTTGACGACGAAGGAACGCTCTCGGGTGTAGTGGCCACGATTAAGGACATTACCGAAGAAGCGGCGCCCCAGAAGCGCGAGGTGATCGCTGAATCGGGACCCATGGTCGAGGTCCTGAATTTTGTGCGCCGCGTAGCGTCGAGTGAAGCGACCACTATTCTCCTCGATGGAGAAAACGGCACCGGCAAGGACTTGATCGCCAAAACGCTGCACTACCAGAGCCTGCGCCAGGCCGAGCCGTTTATCGCCATCAACTGCGCGGCCATCCCGGAGACGCTGCTCGAAAGCGAGCTGTTCGGCTACGAGAAAGGCGCCTTCACCGACGCCCGCGCCCAGAAACGCGGCATTTTCGAGCTGGCCGATAAAGGCACGCTCTTTCTCGATGAGATCGGCGAGATCCCTTTGATGCTCCAGGCCAAGCTGTTGCGCGTGCTTGAGGATCAGAGCTTTCGGCGGCTGGGGGGACTCAAGGACATTCAGTTGGACCTGCGAGTGGTGGCGGCCACCAACAAGAACCTGCGCGAGGCCGTGAAAGAAGGCGCCTTCCGCCAGGATCTGTACTTCCGGCTCAACGTGATTCAGATTACGATTCCACCGCTCCGCGAACGAACGGATGACATTCTGCCGCTGGCCCGGTTCTTCGTGGATCACTACAACCGCAAGTTCAAACGTAATATCGAGGGCGTGACGGACAGCGCCGCCAGGCTGTTAATTTCCCACGATTGGCCCGGCAATGTCCGCGAACTGCGCAACGCTATTGAGCGCGCCATGATCCTGGAGGATTCGGCGCTGATTACTCCGCCCAGCCTGCCGATCACGATCTCCCATCCGGATACCAACGGCTCAACCCCGACCAGCGCTGCCCTGCCGACGCCGATTGACGGGCTGTCGCTCGAAGACAACGAACGTAGCCTGCTGGCCCGCGCCCTGGAGAAGACCAATGGCAACCAGACCCAGGCGGCGCGGCTCCTGCGCATCACGCGCGACACGCTGCGCTACAAAATGAAGAAGTTCAACTTGCGATGATTGCGACACAGAGATGATGCGGACGATTTTTATCACGTTTGCGGTTGCCGTGGCTGCAATGGCGCAGTCTTCGTACCTGGGTGAGCTGCGTCAATTGACCAACGGTGGGGAAAATGCCGAGGCGTATTGGGCACCGGACGGCAAGCGCATCATCTTCCAATCTACGCGCTCTCCTTACGGTTGCGACCAGATGTTCATCATGAACGCCGATGGCTCCAACCAGCACCTGGTTTCCACGGGCAAGGGCCGCACCACCTGCGGTTACTTCCTGCCCGACAACAAGCACATCGTCTACGCCTCAACGCACCTGGCTGGGGACGCCTGTCCCGCTCCGCCGGATCGCAGCAAGGGATATGTGTGGGGTATTTTCCCCGGCTACGACATCTTCCTGGCGACCGACGACGGCAAGATCGAAAAGCGCCTGACCGACACGCCGGGCTACGATGCCGAGGCGACCATCAATTTCAAGAGCGGGCAGATCGTCTACACGTCGCTGGCCTCGGGCGACCTGGACCTCTGGACCATGCGCCCCGACGGGTCGCAGAAAAAGCAGCTCACCAAGACCATCGGTTATGATGGCGGCCCGGTGTTCTCGCATGATGGCAAGAAGCTGGTATGGCGCGCGCACCATCCCCAGACACCCCAGGATATGGAGCGTTACAAGTCTCTCCTCGCCGACAATCTGACCGCCCCGATGAAGATGGAGCTGCTGGTTGCGGATGCCGACGGGAGCCACGCCAAGCAGATCACTAATTTCGGTTGTGCCAGCTTCGCCCCGACCTTCACCCCCGACGACAAGAAGATCCTCTTCGCATCCAACAAACAGGAATGCGACAGCCGCCGCTTCGAACTATTTCTGATTAATGTGGACGGCACCGGACTCGAGCAAGTGACTAAGTACGGCGGCTTCACTGCGTTCCCCGAGTTTTCGCCGGACGGCAAGACAATTGTGTTCGCATCCGACAAGGACGCGAAGACGCCCTACGAGTTCAATATTTTTACCGCGCCGTGGCGGTGGCGGCAGTAGCACAGGCATCTTTGCCTGTGTCCGGTTTTCCTGCTTGTGAAACAAATCTGACGCGCTTTACGGTAAGCTAACCCCTCTATACTCCTTCTCCCCCACCCCCCTGCCGCATCCTATACACAACGGAGGGTGCTGATGAAGTCCATCATTTTGTTTCTGGGTGTCACTGCTTTGGTGGGAGCTGCCCCACTACAGACCGATTTGCAAGAAGCGCAACGCTTGTCGGCGGCGGGAGCCGAGGGGTTAACTCCCGCCGAACTCAACGAGCTCGGATTACAGTTCTATTACTTGACGCGCTATCGCGATGCCGAGTCGCTCTATCGCCAATCGCTCGCCGGGTGGGATCGCCTGGGAGCCGAGGCCGCGCACGACCGGACTATCACGGCTCTTAACTTGGGGACTCTCCTCAGAACCATGGGCCGGTATCCGGAGGCCGAGGCCCTCTTGCGAAACTCCCTCCGCGAAACCGAGGCTGTCGCGGGTCCCGACAGCATGGATGCGGGCCGTGCGGCCAGTAGCATGGCGGCCCTTTACAGGGCTTGGGGGAGACTCACGGAGGCCGAGTCACTGGCCGTGCACGCGAATTTCATTTTTGACCAGCAGGATGCTGCGCGTACCGCAACCGAGCGGGTCAATAACCGCCGCACCCTCGCCTCCATCTACATCGCGCAGGGGCATTACGATCGGGCGGAAGCCCTGTTGCGCCCACTCCTCAACGGCACCGAAGACCGGCTGACGGCGGGCGTGTACACCGACCTGGCGTCCGTGGCGCTGCGCCAAAACCGGCTTGCCGATGCCGAGTCGCTGGCTGTACAGGCGCTGGAAATTGCGCAACGCGTGCTCCCCGCCAGCCATCCGGTTCGCGCCGCGGCGTTGAACAATCTCGCGCAGAGCTGCCGTTTTCAGGGCCGGTTTCTGGAAGCCGAAAAATACTACCGGGAAGCCATTGCCCTTCTGGAGAATTCTCTCGGCCGACAGCACCCCGAGACCGCTAAGGCGCTCATGAACCTGGCCGCTTTCTATCACCAGAGGGAACGCGAACCTGGGGCGGAAGAGCTATACCGGCGGGTTGTCGCCATCTTCGAATCCGCTTACGGCCCCGACGATCCGCTGACTCTGGTGGCGCGCAACGAATTGGCTGAGGTGCTGCGCGCCGAGGGCCGTGTCACCGAATCGGAAAAGCTCGGCCGCGCCACTCTGGCATCGCTGGAAATGGCGCTCGGACCGCAAGATCCTCGCGTGATCCGGGCCTTGGCAAATTACGCGCGGCTGCTGGAAGACACCAAACGGTCCAAGCAAGCCGCGGCTCTGCGGATTCGACTGCAAGCGATGACACAGGGTTTCAGCGAGACCACGCCCTAACTACGCCAGGCGCATCCGCCGGAGAAGTGCCTGAAATCGGGGATGCGTCCGCAGCGGGTCGTAGAGCGGGTGAACCTTCACGACGCAGACGGGCGTCTCGTGCTGCTCGCAAGCTTTCTCAAGCCAATCGAGCGCCCGTTCGTTCTCTCCCAAGCCCATGTGGACGAGGGCAAAGCAAGTGGACGGAATGTGGACCTCAGCGGCCCGAGCCGTGAGCTTCGCCAGCACTCCCTGCGCGCTGGCGCGGTCGCCGGAGCACGCAAAAACGTGCCCGATTGCCGCCAGAATGTTGGGAACATCCCCAGCCAGAGAGCGGCCTTTTTCCAACATCGCCAGCGCTGCTGGGTAGTTCCCCTGGAGCGCCAAGGCGCGTCCCATGGAAGTGTACCCTTTGTGAAACGACGGATCGAACTTCTGCGATTCGCGGCACACCCGGATGGCTTCCTCGTAGTTCCGGCTCACGATATGGAGGAAAGTGCGGCCGTCGTAAAGAATGCTGGACAGCGGATCCAGTTGCAGCGCAATCTCGTTTTCTACCTTCGCTTCCTCCAGACGGCCCGTCATCGCCAGACAATCGACGCCCAGCCAGTGATGCGCAGTCGCGTAACCCGGATTTAGCGCGATCGCCTTGCGATAGAGACTTTCGCCTTCCTCCCACTCAAAGTCGCACTGCGAGCGGATCATCGCCAGCGAGGGATAAGCCTCCGCCAGGCTGGCGTCGAGTTCAATGGCGCGGCTGGCCGCGGCCTTCACCTTCGGAATTCCTTCCGAGGGATGAGTCAGTCCATATTCCACGAGCAACGAATATGCGTCGGCAACTCCCGCGTAAGCCAAAGCGGATTCGGGATCGGCCTGGATGGCTGCTTCGAAGCACTGCAGACTGCGCATGAACTCATCTGGCGTGCGGCGGTGCCAGTGATACCGGCCCTTCAAGTAGTAGTCATACGCACTGAGGCTGGTTCGGGTCTTCGACACCGGCACTCTTTCGGTGCCGCCCGCCAGTTGCACGCGCAGTGTCCGCACGATGGCGCGAGCGATCTCTTCCTGAATCGCGAAGACCTCTTGCATCTCGCGGTCGAAAGTCTCCGACCACAGATAGACGCCGCTCTGTGTGTCGATCAGTTGCGCACGCACGCGCAGACTCGTCCCGGAGATTCGAACACTACCCGTCAGGGCCGTGCCGACATGCAATTGCCGCCGTACTTCCAGCATGTCCTGCTCCACGCCCCGCATGCGCGCCGCTGAATTCCATGCCACCACACGCATCCCGCTCAGCTTGGTCAGCGCATGGATCAACTCTTCAGTGAGTCCGTCGCTGAAATAGTCGTTGTCCGCGTTGCCGCTGAGATTGGTGAAGGGGAGAACCGCCACCGTGCTGACGCCTGTCTCCGCAACAGGCGGATCTGCGTTCCTTTGCTGAATCGCCGGCGCGTAGGTCCCTGTGATGAATTCGAATATGACCGGATCTTCGCGCCCGTCGCCCTCGTAATAGGCCTTCAGTTTGGAACGCAAGCGGCGCGCTTCCACCCGCACAATCGGATCGACCCGCGGATCGTAGGAGTCTTTGCGATCGAAAACCTCCACCCCGATCAGATATTCCTTGAGTTCATCGGCTTTACCATCGAGAGTCTGCTCCACCGCGAAGCGCAGGAATCTCCCCATGCGATCGGAGCGTACGAATAGACCGTGGGCCAGGATCTTCTCGAGTTGCCGCCGGATCGCCGAGTGCTGCATTGCGCTATGACTCGGCAGTGACACTGGAAACTTCCGATTTAGTCCTATTATCCTCGGTTTGCGGGCATTGGCGCAAACCCAACCGTGTAAACTCGAAACAACCGTCAGTCATGCCGCATCTAACCGTTAGATGCCCCGAACTGCTTTACTCCAGGCCGCCTGGGCCTATCGTGCCGCGCCGCACTACTGGAACCGATACTCCGAGGATCGAAGGCGCCGCGTTCTGTCTGCGCCCTATCGTCCCAATCCCGCGAGTTGGAGTGATCGTGGTCTTTTCGCTGCGTGGCTGGGCCATAGCACCGTGTTGTTGAAGATCGATGGCGTCACAGTCCTCACGGATCCGGTTCTCAGTCTGCGCGTGGGCATCGGGTTGGGACCAGTGACGCTCGGGTTGAAGCGCCTGGTGGAGCCTGCGCTGGCTGAGTCCGAACTGCCGCACATCGACGTTATCCTGCTCTCGCACGCGCACATGGACCACTTCGATCGGCCCACGCTGCGGCGCCTGGAGAGCCGTGGAACGACAGTCATCACGGCGGCCAGGACCAGCGACTTGCTCCGCGTGCGGCGTTACCGCAAAGTTGAGGAGATCGGGTGGGGTGAGCGCGCGGCTGCCGGTCCGCTCGAGATCCGCGCTTTCCAGGTGAACCACTGGGGCGCGCGCATGCGCAGCGACACTTACCGCGGATACAACGGCTATACCATCGAAGCCGGGCGCTACCGTGTCCTGTTTGGAGGCGACACCGCCGTTACGACGTCCTTCCGCGCCCTCAAGAAATCGCGCCCGTTCGATCTGGCCATCATGCCGGTGGGAGCATACGATCCATGGATTCGCTACCACTGCACTCCCGAGCAGGCCTGGCAAATGGCCCACGACGCGGGGTGCGAGTTCTTCCTCCCCGTGCATCACCAGACCTTCACGTTAAGCCGCGAACCGTACTTCCAGCCCATCGAGCGCGTCTCGGCAGCGGCCGGCCGAAACCCGGAACGTGTGGCCGTTCACCGCATCGGCCAGGAGTTCCGCCTCGAGTAAGAGCTCGCCGAAAAAGAACTACACCGGCGACAAGATCGCCAGCGCTACGTAACGCCGGCGGTCCTTGCCGCCGGTGAGAGGCCTTCTGGAGTCGCAACCGCCTCCCGCAAAACTTGCAATCTGCTATTCTTTTCGTTCACTACAAATAGGAGCACATAATGGCAGTTAAAGTTGGAATTAATGGCTTCGGCCGGATCGGCCGCAACGTTGTTCGTGCAGGTCTGCACAGGAATGACATTGAATTCGTCGCGGTCAATGATCTCACCGACACGCACACGCTGGCGCACTTGTTGAAGTACGACTCCGTTCTGGGTCAGCTTTCCGAGACGATCACCTCGGATGCCGACTCCATCACCGTCGCGGGCAAGAAGATCAAAGTGTTTGCCCAGAAAGATCCGGCGCTGCTCGACTGGAATTCCGTGGGCGCGCAAATCGTGGTGGAATCCACTGGCCGGTTCACAGACGCCAAAGAGGCGTGCAAACATATCCGCGGTACGGTCAAAAAAGTCATCATTTCGGCGCCGGCCAAGAACGAAGACGTTACCCTCGTGCTGGGCGTGAACGACGCCATGTACGATCCCGCCAAGCACAACATTATTTCCAACGCCTCTTGCACCACCAACTGCCTGGCGCCCGTGGTCAAGGTCCTGTACGACAAGTTTGGGATTCAAAAGGGATCGATGACCACGATCCACAGCTATACCAACGACCAGAACGTGCTCGATTTTCCCCACAAGGACCTACGCCGGGCCCGCGCCGCCGCCCTGAATATGATCCCCACCACCACCGGCGCCGCCAAAGCCATCGGCCTGGTCATGCCACAGCTCAAGGGCAAGCTCGATGGGTACTCCATGCGCGTGCCCACACCCGACGTCTCGGTGGTGGACCTGGTTGCGGTGCTCGACAAATCGACAACCGCCGAAGAGGTCAACGCCGCCTTGAAAGCTGCGGCGGAAGGGCCGATGAAAGGGATCCTCGCCTATACGGAGGACCCGGTGGTCTCCTCCGACATGCTGCATAACCCGAACAGTTCCATCGTGGATGGGGACTTGACTAAGGTGCTGGATGGCAACCTCCTCAAAGTGGTGGCCTGGTATGACAATGAGTGGGGCTACTCCTGCCGCGTCGTGGACCTGATCGCGTTCCTGTCAAAAAGGGCACTGTGATTCCGCTCCAAAGAAATTTGAACTATTCGTTCGGCTGGAACGGAAGTCAGGGTAATTGGTGTTTCGACACCACCTCTCATTGCTGAGATCCAAATACCGGGCCGCAACTCATCGCGACCCGGTATTTTAGTCTTATGCCCAGTTACATCGGCGCCTTGGATCAAGGCACCACCAGCACGCGGTTTATTGTTTTCGACCGCTCCGGCCGGATCGCCGCGTCCGCGCAGAAAGAGCACCGGCAGATCTATCCGCAGCCGGGATGGGTGGAGCATGATCCCGAGGAAATCTGGGCCCGCACCCAGGAAGTGATCTCCCAGGCGATGGCCCAGGGCGGCCTAGAGCCCGGCGACCTGGCGGGCATCGGAATCACCAACCAGCGCGAGACCACGGTCCTTTGGAACCGGCGGACCGGCCGCCCCGTGCACAATGCCCTGGTGTGGCAGGATACGCGCGTGGGTGACGCGGTGTCGGAGTTGGCGCGCGCCGGGGGCCCCGACCGCTTCCGCGCGAAGACCGGCCTGCCCCTCTCCACCTACTTCAGCAGTCTCAAGATTGGCTGGCTGCTCGACAACGTTGCCGGCGTGCGCGCGCAGGCAGAGGCGGGAGACATTCTCTTCGGCACTATCGACACGTTTCTGCTGTGGCGCCTGACCGGCGGCTTGCACCTCACCGATTGCACCAACGCCAGCCGCACCCAGTTGATGAATCTGGAAACCCTGGAGTGGGACCCGGAACTTCTGAGCGCCTTCCGGATCCCACCGCAGATTTTGCCCCACATCTGTTCGAGCAGCGAATGCTACGGCGCGGCCACGCTTGCATCCGTGAAAGGCGTTCCCATTGCCGGCATCCTGGGGGATCAGCAGGCGGCCCTGGTAGGGCAGACGTGCTTCCGCGCGGGCGAAGCCAAGAACACTTATGGCACCGGGTGTTTCCTGCTCATGAACACGGGGCGGGACCTTGTTCCGTCGCGGTGCGGCCTGCTCACGACCGTGGCGTTCCGCCTGAAGGATCAGCCGGCCAATTACGCTCTGGAAGGCAGCATCGCCATTACCGGCGCGCTGGTGCAATGGATCCGCGACAACTTCGGGCTCATCCGCCACAGCGCCGAAATTGAAGCGCTGGCCCGAACGGTGGACGACAACGGCGGGATCTACTTCGTTCCGGCGTTCTCGGGACTGTACGCGCCGTATTGGAAACATAACGCCCGCGGCGTGATCGCCGGGCTGACGCGGTACACCAACCAGGGGCACCTGGCCCGCGCCGTGCTCGAAGCCACGGCCTTCCAGACGCGCGAAGTGGTGGAGGCCATGGAGCAGGATTCCGGCATCCCTCTGGCGACCTTGCGGACCGATGGCGGCATGGTTGAGAACGATCTATTGATGCAGTTTCAGGCAGACATTCTCGACCGCGAAGTGGTCCGCCCGGTTGTGAAAGAGACCACTGCTTTGGGAGCAGCCTATGCCGCCGGACTCGCCACCGGCTTCTTCGAAAGCATCGACGACCTGCGCTCGCGCTGGTCGGTGGATCATACCTGGAAGCCCGCCATGGATCGGACGCGCCGGGAGCAGATGTACTCTTTCTGGAAGAAGGCGGTCACCCGGTCGTTCGATTGGCTGGAATAGTTCGTCACTCGACCGGCCGTAACGCCGGCGATCCTTGTCGCCGGTGCGAGTCTCACCGCTTCGCCTGCCTTGCGAAGAAATCCATCATCGGGCCGAATTGGCCGATGACGGCATCGTAGTGGCCGGCGCCGGGCACTTCCACGTAGACCACTTCGGCGTGACCTTGCCGCGCGGCCTGAGCCATCGCGCGCGACTGCGCCACCGGCACCGTCTGGTCATTGGCTCCGTGTACGATGTATTGCGGGATGTGACGGATCTTCGCCATGCCGTGGGGATCGCCGCCGCCGGAAATCGGGCCCAGGGCGGCGAACAGATCCGGATGCTCCATGGCCAGCCGCCAGGTGGCGTACGCACCCATGGAGTGGCCCATGAGATAGATGCGGCCAGCATCGATGCGGTACTCGCGGCGCACTTCCGCCACAACGTCCAAGACATCCTGGCCGGCTGCGCCGCGATAGCCCGATTGCGGGTCGCGGCCCTTGGGACAGACGACGATGAAGCCGTGCCGCTGGGCCTCGGGCTGTAGCGGAGCGGCCGGGTAATCTTCGAAAAAATCGCTCTCATCGCCGCCCGCGCCGTGCAGCGCGACCAGCAAAGGAGCGGGCCGTGCGCCGTTGTACTGGTCGGGAATGAGGATCCGGTAGGGTTGCAGGGTTCCATCCACCGGCGAACGGTAGGCCCGATGGAAATCGCCGTGGTTGGCTCCAAACGGGTTCCGACCGGCATCCAAAGCGTCCAGGATGGCATTGGCGGCAATGAACTGCTCACGGAACGGATAGCGGCCGAAGCGTCGCACGCCCTCCTCACCGCGGTCGGTCCGCTCGTAGAACTGGAGCGCATATTCGGCAGTAGCGAGCCCGGGGGAATCGCGCCGCTGCTGTTTCGCCAAGCGCTCCCGCAGGGTCCGTGCCTCCTCCGAGAGGCGCTCGACGTGCACTGGAAACGTCTTCACGAACAGCTCGCGCACAGCCTCGGGCGCATTGGGCGCCGCCACCCGCAGTTCGAGGTGATAGGTGCCGGTCGCCGTCTCCGGGATGATGACGCGCGTGGTGAACGGCAGGCGAGTGGATTCCACCTCAGCGTTACGCAACAATTCCCGCTCGGCAGGGCCTTCTTTGACGGTTGAGACGAGAAAGACCGAGACGACTGATGTGCCCTTACTGGGGTAGAGCGCGGTGAGCGCCAGAGTCACGGGCTTGCCGGGATCGAGCATGGCGTGATCGATGCGGCCTTGGAGCGACGCTGCAAATTGCAGGGCGGGGGTCCAAGCCGCGTCCCGCATTAAAGCAGTGGCGTGGGCATAGCGCCGCAACGCTTCTCCAAACTGGCCGGCCTGCACTTGGTGCTGCGCGTCTTGATCGAGCTGATCCGCTTCCAGCTGCTGCTGGCCGGTCAGGGAGAGGGTGTCTCGTTCGGAATGGAAGGCAACGGATGCGGCGCGCGCCATCGCCGCGGTCTGCGCGCCCACCGGGCCGCAACAGGCCAGCGCCAACAGGCACACGCCGAAGCGCGGCATGGGCTGATGGTAGCAAATTGCGCCGCGCGCTTGGGCAGACTACCGGGTCTGCCTCTCAGAAACTAGCGCAGGGGCGATGAGAAACGAACGGGAACGCCTTTGTAGTAATCCGGGTCGGCGAATTTTTCCTTAAAGATCCGATCCCACCGGGCGTTTTCCATGCAGAACAGGCACACGCCACATTGGCAGCGCCGCTTAACCACACGTTGGACTACTTTGACGGGCGTTGCCATGGGGCGGCTCCGCCGCGTCGCTCTGTGCTCCGACAATAACTGGGCGATCACTTCCGGACTCGTCAGCTCCATTAGCAATACTCCCGGCTCGAAAATTAACACGGTCGCGAGTTAGCTTTCAAGTCAACAAACCAAAGTTATCATTGGCCGGCGCGCAGCTTGGCGGCGAACTTCTGGCGAAACTTCTGGACCTTGGGAGCTACCACGTACGAGCAGTAGGGCTGCCGCGGATGATTGCGGAAGTATTCCTGATGGTAGTCCTCGGCTTTGTAAAACGTGGAAGCCGGCTGGACCTCCGTCACGATGGGCGACGGGAAGATCTGTTCGGCATTCAATTCCCGGATCACTTCCTCCGCGGTGGCCCGCTGCCGGTCGTCATGATAGAAAATCGCGGAGCGGTACTGCGTGCCCACGTCATTACCCTGCCGGTTGAGCGTGGTGGGATCGTGGATGGCGAAGAATACTTTCAGGATGTCGGCGAACGTGGTGACCGTCGGGTCGAAGGTAACCTGCACCGCCTCGGCATGTCCCGTCGACCCGCTGCACACGGCTTCGTAGCTGGGGTTGGCAAGGTGTCCGCCCATGTATCCAGACTCCACGGCGCGTACACCTTGCATTTCCTGATAGACGGCTTCGAGACACCAGAAGCAGCCGCCTGCCAGCGTTGCGACTTCGGACTGCGCGGCCGTTTCGGACTGCGCCACCGCGCTACCCCTTCACGGGCACCGGCGCCAAATCACGGCTCGATATGACGCGGTCGATCATGCCGTATTCCACGGCGCCATCCGGCTCCATGATGTAGTCGCGATCCACATCTTTGGCAATCCGGTCCACCGGCTGTCCCGTGGCGTCGGCCAGCATGCCGTTCAAGATCTCACGCATGCGCAGAATCTCGCGCGCGTAGATGTCGATATCGGCGGCCTGTCCCGCCAGGCCCTGCATGGATGGCTGGTGAATCATGATGCGCGAGTTCGGCAGGCTGAAGCGCTTTCCCTTGGTGCCTTTGGCCAGCAGCACCGCCGCCATGGAGGCCGCCTGCCCCACGCAAATCGTCACGATGTCCGGGCGGATGAAGGCCATCGTGTCCAGAATCGCCAGTCCGGCGGTGATGGAACCGCCCGGCGAATTGATGTAAATCGAAATATCCTTTTCAGGATCTTCGGCTTCCAGGAAGAGCAACTGGGCGATGATCAGGTTGGCAACCTGGTCATCGATCGGCGTTCCCAGAAAGATGATGTTCTCTTTGAGCAGCCTCGAATAGATGTCGTACGCGCGTTCGCCCCGGGAAGTCTGTTCGACCACCATGGGGACGAGGACTGAGTGTCCCATCGTGCCTCCGGATTCAGTTGTTGGAAAAAAGCTGGGCCCGCCCAGCCCTATGCCCGTTTTGCGGTAACCGGCCGCTTGGATTTGCGCCCTTTTGTCATGGCCAGGTTCTTCTTCTTGATCTCCAGCGCTTTGGCCAAGTCAGCGATCGTATTCCGCCCTAAGTAATCCATGATACGCGAACGCAGGGCTACCCAGCTATCGTGCATGGAGCAGGGCATGTCGTCTGAGCACTCCGAAAGTCCGCTGGCGCACTGTTGGTAAGGGGCCAGGCCGTCGAGGGCTTCGACGATATCCAGCAGCCGGATCTCACTTGGATCTACGCGCAACGCGAATCCGCCGGTCGGACCCTTACTGGAGCGAAGCAGACCCTTACGTGCCAGTTGCTGCAGAATCTTGGCCAGAAAGTGGGCAGGAATATCCTCCTGCTCCGCGATATTCTTCACCATGGCGAACTTGCCATCGGGCACCTGAGCCAGATGCACAAAGGCTCGAATCGCATACTCGGCGGAACGCGAATAAATCATTCTTCACTCCTGCGGAATTCGGAAAGCTCTATCTCGTTATCTTAAAATGCGGCAGGCATTGAAATCAAGTATCTCTTTTTGCGATGAGGAGATAGGCAGTCTGCTAAGACCGCTCCCTGTGGTCACGGCTCAGTAACGAGGCGTTACGACCCCATACTGAGCCGTGACCGGAGGGAGCGGTTGCTACCATGATAGAGGAGGAGGTCACGCATGAAATGGCGGGTTTCAGCGGCGATGTTGGCACTAATTCCGTGGTACGCAGGCGGCGCAGTCTGACCCGCGGCCGCCATCGGTGCAGGCCACGGGCGAGGCGGTGATCCAGACCAAACCGGATCAGGCCAAGCTGAATATCGGGGTGGTGACGCAAGCTCCCACGGCGCAGGCAGCGGCCGCGCAAAATGCCACCCAACTTCAGGCGACGCTCGACAAATTGCGTACCGCGCTGGGCAGCGCGGGCGAGATCCGAACTTCCGGGTATTCGCTCAACCCGAACTATCAATACCCCAGAGACGGGGGTCAGCCCACCATCAACGGCTACACCGCCAACAACACGGTCGAGGTGACCACCACCGACCTGGCGGGATTGGGAAAGCTAATCGACGTGGTGGTCGCTGGGGGCGCCAATCGGATTCAGGGTGTGCAATTCACGGTGAAGAACGAGGCTCCGGCGCGCGCTCAAGCTCTGGGCGAGGCCGTGCGGGAAGCGCGCGGCAATGCGGAAGCGATGGCGGCTGCGATGGGAATGCATTTGGGTCGCGTGCTCCTTCTGGAGCAAGGCAACCCCGGAGTCATACGGCCGGTGGTGCGCCAGTTTGCGGCCGCCGCCACGGCCGCGCCCACTCCCATTGAGCCGGGCACTGTCGAAGTCCGCGCCACAGTAACGTTGACCGTCGCATTACAGTAGGAGTTTAGCGTACCACAGGCCTCCCGGCCTGTGTCCGGTTTTGCTGCACGCCTGCGATATAATACTCGGCAAATCAGAAGGTTGGCAGGAGGCATCGTGTACTACAGATTCCTGGTTTCGATCTTGATGTGCGCAGCGCCGGCCCTGGCCGCGTCGTGCGAAGGCCTCAGCTCACTGGCACTGCCGGACACCACCATCACGTCCGCTCAATCCGTCGGTGCCGGAGAATTCAACATGCCGGGAGGCCGCGGGAGCGCCACCGCCTACCGGGATCTGCCGGCTTTTTGCCGTGTATCTGCCACGCTGAAGCCGACCAGCGATTCCGATATCAAGATCGAGGTCTGGTTACCGGCCGCTGGATGGAACGGCAAGTTCCAGGCGGTCGGCAATGGCGGCTGGGCCGGCGTCATCAGCTATCGCGAACTCTCGGAAGCGCTGCGCAGCGGGTACGCCACTGCCTCAACCGACACGGGCCACACCGGCGGCAGTGGCCAGTTCGCGCTGGGCCATCCCGAAAAACTGATCGATTTCGGCTACCGGTCGGAACACGAAATGACCGTGAAAGCGAAAGCCATCGTGAACGCCTTTTACGGCAATGCGCCCAAGTATTCGTATTGGAATGGCTGCTCCACGGGCGGCCGCCAGGGTCTCAAAGAGGCGCAGCGTTTTCCCAACGATTACGATGGCATCATTGCGGGCGCGCCTGCCAATCGAACCGCGCTCGCGATGTGGATCGCATTCGCGCTCCTTAAAGACCAGGCCAGCTACATCCCCGCCAGCAAGTATTCGCTGGTCCACCAGGCGGTGCTGGAGGCATGCGACGCGCGCGACGGAGTCAAGGACGGCCTCATCGAAGATCCCCGGCGCTGCAACTTCGATCCCAAGGTGCTGCTGTGCAAAGGCGCGGATGGCCCGTCCTGCCTCACCGCGCCTCAAGTAGAAGCCGCACGGAAGATCTACACCGCGGCCACCAATCCGCGAACTGGCGCGCAACTGTTTCCTTCGCTCGTGCCGGGCACCGAACTGGGCTGGGCGGTTTTGGGAGCGGGTCCGGATCCCTCCGCTGTTATGTTCGACCACTATAAGTACGTGGTCTTCCAGGACCCCAACTGGGACTGGCGTACCTTCAACTTCGATAGCGACATTGTGCGCTCCGAACAGCCCGGCAACGTGGTCATGAATGCCACCGATCCGAACCTGGCAACTTACTTCGGACACAACGGCAAGCTGCTGCTGTATCACGGCTGGAGCGATCCCAACATCGCCGCGCTATCCACCATCAAGTACTACGACAGCGTGGTGGATACCATGGGCGGCGCCGCCAAAACCTCCAACAGTATCCGGCTGTTTCTGGAGCCGGGGATGGGCCACTGCGGCGGCGGCGACGGTCCCAACGTATTCGATAAGGTGGGCGCGCTCGAAGAGTGGGTGGAAAAGAGCAAGGCGCCGGAACGGATCATCGCCTCGCACAGCACGGCAGGCAAGATAGACCGCACGCGCCCGCTTTGCCCGTATCCGCAGGTGGCGCAGTATAAGGGATCGGGAAGCATCGACGACGCTCAGAATTTCGCCTGTAAGGAGCCTTCCAAGTGAGAGCGATTCTTCCCATCCTGATCGCTGCCGCCCTGCCTCTGTTTGCCGAGGGTCCTCCGCGCGCGGCGGATGGCAAGCCGTCGCTAAGCGGCGTTTGGGAGATCCCATACACGCCCAACATGTTGCGCGGTGTGGCCAAGCCGCCGTTCACCGCGTGGGGCGAGCAGGACTTCAAGAATTACGATGCCGAGAAGTTCGACTACGCCGCCAACTGCCTGCCCTTGGGCTGGACCCGCCTGATGAATACGCCCATGCCCATGGAGATCATGCAGGAACCGAACCGCATCGCCATCTTGTTTGAAGCATGGCAGACCTACAAGGTGATCCCCACGGATGGACGAGCTCATCCGAAGACGGTGGACGCGACCTGGGCAGGAAACTCTGTAGGGCATTGGGAGGGCGACACGCTGGTCATCGACACCGTCGGCTTCAACGAGAAGACCCGGCTCGATACCATCGGCCACCCGCACAGCGATCAGATGCACACCATCGAGCGCTTGACCCGCACCGACGACAAACACATCGCGTATGAAATCACGGTGATCGACCCCAAGACGTATTCCGATCCAATCGTCAACAAACGGGTGTTCACCTTGCGCCCGGAGTGGGAATTGATGGAGTACTCCTGCGAAGAGAACAACAAGGACGTGCGCGAAGGTCACATCAAATAGCTCAAGTTCCTGACCCCCGCCAGCATCGTCATCAAGCAAGTTTGTTCATTTCCCTGCGGGCCCGTTCCCCGTCGCTGGAGCCGCCTCCAGCACCTGTATGAAAAGATTGTTCATATCGCGTAGGATGACCGCGCGATTCCGCCCCAAATTCACCGGCTCGCCGCCCGCCGACACAACCGTCGCCCCCTCCGCCTTCAGAGCCTTCACCACCGCGTCGAAATCGCTGACGCGAAGCCGCAGCACGCCCGACCCCGGATCGTGAATCGCCGAGTGCACCGGCTTCCGGTCGGCATAATTGGGCGCCGCAAAGTCCACCGGAAATGCATCTCCCGGAACCCGTAGCCTCGCAATTCCCTGTGCCGCTGAGCTGCCGCCGGTAAACCCGAGCACTTTCCAATAAAACTGTGTCGTCTGGCCGAGATCCGCCACACTGACCCCTAGCCGCACCTCACTGCGGGGCTGCACTAGCTCCACGAAAATCCCATCCGGATCGCGCACCACCACCCGACCCATGCTCGCACTGATCCACTCCAGCCCCTTTATCCGAGACAGCCGAGTCTTCACCGCCTCCAGATCCTGCACGGGCAAAGTCAACGTGATCGCCCCTGGGTCCTGTGGCCGAGGCCGCACCGGCGTCGCATTCAAGCCCTGAAACTCCACAATTTCCACGGCCATGTTCGACTCCGGAATCTTGAAACTCGCGACCCGGCTCTCGGCGCCCGGAGCGTCGTACAAGCTCGAAACCACCGTATTCGCCGAAAACGCGTGCGGCCCCGGAGCGCCCTTCATCTCCAGCCCAATCGCGTCATGATAAAACTCAATCGACCGGTCCAGATTCGCCACCACGTGGATAAAATTCCCCACCCCCAACACGCCCTGCCCCATCAGCACCGCGGACGGGAGAAAAAACACAGCGATCATTAGTCTCTTCATAGCGCCTCCGGCTTTCTCGCCCAGTATACTGCGGGCCTTCGACGGCATCAGGAACCACCAACACCAGTGGCTCCGCGATTACTCGTAAAGCTGGTCCGGGCTGCGAATGTCATATCAAATGGCGCGGAACTTCTCCATGCCCTAACACGTAATTCCCGGAGTGGAGCGGTTCCGGGTGGCGAGGAGGATTTGGAAGATCGCGAAGCTGGTTTCGTTGAGCCTGCTCTCGCTCGTGGTCGTGCTGATCGGCACTGCCCTGGCCTATCGTGCGTACCGGCACTACCAGATCGCCAATGCCACCGTGATCGACACGGCGAGGGGAATCGACGAGGCGCTGTTTGCCAAGATCGGTGGAATCGACCAGTGGATCACCATCCGCGGCCAAAATCGCGACAATCCTGTCCTGCTTCTGTTGCACGGCGGACCAGGACTCCCGACGAACCCATACCCCCGCACCTTTCTCTTTGGCTGGACCAGAGATTTCACTCTCGTTCAGTGGGACCAGCGCGGCGCCGGAAAAACGTTCGGCAAGTCCGGCCCGCTCGACCCGGCAGTAACTATCGATCGTATGGCGCTGGACGGAGTGGAAGTCGCTGAGTTCCTTCGCCAGAAACTGCACAAGCAGAAGATCGTTCTCGTGGGATTGTCTTGGGGTTCGATCCTGGGTGTATATATGGCAAAGATACGCCCAGGCTTGTTCTACGCGTATGTCGGGACCGGCCAGGGAGTGAACCAGGGGAAATATCGGGCTATCGGCTACCGACAACTTCTGACCGAGGCCCACGCCAGAGACGACCGCCAGGCGATCCGGGAATTGGAATCGGTCGGCACGCCGCCCTACGATTCGATTTCGAAAGAAGTCGTCTACACTAAGTGGGCAGATAGCTATGAACCGGGTGGTTTCTCCCGATTGAGCCTGATCTCTACGATCCTTTTTGATTCCGGAGTCAGTTTTCGGGATCTTCGTGACTATGTGGGCGGTTTGACGACTAGTTCGGACCATTTCCGCGCACCGGTTGAGGCTGCTGATCTGTATGCGCTCGGCACTGATTATGCGATCCCCTTCTTCGTCTTCCAAGGTGCACTCGACAACGTGACGCCAACGCAGCCGGTGAAGGCATATGTGGACGGCATCACAGCACCGCGAAAACAACTTGTCCTGATCGCGGACGCAGGCCATAACGCCATGTCTACGAAAAGCGACGAGTTCCTGCGGCTCTTGAACCTATGGGTCCGGCCGCTGGCAATCCAACAGAACGCGGCTGGTCGACCGGCTCAGCACTAATCGAAGCACGCCATGCCGTAGCTTTGTCCGGCATTGCCTGGGGCGTGAGAAAATGAACGCCATGTGTGACCGCCTACTGCTTGCGCTGGCCGGCGCTGCGCTGGCCGCAGGGCCCGCCGCTGCCCAACAATCTTGCGAAAGCCTGACGCAGCTAGCTTTTCCCCGCGTGACCATTACCCTCGCCAATTCGATGCCCGCCGGAAAGTTCACTCCTCCGCGCGAGAGCACTGCCATCGATGCGCCTGCTTTTTGCCGGGTGGCTGGGGTGGTGGCGCCGGAAGTCCAGTTTGAAATCTGGATGCCGGTGCAGTGGAACCGGAAGCTGCTGGCTGTCGGCAACGGGGGGCTCGCGGGCTCCATCAACTTTCGTCAGATGGCGGAACCGCTCCAGCGCGGCTACGCCACCAGCAGCACCGATACAGGGCACGAGGGCGCGACCGCGGATGCCAGTTGGGCGCAGGGCCACATGCAGCGAGTGATCGAATTTGCCCATCAGTCGATCCACGCAATGGCGCAAGCGGACAAGGCCATCATCGAAGCGTTCTACGGATCCCGCCCCGCGCACTCCTATTTCAGCGGCTGCTCGCAAGGCGGCCAGGAAGCGCTGATGTCGGCGGAACGGTATCCGCAGGATTTTGACGGCATCGTGGCAGGCGACCCCGCGAATTTTTGGACGCATAACCAGATCAGCCACCTTTGGATGGTTCTGGCGATGCAAGGCGACAGCTACATTCCGGCCAGCAAACTGCCGGCTTTGGGCGATGCCGTCAACAATGCGTGCGATGCCCTCGACGGAATCAAAGATGGTGTCCTCAATGATCCGCGGCGCTGTCATTTCGATCCCTCGGTGCTGCTGTGCCAGGGCAGCGACACGCCGGCATGTCTCACGGCGGCGCAGGTGGACGCCGTCAAGAAAATCTATCAGGGCCCGGGCGACAAAATCTATCCCGGCCTTTTGCCCGGAGGCGAAGCGACGCCGGGCGGCTGGGGCCAATGGATCACCGGTTCGCGGCCCGGAACAGGCGGCCACGCCGACCTCGGACTCCCGTTTTTCAAATACATCGTTTTTGAAGATCCCGCTTGGGACGTGCGCTCGTTTCAATTCGAAACCGCCTCCGGGTTCGACAACGACGTGCAGTTCACGGACAACAAACTGGCGTCCATCTTCAACGCCACCAACCCGGATCTCAGCCAGTTTCAGTCCAACGGTGGCAAGCTGATCCAGTATCACGGCTGGAGCGATCCGGACATCACGCCGCTCAACAGCATCGATTTCTACGAGAGTGTCGCCAAAGCCACACCGGGAGCGAACAGTTTCTACCGTTTATTCATGGTGCCGGGCATGCATCACTGCGGAGGCGGACCCGGGCCTGCTAAATTCGATATGGTCGGTGCACTGGAACAATGGGTGGAACACGGAACGCCGCCCGACCGGATTCTCGCGTCCCACGTGACCAGCACCGGTGCCGTGGACCGCACCCGGCCGCTTTGCCCTTATCCCCAGGAAGCCCAGTGGAAAGGAAACGGGAGCACGGACGACGCGCAGAATTTCGTTTGTGCTTTACCGAAATAGCAGCGATCTTCAAATCGCCCTTTCGACGATCTGGCCGAGCTCGTCCTCAGTGAGAGCCACCGGGTTGCCTTTCATGCTGCTGGTCTTCGACGCTGCTTTCACCAGTTCCGGAATGTCCTGGTCGCGCACGCCGTAAGTGCGGAGTGGCGGGATCTCGAAGCGGCGGCAGAGCTGTCCAACCCATTGCGCGCCTTCTTCGGCCGGGGCGTGCGGGAATCCGGTGAGGAGCCTGGCCAGCTCTTCGTAACGTCCGAGAGCCCGGCTCTGTGGCTGGCGGGCCCGTAGTGCCTGGAGGTTGATGGTCATGACGTGCGGGAGCAAGGCGGCGCAGACCGCACCGTGTGGCGCAGGAAACATACCTCCCACCGGCGCGGCAAATCCATGGACCGCGCCGAGGCCCGCGTTTGCCAAAGCCATGCCGCCGAGCAGGGCAGCCCAGGACATCGAAGTACGAGCCTCCAGATCGCACCCGTCGTCCCAGGCTCTCGGAAGTGCGGTAGCCGCCCGCCGGATGCCTTCCACGCAGAACAGATCCGTCATGGGATTGGCGCGCGACGAAACGTACGGCTCGATCAATTGCGTGAGAGCGTCCAACCCGGTGGAGGCGGTGATGGCGCGCGGCAGGGTCACGCTCAACTCGGGATCGACGATGGCTAATCGCGGCAACATGGAGGCGCTGCGAAGGCTGGCCTTCACGCGGTGCTCCGGTGAACCGAGCACGGCGTTGCGCGTCACCTCTGAGCCGGTGCCGGAAGTGGTCGGCACCGCGATGAACGGCGCGGGCGTGTTTTCGAGCGGCTGTCCACGGCCGATCACTTCGAGATAGTCGAGCGGATCGCCGGGATTGGTAAGCAGAGCGGCCAGCGCCTTGCCGGCATCAACCGCACTGCCGCCGCCGATGGCGATCACTAGGTCGCAGCCTTCCGCGCCAGCGTACTCGGTTCCTCGGCGAACTAATTCCAAAGACGGCTCGCCAGTTACCGTAAACGGAACCGTATCAAAGCCCGCAACCAGCGGCGCGACCCGTTCGGCGGAAGCGCCGGTCACCAGCAGCGCGCGCCGCCCCATCTGCCGCGGCGGCGGAGGCCAGCTCACGCACCGTGCCGGGGCCAAAGAGAATACGCGTGGCCGTGGCGAACTCGAACTGCATGGCGCGCTACCAGGCTTGGTCGGATGGGAAAACGTTGGAGCAGGCGGTGCGCGTGCGCTGCTCGGCAAGCATATCCGTAACCTTCGCGACCCAGGCATTGTAGTGTGCCGTCTCGCGATGACGGGCCGGGGCATCGGGACTGCGATAAACCTCGTAGAGCAGGAAGCGCGTAGGGTCGTCCGATACTTGCAGCACATCGAATTGCGCGACGCCCGGCTCCTGTATGCTGTTGCGCGCGTTTTCGATGGTTGCTTCCTTAAAAGCCTCGACATGTTCGGGCTTGACACGCACGTTGACCAGGACGATGAGCATAGGTCTATAGTAGCGCCGGCAGTCTTTGCCGCCGGTTCCGGTTCACCGGCGGCAAGACCGCCGGCGTTACCGGGCCCCCGCGCCCGGATAGAAGTGCAGGTCCACGGTATACCCCGGTAGATCGACGCGCACAAAATAGCGGACGTCGATGCGCATCCCCTCGGGCGCGTGTTCGATCTTCACGTTATCGTTGCGGACGGGAAGGTGGAGATTGTGCGCTTTGTCGAGAACCAACGTCCGCAGCAGATCGTCGGATTTGGAGGCGGTGTCCGGGCGCGCGGCAATCTCCGTCACGTAATTCTGCAACTCCAGGTTGTGAACGTAAATAGGGGCGAACACGGCGATCAGGAACAGAAGCGCAGCCAATACCGCCACGGCGGCGGCGACGCGCCAGAGCGGTACGCCTTTCACGGCCGGTGACCGGCGTCTTTACTGGCGGCGCAGAGATCTTCCCATAGATCGTCGGACTGGTTCCACTCCGGCGTTTGCAATCCCGAGATCTGCAGTTCTTCGGTTTTCAGAGTCCCGTGGCCGTAAGGGCACATGTACTCGATGCGTGGCCGGCCGAATTGCAGCATGCGGCTCCAGGAGCCGATTTCAACAGGCATCCGCAGCCGGCGCAGACAGACACGGCAGCGGTGGCGCTGGTCCCATATGACCACGTAGAGGACCCCGCAACAGACCAGAAACCAACCCAACATCGCCAGGTTGCCAAGCAGCGTCTGGGTTCCGGTCTCGAGCGCCCACAGGTCGGGCGCATCCTTTGGCCTGGTTGGGAATAGCGTGGCGAGCAGCGCTAGCAATCCGTACAGTGGCGCAGCCGCAACGGCGATCTTAGCGGCGAAATAGGCCCAGTAGCGCATACCTTGTTAGACTCCCCACCCTTGTACTAGTTTCCAAAAGTCGCGCTGGTGGAAGCAAGAAAAATGTACTATTGCCTAAAGAAATGGCGCGCAATAAAGAAAACGTTAGCGGGGCGCTCGGCCAACCGGCGCATCAGGTAGGGGTACCATGCCTTCCCGAAGGGCACGTACAACCGCAGGCGATAACCTTGGGCAACCAACTTCCGCTGCAGATCTCTACGAATTCCATACAGCATCTGGAACTCGAAGCGGTCCGCGGCGATTTTTCGTTGGGCGGCGTAGGCTTTGGTTTGTTCGACAATCCTCTCGTCGTGGGTGGCAATAGCCGGATAGTGCCCCTGATCCAGGAGCAGTTTCATTAATTCCACATAATTCCGGTCGACGTCGGTCTTGTCTGGGAAGGCCACGTCGGCCGGCTCCAGGTAGGCTCCTTTGCAGAGACGCACGCGGATGGCGCGGGCGCACAGCCGTTCGATGTCCGCGCGGCTGCGCCGCAGGTACGCTTGAATCACGGTGCCGACACATCCGTACTGCGCATGCAGATCTTCCACCAGGTGGAGCGTCCGATCCGTATACTCGCTGGATTCCATGTCGATACGGACGAAGCTCGATAGGCTGTTGGCTCGCTCCACGAGCTGAGCCACGTTGGCACGACACTGCTCCACCGAAAGATCGATCCCGAACTGGCTCAGCTTCAGCGATACGTTGCCGCGGATGCCGTTCTCGTGAATAGCGGAGAGCGTCCGAATGTACACATCGCGCGCCTGGGCTGCTTCCTCCAGCGACGTGACGCTTTCGCCCAGATGATCGAGCGTGAGTTCAATGCCTTCGGAATTGATGCGGCGGCCGACGCCCAGGGCGTCATCGAGCGTCTTTCCGGCCACGAATCGCGAGGAGAGCCGCTGGGCCAGCCGGGAATTTTCCACCCACCTTCGCAAGTGCCTCTGCCGTGAGAGGAACAGGAAGAGGCTGCGCACGATTTCAGCCTAACACCCTTGCAATTCATGCACCGGCGGCAAAGACCGCCGGCGGTACGTAACGCTGGCGATCCTTGTCGCCGGCACTCGCGTGTCTAACCTTATGATAGAATCCCGCCAAATGAATACCCTGCGGTTTTTCGTCTTCGCCCTGGCTGCGGCGGCGCTATTGCCCGCTCAGTCCCGAAATCTCGACATCTACTGGATCGATACCGAAGGCGGCGCGGCCACGCTCATCGTGACTCCCTCCGGCCAGTCGATGCTGGTGGACACCGGTAACCCCGGCCCGGATGACCGCGACCCCAAACGCATTTTCGAGGTGACGAAAGCCATCGGCTTGCAGAAGATCGACATCCTGGTGACTACCCACTACCACGGCGACCACGTGGGCGGCGCTCCCGCCCTGGCCCGCATGATTCCGATCGCGAAGTTTTACGACCACGGAGATTCCATCGAAGCGTCGAATAACGCTCAGACAGCCAAGCTTTGGCAGGACTACCAGAAGATTTCCGAGGGTAAGCGCGTCATCGTGAAGCCGGGTGACAAGATTCCGCTGAAGGACGTCAACGTCACGGTGGTCACCGCCAACGGCGAGGTGCTCGCCAAACCGATCAACGGTGGACGCGCCAACGACTATTGCAAGGACGCGCAGCAGAAGGATACGGATAAGACCGAGAACGGCCGCAGCACGGGGTTTCTGCTGGCCTATGGCAAATTCAAATTCCTGGATGTGGGGGATCTCACCTGGGACCGCGAAATGATGCTGGCCTGTCCCGTGAACCTGGTCGGCACGGTGACGCTTTTTCAGGCGACCCATCACGGCTTCGTCAACGGCATCTCCGGCGCCCCGGCGATGGTCTGGGCCGCGAAACCGCAAGTGGTGGTGGTCAACGACGGACCGCGCAAAGGCCTGGAGGGTGATACGTTTGACGTGATCGGCAAGATACCCGGCATCGAAGATGTCTGGCAGATGCACCGCGCGCTAAAGAACGACGCCGCTCACAATACGCAAGAGCAGTTGACCGCCAACCTGGAGGACACCGCCGATTGCAAGGGCCGTTGGATTAAAGCTTCGATTGCGAGCGACGGCAAGTTCACGTTAACCAACAGCCGCAACCAGTTCAGCAAGACCTACGCGGCGCGGTAGGCGTTTAAGGGCAGGGCATGGTCCGGCCCCTGTGGCGCGGAGCCATGCCCTACGAACGGGTTCAGCCATTTTTCTTCTGGCTGCGAAATTGCCCGCCTCTCTGATGGGACTGTTGCTTCATCTGGTCAACCTTGGCCTTCTGTTCGGGCGTCAGGGTGCCATAGAATTTGGCGAACGCGTCGGTGCGGATGGTCGCCAACTGGGCGCGCAACTGCCCCCGCGCGGTGGTGTACGGCTGCAAATCGGCGCCGGTCTTTCCGGCTTTGACGGCCGCGGCCATCGCCTCGCGATTCTGTTTAAGTTGGTCGCGAAGTGGCTGGCCAGACTGGCGGGCCTGCTCAAAAATCGTCTTGGCCTGGGCCTTTTGGGCATCGGTCAAACCGAGCACTTTCGCCATGCGTGCCCTGTGCCGGCGCACCAGTTGATGACGGCCCGCCTGCGGGTTAGGAGACGGGGAAGGGGACGGCGTTTGCGCGAACACCAAACCGGTGGCCAGCGCAGCTACTGTTGCGAGTTTCACTATTTGTCGTTTCATAGTGTGTATTGCCTTTCCATCCCCACTCTAAGAACCCGCTGTAAACCTGGTTTGTTGCGGTTGTAAAACTGTGCAAAACCGGATTTACGAAGCCTTACGCTCGCCGAGTTTCAGGCGTGCTAAATTTGGGCCGTGCGCATCCTGCTGGTCGATGACGACGTCGAGCTCTGTGCCCTCCTCACGGAGTTCCTGAAGCGCGAAGGCTTCACCCTGGATTGCGTGCACGAGGGCCACCTCGGGCTGGAAAGGGCATTGGAGCCCGACGTGGCCCTGGTGGTGCTCGACGTCATGCTGCCGGGCATCGACGGCTTTGAAATCCTGCGGCGGCTGCGCGCGCAAAGCAAAGTGCCGGTGCTCATGTTGACGGCCCGCGGCGAAGATGTGGATCGCATCATCGGCCTGGAATTGGGCGCCGACGATTATCTTCCCAAGCCTTTCAATCCGCGCGAGCTGGCGGCCCGCATCCGTGCGATCCTGCGACGGTACGAGCAGCGGCCACCGGCCACTTTGGGGCGCCTGGAAGTGAATGGAATCGCGCTCGACCCGGCCAGCCGCGAGGTGCAAGCCCATGGAAAACGCGTGGAACTCACCACCTTTGAATTCGACATCCTCGAGATGCTCATGCACGCTGCCGGCCGCGTGCTCTCCCGCGATGCGTTGATGGAGAATTTCTACAACCGCAAAGCCACCGCTTTCGACCGCTCCATCGACATGCATATCAGCCACCTGCGCAAGAAGCTCGAACAGGGCAGCCCGCTGATTAAAACGATCCGCGGGGTGGGCTACCAGTTCTGCCGGACGCCGGAGGACGCCGCCGCGGAATGAATTCCCTATTCAGCAAAATCCTGCTTTGGTTCGGGTGCACGCTGGCCGTCACCGTGATCGCATCGGCCTTTCTCTCCGCGCTGGGCCTGAGCGAGAACGATTCCGACCGCCGCGCGCCGGCCGGACGCCTGGTGACCCTTCAACTGAGATTGGCTCGCGACGCGTACGAAACCCACGGCCGGGCCGGTCTGAAGAAATTCCTGGCGACAGTAGAGATCTCCTACGATGCGGAAGGCGTCCTCACCGACCAGAACGGCCGCGACCTGCTTACGGGCCGGGATCGCTCCGACCTGGTTGGCGAGGCGCGTGAGCGGCCGTATCGGTTTTTCGTTGTGGGCAATTCCATGGCGGGCCGGGCCGCCGACGACGGAAAGTATTGGTACTTTTTCATCCGCAAACGCTTCCGCGTCGGATGGTGGTTCCTACAGCCGGAGCACCTGTTTGTTCTGTTGCCCGCGGTGCTGCTGTGCTACTGGCTGGCCTTCCATCTCTCCCGCCCCGTCCGCAAGCTGCAGCAGGCCGTGGAACGATTTGGCCAAGGGGATCTTTCGGCGCGCGTGAATTCCCATCGGCGCGATGAGCTGGGTGAGCTGGCGCGGACCTTTGACCGCATGGCCGATCGCACCGAAATGCTGCTCAACGCTGAGCGGCGGCTGCTGTTGGACATCTCCCACGAATTGCGGTCTCCGTTGGCGCGTCTGGGAGTAGCGGTGGAGCTGGCGCGTTCCGGAGCCGATCTCGAAACGAACTTGAACCGCATTCAGAAAGAGTCCGACCGCCTCAACGAGCTGGTCGGCCAGTTACTCCAGGTCACGCGCGCTGAAGGCGATCCCTCCCTGCTGCATCGCGAACCGGTGCGTCTGGACGAAATGGTGCAGCAACTGGTGGAGGATTCACGCATCGAAGCCCAGGCGCATGGCTGTGAATTGCAATACGAGCGGAGCCAGCCAGCCACCGTGGAAGGCGACCCGGAGCTGCTGCGCCGTGCCGTGGAAAACGTGATTCGCAATGCCATCCGTTATGCCCCCAGCCAGACCGCGGTCGAGGTATCGCTGGCGCGTAATAACGGGAAGGTGCTGGTGGATGTTCGCGATCGTGGTCCGGGCGTGCCGGAGGAGGCCCTGCCGCGTCTGTTCGACGCCTTCTACCGCGTGGAGCCGGATCGCGCGCGGTCGGGAGGTGGCGCCGGCCTGGGACTGTCGATTGCGCGCCGCGCCATTGAGCTGCACAAGGGCGCCATTCGCGCGCGGAATGCCCAGCCGGGGCTGGAAGTGGAGATGGAATTCCCCGTAAATCCTGCTCTCCAGGGATAGCATTTTCGGTAACGAGCGCAGTGATAACATCGTCGTACCAATATGATCTGGAAAGGTTTCCGGAGGGGACTCGACTGCGCCATAGCCCTGGTGTTCACTCTGGCGCCGGCGTCCGCTCAATTCGTACCGAACCATTACATTCTGCTGCTGGACGATCCACCGGTCACCTCGCGTTTCATGACCCGCGAACAACTGGGAACCCGCAGCGGCCGTGGCGTACCGCACGCAAATTGAGGCACGCCAGAGAACCGTGAGGAGCGAACTGGCCGCGCGCCAGATTCCGGTTTCGGGATCGGTTTCCACCGTGCTCAATGCCGTTTTTGTGAACGCGCCCGCCAGCCGTGTGGCCGAGTTGCGTGCGATCCCGGGAGTGGCGGCAGTGCGGCCGATGCGCCGCTACAAGGCCAATCTGAACAGGGCCACCGAGCTCATGAACGCGCCCGCGGCGTGGGCCAAACTCGGCGGTCAAGCAAACGCCGGGCAGGGCATCAAAATCGGCATCATCGATTCGGGCATCGACAACACGCACCCCGCCTTTCAAGACTCATCGCTCGCCATGCCGGCCGGCTATCCGAAGTGCACGGAATTTTGCGGATACACGTCCAGCAAGATCATCGTATCCCGCAGTTATGTGCGGCAGTTGGCGGGCTTCACTTCCAAGGACCCGGTGAATCTGCCGGACGACGTTTCCGTCCCTCCGCCACCTGCATCTTCACAGCCCGACGACTACACGCCGCGCGATCACCTCGGTCATGGAACCGGCGTGGCCTCCGTAGCTGCCGCCAATCAGAATACGGGCACAGTCACGTTCACCGGCATGGCGCCTAAGGCTTATCTCGGCATCTACAAAATTGCGGGAACTCCGGGCGTGAATGACGGACCCACCGACCAGGTGCTGATCATGGCGATCGAAGACGCGCTGAAGGATGGCATGGATATCGCCAGCCTGTCGTGGGGAGGGCCCTCGCTTACGGGAGCCTTGGACAAGGGCCCGATTTGCGGCAATCCCGCCAATGTCCCCTGCGATCCAGCCGCGGCGGCGTATGAGGCAGCCGCGCAAGCCGGCCTGGTGATCACTGTGGCCGCCGGCAATAGCGGATCGGATGCCACTAACTACCCGTATTTCAATTCCATCTCCTCGCCTTCCGACGCGCCCTCGGTGATTAGTGTGGGCGCCACCACTTCATCGCACGCTCTCGCGCCCGCCGTGAGCGTGATCGGGAGCAACGCGCCATCGAACGTCAAGGGTATTCCGGCCCGAGCCGACCGACGCCTTTAGCTACCCTTCGGCACAAGGCGCCAACATTGCGCCGCTCATCGACATCACAACGTTGGGTGACGACGGCCATGCCTGTTCCCCATTGCCGGAGAACTCGCTCAACGGGGCGTTCGCATTGATCCTGCGCGGCAGCACTTGCTTACTTACGGACAAAGCCACCACCGCACAAGCAGCCGGTGCAATCGGGGTCGTCTTCTATATGGCGGACTCGACACCCCCATCCCCAGTCGGAGGTTTCAGTTTCCTGGGGCCAATCGTCATCATCTCCAACGCCGACGGAGTCGCGCTCAAGAGCTACATCGATGCCAACCCCGGTCAAACCGTCGCCATTGACAGTGCGGGCGCCGAGATGGAGCTTTCCGCGTTCAACACCCTGGAGGCGGCGTTCCTGACCGCTCCCATTCTGCCCAACGTGCTGGCGACTTACTCGTCGTTTGGACCCACTCCGGACGGCGCCATCAAGCCCGACATGGTAGCGACCGGCGGGCTGGACCCCGTCCTGGCGTTTTCTTCCGGACTCTACATGGCGGCTCAACGCCTCGATCCGACGGGCGATCTGTATAGCGCCAATGGATACGCGGCTGCCGATGGCACCAGCTTTGCCGCGCCCATGACGGCCGGTGCGGCAGCCCTCATAAAGCAGGCGCATCCCGGTTACACAGCGGCGGATATCAAGTCGGCGCTGGTGAACTCGGCGGCAGCGGTGGCCACCGACGATCAAGCTGTCCCCGTCGATGTCGAGTGGCTGGGAGCCGGAAGGCTGGACGCGGGCGCGGCCATCAATGCGACCGTCACGGCGCAGCCGGCCAGCATTTCGTTCGGTTATGTGAAGGCGGCATCATCCCTGCCGGTGGTGAAGACTTTCCAGCTGACCAACCGCGGTTCCAGTTCCGCCAGCCTTACGATTGCCGTAGCATCGAATAGCACCTCAACGGGTGCCACCGTCGCGGTGGATAAAGCCAACGTCACGCTGGCCAATGGCGCCGCGCAAACCATTACGGTCACGCTATCCGGTTCGCTGCCCACACCCGGCGAGTACTCCGGAGCGATCAAAGTGACCAGCTCCTCGGGCATCTCACTGAACCTTCCATACCTTTTCCTGGTGCCCGACGGAGTCCCTCACAATATCGTGAATCAACCAACGGTGATTCAGGGCACGCCAGGAGATGACGGCGGCACACTGGTAGTTCAGGTCGTGGACCAGTTTGGCGTCCCGGTGACCGGCACACCTGTCACGTTTTCGGCAGCGCAGGGCGCATTGACCCTGCACTCGGTTGATGGCGAGCCGGTCTGCTCCCCGAACAACACAAGCACTGCCACTTGCAACACTGATGAGTACGGTTTTGCCTATGCCGAAGTGTTCCTGGGGGCAAATCCGGGAGCGGTCTCCATGTCGGCAGCGGTTGGGAGAACTTCATTCTCGGTGGGGGACGCTAATATCCTGCCGGTTCCCGCAATCACGCCCGGAGAGGTGCTCAATAATGCCAGCTTCCAAACCGCGATCGCTCCGGGAGCGATTGTGGCCATCAAGGGCTCCAACCTGATGGACCTTGGCAATCTGGTCCACCAGGCCCAGGGCTACGACGTGGCAACCACCTCTCCGTTCCCCCTGGCGCTGGATTTCGTGAACGTGAGCTTCGATGTGCCAGGCGCCAATATCAGCGTGGCAGCGCCCATCGTGGCAGTCAGCCAGAACCAGATCAACGTGCAGATCCCCTGGGAGTTGCAGGGACAGACATCCGCGGAAGTCAAAGTTACGATTGACGAGGGAACATTCGGAACCCCTATCTACAGTAAGGTGGTCACGGTACCGATCGCGGACTACGCACCGGCGTTCTACCTGTACAACAACACCAATACGCCCGATGCGCTGGATGGCAATTACCACATCATCACCGCCGGCAATCCCGCCATTCGCGGCCAGTTCATCTCCCTTTACGCGAATGGCCTGGGCCCGGTGGCCAACACGCCCGCGGACGGAGCTCCGGGGGACAACACCACGCTCACCACCACCGTTCCGGTCGTTACCATCGGCGGGCAGGCGGCGACCGTGCAGTACCACGGCTTGGCCCCGGGGTTCGCTGGTGTGTATCAGGTCAATGTGCAAGTCCCCACCAACATAAGCGCCGGTAATCAGCCCATCACCATTTCGATCGGTGGGAAGACGTCGCCCGCCGAAACCTCCGGCGCCAACCCGCAGACGATCGTGCTGGCGGTCCAATAGAATAGAGTTGGATGGCAGATGCCGGACCGGAATTCCTGGACAAGCTCAGCGACGGCACCAGGGTGAAACGCCGCCTCCTGCGCATGCGGGCGTGCAACGAGAAGGATGACAAGGGCAAACTGTGCGCCGGTCATTTGAAGCGCTGGTATTTCTTCGGCGCGGAAGTGAAGGAGAAGTATGGCGCGGACGCCGAGGTTTATCGCTGCGAGCGTTGCAAGACGCTGTACCTGCCGAACCCGGACGAATCGCCGCGCAGTGGCACCTTGAGCTACTGAACCGGCGGGTGCATGGCGGAATGGAACGGCAGCAGGAGCCAGTTCTTCACCTGTTGCAGCCTGCCGCAGTCCATGCATTCGGGAGCGCAGCGCTGGCCGCCGCTCGCTCGCTCAGCAGTGTGAGCGAGCAGATACTCCAGTTGGTCGAACATGACGTCATTAGTGGGCGGCGCCGCAATATAGCATTCGCTTCTTGAGGCGGCCGGCTGGCTGGCTATTGTACTCTGGCTCTGGGCATTGGCTGTGGGGCGCTCGTTCGTCATCTTCGCTGCCCTCCAGTTATTCTTATCGACGATTTTTTCAAACCTTTCTTGTTTTCGCTCCGGCAATGATTAAGTGGCCCACCGGCGGCGAAGACCGCCGGCGTTACGTAGCGCTGGCGATCCCTGTCGCCGGCCTGCTTGGGTTTTTTGGGGCGCCAAAAAAGAAAAACCGCATCGGGCCGTCCCTTAGACCTTCAGGGAATGACTCCGATGCGGCTCGCCCAGGTTGGGCTGGGATCGGCCGCGGGCTGTCTGGTCAATCATCGGATTAGTTCATTCCTGGTCGGGCCGCGTCCTTACTTTCCCTTCCAGAAACGCCAGACAACTACCGCTACCTATGATCCGCCGGTGAGATCGTTTGAAACCGTTGTGCGAAAAAAACCCCTCTGCAGCAACCGCCAAGGGAAGAATCGTAAGCTAAAACTGTTGCAAACACCGGCTCCCGCAAGCACGCTGTCTCTTCGGCTCACTCGTCTTCCGCCTGCCTGTTGCAGCAGAGGGCAGGTTGAAAAGTTACTTCGCCAATTCAGAACCATAAATAGCAATCAGACCTCCACGTGTCAATCTCATGAACCCCTTCGGATTCAATTATTTTGTGTGAAAAGCGCCGTTCGCCCTGAGGCAGTGCGCACGCGGGGGTGTGTCCCTATGACACAATGTCGTGTGATGCGGCAAATGGGCGCTGGCGGCGCGCTTCTGGCTCTCTGGTTTCTAGGCACCGCAGCGGCGCAGCCCCCCACACCGGCCGCGGTCCCCGCCGGCGCCAACGATCCGGTGGTTGTATCCATCGACCATCCCCGCCTTTTCCTTCGCCCGCAGCGGCTGCGGCTGCTCACCCGCGAGCGGGAACGCTCTTCCGTGCGCTGGCAGCAGTTTGACGGCTTCCTCGCCGGCGAGGCGGCCCTGCCCGAACCCGGATTCGCCCAAGCCCTCTACTATCAGGTCTCCGGCAACATCGCGGCGGGCCAGCGCGCCATCGCGTGGGCATTGGGACCGGGGACCGATCTGCGCCAACTGGCCCTGGTATTCGACTGGTGCCAGAAACTGCTCAGCGAAACCCAGCGGCGCGCGCTCGCGACGCGGCTCCGCGAACGAATGGAGGCCACTGCCGGCGACGACAGCATCCCTGCCGTGCGGTCGCGCGTACTCGCCGCAGTCGCCCTGTTCGATCACGTGCCCGATATCCCCAACCGCGAGTTGGATCGCGTGGTCCGAACCTGGTGGGGCGGCAAAATAGCGCCGGCCATCGCCGCGGGCCGGAGTGTGATCCCCCGCGAAGACGCCTACGCGCTGTGGGAGCTGCTGCACGCGATTCGCGACGGCGCCAATATCGACCTGCGCGAATCGAATCCCCGCTTCTTCAGATCGTTCCCCATCGAACACCTCATGAGCTACTACCCGCCGTCATTTCGTGGGGAGGACAACGATTTTCGGGTCGGCCTGTCGGAAAAGACCGGCGAGCCCGACCTGCAGCAGGCCACGATGTCCCGCGCGGCCGACCTGGCCATGGTCGCCTACGACACCAACGGGGAGGAGAGCCAATACCTGCAGGGCTGGCTCATGCACGACAATTTCATGCTGCGCAGCACGCTGGGCGCGCCCTATGAATTCTTGTGGGCTAACCAGTACCAGCCCGGGTTGAGCTTCACGCTGCTGCCCCTCATTTTTCACAACGCCGACACGGGCCACCTGTTCGTACGGTCCGACTGGGACGATGCCGCCGAGTGGTTCGGCTATTTCGACGGTATCGCGCAGTTGTTTCGGGACGGCCGGCGCACCCTGCTCCACCCCGCGGGCGCCAACCCTCCCATTACTTTTCCGAGCGCCGTGATTTACCTCGGCCCCAGCGGGATGAAGTTCCGGCTGACACTGGATGAGGATCAAACGGCGGTTATCCTGGCCGGCCTGTCACCGCGCCACACGTACCAGGTGGAGATCGACGATGAGGAGGTCTTCGAACAGGCCACCGATCCCGCGGGCATCCTGATGCTCGACCTGCTGCGCGGCAAAGAAGTGGGCGTGCGGCTGCGACCGCTCCCTACGGTCACGGCTCGGTAAGAAGCATTCAGCATTCAGCAGTCAGCGCTCAGCTAAAGCACAATGCCTCGCCTTAAGTAACGCCGGCGGTCCTTGCCGCCGGTTCCGTTTCGCCGGCGGTAAAGACCGCCAGCGCTACCTAAGCCTTGGCTGATCGCTGAAAGCTGATTGCTGAAAGCTACTTAATACGCCCATCGCCACAAACTCGCGCCCACCGTGTAGCCCGCCCCCACGGCCGTAAACAGAACCAGGTCGCCCTTGCGGAGGCGCCCCTGCATTACGGCGTCGCGCGTTGCCAGAGGGATGGTGGCGTCAATCGTGTTTCCGAAACGGTCGATGTTAAGCAGAACTTTTTCGAGCGGAGCACCCAGGCGCTCGGCGGCCGCGCCGATGATCCGCGCATTGGCCTGATGAGGAATCAGAACCGCGATGTCGTCGATGGTCAGCCCGTTCCGCTCAAGCAGCTGGCTGCAGGATTCGTACATCTTGCGGACGGCATATTTGAAAACCTGCCCGCCTTCCTGGTGGACGAAATGCAAGCGTTGGTCCACGGTTTCGTGCGAGGCCGGCAACCGGCTGCCGCCCGCGGGCATCTTGAGAAAGTCCCCGCCGGAGCCATCGATTTCGCCTAGAAAATCGATGAAACCCGCGTCCTCGCCGGCGTCCGCGGTGGGCTCGAGCAACATGGCGCCCGCACCGTCCCCAAACAGCACACAAGTGGAGCGGTCGGTGTAGTCGACGATGCGGCTGATGGTATCGGCGCCAATCACCAACACCTTGCGATGCGTGCCGGCCGCCACCAGGTGCGCCGCCGTAGTGAGCCCGTAGAGGAATCCCGAGCACGCCGCCACCAGGTCGAATCCCCAGGCCCCGCGTGCTCCCAGCGCATTCTGCACCAGGCAGGCGGTGGAAGGGAACATCATGTCCGGCGTCACGGTGCACACGATGATGGCGCTTACCTCGGAGGGATCCACGCCCCGCTGCGCCAGCGCGCATCGGGCGGCTTCGATCGCCATATCCGAGGTGGCGATGCCGGGGTCGGCGATGTGGCGTTCCCGAATACCGGTACGTTCCACTACCCATTGATCGTTGGTATCCACCAGCTTTTCCAGATCCTGGTTGGTCAGAACTCGCGGCGGAATGTAGCACCCGAGGGCGCTGATTTTGGCTCTTGGCAAGGGGGGTTCCTAAGGAATCAGGGTAGCGCATTCTTGACCCAGCGGACACAGGCCGCTCGCGGTAGGCTGGTAGACGGATGCCCGATTCCGAAGGCTTGCCGCACCTTGAAGGGCTGCAGAGTTCGCTGTTCTTTGAAACGCCGGAAGAGATCTACGCGCGTGTGTTTCGCGAATTGAAACCGCGCACCCCGGCCCCGGAACTTCGCGTGGAATTCTGCCGCTTTGCCAATGCCGATAGTTTTATCCGGCTGCACAATGGACGCCTGGAAGTGCGCATTTCCGATCTGCTGGCGGGCGCTCCGGCGCCGGTGACCGAGGCGCTGGCCCACATTCTGCTGGGCAAACTGTACCGCAAACCGATACCGCGCGCTTATGCATACCGCTACCGCTTATATCTGAACCGACGGGATGTGCGGCGCCAGATGCACCTGGTGCGGCAGATTCGGGGGCGAAAATTCATCTCCGGACCGCAGGGCGAACATCGCAATCTCGAAGTTGTTTTCGATCGTCTCAACCAGCAGTTCTTTAACGGATTGCTGGGCCGGCCGCAGCTTGGATGGAGCCGCCAGGCATCCCGCGGCATGTTGGGTCACTTCGACCCCTCCCACAACGCCATCATCATTAGCCGGATTTTCGACCGGGAAAAGACGCCGGAGCTGGCCCTCGAGTATGTGATGTTTCACGAGATGTTGCACCTGCGGTTTCCGGTCGATCACCACGGGATTCGGCGCAGGGTACACACGCGGGAATTTCGGGAAGCCGAAAAGAAGTTTCCGAAGTTAAATGAGGCCAAGGAGATATTAAAGCGGTTTTAGGGCCAACGCGCTATCGAGTTAGCAAACACCTACTGAACCGCGAACGTACTTACCGAGCCGCGACCGTCAGGGAGCGGAGGTTGATTGGGCTTTTCTCGGGACCGGGCATGGCCCCGCCCCACAGGCTTCTACGCTTCCATCCCCATCGTGACCGGCGCCAGGGTCTGCAGTTGGACGCGCATCGCGTCGAAGGTATTGACCAGTCCGGCGACATCCACGCCACAAAGTCCCCAACGATAAAGAAACAGACGAAAGTAGACTGTGGCCATCCCCAACGCGAACGCCACCTGATGCCGCAGCAGTAGTGTAGCCAGGTCGGGGCGGTCGTCGCGGGCCTGCAACATGAGGAGCTTCATGGCCCGGCAAACGCGATCGAAATCGCCACTCAGGCAGCGCAGATACCCCTGAAAGATCCGGCAGCGCTCCTTGCGAACGCGCGCCACCTGGGGACGGAAGCCCGGCTTGGAACGCAGGAAATCCAAATCCCCTCCGTTCAGCAGGCGCAGCATCGGGCGATACCGTTCGCTCGATAGTTCATCAATCCACCCTGCCGTAACCGGAAGATGCGTCGAGGAAAATGCGACCCGGCGTATCAACCAATACATACCCGCTCCCACGGCGAGGACGAATAAGATGATCATTGCCAGAGCCAAGCTCATTGCCTTTTTCCTAGGTCTCCAAGGAAATAATACGGTAGGACCAGGACTAATTGCAACCAGAGTTCTGGCATAATCAGTACCTACTTAATCAAGGATAATACCCGATATCCTGGGCGATCTTAGCGGGAAATTCTTAGGAGCGTGCTATTGAGGGCTTCCAACTGGTTCAGAATGCGCTTCTCTTCCTCCGGCCCAAAGTGCGGAACACTCAGTCGAACCTCCTCGCCGCGCTCGCTTAAGCAGATCAGCCAGGTCAGTATGCAGGCGGTGAGTACTCCCAGCATTGCCGTGCTGACTCCGCGTGACAATTGAAAGCCGAAGAACACCCGGGCAAACAAACCCACCGAGCCGCTCAGGAACAGGGTCGAGTACACCATGCTGTGAATCAGGAGATTCCGGCTGAGCGGAACCGGATAGCGGCTAAGCCATACCAGCAGGAGGAGGAGGAACACCAACAAGGCGCAATCCACCCCCCGCTCGATCCCATAAAAGTAGCCCAACACCACCGACCGTTGCGCCGTGCCGCTGCGCATTTGCGGAAGCAGGGCCAGCCCCGAAATCAAAAGGGCAATCGTGAGTCCGGCATATTGAAACCAGCGCCCTAAGGTGGCCAAGCCCTTAAACTTCTCGAGGACCAGCGTGTACAGCTCCCGCACAATCAGTATGGAGAAGATCCAACCCAGCGGCTGCGTGATGATATAGAACTTCTGGTAGGCGGCGGAGCGAAGGTCACTGAACCAAAATAGAACCAGGAGAAAGAAGAGGAAACGTAGAACCAGATAGCCGAACAACGCCAGGTACCGGCGATACAGACCGCTCCGCCACAGCTTGAAGCTGGTCAGCGCGCAGAACACCATGCTCGCCAGTTCCAGCCCCTTAATGAGGACGGCACTCGACATTATTGTGCCTTAGGGCCAATTCTAACATCGAGTGCCGACGGCCATCACCGGGGCCCCTAGCGAACCCAGGGACAGGGGTCACACTCGGGCAACGGTACTCCGTCCGCCTTGATGACAGCCGCAGAGAACCCAAGAGCTAGCAAGGCTAACACCAGTAGCTTTTTCATCACTGTCAGTTCCTTTCTACTAACCGATCTACTAACTAATGTACTAGACTATACGGGACCGTACTGATATAGGGGGTTCATCTGAGGAAAATTTCTGAAAACGGAACAGCTAGGGTCGACTACCGTAAACCCCTGTCAAAGTCGCTGTAGAACCGGAATCAGTAGGTGTAAACTTGTACAGGGACCTAAGGGAGTTACGCCCTGATCGACCACGCGCCAAATCCACCGGGTACACGGGAGTCGGCAGGCAGAATTTGGCGCGACACTCTGAAGGGAATTCCAACCGTTTTCGGACGGCTGGCCTACCTGGCTTCTTTACGTGATAGTACGTCCGGGTATTACTGTGAGTCGGGATTGATTTCCCTGCTCGGACCGGAGGGGGCCGATCGGGCTATCCGTCATAGTCACCATCAGGTGTTCTCCGAATGGCTGGCGTTCAGCTTGGCCGAACAGAAATCCGAAATCGATGAGTTTCTGCGGGGACAAGGCCTCGTTCCGGGCCAGCCCGTTAATTGGGGCGCCTCGCTGCCCTACCGGTCGCTCATTCCCCCTGCGGCGCGGGACGTAGAGAGGCAGCTTTATCTGGCTGATCTGGAGACTCTGCTGGAGCTTCTGAAGGTGGAACATGCCGGCGCTTTTTCGGCTCCAGAAACATAGCCACACCGACTACTTGCCCGATCACGTCGATTTCATCCGGGTAACGGAAAGAGGAAGGCCGTTTCTCCGAAGCCGGGTGCGGTTGCACCAGCAGACGGCCCTCGTCAACCGTGCACCATCCACAGAGAAACCCGCCTCGATGTTCTAGAAAATAGATGGGCCGATCCAATTCACTGGTCCAGCCCCGGCGGGCAATTTTGCGCCGCCCCTGATCGATCATTACCAGGGACCCAGGCCTTAAAATCGGGTGCATCGACCAATCTTCCAGGCCCACCAGGCCGTACCGGTATTCGCGGTGATCCATACTATTCAGAAAGCTCAACGGTATCTTGCCCCACTGGCGCATTAATTGGCTCAGGAAGGTGGTCCGGTTGGGATCGAACTCGGCTTCCATAACTTGCGGAGCGGCCGCACGCCCGTTCGGCGTGAGTTGAATCGTGTGAGTCTCCCCAAGTCCGATTTGGAGCCCTTCCGCGGCCAGATCCTCCACGGGAATGCCATACCACCGTAAGACTTCGTGAAAATCGAGGCGGTAGATGGCACACAGCGTATAGATGCGAAATACGCTGGGAGCGCGGCTGCCATTCTCGATGTCCGCCAGGCGGCTCAAGGTGACTGTGAATTCGGCACTGTCGCGCCGCTTCGCGATCTGCTGGCTGGCTTTGGCAACATCGCGATAAGTCAGCTTGAGCCGCTCGCGTATCCGTCTGAGCTTTTCTCCGGCACGGTCCATGTTATGATCCTCGCTGGCAGCCGCCCCAGAGTCCTGGCCGATCCCGCCGGCAGACGCGAAAAGCATTATATCGTTCCAGGGCAACAGCGGCAAGAAAAGTGACCCGGTTTTGTTCCGGAAACGGAACAGGGCCCGGTCGGAAGCGGAGCCGGTCCGGGTGACGATTGTGGTGGGGATTTCGGGAGCGAGCGGCGCTATTTACGGCGTGCGGCTCCTGGAACTGCTCCGTCAACAGGATATCGAGATTCACTTAATTGTGACCCGATCGGGCGAAAAGACGCTCTTTCTCGAGACGGGAATGGCGGTGGCGGAGCTGAAAAAGCTGGCGAATTTCTCCTATTCCGTGGAAGACATTTCGTGCCGGCTGGCGAGCGGGTCGTACCCCACCGACGCCATGGTGATCGCGCCGTGCTCCATTCACACCATGTCGGCGATCGCCACGGGCGTCAGTTCCAACCTGCTGGTTCGAGCGGCCGACGTCACGTTAAAGGAACGGCGAAAATTGGTTTTAATGGTCCGCGAGAGTCCATTTCACCTGGGACACTTGAGAAACATGACTGCGCTGGCCGAAATGGGAGCCATTATTGCCCCTCCCGTGCCCGGTTTTTATACCAAACCCCAGACAGTCATGGATATCGTGGATCACAGCGTGGAGCGTGTAATGGATCTGGTCGGGTTGCCGGTCCCCAGCGCCCGCCGCTGGGAGGGAGCCAAGTGAGCCAGGAGCGCCGCCGCGGCGAGTTGATCGCGTTTCAGGGCGAACGCGGTGCCTTTAGCGAGGAAGCCGCCAGGAAACTGCTCGGGCAAGAAATCGCGGTGTTGCCGTCGACGCGCTTCGAAGACGTGTTCCGCAGCCTCAAAGAGGGGCGTTCCACGGGCGCTGTGGTACCTATCGAAAACACCCTGGCCGGTTCGGTTCACGAGAATTACGATCACCTCGTGAATTTCGATTTACCTATTGTCGCCGAGACCAGCGTACGTATTGTGCACAATTTAATCGCGGAAAATGGTGTTAAATTCCCGGCGATCCGGCGCGTATTTTCGCACCCCGTGGCGTTAAATCAGTGTCTGAATTTTTTCACGGAAAACCCACAAATCGAGCGCATCCCTTTCTATGACACGGCCGGTAGCGTCAAAATGATTGCTGAGGAAGGTCTCCGGGATGCCGGCGCAATCGCTTCGGCGGTGGCCGCCGATATCTACAACGCCCACATTATCCGTAAGTCCATCGAGGACGACCGGCAAAATTTCACGCGGTTCTTCCTCCTGCGGCGGCCGGCATCTGCGCGAAAGCAGGTTGTCACGGGCGGTGATCCGGCGCAGTGGAAAACCTCGCTCGTGTTCACATTACGGAACGCGGCGGGGGCCCTGTTCCGCGCTCTGGCGGCATTCGCGCTGCGCGACCTTAACCTAACCAAGATCGAATCGCGGCCGCTGCGCGGCAAACCATTCGAGTACCTCTTCTACCTGGATTTCCTGGGGCGTGTGGATTCGCCCAATGCGCGCAACGCCCTCAATCATCTTCGCGAGGTAGCCGACTTCCTCCGCGTGTTGGGGTGCTATCCCAAAGGCGCGTAACGCCCGCTCTCTTCGGTCACGGCTCCGTAATGCGGCGACACACGCACCCCATCGCACGCGCTTACTGCCATGTGACCACAGGCGGCTGTGCCGTCACAGATTGTTCCATCCGCCGCCGGCCTTACTGAGCCGCGACCAAAGGGAGCGGTTGCTACACTGTGGATAACTATTATGGCTGTTGAAGAGGATCAGGTAACGCCGTCCGCGGAAGAGCACTCAAAAGCTGTCGAAGAGACACCCCAAGAGGTGCCCATATTAACGGTCCGGGACATGGTCATCTTTCCCGGAGCGATGTTGCCCATCACCGTCGGGCGCCCTTCTTCGGTGGCCCTGGTGCAGTCGCTGGGCGAAAACCGCACCATTGCGGTGGTCTCGCAGATCGACCCGCGCATCGACGCACCCGCTCCCGAGGATTTGTACCAGGTGGGCACCATCTGCACGCTCCACAAAGCCGTCCGCGTGCCCCGCGACAACCTGCTGCTGTTTTGCGAAGGGGAAGCGCGGATTCGCACCCTGGAATACACCGCGCGTGAACCGTTTCTCAAGGCAAGAATTGAGCGGATCCCCGAAATTGAGCCGCCGATGACAGACGAAATCGAGGCGCTGCGGCAGAATGTGCTCAACCTCTTCCAGCAGATCGTGGCGGCGTCGCCCAATCTTTCCGACGAACTGACCGCCACCGCCAGCCACATCACCGAGCCGGGCCGGCTGGCGGATTGGGTGGCCGGGACCATGCCCTCATTGAGCCCCCCGGAGCGGCAAAAGTTGTTGGAAGAGCCGGACGGAATGGTGCGCCTCAACGAAATTCATCGGCACTTGACGCGCGAACTGGAGATGGTGGAACTCCGCGGGCGCATCCAGTCGCAGGTGCAAGGCCAGCTTTCGCAAAGCCAGCGGGAGTTTTATTTGCGGGAGCAGTTGAAAGCCATCCAGAAGGAGCTGGGCGAGGGCGATGAGGCCGGCCGCGACCTGGAAGAGCTGCGGCAGAAACTGGAGGCCGCCGGCATGTCCGACGAGGTGAAGGCCGAGGCCATGCGCGAGATGAGCCGGTTGTCCCACATGTCGCCGGCCTCTCCCGAATATGGCGTCACCCGCACGTACCTCGAGTGGATGGCAGCGCTGCCGTGGTCTATCTCTTCCGGTTCGCAAGTGGACGTGAAGCGCGCCGCGGAGATCCTGGACGAAGATCACTACGACCTGGAAAAAGTGAAGGACCGGATTCTGGACTACCTGGCGGTGCTCCAGTTGCGGCCGGTACTCAAAGGGCCCATTCTCTGCTTCGTGGGGCCGCCCGGCGTGGGGAAAACCTCTCTGGGGAAATCGGTGGCGCGGGCCATGGGACGCAAGTTCGCCCGCATCTCGATGGGCGGGATGCACGACGAGGCGGAAATCCGCGGCCACCGGCGCACGTACATCGGGGCGCTTCCGGGGCAGATTATTCAGGCGCTGCGGCGGACCGGCGCCAACGACCCCGTGTTTATGCTGGACGAAGTAGATAAACTGGGCCGCGACTTCCGCGGCGACCCGGCGTCGGCGCTGCTTGAGGTGCTCGATCCCGAGCAGAACTACACCTTCCGGGACAATTATCTGGACGTGCCCTTCGATCTCTCCAAAGTCCTGTTCATCACCACGGCCAATGTGCTCGATCCGGTGCCCGACGCACTGCGGGACCGCATGGAGATCATTTCGCTGGAAGGCTACACGGAACAAGAGAAGGTCATGATTGCGTTCCGCTACTTGATTCCGCGGCAGATCCAGGAGAACGGCCTGCCCCCGGAAACCACCATCCATTTCAGCGATGAGGCGGTGCGCTTCATCATCCGGCGCTACACGCGCGAGGCGGGCGTGCGCAATCTGGAGCGCGAGATCGGCACGCTCTGCCGTAAACAGGCGCGCCGGATTGCTGTTGCCGAGGCCGGCGATGGCACGCGGGAAATCACGCCCCAACTGGTGGAGAAGGACCTGGGCGCGCCCCGCTTCCGCACCGACACCGAAGTCGCCGAGCGCACGCGCCGCCCCGGCGTGGCAGTGGGCCTCGCGTGGACACCGGTAGGCGGCGATGTCCTGTTCATCGAGGCGGGCCGCATACCGGGGGGAAACAAGGGCCTCATCATGACCGGGCAACTGGGGCCGGTGATGCAGGAATCGGTGCAGGCGGCGCTCACCTGGGTCCGCAGCAATGCGACCAAGTACGGCATCGATCCCGACGTGTTCAAGACCAGTGACATTCACATCCATGTGCCCGCCGGCGCCATTCCGAAAGACGGACCCTCCGCCGGGATCACTATGGCTACGGCGCTACTTTCCATGTTGACCGAGCGCCGCGTGCGGCCCAATCTGGCAATGACCGGTGAAATCACTCTGACCGGCCAGGTGCTGCCGATCGGCGGCATCAAGGAGAAAGTTCTGGCCGCCAGGCGTAGCGGTGTGCGCGAGGTGATCCTGCCCGAAGAAAACGAGGTCGACGTGCGCGAGGACCTCAAGAGTGAGCACATCGCCGACGTGCAGTTGCACTACGTGAAGAATATGGAAGAAGTGGTGGACCTGGCGCTGGAGCCGAAGTAACGCTGGCGATCCTTGTCGCCGGCACGGCAGCGCATGGCGCTGCCCCACAGTAAACTAGCTATATGCGCCAGGCCGGACAGAACACCGCTCTTCGCCTGCTCCATCTGCGCAAGACCTATAAGGATGTAGTCGCGGTCGACGGGCTGGATCTGGAAGTGCGCACTGGCGAGTGCTTCGGCCTGCTGGGGCCGAATGGCGCGGGTAAAACCACAACCATCGAGATCTGCGAAGGCCTGACCTCCCCGGATTCCGGCGAGGTGGAAGTGCTCGGACTGCGCTGGAACTCGCACGCCAACGAGCTCCGACAGCGGCTCGGCATTCAACTGCAAGAGACGCAACTAGCCGAAAAGCTGACGGTCCTTGAGACCATACGGCTGTTCCGCAGCTTCTTCGGGCGGGGGCCGCAGCCGCTCGATGTCATCGCCCTGGTGCAGTTGGAGGAGAAGCAGAAATCGCGCGTGGGCACGCTTTCCGGAGGGCAGAAGCAGCGGCTGGCCCTGGCGTGCGCGCTGGTGGGCGACCCGGACCTTCTGTTTCTCGACGAGCCGACAACGGGGCTCGATCCCCAAGCGCGCCGGCAGCTTTGGGATTTGATCGAGCAGTTCAAGCTTGATGGGCGGACCATCCTTCTCACCACTCACTATATGGACGAGGCCGAACGCCTTTGCGACCGCGTGGCCATCATGGATCACGGCAAGGTGATCGCGCTCGGCACGCCGCGCGAGTTGATCGCTTCGATCGGCGTGGAACATATGGTGGAGTTTTCCGCCGGAAGTCTAGGCCACACGCTGGATGCCGCGCCGCTCCGCCACCTGGACGGCGTCCGCGACGTGACACGCGACAACGGCAGCGTGCAAATGCAGGTGACGGAACTGCATCGCGCCGTTCCGGCGCTGCTGGAGGAGCTCGACCGGCAGCATATTCCCCTGACCGAATTGCGAACCCATTCGGCTACTCTGGAGGACGTCTTCGTGGCTTTGACGGGACGGCGTCTGCGCGATGAGTGATCTGACAGCAACCCCTGGCGTCGGCCTGCGGGAAGCCGCGGCCAAACATCCTGGCGGCACGTCACTGGCGGACCATCCGCTGGTGCAACTGACCCTGGTCCGGTTTCGCGAGTTCCTACGTGAACCGGAAGCGCTCTTCTGGGTCTTCGTTTTCCCGCTGCTGCTGGCGGCAGGCCTCGGACTCGCGTTCCGCAACCGTCCGCCGGAAGTTCTCAAGATCGCGACCGTTACACCCCAACTGGCCGACTCGCTGCGGCGCGAGAAACTGCTGGATGTCCAACAACTCTCGCCGGCGGCCGCGGATGACGCGCTGCGCACGGGGAAGGTGGCTCTCATTGCCGTGCCGGGGCCCAGCGGTTCGGTCATCTATCAGTACGACAACACGAACCCGGAAGGGCGGACGGCCCGCATGCTGGCGGATGGCGCCGTTCAGCGCGCGGCGGGGCGTGTGGATCCTGTGACGTCCCGTGACCGGCTGCTCCAGGAGAAAGGGTCGCGCTATATCGACTTCCTGGTACCCGGCCTGCTTGGTATGAATCTGATGGGCAGCGCGATTTGGGGCATGGGGTTTGCCATCGTGGATGCGCGCCGCAAGAAGCTCATGAAGCGCCTGGTGGCGACGCCCATGCCGCGGGCGTACTACCTGTTGTCGTTTCTGCTCTCGCGCCTGATGCTGCTGGTGATCGAAGTGGGGGTGCTGTTGGGGTTCGCCACGCTGGCTTTTGGCGTACCGCTGCGCGGGCCGTTCGTTGACCTGATCGCGCTGTGCGTTCTCGGCTCGCTGGCCTTCTGCTCTCTGGGCCTGCTGATCGCTTCGCGCGCGCAGACCATCGAAGCTGCATCCGGGCTCATGAATGTCACGATGATGCCGATGTGGGTGGTCTCGGGCGTGTTCTTCTCTTCGCAGCGCTTCCCCGACGCTCTGCAACCGGTGATCAAAGCGCTGCCCCTCACCGCGGTGATCGACGCACTGCGCCTGAATATGCTCCAGGGCGGCACCCTCGCACAGGTGGCGCCGCAACTGGGCATTTTGGGAGCCTGGCTGGTGGTGTGCTTCGCGCTGGCGCTGAAACTGTTCCGCTGGCGGTAAGAAAACCAGCTACTGCTGCCCTAGCGCTGGCCACCGCTTCGCCCGACCAACGTGGAATCCGTAACCGTGGCCCCGCAGTGTGTAGTATGCTACATAGATTGTTGTAACGCCGGCGGTCTTTGCCGCCGGTGCTGGTTGACCGAAGGAGCTAGCCGCTTATGCTCGAACTTCGCAACGTCACAAAGCGATTTTCCGGTATCGCCGCTGTAGAGAACGTCAGCTTTCAGGCGCGGCCCGGCGAGGTCACGGGCTACCTGGGACCGAACGGCTCCGGTAAATCCACCACCATGAAAATGATTACCGGGCTCATTGAGATGACCGCGGGCGAGATTCTATTCGGAGGCGAGCGCATTCAGCGCGATTTGATCGCCTATAAGCAGCGCATGGGTTACGTGCCGGAAGAGCCTCACCTCTACTCGCATCTCAGCGGCCTGGAGTATCTGGTGATGGTCGGCCAGTTGCGAAATCTGCCGCCGAAGCCTACAGCCGAGCGCATCGATGGGCTGCTGCGATTGCTGGCGCTCCACGGCGACCGGCATGTGCCCCTCTCGTCGTACTCGAAAGGTATGCGCCAGAAGGTGCTGCTGGCGGCCGCGCTGCTGCACAATCCCGATCTGCTGCTGCTGGACGAGCCCTTCTCGGGGCTGGACGTTTCTTCGGCGCTGGTCATGCGCAGCCTGATGCAGGAATTGGCGGCGCGCGGCAAAGTGGTGGTGCTCAGTTCCCATGAACTCGAAACCGTGGAGCGCGTCTGCTCGCATGTAGTGATTCTGCACCGCGCCAAGGTCGTGGCGGATGACTCCATCGCGCACCTGCGGACACTCATGGCGCTGCCGACCCTGGAAGACATCTTCTCGCAGCTCGCCGTAGAGCAGGACACCACGGCGATTTCCCGCGAGATCGTCGACTTAATCCTGACATGCAGGTAGCGCCGGCGATCTTTGTCGCCGGTGTTCTTTCCCGTTTATGACGAAACTCCAATTCCGAGTCCTGTATCGCGAGTTCCTCTTCCGCATCGTCGATCTGGAATTGCTGGCGCAGCAAGGCGACATGTCCAAATTGCTGGGGCAGTTTGCGGCGCTACTCCTGATCATCAGCCTGTGGGTTTTGCTGCCCGCCATGATGGTCGCCAGCATGCCCCGTGGCGGCCGAGTTGGGCCTGCTCTTCACATGGTCTGCGGAGTACTTCCTCATCACCACCTCAATGCTGGTGGTCGGACTCTTCGCCGTGCTGAGTTGGGAATCGATGTTCCCGGACCGGCGCGACGTGCTGGTGCTGGCGCCTTTGCCGATACGCGGGCCCACTCTCTTCCGGGCTAAAGTGGCCGCGGTAGCCACGGCCTTGTGCCTGACAATCTTGCTCCTGAACGTTTTCCCGGGCATCGCTGCGCCCTTCGCCCTGGCCACTGCGCCAGCCTTTCCACCTCCCCAGTACGATGCCGCTATCGCTCCGGTGGGAGCGGCAGACATGCAAACGGTACTGGACCGCGACCTGGCGCCCGCGCGGATACCGGACCGCGGCTCGCTGGTACCGGGAACCAACACCGGTGTCTCCATCGGAGTGCTGAAACACGGTGTACGGCAGGTCTTCAGTTACGGAACAGCCAGGCCGGATTCGATCTTTGAAATTGGCTCGATCACCAAAACCTTTACCGGCCTGGTGCTGGCCAAAATGGTTGTCGAAGGCAAAGTGCGGTTCGACGAGCCGATACGCGAGCTGCTTCCGGCCGGCACCGTGGCCAAGCCCAAAGGCAACGAGATTACCTTACTCGACCTGGTGACGCACCACTCCGGTTTGCCTCGCACGCCCGACAACTTCGACCCGGCGGACATGTCCAACCCATATGCCGACTATCATGTGGCCAATCTCTATGCATACGTGGCCAAGCGTGGCGTGGCCAAGCCGGCTGGCCCTCCATTCCTCTACAGCAATCTGGGCGTTGGTTTGCTCGGACAAGGGCTGGCCGATCGTGCGGGAATGAGCTATCCCGATCTGGTGAAGGCCGAGGTCACCGGCCCGCTCGGCATGAGCGATACGGTGGTGACGCTTTCACCGGAACAAAGGAAGCGCTTCATCCAGGGGCACGATGGCTCGCGTATGGAGGTGCACGCGTGGGACATCGACGGGCTGGCTGGCGCTGGAGCGATTCGATCGACCGCCGGCGATATGCTCACATACCTCGACGCTCAACTGCACCCGGAGAAACTGGGAGACCTCTCGGCAGCGGTTATCGAATCCCATAAGTTTCGCGCCGAAGCTCCCCAGGGCGCCAGCATCGCGCTCGCGTGGTTTTACAGACCGGGTAGCGGCACCTACTGGCACCAGGGCGCAACCGCCGGATACACAGCGTATGCGACTTTCAGCCCCAAGGGCGACTATGCGGCCGTCGTTCTGCTGAACACCGCAAGCCTCACTGATTTTGTCGACCAGCTCGGCGACCACATCCAGCAGCGATTGGCGGGCCAGCCCGCAATTTCCCTCGCGAGCCCGATAACGTCCGGTAGCGGCAGCCTGCCGAACCGCATGCGGGCGTTTGCTGCTTACTGGGGCACCATGCTGGCGGCCGGCGCGTTCATCTTCTGTTGCGTGCTGAGCGTGCAAGGCGTCGCCCAACTGCTGCCTCGCCAGCAATTCCTGCGCGTATCGTCGGTGCTGCAGATGGGCTTTTTCTGCTTGCTCCTGACGGTGTACTTTCTACAACCCCTGTTCGTGTCCGTGGAAACTTTGGAGAGCAGTGAACGATGGTTGCGCTGGATACCATCGGCCTGGTTCTTCGCTTTGTTCCAGGAATTAAGCGGTTCCCTGCCTGAGCAGCTCGCCTTTCTGGCGCGCCGTGCGTGGATCGGCCTGGCGATTGCGGGCTGCGGAGCGGTTGCGGCATACCTGATCTGCTACTTCCGTACGCTGCGTAAGATCGTTGAACAACCCGATATCACGCCCGGCGTCCGTGGCGTCAATTGGCTGCCGCGTTTCGGGAATTCGCTCGACACCGCGGTCGGGCAGTTCAGCGTGCGCACGCTGCTGCGCAGCCGGCAGCACCGCGTCATCCTCGCATTCTATTTGGGCATTGGACTCGCCATTACGATTTTCTTCATGCGAACCCCGGAGGTCAGGCAAATCTCGGCTGCAACCGCCAGTGACCCTTGGCATCAGGTGAGCGTGCCGCTGCTGGCGTCGAGCATCCTCATAATGGCGGCCTGGATGGTCGGGATCCGCGTGGTATTTTCGATGCCCTTGGATCTGCGGGCCAATTGGATTTTCCGCGTCACGCCGGTGCGCGGAGGGCCGGAGTGCCTGGTGGCAAAACGCCGCGCGCTGTATGCGCTCTCCCTCGTTCCCGTGTGGGCCGGTTCCGCCGTGCTGTTCCTATCGCTTTGGCCGTGGCGGGCGGCAGTGGGTCACTTGATCGTTCTCGGACTTCTGGGCATGACCATAGCGGACCTCTCTCTTCACGGCATCCAGAAGCTTCCCTTCACCTGTTCCTACCTTCCGGGCAAATCCAAATTCCACCTGGCGTTTATTGTCTGCATGGCCCTCCTCCTGCTGCTCATCTTCAAGGCTGCCGACTGGGAGCGACTCGCTCTGGGGAACCCTCCCGGCTACACGGCGATGCTGGCAATTCTCGCCATCGCGGCGGTCTTGGCCCGCCGGCGAACGGCCGCGCTGGCGAATTCCGACGACGGGGAATTACGGTTTGAGGAAGTGCCGGAGCCGGTGATCTTCACGCTGGATATCCCGAGGGACGGGGGGTTGCCTAGCTCACTCCACCAGGCCTAGCCGTCCTGCCCGGTACAGCCTGTCATCCACGCGGCCAAGCTTCGCCGCCACCGGCGCTCGCAGCAGCGGACGGTGGGCAATCTCACAGAGATATTCCGGGATCGCCCATACATCTTCTTCCGCAGTCATCCAGTCGATTGCGTCGAAGCGCTTGAGGTTCACAGGAAGCGAATAATTCCGCAGCGTCTTCTCGCGCCGTGGGTTGTAGTAGTGTTCGAAGTACGACATGGCCAGCTCGCGCAGCGTGCGATACACCGGCTCGCGGTAGCGCAACCCGGCGTAGTTCGATTTGGCGATCGCTCCCCAGCAGCCCCGCATTTGAAAAATGGCGAGAACGTGATCGTCGTCGCGCACCGCTTCCAGATCGAGCAGCAGCGGCGGAAAACCGATCATGCGAAGCGCGGCCGCTCCCATGAGCGCGCCTTCCATGCAGTGGGCCGTTCGGTCACGCAATACGCGGCGCGGCGAACGGCACGTGTTACCGTTCGGTTCCTTGTTGTAGGCCAACTCGTCGACGAAGCGCTGGATCTTCTCGGGCGTGGTGAGACGCCGGAAAACAGCGCGTTCCGCGGGCAGGAAGGAATTGGCGGCCATTCTGCTCAGGTTAGCGTGCTTTGCGGAGGGCGCGTTCGAAACCGGGGAGCGACCGTTCCAAATCGCCGCGTGCAATCGTGAGCGAAAGCCGCATGTACCCGCCGCGCCCGAAACCGGAGCCGGGGACCGCCAGAATGCCTTCCTCCTGCAGCAGCCGGATAAACGCAATGTCGTCCGCGATGGGCGTTTTGGGAAACACGTAGTAGGAGCCTTGCGGGCGCGGGGCGTCGTAGCCCATGGCATTCAGGGCATCGCACAGCAGGTCCCGCTTGGCTTGATAGAGGCTCACATCCACCGTGGCGTCGGGGGTCTGCGCCACCACCAGTTGCCAAATGGCCGGTGCGTTGATGTAGCCCAAAATGCGGTTGGCGAAGGTGCAGGCGTTGCGCAGCGCGGCCGCCTCGGGCAACTGCGGCGGGATCGCCAGGTAGCCGATGCGCTCGCCCGAGATCGCCATGGCCTTCGACCACGACCACGCCAGCACGGCCCGCGAAATGATGCGCACCGTCTCGGGCACGGCCACGCCGTCGTAAACCAGCGGCCGGTAGGGCTCGTCGCTGATCACCAGCACCGGCTCGCGAATCACCGTATTCAGGTCGCGCAGCACCTCGGCACGGTAAACGGCGCCGGTCGGATTGTTGGGCGAATTTAAGATGACGGCCTTGGTGCGCGAAGTAATGGCGGCGGCGATGCGTGCGACGTCGGGCTGGAACTGCTCGTCGGTCTCGACCGTCACTACTCGGCCGCTGTGGTTCTCCACGTAAAAGCGGTATTCCGGAAAGTACGGGTTCAGTAGAATTACCTCGTCGCCGGGATCGAGGATCGACTTCAGCACAATGTTGATGGCACCGGCCGCCCCGCTGGTCATGAGGATGTCGTCGCCCGTGAAGCCCAGGCCCGTGCGCGTCGCGAGCCCCGCGGCAATTTTGGCGCGGACATCGGGAAAGCCTGCATTCGGCATGTAGCCGTGGCTGTGCGGCCGGTTCTCGTCAACCACGCGGCGCAGCGCGGCGATCACGGCTTCAGGCGGCTCCACTTCGGGATTGCCCAGCGAGTAGTCAAAGACGTTTTCGGCGCCGCGCTCCCGGCGGAGCTGCAATCCGATTTCGAACATGCGCCGGATCCACGAGGAGCGCTCGAGTTGTTCGGCAACGGTGCGGGCAATGGTCATCGCGGGCCAGACATATTCTCACACAGGAACATCAACACCGGCGGCAAAGACCGCCAGCGTTACGGCACCGCTCCGACCGTTACGTAACGCCGGCGATCCTTGTCGCCGGTGCAGTGCTGCCCCGGGTGGTAAGATCTGCCAGTGGAGATCCGGCCGGCCAGCGATCGCTCGCTTCTTGTCTCGTTCGGCGACGCAATCTCTCTGGACTCGCATCGCCAGGTGCTGCGACTGGTCCGCGCCTTCGAAGGATTGCCCGCCGGCATCCTGAACCTGCACCCCGCCTATGCCTCTGTCCTAATCGATTTCGATCCGCGACGACGCACCCACGACGTTGTGGAAGCGCTAGTCCGTCAACGCATGGCGCTTCCTGAGGAGCACCTCGCGCGCGACGCACGCACCATTGAGATCCCAGTCTCCTACGGCGGCCCATCCGGCCCAGACCTCGAGGACGTCGCGCGGCACACCGGCCTGACGCCTGCGCGCGTGGTGGAGCTGCACGCCGCAGCCCCATACTTGGTCTACTTCCTCGGCTTCTCCCCCGGCTTTCCGTACCTGGGGGGCCTACCGCCGGAACTGGCCACGCCGCGCCTGGCTGCGCCGCGGAAGGTCGTACCCGTTGGCAGCGTGGCCATTGGCGGGAGCCAGACCGGCGTCTATCCCGTCGAGTCGCCCGGCGGATGGCGCATCATCGGCCGCACGAACATGCGCCTGTTCGATCCCGCGGCCGTGCCGCCCGCACTGCTGCGCATCGGCGATACTGTGCGCTTCGTCCCCACGCCGGAGACCCGCTTGTGAATTCGATCCGCGTGATCGCACCAGGATTTCAGACCAGCGTGCAAGACCTGGGCCGGTTCGGATACGCGCACCTGGGCGTGGCGGCTTCCGGCGCGGCCGATGCGCTGGCCCTGCGCGCGGGCAATCTGCTGGTGGGCAACGCGGAGAATCAGCCGGCGCTCGAAATGACGCTGGTCGGTGCCACGTTGGAATTCGAAGCCGGTGCTGTAGTGGCGTTGACCGGCTCGGATTTCGCCGCCGGCCTCCCGCTCGGGACCGCCGTGGAGGTAGCCGCCGGAACCATCTTGCGGTGCGGCGCTTCGCGTTCGGGTGCGCGCGGTTATCTGGCGGTGCGCGGTGGCATCGCCGCGCCGCGTGTGCTGGGCAGCGCGTCGGCTCATTTGATGACCGGCGTGGGTGGCCGCGCATTGCGCGCGGGCGATCTTCTGCCGATCGGCAGCGAGGCGATACGCCAGCCGCGGAAACAGGCCTTGCCACCGCCAACGGGTGACGGGCTGCTCCGGGTTACAGCCGGTCCGCAGGCCGCCTGGTTCGGCGATGAGCTTTACAATGCAGCCTACACCGTGCTCGAGGAATCGAACCGCATGGGATTGCGCCTGAGGGGTCCGGCCATCGCCAGCCCCGCGGGCCATATGATTACCGAAGGAGTCGCGTTGGGCGCAGTCCAGGTCCCGCCCGACGGGCAGCCGATCGTGCTATTCGTGGAACATCAGACGACTGGCGGCTATCCCAAGCCCGCTAATATCATTTCGGCGGACTTGTGGCGAGTCGGGCAATTGCGGCCGCGGGATGAAGTGCGGTTCCAACTGGTCACCATGGAACGGGCGCTGGAATTGCTGCGCGAACAGGAGGAGTGGCTGTATCGCTTGCTATGACGATCGACCTCAACTGCGATCTGGGAGAACTCGAGGACGCCGCGCATGAGGCGGCGTTGATGGAATCGATTACCTCCGCCAACATCGCGTGCGGCGGCCACGCCGGCGACGAACAGACCATGGAGCGCACCGCCCGTTTAGCGATGGCGCGCGGTGTGCACATCGGAGCGCATCCCAGCTACCCGGACCGTGCGAATTTCGGCCGGCTGGAAATGGACCTGCCCGCGGCGGAAATCGAGGCCACCGTGCGCGTGCAAATCGAGCGGCTCAAGGCGGTGGTCGAGAAACTGGGCGCGCGGGTCACGCACGTGAAGGCTCACGGCGCTCTATACAATGTCGCAGCGCGCAACGAAGAAGTGGCGCGCGCTATCGGGACTGCCGTCGCGCGGTGGAACGCCGGAGCGACTATCTTCGGGCTGGCCGGTTCGAAGGCGCTGGATGTTTGGCGAGGTATGGGCTTGCGCGTGGCCGCCGAGGCGTTCGCCGACCGGCGCTATGAACCGGATGGATCCTTGCGATCGCGCCAGTTCGCCGACGCCCTCATTACCGATCCCCAGGAAGCCGCCGCACAAGCACTCCGCTTCGCGCGCGCCGGAACCGCGCAGACCATCTGTGTGCACGGCGACACGCCAGGTGCGGTGGAAATTGTGAGGGCGTGTCGACGTGCTCTTACCGAGCCGCGACCGTAGGGAGCGGTGGTTGGCTAGTGCTGATGCCCTTCGTGCTCCGCCTCCACCGGAATCACCACGCACCCGGTTTCGGAGACGGGGCAGGAGCAGTGCTCGAACTGGACCGTGGTGTGAGAAATGTGGAACCGCTCTGCCAGCATGCCGTTCAACCGCTGCAAAATCGCGTCGCTCGATGACGGCGGAACGTCCTCGATGAGCACGTGACAGCTCAGCGCGTGGGTGCTCGACCCCAGGCTCCAGATGTGCAGGTCGTGCACATCCAGCACTCCGTCGACCCCGCGCATCAAGGTGTTTACGTCGTTGAGGCGGAGGCCGCGGGGCAGACCTTCCAACAGAATGTTGAGCGACTCGCGGATAATATCCCAAGCCGTCCAAACGATCAGTGCGCCGATCAGAATAGAAAGCAGCGGGTCGACTCGCACCCAGCCGGTGTATGCGATCGTGATGGCCCCCGCGATGATGGCAATCGATCCCAGCGCGTCGCCCAGCATATGGATGAACGCGCTGCGAACGTTGATGTCTCCGCGCTGGGCAGTCCGCAGCGCCCACATAATTCCCGCATTCATTACGAAGCCCACCGCAGCCACGGCAATCATGATGTTCTGATGCACCGGTAACGGCTGGCGCAAGCGGTCGATGCTCTCGTAGAAGATCCAGGCCGACAGCACCACCAGCGTCAGCGCGTTGACGAAGGCCGATAACACCCCGGCGCGCTGGTAGCCATAGGTTTTGAATTCGTTAGCAGGCTTGGTCCCCAAGTAGTTGGCGATCCAGGCGAGCAGCAGCGCCAACGCATCGGTGAAATTATGGCCAGCGTCCGAGATCAGGGCCAGGGAGTGAGCTTTGATCCCGGCGAATACCTCCAGCGCCACGAAGCCGATGGTGACGCCTACGGACCAGCGAAGCACGTTCGCCGTGGCGGGGTGGTGGCTATGTGCGTGCGAATGCACTCTTCTTCTATTTTAACTGTGGCGAGGGCACTCCTGCCCGCCGGGTCGAGACTCATCTCGACCCTCTTCAGTTGATCCCCTGTTCACATCCGTAAAAGGTTCTCGCAGGTGTGGTAAAGAATCCGTAAAAACTCGCGCGACGCGCTGTTCGCGGCCTCTCGGTCCCGTATCATGCCGATATGGCACGCATCGGGCGCACCGCGTTTGGAACGCTTTTTACCATTTTCTGTTTCGCCGGAGCCGCCGGCGCGCAGTCGACTTCCTCCGCCGGCTACGTGGGCAGCAACGTATGCAAGAGCTGCCATGCGGATGTCTGGCTCAATTTCTACAAGAACCCGCACGCGAAGAGTCTGGCGTCCGGAACCGAACCGCCTGCGCGCACCGGATGCGAGGGCTGCCACGGCCCCGGCGAGGCCCACCTGGAGGCAGGCGGCGGAAGGGACACCATTCCCAGAGCTTTCTCGCTTCTCACTCCCAAGCAGGTGATGGATACCTGCCTCACCTGTCACGCGCCAGATCGCTCGAAGGCCAACATACGCCGCTCGGACCACACGCTCAACGACGTGGCCTGCACCAGTTGCCATTCGATCCATCGGTCGCCAACACCCAAGTTTCTGCTCGCGAAGAAGCAGAGCGAGCTCTGCTACTCGTGCCATGCCTCCGTGCGCGCGCAGTTCGAGATGCCCTCCAAGCACCGCGTGAACGAGGGATTCATGGAGTGCACCGACTGCCACAACCCGCACGGCACGTTCGCTCCCACGTGGCGCGTGGCGCAGCATCCGCGCATGGTCGACCAGGCGCTCGGTAACGAAGAGGCTTGCCTCAAATGCCATACCGACAAGCGCGGACCTTTTATATACGAACACCCGCCCGTTCATCTCGAAGGATGCGAGACTTGCCACTTTCCGCACGGATCTACCAACATGCGGCTCTTGCGGCGTCCGGTGGTCTTCACGCTCTGCCTCCAGTGCCACAACGGCGCCGGCGGTTTCGGCAATCGGAACCGCGGAGAGACGCTGCTCTCGCCGATGCATAACCTGCTCGAGCCCCGCTATCAGAACTGCACCACTTGTCACGTGCGGATTCACGGGTCCAACAACGACGCGACCTTTCTGAGGTGACCAACATGGCAATGCGACTTTGCTTATTCCTGACGGCCGGCGCGCTCTACGCGCAACAGGTGGTGGCCCCTACTCCGGAGCCTGTGGGCCCAGCGCGCGGACAGGATGTGGACAACTACAACGTCACCAATTCCTTCGAGACCGGCTACCGGTTTGCCGTGATTGATGGCGATGAGGCCATGTATCGCGCGAATGTGAATTACGGCAACGGAATCCGGCTCCTGGGCAGCAGCCTGTCGGTCAATTCCAAAGATGGTCACGGGACTCTCTTCGATCAGATTCTCCTGAACACGCTCGGGCTGGGCAACGACCCCTATCAATTCGCCAAGCTGCAGGTGCAGAAAAACGGTCTTTACCGATACGACATGTGGTGGCGGCTGGATGATTACTTCAACCCGGGACTCGTGGGTTCTAACGGTCTGGATTTCATGGACACGAGCCGGCGCTTGCAGGATCACGACCTCACTCTGTTCCCGCAAGCGCATTTTAGGGTGCGCCTGGGATACAGCCGCAACGATCAGACCGGCCCGGCTCTCTCCAGCGTGCAGGAGTTCAACGCCGCCGGCCTGGTTTATCCGATCTTCATGAATGTGCGCCGCGAATGGAACGAGTACCGCATCGGCGCGGAGGGCGAATTCGCCGGCTTCAAGTTCACGGTGCAGCATCGCTGGGATTTCTTCAAGGATGATTCGGCGTACTCGGATGCGGGCGGACTGACTCAGTTTACCCGTTCCGCGCCTTACCACGGCGCCAGTCCCGGCTGGTTCGGCGATCTTTTTACCACTCGCAAACACTGGGGCTTGAATGCGCGCATTACGTATGTGGGGGGCGAGGGCAACTTCGCAATGAACGAGTTGGCCTCGGGTACCACCGCCGGCGTCGCCCAGACGCAGCAGATCCTGGTCAGCGGCAACGCCCAGCGTCCGGAACTGGCAGGCGACCTCGGCATCAATCTGTACCCCACCGACCGGCTGACGGTGGTCAACAATACCGCCGTTAACAGTACGCGCATGGTCGGAGATTCCAACTACACCCAAGTCAACAACCTTACGGGCCAATTCGCCAGCGTAAACTTCGGATATCTGGGCGTCCGTACGGTGGCGAATGCCACTGATCTCAACTACCGCGTCACGCCCTGGATCGGCTTCTATGCCGGATACCACTATTCGGACCGCGTGATCACCACGGTCGACGGCTTCGCCGTCACCGGCCCGTTGCAAGATTTCACGTACGGTCGCAGCGACCACTTGAATGCCGGGATTCTGGGAGTGCAGCTCCGCCCCATGAAGCCCCTCACCATTCGCATGGATGGGGAAGTAGGAAGCGACAACCAGCCGCTGACACCGATCAGTGAGCGCAACTACCACACGCTCGGAGGCCGTGCCGACTACCGCACGCGCCAGCTGCAACTCTCAGCGTCATACCGCCAGGTGTACAACGTGAACTCTCCGACGCCGCTGACACCCTTCAGCTCGCACTCGCGCGACTATAGCGCCAACGCATCCTGGGCGCCCAAAGACCGTTTCAGCATCGACGCGAGCTACACGAAGCTACACCTCGACACGGTCTCCGGCCTGGTGTTCTTTGCGGACAGCAGCCTGCAGACGTTTCCCACCATCTACGTGAGCAACATCCACGCCGCGAATCTTGCGGCGCACTTCGCCCTGGCGCCGCGAGTAAACCTGTACGTGGGGTACAGCATCACGAAAGATACCGGCGACGGCCGCAACTCTGCAGTGCAGCCTGGCACAACCGGCGCAGCCCAGACGCTATTCAATTCGGTAGAGACATTTCCGCTCACCTATCAATCGCCGCTGGCCCGGCTTTCCATCCGGATCACGCCGAAAATCCGCTGGAACGCCGGCTGGCAATTCTACAACTACCACGAGGAGTTCGGATTGGTTGGGGTCGTGCAGAATTACCACGCGAACACCGGATACACGAGTGTGCTGTGGTCGTTCTGACGCTAATGCTGTGGGGCAGGGCCATCGCCGATCACCTAGGACCGTTGGGGGAGTTTCGGGTGGAGGTCATTTAGCGGTATGGCGTTTATAACCGGCCAATCTTTTGTTGAGGTCGTGAGTTTGACGAAGCACTCAAGATCCGATGGATAGGCCTTCATTTCTTCTTTTCGTTCGAGACTGTCTTACCAGTGAGAGCCCCGAAGCCCGGAATTCCCGCCGGTTGGTGGTCAAGTCACACAAGACCTCTTGCAGTCCCCGCCTTCATTGTGCAGAATGACCGGGTGTGGTCTTGAATGACTCGCCGCGCCGCCGAATTCGATTGGGCAGAGATTGGCCGTATAAGGCGACTATACGTCCAAGTGGACTATTTCCGTGTTGCCGGGGATCCAACCGGAACGGGCTGACCAGCTACTCTTGCAAGGCGCTTAAATGAATGAGGCGGACGACGCACTGCGAAGCATCTTCACGAGATCTGCGAGTTGAAACGGTTTCCGAATAAAGCCGCAGATGTGCGAGACGGGCAATGGTGTCGTCACCATCTCTTCGCTATAGGCGCTCGTCAGAATCACTCTGATATCTGGCCAGGTTTTCGCGGCCTCAGCAATGACTTCGGCGCTGGAAGCTCCGGGGATGGTCATGTCCAGCAGTATCACATCAATCTTGCCTACGTTGGCCTTCAGAAAATTGATTGCAGCCGTCCCATCAGGAGCTTCCAGTATCTCGAAACCCGTGTTAAGTAACTTCTTCACGACCGCCTGGCGCAGTGGAACTTCATCTTCCACAATCAACACGGTGCATTCCTGATTGGGATGTACTGACTCCTCAGAGGCGAATAGCGTGTCGTTAGTTGCCTCGGCCTTGGTTTCGGCACAGGGTAGCAACACTTCAAAGGTTGCTCCCTTCCCGGGCTCGCTGGCTATACGGATTCCCCCACCGAGACCCCGTACGATCCCACCGACGACCGCCAGCCCCAGGCCGCGGCCCGCGGATTTAGTGGTAAAGAACGGGTCGAATACCCGCGCCTGCGTTTCGGGGGACATGCCGCAGCCGTTGTCGGAGACCTCTAGCTGTAGGTAATCGCCGTCAGCCAAACGATTGAAGACCCCTATCGAAGCCTCCGGGCCAATCTTCACGCACGTGGTGGTCACACGGATTACTCCATCTCGATCCCCTAGGGCCTCTGACGCATTTGTGACCAGGTTCATTACGATTTGCCGAACTTGTGCGGCATTGGTCCGGACCGCCAGAAGACCCTGGCCAAGTTCGGTTTCAAGCGTTACATGCTTCGACACAGAAACCTTGAGCAACTCAAGCATTTCTCTTGCTATCTGCGACACATCGACCAAATCCGCGATCGCACTGTCTTTGCCGGCATAGATCATCAATTGACGGACGATTTCGGAGCCGCGGATCGCCACGTCCCGGATCGCCTTCAATTCTTCTTCTGGATGCGATCCTGCTGGTAGCTCCCCGAGTGCCAGCTCTGCTTGAGCCAATACCCCACCGAGAAGATTGTTGAAATCGTGAGCAATACCGCCAGCAAGCGTTCCCACGCTCTCCAGCTTTTGTCTGGCCGCAGACTCTTCCTGCCCACGCTTGAGGTCGGTGATATCCTGCGTCGCGCCCACTACGCGAATCACTGCGCCACGCTCGTTTCTGATTGCTTCGTTAACAGAGCGCACAAACCGGACTTCGCCGTCTGCCCGGATGATTCGGTATTCCGCTGCAACCGATGCACCGGTCGAACGCGCTCGCATGGCGCCTTCCAAAACACGTTTCCGATCTTCGGGGTGGACAAAGTTCAGAAACTCCGCTAAGGTCCGGGGCGGATAGTCCGGCATTCCCAAGATGCTAAGCACCTCATCGGAGAACACTGTGTTCCCGGTTTCGTCGTCTCGTTCCCAACTCCCGAGCTTCGCGAGACGCTGCGCGCTCATGAGGCGAGCCTCGCTGGCCCGAAGCCGGTCTTCGATCGACTTTTGCTCGATCACATCGGCAGCGAGCCGCGCCAGAATGTCCGATGCGCGCAGCTCGCTTTCGGACAGCTCGTGAGGCTGGCGCCAGTAGGTGCTGACCATGCCCATCAGTGCCCCTGATCTCGAAACCAGCGGGAAGGTCTGAGCGGAGTGGATTCCCGCATCGAGGAATGCCTGCAGATCCTCGCTTCCAGCCATGAAATCGCAATTTCGCACATCCGGGACGATGACCCTTTCTCCAGTGCGCAAAGCCTCACCACAAGTCGTCCGTGAGTCCGGGCCTACCCATTCCCAGCGTTTGGCGGCTAGTGGGCTAAATCCCCTGTGGCCGAGGAGCTTGAGTCTCCCGTTGGTCCCCTGCTCTTCCTGAAACATCTGGATGCTCGCGAGGTCAGCGTGCAGAATCTCCACCGCTGTATCGAGAATCGTTTCGCATGGTGCCTCGATTCCGATGGCATCAATCGACTGCGTGGCGACATGACGAAGGCACCGGGCGACGCGAAGCTCCTCCGCGAGGACTTGCCCGCTCCGGTGCGACTGAGCTAGCGAAGCTTGCAGAGTTCGCAGAACCTGCGCAACGGGTAGAGCGGCAATCAAGATGGCCGTCACCAGAAAGGTCCATGCAGCGAAGGGTTTGGCCGGCAGATAGGGATACAGTTTGACCCCGCCAAGATCGAGGAGCGTTAGGACCAGCGCGCAGCTTATGCACACCCCTGCCATCCATAGCGTCGCGCGGTAGCCGAAGAGCCAAGCCGCCGAGATGGGTAGGCTCGCGTAAAATACAAGGCCCGGAGTGTTCCGGATCCCGCCGCTCAGGATCATAATGCCGGTGACATACAGGAACATTCCGGACAGGTAAATCAGGCTCGCTGCTCGGAGAAAACCGAGACGAAGTAGCATCAGGCCTACAACGAGTATTACCAGCAGGGAAGGAACGAGAAAAAAATTGAGGCGCGCAACCGAGGTGGACAGGAACACCAGGAGGGTCGAGAGCGTGAGCCAAATAACGAGGGCCAAAAGCAGAGCATGTAGAATCCGAGCCGTTGGGTCGTTCGCCAACGGCCCCCGCAACCGCAGAACGCGATGAAGAAATTCTGTTTGGTCGGTATCTACCTTCACACGAGCACTACCGTCCCTTGGCGTAGACTCGATTATGGCATCGCGGAGGGAGGCGTTCAACGGTCTTCACCCAACTCGTTAGACAGGGTTAATGTACCGCTGAACGCGCAGGGGTTTGATTTTGGAAATCCGGATTACATTAGCGCTCCTAGTGGTTCTTTCCGCTCCGATCCTGGCGCAGACCACATTGAGTGGAGGGGCCCTAACTGGCATGGTTCGGGACGAGTCTGGCGCGTTCGTGGCCAATGCGAAGCTCATTCTTACCGAGGAATCCAAGGGATTGGTTCGCGAATCAGAGTCCAGCCGTGACGGGTCGTTCCTGTTTCCGTCGCTGATTGCAGGCGTCTATTCGGTCCGAGTGGAAAAGGAAGGCTTCAGCACCGAACAGATGAACGATTTGAGGATTGAGGTTGGCGGGCTGGCATCCATCGACCTCACTTTACATCCAGGCAAAATCCGTACGCAGATCGAAGTTAGCCTTCCTACGGAAGCGGATCTTACCGCGGAATCGAATGCGATCGGGTCAGTCGTAGATTCCGGCCGAGTGCAACAGCTGCCGCTAAACGGCCGGAACTTTCTGGATTTGGCGTTGCTCGCCGCAGGCACAGTAAATGTCAGCCCGGCCAACAACCTGTTTTCCAATAACGTCGGGCCACCGTCCCGGACAATCGTTCTGCCCGCGACTCTACCTAGTTCGGCCAGCTACTCGCTTGATGGCATCAATATCACCGGATCGAGAGATGGGGAACTGGCGCTCAGTCCCTCGATAGCAGCCATCGATCAGTTCAAAGTGCAGGAGAATTTCCAGATGCCGGACCAGGGTAGCAATCCTGCCGCGGTAAGCATCGTGACGAAGAGTGGAACTAACCAGTTCCACGGCCAGGCCTTCGAGTTCCTGCGGAATGGCATTATGGACGCTAGAAGCTTCTTTGCCACCAGCCCCGAGGACCTGAAACAGAACCAGTTCGGCTTTGCTTCAGGAGGACCGCTGCGGAAAGATCGCGTGTGGTTTTATGGGTTTTACGAGGGCCTTCGGGAACTCACCGCATTTTCCGCTGCCGGCTTCAGCCCGACCGCAGAAATGTTCGATGGAAATTTCGCCGGGGTCGCTCACAGCATTTACGATCCGACGACCTATGATCCAGCCTCCGGTACACGCATGCCATTTCCAAATAACGTGATTCCGGCGAGCCAGATCAACTCGGTGGCGAGGAATCTCCTCAAATATTACGTCCCGGGCACGAGTCTGGCGAACATGCCAAGCAACATTCACGGGAATCCTCGAAACACGCTGAACGACGATCAGGGTGGGTTGCGACTGGATGCGGCGACGAGCGCGCGGTCCCAACTATTCCTCCAGATTTTCAGGCAGACTATCCCATCGGACCAGCCGGGCTTGTACCCGCTCAGTGGTCTCTTGTATGAGAACGAGTCCCAACTCGCGATGGTCGAACATGTTTGGTCACTGAATCCCCGCGCTGTGAACACCCTGCGGATTGGCTTCTTGCGCAACATTGCCACCGGGGGCAATGAGGATGAAAACCAAGCTTCGATCCTCCCGTCAGTAGGGATATCGAACACAAATTATGCTCACGGTGTGACCGCTATCAACCTGCAGGGCTATTCGGGGTTCGGACGATCGAATGGCGAGGTTGGCAACCGGGATAATGCATGGCAACTCGACGATGGCATCACATATACAAGAGGCGCGCATAGCTTTGCATTTGGCGTCGGGCTGCGGTACCGGAGGGGGTGGCACTTGAATGGAAATTCACAAGCACTGGGGACCTTGTCCTTCCAACCTGTGTTCACAGCCCAGTTGACAGCGAACTCCAAGGGGCAACTGGTGCCCCTGGCGAATTCCGGCGATTCTTTTGCCGATTTCCTGCTTGGCATGCCCGTAAACGGCGTGCTGGGCGGTCTGCCGGAAGTGCAGTACCGCGCGACACAGTTCGCTCCGTACTTTCAGGACAGTTGGAGGGTCAGCCGAAATCTGACCCTAAACTACGGGCTTTCGTGGTTCCTCGAAACGCCTCCAGATCCGCAGGGTTGGGCGCGGAACTATGTTCACGGCTTCGATTTTGCCACCGGCCTGCTTACTTACGCGGCGCTAGGGCAGATCAGACCCCAGGCCGTGGCTACAGACTGGAATAATCTCTCCCCCCGCCTGGGTCTGGCCTGGAGGCCGGCGGCGCTCAAAGCTACAGTGATCCGGGCGGCCGCTGGAATTTATTACTCGGCGCTTCCTTGGGTTTTCGCGCCGGAATCGCTCCTCTACGGTTCGCCGATAGGCGCCGGCGCAAGCTTTACCAATCCTCTGACCAGCCCGTTACCCACTTACGTGATGGGATTGAATATCTTCCCGCCCGCTCCTTCCGGTGGGATCACCGGCACTTACGCTGCGAGCCTATCTCCCGGAACCCTGGCTTCAGCCGTGAATCCCCATTTCCACACCGCCTACGTCAGTCAGTGGAACTTCTCTGTACAGCACAGCCTTGCACGGAGCGACTCAATTGAGGTGGACTATTTGGGCGCCAGTGGACATAAGCTCTTGAACGATTTCGATCTCGCTCAATGCAAGCCCAGTGCGAACTTATTGTGCGATCCCGCCTCCAAACCGTGGCCGCGCTACAGCGCATTGCTCTATGTAGACAGCAATGGGAATTCGTCTTACGAAGCTCTCCTCGCCAAGTACGAGCATCGCGCGGCAACGGGACTCAACCTGCGCGTGGAATACACCTTATCTAAAGCTTTAGCGGACACCTTTCAGTCTAATCAGGCCCTCTATAATCAGATTTCCGATTGCCGGCGTTGTTCCAAAGGCCAGGCGACCTTCGATGTGCGCAGTCGGGTGGTAAGCAGCCTGGTATGGGAGATGCCGCTCGGCAGGGGACAGCGCGTCGGCGGGAACCTGCCCGGATGGGCGGACGCGATATTGGGAAAATGGACAATCACAGCGATCACAACCTTCGCTACTGGTCAACCCATCCTCTTAAGTGCACCTAACCAAACTGGCAGCACCCTCCTCAACTCGCTCCCCAACCGGGTTTGCGACGGGCGCAACAGCCAACTTTCCGGCAACATTCGCAACAACGGGTTCCTTTGGTTTGACCCGGTTTGCTTTCCGGTTCCAGCGGTGGGATTCTTCGGGGACAGCGGGCCAACTGTAATCAATGGCCCCGGTCTGAACAACTGGGATACAGGTGTGCAAAAGTCGTTCGCGGTGTGGCGAGATGCCGCGAGGGTGCTGCTTCGCGCGGAAGCCTTCAATACTTGGAACCACGCGCAATTCCAGCCGCCCAACGGGGATTCGGGAGCGGGGCAGAACTTTGGTCGCATCTCGGCCAGCCGGCCCCCGCGCCTGATTCAGCTCGCTCTGAAGTTCACCTGGTAACCGAAGTGCTCGTATGTCCCTGCCTGTCAGGCGGCGCCAAGCTGACTGCGCAGGCCGGCTGCGTAGATATCTCCAGCGGAACTGACGCCCGAATCACGCGCCACCCGGAACTTGGGCTATCGCGCGTCAAGTTGCCGTAAAATGCGCAACCCGTTGAAGTGGAAGAAAAGAACGTAAAGCCCGGACCTTGCTGGGGACGTGCCGGCTTAAGTTAACGCTTATGCGGGCCATGCCCTGCCGAGCGATACCGGCTGCCATCGTACTGCCAGACCGCCGGAACGCAAGCTTTTGACTTCGCATCCGTGGCGGGGGAGCACTCATTCGGCAGGCAGACATCGTGGAAGCCGGACCGCTGGCTCTCCAGAATTACGAACAGGTTGCAGGCGCCGTCGAATCCAAGCAGGCCCTCCTTTGCGGTCAAGTCCTTCCACTGCGTCCCAACCTTGCCAATGAGTACGGCGCTGCACGGGCCATGCGGCGATTCGTGACAACAGAATTGATACTCCGGCGAACCGTCACCATTCAGATCGACGGCACTCCCGTAATCATAGTTACTCCCCGTACGAACCTCGCAATTCATCCTCTGTAACAGCGTTCGCGCGCCCGCCGGTAACTCGCGGTAGGTGATCTCCCGGCAACTGGCTTGAATCGTTTTGGAGGGCGCCGGGCACATGGGCGCAAGGTCGTCAGCCGCCCAGACCATCCCCGGGGTACAGGAACAAATCAAGATAAAGTTGGCCAGGTTCCGCCGCACCAGACCGCGGCTCACACGCCTCCGGCTCCTGCAGCCTGTCCCGCCAGGGCCTGCACCAGGGCTTTCCCATTCGGGCTGCCGAGCCCGGTGCATGCGTCCCAGTTGACACCGGCGGCGTAGTGTCCATTGTTGCCGCTGGTGATGTCGCGGAATTTCGAGCTGCCGATTTGATACAGCGCCGGCTGCAGGAAACCTACCGGCCGTCCTAGTTGTTGATTCATCAAGGCAGTGAGACCGGCCCAGAGAGGAGCCACGGCGCTGGTTCCGCCGATGACCTGGTTCTTGCCGTCCGCGCGAACCATATACCCGGTGACCGGGTCGGCATCGCCCGCGACATCGGGAACGCCCCGGCCGGCGAAATTGGTTTCGGGTTGCGCGGGCACGCTTGCGGTTGCCTGGTAGCTCGGAATAGGGAAGAGCTTGCTCACCCCGCCACCCGTCGCGCCCTCTTTGTTGGCGAGTTCGTTCCACACCACCTCGTTGGTTAGAACCCCGTTGGACGTGTTGAGGCGGGTTCCGCCACATGCCAGCACGGGCGGCAAGCAAGCGGGCAGATCCACGTGCAGCTTGTTGTCGGATACGCCATCGGTAGCACCATCATCGCCGGCCGCGGCGGTTACCGTGACACCTACCCCTGCGGCGTCCGTGACCGCCTGCAGCATGGCGTCTGCAGCCTGCTGGGTCCAACTGTCCTCCGGGCCGCCCCAACTGATGGAGATCACGGAGGGCTTGTTAACGGTATCGTGCACTGCGGTAGTGATGGCGTCGACAAATCCTTGGTCGGTGTTTGGCGCGAAGTACACGACGATGCGAGCCCCCGGCGCCACCGCGCCCGCCACCTCGATATCGAGCATCACTTCGCCGTCGGAGTTTTTGTCGACGCCGGGCTTATTGACGCCGTGGTCGACCGAAACCGAGGTCACGACCGGAGGTTTGATCCCCAGCGCAGTGAAATAGGTTTTGAGATCCGAGGCTTTATAACCCCCGCCCAGCTCGACAATGCCAATGGTCTGTCCAGCTCCCGTTACGCCCGAGGGAAAATTGTATAACTTGGCAACTTGCACCGGGGTCAGGGAACCAGGGGGCTGGGCCGCGTGTATGCGTACGTGCGGCTTGGCGACGGGACGGCTATCGAGGCCAAGCACGGCGGTAACCATCGGCTGTAACTCCTCCGGGATCATGACAGGGCCTGTTCGCCCGCGATAGCTGCCGCCCGGCGAATTGTAATACGCCAATGACGTGCCGAATGCGCGTTGCATATTCTCCGCGGTACCCGAGAGCACCATGGTTCGCCGTGCCTGGCTGCGCTCGGTAACGGTGAGGCCGAATTCGTGGGCAAATGCCTCGATCGCGGTCATATCGCTCGCAATGGCTCCGTGGACCGTGCCGTACTCCTCCCGAGCGTGGTGGGTAACGGATTGCGGGTCGGAAAATGCAAACGATTCGGGCGGAGCCGCCGGCGTCCTGCGCCGCAGCACCACGGTTACAGAGACCACTTCGTGGTTGTCTATTGGTCGCGCGATCGACGCGCCCGCCACCGGTTCGCGATGGCTACCGGCCAGCGCTACTTTCTTTTCATAGGCCACGGATTGTCCTCCTTACTGGGTCGTCAAGAGAAGAGTAAGGCCGACTGAATTGGAAAGCAAGGGGTACAAACGGATACACGAATGATCCATTGTGTGTAACCCACCGTGGGGGCTCGGGTCATTCCCGTACAATAGTTCCATGCAACTGGGAATGATCGGTCTGGGCCGTATGGGCGCCAACATCGTGCGCCGGTTGATGCGTGGAGGTCACCAGTGCGTGGTGTTCGACAAAGACGCCGCCGTCACCGGTCAGCTGGCGGCCGATGGAGCCGCAGCCGCGCAATCGTTTGACGACTTCATCGCCCGCCTAACCCCGCCACGCGCCGTATGGCTGATGGTTCCCGCCGCCGTCGTAGACAGCCTGATCGGGCAGCTATCCAGCCGCATGCAATCCGGCGACATCCTCATCGACGGCGGTAACAGCTATTACATCGACGATATCCGGCGCGCGAAGGAGCTCGAGCCGCGCGGCGTGCGTTACCTGGATGTGGGAACCAGCGGCGGCGTCTGGGGACTCGAACGCGGCTACTGCATGATGATCGGCGGCCCGAAGGAGTCGGTGGAGCATTTGGACCCCATCTTCAAGACGCTGGCGCCCGGCCGTGGTTCCCTGCCCCGCACGCCAGGCCGCGAAAAAGCGGGCGGCACCGCCGAAGAAGGCTACCTCTACTGCGGACCTTCCGGTGCGGGCCATTTCGTGAAGATGGTCCACAACGGCATCGAATACGGGTTGATGGCGGCATACGCCGAAGGGCTCAACATTCTGAAACATGCGGACGTGGGGAAGCGCGAACACACCGTCGACGCCGAAACCACCCCGTTGCGCGAGCCCGCTCATTATCAATATCAATTCAACCTTGCCGACGTGGCCGAAGTCTGGCGCAGGGGAAGCGTGGTGGCGTCCTGGCTGTTGGACCTGACGGCCATTGCCCTTCTGGAACAACCCGACCTGGCGAGGTTTTCGGGCCGTGTGTCGGATTCAGGTGAAGGCCGTTGGACGATTCAGGCGGCCATTGACGAATCCGCGCCGGCGCCGGTGTTGACGGCTGCTTTGTACGAGCGCTTCAGCTCACGCAACGAAGGCGAATTTGCGGCTAAATTGCTCTCAGCGATGCGCTACCAGTTCGGCGGCCACGTGGAGACCAAGAGCGGGAACGCTTAGTCAAGGCGCATGCCGGCGACCAAGATCGCCAGCGCTACGTAACGCCGGCGGTCCTTGCCGCCGGTGGGGTAGCTGCCACGATCTCAAGCACCGCAGGCGTCACCATCCGAGCCTTGGGAGTACTCTCAAATTCCGTAAACCCCTCCCAGATGGCCGCGGACCTGCTCTCGCTCAAATATCCCAGGTCCACCAATCGCCGCCGCCCCGTTTCGATAAATGCCCGCAGCCACGCCCAGCTCAAGTGGTCCGCCGGCACGATCTCCATTATCGGCCGCATACACCGTATCTCCAACCCAAGCTCCTCAATCCACCGAGGCAGCCCCATCCCAATATCGGGATCGCCTCCCGCGTCCCGCCAGCTCGTCATCACCGCCCGGACAAATTCTTCCACCTCCAGGCACCGCGGCGCCGTTCGCCAGGTCGCATAATCGAAGTACTCGTGCAGCACCAGCACTCCTCCCGGTCTGAGCGCCGCGGCCATTCGTGCCAGCACGTCCCGCGGATTCTTCACAAACGACAGCACCCACCGGCACCACACCCGATCGGCCATGACGTTGGGAAACCCCCCATTCTCCAGATCGCACCGGTGCGCCGTAACGTTATTAATGCCGCGCTCTAGGCACATCCTGCCGAGTGCCTCCAGAAACCTCGCCGATTTATCAACAGCCACCACTCTCCCAGATGGACCAACCAACTCCGCCAGATCCAACGATGCATAGCCGGGTCCACACCCGACATCCAGAACCGTCTGCGCGCGCCCGATCTCAGCCGACCGCCAGGCATCCAGCGCGCGTGCCTTCCATGCCCGATGCTGCAAACCCAGCCGGGCAATCTCCTCGTCGTCCGTCCCCAGGATGTAGTCGGGCTCCAAAGCCATCTATTCGCCTTGACACTACCAGACACCACCCCCGGGTTCTATCCGCTTCTTGCGGTCAAACTCTTACCCCCGAGCCACGCTATAATCGCTTGGGATGGACGTTTACGATGAATTAGTGCGTCTGCGGAACCTGGGGCAGAAGTGCGCTATCGCCACCATCGTCGACGTCCGCGGCTCCATTCCCAGCTACGAAAGCGCCAAGCTGCTGGTGCGCGAGGATGGCTCGATGGCCGGCACCATCGGCGGCGGCTGTGTGGAGGCTGAAGTCTGGAACGCCGCCCGCGAGGTAATCGAAACTGAGAAGCCCAAGCACCTGACGTTTAACTTGGGCCAGGACGCCGCCTACGATAACGGTCTCATTTGCGGCGGGCAGCTCGATGTCTTCGTCGAACCGGTTCTTCCGCTGCCGCGCGCCTTCATTTTCGGGGCCGGCCACATCTCCAAGAGTCTTTCCAAGGTAGCGACGCTCGCCGGCTTTGGCACGGTGGTGATCGACAACCGCGACACGTTTGCCAACCGGGAGCGGTTCCCCGAGGCCGTGGACGTCCACGCCGTCGAGTACGAAGAGATTTTCCCCAAGCTGGCCATCAACGAGACCAGCTACGTGATCATCGTCACACGCGGCCATCGCGACGACATGCGCGTGTTGAAACTGGCCCTGGCCACGCCCGCACGCTACGTCGCCATGATCGGCAGCAAGCGGAAAGTCATCAACGTAATCCGCGAACTGGAAAAGGAAGGCCTTCCGCGCGAGGCGTTCGAACGAATCCACGCACCCATGGGCCTGGATATCGGCGCGATTTCCCCGGAAGAGATCGCCATTTCGGTGGCCGCGGAGATGATCGCGGTGCGCCGCAAAGCCGGGTCCAACTGGCGCTCGCTCTCGATGTCGGTGTTCGCCGACGAATCGTTGCGGGCCATTCTGTCCAAGTGAGCATTGCCGGATTGATTCTGGCAGCCGGTGAATCGCGCCGGATGGGTTTTCCAAAAGCTTTGTTGCCCTATCGCACAGAGACGTTTCTCGACACCTTGACTGGTCTGTTTCAGGAGCGCTGTTCCACCGTAATCGTGGTGCTCGGCTGCGAGGCGGAGCGGATCCGCTCGCTGGCGGCGCGTCCCGCCACCTTCGTGACCAATCCCGATTACGCCCGCGGCATGACCACGTCCCTGCAATGCGGATTGCGCGCCGTGCCTGCGGATGCCGAAGGCGTCCTGTTTACGCTGGTGGATCATCCGGCGGTGAGGCCCGCCACCATCGACGCGCTGCTCACCACGCCCCGTCCCCTGGTGCGTGTGCCGCGCTACGGAGACAGCCGCGGCCACCCCATCTGGTTTTCCCGCGAGCTGATCGCTGAGTTCCTGGCAATTCCGGAAGGCCGCGCTGCCAACGAGGTGGTGCATCGTCACCGGCCCGACACCGAATTCCTGGACCTGGATGACCCCGGCATCGTAGCCGATATCGACGATCCCGAGGCTTATCGCAACCTCACCGGGGCGCGCGCATGAGGATCTTCAAGTACACCGCCGCGGCCGTCGTGTTGATCCTGCTCGCCGGAATCGTGGCTCCGTACATTAGCGCCGCCGCTTACGGAAACCGCCTGCGCGCCTCGCTCGAGCGCGCACTTGGCCGGAAGGTCGAGATCCGCGGCCCGGTACGCTTCAGCCTTTTCAAGGGCCCGGGCATCTCCGCGGAGAACGTGGTCATCCACGAAGACCCAGCCCTCGGCTTCGAGCCGATCGCCTACGTCGACAAAATGGAAGTCGGCCCGGCTCTCTGGTCGCTGATCCACGGACCGTTCCGGATCGGCTCCATCCGCCTGGAAGACGCCAACATTAATCTCACCAAGTCGCCCGCGGGCGTTTGGAATTTCACGTCGTTCGTCAATCGTTCGGTAATGAGCACGGCGCCCGCCATACACGTCCGGAACGGGCGCATCAATTTCAATTTCGGCGAGACGCAATCCGTTTTTTATCTGATGGACACCGACCTGGACATAACTCCCCCGGCTTCGCTTGCAGGCGGTTGGAAGGTGTCCGGCGAAGCGCAGGCCGCGCGTAGCGACAAGCCGGCCCAACCCTTGGGCTCGTTCGCGCTGAACGGAAGGTGGTGGGTGGCGCCGGAGCGCGTCGACCTGGATGTGCGGCTGGAGCGCACGCAGTTGGGCGAGCTCGCGGTGCTGATGAGCGGACAGGCCGGCGGCGTGCACGGAACCATCACCTCGCGCTTGCACCTGGCCGGCGCCATTAACGGCATCGGCATCCTCGGCCGCCTCACCGTTGAGGATGTGCATCGCTGGGACCTGCTGCCCTCCAAAGGCCAGGGGTGGCCCCTGGATCTTCGCGGCCGTCTCGATCTCACCGCCCAGCAGCTCGAGCTGCAAGCCACTTCCGCGGTAGTCCCCATCACCACGCGTTTCCGCGCCGGCGACTACCTCTCGCATCCGCATTGGGCAGTGACCATGACCTGGAACCAGTTCCCGATCGGTCCGGTGGTCCAACTGGCCACGGACATGGGCGCCCGCTTCCCGCCCAAGCTGCAATTGAACGGCACCATCGATGGCGCCATCGGCTACTCCGGATCGGGAGGCTTTGAGGGCGAAGTAGTTCTGCACGACACCGCCGTCACCATCCCCGATTCCCCGCCCGTGCGTTTCGATCAGGTGCACGTGATGGTGGACCACGGCAAAATCTGGCTGGCGCCGGCGCTGGTGCATACGGCCGAACGCGATGAGGCCCGCTTGGAAGCCACCTATTCGATGGACGATGGCACCCTCGACCTTTCGATTGCGACAGGCGGGATGAATTTGCAATCGTTGCGCGCGCAAGCCGCGCTGGCGGCGGTGCCCTGGCTGGAACACATGAACTCGGGACAGTGGGGTGGCGAGCTGCGCTATCACGTGATGCCGGAGAGTGCCGGCTGGACCGGAGATCTACGGCTCACCGATGCGCAGGTGGCGGTGCCCGGACTCGCCGATCCGCTCCAGATCGCCGCGGCGCACGTGACGATTGACGGCGCCCGCGTGAATGTCGATCGCCTCGAAGCCCAGGCCGGCAAGATTGCGTTCACCGGCGACTACCGCTACGACCCCGACGCCACACGGCCGCACCGCTTGCGTGTGCGGGCGCCCGAAGTGAACGCCGCCGACCTCGAAGCCGAATTGATGCCCACCCTGCGCCGCAGCACCAGCCTGTTCGCGCGCGCCCTGGGCCGCAGCACGGTACCGGATTGGCTGCGCGAACGTAAACTGGACGGCTCGGTCCAGATCGGCGAATTGGAAATTGCCGACACGCGTCTGGAGAATGTGCGTGCGCGTCTCACCTGGGATGTGGCGCGCGTAGAACTGGCGGCCCTCGAAGCCAGGATGGGCCGCGCCGCCATCGCCGGGACTCTGGTGGTGGCGTTGGCCGGCCAGCGCCCCGTGTACAAGCTCACCGGTAAAGTGAAAGCCCTCGACTGGCAGTCGGGAAAACTCGACGCCGAAGGCACCCTGGAGAGCGCCGGCACCGGTGAGCAACTGCTGGCCAATTTGAAATCGGATGGAACCTTCAGCAGCAGCGGCATGGATTTCGGCGCGCTGGCCGGCGAGTATTCCCTGGCATGGGGGCCGAATGCCCCGCGGGTGCGCCTCAACGACCTGTCGCTGCGCACCGAAGACGCCACCTATATCGGCAGCGGGGTTTCCCAGAACGATGGCCGCCTGGTCATCTCGCTGACGAGCGGCAGCCGCGAAATGCGCATGAGCGGGACGGTGGCCGCCCTGAAGGTGGATGAGACGGGCGCAACCGGCCTGCGGAATACCCCATAAAGACATGGCACGGCTGACGCATTCTGTTCTGGCCTTGGCCTGCCTTCTGCTCTGCGAAATCCGCCCGGCGGCCGCACAGGTCACTGCGATCACCGCAGGCACGCTGATCGACCCGGAGACCGGCACCGAGAAAACCAGGCAGATCATCCTGATCGAAGCCGGCAAGATCAAAGCGATTGGCTCCGAGCTGCCGATTCCCAGCGACGCGACCCGCATCGACCTTTCCCAGGAGACCGTCTTACCAGGGCTCTTCGACGCGCACACTCACCTGCTCGCAAACATCGACCCCAAATGGGACCTCGATTTCTGGATCATGACTCTTCAGCGCCGGGCCGGATGGAGGGCGATTCAAGGCGTCCGCTACGCCAAGGAGATGCTGGAAAGCGGTTTTACGACGGTCCGGGACGTGGGGAATTCGGGCGATCATCTGGATACCGATCTCGACAAGGCGATTCGCTTTGGGCTGGTGCCAGGCCCCACCATGGTCTACTCGGGCAGGATCATCGGGCCATACGGCGGGCAGTTTTGGGATACGCCGGCCGACGCTCGCCTGCTGGATAACCCCGAGTATCGCTTCGCCGATTCGCACGACGAAATGCAGAAGGCCGTGCGCGAGAACATCTACTGGGGCGCGCGTGTCATCAAGATCGTGGTGGACGGGCAGAAGTATGCGTACTCGGCGGATGATATTCGATTCATCGTGGCGGAGGCAGCGCGCGCTGGCGTAAAGGTGGCCGCGCACGTTCAGACCGAGCCCGGAGCCCGCGCCGCGATCGAGGCCGGGGTCGCCTCCATTGAACACGGCTGGGTGTTAAGTGACGAAGACCTGGCGCTGGCCAAGAAGAATCGTGTGGTGCTGGTGAGCACCGACTTCACTGTAGCCTCGCTGCTGGCGGACGGGATGGAACCGGACGCAGCCAGGCGCACTCACGAAAAGTACGTGGCCCGATTAAAGCGCGCCTGGGCCGCAGGCGTGGACGTTGTCTTCGGTACGGATGTGATGTCGGATGCGAAAGGGCGAACGCGAGGGGACGTCGCCATGGAATACATCGACAGCTTCCGCGAGGCCGGGATTAGCGCCGCCGATATTCTGCGGGCCATGACGACGCACGCCGCCGCCTTACTCGGCGTAGAGAAGGAGCGTGGCGCCATCCGCGTCGGCATGGCCGCCGATCTGGTAGCTACGCCCGCGAACCCGCTGCATGATATCGACGAGTTGAAGCGAATCAATTTCGTGATGAAAGACGGGCGCGTCTGGCGGAGGCCATAAATGGACCCTCAGCTTGCGCTTCGCACGACCAGGACGGCTCGCGAGGAAAATTCCAGATCCGCGATGGCAATAGCATGCCGTCTCAAGACTTCCTCGACCCGGGATGTTCGGTAGTTACAGTTTTCAATCAGAATTACCTTCGGCGGCGCGCCGCGGGAACTCGAGAGCTCGAGAAAATCGGAATCAGCCGTCACAATCGTGAAGCCGTTGGCCAGCGCATACTCCCAGATAATCTCGTCGGAAGTATAGCGGGCGAGGCCGGTATCGAAAACGTGCACCGAATCAGGGAAAAGCTCGGCGAGGCGGCCTATAAGCTTCGGCGAGAGGTTGGCGTCGAATAGAAGCTTCAACGCGATATTCGGTCTCGCCCAGCCTGTGAGGCGTAAGCGTAGACAGCCGGGAAGTCAGCCTTCTCGAGGTACGGGTAGTCGCCCAGGATCTCATCCTCGGTCATGCCCGATGCGAGCATATCCAGGACGTCCCACACTGTTATGCGAAAACCGCGAATACAAGGCTGGTTAGAGCGCTGACCCGGTACCACCGTGATGCGCGAAAGGTCCGCCTTGTCACTAGTGGCCATGACACATTATCGCCGATTCGGTTGGCAGTACGAAATGCTGTGAAGACGCCCTCAAACGTCCAGATTCTTCACGTCCAGCGCGTTCTCTTCGATGAACTTCCGCCGGCTCTCCACGTCTTCGCCCATCAGCGTGGAGAAGATCTCCTCGCTCTCCACCGCGTCTTCCAGCCGCACCTGCAGCAGCGTGCGCTTTTCCGGATTCATGGTGGTTTCGGCCAGTTGCTCGGCGTTCATCTCGCCCAGGCCTTTGTAGCGCTGCACGGAGGCGTCCTTCTTGCCTTCGATCTTGACGTAATTCAGCAGGTCGCGTCCAGTTGGCCTGCGCCTCGCGGTGCTCGTTCTTCACCACCACGAACGGCGGATCGTTGTACCGCGCGATCGTGCTGCGCCAGCGTGCGGAAGCGGCGGTACTCGGGCTGCGCCGCCAGTGCAAGCCCGATGCTGCGCTCGGCATTGGTCGAATCGTGGAACACCACGGCATACGACGAATGCTCTTCGTCGTGCCGCATCTCCGGGTTCAGGTCCAGCTTCGTCAGGGCCTCGAACACCGGCTTGCAGATTGGCCTCGTCCTGGAAGTCGGCCTTGTGGTCGACGCGCAGCTCCACGTTGGCCAGCACCTCCACCACGCGCGGGTCGCGCAGGCGCCGCTCCACCTTGTGGAACATCTGCTCGTACTCGTCCAGGTTCAGCAGGAAGGTGCGCAGTTCGCCGCCTTCCAGCACGGCGGCTTCGCGCCTTTGCCGTTGCCGCTGGCATGGATCTCGAGCGTCAGGTTCTCCGTGGCCCGGCGCATGATCTCCTTGGTGAATTCCTTCTCGTCCTTGATGTACTTCTCGCTCTTGCCCTTCTTGATGCGATAGAGCGGCGGCTGCGCGATGTAACACGCTTGCCGCGCAGGATCAGCTCGTTCATGTGCCGGAAGAAGAACGTCAGCAGCAGCGTGCGGATGTGCGAGCCGTCCACGTCGGCGTCGGTCATGATGATGATCTTGCCGTAGCGGATCTTGGTGGCGTCGAAATCGTCCTTGCCGATGCCCGTGCCGAGCGCCGTGATCATGCGCGCGGATTTCCTCGTGGCCCAGCATCTTGTCGTAGCGCGCCTTCTCCACGTTGAGGATCTTGCCTTTCAGCGGCAGGATCGCCTGGAAGCGCCGGTCGCGGCCCTGCTTGGCCGTGCCGCCGGCCGATTCGCCCTCCACCAGGAACAACTCGCAGCGCTCCGGATCCTTCTCCTGGCAATCCGCCAGCTTGCCTGGCAGGCCGCCGGAATCGAGCGCGCCCTTGCGCCGCGTCAGGTCGCGCGCTTTGCGGGCCGCTTCGCGCGCGCGCGCGGCGTCGATCGCCTTGCCGACGATCTTGCGCCCAACGGTGGAGTTCTTGTCGAAGTACTCGCCCAGCTTCTCGTTGACGAACTGCGTCATGTAGCCGGCGATATCGCTGTTGAGCTTGCCCTTGGTCTGGCCTTCGAACTGCGGCTGCGGCACCTTCACGCTGACCACCGCCGTCAGACCTTCGCGCACGTCGTCGCCGGTCAGGTTCTCTTTCACGTCTTTGAACAGGCCGGCCTGCTGCCCGAACGCGTTGATGGTGCGGGTCAGCGCGGTGCGGAAGCCGGTCAGGTGCGTGCCGCCATCCACGGTGTTGATGTTGTTGGCGAAGCTGAAGACGTTCTCCGAGTAGCCGTCGTTGTACTGCAGCGCCACTTCCATGCTGAGCGTCCCGGCGCCGTTCGGCAGCTCCCGTTCCGCTTCGAAGTGGATCGGCTTTTCGTGCAGCACCGACTTGCCGCGGTTCAGGTGCTTGATGAATTCCGCGATGCCGCCGCTATAGAGGAACTCGTGCGCTTCTCGGGATCGACGCGCTCGTCGGTCAGCGTGATCTTGAGGCCCTTGTTCAGGAACGCCAGCTCGCGCAGCCGCTGCGCCAGCGTGTCGTAGTTGAACGTGGTCGCCGTCATGATGGTGGTGTCGGGCTTGAACGTGACCCTGGTGCCGGTCTTCTTTCCGGCTTTGCCGGCCTTCGCCAGCGGAGCCTTGGGAACGCCGCAGGCGTACTCCTGCTGCCAGGTGTAGCCCTCTGCGCCAGATCTCCAGCTCCAGCCTCTCGGAAAGCGCGTTCACGCAGCTCACGCCCACGCCGTGCAGGCCGCCCGATACCTTGTAGCTCTTGGAATCGAACTTGCCGCCGGCGTGCAGCTTGGTCATCACCACCTGCGCCGCCGAGACGCCTTCCTCTTCGTGCATGTCCACCGGAATGCCGCGGCCGTTGTCGATTACCGTGACGGAATTGTCGTCGTGGATGGTGACGTCGACTTCCGTGCAGTATCCGGCCAGCGCCTCGTCTACGGAATTGTCCACCACCTCGTACACCAGGTGGTGCAGACCCATTTCGCCGGTCGACCCGATATACATGGCGGGGCGCAGCCGCACCGCCTCCAGCCCTTCCAGCACCTTGATACTCGTGGAATCGTAGATGTCGTCTCCCGAACCCGATTGGGAGTTACCTCATTTGCCATAGGGTGACCCGATTTTTCAAATCCTCATGGGCATCACCACGTAGCGGTACTGATCCGCTATGGCGTCGCCCGCGGGCCGCAGCTCACCGGCGCTCTTTTGATCCTTCAGCTCGAATGCCACGTGGTCCTGCGGAATGGCCCGCAGGAAATCGAGAAGGTATTGCGCGTTGAACCCGATCTCCATTTCGGGCCCCTGATACTCGCTGGTCACGCTCTCTTCGCTCTCGCCCATCTCCACCGAGGAAGAGAAGACTTTCACTTCGCCGTTGGAGAACTGCACGCGAATGGCTCGGGACCGCTCATCGGCAAATTGCGCAACGCGCTCGATCGCGGAACGGATCTCGTCCTTTTGCAGCGTGGCCAGCGCGGAATGATCCTTGGGCAGCACGCGCTCGTAATCCGGGAAATTGCCGGTCAGCTTGCGCGTGATCAGAAGCCGATGCCCCACCTCGAAGAACAGATGATTCTCATCGCCGGCAAAAATCGCCTTGGCGTCCGGAGTGGTCTCATCCGCCAGCTTGACCAACTCCGCCATGGCCTTCTTGGGAATCAACGCGCGAAACGGTTTGTCGATGTTTCCGCTCTCGGCGGGAGTCGCCTGCACATACGCCAGGCGATGGCCGTCGGTGGCGACCATCGTCAACCCTTCCGGGCGCATCAGCAGCAGGGCGCCATTCAACGTAAACCGCGACTCCTCCATCGAGATGGCGAAGGCTGTGCGCGCGATCATCGAAGCCAGCGTCTTCACCGGAATTTCAGCCATGCGCTCCGGCATCTGCGGCAGTTCCGGAAAACTTTCCCGCGACATCCCCGCGATCCTGGTGCGCGACCGGCCGCATGTGATCGTCGCCCAATGGTTCTCCAGAAACTTCATGTTCACATCGGCTTCCGGCAGCAGCCGCACATAGTCCAGCAGCTTGCGCGCCGGAACCGTTCCCGCACCCTCCTTCTTCACCCGAGCCGGACAGGAACAGCGAATCCCCAACTCCAGATCCGTGGCAGTCAATGTGATGCGATCTCCTGCAGCCTCCAGGAGCACATTGGACAGGATCGGAATGGTGGTCTTCTTCTCCACCACCCCTTGCGACAGGCTCAGTTCTCGTACCAGATCGGTTCGATTTACAGTGAATTCCATGGGCGTCAGCTCCTACTCCGGTAGGCTCTATAGAAGTAGAGTATTAAAACCGTATTCATCGGGCCTGTGCAATCTGTTGGGAACTTCCTAAATTATACTAAATTCAACTACTTTTCACCACTAGGAAGTTGCGGAAGATGGGTGTAGAAAGAGCGCAAAACCGGGTCGCCGGCCATTTTTTCACAGTTTTCCGTGGGAGCCGCCAACCCGGTTTGTGGATAACGCAATAACTTCATTGTAATGAGTCCATTAGGCTGTGCAGGAGCCTGTTCAATTCCGGATTACTATGGCGCATCTCCTCGATCTTGTTGATGGAGTGGATCACGGTGGTATGGTGCTTGCCGCCGAAGGCCCGTCCGATCTCCGGGAGTGACGCGCTGGTCAGTTCTTTCACCAGGTACATGGCCACCTGGCGTGGGTAAACCACCTTCTTCGTGTTGCTCTTTTCCTTGAGCTGCGATTGCTTGATCTGGAACCGTTCGGCGACGGATTTCTGGATCGAATCGATGGTGACCCGGCGATCCTGCACGTGCACCAGGTGCTTGAGCACCTGCTGGGCCATTGGTAGATTGATCGGCACTCCGGTCAGATCGGAATAGGCGATCAGCTTGACCAGCGCGCCTTCCAGTTCCCGGACGTTCGATTTGGTTTTGGATGCCATGAACGACCGGACATCATCCGGCAGCTTTACGCCTTCGGCCTCCGCCTTCTTGTCCAGAATCGCCATTTTGGTTTCGAGGTCGGGCGGCTGTATGTCGGCCATCAGTCCCCATTCGAAACGCGAGCGGAGCCGCTCGACCAATCCTGGGATCTCTTTCGGCGGAGCATCGCTCGAGATCACGATCTGCTTCTGGTGATCGTGAAGCTCATTGAACGTGTGGAAGAACTCCTCCTGCGTTCGCTCCTTATTGCCGATTACCTGGATGTCGTCGACGAGTAGAATATCCGCTTCCCGGTAGCGTTGATGAAACTGGTGCATCCGCTCGGTACGGATGCAGGCCACCATTTCGTTGATGAAGCGCTCGCTGGATGTGTAAATCACCCGCATGGAGCCGAAGGTATCCATGAGCCGGCGGCCGATGGCGTGCATCAAATGCGTTTTACCCATCCCCACGCCGCCATAGAGGAACAGCGGATTGTAGCTGCGCGAGGGATTGGTAGCCACAGACCGCGCCGCGGCGTGCGCAAACTGGTTGCACGCGCCGACCACGAACGAATCGAACGTGAACTTGGGGTTGAGCTGGCTCGCGCCTGACTCGGTATCGTGCCCGTTATCCGTCATGCCTACACTCGCAGCTCGCGCCCTGCGTTCCACTTGTGCTTCGTAGATCACCTCGGAGATCGGCAGCCGTAGGTCCTGGATGGCAGTGCGCACCAACGTTGCGTACTCCGTTTCCAGCCACGCTTGCGTCTCACGGTCGGGCACTGAAACCAGAAGCGCCTTTCCTTCCGTACCCGGTGATGACGTGCCGTTGAGCCAGTTCTCGAAACTCTCCGTGCTGACCTTGGCTCGCAGGTATCCACGGATTTGATCCCAGTAATTCATTGGCGATTCCACACCTATAGCGCATGCATCCCACGGCTTTTCTAGGGCAGCCTGGGAGGATTCAGTTGCTCAGTTTTTGAAAGAATTCAAAACGAAGCCAGCTTCTTCGTTGATGCCAGCGGAAAGTAGTCTAACACGATGTTACAGCTTTCCAACAACATTTTAAATGCTGGCGATTCTGGTGTTTACAGGCGACGTTTGACACCCGGAATGTTTCTGGTGGACAATGGATTTCCGTCGGGCGGGAGTAACTCAGCTGGTAGAGTGCGACCTTGCCAAGGTCGATGTCGCCGGTTCGAATCCGGTCTCCCGCTCCAAGAATTTCCCACCAGAACGATCATGATTCAGCGATTGATAAGGCTTCTTTGGAGTGCTTTCCTGGCGCTTCCGGCCTTCGCCCAGGGACAGCCCGCGGCTGTCGACGGACCACGTTTCCTCAGTGGCGACCGCTTGGAGCGTCCGGCCAACTATCGGGAATGGGTGTGGCTCAGCTCGGGCCTGGGTATGTCTTATCTTCCGGCGGCCGAGGGCGGCGCTAATCCCGCGTTCGATAACGTTTTCGTGACCCCGGCGGCGTATCGGTCTTTCCTTCAGACCGGCAGGTGGCCGGATCAGACCATGTTCGTTTTGGAAGTGCGCGCCTCCCAAAGCAAAGGCTCCATCAACCAGAACGGCCGTTACCAGGGAGCGCTGATGGGTATCGAGGCGGAAGTGAAAGACGAACGCCGCTTCCCCGGCAAGTGGGCCTTCTTCGGGTTCCAGGGCGGGGCAGACTCGGCCTCGGCTTTTCCGAAATCCCAGAGCTGCTATTCGTGCCATGCGCAGAATGGCGCCGTGGACAACACCTTCGTACAGTTCTACCCCACGCTGCTGGAAGTCGCCAGGCAGAAGGGGACCCTCAAGCCCGCCGAGCCGGGACACTAGCCAGCCCCTAAGCTTTCGCGCGAATCCCGCCGATAAGGACATTTGACGGGCCGGTCAATAGTTCTACGTGTTGACCACCCATGATCTCGGCGAATTGTGCGGCTAGTGCTGTGACGGGCTTTTGATTTAGGCAAGGAGCAAAGCAGAAATGAATTCGCAAATGACAATTGGGAAAAAACTCTTCGTGAGTTTCGCCGCCTTATTGGCGTTGATGTTGGCTGCGGGTGGCTTCGCTGTAATTGCCATCGGTAACCTTGGTGGAGTGAACGAAAAGTTGGTCACGGTTACCGCCAAGAAACGGTTCCTGTCAAGCGACATGAGCACGTCAGTGGAAGCCATTCTCGCCGCAGAACGTGGCATCCTGGTGCGCGCCTTCATGAAGGACAAGGCGACCATGGAACAGTATCACCAGAATTTTCAGGAGAGCGCTGATAGGACGAAGAAGAGCCTGGACGAGTTTGCGACCCTCAGCGAGACTGCCGAAGACCGGCGCCTGATTGAGGAGGTCGGCGGGGCGCTGGAACAGATCCGGCAGGGCGACGGCGAATTTTGGAGCCAAGCTAGTGCCGACCAGATCGACGCCGCTACCGAGACTTACAAGACGAAAACCAACCCAGTTATCACACAGGTAGTAAAGATGTCGGAGGTCTTCACGGCGCAGCAAAGTGAGCGAATGCTCAAGGCGGTGCAAGACTCCCAGGATGTCGTCGTGCGCAGCCGTTGGATCATGCTGGTGATGATTGCGTTCTCGCTGCTGGTGGGAGTTGCAGCAATATTCACTTTGCGCCAGATCAATCGCAATTTGCACCAAGCCGTCGACGAACTGGGGCAAGGCGCCAGCCAAGTGGCCAGCGCAGCCGCGCAGGTGGCTTCCGCCAGTCAATCCTTGGCACAGGGCTCCTCCGAGCAAGCCGCTTCGCTGGAAGAAACTTCGGCATCCACCGAAGAGATCAGCTCCATGGCGCACAAGAATAGCGACAACTCGACTGCGGCGGCCGGCCTGGTCACCGGGTCGCAAGAGAAGTTCACCCAGACTAACCATTCGCTGGATCAGATGGTGACCGCCATGCAGGAGATCAACGCATCCAGCGATAAGATCGCCAAGATCATCAAGGTCATCGACGAAATCGCTTTCCAGACCAATATCCTGGCCCTCAACGCGGCCGTGGAAGCGGCGCGGGCAGGCGAAGCGGGCATGGGTTTTGCCGTAGTAGCCGACGAAGTTCGCAATCTGGCGCAGCGTTCCGCGCAGGCCGCTCGGGATACCGCCTCTTTGATTGAAGAATCGATTGCCAAATCCAATGAAGGCAAGGCGAAAGTGGACCAGGTGGCGGTTGCCATTCGTGGCATCACGGAGGAATCGGGCAAGGTGAAGGTGCTGGTGGACGAAGTCAGCATGGGGAGCCAGGAGCAAGCCCGAGGCCTGGAACAAATCGCCAAAGCCATCACGCAGATGGAGCGGGTGACACAGCAGACAGCCGCCAGCGCCGAAGAGAGCGCCGCGGCGGCCGAGGAATTGACCGCTCAATCCGAGTCGGTCAAGGATGTATTGGGACGCTTGACGGCAATGATCGGAGGCGGGTCCACCGGACCGCGCCGAGCCGAGCGGTCTCCGGCCCGCCCTGCGCCCGACTTGGTGGCTCTTAGTTACCGAGCCGTGACCAGAGAGAGCGGTCAAGGCGGAACGGACAGCGACGCGTTCCCGATGGACGACGATCTCTAAGCGTTCAACTCCAACCTGGCCGTCTCGCGGCGGCCCATCCGCCCCGCGTGATATCCTCAGGACAAAGCGGGCCGATGATGCTGCGGAAAGCACTTTGGGGGTTGACGGGCGGTCTGCTGTTCCTCGGCGCGCTATGGGCCGGCCTGCCATTCCGCGAATACCCCGGTGTGGAATACAACGACTTCCCGCTTCCGCCGGACTACCAGGAGCAAACCGAGTGGGCCTTCGCCCGGTTGATGTATCCGCCCGCGCCCACCGCGCGATTCGACCGCAGCGGGAGCCGTCTTGGCGGTTCCGGCTGGACCCACGGTAACTCCAGTTGGACCCAGGACTATCCTCGCGCCGACCGGCATTTTTCGCTGGCTTTGCGCCGCCTCACGCGCATTCACACGCGTTCGGTGGAGCAGCCGGTAAATCTGGACGATGGCGATGTCTATGACTGGCCCTGGCTCTACGCCGTGCGCACCGGTGAATGGAAGCTCAGTGACAATCAGGCCAAGACTCTGCGCGAGTACTTGTTACGCGGTGGATTTCTGATGGTGGATGACTTCTGGGGACCCGAAGAGTGGGAAGTTTTCATGCAGAGCCTGCGCAAGGTTTTTCCCGACCGCCCCACTGCCAACATTGACAACGCCGACCAGATCTTTCACTCGGTCTACGATCTGAACGACCGTTACCGTGTCCCCGGCGCCTGGGGGCTGTATGGCTCCGGCTACCAGAATGGCGGAGACACACCCTACTGGCGGGCCGTTTATGACGACAAGGGCCGCGTCCAGGTGGCCATCGTGATGAATTCCGATCTCGGCGACTCGTGGGAATACGCCGACGATCCCGGCTACCCCGAGAAGTATTCATCGCTGGGAATTAGGACGGCTGTCAACTACATCGTCTACGCGATGACGCATTAGCCCCGTTACCGAGCCGCGACCGTGAGGGAGCGGAGGCTCGCCTAGCCGCCGCCCAAAATCGCCTCAATCCGCTGCATCTCCGCTTCCGAAAACTCCAGCCGATCGAGCGCCCGAACATTCTGCTCCACCTGTTCCACGCGGCTCGCACCGATCAGCACACTGCTCATCGCGCCCTGTCGCAGGACCCAGGCGAGCGCCATCTGCGCTACACTCTGGCCCCGCCCCCGTGCCAGCTCGTTCAAGGCGCGCACCTGTGCCAGGCGTTCCTCGGTGATCTCCTTCGGCCGCAGGAAGCCGTGCGGCTTTCCCGCGCGGGAATCTTCAGGCACGCCCGCGAGATACCGGTCCGAGAGCATCCCCTGCGCCAGCGGCGAGAACGCGATCCCGCCAATGCCTTCCTTTTCGAGCAAGGCCAGCAAGCCCGCTTCGGGCGTCCGCTGGAACATCGAGTATTTCATCTGGTGGATCAAGCAAGCGACACCCATGGTTCGCAACAGACTGGCCGCCTCCGCTGTTTGTTCCGCGCTGTAGTTGGAGATCCCCGCGTAGAGCGCCTTGCCCGCACGCACCGCGTCCGCCAGTGCCGACATGGTTTCAGCCAGAGGCGTTTTCGGATCGGGCCGATGCGAGTAAAAAATGTCCACGTACTCCAGCCCCATCCGTTTCAGGCTCTGATCCAGGCTGGCGATGAGATACTTGCGCGACCCCCACTCCCCATATGGCCCCGGCCACATTTGGTAGCCGGCTTTGGTGGAGACGATCATCTCATCGCGGTAGGCGCCCAGGTCCGCGCGGAGCGCTCGCCCGAAAGTCTCCTCCGCCGCGCCGGGGGGCGGACCGTAGTTATTGGCCAGGTCGAAATGCGTGATCCCCAGGTCGAACGCGCGGCACAGCATCGCGCGGCAATTCTCGAATGTGTCGACTCCGCCGAAGTTATGCCACAGTCCCAGGGAAACCGCGGGTAGTAGCAGCCCGCTTCGGCCAGAGCGGCGATATTGCATCGTGCCGTAGCGTTGCTCGCTGGCAGCGTACAAATGTGTGCCTCGTTCCTAACTATGGCACACTCGGAGGACATGTCTTCACTGGAACTGGAACTCGCTTTTGAGGCCGCCGTCGACGTGGCAGTGCCGCTCGATCTGGGAGCCACCGCTATGGGTCACCGGCGCATTATTCATATCAACGGAGGTTCGTTCGAAGGGCCCGGTCTGAAGGGCCGCGTTCTGCCCGGTGGCGCGGATTGGCAGATCGTCCGGGCGGACGGCACGGCGGAGCTGGATGCTCGCTACACGCTCCAAACCGAGCAGGGCGCCTTAATCTACGTAGTCAATCGCGGATTGCGTCACGGCCCGCCCGAAGTGTTGCGCCGGATCGCCGCCGGTGAGACCGTCGATCCGCGGTCCTACTACTTCCGCAGCGCGGCGTTTTTCGAGACCTCTGCCCCGGAATTACAGTGGCTCACGAAGACCATCGTTATCGGCTCCGGCGAGCGCCAGCGCGACAAGGTCCTCATCCGCTTCTGGAAAGTTTTGTAGCACAGGCATCCTTGCCTGTGTTCTTTCAGGCGTTCGACATCATGGACGTGTGGCTTTTCTCTTTCGCCCCTCGCAACCGGGCCGGCTGCACGACACGGTTCCACCACATGATCGATCCCGTGACGAACAGCAGCACCGGGACAAGTCCCAGGATTACCCACAGCGTTTGTACGCCCCAGCCCCACCGATTGCCGAAATGCAGCCAGGCCGGCCAGCGCAGCATCTGGTCGCCGAGCGCCATCGGTCCGCCGCGCCGGAACGGCTGGTTGATCGGGGTGAAGCGGCCCACCAGGTTCTGATACGGTTGTGGAAATACCAGCAGCACTCCCGTCACGCCCCACATGAATACGAAGAGCAGGCTCCAGATGCCGGCCGCGCTGTGCAGGTCCCAGTTGAAGCGCTTCCAGTTCGCCGACCAACGGATGCTCAGGCTGCGCCGCCAGCTATCCATCCCCGGCCACCAGATCACCGCTCCCGTGAGGCAGAGCAGCGTGATCAGGCCGGCCCCCACGCCGTTGATCGCCCGCCCCTTCTTACCGGCCAGCAGGTTGATGTGAAGGTCTGCCAGCCACGCCACTACCTTGATTCCCGCGGGCACGGCCGGACCCACGTCCTGGCCCGTGTACGGATTGAAAAGCCGCTGCTTCTTCCCGCTGCCGCGAATCATCCAGATTTCGACCGACTGGTTTGGTTTGCGGCCTTCGAAAATGTAACTCACTACATAGCGGGGATAGGTGCGTACCGCCGCGTCCTTCAACTGCTGCCGCGTTAACCGCGGGCCGGCGGCGGCAAACTCCTGGGTCGGTGGCGAGAACTTCTTGTAGAGCCCGTTACGAAAAACAATAGCGCTGCCCGAGACGCTGATCGCCAGCACGTACAGGCCGATCCCGATGCCCGTCCACAGGTGGACCTGGAACAGCGCCTTCCGCAGCCAGACATTTTGCGGCCGCCCGACCCATCGTTCCCAGAGCGTCATAAGCAATGGCAGACGACACAACCCGATCGTCCGCTCCACCAACTATTCGTAAAACTCCGGCGACTTCTTTTGCTTGTTGAAAGTCGGCATGTCGTGCTCGATCCACACCTGCGCGCCTGTCTTCTTCACGAACCCTTCGATGGCCGCGCGGCTGGCGAGCGACTGGTCGTGGTTGAACTCAAACGTCGGCGTCTTGTCTGTGTTGCGTTCTTCGGGGTAGTGCCACAGATCGCCGGCCAGTAGCACAGGGCCGGTCTTGGCCAGTTTCACGTACAACACCTGAGAGCCCTGCGTGTGCCCCGGCGTGTATTTGATTACTACCGTGCCATCGCCGAACACATCGTAGTCCGCGTCCGTCAAAATCTTCGTTTTGGCCGTCTTGAGGTCGCTAAAACTGGCGGCCTGAATCACTCCTTTGGGCGCCTCGGAAAACATGAAGTCGCGTTCGGTCTGATGCACCAGCCAGGTGGAACCAGCGAACGCGTTGGCATTGGCTGTGTGGTCCGAATGGTAATGCGACAGGCCCAGGTAGGTGATGTCGGCGGGAGTATAGCCGATCGCGGCCAGTTGCGGCAGCAGCGGCTTGGTGGCCGTCATAATTCCCTGCACCACGGGAGAGCCATCCGGTTTGAAGGCGCTGTCGGGAACCGTGCCCGTGTCCCACATCAGGGCGCCCTTCGGATGGACGATCAGGTAACTCACCGCGACGAAATTAACCTCGGCGAGCTCTTCCTTCTTAAAGTGGAACATGGCCGGATCGAGACCCTTGAGGCTGCCGCAATCGAACACGTAAATGCGCACGGACTTGGGCGGCTTCGGAGGCTTCTGCGCGTCCGCCGCCGGCGTCATAAATGCTGCGGCGATCACCAGAACACTGAATATTCCCAGGCGCTTCGGGTTCATAGATGGATTCCTTTCGAGGGCTATATTCTCTCACGCCAGGTTCATCTGGCGCAGCAGGGCCGGGTAGCGCGGGTCGGAGCGAATGCCATCGAACGCGGGATGGTACCTCAGAAAAAGAATAAGCGGGTCCCGCTGCTCGATGGCCTTCCCGGCCCACTCGATCGCCGCGTCCGCATTTCCCAGGTGCGCGTGGAGCGTGGCAAGTGTATTGGCGGCGACATAGGTTCGCTGAGCGAATCCTTCCAGTTCGCCGAGGATCTGATGCGCTTGTTCGCCCCGGCCCGCCATGGCGTACACCTCGCCGACGGCCGCGAGGGTAACCGGCCACCGCCCGTAGATTTGGACCAGGCGTTCCGCCGCTGGGATGGCCTCGTCAAAGCGCCCGTCGGACGCGAGAGCATACGCGAACAGAATCATGCCGACCAAATAATGGGGTTCTATTTCCAACCCTCGGCGAATGCTGGCTGCTGCCGCCGCATACCGCCGTTGCATAATCAACACGCTGGCCTTCCCGTAGTGATTGTTCACCGCGAGGGGGTCCTGTTCCACGCCGCGGTCCATCTCTTGCGAGGCGTCCTCGAAGCGGCCCGTTCCGCGCAGGTACCAAAAGGCAAAGGGAAAGCGGACGTGCCGGGAAGCGGGTGCGAGCTCCAGCGCGCGCCGAAAATGTTGTTCGCAGGCACTAAAGTTGTATTCGAACAGCAGATAGAAGTGCGCCAGCATCGAGTGCGCATCCGCATTGGCCTCATCCAGCGCCAGCGCCCTTCGGGCCGCCTCGGCCACCTTCGGCAGGACGCTGCGCGGCTCCTCGGTTCCCATGCTGGCTCGCATAAAGAAACACTCCGCCAGTCCGACGTGGGCCGGCGCGTAGCCGGGATCGATGGCCGCCGCCCGCGAGAAGTACTCGCGGGCCTTCACGACGCTGGACGGCGTCAAGCGATACCAATGGTGGCGGCCCTCCAGGAAAGCCTCGTATGCCGCGGGGTTGGTAGTGGCGCGTTTTACCAAGGGCTGCGCTCCGCGGCCGGTCAGGTTCACTTTGAGCTGGTCCACAATGGCCGCGGAGATTTCGTCCTGAATCGCGAACACGTCGATCAGTTCGCGATCGTAGCGCTCCGACCACACATGAAATCCGTCGCCCGCCTTGATGAGCTGCGCCGTCACGCGTATGCGGTTACCCGCCTTGCGGACGCTGCCCTCGAGCACGTGCGCCACGCCCAGTTCGCGCGCGATTTCCGCAATCTTGACGTCCTTGCCGCGAAACGAAAAGGCCGAGGTGCGCGCCGTCACCTTGAGCCCTGGAACCTGGGTGAGCGCGTTGATGATGTCTTCCGCCAGCCCGTCGCTGAAATATTCGTTCTCTTTCTCCGCACTCATGTTGGCGAAGGGCAGCACCGCGATGGATGCCGCCGGCTCGCCGGTCTTGCCCGCGCTGGCCTCTTCCAACGCTGCGATCACTTCGGTCATCGTCTGGAAGCGCTCCGTGACGGACTTGCGCAAACAGCGATCCACCACGCGCGCCAGCTCCGGCGCCGCCTCCAGTGGCCGCGGCTCATGGTGAAGAATCGCCACCATAGTCGAAAGAGCAGTGGTGCCGGAGAACGCCTTTTGGCCGCTCAGCATTTCGTACAGCACCAGCCCGAAGGAGAAGATGTCGGAGCGCGCATCCACCGGCTTGCCTTCGGCCTGTTCCGGAGACATGTAGGCCACGGTTCCCACCACGGTTCCGACCTCCGTCAGTGATGCGGTGGCGTCGGCGGCCGCGGCTTGCGACTCGTGCTTTGCCAAACCGAAATCCAGCAGCTTGATGCCGGCCTGCGTGACCAGTATGTTGCTGGGTTTCAGATCGCGGTGAACGATTCCTTTAGAGTGGGCCTCCGCCAGTGCCCCCGCCATCTGCAAGGCCAGCGGCAGCGCCTTGTCCGCCGGTAGCGGCCCCTGGAGCGGCGGCCCCTCAATGAATTCCATTACCAGGTAATCTGGCCCGATGTCGTACAGCGCGCAGATGTGCGGATGGCTCAGCGCAGCAATGGCGCGCGCTTCCCGTTCGAAGCGTGAGACGAACTGCGGGCTGCCGACTTTGATGGCAACGATGCGGTCGAGCCGCGTGTCGCGGGCTTTGTAGACCTCGCCCATGCCGCCCGCGCCGATGGGGGCGAGTATCTCGTAAGGTCCGAGCCTGGTTCCCGGCGTCATTTCTTCCCTGCCCGTGGCGCCGCCAAGATCGTCAGAAGCTACGTAACGCCGGCGGTCTTCGCCGCCGGTCGGACCGCTAGTGGAATAGAAATGTCCGCCCCCTACGCCCCGTCCGCCTGGCGGCCCCGCGCGATCTTCAAGATCTTCTTGGGATCCACACTCTTGTCCACCACTACGCTGAAGAACGGGTACATCATCTCTTCCCATGTCATGTCGCCGTAGTAGACCGTCTGGTTGGGATCCGGGTTGAACTTGTTGTTCACCGAATTGTCGAAGTGCGCGGTCACTTCCAGCTTCGTGCCCTTCGGAACCTTGATGGGCGTGGCCAGATCGTACGCAAGCTGCCAGTTGAAGTCGTAACGCGGCACGTTGAGAATCGTCTGGGATGTGCCATCGGGAAACACCAGCTTATAGGTCATGTCCTTCCCGCGAACATGCATATGCGGAAACATGTAGACCAGCTCCGCGTCTTCGGCGAACGTGGCCACCGCGGGCGGGCTCGCCCAGTTTCCGTCGTTGGGCGGGATCGCGAAACTCTTGGCATCGCTCGGCGCGGACATGCCGAACGAAACATAGACGCGCTCCGGCGCTGCCTTCGCCACGGTGAATCCGATGCGCGGCCGGTCAGTTACTTGCGTGCCGTTGGGCGTGTAGTGCAACTGGAAAACGATGTCCATCCCGGCATGGAGCAGCTTTGCCGCGCCGTGGATACCGTAATTCTGCGTCCGCTGGCCCGGCACGTAGCAGCCTTCGATGCCGTTGGTTCCCTCGGTGACGGACTGCGGAATGCCGCGCCCGTTGACGCCGGCTGCCGACGCCAGCGCCCGGCCCCTATCATCGCGCGGCCGGTCCGCCCACACCGGCTCGTTGTACTTCACGTCGTCCGTATGCGGTTTGAACATGACGCAGATGTGATGGGTCACCGCCGGTTCGCTCGGGCGGATTTCCATGGAGGTGATCCAAGTGTCCTGAGTGATCCCGCTCGGGACCGTGACGTAGTACCACTCAATCACGTTGTTCTTGGGGCTCGCGGCGACCACCGTGGACGGCCCGTTGACCACCAGATCCGGCTGGATATCCCAGCCGTCCGCGGGCCATTGAACCGGCGCGGGAGCATCCTTGGCATTACCCTCGGGAGCCCCTCCGTCCGCCCACTTGGCAATGGTGTCGATGTCGCTCTGCTTCAAGGAGCGGTCGTTCGCAAAATGGCTGACCTGCGGGTCGGCAAACCAGGGCGGCATCTTCTTAGTTGCCACCGCGACTTTCATGGCCTTGGCCCAGGGACGCGAGCCTTCATAAGTAAGGAAAGACATGGGCGCAATCTGCCCCGGCCGATGACAGCTTTGGCAGTTCTTCTGCAGAATCGGCAACACATCTTTGTGGAATGTCACGGGTGATGTGGTATCGGCTGCCACGGCGACACCCAGAGTCACGAATCCCAGAACCAAGAATCTTTTGGTCATTACGAATCCCCTCCATGCCGCGGTGAGTAAAGGACTAGACACTCACCCCTATTCTGAGTCATGATACCGCAATTGGGTCCAATTATAAGGTCAAGCCACCTGCGCCGATATGATGGTAGGGCAGTGCTTTAGGCCCATAACTTTTAGGGGAGAGTGGCGCGGTGGACGTCGAAAAACTGATTCGAGATCTGACCTCTCAAAAAGACAAACTCGTGCAGGCGATTGCCATGCTTGAGGAACTGGCGGTGTACCGGCAGGGTCCCGCGCCCTTTGTCGCGCGCGAAAGGCGCGGGCGCAAGTCGATGGGGGCTGACGAACGCCGCGAAGTGTCGCAACGCATGAAGAAGTATTGGGCGGCGCGGCGAAAACAGCAAAAAGCATAGTAACGCCGGCGGTCCTTGCCGCCGGTGCGGGTTCACCGGCGGCAAGGACCGCCGGCGTTACGCACTGCGTTCTTGAGCTACCTTATCTAGAAGGAGACCGCAGTGAAATACCTGGTCGCGGCAATCGCCCTGTGCGTGACAGCGTGGGCGCAGGATTCCGATACCGTCCTGCTCAACGGAAAGATTCTCACCGTGGATGGCCGGTTCTCCACGCGCCAGGCCATGGCCATCCGCGACGGCAAGATTCTTTCCCTCGGTGATACGGCTGCGATCCGTAAGTTGGCGGGTCCGCAAACGCGCATCATCGATTTAGAGGGCCGCACGGTCATTCCCGGCTTGATCGATTCTCACCTGCATGCCATCCGCGCCGCACTGAGCTTCAGCACCGAAGTGAATTGGATTGGCGCGCGCTCTCTGCCCGAAGCGCTGGGGCGCATTCGCGAAGCCGCCCATGCCATGAAGCCGGGCGCCTGGCTCATCGTCGCCGGGGGCTGGAACGTGCAGCAATTCAAGGAGAATCGCCGGCCCACGCAGGCCGAGCTCCTCGCCGCGGCGCCCGACAATCCGGTCTACGTGCAGTTGGCCTATGGCTGGGTGATGATGACGCCCGCCGGGTATCAGGCCCTGCACATCTCGAGCGACTCTGATCTCGGAGCGGGCGGCCGCTTGGAGCGCGATCCTGACGGGAAACTCACGGGCGGCATCAGCGGTTCGCAGCGTGTGATTACGTCTCTGTTCGACCGGCTCCCGAAGCCCAATTTCGCGGACCAGGTGGAGGGGACCAAGAAGTTCTTCCGCGAGCTCAATCGCCTGGCTATGACCGGTGTCGTCGATCCACAGGGCAATAATATGACCCCGAGCGACTATGCGGCTCTCTTCCAGGTGTGGCGCCAGGGGCAGATGACGCTGCGCGTGGCCTACAGCCTCGGCACGCAAACGCCCGGCTCGGAGCTCGAAGAGTTTCAGAATCTGACGCGCCTGCTGCCCATGGGATTTGGCGATGAGATGCTGCGCTTCAACGGCATTGGCGAGAGTGTCACAGCTGCCATGTATAACAACGACAAGCCCAGCCAGGCGGACAAGGACAAATATTTCGAAATCGCCAAATGGGCTGCTGACCGTGGAATGACGCTCACGCAGCACTGGGGGCGAGATGCCTCGGTGGGTGAGCTGCTGTCGGTCTTCGAACGCGTGAACAGAGAAACCCCCATTGCTCCGCTGCACTGGTCGATCGCGCATCTGAATGATGCGTCGCCCGAGAGCTTGCGGCGTATGAAAGCGCTGGGCGTGGGTTGGACCGTGCAGGACGCCATGTACTTTGGCGGTGACGCGTTTCTGCAGCAAGCCGGCGCCGCGGCTGCGCGCCGTGCTCCACCCGTCGAAACGGCCAAGGAGATTGGAGTTGCGGTAGGTGCCGGTACCGATGCGCACCGCGTGGCATCCTACAACCCGTTTACCGCGCTCGAGTGGTTTCTCGACGGCAAGACCGTGGCCGGCACCGCTCTGCGCGGGCCCGAAGAGACGCCCGGCCGCGAGGACGCTCTGCGCTTCTACACGCTGGGCAGCGCGTGGTTCTCGCGCGATGAATCCAGGCGCGGATCGCTCGAAGTGGGCAAACTCGCCGACCTCGCCGTTCTCTCCGCGGATTACATGACGGTTCCGGTGGAGCAGGTAGGAACCTTGGAGTCAGTGCTCACGATGGTTGGCGGCAAAGTAGTCTACGCCGCCGGCCCGTACCAACGCCTGGAACCGGCACGCTAGTACGCCCCCGCTGGGTCCTTGACGGTCGTAGAGAGTGGGCTCACCGTCGTGTAGCGACGCGCCGGGGGCCGTCAGGAAGTGGCTTGGGGGCATCGCTTACTGGTCGTTCTTTATCGTCACCTTCCTATCGGTTGCGGTTTGGGAGTCGTTCCGTCCCAGGCAGCCTCTTTCGATTTCCGCTGAGCGGCGCTGGGGCTCTCACGCCCTGCACTTTCTCGTGGGTAGCGTCGTTCAGGTGCTTTTGGTCCATACGACACCCGTGTTAGTCGCGCTCGCCGCTGCCCATAACCCACTTCGGCCTGTTGAACCTTTTGGGGTTGCCCTTGTGGCTCGCTCGATCGTTGCGATTTTCACGCCCGACCTCGTTTTCCCTTGGTGGGATTGCCCGTTGGGAGCTTATCTTGAGAATCCGGGAGCGGGACAAAAGCAGATGATCGTGGGAGTCGAAGGCTTTCGAAACCCCCGAAGCCTTGGATTTGCGCTTGTACTGACCCACCCGTTTCGGCCCCTGCCCCCGGATGGCGAATTGCCCTGGAGGCCGCTACTTCTTACGACGTCCGCGGAGCACGACCAGAGCGCCACTCAGGAGGGCTAACGCCGGCAGTGCTGTTCCCGGATCGATTTCCGGAGCGGCAACGCCTACGCCCGCCAGCGCAAGACTCGCACCACCGATCAAAAGCAGCGTCAAACTAATGATTCGTGTCATCGCAGCTCGCCTTTCGGAATCGAAGACTTCATTTTTGGGGCTCCGATTTGACAGACCTGTGGATCCCCAGTGAACCAAGTATAAGGGTATAGAGGTTGCGCCGATACTCATTTGGACAGAAATCGAATCGAAATTAAGTAGATAAGTACCAGTACCTTTTGAGTCGCAATCACTATGTACCGAGCCGCGACCGTGAGGGAGCGGAGGTTCTACCGGAACTCTTCCATCAGCGCATCCAGCGCCTTGGACCCCGGACACAGCTTCTCATACGGCACTTTGATCAGCGCGTGATCCGGCGTGCGGCTCAGCTCGTGCAGATCGGGAACCGTCTCATCGATGTACAGCAGCCCCGTTACCACCGCGCCCTTGCCCTGCTGTTCCTGGATATAGGAAAACACTTTCTCTCTGTCCGTGGGATCGTAGTCCGGCGGCACACCTTTGAAAGCCACGGTGCTGCCGTCGTGCATGGTCACATTGACCGCGCCGTTCTGCCCGATGGTCGCCAGAATCTCCGACGCCGGCGCCACGAAATCCGCCTCCGTCGCTTTGAGCTGCTGGCTCCGCACATGCATGTAGCTCTTCGTCGAACCCTCGTGATCGTTGAAGGTCACGCAGGGAGAAATCACATCCACCAGCGCGAAGCCGCGGTGCTTCATGGCCGCTTTCAGAATCGGCACGAGCTGTTCTTTGTCGCCGGAGAAGCCGCGCGCAATAAACGTGGCGCCCAGGCTCAGTCCCAGCGTCACCGGGTCGATGGGCGCCATCTGGTTCGGCTCTTTCCGTTTGCTCTTGGAACCGACGTCGGCCGAAGCCGAGAACTGGCCCTTGGTTAAACCGTACACGCCGTTGTTCTCGATGACGTAGACGATCTTCACATTGCGGCGGATGGCGTGGCACAGGTGGCCGAGGCCGATGGAGAGTGAGTCGCCATCGCCCGAGATGCCGACATACGTGACCTCGCGGTTGGCTGCGTTGGCGCCGGTCGCGATCGGGGGCATGCGCCCATGTGCGGCGTTGAAACCGTGCGCACCGTTCACGAAATAGGCGGTGGTCTTGGACGAGCATCCGATCCCGCTGATCTTGCCGATCAGGTGCGGCGGCAGCGCCAGCTCCCAAATCGCGCGCACCAGCGCCGCGGTCACCGAGTCATGGCCGCACCCGGCGCACAGCGTCGACATGGAGCCTTCATAATCGCGCACGGTCAACCCCAGTTCGTTACGCTTCAGGCTGGGATGAACGGCGATGGGCTTACTGATGGACGGCAACGGTCGATACCCCCATTTGACTGGTAATTCCGTCGATGACGTGCTGCGCGCTGAGCGGAAAACCGCCGTAGACCAGCACGGATCGCAGCTTCTCTTTTTCCACCGGAGTTTCGAGCAGCAGCAGCGCCCGCAATTGCGCATCGCGGTTTTGCTCCACCACGAAACAGACCTCGTGCTCCTCCAGGAACGTCTCCGCGATTTCATCGAATGGGAAACCGCGCACGCGCAGGAAGTCGGCGCGGATTCCGAATTCGGGTAACCGGTCGATCGCCTCGCGCACGGCCATGTCGCAGCCGCCCAGCGTGACGATTCCAATCGTTGCGCCCGGCGTCTTCATTACGATGGAGGGCGGAACGAAGCCCGCCGCGGCTTTGTGCTTGCGAGCCAGCCGGTCCACCACTTCCTGGTATTCGTCCGGAATTTCGGTGTACGCGCCGTCCTTGGTGTGCCCGGAACCGCGCGTGAAATACGCGGCCTTGGGGTCCACGCCAGGCAGTGTGCGCGCCGCCACGTGGTTCTCGTCCTCATTCGTGTAGCGCAGGAACTTCGAGAGGCCCTGCACCTCTTCCGCGTCCAGAACGCGGCCGCGGTCGGGACGGTAGGAATCGTCCCAGGCCAGGCGCGGCACCACCCAGTCGTTCATCCCAATATCCAGATCGGATAGCATAAACACCGGCGTCTGGAAACGCTCCGCCAGGTCGAATGACTTGGCGGCGAATTCGAAGCACTCGCGCGGGTTCGCCGGAAACAGCAGGATGTGTTTGGTGTCGCCATGCGAGGCGTACGCGCATTCCATGAGGTCGCCCTGCTGCGTGCGCGTGGGCATCCCCGTGGAAGGCCCCACTCGCTGGATGTCCATCACCACCGCGGGGATCTCCGCGTAGTAGGCCAGGCCGAGAAGTTCGTTCATCAGCGAGATGCCGGGACCGGACGTGGAAGTGAACGAGCGAGCACCGGCCCACGACGCGCCGATCACCATCCCGATCGCCGCCAGTTCGTCTTCGGCTTGCAGGATGGCATAATTGTTTTTCCCCGTCTCCGGATCGCGGCGGTACTTCTCGCAGAATTCCTTGAACGCGTCCATCACCGACGTGGAAGGCGTTATCGGATACCATGCCGCCACCGTCGCGCCGGCGTATACGCAACCCAACGCCGTGGCCGTGTTGCCGTCGATGAGGATTTTGTCGCCGTTGGCATCCATCTTTTCCAGGCGAAACGGCAGCGCGCTGAAATGTTCCCGTGCGTAATCCAGGCCCAGGCGGAGGGCCCGCCGGTTAGACTCGCGAAGCGCCTTTTTGCCGGCGAACTTCTCGTCGAGCAATTCCTCCACGATGTCCATGTCAATGTTCAGAGCCGCGCACAGCGAGCCGGCGTACGCGATGTTCTTCATGAGAATGCGCTCGCGCGGATCGCGGAACTGCTCATTGCACATGCTGGCCAGGGGCACGCCCAGGAACGTAACGTCCTCGCGGTGCAGCACCTGATCGAGAGGCCAGGTGGAATCGTACATCAGGTAGCCGCCTTCGCGGACCTCGCACACATCGCGCTGGTAAGTCTGCCCGTTCATGGCGACGATCAGATCGTAGTCCAGCGCGCGCGCCGTGTGACCGTCTTTATTGACGCGGATCTCATACCAGGTGGGCAGCCCCTGGATGTTCGAGGGAAACAGATTCTTCCCCGAAACCGGGATGCCCATGCGAAAGATCGCCTGCATCAGCAAACCGTTGGCGCTGGCCGAACCGGTCCCGTTCACGTTGGCCAGCTTCATTGCAAAATCATTGATGCGCGTCGAGGCGCTATTGCCGTTGCTAGTAGTCTGCGTCACAAATAAATGCCTTATCCGCTTTCCGGTGGGGCCAGGCCTTCAGGCCTGCCCCCACTCAGGGCTTCGACGGAGTGGTTCGTTGCTTCTGCAAGTGCAAGCCTTCCTGCATATGGAATTTCGAGATCGAACCTCTGCATGTCCCAGGCTGCCGTGGGGCAGCGCTCCGCGCACAGGCCGCAGTGGACGCACAGATCTTCGTCCTTGAGCATGAGTCGTTTGGTTTGGGGGAGCGGGGCGGAAGCGTAAAGCGCCTGATCGAGATTGGTGGCGGGAGCCGAAAGACGCTGGCGCACCTGCTCCTCTTCCCCATCCGGCGCAATGGTGAGGCACAGTAGCGGGCAGACGTCGATGCATGCGTCGCATTCAATGCAGCGCGCCGCATAGAAAACGGTTTGGATGTCGCAGTTCAAGCAGCGCTGCGCCTCACGCGCGGTCTGCGCGGCGTCGAAGCCCAGCTCCACTTCGATATTCATCTGCCGGAAGCGCTGTTCCAGATCCACGTGCTGCATCTTCTGGCGTGTCGCGGGATTGTAGTCGTTGTGATAGCTCCACTGGCCGAGCCCCATCTTCTGGCTGACGAGGTTCATGCCTTGCGGCAGCCGCTCGGTGACCGGAACGCCCTGGCAGTAATTGTGAATGGAGATAGCCGCCTGGTGTCCGTGCTCCGCCGCCCAGATGATATTCTTGGGTCCGAACGCCGCATCGCCGCCGAAGAAGATACCGGGCCGCGTGGATTCCATCGTGACCTTGTCCACGATGGGCTCTTCCCACTTATTGAACTCCACGCCCAGGTCGCGCTCAAACCAGGGGAAGGCGTTTTCCTGGCCGATGGCGAGAATCACATCGTCGGCGGGCAGGAAGATCGTGTCGATGACTTTCGAGTTCTTCGCGGCCTTGTCCCATTCCAGCCGCTCAAACTCCATGCCGAGAAGTTTTCCGTTCTCCACCACGAAACGCTTGGGCGCGTGGTTCACAATAATCTCCACGCCTTCCTCTTCGGCATCGTCGAGTTCCCACGGGGAGGCTTTGAAGAAACCGCGCGGGCGACGGGCCATGACTTTGACTGACTTGGCGCCGAGGCGGCATGAGGAGCGGCAGCAATCCATCGCCGTGTTGCCGACTCCGATAATCAGCACGCGTTCGCCGACCGAATCCACGTGACCGAAGGCAATCGACTCCAGCCAGTCGATCCCTATATAAATATGATCCGTGTCGTGCCGGCCCGGAATATCCAGTTCCTTGCCGCGTGGCGCGCCCGCGCCCACGAAGATCGCGTCGTAGCCTTCCTTCAGCAGCGCCGTCATGCTGTTGATGGGCGAGTTGTACCGTATATCCACGCCCATGTTCAGAATCAGGTCGATCTCTTCGGTAAGCACGCGTTCGGGCAGGCGGAACGCGGGGATGTTGGTCCGCATCAGGCCGCCGGGAGTGTCGTACTTTTCGTAGATGACCACTTCATAGCCCAACGGCATGAGGTCGTTCGCTACCGTGAGTGAGGCCGGTCCGGAGCCGATGCACGCGATGCGCTTGCCATTTTTCTTCTTGGGAATCTCCGGCAACAAGTGCTGTATCTCGCCGCGGTGGTCGGCCGCCACGCGCTTGAGGCGGCAGATTGCTACGGGTTTTCCGTCAATGCGGCCGCGGCGGCAAGCCGGTTCGCACGGCCGGTCGCAAGTCCTCCCCAGGATTGCGGGAAAAACATTGGACTCGCGGTTGAGCATGTAGGCTTCGGTGAATTTTCCCTGCGCGATCAGCCGGATGTATTCGGGAACGTTAGTGTGCGCGGGGCAAGCCCATTGGCAATCTACAACTTTGTGGAAATAAGCCGGATCATCTGTGTCGGTGCGTTGCAACCAGACCCTCCCAACGTCATGCCGAATGGCATGGCGACAGCTTCAACTATTCTACATCCGTGGCACTTGGCCCGGTGTTTTGAGGGAGTAAACTGTTAGCCACTATGGCTAGTACGGGACCGCTGGCGTTGGTCACCGGCGCGTCGGCCGGCATCGGCGCAACATTCGCCAGGCGTCTTGCCCGCGATGGCTACCGTCTAATTCTGGTAGCACGGCGCCGAGACCGTCTGGACGCACTGGCAACCGAGTTAGGCGGCGCCGAAATCCTGGATGCGGACTTGACCAACGTGGAGGAGCTAGAGCAAGTGGAAGACCGCATCGCCGCAGCCACCGATCTGGAACTGCTCGTGAATAACGCCGGTTTCGGAACCAGGGGACGGTTCTTTGAAATACCTCTGGATAGCCAGGACCAGATGCATCGCTTGCACGTGATGGCCACCATGCGCCTGACACATGCCGCTCTCAAAGGAATGACCGCGCGTGCGAAGGGCGGCGTGATCAACGTTTCCTCGGTGGCCGGCTTCGGGCAGAGTCCCGGCAGTGTCAGTTACTATGCCACCAAAGCCTGGATGAATAGCTTCACAAAGGGTGTGTATCTGGAATTGAAGGCCGTTCGTTCCCCGGTGAGAGTGCAAGCGCTGTGCCCGGGATTCACGCTGTCCGAGTTTCACGACGTGGTGGAGATCGACCGGAAGAGCATTCCGTCCTGGATGTGGATGCGCGCCGAAGACGTTGTAGACGCCTCCCTCCGAGGCCTTGCTGCCGGAAAACTGTTCGTCGTCCCCGGCGCAATCTATAAGCTGGCGGTCGTTATTCTCCCCTTGATTCCAAATTGGCTACGGATCCGTATGGCAACTCGCCCGTAGCACAGGCCTCCCGGCCTGTGTCAGGTTTTGATTTTGTAGCTTGTGTTGCCGACCCTTGACTCCCGCCGGCACCCGTGACACCTTCGGAGAATGCGAAAACCGACCCTCTCACGGCCCCTAGCCCTGAGCCTGGGCTTATTCTTGCTCTCTTCCGCCCATGCGCAACAAAAGCCCTCGGTAGCCAAGCCCGCCGTTCTCACAGCCCTGGATTACTTCGAGATCCAGCAACTGGCGAACCGCTACGCGCAAGCCATCGACACCTGTTCCAACAACGGCTATGACTACGCCGACCTGTTCACCAAAGACGGCCTGTTCATCGACAACTTCACCGAAGAGGGCTACAAGGTCCACGGATTAGTGCGCGCGAAGGGCCGTGAACAGTTGGCCGCGGTTTCGGGCGGCGGATCGCGCGGCTGCAAGGACGTAGGTTGGAAGGATTGGAGTCACCTGATGATCAATCACGTGATCACGCCCACTCCCGACGGCGCGAAGGGCCGTGTCTACCTGGTGGTCATCGGAGAGAAGGGTCCGAACCACGTGCAGCGGTTCGGCGGCTACGAAGACATCTATGTGAAGACTGGCGATGGCTGGCGCATACAGTCCCGCACGCACGTCCGCAGCAAAGCCTGGCACAATCCCCTGCTACAGAGCGCCGACCTGAACTAAGCCGGCGCTCTTTGCGTGAAACCTACTGCTTGCTGGCGCCGGCAGCGCCCGCTATACACGACATGCAGAGACCATAGCCGGAGCCGTTGGCTTTAATGAACCCGCAAAGCTGTGTAATCTTGTCAAACTCCGAACTACTAATCGGAACATCCGAGAAGGGGATCTCGGTCGTGGCGAATGTGCCACCCGGCGCCGCATGGAGGGTCGTACTCCAGGCGCGCAGACCCCCAACGAGCGGCCCAGGGTTGCTTGCGTCACAGCTCCCGGAGGAGGCCACCAGCATGATCGAAATGTCGGCGGGACTGCCGGGCGTCAGGGTGTTGCTGACAAGATCTTTGTTAGCCGACAGAGTCTGCAGGTGGTTGGGCGTGAGCGGGCAGGTGCAGCACGCGATCAGTTGTTGGTCGTCGGCGAATACATACACGTTGGCGCAGATACCAGCGTCACTGCCGGCCGGAGGGCCGGTGGTGCAGGCGCCGCTCGGCGGGCACGTGCTGGGGGGCGGTTGTTGCCCCGCGTTGGTGAGGTTTACGTGGGAGTCACCCGCTTTCAGATTCGCCGGCATAGCTGACTTGCACCGCGTCCATGGGCGCGACATAAATCGTGGCCGTGGCCGGGCCCGCGTTGGGCGCGTTGAATGACGTGAGAATCGAGGTCGTGTTGTTCTTTTGGCCGACGGTTACTGCCACGATCGGCACGACGATGGTGCAGCTGGATGGTCCAGCGGGGAGCATCGAATTGTACTTAAGTATGATGAAGTTCGATCCGGGAAGTGCATTAACAAGACCACCACAGGTATTCGTCAAAGCGGGGCTGCTGGCTACCTCCAGACCGTCGGGCAGGGTGTCGGTGAAATTGAAGTCGTTCAGCGTAGGGTTCCCGGACGGATTCGTGATCGTGAACGTCAGCGTGGTGTTCTGGCCTGGCGCAATCGTGCCCGCCCCAAATCTCTTAGTGAACGTGGGCGCTTTAACGGGGACAATCGTCCCGGTGGTTCCGGAATAGGGGTCACCGCCCGAACCGCTGGTACTGGACGTTCGGCCCATCTACAGTTGCGCCGGTTTGATCCAGTGCGGTTACCAGACAAATATTGACGACGTCGCCCAACGTATCGGTAAAAGTAAGCTCCTGCGCGTCTGAAGCTCCATTACAACCACTCGGTGGCCCTAGAGTTGCACTGCTGCCATCAAAAGTATAGATGGTGAAATCGTGGCCCGTGTTGCTGAGCGCAAAGCTATAGGAATCGATGGTGGTAAAAGGGCTGCTACTCGCGATGGTGCCGGTGCCCGTGGCGATCGTACCGCCCGAATGCAAAGTTATGCTGACTTTAAAGGCTTCAGCCGAAGCCGATCCGGCGGCGACTGTTAGAACTAGCAGCAGTGCTGCGGAGATCGTCTTCGGCATATGTTACTCCTTGGCACCGTTAGGTACCCCTGAACTGCTAAAAACCTACTGCTTGCTGGCGCCCGCAGCGCCCAGTGTGCACGAGCCGCAAATCCCGTAGCCCGAGCCGTCGGCCTTAATGAATCCGCAAAACTGCGTCATCTTGGAAAACTCCGAGTCACTCAGCGCGACACTCGAGAAGGGAGTCTCGGTTACTGCGTATGCCCCGCCCGGCGCCGCGTGGAGCGTCGTGCCCCAAGCCCGCAGACCCTCTGCCATCGGCCCCGGGTTGACGGCGTCGCAGACTCCGGATGTGGTTACCAGCATCGTTGTGATGTCGTTCGGCGTGCCCGGCGTCAGCATGTTGCTGATCAGATCATTTTTGGCCGACAACGTCTGTAAGTGGTTGGGTGTTAGCTGGCAGGTGCAGCAAGCGATGAGTTGTTGGTCATCGGCAAATACATACACGTTCGCGCAAATGTCACCCGCGGGGTCGAAGCCGTTCACCGTCCCCACGTTGGTGAGGTTCACGTTGGAGTCGCCCGCATGCAGGTTAGCCGAATAGCTGATCAGAGCCGTGAAAGGGAGAATCGTCCCGCTGGTCGCCGTACCGCACGACCCATCACAATCGAGCGTCTTCGGCAAGTCGATCGTCCCGCCGCTTGCACTAATCGCGCTGGAAAGGCAAATCGTTGTGTAGCTGCTGAATCCGGCGTTCGCAAACGTCAGCTCTTGTGGATCCGAACCGCAACCATTAGTGGGCGGGGGTGCCGTTTGCAAAATCGCCTGGCCCGAGTTAGTCGAACTGGTGAAGTTATGGCTGGGCGTTGACGATCCGCTGAGCGTGAAGCTCCAGGACGTAATGTTCCTAAAGGCGGAGTCGGTAGTGAATGTACCGTTACCCACGCCACCGTCACTAAAAGTCACGTTGATACTGAATTCGGCCGCTGATGCAGATATACCCGCAACTGTAAGGGCCAGCAGCAGCGCCCTGGTGATTACTTTCGACATATGTCTCCTCCCTATCACGAGATCTAGTGAACAATAGCACCGAGCGGAAGGTGGGATACTACTCTCAGAATGACTTAGCCGAAATGACTAAGCCCAGCTGATTGTGAGCATGACTAACCAAGCCGCGACCAGTGAGGAAGCGGAGGTCAAGGTTGCGGCATTTTAATCCATTCGACGTAACCAGCGCGACCGTTTTCCCTTCCAAGGGGTTAGAACAAAAAGAAGGAGACCTCAGCAATGCTTCGCAGAATCGAGTTTTGGAGTGCCTTTCTGATCGTGGCCGCACTGCCGGCGCTGGCCGACCCAGGCGATCCGCCCACGCGTGTGGCGCGACTGAACTACGAAACCGGGGCGGTCTCCTTTCGGCCCGGCAGTGTGGACGATTGGGCCCCGGCCGCACCCAATTACCCGCTTAGTACTGGCGACCATCTCTGGGCCGATCGCGGCGCACAAGCCGAGATGCACGTCGGTTCCACCGCTGTTCGTATGGACTCCGAAACCGCACTCGCCTTCCTGAACCTGGATGATCGCACCGTGCAACTTAGTCTCACCGCCGGCACCATTCACGTCCGCGTGCGTAACTTGGGTGACGACCAGAGCTTTGAAGTGGATACCCCGAATGTGGCCGTCACCTTGCTTCGTCCCGGCGACTATCGCATCAGTGCCGACGGAGACAACGCCGTGAGTTTCATCGCGGTGCGCGCCGGCGACGCGGAACTGACTGCCGGCGGCACGGCATTTCCCGTTCACCCACGCCAGGCCGCGCGCGTCAGCGGGACCGACTCGGTCAGCCGTGACCTTATCGATGTTCCTCCGCCCGATGCGTTTGACGCCTGGTGCCAGACGCGCGACCGCCGCGAGGAAACATCCCAATCGGTTCGCTACGTGCCGCGCGAGATGATCGGCTACGAAGACCTGGACGCGAACGGTGTCTGGCGCGAAGTGCCTCCCTATGGATGGGTGTGGTCGCCGAACCGCGTGGCGGTCGGTTGGGCGCCCTATCGCTACGGTCATTGGGCGTGGATCGCGCCGTGGGGTTGGACGTGGGTGGATGACGCGCCCTGGGGCTTCGCTCCCTTTCACTACGGGCGCTGGGCGTTCGTTGCCGGAGGTTGGTTCTGGGTTCCCGGCAGAATCGTCGAGCGGCCGGTATATGCTCCGGCGCTGGTGGCGTTTGTCGGCGGGCCGCACTTCTCCCTCTCTCTTTCCGTCGGCGGAGGCGGTGGCGGCGTGGCCTGGTTCCCGCTCGGTCCGGGCGAGATCTACCGGCCTGCTTATCATGTCTCCACCGCCTACGTTCAAAACGTGAACATCACGCACGTCACCAACGTCACCAATATCAACGTGACGAACGTCAATGTGACCAACGTCCGTTACGTGAACCAGGGCGTGCAGGGCGCCGTGACCGCCGTGCCGCAGCAAACGTTCACCTCGTCTCGCGCGGTAGGTCAGGCCGCCACCGTGGTGCCGGCTCAGCAAGCCATGCAGGCGCAAGTGGTGGGAAGCACCGCTGCGGTAGCTCCGCGCCCGGAGAGTATCGTGGCGCAGCCAACTGCGGCGACGCCGGTGGCCCGTCCGCCCGCGCAGGCACTCCAGCGGACCGTGGTCGCCAAGGCGACGCCGCCTCCCGCGCCGGTTCCCTTCCGAGTCCAACAGCAGGCGCTCCAGGCCGGGCAAGGCCGCCCACTCGATCCGGCAACCTTGAACAACTTAAGACCGGCTCAACCCGCGACGCCTCAGGTACGTACGGCAATGCCGCGCGCTCAAGTGAATCCGGTACCGCTGCCGCCGCCCGCGGCTTCCAATCCCGCTCCGCGGCCGCCGAGTGCCAACGTACCTCAACCTCTCAATCAGACACCGCCCCCGAATGCGGTACAGCCGAATCGCCCGGTGCCTGCCGCGATCCAGCCTGTAAATCCGCCGAAGCCGGCCAACGAAGTACCGCCGAACCCGCGGCCCGCTGTTAACGACCGTCCGGTGCGGAACGATCGCACGCCCGCTGTGGCCCAGCCGGTGAACCCACCCCCCAACACTGCGCCGCCGAATCCGCGGCCTGCGATTGACGAGCGTCCGGCGCGAAGCGATCGCGCGCCCGCTGCGGCTCAGCCGGTGAACCCACCCCCCAACACCGGCCCAAGCCGCGCGAATCGGACGCCCCCGCCGAATCCGCGGCCTGCGATTAACGAGCGTCCGGTGCGGAACGATCGTGCGCCCGCTGCGGCCCAGCCAGTAAACCCACCCCCTAACACCACGCCGCCGATTTCCCGGCCTGCCGTGACTGACCGCCCCCCGGCTGCAGCCCAGGAGCGCAAGGAGGAACGGAAATCAGACAAGCCTCCGCAGAAGGAACAACGAAAGGAACCACGCAAAGAAGATCGGAAGGAAAATCGCTAGCGTGTGGCGAGCTACCCCGCCACTTTTTCGATCGAATCCGGGCCGCAGATCTGTTCCACCACGGTGCGGAACTCGCGGTCCGGTTTGACCTTCGCTCCCACGTCCAGGAGCACCGAAAAATCACGCGGCATGTCCAACCGCAGGCGCACCTGCGTGGGTCCCGGTTTGCGCCGGAATAGCTCCTCCAACGCCTGCGCCTTGTCCGCGATCCCGTTGCGCCCCAGCCAGACGCGGATCGAAATCACCGCCGGTATATCTTCGCGCTTATTGTCGAGCGCCACGATCTCCTGCACCGAAATCTTGGGCTGCGCATTCTCCTCCGGCAGCACCAGGCCGCGGATGAAAACGGCGCAGTCTTCCACCACCTGAGAGGCCAGGCGCTCGTAGCTGGCGGCGAATACCATCGCCTCGACGGATCCGGTGCGATCTTCGATAGTCATCGCAACCCAAGGCTTCCCCTCGCGGTTGCGCTTGCGCGTGATGCCCGTGAGAACGCCACACAACGCCACGTCCACGCCCTTACCGAGCCCTTCCAGGTTGGAGCTGTCGTGAGATGCCAGGTCGGCGATTTTCTCAGCGTACCGGTCGAGAGGATGGCCTGTCACCCAGAAGCCCAGCATCTCCTTTTCGGCGGCCAGCTTCTCTTTGTCACTCCAATCCGGAACCGTCGGCAGCCGGGGTTCGTGAGCTTCGTCGTGCTCCACCACCTCACCGAACAGCCCGTGCTGTCCGCACTCGCGATCGCGCCACACGCGTTGCCCGGCTTCCATCGCGCCGTCGAGCGCCGCTACTTTCTGCGAGCGCGTTCCTTCCAGTGAGTCCATCGCGCCCGCACGAATCAGGCTCTCGATCATGCGCTTGTTGAGAGCGCCCGGGTCTACCTTTTCGCAGAATTGATGCAGCGATCGGAACTGCCCCGTCTCCTGCCGCGCCTTCGCAATCGCCTCTACCGCCGATGCGCCCAGGTTCTTGACCGCGCCCAGGCCGAAGCGAATCGCCTCGCCGTCCGGGGTGAAACTCCAGTCGCTGTAGTTCACATCCGGCGGCAAAATCTTGATGCCCATCTCGCGGCATTCGTTGATGTACTTCACCACTTTGGCCGTGTTCCCGGTTTCTGAAGTCAGCAGCGCCGCCAGGAAATCAACCTTATAATGTGCCTTCAGGTAGGCGGTGACAAACGCCAGGTACGCATACGCCGCCGAGTGCGATTTGTTGAACCCGTATCCCGCGAACTGCTCCATCAGGTCGAAAATCTTCTCGACCTTTTTCGCAGGGAACCCATTGCCGACCGCGCCCTTGATGAACCGATCGCGATGCGCGGCCATCTCTTCCGCCTTCTTCTTGCCCATGGCACGCCGCAGCAAATCGGCATCGCCCAGCGAATAGCCCGCCAGGCGGTTCGAGATCTGCATCACCTGCTCCTGGTAGACGATGACGCCGTACGTCTCCTCGAGCAGCTCTTTCAATTCCGGCAGGTCGTATTGCACCGCGCGCCGGCCCCACTTGCGCTCGATGAAATCATCGACCATGCCGCCCTGGATCGGTCCGGGACGGTAGAGCGCATTGAGCGCAGTCAGATCTTCAAGGCGGCTAGGCTGGTACCGGCGCAAAATGTCGCGCATGCCGCCGGATTCGAACTGGAAGACGCCCATTGTGAGGCCCTTGCCGAATAGTTCGTAGGTTTCTTTATCGTCGAGCGGTAACTCCTGCGGATCGAGCTGGATTTTGTGACGCTTCTTGATGAGCCGCAGCGCATCTTCGATCAACGTCAACGTGGTCAGTCCCAGAAAATCCATCTTCAGAAGTTGAAGCTTATCCAGGCCGTTCATATCGAACTGCGTCACAATTTCATCGCGGTTCGTTTTGTAGAGCGGCACCAATTGTTTGAGCGGTTGGGGTGAGATCACGACGCCGGCGGCGTGCACCGAGCAGTTGCGCGCCAGTCCTTCCAGCCGCCGTGCCACCTTGAGGATGTCGTCGACACGCGGGTCTTTCTTCGCGGCCTCGTCGAAGCCGGGCTCCTGTTTGAGGGCGTCGTCCAGCGTAATGTTGAGGACGTTGGGCACCATCTTCGTGAGGCGCTCGACGTCGGCGAAGGGTAGCTCCAGCACGCGGCCTACGTCTTTGATGGCTGCGCGCGCGCCCAGCGTATTAAAGGTGATGATTTGCGCTACCTGCTCGCGGCCGTATTTTTCGGTGACATACTGGATTACCTCGCCGCGGCGGTTCATGCAGAAATCGATATCGATATCGGGCATGCTGACGCGCTCCGGATTGAGGAAGCGCTCAAACAGCAGCCCGTACTGCAGCGGGTCGATGTCGGTGATGGCCATGGCGTAGCCCACCAGGCTGCCGGCTGCCGATCCGCGCCCCGGCCCCACCGGAATGCCGCGCATTTTGGCATAGCGGATGAAGTCCCAGACGATCAGGAAGTAGCCCGAGAATTTCATCTTCTGGATCATCTGGATTTCGCGATCCAGACGCTCCGAATATTCCGGCAGGTCGTGCTTCAGCAGGCCCTTGGCGCGCAGCGCTTCCAGGCGCGGCCGGCGCGTTTCGAAACCCTGGCGCGCCACATACTCGAAGTAGGTGTCGGTGGAGTGCTCCGCGGGGACGTCAAACTTCGGGAATGGCTCCTTCACTTTGTCGAGGGTCAGGTGACAGCGTTCGGCGATCTCGCCCGTGCGGTCGACGGCCTCTCCCAGTTCGCCGAACAGCTCCATCATCTCCGCGCGCGACTTCAGGTAGAAGTCCGGCGTGCTCCAGCGCATGCGATTGGGATCATTGAAGAACTTACCGGTCTGTATGCAAAGCAGGATTTCGTGGGCGCGCGCATCTTCCTTGCGCAGGTAATGGGAATCGTTGGTGGCCACAAGCGGCAGGCCCGTTTCGTGGGAAAGCCGATTTAGTTCCGGGGTGAGCCGCTTGTCCTGCTCCAGGTGATGGTCCTGCACTTCCAGAAAGAAATTGTTTTTTCCAAAAATGTCGGAGTACGTGTACGCCAGCCGCCGCGCTTCTTCGTATTTATCCGCGAGTATGGTTTCCGCAAGCTGTCCGCGCAGGCAAGCGGATAAGGCGATCAAGCCTTTGGAGTGCTGCGAGAGCAAATCGAGATCGATGCGCGGCTTGTAATAGAAGCCATCCAGGTAGCCGGTGGAGACCAGGTTGATGAGGTTGCGGTAGCCCTCCTGGTTTTCGCAGAGCAGCACCAGGTGGTTGTAGCGATCGGTATCGGAGCGCGTCTTGTGCCCTTGTTGGGACACATAGACCTCGCAGCCGATCACCGGATTCACGCCCGCCGCTTTGCCGGCGTTATAGAACTCCACCGCCCCGAAAAGGTTCCCGTGGTCGGTCATGGCGACGGCCGGCATCTTCTGCTCGACCACGATCTCCATGAGCTTCTTGATATCGCAAGCCCCGTCGAGCAGCGAATAATCCGTATGACAGTGCAAATGGACGAAAGACATTACAGCGCTTTCCGGGGAGGCGGGAACCTTTCTATTTTGTCACGGCGCGGCGGGCCTGTCGAGATGAGGGAAAAATACGAAACGAAGCCATTTGTTCGTGTTTTGTTCGCGTGACCAGCGGCGCTAAGTGTCGCGGTCTCTGGTGTTTGACAGATTGGGATGGTGGCCGCCCGAGTTGATCATAATCCGCGGTTGCGGAGCTGGAACTGTAATGCGCTGAAATGATGGGGGGAATGTCGGGTGACGCCGGAGGCTTGGAGGCTAGTGTCCCTGCTGTCGCCGGACACGGTTCCTGACGATTATCGCCACGCCGGACAGAACCAAAAGACAACCAAGGATCTGACAGGCCATTTCAAGAGAGACTCGAGGTCACCGGTTGAACGAGAGCCAACTGCGTTGTCTTTTTCATTGGGCCAGTCAGCTATTACGATCAGATCTCCGGATGGGACTGCTGCTCATTCCTGTTGCCGCGACCTTCAACGTCAACTTGTCGCGCAAAGTTGAGCGAAATCGCAGGCTACCGATTCGCATTGAGTCGAATAGCCGTACGGCGCGTATCCGCGTTGAAGAGGAATGGCCATCTCGTTGAGATCACGAAGTTCGATCCGCACTGGCATTTCGGGAATACAAAGAGCGAATCTTCCCGTTGGATCAATCGCGCTAATCACGAATTCAGGCTCTCCCCAGGCCTTGAGAATCCGGGTCCAGTGGGCCGAGTTTGGGGGTAGGAGCGTTGCCGTAAGTGGCTCTTTGTGGATACTGTCCAGGGGAATACGGGCTAGAGGCCGGAACGCAGTTTCCACATCCTCGTCGTTGAGGTCCGTGCCAGAGCTGGCAAACCACAGGGCTCCTGGAAGAACCAAAAGGCCCCCTGTGACGCTGAGCCACAGCGGTAACCGTTTTGCGTTCATGCGTGCACCTGGGTCAAAGAGTAGCTCGTCAAAATTGTTGACGAAGGAATCAGCCTCACATTAGAGGTGGCGGCAGAGTAGTGTGTCGTTGGGAGGCGTGGTAGGCACGGGCAGATTCGAACTGCCGACCTGTCGCTTAGGAGGCGACCGCTCTATCCATCTGAGCTACGTGCCCGCGTCTTTCCATTGTAGCGTTCGAGGCCCTTGCGGCCAATATCCGTGCGGTAGTGCATCCCTTCGAAATGGATCGCCCGAACTCCCGCATAGGCTGCGTCGATGGCGCTCGCGAGGTCGGCGCCGCCCGCTGTCACGCCGAGCACCCGGCCGCCGGCGGTTTCCAGGCCGCTTGCTCCTTGCCTTGTTCCGGCGTGGAAAACTTGGGCACCGGTCGCCTCGGCGGCTTCGATCCCGCGTATGAACTTGCCGGTTTGGTAGTCTCCAGGATATCCGCCGGACGCCAGCACCACGCAGACGCTCGGCCCGCGGTGCCACTCCAACTTCACCGAATCGAGCTTGCCCTCGGCGGCAGCGAGCAGCACCGGCGCGAGGTCGGTAGCCATCCGATGCATCAGCGGCTGCGTTTCCGGATCGCCCAGCCGAACATTGAACTCGAGGACTCTGGGGCCATCCGCCGTCATCATCAGCCCCGCATACAAGAAGCCGGTGAACCGCGTGGCTTCCACCGTCGGATAGATCACGCGGTCGAGCACTTGTCGCGTCTCGGCTTCCGTTAGTATCGCGGAGTCGCAGTACGCCCCCATGCCGCCTGTGTTGGGGCCCTTGTCGCCATCGAATACGGCCTTGTGATCCTGCGTCGGCGCGAGCGGCACCACGCTCTTCCCGTCACACAACGCGATGAAACTGACTTCTTCCCCGCGCAGGAACTCTTCGATCACCAGCGGACCGGTGAGCGTGGTCAGAGCGGTTTCGGCTTGCTGGCGATCCTGCGCGATGATGACGCCCTTGCCCGCTGCCAGGCCGTCGGCCTTGAGGACAACGGGAAAGCCGAATCGGTCGAGCGACTTTCGCGCCTCGGCGGGATTCGCGACGGTCACATACTCCGCGGTGGGGATCTTCCTTTGTACGAAAAAGTTCTTTGCGAAAATCTTGCTGCCCTCGAGCTGCGCCGCGTCGCGGCCAGGGCCCACGATCTTCCTTCCGCGCGCGCGGAATTCATCCACCACGCCGGCAACCAGCGGAACCTCGGGTCCAACCACCGTAAGGTCTGCGCCGACGGCTTCTGCGGCTTCGAGCGGCGATCCGGCGACGCACTTTCCGATCCGCGCAATACCTGGATTGCCCGGCGTTCCGAACACTTCGACTCCTGGCGATTGCGCCAGTTTCCAGGCGAGGGCATGCTCCCTGCCCCCGCTGCCGATCACAAGAATTCTCATTGGATCGCTACAATGATAACGAATGCACGAGAGGTACGACGTCGTGGTGATCGGCGCCGGTCACGCGGGATGCGAAGCCGCGCGCGCCTGCGCCCGCATGGGTCTGCGGACCGCCATGGTCACGATGAACCTCGACCTGATCGCGCAGATGTCGTGCAACCCCGCGATCGGTGGGATCGCCAAGGGCCACTTGGTTCGCGAGATCGACGCCTTGGGCGGCCTGATGGGCGAAGTGGCCGATGCGGTCGGAATCCAGTTCCGGTTGCTGAATACCAGCCGTGGTCCGGCAGTCTGGTCGCCGCGCGCACAGATGGACAAGAAGATGTACCGCGTGCGGATGCGCGAGGTGCTCGAGAAGGAGCCCAATCTTCGCATCAAGCAGGCAGAGGTTGCCGATTTGTTGATCGAAGAGTCGCCCCGCCGCGTCACTGGCGTGCACCTGCGGGACGGCCGCCAGATCATGGCTAGCGCCGTGATCGTCACGACCGGGACCTTTCTTAACGGGCTGGCTCACGTCGGCGAGATGCAGTACAGTTGCGGCCGGAATGGCGAGGCGCCGGCCCAGTTGCTCGGCGATCAGCTCCGCAGCCTTGGCTTGAATTGGACGCGGCTAAAGACGGGCACGCCGCCGCGATTGGACGGACGGACCATCGATTGGAATCAGTTCGAGCGGCAGCCTGGAGATGCCGGAGCCGACGCCGTTTTCCTTCCTTACCGAACGGATCGACCGCGCCCAGATAGAGTGCCACATCGGGTATACCAATGCCGAAACCCGGCGTGTGCTCGAAGAGGCTATCCCGCGCTCGCCTTTATACAGTGGGCAAATTGAGGGGGTCGGGCCGCGGTATTGCCCATCAATAGAAGATAAGATTGTCAAGTTTCCGGACAAGGCGCGTCACCAGATTTTTCTAGAACCCGAAGGACTGGACACCAACGAGGTTTACCTCAATGGGATGTCCACCAGTATGCCGATCGATGTGCAGGCGGCTATGGTCGCATCAATTCCGGGTCTGGAACATGCGGAGATGATTCGACCGGGATACGCAATTGAATATGATGCCATTGATCCCCGGGAGCTTAGCCACACTCTGGAAGTGAAGTCGATTGCCGGATTGTACCTGGCAGGCCAGATCAATGGCACTTCCGGGTACGAGGAAGCGGGTTGCCAAGGACTCGTTGCTGGTCTCAATGCTGCCAGCCGGCTTTTAGGAAAGGAGCCCGTGGTGATTGGCCGAACCGAGGGCTACACGGGAATTCTCATAGATGACTTGATCACCAAGGGCGCTGATGAGCCCTATCGAATGTTCACGTCGCGGGCGGAGTATCGGTTGTACCTGCGTATTGACAATGCCGACGAGCGGCTCACACCGCTGGGGCGCCGCGCGGGGTTAGTGACTGACGAGCGTTGGAGTCTCTTCGACCGGAAGCAGCAACAGAAGATACGACTCAGGGAAACGCTGGCCAATCACAAAAACGGCCAGTGGTTGAAGCGGCCCGAAGTGTCGATTGCGGAGATTGGTCCGTGGGTTCAGGAGGTTCTCGGTGAGCAACCCGCAACAGGCCTGCTCACTACTGTGGAAACCGAAATCAAATACAGTGGGTACATTGGCCAGCAGGAGCGTCAGATCGAGCGCCTGAAGCACTCGGAACGCCGGAAGATACCTGCGGAATTTGGGTTTGACCGCATTCCGGGCCTTTCCCGGGAGGTCCAGCAAAAGCTTGAGCATGTACGCCCCGCGACCCTCGGACAAGCTGCCCGCATACCCGGCGTAACTCCTGCCGCCGTTGCCATATTGGATGTCTACCTCAGCCTCGCACGCGTTTCCTGAGCTTCTTCGAAAGAAATTGGCCGGGCTCATCGAACTGACTCCTGGGCAGGTTCAAGCCCTGCAGAATCACTATGAGCTTCTGCTGCGCTGGAATCAGGTCTTGAACTTGACCGCCATTGATTCATTGGAGGAAGCCGTGGAGCGTCACTACTGCGAGTCGGTGTTTCTCGCGATCCATTTACCGGCGGACCCGCTGAGGATCGCCGATATTGGTTCAGGCGCCGGGTTTCCTGGAATGCCAGTCGCCGTTCTTCGCCCGGATTGTCGCGTCGCCCTGATCGAATCGCACCAGCGGAAGGCCGTTTTCCTGCGGGAAGCCACGCGCGCTATGCCGAATGTTGCCGTGCTTGCCAAACGAGCGGGAGAGCTTACGGAGCGATTTGATCGCGTAATCTCGCGCGCTGTGAGCTACAAAGACTTAGCGCGTGCCCTAAAGTCGCTGGCCCCTGCTGCCGATCTATTGACTGGGGCAGAAGCGCCGACCGAGGATTTATGTTTCACGTGGAACGACCCCCTTGCTTTGCCATGGGGGCACAACCGCTTTTTGCGAAGTGGGAGCGTTTCACGTGGAACAGTGTGATAGTCGTGATAGTATGACCGCTTGAGCAGAGTTTTTGCGATTAGTAACCAGAAGGGCGGCGTCGGGAAGACGACCACCGCTATCAACCTGGGTGCCTCATTGGCCGCCAGTGAATTGAAAGTCCTGGTGATCGACTCGGACCCACAGGGAAATGCCACAACGGGGTTGGGAATTCAAAAGAATCCCGATAAACCCAGCCTCTATCATGTCCTTTTAGGCGAAGTTCCAGTTCAAGATGCCGTGATCGCCACGGAACTGGAAGGATTAAGCCTAATCCCGGCAGACAAGAACCTGGTCGGTGCCAACATCGAGCTGGTTGATATTCCGAACCGCGAGTTCCGGCTGCGGGAGCGAATCGCCGCAATCCGCGAAGACTATCACTTCGTGCTGATCGATTGCCCGCCCGCCTTGGACCTTCTGACGCTCAACGCTCTGGTCGCTGCCGATTCCGTGCTTGTACCGATCCAGTGTGAATTCTTCGCTTTAGAGGGCATTTCCGAGCTGATGGACACCATCGACCGGATCCGGGATTCCTTCCAACATGGGCTTGGAGTCGAGGGCATTCTCCTGACCATGTACGATGACCGCACCAACCTCACACGCCAGGTTGCCGCCGACCTGAAGGAATTCTTCGGCGATCAAGTTTTTAGGACCGTCATTCCGCGAAGTATCCGTCTGGCCGAGGCGCCGAGCTTTGGAAAACCGATTCTGGGCTACGATCCCCGGTCCAGAGGCGCCGAGAGTTACATCAAGCTGGCGAAAGAGATCCTCGACCATGAACAAACCGGAAAACGCGCGCAAGGCGCTCGGTAGGGGGCTGGGGTCACTTCTTCCCACCCGGCCGCCAAGTGCCCCGATAACTCCCACCGTTGAGGAAGACGCGCAACGCATTTCCATCGATGCCATCGATGCCAACCCTTTGCAACCGCGCCGCCTCTTCAACGCCGAGCGTTTAGAAGAATTGGCGCAATCCATTCGTTCGAATGGAATTATCCAGCCCTTAGTTGTCCGGCGGGCCGGTGACCGTTTCCAACTGGTCGCTGGCGAGCGGCGTTGGCGCGCGGCCAAGCTCGCCGGTGCGCAACAGGTGCCCGTGGTCGTCCGCGACATTCCGGACGATCGGCTTTTAGAGATTACCCTCATCGAGAATATCCAGCGCGAGGATTTGAACGCGATCGAGACCGCGCAGGCGTTCGACAAAATGATGCAGGCACTGGACTTGAATCCCGAACAAGTCGGCCGCCGGACCGGTAAAGACCGTACGACCATCGTGAATTCCGTCCGCCTGCTCCAGCTTCCCTCCGACCTGCAGCAGCTCGTTGCAGAGCGCCGGCTCTCTCCCGGGCACGCCCGATGCCTACTCTCTCTTCCCACGGCGGAACTGCAGCGCGAGGTTGCGGAGAAGTCTGTCGCACAAGGTTGGTCGGTTCGTCAGATGGAACGAACCACGCAACGAATGCTGGAGGGCCGCAAGCCGAAGCATGTCGATGAGCTCGATGACCCTAACGTCAAGGCAGCTATTGAGGAACTCGAGCGGGTTCTCGGCACCAAGGTCCGGATCATCGAAAAGGCCAGGCAAAAAGGACGGATTGAAATCGAATACTACTCCGCCGAAGACCTGGACCGTATTTACGCTGCCATCGTCCAGGAGAAGTAGTTACTTCAGCAAGGCCAGGATTGCGGTCAGTTCTCTGCGGATTTCAGGTAACGGATCTTCGGCAAAGAGTTCCTTTTGCGCTCGTTTCGAAACCCGCGTTTTACCAGATGAGCGTCCCTCGGCTTGCAGCGTCTGGCGCGCTCCTTCGATGGTGAACCGCTTCTCGTAGAGCAGGTGCTTGATGCGGAGCAGCAGCTCGACGTCCTTCTTGCGGTACAGGCGGTGGCCAGTGCCGGACTTTTTTGGGGCCAAGTGCGGAAACTCGCTCTCCCAGAAACGCAGAACGTAGGGTTCCACGCCCAGGAGTTCGCTGACCTCGCCGATTTTGAAGTACAGCTTATCCGGGATTTCGGGAGTGTCCGACTCCACGGCAACGTCCGTCACGCCATCATCCTAGCTCAGGGGATGGCGAAAGTCACTCGGTCGAAACAGTGATGACGTGTTGTCCCCTCGGCAAAAGGAGTGTGGCGGGCCCGGCTTTGCTCATTCCTGCATCGGTGCCATCTATCTGAAGCTTTACCGGTGTGCGATCCAGCACGGCTATGGCACGCGCAGCGCTTTGGTATGAGAATTCGATAGTCGTGGCATTAACCATCCCCGCCGCTCGCAACTCGCCATTCAATCGGAGCAATCGCGGACCGGGCTGAGGAGTGGCCGCTTCGACGCTGTGGGCCCCGGGTGGAATCCACACCGTGTGGTCGTCGGCCGCCGGCCAGTTTTGGCCGTCCACCTTGGCCGCGCCTTTCCACGGCAGGCCCACTCCGGCGCTGGATTCGATGATAGTTTTCGACCCAAGCCGCTCGATCCGGGTAACCGTCGCCGAAGCCGAAGGAAGTAGTTTCAGGTCCGGTGGCAGCAGCGAATTTTCAAAGTAGAGCGCCACGCGGGCGAAACTGGCCGACGCCTGATGAACCAACTGGAAAAGTTCCGTCCCCGTTTGTTGCTTCGTTGGGTAAACATTTTGGTAGCGATCGACGATGTTAAGATCGACGGCCAGTTTCTCGCGATGCGGCGTCAGCGCTTGGTACGCTTCGGCAATCGAGCGGTATCGCTGCGCCCCAAGATTCCAGACGGTGGCTGGGTCTTCAATAAGAAAGGTGAAGGACCGCCGGTCGAGCAATGGCAGGATGCGGCCGGCATCGGCGCCGATGGCATCGCGCATGTTCTTGTCGAACCGATCATCTACATGGGTGAGAACCAGGTCGAGGTCCGGTTTGTCGCGCCGGGCGGAATCCACTACGTCGAGGCATTTTTCCTCGATCTGCCGGGCCAGGTCACTGCGGAAATCGAGGAAAGCCCTCTGCGAAGCGGCGTCCTTGCGGGTCGAAAACAGCTCCATCGGATCGAAGCCCTTCTCGACTCGAAACCGGGCGCGGACGTCATCGTTCATGGGGGTGAAGCGCGACGGGTTGCCGATGCCTTCGAGGGATTCGAAGTATAGCTCCGCCAGGTTGACGCCGTCCCAATCGAAGCGGCCGATCAACTGACGGACACCCGCCGAAACCGCGCGGAAGCTATCCGGGTTCGTCAGGTTCATTAGTTTGCGCCAGTCGAGTTGGGCGTCTTGCAGGACGGCAGTCTTCTCACGCCACTCCGGGTGGTCGTCCCAAAACTTCTCGCTGACGTGCGGCAATTCGAACCACGCATACACCAGAATCCCTTCCCGGTGGCAAGCCGCAATCAGCTTCTCAAGGTAGGCGTCGGATTCGGGGTTCGGCTCAAAGAAATGCCACGCGGCCACGTGTAGAGCCGCGATACCGGACTCGCGCCAACGGGTCGCGAAATAATCCACATCGACCCGCGACCGGTAGGCGGAATCGAAAAAGGCCCAGAGACGCGCGGAGCGGAACGGCGGCTCGAAGCCCAGATCGCACAGCGCCTGGAGCAGGTAAGGGAAGCGTTCGTAGCCATGCTCACCCGGAGGTACGGCCACCCACAACACTGCGCCGGCGCCGCGCTGGAACCCAGCCATCATGGGCGCACCAGTCCACCGTTCGCGCGCAAAGATGCGGGCGCCCTCCGGCAATTCGAACCGCGGAAGCTCCAGTCCGTTCTCCCACACGATTGGCAGCTTCGGACGGTGGACGTCGGTGAGGCTGGTGACTCGCACACTCTCCTTGCCTCGGCGGAAGCCAAACATATCGGCCAGAGACGACTCGCCTTCCAGAATCAGGATCGCGCCGTTATCGACGCGGGCATTCCATTCGACCGAAGCGGCAGCGCCCGACCGCGCGACGAAAACCCGCGCCATCCCCGCCGGCTGCGATTCCAGACCGATAGAGGAGAGGATCGCAGGCCATGCACCCGGGTCGTCCGACAAGACGCTGAAATACGGCATCTCTCCGGCGCCGAGGGCAGAGGCGGCCAAGAGCAGGCTAATGAGTAAACGCATACCACATCCCCGCTCGCAGGTCGTTGAAGTTTGCCGTTGAATAGCTGCCATGAATCAAGTAGGCGCCTCGCATCAAGTTGACGGTCAGGAACATGGGCGGCGGCATGAAGGCGGCATGGACACGGATTCCAGGGCCTGTTTCTCCAAAATTAGCCCAGCCCTGCCGGAGGGCGTCAACAGTCAGGTTGGCATTCCAATACATCTGGGTGCGCAGCAGCTTGGGGCCGATGCCGTATCCAAAGCGAGTCTGCTGGTAGGCAATGAAATCGTTGCCAAACCGGCTGATGAAGACGCCGTCGGTATCGGAAGCGGCGAACCAGCCGGATGAGTCGCCTGTCAGCCTGGATCCGATAGCGCGTGACATGGAGACGCCGCCGCGGTAGTCCGGCAGCATATGGCCCTTGATATAACTGATGGCCGAACCAGCTTCCGCCCAGCCGGTGATTCCACGCCAGGGCACAGTTGCCACACCGACTCCCACAATGAAGGAGCTTTCCGAGAGATACTGCGGCGAGGCGACGCCAATGGTGACGCGCGTGTCCCCCACGAATCGCGTGCTGACGTACGGCCGGATCGGCAGGCCGGTGCGCCACTCGGTCTTAACTTGCCCGTAGGAAAACAGGTCATTCCACCGCGTGGAGAACAGGGGGAACATCCACACCGTAGTGTGAAACCGCAGGCTGGCCGCATGCAGGTTCTTCCACGCCTTGGCGGCTTCGGAGGCGATCTGCGGGTCGGCGCTGCGGCGCGCCAGGTCGAACCAGAGAATCGCCTGATCGTCCTGGTGAAGGACATTGTAAGTCCACCCGAGCTGCAGCATCACGTGGAAGTCGCCCGGCTCGGCTTCGTGCGCAATCTGCAAATACTTCAGCGCGTCCTTCATATAGCCGGCTTTCACGCTGCGCTCGGCCATAATCTTGGCGTCGAGGGAAACAGGCTTGGAATCGGCACGGGGTTTGAGGACCTGGGGTATGCGCAGTACGGCGCGCACGCGATTGGCGAGGTCTTCGTCAGAGCCGGCCATGACCCGCTCGAACAGCGGCATGGCGGCGGTGCGATCACCGCGCGCCAGGAGCAGGAAACCCAACTGGGTGGCCGAGAGCAGGTCCTCTGGCGCGATTTGCGTCAGCACCCGAAACTCCTGCTCGGCATCCGTCTGGCGATCCATTCGCAGCAGCAGGTAACCGAGCTCACGGCGCAACTCGGCGTTGGCAGAATCGAGTTCGAGCGCGCCACGGAACTCGGTGACGAAGGGGTAACGCTCGGGGAGCAGTTCCCGCGCCATCTCGGCGGCACGCGCTTCTCCACCTCGTGAGGCGGCCAGCAAGGCTGCGTTGGCCGCATCGAGCCGGTTCAGCGATTTCCAAACCCGGCCGAGATCCACCAGAACGGAACGCCGGTCGGGCAGGATGCGCCAGGCCTTTTCATAATGCTCGCCGGCCAGTTCCAGTTCGTCGCGCTGTTCCGCCAGGGTCGCCAGTTCGAAGTGCGCGCTGAAGTTGTCGGCTCCGCCCGCGATGGCTTCTTTCCAGCGCTGGATGCCGGCTGCCAGCGGTTTATCGATATTCTGGAACGCCTGCTCCGCGGTGGGATTGCCCGTCTTGCGTACGCGATCGAAAACGCGGCGCGCCTGGGCCTGTTCCTTGGTTTCGTAGCACAGGAATGCATACTCCATGGCCACCTGGCTGTCGTTGGGCTCCAGGCGCATAGCCTCGCGAAACTGATCGCGGGCCAGTTCGTTTTCGCCGATCTTGAGATATGCGTATGCCAGGTCTTTGCGGATGGAGGCGCGTCCCGGTGCGGCTTCGATTCCCTTCAGGAAGCCGGCGATGGCCACGTCGTAGTCTTTGGCGCGAAGCGCCTCGTAGGCCCGCGCCAGCGGCTCATAAGCAGGATCGGGCGGTTGGGCCCAGGCCAGTCCGCAGGCTGCAATCAATACGGCTGCACGCATATAGGTCGAGAACCAGATAGTGCGGCACGGGGCGCGATCCTCGCACAATTCCCTTGCCCGTTGCAGTCCCAGGATGATGCAGTATAAAGGATGCTTCGAATTGCATTGCTCCTGTTGCTGGGGTCCGTGGCGCAAGGCGCCGCTCCCTCACTGATGCCAATGCCGCAAAAGGTGGAGTTGGCGGCGGGCAAGCTTGCGATCGACGCCGGATTTACTATCGCGCCCACGGGCCCGTGCGACGCGCGCCTCGAATCGGCCGTACGACGGTTCCGCGCGCGCATCGCGCGACAGACAGGCATTCCCTTATCGGCGAATCAACCCGCCGGCCCTACGGAACCGAAGCTGCGTGTGGAATGCGATGCCAACGGACCCGAATACCCGACTCTTGGCGAGGATGAGTCGTACACGCTCGACGTCACGGCGCAGGGCGCACACCTCCGAGCCTCTACGATCGACGGCGCGCTACACGGTCTCGAAACCTTCGCCCAATTGATCGAACCCGGAGCCAGCGGGTTTGGGGTGTCCGCCATCCATATCGAAGACCGGCCGCGCTTTCCCTGGCGCGGACTGTTGCTGGACGTGGCGCGCCACTGGATGCCCGTCGAAGTAGTGAAGCGCAACCTCGACGCCATGGCCGCCGTCAAGCTCAACGTATTTCACTGGCACCTCTCCGATGACCAGGGATTTCGCGTGGAGAGCAAGCGCTTCCCCAAGCTGCAGGAACTTGGGTCCGATGGGCTGTACTACACGCAGGCCGAAATCCGCGATGTGGTCGCTTATGCCCGCGACCGCGGCATCCGCGTGCTGCCGGAATTCGACATGCCGGGCCACGTCACCAGTTGGCTGGTGGGGTATCCCGAATTGGCCAGCGCACCCGGACCGTATGAAATCGGCACGTCATTTCGGCGGGTTCGATGGCGCGATGGACCCCACTCGGGAAGCGACCTACGAATTCCTTGACTCGTTTCTGGGCGAGATAACGCCGCTCTTCCCCGATCCGTTCTTTCACATCGGCGGCGACGAGGTGGACGGCAACCAGTGGAACCAGTCGGCCGCAATTCAGGCTTTCGCGCGGGAACATCATTTGGATGGCACTCTGGGCATCCAGACTTACTTCAATCAGCGCGTGCAGGCGATCCTCCAGAAATACGGAAAGACCATGGTGGGGTGGGACGAGATCCTGCACGACGGCCTGGCGGCCGGCACGGTGATTCAGACGTGGCGTGGACAGGCCGCGCTGGCCGATTCGGTGAGCCAGGGTTATCGTGGTGTGCTCTCGTGGGGTTATTATCTCGATCGCCTGCGTCCCGCGCGCTATCACTATGCGGTCGATCCGCTGGGCGGCGCGGCGGCGAAGCTGAGACCGGAAGAGGCTTCGCACATCCTGGGAGGCGAAGCCTGCATGTGGGGCGAGCTGGTCGACGAGGAAAACGTTGACTCGCGGATTTGGCCGCGTACGGCTGCGATCGCGGAGCGGCTCTGGTCATCGGCGACTGTGACGGATGTTGACTCGATGTACGAGCGTCTGGAAGCGGTCAGCCGCCGGCTCGTGTGGACGGGAGTCCAGCATCGGTCTAGCTACCAACCGATGTTGGACCGCCTGGCCGGCGATCGCCCATCCGAATCTCTGAGAGTGTTGGCGGACGCATCGGAGGCGCTGGGGTTGGGTCCACGGAAGGTGGATCACAATACGACTGCGACGCCGCTCAATCGTTTTGTAGATGCCGTGCGGCCGGAGAGCGAATCGGTGCGGGCGCTAGAACAGGCTGCGGCCGTGCCCCCGCGGGACCTGAAGTTATTGCGCGAGCAGTTTACCCTTTGGGCGGAAAACGACGCGCGATTTCAGAAGTTGGCGGATGGTAATGAGTTGCACGCGGAGTTGAAGCAGTTGTCGAAAGACCTTTCGGAGTTAGGGGCGATCGGTCTGCGGGCTCTTGACTATATGGCGAAGGGCGCGCCGCCTCCGCAGGGTTGGACGGCCCGCCAGTTACGAGAGATCGAGCGCATCCAGAAACCGGATGCCGATGTCGTGCTGGCGGCGGCCCGGCCGGTGAAAATGCTGTTAGAGGGGCTGAGGAAAAGGTAACGCCGGCGGTCGTGCCGCCGGTGAAGTGAACCCCACCGGCGGCACGACCGCCGGCGTTACAATGCAAGGAATGATCAATGTCAAAGTAAATGGCAGCCAGCGGCAGTTCGACGGCGATCCCGACATGCCGCTGTTATGGTATCTGCGCGATCTGCTGCAACTCACGGGCACGAAGTTCGGGTGCGGAGTCGGCCTGTGCGGTTCCTGCACCGTTCACCTAAATGGGATGGCCACGCGTAGTTGTGCCACGTCCATGAAGGATGTCGCCGGCAAGGAAGTTGTCACGATCGAGGGCCTGAGCGCCAACGGCGACCATGCGTTGCAGAAAGCCTGGCGACAGTTCAACGTGCCACAGTGCGGTTACTGTCAGGCCGGGCAGATCATGCAGGCGGCCGCGCTCCTGAAGGAACATCCCAAGCCGACCGATCACGATATCGATGAAGTCATGCAGGGCAACATCTGCCGCTGCGGAACGTACCAGCGCATTCGGGCGGCCATCAAAACCGCCGCGGGGGTGAAAGCATGACGACCACACAGAATCGCGTTGAGATCGTATCCGATGTCAGCCGCCGGGGTTTTCTCGGGACCCTGTTTTCCGCGGGCGCGCTGGTTCTGAGTGCGCCGCTGCTCTCCACCGAGGCGCTGGCCGCAACTACGGTCGATGGCGCCGCGTTCCATCCGAGTGTCTATCTGGGCATCGAGCCCGATGGCACGGTGATCATCGTCACGCATCGCTCCGAGATGGGAACCGGCATTCGCACCGCGCTTCCCTCGATAGCCGCGGACGAGCTGGACGCACAGTGGTCGCGAGTCAAAATTCAGCAGGCGATCGGAGATAAGAAGTACGGGAATCAAAATACGGACGGCTCCTGCTCGATCCGCGATTTCTATGAAGCCTTCCGGGAAGCCGGCGCCACCGCGCGGTACATGCTGGAGCAAGCGGCCGCGAAGCAGTGGGGCGTGGACGCCAGCGAGTGCCGTGCGCGGAATCACGAAGTGGTCCATGCGAAATCCGGCCGCAAACTGGATTACGGGCCAGCCGCTGTCCTCGCCGCCAAACAGAAAACCGCTCCGGCGAAAGATCTGCTGCGCTACAAGACGCCGCAGGAATATCGCTACATCGGCAAGGATGTTCCGATTGTCGATATTGAGGGCATCACTACCGGCCGCGCGGTCTTCGGCATGGATGAGCATCGGCCGGGCATGGTGTTCGCGTCGATCGAGCGCTCGCCGGTGGTGGGCGGCACGCTCAAGTCACTCGACGATAAAGATGCGCGCGCAGTGAAGGGCGTGCAGGACGTGGTGACCATTGATGCCGCGAAGCCGCCTTATGGTTTCCAGGCCCTCGGCGGCGTAGCGGTCATTGCCGATAACACCTGGGCTGCCATGCAGGGCCGCAAGCAACTCAAGGTTCAGTGGACGCCCGGGGAACATGCCATCTTCACGTCGGACACAGCGAAGAAAGCGATGTTCGAAACGGTACACGCGCCGCAAAAGGTGGTGCGGAACATCGGCAACGTCGATGGGGAGTTCAGCAAAGGCGGCAAGACGTTCGAGGCCGACTACTACGTTCCGATGCTTTCGCACGTGAGCATGGAGCCGCCCGTGGCCGTGGCCGAATACCGGAACGGCAAGGTGGAGTGCTGGTGCCCCACGCAGAACCCGCAGGCCGTTCAAGAGACCGTAGCACAGGCAGTGGGGATCAAACCCGAAGAGGTGACCTGCAATGTGTCGCTGCTGGGGGGCGGGTTCGGCCGCAAATCCAAACCCGACTATGTGGCCGAAGCGGCGATTCTGTCGAAGAAACTGAGCAAGCCGGTGAAGGTGGTCTGGTCTCGCGAGGACGACATTCACTGGGACTATTTCCAGGCCGGCGGCGCCATGTATATGAAAGCTGCGCTCAACGAAAAAGGCGCGCCATCGGCGTGGTTGCAGCGTTCCGCGTACCCGCCGATTTTCTATCTCTTCGACCCGAAGGTCAAACAGGCCAGCTTGGAGCTTGGGTTAGGCTGGGTCGATCTGCCGTTTGCGCTGCCGCATCATCGCGCGGAAAACGGCCCTGTGGAACCGCATGTGCGATACGGGTGGTTGCGTTCGGTCACCAACATCGCCAACGCTTTCGCGACGTGTTCGTTTACGGACGAGTTGGCCCGCCAGGCAGGCCGCGATCCCATCGACTACTATCTGGAGCTGCTGGGGCCGGACCGCCAAATCAATTTCAAGAAGGAAGGCACGGAAAATTCCAACTACGGCCGGTCGGAGGAAGAGTTCCCGCTGGACACCGCGCGTTACCGGCGGGTGGTGCAACTGGTCGCGGAAAAATCCGGCTGGGCAAACAAGAAGCCCGCGAAAGGACGTGCGTGGGGGTTCGCCGCCCATCGCAGTTTCCTCACGTATGTGGCTGCGGTGGTCGAAGTGGAAGTCGACGATAAGGGGCGAGTGCGCATTCCGCGCGTCGACTACGCCATCGATGCCGGCCGGGTCATCAATCCGGATCGCGTGAAGAACCAGTTCGAGGGCGCCGCGGTGTTTGGAACCAGCATCGCCATGATGGGAGAGATCACCGCCGTCGATGGACGCATCCAGCAATCGAACTTCAACAACTATCCGGTCGCGCGGATCAACGAAGCGCCGGTGATTACGAACGTGAATATCGTGCAGAGCGATGCGCTTCCCGCGGGTGCCGGCGAACCCGGTGTGCCGCCGATTGCGCCGGCGATCTGCAATGCCATCTTCGCAGCGACGGGCAAGCGGGTTCGGGAGCTGCCGATCAAGAAGACGAAGCTGGTGTAAAGCGACGACGCCCGCCGAAACTACACGCCCTTTTCAACGAGAGTTAAAGGGACGCGCAATACTGTGTCCTTTAATACATGGTGTCCGGCACTTGTGTAGACTCGGATCATTGAAGCCAGCGCAGCGCTTAACCGCGATTATCGATGCGGGAAGATGACGGTTTTGTTGCGCTGTGCCCGGAGTTCGACATTGCGAGCCAGGGGGCGTCGATTGAAGAAGCGCGGACCAACCTCAGCGAAGCGCTCGCGCTGTTCTTCGAAACGGCCGGCACCGTCCGAAGTCACCCGGCGCTTTCGCAGTGAAGTTTTTCGTGACTCAGGTTGAGGTGCCGATTGGGTAAGCTCTAAGTGCTTTCGGGCTCGGAGGTCTGCCGGATTCTCGAACAGAACGGATTCAACGTGGTCCGCCAGCGAGCCAGCAATTGGATCATGCAAAAAACGGTTGGAGACAACTACGATAACTGTCCCGGTCCGCTTCACGATCCGCTCCGACGTGGCACGCTGATGAGTATCGTTCGGCAATCGGAACTCCCGAAATCGCTGTTTGAGACTGAAAAGTAGGCTGCCGCCCGTCTCAGGCGTGCCCGCTGCGAAAGCCAGCCGTATAATCGCTCCAATGGCCGAACGCCCGTTTCTTGGTCTTCACACCGTCAACGTTTTCGTTCGTGATCAGGATCAAAGCTTACGCTTCTACGTGGACCAGCTTGGATTCCATCTGGCCTTCGATGGCCGGCTGCAATCCGGTGACCGATGGGTTGCGGTTGCGCCTCCCGATGGGACGGCTGTTCTCTCGCTGATCGCTCCTAATCGCAACTCCCAGCAGTACAAGCTCATCGGCCGGCCCACGGGAATTGTTTTTGTTGCTGAGGACGTGCTTGCCAAGTACGAAGAGTGGCGCAAGCGCGGCGTTCAGTTTCTCTCTACGCCCCGCCTTAGACGGGTCCAGTATGGAAGCCAGACACCGCCTTCGACCACTTCCGAAAGGCAATCGCCGGCGTGGGGTGGAGTATTCACGCGGTTCAAGGATGCGGACGGAAACTCCTTTGCTCTGGTGGGCCTCGATGAAGTAAATCGGGAAATCGAAGGGCAACGGCGGCGGGTTGCCGAGAAACTGGAAGCGGAGCGCCGCGCGGCGCAGGAATTGGAAATTGCCAAACAGGTGCAGGCCCGGCTCTTCCCTCAAAGGCTCCCGCCCATGGAAACCCTCGAATATGCGGGTTGTTGCATCCAGGCCCGCCAGGTAGGCGGCGATTATCACGACTTTCTGGATCTAGGCCGCGGGCGCTTCGGGTTGGTGATCGCCGACATTTCGGGGAAAGGAATTGCCGCTGCACTTCTCATGGCAAACCTGCAGGCAAATCTCCGCAGCCAATGTGCGATTGCCTTCGACGAGCCGGAGCGTTTGTTGCGCTCGGTGAATCAGCTCTTTTTTGAGAACACCAACGAGAGCGCTTATGCCACGCTGTTCTTTGCTGAATATGAGGACCGGTTCCAGCGGCTGCGCTACGCCAACTGCGGTCATCTCGCGGCGTTGCTACTGCGGCAAAACGGCGCCGTGGAAAGGCTCGATTCCACCGGCACCGTAGTGGGACTCTTCCAAGAGTGGAATTGCTCGGTAATGGAGCGTCAGCTCCTCTCGGGGGACACGCTGGTGCTCTACACCGATGGCATCACGGAATCGTTCAACGACGAGGGCGACGAATTTGGAGAAACGCGCTTGATCGAAGCGCTCGAAAGGCATCGAGAACTGTCCGCACAGGCCATGGTCGCGTCGATTGTCGGTGAGGTCCAGGGGTTCAGTCGACAGGAACAGCACGACGATATCACGTTGATTGTGGCAAGGTGCCGGTAGGGGTCCTGAAACCGGGGCAGCCTCACGTTCGTGGTCAAATAGGAGATTACCAACATGGCTTTTAAGGGCGTGGACTACTTCTCGGTGGACTCGCTGTTCACCGAACAGGAACTGCTCGTCCGGCAGACGGCGCGGCGATTTGCCGAGGAACGCGTGCTGCCCCTCATCCGCGATTGTTATCGAGACGCGCGTTTTCCCAAGGAACTGATCGCGGAATTGGGGGAGCTCGGGTTCCTGGGCGCCAACCTGGAAGGCTACGGATGCGCGGGGATGAGCCACGTGGAATACGGGCTCCTGAGCCAGGAACTGGAACGCGCGGATTCCGGATTGCGGAGCTTCGTCTCCGTGCAGGGCGCGCTGGTGATGTATCCGATCCTTACGTACGGCTCCGACGAACAAAAACAGAAATGGCTGCCCGCGTTGCAAAGCGGGAAAGCCGTGGGCTGTTTCGGGCTGACGGAGCCGGATTTCGGGTCCAACCCGGCGGGCATGCGCACGAAGGCGCGCAAGGATGGCGGCTGTTGGGTCATCAACGGCGAAAAGACGTGGATCACCAACGGGTCCATGGCGGATGTGGCGCTGGTCTGGGCGCGCGCCGATGACGGCATACGCGGGTTCCTGGTGGAGCGCGGAACGCCGGGGTTCACTACGTCGGATATCCACGGCAAATGGTCCATGCGTGCGTCGGTTACTTCGAGTCTCTCGTTCGCGGATTGCCGCGTGCCGGATTCGCAGGTGTTGCCCGGGGCGAAGGGCCTAAAGGGGCCGCTGAGCTGCCTGACGCAGGCGCGGTTCGGCATCGGATGGGGCGTGGTGGGGGCGGCCATGGACTGCTATGAAACCGCCCGGCAGTATTCCATTCTACGGAAGCAGTTCGACGACCGGCCGATCGCGTCGCACCAACTGGTGCAGGAGAAGCTGGCCTGGATGATCACGGAAATCACCAAGGCGCAGTTGCTGGCGCTGCATGCGGGGCGGCTCAAGGACCAGGGTAAGCTCGAGCCGGCGCACGTTTCCATGCTGAAGCGCAATAATGTTTCGATGGCTCTGGAATGCGCGCGGCTGAGCCGCGATCTGCTGGGCGCCAACGGAATCACGGACGAATACCCTATCATGCGTCACCTTTGCAACCTGGAAACCGTCAAAACATACGAGGGCACGGACCACATCCACGCGCTGGTGATTGGAGAGAGGGTCACGGGTGTGGCGGCCTATCGATAGACCGGGAAAGACCGCTCCCTATGGTCGTGGCTCAGTAACACATGAACCGCCGGAGAGTTACAGAGCCGCGACCGGAGAAAGCGGTCAAAAGAGGGATCAGGGAGCTTCTTTTAGATGATTCTTTATGCTGTGACGATTGTGGTGAGCGCCTTCCTGCTGTTTCAGGTGCAGCCGATAATCGCCAAAATTATCCTGCCGTGGTTCGGCGGTTCGGCGGCGGTGTGGACCACGTGCATGCTCTTCTTTCAGACCGTACTGGTGCTGGGGTATCTGTATGCGCACGCCACGGTGCGGCATCTCAAGCCGCGCATGCAGATGATGCTGCACGTGGCGCTGCTAGCGATCAGCGCCCTGGCGCTGCCGATTTATCCCAAAATCAAGTACCAACCTTCGGGTACGGCCGATCCCATTATGGGGATATTGGGAGTGCTGGCGCTGACGGTGGGGCTTCCGTACTTTCTGCTCTCGACCACCGGCCCTCTGCTGCAGGCGTGGTACGCGCGCCAGTACAAAGGCGCTTTGCCCTACCGGCTGTTCGCGCTGTCCAACGCGGGATCGCTGTTCGCGCTGGTGAGCTATCCATTTCTCTTTGAACCGCGGTTTCCGACCCGCCAGCAGGCTGGCCTGTGGTCGATCGCTTTCGTCGCGTTCCTGGTCCTGTGCGCGATTACAGCGATCCGCGCGGGTGGCTTCCGGGCGGTGGAGTCAGCAGCGGAGATTCCGGCCGTTGAGGACGGGACGGGGCGGCCCAGAGCCAAGCAGTATTTGACGTGGATGTCGCTGGCAGCGTGCGCGTCGGTGCTACTGCTGGCCATCACCAATCACCTCTCGCAAAACGTGGCAGCGATTCCGTTTTTGTGGGTGCTGCCGTTGAGCGTCTACCTGCTGACCTTCATTTTGTGCTTCGAAGGCAGCGGCTGGTACCAGCGGCATCCGTATCTGGAACTGCTGGCGGTGGCGCTGGGAGCGATGGCGTATGCGTTGGCGGGCGACCAGACGGGGAACGTGTCCATTAAGATTCTGGTGCCGCTGTTCCTGATGGGCCTCTTCACCAGCTGCATGGTATGCCACGGGGAGCTGGCGCGCATGAAGCCCAGCCCGAAGTACCTCACGCAATTCTACGTGATGGTCTCGGTGGGCGGCGCTCTGGGCGGCCTTCTGGTGGGGCTGGTGGCGCCGTACTTGTTTCGAGCCTACTGGGAGCTACCGATCGGGTTGGTGGGCTGCGCGGTGCTCGTGGTCGTGGTGCTAAAGCAGGATCCGACCCTGACGTGGTTCCGCAGTTGGCGGCAGCCGGCGCCGCTGATGGCATCCGCGCTGGCTTTGGCCCTGGCCGTTTACGTGGGGCTGCAAATTCGGGAAGAGCAGAAGGGCGTGCTGGTGTTGGTGCGCAACTTCTATGGCGGGCTGCGGGTGCGCGATTCGGGACCGCTCACGGCGCAGGACACGGTGCGCACGCTGATCCACGGCACGATCAACCACGGCGAAGAATACATGGTTCCCAGCAAACGCGACATCCCCATCACTTATTACGGCGGGCAAACAGGAGTGGCGCTGGCGATCCGGGAGCTGCAGAAGAACGGGCCGATCCGGTATGGAGTGATCGGGTTGGGAACCGGGACGATGGCCGCATTCGGCAGGGCCGGCGACTACCTGCGCTTTTATGAACTCAACCCGCTGGTGCCGCGCATTGCACGCGGCGACTTCTACTTCGTGCCGGATTCCAAGGCCAAGGTGGATATTGCCATGGGCGATGCCCGTCTCTCGCTGGAGCGGGAACAGCCGGAGAATTTCGATCTTCTGGTGGTGGACGCTTTTTCGAGCGACGCGATTCCGGTGCATCTGCTCACCAAGGAAGCCATGGACCTTTACTTCCGGCACCTGAAACCCGACGGCGTTCTGGCGGTTCACATCTCCAACCGGTATCTGGATCTGGAGCCGGTGCTGGCGGGAGAAGCGAAGGCCACGGGGAAGGTCGGAGTGGTGGTTGATTCGGAAGACGACGACGCGCAGGACCTGTTTGGCGCTACGTGGGTGCTGATTCGCTCGCCCGCAGCCGGGTTCAGCAAGAACATCATGACCGCGTCTTCGGACCTGGCCAAAGCGCGCAAGATCCGGCTGTGGACGGACGATTATTCGAACCTGTTTCAGATTTTGAAATAGGGTGAGTTACGGTTGTTCGGTGAGCGCCGCCAGGAGCAGCGCGGTGATGTGCGTCTGGTAGCGCCGCGCGCTCCAGCCGCGCTCGAGCACTAAATCCTCCCAGGTGCGCAGGGACGTGATGGTCCAGAGCAGGTCGGCGGCAGCGGCGGGGTCGAGGCCGCGGCGCAAATGGCCTTCTTTCTTGATCCAGGAGACGAGCTGGCGCGCGCCTTCGAGGCGGAACTGCAAGCGGTCCTGCCAGCCGCGCTCGGCGGCCTCGTCGGTGCGCCGGACGGCGTCTACGGCGCGTGCGGCAGCCCAGATGGAAGGGTTCATACGCGCTTGCAGCGCCACCATTTCACGCAGCGCTTCCAGCGCACTGGGGGCCTCATGCACTTTGCGGATTTCCTGGTCCAAGCCGCGTTTCTGGTCGGCGTGGCGGACCAGCGCCATCATCAGATCCGCCCGATCCGCAAAGTGCAGGTAAACGGCCTGCCGCGAAACGCCGGCCGCGGCGGCGATTTCGGCCATGGTGACGTTGGCCTCTCCCCGTCCGGTAATCAAGGCCAGCGCGGTATCCAGAATCCGCGCTTTCGAGTTTCTACTTGACACGCTGTCAACGTGGGCCTTATCCTGGGTTGTACTTGACACGATGTCAAGTTTAACAGAAACGGAGGAGACCTATGGAACGGACGGCAGCACTCAAGGAAATTGAGGCTCTGATCGCCGCCGCAGTGGAGCGGTGGAACCGGCATGACGTACCGGGCTACGCGAGCCTGTGGACAGAAGACTCGGATTTTGTGAATGTGGTTGGCATTCACCGGCGCGGACGCCGCGAGCTGCAGCTGGAGTTGGAGTGGTTGCATGGTAGCCGGTTCCGGAACACGCAGGTGCGGATGGAGCGGCCAAGCGTGCGACTCCTGACAACGGAGCTGGCGCTGGCGCACGTGGAGTGGACCATGACGGGCGATCCCGGTATGCCCGGATTTCCCACCGAGGATGGACAACGGCGAGGGATTTTCACACACGTGGTCAAGCGTACGCCCGAAGGGTGGCGGTTCCTTGCCTCGCAGAATACTGATACTTTGCCGATTCCTGACCCGCTGAGCGCAAATTAAAACCGGACACAGGCCGGGAGGCCTGTGCTACGGGTTAACGGAGCGGTAGGCGGTTACGAACTGGTCGGTGATTTGGTCCACGGTGTCCAGGGCGGCATCGACCATCGCTTTGGGTGCGGCTACCACCATCGTATGCACGTCCCAGGTCTGGGTGGCGGTGCGGATTTTTTGATCGCGTGAGAGAAGCACCGGCTGGTAAAAGGCAAGCAGGAAGCACAGGCCGTACGGGCCTTTCCGCGGCAGCTCGGCCGAATCGATTCGCAAACCGACGAACTCGATGGCATTGTTGTCGAGTGCGATTCCGGCATGGCGCAGCCGTGTGTCGATGCGGGACTTTAACATATCCGCGGTCAGCCCGGCTTTCTCCAATTGCGGATCGAGTGGATCGATCACGATGTTGAAGGCCTTGAGACCGCGCAGCGTGGCGCGATCGAGGGAACCATCGCCAGCACTCAGGGCAGTGCCAAAAACCGCCAGAAGAGCAACAAGCAGGATCGTTCGGTGCATATGCAAAGCTTACTGCACCGGAACAGAATGTTGCCAATTTGTGCCTTGACTTCCACGGAGGCGCCGCATAAGATAATGGGGCGAATAGAAAGCGAAATCAGAGGAGGAAACATGGCAACGACTCAACCAGTATCCATGGCAATTTCCCAAGCGCTATTGCCTGAATTCGATGCAGAAATGGCGAACACGCGGAAGACGTTGGAGCGTGTGCCCACCGACAAGTTCGGTTGGAAGCCGCACCAGAAGTCATTCGCTATGGGTGCACTGGCGACGCATATTGCCACCATGACGGGGTGGGCTAAGGACGCGATCGAGAAGGACTCGTTCGACATCTCCCCGGTGGGTGGGCAACCGCAACAGCCGCCTAAGGCCGAGACGACCGCGGAACTGGTGGCGCTTTTCGACAAAGGTGCGGCATCGGCGCGGGCGGCTCTGGCAGGCGCTAGCGATGAGCATCTGATGAAACCGTGGTCGCTGCTGAGCGGCGGCAAAACCATAATGACCATGCCGCGCCTGGCGGTGGTGCGGAATTTCGTGATGAACCACACGATCCATCATCGCGCGCAGTTGGGGGTGTATTTGCGGCTTAATGATATTGCGGTTCCATCGATTTATGGGCCGTCGGCGGACGAAGGGCAGATGTAGGACGCGGCAGCAAAAAACCAAACCGGACACAGGCCTGGAGGCCTGTGCTACGCGGGTGAAGGCGGGATGAAGAAGTTCATCTCGTCGCAGGTGTCCCAGGACACGGTCACGGACTCGCCCACGCGGAACGAGCCGAGCGCTCGGGGCACCTGCGCCACTACCTCTTCACCGGTTTGCAGGCGGACGAGCACCTGGATGCGGTCGCCCAGAAACACGGCGCCGGTGACCAGGGCGGGGATGGATTGCGCGTCGTGCGATTCGGCCTGGCGCGCCACGCGCGTGGCTTCGGGGCGCACGCCGACACCACCGATCCAGTTAACCTGACCCAGAAATCCCGCTACGAATCGAGTGCGCGGCCGTAGATAGACATCTTCCGGAGCGCCGGACTGTTCGATGCGTCCTTCGTTCATAACGGCAAGCTGGTCGGACAGGGAGAGCGCTTCTTCCTGATCGTGCGTCACCAGTAGAAAGGTGATGCCCACCTGGCGCTGCATGGCCTTCAATTCCAGGCGCATCTGCTGGCGGAGTTTAGGATCGAGCGCAGCCAGAGGCTCATCGAGCAGAAGAACGTCGGGTTCGAGGACCAGCGAACGGGCCAGGGCGACTCTCTGGCGCTCGCCGCCGGAAAGCTGGGCCGGGCGGCGGGACTCCTTCCCATCGAGGCTCACCAGATTGAGGACTTCGCGGACGCGGCGGGCGATATCCTGCGCACCACGACGCTTCAAGCCGAAGGCGACATTCTCGCGCGCGGTGAGATGGGGGAACAGGGCATAGCTCTGGAACACGGTGCTGACATTGCGCTCATAAGGTTTGCGGGCGTTGACGCGTTCGCCTTTGAGCAGGACGTCGCCTGCCGTGGGCTCCTCGAAACCGGCGATCAAGCGGAGCGTAGTGGTTTTGCCGCAACCGGATGGGCCAAGCAGCGAGAAGAAACTGCCGGGTTCAAGGGACAGTGAAATGCCATCCACCGCGCGCTGGCTGGGATAGTGCTTCACCAGGTTGCGCAATTCCAGGATGGGAGGCATTCGAGCTGCGTTTCAGCGCCGTGACCGCAAGGAGCGGTTAGCTAGTCGTCTTCTTCGCGGATCTGCTGAATCAGGTAGCGCTCGTAGCCGATTTCTTTAATCTGGTGGGCCTGCGCTTCCAACCAATCCACGTGCTCCTCTTCGTCTTTCACGAGGCGCTCAAACAGTTCGCGTGAAGCGTTATCGCCGGCGTCGCGCGCAATGGCCACCGAGCGGTTGTACATGGCCACGGCATTGATCTCGAGTTTCAGATCGTTCTCGATCTGGTCTTTGACGGTCTGGCCCACGTTGAGATGCAGAAGCTCGGTCAAGTTGGGCGTGCCGTCTAAGAAGAGGATGCGCTCGATCAGCGATTCGGCGTGTTTCATCTCATCGATCGATTGCTTACGGATGAAGTCGCCGAGCCGTTTATAGTGCCAGTTCTCGCACATCTCGGCATGTAGGAAGTATTGACTGATGGCAGTCAATTCTTCCTTGAGCGCCTCGTTCAACGCAGCAATGACTTTCGGGTTGCCTTGCATGGATGAGATTGTAACAGGCAATGCGGCCGCAGGCGGCTGGTCAACCCGCCAGGGTTAAATGTTTTTTGATCAGTTCGGTAAGCTGCTCGGGCGCCAGCTCGGACCGGCCGTGGAGCCGTTCGGGCCAGAGGGCCAAGGTTTGCAGGTCGGCCCGGCGCACTTCCGGAAAGTTCAAAGAATCGGCCAGTTGGCAGGCCAACTGGACCACGAACCGAGCTCCGTCGGTCTCGGCGACGTTGGGATTGTGATGGTCTCCCATCGCCCGCAGCAACGTGGGAGGGAAATTCCATCCTTCCGCCAGAGAGGTGCCGGCTTCGCAATGGCTCACGGCGAAGAGGCTTTTCTCCAATTCGTTGGCCTCCCCGATGTCGGCGAACTCGCGATCTAATGCTGCGGGATACTCCTGTCCGATGCTGAAGAGCATGGCGAGCCGCCCCAGGTCGTGAGTCAATCCGGCGGTGTATAGGCCCGGAATACTGTAGATGCCGCCCAGCAACTCGGAGATTACCGCGGTGGCAATACTATGGCGCCAGATGGCGGTCATGTACGGATGGCGCGGCATGCTGCGGACGTAGTATCCCAGTGCGACGGTAGATGCCAGGGACCGGACTCGGTCCAGGCCCAGAAACGCGACGGCGTGCCGGATGGTGGCGATCCGGGAGCGAAGGCCAAACTCCGAGGAGTTGGCCACCAGCAGGAGATCCGCGGATAGCGCTGGATCAGAACTGAACGCTTCCTCGAACTGCTCGGCGGCCGAGTCCGAGGTGCTCGAAATATTAAGAAGCTTCAAAGCCGCCATTTGAAACGGCGGCAACTTAGACAGACGCACGACGCGGCTTCCCGACCCTTTCTCCTTCTCCGATACCTTCTTTTTAACGAGTAGTGGCAAACCGGTATTGTCTAAGTACTCCAACGTCTGGAGCAACGCGGATTTTAGTTAGTACAGAGACGCTAACGTTGAATAGCGGTGGGCTAGCCAACCACATCAGAGTGGTGTCTTCTTGGAAAGGTGCCTGCCCGGTGGCCCCATTGAGGTCTTGCGCAACCCTGTGGCGTTCGCTAAGCTTCGATCACAAGGCACCTTACGGGTTCTCCGGAACGCAGTGAGGTGGGCGATCCATCATGAAGAAACCGCTATCCATTATTGCTTGCGTCGTGTCGCTGTCGGGGGGCGTGCTGCTGTATGGCCAGCAGGGGCCGGCCACTCCGACCGCTACCTCGGAACGGGCCTTGCTCGACCGCTACTGTGTGGTGTGCCACAGTGACAAGCTGAAGACCGGCGGCCTGACGCTCGAAAATCTCGATCTGACGCACGTCAGCGAAAACGCTGAAACGCTGGAAAAAGTGGTTCGGATGCTGCGGTCCGGGATGATGCCCAAGGCCGGGATGCCGCGGCCGGATGCAGCCACCATGGAAGCGGCCATCCAATGGCTGGAGAACTGAGCTCGACCGCAACGCCGTATCTACGGTTCCACCTCCGGGGGTTCATCGGCTGAACCGCACCGAATATCAGAATGCGATTCGGGATTTGCTGGCGCTGGAAATCGATCCGGGAGCGTTTCTGCCGTCGGACGATTCGACGCGTGGATTCGACAACGTGGCGGCTGCGCTGTCGCTGTCGCCGGCGCTTTTGGAAGGGTACGTTTCGGCGGCGGGAAAGATCAGCCGGCTGGCGGTGGGCGACGTGACGTCACCGAGCCAGGCGGTGTTCCGTGTGGCGGAAGACACTTCGCAGGACTATCACATTGACGGCCTGCCGTTCGGGACGCGCGGCGGGATGCTGGTGAAGTATGAGTTTCCGGCCGACGGCGAGTACGCCATCAAGATCACGCCCATCAGCAAAGGCAACATGGGGGACACCAACCCGTTCGGCGAGATCTTAGGGGAGAAGCTGGAATTTCTGGTGGACGGCCAGCGGGTGAAGGTGTTCGATTGGGATAAAGACCGGACCAAGGAAGACGGGACGTTCGACGTGAAGTTTCCGGCGAAGGCGGGGCTGCACACGGTGGGGGTGACGTTCCTGGCAACCAACTATGCGCCGGGCAACGATCTGGACCAGCACTTTCTGCGCAGCACGATTGAGACGGGCGGGCTGCCGGGCTTCAAGTTCTTTCCGCACGTAGGGAAGCTGCGGATCGACGGCCCTTACAATCCGACGGGAGCGAGCGACACGGCGAGCCGCCGGAAGATCTTCGTGTGCCGTCCGGCTGGGGCGGCGCAGGAGCCGGCGTGTGCCAAACAGATCGTGACCACGCTGGCACGGCGTGCGCTGCGGCGTCCGGTGACGGGGCAGGATACCGAGACGCTGATGAGTTTCTACCAGCAGGGGCGCAAGGGCGGGAGCTTCGACAGCGGGATCGAGATGGCGCTGCGGCGGATACTGGTGGACCCGGAATTCGTGTTCCGCAAGGAAGTGGAGCCGGCCAGCGCACCGGCAGGGAAGCCCTATCGGATAAGCGATCTGGAACTGGCGTCGCGGCTGTCGTTCTTCCTGTGGAGCAGCATACCGGACGACGAATTGCTGAATGTTGCGAGCCAGAACAAATTGCACGAACCTTCGGTGCTGGAGCAGCAGGTGCGGCGGATGCTGGCGGACCGGCGCTCGGATGCGCTGGTGTTGAACTTCGCGGGGCAGTGGCTGCAACTGCGCGCGTTGAAGACCCAGGTGCCGGTGACATCTGAGTTCCCGGATTTCGATGACAACCTGCGGCAAGCGATGCGTAAAGAGACAGAGCTGTTTGTCGACAGCGTGGTGCACGAAGACCACCCGGTGACCGAACTGTTAGATGCGAATTACACGTTCGTAAACGAGCGGCTGGCGAAGCACTATGGGATTCCGAATGTATACGGGAGCAACTTCCGGCGAGTAACGCTAGGGCCGGAGTTCGATATGCGGCGCGGATTGCTAGGCAAGGGATCGCTGTTGACGATATCGTCGCAGCCGGCCAGGACGTCCGCGGTCCAGCGCGGTAAAACTGTGATGCAGGTGTTCCTGGGCGTGGAGCCGCCGGCGCCGCCTCCCAACGTGCCGCCGCTCAAGGAAAGCGCAACGGACGTCCACGGCGGCCGCAAGCCAACCATGCGGGAGCAGATGGAGATGCACCGCAAGGTGGAACCGTGTGCCAGCTGTCATAAGATCATGGACCCGATCGGGTTTGCGCTGGAGAACTTCGACGCCGTGGGGCAGTATCGGACGACCGATGACGGCAGCCCCATCAACACGGCCGGTGTGCTGGTGGATGGGACCAAACTGGATGGTGTGACGGGGCTGCGGTCGGCCCTGGTGAAATACTCGCCGCAGTTTGTGCGCGTGGTAACGGAAAAGTTGATGATCTACGCGTTGGGCCGCGGTACCGAATACTACGACATGCCGCTGATCCGGTCGATCGTGCACGACGCGGAGAAGAACCAGTACCGGTTCGCATCGTTAGTGCTGGGAGTGGTGAAGAGCGCGCCTTTTCAGATGAACGAAAAGGTGCAAGTGAGCGCCAATGGTCCGGAGGGCCAGCTGCGCGCAGCCAGGTAAAACCCACATCATTGTGGTGTTTTCGCAGGCGATGTAGGGCCTAGCCCCATTGAGGTCTTGCGCCCTTTTGCGCCTTTTCGATAGGCTGCCTTACGGGCGGGGCGATCGATCATGAAGAAACCGCTATCCATTATTGCTTGCGTCGTGTCGCTGTCAGGGGGCGTGCTGCTGTATGGCCAGCAGGGGGCGGCAACTCCGACCGCTACCTCGGAACGGGCTTTGCTCGACCGCTATTGTGTGGTGTGCCACAGTGACAAGCTGAAGACCGGCGGCCTGACGCTGCAAAATCTCGATCTGACGCACGTCAGCGAAAACGCTGAAACGCTGGAAAAAGTAGTTCGGATGCTGCGGTCCGGGATGATGCCCAAGGCCGGGCATGCCGCGGCCGGATGCGGCCACTATGGAAGCGGCCATCCAATGGCTGGAGAACTGAGCTCGACCGCAACGCCGTATCTACGGTTCCACCTCCGGGGGTTCATCGGCTGAACCGCACTGAATACCAGAATGCGATTCGGGATTTGCTGGCGCTGGAAATCGATCCGGGAGCGTTTCTGCCGTCGGACGATTCGACGCGCGGATTCGACAACGTGGCGGCGGCGCTGTCGCTGTCGCCGGCGCTGCTGGAAGGATACGTTTCGGCGGCGGGAAAGATCAGCCGGCTGGCGATGGGCGACGTGACGTCACCGAGCCAGGCGGTGTTCCGTGTGGCGGAAGACACTTCGCAGGACTATCACATTGAAGGCATGCCGTTCGGGACGCGCGGCGGGATGATCGTGAAGTATGAGTTTCCGGCCGACGGCGAGTACGCCATCAAGATCACGCCCATCAGCAAAGGCAACATGGGGGACACCAACCCGTTCGGCGAGATCTTAGGGCGAGAAGCTGGAATTTCTGCTGGACGGCCAGCGGGTGAAGGTGTTCGATTGGGATAAAGACCGGACCAAGGAAGACGGCACCTTCGACGTCAAGTTCCCGGCGAAGGCGGGGCTGCACACGGTGGGGGTGACGTTCCTGGCAACCAACTATGCGCCGGGCAACGATCTGGACCAGCACTTCCTGCGCAGCACGATTGAGACGGGCGGGCTGCCGGGCTTCAAGTTCTTTCCGCACGTCGGGCAAGATCCGGATCGACGGCCCTTACAATCCGAAGGGCGCGAGCGACACGGCGAGCCGGCGGAAGATCTTCGTCTGCCGCCCGAGCTGGCGCGGCGCAGGAGCCGGCTGCGCCAAACAGATCGTGACCACGCTGGCGCGGCGGGCGCTGCGGCGTCCGGTGACGGGGCAGGATACCGAGACGCTGATGAGTTTCTATCAGCAGGGGCGCAAGGGCGGCGAGCTTCGATCAGCGGCATCGAGATGGCGCTGCGGCGCATCCTGGTGGACCCGGAATTCGTGTTCCGCAAGGAAGTGGAGCCGGCCAGCGCACCGGCAGGGAAGCCCTATCGGATAAGCGATCTGGAGCTGGCGTCGCGGCTGTCGTTCTTCCTGTGGAGCAGCATCCCGGACGACGAATTGCTCAATGTTGCGAGCCAGAACAAATTGCACGAACCTGTCGGTGCTGGAGCAGCAGGTGCGGCGGATGCTGGCGGACCGCGCGCTCGGATGCGCTGGTGCTGAACTTCGCCGGGCAGTGGCTGCAACTGCGGGCATTGAAGACGCAGGTGCCGGTGACGGCGGAGTTTCCGGATTTCGACGACAACCTGCGCCAAGCCATGCGGAAGGAAACGGAGCTTTTCGTCGACAGCATGGTGCATGAAAACCAGCCGCGTGACCGATCTGTCTGGATGCCAACTACACGTTCGTCAACGAGCGGCTGGCGAAGCACTACGGGATTCCGAATGTCTACGGGAGCACCTTCCGGCGAGTAACGCTAGGGCCGGAGTTCGACATGCGGCGCGGGCTGCTGGGCAAGGGCTCGCTGTTGACCATCTCGTCGCAGCCTGCCAGGACCTCTGCTGTGCAGCGCGGCAAAACGGTGATGCAGGTGTTTCTGGGCGTGGAACCGCCGCCACCGCCGGCGATACGTGCCGCCGCTCAAGGAAAACGCGACCGACGTCCATGGCGGTCGAAGGCCGACCATGCGGCAGCAGATGGAGATGCACCGCAAGGTGGAGCCGTGCGCCAGTTGCCACAAGATCATGGACCCGATCGGGTTTTCGCTGGAGAACTTCGACGCCGTGGGGCAGTATCGCACCACCGATGACGGCAGCCCCATCAACACGGCCGGCGTGCTGGTGGATGGCACGCAAGCTGGATGGTGTGACGGGTCTGCGGTCGGCCCTGGTGAAGTACTCGCCGCAGTTTGTGCGCGTAGTGACGGAAAAGCTGATGATCTACGCGCTGGGCCGCGGGACCGAATACTACGACATGCCGTTGATTCGGTCTATCGTGCACGACGCGGAGAAGAACCAGTACCGGTTCGCCTCGTTAGTGCTGGGCGTAGTGAAGAGCGCGCCTTTTCAGATGAACGAGAAGGTGCAAGTGAGCGCCAATGGTCCGGGAGGTCAGCTGCGCGCGGCCCGCTAGGGCTGTGCGGCACACACCGGAGGTATAGAATTAATAGGAGAGAAGGGGTTTAACCATGTTCATTACCAAGAAGCACATCTCGCGGCGCGCGCTGCTGCGGGGTGCCGGGGTCGCCCTGGCATTGCCTTTGTTGGACTCAATGGTCCCCGCTCAGACGCCGCTGCGCAAAACGGCGGCCGTCCCCAAGACCCGTTTTACCGGCATATTTGTTCCGCATGGCATGGCTCCGGGATACTGGATTCCGGAAAAACCCGTGCTGGAAGCGGGCAACTTTCCGTTCATCATGCAACCGCTCGAGCCCTTCCGGGATCAGACCGTGATCATGAGCGGGCTCTGGTCCAAATCCGCGGAGCCGCCTCCGGGCGTTACGGGCGCCGATCACTGGGTGGCAGCCGCGTACCTGTGCGGCAGCAAGCCGAAGAAAACCACTGGCGCGGACATTCAAGACGGCACCACTATCGATCAGCTCGATCGCGCAGAAGATCGGCCAGGAAACGCTGCTGCCATCGCTGCAGCTTGCCATTGAGGACCCGGGCGCGAATTCCAGCAACTGCGGCGAAGGCTATAGCTGCGCCTACACAAACTCCATCTCGTGGAGTTCGCCTACGCAGCCGCTCCCCATGGAATTGAACCCGCAAACCGTATTCGAGCGGCTTTTCGGTGACGCCCAGTCGCGCACGCCGGAGGAGCGGGCCGCGCGCAGGGAGCAGGATCGCAGCATTCTCGATTCCGTGACCGAAAGCCTGGCCCGGTTCAAGAAGAGATCTCAGTGCCGGCGACCGCGCCAAACTCGATGAGTACACCGACGACATACGCGAGTTGGAGCGGCGTCTGGACCTTGCCAAGAAGGCTTCGGGCACGGTGTCGAATGAGGGCGTGGTCGTTCCCACCGGCATACCGGAATCGTTCGACGAGCACGTGAAGCTGCACTTCGACTTGCAGACGCTGGCTTTCAAGGCAGACATCACGCGCGTGTCCACTGTTCTATTCGCCCGCGACCTGACGGGCCGGGCCTATCCCGCCAGCGACGTCCCCAGCCTGAGCTTCCACGGCGGGTCGCACCACGCGGAGAATCCCGACCGCATCGCGGAATATTCCAAGCTGAACCAGTATCACGTGAAGTGCCTGGCGTACTTCGTGGACAAGCTGAAGAACACGCCCGATGGCGATGGCACTCTGCTGGATCATTCGCTGATCCTGTACGGCACCAACATGGGCGACTCCAACCAGCATTTGCATTACGACGTGCCGCACATACTGGTAGGCGGCGCGTCGGGACAGCTCAAGGGCGGACGTCATCTGGCGTTCCCGACGAAGACGATTACCTCGAGTAATCTTTTGCTGAGCATTCTGGATCTCTACGGAGTCCACCAGGACAGCATCGGCGACAGTACCGGCCGGTTGACGGGCCTGGTTTAGCGGCAGATCCGGAAAGGAGCAGCGAGGATGCGCGTACAGCTATGCAATCGCAGGTTGCGCCGCGGCGCTGGGGCTGTACCTGACGGCTCTCGGAGCCGCGAACAGCCCGGTGGCCGACGCCGCCATGAACGGCGACAAGGGCGCGGTGCAGTCTCTGCTGCGGCAAAAGTCCGACGTTAACGCGCCGCAGGCGGACGGCGCCACCGCTATCCAATGGGCCGTGTACCGCAACGATCGCGGACCTGCTGGATCTGCTGATCGCCGCCGGCGCCAACGTGAAGGCAGCCAACCAGGATGGCGTCACGCCGCTGTGTCTGGCTGGCGATCAGCGGCAACGCGGCCATCATCGAGAGGCTGCTGAAGGCTGGCGCGGATGCCAACGAGCGCGACCCGCAGGGCGAAACGCCCCTCATGTTTGCGTCGCGCAACGGGAACGTGGATGCCATCAAAGTGCTGCTCGATCACAAGGCGGATGCCAACGCGAAAGAAGAATTGCGTGGAACCACGGCCCTGATGTGGGCCGTCGAGCAACTGCATCCCGCCGCCGTGAAGCTTTTGATCGAGCGCGGCGCTGACGTGAGCGCGGTTACGAATCCCGACAGCCGGAACTCGCGGCTGAACATTGCCCCGAGCGTGCAGGCCCGGGCGGCATCGGCGCAAGGCTCGGGCGGTTTAGGCCGCGGCAGAGGAGGCGCTGCGGGTCGTGGCGGAACGGGCGGCGCCGGGAGCGCCCGGGGGCCTGCAGATTCCTCCGGAGGTTGCCGAAGTAGCCAAAGCTAATGGCATCGACGTGGCGTCTCTGAGCGCGTCGGATATCGCGGAATTCGCCGGGTTCTTCGGGCGCGGGCCGCAAGTCAAGGACGGCGGCGGCCTGACGCCGTTGGTATTCGCGGCGCGCGAGGACTGCTTCGAATGCGCGCGCATGTTGCTGGACGCCGGCGCCGACGTCAACCAGAAGACCAAATACGGATGGACCGCGCTGCTGACGGCCACTCAGAATCGGCACTACAAGCTGGCCGCCTATTTACTCGACCATGGAGCGAATCCGAACCTGGCCAACAAGGGCGGCTGGACGCCGCTCTACCTGGCCACCGACAACCGCAATATTGAGAGCGGCGATTATCCGGTGCGGAAGCCGGACATGGACCACCTGGATTTCATCAAGCTGCTTCTGGCGAAAGGCGCAGATGTGAACGCGCGCATTTGCGGCGAGAAATCGACCGAAAAGGAATGCAAAGGGGACACCACCGAGACACGCACCAACTTCACCATGCAGTGGCTGTATGAAGACGGCGCGACGCCCTTCTTGCGCGCGGCCCAGTCCGGCGATATTGCGTTGATGAAGCTATCTGCTGGAGCACGGCGCCGATCCTAAGATCATGACCGCGCACAAAGATTCGGCGCTGGCGGTGGCCTCGGGAATCGGCTGGGTGGAAGGTGTCACGTTTGAATGGTCGCCGAAGGAAGGCCTGGAAGCCGTCAAGATGTGCCTGGACCTTGGTATCGATCCCAACATCGCCGACGACCAGGGACGGACGGCGCTGCATGGCGCGGCGCATAAAGGCAGGACCGATGTGATTCAACTCCTGGTGGACCACGGGGCCAACCTGGAAGCGCACGACATCGGGAGCCGCGACACCATCAACGGCGCGATGAAAGGCATGACCTGGATTCCGCTGGATTGGGCGCGCGGCCTGGTGCGTGTGGGCGTGCAATCCGCGATCGCTCACCCCGAGGCGGAAAAGCTGCTGGTGAAGCTGATGACTGAGAAGGGAATGAAGATACCGCCGCCTCCTACGTCATCCATTTGTTTGACCAAGGGCCTCAAGGGCTGCCAGTAACAGGGTTGTGTGGGACGGATTACTAAGGCACTAACATTGGCGGCGGTCCTGTGGGCACTTACTCCGGCACCCGCCCGAGCACAGGGTCAATCCGTACTAACTGGCGGCGGCGTCGATCCTAAGTCGCCGGCTCCGACGGGGCCGGCACCGCGCACTAAGGATGGCAAACCCGACTTATCCGGCGTCTGGAGTCCCGACCGCCATTTCATCTACGACATCAGCAGTGCTTTGAAACCCGGCGAGGTTCTACCGCTGCAACCGTGGGCCGCGGACCTGACTAAGTCGCGGATGTCCAAAGAAGATCCGGAGGCCAACTGCCTGCCCACCGGGGTTCCGCGCCTCCCACCGTATCCGTTGAAGATCGTGCAGACTCCTTCCGTGATGGTGATCCTGTTTGAGGGGAACATCCATAGCTACCGGCAGATCTTCCTGGATGGACGCAGCCATCCCAAGGATCTGGACCCTACCTGGTACGGCGATTCGATTGGGAAGTGGGAAGGGGACACGCTGGTGGTGGATACGGTCGGATTCAACGATAAGTTCTGGTTCGATTTCGCCGGCCACCCGCATACCGGGCAGCTACATATTACGGAGCGCTACCGGCGGCCCGACTTAGGGCACATCGAAGAGGAAGTTACTATCGACGACCCTGGGGCTTATACCAAGCCATTTACGATGTACGGCCACTTTCCACTCGACCCTGGCTCGGAGATTATGGAGTACATCTGTAACGAGAACAACCAGGATGTGACCCATATTGTGGGCAAGGATTCGCGGAAGTAGGACAGACCATCGTTGTTTGTGGTCTGTTGCGCCCGGCAGACGAACGGAAACCGATCGTCTGCCCCACTACTTGGTAAGTTCTTCGTAGAATGGGTCTACGTTGGGAGCTCTGGGCTTCCAACCTAAGTCATCGGTCTTAATCTGTGCTAGTAACTGGTCCTTGGGGACGCCTTGGCGAACCGCCTCTTTGGCGCGCATGAGGAACGTTTCGATTTTGGTCTTGTACTCCTGAACATCGGCCTTGGTGAGTGGATTTCCGTTGCCGGCAATGGCAGTATCGAAATCCAACTTGAGAATACCGTCCAACACCTTGGGCCACTCCGCAAAGCTTCCACCGCCCGCATAGTCCGCGAGAGGTCCGGTCATGCCGGTGGTCACCACGTCGCTGACACAGACTAGCTTGAGATCCGGGAAGTAAACCACCGTGTCACCGCTGGTATGCGCGCGGCCGAAGTGGTACAGCTTTGCCTCGACGCCGCCCAGGCGCACCGTGTAGTCGGTGTTATAGGTAATCGTAGCGTCCGCCGGCTTGGGCGTTTGCTGATAGCTGGCCAGGTTCTTGTTTAGATTCTCCTGCGCCACGACCTGCACGCCCGCCGCCAGAAACTTATTGTTGTTGCCGGTGTGATCCGCGTGGTGGTGGGTAACGATGAGGAACTTGATCGGCTGTGTGGAGATCATCTTGATCTGGTCCATCAGCGCATTGTAATTTTCATCGCCGGGAAGTTTGCCGTCCACCACAATCAAGCCTTCGGTAGTTACACGAACTTCCGTGTTCGCTCCCGCGCCCGTGATCATATAGAGACCGGGCTTCACCATCTGGGTTGCCAGCATGGGCGGTCCGCCCTTTTTGCCGGCTGGCTGCGCCAACAATAACGGGGCGACTAAGGCCGCCATGAGCAATAGCTTGCGCGACATAGTTTCTCCTTGGGTCAATTTCCCGATGCGAGTATGGCGCGGGGCGACGGCTGGTACAGCTCTTCCACCAACGCGGCGCGGTTCTGCAGTACCGCCCGCTGGTTAAGCGACCCCTTATCTGTGATTTCGTGCGCATCCAGCGAAGGCGGTTCCTCCATCAGGATGGCGCTCTGCACGCGGTTGGAACTGCCCGTGGCCCGCTTGGCGAATTCGTGCAACAGCGCCTGGAACACGGTGCGAATGGCGAGGCTGTTCAGTACTTCTTCAACTGGTGCGCCCGCGATGGCATCCGGACAGGCGCGCCGGCAAGCATTCACATCGGGGAAGATCAGCACCGCTACATGGTCGCGGTCGTGTCCGGCGATCACCACATCCTGAACGTATGGCGCAAAGTGGCCCAGGAATCTCGCGCGCAGCGGACCCACGCTGACCCACGTGCCGCTCGACAGTTTGAAATCCTCCGCGATGCGTCCATCGAAAACGAAGCCTTTGCGCGGGTTGCTCTCATCCACGAAGCGCAGGGCATCGCCCAGTTTGTAATAGCCCTCTTCGTCGAAAGCGGCTCGCGTCAAATCTTCCTGCCGCCAGTAGCCGGGCGTTATGTTGGGTCCACGCAAACGCGCTTCCAGCTTGCCAGCGGCAGGCACCAGCTTCAGCTCCACACCGGGCGCGGGTACGCCAACGTGTCCGGCGCGGCTGGCCTCTTTGTCGGCAAACATGGCGTGCGGAGCGGTTTCCGTGGACCCTAAACCGGTCAGCACCAGGATGCGTTCGCCGCAAGTTTCCAGCGAAAGCGCTTCCAGTTCGTCCCACACATGCTGCGACAGCCCGGCCCCCGCGTAGTACATCAGGTTCAGCCGGCTGAAGAAATGTTTTCGCAATTCGGGTTCCGCGCGCAAGTAAGGAACGAGTGATTCGAATCCTTTCGGCACGTTCAGATACATCGTTGGCGCGATTTCGCGCAGGTTGCGAATGCTTTCTTCGAACAGGCCAGGCGCGGGCTTGCCGTGATCAATATAGAAGGTCCCGCCGCAGTAGAGAATCATGCCCACGTCGGCATTGCCGCCGAAGGTGTGGTTCCACGGCAGCCAATCCAGAATCACGGGGGGCTCATCGGCCATGAACGCGAAGTACGCCAGCGCCATGGCCTGATTGCTGGACCACATGCGGTGCGTGTTGATGACGCCTTTCGGCATGCCGGTGGATCCGGACGTGAACAGAATCTTGGCGATGCTGTCGCCGTTGACCTTGGTGTGCGCCGCTTCAAGCGAGGGTCCTTCGGTAGTGTTCACCAGATCGGAAAACAGCGTGGCGCCTTCGACTGGATCGTTCGTCACCACCAGCTCGGCGTCAGGGGGCAAGACAGCGTGAATCGCCCGGCGGTACTTGGCCCCGTTGGCGGCGAACACAAGTCCGGGTGTCAGCAGTTGGAAGATGTGGCGCAGCTTGGCCAGGTCCGCGGAGACCAGCGAATAAGCGGGCGAAATGGGCGCGTACGGAATGCCGGCGTACAGCGCGCCGAAGCCAATGAGCGCGTGTTCCAGGTCGTTGGCCGACAGAACCGCGATGGGGCGCTCCGGGGAAAGCCCTCGGTTCACCAGCGCCTGGCCGATCCGCCGCGCCTGGGTGCAGGCATCCGCGTAACTTAGCCGCCGCCAATTTCCGTCTGAGCCGCGCTGGGCTAGAAACGTCCGCTCCGGCGCCTGCTTCGCCCAGTAATCCAGCCGCTCGGTGAGCTTGGTGGGATAGGGGCCGAGGGGGTGAGGCGACTTCGCATAGATCACGCCATCGGGCCGGCGGTCGAGGATGACGTCGTTGGGGCCGAGGCGAACGTCGCGGAATGGTTTGGCCGGAGCGTTAGACAGCGACACGTTCTCTCCTCGATTCATCCAGGCCGGCGAAAGTCTCGCCCGCTTCCGCCAGACGCCGGAGCAGCGGCGCCGGCTTCCACAGGTCGCCGAGCTGGCGATGAAACTCTTCGATCCGCTGGTAGACGTTGGCAAGGCCGACCGTATCGGCGAACCACATGGGGCCGCCGCGGTACGCCGGGAAACCGTAGCCGGCCAGATACACGGTATCGATGTCGGAGGCGCGCAAGGCGTGCCCCTCCTCCAGAATGCGCGCGCCCTCATTGATCATTACGTAGATGCACCGCTCGATGATCTCTTCCGCGCCAATCGAGCGCCGCGGAATGCCCGCTTCGCGCGCCGTCTGCTCGATCAACGCGGCGATTTCCGGATCGGGAATGGCCTTGCGATTTTCGTCATAGCGATACCAGCCGGCGCCGGTCTTCTGCCCGAGACGGCCCATGTGGTACAGCTTGTCGAGGACGAGCGGCTGGCGAAAGCCCGGGGCTTCCTTGTGCTCCTGCCGCACGCGCCACTGGACATCGATGCCGCCCATATCGTCTACGGCGAAGATGCCCATGGCCATGCCCCACTCGTACAGCGCCTGGTCGACTTGTTGCGGCGTTGCGCCTTCCTCCACCAGAAACTGCGCCTCGCGCATGTACGGCAGCATCATGCGATTGCCTACGAATCCCCAGCAGTTGCCCACCAGCACGCCCACCTTGCGCAAAGTCTTGGCCAGCGCCATAGCGGTGGCGATCACCTCTTTACTGGTGGCCTTACCGCGGACGATTTCGAGAAGCCGCATCACGTGGGCGGGGCTGAAAAAATGCAGCCCGATGACCATCTCCGGACGCGAAGTAGCTGCGGCGATCTGGTCGATATCCAGCGTGGAAGTATTGGATGCAAGTACGCAAGAAGGCTTGGCGACCAGATCCAACTCCGCGAAGACCTGTTTCTTAAGGGCCATGCTCTCGAACACCGCTTCAATGATGAGGTCGGCATTGTGCAGGCCGTCGTAAGAAAGCTGCGGGTGGATCAGGGCCATCCGCTGGTCCATCACCTCTTGCGAGAAACGTCCCTTCTTTACGGAACTGGCGTAGTTGTTGCGGATGGCAGTCAATCCACGGTCGAGCGCTGCCTTGTCGGCGTCTTTAATAACTACGGAGATACCGGCATTGGCCAATGCCATGGCGATGCCGCCGCCCATGGTTCCGGCTCCAATGATGGCCGCATGGCGGATGGGTGATGCGGGCGTTTCCTTGGGCACGTCGGGAATCTTCGATACGGCGCGCTCGGCGAAGAAGGCATGGATCAGCGCGCGGCACTGGTCGGAGGCCAGGCACCCGCGGACGAGTTCCCGCTCCTTGCGGCAGCCTTCGTCGAACGGCAAAGTAGCGGCTGCTTCAATCGCTTCGATTGCCTGCAGAGGCGCGGTCATGTTGCGGCGGGTCTTGGCTGCCTGCTCGCGCCCGGCGGCGAAGAGGGGAGCATTCGCCGCGGCGGAACCGAGCTTCTCATTCCGCTCGCGCGTCTTACGATGCGGCCCGCCGCGGTCAGCCATCTCGCGTGCGAAGGCCACGGCTCCAGCGAGCAGATCCCCATCGATGATGCGGTCGATCAAGCCCAACTGCAACGCCTCGGAGGCGCGGATGGGCTTGCCCGAAACGCACAGATCCACGGCGGCGGCGATGCCCACCAGGCGCGGCAGACGCTGGGTGCCCTCGGCCCCGGGAATGATGCCAAGGTTCACCTCGGGCTGGCCGGCCTGCGCATCGGGGCTGGCGACTCGATAATGTCCCGCCATGGCCACTTCCAGCCCGCCGCCCAGAGCGGTTCCGTGAATCGCGATTACCACCGGCTTCGGGCAGTCCTCGATTTTCTGCAGCAGCGCGTGCAGATTGGGTCCGCCCGAACCGCGGCCGGAAGCCGCTTCCTCAAGCTCCTTGATGTCCGCTCCGGCGATGAAGGTTCGGCCCCCGCCGATCAGCACAACCGCCCGAACCGTGGTGTCGCTCTCGGCCGCGTCAACAGCAGCGGCGATGCCTTCCGGCACTCCAGGACTGAGCGCGTTCACGGGTGGATTGTTGACCGTGATCACGGCCACGCCATCCCGTGTGCTCAGGTTCACAAGTTGATTCATGTTCGGTACAAGCCTTGCCCCCGAAGGATCTTAGCACGCAAGGCGCTTCTGCCTCAAACCACGCGGATCAGGGAAGAACCCGGCACGGAACTGAAGATGTCCTTGTCGGAAAGGGCCGTCTCGAGATTGCGGCGCGCCAAGCGGGCGTGCTCACGGGCCAGGCTCTCGGCGCGCGTGCCGTGGCGGTTTTCAATAGCTTCGACGATGGCGTTATGGTGGTGCTGGCCGAGAACCAGCATCTCGCCCGCCTGCGGCAGTTGGGATGGGGCGAAAACCAGCGCGCTCGGTGAAGCAAACGGGAGCAAGAGCACTCGTTCCAGAGTCCGCCGCAGCATGGGACTCTTGGCCAGATCGACCATCGCCGAGTGGAAAGCCTCGTTTAAATCGAGATACTGAGTGAAGGACTCGATGGTCGGGCGCAGCATCGATGCCATGTCATCGCGGTACTTGTGCAGCGCATCCAATTCGTGATCAGCGGTGAGCCGTTCCGCGGCGAGGCGGGCCGCCGTGCCTTCCAGCACGCCGCGCATTTCGATGGCGTCCCAGATGTCGGCCACGGTGAAAGCGCGCACCGTGAAGCCGCCCGAGGGCGAGGCTTCGAGCAGACCTTCATTGGCCAGCCGGTCGAGCGCCAGGCGGATGGGCGTTCGGGAGACTCCCAAGCGCGGCACCAGCGGAAGCTCCGAGATTCGCTCTCCCGGCCGGAAGTCGCCGCGGAGCAGCATCTCACGCAGGTTGAGCAGCGCCCGTCCGGTTTGCGAGGTATCGTCGACGGGGTTCCCGCGCATTCTGCTTTCCGAAAGTCTGGGCTCCATGATCGTGTATTCCGGATCTTTAGCATACCAATTCCCGGGGATTTGGTCGGGGCCATCACCGAGGCATAATGGGTAACGAGCCGCGATGAAGTTACACTTTTGGGTGGCCATGTATCTCGGTTTCACGGCCGTGCCCGCGCACCTGAGCGCGCAGATTTTCGCGGACACAGTCTTGGTCAACGGAAAGGTCTGGACCGAGAATCCGCGACAACCCGAGGCTGAAGCGGTCGCCATTCTGGGCAACCTCATTGTTAGTGTAGGGTCATCGGCGGACATTCGGAAGTTAACCGGCCCGGCCACCAAAGTCATCGAACTGGGCGGCAAGCGTGTGCTGCCCGGATTCAACGACGCGCATGTCCATTTAGTCGATGGAGGCGCGGGCTTGGCTAGCGTGCAGCTTCGTGATACCAGGACCCAAGACGAGTTCCGCCAGCGCATCGCGGCGTTTGCCCTCACCCAGCCCAAGGGGACCTGGATCTTGAACGGCGAATGGGACCACGAACGATGGGCCCCGGCACAAATTCCCACTCACCAGCTGATTGATGATTTCACGCCGGTCAACCCGATTTTTCTGGAACGCGTGGATGGCCACATGGCGCTCGCCAATGCGGTGGCTATGAGACTGGCGGGGATCACGAAGGACACCAAAGACGTTGCCGGCGGAGTCATTGTGCGGGACGCGCAGGGCAATCCGACGGGTATCTTTAAAGACGCTGCCCAGGGCCTGATCACGAAAGTGATCCCGCCCGCGCGCCCGCACCAGCTACGAGTGGCCGTCGAGGCGGCTGAGAAATACGCCGCCGAAAACGGAGTCACTAGTGTTCAAGACATGTCCGCGGCGCCCGACACGTTGCGAGCTTATGAACAACTCGTCCATGAGGGCAAGCTGCAGGTTCGCATCTCTGGCCATCAGCCCTTACCGATGTGGAAGCGCCTGGCGGCGCCGGGTATCTTGGCGAATTTCGGAAACGCTATACTGCACATCGGCGGGCTAAAAGGCTTTGCTGATGGCTCACTCGGATCGACAACCGCATGGTTATTCAAACCGTACCTGGACGCGCCGAACACCAGTGGAATCGCCAGCGATGAGCTATCGAAGCCCGAAGAAATGTATGCCAACATCGCCGGGGCGGACCGCGTGGGGTTGCAGGTGGCCATCCATGCTATCGGCGACCGTGCGAACAACACCATCCTCAATTTCTATGAACGTGCCGGGAAGGAAAACGGGCCGAGGGATCGGCGCTTCCGGATCGAGCACGCGCAGCACTTACTCAAGAGTGACATTGCGCGCTTTACCAGCTTGCATGTCATCGCATCCATGCAGCCGTACCATGCAATCGACGATGGCCGTTGGGCAGCGAAGCGCATCGATGCGGAACGACTTCAGACATCCTACGCGTTCCGATCCCTGCTCGATTCCGGCGCGACTCTGGCATTCGGCTCTGACTGGCCGGTCGCTCCCATGGCCCCTTTGATGGGCATCTATGCCGCCACCACCCGTCGCACGCTCGATGGCAAGAACCCCGGAGGCTGGGTTCCCGAACAAAAGATCACCGTTGCCGAGGCCGTCCACGCTTACACGGTTGGCGCGGCATTTGCGGAACACGAAGAGGCCATCAAAGGCTCGCTCGCCCCTGGCAAGTTGGCTGACCTGGTTGTCCTCTCCGACGATATCTTCCACATTGATCCGGTCGAGGTCGAGAACACACGCGTGGAGATGACGGTCTTCGACGGAAAAGTCATCTATCAGCGGCGCTAGGCAAGCTAAAGCATGCCCCACTGGTTGACATGCCGCGGCGGAGTACGTACGCTGGTCCAACCAGGAGAGCGGCTCAACATATGCCGGAAACACAGCTTAAGAGGAGTGAGGCGCCGAGCGATACTAAGCCCGGCCTGGGCTACGCATGGTACGTGGTGATGGCGCTCACCGCGATCTACATGCTTTCGTTCGTTGACCGGCAGATTCTCAGCCTGCTTGTTCGGCCCATCAAACAAGACCTACACATCAGCGACACCAGCGTCGGCCTGCTGCAAGGGCTGGCCTTCGCCCTGTTCTACACGCTGATGGGATTACCGCTGGGGCGCATGGTGGATACGCGCAACCGCCGCAACCTGATCGCGGTCGGCATTGTGGTCTGGAGCTTCTGTACCTCGGCGTGCAGCATGGCGCGCAGCTTCGGCACCCTGTTTCTTGGCCGCATTGGCGTCGGCGTCGGTGAAGCCACGCTCTCTCCGGCGGCGTACTCGTTGATCTCCGATTACTTCCCAACCGAGAAGTTGGGAGTCGCCATCAGCGTTTATTACATGGGCGTCTTTCTGGGGTCCGCCCTCTCGTTTCTGGTGACCGGCATGGCCATCGATGCCTTGGCGCACACGCCGATAGTCTACGTGCCGCTGCTGGGCGCCATGGCGTCGTGGCGAGTCACGTTTCTGCTGGTGGGCGTGCCCGGCCTCCTCTTCGCGCTGCTGGTTTATACTATCCGCGAGCCGCTGCGCAAAGATTTGCTCCGGGCTAGGGATGGCAGGGCGACGCAGCTCAGTTTGAGCGAGTCTCTCGCGCAGTTGCGCAAGCGTTGGAAGTCGGTGGCCGGAATTTCGCTGGGGGCGATCTTCCAATCGGCTTGTTCCTTCGGCCTGCTGGCGTGGGCGCCCACTTTCTTTCAACGAGTGCATGGATGGACACCTGGACAATCGGGCCGAGCGCTCGCCTTGATCCTGGTGAGTTTTGGATGTTTTGGGATGTATGCCGGTGGCGCGCTGGCCGACCGCTGGAATCGGCGCGGCCTGCTGGAAGGGCCGCTGAAGGTCGGCGTGGTTAGTGGTATCGGCACGGCGGTCTTTCTGCCGCTCGCCATGATGGCGCCTCAAGCCGGGTGGACGCTGGCTCTGATGGTGCCCGGCGTGTTTTTCGTGGCCCTGCCCATGGGCACTGGTGTCGCCGCCCTACAACGCATCTTTCCGAATCAAGTCCGCGGCCAGGTTTCAGCGCTGTTCCTGTTCTTTCTAAACCTGGGCGGCCAGACTCTCGGGCCGCTAGGACCCGGTTTCCTAAACGATCATCTCTTCCATAACGAAAAGATGATCGGTCCTTCCATGGCGATCACCATCGGAGCCGCCGCGGTTTTGATGGTGGTTGCGTTCCTGGCGACTTATCGGCCGTACCAGGCTGACTTGCGCAGCATGCAGGTAGCCGCGGCATCTAAGTAGGACATGGACCTACAACTTGAAGGCAAAACTGCCCTGGTCAGCGGCTCCACCGCGGGCATTGGCTTGGCGATCGCCGCTGCTCTGGCGAGGGAAGGCGCGATCACCATCGTGAACGGCCGCACTCAGACGAGGGTGGATCAAGCGATGAAGTCCAGCGGAGCAACGCATGGCATCGCGGCGGATTTGGGGACCGAAGCCGGAGTACGCGCGGCGATCGCCCGGTTTCCCGAGGTCGACATCCTGGTCAACAACCTGGGCATTTTCGAAGTGAAGCCGTTTGAGCAGATCCCGGATAGCGATTGGTTCCGTTTCTTCGAAGTCAACGTGCTCAGCGGCGTTCGACTGAGCCGTCACTACATCGGCGCCATGAAACGAAAGAATTGGGGGCGTATCGTGTTCGTGTCGAGTGAGTCGGCGCTCCAGATCCCTGCCGAGATGATTCACTACGGCATGACTAAGACGGCGCAACTCGCCGTGGCGCGCGGGCTCGCCGAGACTACCGCCGGCACGGGTGTAACCGTCAATTCGGTCCTGCCGGGACCGACCGCATCGGAGGGAGTCGAAGATTTTGTGGGGAACCTCGCTCGCGAGACGGGGGCGGATCGTCAAACTATCGAGCGCGATTTTTTCCAGAAGGTGCGGCCGACTTCGCTACTTCAGAGATTCGCCACGCCGGATGAGGTCGGGGCGGTGGTGGCCTTTGTGTGCAGCCCACTGGCCTCCGCTATCAATGGAACCGCTCTGCGTGCGGACGGCGGCGTAGTGCGTTCCATCGCGTAGGCCATGCCGGCGACAAGGATCGCCAGCGTTACTGTTTCGCAGGCGCTGCTGCCGCTGGCTGAGCCGCCGGCCGGTCGGTGAGCGTCTGCCCGCCGGCTACCGTGACCGATACGAAGATGCCACCGGGCTCGCCGCTCTGCAGCGGATGAGCAGCGACTGTCACCTTGTCGCCGGGCTTGATCGTGTTCGACTTCCAACCCGCGCGGATCAGAACCGCGGGAGACGTCATCTCCACATTCCAGATTTCGACACCGCCCTTGTCGTTGGGGACTTCCATCTCGATCCACGAGTGCGGATTGGCCCACTTGAATTGCTTCACCGTCCCCACCAGATGTGACCGTTTTCGCGCGGTCGAATCCCGCCATCGAGTGGTGCGCGTAAGCCGAACCGGCAAGGCCCAGTGCGAGCATGCACGTGCACGCTACCAATAACTGCTTCATGTCTTTCTTCATAACTCCTCCTTACCTGACGTTCGCACTTGACGATTTGGTGCTCGGCATATGCTCGTTGAGATCGGGCAAGCACGACGCCTCGGTGATGTCCTGTGTCGTCCACCCGCCGCCAGCGCTTGGTCATCTTCCACTCGCCTTCCCAGCTCTTGGGGTCGGTCATCGTGTATTCGATTTCCAGCGTGGCGCCGTTGTTGATCAGGCGCATGCGCTCGATAATGTGCAGCGCGTCGCTGGCCGGAATTCCGTTGTCGATCCAGTGATGATCGTCCACAAAACCGGTGGTATCCACCACCAGCGTGTCGCCCTCCCAATGCCCGATCGATTCGCCGTTGAAGCTGCGCACCACCAGGTCGGGATCCGTGTGCTTGCGGCCATCCAGGTAGATGATGCGCACGCTGTTCATGAAGCCGCTGACCATGTAGATCGCGGTGGGCATCTGGACCATGGCGATGGGCCACACGCGCGTCATGATCACGGGCAGTCCGGCGGGCCAGCATTGGCCGATGTCGTCGTGATACGACCTTGCCTTCCGCGGCGGCTTTCTTGGCGGCGTCATAGTGAACCTGCGCCGCCGGCGTGAGCTTGAAACCGGCGGGCGGAGAGAACCGGAAGCCGTTGTTCTGGCCGCCGCCGTGCATCCAGGTTCCGGTGAGGTCGAACGGCGGCTTGGGACGCGGCTTCGCGATATTCGATGGCGCCAGCGCGCCCAGCTTGTGCCGGTTCCTCTGCAGCCGTCATCGTGAGCGCAGTCGCGAACACACCGGCCGCTGCCAGGGCCGCCCTCGGAATTAGAAATCGCTTCTGCATGGTATGACTCCTCTTTAGTGCTCGCGCACCTTCATCCGCACGACGCCCTTTTCGTCGACGTATTCGCGATTATTATCGCAGACAAACTCGACCATCTCGTAGTTCGGCATGCGCTTGTAAGCCAGCGTGTACGTCATCGGCTTCTCCAGCACCACCGGATCTTCGATGGTGATCTGGTCGTGCAGAATATCCGGCGCAACCAGGCTGGAAGCGCTCGGTGACGCGCATTTGGTCGCTGTGCGGCATGCCCCGGTAGCCGTTGACGGACGTCTTGATCCCGACCGTGTCCACCACCAGCGTGTCGCCTTCCCAATGGCCAACCGAACGCCCGTAGTAGCCCGGCGCCACATCCTCGATTTTGGCCTGTGGCCGGTCCATGTAGACGCGGCGCACTTCGCTGAACGCTTCCGCGATGATGGTCACCTGTTTGGGAGTCTGAATAATCTCGACCGGATAAATAGCGACCGACATCATGGTGGGCACGCCATACGGCACGCACATGCACGCTCCCGTTGGCCAGTTGTTCGCCGCGCTCGCTGAGCCTCGGCCTCCACGGCGCGCCGCGCTTCATAAGGCTTGGCATACTCCGGTTTCAGTACGAGCGGCGTGGGTGGAGGCGCCGCGAATTTCGGATCAGCTCCACGGCCTCCGCGGTAGATGCCCCAGGCGCCGGTCAGGTCGGGATGGTCCGCCCCGGATTGCGCCTGAACAATCACAGGCAACAGCGCCACGGAGCACAGCGCCAGGGTCATCACACGCCGGCAACGGCGCAGACGCAGAGTCGACTTTGATTCCATGACGTTCTCCGTGGGATTTAGGGTTGACGCCCAGGCCCGTTTCCGAGCACGCGTCCATCCGGCAAGGTCGCGGTGTTGAGGAATCCGCCCGACTGGCCACTCTTCAAGGGGCTGATGACCAGAGTAGTCTTGTCCCCCTTCTTCAGGCTGCTGAATTTCCAGCCGCTCTGCTGGAGGATGCTGGGGCTACCCATCTCGATGCTCCAATGCTTCACGGCGCCCTTGTCGTCCGGCGACGTCGATCTCGATATACGAGTGGGGATTGGTCCATTCGAACGCGGTGACGGTGCCGACGATGGTCACGCGCTTTTCCATATCGAACATGGAGAAGGAGTGGTGCGCCAGCGCCGGTCTCGCCGCAAGCAACGCGCCAGCCATCACCGCGACCGTGAAACACAATTTGGCGCGTGCAGCTTGCGAGATCCGCATGGCGAGTCCCCCTCTTAGGCTTAGGCGAATAAACCGTCCTGTATGTTACTCCGATTATCGGGGCCTTCGCAAGGCGGTTATTGCTTACCCGTATACTTGTGGGCGGTGTCTACACGAATCCGGGTGCACGGCCATCGCGGCGCCAGGGCCCGTCTGCCCGAGAACACGCTGCCGGGTTTCGAGTATGCGATTGAACTGGGCGTGGACGCTCTAGAGTTGGATTTGGCGGTGACGAAGGACGACGTCATCGTCATCTCGCACGATCCGATTCTGCACGGTCCCGTGTGCACCGGCCCTAAAGACAGCGCCGTCATCCGCGATTTGACGCTGGCGGAGGTGCGGCAGTGGGATTGCGGCGCGGTGCGCAATCCGCGCTTTCCAGTGCAGAAGACGCTGCCGGGGACGCGCATGCCGACTCTGGACGATGTATTCGAATTGGCCGGGCGCGGCGATTTCGACTACCACATCGAAATCAAGAGCTTTCCGGAGGAACCGCAGTACACGCCGCCGCCGGGCGAGTTTGCGCATATGGTGCTGGAACGGATTCGCCAGTACAAACTGGAGCGGCGGGTCGTGCTGCTATCGTTCGATTTCCGAACGCTGCTGGCGATGCGCAAGCTCGCCCCGGAGATTCGCTTGTCGGCGCTGACGGAAACGGATACGCGCGATTTTCGGGTCATCGCTGAGGAAGGCGGTAATGCGGAGATCGTATCGCCGGAGTTTCATTTGCTAACGCCGGAAAAGGTGGCAGCGGCGCATTTGGCTGGTCTTCAAGTGGTGCCTTGGACCGCCAACGCGCCGCAGGATTGGGACATGCTCATCCAAGCTAAAGTGGACGCCATCGTTACCGACGACCCCGCGGCTTTGATCGCGTATCTCCAAAAGCGCGGGCTGCGTAACGCCGGCGGTCTCCGCCGCCGGTGAGCCGGCTCCACGCGCCCGGACGTTAGCTGCCCGGCTTCAGCTCGAGGTATAGCTGCGTGACGAAGCGCTGCGTGGTCTCGGCCGAATTCGCAACCTTGGCGTCGAAATCCGCCGTGGGCTTGGCGGCCAGCACTTCGTCCTGGCTCTTGCCTTGACTGATCAATTGCGATACGCGGTCGCGCACGGCCAGAATCATGTCGCGGTGCGCCATCACGGCGTTGCGATCCACGGTGGGGCCGTGTCCGGGGATGATCTTCGTGTTCGGGCCGGAGCGCGCGATTACCTGGCCCAGGCCGTCGATCATGCCGTTCAGACTACCGCCGTTGATGCGGTCGATGTTGGGATATTGAATCGAGCGGTAGAAGTCGCCGGTCATGATCACGTCCGCGTGCACGAAGCGGACCATGGTGTCGCCATCGGTGTGGGCCGCGGGAATCGGAATCAACTGCACATCCTCGCCATCCATGTGAAACGTGATCGGTCCGTTGTAGGTGATCAGGGGAAGGCCGGGCGCAGCGGTGGGCACGCCAGGCGTTCCGTTAGCAGCCGGTGCGGGGTGGATGAGCCGGTTGCGCAGTTGTTCGCGCGCGAGAATCGTGACACCCATCTTGCCCAGGTTTTCATTGCCGCCCGTGTGGTCGCCGTGGACGTGCGTATTGACCATGAACTTGATCTGGCCAGGGGAGATGGCGTGGATGGCGGCGACGATCTTCTCCGTCAGCGGGGCAAATTGCGAATCCACCATGAAGATCCCGTCCGGGCCGGTCAGCACGCCGATGGTGCCGCCCTGGCCGTCGAGGGTGTAGAAATTGTTGGTGATCTTGTTGGTCTTGATCTGGACCTTGCTGAAGTCCTGCTGCGCCTGGGCTTGGGCAGTCGCGGAAATGGCCAACAGGGCCAGCACCGCAATCAGCGCTTGCGAGCATCGAATCGCAGTTCGTTTCATCGGGGGTGCTCCTTACTCTGAGAAATGGATTCTCGCATGATAACAGGTCCCCGGCATGCGTGCGGCCGTCTACGCCCCCTTCAGCATCTCCCTCGCGCAGTTGTAACCCGGCGCGCCCATCACGCCGCCGCCTGGGTGCGCGCCCGAGCCGCACAGAAACAAACCGCGCAGGGGCGTCCGGTAACGCGCCCAACCGGCTACGGGGCGCATCACAAACATCTGGTCCAGGCTCATTTCGCCGTGGAAAATGTTGCCGCCAGTGATGCCGAAGCGCCGTTCCAGGTCGAGCGGCGATAACACCTGACGCGCTTCGATGATTGAGCGGATATTTGGGATGTACTCCTCGAGAAGGCCGATCACGCGATCGCCGAACGGTTCGCGCAGCTCATCCCACGTGCCCTCGCGGAGCGTGTAGGGCGCGTATTGCAAAAAGATCCCCATGATGTGGCGGCCGGCCGGGGCCAGCGACGGGTCGTACATAGTGGGAATCGTGAGTTCCAGCAGGGGCCGCTCCGAAGGCCGGCCGTACTTGGCGTCGTCCCAGGCGCGCTCCACATATTCGATGTTGGGACAGATGTGCATGGTGGCGCGATGGTGCGGCCCGGGAGCGCCCGGATAGGCCGCAAACTCCGGCAGCCCGGAAAGCGCCAGGTTGATCTTGGCGCTGGTCCCTTCGATGCGAAAACGGCGAATGCCCGCGATGAATTCCGGGTCGAGCGCGCTCTCTTCCACCAGCTTCAAAAACGTCACCTTCGGATCGAGGTTGCTAGCGATCGCCGAAGCCTCGATCTCCTCGCCGTTTTCCAGCGCCACGGCATAGGCCCGGCCCCCGCGAGCCAGTACTTTCGCGACCGCGGCGTTGGTCCGGATATCGGCTCCGGCGGCGCGCGCTGCGGCTGCGATAGCTTCCGATACCGCACCCATTCCGCCGCGCACGAATCCCCACAGACCGCGGTGTCCCGCCACACCGCCCATGCAATGGTGCAGCAGGATGTACGCCGTTCCGGGCGAGCGCGGCCCGCCATTGGCGCCGATTACGCCATCCGTGGCCAGCGTGACCTTCACTTCGTCCGATTGGAACCACTCATCCAAAAACTCGGCCGCGCTCTGCGTGAAAATCTTTACTAACGCGACCAGGTCCTTCCCGCCCAGTCCCCGCAGGCGCCCGGCGATCTTCAGATAGTCGACAAAATCGAAGATGCCGCGCGGTGGAAACGGCGGCGGCGTCGTGAGCAGCAGTCCTTCCACCACTTGCGAGATCCGTTCGAGATGGTCTTCATAGGCCGGGTAGACCTCAGCGTCGTGGCGGGAAAACTTGGAGATCTCGGCCAGCGTCTTGGCGCGATCCTGCCACATGAAGAAGTGCCGGCCGTCGGGGAACACGGAGAAGAACGCGGGATCCTTGGCGTCCACGTGGTAGCCGAAGCGCTCCAGTTCCAGCTCACGCACGATCCGCTCCTGCAGCAGGCTGGAAAGGTATGCTCCGGTGGAGACGCGATACCCGGGCCAGATCTCTTCGGTTACCGCGCAGCCGCCCACCATTTCGCGGCGCTCCAGCACCAGAACTTTGCGCCCCGCGCGGGCCAGGTATGCCGCGGCGACCAGCCCGTTGTGTCCGCCGCCCACGATGATCGCGTCGTATTTCGCCATGTATTAGCGTTTGCGAAACGCCACCACCGCTAGGGGCGGCAGGTTGACCGAGATGCTCTGCGGCCGGTTGTGCTTGGCCACGCGGCGCGACTGAATCACGCCGCCATTTCCCATGTTGGAACCCCCGAATAATGCAGAGTCGGTATTCAGGATCTCTTCGTAGGTACCTTCCTCGGGAACGCCGAATTGGTAGCCGGGCCGAGGCAGGGGCGTGAAGTTGCAACAGAAAAGCAGAAAGTTACTCGGGTCTTGCGCGCGCCGGATGAAAGCGATGACGGAGCTGTCAATATCATGGAAGTCCACCCACTCGAAGCCTGCCTGCTCAAAATCCACCTGGTAGAGCGCGGGGTTCGCACGATAGAGCCGGTTCAATTCCCGCACCAGGTCCTGAAGCTTGTGGTGGTAATCGAATTCCAGCAGATCCCACCGCACGCCTTCATGGTAGTTCCACTCCTCGCGCTGGCCGATCTCCTGCCCCATGAACAGCAGTTTCTTACCGGGATGCGCCCACATGTACGCCAGGAACGCGCGGGCGTTGGCGAACTGCCGCCACTCGTCGCCCGGCATTTTATTCAGCAGCGAACCTTTTCCGTGGACCACTTCGTCGTGCGAGATGGGCAGCACGAAGTTTTCGGTGAACGCGTAGAGCAGGCCGAAGGTGATGTGGTTGTGAACGAACTTGCGGTACACCGGATCCTTGCTGAAGTAGTCCAGCATGTCGTGCATCCAGCCCATGTTCCACTTCATGGTGAAGCCCAGGCCGTTGAGGTACACGGGCTTGGAGACGCCGGGAAACGCGGTGGATTCCTCCGCTACGGTGAAGACGCCGGGAATTTTGTGGGCCAGTTCGTTGAAGCGGCGCAGTAAGTCGATCGCCTCCAGGTTCTCGTTGCCGCCGTACTTGTTGGGTATCCAGTCGCCCGGCCGGCGCGAATAGTCGAGGTAGAGCATGGAGGCCACCGCGTCCACCCGCAGCCCGTCGATATGGTACTCCTTCAGCCAGAAGAGCGCGTTGGAAATCAGAAAAGCGCGCACCTCTGAGCGGCCGTAGTTGAAGACCAGCGTGCCCCAGTCGCGGTGCTCACCCATGCGCGGGTCGGCGTGCTCATAGAGCGCGGTGCCATCGAAGTAAGCCAGCCCGTGCGCGTCCTTGGGAAAATGCGCGGGGACCCAATCGACGATCACGCCGATCCCCGCCTGGTGACAGGCATCCACGAAGTATTTGAAATCGTCGGGCGTGCCGAAGCGCGAGGTGGGCGCGAAGTAGCCCGTGATCTGGTAGCCCCACGAACCCGAAAAGGGATGCTCCATGATGGGCAACAATTCGATGTGCGTGTAGCCCATCCGCTTTACATACTCCACCAGCTTCACCGCCAGTTCGCGATACGTCAAGGACTGCCCATAAGGGCCGCGGAGCCACGATTCGAGATGGACTTCGTAGATGGCGACCGGCGATTTGAGCCAATCGGTGTGCGCGCGGGTTTCTATCCAGCCGCCATCGTTCCACTGGTAATGTGTGATGTCCCACACCACCGAGGCCGACTTAGGCGGATGCTCGCAGTAGAACGCGTAGGGATCGGCCTTGAGTTGCTTATACCCGACGAATCGCGAACGGATGAAGTACTTGTACGCGACGCCCGGCGCGAGCCCCGGTAGGAAAATCTCCCACACGCCGCCGCTGCGTTGCCGCATGGGATGGCGGCGGATGTCCCAATCGTTGAAGTCACCGGCAACCGAGACGGTCTCGGCATTGGGCGCCCACACGGCGAAGCGCACCCCGGTGACTCCTTCGGAGCACGCGACATGCGCGCCGAACGACTCGTAGGCATGGTAGAGCGTTCCTTCGCCGTGCAAGTGGAGGTCATGATCGGAAAGCTGCGGTGGAAAGCGGTACGGATCTTCCAGTTCGATTTCGCGCCCGTCCCACAGCCGCGCGTGGAGCGTGTAGCGCTGCGGGCTAGCGTTCAGGGACGCCACGAAAAAACCGTCGCTGTGCCGCTTGGACGTCGTGTAGCGCTCGTCGCCGCTGGTTACCTCAACCGATTCCGCTTGCGGCAGAAAGGCGCGTACCTCCCAGCGATCCGGGGCGCCCTTTTTGCGAATGGTGTGAGGCCCCAGGATTCGAAACGGGTCGCCGTGATATCCTCCAACAATTGCTTCGATGTCTCGCGCGGTCATGAGGGCCTAACACTCAAGTATGGCGGATTTCCTGGAGAGCATGCCGAAAGCCGAACTGCATTTGCACCTGGAAGGTTCGGTCGAACCCGAAACGCTTCATGAGCTCGATCCCGCGACGCCCCTCGATGAGTGCCGTGCCATTTATTCGTATCCAGATTTCGACGCCTTTCTAAAAGCTTTTGGCGCGGTGGGAAAACGCTTGCGCACGCCCCAGGACTACGCGCTGGTAACTCGCCGCCTGCTGGAGCGCTTGGCTGCGCAGAACGTGCGTTACGCCGAGATCATTCTAGCCGCCGGCGTGGTTCTTTGGAAAGAGCAGGAGTTCGCGCCCATCTTCGATGCGGTGTGTGAGGCAGCGCAAGGCGCGGCGGTCGAGGTGCGCTGGATTCTGGATGCCGTTCGCCAGTTTGGCGTGGAGCCGGCGATGCGTGTGGCCGAGCTGGCGGCTGAGCGTGTGGACCGCGGCGTGGTGGCGTACGGCATTGGCGGCAGCGAAGAGCGCGGCCCGGCAGCGTGGTTCACCGAGGTGTTCGCCTTCGCGCGGCGCGCCGGTTTGCGCTTGACCGCTCACGCGGGCGAAAGCATGGGTCCGGAATCGGTCTGGGCCGCGCTCGAGCTGGGGGCCGAGCGCATCGGCCACGGGATCTCGTCGGTTCACAACGAGGCGCTGATGCGGCATCTGCGTGATCGGGACATCCCACTCGAAATCTGCATCACCAGCAACCTGGTCACCGGCGTGGTGAAGAGCGTGGAGGGGCATCCAATTCGCCGCTTGTACGACGCCGGTGTCCCGATTGTGTTGAACACCGACGATCCCGCCATGTTCGGATGCTCGCTTACCGAAGAGTACCAACTGGCCGCGCGCGTGTTCGGATTCAGCGAGGCGGAGCTGCGCGCGATCGCGGAGAACGGTTTTCGATACGCGTTCGGGAGATCTCATAAGATATCTTCAGGGGATATCTGATGCCGTCTATCGCTCTAAAGCTCCCCAACGAACTACTGGACGAGAGCACCCGTTTGGCCAAAAGGCTCAAGCTGACGCGCGCCGAATACATCCGCAAGGCAATCCGTCGCATGAACCAGAAGACGGCGGCCCGGCTGCGCGCGGATCGGCTGGCCGCGGTCTCGAAACGCGTGCGTGAGGAGAGTATGCGCGTGAACGCCGAGTTCGCAGCGATCGAGCGCGATCCGGATGCCTAAGGCGTGGAGAAATCTGGCTGGCCGTCGACATGCGTAGTGCTGCTTACGCCGGCCGGCTACCCCGAGACTCCGATCTTTTGATGGATCAACTCCGGGCGATTGACAACCGGAGGCTTGTGCGTGGCCCGCTTCTTCAGGTTCCGCGCGTGACGATGAAGCATATCGCGGCCTCACTTGCCGAACTGCTCGGAATGCGCAATTGATCGCGCTCCGCTCCCGTAGAATAGAAGTTCCCCATGCAAAAAAGAATCTCCCCGGCCACCTCGCTCAGCGGCAGTCTCACGCTGCCCGGCGACAAATCGATCTCCCATCGTTACGCCATGATCGCGTCCATCGCGGAGGGTGATACGCGGATCGCGAACTATTCCACCGGCGCCGATTGTCACTCCACGCTCGGTTGCATGCGCGCGCTGGGGATCGAGATCGAGGGCCAAGGCACCGAATTCACCATCCACGGCAAAGGGTTGGATGGACTCGCCGCAGCCGCGCGCGATCTCGACGCGGGCAACTCCGGTTCCACCATACGCATGCTGTCCGGAATCCTGGCCGGCCAACCATTCCGCAGCCGTATTTCCGGAGACGAATCGCTTTCGCGCCGCCCCATGCAGCGCATCATGAAGCCTCTCGCGGAGATGGGTGCCCGCGTCCAGGCGCGCGAAGATAAGTTTCCGCCGCTTGAGATCGCGGGCTCGAAGCTGCGCCCCATCGACTATACGCTGCCTGTGCCGAGCGCCCAGGTGAAAACGTGCGTCCTGTTCGCGGGCCTGTTCGCGGACGGCGAAACTTCCGTGACCGAGCCGATCCGTTCCCGCGACCACACCGAGATTGCGCTCCGCGAATTTGGAGCCGACCTCACGGTGGAGCGTAAGAAGATCACCGTAACCGGCCGTCCGAAACTCACCGGCCGTGATTTGGTGGTGCCCTCCGACCTCTCATCGGCAGCGTTCTTCTTAGTGGCAGCGCTGATCTTACCGGGTTCGCATCTGTCGATTCGCGGCGTGGGCCTCAACCCAACCCGGTCGGCGCTGCTTGATTTTCTTAGCGGGATGGGCGCCAAGATTCGCATTCCGGAACTCGAGAGTCACAACGGCGAGCTGGTCGGCGAAATCCAGGTGGAGCATTCTCAATTGCGGGGCGGCGTTATCGAAGGTGGACTGACGGCGGCGTTGATCGACGAGATTCCCGTGCTGGCGGTGCTGGGCGCGGCTTCCACTGAGGGCCTCACGGTTAAAGACGCCGGGGAGTTGCGCATCAAAGAGACCGACCGCATCCAAACCGTAGCCGAGAACTTGCGGCGCATGGGGGTGACTGCCGAGGAACTACCGGATGGCATGGTGATTCCGGGACGCCAGAAGTTCCGCGCGGCCGCGTTCGACTCCTTTGGCGATCACCGCATCGCCATGGCATTCGCCGTAGCGTCGCTCGCGGCGGACGGAGACTGCACCATCGACGGTGCCGAGGCAGCTTCCGTGTCGTTCCCGGAATTCTGGGACACGCTTGCTGCCTGCCAGTAACGCCGGCGATCCTTGTCGCCGGTGGGGTACGCTACCGTTGCGGAGTCTTTTTCAACTCCCGATACAACATCTCCGCTTCTTCGTTCTTCCCTTGTGCCTCCAACTGCCGCGCGCTCGATTCCACGGCGGTACGCACGGTCGGGTCGTTGGGCGCGGCCGCCAGAACCTGGCGATAGTCCTCGATCGCTTCGTCGAGTTTACCGGTGCGGAGCAGGACGCCAGCCAGGTTCAGGCGCGCGTTGGCGAAATCCGGCCGCTCCGCGAGCGCCAGCCGAAACTGCGCGATGGCTTCCGGCACCCGCCCCACGCGCGCCAGCGCCGCGCCCAGCACATCGTGCGCATCGGGGCGTGCCGGGTCGAGACGCACCGCATTCTCCAACATGGCCACCGCACCGGAAGCGTTCAGGCGTGCCAGTGCCAATACGCCCAAATTGAAATTGGCCATGAAATCGTCCGGATACTTTTCCAGCCGATGCCGCATCACGGCCTCCTGCAGCTCCAGCCGCCGATCCCCAGCATCGCGCGGCAACAATTCCAGCCACAGGTGTCCCATCTCGTCGGTGGACTGGTCGCCGTTGGTAACCAGCCGCGGCGGTTGATGCGGATTGCGAATGTTAGCCGCGGAATTGTCGTAATGGTAGCGCATCGAAATCACCGCGCCCTTGGGCAAGGCGAGCGGTTCCCGAAAGTAGTAAACGGACTGCCAGTTTAGGTTCCAGTCCGGAATCCGAACGAGCCACTTGCGGCTGCCGTCGGGCAGCGTGGCGAACGCCTCCAGCAGTTTGCCGAGATAGTGCGCGTGCGGATACACGGCAAGCACATCCACATCCATGGGCAGGCGGAAATCGTCGGAGATGACGAAATCGCGCGCTCCCGCCGGAATGCGAATGGCACGATCGTGTTCCAACTGGACCAGCAGCGGGAAATGCGTCGGCGGCTTATCGGTAAAGTAGATTCCGATGGAGGGCCGCACCTGTTCGGCTTTGCCCGAAAGATGCAGGTGCGTGTTCAGCACCAGGCTGTCGCCGGGATTCAGGCCCCACGCGAAACCGTCCGGCTCAACGTGCGGCCGAGCGCCCGGTTTCCAGAAGAGAAAGTGGCCGTCGGGATCGAACGGGCTGCGCATGATCGTGAGGTCCATCCCAGGGAACCCGCTGGCGTTCGGAGCGGCCCCACGGCGCGCGGAGCCGGCGCGGTCGATCAGCAGGTTGGCGTGATGCACGATGCTACGATTGCCCGGGCGGATCTCAACGGCACGCACGTACCGTGGCGTCGTTAAACTCGGCGAGAAGAGGAAGTTCCAGAAGATGTCCGGTCCGGATGCCGGCGCCATGATCGAACCCGCGGCCTCCAGCACCAGGTCCGGCTGGCCGAGTTGCCAGCCGTCCGTGAATTGCGGCGGTGAAGGGGTCTCGTCCGGAGGACCTTCGGGCGAGCCACCGGTCACCCAATCGGCGATGCGGCGGACCTGCTCGTCAGTCAACCGCCCCTCATCGGCGAATTCGCCGCGGCCCGGTTCCGGAAGCCAGGGCGGCATGTAGCGGCTGCGCGTCACCGCTGCAATCTGCGCCGCATGCTTCTTCACATCTTCGTAGCTGAGTAAGGAGAAGGGCCCCGTCCCGCCGGGATGGTGGCACGGCGCGCAGAATTGGTAAATCAGGGAAGCAATGTCGCGCGCAAAGGTCGGCGTTGGTGGCGCCGCGCCATGCGCAACTGCGGAAGCAATCCAAGCGGCGAACAATACCCGCGCTCCCATACACTCACGCCCCACGCAGCTCCACGATCAACGCATCCAGCGCAATGGTCTTCTGAATATTTCGCCGGACGAGCTCGGCGATCTCATCCACTTGCCGGACGGCCTTGCGGATCCACGGGAACTCCAGCTTCGCGGCCAGTATCTCCAGTTCGCGGCGGATGTCCTGGTTGTGGATTTCGCCACCGCCTTCCCGCAACACCAGCAGGTCGCGAAGCAGCCCGTAGAGCACCTTGAGGTAGAAATCCAGCTTCTCACTTTTGCTGCGGCCGATCACTTCTGAGATCGGCACCCACGTGGCGAAAGGCGCGACTCCCGCCGCCGTCTTCAGAAGCGCCAGCATGGCACTGCGGCGCTTGTCGTATGCTTCCAGGTCGAGCGAGACTGCCAGGCCCGGGCTTCCCGCCGCCAGGGCGATGCGCCGTTCCGGGTCATCCAATTTGCGCGCATTGACGAACGCGGTCATCTCGTCGCGGCTCAGCGGCGCGAACTGAAACGGCACTGCGCGCGAGCGTATGGTGGGGAGCAGGTCGTACGCGTTCTCGGCCGTCATGATCAGGATCAGGTGCCCGGGCGGCTCCTCCAGGGTTTTGAGCAGCGAATTAGCCGCCTGGTCGTTGGCGCGGTCCACGTGGTCGATCAGGAAAACGCGGCGGCTGCCCTTGTGCGGCAGGTATTGAGCCAGCTCCTTGAGGTGACGCGTCTGCGGGATCGAGATCTGGCGTAGAGGGCCATCCGGCGCGAAGGTGACGAAGTCGGGATGCGTGGCGAAGAGCAGCGGATCTTCGTTGCGCTTTTCGGACGTCCAACGCTCGCGGTCGGTCACCGTTTCCAGGTTGTCGGGAAGGCTCAGATCGTCGCACTCGACCAGTTCCGGATGTCCCAGCAGGAGCCCTCCCAGGCGCCGCGCCAGCGTGGCCTTGCCCACGCCTTCGGGGCCGGAAAACAGGAGTGTCTGGGCCAGGCGGTCCTGCGCCACCATCTGCTCGAGAGCCCGCACCACGTGTAGATTGCCCCAGAAGTTTTCAAACACAGGCGCTCACCACCGCCCAGATCTGCTGCTCCACTTCGTCCATGCTCTTACTGCCATCGATCAGGCGAACCCGCTGCGGTTCGCGGGCTGCCAAAGCATGATACGCATCGTAAACTTTGCGGTGGAATTCGAGCGACTGCTCGTCCATACGGGTCTCGCCGCTTGCCCCGGCGCGATTGCGGGCGCGCGCACGCGCCAGGCTGGTCTCCACGTCGATATCCACCAGCAGCGTGAGATCGGGTTTCAACCCGCGGCAGGCGATACGGTCCAGAGCCAGCACCATCTCCGCTCCCAGACCGCGGCCGCAACCCTGATACGCCAGCGTGGAATCGGTGAAGCGGTCCGCCAGCACAATCTCGCCGCGTGCCAGCGCGGGCAGGATTACCTCGTCGACATTTTGGGCCCGCGAGGCGAAGTACAAAAGCAGCTCCGCGGTGGGGCTGAGCTCCTGGCTGGCGGCGTCCAGAAGAATGTGGCGGATCTTCCGCCCGATGGCTGTCCCGCCCGGTTCGACAGTTTCCAGCACCGTGCGGCCGCGCGCGCGCAGGCGCTCTGCCAGGCGGCGCATCTGGGTGGTCTTGCCGGAACCATCGATGCCTTCGAACGTGAGGAAAAGACCGCGCGTGGGCATGGGGAATTCCCATTGTAAGAAAGCCCCGGGGACCCTGGCTATAATGAAGTCGTGCCTAAAGCCAAGGACCTCGAGTGGCGCCTGCAGCGCACCGAGCAACAGCTCCGCCTTTTCCAGAAAATCAGCCGGTTCATGGTGCGGGAGATGAGCCTGCAGGAGGTCCTCCAGGGCGTGGTATCGCTGGTCGTGGAGTTCACGCAGTGCGATTCCTGCCTGGTCTACCTGCTGGATAACGAAGAGCTGGTGCTCTGCGCGTCCAACACGCCGCACCCGTCCACCATCGGCAAGGTGCGTCTGCGCTTGAACGAAGGTCTCACCGGCTGGGTGGCCCGCGAACGGAAGCTTTTGGCGATCTCGCGCGAGGCTTATAACGACCAGCGTTTCAAAGCGTTCGGGGAGTTGCCGGAAGATACGTTCGAAGCCTTTCTCTCGGCGCCGGTGATCTCGCGTAACCGCGTGGTGGGCGTAATCAACGTGCAACATCGGGTTCCGCATCAGCACACCGGCAGCGAGATGGAGGTCCTCAACACCGTCGGCGAGCAGGTCGGATGCGTGCTGGTTCTGGCTCGTATGGCCCCCATGGCGGTCGAATCGGCCAACCACGCGGAGCTGGTCTTGTCGTCCGGGCCCGTGCGCCTAAAACAGTAGTCACGCACCTCGGTTTATTCACAATTATTCCTGGGAGAATAGGCGTAACTCATTGATTTTATTGCCCTCACAAAGTTGAGGAAAAGGTGAATATCAGGTCACAATTCCGTTGACGAAAGTTTCTTCCAGGCGCATAGTGATGAAGGTTCCAAGAGGTTTGAGGAACAGCAAGCCTCCGGAAACGTAGCGAACCTGGAACATTGATCCGCTTCCACCGACTAGTGATAGAAAGACGGGAGCGGGGAGCGAAAGGAAATCGGGCGCAACCGGAAGGTGGACTGATCGGCAGCGAATCCGGCAGAACGCTTTAATCCAGAGGGGGGTAACAGCCCCGAAGGGGAGTGGAGGCCGGGGGAGAGGCTGATCGGGCGCGGAAGCAAGCAAGCGACGGGCAGAAGCAAAGAGACGGCCGGAGGCGGGGCGAACCGCAACCGGCAGTGGAGCAGAAGGCCGAACGAGCTTGTGAGCGACCGAGCGGGGTGCGAAGTGGCAGGCCAGGAACGTTGATCCTGGAATGGAATCTGCGAAAGCGGAAGCCGTCCCAGGGGAGCGAAAGGCCGTTACGAGCGACCGGTCCTGTTTTGGAGAGAGACTGCGGCGCGCCAGGAAGCAATGAACTTGGTGGCGGATCAGAAAACGCCACTAGGGGAGCAGAGAGGCAAAGGCGCACAGCGCTCCGGAACACGAAGCTCAGTGCCGTGCATGCCGGCGGAGAGCGAAGCTGGAAATCAGGTCACTTGGAACCATTTCTTTTTTGGGCGGCCATGGTAAAAGACCGCTCCCTCTGGTCACGGCTCAGTAATGATCGCCGCCCACTGCGCGAGCTCAATTTCACCGCCACCGCAATGTTCAGCTCCGCGCCGGCACCGAACTCCGCTGTCCGGCCACATAGCGGTTCACAAATCCTTCAAAGGCTTCTTCGAGCGCGGTAGACACTTTCTCCGACCGCCTTGCCGGTTTCTCTTCGATTTGGCTGACAGGCAGCAGGTTGCGCGTGGTGGAGGTGATGAACACCTCGTCGGCAGTCTCAAGGTCGGAAGGCATCAGAATGTTCTCGCCGATCTGGATCCCGGGAACATGGATCTCGCCCAGAAGCACTTCGCGCGTGATTCCCGGCAGGCAGCCGGAGCTCATGGGCGGCGTCCAAACCTGGTTGCCCTTCGCCACGAAAATGTTGGCTGAGGTACACTCTGCCACCTCGCCGCGCTCGTTGAGCAGGATCACTTCGTCGAATCCGCGGGCCTGAGCTGACTCAAGCCACGTCAGATTCATCGCCCACGAAATGATTTTGGTCCCGGCGAACTCGCAGGCGGCGTGGCGCGCTTGCGCGACGTAGGCCAGCTTCACCGATGCGCCCCACCGCTTGGTATCGGCCGTCAAGGCGATTAGATCGCTGGGCCGCCCCACCGAGGGGCCTTCCCACATGCCGCCAGCGTTGCGCACAATCACCAGCCGCAGCGTCGAATGGTACGCGTGGTTGGCCTCGATTAGTGACATCAGGCTGCGCCGTACGGACTCGGCATCCCCGGGTATCGTGATGCGGAACGCCGCCGCGTCGCGGGTCAGGCGGGCCCAGTGGCGTTCGAAGGCGAAGGGCACCCCCTCGATCACGCGTATGGTCGAGAAGACACCCCAGCCGGAAAGCAGCCCAATCTGTCCGGCGGATAACACCTGCGCGGAGGCTTCCCGGATGCCGTCGTTGTGAAAGATGTAACGGTGGAGCACGAAGCCCATTCTACCGCGCGGCTATTTCCAGCGATTAGTGGTGAGTTCTCAGTTGTCAGTCTTCAGTTTTCGGCAATCTGTTGCAGTCTGTTCCGGGTTCCGGCAAGCCGCCCCGCGGCGTGACTGAAGACTGAAAACTGACAACTGACAACTAACCTCTTACGATGTAAGGATGCCCTTCGATGTCATCGTCGCCGGGGCCGGCATTATCGGCAGCTCCATCGCCTGGCGGCTGGCTCAGGGCGGCTTGCGCGTGGCACTGTTGGATGCCGGCCGCGTGGGCGCCGAGGCCAGTTCGGCCGGTGCGGGGATGCTGGCCCCCGGAGGCGAAATCGAAGCGCACTCGCCCTGGAACGATTTCGCCCTCGAAAGCCTCCGGCTCTATCCCGATTTTGTGGCGGAGTTGGAGTCGGAAACCGGCTGCCCTATCGATTTCCAGACTCTCGGCGCGGTGGAGTTGGCGCTTTCCGAACCGGAGTGGAACCTGCTGGAGGCGCGCGGCCGTCTGCAGGCGTCGCTGGGGATTTCCTCCTGTCCCATGTCTCCGGATGAGCTCAGGAAGCAGGCACCGTTGGCTCTGTTGGATGCCGCGGGCGCGCTCTTCTATCCGCGGGATGCCACGGTCGATCCGCGCCACGTGATGCACGCGTTGCAATCGGCCTGCCTGAAGCGCGGTGTGGCGATACAGGAGGGTGTCCGCGTTCGGGAGATACGGCCCGCCATCGGCTCTGTGGAGGTGATCACAGAGGACGGCCTGCTGTCTGCGGCAGCCGCGGTGCTGGCCGCCGGCGCGTGGAGCAGCCAGATTACGGTCGCCGGCCACGCCCTGCCGCGCGCATACCCCGTCCGCGGGCACCTGATCGGATTCCGCCTCGCCGCCGGCTCTCTCGGTCCCATCCTGCGGCATGGGCACACTTATCTGTTGCAGCGCGCCGGTGGCTTCACCATCGCGGGTACGTCGTCGGAACATGCGGGCTTCGATCGCACGCTGGACGCCGCCATCACTTCGGAGATCCATACTCGCGCCGCTCAAATCCTTCCGGTTCTGGCAGGGCTCACGCCGGAGGAGCGATGGCTAGGCTTCCGTCCGGCTGTCGAAGGCGACACCCCCGTGCTCGGCCGCGCCGGCGGCCATGCGTTTTGGCTGGCCTACGGCCACTACCGTAACGGCATCCTGATGGCGCCTGCCACTGCTCAAAGGTTGGCTCACCAGATTATGACCAATTCGGAAACGGGTTCGTTCGGGCTCCCCGGCAGTCGCTGATCAGCTCGGGCAACCGCTTCCGCCGTTCCAGCAACTGGTTCAGCATGCGCTCCAGTTCGTCCTCCTCGCCGTCGATCCAGGCGTTCGGAATGCGTTTCCATGCCTGGTCCATCACCTCGTCCGGAAAGCTCATCACCTGCTGCAGCCACGGCTGAAAGTCGTCGAGCGACCGCACCGATCGATACACCAGGGGGCGCGCAAACAGGCCCTGGATCGCGCTCTCGGGAAAATCCCAGTGGGGTCCGTTGAAGGTGTAGCCGTGATCGATCATCCGCGCGATGAAGCCCGGCCGTCCCGGCGCGTTCTCGCCCGTAGCAGTGGCTCCCTTACGCACCAGTGCCCGATAGAAAACGCACTGGCGTCCATCCGCGTTCCCGGCCCACTTATCGAAAACCAGGATGGCCCGGAAATCGTCCAGGTTGACCACCTTCTCAAGCAGCGCGTCGGGAAGAAAATCGTAAACGGCCAGCCGGCCCGGGTCCCCGGGATAGCGCGATCCGAAGTGCCAGCCCGGCTCGACCTCGGTCCGCTGGGTGCCCGTCCGAAGATAAATCTCCGCATTGGCGGCCAGGAATTCCGGCGTTACCTGGATGATCGCGCTTTCCGGAGCAGTGATCTTCAGGTATTCCAGAAACGTTCCGGAAAGCAACTCGTTGACCAGGACGCGGTGATGCTGCGGGTTATTGCGGAACTTGACCACGTACCAATTACCGTCGTCGGCCTCCAGCAGGTGTGCCTGGGCGCCTCCTCGCATTTTTCGCACATACCGCACGGCGGTGAATGGCATTGGAAGACGCGGCGGAGGGACTGGGACGATCGATAAGGCCGCGATACACTAGAGTTTTATCACACGGAGGAAGCAACCACCCATGGCCGAACCAGGACCCCCCACCGATATCGCGGCGGAAGCCGCTGCTGCCGCTGCCGGGCCCGCGCGCAGTGCGGACGAAGTCGCCTTGGAACTGATGAAGTTCATCGCGGTTTCGACCGGTTACGGACGATCGCCGCAATCCTCGACTGGATTTTCGGGAAAACCTGTGACGCGTTCGGTGGAAGAACAGGCCGACGCGTTGTTGGAATTATTCGAACGCTGCCGGCGGACAGTGAAGAAGGAATCCTGATGGTAGCGGCAGGCCATGAAAGACGATGGCCTGCCACTTCCCAACTCAATTAGCGGCGCTTGCCGGCTTTTTTAGCTGCCTTTTTGGCGGGTCCCTTTTTCGCGGCCTTCTTGGCTGGAGCTTTCTTAGCGGCCTTCTTGGCTGGAGCTTTCTTAGCGGCCTTCTTCGCCGGAGCTTTCTTAGCCGCCTTCTTCACGGCTTTTTTGGCCGGGGCTTTCTTCGCAGCTTTCTTGGCGGGTGCCTTTTTGGCTGCTTTCTTCGCCGGAGCTTTCGCAGCCGCTTTTTTGGCCGGGGCTTTCGCTGCCGCCTTCTTGGCAGGTGCCTTCTTCGCGGCGGCGGCTTTTTTCACCGGTTTCTTAGGAGGAGCGATGGTTTCCTCCGTGGACACAATCACGGCAGTGAAGGCTGGCGTTTGCTCGACAATGGCAGGAGGGGTTACTCCTTCTACTTCCTCTTCGTCGTCATCTTCGTCCTCGTCGAACTCGTCCAGCTTCGAATCGAGTTCCGAGTGCTCTTCGTCTTCGTAGTCGTGGAAGTCTTCCATCTCGTCATCCTCGGCAGCGATTTTCGGGCTATCAAACATTAGGCAAGCCTCCAGTAGTCACTTCAATCACCCATAGAATACCCCTTTTTGCGAGGGAGGCAATAGAAAAAAACGGAATCGCCGAAAATTGTGTATGGGCTACCGCGAGGCGGTATGGGTGAGAATCGCCGGGCCCTTGCGTGCCGTCCGCACGGGAGTGGGACGCTTACTTTTGCCCGTGGTGGAGGCTCGCCCCACACCGGTCCGGCGACGCGTGGCGGCAACTTTTGCTACTGCGGCGTGCTTGGGAGGCGCTTCCGCACGGAGACCCGCGGGGATAATTAAGCGGTCACCTTCCATCGCATCGGCTTTATCGAGTTTGTTGGCGGACATGATAGCGCCTGCCGTCATGCCGTATTGTTTGCCGATGGAGGCCAACGTTTCACCGGAGGCGACGCGATGGATGCGCCAGGCGATGCGATGTTCGGGTGGGATCAGCTGCAGTGTGGCCATCAACTGGTTGCCGGCGCCTTTCGGCACATGCACGCCGTAGCCTTCGGGTGCAATATTCTTCAACACGGCGGGATTGAGGGCCAACAGTTCGGAGACCGGCGCCTCCGTAAGGTCCGCAACCAGCGCCAGATTGGTCGGCGCGGTAATCTCCACGGTGTCGTACTCGAGGGGCGGGTTCAGGGCGATGCCCGACAAGCCATATTCGGCGGCATTCTTTTCCATGATCGTCATCGCCAGGATGATCGGAACGTAGTTGGTGGTCTCCACCGGCAGTACGCCGCGGTTCCGCAATTCCCAGAAGTCCGCATATCCCGTCCGCTCGACTGCGCGTTCTACTACGCCGGGGCCGCAGTTGTAAGCCGCGATCGCCAGGTACCAGTCGCCGAATTCGTTGTACAGATCGTGCAGATGATGGGCTGCCGCCCGCGTGGCCTTCTCCGGATCCATCCGGTCATCTGTGTAGCGGGTCTGTGCCAATCCATACTGCTGGCCGCGCCATGCCAGGAATTGCCACATTCCGCCGGCGGCCTTGCGGGATACCGCGCGCGGGATGAAGCCCGACTCGGCCTGGGCCAGATGGATCAGTTCCTGGGGTACGCCTTCTTCATCCAGGATTCGCTGGACCATGGGCCGGTATCGGCCAGCTCGCCCGATCCCCGCTTCCAGGGTCTTGCGCCCACGGCCTTCGAAGAAGTGAATATAGCCGAGCACCGGGTCAGTCACCATCAGGGGCAACTGGGAGACCGTCGCCGCCACCTGTTCCCGAACTCTATCCTTGAGCTTGGGATCAACGGGAAAGGTCATTTTAAGGATGTCTTCCAGAGGCGCTTTTTCGAACTCAGCTTGTTCGACGGTAGCAGAAGCTCCTAATCCCACCAGATCGAAACGGTGTATGGAATCGACCATTTCCTCCAGCCGCTTCTCATAATCCCGTCGATCCGATGGATTCTGTTCCGAGGCTTCGAGCATCCAATCGATAGCGTGGTCAAATTCAATTCGTGCGTTGGCAGTTTCGTTTGCCTGGTAGAGTCTCTTCCCGCGCTGGAACGCCTGATCGGCCCGCTGCACCAGGGCGTCGCCACGCGACCGGCGCGGTGGAGCCAGATTTGCCGTGTCCAGGAAGGGGACGTCCTGCAGATAAACATTGGGTTGCAACGCGGGTGGATCGGCAACCTCGATCGTAAGCGCCGCTGCTTTAGGGGCTGGCGGCAGGAAGGACATCTGGAACTTCGACTGCTGGCTTACGCCGCATGAAGCGGTAGTGATAACCGCGGCCAAAATGGAAAGGGAGAATAAAGTCGTCGTTCGATTGTCCATTACACTCTCGAACTACAGAAAATAAGGTACTTACCTGGGTGGCGGCACCCGTTTCGATCCTCTAGAGTACTATAGGGCTGCAGCCTGTGCAACCACTCCTTTGGGGTACAGCGTACTCCATGTATCATCCGGCCACTGGCCCGGGTCACTATTCCTCTTCTTCTTCTACGCCAGTCTTAGCGGCCTTTGCCGCCGCAATGATCTTATCGGCCTGAAGCTGCGGCACATAATCATAGTGGTCAAACTCCATCGTAAAGGATGCCCGGCCCTGCGTCATGGCAGTCAGGTCGTTTTGGTAGTTCAGCATCTCCGCCATAGGGACCTTCGCGCGTAGGAACTGCGTACTCCCTTTGGTCTCCATGCCGGCGATGCGCCCGCGCCGGCTATTCAAATCTCCCATCAGGTCGCCGGCGTATTCGACGGGAGCCTGAATCTCGACGTTCATCACAGGCTCCAGCAGGGCCGGCTTAGCTTGCTCCATGGCCGCTTTGAACGCCTTGCGGGCCGCCAGCTTGAACGCCAGTTCCGACGAATCCACGTCGTGGTAGGAGCCATCGTAGACAGTCACCTTGAAATCGACCATGGGGAACCCGGCCAGGAAACCCTTTTCGGCAGCCTCGACGATTCCTTTTTCCACTGCCGGAATAAAGTTGCGAGGGATGGCGCCGCCGAAGATTTCGTTGGCGAACTCGAACTTCGCGCCCCGCGGAAGCGGGTCCACTTTGATCCAACAGTCTCCGAATTGTCCATGCCCGCCGGTCTGTTTCTTGTGCCGTCCCTGGACATCCGCATGTCCGCGGACCGTCTCCCGGTACGGGATCTTCGGCGCTTTCAGCGTGACGTCCACGCCGTAACGCTTCTTCAACCGCGCCACCACAATTTCCACGTGCTGCTGTCCCGCGCCGGCTAGCAAAAACTCACGCGTCTGCGGGTCACGGTAAAAGCGCAGCGACTGGTCCTCTTCCAGAATCCTGTGGACCGCGTGGCCCATCCGATCTTCGTCGTTCCGCGACTTGGCCTCGATCGCAAATGCGATAGACGGTTCGGGCAGTTTCACCGGCGGATAGTTGATGTTCAGACCCTTGTCCGCCAGGGTGTCCCCCGTTAAGGTGTCCTTCAATTTGGCCACGGCGCCGATGTCGCCCGCATGTAGTTCGGTCACCGGTTGCAGCGTCTTTCCCTGCGGGCTGCTCAAGTGGGCCAACCGCTCGGCCACGCCGCGCGCGACGTTCTGGAGGTTGGCGTCGTTCTTGACGATCCCGGTCATTACCTTGAAGAAACTGATGCGTCCAGCAAATGGATCGGCGGATGTCTTAAAAACGTATAGAGAGCACTGGTCGTTTTCGGCGACTTTGCGGGTGGCTTCTTTGCCATCCAACGTGGCGGCCATGCCATCTCGTTCGGTGGGCGCCGGCAGGTTTTCCGCGATGAAATTCAGGAGCAGGTCGGTCCCGATATTATGCAGGGCCGAGCTGCACAGAACCGGGAAGATGCGCTGGTCGCGAACTCCCTGTTTCAGCCCGTCAACAATGTGCTCCACCGGCAGACTGCCCTTCTCGAAGAACTCTTCCATGAGGCTGTCATTGCCTTCGGCCACCATCTCGATCAGCGCTTCGTGGGCCTTCTGGGCCGCGTCGGCCAGATCCGCCGGGATGTCACTCTCCTTGCCTTTACCGTCGCCATCGGCAGTATAGGTGTAGGCCTTCATTCGGATCAGATCCACCACGCCTTTGAAATCGCGTTCCGAGCCAATGGGCATTTGGATCGGCACGGCGGCGCGACCGAAGTTTTCCTGAACGCTACCCAGGGTGCGTTGGAAGTCGGAGCGCTCACGGTCGAGCTTATTAATGATGACGGCGCGCGGCAGTTGGAACTCCTCGGCGAAGGCCCAAACCTTCTCGGTCTGCACTTCGACGCCGGCTACGCCGTCCACCAAGACCAGGGCCGCATCGGCAGCTACGAGCGCTGCACGCGTGTCATTAATAAAGATGTTGTAGCCCGGCGTGTCCAGGATATTGATCTTGGCCCTTTTCCACTCGGCTGCGGCGATGGCGGTGGAGATGGAGATCTTGCGCAGAACCTCCTCCTCGTCGAAATCGGTAACGGTGTTCCCCTCGTCGACGCGGAGCAGGCGGGTTGTGGCCCCTGCGGTGAAGAGCAACCCGGCGGTGAGCGTAGTCTTCCCGGAATCGCCGTGGCCCACCACACCGACATTCCGAATCTCTTTGCTTTCGTAGACTTTCACGAAAAAGCCCCCTAATTTAAAACGGCATGTTATCACAAGCGGGAACAGCTTTCAGCATTCAGCTTTCAGCCGTCAGCCACCCCCGGGTTGTGCGTAGCTGAGCGCTGATTGCGGACGGCAGTGAAGCACCGCTCCCTGCGGTCACGGCTCAGTAACGCGTGTCGGCGCGGTCGCATGTACGAAACGAATCGAATGTGCGTATCGAATGGCCCCATGCGGCGCGCCGGAGGCCCTGCTGAGCCGTGACCAAAGGGAGCGGTGCTTTGGAGGCGCTGACTGCTGATTGCTGATAGCTGTCTACAATGAGATATGCCGATCAGCAGGCGGCGGTTTCTTGCGGGCCTCGCCGCAACGGCCGCGGCCGCGCAACCGCAATCTCCGCGCCGCCCCCGCACCGGACCGGTCTTATGCCTCTTCTCCCGATTGCTGCCCGAGGTGGAGTATCCCGAACTCGGCGCGATTTTGAACGGCCTCGGCTTCGACGGCTGCGATCTATCGGTACAGCCCGACGGTACCGTGAAGCCGTCGCAGACCGCGGTGGATATGGTGCGCGCCGTCGAGAGCCTGAACGGAGACGGACTCGACCTGCCCGTGATCACTACCTCGTTTCTCACTGTCACGGAGCCTTTTGCGCGCAATGTTTTAGCGGTGGCCGGCGGCTCGGGCGTCCCCTTGTTCCGCACCGGTTACTCGGGCTACCCCGCGGCGCGCCTGCTGGACCGTCGCAGGGATGTATACGGGCTGGCGGCTTATGGGAGGGCGGCTGGAATGGCCATGGGAGTTCCTTATCCCGCCGCGCAGGGGTTGATCGGCGACCTGGATCCGCAATGGGTCGGCTGGGATTTCGATACCGCGCTTGCGGTCGATGGCAGCCTGGCGGACGCACTGCCGCGTCTTCGCATGATGGCGCTGCGCGATATCCGCCGCGAAAAGGACCGGGTGACGCCCTGCCCTCTGGGCGAGGGCATTGTGGATTGGCAGGCGCTCTTCACCGGTTTGGCGAAAGCCCGATTCTCCGGTCCGCTTACGTTACAAATCGATTATCATCCGCAGGACCGGTTGCAGGCCATCCGGAGCGACCTGACGTTCGCGCGGAAGCTGCTGAATGCGGCTTATGAGAAGGAACTCGGGCCTACTTCACCCCGCCCATTAGCCGGCTCACCGGGCGTGAGATCGCCAGCATAACCAATCCCACCGCAATCCCAAACGCGCCGACATACCCAAAAAGCTTGTCGAGCGGTATCGATTCGTAGAACGATGCCAACCGGCCGCCCATAAAATTCCCTACCGATATCGAAAGGAAAAAGACGCCCATGATCATACCCGCGATACGCCGGGGCGCCAGCTTGGTCATGGCGCTCAGCCCCACGGGACTCAAGCAGAGCTCGCCGATAGTGTGCAGCAGATAGGTGACCGTGAGCCACATGGGGCTCACTTTACCGGAGGGGCCGGCCGCGATGGCCGCGAACATCATCACGATGAATCCACTGCCCGCGCCGAACAGCCCGATTGCGAACTTGGAAACCGGTGAGAGATCGCGATCGCCAAGTTTCACCCAAAGCCATGCAAACATCGGGGCCAGTAAATAGATAAAAACGGAGTTTACCGACTGAAAGTAGCTCGACGGGAAAGAAATGCCGAAGACGCGGTTGTCGGTGCTGCGGTCGGCAAACAGGTTCAGCGTGGAGCCGGCCTGTTCAAAGATCGAGAAGAAGAGCGCAGAACCCAGGAACAGCACCAGGATCACCTGAATCCGCTTCTTTTCCTCGCGGCTGTAGTCTTTGGATAACAACAAGCCGGCGAAAGTGACCACCACCGCAACCAGCAGCAGCAAGCCAAAACCATCGGCCACCTGCTGGATCGGTACGGCAAGCACGGCCACCAGACCGGCAGCTATCAAAACCGCGGCCAGCCCGTACAGCAATTTCTTGCGATCGCCGGAGGTCGGAGTCGCAGGTGCCTGCTCGGCCGCCTTCAAGTACCCTCGTGTCAGGACAAACTGGGTGAGGCCGGCCAGCATACACATCCCGGCCAGTGCGAAGGCATACCGGTAATTCACGCGCTGGCCGACGTAGCCGCAGATCAGCGGCGCGATGCCGGCTCCAATATTAATGCCAACGTAATAGAGTGAAAACCCCGCATCGCGCCGCGGGTCGCCCTGCCGGTACAAAAACCCGACCGTGGTGGTGCAGCAGGTCTTCAGGAACCCGGTACCAATGGCAATCGAAAGCAGCGACAAGAGAAACGCGCCGAAGGCCGGAAGGGTCATGCCGAAGTTACCGGCGGCGATCAGGACCCCGCCCAGCACGACCGCGCGCTGCTGCCCAATGAACCGGTCAGCGATCCAACCCGCCGGGAGGGAAAAGATATAGGCGCAGGCTGTGAAAAGCCCGTAGATCGCGCCCGCCGTGGGAACGTCCAGCCCTAGGCCATGCTGCTGCGTCGACGCCGTCATATATAGGATGAGAAGCGCGCGGATGCCGTAGTAGCTGAAGCGCTCCCACATCTCCGTGAAAAATAGGGTGGCTAGCCCGCGCGGGTGCCCGAAGAAACTGGTGTCTTCGCGCGGAATGGTGCGGCTCGCCATGGTGGGCTGGAACCGTCAGTGTAGCGCACTCGATTGTAGCGGGCCAAACCGGGCGGCAGCAGGGGAGTGCATACCATCTGGGTATTTACTTCGGGGATGGAAGCGACCTATTTTCATGCTCATGAAGGTTTTGAAGATCGGTCTGATGGTGGCCGGGTTGATTCTACTGGTGGCGGCGGCCTGGCCGGAAGCCAGACTGACGATGGTCTGGGCCGCCGGCCGTTGCCAGGGCTGCAGTTTCGATGGCGCGGTCCATAGCCATCGCTTGCTGGTCGATATGGCGAAGGCCGGACAAGAAATCGGCGCGGCCAGCAAGGTAATCGAACGCGACCCCCGGGGGTTCGAACTGGTCCAGACACCCATGGGCCAGTATTGGACCGTGCCCAACGACCGCTTTTTAAAGTTCACGCTGGGCGAGGAGAAGCTCGAGATTTACGACGGCGATGAGGTAGCCGTCAAGCCCGGCGACGTGGTTCTGGACTGCGGCGCCAATGTGGGCGTCTTCACCCGCACGGCGCTCAACCGCGGAGCGAGCCTGGTGGTTGCCATCGAGCCCGCGCCCGCGACAGTAGCCTGCCTGCGGCGGAATTTCGAGCGTGAAATCACCGCCGGGCGAGTGATCGTGGTGCCCCAGGGCGTTTGGGACCACACCGATACTCTGGAGTTATCCGAAGGCGACAGCGGGAATACTACCGGAGATAGCTTCGTGTTCGGCAAGGACTCGAAGAAGAAGGTGAAGGTGCCGCTCACCACCATTGATCTTTTGGCCGCGGAATTGAAACTCCCGCGCGTCGACTTTATCAAGATGGACATCGAGGGTGCCGAAAAACCGGCTTTGCGGGGCGCCACCGAGACCATACGAAAGTACCGGCCGAGAATGGCGATCGCCTCGGAACATTTACCCGACGATGTCGTCGCGATTCCGAAGACCGTGGCGGGGATTTGGGGCGGCTATCAAGTGACCCCCACGAGCTGCAAGGACGCCTTTCTGGAGATTCGGCCCGAGGTGCTTCTGTTCCAGCCGCGGTGAGGTTGGATTTACTTGTGTGCCAGCGGGTGTTTCGGCTGGTACAAGCCGAGCTTGCCGCCGCCTGGCAACGATACCTGCGTCAGCAGGCCCCAACCCTGATCCTTGACTGGATCGCAATTCACTTTGTGCTTTTCTAAGTTTTGAACCGTGGCGGCCACGTCGTCGCACATGAGATAGATCTCGTGCTTGCCGTTCTCCGCTGCCGGGTGAACCGCGACCTCGGTCGGCGGCAGCGCGAAGATGAGCCAGCCGTGGCCCACATCCACCGAGGGAAAGTCCAGGACATCGCGGAAGAAGGCTCGGTCCGCCTCGGCGTCCGCACTGTAGATGATCATGTGTGCGCCAGAAATCACGGTGTACCTCGTACTGGATAGTCTAACGCCACTGGGAGGGCGGACCCCCCGGTCCGCACGGGTCCCCCGGACCCGTATTTTAGCTTGGAGAGTCAGGCTTCTCGAAACCCGAACAAGTCGGCCAGGGGGCCGACTGCGGACCAGGGGGTCCGCCGCACCCGGTACCACGGACGCTCAGCTATATCACCATTCGGCCGGCGGTGGTGTTCAGGGACTTCATGGCACGAGCGGTGTTCAGTTCCTCGTCCTCATCGGCATTCAGCAGCAGGTGAATCAAGCTCGCCGCCAGGTCCTCGGAGCAGACGAAGTCTTCTTCTTTGTATTCGCGGTTGGTGCGCCCGGGCCAGCCGAAGTCAATGTGAACCGGTTCGCAGTCTTCCGAAACCCAGGTGCCGTTGATTTGGCTGAACTCGGTGAGGTCGTCGCTGCCCGCCAGCGCCACTCGAAGCCGGTTGTCCGTGCGAACCACCAGGGCCGCCTTGATCGTCTGTCCGTTCGCGTATGTGATTGTCATTTCCTGCTCCTGGGACGATCTTCCGCCATTTCCGAGGTCCCTACAAGTGCTTGATGTACCACGGGTTCGCGAGTAGGCGGGCTGTGCCTACACTAACCTTCGTTATGGAACCCCACCGCGACCCAGAGCAATGTCTAGTGATGAACTTGACAATCTCCCAAGAATCACTATATATTCGATAGAGAATAGGGTCATAGAGGGGAATTCATTCATGACAATCAAGTTGCTGCTCATCTCGGGACTTCTCGGAACCGCCGCATTGTGGAGCCAGGTAGTTGGTGCATCGCTCTCCGGAACGGTGAAGGATGAGAGCGGAGCGGGCGTGCCGGGCGCGGCTGTATCCGTCAAAAACATCGAAACCGGCGCCGAACGCAAACTGGTTACCGACGACGGTGGCCGCTATTCCGCCCCCTCGATTGCAGTCGGCAAGTACCAGGTTTCCGCCTCCAAGGAAGGCTTCAGTTCGCAGGTGAAAACGGGGATCGATCTGGTGGTGGGACAGACCACCCAGGTGGATCTGTCGCTGCCGGTGGGCGAGTTGAAACAGGTGGTGACGGTGGAGGAAGCTCCCAGCCCGGTCAGCCTGTCTACCCAGCAGATCTCCGGCCTGGTTTCGGAGCGCCAGGTGAAGGATCTTCCGCTGAATGGCCGCAGCTACGATCAGCTGGTCACGTTAAATCCGGGAACCGTGAACTACACGGCGGAACGGACGGGCGGTGTGGGAAGCTCGAACTCGTCTGTGGGCAACATGTTCGCTGTCTCGGGGCGGCGGCCGCAAGAGAATCTGTTTCTGCTGAACGGAGTTGAATACACCGGAGCGTCCGTCATCAACAACACGCCGGGCGGTACCAGCGGCCAGCTTCTGGGTGTGGACGCGGTGCGCGAGTTCAACGTTGTTTCGGACACCTATGGCGCCGAATACGGCAAGCGCCCGGGCGGCCAGGTTAGTATTGTTACCGCGTCCGGCACCAACGGTCTGCATGGAACCATCTACGAATTCCTGCGCAACAGCGATTTGGACGCGCGCAACTTCTTTGACCAGGGCTCCATTCCTCAATTTCAGCGCAACAGTTTTGGCGGCACGCTGGGAGGGCCGATCAAGAAAGACAAGCTCTTCCTGTTCGGGAATTACGAAGGTTTCCGCCAGCACCTGGGCGTGAGCGCGGTTACGCTGGTCCCTGACAACGATGCGCGCAATGGAATTGTGGGCGGCAAAACCGTAGGGGTTGCGCCGAGCGTCGTTCCCCTGCTCTCGCTCTGGCCGGTACAAAATGGCCCCGAGCTGGGCAGTGGCATCGCCGAGGCTTTCAGCCACCCGCTGCAGGCCATACGGGAAGATTTCGGCACTACGCGCTTCGACTACAACATCTCGGATAAGGACACGCTGTTCGGCGTCTACACGGTGGACGACAGTTTTGCGCATACCCCTTCGGCCAATCCTTTGAGCTCCGTCATTGAGGGCTTGCGAGAGCAAGTTGCCAGCGTGCAGGAGCAGCATGTTTTCTCGCCCAGCGTGCTCAACACGGCGCGATTCGGTTTCTCCCGCGGCAGTTACTATTTCACAGGCCAGGTGCCGGTGGACCTGCCGGGATGGGTTAGCGGCGCGCCTATCGGCGCAATCGTGATCGGCGGCGGCACGGCCTCCAATGCGCAATCTTCGATTACCGGCGCGGGCGCGAACGTGGGGAGCAATATCACCGCGGTACGGAACCTGTTCACCTATGACGATCACATCGGAATCTTTCGCGGCATCCACCAGATCGAAGCGGGAGTCTGGTTCCAGCAGATTCAGGCCAACGATCTGCTGGCGCAGAACCAATATGGGCAGGCGTCTTTCGGAAGCCTGACCTCATTTCTGCAGGGAACCATCTCGACTTTTACGGTGGTGCCGTCGCCCACGGAATTGGGGTGGCGTTCCCTGGAAGCCGCGGGCTTTGTGCAGGACTCAATCAAGCTTAGCCGGCACCTGAATCTCCGAATCGGCTTTCGCTTCGAATCCACCAACGGCTGGAACGAACCGTTTGGACGAGCCTCGAATTACGCTTTCGCTAATGGAGTGATCCAGACCAATCCGACCGTTGGAAATTCGGCACTCACGACCAACCGTGCTAAGTTCCTTCCGGAACCGCGCGTAGGGCTCGCCTGGGATCCGTTCGGCAAGGGTAAGACGGTGGTGCACGCCGGCTTTGGAATGTACCGTGCGCTGCTCGACAACCTCGACTACCGGTTGGGCCAGACCGCTCCCTTCAATGCGACCGAGTCGCTGAAGAACATTCCGCTCGCGGGTCTTCTCATCTTGCCGGGGTCGCCACTTCCTGCCGGCACCAAGATTTCACCGAGCGGCTCCCAGCCTGATCTGTTCACGCCCACCGTCGTCACCTGGACGTTCAAAGTGGAGCAGGAGATTTCGTCCAGCACGTCGTTGGGCGTGGGATACGTCGGGTCCCACGGCTACCACGAGCTGCTTTCCGTGGATGCTAATGAGCCGATTCCCACGATCTGCCCCGCGACCCCGTGCCCTGCGAGCCTGGCCTCCGGGACGGTGTACTACCCATCCGGCGCGCCGCTGGCCAATCCGTCACTCGCCAACACGACTACCTGGCTGTCGGAAGGGCTTAGTTCTTACAACGCCCTGCAGGTCGATGTAAGCCGCCGTTTCAGCCATGGCTTACAGATCCGCGGCGCCTACACCTGGTCGAAGAGCCTGGATGATGGCACCGCGCTCAATAGCAGTGTGGGCGCCAACGCTCCCGGGTTCGTCATGTATCCTGCCAAGCCGAAGTTGGATTGGGGTCCCGCCAACACCGACGCCCGCCACATCGCGGTGGTCAACTCAAGCTACGAACTGCCCTTCGGAGCCGGCCAAAAGTTTCTGGGTGGTCTACACGGCGCCGCGCAAAAGCTGGCTGGCGGCTGGACGATCAGCGGTATCGAGACGCTGCAATCGGGTTTCCCATTCACGCCTCAATTGGGATTCAATCCGACCAACAATGGCGATAGCCGCAACCCCATCCGGCCTTCCTGGAATCCAGCCTTCACCGGCCAGCGCATTCCGGGCACTCCCAACCAATACTTCAATCCGAACGCGTTCGTTCTTCCGGCGCCGGGGACGTATGGCAATCTCGGCAGAAACGTCCTGGTGGGTCCGGGCCTGGCATCGACGGATTTGTCCATAGCCAAGAACACCCAGATTTCCGAAAAGGTCAGAGCCCAATTCCGCGCGGAGTTCTTCAATATCTTCAACCGCGCTAATTTCGGTTCGCCCAACGCCGTGATCTTCACTTCGGCCACGGCCACACCTGCGCCGACCGCGGGCGTGATCACGTCCACGTCCACCACTTCGCGCCAAATCCAGTTCGGGTTGAAGCTGTTGTGGTGAACCTCATCCCGTCAACATCCCGACACTCCCATCGCCAAACACCATGAGAATCTTCTTAAATGGAGTCGCGATGTGCAGCTGCGAATATATGTAGCGATATGCCTCTAAGCATGAAATTCCTTTGGCGCTAATCACCACGAGCCATCGATCGGCCGCAAGCCTCGGCGCCCGTCTGACAGCCTCGGCGCTGATTAGCTCAAGCAATTCCCCTGTCATGTTCAAAAGTAGAAGTGGGTCTGAATCGGAATTGTGCACGAACCCAATCAGTTTTGGCGCTCGTCCCGACTCTTTCAAAAATCGAATCCGCACCCCATTCCCGTGAATGGTATCTTTCTCATCTCGACTCGGCGATCCCCGCCGGACAAGAGTTTGTATTTTGCCTTCCAGCGAGGCGGCGGTTTTCGATGGTAAACGGATGGGCGCGGTGATGGTGACCACCACTGTCATGCCGTCCGGCACGGTTTTGCCAAGGACGGCTTGGAGGCGTTCCATGAGCCAGGTCGCAACCTTATCGAACCTCAAACGAGGTTTGGCGGCGCTACCTTGCCCAGTGCCGCGCCGTTTGAGGGTTGTGATATCAACAGCAACCCGTTTCCCAGCGACCCTGATATAGGCGTCGGGGGGATCACTACCGTTTTCCCACGTTGCCGAGAACCGTTTAGCGACGGCTTCGATGGCGGCTCGCTCCTGCTTCTTCAATTCCCTCATGCGTCCCCCTGCCTTATTAACCCGCGTTAATACACGGGGCTACGCGGCTGGAGATTGTATACTCTTAAGGGTAACCTTAGAGCTTCTCCAACCATCTTTAGCCTATTCATGCACGCGCGCCATACACTACCACTGTTGTCTCTTCTTTTTGCCGCCATTGCGATGGGTCAAAGCGCCGACCCGCCGAATGTGCCCGTCCACGACAAGCGGGCTTTCGGGGTTATCCCTAATAACCGCACTACCGAAGCGTCCCTGGCGTTCGAGCCCATCTCGGCGCGGCGCAAGATGACCATTGCCGCGAAGGATTCTTTTGCTATTCCGATTTACTTCAACGCCGCCCTGTTCGCCACGCTATATCAAGCCGAGAACGAGAATCCATCGTTTGGCCAGGGGTTCGGTGGATATGCCAAGCGGCTCTCTGCTTCTTTTGGGGATCAGATGATCGGGAACATGATGTCGGAGGGTGTGATGCCCAGCCTCCTGCATGAAGATCCGCGCTACTTTCGGATCGGCGAGGGTCGCAAGCTTTCCCGCACGGGCTACGCGCTGACCCGCATTTTCGTGACGCGGACCGATACGGGCGGCAGCCGGTTCAATTTCTCCGAAGTATTGGGCAACTCAACGGCGGTAGCCCTCTCGAACGCGTGGTACCCGGACACGCGCACGGCTTCCGAGAATGTGGAGAAGCTGGCCATGCAGCTGGCCACCGATGCCTTTTCCAATGTTCTGAAGGAATTCTGGCCCGACGTTAGGCGTCACTTCCAACACAGGCATGAAGTGAACGCCGGGCGCTGACAGACGTTATCGGGCAGGACTTACACCACCATGCGGGCGGCGGCGTTCAGGGAAGGGGAAGGAACAGCGGTGCCCAGCTCTTCGTCTTCTTCGGGATTGAGCAGCAGGTGAATCAGCCGCGTGGCCAGTTCTTCGGAGCAGACTAAGTCTTCTTCTTTGTACTCGTGGTTGACGCGGTTGGTCCAGCCGAACTCGATCTGAACCGCTTCGCAGTCTTCCGAAACCCAGGTACCGTTGATTTGCGTGAATTCGTTGACGTCGTCGCTGCCTGCCGTGACCACTCGGATGCGGTTGTCATATCGCACCACCAGGGCTGCCTTTTTCGTCTGTCCGTTTGCGTATGTGATTGTCATTTCCTGCTCCTGGGACGATCTTCCGCTATTTCCGGGGTCCCTACAAGTGCTTGATGTACCACAGGTTCGCGAGTAGGCGGGCTGTGCCTACACTAACCTTTGTTATGGACCCTATCGCCCGGCGGTCACCAACATGATGACAGTCGCGATGAACATGACACCAGCGCAGATCCACCCCAGCCAGCGAAGCAGGGGTCCGTTACGGTGTTCACCCATCACGTCGGCCCTGCTGGTGAGCAAGACCACCAGCACAAGCAAGGGTGGTGCCAGGGCTCCGTTCAACACTGCGGACCAGAAGAGCATCTTGACGGCGTTCAGACCCGCGAAATCCAGGCCGAGGCCGAGCGCCATCGCAATCGCAATGACGGTATAGAAGCCGTGAGCGAGGGGAGGGTGCACCTCCAGCGAGCCAACCCAGTCGGCCGCTTCCGCGATGGCATATGCGCACGATCCGGCCAGCACCGGGACTCCGAGCATGCCTGCTCCAATCAGACCCAGGCTGAAGAGCCAGTACGCGCCGGCGCCGGCCAGAGGACGCAACGCTTCGGCGGCTTCGCCCGCGGTGGAGATGTTGGTTTTGCCGTGGGCGTGCAGCGTAGCGGCTGCTGTGAGAATGATGAAATACATCACCAGGTTCGAGAAGAACATGCCGGTGAGGACATCGTTCCGGGAACGCCGTATCTCCCGTTTGGACGCGCCTTCCCGCTCGGCGACGGTCGCCTTGCCCACGGCGATCTCCTCCTCCACTTCCTGCGCGGCTTGCCAAAAGAAGAGGTACGGCGAAATGGTGGTTCCCAGGATGCCGACCAGCGTGGCCCAATATCCGGCAGTCCACTGCACACGGGGAATCAAGGTGGCCTGCAACACCGCGAGCCAGTCCGGGTGCGCTAGAAATGCCGCGCCGATGTAGGCGAACAAGGCGAGCGTGAGCCACTTGAAGATCCGCGCGATGAGGCGATAGCTCGTCCAGAACAGCAGGCATACCAGGAGGAGCGCGTACACGGGGGTCCAATAGAATGCCTTGACTCCAGTCAGAAGCGCCGTGACGGCGGCCATGCCTCCGAGATCCGCGGCGATGTTGACGATGTTGGCGATGAGCAGCAGTGAGCACGCGCTCCATAGGATCCACCGCGGATAGCGCGTGCGAATCACGCCCGCCAGTCCCAGTCCGGTGACCATGCCGAGGCGCGCACACATGATTTGTACCGCGGCCATCAACGGGAAAGAGAAGAGCGCGGTCCACAAGGGCGCATAGCCGAACGTGGCGCCCGTGACCGAATAGGTTGAGATGCCGGATGGGTCGTCATCAGCGGCGCCGGTAATCAATCCGGGGCCAAGATTGGAAAAAAATCTACGAAAACGGCCCTGCAGGACAAACGCGCGCCTGGCAACCTTGGCGCCCGGAGATTGCTCGCTCATCGGCCGACCCGGCTGCTACTCAATTCGGTCTTTTCTGAAATACATAAAGGAACAGGGCTGCGGTCACTGCCCCGAACGCCCAAATGAGAGATGAGATCAGCCTCACCGCGGGAAGAACACCCTGGAGAACATTCATCACATCGAAGATCAAATTCCAAACCGAAAGAGCGGCGACCAGAAGCATGCCGGCAAATGCTAAGAGTGCGGCATCCTTGAGCGCCATTGATTTCAGTATGAACAGCCGCGAGGATTGTTAGCAAGCAATCTTGCTTCCGGGACGTGCGGCGAAACACTATGCCGCGGCGAGTTCACTAAGATGGTTAGAAGATGAAACGCTCGGGAACCGCCGACCTCCCGCTGCACGGCGGCCGTGTGCCCGAGTGGCTTGCCGACCGCATGACTACCATCGGCACGGCCATCGCCGAGAGTATCGCCTGCCAGTACGGAACTAAGGAATTACTGACGCGCTTGAGCGATCCGTTCTGGTTTCAAGCGTTGGGCTGCGTGATGGGAATGGACTGGCACTCTTCGGGAATCACCACCTCGGTGTTGGGCGCTTTAAAGCGCGGCATCAATCCGCGCGCGCGTGAGTTGGGCCTCTATGTTTGCGGCGGACGCGGGCGTCATTCCCGGCGCACTCCCGATGAGCTCCGCGCGGTGGCGGACGGCAACGGCTTGAATGGTGAGGAACTGGTCCGCACCAGCCGGCTCACGGCGCGCGTGGACAATAACGCCATCGCCGATGGATTCCAGATCTACCTGCACACCTTCATCGTCACCACGGCAGGCGATTGGACCGTGGTGCAGCAGGGGATGAACGAATCGACTGGCCTGGCGCGCCGCTATCATTGGCACTCGGCATCGGTCCGCGATTTCACTTGCCAGCCTCACTCGGGAATTGTGGGCGAGAATCAGGGCGCCATCATGAACCTGGTGGATGCGCACGCGCGGCCGGCCCAGGATGCGCTGCTAACCATCGCGCGCGAGCAGCCCGACACGACGCTCGCCGAATTTCGCAAGCTGGTGGCGCCCCGGCATCACGACGTGCGCGCGGAAGATGTCGACCAGAAGCGGCTGGGCGCCGTTCTGTGCGGTGGCTTACCAGCGGGAGTTCCGCGACTTCGCTTCGCTGCTTTTATTGGAGAATTTGGGCCCGCGGACTTTGCAATCGCTGGCGCTGATCGCGGAGGTGGTGCACGGAGCGCCCACTCGCTTTTCCGATCCGGCACGTTTTTCATTCGCCCTGGGCGGCAAAGACGGCCATCCTTTTCCGGTGCCGCTCAAAACTTACGACGAGTCGATCTCGGTTCTACGCCTCTCGCTCGACCGGGCGCGCTTGGGCGACACCGACAAGCTGCAAGGCTTCGCGCGCCTGGACCGCTTCACCCGGGCTATCGAACAGCAATGCGTTCCGCAAGCGGATTTCGATGCCGTTGTGGCTCACGAGCATGCCATTTCGCCCGAACTCGGCGGCCGCTCCGTGACCCGTCAGCAAGCGGCCAAATCCCGGCAGTTGTCCCTCTTCTCATGAAAGAGACGTCGGCCATCCCTGCGAAGGAACCTCTCAGGCCAGGACTGCCACAAACCATTGGCCGCTATAAAGCACGGTTCCTCCCCCGAGTTCTGCCTGTAGTTGTGCCGGCGTGAAGTAGCGCTTGAAAACCGCGTGCCGCGAGCCGTCGTTCAGCTTGCGTTCCTGCATCGCTTCGGGCACCACTTCTTCGCGCCAGGCCGCATCGATGATCAGTATTTGCCGGGCCACGCGCCGCGCTTCGGCGAGAAACTGTTCCCGTGACGGAACTTGCAGATGCCCGTAGAAATGACCGCTGCAGAGACAATCAAACGCTCCCACGGGAAATGGCAACTGGAACGCATCCGCCTGGATGACCAGAGCTTCCGGCAGACGGGCGCGGGCCACCTGGAGCATCGCGGGGCTCTGATCGATGGCGGCCAAGCGGCCCGGCAGATGCCGCGTCAAGAACCCAGTGCCGCAGGCCACGTCCAACACTGTGCGCGCCTCAAGGGAGCGCAGGAGCGAGCGGAGTGATTCCACTTCTTCGTGCCAGCCTGGCCGCGCGCGTTCCGCATAGAGCCCGGTGCCCAGATAGAAATCGTCATATTCCGGTGCGCGTTGGTTGTAGTAGCGCCGCTCAGCTTCGGTCACTTAACCGCTCCCTACGGTCACGGCTCAGAAGGGCGATGGCAAATCCCGCGATCAGCATACCCGCAAACCAGGGCCAGTCGCCTGTACGCCGGTACATCGTATCAAGATTCAGCAAATGGGCGTTGACCACCGTTGTTTCCGGCCGTCCTTCGTCGAGCATCTTCTCCACGCGTCCCAGCGGGTTGATCAGGCAGGAAACACCGCTGTTGGCGCAGCGCGCCATGGGCAATCCTACGGCGATGGCGGTCAGGCGTGCGCGGCGGAGATGCTGCAGCGATTGGCTGGTACCCCGATACTGCTCGGTGTTCACCAATCCCACTAACAGCTGCGCCCCGCCGCGGGCGAAGTCGCGCGCCTCCTCGGGCATGCTGTCCTCCAGGCAGATCATGGTGGAGAACCGCTGACCGCCTTTGGTTGAGAAGACCGTATGCTCCGTGCCCGCGGTGTACCGCAGCCAATTCGATGGGCGGTGGAAGGGAAAAAGCTCCGGCTCGTATTCGACGAAGGGAGCCAGACGGATCTTGCGGTACGTCGCCACCGTGTCGTACGGATCGATGTAGATGGCCGCGTTGAAGAAATCGTTGCCTTGCCGGTCGTAACTGCCGAACAGCAGTGCCGTCCGCATGCGAACTACCGTGGAACGTACGAAATCGGTAAGACGCGGATCATAGCGGACCAATCCATTGACGGTGCCTTCGGGCAGCACGATCACATCAGGCGCGTCCGCTATGGTGCGGTTGATCAAATCGGTGATGCGCCCCAGAAACGGCTCCCGGTTCTGGGGAGTCCAAACGATTTCCTGCGGGATGTCGGGTTGTACCAGCGCGAGTTTAAGGGTCGGCTGACCGGAGGCCGAACCTGCGGATCGGCTGAGACCGAACGCCAGGACCGCGACCGTCAACGCGAGCGAGCAAGCTGCCGCGAATATGCGCCGCTTCCCGCGCAACGTCGCCAGCAAAACCAGCAACACGCTGGCAGCCGCCGCAAGGAAGGAGAGCCCTTCGGGGCCGCCGAGAGAAGCCACCTGGCTCAGAACCGGATAGTCGGCCAGCGGTAGACCGACGATTGCCCAATTTACGCGCAGGAAAATCAGGCGCGTGAGATATTCAAATCCCACCAATAGAAAAGGAAACGCTATCAGACGAAGCGGCCCGCCGGGCGCCAGCACCAAACCCGCCGCAGGCACCACCAGCGGGAGCGCGATGTAAAGCGGGAGGATCGCCAGCATCCACCCCACACCACTACCGGTCTGGCGTAGCCACCACATCGATGCGACGGAGTACAGGCTGTAGCATATCCAGAGGCTGAACCAGGTGCGCATGAAACCGGACCTGCGGAGCGCAGCCAGAAGCGGCGTCAACCCGACGAGGCATAACCAACCTAGGGGCGACCAGCATTCGGATAGCGCCAGCAAGAATGCGGAGGCGAGGGCCAGGCCGAATGCCGCGAGGAACGGGGTTTGGATCGCGTGGCTTGCCTTTTGCGCTGGACGCATCACCGCCGGGGCGGTCACTGTTTGCGAAGTTGGCGGCGGCGGACAGCGACACACGTGCCCAGTAACATCAGAGCACAGAAACCCCACGTAGTCGGCTCAGGGACCGCGGGAGTGGGAGTAAACGTGCCGGCGACGGTTACGCCCGAGGTCGTATCCGTGAAGCCGAAATTCAGGGGACCTGCGGTCGTGTCCATCAACGCTGTAACGTCGCTTGAGGCACCGGCGCCGAGAGTCCCTGAATTGGCCCCCGTCAGAACGGGATTGCCGTTCTGCGTGACGAACAGGTTGTTGTAATCGTGAGCCGCTGAATTATCGTTGTTAAACAGGAACAGTTGCTGCTGCGGGAAGCCAAAGGTGAAATATGCCCCGATCGGGTCTTCAGTCTCACCTACCTGGCTGCCATCAACTGTCCAATTGTAACTGGCCACCGCGGGGTTGGTAAAGGAATTGTCACCGACTTCTTCCAACGTGAAAGTCGCCGGGTCTCCAACTGGGACACTACCTCCAGCGAAATCGACCGCCAACGCCGAGGGAGTTGCTGTAAACGGAGACGACGCGGTAACGCTCGGGGCACCTGTACCACCGACATTCACATGTAAATCATTGGCCGTCACCGTGGTGTTGTTCTGGATCGTGTAGTTGAGCACGGTCGTGCCGGAAACCCCGGCAAACGCAGCGCTGGAACATAGAAGGAGAACACCCAAACCTAACAACCGCATACATCCCCCGAGTTCCGATTGTAGGCTCCGGCCCAGCCGGGAGCAACACTATTAAGTACTTAATCGAAGGAAAGCGGGTGACCCCGTACTAGTACAATTTCAAGATGTCGAGGATCTGCGTCTTCTGTGGTTCCAGTGTCGGCGCGCGTTCCGAATATGCCGAGACAGCCGGCGTCTTGGGCACCTTGCTGGCGAAGCGCGGGATTGGGCTCGTCTACGGGGGCGGCAGGCTGGGGTTGATGGGCGTCCTGGCCGATGCGGCCCTGTCCGTCGGTGGGGAAGTGATCGGGGTGATCCCCCAAGCCATGGTGCAGCAGGAGAGGGCCCACACCGGGCTCACCGAGTTGCGGGTGGTGACGTCGATGCACGAACGAAAGGCGACAATGTCGGAGCTGGCCGACGCCTTCATCGCGATGCCCGGGGGCTTCGGCACGCTCGAAGAATTCTGCGAAGTGCTGACTTGGACGCAGTTGGGACTGCAGCGCAAGGCATGCGGCATTCTGAACGTCTGCGGATATTTCGATTACTTACTGAAGCTCTTCGACCAAGCGGTCGAGGAGCGTTTCCTGAGGCCGGAGCACCGGGGGTTGGTCGTTGCGGACCAGGACGCGACGTCATTGGTGGATAGACTATTGCAGTACGAGGTTCCGTTGGTGGAAAAGTGAACCCCCGCTCCCTTACGGTCGCGGCTCGGTAGCCGCCATATGCGCCGCGTCCTTCTCATTTTCCGAACAATGTCTCCATCAGATCGGTGTCGGGGATCAGGCGCCCGAAGCGTCCAGCCGCTCTGATCGTTGAACCCGATCGTGTCCACCACCATCCAGTCGCCGTCCCACTTGCCCACGGAGTAGCCCAGCCACGCGGGTTGTGGATTCTCGTGCTGCGTGCGCCCGTCGGTAAATATCTGGCGGAAGGTGGTGTCGGTCTCGTACAGCCCAGGCGCGCCAGGTCTGCTCCGTTCGCGGCCTCCGCCTGCCAGACGCCGGAGATGTCGGGCTTGCCGTTGGAGGCCCGTGGCGCCGCAGCCGACAGATTGGGCTTGCCGTCCTTCGTTCGGGGTGTTCCGGGAAGGGGTTGGTTCAACCACTGCGCCTGCGCGCACACCGAGGCTCCCGCCAGCGCGACTGCCTGGCCGCCGGAAATTCTATGGTGCCTTGCAGGAGAAGTTCGCCGCGTCGTTAGTCGAACCGCTGCCTTTGTACACCGCCACCTGCGGATACGGGCACAGCGGACGAGTCATATCCACCTGTCCATTGGTCACGTGCGACGCCAGGATCTGGTTGGGAGCCGTTCCGTCTTCGCGCCAGCGCTCGATCACCGCCATCTTATTGAACTGGTCGGTGCCCGGCCCGCCGCCGCAGTGCAGCATGCCTGGGATCATAAACAGGCGGAGCCAGTCGTCCTGCTGGTTGCCCATGGTGGTGAGCACGCCGTTATAGAAGTTCACGGTGTTTCCGGGCGCGATCCCAGGATCGGCCCAGCCGTGGTACAGCAGCAGCTTGCCGCCGTGTTTCTTAAACGCCGAAAGATCGAACGTGTGCGCGTCGATGCCGGATTTGTCGGCCAGTGCCACGTCGGTGTCGAGGTCGAACTTGTGAAAGTCGTAGTTGGCATCCTGATGGCCCAGAATCCGGATGCTGTCCCAACCGCCGCCCGGTTGCGTGGGAACGGTTTTCAGGGACGCGATCTGCAGCTCGGCGCCGGGCTCGTACCCGGTCCAAATGATTTCGCCCTTCTTGGTTTTCACATCGGCGAACACGATCTTTACGGTTTCCACTTGCGGGGCCGTGAGGCAAGCGTCCGAATCCCCGCCCTTGCACAGTAGCGTGGCGGGATCGAAGTGGCATTTTTGCGGGTCGCCGATCAGGCCGTCCTTGACGCCGTCCAGCTTGTCGCAGGCAGCCAGCACCGCTTTGTGCAGCGTCTCCACTTTCGCTTCGGAAAGGGCGCCCTGCGGATTATGCATCAACTCCACAGAACGTTCCACGCCGGCGGCGTGCAGGTGGATGTGCGGATTCGCCGGCGCTCCCGCGAGCACACCGTCGAAATCGTTCGGAAACTTGGTTACCTCCACCAGGGCCTGCCGGCCGCCCGTGGAGCAGCCGTTCCAATAGGAATACTTGGGGTTTCCGCCGTAGAAGGCCGCGATGAGAGCCTTCGATTTGACGACGGTCTCATGCACGGCGCGCCAGCCGAAATCGACGATCTTCTCGGGGTGATCGAGCGCGAACATGCCGTTGCCACCTTCGTGGCCGGTGTCGGTGGATGACGTGGCGTAGCCTTCGCGGAGCGCTGCCGCCATCTGCGGAAGGCTGATGATGCCGGCCCAGCCGCCGTTGCCCACCATCTGGAATTTCCCGTTCCAGTTTTCCGCGGGCATCCACAATTCCATCTTGATGTCGGAATCGGCGGACGGTTTGAGCGTCGCGGCCACGCGGCAATACGCGGGAAGCATCTGGGGAGGCGCCGGCGGTCCGCCGCGGCCCGGGGCTTGCCGGGGCTGATACGGACCCGCGGGAACGGCTTCCACCGCGGTCAAGGTTGTGTCCGGAAGCGAGAGGGACTGCAGACGATCGCAAGGAGTTTCGGCGAAAGCGAGAGACGCCGCTCCGCACAGAGCAGCCGCCAGGAACGTCGAGGTTCGCGTCATTTCGCTATTGTGTCATAAGAAATCGGCCGGTTTTGGGCGGGCATATACTGATAGCCAAGTGCGCACTCGATTTCTGTTTGCCGCGGCCATCGCATCCGCCATGCTGGCGCACTCTTCGTCCGCGCAGACGGACTTTCGCAAAACCGGCATGGGGAATGACTCCGGCTCAGGTGATGGCTACGGAAACGGCCAAGCCGAGCGCGGTTCGAACGGATAAAGCGGAAGCCATCGTGCAGTATGATTCGATGAGCTTCGCGGGCCTGACGGGGCGAGTGGTGTACATTTTTGCGGAGGACAAACTGGTGCGCGTGAAGTTTTTCTTCGACGCGGAACACCGCGACGAGAACGAATTCATTGGCGACTTCCGGACCGTCGAACCGCTGCTGCTGGAGAAATACGGAAAGGCGACCACCGATCGCGCAATGTGGGAAGACGACCAGACCCAGCAGGAACCGCGGAGCTACCTGGACCAGGACCGGGCGACGGCTACTGGCATCTTTCCGTCCGACACCAACGTGGGACTCGCGGTGTCTTTGGGGCATTTGAAGCTGGTCACGGAACGTGAAAGCGGCCGCACCCGGGTCTTGCACGTACTGATCGGGGCGGACCACAGGATCACGCACCAAGTCGAATTTTCGCGGGCTAGATAAAACCGGCCTGTGTCACAGGTTTTGGTTTCCGTTACGCGCCCATCTTCGACGCCAAATCGAGCATGTCGCTGGATACGACGTCGAAATCGCCCGGCTTGGCGGTGTCGCCGCGGCGCGTGGGGCCGTATTCGTCTGGGCGGTGAATGAACCCAGTGCGTAGACCGAAGCTGCGCGCAGCCTCCAGGTCGCCGCGATGCGCCGCCGTCATCATCGTCTCTTCCGGCTTGAGGCTCAGCAGTTCGACGCCGGTCAAGTAGGCCTCGCGATCCGGCTTATAGTGGCGGGCCACCTCGGCGCCGAGAATCAAGTCCCAGGGCAGGCCCGCATTCTTGGCCATATCGGCCAGCAGCGAAACGTTGCCGTTCGAAAGCGGAGCGATGGTGTACTTCTTCTTGAGCCGCGCCAGACCGGCAACCGAGTCGGGCCACGGCTTGAGCCGGTGCCAGACGCGGTTCCAATGGTCCTTCTCTTCCTCGGTGAGCCCGTTGATCGCGAATTCCTTGAGCAGATCGTCCAGGATCATGCGGTGCAGGGCGTCGAGCTTGGTCCATGGCAGCTCGCCCTTGCGGACTTTATCCATGGAAGGCGCATAGCCGCTGCGCCAGCGGTCGGCGAAGCGTCCCCAGTCAATAGAGATGCCTTTGGCTTTTCCCCACTCGGCGCCTTCCGCGATGATGGAGCCGCGCCAGTCTACTACCGTTCCGAAAGTGTCGAACACCAGCGCCTTCACACCCTGCGGCTGGGCCCGCCCGCTGCGCGTGGCGATCATCGCCACGAAGCCCGTGGCAGCCGTGCCGAGTACTTGTCTGCGATTGACGCTCATCGGTTTCGGTTCGGTACCGACAGGATCTTTCGTCCGTCAGCCAGCGTGACTTGCCGCCCATCGATGCTGTGGGAGCTGTCGCGGGCGATGTCGCCGCGGACCACGATCTTGTCTCCCGGCTTCAAGGAATCGCGTGTCCAGCCCCCCTTCTCCAGCCGGTTGGGGCTGCGGGTTTCGCAATTCCAGTTGACAATGGAGCCGTCCGGCTGTTGGACGTCCACGAAAAAGTGCACGTGCGGGTTCTGCCAATCGACGCGCGTCACCACGCCTTCCAGTGTGGCCGGCTTCGAGGAATCGTACTCGCTGGAGAAGGAGTGATGGGCGAGGGCAGGAACCCCGCCGGCCAGCATTACGACGCTGGCGATCAGTGGAAATAGTCGGCTGCGCATAGCAATAAACACAACACTACAGCTTTTTGGGGCGCGGTGCACGCGGGTCGATTTGGGATAGAATCGGTGGCCATGCGAGCTTCCTTCGTTTTGAGAAAGGCCCTGCTGCTGGCGGCGATTGGCGTCACGGTGACTACGGCACACGCCGCGGCCGGAGACTGCGATCGCGAATGCCTGCGCGGTTTCATCACGCAGTACCTGAGCGCCCTCGTAGCTCACAATCCGGGCGCTCTGCCGGTCAGCGAAAAAGTCCGGTTCACCGAGGACTCGGTAGAAATGCGGCTGGGGGAAGGGCTCTGGAAGAACGCCTCGCGCCTGCGGACGTACCGGCAAGACATCCTCGATGTCCGGCAAGGCGTGGCCGCTTCGCAGGTGGTGATGGAAGAGGGAGACTCGCCCGTGCTCTTCATGCTGCGGCTGAAAATTGCTGCCCGGAAGATCACGGAGGTCGAGACACAGGTGACCCGAGGCCAGAAGGAGGGAGGGCTGTTCAAGCTGGACGGCCTCCAAACGACGGGAAAGGCGATGGGCATGGCGGTGGACGCTTCGCAGCGCGCGTCGCGGGAAGAGGCGATCAAGCTTGCCGAGTTCTATCCCGCGGGATTGAAGGTGGGCAGCTTTGTTGCGGTGAACGCGCCCTTCGCGTCCGATGCCTACCGCGTGGAGAACGGCGTCATCACAGCAGGCGCAGGCTGTTCACGCGCCGGCTGCGAGAACATCCAGGCGCAGACGATCATGAAACACCCGGACATCACAAGTCGGGTCGCGGCCGTGGATGAGGACCTCGGCATTGTGCTGATCCGCATGAATTTCGGAAATACCGGTTCGTATGGCGCGGGCAATGCGCTAATTGTTTGGGAGGCGTTCAAAGTGTACGGCGGCGCGATCCACGCCGTGGAAGCGTTCATGAAAGTGATGCCGGCATCGACGGGCTCAGGCTGGGATTAGCTACACCAGCACCGTGAACGTCGCTTCCGTCCGTTGCACCGGCCTGTAGAGCGTGTCGCGCTCCACCGGCTCGCGGCCCGCCTTGCGGATCAGTTGTAGCAGTTCGCTGCGCCGGAAGCCTTGCTGGGTGGTCGCGCCGGCATCGTGGTAGATGCGCTCTTCCACGATGGTGCCGTCAATATCGTCGGCGCCGAACCGGAGCGCAATCTGTGCCATCCGGGGCGTCATCATCACCCAGTACGCTTTGATGTGCGGGATGTTGTCCAGCATCAGGCGCGCCACCGCGATGTTCTTGATGTCGTCGAAGCCGGTGGTCTTGGGGATGTGGTGCAACGCCGTGTTTTCGGGGTGGAAGGCCAGCGGGATGTACGTCACGAAGCCGTGCGTGTCATCCTGCAATTCGCGCAACTTCACCAGGTGGTCCACACGGTCGGCCTCGTTCTCAATGTGGCCGTATAGCATCGTGCAGTTGGAGCGCAGGCCCAACTGGTGTGCCACGCGCGCGGTTTCGATCCACTCGTTGCCGTCGATTTTGTGATCGCAGATGATGCGGCGCACGCTCTCGCCGAAAATCTCGGCGCCGCCGCCGGGCAGCGAGTCCATGCCGGCATCGCGCAAACGCTCCAGGGTCTCGCGGATCGAGATTTTCGCGCGGCGCGCCAGGTACGAGATCTCGACCATGGTAAACGCCTTCAGGTGTACCTGCGGGAAGCGCTGCTTCAGGCCGCGGAGCATCTCGCAATACCAGTCGAGCGTCAGTTCCGGATGCAGCCCGCCCACGATGTGAAACTCGGTGACGGCCTCACTCCAGCCTTCGCCGGCGCGGTGCCAGACTTCCTCCAGCGACATCGTGTAGGCCTTGGGATCGCGGACCCGCTTGCCGAAAGCGCACAGCCGGCAACTGGCAACGCACACATCGGTGGGGTTGATGTGGCGGTTCACATTGAAATAAGTGGTGTTGCCGTGAAGCCGCTCGCGCACCAGGTTGGCAAGGTAGCCGAGCGCCAGAATATCGGTGGTGCGATAGAGGGTCACCCCGTCGTCGAAACAGAGCCGTTCGCCGGCTTCCACTTTGCGGCGGATCGGCACTAACCGTGAGTCTTCAAACACCACTTGCATTTCAGATACCCGGCTTCAGCAGGAAGATATCAGCAGCCCAGAAGAGAAAGAATAGCACGCTCACGTAGCCGTTCATGGTGAAGAAGGCGGCGTCCACCCTTGAGAGGTCGTTGGGCTTCACCAGGCTGTGCTCGTACACCAGAATTGCGATGACGCAAGCAACCCCGGCCAACGCTAGTACTCCCAAATGTAAAGTCAGTACCAGCGCCAAAAGGCAGAGGACCATGAGAACGTGGAGGGCACGCGCGGCGACCAGAGCGGCCGGGATACCGATGCGGCGTGGGATGCTGAACAGGCCTTCGGCGCCATCGAATTCGTAATCCTGGCAGGAATAGATGATGTCGAATCCCGCGGTCCAGAAGGTGACGGCGGCGGTGAGCAACAGGATGCGGGGATCGAGCGATCCGGCCACCGCGATCCAGGCCGCCGCGGGCGCAACCCCCAGGCAGAAGCCCAGCACCAGGTGCGAAAACGAAGTGAACCGTTTTGTGAACGAGTAGAAAAAGACCAGCCCTAAAGCCACCGGCGCAAGCCGCAAACACAGGGTATTCAGGGCTCCGGCGGCGAAGAAGAAAACCGCGGCGGTGATCGCGACGAAGGCCCAGGCGAATCCCCGGCTCACCAGGCCCGTGGGCAAATGGCGCATCCGGGTGCGCGGGTTGCGCGCGTCGATGGGAGCGTCCACCAGCCGGTTGAAGGCCATGGCGGCGGAGCGTGCGCCCACCATCGCCAGACAAATCCACAGAATTTTTCGCGACGCCGGCGCGTAGCCGTAGCCGGTTTGACGGAACGCCAGCAGGGCCCCGGTCAGCGCAAACGGCAGCGCGAACACGGAGTGCTCAAACTTGATCATTTCCAGCGTGAGGCGGAGGCGTTTCCAGATCATTCCGGGGGGTGCCCCTATTGTAACGCGCCCTTATCGTGCTAATTTGGGCTACTGAAGATGGCGATGCTGGAAGCGGCCGCTGCGTCCGACCAAGGCTGTGTCAGGTCTAACAACGAGGACTACTGCCTCGTCGAGCCCAAGCTGGGATTGTATGTCCTGGCGGATGGAATGGGCGGGGCGAAGGCAGGCGAGCGCGCTTCGCGGTTGGCCGTGGAAACGGTTGCCACGATGGTTGAGGGTTCCGACCATCGTGATTCCCAGGTGCTGCTCCAGGCTGTCGAGGAAGCCAACCGGCGCGTGCTGGATGCCGCCCAAAGCGATACGGAACTCGAAGGCATGGGGACCACGCTGGTGGTGGCGCTCGAACTGGAAAGCGGGCTGGACATTGCCAGTGTGGGCGATAGCCGCGCCTACCTGCTGGATGAGGACGGCTTCCGTGCGATCACCGACGATCAGACCTGGGTCAACGAAGTGGGGCGGCCCTTGGGCCTGGATGAAGAAAGCCTGCGCAACCACCCCATGCGGCATGTACTGACCATGGCGATTGGGGCGAGCGCGCCACTGGCTGTGAATTATTACTCCGTGCCGCTCAAGGGACGCGCGCTGGTGCTCATGTGCAGCGACGGCCTTCATGGCGTGGTGCAAGGCGACGATCTGGAGCGCATCGTGCGGGCCGGATGGAACGGCGTGCCGCTCGCGGACAGTTGCCAGCGGCTGATCGAAGCTGCGAAAGATGCCGGTGGTCCGGACAACATTACGGTGGTTCTGGTGAGAAAGCCGGAATAACCGGAGAGTTGCCGTTTCCAAATTCACCATTAATATGTGAGATCAAATTGGGCCGCGGCGGCGCTGGTTGTGGCGCTTTCCTGCCCGGCGACGGCTCAAGTCGCGATTCTTCAGATTCAAATTATTGAAGGCGAAGGCGGCGTGCACGCTCCCGGGGCGCGTGGCACCCGTCCGCTAACCGTGGCTGTGACCGACGAGACGGGCCGCCCCGTGGGAGGCGCAGCCGTAAGCTTTCACTTGCCGGATGAAGGGCCTGGAGGCATCTTCACCAACGGCCTGCGAACCGACGTCGCCACCACCGATGAAGGCGGGCGGGCCAGCCTGCGAGGCTGGCAATTGAATCGGATGGCGGGCCGGTTCCAGATTCGAATCACTGCCTCCAAAGAGCAGGCCACCGCCGGAACGGTTTCGTTCCAATACATCACTGACCCGGGCGGCCGTGCGTCGGCCAAAACCGCCACGGCGGCGCCAGCGGGTTCACACTCTCACGCTAAGTGGCTGGTGATTGTGGGGCTGGTGGCCGGCGGCGCGGCGGCCGGCGTGGTGGCGGCTCGTCCGCACAGCGCAGGGGCTGCCAGTTCCAATTTGAGTATCGGCACGCCGGCCATCTCGGTGGGTAAGCCATGATTAGGCATTTCGATTCCAGTAGCCAACCCACCGGCGGCAAAGACCGCCGGCGTTACGTAGCGCTGGCGATCTTGTCGCCGGCAAGGCTTTTCGTGCTGGCCGCTGGGCTGCTGCCGGCGGCACACGCGCAGTTCCAGCTTTCGGTGGTCGCAGGAAATGCGGAGCAGCCGGTCTCAGTGGTCTACGATTTTGGACGGGTAGCCAGCGGCGACGCTGCATCGGCTCATTTTCGGCTGCGCAACACATCGAGCGCCCCGGCCCCGCTTACTCTGCTCCAGGTCGCGGGCACCGGTTTCACGCTATCGGGCGCACCGTCGCTGCCGGTCACGCTGATTCCCCAGGCAGCAGTGGATTTCACTGTGAGCTTCCGGGCGGCGAGCCTCGGCAGCTACAGCGCGGCCATTCGCGCCGACGGCATCTCCGCGCAATTGGCGGCCGAGGTAGTGCCGGGGCTGACCTATCAAGTGGAGACCGCGGCGGGGACTATCTCGCTTGGAAGTTCGGTGGAGTTTGGAGCGGCACCCGTGGGGCAAGGGACAATGCTGCATTTCGACATCGGCAACCAGACCGGTCTGGCGCTGCCGGTTCCGGCGATCGTCTTGACCAGCGGCGATTTCGCTTTCCAAGGAGCCATCCCGATGGGGGTGCTGCAGCCGGGCCAGGGAAGCGGTTTCGATCTGCAGTTCCTGCCCACGGCGGCCGCCCGGCGTAGCGCCACGCTCACCATAGGCGCGCGTAATTACGGGCTGACCGGAACCGGACTCGCACCGGATTTGCCGAACCCGCAGGTCACCATCGATCTTTCGCAGGCGCGGAGTGCGCAGCAAGGGACCGTGCTGGTGACGCTCGATCGCGCCGCCACCAGCAGCGGAAGCGGTACCCTGACACTCGTTTTCCAGCCGGCTGTGGCGGGTACGGCCGATCCCGCAATTCTTTTCGCCGCGGGGGGAAGCACAGCAACCTTCACGTTTGACGCCGGAGATACCGAAGGCCGCTTTGGCGGGCAATCGTCGGAGGCATTCCAAACGGGAACCACCGCGGGCACGCTGGTCTTTACGGCGCAATTGGGCGGCGCGTCCTCCGCGCAGATCGCGCACCAGACGGTCACCATCCTGGCGGCTCCGGTCGGGGTGACTGCGGCCGTTGCCACCCGGTCCGGCGCGAACGTGGTGGTCCAACTCAGCGGATTCGACAATACCCGGACCGCCGCGGCGCTGACCTTCAAATTTTTTGATACCGCGGGAAATCCGATCGCAGGGTCCATCCCAGCGGATGGAGGCCCTGCGTTCGAGGCCTACTTTGGAGGAACGGACACGGGCGGAAGCTTCTTACTCCGCGCGGTGTTCCCGGTTACCGGAGACCCCGCGCAGATTACCTCTTTCCAGGCAAACGTAGCCAATCAGGCGGGTATAACGACCACCGCGCGCACACCCTTTTGACGCGCCTGCCCGATCAGGCGTCCTGGCGCAGCCAGTCACGGAACGCGTCGCGGTACAGGACAATGCCCTTGCGCGAGTACCGCAAATAGCCCTGGCGCCGGAACTGGTTCATGTAGTGCGTAACGATTTCCCGGGACGTGCCGACATACTGCGACAGCAGTTCGTGGGTGAACGGCACCATGCGGACAGAGCCATCCTCCTCGGGATTTCCCAAGCGCTCGGAAAAGCGGATGAGGGAGCGCGCCAGACGCCGGGCGATGTTGTCCACCGAAAAGCTCTCGATGCGATGCGTGAAATCGATGGTGCGCTGCACCAGAATCTGCAACAGCGCCACCGCCAGACGAGGGCGTTTGAGGATGATGTCTTCGATTTCCGCGTTAGTCCATGTCATCAGCTTCGTGTTTTCGATGGCGGTGGCCTGCTCGCTACGTTGCGGCAGGTTGAGAACGGCGGATTCACCGAAAAATTCGTCGGCTTGGTATATGTCTACGATTACCTGGTGACCATCATCGGCCAGGCGTGAAACCTTCACTTTTCCATCGATCACCAGGTAGATGGCGGTAGCAGGTTGATCCTGGTTGTAGATGAGCTGTCCCTTGCGATACTCGATGATGCTCGAGCATGGGAGATGGGCCAAGGGATCTTCCAATGGTTTTTGCGGCGCTATTTGAATCGGACTGGTTGCCATTTCTCCTCCTAAGATCGTGGTTACAACCCCTGTTGCAGTACCCGCGCCGTGCGGAAAGTTCGACCCCGACGCGTTGGAAACGTTTGCAGACAGCCGTGTTGGGTTCGTTTGCATACTGATTCAAGGTGCCGAACAGTACGGAAGACTCTCTGAGATTTCGGCTGGATTCAATTTTTCCACTGGCCCAATGTCAGCAAGTCGCGTGCCAAATGATACGCATCACCCATTCGCAGTGGAACATGGACCGTAAGTACTGCTATGCACGTCACATCCGCAGAATTGAGTGGTGAATTGACAACCGGCGCACAACGTGAAAACCTGCACTACACCGGAAAAGTCTACGTTAACCGTGAAGAGAATGCCGGTTCTCCCGATCGCCGCTGGGCTCGAGCCGCAAATGATAAGATCTACAATTCTTCTCGGGGGCAAAGTTTGACAAAACGCCGCAGCATTGAAATCGAGGGACTCCACCACACCCATCCCATCCCTAATGCCAGCCAGATTGGCCCGTTTGTCATGACGGGAAGCATCACGGGGAAAGACCCCGAGACAGGGGAGATCCCGCCCGGCATCGAACAGCAATGCGCCACTATGTTCGCCAACATTGTGCGCGTCATTCAGGCCGCTTCCGGGACGCCCCGAGGACATCCTCAAACTGACCGTCTGGCTCAAGAATCTGGAGGATCGAAAATACGTGAATCCGGAATGGCTCCGGATGTTCCCGGATGCCGGTTCGCGTCCCGCGCGCCACACCTTCCATCAACCTGATCTATCGGGCGGTATTTTGGTTCAGTGCGAGTTCTTCGCTGTCGTTTCGGACAAATGAGCGCGCTCCAGCTTCAGTAGTTCCCGTTTCCGCGCTTCGCCCCAGCGATAGCCGCCCAGGTCCCCCGACCCGCGTATGACCCGGTGACAGGGGATCGCCAAGGCCACCCGATTGGCGGCGCACGCACCCGCGACTGCCCGGGCGGCCGACGGTTGGCCGATGGCGGCGGCCACCTCGCCATAGGAGCGCACCTCGCCGCAGGGGATGGATTGCAGGTAATTCCAGACCCGCATCTGAAACGCGGTGGCGCGGACATCCACGGGAAGATCGAGGCTCGGTTGATCTCCCGCCAGATAATTCTTGAGGGCCTGCATGCAATTGCGAAACTCCGGGCTGGCGGGCTCGGACATGCGTTCGAGCCGCGCGTCCGGATACTCCTTTCGCAGGGCTTCCAACAGGGCCTGGCGGGTTTCGCCGAATTGTACGAAGCAGACGCCGCGATCCGTGGCGGCGATCATGAGCAGGCCGAGCGGCGACTCGGTGATGGCGTGCGTGATACTCAGCCCGCGGCCTCCTTGCCGGTACCGGTTGGGCGTCATGCCCAAACGCGCATCCGAGCGTTCGTAGACACGGCTGGCGGAGCCGAAGCCCGCATCGTACACGGCTTCGGTGACGTCTTTCGATTGCTTGAGCGCACTCTTGAGCGATTCCAGGCGGCAGGCGTCCAGATACTGCTTGGGCGAGAGTCCCACGGCCGCTTTGAAACTGCGCTGCAGATAAAACCGGCTGAGGCCGGCGCGCTCGGCCAAAGATTGCAAGGTGAGCGATTCATCGGAGTGAGTCTCGATATAACGGCAAAGCTCGTGAATCCTGGCCAGATCGGATCCGGATTCGGAGAGCGGCCGGCAGCGGCGGCAGGGTCGTAGACCGTCGCGTTCGGCGGCTTGCGAAGTGGGGTAGAACCGCACGTTGCAACGCAGTGGCCGTCGGGCCGGGCAGGAAGGACGGCAGTAGATCCCGGTGGTGAGCACACCAAATAGGAACAGCCCGTCAAATCCGCGGTCGCGTTTGCGGACGGCCTCCCAGCATTTTTCGGCATCGATCATAAGACCAGCTTGCCCCATCCGCGCGTGCGGTTCCATCCGATTGTTGCTCTGGAATGCGGGGAAAAGATTACAATAAATGAAAGCGCTCTGTACGGGGACAACCGGATGGCTCTCGAAATCACACAACGCGAACGTGAAGACGTCATTATCCTGGACATCAAGGGCCGCATCACCATGGGCCAGGAGGCGACCACGCTGCGCGATTGCGTCACGGCGCTGAATCAGCAACCCGGGCGCAACCTGGTGTTCAACCTGGGCGCCGTGGACTACATCGATAGCACCGGCTTGGGCGCATTGGTGATGTCCTCCACCAGCCTGCGCAAGAACGGCGGCAACGTCAAACTGCTGAACCTCAACCGCCGCAATATTGAGCTGTTGGTGATGACCAAACTGGCCACCGTGTTCGAAATCTTCAACGACGAGCAGGACGCCGTCAACAGCTACTTCCCCGACCGCAAGCTTCAGAAGTTCGACATCCTGGATTTCGTAAAGAAGATGAAGAACGAGGGATAACCCCTGCAGGTTCGTCATCGTTGGCTGACACGCGAAATGCTAGACTGACAGAACCGACACGGAATCCCGCTTAGAGAGCTAGATTTGCTTGGTCCGCCTGACAACCGCGGACTACTTGCCGGAGAAAGGTACGGCCAGCGCCATCCCGGATGCTGGACTCAGGTAAGTACATTGCGGATTTTACTCTACAACCCAGACAATGGCGTCACCCAAAATTTCATGCCGCACCTCTGGATGTTCCTGCTGCAGGCGCTTACGCCCAGCGGACATGAGGTGGTGCTGATCGACGGCAACACGCAACCGATGAGCGACGCCGAACTGGTTCAGTTCGCACCGAGCCAGCGAATCGGGCTGGTCGGAATCGGCGCCATGACCCGCATGATCGCCAAGGCCTACCGCGTGGCGGACTCCCTCCGCGCCGCCGGCATTCCAGTGGTTATGGGCGGACCGCACGTGACGGAACTCCCGGACGAAGCCCTCGGGCGCAGCGGCGGACCGCGCCACGCAGATGCTGTGGCTCTGGGCGAGGCGGATGAAACCTGGCCGCGCATCGTGGAGGATGCGGCAAGGGGCAAACTGAAGGAAGTTTACTCTCCGGTCGACGCGTTCGGGCAGGAGCGCAAGCCGACCTTGCAGGATTACCCGAGCATTCCCTGGGACTCGATCGACCTGCGCCAGTTCAACCGGATTCCGGGCTTCTTCCGTCCGCTGATGCGGCGTTTCGGATTCGAGTGGGAGACATTTCACATCATCCCCATCGAATCGGGACGCGGGTGTCCTTATGGATGCGAATTCTGCACGGTGACCGGATTCTTTGGCGACTCGATTCGGTTCCGCACCAACCGGAGCATCGTCGAGGAGATGCTTAAGATCAAAGAGCGCGCCCGCAGCACACGCGGCAAGGCCGCCGTGTTCTTCGTGGACGATAATTTCGCGATCAACGTCAAGCGGACCAAGGCGCTTTTGCGCGACATCATTGCGGCCGGAGCCGAGCTGTCGTGGGTAGCGCAAATCAGCGCCAACCTGTTGCGGGACGAAGAACTGCTCGATCTGATCGCCGCTTCGGGCGGGAAGTGGATCTTTATCGGAATGGAGTCTCTCGATCCCGCCAATCTCGCCAGCGTCAACAAGAGCTTCAACAAGCCGGCGGACTATGCCGGTGTGCTGAAAGCCCTGGCCCAGCGCCACGTCTACGCGATCACTTCGTTCATCTTTGGGCTGGATAACGATACTCCCGGGGTGGGCGAACGCACACTCGCGGAGATTCGCACGTGGCCGCCGACACTGCCCGTCTTTGGGCAGATCACTCCCTTTCCCGCTACTCCTTTGTACGACCGCCTGGAAAAAGAAGGACGGCTGATACGGCCGAAACACTGGCTCGAGTTCGCCCCGTTTCGGATGGCGCACACGCCTCTGAAGATCACGATTCCCGAGGTGGAGGATGAGGTCCGGTATGCCTGGACGAACTCCTACAGCCCAGCCGAGATCGAGAGGGCCCTGGAATCCATCGCGAACGAGCCGGCCGCCTACAAGATCAGCCACCTGATGTCCCGGCTCTTTTTCCGCGGGATCTATTTCCCGCAAAAGGGCGCGTGGAATTGGCTGAAGCTGGCGATCCAGAACCGGCGCGCGATCGGTCGCGTGGTCAAGGACTCATTCACCCGCTGGCACGGCGCCCAGGAGCCCGGGATCAGTCGCGACTTCAACGGTTCGCAGGCGTCTTCCTTCATCGGGAGTGCGGAGCCGCAGACCGAAGAAGAGTGACTTGTCTCACCGGTGTTCCAGCCCCACAATAGGGAGATGGCTACACCCGACCACCACGAACTCCTGTCCGCCGGCGCGCGCGTCGCCGACTTTCGGCTGAAACGGCTGGATGGCGGCGAAAGTACCCTGACCGACATCCTCGCCAGTGGCCCCGCAGTGCTCGCGTTCTACAAAGTGAGCTGTCCGGTGTGCCAGTTGACGCTTCCCTACCTCGAACGAATCCAGGCGTCCGGCCGGCTGCCCATATTCGCGATCTCGCAGGACGACGCCGAGGACAGCCGCGATTTCAATCGGCGTTTCGGCGTCACCATGCCGACGCTGCTCGACACCGAGGAGAGCGGCTTCCCAGTGAGCAATGCGTTCGGCATCTCGAGCGTCCCCACCCTGTTCCTGGTAGAGCCGGATGGCGCGGTGGCTCGTGTAGTAGAAGGCTGGCAGAAGAAGGAAATCGAGAAGCTCGGCGCTGAAGCCGGTGTGAATCCGTTCCAGAAGGGCGATCCCGTGCCCGATTGGAAGGCCGGTTGACACGCCCGCAATTAGGCTCCCGTGCGGAGTCAGGTAGAATAGAAAAACAATCGAATGGCTAACGACAAGCTGAATATTCTGGGTACGGCTGCCGCGATCGCCAAGGGCATGGGCGTCACCTTCAAGGAGATGATGTCTCCCACGGTGACGGAATACTATCCCGATGAGCCGGCGAAGTTCGAGCAGCGCTTCCGCGGCGTGCATGTGCTGCAGCGCGATGAAAACGGGATGGAGAAGTGCGTGGCCTGTTTTCTGTGCGCGGCGGCGTGTCCTGCCAATTGCATCTATATCGAAGCGGCGGAGAACACCGAGACCGTGCGCATCTCCGGCGGCGAGCGCTATGCCAAGGTCTACAACATCGATTACAACCGGTGTATTTTCTGCGGATATTGCGTTGAGGCCTGCCCCACCGATGCCATTACCCATGGACATGATTTTGAGGTGGCCAGCTACAACACTTCCACGCTGATCAAGCGCAAGGAGGATATGCTGGCGCCCATACCGCCGGGAGCGCATCCGCCTACGCTGGCAGAGGAAAACGTTTCGGCGCATTAGCGCGCGTACGTAACGCCGGCGGTCTTGGCCGCCGGTGGGGTGACTACTCGCAGTACCAATCCAGTACCATAAGTACAGACGAATCCTGGCAATTCCGCGCATCATCAATATAAGGGCGCGATTTATGTTTCGAACCATCCGGGAACAGATTGACACCATCTTCCGCGAAGATCCGGCGGCTAAAAGTGCGATCGAAATCTTCCTGTGTTACCCGGGCTTCCATGCGATTCTGGCGCACCGGCTCGCGCACAAGTTGTACCGGTGGGGTGTGCCCCTGTTGCCGCGCGTCATTTCCCAAATCAGCCGGTTCTTCACGGGCATCGAGATTCACCCCGGCGCGCGCATCGGACGGCGCTTTTTCATCGACCATGGCATGGGCGTGGTGATCGGCGAGACCACCGAGATCGGCGACGATGTGCTGCTGTACCAGGGCGTGACCCTGGGCGGTACAGGCAACGAGACGGGCAAACGCCATCCCACGCTGGGCGATCACGTGGTGGTGGGAACCGGAGCGAAAGTGCTGGGCAACATCAAGGTCGGCGACCATGTGCGCATCGGCGCGGGCTCCGTGGTGGTCCATCCTGTTCCCGATCATTCCACGGTGGTAGGCGTGCCTGGTCACGTGGTCCGCACCAGGAACGGAGACGGCGTGCTGGAGCACGGCAAGCTGCCCGATCCCGAAGCGCAGGCGCTGGAAGAGCTCAACCACCGCGTGGCGGAATTGGAAGCCATGCTGCGGCAGGTCATCGCCGAGCACGAACTGGATCGCCAGCGCAAAGCGCCGCGCTGAGTAACGCCGGCGGTCTTTGCCGCCGGTCGGACGGTTCCTCGAATCGAAAAATCCCATACACTAGGGGAATGCGAAAATTGCTACCCCTGCTGCTGCTGCTCACCGCCATGGCGTTCGGCGAGGGCCGCGTGTACGAACTCCGCACCTACACTTGCTTCGACGGCAAGCTGGACGCGCTCAAAGCCCGCTTCCGCGACAACACCATCCGCATTTTCAAGAAGCACGGAATCGAGAGCGTGGGCTACTGGGTGCCACAGGATGAGCGGTCGAAGAACACCCTGATCTACATCGTGGTGCATCCCAGCAAAGAGGCCGCCGACAAGAACTGGAAAGAGTTCCAGGACGATCCCGAGTGGAAGAAAGTTGCCGCCGAGTCCGAAGCCAACGGTAAGATCGTGCAGAAGGTCGACCGCGTCTTCATGGACCCGACCGAATTCTCCAAACTGAAATAGCCGGATCACGCCCATGATCCGCATCGCCAACGGCCAGGGCTTTTGGGGCGACTGGCTGGAAGCCCCCGTGCGCCTGGTCGAGCAGGGGCCCATCGACTATCTCGCGCTCGACTACCTGGCCGAGATCACCATGTCGATCCTGCAGAAGCAGAAGCAGGCCGACGCGAACCTGGGCTACGCGCGCGATTTCCCGCCGCTGGTGGCGCGCATTGCCGGCCAGATTCGTGAGCGCGGCATCAAGGTAATCGCCAATGCCGGCGGTGTAAACCCGGTGGCCTGCGCGCGCGAGGTGGTGCGGGTGGCGCCCGGACTGAAGGTGGCGGTGGTGGTGGGCGACGATGTCTTCGCGCGTCTCGATGAGTTCCAGGCCAAGGGTTACGAGATGCGCGACATGGACACGGGCGAGCCGATCGCACGGATCCGTTCGCAGATCCTCAGCGCCAACGCCTACATCGGCGCCTTCCCGCTGGCTGAGGCGCTGGCCACGGGAGCGGATGTCGTCATCGCGGGCCGTTCCACCGACACGGCGCTGACGCTTGCGCCCATGGTGCACCGCTTCGGCTGGAAGCCCGACGACTTCGACCGGCTCGCGGCCGGCACCATCGCCGGGCACATCATCGAGTGCGGCGCGCAAGCCACAGGTGGCAATTGCCAGGTGGATTGGCAGACCATTCCGGACATGGCCGGGATCGGGTATCCCATCGTGGAGGCCGAGCCGGACGGCACATTCGCGGTCACCAAACACGCCGCCGCCGGCGGACGCGTCAACACGCACGTGGTCAAGGAGCAGTTGTTGTACGAATTGGGCGACCCGCGGAATTACATCACGCCCGATTGCGTGGCCGACTTCACCACCATCCGGCTGGAGGACGCGGGACCGGACCGGGTCCGCGTCACCGGGATTCGCGGCGGTCCGCGCCCGCCCACCTTGAAGCTCTCGATCGCCTACGCGGCCGGTTGGAAAGCCATCGGCACGCTGGTGTATTCCTGGCCGCAAGCGCTCGCGAAAGCCGAGGCCGCCGACCGCATTGTGCGCGAGCGTTTGCGCCAGATCGGTTTGTCCTTCGACGAAATCTACACCGAATATTTCGGCGTGAATGCCTGTCTCGGCCCGGCCGCTCCGCCCAACCCCGATCCGCCGGAGATGCAAGTGCGTATCGGCGTCCGCGGGCCCGACCGCAAAGCCGTGGACCGCTTCACCCGCGAGTTGATCCCGCTGGTGTTGAACGGCCCGCCCGGCGCGACTGGTTTCGGCGAAGGCCGGCCCGCCGTGCGCGAGATCGTGGCGTATTGGTCGGCCCTGGTGCCGCGCGAGGAGATCGCCACGCGCGTAGAGGTGGTGACCGCATGACGGTTCCTCTTTCCCGCATCGCCCACACGCGCTCCGGAGATAAGGGCGACACCTGCAACATCGGCGTCATCGCTTATGACGATCGCCACTATGCGGCGCTGGTCCGCGAGGTGACTGCCGAGCGCGTAAAGAAGCACTTCGGCACTTTCGTCGCAGGCGAGGTGGAGCGCTACGAACTGGCCAATCTAGGTGCGCTGAACTTTCTTCTGCACCGCGCCTTGGGCGGTGGCGGCACGGTATCGCTGCGCACCGATGCCCAGGGAAAGACTTTCGGCGCGGCGTTGCTCAGCCTCGAGATCGAACTCCGGCCGGAGGAGTTGGAGCACGTTCCCAGCCGTCGATGAGACGCCTTTTTTGGGAAAATTGAGGCGTGCAGAACTATGCCGTTGTCATCCATGAAGATCCGGATGGCGGCTTTTGGGGAGAGGTTCCAGCCCTCCCGGGCTGCTACTCCCAGGGCGAAACGGTAGATGAGCTGACGCCCAACATCTGCGAAGCCATCGTCGGGATACTTGGATCAGCGTAAGCGAAGTCTCGCTCATGTGGATTGCCCCTATTGCCGACGATAGTCCGATCGCTGTTCAACGCTCACGGAGCGGCAGCAGCTCGGGCCTGACACCGTCGGGCAGCGGATAACGGTCGACGTTCAGAATCAGGGAGACGAAATTGTAAAAGCCCACGAGGGCCGTCAATTCCACCACAGTACGCTCGCCGAACTTATCAATCGCCACCTCGAAAGTCGCGTCGTTCACCCTCTTTCCTTTCAGCAGTTCAGTACAAAACCTGTATACGATTTCTTCGTCCGGCTGCAGTGATCGCGGGCATTTGCCCAATGCAATCGCATCTGCCGTCGCCGGGCTTACGCCCTCCTCGATCGCGAACCGACGGTGCGAATACCATTACGTATTGCGCGTTCCAGTAGCGGGCAGTGATGAGAATGGCGCAGCTTCTCCTCAAATTGCCCTGGGAAGTGTCGAGCTAACGCGCAGTTGTGCGCCGAGTTTCTGCGCCAGGTCGCCCATCTCAGGACTACGCAGTAGTATCGTTCAACGGACCGCCCAACCCGCCGCGTTGTCCCGGCACTAAATCCCCCACCATCGCCTTCTGCTCAGGCGTCAGCGGTCGTATGTGTCAGCGGCCCCTTGAAACGGCCAGCCTTTGAGATTGAGTACGGGAGTAGCGGGCGTCTGCGCGCTGGCGATGCCCATCAAGCCTATAACGGCAGTAATCACAACCTGGAGGCGCATGGTCTTCGTCCTTTCACTCGGTCGGTGACGTCCTTGAACTGGTTGGCCGTGATGCGGCAGTGTGCGGTCGTGGAAAGCGCATTTTCGAAATGAATATGGAAATCGTATCATTCTGGCCAGCCATGCAATTACGCGCCATCCGGGGTTGGGCTGTCCGGCGTCAAGTTGCCTATTGCCCCAACAGCGCGATGATCGTCTGCCGATTGCCGGCGCAAGCCCCCCACACGGATCGACACCAATCGTGGATCGCCTTGTCACGCTCGGGCCCGGCGGGCGCTGCCAGCACATCGACAACCGACATGCCGCCCCGATCCTCTGGCAAATGCACGCTCGGCCACGTTCGTTTTCTGCGTCCGAGCCGCATGTGAGCTTCTTGGACCTGACGGCCCGTAAACTGTTTTTCGACGTGGAGATAAAGACCAACCAAACCGAACACAACGCTGATCGGTTTGCTCTGGTCGCTCGCGGTTTGCACGGCGAATGCGTCCACTACGTGCTGCAGGATAAATCCGGGCCGGCCCATCGTGTAGACGTACACCTCATCGTATGCGGCACGCATAGTATCCATCGGGTCGTGCCGATCTCGCGTAGTCTGCTACTTTATCGTGGCCGGCGCTTCGGCGTTGCTGATATCCTGGACGGCCTTCCACGATCCGTCCGCTTGTTTGCGAAAGATGGCGACAAACCGGCCCTTCTCCGTCGCCACCTTCTTGCTCGCGGGATCGGTGGCAGTCAGCACGTAGGTTCCACGCGTGTAGCCGACATCGCCGCCCCTGGAAACTTCCACCTGGACAGGCTGCATGGCGAGCGACCAGTTTGGATCGGTAAAGACATCCTTCATCATCTTGCCAATCGCGTCCTTGCCGGTCATCACCGGAGCATTCGGGACCATGACATTTCCGTCACCGGTGAAGTGGGCGGCAATGCGGTCCGCATCCTTGCCGCCCCAGTCCTTGACGAAAGCCGCAACCTCGCCGTCGCGCAGAGCACGAGCATCCGCCTCGCGGTTATCTGTTGCCGGCGATTGCGCGCAACCGGTCAACATCAGAAATCCTAAAGCAAAAAATATTGATGAGTGACGCTTCATGCGGCTTCCCGGGAGTATACACCCAACCTGGGCGGGCCTTTACCGGTCGCGAACCATGTCGACGCTACTGTACGAGATTTCACATCGCCCGGCATTCCCGCAACCCCGGTCGGCGACAATATCGGTAGCACAGGCGCAGGAGTCCATTTGCCGAGATGCACCGGTCCCCGCGCGCTTGACCCGCATCGGGCGCAGTAAGCGTGGCATCCAAGGGTTGATGGAGGCGGAACGGCATGGCGGATCTCCCCAAAGATAAGATTATTTCGCGCCGCGGACCAAAACTCGGGCGGATCCTCGTGCCGCTCCTGATTGTGGCGATTCTGGCAGTGGGCGGTTATTATCTCTATCGGTATTTCAACACCTACGAAAGCACGGACGACGCCCAGGTGGACGGGCACATCATTGCCGTCAGCGCGCGAATCACCGGCCACGTATCAGAGGTGCTCGCCGAAGACCAGATGTTCGTGCATGCGGGCGACGTGCTGGTTCGCATCGATCCCAAGGATTACGAAGTTGCGGTTGCCAAGGCAGCCGCGGATGTTGCCGAGGCGGAAGCAACCCTGGAAAGCTCGCGTATCGATGTCCCCATCACCAGCACCAACACGTCGAGTCAGTTGAAGTCGGCAAATTCCGGGCGCGCGGATGCAGTCGCTTTTCTGACCGGTGCGGAGCGGCAACTGGCGGCCGCACAAGCACGCCTGGAGTCCACCCGCGCTCAAGTGCGCGAAGCCGAAGCCAACCTGGTCACGGCCAGCGACGATGCCCGGCGCTACAAGCTTCTGGTGGACAAAGACGAAATCCCCCGCCAGCAGTACGACACCGCCGCCTCCGCCGCCAACGCCGCGCAAGCTACTCTGGATGCGCGCCGGGCAGGGGTTCGCGAGGCCGAACAGAACATCGTGGTGGCACAGAGCGCCATCGACCAGGCCAAGACGCGGATCACCCAGGCCGACGCTACCATCGACTCCGCACTGACCGCGCCCAAGCAGGTGGCCGTCAGCGAGACTCGTGCGAAATCCGCCCTGGCGCAGCTGGCGCAGCGGCGGGCATTACTGGAGCAGGCCAAGCTCAACCTCAGCTACTGCACCATCGTCGCGCCGGTAACCGGGATCGTGGGCAAGAAGACCGTGGAACTGGGAGAAAACCTCTCGCCCGGTGAGCAGTTGATGGCGGTGGTCCCGCTGGACGACGTTTGGATCACCGCGAACTTCAAGGAAACCCAGCTCAGCCGCATGAACCCCGGCCAACGCGTCAAGTTCAGCGTCGACGCCTACGGCAAGGAATATACCGGCAGGGTATATGCCATCGGCGGAGCCAGCGGATCGCGCTTCAGCCTGCTGCCTCCGGAGAACGCCACCGGCAACTACGTGAAGGTGGTGCAGCGCGTTCCGGTGCGCATCAATGTCGATCCCGGCCAGAACGACGATCATCGTCTGCGCCCCGGCCTCTCGGTCGATCCGAAGGTGTATGTCGAGTAGGGAATCATGGCCGAGCCGCCTGAAATTTGGAAGCCGAAATTCAATCCGTGGCTGATCGCGGTCGTGGTCGCCCTGGCGGCGTTCATGGAGGTGCTGGACACCAGCATCGCCAATGTGGCCCTTCCTCACATTGCGGGCAACCTGGGCGCCAGCAACGACGAAAGCACCTGGGTGCTCACTTCCTATCTGGTTTCGAACGCCATCGTGCTTCCCATCAGCGGATGGTTCGCGACGCTCTTTGGGCGAAAGCGCTTCTTCCTGCTGTGCATCTTCATGTTCACGCTCAGCTCTCTGCTGTGCGGGGCCGCACCCAGCCTCGGGATGCTGATCGTGTTCCGAATCTTGCAGGGCGCCGGTGGCGGCGGGCTCCAACCCATGGCGCAAGCCATTCTGGCCGACACGTTTCCCCCGCAGAAACGCGGCCTGGCATTCGCGCTCTATGGCATCACGGCTGTTATGGCGCCCACCATCGGTCCCACACTCGGCGGGTGGATTACCGATAACTACACATGGCGCTGGATCTTTTACATCAATCTGCCGATCGGCATCCTGACCTTGTTTTTGGTGATGCGCATGGTGGAGGATCCGCCTTATCTAAAACGCGTCCGGGGCGCCGGGATCCGCGTGGACTACATTGGCATCGCTCTGCTGGCTCTGGGAATCGGGGCCCTTCAGGTTCTACTCGACAAGGGCCAGGAGGACGATTGGTTGGGTTCGCACTTCATCGTTGCGCTGGCGGTGATCTCGGCGGTCTCCCTGATATTGCTGGTCGTCTGGGAGTGGCGCCACAAAGCGCCTATCATCGACGTCCGCATGTTCAAGAGCTTCAATTTCGCGGTGGCCAGCCTCATGATGTTCATGCTGGGCGTTCTGCTGTTCAGCAGCCTGGTGATGATGCCTCTGTTCCTGCAAACGCTGATGGGGTACACCGCGGAATCCGCTGGGCTGGTGCTCTCCGCCGCCAGCATGGTCATCCTTTTTCAGATGCCGATCGTCGGGCAGCTCACCACCAAGATTCCGGCTAAATACATCATGGCATTCGGCTGGTTGTGTCTCGCCTTGGGGATGTATTATTCCACCGTGCGGATCGATTTGCTGATCAGCTTCAAAACGGCTGCCTGGCTGCGTGTGGCGCAATCGTTCGGGCTGGGATTCTTATTCGTTCCCATCAACCTGGCGGCCTTTACCGGAATTCCGCGCGAGAAGGGCAACAGCGTGTCGGGATTGATCAACTTCATGCGCAATATCGGCAGCAGCGTCGGAACGTCCATGGTCACAACGCTTCTTGCGCGGCGCGGCCAGTTTCATCAAACCGTGCTGGCCTATCATGCCACTAACTATGATCCGGCGTTTCGCAATCAGATCAGCGGATTGACCCAACAGTTGGTCCACGCCGGCGCCACTGCCCCCGATGCGAAAGTCGAAGCGTATGGGCGGGTTTACCAATCCGTTCTCGTGCAATCGCAGACGCTGGCTTATATCGACACGTACATGCTCCTGGCGATAGCAGCGAGTATCATGTTTGTGCTCGCATTCATCGTGAAGAGGAACGACCCGGGCGGTGGCGGAGAAATCGCCGCCGGCTGATGGAGGAACATCCATGATCAGAGTGCTGACGATTGAGCGGGAATACGGAAGCGGCGCCAACGACATCGCCTGCAAGGTCGCCGAGCGTCTGGGCTGGAAACTCTGGGACCAGTTGCTCACCACCGAAATCGCCCGCCACCTGGAGTGCGACAGCGCGCATGTCGAGCAGCGTGAGGAGTGCCGCGACCCGCTGTACTATCGCCTGTTCAAATCCTTCATGCGCGGCAGCTTCGAGGGAAGCCTCAACGCGCCGAAGATGAAGATGGCCGACGCCGAGGGCATTCGCGTCGTCACCGAACAACTGGTCCGCGAAGCTGCAAAGGAAGGCAATTGTGTCATCGTGGGGCGCGGCTCCGCTTACTACTTGCACGATCGGCCGGATGCGTTTCATGTCTTCGTGTATGCGCCATTTGACGAAAGAGTGCGCCGCTTGCAACAGACCGGAAAGAGCGAGCAGGAAGCCATTCAGTTGGCCGAAACCGTCGATCAGGACCGCGCCGCTTTCATCAAGCATTGCTTCGGCGTGGAATTTCCGCGCCGCCAGTACTTCCACGTGATGATCAATTCGTCGATGGGCGACGAACCCGTGATTCAAATGATCCTCAACGGCATGGAGGCTTTTGCGAAGGTGGGCGAGACCGCATGAGCCATCTTGACGTCGAACAGGCGGTTCACTTTGTGGAGCGCCACGGATACGTGCTCCTGTTCCTGTGGGTATTTGCCGAGCAAGGGGCTGTGCCGCTTCCGTCGGTTCCGCTGCTGGTGGCTGTCGGAACGCTAATTCGTATAGGGCATCTGCATCCGGTGGCCGCGATCGCGTGCGCTGTCGCCGGTGCGCTCACCGCGGACAGCGTGTGGTTTTATTTCGGACGCCACCGCGGCAAGAGCGTCCTGCGATTCCTCTGCCGCGTTTCCCTGGAGCCCGATTCCTGCGTGCGCAAGACAGAAAACGCCTTCCTCAAGTTCGGCGTGAATACCCTTCTGATCGCCAAGTTTATCCCCGGTTTGAATGCGGTGGCGGCGCCTCTGGCTGGCGATTCCGGAATCGGATTGATTCATTTTCTGACGCTGGACGCCCTCGGAGTCGTAATCTGGAGCGCTGCCTACATGGGCGTGGGCTACCTCTTTAGCGGCCAACTGGAACTGGTGCTTGGCTATGTCCAGCGGTTGGGCTCCGGATTCGGCATCCTGGTGGTGGGCCTGTTCGCCGCGTGGATCTGCTGGAAATTCATCCAGCGCCGGCTATTTCTGAAGAGCCTCAAGGCGGCCCGCATCACGCCCGAGGAACTGCGCGACCGCATGGACGCCGGCGAAGATCTCTATATCGTGGACCTGCGATCCAGGCTGGAAAACGAAGCGAGCTCGATTCCGGGCGCCCTACGCCTCTCCGCCGAAGACCTGGCCGTCAACTGGACGGACATTCCGCGCGACCGCGAAATTATCCTCTTCTGCAGTTGACCAAACGAAGCTTCCAGCGCCCGTGCGGCGCTGCTCCTGAAGTCCCAAGGCATCACCCGGGTCCGCCCCCTACTTGGCGGCGCGGAGGCGTGGCAACAAATGATGCAGTCCCAAGATAAGTAGCACAGGCCTCCCGGTCTGTGTCCGGTTTTTCAGTGCCCTACGGTTTCACACAAATAAAATTCGCCGCCTCGTCGATGCTGCCAGTGCCTCGGTACCGCGCCACTTGCGGATAGGTGCACAGCGGCCGCGTCCGCATCAGTTCATCCGTGCTTAACCGGCCGACACTCCGATATTTTCCGGTAGGCGTCCTCTCGATTAGCGGCCGATGGCGGCGCGTTTTGTCCGGCGGAGGATGGTTTCGGCCTCATCCAGCAATTGCCTGCTGTACTCATGCAGGGCGCGATACTTCCCGGACAATTCGTGGGTTGCATCCTCCACCACCTCCCCACTCCGCTCGTAGAGGTCCTCACACTTGTCCACTAACTCCTTGCCTGTGTCGATCAGGTAATCCGCGACCTCTTCTCCCTGACGGCGTAGTCTCTTGCGAGTTTGTGCGCCTGACCCCGGGGCCATCAGCAGTGCTGCCGCCGCACCGATCGCGGCTCCCAGTAGGAAGAATGTTGCTCGGTCTCCCGCTCTTGTATCGCTCATAGTTTCTCCTTAGTCGAGAAGCTTCTGTTTCGAGCTTAGCGCTTTCCAGCCCCTCTGCAGTGTTGGCTATATCACGCTACCTGCCGGGGTGGCCGGGCGGACTTATCTTCATCAGCGGTATAATTGATGGTGCGACGCTGCTCCGTGCGCCGCACGGATGGCATTGCCTGCCTACGGAGCGAAAACCATGACCCCAATTCTGGAAAGCAGTCGCCAAGGGCGTTTATTGCGCCTTGCGCTCAATCGGCCTGAAAAACGCAATGCGCTCAGCGCGCAACTCTGCCGCGAGTTGGTCTATGCGCTGGAAACCGCCGAACGGGACCAGCACATCGGGGCGGTGCTGCTGGCCGGCAACGGCAAACATTTCTGCGCCGGCATGGATTTGAGCGAGGTCGGCACCCTCGCCAGTGAGGAGATCAACGCCAGCCAGGAGCAGTTGTTCACCATCGGGGCGCGGTTGGGAAAACCGCTCATTGCGGCGGTTCAGGGCGCGGCTCTGGGGGGCGGCATGGGGCTGGTCGCCAATTGCCACGTGGTCGTGGCCGGCGAAGACGCCGCCTTCGGCCTTACCGAGATCCGCCTGGGGTTATGGCCGTTTCTGGTGTTTCGTGTGTTATCAGTGGGTCTAGGTGAGCGCCGCGCCATCGAACTCTCCCTCACCGGCCGGACCTTTGACGCCGCGGAAGCCCGGCAGATCGGACTGGTTCACGAGGTGGCCGGCGATCTGGAAAAGCGTGCCGTGGAACTGGCCACCGCGATTGCAGAATCGTCACCTACGGCCATCCGCAGCGGGCTTACCTTCGTCCAGGACGTCAGAGGGAAAGACTGGCGAACCGCGGGCGAGATCGCGCGGCGGATCCGCGACGAGGTTTTTGAAAGCGACGATTTCGAAGAGGGGGTGCGCGCCTTCCGCCAAAAGCGCCCCGCACAGTGGCCCTCAATCGGGCGGGTACACCCCTAGATATGGTGTTTACTTATGATATGGTACTCAATGATGTATGGGAGACGCTTTACTTTCCCGCTGCTCGCGGTTAGTATAGTGACAATCTCCCCTGGGCGAGCGAGGTAACGGTTTGCTGAGACTCAAACGCGTTGAATTACAGGGATTTAAGTCGTTTTGCGATCGCACCGAACTGCGGTTCCACGGGGAGGGCATCGCCGCCATCGTGGGGCCCAACGGGTGCGGCAAGTCGAACATCAGCGATGCCATCAGTTGGGTGCTGGGCGAGCAGTCGGCCAAAAGCCTGCGCGGCAGCCGCATGGAAGATGTGATCTTTGCCGGCACGCGCGACCGCAAGGCGCTGGGCATGGCCTACGTCACCATGACGCTGGTGGATCCCGAGGTTCACGCCGAAAGCCGCTCGCACAAAATCCAGGCCGTGGAGGAGGGCCAGGCACCGCCAAAGGGCGAGGTCACCATCACGCGCCGCCTGTATCGCTCCGGGGAAAGCGAATACCTGATCGACGGCCACGTCGCCCGCCTGCGCGACATTCAGGATCTGTTCATGGGAACGGGCTTGGGCCCGGAGAGCTACGCCATCATCGAGCAGGGGCGCATCGGCCAGATCCTCAGCTCGAAACCGCAGGACCGCCGAGGCGTGATCGAGGAAGCCGCCGGCATCACCAAATTCAAAACGCGCAAGCGGTTGGCCGAAGCCAAGCTCGAAAGCGCCAAGCAGAACCTGGCTCGCGTGTTCGACATCCTGGAGGAAGTCACGCGCCAGGTGAATTCATTGAAGCGTCAAGCATCCAAAGCCCGCCGGTACGTCGAGCTCAAGGCGGAGCTGGAAGCCGGACTGCGCGTGGTGCTCTCGGGCAGGTATCGCCTGCTGGAGCGGGACGCGGCCAAGACCGCGATCGATCTGAACCTGGCCACCGGCGAGCTGAAGTCTCTGTCGCAGCAGGTGTCCGAGAAGGAACAGGCCCACGAGCGCGAGCAGGCAGCCTGCTATGAGCTGGAGCAGCTACTCACAGCCGCTCGGCAGCAGCTTTCGGAAATGCACGTGGATGCTGAGCGCACGCGCGGGCGCCTGGAATCGCAGGTGCGTGAAAGCGGCTCTATCGAGCAGCGCATTGGGCAGGCCGAAAAGGAAGCCCAGGAGCTGGGTTCGCGGCTGGAAACGCTCGGCGGGGAAATCGAGGTACACCAGAACAATCTCGCCGCGCTCGAAGCGCAGATCGCGCAGGCCCGCGGCCGCATGCAGGAAATCAACCAGCAGCGCGAAGAGTTGCAAGGCAAAGTGCGCGAGCGTGAGCAGGCCATCGAAGCGGGACGGCAGGTGGTGCTGCGTCTGTTGGGCGAAGCTTCCACGCTGAATAACCAACTGGCGCAGGTGGAAGAATACCTGGCGGCCATCGAGCGGGAAACGGCGCGCTCGGAACGCGAAGAGCAGGTGGCCACCGCGGAAATCGAACGGCTGGAGGCGGCCAGCCGGCAGCTCTCCGAATCCACGGCGCAACGCCAGCTGGAACTGGAATCGGTAGTTGCCGAGAAGGGCCGCACTGAAGAGGACTTGGCCGAACGACGCCGCGCCGCCGTGGAACTGCGGCACGAGATCGACGCGCAGAAAAGCGAGGTCTCCGGAATTCGCGCGCGTAAAGAATCGCTGGAGCAGGTGCTGGCGCATCGCACCTATACCACGGACTCGGTGAAGCGGTTGTTCGCTTCGCTCGAAGAGGGCCACGCGGAAGATTTAAAGCTGCAGGGTGTGCTGGCGGATTACGTGGAAGTCGACCCCCGGTTCGAAAAGCCGGCCGAAGAATTCCTGCGCGAAGAGCTGGAATACGTGGTGGTGGAAAGCTGGGACCAGGCGGAGCGCGGCCTGGACTTCCTGCGCGCCGAAACGGACGGCCGCGCCACTTTCTTGGTGCATCCCGAGCCTAACGGCAACGGCCACCGCGACCTGCCGGAGCCGCCCATCGGGCCCGAGACCGGCATCGCGGCACGGCTGAGCGAATCGTTGCGGCTCACCAATGGTTTTCGAGATCGCGCGGCGGACCTGCTGCCACGGGTTTCCCTGTGCTTCCTGGCGGAAGATCGCCAGGCGGCACAGCGCCTCGCGGTGGCATATCCCTATTTGTATTTCCTGCTGCCGGACGGCGTCTGCTACCACGGCCACACGGTGACCGGCGGGACCAAGACCGGCGCCGGGCCGCTGGCGATGAAGCGCGAGATGCGCGAACTGGCTGTAACGCTGGACGCGCGCCAGGCGCTGCTCGACGAGAAGCTGGCCGCCCAGGAAGCCTTGCATCAGGAAACCCTCGCCATTGAGGCGGAGCTGGAGCGGCTGCGCGCATTGCAGCAGTCTCGCGAGAAGGACCGGCTGGCGCTCGATCACGAGATGCGCAAGCTGGGCGAAGACCTGTCACGCACCAATTCGCGCGTCTCGGTGGCGCGCCTTGAGTTGGAGCGGCTGCGTCGCGATCGGGCGCGCTCCATCGAGCAGCGCGAGAAGAACCGGGCGGCCGTGGACGAGAAGGAGCGGCTGCGAGCGGAGCGGGAGTTGACGCTCGAGGGCGAGCGGCAGTCACTCGAAGAATTGCAGGCGTCGGCCGCCGGCATCGGCGAGGAGTACGCCGCCGTGCGGGCGGAGCTGGCGGGATTCGAAGAGCGGCACCGCGGTGAGAAGACCTCACTGGCTCGGCTGGAGCAGCAGTTTCGTGAGATGGCCGGCCGGCGGACCGCGATCGGTGCCGAGATCGATCGCTGGGGCGAGCACCGTGCACGCCTCCTGGCCGACAACGTGGAGCTCAGCCAGCGGGCGGCGCAGCTGGCGGAGCAGATCGTGGAATCGGAAGGGCGTGTGAACCGCATGGCGTCGGAAGATGCCGAGCGGCGCGAAACCCTGCGGTCCAACGAAGAGGAACTCAAGACTCTGCGCGTGGTGGTTCAGGAGTGGCACGAGCGTCGGTCGCAGATTGAAGTCGACCTGGTGCGCAAACAGGCCGAGTTGAAGTACCTGGATGAGACCAGCCGCAAAGAATTGAACTGCGCGGTGGAAGAGCTGGCGCCCGCGGACGATCCGATTCCGGACGAAGACGCCATCGCCGCCGCCGAGCAAGCCGCCGGCGAAGTGCGCAATCGCATCGAAGCCCTGGGCGCCGTGAACCCCGCGGCCATGGAGGAGTTCCAGGAAGCCCAGCAGCGGCATGAGTTCCTGAGCACGCAGCGGCAGGATCTGATCGATTCCATACGCGACACCGAGAAAGCTATTCAGGAAATCGATGTGGTTTCGCGCCAGAAATTCGCGGAAGCCTTCGAGGCCATCAACGCCAACTTCCGTGTCGCGTTCCAGACGCTATTCGGCGGCGGCACCGGCGAGATGCGCCTCACTGACCAGGAGAACCTGGCCGAATCGGGCATCGACATCGTCTGCTCGCCCCCCGGCAAGCGCTTGCAAAACGTGCTGCTGCTTTCCGGCGGCGAGAAAGCGCTCTCCGCGGTGGCGCTGCTGATGGCGATCTTCAAATACCAGCCCAGCCCGTTCTGCATCCTCGACGAAGTGGATGCGCCGCTGGATGAAGCCAATATCGGCCGCCTGAACAAGATGATCGCGGAGATGTCGCTGACCACGCAGTTCGTCATGATCACGCACTCCAAGCGCACGATGGAATCGGCCCAGGCGCTCTATGGCGTGACGATGCAGGAGCCCGGCGTTTCGCGGCTGGTGTCGGTGAAGTTCGGCGGCGTGACGGCGGGCGCTGCGGCGTAAGCGCGCCCTACCTTTTCTCCTTTGCCGCAAAATCCCTTGCGATCGTCTGCGCCAGCTGACGCGGATTATCGAGCATGGCGTATTCGTCGACCCAGGACTTCTCACCGGTGGCGGCGTCCAGAAGGAAAACGGCCACGCCACTCCCGCTGCTGCGAATCAGGAGCACTTTGCTAGCGCCTACTCCGGCCGCCATCTGCCGAAACTCCTGCCGCGCCGTCCGATACCGCAACATCAAGGGCCAACCAATCACCCGCGCCGCACGCTCGTTGGCCAACTCCAGGCTGACTCTCTCCGCAAGGCTCTCCTCCAAACCCGTAGCATCCGCAGTCTCACCCCACAGCCAGCCCGCCGGCGCGACGGCCACGATCTCGGATGGTGAAGGCCGCGACAGACGGTAGCCTGCCAGCATTCCAACCAGAACCAGAAGCAGGGCAGCCCCCGAAATCCACAGCGCAAGGTGTCTCCGCGAAAAAGCGCCCGGCGGGACGATCTCCTCAACCGCCCCCTCTGCAGGACGGATTACGGGAACGTAACTCCCTTTGGGAAACTCGATGCGGAGGGTATCGGCTCGTCCGGTGGCGCGGTAGTATTCCTCCAGCCTGGTTCGAAGCCGCCGTGCCTCCACGCGAACAATTGGGTCCACTCGAGGATCGTAGGTGCCGTTCCGGTCGAACACCTCCCGCCCCAGAACGTACTCTTTGATCTGGTCCTCCTGGCCGTTCAACCTGGCTTCCACGGTGAAGCGCAGGAACCGGCACAAGCGTTCCGCTTTGACGAACTCGCTGCTCTCCACAATCTTGGCGAGGTGCGCGCGTACCGCTTCCGGGTCTGGTTCTTTCATCGGTCCACGCTCAATATGGCACTCCAGGCGATTCAAATCAATGGACGCAGGCACGAGGTAACGGTAAGGTTACCTGCCGATACTCACGTCGAAGGCCTGGTTCAGCCGATTCTGGGCCTGGCAACGGGCGGCCGTGTGAGCCGGCCCGTTAGCACTTGGAGAGCACATCATGAAAGCACTGTCCTCGATACTCCTGGAGTCGGCAGTTCTGTTGATCACGATTCCGGCATGGGCCGGCCCGCCGCTGGTCTGCCAGCAGTTCGACATCGGATCGGCACACTCCTTGCCATGGAAGAGCGGCCCGGATTGGCACGGCGCCGACGCTTCTTACAACCTGGCAAACCTCGGCGACGAAACCCTGGCGTTGTTAACGCCCAGCACTCCCGTGAAGGTGCGGATGGAAACCCTCCGCCGCGCCGCCATCTACTCTACGAAGGATGCACGGGTCGCCGGTGAACTTACGGGCCGCCTCCTCGCCCGGGCCCTTGATTCGGAAGCGGCGGGGAAGCCCGACGCCCTCGCATGGTTCGATGCCGGGTACTTCGTCGAAACCATACGGCAAGCGACCTTCGTATACCGGTACAACATGCTGGATCCCGCCGAGCGGGCATTGTGGCAACTGCGTGGGGACAGGCCACGGCTCGATGGCTACCCGTGGGTGCAGAAGGCGATCCGTCTCGGAGCCGCAGGACTGGACTACCCACTTTCACTGATGACGGAGTTCCGGTCCGCAGACCTCAAGTAGGCAGGTCCAGGGGGACCTGCGCGGACCGGAGTTCCACCCAAGTTCTGGGTTCCGGTAGCGTAGAATTAGGATGAAATGGGTTTTGACGACTACAAGGTAGTCTTGTATCGGAATCAGCCGAGTGGCTGGGTGGCGGAAATCCCCGCGATTCGCGGGTGTTACGCGCTTATGCCGACGCGAGAAGAGGCTTTGGCCGAACTCGGAAGCGTGTTTGAATTGATTGCCGCTGAATACGGCGAGAAGGGGCTATCGCTGCCCGCCGACAGCACCGCAATCGTGAATGCCTGGCGCCCGCGCTGAGGACTTTCGTCGCGCGGCAATGCGGCTTGGTTTGAACGGCGTCGCAAGAACGGAAGCCACGAGCGCTGGATTCATCCAGATGGGCGCGCAGTTACGATCCCGATCCACGGCGGAGGCAAGATCGGGCCGCCCGGAATCATCGACCGTTGAGTTCGCTTAAACCTGGAAGGAACTGCCGCAGCCCCAGGTGGATTTGGCTTCGTTTTGCCAGCATGAATTCGGCAGCTAATGAAAAATCTGAGCTGATTTCTTTCAGCTTGCCCCAAGGCCCAGAAATGGGTTTGGGTTCTACCGAAAAAATTGGGTTAGTTCAAATGGGGAGAGTCTTTGTTTTCAGCGTCAAATTGGCTTCGTTCCACGCCCTATGAATGTGGCGGAGCGGGAATCAGAGACGCTGCGCATTGTCCAGCGGTACAACAGGAACCCGAGGTCCACTCAACACACAAAAAGGGCGTCCCACGTTAGGTACGTGGGACGCCCGGAATCATCGACCGTTGAGTTCGCTTAAACCTGGAAGGAGCTGCCGCAGCCGCAGGTGGATTTGACTTGGGGGTTATTAAACTTGAAGCCCGCGCCCTCCAACGTCTCCACGTAGTCGACCTCGGCGCCATCCAGATACAGAAGGCTGGCCTGGTCGACGTAGACCTTCAATCCATCGTATTGATAGGTCTTGTCGAGCATGTTGGGCTGGTTTTCGAAAGCCATAGAGTAGCTGAACCCGGAACAACCGCCGCCCACGACCGCAATGCGTAGTCCCACTGGCTTCGGTTCCTGGGACGACATAATCTCCTTAACCTTGCCGACCGCTTTTTCTGTCATTTGCACCATGCGTCTAAACTCCTGTTTGAGGCTGCCCCTATTATACAATCAGGACCGGCTTCATCCACCGTCCACCAATTTAGATGCGCGATTTCGCGGTCCGGTCGCGGAAAATGGGGACCGAAGTGCTGGCAGGTTCGGTCTGGCGCCGTATGCTATCTTTCAAAGAGGCGGCCGCCGGCGCAAATCTGAAACCCGAACCTCGCGGGTTGCGTAAGAAGCGGTGTATGGGCACCCTGGCCGGCACTCTCACGCTTCCCACGTACAGTGGCAACGTAGCGTCAAAGACAAGAGTGGACTACCAGAACACCCCGGAAGGCGCGTTGGTGCAGCGGGCGCAGGCCGGCGAGGAAGCCGCCTTTCGCGAAATCGTGGAGCGCTATCAGTCCAAGGTGTTCTCCATCATTCACGGCATCGTGCGCCAGCGGAATGACGTGGAAGACATTGCACAGCAAGTATTTGCAAAGGTCTACCTGTCCATCAAGAGTTTCGATTTCCGCAGTTCGCTGATCACCTGGATCTACAAAATTACGGTGAACGAATGCTTCGATTACCTGCGCAAGCGAAAGGTGCGGAAGCTGGTTTACGAAAGCGATTTGAGCGAAGATGAGGTCCGGCGCGTCGAAAACTCAGACCCCGCTGTCGACCGGCAGATCCCGGCGGATGCCAGCCTGGCACAGCGCGATTATGTTCTGAAACTCCTGACCCGGGTCTCCGAAGAAGAACGCATGTTGTTGATGTTAAAGGAAGTCGAAGGCTTTTCCGTGGAAGAGTTGGCGGAAAAGACGGGCATGAACGAGAACACCATCAAGGTCAAGCTCTTTCGCGCCCGGCAGAAGCTGGTGAAAGCCGCCCAACGCTTGGACCGGACCCCCGGCCTGGTACCGGGTTGAGCGGAAAAAGTTGGTTCTCTTAGCGGACAAAGATCCGCAAGAGGTTGGCAGTGGTGTAAGGTAGCTTTGATAAGGGAAGAAACATATGCATGCGGTAGTAATGGACAGCCTCGAGGAGTACCTCGCCGGCGTGCTGAAACCGGCTGCTAAACAGGAAATCGAGGCACACCTGAACGCTTGTGACGCCTGCCGCGGAGAGATTCGCAGCATGCAGGCCGTCTCGCAGTTGTTCGTCTCGTTGCGGTCCGAGGAAGTCGTCGAACCCGCGCTGGGGTTTTCTGCCAGAGTCCTGGCCCAGGTGAACGAGCGCAAGGCCGTCCCCTCCCTGGCCAATGTGTTCGGGCTGAATCTCGCCTGGGGGCGTCGGCTGATCTTTGCGTCTTTGCTGACGCTGGCAGTGCTGGGCAGTTACCTGGTTTTGGGCGAATCGGGCTACGCAGTTGGTCCTTCTCCGGAAGCGGTGATGGCGCAGCAGGAAGCGCCCGCGTTCGATTCCGGTCCAGCGCAGGATAATATGCTGGTAACCTTGACCGCCTATGAGCATTGATCTTCTGGAACGAACCGCGGCCGGCACGCGTTGGGATCCGCGCCTGGCGGGAGGCGTCATCCTGGCGCTCGTGTTCCTTTGCGGCGCCGCCGCCGGCGCACTGGCCATGAATTCCCGTGTACATGCCCGGCTCCATCAGCAGGCCTCGTTCGATACCCCGGCGGGTAAGGCGCTCAAGTTCGATGAGCTGCAAAAGCAACTGAATCTGACGCCGGTGCAAGCCGAGCAGATCCAATCCATCCTCAACGACATGTGGCAGTATTACCGCACGGTTCTCAGCGACAGCAAGTCACGGGTGGAACAAGTGCTGACCGCCGAACAGCGTGCGAAATTTGAACGTCTATTGCAGCAGCAGCTTTTGCCGCAGCATTGACCCCGGCCGCACTGACCGCCGATATCGTTGACACGGCCCGCAGGCACGCGGACAATAGTCTCTTCCATGCACATTCGTCGCTCTCTATCCTGCTCGGCGATCGGACTATTTCTTCTTTTCTCGGCCGCCTGCTCGCGGCATTCCTCCTCGGAGGTCCGGACCTACTCCATGGGCGACCGTGTGGAACTGGGCCACCTGGTCTATACCGTGTTTGAAACCCGATGGGCGGCGCAGTTGGGGGAGGGTCCCACGGCCCGTGTGCCGCAGCACCGGTATTTTTTGGTGCGGATCAATGTCGGCAACACCGCTAACTCGCGGGCCATCGTTCCCAACATGAATATCGAGGACGACCAGGGGAACAGCTATCCCGAAATACGCGACGGCGAAAGCGTGCCCGAGTGGCTGGGCTTTCTGCGTCCGGTCACTACGCTCGAAGCGGCCGCCGGGAACGTTTTGTTCGACGTGCCGCCGGCGCATTACAAGCTGCGCGTAACCGACGAAGACAGCCAGCGCGCCGCCCTGGTCGACATTCCCCTATCGTTCCGTTCCGACTCTCCCGATTTGCCCACGCCCGGGACGGAGCCCAGGTGAAGTTCACACCGATCAGCGGCGCGGCGATTTAGAATCTGGTTATGTGGATCACTGCCGCGGCGCTCTTGTTCTTCCAGGCCGCCAATCCCGGCGTCGAAGGGATGAAGGCGCTGGACGAAGGCAAATACGAAGCAGCGGCGGAAGCGTTCACCAAGGCCGTAGCAGCCGATCCCAGCGACTACAGCGCGCACTTCAACCTGGCGCTGGCATACAGTCTTCTGCAGCAGGATGCCCGGGGAATCGCTGAGTACCGCAAGACGCTGGAACTCCAACCGGGGTTGTACGAAGCGCAATTGAACCTGGGAATCCTCCTGCTGCGTCAAAAGAATCCAGTGGAGGCCAGACCCCTATTGGAAGGCGCCGCGGCGCAGAAGCCCGCAGAATTCCGTCCGCGCTTTTATCTGGCCGAAGCCGAACTGGGGACGGGCGATGCCGCTAAGGCGGAGGCGGACTATCGGGCGGCCCTCGAAACCAACGCCAAAGCGGCGGCGGCGCAGCTCGGTCTGGCACGCGCCTTAGCGCAGCAAGGAAAACTGGCGGAAGCGGCGCCGCGTTTTCGGCTGGCAGCCGAGCTGGATGCGAACTACCGCGATGCCTTGCTCGAACTGGCGGTTCTCTACGAAAAGGGCGGGCAACTGGCGGAAGCCATCGAGATCTACCGCCAGTTTCCCGATCAGGCGGCCGCCCAGGAACGTTTGGGAGAATTGCTGCTCGAAAGCAAACAGTATGCCGATGCCATCCCCCGGCTGGAAGAGGCTTATGCCAAATCGCCCACGCAGGCGAACCGTCTGGGACTGGCCGAGGCATTTCTGTTCAATCGCCAGTTGGATAAGGCCTTGCCGCTTCTGGAGAAAGCCGTGGCGGAGGAGCCGGCCAACTACGATCTGCGCATGATGTTCGGGCGTGCGCTGCGTGATCGAAGCAGTATCCGGCAGCGGCCGAGCAGTTCCAGGCAGCCTTGAAAGCGAAACCGGAAGCTGGGCCCACATGGAATGAACTGGGCAGCGTTCTGTACCTGGCGGAAGATTATCAGCCGGCGCTGGCGGCCTTCGACCGCGGGCGCCAGTTGGGCGAAAACACCGCCGGAAATGCATTCCTCCGCGCCATTATCCTGGACAAACTGCACCAGCTCAAACCGGCGCTGGAAGCGTACCGGCAGTTTCTGGCGACGAGCGAGGGCAAGAACCCGGACCAGGAATGGCAGGCCCGCCAACGTGTGCGCATCCTACAGAGGGAACTCGACAAGCGGTGAGAGACATGCGGTGGATTCTTGGGCTGACGCTGCTGGCCGCTTCGGCGGGAGTAATGGCGGCGGAACACTTGGATGAGGCGCGCGCCGAACCCAATCTGGAGAAAAGGTCGAATCTGGCGCTAGCCAACGCCGTGGTGGCCCTGCGATATGCGCGTGACGCCTACCGCGCCGGCGATTCGCAGATGGCCATGACCAAAATCACGGAAGTCCAGGAATCCGTGCAGTTGGGGTATGACTCTCTGGTGAAGACCGGCAAAGATCCGCGCAAAAGTCCAAAATGGTTTAAGAAGGCGGAGATTGCCACGCGCGACCTGCTGCGTAGTATGGAAAGCTTCGCACACGATATGGCCTTCGGCGACCGCGCCCAGCTGGAGAAGGTGAAAGAAGAGGTGCAGCAGATACACGACAACCTGCTGACCGGCTTGATGGAGGGCAAACACAAATGAAGAAACTGTTGTGGTGCCTGGTATTGGCTGCGCCGCTCATGGCCCAGCGCGATTTTCTGACCGGCGACGAAATCGACCAGATCAAAGAGGCGCAGGCGCCCAATGACCGGCTGAAGCTCTACGCGAATTTCGCCAAGCAGCGCGCCGACCTGGTGAAGAACCTGCTCGGCAAGGAAAAAGCGGGGCGTTCGCTGATGGTTCACGATGCCTTGGAAGACTACTCCAAGATTTTGGACGCCATCGACGATGTGGCCGACGAAGCGCTGCTACACAAGGCGGAAGTGAAACTGGGGCTGGACGCGGTGGCGGCGGTCGAAAAGCAGACGCTGCCGATGTTGCAGAAGATCCAGAGCAGCCCGCCCAAGGACATCGCCCGTTATGACTTCGCGCTCAAACAGGCAATTGAAACAACCCAGGACAGCCTGAGCGGCGCCCAGCAGGACGTGGCCGAGCGGGGTAAAGACGTAGAGGCCCGCGAAGCCAGGGAGAAGAAGGAATTGGGCGATTTGACGGCGCCGGTGGACGGTGAAAAGAAACCGGCGGACGACCAGAAGTCCGACACGGACCAGCCCAAGAAGAAAAAGGCGCCCACGCTCAAGCGGCCCGGCGAGCAGTAGGAACCAGGAACCGCTCCCTCTGGTCACGGCTCAGTAGTAACGTGACACCGGCATACTGAGCCGTGACCAGAGGGAGCGGTTACTCCCTCCACGCCGTAGCGTTCCAGCAGTTCCACGGCGCGCCGGTCCCCACTGCGCTCCGCCTCCCGTGCGTGTCGCCACGCCGCCTGCATGTCACCGCGCACGGTGTAGATTTCGGCCAGGGCAGTGTGCGCCGGGGCAGATTCGCTATCCAGCCGCACGGCTTCGAGCAGCAATCCCAAGGCTTCTTCCTGCTTTCCTTGCGTGCGATAGAGCTGCGCCAGATTATGGTACGGAGCGGCGTTGCCGGGCTCGCGCGCGATCCAGGCCCGCTGCTCCTCGATGTGCCGCAGCGTCTCGTGGTCCAGCGCAAACTCGATGATATCCTTCCGCCAGAAGCTCACTTACGCGATCCTACCAGAACCAACTGCACATCCATGACATTGGTAAGCGTGGGGCCGGTCTTGACCAGGTCTCCTAGCTCCGCAAAGTAGTGGTACGAGTCGTTGCGGTCGAGGAAGGCGCGGGCGTCGGGCTTGCGGTCCAGTGTGGCGCCATCGGCAATGGCGCCCGCCGCGTCGGTGGGGCCGTCGGTGCCATCGGTTCCGGCGCTCAGGATCACGGTCTCGGGAAGCCCCGCAATATCGATGGCCGCCGCCAGCGCGAACTCCTGATTGCGCCCGCCCAGACCCGTGCCCTTCAAGGTGACGGTGGTTTCGCCGCCGGAGATAATGCAGGCCGGCCGTCTTACCGGGTGCCCGGAGCGGACCAACTCGCATGCGATGGCGGCGTGCACACGCGCGACCTGGCGGGCCTCGCCCTGAATTTCGCTGGAGAGCACCAAAGGATGTAAACCCAGTGCCCGCGCGCGCCGCGCCGCAGCCGCCAGGGCCAGGCGGTTGGAGCCGACCACGGTGTTCGCCACCCTACGGAACATGCGATCGGCCGGCTTGGGAGTTTCGGGGATCTCGCCGCCTACACCTTGCTCGATCCGTTCCCGCACGGAGTGGGGCACGCGCTTGCGCAGCCCGTACTTATCCAGAATGGCCGCGACCGCGCCGAAGGTGGTGGCATCTGCCGCCGTGGGTCCGGAACCGATGACACCCGGGTCGTCGCCGATGACGTCGGAAAGCAGCAGCGACTCCACAGCAGCCGGCGAGGCCAGGCGCGCCAGTTGACCGCCCTTGATGCGCGAGATGTGCTTTCTGGTGGCATTGATCTCGTGAATGTCCGCGCCCGAAGCCAGCAACAGGCGCGTGACTGCCTGCTTCTCCTCCAGGGTGATAGGCGCAGCCGGCAGCGGGAGCAGCGCCGAGGCTCCGCCGGAAATCAGGCACACCACCAGGTCTCCCGCTCCGGCTTTCTCCACGATGGCCGCGATCCGCTCCGCTCCGGCAACTCCGCTCTGATCGGGAATCGGATGGCCGCATTCGTTGAGCTCGATGCGGCGCATCCTGGCCACGTGGCCGTACTTCACATTCACCAGCCCGGCCGTAATACGCCGCCCCAGTACGCGCTCCGCAGCGGCCGCCATGGAGGCCCCGGCTTTACCCGCGCCAACCACGTAGATATGGCGATAACGCGTGAGATCGAGACGCGTCAGATGACGCCTCACCGCCGCCGCGGGATCGGCTGCGGCGACCGCGGCATGGAAGATTTCGAGCGCCTGGCGGCGAAGCGTGCGCGTGCTCATCGAGGCGTCTTTATTTGATCAGCGGGTGGCTCAAGATCGCTGCCACCGTCTCGGCGGCCTCATCGCTGTTGACCGCGATGTGCACATCCGCCAGGCGATACACCTCCAGCCGGGAGTGATAGAGCTCCGCCAGTTCGTCGGTCTTGTGCGCCAGAGGCCGATGAGATGCCTGGGCCACGCGCCGCGCAGCCGTCTCGAAGGGGCAGTCCAACCAGACCGTGACGCCGTTGTCCTGCAATGTATTGCGATTCTCGGGCTGGATGAAGGCGCCTCCGCCCAGCGCCAGGACGGCCGGCCTCCCGCGCTCGATCCAGCCGACGTGCTGGCGCAGGATGGCAGCTTCGATGCGGCGGAATTCAGCCTCGCCGCGATGCTCGAAAATGTGGGCGATGGCGGTGTTCTCGGCGCGCTCGATCTCCTCATCGGTGTCGAAAAAACTCCAGCCGAGCCGGTGGGCCAGTAGACGGCCAATGGTCGATTTTCCGGACCCCATGAAGCCGACCAGATAGATGCCCGGTGTGCGTTTGAGCTTGAGATTCATGCTGTCTGATTAATGGCCGCCATGCGGGCTTCGACAAACGCGGGGAACAGGCGCATGGCGGCAATGAGCAGCCAGCCCGAGCGCGGCGTGACCACGGTACGCGCGTCGCGTTCCACTCCCTTGCGGATGGCGGCAGCGCATTGCTCGGCGGTGATGGCAAAGCGCCGGCCCTGGACCATCGCCGCGGGCGGCGAACCACCACGCGCGTTTTGCTGAAAAGCGGTCTTCACATAGCCGGGACACACGATCATGGTGCGGATGCCATCGCGCCGCAGTTCCATGCGCATGCCTTCGGTGAGCGCCCCCAGGGCGTATTTCGAAACGCTATAGATCGTCAGCCAGGGCAAGGCCATTTTACCGGCGATCGATCCGACGTTGACGATCATGCCGCTGCGGCGCTCGCGCATATGGGGAACTCGCGAGCTGAGCCAGCGCCAGCGGAGCGAGAAGATTCAGTTCCAGAAGCCTTCGCACCTCGTCCATGGGCGCGTTCCAGGAGGGGCTGTAGAGGCCGGCCCCGGCATTGTTGATCAAAATATCGATGGCGCCGAAGTGTGCGAGAGTGCGTTCGATCACAGCGCGGCGCGTTTCCTCCTGCGTAAGATCGCCGGCGGTGATGAGGGAGTCCGGTGGCGCGGCCTTCGACAAGCCTTCCGCGGATCGCGCCGTCAGCGAGAGACGTGCTCCAGCGCGTGCGAATTCCACAGCGCAAGCTGCTCCAATTCCTTGTGATGCGCCGGTAATCAGCACTACCTTGCCATCGATTCGCATGCGCGCGGAGTTCTCGAAAGTTATTGCTGCAAATTCGCCGAAAACGCCATAATAGTACCATGACGTCGGGGTTGATCCCGCTGTTCCCTTTGCAGATTGTCGTCTTCCCGGGGACGCCCCTGCCGCTACACATTTTTGAAGACCGCTACAAGGAAATGGTCGGCAATGCGATCCGCGACAACACCGAGTTCGGAATCGTGCTCGCGCAGGAAGAGGGGATCGTGAACGCTGGTTGCACAGTGGTGGTAGAGAAGCTCAACGAAATGTACCCGGACGGGCGCATGGATGTTCTCACGCGCGGCCGCCGGCGGTTTGAGATCGTGGCTCTGAACGAAGACAAGAACTACCTGCAAGCGGAAGTAAACTTTTTCGACGACGACGACTACAGGCCCGCGCCGCCGGAGCTGCGCGAGCAGGCGCTCACCCACTACCGCGATTTGAGCAAGCTCAACGCCGCGAAGGAAATGGGCGAGCCCGACGAAAAAAACCCGCAGCTTAGTTTTCAACTGGCGCAGGCGTTGCCGGATTTGAACTTTCTGAGCGTGCTGCTGCGGCAGCGGTCCGAAACCGGCCGCCTAAAGGAACTGAACGAGTATTTGGCACAATACATTCCCAAGCAAAAGGCGATTGAGCGCGTCAGAGCCCTGGCGCCCACCAACGGCTTCGGGGGCAAGCACGTGGAGATTTAGGTGGACCGCTCCCTTTGGTCACGGCTCAGTACCGATGCGTCTCGTGTGTCCGAATCGGCGTTTGCGTGTTCGAGGGGCCTTACTGAGCCGCGACCAAAGGGAGCGGTGGTGAATTTCAGAAGCGGGAGATCTACGCTATGAGGGTCGTGGTCCGCCCCGAAACCAAGCGGCTGCAGAGCGCATCGTCGTTTGCCATTTCGGCTTGCGTGCATGGCTCGGTGCTGGCGTGGGTTGCGATCGGTCCCCTGATCCCGAAGGCCGGTCCCGCCAACCTCTACGAGCAGGAGATCCGTCCGCACGCGAATCGGCTGGTGTGGTACAACCTCCGCGACCGACTGCCCGAGATTGCTCCGTCACGCCAGCCCCTGGACCGGCGGCCCCCGCGCGCGCACACCAAGGCTCCGCGGACTTTGGTGGCGGGAGCTAAGGATACACCGCGAGCCGCCCAGATCATCTGGCTTCCGGCGCCCACTCTGGACACCCCGAAGATGGTGCCTTCCCCCAACGTGGTGGCGCTGACACCGCCGTCGCGGCCCGTGCGCGAGTTCACGCCCGCGGAGCCGCCGCGCCCCAAACTTCTGACGCCGGCCCTGCCGGAGGCGCCGCAAATTGCCGCCGCGCAGCCGAAGGCCGTCCCACTGCCGCCGATCGCGCGTCCGCAGCCTCGGAATTTTACGCCGCCTCCTGAAGAGCGCATCAAGACGGTCCAGCCAATTCTTCCGACGGCTCCGGACCTAACTGTTGCGGCGGCCAAACCGACCGTTCAACCGTTGGATGCCCTGCTGCGTGTGCAGCCGGCACGGCGGACTTTTGTGCCGCCGGTGGAGGCCAGGCACGCGCCCGCCGCGCAACCGGCCAACCTGCCGGACGCTCCGCAAGTGGAAGCGAAGCTGACGCCCCAAACGCCGCTGGTCCCATTGACTGCGACAGCCCGGGCGGTCCGGCCATTCACCGCGCCGGAGGTGCACCGCGACCAGCCCGCGCGGCCGGCGGACTCGTTGGCTGAGGCGCCTGCTGTCACAGCTTCGAACCGCACGCCGGAAGCTGCCATGGCGATCGTCGGTCTGTTCCCAACGCGCCAGGCTGACATTCCCGCGCCCAAGGCTTCGCAGGAAGCCGGCTTTTCCGCCGGGCCTCAACCGCAGCCCACTGAGGGACAGGCTCAGTGCGGAGAATCATCAGCTCGTCATCCCCGGCCTATTGGCGCAGGACAGCCCGCAGCATCCACAGCCCTCGCTCGTGGCCGGCCTGGAAGCGCCCACGTCCGCGCGCAACTTGCTCACAGCGGCCCGCGCAGTGAGAGTGACGACCGCCGCTCCGCCGGGTGCCATGCCCGCCTCCGTGCGCATCATCGGCCTCGCCGGATCCGCACCTGGCCGGGAGAGTGGTCTACTCGGTGGCCATTCAGATGCCCAACGTGACCAGTTACTCGGGCAGCTGGATCGTCTGGTTCGCGGAGCGCGAGCCCATCCCCGGGCAGTTCCCCGATGTCCATCCTCCGTCCCCCCTGCGCAAGGTGGATCCTAAATACATCGCGGCAGCGGCCGCTGAGAAGGTCGAAGGCAAAGTACGGCTGGCTGCGGTGATCCGCAAGGACGGCCACGTGGACACGGTCGAACTTCTGCAGCACCTGGACAGCCGGCTGGACCGCAGCGCCGCGGAAGCGCTGGCGAAATGGGAGTTTGAGCCGGCCCTGCGAAACGGCGCGCCGGTCGACGTGGACGCTGTCTTTGAGATTCCATTCCATCTGGCCCCGCGCTCTGCCAAATAGCCGATGCGCCAGCACCTGATCATCGATGCCGATGACACGCTTTGGGAGAACAACATCTACTTCGAGCGCGCCTTCGACGAATTTGTCGAATTCCTGGGCCATTCCTCGATGGCGCCGGCCGAGATCCGCGCGGTGCTCGACGAAATCGAAAACGCCTCCACCAAGATCCACGGCTATGGCTCGCTCAATTTCGCGCGCAACCTGCAGGACTGTTACCGGCATCTGGCGGAACGCGACGTGCGTGAGGAAGACCTGAAAACCGTGATGGGTTTCGCCGAGCGCATTCTGGAGTGCCCCCTGGAGGTGATCGAAGGCGTGCCCGAGACGCTCGAACATCTTTCGTTGCGGCACGATCTGACTCTCTTTACCAAGGGCCATCCCGACGAACAGAAACTGAAGGTGGACCGTTCCGGCCTGGCGATCTTTTTCCAACACACCGCCATCGTCAAAGAGAAGGACCGCGCCGCGTACCATAAGCTGGTGGAGGAGCGCGCGATGGCTCCGGAGCGAACGTGGATGATCGGGAACAGCCCGAAATCGGACGTCAATCCAGCGCTCGAAGCGGGGCTGAATGCGGTGTACGTACCGCACGCGCGTACGTGGATTCTGGAGAAAGAGGAAATTCGCCCCGGGAAAGGGAGGTTGCTCGTGGTGGAAAAGTTTGGGGATCTGCGGGAGCATTTCTGATGAGCAGCGACGGCAGAATCGCACTGGTGACCGGCGCCGGCAGCGGCATCGGCCGCGCGGTCAGCCTCGCGTTCGAGGCCGACGGGTATTCGGTGGTGCTGGTCGGCCGCCACGCCGAGAAGCTCGAACGCACGGCGGCAGCGGCTTCGTCGGGCGGGCGTATGCTCGTGGCGCCTGCGGACGTAAGCAATCCCGAGTCCGTGCGGGCATTGTTCGCCAATACCCGCGACACCTTCGGGCGGCTGGACGTGCTGTTCAACAACGCCGGCAGCAACGCGCCCGGCATCCCCATGGAAGACCTCACCTACGAGCAGTGGAGCAAGGTGGTGGGCGTCAACCTCACCGGGGCGTTTCTGTGCGCGCAGGAGGCGATCAAGATCATGAAGGCGCAGCAGCCGCGCGGCGGGCGCATCATCAACAACGGCTCGATTTCGGCCCACGCGCCGCGTCCCAACTCTGCGCCGTACACCGCCAGCAAGCATGGCATGACCGGCCTGACCAAGTGCATCTCGCTCGATGGACGCAAGTATGACATCGCCTGCGGGCAGATCGATATCGGCAACGCGGTCACGGAAATGACCGAGCGGATGGCCGCCGGTGTGCCGCAAGCCGACGGTACACGCGCGGTGGAGGCGCGCATGGATGTGCGCCACGTGGCCGAGGCAGTCCTGTATATGGCCAATCTCCCGCTGGAAGCCAACGTGCAGTTCATGACTGTGATGGCTACCAAGATGCCGTTCGTGGGTCGCGGCTGATTACAATAGGGCCATGCGCCGACCGTTCCCAAAGATTCCCGCCGTAGCGGCGCTGGTCCTGTTCGTCCTGGCGGCCTCGCTGGCGTATCGCTTGCGCGCGCAGACCGATCCCCGCCTCAAGAACTCCTATCGCCGCCCCGAAAATAGCGGCTGGACCTTCGTGCACCTCGAGGGCTCGCCCGCCGAGATCGGCTTCCAACATGGATACCTGCTCGCCCCGGAGATCCGTGAAGGCTTGGAGGTGACCAAGCTCGAATTGACGCACGACAACAACAAGAGCTGGGATTTCTTCCGCCAGGCGGCGCAATCGATGCTGTGGCCGCATATCGAGGAGGAGTATCGGCAGGAGTTGCAGGGCCTCAGCGAAGGCGTCCACGCACGCGGCGTGAAGATCGATCTGTGGGATGTGGTGGCGTTGAATGCGGCGCTCGAGTGGAGCTACTACGTGTATGAGTACGACCTGGCGCACCACATCCAATCGCCCGCTTCCGTCACTGCGCCGGGGCATTGCAGCGCCTTCGTGGCCACCGGCAGCTACACGAAGGACGGGCGCGTGGTGATCGGTCACAATAACTGGACCGGTTATCTGGATGGCGAGCGCTGGACCATCGTTTTCGACGTCACGCCGGCGAAGGGATACCACTTCATCATGGACGGGTACCCGGGTTTTATCCAGAGCGGCGACGATTTTGGCGTCAACTCGGCGGGTATCGTGATTACCGAAACCACCATCACGGATTTCCACGGCTGGGACGCGAAGGGCATTCCGGAATTTGTCCGCGCCCGCAAAGCGATGCAGTACGCTGCTTCGATCGACGATTTCGCGCGTATCATGAGCGACGGCAATAACGGAGGGTACGCCAACAACTGGCTGGTGGCCGATCGGAAGACGAATGAGGTTGCCGACCTGGAACTGGGACTCAAGAATGTCAAGCTGCAGCGCACGAAGGATGGCTATTTCGTCGGGTCGAACTTTCCGGTAAGCGAGAAGCTGGCTCGCGAAGAAACCGATTTCGATTTGCGCGATCCATCGAAGAGCGCCAATGCGCGCCACATACGCTGGCAGCAGTTGATGGCGGAGAACAAGGGCAGGATTGACGTGGCGGCGGGAGAGCGTTTCCTGGCCGACCACTACGATGCTTACGACAAGAAGACCGCGCCGAGCGAACGGACGCTGTGCGGCCACATCGATGAGTCGTCGCGCGGATCGCTGCCCTGGGAGCCGCCCTACGGCATTGCGGGCGCGGTGCAGAACAAGGTGACCGACTCCGGCATGGCTGAAAAAATGGCGTTCGCGGCCGATGCGGGCCACGCCTGCGGCACGGGATTCCATGCCGCCGAGCACCTGCGCCAACATCCCGAATTTAACTGGGAGAAAGAATATCTGCGGGACATGAACCCGCACCCCTGGGCTACGTTTCGGGCGGGGATGTAAGGCGCCAATTGGACGCCTCCGGACCGGCGGCAAAGACCGCCGGCGTTACGCTGGGCCCACCCTAACCGAACTCGCTCCAGACAATGTTGCGCATGTCTCCATGACGCAGAAACTGCCGGTGCATGGCAAATCCGAGCGAAAGCGACAGCGGCTCATGGCTGGTCTGGGCCGTGTGCTCCAGATAGAATCGGAGCTGCTCGCGATAGTCCGGATGCGCGCAGCGATCGATAATCAGGTGGGCGCGTTCGTGGGGATCCTTGCCGCGCAGGTCGGCCACGCCTTGCTCGGTAATGACGATCTGCACGGAATGCTCGCTGTGGTCCATGTGCGACGCCAGCGGCACGATCGCGCTGATCTTACCGCCTTTGGCCGTCGACGGACAGGAGAAGATCGATAAATAGGCGTTGCGAGTGAAGTCTCCGGAACCGCCGATTCCATTCATCATCGTCTTGCCCATTACATGCGTGGAATTGACGTTGCCGCCGAGATCCACCTCGATCGCCGTATTCATGGAGACGATGCCCAGCCGGCGGACGATCTCCGGATGGTTCGAAATCTCCTGTGGGCGCATCACAATGCGGCGCTTGAAGTAGTCGATATTGCCGGTGACGCGCGCCATGGCATCCGGCGAGAGAGTCAGGGCACAAGTGGAGGCGAATCGGCAGCGGCCGTTCTCGAGCAGCGGAACCACGGAATCCTGCAGCACCTCGGTATACATTTCAAACGCCGGAATCTCTTTGCAACGGGCGAGCGCTCCCAGAACCGCGTTGGCAATGTTGCCCACGCCGGATTGCAGAGGCAGAAACTCCGGCGGGATGCGGCCGGCCCGCATCTCCACCGCCAGGAACTCCGCCACGTTCTCGCCGATCTGCTCGGTAACCGGCGTTGCTTCATCAAAGCCACCCGTTTCATCCGGCTCGTTGGTCAGCACCACCCCCGCGATTTTCTTGGGGTCAATGACACAGATCGGTGAGCCGATGCGGTCAGCGCAAGAGTAGACCGGTATTTCCTGTCTGGCAGGCGGATCCAGCGGTTCTAAGATATCGTGCATTCCCAGCAATGACGGCGGATGCTTCGAGTTCAGCTCGATCAGCACCTTCCCCGCGAGGCGCATGAAGGTGTTTGAGGCGCCGACAGAGGTGGATAGCACAACGCCACCGCCCGGCGTCATGTCGCAGGCCTCGACCACCGCCCAGTGCACGGGCCCGAGGAAACCGTACCGCGCCGCCTGCGGCAACATGGACAGGTGCATGTCAGCGAACCTCACCTGGCCGGAGTTGATCTGCTTCCGCAGCGTGACGCTGGACTGATAAGGAGTGCGGAAGCTGATGGCCTCCGCCTCGGCTAGAGCACCATCGAGCGACGGTCCTGTGGACGCTCCCGTTAGGACGCCGACCTGGAAGGGCCTTCCAGCCTGGTGTTCGCGCCGTGCCTTGGCGGCCAGGGCGCGCGGAATCGCCTTAGCGGCTCCGGCAGGTGTGAAGCCGCTGAAACCGATGGTTGATCCGTCATCGATAAGCTCGGCCGCCTCCTCGGGCGTCAGGCTGGGGAATGGCAATGACATTAGACCGCACATCGTAGCACCGGGTGATGCTTGATGTGGCGCGGCACTCTTCGATCCTGCACGGCAGCCGCGCGGAGAGGCTGCGCCACGCCGTCCATTTCAATGCTCAATGGGTGAAGAGCACGACTCGTGCGCGATGGCCCTTGCCCAACTTCTCATCGCAGGTGTAGAGGGCGGAATCGGTTGCTTCCGCCAAGGCTATGTAGGCGGCATCGTAAGCCGTAAAGTTGTGCCGCAGCTCCCAAATGCGACCGAGCAAAGGCGTGTGTGCATAGCGCTCCGCGGGTAGCGCCGCCAGTCCCATGAGAAGCTGCTCGCTCCGATGGGAATCGATGCGCTGACCGGCAATTAGCTTTCTGAGAGCGCTGACCACCTCTACATCGAGTAAATGCGGAACGATGAATGAGTCGCTGTGGCCGGCTAGATCGCGGGCAAGAGATTCGGCCAACGGGCCGTTCGTGAGGAGTTCGAGAACCACGGAGGCGTCCAGAACAATCACCGTTTGTCTCTCAATTCACGCACGACTTGTGCAGCGCTCCGTTTGGCCGGGATTGGCCTGGCTTGCTGCGTGCGCTCCAACCACTCCCGCATGGTCGGCCGTTCCACGGCGCGCTCCAATTCCCTCTTGATGAAATCGGAGAGACTCATGCCCTCGCGAGCGGCGCGAGCCTTGAGAGTACTGTGCACCTGTTCTGGAACACCTCTGACCTGAATCATCTTGGGCATGCGTTAAGCATACAAACATGTGCGGCACATGTGCAGGTGCCGATGATGATGATGCTGGCAACAGCCGCTACGCCGCGCGGGCCACGCTGCGGTACTCCTGTTCGGAGGCCGCGGGCAGCAAGACCCATAACGTATATATGCCCAGAGCCGTTCCGAACGGCATATGGAGCAGACTCAAGCACGCCATCACAATGGCCAAGGTGCGCGCCCAGGGCTCCCGCTGAAGCAGGCCCCAGCCGGTGACCAACCCGAGAAGGCTGCCCGCAAGAAGTATCCAACCGATTACGCTGAAAACTCCCTGCACGAAGCCAGGCACTGCCGGCGGCAGGTTCCACATACCGTGCCCGGCGAGTGTCAGCAAGACGAGACCCGGAATCAAGTGAAACGCCGAGAGCGCCAGCCAGAAAATACCCAGCAGCCGGACATGCCCGGCGATCCGGTTTTGCACCGGCATGAAGGGCGTGACCCCCGCCGCTTTGCCACAGCTTGGACAGAACCTCGTTTGATCGGAAAGCCTGGTCCCGCAGCGATCGCAGAACATCCTACGCCTCCTCGTTTCCAATGCTAGGATACGGCGGCAAGGGAGAATTTGTTCCCGGAAAACCGGGGTTCCTCGTGTTTTAATGGCCACTGGATGACCCGTTCCGAGATGTATCGCCGCCTGCATTCCCACGTTGGCCCGTGGGACATGATCGTTGTGGGCGGCGGGGCCACGGGCGCCGGCATCGCCATTGACGCCGCCACGCGCGGCTATGACGTGCTGCTGCTGGAACAGAGCGATTTCGGCAAGGGCACCTCCAGCCGCAGCACCAAGCTGGTCCATGGCGGCGTCCGCTATTTGGAGCAGGGCAATGTCACGCTCGTGATGGAAGCGCTCAAGGAGCGCGGCCTGCTCGCTCAGAATGCGCCGCACCTGGTTCGCAATCTGGGCTTCGTGGTGCCGAACTACGATTGGTGGGAAGCCCCGTTCTATGGAATTGGCCTGAAGCTCTACAATCTGCTCGCGGGCAAGTACGGCTTCGGCGCGTCGCGAATCCTTTCGCAGGAGGAAACGCTTCTGCGGCTTCCCACCATCAATCCGGAAGGCCTGCGCGGAGGCGTCATCTATTTTGACGGTCAGTTCGACGACTCACGGCTGCTCATCAACCTGGTGGCCACGGCCTTCGAGCAGGGAGCGGTGCTGCTCAACTACACCAAGGTCACCGGCGTCACCAGAGATGCGGAAGAGTTTGTGGACGGCGTAACCTTCCGCGACGCCGAGACCGGCGAGGAATTCGTGGCGCGAGGGAAAGTGGTGGTCAATGCCACTGGGCCGTTTGCCGACGCGCTACGCCGCCTGGCCGACGCCGCGGTGCAGCCGCTGATCGCTCCCAGCCAGGGGATCCATCTGGTGTTTGATGGGAGTTTTCTTCCGGGCGACAGCGCCATCATGGTTCCGCACACCAGCGACGGGCGCGTGATGTTCGCCATTCCGTGGCACGGGCACACGGTGGTTGGCACCACCGACACTCCGGTTGCCGAGGCCGCGCTCGAACCCGTCGCCATGGAACAGGAAGTTGAGTTCATTCTGCAGACAGCGTCGCTGTACCTTGCCCGGAAGCCCACCCGCGCCGATGTCCTCAGCGTGTTCGCGGGGATACGGCCGCTGGTGCGGTCGGAGGAGACCGGCAATACTGCGGCGCTCTCGCGCGACCATACCATTCGCATCGACAACTCCGGCATGCTGACCATCTGCGGTGGAAAATGGACCACCTACCGGCACATGGCGGAAGACGCGGTGAACCAGGCGGCCACGCTAGCCCGCCTGCCGGACAAGCCTTGCGTCACAGCTCACCTGAACATCCACGGCTTCCACTCGAACGCCGATCGGTTGGGCACGCTGCGTGTGTATGGCTCGGACTCGGCTGCATTACGCCAACTGATGGATGCCGATGCGTCGTTGGAGGAGCCGCTCCATCCGGCCCTTCCCTACACCGGCGCTGAAGTAGTGTGGGCGGCACGGGAAGAGATGGCGCGCACCGTGGAAGATGTGCTGGCGCGGCGCACGCGGGCCCTGTTTCTGAACGCTCGGGCCGCCATCCAGATGGCTCCGCGCGTGGCGGATCTGCTGGCCCGGGAACTCGGGCGCGACGAGCAGTGGAAAAGCCGGCAAGTGGAAGAGTTTTTGGTAACGGCGCGGAACTACACGCTCGCTACATGAAGTCTATCGTGGCGCAGACTCTCGCAGTCTGCGCCACAATATCTAATGCGTCATGGCGTAAACCACGTAGTTCACGCCGATGCGAATGCCGAGCGCGGAGTACTTCTCCGGATACTGCGGATCATCGGCGAATTCCCAGGAGTCGCCGATATCGGATTCGAAGCAGATCGCTACCACTATGCGGCCTTTGTCGTCGTAGATACCGCGCCAACGCGGTGGGCAGTTGAAGCATTTCTCCGTGCTGCCCGTTCCGATGGAGCGCGCGCCGGGGACCTGGTACCTGTCGCTGATATCGTAGACCGCGTGGAAGATCGCATCGCTGCCTTCGATGTCGACGATGGGCCGGTCCGGGAACACGCGCTTCATGCTGTGTTCGAACACTTGCCATTCCCGCTCACTCCAAAAGTCGTCGCACATGAAAAACCCGCCGCGCAATAGGTACTCGCGGAACGATTTCGCCTGGGCGTCGGTTAAATTCCACTGGCCCACTTGCACCGCATAGAGCCACGGCCAATCGTACTCGTCACCGTCGTCCAGGTTGACCGGCTGTTCCGCCGACCGCGTATGGATCCTGGTCAAACGGCGCATGGCCAGGTTGAAATGCCGGTCCGCGCGCGGGTAGTCCTGGGTCCAGGCGCTGAGGCCCTGCCGCCAGTCTGAGATGCCGCCCCCATAGAATCGCGAATAACGCGCGCCCGGAGCCGGAGGGTACATCAAGCGCGCAAACACCCATTCGGTCTTCTCCTGGTAATCCGCGGGCAAAGGAAAATCGTTGTACTCCACGCCGGGATATTCGCGGAACGGGTGCTGGAACGCGTACAGCGCTCCCATGCACGCCATGCTGCCCGAAACTAACCAGAGGGCTTTGCGGAAAAACACCTGCAGTTCACTCCGTTTTAACCGGCGTCCGGTTATCCTGGAAGCTTATCTCAATGCACTTGCCGGCGCGAGTCTTCCTACTGCTGTTGTGTGCGCACTGCATCACCCAGCCGCTGCCGGCTCAACTGCCATTCTATACCGACGATCCGGCCGTCACCGAGCGTGGCAAGTTTCACTTCGAGTTCTTCAACGAATTCGACGCTCTCCAGAGTCCCCAATATCCGAATCTCCGGCAAAACACCGCCAACTATAAACTCAACTACGGCCTGCCGCACAACCTGGAGTTAGATGTGGACGCCCCGTATCTCGCCATATTTCGGGCTCTGGGGGCCCAAAGTGCCAGCGGCGGAGGCGACGTCAACTTGGGAATCAAGTGGAACTTCCATAAAGAGTCCCAGGGCTCCCGAGTTCCAGCTTTCGGCGCCAGCCTCTATGTTGAGTTCCCGACCGGCGACGCCAGCCAGCAGCTCGGTTCGGGACTAACCGATTACTGGCTCAATTTCATTGCTCAAAAATCCGTTTCCAGCAAGACCAGGATCACCGGCAATGCCGGATATTTGTTCGCCGGTAACACCAGCACAGGCGTCGTAGGGATTCAAAACACGCGCGGTCATGTTTACGTTGGCGGCCTCTCGGTCTTGCACGATGTCACCGCAAGGCTCACGCTGGGAGGCGAGATTTACGGCGGTTTCGCCGACAACGACGGTCTTGGCAGAAGCCAGCTACAGGGCCTGGTGGGGGGTCAATACGCCATTCGCAATGGCCTGAGTCTGAGTTTCGGCTTGCTCGGAGGCAAGTATATCGCCAGCCCGCGGATCGGCGGACAGCTCGGCTTCGCTGTGGATTTCCCGGATATCGTGCGTCGCTCTGCTGCCGGCCCGTGAAAGGCAGGCGGCAGGCAGGCGGACACGATCGCCTGCCCTATTCTGTTACGATCTACTTCTGTCTCATGGAGGCGCCATGGCGTGTAAACCGGAAATACTGAAAAATGTTCCGCTCTTTGCTTTGCTGGATGATGAAGAGACGGCCGTACTGGCCGGTCAGGTGGAGGTCAAAACGCTAGCCGCCCGCGAACGCATCTATAAGATAGGCGACGTGGGCGCTCAAGCCTACGTGGTGCTCTCGGGCAAAGTGAGGGTGTTCACTCTGGACGAAGACCAGCAGGAGGTTGTCGTCGATGAACCGACTGAAGGCCAGTTCTTCGGCTTCGCCTCGATGCTCGAGCAAACGCCGCACCAAACCAATGCCATCGCCCTTGAGGACAGCACCTGCCTGGAAGTGTCGCGGGACGACATTGCGGTCCTAATCGCGCGAAAGCCCATGGCGGGAATGGATCTACTCACGACGCTGAGCCGCCAGTTCCACGCCGCTCAGGTGTTGGTGCGCGTGCGCGCCAGCCGAAATCCGAATGAGATCATCGAGAGCCAATCGACTCTGGGCGAGCGCATCGCCGATTCCGTTGCCCGGTTTGGTGGGTCGTGGACGTTCATCATCACCTTCGCGGTTGTGCTTACCGTATACACCGCCATCAATGTCATCCTGGATAAAAAGTCCTGGGATCCCTACCCGTTCATCCTGCTCAACCTGTTCCTATCCATGCTGGCCGCCGTGCAGGCTCCGGTCATCATGATGAGCCAGAATCGCCAGGACACCAAAGACCGGCTGCGCGGCGAGCTTGATTTCGACGTCAATCGGCGTGCGGAGTCGGAGATCCAAGGCCTGGCGCGAAAGTTAAATCTGCTGGACGAGAAGATCGACGATTTCGCCAGCCTGCTGCGGAAACAGTAGGGTCACATCAGGAAATCGAAGTCACAACCCAGGTTCGCCTGCGTGACGTGCTCCAGAAACAGCCGGCCGTAGCCGCGCTGATAGTGTGGCGGCGGAGTGATGAAGCGGCTGAGCCGCCGTTCGACTTCCGCTTGAGGGACACGCCAGCTCAATCTTGCGCGCCGCCACGTCCAACACGATTTCATCACCGGTCTGGACGACCGCCAACGGACCGCCGATGGCCGATTCGGGCGCCACATGCAGCACCACCGTGCCATAAGAGACGCCGCTCATGCGCGCGTCCGAAATGCGCACCATGTCGTTGACTCCTTCCTTGAGCAGCTTGCGCGGCATGGGAATATGGCCCCATTCCGGAAAACCTGGCGCGCCCTTCGGCCCGCAATTGCGCATCACCAGCACAGTGTTTCGATCCACCGCGAGATCGTCGCGATCGATTTGCGCGAACATCTCCTCGCGATTCTCGAATACATAAGCCGGCCCCCGATGAGTCAACAATTCCGGCGATGCCGCAGTCTGCTTGATCACGGCGCCATCCGGCGCAAGGTTTCCGTAGAGCACCGCTATCCCGCCCTCGGCAGAGAGCGGCTGATCGCGGGGGCGGATGACGGCGTCATTCAACGAATGGGCCGCAGCCATGTTTTCGCCAACGGTCTTTCCGTTCACCGTGGGGCAATCGGTATGCAGCAGATCGCCGATCCGGTTCATCACCGCGGGAAGTGCGCCGGCGTGGAAGAAATCCTCCATCAAATACTCCCCGGAAGGCTTGACGTTGGCGATGCAGGCCGTGCGGCGCGAGATGCGGTCGAAATCGTCGAGCGTGAGCCGGATCCCCAGGCGCCCGGCCATAGCGATCAGGTGGATGACCGCGTTAGTCGAGCCACCCAGCGCCATCAATACCGTGATGGCGTTCTCAAACGCGGCCCGCGTCATGATGCGCGAGGGGATGCGGCCGGGCTCGATCATCTCCACGGCCATGCGCCCGCTCAGTTCCGCCATGGCCATCCGCCGCGAATCCGGCGCCGGGATATTCGCGCAGCCCGGCAGCGTCATGCCCAGCGCTTCGGCCAGGCTGGTCATGGTGGATGCGGTGCCCATCACCGTGCAATGGCCGGCGGTTCGCGCGATGCAGCCTTCCACTTCGCAAAATTCTTCCTCGGTCAGCCGGCCGGTGCGAAACTGGTCGAACAGCTTGCGCCCGTCCGTGCCCGAGCCCAACCGTTGGCCGCGCCATTGGCCGGCCAGCATCGGACCGCCCGGCACGACGATCGAGGGAATGTCCGCGCTGGCCGCCCCCATCAGTTGCGCGGGCGTCGTCTTGTCGCAGCCGCACAGCAGCACCACCGCGTCCATGGGGTTGGCGCGAATCGATTCCTCCACATCCATCGCCATCAGGTTGCGAAACATCATGGTGGTGGGCTGCATGAACATCTCACCCAGCGAGATGGTGGGAAACTCCAGCGGAATTCCTCCGGCTGCCAGCACGCCGCGCTTCACTGCCGCCGCTACGTCGCGTAGATGGACGTTGCAGTTATTGAGTTCACTCCAGGAATTGCAGATGCCGATTACGGGTTTTCCTTCGAAGATATCGGCGGGGAAACCTTCCGAACGCAGCCAGGCCCGGCGCGAAAAACCCTGGTACCCGGGGCTTTGAAACCATCCACTGCTTCGCTGATTCTTCATGAAGAGACGAGCATAGCAGCTATCCGCGCAGACGCAACAGGAACCAGACCATTCCAAACGCCAGCAGCGCGCAGGCGGAAACCTGCACCGGTCGCAGCGCCTGTAAACTTCGTCCTTAGGCGGGTTTGGGAGCCTTCTGGCGATCTCCGTCAACCTCACGCCGGATGGGTCGCCTGGACGCTCTCTATCATTCACTACTGGAGTTGGCGAGCGGCGATCAGTTTGGGGCCCAGATGTTCGAGTGGAAGCTTCTCGCCGAGTGGACGGCTTGGCGCGCAATATCCCCGAACGCCATTCGATCAATGTCCCAGCCGACGATACTCTCGAGGAATTCTATGGACAGACGCCAGGCACTTTCGGCGGCCTAAATGCAGTGTCTTTCGAGGATCGAAAGCACAGCACCTACGCTTTCCGCTAAACACAGATTGGTAGTATCAAGGACGTCGCAACCCGCTTCAAGGGCCTCATGACGTAGAAAAGCTGCCCAATTCATCATGCTTTCGGATGCGAGTTCTGGCTGAAGTCGGTCATGAATCAAACGCCTTCCGCGGGTGGCATCATCACAATCGACGCAGAGAATGCGGGTGTTCTCGATTCCTGACCTGTTAAGAGCGTCGCGAATGAAAGCGATCCGCATCTGTCCCTCAAAAAGGACTTGCCTGCCTGCGGCGAGTACGGGCGTAATCCTTTCAATCCACCGAAATGTCATAGCGCGTTGCCAAGCTCCTCCCGGCTGATGACTTTCACCAAAGATCGCCCTTGCCTCTGCCGAAGGAACCCCAACTGAGTCGAAGCGGAACACAGTGATCGACGGCTTGGCCACCTCAATTGCTTCAGCGATTGCGGTCTTTCCGGAACCAGACGCACCCGTCATGATTACCAGCCCCATGTTAGTCCTCCCTAGAGTTTATCCGCGCGCACTGACTCGGCGAACTGCGATGGACGTCGGGGCATGGGCAAGCCCCCAAATTAAGCCGATGACTACTTCCGGCGCCGCGCGCGCACGGCCGTCCACGTGATCTCCTGATCTCTTTGTCTGACAACCTCATGTGCATCGTTCAAATCGACGAAGTGGGCTCTCAGCTCCCCTTTCATGGTGCCGTCCGCTTGGAGCCTCCCGGTCGAATCGATCTTGATGGTGAAATCGTCACCGCCTGAATTACCCGAAAAAGTCAGAGTATCGCCCCTAAATCCGCCAGTGAGCTTGATGGGATTTCCGTGCGGCCAGTCAAGTGTGCCAGTGATAGTGGCCTTCTTCTGCCGGAGTGCCAGCTTCATTCCGACTTGCTCAACGCTCAACGTCCAAGTGCCCGTTACTGATTTTTCTTTCGCGTCGACGGCACCGGTGCCAAGCGCGGCGATGGCAAACGCTACGGCAGCGATTGTCAACCTCTTCATGTCGTACTCCTCGCGCGTTTCTCGTATCGAAGGCACTACCCGGGTCGAACGCGACTCCGAACCTTCCGGCCATCGTAGGCGACGTCCAGCGATGGCGAGGTTTTCTTTGCCCTATGATTAAGAATGTATCGGTCGAATGCTGCCGCGTCGAGTGCCATTCATGAAAACGAGGGAATTACTGAACAAAGAGGCCGGCGATGTCCAATAACAATCTTGCCTCCTCTCCGGCGAAGCCTTCAAAGCCGAGGAAACCCGCGAGTCGGCGGCGGAAGACAGATCGGCGCATTCAGAGTACACGCTACCGGCTGGGTAATGCCCTGATCGCGTTGATTGAGGAGAAGCCGATGGACGAGGTGACGGTGCGGGAGGTGCTGGACCGCGCCGGTGTGGGCCGTTCCACGTTTTATGTCCACTACAGCGATAAGGATGACCTGTTCCTAAGCGTGCTGGAGCAGGGCTTGGAGATGTGGACCACGACGCTCAGCAGGCAGCAGGAGAAATCGAATCGGGTTGCCCCAGTGGCGGAGTTCTTTGCGCACGTGGCCTCGGCAAAGAGGCTATATCGCGCCCTGGTCAACTCCGGCCGGATCGAAGCATTCTTCGAGCTTGCACAGGGCTACTTCGCGCGCGGGATCGAGCAACGTATCAAGGGATCAACAGACCTCCGCAACCCCCATCAAGACGAATTGACCGCCTGTTCCAATGCGATCGCGGGCGGCCTGTTGTCGCTCTTACGCTGGTGGCTTGATCGCGGCGCGAAAGAATCCCCCCGTGCCATGGACGAGATCTTCCACCGAATGGTCTATAGGGGACTCCAACCGCAACGTCCAAGGTGACACCCATCGCGCCTCTCCTGACTGAGGCCGGAGTGATGGGCAAGTTCTTCTTAAGGGCCGTCGTAGGTCTCGGACGCCGCGTTTGTCATAACTCGGGGCGGATGACGCGCTACTCGTACAAAGCTCTGATCCAGCTCGCTCGGTCATGGCATGGCATCTGATCTCGTAATGTAGTGGTAGCTATCCGCGCAGGCGCAACAGGAACCAGACCATTCCAAACGCCAGCAGCGCGCAGGCGGAAACCTGCACCGGCCGCAGCGCCCGCGCGATCCGGCTGATCCGAGAAAACGCAAACGCCAGCACCACGATCGCCAGCACTTCCGCCAAGGCTGCACCCGCCAGCACATAGCCGGCGTGATAGTTAGTCGATTGCAGGAACAGGTGGAAATAGAGTCCGTGGAAAGCGCCCAGGGCGCCGGCAATTAACCAGCGCGCTCCCGCTTGGGGCAACAGCAGAATTTCGATCGCCAGGTATGCCACTGTGAGGGCCGCGGCCGCCTCCACAAAACGCGGGGCCGGCTGCCATCCGGTGTGTGGAAGCAGAAGCGCCGAGGCCACCTGGCCGGCCAGAAACATTCCGGCGAGCGCGCACAATTCTTTCCGGCTGCGTCCGGCTAACACGAGCGCCGCCAGAAACAGGATTTGCGCCAATCCTCCCCAGGCGCGCACAAAGCCCGAGGCGGTTTCGGTAACCGCAATCTCGAGCGGAGTGGGTGGGCGAAAACGCAGCGTGGAGCGGGAAAACGAAAAGTCGAAGATCGCCTGGTCCTGCTTGCCGCCCATCTCGGCGCGCAGCAGGTGTATGTGATTGGGCACGGTGATCGAGTGGAAGGTGCAGGAAACGTCGATGCGATCGGGCGGCGATGCGAATTCGTAATCGGCGGTGCAGAAATACGTGCCGTCGGTGGTGCCGTCGCTCACGCAGCTTTTGGAGAGCAGCTTGGCTTCCTGGCCGCCGCTCGAGAAATGAATGTTCTCGAAGATGGAGCGGTTGGGGTCCTTGATGTGCGCTACTTCGTATTGCGGCATGCGCAGTTCGTAATGGCCGCGCTGACCCTGCACCGTCAGGTCGCCCGAACTCATGCTCATCACGTGCGCCGCAGCCGGCAAAGCCGCGAGCGCGAGCCAAATTCCGCGGGTCATGAGCGCATAGTGGCGGCGGGTGGGGGTGCAAGCTGCGCTTCCAGGCGCGCCTTCCGTAAACGGAGAAACAGCATCCGCGCCAACGCCAGCACCGGAATGGAAAGGAACGTACCCGGGATTCCGGCAATCTCAGCTCCGGCGAACACGCCGAACAGCACCAGCAGCGGGTGCAGTTCCACACCGTGGCCCATGAAGAATGGCGAGAGAACGTAGTCCTGAAACACCCGGTACACCAGCAAGAAAATCAGAATCGTGAGCACCGGCCCGCCGGAAACGCCGGCCACCACAAGGATCACGATGTCCGCCGCCAGCGGGCCCAGCATGGGAATAAACTCCAGCAGCGCCGCCAGTGCCGCCAATAGAACGGCATAGGAAAGGCCAGCAATTGTGAAGAAAATGCTATAGGCCGTAAACGCGGCCAGCGACAGCAACACCAACGCTCGTATGTAATGAGTAAGCATCTGGTGGGCTTCGTCCAGCACGTCAGACAACAGAGCGCGGCGCTTCGGGTCTTCCACCAGGTCGAGAAGATGCTCGCTGATCAGGTGCCCGTCCTTCAAAAAGAAGAAGGCCACAATCGGTACGATCACGACGTAGATCAAATTGCTGGCCACGTTGAGAGCCTTCAAGCCGGCTCGGGACAGCGCATCCAGAATGTCCGTGGAGCGAGAAGCGATCTCGGTCTGGGCCCTGACGAGGATCTGTTCTTTGAGCGCACCAAGTGGCGTTGCGGCAACCGTGCGGGGCTTTTCCAGGTTGGCCAGCATCTGCGGCAACTTCTGAGACAGATTGTTGGCCTGCTCCACCACCCGCGTCCCTATCTGGATTCCGATCAGCGTCAGAACCCCGACCAGAATTACATAGGTCAGGCCTAGGGCCGGCGTGCGTGTCCGGCTGCTGGGAAGGACGCGGTCCAAAAAGTTGACCAGCGGCGAAAGGAGATGGGCAAAGAGCAGCGCCAGGCTGAACACGAACAGCGTGGTCCGAACCGTGTAGACCAGGGCGATCAGTAGAACGATTACCACTACGGTCCATGCGTAGCGCGCGGCGCGGCGGTCCAGTCCCAACATTTCTGAGCCAATTCTACCTTGGGACGGTCGCCTCGGGCAGCTTTTCGATGCGCACGCGCGCGATGCGGTTGCGCTCCATCGCCAGCACGGTGTAGCGCCGGCCCTGATACTCCACCGATTCGCCTTCGTGCGGGATCTCGCCCAAACGGTATAGGAGGAAGCCGGCGAGGGTTTCGAAACCGCCGTCGGTGGGGATCTCGACGCCGAACTCGGATTCCAGGTCGCGAATCCGCGTGGCGCCATCGAGCTCCACTTCATCGGCTTCGGGAAGGCGCGGCACGGTCTTCTCCACGTGTTCGTCTTCGATACGGCCCACCACCTGCCGGAGCACGTCTTTCACCGTCAGCATGCCGGCGATCGTGCCGAACTCGTCCACCACCAGCGCCATATGCGAGCGGGCCTGGCGGAACTCCTCCAGCATCTGCGACAGCGGCTTGGTCTCAGGCACCACCATGTGTTTCCGCAGCAGGCGGCCGACACGGAACGCGCGGCTGGGGCGGCCCGACCGTATGGCTTCGCGGCGCTCCTCCCAGACAGGCAGCAGGTCCTTGTAGTGCAGGATACCCGAGATTTTTTCAGGCGTGCCTTCGTAGACCGGCATGCGCGAGTGACGGTGCTCCAACATAGCGTGCAGCACCTGGTCAAGCGTGGCATCCAGCGGAACGGAGATGATGTCATTGCGCGGCACCATAACTTCACGCACGGAGATATGGCTCAAATCGAGCACGCGGTGAATCATGTCTTCCTCGGCTTCGGGGAGGATGCCGAGGCCGCGGCTGGACGTTACGATCAGTTTCAATTCCTCTGCCGAATGGCCGCCGGCATGCCGTGCGGATTTCGTTCGCAACACGCGGATGATGGCGTCGGCGGAACGCTCGATCGTGATCACAAACGGAATCGAAATGCGGTAGAAGACCTGCAGCGCCGGTGCTACCAGCACCGCCAGGCGGTCGGCCGTGGCGATGGCCAGATTCTTGGGCACCACCTCGCCAAAAACCACGTGAAAGTAGCTGATGATCAAAAATGCCGCGGCGAGACATAGGCCGTGGAGTAAGGCGGCGTTTACGTGCACGCCCACCGGTTGGAGCAGCGAGGAGAAGATCTGGTACATCGTGTCCTCACCCGCCCATCCCAACCCGAGGCTGGCCAGCGTCACCCCCACCTGAGTGACGGACAGCAGGCGGCCCGGATTCGCCAGCAGGTTCAGCGCGGCTTGCGCGCCCGCCTTCCCTTCCGCCGCCATCTGGCGGAGACGCGATTGCCGCACCGAGACCAGAGAAACTTCGGCTGCCGCAAACAGGCCGTTCACCAGAATCAGAAGAACCACCACCAGCAGGCGTAAAAGGGTGTAGGTCACGGCGGCCGGTTTAGTGGGTGCTTTCGTTCAGGATCGCCGCCAGGCGCACGCCGGCCTTCGCGATCTGGTCTCGCACGATTGGTTCAGCCGCCTTCTGGTACGCTTCGCCCACGTAGACCACCTGACCCGCGGCAACCGGAGGCAAGTCCCCATAGACCACTCTCTGCGCCAGGTGGAACGACTCGCCGCACCACTCTTCGACCGTGCCGCGCGACCATTCCGCAGCGCGCTCCGGAGTAAGCATTCCTGAAATGGTCTGAAGTAGTTGGTCTTCGTTGGGCATGTGATCCAGCAGCCCGTTATCCCAAAGGAGGTGCAGGTTGGTGGTTGCTCCCAGGAACATCACGGGGACTTCATTTCCACCCTTGTCATCACGATTGGCGCAATGCAGCGGCTGATGCATGTCGCCGACGAAGTGCGCCAGAAAAAGCAGCGCCTCGCGCCGGGTGGCCGAACCGGCGGCAGGGTCCCGCCACTGTTTTCGGAATTCGGCGATCTTGGAAATCACGCACCCTGCCCGGGGACAGTCGCGTTTCATGTCGAGCCCCGCGCTGGCAATGGGGATATCGATGAAGTGCCACGTCTCGGTTTCCGGCCGCGAGGGCCGCACCTGGTCGGCCCAACTTGCCAGCGCATCCAGCGATTCGCCGGGCGCCAGTACGCGGCCGACCTCCGCGCGCGCAGCCGGCGTGAGCCGCCCCTCGGCAATCCGAACCACCAGCCTGTGCCCCTCGATCCCCCAGCCAAACAGCAACCGGACGCTCAGAACCATGGCCAGCACTGCCGCTCTGCGCATTACAGACGAGCGTACCACGGCATTCAGACGGCCTCGGCATCCAACACTTCCCGCACCTTGGACAACAGCGTGTCGGGCGTGAACGGTTTGTGCAGAAAGGGTTTCGACGGTTCGCCCGCGGCCCCGTTTGCGGCAATGTCGCGATAGCCCGACATGTAGAGAATCTTCAGTCCCGGCGCGCGCGTGCTCAGCTCGCGCCCCAGAACCAAGCCATCCATTTGCGGCATGACGATGTCTGCCAGCACAATGTCGATCTTGTGACCGTTCTTCTCATACGCGGCCAGCGCCATGGCTCCACTGCCGGCTTCCAGCACATCGTAGCCGTTGGACCGCAGCACCGCGCACACCACATGGCGCACGCCTTCTTCATCGTCCACCACGAGTACGGTCTCCGAGCCTTTGGGCGAAAGCGCGTGCGGGCGTGGCGCGGCTACTTCCCTGGCCCACGGCAGGTAGATCTCGAAAATCGTGCCGCAGCCCGGCTGGCTATACACCGTAATCTGTCCTTCGCATTGCTTCACCACGCCGTAGACGGTGGCCAGTCCGAGGCCGCTGCCTTTCCCCGGATCCTTGGTGGTGAAGAACGGCTCAAAGAGACGGGAGCGGGTTTCGGGGCTCATCCCCACGCCCGTGTCGCTCACCGCCAGCATGACGTATGGCCCTGGAGGCAGCCCGAGGTTGTCGCTGCCGGCCTGTTCGATTTCGACGTTATCGGTTTCGAGGACCAGTTTTCCGCCCTCCGGCATTGCATCGCGCGAATTGGTGGCAAGGTTCACGATCACTTGCTCGATCTGTGCGGGATCCGCCTGGATGCGGCCGACGCCGGAACCCGGCAGCAGGATCAACTCGATGCTCTGTCCCAGCAGGCGGCGCAACATCGGTTCCATGCCGCTGAGGACCGCGTTGAGGTCGAGGGCACGAGGCTCCACTCCCGGCCCGCGGCTGAATGCCAGCAGATGGCGGGTCAGCGCGGCGGCCCGCTCTCCGGCGTAGATGATCTCATCGGCGAAGCGGCGTATAGGGCTCGTGACCGGCACTTCGCCGCGCAACAGTTCGGCATATCCCGAAATGACGGTGAGGACGTTATTGAAATCGCCGGCGATTCCTCCGGCCAGACGGCCGACCGCGTCCATCTTTTCAGTGTGAGCCGCCTGTTCATCCAACTGGCGGCGCTTGCTGACGTCGCGAAATATCAGAATCCCGCCGCGCACGCGTCCCGATTCCTCGCGCACCGGAGCCGCGCTCTGCTCGATGGGCACCTCGGTTCCGCTGCGGGAAACTAACACCTGGTGTTCCGGCACGGAGACGACTACGCTCTCCCGCAGGACGCGCGTTAAGGGGCTCTCGATGGATTCGTGGCTCTTCTCATCGACCAGGCGCATCACTTCACCGACTGCCTTACCGCGCGCTTCCTCGGCGGGCCAACCAGTCAACGTCTCGGCCACCGGGTTCAGGAACGTGATGCGGCCGGCATGGTCGGTCACCAGTACCGCTTCTCCGATACTGGACAGTGTCGAGGCCAGTAAGCGGCGGCTATCGCGCCACGACGCGGTCATCCATGTGATCAGCACCGACAGAACCGCGAATGCCAAGAGCCGGATCAGTGCGTTTCTCGCCGGTTGGGCAGTCCAATCGGGCCGGAGGAAAAAATAGACGATGCAGACGGCGGAAGCACCCGCGGCCAGCAGCCCTCCCGAACGCCCGTGATACCAGGCGCTCAGCCAGACCGCCACCACGAACAGCAGAGACGAATCCGGCTCGAGGTACGGGCGCAGCAACAGGGAAACGAGCAGGGCGGTGGTGGTCAGGACCAGGGCAAAGACGCTACCGTACAACGGGGAGCGTTTAAAAGGGTTCATCGAACGTCCGGCTACAGAATACTACAGCGCTTCCGTGTGGGCTGGTGCGGTTCCGTACAAGGGTGGGGCGCCCGGCGGCCGCGTCTTCCAGCGGCGGTGCACCCACAGCCACTGGTCCGGGTACGCGCGTATCACGGCTTCCAATCGGCTGTGGATCGCTTGTGTATCGCGAACCGTGTCTCCGGTTATGGGAATCTGCGGCCCGAAACGCAGCACATAACGTTGCTCCTCGTCGGACCAGAGCGCAAAGCCGGGGATGACCGCAGCGCCGCTGTGATCGGCCAGCTTGGCGAAACTGTTTCCCGCCGAAGCCGGGATGCCGAAGAAATCGACGAACACCGCGGCATCGAGCGAGGTGTTCTGGTCGACGAGAATCCCGACGGCCTCATTGGCCGCCAGCGCTTTCAAGATGGAGCGCGCGAAATCTTTTTTGCCGAGGATGCGGTTTCCCGTGAGTGTCCGGCGGCGTTCGACTAACGCATCGATGAGTGGATTGTCCAGCGGACGCACTACCACGTTCATCGGGCTGGCCAGCAGTGCGTGCGCGTAGGCGCTCAGTTCCCAGTTACCCAAGTGGGCCGTAGCGAAGAGCACGCCGCGGCCGTCACGGAGAGCGCTTTCGAAATGCTCGTACCCTTCGGCGCGAATCCACCGGTCCAGGTTCTCGCGCCGGATGGAGGGAAACTTGGCGAAGGTTACCAGGAGGCGGGCTATGGATCGAAAGACTCCATCGAGGATGGCACGGCGTTCAGCGGGTCCGAGCTCGCCTAGGGCCAGCGACAGGTTGCGTTCCCCGACGCGCCGCAAGCGGGGGATAAGAAGGTCCAGCAGCCGTGTGTAGCCAAGGGCCAGCCGGTGGGCCAGCGTAAGCGGCGCCCACTCAAGCGACTTAAGGGCCGCCAGAGCCAGGAGGTATTCGACGAAATTGCGGATGCCCGAACGCTGGCGCATTTCTCGAGGTCCCGCTACCACCGACAATAATAGGTCATGGCTACCGGCCTATGGCTTCTTCTTTCCGCCCTGTGGTGCTCGGGTCTCGGCTGCCATGCGAAGCGCGGCTACATCCGCAATGTCCTGTGGTCTTCCCGCCGCGAGCTTCGCGGTCACGAGGTCAGCGCAGGAAATGAAGAAGGCCGTGAGGCCGCTTCGCGGGTCGATGACCCCTTCAACACGGCTTTCCCATGCGGCGTCAAAATCAACGCCGTCGATGCCGGGAAGAATATCGACAGCACGTGGTTCCCGTCCGAAGCGGATGAAGTTGTGCGGGTCCGCCAGGTCGTCCACGCGGAGGTTCTCAAGGGGTGCGCCGAAACTGGAGAGCGCCTCATAAGTTGCTTTTGCGTTCGGCGCATCAGCCTTAATAAACAGGTCAATATCCTTGGTGGCTCGGGGCTGCGCGTGAAAGGAGACGGCGTAGCCGCCCACGATGAGGTATTTAACGCCGTGGGCGTTGAAGGCAGACAAGAGGTCTTTGTAGTCTTGGAACATCCGGCTCCTCAGTGCCCTTCATGGCGTAAGTGGCGAGAATGATTTCCTGGACGGCATCCATCCGCTCATGGACGGGCCGGCTTTGCCAGTACCGATACTCGTCCGCCTTCATTTCCTCGTGACTATGATAAATGCGGATGCTCTTGTCCATGCGTTCGTTTGTAGCATAGAACGGCGAGTGCGGCAAACCGCTAAGGCCCCCAAGGCCAAGTCAGCCGGGACCACGTGAGGTGTCAACTCGTTGCAGCAGGTTCTAGTCCAAAAAGAAGACGGCCGAAGCTCCAAGAACGAACTCTGCTCCTCTCGAAACTCCCGGCTTCTTCAAATCCGTCTACTCGATCCAGCCGCCGCCCAGCACCAGATCGCCGTCGTAGAACACCGCGCCTTGGCCTGGCGTCACCGCCCGCTGCGGCTCATCAAAGACCACTTCGACCCGCGTCGGGTCCGACGTGGCCTGCAGCGTCGCCGGAGCGGCCGCATGCTTATTTCGGATCTTCACCTGTGCTCGTATTGGCTCCGGCGCACCGGCGATCGATATCCAGTTGACGTCCCTCGCGCTTAATCTCTTGCACAATAGTTCGTCGTTGCCGCCCACCACCACGCTCTGCGACTGCGCATCGGTCGAAATTACGTAGAGTGGCTCGCCCACTGCTACGCCGAGCCCCTTCCGCTGCCCGACGGTGAAGTGGTGCACGCCCTGGTGTTGGCCGATGGTTCGGCCGCTGCTGGTCACAATCGGGCCGCGCGTGCGCTCGGGCTCTACGCCGGTGTCCTTGAGATACGCGCTCATAAACGCGGCGTAGTCGCCGTTGGGCACGAAACAGATTTCCTGGCTGTCGCCCTTAGCCGCCACCGAAAGATCCATCGACCGCGCCAGTTCGCGCACCGCGGGCTTGGTCATTTCTCCCAGCGGAAAAAGGGTGCGCGCAAGCTGCGGCTGCGTCAGGCCAAACAGAAAATAGGTCTGGTCCTTGGTGCCGTCCAAGGCGCGCAACAACTGGTAGCGGCCGGTCTCCGCCGAACGGCATATGCGGGCGTAGTGGCCTGTGGCGATGTGGCAGGCGCCCACCGCGTCGGCCATCTCCAGGAAGCGATCGAACTTGATGTAGTTGTTGCACAGGGTGCAGGGAACGGGCGTGCGGCCCGCCAGGTACTCGGCCACGAACGGCTTCACCACCTGCTCTTCAAACTGCTGTTCGAAGTTCACCACGTAGTACGGGATGCCGATCTGTTCGGCCACGCGGCGCGCGTCGTAGACGTCATCGAGCGAGCAGCACCGCCCGGTCGCACCCTCGGTGGAAAGTTCCGGCAGCCTCCGCTGATTCCAGAGCTGCATGGTCAGACCCACTACGGGCCGGCCTTGCCGCACCAGGAGCGCAGCTACAACGGAGCTATCCACTCCGCCGCTCATCGCGACCGCAATGGGAGTGTCAGGCATGTACGGAGATTCTGCGCAGATGGACCACCGACGCTTCCAGCGCCTCGACCAGCGCGTCCACCTGTTGGGCGGTGGTAGAGCTCCCCAGCGAAAAGCGGATGCTGGCGCGTGCACGTTCGGCGGAAAGCCCGATGGCGGTGAGGACGTGAGACGGCGTAACCGCGCCGCTGGAACAGGCGGAACCGGTGGAAACGGCAAAGCCGCGCAGATCGAGCGCGATCACCAGCGCCTCGCCGTCGATGCCGTCGAAATAAATGTTCGTCGTGTTGGGTGTGCGCAGCGTGCGCGCGCCGTTGATGCCGGCCTCGCCGATGCGGTCGAGCACCGCAGTCTCCAACCGATCGCGCAAGCCCGCGATTCGTTCGCCATCCACCGCGAGGTTGCCCTCAGCCAGTTCGGCCGCCGCGCCAAATCCCACGATGGCCGGCACGTTCTCGGTCCCGGGCCGGCGATCGCGCTCGTGATGACCACCAAAACTAAGTGCCGCTATCTTGGTCCCCTTGCGTACGTAGAGCGCTCCGACTCCCTTCGGCCCGTAGAGTTTGTGCGCGCTCATGCTGTACAGGTCTACCCCGAGGGCCTTCAGGTCCACCGGAATCTTGCCCAGCGCCTGCACTCCATCCACATGCAGCACTACGCCGGCCTCGCGCGTGATGCGGGCAATTTCGCCAATCGGCTGGATGGTGCCCAGCTCGTTGTTCGCGTGCATCACGGAAACCAGAATGGTCTCGGGCCGCAACGCGCGGCGCACGCCTTCCGGGTCCAACACACCCGTGGAGCCGACCGGCAAGCGCGTAACTTCCACGCCTTCCCGTTCCAACTGCGCGCATACCGCAAGCACGGCGGGATGCTCGATGGCGCTGGTAATCACATGCCGCGAACCGGAAGCCGCGCGCGCCACTCCCAACACCGCCATGTTGTCGGATTCCGTCCCGCCGCTGGTAAAAACCACCTCGGCGGGATTGGCATGGATCAATGCGGCAATCTGCCGGCGGGCCGCTTCCAGCCGCTGCTTAGCGGCCTGTCCAAAATAGTGAATGCTGGACGCGTTCCCGAACGTTTGGCCGAACGCCGGCACCATCGCCTCCAGGACTTGGGAAGCAATCGGCGTCGTAGCGTTATGGTCGAAGTAGGCGCGTTCCACTTAGCCCATTTTGGCACAGCGCCTTCAGGCTCCGCGCGCGTCCTTGCTCTTGGGCTTCCCTCTGCGTCGCTGCGTCTGGGCGGCCAAATCGTGCCTCCGCGAAATGTCCCTATGACTCACCTTGGCTTCGAAGCCGGCCCTGACGAGTTGCTTGCGGATCTCGTCGGCGATCATCACCGAGCGGTGCTGCCCGCCCGTGCATCCGAATGCAATCGTCAAATAGCTTTTGCCTTCCCGGATGTAGTGCGGCAGCAGGTAAATCAGCAGATCGGAGATCCGCGCCAGAAACTCGACGGTCTGTGGAAACGATCGGATATACCGGGCCACGGCCGGATTCTCGCCGCTGAGATGCTTGAAGCGGGGAATGTAATTGGGATTAGGCAGGAAGCGCACGTCGAACACCAGGTCGCTATCGGCGGGCACGCCATTGCGATAGCCGAAGCTGGTGACGTTGATCATGATCTCGGAAGGGTGCCGCCGGTCGCGGAACCGCTCCGCGATGAGGTCGCCGAGCTGATGTACGGTGTACTTCGATGTGTTGATGAGCCAGTCGGCCGTTGCGCGGATGGGCGCCAGGCGCGCTCGTTCCAGCGCGATGCTCTTTACGACGGAGCGCCCCGTGCCTAGAGGATGGGGCCGGCGCGTTTCGCTAAACCGCCGCACCAGCGCGTCATCATCCGCTTCCAGGAAGACCAACTGGGGATTAACCGAGCCGCGGAGCCGCGCGTAGACTTCGGGGAACCGCTGCAGACCAGTGCCCTCGCGGATGTCCACCACGATGGCGGCGCGTTGCACAGCGGGGTTGTCGCGCAGCAACTCGGCAAACTTGGGAATCAGCTCGACGGGCAGGTTGTCCACCGAGTAGAAGCCCAGGTCCTCAAGCGCCTTCAATACCGAAGCCTTGCCGGATCCGCTGAGCCCGGTAATGGCCACCAGCTCCGGTTTTTTGGCAGTATTCTTCTTGGGACGGCGGCCCGCGGGAGAACTCTTGCGCGCCATCCCCGGTCTGCTACCCTTCGACGAGATCGAAGTTGCCGTCGCGGCGGCGCACCAGAACCGACACGCGGTCAGTTTCCGCATCGCGGTAAACCACGTAATCGCGCGTCTTGTCCATTTGCAGAACCGCTTCGTCCAACGTCATGGGCTTGCGCTTTTGATGGTGGTTCACTTTGTGCACGCGCCCGTCCGGGGCCGGTTCGGGCGTTTTGGCGGCAATCGCCGGCTCCCGCTTGCTCAACTCGGACTTGCTGGGCGTGCGCTTGCCGTCCCGCCACTTGGTGCGCTGTTTAATCGCCTGCTTTTCCAGTTTCTCGACGGCGGTGTGGATGGCGTGGAAAAGATCGGCGCTCGATGCGATTCCCACGAACTTGTGATTGAAATAATTCACCGTCACTTCGGCCTGGTGCAGGTGCCGTTCCAGGGACAGAATCACGTGGGCCTCGCATTCCCGCCTGCCATCCAGCAGCTTCCCGACTTTGGCGAAGCGTGCCTCTAGCTTTTTCAACTGGGCCGGAGCCAGTTCCACTTGCCTACCCGTGTACGTGATCTTCATGGGTTCTCCGTGTGAGGAGGCTTGTCCGTTTACCGGGCTGCCAAAAAACCCTTCCTCCTCCTTTATAGCTTATTTCCGGTAGGGCGGACCATCGTAGTTCGTGGTCTGTCAGGCGGCACCGGGCGCTAATTCCGCAAGCGCCGCTGGTGCGTCGAAGGAATCTTCATGTCCTCGCGGTACTTGGCCACCGTGCGCCGCGTGACGTTGATGCCCCCGGCCTGCAGCAACGCGGTGATTTGCTCGTCGGTGAGGGGCCGGCTGCGGTCCTCGTCCTCGATCATCTTCTTCACCTTGCGCTTCAACAGCAGTAGCGGTGTGCCGCCGCCGGAAGGCCCTTGCACCGCCTCCGAGAAGAAGTAGCGCAGCTCAAAAACGCCCTGCGGCGTATGCGCGTATTTGCTGGCTACGGCGCGGCTCACGGTGGAAGGATGCACGCCCACCTCCTCCGCCACCTCTTTGATCATCATCGGCTTGAGGGAGTCGAGCCCCTGGCTCAGGAATTCCGTCTGGCGCCGCACAATCGCCTGGCACACCTTGAGTATGGTCTGCTTCCGCTGCTCAATATTCTTCATCAGCTGGATAGCGGAAACGTAGCGCTCGCGCACGTAGTCGCGAACTTCTTTGGTGGCGCCGTTGTCCCGGTCCAGCATCCGCCGGTACTGCGCGTTGAGGCGCAATTGCGGCACCTCGTCATCGTTCATCTGGATAATGTAGTCGTCGCCGTCTTTGGTGAAGTAGACATCCGGCTCCACCAGGCGCGCGCCGGCTCCGGAATAGCGCAATCCAGGCCGCGGGTTCAGGTGATGTATCGCTTCCAGGGCCGTTTCGATATGCTCCATCGGCCGTCCCATCAGCTTGGCGATCTCTTTGTGCTGGTGCGTCTCAACCAGGCGGAGGTGGTCGGAAACGATCTGCCACGCCACGCCGCCCTTGCCGTTGGCGCTTTCGATCTGGAGCAGCATGCACTCTCTAAGGTTGCGCGCACCGACGCCCGCCGGATCGAGCGACTGCACCACCTTCAAGGCCTCTTCCACCAGTTCTGGTTTGTGCTGGCCCGCCGTTGCGATTTCTTCCAGCGACGCAAACAAATACCCGTCTTCGTCCAGGTTGCCGATGATCGATTCGGCGGCGTCGCGCACGTCGTCGGAGACCAGGCTGACACTCAGTTGCGACCGCAGATGATCGCCCAAGGTGACGGGAGCCGACAAGAACGTCTCGAACGAAGGTTTTTCTACTGACTCCGAAGCCGGGCTTTTGTAGCCAGGGTCCAAATAATCGTCAAAGAACGAGCCGAAGTCGATTTCATCGAAGGGATCGGTCGCGGTCGGCGCTTCCACAGGATCGGGCGACACCGTTTCCGGTACGGCGCCCGCAGCAGCAGTCTCCTCAGCATCGGCGAATACGCTGCCGTTGATGGCGGATTCGCTGATCGCCCCGTCCAGCGCGCTGGCTTCGCCCTGCACCGAGGCTTCCAGAATCTGCTGGTCCGCGGGATCGGTCACCCGCTCGGGCTCGAGCAGTGGCAGTAATTCCTCAGGCGTGATCTCTTCGCCCGCATCCTCACGTGGATTCCTCGAGAACCGGGTTCTTGACGATCTCCTGAGTGATCATCTCCTTTAGCTCCAGCCGGTTAAGCTGGAGCACGGTGACCATCTGCACGAGGCCGGGAGTCAAAATCTGCTTCTGCGCGACTCGTAGTTGCAGTCTGGGCGACAGTAAGCTCATCTGTTCTCCATGATATCACCGGAAATACGCATGTGAGGTGCCAAACGGTTATGCGCTGAGCAGTTTTAGTGCCATTTACTACCTCGCCACGTAACGCTGGCGATCTTTGTCGCCGGTGGGGTGTGCTATTCGTTTCGGAGAGCGAAAATCGGCTCCAAACGCGTCGCCCGGCGGGCGGGAATGTATGTCGCAAGCAGGGCCGCGCCGCCTAAAGTTAGGCCGACTAGAGCGAATGTGAGGGGGTCGGCAAGTCCGACACCGAACACCAGGCTTTTCAGCGCCTGCGCGAGAGCCAAAGCTCCCGCCAAGCCGATTCCAAGACCAACCAGCGTAAGAACCAGACCTTGCCGCACCATGAGACCCAGTACGTCCGAGCGTCCCGGCTCCCAAGGCCATGCGAACCCCGATCTCTCGCGTGCGTTGACTTACGCTATAGCTGACCACGCCGTAAATTCCTATCGCCGCCAATAGCAGCGCCATCCCGGCGAAGCCTCCGAGCAAGACGGCCGCCAGGCGCTGCGGAGCCGCACTGATGCCGCGCGCGTCTTCCAGGCTGCGCACATCAAACAGCGGCTGATCGGGGTCCAGCTCGCGAGCGACTCTTTGCAGAGAAGGCGCCAGGTTGATGGACTCGCCCGCGCTCCTCACCGTGAGGGACATGGCGGCTGCGGGCTCCTGCGCGAACGGAAGGTATATGGCCCCCAGACGGCCTTTTAGCAGCTTGACCAGCATGCTCTCCTCCACGTCGCCGACCACGCCGACAATCTGGACCTCCGGGTCTTTACGGCCGAACCGGATGAACTGGCCTACAGGGTCGCCATGAGGCCAGTAATGCGAGGCCGTCCATTGATCCACCAATGCGACGCGGGGACGCTCGGATCGGTCGGAGTCAGCGAAGTCCCGTCCGTGAAGAATGGGCACCTGCATGGCGCGAAAATAGCCCGGCATCACGGAATTCACCAGGACAATCGGCATCTCATCCGGCTTCGGTTCCGGACGGCCCGGAAAGCGAAGGCCGCGTCCGTGTAGCTCGTCACTGGTCGGCAGCTCGTTGGCGGCGGAGACTGCCAGCACGCCGGGAGCCTGCCGAATCCGGCGCACCGTTTCTTCAAAATACGCGATCTGCTTCTGGGGCGTGCCGTATTGACTTTCGGACAGCACCACTCGCGCAGTCATGACGCCATGCGCCTTGTATCCCGGGGGCGTGGTCTGAAACTGCCACAGGCTGCGCAGCATGAGTCCCGCGCCCACCAGCAGCACCAGCGTCAAGGCGATCTCACCAACCACAAATATCCCGCGCAGGCGCTGCGAAATGCTTCCGATGTTGGTTCGTCCGCTGGCCTTGAGCGTTTCGTTCACATCCGTTTTCCAGGCCTGCCAGGCCGGCGCCAAGCCGAAAAATACGCCGGTGGCGATGGACAGAGCGAAAGTGAAAGCCAGAACCCCGCCATCCATGTGCATCTGGCCGGCATCGGGCATGTCCGCCAAGTGGAAGGAGGCGATGAAATCGGTTCCCCAGAGCGCGGGGATGAGCCCCACCAGTCCGCCCAACAAGGCCAGCACCACGCTCTCGGTGAGGAGTTGGCTGGCCAGTGCGCCGCGGCCCGCGCCCAAGGCAGCACGTACCGCCATCTCTTTCGCACGCTGTGCGCCCCGCGCCAACAGCAGGTTGGCGATGTTGGCGCAAGCGATGAGCAGAACGAATCCCACCGCACCAAACAGGACCAGCACCAGGGCGCGTACGTCCTGCACCGCCGACTCTTCCAGGCTCTGCAGGACGGCCGCATCTCCGCTGTCCGCCTCCGGAAATTGCCGGCTCAGCGTGCGGCTGATGTCATCCATGCGCTTCTGCGCCGCTTCCAGCGTGAGACCCGGGCGCAGCCGGCCCATCACGCCGAACGATCGGGAACCGCGGTCGAGCGCCTGGGGAGTGCGCATATCGAGGAGCGCATAAATCTGCTCTTGCGCGAAGCTGTGAAACTTGGCGGGCAAGATCCCGATCACGGTGTAATGCGCGCCGTTGAGTACGATGCTCTTGCCGACAATGGCCCGGTCGGCCGCAAAATTCGACCGCCACAGCGCTTCCGTAAGCACGGCCACCGGCTCCTGACCGATACGCGTATCTTCGGCTTTAAACAGGCGGCCCATGGTCGTGGTGAGTCCCAAAGCCTGGAACATCTCCGGCGTTACGAGCAGGCCCTTCAAGCGTTCGGTGCGGGTTGCCGTCCGCAGATTGAAACCGCCTTCCCGAAATGCGCCCAAGTGCTCGAAGACGCCGCTGTTTTGCCAATCCAGGTAGTCCGGCCCGGAGGCAGGCAACTGGTGCAAATCGCGGGCCAGGTTCTCGGTCCAGACCATCACCACGCGATCGGGATCGGGTATTGGAATGGGAGTCAGCAGCGCCGCGCGCACCATGCTGAAAACGGCGGTGTTGGCTCCCATACCCAGGGCCAACGTCAAAATTGCGATAAGCGTGAACCCGCGATTCTTGTAGGCCATGCGCAGGCTGAATCGCAAGTCGCGAAGGAAGGTGGTCATCGGGCTAGTGGATCAGCACGAACCGTACCACCGTAAGTGGTTTGTTTCTAACAGCCGGGCGATGGCAAGTGTTCGAAAGCGGGCACTGCGTAACGCCGGCGATCTTGGTCGCCGGTGGGTTTCACACGTAAACCCGCTTCACTCGCGCGCTGATACTGCACAGGATGTTATAGGAGATAGTCCCCGCCACGCGCGCGATCTGCTGCGCATCCAGGCGCGTGTCGCCTTCCGCGCCGAGCAGCGTCACTTCATCACCGGGGCCGAGCGCAGTGGTGTGGCTAAGATCGATGGTGGTCAGGTCCATCGAGATGGTGCCCAGAATCGAAGTCAACTTTCCGTCGGCGATCACCTTTCCGCGGTTCGACAGCCGGTGAAAAATGCCGTCGGCATAGCCCGCTCCCAGTATGCCGATGCGCATGGGCTTAGTGGCTTGGAAGGTTCCGCCATAACCGACGCGAGCGCCCGTGGGAATGTCTTTCACGGCCAGCAGACGGGCCTTCCAGGTAAGTGCCGGCTGGACGTTCAGTAGTTGTGCAGGGGCCTCGCCACGCGCCGGTGAGACATAACCATAGAGCGCGTGCCCGGCGCGCACCATGTCGTGCCACCCATCCATGCGCCCGTAGCCGATAGCATTGGTGCTGGAGGTATGCAACCGCAGCGCGCGGACTCCGCCCTGGTGCAATTCGGCGCAGATGCCGTGGAAAGCCGCGAGCTGGTCGACCGTCTGCGTGGTGGAGTAATCGGCCGCGGACGCAAAGTGCGTCATGAGGCCCTCCAGGCGTGCGTAGCGCAACTCGGCCAGGGTGTCCAGAATCTCGTGCGCAGCAGCTCGCGTTCCCAGGCGATGCATTCCGGAATCGATCTTCAGGTGAAACGGGATGGCTTTGCCGGCATCCTGCGCCAGCCGGTCCAGGTCGCGCATTTGACTTAGGGAGTGCACGGCCGGCGTGAGATCGTGCTCCACCAGGGCCTCACGTTCAAAGGACAGGAAGCCGCCCATGACGAGGATGCGCGTCTGCCGGATGCCGCCGCAGCGCAGGGTGGCGCCTTCATCGACCGAGCTGACTGCCAGCCAACGAGCGCCTTCCGCAGCTAGCACGCGCGAGACCTCCAGCCCGCCGTGGCCGTAAGCATCGGCCTTGACCACGCCGGCGACGTCCACGTGGGGACCGACCACCGCGCAGACATTGCGGTAATTGCGCGCGATCTGCTCGCGGGAGACCAGCACAAAGGAACGGAATGGAGGGGACACTGCCTTCATTTTAACGGTGTGATGGAGCCGGAACCGATTCCCCGATTCGACTATGATGATTCCGATGAAATATTTTCTGGCCAAGACCGACCCCGAAACGTACTCGATCGACAACCTGGAGCGGGACCGCAAGACCCCGTGGGATGGTGTGAGCAACCCCCAAGCCGTGCGCGCCATCCGCGAGATGCGTCCCGGCGACCGCGTCTTTATCTATCACAGCGGCGGCGTGTCGGGGATTGTCGGCCTGGCCACGGTGCGCTCCGAGCCGCGCGACGATCCGAAGAATCCGAAATCGGCGGTAGTCGATCTGGAATTCAGCGGCCGCCTGGACCCGCCCACCACGCTAGCCGAGGTGAAGCAGTCCAAGAAATTTGAAGATTGGGCGCTCGTGCGGCAAGGCCGGCTATCGACGATGGCCGCGCCGGAGAAGTTTGTGGAGTGGATGCGGGGGCGGTATCCGGGGGTGAAGATCTGACCTACACCGCCAAGTATGCTGTTGTTCCGAGTTCGTAGCACAGGCATCCTGCCTGTGTCTGGTCGGTACACTTTCTCCGACTGGAGCAGCGCGCTTCGGCGGGCGTCAGAACGTCGTCGGGATCAAACCACCCGCTTGGACTAAATGAGCACTCCATTAGGTTGCTGGCTCAACGACCGCTGCCCGACGTGGCCCGATCCGTTCTGAGGTTGTAGGCTGTCTTCGCTGCCATGCTTTCAAATTCTGATTGTCGGACACTGTCAAGGGTCCTACTCCGCCGTCGCAGTTGGAGTTCTCGTTGCGGCACGTTCGGGGAATGGATGCCGGACCGGTACCGAAGGCCAAGAGATGCGTCACATATTTCTGTGATACACTAAAATACGTGAGAGGCCACAAGAACGTCACACTCAGCCTGCCGGAGCCCCTGTTGCGGCGTTTTCGCGTCTATGCGGCCGAGCGCGACGAGTCGATGACCAGCCTCATGTCGCAGGCCATTCAAAAGATGATTGCGGAAGACCACCAAACCGCCAAAGCCAAGCGCCGCTTTCTGGAACGCATCCGGAACGCGCCCGACCGTGGGACGCGAGGCGTGATCGGCTGGACCCGCGACGAGTTGCATGAGCGCTGAGTTTGTTGACACCAATATCCTCGTCTACGCCCACGACGCCAGTGCGGGCAGCAAACACGCTAAGTCGGTCGAACTGCTGGCGCGCCTGTTCGAGGAGCAGAACGGGGCGCTCAGCGTGCAGGTATTGGCAGAATTCTACGCAGTCGCGATTCGGAAGTTGGGAATGAAGGCCGAGGAGGCCGAGGCAGTCATCACGGACTTGGGAAGTTGGACGATACATCGGCCCGGGCATGCCGATCTGATTCGGGCGTCCCGGATTCACCTTCGTCACAAGATTGCTTGGTGGGACTCCCAGATCTTAAACAGCGCCATGGAATTGGAGTGCCGTGAATTATGGACCGAGGATTTCACGGATGGGCAGCGTTTCGGCGCGCTTACGGTACGGTGCCCGTTTTCCTGAGGCATGCCGTGCTATCAGTGGAGGCGGAAGAACATTTGTGCCAGGGCTCCGCGATCGTTTCAAGGCAAAAATACGAAACGAACCCATTTGCGACGCCAATGCAATGAATCCAAAGCAGATCTTACTCGCAAAACGAACCAAATGAGAAGCCCGGACAGTCGTTGGGGCATTTAACCCAACACCCCAAGCCAGTCCCTTCTAACCCATTGAAAAAACGCCCCCATCCTTTGGAAGCCGGGGTGCACCGCCTCCTATTTCGAGGCCACCTATGTTCCGATTCGATCAATTGATCCGCCGCGACATGATCGTGCGTGACGTGAGACAACGTTATCCGCAAACCGCTTCACTCTTTGAGCAGTTCCGGTTTCATCCGACCTGCGATGATTGTGATATCGGGACCGTGGCGCGCAAGAATGGCCTGAACCTATCGGAAGTGCTGGACGCTCTCAACCAGGCGGCCTTTGGACCTCAGGCAGGAACGGAACAACATGGAAGCAACACAGTCTCCTAGAAAAAAAGCCCATCAACGGACGCAGCCACTGGATGTGTTCTTCACGCCGAAGACCGTGGCACTGGTGGGCGCGACCGAGAATCCGGGCAGCGTCGGCCGCACCATTCTCTGGAACCTGGTGACCAGTCCGTTCGGGGGCACGGTGTATCCGGTCAACCCCAAGCGGCCCAGTGTCCTGGGCGTGAAGGCGTATGCTTCCATCACGGATATTCCGGAGCAGGTGGACCTGGCCGTGATCGTGACGCCGCCCGCCTTCCATACCGGGAATCATCCGCGAGTGCGGCGAAAACGGCGTGAGCGGCGCGGTGGTCATCTCGGCGGGCTTCAAGGAGATCGGCCCGGAGGGCGCGGCCCTGGAGCGGCAGGTTGCTGGAAGAGGCGCGGGCGGCCAAGATCCGCGTGATCGGTCCGAACTGCCTGGGTGTGATGGCCCCCCTCTCCGGCCTCAACGCCACCTTCGCCACCACCATCGCGCGGCCCGGTTCGGTGGGCTTCATCAGCCAGAGCGGCGCGCTGTGCACCGCGGTGCTCGACTGGAGCCTGAAAGAAATGGTGGGCTTCAGCGCGTTCATCTCGGTGGGGTCGATGGTGGACGTGGGCTGGGGCGACCTGATCAACCACTTGGGCAACGATCCCAAAACGCGCTCCATCGTCATTTACATGGAGACGATCGGCAACGCGCGCTCCTTTCTCTCAGCGGCGCGCGAGGTGGCGCTGAGCAAGCCGATCATCGTGATCAAGCCGGGACGCACGGCGGCCGCCGCCAAAGCTGCGGCTTCGCATACCGGTTCGCTGACCGGCAGCGACGAAGTTTTGGAAGCTGCGTTCCGCCGCAGCGGCGTGCTGCGCGTGAACAACATCGCCGACCTCTTCTACATGGCGGAAGTGCTCTCCAAGCAGCCGCGCCCCAAAGGACCGCGCCTGACCATCGTCACCAATGCCGGAGGTCCCGGCGTGCTGGCCACCGACGCCCTGATCACCGGCGGCGGCGAACTGGCGGAACTGTCGCCCGAGACCATGGAGGCGTATAACGCGGTACTGCCCGCGACCTGGAGCCATAACAACCCGGTCGATATCATCGGCGACGCTTCGCCGGAGCGATATGCCAAGGCGCTGGAGATCGCTGCGAAAGACCCGCACAGCGATGGCATGCTGGTGATCCTCACCCCGCAGGCCATGACCGATCCCACGCAAATCGCCGAGCAGTTGCGGCCGCTGGCCGAGCAGAAGGACAAGCCGGTGCTGGCCAGTTGGATGGGCGGCGTGGATGTGGCCGCCGGCGAAGCGGTTCTGAATCGCGCCAACATTCCCACGTTCCCGTATCCCGATACGGCCGCGCGCGCCTTCAACTACATGTGGCAGTATGCCTACAACCTGAAGGGCCTCTACGAAACGCCGGATATGCCGGAGGACGCGGCCAACGGCGGAGTCAACCGCAAGATCGCAGCCGACGAAATCATCCAGAAGACGCGCCAGGCGGGCCGGACCATCCTGACCGAGTTCGAATCCAAGCAGGTGTTGAGCCTCTATGGAATCCCGGTGGCGCAGGACCATAGTCGCCGCGACGGAAGTTGAAGCCGTGACGGCTGCCCGCGAGATCGGCTACCCCGTGGTGCTCAAGCTGTTTTCGGAAACCATCACCCACAAGACCGATGTCGGCGGCGTGCAGTTGAACCTGGGCGATGAAGAGGCGGTGGGACGGGCGTTTCGCGCCATCCAGTCCTCGGTTGCCGAGAAGGCCGGCGCGCAACATTTCCAGGGCGTGACGGTGCAGCCCATGGTCAAGCTGAAAGACGCGTATGAGCTGATCGTGGGATCGAGCCTCGACCCGCAATTCGGCCCGGTGCTGCTATTCGGCACAGGCGGCCAGCTCGTGGAAGTTTTCAAAGACCGCGCGTTGGCGCTGCCGCCGTTGAACACGACCCTGGCGCGGCGCATGATGGAGCAGACCAAGATCTACAACGCGCTAAAAGGCGTGCGCGGGCGGCGCGGCGTGGATATGCAGGCCCTGGAGATGCTGCTGGTGCGCTTTAGCGCGCTGGTGGCCGAGCAGCGGTGGATCAAAGAGATCGATATCAATCCGCTGCTGGCATCGGCGGACGGCCTGATCGCTCTGGATGCGCGCGTGGTTGTACATGGCCCCGAAGTCCCGGAAGCCGAAATTCCCAAGATGGCGATCCGGGCCTATCCGACGCGCTACGTGGCGCCGTGGGCTATGAAGGACGGCACCGAGGTCACCATCCGGCCCATCCGGCCGGAAGACGAGCCGGCCATGGTGCACTTCCACGCAACGCTCTCCGAGCAGAGCGTATATCTACCGCTACTTCCACATGATGAACCTGGAGCAGCGTGTGAGGCACGAACGGCTGACACGCATCTGCTTCATCGACTATGACCGGGAAATGGCGCTGGTGGCAACGCGCCACAATCCGCAGACGGGCGAGCCGGAGATCCTGGCGGTGTCCCGCATGACGAAGATCCAGTGGGCCAACGAAGCCGAAGTGGCCGTCATCGTGAGCGATCAGTGGCAGGGACACGGGCTCGGAAAAGAAATGCTGGCGCGCCTGGTCATCATTGGCGCCGATGAGAAGTTGGACCGTCTCACTGCGGACATGCTGCCCGAGAATCGGCAAGTGATGCGCATCTGCGAAAAGCTGGGCTTCACATTGAAGCACTCGCTCGAAGATGAGGTGGTGCGCGCGGAGTTCAAGCTGTAGTTGTGGGGCCAGCCTTTCCGGGCTGCCGCCGCGCTTCCGCGCGGCGCATCAAGCTGTAGCGCGCGCCTCGGGAGCCGCGAGAAGACGCCTGACCTCGGCAAGGTCTTCGGAACTGAGACGCCATCCGGCTGCCGCAGCATTCGCAGTTACCTGTGCCACCGTCTTGGCGCCGGCGATGACCGAGGCCACCGCGGGCTGACACGCCAGCCACGACATGGCCAGTTCCAGCAGCGTATGTCCTCGCGATTCCGCGAAACGGATCAGCGACTCCACTAGCGCCAGGTTTTCCTCCGTGAACACTTTTGGACCGAATCCCGCGTGCGCCCGGCTGCCCTCCGGCACCGGCTGCCCTTGCCGGTATTTTCCAGTGAGCAGCCCGTTGGCCAGCGGGAAGTAGGGTATGAACGCGATGCCCTGGTGGACGCACTCGCGCAACACTTCGGCCTCGGGATCGCGCTTCAGCAAGCTGTAGTCATTCTGCACGCTGACAAACCGCGCGGCGCCGGGTTCGACCGCAGCCGCAGCCGCCTGTAACTGCTCCGCGGAAAAATTGGAACAGCCGATCTCGCGGACTTTGCCGGCGCGGACCAGGTCGTTCAATGCGCCCAGCGTATCGGCGATGGGCGTCTCGGGATCGGGCTTGTGAATCTGGTAGAGATCGATGCGGTCGGTCGCCAGGCGGCGCAGGCTGTCTTCCACGGCGCGGCGAATGTACTCCGGTTTGGCGCCTTGCCGCTGGTCGTCCAGCTTCATTCCGAACTTGGTGGCGAGCAGCACTTCGTGGCGGCGTTCGCTCAGAGCCCGGCCCATAAATTCCTCACTCTGGCCGTGGCCGTAAATGTCCGCCGTGTCGAAGAAGTTGATTCCTTTGTCGATTGCCGCGTAAATCACGGCCGCGGATTCCTGCGGGCCGATCCGCCACCCGAAGTTGTTACATCCGAGGCCAACCAGCGAGACATTCAGCGAGCCGATTCTTCTTGTTTCCATTGGGTTTCTCCGGGTTTTCCATTCTCCCACGTAACCTGCGGGTCTGCTTGACACGCCATTCCACCAAAGAGTAAGGTGGTCTGCGTATGAATAACAAATTTTCGTGGATTGCTGCGGGTTTGCTGGTGGCCGCGGCGCCTGCGCTGGCCCACCATTCTTTTGCTGCCGAGTATGACAATAACAAGCCGCTCAAAGTGACGGGAACGGTGACCAAGGTCGAATGGCAGAATCCACATGCCCGCTTTTATATAGATGTGAAGGATGAGAGCGGGAAGGTGACTAACTGGGAATTCGAACTGGGCAGTCCCAACGGATTGATGCGGCGCGGCTGGACGCGGAATTCTCTCAAGCTGGGAGACACCATCACCGTGAGCGGGTATCAGGCCAAGGACGGCACCAGTCTGGGCAACGCGCGGTCGGTGAATTTAGCGGATGGGCGGAAAGTGTTTGCGGGTTCCACCGACGACGGCGGACCGACGCAATAGGCTGAATAGTACCGGAGGTTTTCTAACGTGAGAAGTTATCTGACGGGTTGGATGCTGGCGGGCACGGCGGCATTGGCCATTGCAGCTTTGACGCCGATCCCCGCGGCGGCGCAGCCCCCGGGCGGGTTGGGCGGTCCGGACGCTGGCGGACCCAGTGGACAGGGGCGCGGTGGACGCGGTCGCGGTGGTAACCGGCCGCCGGCCGGACCGACGCCGCGCTTGCCGGAGAATCCGCTACTTGGCGTGAATTCGGGCAAGCCGGATTTCGGCGGCAAAGGGATGTGGCAGGTTCCCTACATCATCGACATGCAGAAGCAGGGAAAGAGTGTCGATGGCGGTGTGGTCGATGTTCCGTTCAATGCCGCGGCCAAGAAGATCTTCGATGAGCGCACCGCCAACAACTCGAAGGACGATCCCGAAGGGTTCTGCCTGCCTCCCGGTGTGCCGCGCATGATGTACACGCCGTATCCGACGCAGATTTATCAACTGGCGGATCGCATCCTGTTCATCTATGAAGGCGGCGCACATGTCTGGCGGTTGATCTGGATGGATGGGCGCAATCATCCGGCGGATCCGAATCCCACCTACCTGGGAGATGCCATCGGACATTGGGAAGGCGACACGCTGGTGGTGGACACGGTTGGGTTCAACGATCGGACCTGGCTCGACGCCGCCGGTCATCCCCACGGCGAGAAAATGCACGTCATCGAAAGGTACACTCGGCCCGACTCGAACACGTTGCGCGTGGAAGCCAACATCGAGGACTCCGACTACTACACCAAGCCGTGGACCGTAGTGACGACAGCCACGTGGGCGCCCGGGCAGGAACTCCTGGAGTACATCTGCCAGGAGAATAACCGGGACACGCAACACCTGGTGGGCAAGTAACGCCGGCGGTCCTTGCCGCCGGTGCCGGCGACCAAGATCGCGAGCGCTACAATGGAGCGCATGTGGCGTGTTGCTCTCTGCTTGATTGCTTCGCTGGGTTGCTTTGCGGCGTCCACCATGCCGCCGGAAGCGGACCAGCGGCTGGCCCACGATATCTATAAAGAGATCGTCGAAATCAAATCCGGCTTTACCACCGGAGCTACGACGCCGGTGGTGGATGCGATCGCCAAGCGGCTGCGCGCGGCTGGATTCCCGGAGTCCGATATCTTCATCGGCGGCGTGATTCCCACCAAGGCCAACCTGGTGGTGCGCTATCACGGAACCGGCAAGCTCAAACCGATTCTGCTGCTGGCCCACATCGATGTGGTGGAGGCCAAGCGCGAAGACTGGAGCATGGACCCGTTCGTGTTCACCGAGAAGGACGGGTTCTACTACGGCCGCGGTACGTCCGACGACAAGGCCCAGGCTGCCATCTGGATCGCCAACCTGATCCGCTACAAGCGCGAAGGGTACAAGCCCGATCGCGACATCATCGTCGCGCTCACCGCCGATGAGGAAGGCGGCGGCCCGTACAACGGCGTCGATTGGCTGGTGAAGAAACACCGCGATCTGATCGATGCCGACCTGTGCCTCAACGAAGGCGGCAGAGGCGAGATGGTGAAGGGCAAGCGCATTTCGAACTCGGTGCAGGCTGCCGAGAAATGGTATCTCGATTTGAGGTTGGAAGTACGAAACAAGGGCGGGCACAGCTCCCAGCCCGTGGCGGATAACGCCATCTATCACCTGGCGGGCGCGCTGGTGCGCATCAGCCAGTTCGGTTTCCCACTCAAGACCAACGAAACAACGCGGGCCTACTTCGCGGGAATGGCGAAAATCGATACCACCGGCGCCAAAGCCGATCTCGCCAAAACGGCGGAGGGCGATGCGGAAGCCATGAAGCGCATCGCGCAAGCTTCTCCGGCCTGGAACTCGATGCTGCGCACCACCTGCGTGGCCACCTTGCTGGAAGGCGGCCACGCCACCAATGCCCTGCCGCAGCTCGCCGCAGCCAATATCAATTGCCGTGTGCAGCCCGACGACTCACTCGACTACGTGATGGGGACTCTGAAGAAAGTGATCGCGGACGATCAGGTGAAGATGTCGATCACCGAGCAAGAGGAGAACTCTCCCGCCTCGCCTCTGCGGCCCGAACTGGTGCGCGCGATGTCGCGCCTGACGGACACGATGTGGCCGGGCGTGGTGGTGCTTCCCACCATGAGCACGGGCGCCACCGACGGCCGCATGTTGCGCGCGGCTGGCATCCCCACCTACGGCGTGCAGGGCCTGTTCGGCGAGCGCGACGACAATCGCGCGCACGGCCGCGATGAGCGCATGATGGTCACGTCCTTCTACGAAGGCCAGACGTTTTTGTACGAGCTGGTCAAGACGCTCGCGACGCAGAACACTCCACACTAACAGCCAGCTCAAGATTACCGGCCGCTGATGAACGCAGATCAACGCCGATAGATCTAGACCTCAGTCTGTCATCCGCGGCATGGTCAGACTTTCCCTCTTGACTTGTATCAGTATACTAGTACACTATCATTCTAGATGAGAACGACACGCAACGGCAAACCGGCCTTCGCTTTCGATCTCGACCTGCGCAGTGGTGTCCCGGTATACCGCCAGTTGATGGACCAGGTGTTGGGCGCGATGGCGGCAGGGGCGCTGGTAGGGGGCGACCAGCTTCCCACGGTGCGGCAGGTGGCGGTGGATCTTTCGATCAATCCCAATACCGTCGTGCGCGCCTACCGCGAGCTGGAGATTCGGGGCACGCTTGAGACGCAACAGGGCACGGGTACGTTTGTGAGCCATCAAAAGGTGAAGCGCGATGATGTGGAGCGGCGGCGGCAGCTCGCGCAACTGGTGAGCGATTTCGTGGGCCGCGCCGGGGCCGCGGGTTTCACCGTCGACGATTTGTTGGAGCAATTGCAGGATCGCCGGACAGACGCCGGCAAGAATAGGAGATGAGGCCATGAGAAACAACAACGTGGGAGTGTCGCTGTTGGTGGTGAGCCTGGCGGCCGGGGCGGGAGGAACGGCCCTCCTGATGAACCCAGGGCCGTTGGTCGCGGGGGTATTGCTGGGTCTCTACCTGCTGTTCGCGATTCGCGTGGCCGACCAGTGGGAAAAAGTCGCGGTGCTGCGTTTCGGCAAGTACATAGGCCTGCGCGGTCCGGGCATGTTTTCGATCATTCCCATCGTCGACACGGTAAGCCGCTACGTGGACCAGCGGGTGCGCGTGGCCAGCGTCTCGGCCGAGTCAACACTCACGCGCGACACGGTTCCGGTGAACGTGGACGCGATTGTGTTCTGGATGGTGTGGAACGCCGAGAAGTCGATTCTCGAAGTGCAGGACTACACGCAGGCGATCACGCTGAGCGCGCAAACGGCGCTGCGCGAATCGATCGGCCGGCACGAACTGCACCAGATGGTGGCGGAGCGCGAGATGCTAGGCAAGGAATTGCAGCGCATTCTGGATGAGAAGACCAACCCATGGGGTATCACGGTGCAGTCGGTGGAGGTCCGCGATGTGCAGATTCCGCTGGCTCTGCAGGACGCCATGTCACGGGAGGCGCAGGCGGAGCGGGAGCGGCGGGCGCGCACCATACTGGGGCTGGCGGAGACCGAGATCTCCGAGAACTTTGCGAAGGCCGCGGCGACCTACCAGAGTAATCCGGTGGCGTTGCACCTGCGCGCAATGAACATGTTGTACGAAGCTATCAAGGAGCGGGGGTCGATGGTGATTGTGCCCTCTTCCGCGGTGGAAACCATGGGGCTGGGCGGCACGCTGGCCACGGCCGCACTGGGCGGCGCCAAGGTCGAATAGTTCTCTGGGCAGGGCATGGCCGCACCCCACTCGGGTTACTATAGACCCATGCGGCTGATCACATTTACGCTTGCCATTGCCGTGGGGTGCGCGCCGCTCCTCGCGAAGGACGAAAAAGCCAAGACGGATGAGAGGCTGGATGACGCTGCCACCCTTTTCTCGGAAGTCATGGGAACGCCGGACAAGGCGATACCGCAGATGCTGCTGGACAAATCACCCTGCATCGTGTTGGTGCCTGGTCTGAAGAAGGGCGCATTTGTTGTGGGAGGAAAATTCGGACGCGGCTATTCGATTTGCCGCAGCTCCGGAGGCCAGGGCTGGGGCCCGCCGGCGGCTATACGCATCGAGGGCGGCAGCGTGGGCTTTCAGATCGGCGTTTCTTCCACTGATGTGATCCTGCTGATTATGAACGAGGGCGGGATGAAGCACCTGACCAGCAGCAAGTTCACCATCGGAGCGGAAGCCACGGCCGCGGCCGGTCCGGTGGGGCGCGATGCCACGGCGCAGACCGACGCGCTGCTGAATGCCGAGATCCTGTCGTGGTCACGATCGCGAGGCCTGTTCGCCGGAGTGTCGCTGGATGGCGCCACGCTACGCAACGACATCGACGAAAACAAAATCATGTACGGCCAACCGTGGGACAACAAGCAGATTCTCACCAGCGGCGCCACGCCCCCGGCGGGGGCTAAGAAACTGATCGACGTGCTGAACAAGTATTCGGCGCGACAAACGCACTAGCGCGGGCGTCGCAGGCCGTTAAATACCGACGGCCCGCGCTACAAACGGATCAGTTCGCGGCGAAACAATAGAGCAGGCCTGCGCCGCCGGTGCTCACCAGGTTCTGCTGGCTGCAGCCGCGGCTGGGGTGCGCTGAGTTCCACGACGTGTTGCCGCCGCCTGTGCGGTCGAAATGGCCGAGTTGGGCGGTGCCGGCATCGCTGCTGGTCCAGTTCTTGCAGGTGTGATCCATGCCGTCGCTGTACGCCCGGCCGTCCGGCATCGAGCCAGTCAGAATGTCGTGCGTGTTGGGAGTGTCTCCAAAACCCTTGATGGTGTCGCCCTTCTCGGTTAGAACGGTGGCCTTGGAAATATTGTTGCCGAGGCGGGCGGCGTCGAGTGTGTCTCCGTGCAGATCGGCGATGCTATTGGCGACCTTCTGCCCCTTCGCGTTGTACCACGGTCCTGCCCCGATGCGGTCGCGGGCATTAACGACCGTCCCGCCGTCGGAGGCACTGGTGCTGAGGTAGGCATGCCAGGTGCGGCTGCCTGCGCCGGCCGCTTGGGCGAGAGACTGGCATTGACGGTCGGCTCCGGCCAAGCCACCGAGGTCGGCGCCCTTACCGGGGCCTGTGCTGGTGACGAAAAAACTCATAGGCTGCGGCGGCGCCTGGTTCGGCTGAGCGATGGCGGCGGACGAGCCTAACACCAATAACGCGATCGTGCTCAATCGCTGCTGACTGATACGCATAGCGGTTCTCCTTGTGTGTTTGATTTTGCTAAGGGTATCACACGGGGCGGAAGTAGATATGGGCCGATCCTGTATACTCTGTGCTGACTATGTTGATTCTTGTGGCGATCGTGGTGTTCATCGCGCTCTACCTGATTCTGGGGAGCTTCTTTACGGTGCGCACATCCGAGGTCGCGGTGATCACGCGATTCGGAAAGTTCCTTCGGGCGGCAGACCCTGGATTGAACTGGAAGGTGCCGTTCTTCGATTCCGTGGCGGGTAAGGTGAGCCTGCGCGTGAATCAGATCACGCTGACGATGGAGACGAAGACGAAAGACAACGTGTTCGTCACCATTCCGATTTCGGTGCAGAATCGCGTTCGCCCGGAAAAAGTTTACGACGCCTACTACAGGTTGTCCGATCCCGTGGCGCAGATCAAATCCTATGTCGAGCAGGTGATCCTGGGGCATGTGCCGGGAATGACGCTGGACGAAGTGTTCGCTTCGCAGTCCAGCATCGCAGCGGCAGTCAAGCAAGAGCTGGATGCGGACATGGCTTTGTTCGGGTACGAAATTGTCAATGTGCTGGTGACCGATATTATTCCCGATTCGAAAGTGAAGTCGGCCATGAACGATATCAACGCCGCTCAGCGCGAACAGGTAGCGGCCAACGCCAGAGGCGAAGCGGAGAAGATTTTGGTGGTGAAAAAGGCGGAGGCCGAAGCGGAGAGCAAGGCCCTACAGGGACAAGGAATCGCGAATCAAAGGAAAGCCATCATCGAAGGGCTGCAGGTGTCGATCGAACAGTTCCAGAAAGTGGTGGAGGGAGCGTCCGCCAAGGAAGTGATGCAGTTGGTGATGGTCACACAGTATTTCGACACGCTGAAATCCATTGGTGAGAACGATAAGACGAACACGTTGTTTCTGTCGCACTCGCCCGGGGCAGTCAAGGATGTTTCCGATCAGATTTTGCAGTCGATGCTGGTGGCGGGGAAAGCCAACGGGTAAAACCCGACACAGGCCGGGAGGCCTGTGCTACCGCGGTGACCTTACTTCATGTTCCGTAATTGCTCGATGTTCTGACCGACTGCCGCAAGTTTCGGAGCGGCAAAGCCGAAGTTCACAGGCAGGACGAGATAGGTGGGAATCCGTTTTGACTCAGCCCCCAGAATCGCACTTGCGCATGCCGCTGCGTTGAGTCCGATCATGGGACCCCACTTCGGGCGCCCATTGTTGCTCAGCAGTCCGTTCTGTTCGATAGCGCCCCGGCCAGTGCCAATTGCGGTGGTCGCCAGATCAGCACCGGACGCCGCGCAAACTGCGGCCGCAGACAGTCTACGGATCCATTTCGAACGGGCTTGAGCCGCCGAAGACAGGGCCAGCGCCAGCATAATGACTGCGGAGATGCTCCTCATTGAGCATGAGATTGAGCCTTAACGAGCTGTCTGACAAGGCTGCGTTTGTTATGGGACGTTATATGACAGGAACGGTTTTTCAGGCCGTATGGCAGTGATCATTTGTTAAGCTGCGACGGCTGCCAAGGTTTCCGCCAGAACCAGTGCGCCCTCTGCGATAGCTTCCTTAGAAGCATATTCGTCGGGGCGATGACTGACGCCGTTCCGGCAGGGAATGAAGACCATGGCCACGGGTGCGAGTCGCGCCATGAAGAGTGAGTCGTGATAGGCGCGGCTGACCATCGGCCGGTGGGTAATCTCGTGCTTTGTACAAGCTGTGGTTAAAGCTTCGAGGAGCTCGGGGGCGCATTGAGCCGGCGGATCGGAGTTCAGCATTTCGGTTCGGACACTCACGCCGCGTCGTCCGGAAATCGCCTGGCAAGCCCGCGCCAGCTCGGCCAGCACGCCATTGCGGCGCGCCACGTCCGTATCGCGCACGTCCACCTCGAGTCGCACGCGGCTCGGCACGCTGTTGATCGCACCGGGAAACACGTCGCACACGCCGGTGGTTCCCACGGTATCGATGGCGCCTGTCGCTTTGACGGCGGCTTCGAGCGCAAGCGCGATTTCAGCGGCAGCTAAAAAGGCATCATGGCGGTCGGGCATGAGCATGGCGCCGGCATGGCCGCCTTCGCCTTCCAGCCAAATGCGCAGGCTAGCCGGGGCGGCAATGGAGGTGACTAAGCCGATCGACAATCCCTCGCGTTCGAGCAGCGGGCCCTGTTCGATGTGGAGTTCGATAAAGGCGCTGTAGTGGCCCTGTTTTAACCTCACGCCAAAAAGGCTTGCGGAGAACCCGGCGGCGGTGCGCAGTTCGCGGAGAGGCCGGCCCTGTTTGTCGCGCAGGTTGTGGTCAGCGGTGTCGTCCAGGCAGCCGGACATCAACCGGCTTCCGAGACACCCCACGCCGAAGCGGGTTGGTTCTTCCGCCGTGAATATGATCAGCTCGATCGAGTGGCGCGGCCGGAATCCGGCGTGCTGGAGCGCGCGAATCGCTTCCAGGCCGCCCAACACGCCGACGGTTCCGTCATAGCGGCCCGCGTGGGGAATAGCGTCGATGTGCGAGCCGGTTGCTACCGCCGGCAAAGCCTCGTCGCTTCCCACCCAGCGCGCGAAGGTGTTACCCACCGGGTCCTCACGAACCGAAAGGCCCGCCTTCGTGCACAGCGACTTCACGTATTTCCGCGCGCGCAGATCCGTTTCCGAGAAGACCACGCGGGTGACTGCCGGCGGCTCGACTTCGGTGAAAGTGGCCAGCGTTTCCAGTTCCGCCGCCAGACGGTTCGAGTCGATCGTGAGGTGCATGCGCTTACGCCAACGGGTGGCGGTTCCAATCCTTATAGATAAGGTATTTCGCGGGGACTTTGCCGAGCGCGCCAAACCACTGGGGGCAGTAGGGCGCCATCCAGATGAAGTCGCCCGCGGCCACTGGATACCAGCTCTCTCCGAGCCTATAGATGCCGCCGCCTGCCAGCATCAGCAGGCCGTGCTCCATCACGTGAATCTCCACCATAGGCAGGGCCGCGCCGGGTTGGAACGTCATAGTGTTGACTGCGAAATCGAAGGCGAAATCGTCGGGCAGCAGGACGCGGACAGACAGCGCATCGTCGCCCATCAGCGGCTTGGGTTCGATGTCGCTCTCGCGGCCGGTCAGGATGCAAGGCGGGGTCATGCCCAGCGGCTTATAGGCTTTTTCGATTACGGCGGCTCGGCTGGGTGCCGCAGCTTCGAAGTGCGCAGCATGATTGGGCGACAAATAGCAGTAGTCGCCCGCCACTAGCCGGCGATCACCGGATGTTTCTTTCACCGCCAGTTCCCCTTCGATCACGTACACAAATCGCTGCGCCTCAGTCGGCGCGAGCACGCCGCCGGGCTCGAACTCGGCCGTGTATTCAGTGAACCCCGCACCCATCGCGGGTGAAACGTGTACCACGGCCGTCGCGCGCTGCATGCCTGGCAGGGGTGCGCGGATGAATGTGTCGGGCGTCAGCAGCAGGTGGTCCTGCTGGCGCGAGCTACGTGTGTATCCCAGTTGTTGCATGAGGCGCCTTGTTCGTGAGATTGGGCCGGATCAGCTTACCGCCAGCGGTGACGACGATTTTGCCGTCGGCAAAAATGGTTTCGCCCCGCAACAGCGTGCGGCGCACCACGCCACGGAAAGTTCTCCCGGCATATGGGGTGAGACGGTGCTTTTGAAACAGGCTTTCTTCTTTCAGGACGTGCTCTGAGGTGAGGTCGACCAGCGTGAGATCGGCGTCCATGCCTACTTCGATCGCGCCTTTCCCGGGCACGGCAAAGCGGCGCGCGGGTTCGGTGGCGGTGAGGCGGGCTATCGAGGTAAGCGGCAAACCGCGCCGATAAGTGGCCCTCTTCGATCATGACCGCCAGCGTGGATTGCACTCCGGCGACGCCGCCCCAGATACGGAAGAAGTCGGCGCCCTGCTTCATCTCGGGAGGAGCGGGCGAATGGTCGGAGGCTACGATGTCCACCACGCCTTCGAGCAGCGAACTCCAGAGAGATTCCCGCACATCGGCGGTGCGCAGCGGGGGCGCACATTTAGCGATCGCGCCCAGTTGGAGCAGGTCGTCTTCCGTAAAGAAGAGATAGTGGGGACAGGTTTCAATGGAAACGTCCACGCCGCGAGCGCGGGCTTCCGCGGCAACGAGCACGCCTCTGCCGGAACTCACGTGGACGATGTGCAGTTTCGCTCCGGTTTCGGCGGCCAGGAGCGTGGCGCGTTGGATGGCTTCCACCTCCGCGAGCACCGGGCGGGAGTCGAGATAGTCGCGTATGCCGGTGCGGCCCTCGGCGGCGGCGCGACGCGCCAGCGTCTTGGTCATCTCCTCCGATTCGGCGTGGACCGAGACGGGTAGTCCGAGGCGCGCTGCCTCGCGCATGCCTTCGTGGAGCGTGACATCGTCGGCGCGAGGAAACTCGGGAAGCCCGGAATCGCTCATGAAGGCTTTGAAGCCGACCACGCCGCAGGCGGCGAGTTCCGCGAGCGCCTCGCGATTGCCGGGCACCAGGCCGCCCCAGAGCGCGAAATCGGTGATGGACGCGCGTTCGAGCGCCTTGCGCTTTTGTTCGAACTCCTCACGGCCGACGGTGCAGGGCGAGGAGTTCAGCGGCATGTCGAAGAACAGCGTGCCGCCTCCCGCGGCCAGCGCACGGCTGCCCGATGCGGCGCCTTCCCAATCCGAACGGCCCGGCTCGTTGAAGTGCACGTGATCGTCAATGAGTCCCGGAAAGATCACCAGATCGCGCGCATCGATCTCTTCCATGGCGGCGGGCAGTTCGGGAGCGATGGCCGCGATGAGGCCGTCTTCCATCGCGAGATCCGCGCGGCGCGGCCCCGCCGAAGTGATCAGAGTGCCGCCGCGAATGACCAGGTCAGGCACGAAGGGCCTCCTTGTGGGGCAGGGCTTCGGCCCTGCCGCCGCCCTTCCGGGCCGCGTCGAGTGATCGTATAGCATGACAGGGCCGGGCCGAAGCCCGGCCGCAGGCCGGAAGGCCTGCCCCACGAACATCAGGCACCGGGCGCCTCCATTTCTTCGAGAAAGGCGAACCCTACCGCAAGGGCAGCCGCCACATCCGCGGGCAGCACGGTCTCGTCAGGATGGTGGCTGACGCCGCCGGGACTGCGCAGGAACAGCATCGCCGACGGGCATTTCGCGGCCATCACCATGGCGTCATGGCCAGCGCCGCTGGCCAGCCGGTGAACGGGAAAGCCGGCGCGGGAAACCGCACGTTCGAGGGCCGCGAGCATGGAGGGATGCATCGGTGTTGCCGGCTGGTCGAGCAGTTGCTCCCAGGTAAGCTTCAGGCCGCGCCGCGCCGCGATCTGCGTGGCCGCATCCAGCAGAGTTTCTACCGCTTTCAGCCGGGTGTGGTCGTCGGTATGACGGACGTCCAGAGTTGCTCGAACCTTGCCCGGAATCACGTTCGACGCTCCCGGCTCGACTGCGAGAGATCCCACGGTCGCGCGCAGGTCCGGTGTGGCGCAAGACTCGCGCTCCACGCGGCCGATCCATTCGGCGGCGCCTGCGAGAGCGTCCCGGCGAAGTGGGGCTGGAGTGGTGCCCGCATGGTTGGCGCGACCTTCGAAAACGATCCCGAATCGGCTCTGACCGGCGATCGATTCCACAATGCCCAGCGGAAGATGAAGTGATTCGAGCACCGGTCCCTGCTCGATGTGAAACTCCAGATACCCGAGGGCCGCATCGCCCACCAGCGGCTTCCGGAATGCGCTCCGGATCGAGTTCGAATTCGCGAATCGCTTCCGCGACGGTCTGCCCGCGCGCGTCCCTTCGACCGAGCAGATCCGCGTCTACGGTGCCCGCCAGAGCCCGGCTTCCAATGAACGGCACGCCGAATCGTACGCCTTCTTCTTCTGAGAATGCCACCACTTCGATACCAAAACGCAGACGCCGGTTTTCGAGCGCCTCCACCAGGGCGATGGCCAGCACCACGCCCAGCACTCCGTCGAACGCTCCCGCGTGAGGCACGGTATCGATGTGCGAGCCCAGGTACAGAATTGGATCATGCGCCTCGGACCCCGCGCGAACCCCGCGCAAATTCCCGGCCGCATCCAGCCTCACCGTCATTCCCACGTCTTCCATCCATTGGCGCAGGCAGGTGTGGACCTCGCGAGTGGCGGGCGATAAGAAGGTTCGCGTGATGTGGCCGGGCTCATCTGTCCAGCACGCCAGCTCTTCGCATCGCCGGATCACTTTTTCAGCCCGATCGATCCAGGTGCTCATCAGGATCCCCGATAGGTGCTGTACCCGTGGGGCGCAATCAACAGCGGCACATGATAGTTGCCCTCGGGGTCGGAGAGGCCGAAGCGGATGGCCACCTCATCCAGGAACGGCGGCTCGCTGAGCTTCTCGCCCACGCTGCGGAAGTAAGCGCCCACCGAGAAAACCAGTTCATATACGCCGACAGTCAAGCGATCGCCTGAGAGAAGCGGCTCATCGGTACGGCCGTCGCTGTTGGTGACCGCGGCCTTCAAGCGGCGGGACGCGCCTCCTTCCAGAATGGAGACACGCACTTCAACCCCGGCGGCTGGTTTGCCGCGCGCCGTGTCGAGGACGTGGGTGGATAAGCGCGCCATGCTAGCGTGGGGCAGGGCTTCGGCCCTGCAGCCGGGCTTCTGCCCGGCCTGGCTCTTTGCGAAGGCTCGGGACGCCGCCTGGAAGGGCGGCGGCAGGGCAGAAGCCCTGCCCCACGAAATTGAACATTCGGGACATTAGCGGCGCAGCCTCAATCCCAAACAGCCGTAGGGCGGCCGCGGGTCGGTAAACACGCCCAGGTGTTGCCCGGTTTCCGCCACGGTGTCCCAGGTGCGGTTGTTGGCTTCCAGATCCACTGCGGCGAGGCAGGGCAATTCCGCAAGCATGCGGTTGCCCAGTTGATAGATGAGCTGCTGGATGCTGCCCGATTCGAAAGAATGAAAAACTTCGCGGACCATGCTGCGCACGCGCGTGGTGACCTGGCCATCAGTGAACCCAGCGGCGGGCGAAGTGTACAGCCATTCCAGATCGAGCCACATGTGCAAGGGCCGGTCGGAGATATCGGGCAGCGTAGTGTATTGATCGCGCACGAAGCCCTGGAAAGAGCTGCCGCCCAAGCGAAGCAGCTTGAAACCGCGGACACCGGAGCGCAGTTCGACGCACTCGATCTTTTCGCTCTTCCGGCACATTTCCATTTGCGCGGTGGCGTGCTCGGGGCCAGTGGGTGTAAAGGCAACGCTGCCATCCGCAATGCCCGCGTATGGAATTTCCGTGGCGGAAACCTGGATGCCTTCGGTTTGCGGATACGTTGCCAGGAATTTCTCGGCGAGAAAGCGGCAATACGATTCCAGGTCGCTGCCGCTGAAGTTGAGGGTCTCGCGCTGCACAAAATTCTTCATCGAATCGGTGGCCACCAGGCCGGTATTGTCGCCGGTCGCATAGGTGGGCCAAAAGCTGTCGCCGTAAAGCAGAACCTTGACTGACGCGCCGAACACGGGGCTCTGACCCGCCGGAGCGCGGCCATCCCGCTGCAAGCGGTACACGATCACATCACCCTTGCCGTAGTAGTTCCGTTTCCAGCCGCTCGAGAATTGTTCCAATCCATCTACCTTACTGCGCGATCGCTTCCTGCAGGCGAAACCAGGCGATCCGGCTGACTTCCAAGAGCGCGTTGCGAAACTCTTCTTCGGGTGAGGAATCCATGCGCACTCCCAGCGCAACGAAAATATCATGTTTGTCGCTGCCCTTGACTGCGTACAGGAAGGGGAACCCGAATTTTTCACGATACCCTGCGTTGAGCCATTCGAACGTTTCGAATTCCTCGGCCGTCAGACGATCCAAACCGGCCCCGGACTGTTCACCCGCGGAGGCGGCGCTCACGCGGGCGCGCGTCCCCAAGTCGGGATGGGCGCGCAAAAGCGCGAGTTGCACGGCGGGGGTCGCCTTTTCCAGTTCGCCCGCCATTGACTGGTGTAACGCTTCGCGCGAAGCGAACGGACGGTGCTCCCAGGCGCGCTCGGCCACCCACGGCGAGTCCTCAAAAATCCATCCGAGCGCAGCCACGAATTGATCGCGGGGCATAGCGTTGATTTCGGCTAGAGTGTTCACGCGCGGATGGCTCCGACGGTGACTCGGGCCTGCCTGGGTGCGTCACTGCGGGCATGTTCAATCGCCCAGAACACGCGCTCCGGCGTCGCGGGGCTGTCGAGTGTGACCGCGCCTTGACTGCCGAACGCGGCGATGGCATCGCGCAGAGCTTCCCGAACGGAGAGAGCCAGCATCAGCGGCGGTTCGCCTACGGCCTTGCTGCCCAGAATCACGCCCTCTTCGCCGGCGCGCTCCAGAAAATTCACCTCGAACACTTCGGGCAGCTCCGACCACGATGGCAGCTTGTAGGTGGACGCACCGCCCGTGGACACGCGGCCCTGGTTGTCCCACAGCAGTTCTTCGAGCGTCAGCCAGCCCATCCCCTGCACGAATCCGCCTTCGATTTGTCCACGATCGATCAGCGGCGAAAATGAGTCGCCCACATCCTGCAAAATGTCGACGCGCCGCAAGCGGTACTGCCCGGTGAAGCCATCCACTTCGACTTCGGAAACCGCGGCCCCATAAGCGAAATAGTGAAACGGTTGTCCCTGGCCGGCTTTGGCGTCGTAGTGGATGCCGGGGGTGCGGTAGTAGCCGCAGGCAGACAGCGGCAGGCGCGCCCGGTAGGCGGCTTCGGTTACTGCGGCGAACGGGAGGCCGGGCTTGTCGTTGTTACTGGTCGATACCAGCCCATCGGCAAATCGCACCTCGCCGGGATCACAATCGAGCAGCGTCGCGGCCACCGGCCTCAGCCTCTCCAGAATCTGATCGCAGGCGTTGGCTACCGCCGCGCCGTTCAGGTCGGTGCTGGCGGAGGCGGCGGAAGCCGAGGTGTTGGGAACCTTGTCGGTGCGCGTTGGCATCACGCGTATGGAATCCGGAGCGAGGCCCAGCTTGTGAGCCGCGATCTGCCTGATCTTGGTGTGCAGCCCCTGCCCCATTTCCGTGCCGCCGTGATTCACCTGGACGCTTCCATCGCGATAAATCAGCACGAGCGCGCCGCCCTGGTTGAACCAGGTAAGCGTGAACGAGATGCCGAATTTAGCGGGTGTGATCGCGAGTCCGCGCTTGGCGTGCGGGCTGGCTGCGTTGAAAACCTCGATTTCCGCTCGGCGCGCGGCGAAAGCGCTGGTGGCTTTGAGCTGGCTCCAGATCGCCGGGATACGGCTGGCGTCCTTAACGGTCTGGCCGTAGTGCGTGGTTTGGCCTTCGCGATAGAAGTTGCGTTCGCGCACATGCTCGGGAGGAAGGGACAGAAAACGCGCGATGCGATCCAGAACATCTTCGATGAGCAGCATTCCCTGCGGCCCGCCGAATCCGCGAAACGCCGTTTGCGAAGTCTTGTTGGTGCGGCAAATCAACCCGGTAGCTTCGACTGCCGGCAGGAAGTAGCAATTGTCGATGTGGAACAGGGCGCGGCCCATTACGGGTTCGGAAAGGTCCAGGCTCCAGCCGCCGTCGGAGAAGAGCGCGACCGTCAGTCCCAGAACGCGGCCTGCATCATCGAAGCCCGCTTCAAAGCGCGCCAGGAAGGGATGCCGCTTGCCGGTGAGGGCGATATCCAGAGCGCGCGACAAGCGCACGCGCACCGGCCGCTTGGTTTTCCACGCCCCTAGCGCGGCAATGGCGGCCCAGGGATTGGCCTGCGTCTCCTTGCCGCCGAACGCGCCTCCCATGCGCAGGCACTCCACGCTCACCTGGTGCCGCGCAATGCCGAGCACGCGCGCGATGATTTCCTGCGTCTCGCTGGGATGCTGCGTGGAGGAGTGCGCGCGAACGCCTCCGGTTTCGTCGAGCCACGCCAGGGCGTTTTGCGTTTCCAGATAAAAGTGTTCCTGGCCGCCGATGGAAACTTCGCCGTCGATATGGTGCGGGCTGGCGGCGATGGCTGCCGCGGCATCCCCGCGGTGCAGACGCATGGGGGCACTGAAAAATTCGCCCGCCGCGATGGCCTTCTCGATGGTCAGAATCGCCGGAAGAGGCTGGCACACAACGCGCACCTTGGCGGCGCCTCGCTTGGCCGCGTCGAGTGTCTCACCCAGCACCCACATAAGCGGCTGCTGGTAGTATTGGACCTCGCTCGGGAACAGTGGTTCATCGTGCCGCGCCGGTCCCGTGTTGCCCTCTCCGGGAACGTCGGCCGCCGTGAGGACGGTGTTGACTCCTGGCTCCGCCAGCGCCAGTGAAGCATCGATGGATACGACGGTGCCGTGCGCCAGCGGGGCCAATACCGGCCAGGCGTGCAGAAGCCCCGGGAAGCGGCCCGCCAGGTCGTCGGTGTACAGCGCGGCTCCGCTCACGTGACCGCGCGCGCTTTCGTGGGGGTGGCCGTCGGTGTTCATGCGGCTTCCTTGCCGGCCTCGTACGCGAATTTGTCGAGCAGCGACTTCGCCATGGCGAGCCGGTAATCGGCCGAGCCGCGATGATCGGAAATCGGCCGCAGGCCGCGCACCACGGCGTCCTGCGCCTGGCGTATCGCCGACGCGCTCCACCTTCGGCCTTCCACCGCTTCTTCCGCTTCGAACACGCGCACGGGAATCTCGGCCACACCGCCATAGGCGAAGCGAGCTTTCTCGACGATGCCGCTGGACCCGAGAGCTACGGCCAGGCAGCAGGCCACCGTGCTGATGTCGTCCAGTTTGCGCTTGGCCACCTTATAGAACCGCGCGAGCTCCGGAAACGGTTTGGGGATTCGCACCGCGATCAGCATCTCGCCCGGCTGCATGGCGGTCTTGCGATAGCTCTTGAAGAAACCGCTGAGCGGCTCCGTGCGCTCACCCCCGGGTCCCGCGATGATGACGTGCGCATCCAGCGCCAGCAGCAGCGGAGCGCCATCGCCGATGGGGGACGCGGTGGCGAGATTGCCGCCCAGCGTGGCGCGGTTGCGAATCAAAGGAGAAGCGAACAGACTCAGCCATTCGTGAAATGCCGGAGGAGCGCCGGTCCAGCGGGCGCCGATTTCGTTGAGTGAGAGACCGGCGCCGATCTCCACGTACTCTACGGTTTCTTGGAACACACGCAGTTCCGGCAGGGCGTCGAGGCTGATGAGATGCGGGAAATCCGCGCCGCGCAAATTCGATTCGACGACGAGATCGGTGCCGCCCGCCACCAGACGGGCCTGGGGATATTCCGCCAGTTCCGCCAGGCAAGCCGCGAGGGTTTCGGGCCGCGAGAATTTCGCGCGCCCATCCGTGTAGGCAAGCTCGCGGAGCGGCGGTGCGAGCTGCGCCAGCCTCTGCCGGAAATGATCATCCGGCGCGGGCCCCAGCGAGCGCGCGGCATCGCCGATCGGCCGGTAGCCCGTGCACCGGCAGAGGTTGCCGCCCATCGCCTCCGTTTCGCAGGCACCGCGGCGGCCGGGGCGGTAATACTCGGCGAAGAGGCTCATCACGAATCCCGGCGTACAATAGCCGCACTGTGAGCCACCGCCCTCGGCGATGGACTGCTGCACGGGGTGCAACTCACCTTTGGCGGCCAGTGCCTCCACGGTGTAGATCTCCTGCCCAGCCACCATGGGAAGAAACAGCAAACAGCTGTTCATCGGACGATATTCGCTTCCGTGACCGTTCTCTTTGACCAGAACCACCGTGCAAGCGCCACACTCGCCTTCGGCGCATCCCTCTTTACTCCCGGTCAGTCCGAGCTCGCGGATGTGATCGAGCAGCGTCCGCTGAGGGGGCACGCCTGCGACAGACACAGCTTGCCCGTTGAGACGAAACTCGAATGCCCGAAGGCTGGGGGCGGATTCCGGGGGCATGTCACTCAATCCGCGCAGAGACGGGGCCGCGCAAAGACGAATATGTTTAAAGGATACACGAGAGGCTATACGTGGCGCAGGGCCGCGGCTGTGCGACTTGAGTAGCCACGGCACCGGCGGCGGAGACCGCCGGCGTTACGTGGCGATCCCTGTGGCCGGCAGGTTCCTCAAATTGGGGTATAACAGGCTCGTGAGGGGGAAGCCATGAAGAAACTTGCGGCTTTGATTTGGGTGTTGGTTACGGCGGCGGTCCTCGGCGCGGCGGACGTCTCCGGCACTTGGACGGCGAACGTGGTGCTCGATGCCGGCACCGGCGCCGCCACGTTCGTTTTCGAGCAAAAAGGCGAGACGCTCTCCGGCACCTATACCGGGGTTTTGGGCCAAGCGAAGCTGACTGGAACAGTAAAAGGAGACCAGGTGGACTGGTCCTTCGATGGCGGACAGGCCGGAAAGGTGACCTACCACGGCACGCTCGACGGCGCATCCAAAATGAAGGGATACACCGAGTACGGGCAGTTAGGGAAGGGAATGTTTACCGCCGAGAAGAAATGAAGGAGGCCACCGAGTCCCCTATTTCTTGACGTACTTCTTGACCGTCTTGGGGCCAACTTCGGCGCCGTATATGTTGCCGGCGTCATCGGCCGCCACGCCTTCGGCCGCGCTGGTGGCGGGGAGTTTGCCATCCGCATCGGGCGCGAGTGGATCGGGAATGAACGCAGTTACGGAGCCGTCTTTCGCGCTCCCCACACGGATGCCGCGCTTCCAACCCGGGTTGTAACCGTATCCCGGCTTGTCGGTGGATTCCGAGTCGGTCACGTAGAGCACGTCGTGCTTGTCGATGTAGATCCCGCTCGGCCGGCTGAATTGCTTCCACTGGTCGATAAAATTGCCATCCTGATCGAAGATCTGGATGCGGTTGTTGGCGCGGTCGCCGACGAACAAGCGGCCCCGGGAATCAAAAGCGAGCGCGTGCGGCACTTCAAACTCACCCGGCCCGGTGCCGTGCTTGCCCCACTGCTTGATGAACTTTCCATCCTTCGTAAACTTGACCACGCGCGCGTTGCCCATATTTGGAGAATGGCCGTCGGAGACAAAGATGTCGCCGTTGGGCGCGATGGCCACGTCATCCGGTTGGTTGAACGTGTCCGGTCCGTCTCCGGCAACTCCGGCCTTGCCGAGCGTCATCAATACTTTTCCATCGGGGCTGAACTCGAACACCTGGTGGCCCTTGCCATCGCGGCCCTGTCCATCGGTCACCCAAACGTTGCCATCCTTGTCCACCGTAATGCCGTGCGGAAAAATAAACATGCCTTCACCAAAACTCTTCACCAGTTTTCCGGACGCGTCGAACTTGAGAATGGGCGGGTCCATTTTGCCGGCGCAGGAATTGGCGCCACAGCGCTCGGCGACCCAGATGCTCTTGCCGTCGCGATCCACATCCACCGCGCTCGTCGAACCCCACATTCTTCCTTCGGGGAGTTTGAAAAAGTTCTCGATGGTGCGATCAGGATTAGGCTGCGAGTTAGCCGGTGCTTGCGCGAACACGCTCCCTGACAGCACGGCGGCGGTGATGACAGCGCGAATCAGGCTTGGCATGGAGAATATCTTATATCAAACCGATGTACCGGTCGATAGGTAGACGGGGCAATCGCAGCCCTTTTGCCTTCCGCCATTTCCCGATGTATACTCGCCTGGAATCCCCGTAGGAGAGCTCTATGAAGAACCCGGTGCACATCTTAATAGGATTGGCGCTAACGGCGCTTGCCCAGGCGCAGACCCCGCATATGCCGCGCGGGACCGCCACCGACATCAGTAAAGCCGACGTCGAGGCCACCGTGCAGAAAACCGCATCCGCCGCGGTGAGCGATCAAGCCATCCGCGTGGTCAGCATCAACGGCGAATACAACGTGGGAGTCGGCGTGGTGCATCGCGCGAAGACCACCGCGCAGAGCACGGCCGGTTCGGTGGAACACAGCCAGATTACGGAGGTGTATCACGTGATTGAGGGCAACGCCACGCTGGTGACCGGGGGCACGATCGAGAACTCCAGGGAGTCGGCGGCCGACAGCAATGTGGTCAAAGTGCTCAACGGTCCGAGCACCCAGGGCGGCCCGGTTCAGAATGGGGTGAGCCGCAAAGTGGGACCGGGCGATGTGGTCATCATTCCGCCGAACACGCCGCATTGGTTCAGCGAGATCACATCCGACCAGATCGTGTACCTGGTGGTGCGGGTCGATCCGCATAAAGTGCTACCGGCGGGGTACGGCGGGAAGTAAGCGTTATCGTTGACGGCGTATCGTTGACAGCGACAGCAATTTCCCGCTAGAATACCTACCGAGCGATAGGTAACTCAGTGGAGGTGTGACCATGAGGGGAACGGTGAGTGCGCGTGCGCTGTTTGTGAGCGGTTTGGTAGCGGTTGCAGGCCCTTTGATGGGAGCGGCGTTGCCCGCCAGTCCTGTGACATTCACCAAAGATGTAGCCCCAATCCTTCAGGCGAAATGCCAGGATTGCCACCGCAAAGGGTCCATGGCGCCCATGTCGCTGGTGACCTATGAAGAGTCGCGGCCGTGGGCCAAGTCGATTCGAGAGCGCGTGATCAAGCGCCAAATGCCGCCATGGCATATCGACAAGACGGTGGGCATTCAGCACTTCCAGAATGACATTTCGCTTTCGGACGAGCAGATCGCCACGATCGTGCGCTGGGTCGATTCCGGCGCTCCGAAGGGTGATCCGAAGGACATGCCGCCGGCCAAGGAGTGGCCCAACTACGATGGCTGGCAACTCGCCAAGCAGTTCGGACAACCCGACCTCGTGGTGAAGTCCGATGCCTACACCATGCCGGCGAAGGGCCAGGACGCGTGGTTCAAGCCCTACACCGAAATCCCGCTCACCGAGCCGCGGTGGGTCCGCGCGGTGGAGATGCGCCCGGGCACGCCTGCCGGCCGGAGAATCATGCACCACGTGCTGGCCGAACTCCAGCAGGAAGAACCGGCAGCGAAACCGGGCGAGGCGGATTTGGGCGGCGGCGGTACGGGTCTGCTTATGGAATGGGCCATCGGCAAGAACTACGATATCTACCGGCCGAACACCGGGAAGCTGTTGGTGCCGGGCGCGCACATCTGGTGGGAACTCCATCTGCATGCGGTCGGCGAGGAGATTCGCGATCATGCCGAGCTGGCCATATATCTCTATCCGAAAGGCCAGGAGCCCAAGTACCGGACGCGCCTGATGGCGTTGCAGGTGGTCCCGTTCAGCGGTAGCGGGCTTCTGCTCGATATCCCACCCAACACCGTTTCCGAAACGGAGGGCTTCTTCGTGTTGAGGCAGCCCGCGCGCCTGGAGAATTTCCAGCCGCACATGCACCTGCGCGGGAAGGCGATGTCCATGGAAGCGATTTACCCGGACGGCCGGCGCCAGGTTCTCAGCTACGTCGATCATTTCAATTTCAACTGGATGGTCAACTACATCTACGCAGACGACGCTGCCCCAGTGCTGCCCAAAGGCACGGTGCTGCATTTCAACGCGTGGCACGACAACACGGCGGCGAACCCCAACAATCCCGATCCCAACCAATGGGTGGGCTGGGGTGATCGGACCGTCGATGAAATGGCGCACGCGTGGGTGAACGTCACATACATCAGTGACGAGGATTATCAGCAGTGGCTCGAAAAGCAGAAATCGCAGCCGGCCCCTGCCGAGCGAGCGTCCCGATAGGCGCCATGCAGAGACAACTCGCGAAGGCCACGGGGCTATGTGTGTCCATCTTGCTGGCCGCGGCCTGGCAACTGCCGGCGCAAAATCTGCCGCTGGAACCATTGCACAGCGGCGGCCAAAGCGTGACGGCCGCGTATGAGGGATGGTTCCTCAATCCCGATGGCACGTTCAGCATTCTGCTGGGCTACTATAACCGCAATCAAAAACAGGAATTGGACATCCCCGTTGGACCGGATAATAAAATCGAGCCGGGCGGCCCGGACCGGGGCCAGCCGACTCACTTCCTGACCGGCCGGCAGTGGGGTATGTTCACGGTCACCGTGCCTAAGGATTTCGGCACGCAGAAGATCAGTTGGACGCTGACGGCCAACGGCCAAACCACGACGGTTCCGGTGGGTCTCAATCCACTTTGGGAAATTCAACCGCTCAAGGACGCCACGGAAAACACGCCGCCTGTGATCAAATTTGAGGGCGGCGCATCAGTTCAGGGCCCGCGCCCCATCACCGCCACGCTGGCCACACGGTTGCCCGACCCGCTCACGCTCACCGTATGGGTAAGTGACGATGCCAAACTGGTTCCCGGAATGCGGCGGCCCTTCACGACTGCGGCGATGGTCAACTGGAATAAATTTCGGGGGCCGGGCGAAGTGAAGTTTGCCAATGCCAGACCGCCGCTCGAGAAGGTGGACGATCCGGCTTCCCAAGCTGCGTTCAATGGGAAGGCAACCACCACCGCTACATTCAGCGAACCCGGCGAGTATATGCTATGGGTGGTAGCCAACGATTGGACGGGACCGGGAGGACGCGGATTTCAGTGTTGCTGGACGAACGCACTGGTGAAAGTCACAGTGAGCCCAGCCGCGAGCCGATGAGAACACGTCCTGCGCGGCTCGCCATCTGCATAGGGCTTGCCTGTCTTCTGTCCTGGGCTGCTCAAGGGCAGCCGAAACCTGCAGCGCCGATCTACAAGGTTGACCCCTTCTGGCCCAAGCCACTGCCGAACAAATGGATCATTCAAGGCGTCCCGGTCTTAGTGGTTGATAAGAACGATCACATCTGGGTGTTCAATCGGCCGCGGGATATCATGCCGGATGAAGCGGGAGCGGCGACCACACCGCCGCGTACCGACTGCTGTATTGCGGCGCCGGCGGTTTTGGAGTTCGATACCGACGGCAATCTGATCAAGGGTTGGGGTGGCCCTGGGTACACGCCCGGTTGGCCGGCTCCCGGAGTGCAGCGTCCCGGGCCCGCGGCCGAACACTGCATCGTCGTAGATAAAGACGGAAACGTGTGGCTCTCGGGAAGCAGCCGGGGCGATGGCATCCAAAAGTTCACGGGCGATGGAAAGTTACTCTGGGATTTTGGCCATCGCGGACCGCCGGCAACACCAGGCCAGCCGGCAGCGCCTTTGAAGCAGGACAACCAGCAAACGGATATTCTGCCCGGCGGGATATTTTTCTTCGACCTGGATGAGGATGCGCATGAGTTATACATTGTCGACAGCAAGCGAGTGCTGGTGTACGACATGGACAGCGGCGTGTTCAAGCGCGGCTGGGGCGGCCACGGCATTCCGTTGAGTGAAATCGACAACGACCCTACACCGCCCTATGACTACATCGGGTCCGCCTCCCGATCAAAAACAATTTGCGCCCGCGCTCCACTGCGTCCACATCTCCACGGACGGGTTAGTCTATGTCTGCGAGCGCGGCAGTGACCGTGTGCAGGTATTCACCAAGCAGGGAAAATTTGTCAGCAGCTTCTTCGTGCATCCTTCGACACCGGCCCGCGGTGCAGAGTGTGGCGGGCCCGGCAGCACTGATGTTTGGGATGTGCGGAACCGTGTATAATCTGACCTTCTCCCATGACGCGCAGCAGAAGTACGTGCTGGTGGCGGACGGCACGAACGACAAGATTTGGATCCACGGCCGCAAAGACGGCAATGCAGTGGGCTCGATCGGCAACAACGGCCGCATGGCGGGACAGTTCCATTGGATCGACGCGATCGCCATGGACTCTCACGGAAACATTTACACGGGTGAAGTGGACACCGGAAAACGCGTTCAGAAATTCGTCCTGACTAATGGAGACGGAAAAGCCCGGCCTCGCCCCCACGAGTGACTGGCAGCCCGCGCGGTTGACCGAAGCCAGGGAGGTTCATTTATGAAAGGCACGAGAGCTGCAGTGGTGGCTCTTCTCACGATGTTCATTGCGATTGCGATGATGTCGGTGCCGGTGTTTGCGCACCACGGGACGGCGGCATTCGATACTTCGAAGTCGGTCAAGGTCAAGGGAACGGTTACGGATTTCCAGTTTGTGAATCCGCACGTCCAGGTGTATTTCGAGTGCAAGAACGAGAAGGGCGAAACCGAGAAATGGCAGGGCGAGCTCACTGCTCCGAATAAGCTGATTCGGGCCGGCTGGAGCAAGAACACTTTGAAGCCCGGGGACACAATCACGGTAAGTGGATATGCGGCCGCGAGCGGCGCGCACACGATTTGGATCAGGGAACTCATCGGGCCCACCGGCGAGTCTCTCCCTCTCTTCGAGGAGTGAGGCCGGAACATGAGTCAGAGCCTGGTTCATTCGATACGGATGTCAATGCTAGCGGCGACCTTCGGGTGCAGTCTTTTCGGGCAAGCGCCGCCCGCGCCGGTGCGCGATCTGACGGGCGTCTGGATGCTGCGCAATCCCAATTCCATGCGCTCGTTCGCCGGCGCCACTTTCACTAAGGAAGAGCCTGAGATTACGCCGTGGGCCCAGGCGAAGTACAAGGAAGCCAAGCCTTCCAACAACGGGGCTTACACACTGGAGACGACCAACGATCCGGTGCTCACCAAATGCGATCCCCCCGGCTTACCGAGGGTCTACTTCCACCCCTATCCATTTGAGTTCGTGCACACCGCCAAGTACACACTCATGCTGTACGAATACGATCACGTGGTGCGCCGCATCTATACGGACGGCCGCTCCATTCCCGATGACCCGGATCTCACCTGGATGGGATATTCGGTGGGCCATTGGGAAGGTGACAATACATTTGTCGTGGAAACGGCAGGCTTCAACGACAAGACATGGCTCGATCGGCTGGGTCATCCACATAGCAGCCAATTGCGCGTCGTGGAGCGATTTCGGCGCATGGATAGAGACCACATGCAGATCGAGATCACGATGCAAGATCCCAAAGCACTGGTGAAGCCCTGGACCACTACCTTCTATAGCGAGTCGAGACCCAAGTGGGAACTGGGCGAGATCTCCTGTTCGGGAGACTACCTGGACTTCGGCAAATTCGAAAAATGAGTTCGGCGAGTTGCCAATGAAGACTTGTCTCTGGATCTTTCTTGCACTGGCATGGATTCCGGCAGCGACCGCGCAAAACCCGCCCGTCTACAAGGTCGATCCTGCATGGCCCAAGCGGTTGCCGAACAAATGGAGCATGCAGCAGATTGTCGACATCTATGTCGATAAGGACGACCACATTTGGGTGCTGAATCGTGGCGACGACGCGCGGCCGGATGAGTTAGGCGCAGCGACAACACCTCCGCGCAGCGAATGCTGCGTCCTCGGGCCGGAGGTCCTGGAATTCGACTCAGACGGGAACGTTCTCAAGGCTTGGGGAGGTCCGGGCTACGTCCCCGGCTGGCCCGGTCGATTGCAGACGCTGGCGGTGGATCGAGAGGGCAACGTCTGGATATCGGGGACGCGGCCCGGCGACAGCATCATCAAGTTCACGAGTGACGGCAAGTTGCTCTGGGATTTTGGGCATCGCGGGCCCAAGGTGCCGGCCGAGCAAGTGAAGCAGAATAACCAGCAGACCGACATTTTCCCTCCCGGAATCGGCGCTTTTGACTTCGACGAGGATGCCCACGAAATCTATATCACGGACGGCTTTCTGAATAAGCGCATCCTCGTGTACGACATGGATAACGGCCGGTTCCAGCGAGGCTGGGGCGGTCACGGCATCCCGCTGAGCGAGATTGACAACGACCCTACGCCGGCGTATGACATGTCAGGTCCGCCGCCGGATCAGAAGCAATTCGCTCCCGCGCTCCACTGCGCCCATGTCTCGAAGGACGGGCTTGTCTATGTCTGCGAACGCGGGAGCGACCGAATTCAAGTGTTCACCAGGCAGGGGAAGTTCGTCACCAGCTTTTTCGTGCATCCTTCCACGCAAGCCCGCGGTCCAAACTGTGGCGGCATCTGGAGTTTGAAAGATGCTCCGTGCGGGACTGTTTATAACCTGGCTCTTTCGCATGACCCGCAGCAGAAGTACCTGCTGGTGGCGGACGGCACCAACAATATGGTCTGGATTCTCGACCGCAAAACCGGCGCGGTGGTTGGATCCTTCGGCGGCAACGGCCGTTACGCGGGTCAACTGCATTGGGTCGATGCGGTAGCAGTGGATTCGAAAGGCAACGTCTACACCGGCGAGGTGGAAGATGGCAAACGGATTCAGAAGTTTATTCTGAGCGGCCCGGCATCATTTTGATGGCGCGGCGAGCTTCAGTTCAATGCGGATGAACCTCAAGGGTGTATCGCTGAGATTCTCGTCCTGATGAGCAGCTCCGGGCTCCACCCAGCGGACCTGTTTCGCCGGGTAACGACTATCGCGGGTGGTACCGTCGGATAACGTCAGCCGCATGTTTTGATCGGTCAAATGCACCAGGACAGCGCCCGTATCCGGGTGTTTGTGCAGGAGCAGCTTTTCGTGAGGTCCGATGCTGACGCGGATCACGCGGACATACTCGTTCTCCAACTCCACGTGATAATGCTGGGGATCCACCACGGTCGCGTCTAGCTTGTCGGCGGAGAAATTCGGCTCTGGCGCTCCGCCCGGCGGCCGCCTTGGCTCGATTTGAAGCGCTTCAAACTGGGCATCGCTCAGGTTCTCGCTTCGGTGCGTGCCGCCGGACGACCACATGAGGTCTCCGGCGCGATCGCGTAATTCCTGACTCGCGCCGTCTTGCGATATGAGCTGGTTGTGACGATCGGTTAAGAAGACGATAACGGCCCCGGGCGGCGGATGTTGATGCAGCGGCATCTTCTCGCGCGGGCCCATATGCTCGCGGAGGACCCGCACCCATTGGTTTTCAAATTCCAGATGGTAGTGCTGTGGATCGGCTACGAGCGGGTCCAGCGATTGTGCACGGAGCGAGAAGACGACAATGGCGGCAATGGGGACAAGTCGCATAGGACATCTCCAGTCAATGAGCCGACCGGCGGCCGAGACCGCCGGCGCTACCGGGCCCACCTCACTAGAACTAGTGGGCGGGCTTCGCTATGGGCGCGGTTGTCGTCGGTTTTAGCTCCACGCGGTACGCCTGATACATCACCGTGCCCAGATTTTCCACCGAGTGAAGCGGCTGGCTGTTGGGATCGTAGGTCACTTGCAATTCCTTCAGCTCGGCCCGCGGCGTCTTCTTTCCGTCCGGCGTGAGGCGCTGCGATGGGGGCAGATGGAAATACACCACGACGGCCGGCCACGTGTGTGTGTGCCACGGTTCCTTCTCGCCGGGCGGGACCCGAACACTGAGCACGCGCACATAGTCGTTTTCCAAGACCACCGTCATATTGGGGTCGTGGATCTTGACGGCATCGGTGGCCGGTAAGTCCGCGACAGGGGCAGGCTGGCAGTCGACATTTTTCAGCTCGATGAGAAGGTTGTGCCGGTCACGGTCACTGCTGTCAAATCCCTTGCTCGGTCCTCCCTGCGACCACCTGACAGTCACCGTCTTCCAAGGCTCATTGACACCTGAGGTCTGTTCGAAGAACACGCTAGGCCAGAAGTGCGTGTGCGGGACCTCCCGGCTGTGCAGTGGAACGGTGGCCTCAAGGACGCGCACGGCATCGTTCTCCAGAATCACTTTGTGGTTGCCCGGCGCTGCGACTACCGCATCGGTAGCGTCCAGCTTGATTTGTCCGCAGCCGGCCGCCCACAGGCCGCCGGGCAGGAAAAGGGCTAAGACGATAACAGCTTGCTGAGCCTTATTCATGGCCAACGATCTTATCACCGCGGGAAGAACGAGGGAATGGCGCCATTATTTCTTGAGCGCAGTTTGCCAGTTCAGCACGATGGTGACGGGCGTTGCGGTGGCCTCTTCGAGCGCGGTGTTGATTAAGAAGCGTTGTCCATCGGGAGAAACGCTATAGCGCCACGCTGAGCCTGGGCCGCCGCCGGTGCCACCCAGAACCGTCGCGCGGAACAGCGGTTTACCCACTCCGAGCTGGACTGACGATCCGGTGGTGACACCCACAGCCATCAGCGTGCTATCCGGCGTGAAATAGAACAGCTCCTTGCCATCGCGCCCCCAGCGCGGCTGACTGCCTCCGCCGTTCGACACCGGCCATTTCCCGCCCGACGACATCGGGAATGGCGCCAGGTAGACCTCTTTGGTTCCGGTTTCATTGGAGGTGTAAACCACCCAGTGCCCGTCAGGCGAGAACTGGGCCTGGCCCTCGTTGAAGGGCGTAACCAGATACGGTATCGGCTTGTGGTCTCCCTCCATGGGCAGCACCCATAAGTCGCCGCCGGTGTCTTTCCCCCGTTGCCCGAACAGCAGGAACCGCCCGTCGCGCGACCAGTCCATGGGCGACTTGATTTCATCGGAGTGGAACAGCAGTTCCGCCTGGCCGGCGCCGTTTGCGGGCTTGCGATACAAATCCGTCGACTGACCGCCGCCCGGTGCATAGGCGATTTGGCTGCCATCGGGCGACCAGGTGCCATCGCCGGCGCCCGCGCCATCGAAGGTAAGGCGCGTACTGGCGCCGCGCGCTAAATCCAAAAGCCATACCACCCACGTGCCTTTTTCATCCACACGGCCTTCCGCCACGCGTGTTCCATCCGGCGAAAGTGACATCTCGTCGCGTGCCGCAGCCTCTCCCACGCGGCCCAACACTTTTCCTTCCCGGTCGAACCAGGTCAGTTGTCGAGTGTTGCCCCCGGTCACGGCATACCCCAACACGCCGCTGCCCGAAACCGAAAACAACGCATTAAACAGGTTCACGCTTACCTGGTCAGCCACCTGAACTGCTCGCCCGGTCAGCTCCATTCGGCCCGTATCGAATGGCTGGGCCATCAGCGCCTCGCCCCGGAGAAAGAGCAGGTAACCGCCGCCGGCCGCTATGGAAGACACGTACACGGCTCCGGCCGGGCTGGCGAGGAAACGCTTTTGCTCCTGCGCCGCCGGCTTGGCGTCGAGCGAACCGATGTAGATGCCGGTATTGTCCGTATTGGCCGCGAGCCGGTAATACAGAAAGTGTTTCCCATCGGGGAGGAAGAATGGACGGCCCTGCCCCTGTTCCCCATGTTGCGTATCCAGGGCAGTGACTGCGGACGCGTCTCCTCCCGACGCCGGCACACGGTACAAAACACCTCCGCCGCTGTACAGAATCACGTCCTGACGGCTCCACGAAATTCCAGTCGACGGCTGGTTGTACGAAGCCAATGTTTGCGGGGTCCCACCGGCGATATCGATCTTCTTGACATTGCCTTCCGCCAGAAAGGCGATGAATTGGCTGTCCGGCGACCACGCCACATCCAGATTCGCGCCCTGGGTTCCCGGCAATTGCCGTGCCTGGAGCGAATCCATAGCGCGGGCCCACAGAGTGCTGCGGCCATCATTGCCGCGGGCATTGAAAACTAATGTGCGCCCGTCGGGCGAAATGGTGAATGTGTTGAGTGTGGTCTTGGGCGGTGGAAACATTTCGAACCGCATGGGGGTAAGCGGGGCTGGGGTTTCCCGGAAATGGACGAAGCCCAGGACGGCGGTGCTCACCAGCAGGAGCGCGGCCACGGCCGGCCACAGCCATTTCGATTTTTGGGATCCCGCGTAGGGTGTGCCAGGCTCCTGTGCGGAGGCAGCTCCTGCCGCCGGGACTTCGCCCAAAAGCCTCCAAACATCCCCGATATCGCGTAGCCGCTTTCGGGGGTCTTTTTGCAGACACTCCGCCAGAAGCCGGCGGACGCGGGGCGGCACATCGCTCAGGTCGGGCTCGTCGCGAATTACCTTGGCGAGAATTTCGCTTACGTCTTCACCGCCGAACAGGCGCTTGCCGGTGATGAGCTCATGCAGCACCACGCCGAACGCGAAGATATCGGCCCGCTTGTCGGTGTCCTTGCCGCGCGCTTGCTCGGGAGCCATGTAGGAAGCGGTGCCGAGGATCATGCCGGCCTGGGTTACGCCGACGGTCAATGTGGGCGAGTGCTCGGTGCTCGAGCCCGGAGCCACCGCGAGTTTGGCGAGTCCGAAATCGAGAACCTTGACCGTGCCGTCGGGCTTAATCTTGATGTTGCCGGGCTTGAGGTCGCGATGCGTGATGCCTCTCTCGTGCGCGGCTTCCAGTGCGTCGGCGATCTGGCGGGCAATGCGCAAGGCCTCATCGATCGGCATCGGCCCCTTCGGCGATTCGCCCTCGATGTACTCCATCACCAGGTAGTTTGGGCCGACATCATAGAGTGTGCAGATGTTGGGATGATTGAGCGCGGCCACGGCCCGCGCCTCACGCTCGAAGCGCTCCGTGAACCGTTCGTTGGAACTCTTGATCGCTACAATCCGGTCCAGGCGCGTGTCGCGAGCCTTATACACCTCGCCCATGCCTCCCGCGCCGATCGGTTCTAAAAGCTCGTAGGGTCCAAGACGGTCACCTGTGGCAAGAGGCATATGTCATTATCTACCTGCCTCGGTGGATAATCAGAAACAGAAACTATGGCATTTAAATATCGCGCCGATCACGTTGGCAGCCTTTTGCGCCCCGCAGGAAGTGCTGGCCGCGCGGAGCAACCCGGAAATCTCCCCCGCACAGCTTAAGGAGATCGAGGACCGGCAGATCCTGCGCGTGCTCCAGCGGCAGAAAGATCTCGGCCTGAAGATTTTCACCGATGGCGAGTTGCGCCGCCGCGGATTCATGAGCGACTTCTACGAATCGGTGGACGGGCTGGACCGGGGGGACGACATCGCGCGAACCTGGAAAGCCGCGACGGCTGGCGGTGGCGCCCCCGGCTTGGGCATACTCGCCGGGATCGTGACCGCCAAGCTTCAGCAGAAGAAGCGGCTCACCAGCCATGAGCTGGAGTTTCTCAAAGAACACAGCCCCGGCGATTTGAAGATGACGGTGCCGACGGCCAACCAGTTTCCCGCCATCATGTACAAGAAAGGGGTCAGTGAGACGGCTTACCCCACGCGCTCCGAGTTCCTGTGGGACATCGTGCCGATCATTAGGGCGGAGCTCCAGGCACTCGCCAACGAGGGAGTGAAATACATTCAGTTGGATGCGCCGCGCTACAGCTATTACATCGATCCCAAGTGGCGCCGGTATATCCAAGAGGAGATGGGCCTCGACCCCGAAGAGGCGTTGGATGAAGCTATCCGCGCCGACAACGCGTGCCTGGAAGGGGCTAAGCGAGACGGTGTCACTCTGGCGATCCATCTGTGCCGCGGCAATAACCGCAGCCACTGGTATGCCGAAGGAGGCTACGACCCGATCGCCGAGAAGCTCTTCAACGAGCTCAACGTGGATGCCTTCCTGCTGGAGTATGAGTCGGAACGCGCCGGCAGCTTCGAGCCGCTGCGTTTTGTGCCCAAGAACAAAGTAGTGGTGCTCGGCTTGGTGAGCAGCAAGCTTGCCGAGCTGGAGTCGCAGACCCAACTCGCCCGGCGAATCGAGGAGGCCAGCCGCTTCGTGCCTTTGGAGAACCTCGCGCTCAGCCCGCAGTGTGGCTTTGCCTCGGCCATGGAGGGTAACCTTTTGAGCGAGGAAGAGCAGTGGCGCAAGTTGCAACTGGTGGTCGAAACTGCCCGCCAGGTCTGGAAGGATGCATAGTACTGAAAGCTGACCGCTGAAAACTTTTTTGCGCGTTTTCGTCCGCTTGGGGCAGTACCATAACGATCGGTAGCGTTGTTTTACCATCCAGACAGGTTTACCTTCAGACCCAGAGAGGGGCATTATGGCCACAGCTATTTGTCCGATTCAGGTGGAAACCGGACCATCGAAAGCCTTGCGGCGGCGGAAGGCCGACCGGCGTTCCAACCAGCGGTTTGAGCTGGCTTTGGAATTCGACCTCTACCTGTTGCGGGGAGCGAAGGGGTTGGTGTGGTGTGCCGCGGGAACCACCCTGGATTGGAGCCGCAATAGTATCCTGTTACGATGCGGCCGAAACTTGGCGGTAGGCAGTTCGGTGCAACTGGTTGTCCGTTGGACGTCGGGTGTGCAGTTGGTGGTAACCGGCCGTGTGATTTGTAGCGACGAACGAGGGATGGTTTTCAAGATCCAGCGCCGGCGATTCCGCGGCAAGCCGCTGTTGATCGTCACGCTGGAGCAGTTGATCAATTGGCAGCCAACAGGCCGGCCGAATTGAGGGAATTGAGAAAACAACAGACTATGGACGTTTCGAAAATACTCGCAGAACTTCGGGCCGAACGGGCCCTGCTCGATGAAGTAATCGCCAACCTGGAACGGGTGGCGACCCCCACAGTGAAGCGCGGCCGCGGCCGCCCACGCAAGCATCCGGCGGCTATCAGAAACTTCCCCTCAGGTGGCGAAGAGCCTTCCTCGCAGGGCCCATCGGAAGATGCGCGGTCCGCGCGCACGGCGTAGACTCGCGCTCTCGTCCCCCATCACCGCACCGGCCTAACCGAGCGCATCGGAAAAGGAGTAGTCCCTCCCGCTTTGTGTGTGGAATAATAGTTTTCCTTTTTCGTGGAACAGCCAGCGATACCCGCCACGTTGCGGAAATTTGCGTCAGAGATTTTACGGGGAGTTTCGTTTACAATGGGAAATTCCCAAGTTGGCTGACAGCGTTTGAGAGGGGCCTGATCCCAGGGCAAGTTTGAGAAGAGTGTCTCGGTTACCTGTCTTCGAAATGCGAAACAACCAGATAGCAGTATTGGAAGCGGGACTTCCGTAGAGTTATGTCCCAGATCTTTCATCGCAGGGCAAACGCGTTTGCGCGCACTTCGATTTTCGGCGCGATTTTCTTCATTGGTTTTCTGGGCTGGGCGGGATATGAGTTGGACCTGTCGCACTGGAACACCAGGGCCAAAGTTCCCCAGGAGCAATTGGTGCCGTTCAGCCACAAGCACCATGTGGGGGGCGAAGGCTTCGATTGCCGTTATTGTCACACCGGCGTCGAAACTTCGAGCTTCGCGGGAATTCCGCCGACGCAGATCTGCATGAATTGCCATTCGCAGATCTGGAGGACCAGTCCCATGCTGGAGCCGGTACGGGCGAGCTTCCGTACCAATGACTCGCTCCGTTGGACGAAGGTTTACGATTTGCCGGACTACGTATATTTCAATCACAGCATTCATGTCGCAAAAGGCGTCGGTTGCGAATCCTGCCACGGGCGCGTCGATAGGATGCCGCTCACCTGGGAGGAAAACGCCCTCCGCATGGAGTGGTGCCTGAACTGCCATCGGCACCCGGAACAGTACGTCCGGCCCAAGGAGTTCATCACCACCATGGGCTACCAACCCGCCGGGGATCAGGAAGAGATTGGGCGCCGCCTGGTCCAGGAAAATCACATCCAAGATGCGCGACTTTTGACCAGTTGTTCGACTTGCCACCGATGAGCGATTCACCTAACAAACTAGATCTCGCCGCGGTACGCGCGCGGCTCGAAGGGGCGCGCGGGCGCGACTATTGGCGCAGCCTGGAGGATCTCGCCTCCAACCCCGAGTTCCGGCATCTGCTGGAGCGCGAGTTCCCGCAACAGGCCATCGGCTGGAGCGACGACGAAGACAGCGCCGAGGGGCGGCGGAATTTTCTGAAGCTTATGGGGGCTTCGCTGGCCCTGGCCGGTCTGGCGGCGTGCACGCGCCAGCCTACCGAGCAGCTCGCGCCGTATGTCCGGCAGCCGGAAGAAGTCATCCCGGGCAACCCGCTGTTCTACGCTACGGCGGTAACGCTCAACGGCGTGGCCAATGGCGTGCTGGCGGAGAGCCACGAAGGGCGGCCGACCAAGATCGAGGGTAACCCGGAACACCCCGCCACATTGGGCGCCGCGGATTCGTTTGCGCAGGCCTCCGTGCTGCAGCTCTACGATCCCGACCGTTCGCAAACTGTAACATTCGACGGGGAAGTTCGGGACTGGGGCGATTTCTACGGTGCGCTGCGCGAAGCTCTCGGGGCGCAAGCGGCCACGCGGGGCGCGGGCGTTCGCATTCTGACTGAGACGATTACGTCGCCAGTGATCGCGGACCAGGTAAAGCAGATTCAGGCGCTGTATCCGGCGGCCAAGTGGCACCAGTGGGAACCGGCAGGAGCGCACAACGCGCGGGCCGGGGCCATGCAGGCCTTTGGCGCGCCCACCAACACCTATTACGATGTGGCGAAGGCCGACATCATCGTGTCACTCGATGCGGATTTCCTGGCGTCGGGTGCGGCCAGTTTGCGTTACGCACGCCAGTTCGCGGCGCGGCGGCGGGTTCGCGGCGATCAGACCGCGATGAACCGGCTGTATGTCGTCGAGCCGATGCCCACGCCCACCGGCAGCAAGGCCGACCATCGTCTGCCGCTCCGCGCCGGCGACATTGAGGAATTCTCTTGGGCGCTGGCGACTGCGTTGGGGGCGGCCAACGGCCCGAAGTCCGGCGAGAACGCCGACATCTATAAGTGGATTGGGCCGATTTCGCGGGATCTCCAGAACCATAAGGGCGCGTGCCTGGTGATCGCCGGAGATTATCAGCCACCCATTGTGCACGCGCTGGCGCACGCCATGAATGCCAGCCTGGGCAACGTGGGGCACACGGTTATCTACACCGACTCCATCGAGGCCAGCCCGGTAGACCAGCTCGCTTCACTTCAGGATCTGGTGAAAGATCTGGATGCGGGCGCGGTGGATGTGCTCCTGGTGCTGGGCGGAAACCCGGCGTTCAACGCTCCGGTCGAGATCGGAATGCGCGACCGCATCCGGAAGGCCCGTCTCCGGGCTCATCTCAGCCCGCTTCAAGACGAGACTTCCGAACTATGCCAGTGGCACTTGCCCGAAGCGCATTACCTGGAAACGTGGGGTGATGCGCGGGCGTTCGACGGCACCGTAAGTATTCAGCAGCCGCTGATTGAGCCTCTCTACGGAGGGCGTTCGGCGCTGCAGGTGCTCAATATGCTGACGGACCGTCCGCTCACCAGTTCCCACGAGCTGGTGAAGGGATACTGGGCCGGCCAGCACAAAGGCGCTGATTTTGAAAACTGGTGGCGGCGCGCGGTGCATGACGGTGTGGTGCCGGAAACGGCGTTGCCCGCCAAGACCCCGGCCCTTCGCGGCGGCGCGATCACCGCTCCGGCTGGAACGCGGCGGTTGGGGGGCACTCTGGAAGTAATCTTCCGGCCCGACCCGACCATCTATGATGGCCGTTTCGCCAATAGCGGATGGCTTCAGGAATTGCCCAAGCCGATCACGAAGCTGACGTGGGACAACGCAGCGTTCATGAGCCTGGCCACGGCCAACCGGTTGGGTGTGCTTCCCGAAGACCAACTGTACTGGAGCACGGACGGCGTCCCCATGCTCGAGTTGACATACCAGGGCCGCACGCTGAAGGCGCCCGTGTTCGTGCAACCGGGGCACGTCAACGGTGCTGTCACACTGCATCTCGGCTATGGGCGGACCAAAGCAGGGCGCGCCGGCACGGGTATCGGCTTCAACCCGTACGGCCTACGCACGTCGCAAGCGTTGTGGCACGACGTCGGGCTGGAAGCGAAAAAGGCCAGCGGAACGTACGTGTTCGCGACCACGCAAAACGAGCACGCGCTGGACACGCGGCGGCACATCTACCGTGAAACCACGATCAATGAGTACAAGAAGAACCCGGAGGCGGCCAACGAAGGCGCCGAGACACCGCCGCGCGGGCTCACGCTCTATCCCGATTTCGAATACAAAGGATACGCCTGGGGCATGGCGATTGACCTCACCTCTTGCACCGGGTGCGGGGCGTGCGTGGTGGCTTGCCAGGCGGAGAACAATATCGCGGTAGTCGGCAAAGACCAGGTGCGCCGCAGCCGCTCCATGCACTGGATCCGCATGGATACCTACTATAGCGGCGATCCGAACAATCCTGCGATGTACAATCAACCGGTCCCGTGCATGCAGTGCGAGGACGCTCCGTGCGAGTTGGTGTGCCCGGTGCAGGCCACTACGCACAGCGCCGAAGGCCTCAACGACATGGTGTACAACCGCTGCGTGGGGACGCGCTACTGCTCCAACAACTGCCCCTACAAAGTGCGGCGGTTCAATTTCTACCTGTTCCAGGATTTCGAAACTCCCAGCCTGAAGCTGATGCGGAATCCGGATGTGACCGTGCGCAGCCGCGGCGTCATGGAAAAGTGCACCTACTGCGTGCAGCGCATCAACCACGCCAAGATCGACGCCGAACGAGCCGACCGCAAGGTGCGCGACGGCGATATCCAAACGGCCTGTCAGGCCACGTGTCCGACGGAAGCGATTATTTTCGGCGATATCAACGACCCCAACAGCCGCGTGGCCAAGATGAAGGCGGAGAAGCTGAACTACGCAATGCTGGCGGAGTTGAACACGAGGCCGCGCACCACCTATCTGGCGAGCCTGCGCAATCCGAACCCGGAGATCGAAGGTTAGAGCACCACCAACATGGCAGACGAACAAGTAATCGACAAACCGGAATCCAAGGAAGTAATCGCTCCAGGGTACACTTTCGGCACAGTGACCGACCAAATATCGGCCGTTGTGCTGACCAAGCACCAGCCCTTGTTCTGGATTGTGTCCTTCGGTATAGGCTTCTGTCTCTTACAACTGCTGTTGATGTCGGCCGTGGTTTTGTTTGGCAAGGGCGTGGGCGTTTGGGGCATCCGCACGCCGGTAATGTGGGGGTTCGCTATCACCAACTTCGTGTGGTGGATCGGTATCGGTCACGCCGGCACGCTGATCTCGGCCATTCTGTTGCTGTTGAATCAAAGCTGGCGCAATTCCATCAACCGGTTTGCCGAGGCGATGACGCTGTTCGCGGTAGCTTGCGCGGGCCTCTTCCCTGTCCTTCACATGGGCCGTCCGTGGTTGGCCTACTGGCTGTTCCCGTATCCCAATAGCATGAACGTGGAGCCGAATTTCCGCAGCCCGCTGGTTTGGGACGTGTTCGCGGTTTCCACGTATGCCACAGTCTCACTGCTCTTCTGGTTCACCGGGCTGATACCGGATCTGGGGACGTTGCGCGATCGCGCCAAGCACATCATCCCGAAACGCATCTACGGTATTTTGGCGATGGGATGGCGCGGGTCGGCGCGGCACTGGAGCGTTTACGAGACGGCCACGCTGCTGTTGGCGGGTATGTCCACGCCGTTGGTGTTGTCGGTCCACACGGTGGTTAGCTTCGACTTCACAGTTGCGATCGTTCCCGGATGGCATAGCACCTTCTTCCCGCCGTACTTCGTCGCAGGCGCGATCTACTCGGGTTTCGCAATGGTGCTGGCGCTCGCGATTCCGCTGCGCGCCGCATACGGGCTGCAGGGGCTGATCACGGATCGGCATCTGGAGAACGCCGCCAAGGTCATGCTGGCCACGGGCCTGATTGTTGCCTACGCCTACATCATGGAAACATTCATGGCCTGGTATAGCGGCAGCCCTTACGAACAGCAGGCGTTTTGGAACCGCATGACCGGACCCTACGCTTCGAGCTATTGGTTCCTGGTTTTTTGCAACATCGTTTCGCCGCAGTTTCTGTGGTTCAAGAAGTTTCGGCGCACACCGGTGCTGCTATTTGTTTCGTCCATCGTGGTGCTGGTGGGCATGTGGCTGGAGCGCTACATGATCATCGTGAGCAGCCTGGCACAGGATTACGTGCAGTCCTCGTGGTCCCTGTTCCACGCGACGCGTTGGGATTGGGCCACCTACTGGGGCACCATCGGGCTGTTCCTGTTCCTCTTCTTCCTATTCGTGCGAGCCCTGCCCATGATCTCGATTTTCGAAGTTCGTACCCTGCTGCCGCAGGCCAAGGTGACGGAGGAGGTGCGGCGGTGAGTTCGACGGCTGTTTACGGTGTGATGGCGGAATTCGATACGCCCACTGCCTTGGTGAATGCGGCCCGGGCCGCGCGGGAAAAAGGGTTTCGCAAGCTGGACGCGTACACGCCCTTCCCTATCGAAGAACTGAGCGACGCTCTGCATCTGCACCGGAACAAGCTGCCGCTCATCGTCCTGATCGGCGGCATTTTGGGCGGCCTTACCGGATACCTGTTGCAGTATTTCGTGACAGTGATTTACTTCCCGATCAATATCGGCGGGCGGCCTCTGCACAGCTGGCCATCCTACATCATCATCACCTTCGAGCTGACCATCCTGTTCGGTTGTCTTTCGGCGGTGCTGGGGATGCTGGCGCTGTGCGGTCTTCCGATGCCGTACCATCCGACATTTAACGTGCCGCGCTTTGCGATGGCGTCGCGCGACCGGTTCTTCCTCTGTATCGAGGCCACCGATCCCCTGTTCGATTTGGAAAAAACATCCGGCTTCCTGGAAACGTTGGAGCCTAAAGAGGTATCTGAAGTTGCGCATTGATTGGAGAGTAGGTTCGGTTCTGCTGGTGCTGGCCGGCACGGCCGCCTGCAGGCAGGACATGCAAGACCAACCCAAATATACTCCGCTGCGGCCCAGCGCCTTCTTCGGTGACGGGCGTTCGGAGCGGCAACTCATCGAGGGCACCGTGGCCCGCGGCCACCTCGACGAGGACACCTTGTTTTATACGGGCAAAGGGCCCGATGGAAAATTCGCCGATACCTTCCCGTTCCCGGTTACCAAGGACGTGATTCTGCGGGGCCAGCAGCGCTTCAATATCTATTGTTCGCCCTGCCACGACCACACCGGCAGCGGCGATGGCATGGTGGTCCGCCGCGGCTTCCGTCATCCGCCTTCGTACCATATCGAGCGATTGCAGAAAGTTCCCAACGGATACATTTTCGACGTGATGACCAATGGATTCGGAGCTATGCCTAGCTACGCGCTGCAAATCCAGCCGGCCGATCGCTGGGCCATAGTCTCTTACGTGCGCGCATTGCAGGCCAGCCAGATGGCCACTGTCAACGACCTGCCGGCCGAGCTGCGGGCGCAGTTCTCAGGCAATGCGGTACGTATCGAACAGACACCGCAGGGAGGCCGGAAATGACGGCCCAGGCTTTCGATTTCGCGGTTTCTCCCGAGCTGCGGGCCAGTCTTCGCAAGTTCCGTTCCGCCTCCTGGCTGGTGGGCATTCTCGGCGTACTCGGATTGGCTGCCGGATGGGCCACCTCTCCGGTTCAGTTTTATCGCTCGTATCTGTGGGCGTACATTTTCTTCGTCGGTATTTCGGCGGGGTGCCTGGCATGGTTGATGTTGCAGTACCTCACCGGCGGCGCCTGGGGCGTCGTGATCCGCAGGCCGGCGGAAGCGGCGGCTCGTACTTTGCCGTTGCTGCTCGTGCTGTTCGTGCCCATCGCTTTCGGGATCAACAGCCTGTATCCGTGGGCGAACCCGAACATTGTGGCGGCCGATGAGATCCTGAAACATAAGCAGTCCTTTCTCAATACGCCGTTCTTCCTGTTGCGCGCCGGCGTCATTCTGGTGGGCTTGAGTTATCTGGGCTGGTTTCTAAGCCGCTGGTCCGCCAAAGAAGACTCTGAAGGTGGGATAGCGCCTCAACGCAAAATGTCGCGCCTCAGCGCTCCGGGGTTGATCTTCTGGGGTTTCGCCGTCACCTTCCTGTCCATCGATTGGGTAATGTCTCTGGACGCGCACTGGTTTTCCACGATGTTCGGCCTGTTGTTCGTGGCCGGCCAGGGCCTTTCGTCCTTGGCGTTTCTGATTACGGTGCTGGTATGGCTGTCCTACCGGCGGCCATTGTCAGAGGTCCTGACGCCGCGCCACTTACACGACGTTGGAAAACTACTGCTGGCGAATGTGATGGTGTGGGCGTATTTTTCGTTCTCGCAGTGGTTGATCATCTGGGCGGGCAACCTGCCGGATGAAATCCCGTTTTATGTGGAGCGCCTCAGGGGCGGCTGGCAATATATCGCCCTGGCCTTGGTGCTGGGGCACTTCGCGCTGCCCTTTGCGCTGCTGCTCTCGCGCGACCTGAAGCGCAATTTCAAGTTGCTATCCGGCATCGCGATCTTCATCTTGTGCATGCGAGTGGTGGACATTTATTGGCAGGTAATGCCCTTCGCTTCGAAAGGCGCGCTGTCGGTGAGCTGGATCGATTTCGCGGCGCTCCTCGGGCTGGGCGGAATCTGGTTCGGTTTCTTCCTCATGCAACTGGAGAAGCGCCCGCTAATGCCGCTCAACGCCGAAGACCTGGTGGAGACATTGGAACATGGCCGATAAAAAGGACCTGCAACCCCGATTGCCGGATCTTTCCGATCCGGCGCAGCGGCACGAAACCGAGGACGTCAACATTTGGGCGATCGGCAAGGTGGGGATTGGCTTGATCGTAACCACCATCCTCTCCTTGTTCCTCGTACTCGGCGTGTTTCGGTATCTCGAACAGCAGGACCGGGCGAGCCAGCCTCCGCCCCGGGTTGGCGGGAATGTACAACAAAAGCTACCACCCCAGCCCCGTCTAGTTGAGGATGAACCGGATGATTTGAAGCAGGTGCGCACTGAAGAGGACCAGAGTTTGAACGGATATGGCTGGGCCGATCAGCAGCACACCCACGTGAAGATTCCGATTGACCGGGCCATCGATCAAGTAGCGCAGCGCGGTCTTCCGGTCCGGCCAAGCGGAGACCAGGGGGGCGCGGCTTCGGTGAGCGTTCCCACGGAGAGTTCGCTGGGGCCCAAGATGCAGCAGCCCGGAGGCCCCCTGGCGGGCCAACTGGAAGGAAATCAGGGCAAGTAATGTTAGGTAAGGCAGTCATCAGTCTGGCAGTCGCGGCAGTGGCGGCGATGGCGCAACCGGGGCAACCGGCGCCCATGCAGCCCTCGTTGAGCATGAACGACCCGAATTTGCGAGTCGCGTTGCCGGCTGCGTTGCAGGGCGTGGGAATCACGCAGAAGCTGGATCAGCAGGTGCCGCTCAACCTGCAATTCACTGACGAAGCCGGACGCGCAGGTCCAGCTCTCCTCTTTCTTCCATGGCAAACCCGTCTTGCTGGCGCTGGTCTACTACCGCTGCCCGATGCTCTGCACGCAGATTCTCAACGGCGTAGCGAGCTCTCTGAAAGCGGTTTCGTTCGATCCTGGAAAGGAATTCGAAGTCGTCAGCGTCAGCTTCGATCCCAAGGACACGTTCGAATTGGCAGCCGAGAAGAAGATATCGTACCTGCGGCGCTATGGCCGGCCGGGTACGGCGAATGGCTGGCACTTCCTGACCGGCGACCCGGCCAACATCAAAGCCCTGACCGACGCTGTGGGATTCCACTATAAGTACGATGCGGCAAGCGACCAGTTCGCGCATGCCAGCGGCATTATGATTCTGACGCCGGAGGGGCGGCTCTCGCGCTATTTCTACGGCGTGGAATTTGCGCCGCGCGACGTGCGTCTGGGCCTGGTGGAGGCCTCCGCGAACAAGATTGGCAATCCGGTGGATGAAGCTCTCTTGTTTTGCTTCCATTACGATCCGGCGACCGGTAAGTACGGTGCGATCGCCATCAACCTGCTGCGCGCGGTGGGTGCGGGATTTGCAGTGATTGGCGGCGCTTTTCTGGTTTTTGCGTGGCGGCGCGAATTGCGCTCCGGGCGGCGAAGTTTACGACACGTTGGATAAGTTCACGATGGGAACCCGATTACCTCTATTTCCGGAACAAGCTTCGACGATCTCGGTGGAAGTCGACCACTTGCTGTATTACCTGCTGGCGGTGTCGATCTTTTTCACGCTGCTGATTTTTGGGGCCATCCTCTATTTCGCCGTTAAATACCGCCGAAAGTCGGATACGGAAATTCCCCAGACGGTGCACACCGGCTTTGCGCTCGAAATCATCTGGTCGGTAATTCCGTTCGGGCTCACCATGATCATGTTTGGTTGGGGAGCCAGCATTTTCTTCCGCGAACGGCGGCCGCCCGACGATTCGATGCAGATCTACGTGGTAGGCAAGCAGTGGATGTGGAAGCTCCAGCACCAGGAAGGGCAGCGCGAGATTAACGAGCTGCACATTCCCATCAACCGCCCGGTAGAGCTCATCATGACGTCCGAAGACGTGATCCACAGCTTCTTCGTGCCGGACTTCCGCACCAAGCAGGACGTGGTTCCGGGGCGCTATGAAACTACCTGGTTCACGGCCACCAAGCCCGGCAAGTATCACCTGTTCTGCGCGGAATACTGCGGCACCAAACACTCCGGAATGATCGGTTGGGTTTACGCCATGACGCCGCAGGATTATCAAAAGTGGCTGTCCGGCAGTCCTTCCGGAACAATGGTGGAAGCCGGGGCCAAGCTGTTTGAGGACTTGGCCTGCGTCAATTGCCACAAGCAGGATGGCTCCGGGCGCGGTCCCACGCTGTTGGGAGTTTACGGTTCGACCGTGAAGCTGTCGGGCGGCGGCACCGTGAAGGCCGATGAAGCTTACATTCGCGAATCGATCCTCAATCCGGCGGCCAAAGTAGTGGAAGGATATATGGCGGACATGCCCGTCTTTCAGGGCCTGGTTACCGAAGAGAACGTCGTGCAGTTGATCGAATATGTGAAGTCTCTGACGCCGCGGCAACCGGCGCCGAGTGTACCGACGCGACAGGCGGCATTACCATCCACCGCCGTTCCGACACCATCGAATCGATAGCTTATGAACACCGCAGTAGTAGCACAGGAAAAAGAGAATTACCTGAACAACGGGTACGGCCTCAAGTCGTGGCTGCTGACGAAGGACCACAAGCGCATCGCCGTTCTGTATTTCATCACCATCTCCATCTTTTTCGCCATCGGCGGCACGTTCGCCAGCTTGATCCGCGCGGAACTACTGACTCCGCCGGGCGACCTGGTCAGTTCGGAGACTTACAACAAGCTCTTCACCATGCACGGCGTAATCATGGTGTTCTTCTTCCTGATTCCGTCGATTCCCGCCACCATGGGTAACTTCTTCCTGCCGATGATGATCGGTGCGCGCGACCTGGCGTTTCCCCGCGTCAACCTGTTGAGCTGGTACCTGCTGATTGCCGGCGGCGTTTTGGCGATCTATGCCATGATCGCAGGCGGCGTGGATACGGGATGGACCTTTTACACTCCATACAGCACCACGTATTCGAACACCTACGTGATTGCGACGGCGTTGGGCGTCTTTGTTGCCGGTTTCTCGTCGATTCTCACGGGCCTCAATTTCATCGTTACCGTGCACCGCATGCGCGCACCGGGCATGACCTGGTTCCGCATGCCCTTATTCGTGTGGGCGAACTACGCCACGGGCGTCATCCAGGTGTTGGGAACGCCGGTCATCGCCGTGACCCTGGTGCTGGTGTTCTGCGAGCGCGTATTCCACATCGGGATCTTCGACCCGCAGTTGGGCGGCGATCCGATTCTCTTCCAGCATCTCTTCTGGTTCTATTCGCACCCGGCTGTCTACATCATGGTTCTCCCGGGCATGGGAGTTATCAGCGAGTTAGTCTCCACCTTCTCGCGCAAATCTGTGTTCGGGTACGGATTCGTGGCGTTCTCCAGTATGGCCATCGCGGTGATCGGCTTCCTGGTCTGGGGCCACCACTTGTTTGTCAGCGGGCAGTCACTCTACGCCGGCCTGGTGTTTTCGTTCCTGAGTTACTTCGTGGCTATCCCTTCGGCCATTAAGGTTTTCAATTGGACGGCGACCTTGTACAAGGGATCGATCTCGTTCGCCACCCCCATGCTGTACGCTTTCGGCTTCATCGGGCTGTTCACCATCGGCGGCTTGACCGGCCTGTTCGTGGCCTCACTGGGGCTGGATGTGCACGTGACCGATACCTACTTCGTGATCGCGCATTTCCACTATGTGATGGTGGGCGGCACCATCATGGCGTATATGGGCGGCTTACATTACTGGTGGCCGAAAATGACGGGCCGCATGTACCCGGAAGGCTGGGCGAAGCTTTCGGCGCTGATCATTTTCGTGGGCTTCAACTTCACCTTCTTCCCGCAGTTCATCCTGGGCTATGTGGGAATGCCGCGACGCTACCACGCCTATCCGGATGAGTATCAGGTGCTGCACGTGCTTTCGACGGCAGGCGCTACAGTGCTGGCAATCGGCTATCTGATGCCCGCCATTTACTTTCTGTGGTCACTGCGCTACGGCGAAATAGCCAGCGCCAATCCTTGGGGAGCCACCGGTCTGGAATGGCAGACCCCCTCTCCACCGCCTACCCACAATTTCGAACATATACCGGTGGTCACGCATGACGCTTATGACTACACCACTGTGCCCCGGGAGGTAATGGAAGTTGGAAGATAGCCACGCTCAAGCTGAAACGCTCGCCCTGCGCGAGCAGTTCGATACCGAAGCACAGCAGAAGGACGCATCCACGCTGGGGATGTGGATCTTCCTCATCACCGAAATTATGTTCTTCGGTGGCATGTTCGCGGCGTACACGATTTACCGCTCGGCTTACCCATTGGTCTTCGGCATAGCGAGTTCCAGCCTGGACGTGACCATCGGCGCGATCAATACCTGCGTTCTGTTGCTCAGCAGCTTCACCATGGTGATGGCCGTACGGGCGGGACAGTTAGGGCAGAAGAAGATGATCATCTTTTTCCTGATCATCACGCTGCTTTTCGGTTGCGTGTTCCTCGGAGTCAAAGCCTACGAGTGGACCAACAAATACGAGGAGCACCATATGCCCGGCCAAGTGGCATTCCACCTGGACGGCACACAGCAACAGGGCCCGGCGAAGCTTTTCTTCTCGTTGTACTTTGCGATGACGGGACTACACGCGCTGCACATGGTGGTGGGAGTGGGGATACTGACCTTCATCATCCTGGAGACCAGGAAGGGAAAGTACTCGGCGGACTATTACACCCCAATTGATATCGCGGGACTGTACTGGCACTTTGTCGACGTGGTTTGGATCTTCCTGTTCCCGCTGCTATATCTGATCGATCGTCACTTAAAAACCTAGCCATGAGTCAACAACACGCACACGAACACATCGATTCCGTCGGGACGTATGTCGGTATCCTGGTCCTGCTGCTGATCGCGACAGTAGTCACGACACTGGTGGCGTTTGTCGACCTCGGCAACTTCAGTGTGGTGGTCGCGCTAGCCATCGCCGTCTGCAAAATGCTACTGGTGGCGCTGTTCTTCATGCACGTGCGCCACAGCACCAAGCTGACGAAGCTGGTGATTGTGGGCGGCCTCATGTGGCTGGCCATTCTTCTATTGCTGACGCTCACGGACTTCGCCACCCGCGGCTGGATAGGCCCCGGCCGGTAGGCACGATCGACACGGGCGCCTGAGCGGGTCGACTCAACAACCCGCCCGCGATCAAACTCCCAAACAGCAGAATATGGGCGACAACCGTCGCACCCAGCGATTCCCAATAGCCAGAATCCCGCAGCGCGTCTCCCGTCAGCCGGATAAGCCACGGGACATTGATAGCCAGGTCGGGGCCGAAGTCCCGAAAGACAAGTGTCACCGCAAACGCGAACACACAAAGCATCGGCGCCGCCCGATGCCAACGGCCGACGATCCATCCGGTAGCCGCGAGCGTCAGGCAATTCAGCCCCAGCCGTTCGGTCGGAAACCAGCTAGGACCCACCCAGCGTCCCGTCCAAAACAACAGCGGCCGCTGGAGCACATAAGTAATGACAAGCAGCGCCACCCAACCGAGTAGGATCGCCCTTCCGCAGAGCAGCAGTCGCCGGCGCATCACCGCCATCATTCTACCGGTTCCAGTTCCGCGCGGCCGCGGAGTTCTGATACTTTAGGTTCAAGATGTGCAGGAATATCAAAACCCTTTTCAACTTCGATCCACCCGTCACTCCCGAGGAGGTTGAAGCTGCGTCGCTCCAGTTCGTGAGGAAGATCAGCGGCTTTACCAAACCGTCGAAGTCCAACGAGGCCGCGTTTCAGGCCGCAGTCGACGAGATCGCGGGCATCTCATCCCGTCTCCTCCACTCGCTCGAAACCACCGCGTCGCCCAAGAATCGAGAAGAAGAAGCGGCCAAAGCGAAAGCGCGCGCCGCGGAGAGGTTCAGCCAATGAAGCGACGCTTTGCGGTTATCCTGTTCGCGTCTGCAGCTTTCTGCCAGCAACCTGCGCGGCACCAGCAGGTCCTGCAACTAGTGGATCAGCACGCGGCTCACTTTTCCGGAATTTCCAAAACCATATGGGAATATGCGGAACTGGGCTATCAGGAGCAGAAGAGTTCGGCTCTCTTGCAGCGCGAGTTAACGGCGGCGGGTTTCCATGTGCAAGCGCCGGTGGCGGATGAGCCCACCGCGTTCGTCGCCACGTACGGCCAGGGCGAGCCCGTGATCGGCATTTTGGGTGAATTTGACGCGCTGCCGGGCCTCTCGCAAGCCGCCGCGCCCGATCGGAGCCCTGTAGTGGCCGACGCGCCAGGCCACGGCTGCGGTCATAACCTGCTGGGATCCGGAGCAGCACTCGCGGCCGTGGCGTTGAAGGAATACATGGAACGGAATCATGTGGCCGGCACGCTGCGCTATTACGGCACGCCGGCCGAAGAAGGTGGCGACGGAAAAGTGTACATGATCCGCGCGGGCCTTTTTCGCGATGTCGACGTGGTCTTACAATGGCACCCTGGCGATAAGAATGTCGTATCCAATGGCGGCGCGCTAGCTATTAATAGTGCCCGTTTCCTGTTCCATGGAGTAGCCGCGCATGCGGCGCTGGCTCCCGAACGCGGCCGCTCCGCGCTCGATGCGGTGATGCTGATGGGCAGCGGCATCGAGTTTCTGCGCGAACATGTCCCCAGCAATACCCGAATCCACTATGTCATCACGAATGGCGGGGCAGCTCCCAACGTGGTTCCGGATACGGCGGAACTGTATCTGTATGCTCGCAACCCTTCGTCTGTGGTGCTCGGCGGAATATGGGATCGAATCCTCAAGATCGGCCAGGGCGCCACGCTAATGACGGAAACCACGCTTGACGTCCATGATGTCGGCGGCGACGCCAACATCGTCCCGAACGATGCGCTCGCTAAGGTGGCGCAACGGAATCTGGAAGAGGTTGGCGGTTTCCAGTACACGCCGGAAGAAAGGCGCTTTGCAGAGCAACTGCAAAAGAGCTTGCCTCCCGGCGGCGCGGGCGCACTGGATTCTACGGCGCTGACTCAGCCCCTTCCGCGGCCGGATCCCAACGCGGCCGCTGCCTCGACGGACGTGGGCGACGTCAGTTGGAACGTCCCGACGATCGGCTTTGATACGGCGACGTTTGTGCCCGGAGTGGTCGCGCATACCTGGCAAGCGGCTGCCTGCGCAGGAATGAGTATTGGCCAGAAGGGGATGATTGTGGCGGCAAAAGCGCTCGCCGCCACCGGCGCGGATTTGTTTTCAGATCGGCAGTTAGTGTTGGATGCGAAAGCCGATTTCCGCCGCCAGCTCGAGGGAAAGACTTATCAATCCGTCATACCAGCCGGCCAGAAACCGCCGTTGGACTACCGGAAGAAATAGTTTTCAACCAGCATGGAGCTTGGCTTACGCAGCGGCTGGCGAGCAGCAGAACCCCGATGATGAATAAATACATTGTCGACCGGCTCACCGGTATCCATCAAATGCTATTGGGAGTTCACCAGGCTGGTAAGACTATGTCCTCATCGTCAAAAGGGTCCGAGCGAGAAGCGTTCGTCGACCACTTTTTGTCCAAAGTCCTAACCCCACAATTCCGATTCGGAAGTGGGGACGCGACCGATCAGGAGGGCCGACGGAGCGGACAACTCGACGTCGTGGTTGAGTATCCCTTCGTGCCAAGTCTGCCTATTGTTGGCGCGATGCCCCGTCTATATCTTGCGGAAGGGATAGCCGCTGTTCTCGAAGTCAAATCTGATGTGTCGGGCCAATGGGGGGAAGTCGAAGCCACTGTTTCGCAACTCTCGCCCCTGCAACGGAAATATGGAGGGGGAATTTCGTTCGGCGCGCATGCCACGTCCCACATTCCATTTTTGCGTCGTTGGGTACACAGGCTGGAAGACATTAGATCCGCTCTTGAGCCGACTTTCGCCCGGAAGAGTCGAAGGAATTCTCGTCATAGATACGTTGCTGTTTGCGAGTACGGATGGCTTTCTTGGCGCGAAGTGCACCGGGCATCCAGCCGCCCTTTGGGCGTTTATTTCTTGTTTGCACCACGCTGCAGGGATGGGCGGGTCGACCGCGTTGGGAGTTCCCATCCAGTATGTCGTATAGCCACATCGTTGCACACGAGATAGGACGCGATGCCTCGGACTCCTATCGAGGCCGGAAGCGGTATCAGCCTACCTGATTCGGTACTATCCAACTTCGGATGAATGGCGACCGCAGCCTCTGTCGTCCACAGCGGCCGATTCTACCGCCTACGCCTTCGCGGTCCCCCCATCATCCCCCACCGTTTTCAACCAGCACCGCAGCACTTCGGCCACGCTCCAAGCCTGCGCCACACAGCCTCGCGGCGTATAGGGCGGCTCCGCGTCGAAGATTTCACTTAGGGAACCAATGCAGGCATCCTCCATGTGCGGCACCAGACCCTCAATCAGCTTGTGTGCCCCGTCCGCATTGTCCGGATGCAGCTTCATCCAGGCGTCGACATAGGGACCGATCAGCCACGGCCAAACGGTGCCCTGATGATACGCGGCATCGCGCGACCGCAAGTCGCCATCATATTTCGGTTTGTAATCCACATGGCCGGGCGCCAGCGAGCGAAGGCCCACGGGCGTTAGGAGGCGTTTCGTCACCACGTCCATCACCGGCTGCCAGCGCGCGAGATCGAGAACGGGATTATCCAGCGAGATCGCTAGTACCTGGTTGGGGCGGCAGGCGTCGTCATCACCTCCAGTTTCGCCGTCCACCACATCGTACAGATAGCCGCCCTGCTCGAACCAAAAGCGGCGATTGAAGGATTCGCGCGCGCGAGCCGCGGTCTCACCCATCTGGTTGGCTCGGCCGTCGTCGCCTTCTTCGCGAAGCCATTGCTCAAGCAGCCGCAGCGCGTTGTACCAAAGTGCGTTGATCTCCACGGCTTTGCCTCTGCGCGGAGTGACCACCCAGTCACCCACTTTGGCATCCATCCAGGTGAGCGCAAAACCATGTTGGCCCTGCCGCAGCAGCGCATCATTCGAGTCCATGCAAATGCCGAAGCGTGTGCCGCGTAGGTGGTGGTCGATAATATCCACCAGTTTGGGAAGGATCTGGCGCAGCGTGGCGCGGTCGCCGGTGAGTTGAAGATAGCGATGGATCGCATGGAAGAACCAGAGCGTGGCATCGGCAGTATTGTAGAAGCCCTCCTTTTCTCCTTCGGGAAAGAGGTTGGGGATCAGGCCGTCGCAGACATAGTGGGAGAACGTGCGTAGAATCCAGCCGGCTTCCAGCGTCCGCCCAGTGGCCAGCGTGAGGCCTTCCAGGCTGATCATGGTATCGCGGCCCCAATCCGTGAACCAGTGGTAGCCGGCGATTACGGTGCGCACTTCGTCGCCAGCCGCGTGCGCGCGAGCCGCATCTTCCACACGGCCGACAGGCGCGATCAGAAACTGGTCCGCTGCCAGCACCAACTCGGCGGCGGGCCCGGTCCGCGCCGCGGGTGGCGCCTGGGAGAGCAACTGCTTACGGCGGTCCAACTCGGCGTGCAGTGCGCCCTCAGGGCTCAGGGCGCGTATGGTTTCCCAACTCTCCGTGGAAGCCGTTAGGGTAATCCGATCGCCCTCGCCGAGATCGGACCGGAAATAGCCGGGGCTCCACAAAGAGCCCTCCCAATCATAGCCGCGGCTGCGTTCGATGGGGTACGGAATGGACCCGGTCTCCTTGCGGTCGAAGGTGAAGGCCGCGGATGGTCCGCGAGCGAGCAGCCGCAATGTGGGCAAATCCGCACGGGAGCTGATTTCGAATTCATCGCCGCTGACAGTGAGAACGTACAGGCGATCATCGGCGGTGCTGACCGGCGCATCGTGCGGCCGAAAATGAACAGCGGGCCGCAACCCCAGGCGCAATTTTCCACGACCGGCCAGCAGGTAGTAAGTGACGTGGACCGTATTCTGCCGGTATGGCAGCATCAGGCGCTTTTCGAGGACGAAACCATCCACCTCATACCGCCACACGGGCAGGCCGGCCTCCAATCGAAACTCCGCCACGGGGACCGTGTTCTCAGGAGCGGTCCCGGCCAATTCTTCCGCTCCGGTGTACACCACGCGCCGGTCGGGAAGGCGCAGGCGCTCCGACAAGCCGTTGAGCATCATGGTACGGCCCAGTGGGTTGGGCAGCGCCGCAATCAGGATCCCGTGGTAGCGCCGCGTGATTGCTCCGCTGACCGTACCCGAGGCGTACCCTCCCAGACCGTTAGTGACCAGCCATTCCTGAAGCGGACGCTCGTCGGACTCGGGATCGCGGAGAGCCCGCTTGGGCAGGACGTGAATCAGGTCAGCCATCGTCTGATGATCCTCCGCCTGGGCGCATCACGACCGCAGCGTGCCCAGGAATACGCCAATTTTCCTCGCCATCCACGGGCGGCGTGCCGCTGCCGCCATACCGCGGATGTTCGCTCGACCACAGCAACTCCCACACCCGGTCTTCGGGCGGTGCAAGCAGGGGCTCCGGAGCCGGGTCCAGGTGCAGGTCCATACCTAGATTGACCAGAAGCAGGCGGTCGTCACCATTCCCGGAGAAGTAACGCAGGACGAAAGCTTCGTCCGAGAGTACCGCACCATCGACGGCTCCACGCTTTTGCATGCGAAACGCTGGTTCCTCGCGGCGGAGACGCAGCAGATCTTTGTGCAGATTGTAAATGGGCGCGTGCCGCTCCCGCTCGCTGAAATCAAGCTTGCAGCGTTCGAAGTTAGCGGGATCGCCGGGGTCGATCTGGTATTCGATCATTTCCTGCTGGGCCAGGCTGCGGAACTGCGAGAGGAACTGCGCGCGGCCTTCGCGAACCAGTTTGCCGAGTTCCGGGTTGTGATCCGCAAAGTAATAAAAGGGGCTGGACGATGCGAATTCCTGTCCCTGAAAGAGCATGGGTGTACCGGGAGCGAGTAGTAAAAGTGCCGTCATCGCCCGGTATCTTCCTGGACTCGTGAGCTTATCCAGGCGCTCACTGCGGCCGGAATTCGCAATCTGATCGTGGTTTTGTAAATGGATGACGAACTGCGCCGGACCGAGGTCCAGAGCGGGCGTTCCGCGCCGCTGCTTCTGCCATTTGTAGCGCTGCCCCTGATACAGAAAGCCGTGCTTCACCGCGGAAACGAACTCCTGCGGTTTCCCGTGATAGTCGGTGTAGTAGGCTTCGTTGCGCCCGGTCAGAGCCACGCGCGCAGCGTGATGGAAGTCATCATTCCAGAGGGCGTCGATGCCGAAGCCGCCGGATTCGACGGGCCGCGCCAACTTGGCTTTCTGTGCTTCGTTCTCCGCCACGATGACAATCTCGCGCCCCTCCGCGGCTTGCCGGGCCGCTTTCGTTAACGCCGCCATGATATTATCCGGCGACGCATCGTTTATCGAATGCGTGGCATCCAGGCGCAAGCCGTCGAGGTGGTACTCGTCGATCCAGTAGCGTGCGTTGGTGGTCACCCACTCGCGTACGCCGCAGGAATTCTCTCCGTCAAAGTTGATGGCCTCGCCCCATTCATTCTCGTAGCGGCTGGTGAAGTAGTCTTCGGAATACTGCTTCAGGTAATTGCCGTCGGGACCGACGTGGTTATAGACAACGTCTAGTATCACGCCGATCCCGACACGGTGCGCGTCATCGATCAAGCGGCGGAAATCGTTCGGTTCTCCGTAAATCGACACCGGGGCGAATAGACCCACGCCATCGTAGCCCCAACCGAATCTTCCGGGAAAATCGGCCACCGGCATTACCTCGATCACCGTGATCCCGGCCTCCGCGAGTTCGGCCAGTTCCCGTCGTGCGGCATCGAAGGTGCCTTCGCGGGTAAACGTACCGATATGCATCTCGTAGATGACTTGGCCTTCGAGCTGAATGCCGCGCCAATTGTGGCCGCTCCACTGGAATTGGCGCGGGTCGACCACTTGTGACGGCCCGTGGGGACCTTCCGGCTGGAAGCGGGAAGCCGGATCCGGAAAGGAATCTCCACCGTCCAGGCGGAATCGGTATCGCGTGCCCGTGATGGCTTCCGGAACCAAGCCCGAGTGATAGCCGGTGGGTTCGCGCGTAAGGAGATGAGCCGGTCCGGGCTTGGCGTCGAGCACAACTTCCACCTTTTTCCGCCGCGGCGCCCACACACGGAAGTGAGTGCCGTCCGGCCCGGCTTCAGCGCCAATCGGATATCTTCGCTGCATAAACTGGTGCGGGACGTTGCAAGCGGCCTTCCAAGCTGCCGATGACGCGCCCGCTTCCAGTTATGCACGATACAATACTGCCCTACTTCTCCACAATGTCCGACTTCATGGGACCGAGCACCCCCAGCAGCGCGTTCTTGTCCGCCTCTTTTACATGGAACTTGTCCAAGGCGCCGACCAGGTCTTCCACCAGCGCGTTGAAGTCGGCGCTGCTGATACCCATCCCGGCGTGGGCCTCCTTCATACTTTTGCCGGTGTACTTGCAGGGCCCGCCCGAGGCCTCGCAGATCTGATCGACGAGTTTCATTTTGAAAGCGGCCAGCCGTTTCGGATCCGAAGCCGTCTGTTTGAAAAACCCGTTAATGCGGCTGTCAGCGGCCACGCGGCCAACGAATTCATCCACCACCGCGGTGATGGCCTTCTTTCCCCCGAGGCTTTTGTAAAGTGCATCATTGCCGCCGGCGGAAACAGTGGAAGCGACGCCGAAGGCCAGCAGCCCGGCGCAAAACACACGAAGAGCATAGCTACGCATAAGGTTCCTTTTCTAGATTTTGGATTCCGCCTCAGAAGCGGTTCACTGAAGAATACGAAGTGGGCTGGTGTTCGGATTTGGACGTAGCACAGGCCTCCCGGCCTGTGTCAGGTTTTTGCCTTCTACGGAACCTTCTCTTCCGCCAGCGCAATCCGGGTCTGCGCGCGCTGCAGGGCAGCCAGCGCCACGGCTCCATCAAAACCAGGATTCAACACCTGTTCCAGCGCACGCCGCTGCGCAGTTCGGGCGCGCTCCACATCAATCTCGCCAGCCACCTCCGCGGCGTCTGCCAGCACGCGCACGTGGTCCTCCAGCACCTCCAGAAAACCGCCGTGCACCGCCAGGTAACGGCGTTCGCCACGCACCACATAGGTCAGAAAACCGCTCCCCAATTCCCCCAGGAGCGGCGCATGCCCCGGCAGAATCCCCACGTAGCCGTCCTTGCAGGGAATCTGCGCCTCGCTCACCTGCTCGTGCACGCGCGGCCGCTCGGGAGTGACCAGTTCCAGGTCCAGAGTATCTGCCATCGTCGTTCCGCGTCAGGCCCTCTTCAGGGCCTCATTGCGCTCCAGCACATCTTCGATGGTCCCTTGCATGTAGAACGCCTGCTGGGGGACGTCGTCGTGCTTTCCCTCCGCGATCTCGCGGAAAGCTTTGATGCTGTCCGCCAGCTTCACGTACTTGCCCGGAATACCGGTGAACTGTTCGGCCACGTGGAAGGGTTGTGAAAGGAACTGCTGTATCTTGCGCGCCCGCGCCACCGTGAGCTTGTCTTCGTCGGAAAGCTCGTCGATGCCCAAGATCGCGATGATGTCCTGCAAATCCTTATATCGCTGCAGGATTCCCTTCACCAACTGGGCCGTGTCGTAATGATCGGCGCCGATGACGTTGGGGTCTAGAATGCGCGAGCTGGAAGCCAGCGGGTCCACCGCCGGGTAAATGCCCAAAGACGCGATGTCGCGCGAGAGATTGGTGGTGGCATCCAGGTGCGCAAAGGCCGTGGCCGGGGCCGGGTCGGTGTAATCGTCGGCCGGCACGTAGATCGCTTGCACCGAAGTGATCGAACCCTTCTTTGTGGATGTGATGCGCTCCTGCAGCTCGCCCATCTCGGTGGCCAGGTTCGGCTGATAACCTACGGCCGAGGGCATGCGGCCCAGCAGCGCCGACACTTCCGAGCCGGCCTGCGTGAACCGGAAAATGTTGTCGATGAACAGCAGCACGTCCTGGCCTTCTTCATCGCGGAAATACTCTGCCACTGTCAGGCCTGTCAGTCCCACACGCAAACGGGCCCCGGGCGGCTCGGTCATCTGGCCATAGATCAGCGCGCACTTGGACTTGTGAAAATCGTGCGGGTCTATAACGCCGCTTTCCTGCATCTCCGTCCACAGGTCATTGCCCTCGCGCGTGCGTTCGCCCACCCCTGCGAACACCGAAACGCCGCCGTGCTTCATGGCGATGTTATTGATCAGCTCCATGATGATGACAGTCTTGCCCACGCCCGCACCGCCGAACAGCCCGATCTTCCCGCCGCGCAAATAAGGCTCCAGCAGGTCGATGACCTTGATGCCGGTTTCAAACATTTCCAGGCGGGTCGACTGCTCCTCGAACGATGGCGCCTGCCGGTGAATGGGATAGAAGTGCTTAGCGTTCACCGGACCCATCTGGTCCACCGGCTCGCCGATCACGTTCAATACGCGGCCCAGCGTCTCCTGACCTACGGGAACCTGCACGGGATGTCCCAGGCTGATGGCGTTCATGCCGCGCACCAGTCCCTCGGTGGGCTGCAGTGCGATGGTGCGCACGCGGCCTTCGCCGATGTGCTGCTCCGCCTCGCAGATGATGTCGATCGGGTTGGGAACGTCAAAGCCTTCGCTGGTGATCCGTATGGCGGTGTGAATCACCGGGATCTGCCCTTCGGCGAACTGGCAGTCCACGGCCGGACCGGCCACCTGAACTACTTTTCCGACTACAACTGCATGAGTGCTTGTTGCCATATGTCCTTAACCTGCGGCGGCGCCGCTGACCACTTCGATGATTTCCTTGGTAATGCTGGCCTGGCGCACACGATTCATGTACAGAGTGAGCTTCTCGATCATCTCCGACGCGTTCGACGTGGCCGCTTCCATAGCCGTCATGCGCGCTGCGTGCTCCGCGGCAGTGGATTCGAGCAGAGCGCGGTAAAACGCCATCTCCACGTACCGCGGCAGAAGAGCGTCCAACATTTGCACCGGCGGCTGCTCGAAAATGTAGTCCACCGGCGTCGCCCGCTCCGGCAATTCCACGGGCAGCACACGCGTCAGTGTGAGCTGCTGCGCCACCATACTCTTGAACGCGTTGTAGATCAGATAAACGCCATCGATTTCGGCGTTGCGGTACATCTCCATGGCCTTTTGCGCGATCGGCGCGGTCTGTTCGTAAGCCGGCTTGGCGGCCAGGTTTATGTAGTCGCCTGAGATGCGGGCCGCGCGCTTGCGGAAGAAGTCGCGCCCTTTACGCCCGATCAGTTCCAAAGTCACCTCGGCATCACGGTGCTCGGCGATGAACCGCTGCGCACCCTTGATCAGGTTGCTGTTGAATGCGCCGGCCAAACCTTTGTCGCTGGTGACCAGAACCAGCAGGATTCTCTGCTGCGGACGCTCGGCCACCAACGGGTTTGCGCCCGCATCCGGATCCACCGCCGCGGCCGCTGCCACGTTGGCCAGAACTTTGGCCATCAACGCCGAATACGGACGCGCCGCAATTACACGGTCCTGCGCACGCCGCAACTTCGCCGCCGAAACCATTTTCATGGCCTTGGTGATCTGCTGCGTGTTTTTTACCGAGCGGATGCGCCGCCGGATATCGATCAGACTAGGCATGGACTTTGCCTGCCGGGCTGGCGGGCTGTTCCGCCACGAACCGCGTTTTGAACTCCTGGATCGCGGCCTTAATCTTCGTGCGGAGGGTATCGTCGAGCGCCTTCTTCTCGCGAATTTCAGTCCAGATGTCGCGGTGAGCGTTGTCGATGAAGCGATACAATTCCTCTTCGAATTTGCGGCACTGCTCCACCGGCAGATCGTCCAGAAAGCCCTGCGTACCGGTGAAGATGATCACCACTTGTTTTTCGAGCGGTAGTGGCTGGTATTGCCCCTGTTTGAGAATCTCCACCAGGTGCTTTCCGCGGTTGAGCTGATCGGTGGACGCCTTGTCTAAATCAGAACCGAACTGCGCAAAAGCCGCCAGGGCGCGGTATTGTGCCAGGTCCAATCGCAGCGTGCCGGCAATCGATTTCATCGCCTTCGTCTGCGCGTTGCCGCCTACGCGGCTCACGGAAATGCCCACATTGATCGCCGGCCGGACGCCCGAGTTAAAAAGGTCGGCTTCCAGGAAGATCTGGCCGTCGGTAATCGAAATCACGTTGGTCGGAATGTAGGCCGAAATGTCGCCCGCTTGCGTCTCGATAAACGGCAGCGCCGTCAGCGAACCGCCGCCAAGCTCCTTGTTGAGTTTGGCGGCGCGCTCCAGCAGGCGGCTGTGCAAATAAAACACGTCTCCCGGGAACGCCTCGCGCCCAGGCGGGCGGCGTAGCAGCAGCGAAATCTCACGATACGCGGCGGCGTGCTTCGAAAGATCGTCGTAGATGCACAGCACGTGCTTGCCCCGGTCGCGGAAGTATTCGCCCATGGAGCAGCCGGAAAATGGCGCCAGGTATTGCATGGGCGCCGGGTCGGATGCCGACGCCGAAACCACGAAGGTGTACTCCATGGCGCCATGATCTTCCAGCGTTTTCACAACCTGGGCTACGGTTGAGCGCTTCTGCCCGATGGCGACATAAATACAAATCATGTCGCCGCCCTTCTGGTTGATGATGGTGTCCAGGGCGATGGCGGTTTTGCCGGTTTGCCGGTCGCCGATGATCAGCTCGCGCTGGCCGCGGCCGATGGGAACCATGCCGTCAATAGCCTTGATGCCCGTTTGCATCGGCTCCTTCACACCCTGCCGGTCCACCACGCCTGGCGCCAGGCGTTCGACCGGATTGTACTCCGTTGTGTGAACGGGGCCCTTGCCATCCAGCGGCGCGCCGAGCGCGTTCACCACCCGTCCAATCAGCGCTTCGCCCACGGGGACGGACATGATGCGGCCGGTGCGCTTTACTTCGTCGCCTTCCTTGATTTCCGTGTAGTCGCCCAGCAGGACCGCGCCCACCTGGTCTTCTTCCAGGTTCATGGCGATGCCGGCGACGTCGTGCGGGAACTCAATCAATTCTCCGGCCATGACCTTCTCCAGGCCATGTATGCGGGCAATACCATCGCCCACGGAGATGACGGCGCCGACTTCGGAAACGTCGATCGCCCGCTCGTAGTTCTCAATCTCCTGGCGGAGGATGCTGGTAATTTCATCCGCTCGAATCGAAGCCATAAATCCTTTCCGTTACGCTTAATCTTCCGCGGCCAGGCGGCGCTCCAGCCCGTGAAGCCGGCTGCGCAGGGAGCCGTCGTACACCGTTGAGCCGAGTCGCGCCACCACCCCGCCGATGAGCGATTCATCCACGGTGAACCGCATGCGGATGCGCTTCCCGGTCAGCCGCTCGAGTTTCCCATTGAGCGTGGAGCGCTGCGCCTCACTCAACTCACCGGCCGATGAAACTTCGGCGCGCGCGAAACCCAGGCGCTGGTCCAGAACCAACTCGAAGGCCGGCAGAATCTGCGGCACCTCGGCGATGCGCCGGTGGTCAATCAGAACAAAGAGGAAATTTCGGATGGTTCGCGATAGCTGGAGTTGATCGGCAATCCGTCCCACTACGGCCCTTTTCCGGCTGGCCGGTACGGACGGTGAGAGTAAGGCGTTCCGCAGCTCGTGTGACGAAACCAGGGCGGCATCGAAAGCGCGCAAATCCTCGAGCGCAACCTCCGGCCGAATAGCGGAAGTGCTTGCAGTGACCACGTCCGCAAGGGCTTCAACGTATCGCGAGATTACGGCAGAAAGTGTCATCAGTGTTGCGTTGGGGCCGGCGGCGAGAGGCTTTCGACGTCACGCACGAAGCCGCGCACCAGGGATTCCTGCGTCGCGGGGTTCATGCGGACCCGGAGTTTCTGCTCCGCCAGGTTGATTGCCAGTTCGGCGGCGTATTCCTTCAACTCCGCGCGTGCTGTCTTGCCCGCCGCGGCGATTTCCTGTTCCGCCTGAGCGCGCGCCTTCGCGATGTCGAGCACCGTTTGCTGGCGCATCCGCTCCGTTTCCATATCTGCTTCTTTTGCTGATTCCGCGCGCAAGCCGGCGACCTCAGAGTCCAGGCTGGCCAGCCGGCGATCCACTTCCGCCACGCGCCGCTCCGCGTCCTGCCGGACCTCGTCCGCCCCCCGGATATCTTCTTGAATCTTGCGCGAACGGGCTGCCAGGAACGGGGCGCCATGCTTTTGAATCAGGTACCCGAGCCCGCCCGCCAAAATCAGGAAGTTGGCCCACTTGAGCTCCAGTTCGTACCTTTCGGAAAAACTCTCGGGCTTTTTACCCTGCTCACTCTCTTGAGCAAAAGCGGTCAGGAACACACCGCTGCAGCAAAGAAGCAAAACCGGGCGTATCGCGCGCTTCATGCCGCGCTCCGGCGCAGGATGGAATCTGCAATCTGGTTAGCCAGCAGCTCGCTCTCGCGCCCCAAGCCTGCCTTGGCTGCTTCCACGTCTTTGGCCAGATCCGCCCTGGCTTGCGCAACTAAGGCCTCGGCTTGCTTGCGCGCCGCCTGGAGCTCCGCCGCATGCTGCTCCTGCAGTTGTTTATGCAGTTCATCCTGCGCGTGGTAGACTTCCGCTTTAGCTGCGCGTAAGGCAACCTCGAATTCGGCGGTCTTTTGCGCCGCACGCGCCAGGCTCTGATCGGCCAGTTTGCGCGCGCCTTCGGTGGCTTCGTAGCGCTTCTTGAGTACCTGCTGCACCGGGCCGAAGAAAACGCTCTTCAGATAGAAATGCAGGAAGATGACCAGAAAAAACGTTGGGACGGCTCGTAGCAGAATCCCGCCCAGGTCGCGCAGTATAACGTCCATGTCTTATATAAAGAGGAGAGATGGCGACGTACTTGAAATGTCTTTAAGAACGTTAGGTTAGCATTCTGCGGAAGGGACAGTCAACCGCGTGAGAGGCGGCCAGTTGGTGCAAATCGTCGATCAAGCCATGGCGGAGGCCGTGCGTAAGAGCGGATCGTGGCTGGCGTGCCGCATCGGTTGCCACGACTGCTGCCTCGGGCCATTTCCCATTACCCAGTTGGATGCGCTGCGCTTGCGCGCGGGTCTGGCCGAGTTGCAGACGGACGACCCCGAGCGCGCCGCGCGCGTTCTACGCCGTGCCCGCGCATCCGTGGACGCCCTAGATGAAACCGGCGAGGACGACCCGTGTCCCGCCCTTGATCCCGAGACCGGCGCGTGTGACCTGTATGCCGCACGACCCATCACTTGCCGGATGTTCGGCCCGGCCGTGCGCGAGCCAGGCGGAGAGTCTCTAGCGGTCTGTGAACTGTGTTTCCGCGGCGCTACTGACGAAGAGATAGCCGCTTGCGCGGTGGAGATCGACCCCACTTTGGAAAGCGACCTGCTGCAAGAGTTGGAGAAGACCACCGGTGCGCGTGGGGATACCACAGTAGCCCTTGCGCTTTGCGTTACGTAGCACAGGCCTCCCGGCCTGTGTCTGGTTCGTCTCATCATAGAATCAAGGATCCATGCCCGCATCCGAAACATACCGGCAAGTCAATCCCTGGCTCGTCGCCACGGCGGTAATGTTCGGAACGTTCATGGAGGTGCTCGACACCACCGTAGTGAATGTGTCGCTGCCGCACATCGCCGGCAGCCTTTCGGCCAGCGTGGATGAAGCTGCCTGGGCCCTGACGTCCTACCTTGTCGCCAACGCCGTCGTGCTGCCCATGACCGGCTGGCTGGCCAGTTACTTCGGCCGAAAGCGTGTGCTGCTCACAGCCGTTTTTGGCTTCACGGCTGCCTCTTTCTTTTGCGGCCTCGCGCCGACCCTGAAATTTCTGATCGTCTGCCGCATCATCCAGGGCGCCACCGGCGGGTGTCTCCAGCCCCTTTCGCAAGCCGTCATGCTGGAGGCGTTTCCACCGCAGGATCGCGGCAAAGCCATGGCCTTTTGGGGGCTCGGCATTGTGGTCGCCCCCATGTTGGGCCCGGTGCTGGGCGGCTGGCTCACCGACAACTACAGTTGGCGCTGGGTCTTCTACGTCAATATTCCGGTTGGCCTCGCGTCCGTGATCATGACCCGGCTGTTCATCTTCGATCCTCCCTATCTGCGCCGCATCAGCCGCGGCATCGACTTCTGGGGCATCGGGCTGCTGACAGTCGGCGTCGGAGCTCTGCAGGTGGTGCTCGATAAAGGCCAGGAGGCGGATTGGTTCGCGTCGCATTGGATCACCATCATGGTCTTCGTATCGGCGGCCGCGATAGCCATCTTTATCGCTCACGAGCTGCGTTCACGAGATCCGGTTGTGCACCTGAACGTTTTCAAGTCTCAGACGTATAGCGCGGGAGTAGCTCTGATGACCATGTTAGGCTTCGTGCTCTACGGAGCCATGCTCCTGCTTCCCGTTATGCTGCAGACCTTGCTAGGGTATTCTGCACTGGAGGCCGGAATCGCCATGGCGCCGCGCGGTTTGGGATCGTTCTTGATCATGCCCCTGGTCGGCACGGTTTTGAGCCGGTTCGATCCGCGGAAGGTGCTGGCCGCTGGCCTGATTGGGGCGTCCTGGTCGCTGTTCGCCCTCGCCAAGCTGAATCTGGACGCCGGTTATTGGGATATCTTCTGGCCCCAATTTATCCAGGGCGCCTGCATCGCCATGGTGTTTGTGCCGCTGACCACGGCCACAATGGGTCCGATTGCGCGCGAGGAAATGGGCAACGCCACCAGCATGTTTAACCTCATGCGCAATATCGGCGGCAGCATCGGTATCGCTTCCGCGACCACCTACTTGTTCCGCCGCCAGCAGTTCCACACCAACGTGCTCAGCGGGCACGTCAATTCCTTTAGCCCGCAGACGCAAAGGACGCTCAACGGATTACAGGCTACCCTCATGGCGCGCGGAGCCGATTCGCACGCCGCCGCACAGCAGGCTTACGGCGCGGTATGGGGCATGGTGCTGCGCCAGGCCTCGATGATCTCGTTCGTCGACACCTTTCGCGCCATGGGCATAGTCTTTCTGCTGGTTCTGCCGCTAGTGTTGATCATGCGAAGGCCCAAGCCGGGCGGCGGTGGAGTGGCTTTGCATTAGGCGTATGGCTAGGCCTTCAACGAGCTAAACTGGACAGCAGTTGGGCAGCAATGAAACTCGTATCTGCGAGGCTCCTCGGGCTGACCGTGCTCTTTGTGGGCGCTCTGCCTGGACAGGAACCCATCTGCGACCTATTCAAGGATCTGAAGGCTACTGATGGCCGTCAGTTTATACTGACCGGCGAGCTCATTATCTCAAAGGATGTGGCCGTCCTCGGCGCCGGTGACTGCGACAACCGGTACATCTCTGGACACGTTCTGTGGCCGACAGCATTACTCTTACGGCCTTCCGCCAAAGTGCCCGCGGATCAGGAGCGGCGATTCCGAGACGCGGCCAAGGAAGCGGATCGCCTCAGAGGAGAACGCAAGACGGTGAGCGCAATCGGCTCCTTCATGGGTAGGGTGCACCTGGGCGACGCGGGCGATCTCCCCGGCGAGTTCACGTTTGACTCGGTTAACGAATTGAAGGTCGAAGCACTACCAGATGCCAGTGAACTGCCCGTGATCCCTATTTGTGAGCTGTTTCAGAACCTCGCGACGTGGAAGGGAAGGCGCATCGCTGTCAGGGGGGAAATCGTTGGAACATCCGAAGGCTCCTGGCTGATGGGGCGCTGTAAGGGCGGTTTCTACACCAATGAATACCGTTGGCCCGTCTCGCTGAGCTACGCAGGTCCGGCGTACTACTCAAACTCAACGGAACCGCTCGTGACAGTGAAGCAGCCGTCATCACGACCGAAGGGATGGGGGGAGTTGCGTGGAAGGTTCAGCGTCGTCGAGACCGCAACTTATGTCGGGCGGTTGCGAATGCGAGATGAGTACCAGGCCGTATGCCGGGAAGGCGGTGACTACATCACAAATGGTTTTGGCCATCTGAATGGAGCCGCGGCCGAGATCGTTGTCGAAGAGATCAGGGATGTTGAACTGTCCAAGGCCCCGGCCAACGAAACGGTCGAGAAGGAACGGAGTTGCCGACCGTTAAGCCTTCAGGCGCTGTGCCCCGCCGCGAATCTCTCGAGAGCGGCGGGACTTGGATGTACAGCCAGGGTCGCGGAACTCCTGTCCAAGGAGGGGATAGATGGGAAAGATGGCAATGAGTCTGGGGCTCTCAGCCAGGCAATTAGGGCCGGGAATCAGGAGATTGTCAAAATCCTGCTCGATGCTGGTGCTTCGGTGAATCCTCGGACGTTTCGCCTTTGGCCGCCTATCGCTGAAGCGGCTCACTCTGGCAGGCTCGATGTGATGACGACCTTACTCAAGGCCGGAGCAAACGTGGATGCGGTGGACCACCAGGGCGAAACGTACTTGGCGGGATATGGCGTCTTCAATACGGGTGTGTTGAAGATCTTGTTGGATGCCGGTGCGAATCCAAATGCCAGGGATAGCGATGGCCGAACTGCGCTAATGGAGGCTTCAAATTACGGGTACGAGGATGCGGTGGTGCTCCTGATAGAACATTTAGCGGTCGTCAACCAGAAGGACAACAAAGGGCGCACTGCACTGATGTACGCGGCGAACGGAAAGTACGTCGATGCGATTCCCCACCTATTGAGTCACGGGGCAGACGTGTACGCGCGGGATATCGAAGGCAAGACGGCCCTGGATCTTGCTCGCGCTTCCAAGAACGAAGTTGCGGCAGAGCTCATTTCGTCTGCGATGCAAAGCCGCTGATAGCCGTTCCACTCCGCACAGATCGAGATACACTGCTTAGCGGAAATGCACCGACGTCAACGTCGTTGCGCCTCGCGGCGAAGTCCCTCATGCACCAGCATCTTGAGCAGAGTCTGGTAGCCGATGCCCTTGCGTGTCGCAATCTCACGCGCTTTTGTTACGTCAGGTTCAGGCAATCGCAAAGCGATCTGGACACTGGTAATTCGGTTCAACCCACCGACAAGGCGCGATCCCTTCGGCGCGCTTCCTTTTTTCTTTGATCCCGCCGATTTCTGCTTCAGAAAGTCGCGGCCCTGGCGACTGGCCCACCAGGTCGCCTCTTCCTCTTCATCTACGAACTTGGGCACTTCAATCGTTTTCTTTTTCATGGCTTATTCCCCTCGCAGCCGCCGGGCGAGGTAGTCTCTCTTCTGCCCGGCGTCCAAATCGTAGGCGATGACGACCCGGATTCGGTCGCCGCGCTCGGTCAAGACTACGGCCATCAGGCGCTCTGAGTCCGTTTCGTAGATCAAGATCGGGCCGTTCGACAAACCCTGCTCCACCTCTTCAGGTTTGATTCGATGCGCGCGGATCTTGCGCCGGTTGTTCTCGTCCCAGTCGAACGCCGTACCTCGATTGTATATGCAATGCATGACAGTCTGCGCACCAACGACTGAAAGACCGAACCGCCGGACTTAGGCTGACGCTTGGCCTCGCCGGCAGACGAACCGGACCGGCGTGCGGCCACGCATGTAGCGCGACCCACCGCCTTCCTGAGACGTGGTAGGATGTTTAGCTCAACCGACCAGACGCGCCGCGGTGTGATCTCCGGAGTCCCCGTCTCGACGACCGGCGGTTCGGCCCACTTTATACACCCCAGGAGGATGGATGAGTCCGCAAGAAGTGCTGGAATTTGCCAAGAAAAACGATGCCAAGCAACTGGATTTGCGGTTTACCGATATCCCCAGCTTGCAGCATCATGTCTCCTACCCGATTAACGAACTCGAACTGAGCAACTTCGAAGAAGGTTACGGGATGGATGGTTCGAGCATCCGCGGCTGGGCGGCGATTCATGAGAGCGACATGCTTCTCATCCCCGATCCCAACACCGCGTTTATGGACCCCTTCGCCGAGACCCCCACGATCGTCATGTACGGCGATGTGAAAGACCCCATCACCAAGCAGCGCTATGAACGGGACCCGCGTTGGATCGCCCAGAAGGCCGAGCTATACCTGAAGAACAGCGGCGTGGCCGATACCGCGTACTTCGGAGCGGAAGCCGAGTTCTTCATCTTCGACAACGTCAGCTTCGACCAGAATCAGCACGAAGGCTATTACTTCATCGATGCCGAGGAAGGGCGCTGGAACTCGGGCCGCAAGGAAAACAATCTCGGCTACCGCCCGCGCTATAAAGAAGGATATTTCCCGGTCCCCCCCACCGATCACTATCAGGATCTGCGCAGTGAGATGGTGCAGACCATGATCAAGTGCGGCCTCAACATCGAGTGCCACCATCATGAAGTCGCCACCGGCGGGCAATGCGAAATCGACCAGCGTTTCGACACGCTCGTGAAGTCGGCCGACAACATGATGCTGTACAAATACATCATCCGCAATGTGGCCAACCAGTACGGCAAGACGGTAACGTTTATGCCCAAGCCGCTCTTCGCCGATAACGGCAGCGGCATGCATACCCATCAGAGCCTGTGGAAGGAAGGCAAGCCGCTGTTCGCGGGCGATAGCTATGCGGGCCTCAGCCAGCTCGGCCTGCACTATATCGGCGGACTACTGAAGCACGCGCGTGCGTTGTCGGCTATCATCGCCCCCACTACCAACAGTTACAAGCGCCTGGTGCCGGGCTATGAAGCGCCGGTCAACCTGGCCTATTCGCGGCGCAACCGCTCGGCCGCCTGCCGCATTCCCATGTATTCGGCCAGCCCCAAGGCCAAGCGCGTGGAGTTCCGGCCGCCTGATCCGTCCGCCAATCCGTATCTCGCGTTCGCGGCCATGATGATGGCCGGCATGGACGGCATCCTGAACAAGCTCAATCCGGGCGAACCGCTCGACAAGGATATCTACGACCTGACTCCGGAGGAGATGAAGAGCGTACCGTCGATGCCGTCGTCTCTCGAAGAAGCGCTCAGTTGCCTGGAAGACGATCACGCGTTCATGCTGCGCGGCGACGTTTTCACCGAGGAGCTGATCGAGACATTCATCGACTACAAGCGCAAGAACGAGGCGGATGCCATTCGCCTTCGCCCGCACCCGTACGAGTTCGCGCTGTACTACGACATTTAATTGCCAGGCACCATCGTCCAAATCAGCACTTCCCTGGGAGGCCTCCCCAAACGCCCTGTGGCGGGAGGCCTCATCACTCCGCTGGGGATCGAAGGCGATCTGCACGCGCACCCTTCCATCCACGGCGGTCCCCGCAAAGCCATCCTCATCATCGCTGCCGAAATCGTGGACGAACTGACTGCGCGCGGCTATCCACTGTTTTATGGCGCGCTGGGCGAGAATCTCACCACGCGCGGAATTCCGATTCGCGACCTGCGCATCGGCGACCAGCTCCGGGCCGGCGGCGCGCTGCTCGAAATCACCCAGCCCCGCGGCCCATGCACCGCCCTCGATGTCTACGGGGAGTCACTCAAAAACGAAGTCTACGACCCCCGGGTGAAGGCGCTCGATCCGAATTCGCCGCACTGGGGAATGAGTGGATTTTATAGCCGGGTGTTAACTCCCGGACCGGTGCAGACCAACGATATCATCGAAGTCGTGGCGTCGCTCGCCTGACTTACTCCTTCTACCGATCGCCACAAGATCGAGGCGGAAATTTGTTCAGGTCAGCATCGGTGGTCAGGGAGCATCAGCCAAATTTTAGCGGCGTTATACTGATTGGCGAGAGAACGGCCCGCCCTTGTTGCCGTATGGAAATGGCTTCTTCCGAAAATTGGGTCCGTTCAAATGGGGAGAGCCTTTGTTTTCAGCGTCAAATTGGCTTCGTTCCGCATCGGATGAATTTGACGCCAATTTTTCATCTACCGGGGGTGACTAGCCCTCATCAAATGTCCCACCACCCCAAAATAGGATTGGCTTCGTTCCTGTAAATTTAAGAACCGGGCGTCGGGGCTGCCAGCCGCGGGCCGGTTCACAAGGTCTTGCCGTCGAGGTAATTGCGCCCTCCGTAACCAACTGTTAACCCCGCCCCTGTCCCGCCGCCCGCTATAATCAAATTAACGGCCACGTCGCCTGACTTGCATGCAAAGTCTGTTATTGGAGGGGGTAGATTTCCGGGACCCGTCGCGTGCCCTGGACGCTGTGATCCGGCTGGGGAACGGGCTGCCGGAACGCATCGCCGCCCGGATTCAGCTCCTGCTGGCTTCGGTGCCGGACCCCGATGCCTCGCTCCGCTACCTGGAACGTCTGCGGCAAACCTCCCCTTCGGCATTCGACCGCATCAGCAGTTCTCCGGCCGCCTTGCGCTGCGCCGTGACGCTTTTTTCCTACAGCCATTTCCTGTCCGATTCGGTTCTGCAAAATCCGGAGCGGATACTTCAGGTATCGAATTCCGGCAGCCTCTACCGCGTGCTTTCCGACGAGGAGTATGCCGAGCGGCTTTTCGACTTTCTGGGCGCTGAGCGCCACGGTGTTCCTTCCGCGGTCGATCTGGCCCGTTTCCGCCGGCGGCAGATCCTCCGGATTGTGGTTCGCGACATTTTGGGCATCGCCACGCTTTCGGAAGTCACCGAGGAAATCTCCAATCTCGCCGACGCCATTTTGGACGTGACCTACCATCGCATCCGCGAGGAGTTTGTGGCGCGTCACGGCGAGCCACGCCTTGAGGACGGAAACATTTGCGGCCTTTCCGTGATCTCGCTCGGAAAGCTGGGCGGCCAGGAACTGAACTACAGCTCCGATATCGATCTGATGTTCGTGTACGGCGGGTGCGGCGAAACCGATGGCCGGGAGCCCATCACCAATAAAGAGTTCTATAAGAAGGTGGCCAACCAGTACACCGCCCTGCTTTCCAGCTACACCGCGGATGGCCAATGTTATCGCGTGGATCTGCGACTGCGGCCGGATGGGACGCTGGGCGAGATCTGCACATCGCTCGAGGGAGCACGCGCCTACTACGAGCAGCGCGCGCGCGACTGGGAAAAGCAGATGCTGATCAAAGCGCGCGTTTCGGCCGGTGAACGCGGGCCCGGTACCGCGCTGCTGGATTTTGTGGAGCCCCTGATTTACCAGAGTTCGCTCGATTTCCGCGCCGTGGAGGCCGTGTCCGAGACACGCCAGCGCATTCGGGAAAAGGTGGCCGCGCGGCGCCACTCATCCAACGGGCTCGACATTAAGCTGGCGTCCGGGGGCATCCGCGATATCGAGTTTCTGGTGCAATGCCTGCAGCGTCTGCATGGCGGCCGCGATGCGTGGGTGCGCCACGGGGGCACCATGCTGGCGCTCTTCCGCCTGCGCGACAAGGGGCTGCTCTCCGGGCCGGAATATGCGCGGCTGGCTGCGGCATATCAGTTCTTGCGCCACCTGGAACATCGCCTGCAGATTCAGGACGACCGGCAGACTCACACGCTCCCCTCCGATCCCGAGGAGTTGGACCTGTTGGCCCGCCGCATGCCGCCGGAGCATCCCGGCGCCGCGCTCACCGGGGAAGGATTGGTCGAGAGGCTCGAACTGCACCGCGCGGCCGTCCGCGAGATCTACGAGCGCGTCATCTACGCACAGAAACCGATGTATTACACCATTCCTGCCGAGCCTGCCTTGGTGCAGGAGGAAGTAGAGACGTTGGCTCCGGCCAGCAACTTGACCCGTTTCCTGGACCAGCGCGCGCCGCAACTCGCGGCAGTAGTTCACGGCGCCAACCTGCACCGTGGGCGCGAGCGCTTTGAGCACTTCCTGGAAAAGGCCTTCGCCAATCCGGAGGTGCTGGCGCGGCTCAACGCGGACGCCCCCCTGGCAGCTTCCGTGCTCGATATCTTCGAACACACGTCGTACTTCGCCGATCAGCTTTTACGGCACCCGGAACTGCTGGATGAAATCGGGCGTCCCCTCGACTTGGAAGACGGGCCGTTGCCCGATGGCGCTGCGCTGCGACGTTTCTACCGCCGCCAGATGCTGCGAATTCAAAGCGAGAGCATTCTCCAGTCCCAGGAGATCTTCAGCACGCTGCGGAAGACCTCGGCCCTGGCGGACGCCGTGATTGAGGCGGCTTACCGCATTGCCTTGACCGAAGCCCCTCCGCCCGCCGCCGCTTCGTACACACCGCATGACCAGATGATGGTGGTCACGCTCGGCCGTCTGGGAATGGGCGAGTTTGATCTGGGCTCGGATGCCGACCTGGTGTTTGTCATCCCCGATGCCGATGCCGCCGAACACGAATACTGGTCCGGCGTGGCCGAGCGCATCATTCAGACGTTGGGGTCGTACACCGGCGAGGGCGTGATGTTCACGGTCGATACGCGCTTACGTCCTAATGGCCGGGAAGGCGACCTGGTGCAGACCGAGGGTGCGTACAAATCCTACTTCACCAATCAGGCCGAGGCGTGGGAAGGTATTACCTACATGAAGTCGCGCGCCGTGGCCGGCAACCTGGAGCGCGCCACGGAATTTCTGCACGAGCTGCAGGAAACCGATTGGCGGCGCTACGGCCAGAGCATGCGGTCGCGCAAAGAGCTGGTCGAAATGCGCGCCCGCCTGGAGCGCGAGCAGGGACCGCGTAACCCGCTCAAGGCCGGCATCGGCGGCTATTACGACATCGATTTCGCCCTCATGTATCTGCGGCTCAAGGGCGCGGGCATCTTCTACAAGGTGCTGAACACCCCCGAGCGCATCGATGTGATCGAGAAGATGGGCCACCTCACCCGCGAAGATGCCGATTTCCTGCGCGGTTCGGCGGCCTTCTACCGCGCCATCGATCATGGGCAGCGCGTAATCTCTGGTCATGCTGAAGGCAGCTTGCCGACCTCCCAGGCGCAATTTGAATTGCTGGGCGATCTGGTGAAGCGCTGGACGCCCGAGCACCTGCACCAGCAGCGCCTCGACGTGGGCCTGCGCGAAATCCGCAGCCGTACCCGCGAGTTCTTCAACCGCTTGTTCGGCAGGTCTTAGAACCGATAAGATGATGAATGCGATGGCCGCCACCACTCTTCTATCGTTTGAGGAGTTCGAGCAGCTTCCCAGTGAGTCCGGCAAGCAGGAACTCCTGAATGGAGAACTGGCCGGGCGAGACTTACATGAAGGCGGGTTACAAGCTAGGTGTGACAACCTGCCTGCAGCCGGACGTGAGCGTCACACACCTCGACCAGCCTTTTGCCGATTATTTTGAGGGTGCCCCTTTGCTGGCCATCGAAGTCATCTCCGAATCCAACTCGGCCGAACAGATGGATCGCAAGGTGAAGACCTACCTCTCCAACGGTGGTAAAGAAGTCTGGGTGGTCTACCCTAAGACGCAATGCGTCTGGGTATTCCGCGCCGGCCATGCCGATGAATTCCGTGGCTCGTTGCGCTCAGACGTCGTTCCCGGTCTGCTGATCGACCTGGATCAGCTACTCTCGTGATGGACAAAATTGACGCCGTCATAGCGGCTGCGAAGCAAGGCGATGCGGCCCGCGTGTCTTCTCTATTAGACGAGAACCCCGCCCTGGCAACCGCCGCCACCATGCTGGGATCGCAACCCATCCACGCCGCGTATCTCAGCGGGCATCAACCAGTGGTCGAGCTTCTCCTTGCCCGGGGCGTTTCCTTGGACGTGGGCGTGGCGGCCGAACTGGGCATGCTCGGTCGCGTGGAGCCGGCGGTTCGGGCCGATCCCGATCTCGTCCAAGCGTTTGGCCCAACTGGATTCACGCTGCTGCATCGGGCCTGCTATTGGGGCCAGGTTGCCGTCAGCCGTCTGCTGCTGGCTAACGGCGCCGATGCCAACGCCGCCACCCGCGACCATTTTCTCCAGATCCGGCCGCTGGGCTGCGCGGTCGCTACACCGGATGTGCCGAACCCCAGCGACCAGGAGGACACCGTTCTGGAACTGGTGCGCCTCTTGCTCGACCACGGCGCCGATGTGAACGGCCAGCGGCGCGACGGACTCACCGCCCTACACAGCGCGGCCTATCGCGGCCACCTTCGCGTCATGCGCCATCTTCTCCACCACGGAGCCGATGCCGGAATACGCGGATACGCAGGCGCCGGCCCACATGCTGGTCAGACGGCCGCGGACCTGGCGCTCGCCCAGGGCCAGCGGGAAGTAGTCTCGCTGCTGGCGTCCATAGCCTGACTCGCCGCGCCGCTTATAATTACCCTAGAGATACATCGGCGTTTCACCGTATCCTCCAACCGCTCCCCACCCTCGGGCGGTAAAGATCGCGTAAATCCGCCGATATGAACACTATGCAGGAGCGGAGATCAGAAGTTCGGATGCTTTGTGCGGATCTGATTGAGATCTGTTGGAAGGATGGCGCAGGCAATACGCAGAAGGCTCAGGCTGTTTTGGAAGATATCTCCGCGTCCGGCGCGTGTTTGCAGGTAGAAGCCCCGGTTCCGCTCGGCGCCGAGCTCCGTTGGCGATCGCCCAAGAAAGAGTTCTGTGGAGCGGTGCGTTACTGCACCTACAGGGAGATTGGCTATTTTGTAGGCGTGCTTTTTGACGCCTCGTCGAAGTGGTCTCGCAAGACGTATCGGCCGCAACACCTGTTGGACCTGGAGAAGCTGATGTTCCAGCGGCGCCGCTAGCGCGCGTTACGCACCGCGGCCACGCCATGCCGCCCGCAGGAAGTCGTGGTTCATACGGGCGATCACTTCCAGCCGGATCTCCTTCGGACAGACCGCCTCGCATTCTCCGATGTTGGTGCAACTCCCAAACCGCTCCTGCTGGGCCTGGGCAACCATCGACAACACTCGATCGTCGCGCTCCGGCTGCCCCTGCGGAAGCAGGCCGAGGTGCGAGAGCTTGGCCCCCAGGAACAATGAGGCCGACGCGTTGGGACACATGGCCACGCACGCCCCGCAGCCGATGCATGCCGCCGCATCCATGGCTCGATCCGCATCCTCCTTCGGCACCAGGATCGCGTTGCCGTCCGGCGCGCTACCTGTGGCAACCGAGATGAACCCGCCCGCGGCGATCAGCCGGTCAAACGCGCTGCGGTTCACCACCAGATCGCGCACCACCGGAAACGCATGGGCCCGCCAAGGCTCCAGGTACAACTCCTGGCCATCGTGGAAGTGGCGCATGTGGAGCTGGCAGATCGTAGTGCCGCGCAGGGGGCCGTGCGCCACGCCGTTGATCATGAAGCCGCACATGCCGCAGATTCCCTCGCGGCAATCGTGATCGAACGCTACCGGCTCTTCGCCCTTCTCGGTCAGAGCCTCGTTCAGGACGTCCAGCATCTCCAGGAACGACATGTCCTCGTTGACATTCGGAACTTCGTATCGCACCATGCGGCCCTTCTCTCGGGCGTTCTGCTGGCGCCAGATGTGGAGAATGAGTCGCATTACTTGTAGCTCCGTTGCGTCGGGTGCACGTACTCGAACGCCAGCGGTTCTTTGTGCAGCTCGGGGGCGTTGCCCACGCCGTGGAATTGCCACGCGGCGACGTACGAGTAGTGCGCGTCGTCTCGCGCGGCCTCGCCTTCCGGCGTCTGAAATTCCTCACGAAAATGGCCGCCGGCCGATTCGTTGCGGTGGAGCGCATCCTGACAGATGAGCTCGGAGAGTTCCAGGAAATCGGCCACGCGCCCGGCCCGTTCCAGAGACTGATTCAATTCCTCGCCGCTACCCAGCACGCGCACCTCGCGCCAGAATTGCTCACGCAGCTCCGGAATCCTCGCCAGCGCGAGCTCCAGGCTCTGCGCCGTTCGCGACATCCCGCAGTAGTCCCACATGAGTTTGCCCAGTTCGCGGTGGAAGGAGTCCACCGGCCGGGTTCCCTTGGCGTCCAGCAGGCGTTTGGTAACGCAGGCGACCTCTGTCTCGGCGTCGCGCACCGCGGGATGATCCGCGGCAATCTCCGGGAATTGATGGGACGCCAGGTAATCGCCGATCGTGTTCGGCAGGACGAAGTAGCCATCGGCCAGTCCTTGCATCAGCGCGCTCGCACCGAGCCGATTGGCGCCGTGGTCCGAAAAATTCGCTTCGCCAATCACGTACAGTCCCGGAATGGTGGACATCAAGTTGTAATCCACCCATAGTCCGCCCATGGTGTAATGAATCGCCGGATAAATGCGCATGGGCGCCACATACGGATCCTCGCCGGTGATGCGCTGGTACATATCGAAGAGATTGCCGTAGCGCTCCCGAATTACGTGCTTGCCCAGGCGCGCGATGGCGTCGCGGAAGTCCAGGTACACTGCCAGGCAGGTCTCGCCCACACCGCGGCCTTCGTCGCACACGGCCTTGGAATTACGCGAGGCTACATCGCGCGGTACCAGGTTGCCGAAGCTGGGATATTTGCGTTCCAGATAGTAATCGCGCTGATCCTCTGGAATCTCGGAGGGTGGACGCTCATCGCGTTTTTTCAGCGGCACCCAAACGCGGCCGTCGTTGCGCAGCGACTCGCTCATGAGAGTGAGCTTCGATTGGTAATCGCCCGAAACTGGAATGCACGTGGGATGAATCTGTGTAAAACAGGGATTGGCGAACAGTGCGCCCCGCTTGTGCGCGCGCCAGATCGCCGTGGCGTTCGAACCCTTCGCATTGGTCGACAGGTAATACACATTGCCGTATCCGCCCGTGCCCAGCACCACGGCGTCGGCCATGTGCGAGTCGACCTTGCCCGTAATCAAATCCCTGGTGACGATTCCGCGGGCTGCGCCATCCACCACGATCAGGTCCAACATCTCGGTGCGGGGAAACATGCGGACTTGGCCCGCGCCGATCTGGCGTTCCAGCGCCTGGTAAGCCCCCAGCAGCAGTTGCTGGCCGGTCTGGCCGCGGGCATAGAAGGTGCGCGAGACCTGCGCGCCGCCGAAAGAACGGTTGTCCAGATAGCCCGAGTATTCGCGCGCGAACGGCACGCCCTGGGCAGTGCACTGGTCGATGATGTTGACGCTGATCTGGGCCAGGCGGTAGACGTTGGATTCGCGTGAGCGGAAATCGCCGCCCTTCACGGTGTCGTAGAACAAGCGGTAGATGCTGTCTCCGTCGTTGTGATAGTTCTTAGCGGCGTTGATCCCGCCTTGCGCCGCGATGCTATGCGCGCGTCGTGGTGAATCCTGGAAGCAGAAGCACTTGACGTTGTATCCCAGTTCCCCCAGACTTGCCGCGGCGGAGCCCCCCGCCAGACCGGACCCCACCACGATGATGGTATGCTTCCGCTTGTTCGCCGGGTTCACCAGCTTGAGATTGAAGCGGTGCCGCTCCCAGCGCGTTTCGATGGGGCCGGCCGGTGCTTTCGAATCCAGTACCATGCTTCCTCAATTCGCCAGAAAACCCGTCAGAACCGCAACCGGGATCGAGATGTTGCCGGCGGCGATAGCCACGGCGATAATGGCGGCCGCCCGCTTCAGTCGCGGCGTGAAACGTGGATGACTGAAACCCACCGACTGAAACATGCTCCACAGCCCGTGGTACAGATGCAGACACAGCAGCAGCATTGCCACGATATAAAAGATCGCCACCGCCGGGTGTTGGAAACCGCTGATCAGGTTGGCGCGAACGTTGGGTTGGTTCGGCCCCAGTTCTTCCAGGGGAAACACGCTACCCACGGTGAGATGCAGCACATGAAAGACGATGAACGCCGCAAGAATCGGGCCGCTCCACAACATGGTGCGGGCCGCGTAAGCAGCCGGGACGTCATCCTTCTTCACATACTCGATTGGCCGCGCCGCGCGTTTCAAATTCCAGAGCTGCAGGGAGGCGGTAATGTGCAGGACTACGGCTGCGAGCAACAGCGCCCGCACCGTCCACAGCAACCCCGCCATGCTCGGATCATGTAAGAAGGCGGCGTACCGATTGATCTGGCTGCGATCCGGTGAATAGACCTGGAGGTTGCCGAGCAAGTGGCCAACCACGTATCCGAACAGGATGACGCCGGTCACGGCCATCACCGCTTTCTTCCCTATGGGAGCTTCGTAAAAGCGGGCGGCGCGGTGGATTTGTGGAGTCGCTGCGGAACTCACGTGCTAACTCCCAATACATGGGATGCACAAAGAAGACGTAAGGCTTCCAAAACTCCAGTATACTCAGCCCGCTTAGCGCCGGGCGCGGCGGTGGATTTCTTTCGTGTCACGGAAGCGCCAGCATAGCAACTATCACCGGCTTACAATAGACCTGTACCCGCGCAGCATGCCATCCGAACCGGACATCAGCCTGATCCTACCGGCCTACAACGAGGCGCGCGTTATTCCACTTACCATTGCCGATGCGGTCCGCTACTTTAACGGCCGCGGCCTGCGCTACGAAATCATTGTGGCCGCCGACGGCTCCGACGGCACCCGCGAGCTGGTCTTGGAACTGGCGCGGGCCAATCCCGCGCTCGATGCCATCGGCCACCAGGAGCGGCGCGGGAAGGGCCGCGGCATTCGCGAGGCCGTGGAGCGGGCCTCCGGCGCGGTGATCGGTTACGCCGATGCCGATAACAAAGTTCCTATTGAGGAATTCGATAACTTCCGCCCGTTCCTCGCCCAGGGTATCGAGGCCGTGATCGGCACGCGCCGCGGAGGCGCCGCCATCGAACGCCCCCAGCCGCTTTACCGGCGCGTGGGTTCCCAGGGATTCCTCTGGTTCATGCAAACCGTGGTGGGCTTGCCGGGCATTAACGACACGCAGTGCGGATTCAAATTCTTCCAGCGCGCGGCAGCCAAGGAATTGTTCCGGCGGCAAAAAATCGACGCGTACATGTTCGACGTGGAAGTGCTGGCCATCGCGCGCCGCCTCGGATACCGCATCCAGCAGGTGCCCGTGCGCTGGCGCGATGACGCCGATAGCCGGCTCGATCTGATCGCCGGGAACCTGCGCAACGTGCGCGACATTTTCCGCATCGGCCTGGAACACCGCTTCGGAGGGAGGGCTTCTTGAAAGCATTCGTGACAGGCGCCGCAGGCTTCATTGGCAGCAATTTGGTGGATCGCCTGCTGGCCGACGGCCACGAGGTAACCGGCTTCGACAACTTCTCTACGGGCTATGCGGACTTCCTGGAAAGTGCCCGCCCATGCTCGCAGTTCCGGCTGATCCAAGGCGATCTGCTCGATTTCGATGCCCTGGCGCGCGCCGTGGCTGGCAGCGATTTCGTCTTCCACCTGGCCGCCAACGCCGACGTGCGCTTCGGTCCCGATCATCCTCGCAGGGATTTGGAGCAGAATACCATTGCGACCTGGAACGTGCTCGAGACCATGCGCGCCGCCGGAGTCCGCAAAATCGCTTTCGCTTCGACCGGTTCGGTGTACGGCGAGCCCGAAGTGTTCCCAACCCCCGAAACGGCGCCGTTTCCGGTGCAGACTTCTCTTTATGCCGCTTCGAAACTGGCCGCCGAGGGCATGATCTCGGCCTACGCCACAGCCTACGGGTTCCAGGCCTGGGTCTTTCGCTTTGTCTCAATACTCGGCGAGCGCTATACGCATGGGCACGTTTTCGATTTTTACAAACAACTGCTCGCACACCCGGATCGCCTCGACGTGCTGGGCGATGGCCACCAAAGGAAGTCGTATCTTTACGTCGCGGATTGTGCCAACGCGATTCTCACGGCGATCCTGGCTTCATCCGCGCCGGTGAACTTCCTCAATCTTGGAACGGACGAGTACTGCGAAGTCAACGATTCCATTCGCTGGATCTCGGAGCACCTGGGCGTCTCACCAGTGGTGCACTACTCTGGCGGCCAGCGCGGATGGGTCGGCGACAGCCCGTTCATCTTTCTCGCCTGCAGCCGGATCCGAGCGCTCGGATGGCGTCCCGCGCTGACCATACGCGAAGGGATTATTCGGACGCTGGATTTCCTGGAACAAAATCGTTGGGTTTTGGAGAAACGCCCCTGAAGCCGCTCAAAACCGAAGTCGCTTTTCGCACGCCGTGGTTTGAGGTTTTGGGCAAAACCGTCCGGCCGGATGAAGCACCGTACTATTCTCTAAAGCTGCCTGATTACACCTCGCTGATCGCGCTTACCGACGACCAAAGCATTCTGCTGGTGCGTCAATACCGGCCCGCCGTGGAACGCTACACGCTCGAGCTGCCCAGCGGGTTGGTTGACCCGGGGGAGACGCCTGGCGATGCAGCGCGGCGCGAATTGCTGGAAGAGACCGCCTATGCCGCCGGTGAAGTGGAAGTCCTCGGACCCATGTTTCCAGATACCGGGCGGCTGACCAACCAGATCTGGAGTTGTTTCGCGACCGGCGTCCAACCGGTATCCGGACGCACGCCCGAAGCGGGAATCGAAGTAGTGACCTACTCGCTCCCGGATTTGTGGCGGGCCACCGCGGATGGGCAGTTTGATCACGCGCTGCACGTGGCGATCCTTTTGATGGCCGTGTTGCGGGGGAAATTGACTATCTCACGGTAGCGTCCAGCTCGCCCTTGGCAAGCCGCACGTGAATGCGCGATCCAGCCGGGGCTGCGCTGGCTTCTTTGAGAATCCCCGCTTCGTGCGAAACAATCGCATAACCGCGCTCCAGAATGCGCAGCGGGCTGAGCTGCGAAAGCTTGGCCGCCAGCTGCTCCCACCTGCTCCGGCGCCGCGCTAATTGGGTGCGGATCGAAATCAGCGCCGCGGCATGGGCCGCCTCCATCGCGCGCCGATCGGCGGCCAGCCGGGGCCGCATGTCGAAGCGTCGCAGCCGTCCCTCCAGCGTCCGGCGTGCCCGCTCGCGCTGGTCGATGGCCGCGCGCAATCGCTCGCGCATGCGGTAACCATGCTCGTCGATGCGCTGCTGCCCGCGCCCAATGCGCCGGTGGAGCAGGCTGAGGGCTCGCTCGATTCCCTGCTGCCGAAGGCGCCGCTCCAGCATCGCCAGCCGGTAGCGCAGGCCCTGGGTGGCTTTCGCGTGCAGAGTTGCGATCCGTTCCATCAGCTCGTCGCGCGTCGTCACCGCCATCTCAGCCGCGGCTGACGGAGTGGGCGCGCGCAAGTCCGCCACAAAATCGGCGATCGTGACATCGGTTTCGTGCCCTACCGCCGAGATCACCGGCATGGCGCAACCGGCAATAGCCCGCGCCACCGCCTCTTCGTTGAACGTCCACAAGTCTTCCAGCGACCCGCCGCCGCGCCCAACAATCACCAGGTCGGCCCATTTCGTCCGGCTGAAATATTCGAGCCCGCGGCACACTTCCTCCACTGAGCCCTCGCCCTGCACCAGCGCGGGAAACAGCCGGATATGCAGCCCTGGAAACCGGCGCGTGAGGATCTGGATCAGGTCGGCAACCGCCGCGCCGCGGGGCGAAGTTACGATCCCGATTCGCCGCGGAAAACGGGGCAGGGGGCGCTTGCGCTCGGCAGCGAACAGACCCTCGGCAGCCAGTTTCTTCTTGAGCTGCTCGAAAGCCAACTGCAGCGCCCCGAAGCCCTGCGGCTCCAGCATCTCAACGAGGAGTTGGTATTCGCCGCGAGCTTCGTAGACGTCCAGCCGCCCGCGCGCCAACACCGCCAGCCCATCTAACGGCTTGATCTTCCAATACCGATGGGCCGAGCGAAAAGCCACGCACCGCACCTGCGCCTCGCGTTCCTTCAGGGTGAAGTAGTAGTGGCCGCTGGCAGCCAGTTTCGCTCCCGAGATCTCGCCGGAGACCCAGATGTCCGGGAACTCGCCGTCGAGCACGGCGCGGATCGCGGCGTTCAATTCACTGACGGTGAAAATCTGGCGCTGCGGCGTCAGTTCGAAATCGAGCGCGAATTGCTCCACCGAGCCATGGTACCGCTAGGGGCTCTAGCTTTCAGCATTCAGCCATCAGCTTTCAGCTAAACCACGACCCCGGGTTGGGCCTTAGCTGATCGCTGAATGCTGAATGCTGACTGCTCATTGTGTTGTTTGCGGCTACATCACCCCAGCCAGCTTCAGGGCCTTACGCGCGCTGGTGCTCAACGGAATGGCAGCCAGATGATCGATCGCAAACCAGCGAAAGGAACGCTCGCGCGGCGAAGCCGACGCCTGCGCCACCCGAAACTGATACCGATGATGCGTAATGCTGTGTCGTACGGTGCCGATCGCCTGGCCCACGCGCGCTCCGGGCAAATGATCGGGTGTGGGCAATTCCCAGAAACCGGCCATACGCCGTTCGCCGGCCTCGCGCTGCCGCAGCAGGACGCGGCCCCGGCGATGAATCACCAGCAGCGTGCCCTCCACGCGCACCGGTTCTACTCTGCGCAGCTTCACCGGCAACTGAGCCACAGTCCCCTCCGCGCGGGCCTGGCACAGTGACGATAACGGGCACACCAGGCACAACGGATTGCGCGCGAGGCAGACCGTGGCCCCCAGTTCCATCAGCGCCTGATTGAACGCTCCGGGGCTGCGCGGGTCGAGCCATTCCTGCGCCACGCCTCGGAAGCGTTCGCGCGTGCGCACCGCGGCGATGTCGGCGGGATCGTTCTCCACGCGCGCCACCACCCGCAATACGTTCCCATCCAGCACGGCGTGCGGCAGCCCAAACGCGATGCTGGCAATCGCCGCGGCGGTATAGTCGCCCACGCCGGGCAATTGGCGAATCGCGTTATGTTCGCGCGGGAATCCCCCGGCGGCCTGTATGTGCCCGGCCGCGCGCCGCAAGTTGCGCGCCCGCGAGTAATATCCCAGGCCGCTCCACAGCGCCAACACATCCTCTTCCGCGGCACGCGCCAGCATCTCCACGTTCGGATACCGCGTCAGAAATCGCTCGTAGTAAGGGATGACCGCCTGCGCGCGAGTCTGCTGCAGCATTATTTCGGAGACCCAGATGCAATACGGGTCGTCCGTGCGCCGCCAGGGAAGATCGCGGTGGCCCTGGTGATACCACTGGAGTAGAAGTTCGGCGATGGGCTTCAATCGATGACGCGCAGCCATTCGGCGACGACCGCGAAATCCTGCGGCTCCACATCCCAGGCTTCGAACTCCGGGTTCAATGGCTCCAGGCGGATCCGCTCGTGTTGCCACTGGTCTTCGCCCGTCTCTACCTTCTTACTGGTGTAGCGCTTCACCGTGTAGCGTGCGGTCTCATCGAGCGCGCCCGACCGCTGGATCAGCAGGATCTTGCCCTGCCGCGAACCAACCGGCCGAAACCGAAAGAGGTTCAGGCTGCCATCCGGAATGCGTGGTTCCATGGACCGGCCCACCACGTGCGCCACAAACAGATCGGGGCCCAGCCGCATTCCCTCGGGCGCGCGCACCCAATCTTCTTCGGCGGACGGCATGTCTTCCCCCAGTTGGCCGGCGGCGGCGCGCAGGCTGAACAAAGGCACATGCGTGACGTAGCGCTGCACGTCGACGGTCTCCACCTGCTCGGAGTAAAGGCGGTCCAGCACGCGAGTGAAGGAATCGACCGCGACGGATTGCCGTTCACTGACCCGCACCGCGTTGGAGAGGGAATCCTCCAGCCACAGCAGGTATTGCTCGGCGCCCATTTCGGCCGACCGCTCGCGCATGTCTACTTCCAGCGCTTCCAAAACCTCGGCATCTTCGGGTTCGGCCAGGTCGTCATAGCGCTGCCGCATGCGCACCCAGCAGCGGTTCCTCTCAGTGTCGATCAGCAACACACCGATTTTGTGCAAAGGATGTCCGGGCAGTGCCGTTTCCAGGAGCACATAGGCGCCCTGGCGGCGGGCCGCGATCGGTACCACGCTGGCGGGCATTCCAAACCCCATCCTATTTGGCTTATCGGCCGTTCGCTATTGCGTATTAGCGGCGCCAGCAGGAATCCCCGCCGGGTAGTACCCGTGGCGCGCGCGAATTATGACATCCGGCAGGTTCACTTCCACCTTGATCTTGCGATATACCTTCGGCTTTTCGTCCGGATCGACCTGCGGAATGTAGCGCAGCACGTACTGCGTGGTGACGTCGCCGGAAATCGATCCCACGGCTTTGATGATGCTTCCGGAAATAGCCGCCTCGTAGCCGCCGGTTCCTACCTTATACGCGTAGCAGCCTTCATCAGAGGGATTGCAGAAGTACGTGCCGGCGGCCGTGTCTTTGAAAATCGTATTCAGAGGGTATTCGACCTTCCCTCCGGTTTCCGTCGCGAGGCGCTCCAGCACGTCGCCCTCTGGGGCGTCGAAGCCGTACGCCGCTGTGCTCATCCCGTAGATCGTGACCAGGTTGCGTTGCGCGATTTCGATCACCTGATCGAAAGTCTTGTTGCTGGCATTGTCGTGGCCATCCCCAACCACCACGATCACGCGCCGCGGCTCGTACGGTTCACCCTGCACCAGTTCGCGTCTCGTGCAGGCCTGATAAATCGCGTCGAACAGCGCCGCGCCGCCGCCCGGCTTCATCTTGCGAATCTCGTCCACGATCTTGTCCGAGTCCGTGGTGGTGTTCACCAGCAATTCGGCGTTGTTGCCGTACGATACCAGGTAGCCCGAATACCGCGGGTCGCCCGGCAGCAGGTTCCAGACCAGCTCCATCACCGAATCCTGGTATCGCTTCCAATGGATGCGGGTGTTGTTGCTCATGTCGAGCAGAAAACCCACCACGATCGGCTGTTTCTGGGTGTGGCTGAAGAACTCGATCCGCTGGGGCTTGCCTTCGTCGAGAACGCGGAAATCCTTGGCCTCCAGGTTAGAAACGAAGCGGCCCTTGGCATCCGTCACCGTGACCGGGACGATGACCTCGTTGACGTTGATCTGAATCCTGGCGGGCTGGTCCTGGGGAATGGCCGAGGCACAGAAAAGGATAGCGAAAATCGAAAGAGCCGCGACCGGACGAATCATGAAAGTACCAATGGAAACCATTCTACCGCACGTAGCGCTGGCGATCTTTGTCGCCGGTGTACCGGGGCCGGCTCCGCGGGCCGGCCGGCGGCCGAGACCGCCGGCGTTACATCGCCCCGTTGCATCATGGGAACATGGCTGCGGATTGCCTCTTCTGCCGGATCGCCGCCGGGACCCTCGCGGCGGCCATCGTTTTCCAGGATGAACACACCCTGGCCTTCCTCGACCACCGTCCCCTGTTCCCCGGCCACTGCCTGCTCATCCCCAAGGCGCACATCGAGACGCTGGCCGACCTGCCGCCGGGCGGTGTCCAGCCCCTGTTTGCCAACACGCAACTGCTGGCCCAAGCTGTGGAACAAGGCATGGGCGCGGAAGGATCGTTCGTCGCCATCAACAACCGCGTAAGCCAAAGCGTGCCCCATCTGCATGTGCACGTGGTGCCGCGCCGCCGGAAAGACGGATTGCGAGGATTCTTCTGGCCACGGGGTAAGTATAAAGATGATGCGGAGATGGAGGCGGCGCGCGCCGCGATCGAGCGCACCGTGCGCAGCCTGCAATCGTACTCCGCTGGAATCAGGCCGCAGGATTGGTGAGGACGTATCGCACAAATCCGCTGTGCCGGGTGTACTTATCGTAGAGGCCCCGCGCGCGGTAATTGTTCTCCTTGGTCTGCCAATACAGGCGCGACCAGCCCTGCGCCTTCATCTCCGCGATCAGCCAGTCGATCAACTGCCCACCCACTCCCCCGGCGCGCCGGGAGGGATCGACATACAGATCTTCCAGGTAGCACACCGGGGTAAGGGACGAAGTGTTTTCGTGGATGACATAGTTGGCGATGCCGATCACATCGCCGGGGGCGCCCTCCGCAACAATGGCATGCACCGGACAGGTCTCGTCCATGATGCGGGCCCAGGTATGCCTTGTCACGGCCTCCGAGGGCTCCCTTTCATAGAAACGCGTATACTCATCCCAAAACTCGCGCCAACGCGGCTCATCGGCTGGCTGGATCTGACGTATCTTGATCGCCATTTGGCTATAATAAGGCTCCCGCTTCTCTTCAGGTGCTGTCCATGAACGAACCAACAGCCTATCCTTATGAAACGCGCTTGAACAATTCAATGATGCACCGCACGCGCGCCACCGAGCGCACCGTAATTCTGATGGTAGAGAACGCCGGAATCGTACCGACCGGAAGTTGAGGCCGTAGCACAGGACTCCCGGCCTGTGTCCGGTTTTTACTTCCCGGGCATCGGCGGCGCTGGGAAAAACCGATACTCCACACTGAGCCGATCCGCACGCATCTCCGGTTGCACGTAGGTCCGGTGCAGCGTGCCGTTCAGGAACATCAGCCCGTCGCCCGGCCGCAGTTCCGGTACCCAGAATTGCTCCGGCGCGAACCGCTTTCGCAGGGCTGCGTCGTCGAGCTCGGTATAGTGCAGCAGCCGGTCCAAGCGGCCGCGCACAAACTCCAGGGCGGGCCGATCGCCGCCGCAAGGGTCCAGCGGCAGCCACCAGGTGAGCAGGCGCGTCATGGGAATCGCGGCGTCGCCGCGCGCGGGAAAACGGACTCCCAGCCCTCCATCCTGGTGCCAGCTATTCGGATGATACCCGTGGGGAGCATGATAGGGTGCGTAGCGCTTGCGGACCCATGTCTGCTCCGGCTGGCATGCCACTGCGCCGCCCATCGCACCGGTAAAGAGCTCATCCATGCCGGCGATGGCGAGCGGCGCAGAAAGGTCCTCGGCCGAGCAGCCGAAGTCCCGGAGCGCAGCGAGTAAGACCGAACGAGACAGCGGGTTGTAGCGATAGCTTTCGGGCAAGGCCTGCCGGCTGCCGCCCTCCGCCGCTTCAAAACAGGCTTGTGTCGCGGTTCGTAAGGCGGCCAAGGCATCCAGGGGAAAAACGCTCGGCAGTACGACCACGCCGTGCTTCTGCAATTGCTCGAGGTACGCTGGTGCGTCGTCTGGCAGCACAGTAATAGTCTGACAAAAACCTGACACAGGCCGGGAGGACTGTGGTACGTCGCACAGACATCCCTGTCTGTGTCAGGTTTTGCCGTCCTGGCGCATGCTAAGCCACGGCGGTTCCCGTTCCCCTTGCGAATCAGTAGCTTTCGTTTCTTAATGCGCAACTTGCGCAACGGGCTCGGCAGACGGAACGTACGGAAAGGTCTTCGACGGCTTCGAAGTGACCGACTCCTTGCCATTTTTCGGCCCGCTCAAACTAACACGAACCGGGTATTGTGGTGGCGCCTTGACTTGCCGTTACTCACCATCGGTGGCCAGGACGTCCAGATCGAATGCGCGTAGCAGGTCCTCGCGTGTGGTGTACGGGCCGGGCGTGTACGCGCGCGAGGCGATGCCGGCTTGCGATAACTCGACGATGCGCCAGTCCTGCCGATTGATCAGATCCCAGAATGCACTAGCGTCGTCCGCATGGAAATCCGGCTTGGCCATTTCCGCGGGACAAAAGTGCAGCTCACACACGATCTGCGTATGGTCGGGGCCTTTGGGCCAAAGAGTGTGGGTCAGGAGGTAATCCGGATGGGGAGCGAGCAGGAGATTTGGATAAATGCTGTAAAAGGCGGCCCACTTGCGCTGGTCCTCGGTCAGGCCGGGAAGATAGGCGCGGCCATTGCGGTTGCCTTGAAAACTCATGGTCTCCGCACTGCGGCGCAGGAACATGACGCCGCCCAGGTATGCCGGGTTGGGGTCCTCGTTATCCGCCCCCAGGTAATCGGTAAGAGGGCTGAGCTCGGGATGCACGAACGGGCAGTGGAGGCACTCGTTGTAATTGAGAATGATGAGCTTCCAGTTGGCTTTGACCTCGTAAATCATGCGGCGAAACATGCGGAGTTCCGCCATGCGCCAGTTAGCGAATTTCTTCGCGATCGGCGCGAGCATTTCCGCTACCGGTTGTTGCGGCGTGCCGAAGTGGAGAAACACGTTGCCTTCCCAGAGTTCGGTGCGGATGGAGTGGAGCGGAAAATCCGCGCGCGAAAAGCCCGGCCGCTCGGCATGCGGGGCACCGAGGAGCGCGCCGTCCAGTCCGTACGACCAGGCATGATACGGGCAGGTGATGCGGCCTCCGGGAAGCGAGCCGTGAAGCTCGGTGCACATGCGCGATCCGCGATGGCGGCACACGTTGTAGAACGCGCGCACTTCGGTCGCGGTGGCGCGCAGCACAATGACGCTCTCTCCGGCGAGCTCGCACAGGAAGTAGTCGCCGGGGTTGGGGATGGAGCTCGCGCGTCCAGCGCAAATCCAGCGTCCGAAGTAGAAGCGCTCGATTTCTTTGCGGAAAATTTCCGGATCGGTGTAGTACCGGGCAGGCAGAGTCAGCGGAAGAGATGCGCTGCTCATGCTGGTAAACCCATTTCCATTATGGAATCACCGGCGGCAAAGACCGCCGGCGTTACGTGGCGATCATGTCGCCGGCCTCAGTACTTCGGCACGCTGGGATCGACTTTATCGCTCCAGGCCAGAATCCCGCCCTTCATATTGCGCACGTGCTGGAAGCCGGCCTGCTTCAGAATGCCGCAGGCCTTCGCGCTGCGCATGCCGCTCTTGCAGTGGATCACGATGTCCGCATCCTTATCCAGCTCGTGCAGTCTGCGGGGAACTTCGCCGAGCGGGATCAGTTTGGCGGCGGGGATGTTGCAGATCTTGTACTCGTGCGGCTCGCGCACGTCGATCAGCACGAACTGGTCGCCGCGGTCGAGCTTGGCCTTCACTTCCGTAACCTCGATTTCGCCTTCGTCCACGCTGGCCTCCTGCGCGGGAGCCGAGGGGCTCGGCACGCCGCAGAACTGATGATAGTCGATGAGCTTGGTGATGGTCGGGTGCTCGCCGCACACCGGGCATTCGGGGTTCTTGCGCAGCTTCAGCTCGCGGAAGCGCATTGCTAGGGCATCGTACAGCAACAGACGGCCCTTCAGCGGCTCGCCGATTCCGAGAATCAGCTTCACGGTCTCGGTGGCCTGAATCAAGCCGATGGTGCCGGGAAGAATTCCGAGCACGCCGCCTTCCGCGCAGCTCGGAACCAGCCCGGGAGGAGGTGGCTCCGGATACAGGCAGCGGTAGCACGGCCCGCCTTCGTAAGCGAATATCGTGGCCTGGCCTTCGAACCGGAAGATCGAGCCATAGACATTGGGCTTGCCCAGCAGCACGCAGGCATCATTCACCAGGTAGCGCGTGGGAAAGTTGTCGGTCCCATCCACCACCAGGTCGTAGTCCTTCAATATGCCGAGCGCGTTCTCGCTGGAGAGCGCCGTCTCGTGCTTCACGATTGTGAGATGCGGATTGATGCCCTGCATCTTCTCGGCGGCGGAATCGATTTTTTTGCGGCCCACGTCGGCGGTGGAGTGAATCACCTGCCGCTGCAGGTTGGTAAAGTCCACCACATCGAAATCGACGATGCCGATCTTGCCAATACCCGCGGCGGCGAGGTACAGGCCCAACGGCGCGCCCAGCCCGCCCGCGCCTACCAGCAGCACTTTGGCGGCTTTCAGCTTCTGCTGGCCTTCCATCCCCACTTCCGGAATGATCAGGTGCCGGCTGTAGCGCAGGATCTCGTCCTTCGTGAGCGCGGCCTCTTCCGATGGCGGCGCCGCGACCGTGGAGCCGCCCGCGATCGAAGGCACCAGCGAAATGGTGTCGCCATCTTTCGCGGCGGTTCCATCCTTGCTCAAGTAGCGGATGTCTTCATCGTTGAGGTAGACGTTCACAAAGCTGCGCAGCTTGCCCTCGTCGTTGAAGATCTGCTTGCGCAGGTCGGGATATTGCGAGGTGAGCGCGCTCAGCACTTCGCCCACGGTGCCGCCCGGAACGGTCACGGCATCCTGTTTCGCCGTGAATTGCCGCAGGGGCGTGGGGATCAAGACTTTTGCCATATCAGTAACTCAGCTCCTCCTTGGCCGCCTCGGTCTGCTCGAAATTCGGCAGCCAGCTATTGGCGTGGTGGAATTCGCCCTTTTGAATCGAGAGCACCACGAACGAATACCACGGGCAGGAATTCTGCAAATCGGTTTTCGAAAAGTAGGCGTCGCAATCCGGATGGGAATGATAGATGCCGATCAGGTCCATGCGGCGCTCGCGGGCCGCCTTGTCGGCCGCCAGCAGATCCTCGGGGCGCAGCTCGTAGCGCTGGGCCTGCGCGCCCGCAAATGCGTTCTCCAGGGGAATCGCGGCGCTCACCAGCTTTTCACCATCCGGGTTGGTCGAGCCCAGCATCGCGCCACAACACTCATTGGGGTAGGTTTTGCGGGCGTGCGACACCATGACTTCCCAGGGTTCCGTTTCAATCCGAATCATTACTCATCCCAGAAATGTTCGCTCAGGTATTTGTCGGCGCTGTCGCAGAGCACGGTCACGATGGTAGCAGACTCGCCGCGTTCGGCCAGTTCGCGCGCCAGCAAGGTGGCCGCGTGCACGTTGCAACCCGAGGAAATCCCCACCAGCAATCCTTCCTCGCGCGCGAGGCGCCGTACCATCTTGTAGGCGTCCTCGGTTTCGATTCCGAAGTTGCCGTCGGCCAGATGCTCGTCATAGATGCCGGGCACGATCGCGGTGGGCATATACTTCAGCCCTTCCAATCCATGGAAGCCGCTGGAGGGCTGCACCGAGTAGCACTTTACTTCGGGCATGTCGCGCCGCAGCCGCCGCGTGACACCCATGAAGGTTCCGCTGGTGCCCATGGCGGTGACAAAGTGCGTCAGTTGTCTGCCCGTCTGCTGGATGATTTCCGGTCCGGTGTGCTCGAAATGCGCCTTCCAATTGGACGGATTGTTGTATTGATCGGGATAAAAGTACCGGTCGGGGTCGGCTCGGTAGACCTCGCGGCACAGCAGGATGGCTCCGTCCGATCCTTCCGCGGCGTCGCTGAAAACCATCTCGGCGCCATAGGCCTTGAGAATGCGCTTGCGCTCCATTGAGGCGTTGGCCGGCAGGCAGAGTTTCACCTGATATCCCCGGACCGCGCCGATCATGGCGTAGGCGATCCCGGTATTGCCGCTGGTCGAATCCAGAAGGACGCGGCTATGGTTTAACTTCCCGGAGCGCTCGCCGTCCAGAATCATGTTGAGCGCCGCCCGGTCCTTCACGGAGCCACCTGGGTTGTAGAATTCGGCTTTCCCCAGGATCTCGACCCCGGGGTAGGGGCGTGAAATCTTCTCCAGGCGCAGCAGGGGCGTGTTGCCGATGGTGTCCAGCATCCACTCCGCTTGCGAACGGACCGCACTGAGACTGGGGAGAACGTGCGCCATGAATACCCTTTGGATTCCTCCCCTCACCGCAGGGATGCAAACTTCGCATGTCTCTGCAAGAAAAGGAATTACAGAAGCTCTGAACTCTCGCTTATTCTATCATCGCCGGGTGGGCGCGCCAAACGGAAGCAGGCCGATCCGTACTAGCGTAGGTACAAAGACCGCTCCGTTGAAGTGGGGGCAGCCCTTCCGGCCCCGCCTTCTGCCGCCGCGCCGGCCGAAGCCCGGCGGCAGGCCGGAAGGCCTGCCCCACGCCTTCAACTCGAAAACGGCGCTACCAAATGACGCGCATCCGGTTCAGCAGATCGCACGGATGGTAAGGCTTGCGCAGGAATCCCGCGGGTTCCAGCCCGTGGAGTTTGGTGGTGACCTCCTGCTCGTTATAGCCGCTGCACAGCACCACGCGGATGTCGGGCACCAGCTGCGTCATGTGCCAAAAGACCTCCGCGCCGTCCATTCCGGGCATGTTGAGGTCCAGCAGAACGGCGTGGATTTCGTTCAGGTGTTCGTTGAAAACGTCCACCGCCTGCTTCCCGTCGGCGGCCGTCAGAACGGTCAAGCCCACCCGTTCCAGGATCGTCTGCGCCAGTTCGCGGATCCCGGGCTGATCGTCCACAACCAGCACCACGCCCTCCGCCTGCCATGAGTCGGGCTCCGGGAGACCCGCGGTTTCAGGCGGGAAGACGGCCTCGACCGCCGGGAAGATTACGCGGAAAACCGTTCCGTGGCCCGGCTCACTTTCCACCTGAATACTGCCTCCATGGCTGCGGATAATCCCCAGCACGGCGGCCAGCCCCAAGCCCCGCCCGGTGAATTTGGTGGTGAAGAAGGGATCGAAGATCTTGTGGAGAGTCTCCTGATCCATGCCGCAGCCGGTGTCGCGAACCTCGATGTAGACGTAGTCGCCCGCCGGCAGAACGTGGCCCGGGGAGATGGCAGGCAGTTCGCCCAGCTCGGCGCGTTCCACGCCCGTCGTCACTTGAACCGTACCTGTGCGATCGCCCAGTGACTCGGCCGCATTGGTGATGAGGTTCATCACCACCTGGCGGATTTGACTGGCGTCCGCCTGGATTGCGGGCAGGTCGGAGGCGAGCTGCAACTGGAGCGCGGCTTTCTTGGAGATGGTGGATTCGAGCAGCCGCGCCACGCCGTCGATCAACTGTGTAATGTTGACCGCTTCCAGCACGAACGTGCCGCGTCCCGAATACGCCAGCATCTGCTGCGTCAGATCGGCTGCGCTCTTCGCGGCGACCAGCACCTGATCCACGCTTTTGCGTGCGCGCGAGTCTTCCGCCAAATCCATGGCCGCCAGGCTGGCGTAGCCCATAATGCTTGCCAGCAGATTATTGAAATCGTGCGCAATGCCACCGGCCAGGACGCCCAGGCTCTCCAGCCGCTGGGCATGCTGCACCTGTGCTTCCAGCTTGTGGTGGGCTTCTTCGGCCTCGCGGCGCTCCTCCATTTCGCGCCGCAAAAAAGCATTGGCCAGCTCCAGTTCCGCGGTCCGTTCCTTAATCCGGTATTCGAGACCTTCGTGCGCCCGATGCAACGCCTCTTCGGCGCGTCTCCGCCGCGTAATGTCGAGAAGAAACGAACGAATCCCGCCGATGTTGCCATCCACATCGCGGATGTAGTTGGAGTGGATCTCCACCACGAGGCCGCCGCCGTCGGGCCGCACCCAATTCCGCTCCAAAGGTTCCAGCGGCTGCTCACTGGCCAGGTTGCGGCAAATTCTCTCGCGGCTGGCGGCCTTCTCTTCGGGCGCCACGAATTCCCAAACATGTTGGCCGATAATTTCGTCTGCCGGAAGCCCCAGCAGCCGGCAACCGGCCGCATTCACGCGAACGATTCTACCTTCCAGGTCCAGCTCGTGTGACGGAATCGGCGCATCCGCAAGCGAGTCGAACGCTTGATGCCACCGCGTAATCGGTCGGGCTGCCATAGCCTGCTCCGGAGAATCTGGAGAATCTATATTGTCAGAAAGTTGCGGGAATGATTGTACCGATCATCACAATTCACTACATACTACAATTTACCTATGTCTTTTGAGGGTATGCGGGTGTTATCTCTCGAAAGCAGGCGCGCGGCCGAGATGGCCGAACTGATCCGCAGGCAAGGCGGCATTCCATCGGTAGCGGCATCCATGCGGGAGAGGCCGCTGGAAGATAACGCGGCGGCCTTCGATTTCGCGGAGCGGCTCTTCGCCGGAGCGTTTGACATGATCATCCTGCTCACCGGCGTGGGCACCCGGCAATTGCAGCGCCTCCTTGCGACCCGATACTCCGAGACGGCGTTTGCGGACGCGCTGCGCCGCGTCGCGGTGGTGGCGCGCGGGCCGAAACCGGCTGCCGCGCTGCGCGAAATGAATGTGCCGGCTACGCTGCTCGCTCCCGAACCCAATACCTGGCGCGAAGTGCTGGGCATTACCGCAGGCCGGCCCGAGCGGCAAATCGCCGTACAGGAATACGGGCGGCCCAATCCGGAGCTGATCGCAGGTCTGGAAGCACGCGGCGCCAGCGTGACTTCCGTGCGCGTCTACCAATGGGACCTGCCGGAAGATGCCGGTCCTCTGCGCGAGGCTGCGCGGAAGTTGGCTGCCGCCGAATTCGACGTAGTGCTCTTCACCACAGCCATTCAAATTGCGCACCTGACGCGCGTGGCGGAGGAGCAGGGCATCGGTCCAGCGGCGCTCGCGGGTTTGCGGCGGGCGTTCGTTGCATCGATTGGGCCGACCACCACGGAAGCGCTGGAGGAATTTGGCGTGACGCCCGATATGGAGCCGTCCCATCCGAAAATGGGATTTCTGGTGCGCGAGGCGGCGGAGCAAGCAGCGCGCCGCTAATTCGGGGCAGCGCAGGGCGCCGCTCTACGCACTACACTGTCAGTGTGGCTCGGCGCAAACGGTCGTTCATGGAGCAGGCGGGCGCGTATAGCGGGCTGGCGTTTCTGCTGCCCGCGGCTACCGTGGTGGGCTACGTCATCGGATATCTTCTCGACAAGGCGTTCGGCACGCACTTTCTCTATATTCCGTTTCTCCTTCTGGGAATCGCCGCCGGATTAGTGCAAGTCATCCGGGAGGTGACGAAAGACTCGGACGATGGCGATTCCTGACGACTGGTTCGGACAGACCGTCAGCCGGCTGGTCAAGCTGATGGTCGTGATCTCCCTCGCCGGAACGCTGGCCGTTATGGTGTGGCGCGGCTGGAAGTGGGGAGCCGGTTTCGCGGTGGGAGCGGTCATCTCCGGGCTGAATTTCTATTGGTTGAAGCGCCTAACGGAATCGCTGGGGAGCACGCAGGTGCGCCGCCGAAGTGCCGTCTTTCTGGCTTCGCGTTACATCGTTTTGGGCATGATTGCCTATGTTATACTCAGGTATTCTTCAATCAGTTTGCCGGCGGCTTTAATGGGGTTGTTCGTGTCCACTGCCGCGGCCATCGTCGAAATCCTGTTCGAATTAGTGTATGGACCAAACTGAAATCTTCCTAACCAAGATCTTCAACGACCACCTTGCCGGTTTAGGCAATTCGATCCTGTCGCTCGTGGGGATGCCCAGTTCGGCCCGGCCCTGGACCAATTTCATCAGCATGGAACTGCTAGTGGTCCTGATCATCGTACTGGTGTTCGCAGTCTTGCGAACCACTCTCTCGGTTGCGCGTCCCGGCAAATTCCAGCAGATCTTCGAGCTGATTTATGAATTCATCGACGGCCAGGCGGAAGATCTGGTGGGGCACGCCGGTCACCGTTATGTCGCGTTTTTCGGGATGCTCTTCATCTTCGTTCTCTTCGCGAACCTGATCGGTTTGATTCCAGGATTCGAGGCGCCCACGATGTACCCGTACGTTCCGGCCGGATGCGCCGTCGCCACGTTCTTGTATTACAACCTGGTCGGGATCCAAGTGAAGGGTCTCTGGCAGCACTTGAAACATTTCGCCGGTCCGGTGATGTGGTTAGCCCCGCTCATGGTGGTGATTGAGATCGTGGGGAATCTGGCGCGCCCCTTGTCGCTGACTCTTCGTCTTTACGCCAACATGTACGCGGGTGAGGCCGTCACCAGCGTCTTTATCGGGCTGACATATCTGGTGGTGCCCGCAGTCTTTATGGCGCTGCACGTCTTCGTGGCCCTGTTGCAAGCTTATATCTTCATGGCCCTGACCATGGTCTACGTGGCCGGGTCGGTGGCCGAGGAGCACTAATACCGGCTTAATGCCGCCAACCAGTGTGAGTCCGCCGGCTCCCAAGCTTGACGGAAACCACCTCCTGGGGGCGATTTCTTTAGGAGACTACACATGAAGAGAATGATGATGTTACTGGTGCTGTTGCTAATCGTCAGCACCTTTGCGTTTGCCCAAGCTGCGCCCGGTGCAACGGCCGGAAGCGCCAAAGACTGGGCTAATCCATTGGCCGCCGGAATCGGCATGGCTATTGCCTCCGGCCTTTGCGGATTGGGTCAGGGCAAAGCGGCAGCGGGCGCCGCGGAGGGCATTGCGCGCAATCCCAGCGCGGCTGGTGCCATTCGTGCTGCCATGCTTCTGGGCCTCGTGCTGATCGAATCCCTCGCCCTCTACACCCTGGTGATTATCTTTATCAAAGTGGTTTAACCCCGCCTTCCCGCGCCGGCGGCTTCGGTCGCCGGCGTGTTTCCCCACACCTAACCGCATTCTTTTCGGGACTACCCCTACTGCAACTCTAGTACCTACGGTCTATAACCGTTCACACGATCTATTGACCGTACGGTCTGTAACCTATAGCATTGGAAACGCGAGTTTTCATGGAACAGCGAAGAACCCGGCGTTTCACGCTTCACCTACCGCTCTCGATCACGCGTTCTGGCGCAGAACGCATCACCGTCGCCGGCGTCACACAGAATATTAGTTCCACCGGCGTGTTGTTTACTTCGGAGCGCGAACCTGATCTGGGTGGTCCTATCGAGTACATCATCACCCTCAATCACGACGGACCGCAGCCTGTGAACCTGCGCTGCGTCGGGAAAGTTCTGCGCGCCGAGCGAGTTTTCGACCACCATGAACCGGCGGAGTACCAGGTCGCCGCCACCCTGGAACGTTACGAATTCGTCCGGGAGCGGTGAGCCGACCGTAACTTGCGCTTGTTCCGGGCGGAGCTTTCGTTGTATGGTAGCAAAGAAAAGGCGAAAGTCTACATGCTACCTTCTTCCCGCAGCGCTACCCCGGCTCTCCTCGATACCCCTGTAAAACCTGCAGTCGGAACTGTCGTCGCACGATTCCGCGCTTCTCACCAGGAGCCCGATTCTCCAGTCCGCGCCATTCATCATCAGGCTGCCCGGGAAGGGGTCTTCTCTGAGATTCCGGCGGAGGCGGATGGCCGCTTGAAGACCGCGCTGGAAAAACGTGGCATCCCACTTCTTTATACGCACCAGGCCGAGGCGTTCCGCGCCACCAAAGCGGGCGAAAACGTGGTGGTGGTGACTCCCACGGCCAGTGGCAAGACTCTTTGCTACAACCTGCCGGTACTCGATTCGCTGCTCAATGACGCCGCCACGCGCGCCATGTACCTGTTCCCCACCAAGGCCCTGGCCGAAGACCAGTTGCACGAGCTGCAGCGGGCGATCGAGGGAATGGCTTCCGAAATCTGCGCCTTTACCTACGATGGCGACACGCCGCAGGACGCCCGCAAAGCCATACGGCAGCGAGCCAACGTGGTGCTGACCAACCCGGACATGCTTCACAGCGGGATCCTGCCGCATCACACGCGCTGGGCGCGCTACTTCGAAAACCTGCAATACGTGGTGATCGATGAGCTGCACTACTATCGCGGCGTTTACGGCAGCCACCTGGCGAATCTGCTGCGCCGCCTGAAGCGGGTCTGCGAGTTTTACGGCTCGCGCCCGCGTTTCATCTGTTGTTCCGCCACCATCGCCAATCCGCGCGAGCTGGCGGAGGCGCTTACCGGCGAGCCGTTTCATCTGATCGAACGCAACGGCGCTCCCCAGGGCGAGAAATTTTTCATCTTCTACAATCCGCCGGTGGTCAACCGGCAACTGGGAATCCGCCGTAGCTATATCGCGGAAACGCGTCGTGTGGCGCTGGAATTCATCGAGCGCGATCTGCAGACGCTGGTGTTCGCCAACAGCCGCCTGGCCACCGAGGTGCTCATCACCTATCTTAAGGATGCCTGCGACCGCGGCTCTTTTCCGAAGGAGACCGTGCGCGGTTATCGCGGCGGTTATTTGCCGCGCGAGCGGCGCGAGATCGAACGCAGCCTGCGCGATGGCGGCGTGCGTGCGGTGGTGGCCACCAATGCCCTGGAACTGGGTGTGGACATCGGATCGCTGGATGCCGTGGTGATGGCGGGCTATTCCGGCACGATCGCCTCCACCTGGCAGCGCGCGGGCCGCGCGGGTCGGCGGCAGACGACCTCGGCGGCGGTGCTGGTGGCTTCCAGCGCGCCGCTCGATCAGTACGTCGTGGAGCACCCGGATTACTTCTTTGGCCGCTCGCCGGAGCACGCCGCCATCAATCCGGAGAACCTGGAAATCCTGCTGGCGCATATGAAATGCGCGGCCTTCGAGCTGCCCATTCGCCAGGGCGAGAAGTTCGGCCCGCACGCCACCGGAGAGCTCTGCCGTTTTCTGGAAGAGCGCGGCTTCCTGCGCGAATCGGCAGGCGCGTGGCATTGGACCAGCGAAACCTATCCTGCGGATGCGGTCAGCCTACGGGCCGTGAGCAGTGACAATTTCGTGGTGGTGGACATCACCTCAGAGCCTGCGGTGATCGCCGAAGTTTCGTTCACCGCGGCGCTCACCTCGCTCCACGAGAAAGCCATCTACCTGCACGAGGCGCGCCAGTATCACGTGGAGCGCTTCGATTACAAAGAGCGCAAAGCCTACGTCAAACGAGTGGATAGCGACTATTACACCGACGCCATCGACTACACCCAGGTTAAAGTCCTGGAGCATTTCGAAGGCGAACCATTGGCCGGCGCGCGCCGCGAACATGGCGACGTGCGCGTGAATCGCCAGATTGTGGGTTTCAAGAAGATCAAGTTCTACACCATGGAGAACGTCGGCGCCGGGAAGCTCCAGATGCCCGAACAGGAGATGCACACGACGGCCTTCTGGCTGCATTTCCCGGCGGATTTCCTGGCGCGCCTGGGCGAATATACGCCCACTGAGCGGCAGAGCGGCATCAGCGGCCTGGGCAACGCGTTGCGCACCGTAGCGGCGCTGCTGTTGATGTGTGACCCGCGCGACCTGGGAGTCGCTGTGGGGCAGGAGACCACCGACACGTTCGAGCCCAACCTATATCTCTACGACAATTACCCGGGCGGCATCGGGCAAAGCGCGCCGCTCTACCGGCTCACGCCGCAACTGCTTCGGCAGACCGCGGAACTGTTGGCCGGATGCGGCTGTGAGGCGGGGTGTCCTTCCTGTGTGGGGCCGGTGGGGGAGATCGGGGAGAGGGGGAAGGAAGTGGCGGCGAGAATAGTTGTCAGTTTACAGTAGTCAGTTATCAGTTATCAGTTCAGCTGTCAGCAAGCGGTTTTCACTGAGAACTGTAAACTGATAACTGATTACTGAAAACTTACCGCGGCTTGCCGCTAGGGAAGGAAGTCGGGATCGAGTAGGGCTTCGAGAGGAAAGGGGCAGGTGCTGGGAAATGCTTCCGCAGGCATACCTGTTTCCGCCACTGCAGTCACGACTCCATACTCATAAGCCTTGGACAAGTTCTTTGCCAGATAACGCCGCAAGCTCGGCATTTCCAGGAGAAGATCTCCAATCTCTTTGCGCTGCAGGCGAATCGTAGCCGTCCAGCTATTCCCTCGGCGATCGGGTTGCACCTGCCATTTCAGCAGATGCATGATCAGGATACTGAGGCGGGAAAGCATTTCGCGCCGCTCACGCTTACCCATATCTTCGATTTCCTCGGCGATATGTGCAAGGTCCGCTTCCGAGGCCCGGCCGGCACGCAGCAACTCCGCGTTGCGGATAGTCCACTGGTAGAAATCCTCATCGTAGAGTTCGGCGGATTTCATCGTCCAATTATACCTACCGCGCCTTTCAATAGAGCTTTCAGTATTCAGTTGTCAGTCGTCAGTTGTCAGTCATCAGCACCCGGTTTTCACTGAAAACTGAAAACTGAAAACTATTCATCTAGCTTTCAACTGCTCCGGCAGCACCGCATAACCATCCGGCGGCGGGAAGATCGAAAGCAGCAGCTCCAGGCGGCGGCGCAGGTAGCGGCTGGGCATCTGGCGCGGACCGGTCTCCACATCGATGTCACAGCATGTTCCGTGCATGTATAGCGTGAGCGTGTCTTCGAATGCCTGGCGGGCATACTCGCGAAACAGCTTGGTCTCTTTGCGCACGTTGGTCTGGCGGCGCAGGAGCGCCTGCTTGAGATGCCAGCTTTTTTCGTCTACTTCGCCATGAACTTCGGCGCTCAGTTCCTCGCGGATAGTGCGGTGAAAACGCTCCTGGGTTTCCTGCGGGCAGTGGTCCACCACCATGGCGGCCAGCGAATTGTAGAACCGGTAGTGATAATCGGCGACTTCGATATCTTTCACACCCAGGGCCAGCACCATGGAATCCTTCTGCGGGCTAAGCGACGACGGGATGTAGCGCGACTCGGAAGGGCGCTCGAAGCTGACGGCGTCCCCTGATTTCCCGTTACCCTTTTCGATATAGGGCGCCAGGATGAGGTCCACATGCGGCAGAGTGGCGAGCGCAGCCGGCGATAGAGCCGCAATCGGGTCGTGGAGATACTGCTTGAGATCCTCTTCCGCCATGGGAAGTGTGCAGAAATAGGAGAACTTGCTGGTGAGCGGAATCATCTCGCCGCGAAAGCGCGTAGCGAGATCGTCGACGGTCGTCCTGGACCGGTCTGCTTCTGTGGACATTCCCGTGCTCGATTGTAACAGGGCGGCACGCTAAACTCTTAGTCAGATGTACCCTAAGATCCTGGTGTCCGCTGGAGAGGCGTCCGGCGACCTTTATGCCGCGCTGCTGGTGGAAGAGCTGCGGCGGATCTGGCCGGACGCCGAATTCTTCGGTTGCACCGGTCCGCGGTTGCGGGCCGCGGGCGTGCGCACGGTGGTGGATGCGGCCAGCCTGGCGGTGGTGGGGCTGATCGAGGTGGTGGCGCACATTCCCCGGATCTATGGGGAATATCGACACTTGTTGGCGGAGGCCCGCCGGCAGCGACCCGATATAGCCATCCTGACGGATTCGCCGGATTTCCACCTGCGGGTGGCGCGGCAATTGGCGCGGGAGGGCATTCCCGTGATCTACCTGGTAGCGCCCCAGGTATGGGCTTGGCGAAAGGGCCGTTTGGCGGGTATGCGGCGCAATCTCAAGCACTTACTGTGTATTTTCCCCTTTGAAGAGGAGTTTTTCAGGCGCGCCGGAGTGGCCGCCACTTATATAGGTCACCCTCTGGCCCGCCTGGTGCGGCCGTCGATGAGCCGGGACGAGTTTTTTGAGAAACACGGGCTGGCCCGGGACCGTCTATTAATATCGGTGCTGCCCGGAAGCCGCCGCGGGGAAGCGGCGCGTCATCTGCCCGCGCTGATGGATGCCGTCGAGCGGCTACACCGGGAACAAGCCATGAATTTCGTTTTGCCGGCCTCGGCCATCGCGGGAACGGCTTTTTTTGAGGAACGCATCGGCCAGGCGCCGGTTCGGGTGATTCCGGGTGAAAGTTGGGATGCTATGGCGCACGCCGACCTGGTGCTGGCCGCCAGTGGTACCGTGACCATCGAGGCTGCGCTGCTGGGCGCGCCCATGGTCACCTTTTATAAGGTCGCGATCCCCAGTTGGGTTGCGGGGAAATTGTTGGTACGGGTGCCGTTTTATTCCATGGTGAACCTCATCGCCGGCCGGGCCGTGGTACCCGAGCTGATGCAACACGAGATGACCGGTGCGAACCTGGCCGCCGAAGCCCGGCGGCTGCTCACCGATGAGGGGGCACGTTCGGAAATGCGCGCCGGGTTGGCTGAAGTGCAGCGGCGTCTCACTTCGGAAGGGCCGGCTGGACTGCGCATGGCGCTGCCCCACGAGCGCGCGGCAGCTATCGTTCAGGGAATTCTGGAAGGACAAGTAGCTCATGTTTCGTAATCTCCGCTTTTGCGCGGCCGCGCCCGTCGCGGTCAGTTTACTTTTGTTGGCGTGGCCGCTGGCAGCCCCGGCTCAAGAGGGCCGCCGGAACAGCAACCGGATCGATGTGGATGCATATGCCATCGACGCGGAAGTGGCACCCAATACGCAGACGTTGACTGCCAAGGTGACCATCCGGTTCGTGCCTCTGGACGACAACATCACGTCGCCGACGTTCGAGCTGAACAACGCGCTGAGCGTCTCGCGCGTGGTCGACGACAAAGGACGGCAGATTCCTGCCTCGCGTAACCAGCAGGATTTTACGGTGCGGCTGAATTTCGATGCGCCGCTGCCTAAGGGGCAGCCGGTCACGGTGACGTTCTACTACGACGGCCGGCTCACCGGGCAGGAAGATTCCCCGGTCTACGGCATCAAGTTCGCCGCCATCCATCCCGATTTCGCCTTCCTGATGTATCCGGCCCGCTGGCTGCCGATCAGCGGATACACCACCGATCGCTTCGCGGCGAACATGCGCATCACGGTTCCCACCGGCTACTCGGTTATATCCAGCGGCCTGGATACCCACCAGGCGGCCGCCGACAAGAATATCTACGAGTTCAAATTCGACCGGCCTTCTTTTCCCGCCAACATCGCCGTGGTGAAGGGAGACCCCGCGAAAATCCAGTCCGAGGGAGTGACCACCGCGGTCTACTTCCGTGGACCCCAAGCCGATATGGCGCAGGCTTATGGCGAGCAGATCGGTAAGATCATGACGCACTTCACGGGCCTCTATGGCCTGCCGCCGTATGCCAATTTGACCGTGGTGGAGACCGAAGATGGCGCGCCGAATGGCTTTGCGGCTCCGGGGTTGATTTTCCTCTCGCCGAAGGGGATTGGACGCGAACCCAGCGGCAAGCTGCTGGCCAACCAGATTTCACGGCAATGGTTCGAAGAGCTGGTCTCGCCCGCTACGCGCAATCATCTATGGCTGACCAACGGGCTGGCGGCCTATTCCGAACTGCTGTGGACCGAGCACGCCAGCGGGCCGGGTGCCATGCAGTCGCAGCTCCGCGACACCATGGTAGAGGGCCTGACCATCGACAACGTTCCCATGATTCAGGCCGGCCGCATGGAGGACTACTCGCCGGAGCTGTGGGCGCTCACGGGTAGCAAAGGTTCCTCGATGATGAATATGCTGCGCTACATTGTAGGCGACGAGAAATTCTTCCAGACGCTGAAAACCTTCGCGCAGCAGTACGCCTGGAAATCGGCGACCACGGATGATTTTCGTAAGGTGGCGGAAACCGTGTCGGGTCAGGATCTGGGCTATTTCTTTATCGAATGGGTGGAATCCAGCGGAGCACCGGAATTCAAGCTGGAGTACACCATCTACCGCACACAGAAGGGCTTTCGCGTGATGGGGAAGATCGCGCAGGACCTGGATACCTTTCGCATGCCGGTGGATCTGAAGATTGAGACGGAAGGGAATCCCGAAGAGAAGCGAGTGGAAGTGGTGGGGACCTCCTCGGAGTTTTCCGTGGATACTTTCGGCAAGCCTAAGACGGTCACCATCGATCCCAACAACCGTGTCCTGCGCTACAGCAACCCGGTGCGCGTGGCAGTGGCCATACGGCGCGGTGAAGAGTTCGCGGAGCTGAGCGAATTCGGTGAGGCGTTGCAGGAATACCAGAAAGCCTTGCAGACCAACCGGACCAGCTCGCTGGCACACTATCGCATTGGCGAAGTCTTTTTCCTGCAGAACAATTACCAATCCGCCGCCAACGAGTTCCGCGAAGCGGGCAACGGAGACCTGGAGCCGAAATGGACCGAGGTCTGGACGCACATCAACCTGGGTAAGATTTTCGATATAACCGGCCAGAGGGACCGGGCCGTAAACGAATACAACCTAGCCATAAGGACTAAGGACAATACCCAGGGCGCGCAGGAAGAGGCGGGGAAATACCTGAAAACGCCTTACGAGAGGCAGCGGCGGGTGGAGCAGTAGGAAGTTTTCAGTTATTCAGCATTCAGCGGTCTCAGCTAGAGCTGAAAGGTTGAATGTAAACTGATCGCTGAATGCTGAATGCTTTTCTCAAAAACCCGGTACTAGTCCAGAGACGGCTGCGTATACGGCACCAAACATAGACCTTTGATAAATAACATCGGTTATTTACCGGTAGTTAAGGCAGTACTGTGAACCTTAGACATGCCAATCCTTCTCTTGTGTTAGAGCCCCTAGCATCCTACACTGGCACTGGGTTACGGCATGAAGCGCACATTCGTTCTGAGTACGATTGTCATATTGTTATCCTTGGGAGCGGAAGCTTCCAGTCTGACGTGCTCCCTGTATGGACCGAATGGTACCACCCTCATTTCCAATACTTGTGTAACCCAAAACCAGATCTTTACCAATGATCCCGTAAACTGGATGACGGCTTTCGGGCCGGCGGATCAGAACGCGTCGGCGGGACCCTGGACGACTTCGAATACCGGTGTGAATATCACGCTGTCATCCGTAGGTCTCTTGCAGCGCGCTCAGAATACGGTGTTCGCATGGGACGGCTCGGAATGGAACCTTCCCGACTTTGTCACCAATGAGCAGGTCAACACGTTCCAAGGTAACTTCGGTGCGCCGAGCCTGCCCGGATCCACACCGGCTTTGGGCGATGCGTTGGTCGGCGTAGTAGGTCCATCGGCCCTCACGATTAACTTCAGCGCCCCGATCTTGAGTGCGGGATTTATGATCAGCTCGAAAACGCTGGCTAACTTTACCGCAAGCTTGCAGGCCTACGATTCGAATAACAACCTCCTCGGGACCTATTCCATCGTGGCTAATGGGCTGGGCGGTATGTGTGCCGGACTGGGTAGTCTGAATCCCAATCCCCAACCGTGTAACGATGCTCCCTTCCTGGGCTTCCTCGGACAGAAGCCGCAATCGCAGATCAGCAGCATCGTAGTAAGCACTAACGATACCAACGGAATGTTCCTCGATACGATGTTCGTGCAGGATTCTCAGGCAGTTCCGGAACCCTCAGTGATCTTCCTCATGGGCGGTGGGCTATGCGTTATAGGTCTATTCCGCCGGCGAAACATTCAGTAACCTACAACTAAGACCGGACAGGTGTTTCAAAAGTTTGCTCGGACAGTGACAGGCTACGTGTGTCTGCTGACTGTGTAGAGCCCTCCGGCGGAGGATATGTGCGAAACTGGCTTACGTTATCGGCCTTGAGGTTGGGGATTCTTCTAGCTCCGGTAGCGCCGTTCTTGCAGGCGGGTACTAACCCTGCGACGATTACGGTGATAGCGTCACCTACTCCCTGGACGAATCAAGCGCAGCCTCTTAGTGTCCAGGTGACGGTTAGTGGTAGCTTAGGAACCCCAACAGGGAGCATCAAGCTATATATCGACAATGGCGGCGTGGGGGGCCTCATTCCACTCAGCGGCGGCAGCGCCAGCTTCACCATTCCGGACGTTACTTACAATATCCCGAGTCCTAATCTGCAGCCCGGTTCGCACACCATCGGAGTAGCCTACACCGGCGACTCCAATTACTTAGCGCAAGCCGCCAGTTCCAATAACACAACCATCACAGTCAGCGGCGCGACTCTAGTGAACTTATCGGTTCCGAACACTCAGCCTGTGTTGGGACAACCGCTAACGATCACGGCGACAGTCAGTATCGGCGCGACCGGTGTTGTTGACTTTATCGACAATGGATCGCAGGTGCTGGCTACTCTCCCCGTGATCGGGAATCAGGCGGTTTGGCCAGGAGTGACTCTCACACTCGGAACCCATCAAATCAGCGCGCGGTACGACGGTGATGCGAATTTCTCGGCCGTATCCAGCAATGCAGTGTCGGTAACAGTGAACAAAGCCAACACAACCACCGTACTTACCTCGCCGCCCAATGGCTCGGCCGCCACGGTAGGGACGGGGGTCACACTGACTGCTCAAGTGGCCGTGCAATCGCCGGGTGTGGCAACCGTTACCGGCGCAGTCCAGTTCCTGGATAACGGGCACCCGCTGGCCACGGTGAACCTGTCGGGCGGCTCGGCCAGCTATTCAGCACCCCATCTCGCGGCGGGAGCGCATGCCCTGACTGCTACCTATAACGGCAATTCGAACTTGAACTCGAGCGATTCGGCGCCAGTCTCTTTCTTCATGAACGGGCTGGGCACCAGCATCGCTACGCCCACCGTGAGCGGCAACGCGGTTATTGGGCAGAAGGTCACGATCACCACGGTGGTGACGGCGCTTGCCGGCAATGGAATCCCCACCGGGGCTGTCACATTTACAGACGGTTCGGTTACCATCGGCACGATACTTTTGGATGCGACTGGCACGGCTGCGTTGTCCATCGCGTTCCAGTCGCCGGGCACGCACTTCATTTTTGCCACTTACAATGGCGACAGCACCTATTCTCCGTCTCCCACGTCGAGCGTACTGGCGCTGGCGATCTGCCCGAACAGTCCTACGGTGACGGTGAGTGCCTCCGTGACGTCCCCGGTCTTCGGCCAAACAGTTATTTTCACCGGCACGGTGAGCCCATCCGCTCCCGGCTCTATGGATTTTCTAGCGGACGGCCAGTCGATGCTGGTCGGGACACCGATCGACCTGGTGAACGGGCAGGCTCAATTCGCTCCGGACTCGAATTCCCCTCTGTCCTCCGGGGCGCACCAGATCAGCATTACCTATTACTGCGGCACGGGGAGTGCGGGGATCTCCAGCAATACCCTGAATCTGGTCGTCAATTCGGACTCGAGTACAACCACCCTGAATTTGTCCGGGGGGAGCGGGTTGCAACTTAACGCTGTCGTCACACCGAATGCGCCGGGCTACGGCACGCCGACCGGTACCGTAGTGTTCATGAACGGCACCACCCAGGTCGCAGCGGTCCCGCTGGATACTTCGACCGGTATCGCAGAAGCTAGCTATACGGCGAACACTTCGGGAAGTATCACAGCGGTCTATTCGGGCGATGCTAATTTCTTCACCAGCACCTCCGCACCGGTCTCGATCAGCACACTGCCAACCACTCTGACGTTGACCAGCAGTGCGAACCCCGCCGCGCTGGGGGACAATATAACGTTCACGGCCACGGTGACGAACGGTTCCGGCGGCGGCACGCCCACCGGCACGGTGACTTTCCTGGACGGCACAACGTCGCTGGGAAGCGCTGTCAGCCTTTCGGCGAAAGGCCAGGCTACGTTTACGACCAATTCGCTGGCTGCCGGTTCGCATACGATTACGGCCCAGTACAACCCCAGCAAGACGTTCCAAACCGCGCAAGCTTCCATCGGACAATATGTATCGCCGGGAGGATCGGGCGGTGGCAACGGCAGCAGTACGATGTCGGTCGGCGCAAATCCGCAAGCTCCGGTATTTGGCCAAAAGGTGACACTCACGGCGAAGGTGATCCCTGCGGGTTCCAATCCGCCCGACCCGACTGGCACTGTCACGTTCCAGAACGGATCGACCACGCTGGGTACCGCGCCAGTCGGCCAGGGAATCACCCTGACTTCGCTCAGCCCGGGAACCTACAACATCACCGCCTCCTATGGTGGCGATACCGTGTATAACCCGGCGCAAGCCACAACCTCGTTTGTGGTAGCGCGGGCTTCCACCAATACTGCATATGCTCCGGCACTGAACCAATCGGGACAGGCGAAGCTGACCGGCACAGTAACAGTAGTGGCGCCGGGAGCCGGAACGCCAACCGGCACCGTACAGTTTGTCGATGCATCGTCGAATAATCTGACGATCACTTCGGCGACGCTGGCTGGGGGAATCGCCACAGCGATCGTGGACGCCAGCATCGCGACTCATCAAATCGTGGCCGTCTACAACGGGGACACGAACTTCGCGGGCAGTTCGTCCAATTCGCAGCTACAGCTGGTGAGCACGGCCGCCAACATTACCTCGAGCTTCGCTCCGGACGAGGCTGTCAGCGCGTACCATGTCACCAACCTGAACGGGGATACCACCGCGGCCGCATTTCCTCTGTCAACGGCTTTGGGAGGAGCAAGCGTAAAGATTACCGATAGCACGGGCGTCTCCTGGCTGGCTCCTTTATACGGCGTGTTCGCCTCGGCCAAGCAGATCAATTTCGTGATGCCGAACACCGTCGCCCTTGGGCCGGCGATGGTCACCGCCCTCCTGCCCAACGGCGGCACTCTTTCGGCGGTGGCCAACATAACCCCGACCTCTCCCGCTATTTTCACCGCCAACCAGAATGGCCAAGGCGTGGCTGCGGGTCAGTTCGTCCACGTGGCGCCAGGTTTCATCCAGACCTTCGACAACATTGCCGTTTTCGATAACACGCACAACATGTATGTTCCGAACCCGGTCAACCTGGGATCGACCGAGGACCAAGTCTACTTGATCCTCTACGGCACTGGGATCCGCCATCGCGCCTCGGACGCCAATGTCACCGCTACGGTGAACGGCGTGACCGTGCCCATTCAGACGGCGGCCCAAGGGCAGTACCCGGGGCTGGACCAGATGAATTTGCAGTTGCCGCACAGCCTGGCTGGCGCGGGAACCGTGAACGTCATAGTCACGGTGCAAGGGCAGACGGCGAATACGGTGCAGGTGGCCATACAGTAGGATTACGAACCAAGTGCCGAGAGGAGTCTCGGCACTGCGGACATGAGTGTCCGCGCCACATTTCAACCCGCGCCTTCCAGCAGGGTTTGCAAGCGCGCATAGCCGGCGCGGCTCACCGGCAACTGCGCGCCATCCGCCAGCACCACCACGCGGCTGTCCTTGGTGTACGGCTCGATCTTCACCACGCGTTCCAGGTTCACCAGATACGACCGGTGAATGCGCACGAAACGCGAGGGATCCAGGCCGCTCTCCAAACTCGAAATGGTCTGCTGCTTCAAGAACTGCTTGCCCCCGCTGTGCAGGGCGACGTAGTCGTCTTGCGCTTCGGCGTAATCCAGCTTGCCTATGGGAATGATGTGCACGCGGGTTCCATCGCGCACGGCAATCCGCTCCAGGTATTCCGATGGCGGGCGGGCGGCGGCCGAGAGCTCCGTGGCCGGAGGCAGCGCCTTGCCTGTCCTGTCCTGGGCCTGCCCGATGGCGGCGGCCAGGCGGGCGGCGCTGACGGGTTTCAGCAGGTAATCCACCGCGTGCACTTCGAAAGCGCGCATGGCGTACTGGTCGTAAGCCGTGACGAAGATCACCGCCGGCCCGGGACCGAGCAGTTCCAGCACCTCGAAGCCATCCAGCTTGGGCATTTGGATATCGAGGAACAGAAGATCGGGCGCCATTTCGGAAACGGCTTTGACAGCCTCGAAACCATTGGCGCATTCGGCAACCACTTCGACTTCGGGGTGAGCGGCGAGCATCTCGCGCAGCGCGTGACGGGCGAGTTCTTCGTCGTCGACCACGATGGCTCTCATGCGGCCTCCCTCTCGGCGGGTAGAGCGATTTCGACTTCGAAGCGTTCGCCCGCGGTGCGCACGCGAAGGGCGCCGCTATCGCCGTAGCGCGTCTCCAGCCGATTGCGGACATTGGCCAGGCCGAGTCCATTGCGGCGGGCGCGCGGAGATTCGGGATCGAACGAATTGGCCACCACGATCACCAGCACATCGCCCGCGAGCCGCGCCTCCAGCCGGATGATGCCACCTTCCAACAGGTTCCCGATGCCGTGCGCCACCGCGTTCTCCACCAGGGGCTGCAGCAGCAAAGGAGGAATCAACAAAGGGAGACACTCGGGCGCAATCTCTTCCTGCACGCACAGGCGCGCGCCGAAGCGGACCTTCTCCACCGCTAGAAACGAGCGGATCAGCGACAGCTCCTCCTCCAGCGGGATCACCGTCTTTTCGCCGAGGCCCAGCGTAGTGCGCAAAAATTCAGCAAGCAGGATACACATCTGGCGCGCTTTGGCGGGGTCCACGCTGGTCAACGCGCTGATGGAGTTGAGGCTGTTGAAGAGAAAATGCGGATTCACCTGCGCCTTGAGCGCTTTCAATTCGGCATCACGGGCCAGCACGCGCGCCTCATCCTCGCGCTTTTCCGCTAGCCGCGAGGCTTCGGCCGCCAGCAGGGCATAGTGCAGCACCACCGACAGCAGATACAACAGCACGCCCACGCCGAAGAGTACCGTCCCCTGCACGCGAAACCGCTCGTAAAAGCCTTTAAAGGGGCCTAAGTGCCCCAGCAGATAGGCCTGTAGCGCGCCCAACAGAGACCAGGCGCCGCTCAGGAGAAACGCCGCCGCCAGGTGCGTGATGAGCGCGCGCGGCAGGGCGTCGAGGCCATTGACTGGCGTGGCCGCCACTGGGTACCAGGCCGCCAGGCAAACAAAGGCGTAGATCACACAGAGCGGCGCCACCAGTGCCAGGGTTTCCAGCCAGCCCGCGTGCCCCACCGTCACCAGCAGCAACTGCAGCAGGACACCGATCGCCAGCCAGACCAGCGCGTAAATCCCGAGCCGTTCGCGTCTGGCAAGGAGGGGATGCATGCCGGCTCAGTTCTTCACTTCCACGCCGCCGAACACGGCCCCGCCGAGGATGTATAGAGTCTTGGTCCCGGGACCTTTTTGAGGGTGCCGGGTCTGGTCGGAGTAGCCGCCGAAAACCGGCACGCCCCGCAGAACCAAGTCCCATTCCGGCGGAATGCGAAGGTTAACGCCCCCGAACACCACGGATACGTGAAGGTACGCCGCGTCGCCTTTCATTTGAGACTCGCTCAGATCGATGCGGTATCCTCCGAAAACTGCCGAGATGCGGCCGCCTTCAAACTCTCCGGAATAGCGCCGGTCTCCGCCGCCGAAGACGGCCGCTTCATTGATGACCGAGCTGGGTGTTCCAGTAGCCCGGCTGGAAAAAGGGCGCACCACCAAGATGCCCTCTGCGGCGCGCTCTCCAATCGGGGCCCATCTTGAGGCGGCCAGGCCGCGGATGTGTGACGCCCCACAGCAGGCTGACGCCGCCGCCGATCATGGCCATGGGCCACCAGAGTTCCCAGAATTCCACGTGGACATAACCCAGGTTCCGAAGCAGCAGGATGACGCCGCCCGCGCCGATGACGCCGCCCCAAATGCGGGAAGAAGCCTGCGGCTGCGTCGCGATGGCCGCGCCTAACAGGATCACCCCCGCTGGCCAAAACCGGAAAAGATACCCTAGGTCGGCGATGCCCATCTGGTCCAGCAGCAGTATGATTCCGGCCCCCACCATCAGGACGCTGACGACGACGCCTGGGGTGTTGCGATGATTCCAGCCTACGTCCGGGCTGGCGTTCGTATCAGAAGTTTGCGGGTCCATAGCGATTCTCCCCGCGGTCGAAACCGCGCGGCCGGGTAATGTGTCTGGCGCGTCCGACTAACTGCGCAATTCCGAGCGCGATCAGCCCTACCGGCCAATAGCGGGACAGATCGCCCAGCAGATGCATCTCGCCCAAGAGTAGCAACGAGCCGATCACAACCAAGAGAACACCGACGAACATTCCGCCGTTTCGCATTTGATGGCAAGCCATCGACTTCTCCTCCTTTTCCGGAAGGTTCCTTCCGAAGTCTAAAAGTAGCCCAGGCACGCCGGCGCGTCCCTCGATTTTCGGCGGAAGGCAGTCGGCTACCGGTGAATGACGTGGTGGGGCGGACCCGCTGGTCCGCGCGGGTCTCCCGGACCCGTTCTTCGCTTGGCGAATCAGGCCTACCGAGGCCCGAGGAGGCCGGCACCAAAAATTCATCTTCTGCGGAACGAAGCCAATTTGACGCTGAAAACAAAGGCTCTCCCCATTCAACGAACCCAATTTTCGGAAGAAGCCATCGCGAACGTCCCGCCGTACAGGACGTTTCTCCTGACCTATAGCATGGAGGAGAGCGCGCCGGTCCAAATCGGCGCGGCCATCTGGCAAAGACAGGGAGGTTGTTTCAGAAACCGTTGGGTGATCGGCGCTCGGAATCCAGATTCGCCGTACCCTACAGGCATTGCGCAACCTCCCGCCGCCGTCCGCCGGCAGATGCAGTCGGGGCGGCAGCCCATTAAGCGTTACCTAAAGCCGGCGAGTGGCGCAATCCCAGGTCCGGACTTTACGTTCTATTCTTCCGCTTCAGCGGTTCGGGCGTTTGACGTCCTTGTGAATGGTTCCGGATGGCGTCATCGGTGCTGCTGTTGAGCCGACGCAAACTTTCGCTCTACCAGGAACATGGGACGGCCCACTGGCATGGTGCACGCAGGTATACTATTTGGGCCGATCGACCAAAGCTGGTCTAAGGGAGAAACACACATGTCAATTTTCCGCAAGGCCGCCATCGGATTTCTCTCGATCTTCGGAGCGGTTTACGCTCAAAAACAGCCTCTTCTGGGGAACGGTTGGGGCTTGGATCACACGACAGTGATGCAGCGAAGTGCCGGAGAGGCCAGGAAAGTGTTCGGCTCCAGGCTCGGTTTTAGCGTCCGGCCAGGGACGAAGTTTCCAGCCAGGGGCTTGGAGAACGGTATTATTAACCTTCCGCCCGGATACCTGGAGCTGATGTGGGTGTATGACAGCGCGAAATCCGAAAGCTCTGCCAGGGAGTCGGGCCTAGGCGCCGTTTTTGAAGCCGCCACTCGCCGCCTGCAGGAACAAGGCGGGCTGGTTCAGGCCTACAACATTGATGTTTCACCCATCGATCAGGCTGCCGATTTCCTGCGGGGCCGCGGTATGAAGGTAAGCCTTCCGCCCAGCCAGACCATTCTTCAAGACGGTAAAGAGCAGCCCGGCCAGTGGCAATTCCTTAGGATCAGCTACGAGGATCCGAAATCAGCGCCACCGCCGGGCATTCCTGGCGGTCAAGGCGTCGGATTCCTCGAGTATCGGAACAACGAGGAGCACCTGAACGCAGACCGAGTGCGCCAGTTCCGCGAAAGTATCGCACGCGACCTCCCCGATTCGCGCAGGAGGCCTGGGGATCTTCACGCCAATACCGCCAACAAATTCGAATCCATGTGGGTGGCGGTTTCCAGCGTGGAGGAAGCCGTGAAGCAATCCGAGGCCTTGGGTTTTGCGCCAGGACGTGATCGTAAGTCGGCAGAGTTGGGAGCCCGCGGGCGTGAGGTCCAATGCGGGCAAGGAACCATTGTGTTTTGGGCTCCCGACAAGAAAGGCGGCCCACTTTCCGCTATGCTGCAGAGGGGCGAACTCGGTCCGTTCGGAGTGAGCTTCGGCGTTGAGGACCTCAACCGAGCCCGTGCGATCGTGGAACAGGGTACCGGAAGAAAGCTCCGAATTCAGGACGGAGACCGGAAACGTTTCGTAGTGCCAGCCGAAGGGGCGGGTGGGATCTGGGTTGAGTTCGTGCAAGAGTAGCTGTTCGATGTCGCTCAGCATTCCTACGAGCAATGAAGAGGTTCGGCGGAAGTCACACGGACGTGTAGTCGCCGTACCGCTAAATTACCACTCGAAACTCCCGGTCCTCGGTGATCGGCGATCCGTTGAGACGATGGCGTTGGGTCTTAAGTTAACCCTCATGGGGGTCCGCCCTACCGAATTGGCCCTGAGCCATTAGCCGCGGAATTCCAGCACCAGCACGGTGATGTCGTCGGATTGCAGTGCGCCTTCGGCGAAGGCGGTCACGGCGTCCTGGATGGCATCGTGGATGGCGGTGCAGGATTCCGCGGCGTGCGCCACAACTACGTCGTGCAGACGCTTCTTCCCGAAGAACTCACCTTGCGCGCTTTCCGACTCGGTGACGCCGTCGGAATAAATCACCAGCTTGTCGCCATCGAACAGAGTCCCATCCGCCAGCGTGAAATCGGCTCCCTCCATGAGACCTACCGGCATTCCGGTGGCGTCCAAAACCGATAGCCTGCCGGACGGCCGCACCAGCAACGCCGGACAGTGCGCCGCGTTGATGTACTGGAACCGCCCGTAGGCGTGCAGCAGGCACTGGAATACGGTGGCATACTTCTCGCCGCCGGTGCGATCGTGCAGGAATCGATTCAGCCGCTCCATGCGGGGCTTCAAATTCTCCGGCTCATCGGTGGCCGTGATCAACGCTCCCTGCAGCAGGGAGGCGAGCAGCGCCGAGCTCACGCCCTTGCCGGAGACATCGGCCACCACGGCCGACCAGCAACGCGGGTTGACCTCGGTAACATCGAAATAATCTCCACCCACTTCGCGGCAAGCCAGGCTGCTCCCACAGGCGCGCAGCCAACCTGTAAGCGGCAGTGCCTTAGGCAGCAGACTCTGTTGAATGGTCCGCGCCAGTTGCAGTTCTTCCTGCATCTGATGCTTGGCGCGTTCTTCTTCCAGCAGGCGCGCGTTTTCGAGCACGGTGGATGCTTCGATGGCGAGGGTCTGCAGTAGCTCGCGATTCCCACCGGCCAGGTCGGCCGCCGCCAGCCGCGAGTCCATGTAGAGCACGCCCACCGTTTCGCTGCCGGTAGAAAGCACGCTGGTGGCTTCGCCTTGTCCCGTTCGGATGCGTACTAAGGGTACGCAAGTGACGCTGCGCAGTTCCAGATCGACGATGCTGTTCTGCGGGCCGGCCTCACCGGTGCCGGCCGTGCCCGCGGTGCCGATGGGGTCGAAATTCATGGAGAGCAGGTCGCGGCGGTGCTCGAGCGCGCGGCGCAGGACTTCGCGCGGGACGCGGAGATCGCTCTCTTGCAGATGGCGGCCGTCGCGGTGGCGCGCCACGCGGATACCGAGCCCGTCGCCGTTGCGCAGCAGCAGGAACCCGCGCTCGGCCCCGGTGATGGCGAGCGCCGTGTCCACCACCGAAACCAGCACCTCGTCGATGGAGAAGGAGCTTTGCAGCGTGCGGGCCAGATCGAGGATGGCGCGCAGCTTGGCCAGGTTGCCGCCCATGCCGGGAGCCGGGTTCTTCTCCGACGCGCCCACCTGCTCCATGATGCGCTTCAGCTCCGCGCCATCCAGGGCAAAGACGAGCTGGTACGAATCCTGCGCGCCGAATTCGATGCGGTCGGAGTTGTGGAGCGCCTCCCGCTGAATGCGTTTCCCGTTTACGAAGGTTCCGTGGCGGCTGCCGGAATCTTCGATGACGTATCCCGCGTCCTCGGCGAAAATTCGCGCGTGCGTCCGCGAGACGCGGCTGTCGCGAATGACCAGGTGATTCTCGGGCTGGCGTCCGATCAGGAAAGGGACCGGAGTGACCGGCACCCGCGTGCGATGGCCGTTGGGGTCGGTGACGACAAGCGACGCCGGCTCCGGGCCGGACGTAACCGCGCCGGTCGGCTGCATTGCTAGGCGCGCTGCGGGACCGCGCGCCGCCGCCGCTTGACCTTCACGGGAAGCCGCCGCAGCTCTTCCACTTCGCGCGCCCGCAGCGTCTGGCAGTGGGCGCAATATCCCCCGACTTCGGTGCGCGTGAGCAGGATCTCGAATCCAAAATGCGTTTCGATCTGTTTGCGCAGTTTTTGCAGGGGATCGCCGAAGAACTCCTCGACCTTGCCGCAGCGCAGGCAAATCACGTGGGCGTGTTCCTGTTTCAGGCGTGTTTCGTAATAATGCTGATCGCCCCCATAGTGCATGAGGTCCAACTCATCTACCAGGCCGCCGGCCTTCAGCATTTTGAGGGTGCGATAAACGGTGACGCGGTTGAGCTTGGGATCCTGCTCCTTGGCCATCTGAAACAGCCGTTCGACATCGAGATGCTCGCCGGTCTTGTCGATCAGCTCGAGCAGAATCTGCCGCTGGCGAGTCAGGCGGACGCCTCGCTCCTTCAACGATCCTTGCATCGAGCCGAGGGCCATAAGGGGACTCTTTAGATTCTAACAGCCCCGGCATTGCGGTGGCTGGACGGCTGGCCAGTTTGCGCCACGCTTCAAATCACCAGCCGCTGGATCGTCCAGTAGACCGCGGTACACGCGATCATCGCCGACGCGGGAACTACGATGCGGCTGCGATACCACGTGCGATTGGCACAATGCCATCCGACCAGCAGGAAAGCGGCCGCAATTACTGTCAGCTGCCCGGCTTCGACGCCAACGTTGAAAGTCACCAGAGCCGTAAGAAATTCCGAGCGCGGCAGTCCCAGCTCTCTCAATGCGCCGGCGAAGCCCATGCCGTGCAGAAGTCCGAAGGCGAAGACCAGAGCGACCCGCCACGATTTCAGCTCCGACAGAAAGACGTTCTCCAGAGCGACGTAGGCAATCGAGATGGCGATCATGGGTTCGACGATCCTCGGCGACACAGAGACCAGGCCATACATGCTCAGCCCGAGGGTGATCGAATGAGCGACGGTGAATGCGCTCACCTGCAACAATACTGAGCGCGGGCGGCCGCTGAGCAGGAAGATTCCCAGCACGAACAGCATGTGATCCAGTCCGTTGGGCAGGATATGGGTGAAGCCGAGAGTGAGATAGCGCCAGGCGGTGACGAGCCGGCTTACGGGCACGGCCGGAGAAGTCAGTGCAACCGGCGCGCTACGCTGATCGCCCTCCAGCCATTGTGTTGACGGGTTCTCGGACGCCGTCGTTCTGACTGTCATGGCGTAGGACGCGAACGTCCAGGCGTACGTCCAGGTAAAATTGCGCGCTCCGGGAGGAATCGGGCCAGTCAATCGAATGGTGGCAACGGTTGCCGACGTGGCATCGGCCGGGGGCGTAACCAAATACGTGATCGCGGGGCGTACATCCGACGCATCGAACGCGACCTGCACGCGCTGGCGAAACTTTTCGTCGAAACCAGTGAGCAGTGGTTGGAGGGTTGCCGGACGGGTATCGGCAGGCGACTGCCGGCCAATGGAAGCCTCGAGCTTATCCATCAACGCGACGGCATCGGTGACGATTTCGATATCGTACGTCCGGCCTTCGTGAAAGACGGCCGCGACGCGCGTGGTGCCAATCTCATGCGCTTGGACTGTGGCACTGCAGAGAATCACGAACCCGAAAATGATGGCACGCATCATCTGGCCTCGTCTCGCATTTCAAATGTCAGCGACGCCCAAAAACTGGCCCACTCGGCGTTGCTGCCGGCCGGCGCCGGAATCATGTGGACGGCTTTCACCAACCACATACCGCCCGGCTGCAGGCGGAAGCGCACGCGGCCGTCATTGTCCGTGCGTGCTGTCACTTTTTGGGCAGGATTGAGGCGGTTCATGGCGACCACGAGCGCGCCCGACAGCGGACGTTTCTCATACGTCAGGCGAACCGGGAGATCCTGACCGGCGTGGATGGTGTACGGATTTCGCTCCGCCACGAGTTCGAGCGTAAAACCGAGCGCTCGATCGCCCTGCGCTCCGTTGGGCGGGCCCGAAAGAACCAGGCTTTTGGCGCAGCGGGAGAAGAGTTCGTGGGCGCCGGCGCCGGTCTCGTTGCGGCGAGCTCGCAATGCAGCGATGGCGTCGAGGCCTTCGTCCTTCAAATACTGATTGAACTTTTCGGGGGCTAATTCCACGGCGCTGGGATTGCTGAAATAGCCGATGACTTGTAAGCCCGGCTGCGCCACGCGCAGGAAACCCGCCGGGTCGCCGCCGTCGTGGCCGATGACGGGCCGGCGGCCGTCCGTGTCCTCGACGACAAATTGATTGATGAGGGTGGGATTGCGGGGGAGTGGATCGCCGAGGAGATCCTGGCCAACGCGTAACCGCACGCTGAGGATTTGGCCTGGCGCCGGGGAGAAGGTGGTCGGCTCGATCCACATGTCGTGGGCGAAGGCGGGTGCGGTGAATAGGGCTATCGCAACTGCTATGCGTGGGATCATGGTGGTCCTCGAACTACCGCTCCCTTCGGTCACGGCTCGGTAAAGAACGCGCCGACATCGGCGAGTTACGCAGAATGTGTCTGCTGAGCCGCGACCAAAGGGAGCGGTCGACGTTAGGGAGTCGGGATGTTCGGCTCGGTGGGAACGTTGGTCCCACCATGGCCTTGTAGCAGGCCCTGGTGCGCGGGCGCCAGGAACGGGAACCGGTCGAGGTAGTCTTTGTCATTCACCTCGACACCTTTAGCCAGGCCGGCATTGGGGTCACCGGCGACGATCAGGCTGATCAATACGCTGTTCACATTCACCTGATTGCGGTTCGGTGCGGTCCCACCACCCATCATGCGGCCGTTGGGGAACATCGAATCGATGGAGGCGTCCAGTGTGATGACGTCACCCGTGGAGCCGTCGATGGCAGGGATGGGCCGGCCCAAGTTGATGGCGTTGATGATGTCCAGGCGGGGGCCTTTGAGGTTGGACACGTCGCCTGGTGAAACACCCAGCGCCTTGTAGATGCCGAGGGCATCGGCGTCCCGCACCAGCACGGGGTACAAAATGTCATTTCCGAAGTTGCTCACATCGCGAACCGGAGAACTGTGCAGATAGAGTGTCTGGCGCTGAGTTCCCACCAGGCCCGCGTTGAACAGCGGCAAAGCCTTGCGGCCGACCTGCACCCAGTCTCCAGAGCCGCGATTGCCGGTGATGATGTTGGTAGTATCCACAATCTGCGTTTGTTGACGGCTGATGCTGGCCCACACTCGCAGCAGAGCGTCGGTTGATTGGTCTTGGAGCACTCCGTTGTGCGGGATACCAGTCGGAAACAAGTCGCTGGTGGGGATCTCGAGTGCGATCGAAAAGACGTTGAAGCCCGTGAACACGTCTTTGGCAGGTGGGCGGCGTGCGCCCGGGATTCCGCCGAGATCGTCGCTGTTCAAATTGACTAAGTCGAAAATTCCCTTCTCATCGAGTTGATAGGGATCGTCGAACTGACCGGCGATGATCCGGCCGCCGTTCGCCAACGGGTGGATATAACTGTCGACGAAGGGCTGATCGTAGAGACCCACTTCACGGCTGGTGGGATCGCCGGAATCGTACCCCTTGAAGGGAGCCAAGCCATAGACCAAGCGATCGGTTTGCGGGCCGTGATTGTTGGGGAGAACCGTAAGATTCGTGCCGAGAACGGTTGTGCGATCCGGTTCGGTAGTCGGGTCATTGATGCCATCGATGCCGGCATCCCCGCCAGTAAGGCGCTTAACCATCATAGTTTCTGTGCCGCCGGTAAGTTGCCACAGAATCTCGTTGCCGCCTCCCACTTTGTCGATTGGGGTTGGTGGATTTGCGAGCTTGATGGTGTTCTGGAATTCGACGCGGTAAATCACCGTGTCACTGAGCCGCTTTCCTTTGGCAATGTGGAACTCATAGCGGTAACCGTTGCACGCGCGCAAGCCCTGGTTGCCTTGACCCGGCTCGTGGAGCGGGTAGAAATCCATGATCAGGTAGAGCTTGTCATGGGTGGTGTTGGACACCCAAGCGTAGGTGTCGGTGTTGTCTGCGCAGGGCTCATTCAGAATCGCGAGCGCTTCGCGATGGCTCGACGCGTGCATCGTGATGCCAGCCCCCAGGAAGCAGGCGCCCACCATCAATCCGTTGAAAATTCGTTTCATTCTCTCTTTCTCCTCCTCGCGGCCGGGCCAGTGAGACCCCGTCCGTTTCGTTCCGATAGAAGTTATACCGGTGTCTACGAAAGGCGAGACGAATTGGATTGGGATTGGCGGAAGATTGTTGGCGGGCAGGTTGTAAACTTCAAACCCGAAAAACGTCGGCAAGAGTGCCGACGCAGCAGGCTGAAGCCCGCGCCATACGCCCAGGCGAAGGCGTTGAGAATACCCACTCCCAATTCGTTTACCCTGAGAGAACGCCTGTATGTTCCGAAAAATTTTGATTGCCAATCGCGGTGAAATTGCGGTGCGTGTGATCCGCACCCTTCGCGAGATGGGTATCACCAGCGTGGCCGTGTATTCCGACGCCGACCGCACTTCCCTGCACGTTCGCATGGCGGATGAAGCGGAGCACGTGGGCCCGTCGCCTTCCTCGGAGAGCTATCTGCGGATCGACCGCATTCTGGACGCGGCCCGTAAACACGGCGCCGAGGCGGTTCATCCGGGCTACGGCTTTCTGAGTGAAAACGCCGGGTTCGCGGCTGCCTGTGAAGACGCGGGGCTGGTGTTCATAGGACCATCCGCCGCATCGATCCGCGCGCTGGGTTCCAAGACGGAAGCGCGCCGCCACGCCATGGCCGCCGGAACGCCGGTGGTTCCGGGCACGGAGGGCGCCGTGACTGTGGACGAAGCCCGCGCGTTCGGGCACGAGCACGGCTATCCCATTTTGCTTAAGGCGGTAGCCGGCGGCGGCGGCAAGGGGATGCGCGGCGTCGACGCGCGACGAGGAACTGGAGGCGGCGTTCCGCGAGGCTGCCAGCGAAGCCGAGCGCGCGTTTCGCAATCCCGAGATCTACGTGGAGAAACTCATCGAGCGGCCGCGCCACATCGAGATTCAACTTCTGGGCGATCGCCACGGCAACATGGTGCACCTGGGAGAGCGCGAATGTTCCATACAGCGCCGCCATCAGAAGGTGGTGGAGGAGTCGCCTTCCCCGCTGGTGGCGGCGCACCCGGAGATGCGGCACGCCATGGGGGAAGCGGCCATCCGCGCGGCACGGGCGGCCGGCTATTACAACGCAGGCACGGTGGAATTCCTGGTGGATCAAAACCGCCGTTTCTACTTTCTGGAGGTGAACACGCGGCTGCAGGTGGAGCATCCGGTGACCGAACTCGTCACGGGGCTCGATCTGGTCAGGCTGCAGGTGGAGATTGCCGCCGGCGCGCGGCTCCCATTTTCGCAGGAGGAAATAACCTGGCGGGGTTCGGCCATCGAATGCCGCATCTATGCGGAAGATCCGTACAACCAGTTTCTGCCGTTTCCCGGCAAGCTCACGCGCCTGCGCCGTCCCATGGGTCCCGGGATTCGCCTGGACGCCTGCGTGTATCCCGGGTGGACGGTGCCGCTCGACTACGATCCGCTGCTGGCCAAGCTGGTGGTGTGGAGCCGCACGCGCGACGAGTCCATTGCGCGCATGGTCCGTGCGCTGGGCGAATACGATGTGGGGGGCATTCGCACCAACATCAGTTTCTTCCGCCAGGTTTTTGAAGCTCCGGAGTTTTGCGCCGGCCAGTTCGATACGGGCTTCATCGACGAATTCCTGGCCCACAACGCAGCCGCCCGCCCCGCCGCCCGATCTAGCCGCGGTAGCCGCACTGGCCGCGGCCATCGATCACATGGCGCGCCAAGCCCGCCGGCCACAGGAGGCCCCTAGCGGTACAAGCCCGTGGCTGGCAGCCGGTCGCCAGGAGATCCTGCGGTGAAATTAAATCTAGTGATTAACGGCGCCGAAAAGGAGATGGAGGTGGTTTCGCCGGCGCCCGCGTGCCGCTTTCGTTTCGACGGCAGGGAGCGCTCGGCCGACGTCGAAATTCCGGAGCCAGGCATCTATTCCGTGCTGCTCGAAGGCCGCAGCTACGACGCCAGCGTGGAGCGCACGGAACGCGCCCTGATTGTCACCGTGGAGGGCCACCGTTTTGAAATCGAGATCCGCGATCCGCGCCGCTGGTTCCGCGGGTCCGGTCGCGCAGCAGGCGAAGGCCGCGAAACGCTAACGTCGCCGATGCCTGGGAAAGTGGTGCGCGTTCTGGTGGCTCCCGGCGACGCGGTCGGCCCCGGACAGGGCATCGTGGTTGTGGAAGCCATGAAAATGCAAAACGAGATCAAGGCTTCGCGCACGGGGCGTGTGCTCGCGATCCATGCGCAAGAAGGTGCGACGGTGACGGCCGGCCAAGCGCTGGCGACGATCGGGTAAGCGCCTACGCTACCGAACTTCGTGCGGCGTTACTCTGGCGCATCGCGTGGGTAGGCCGGTCGAACTGGCGGCGGGCGGAAGCGACTACGCGCTCGATTTCGTCGCGTTGCAACGGATGGGGCAGCACGTCGTAGCCGCCGCAATTCAGAACCTCGGACCAGAGCTGTTCGTCAGCGGTCCGGCAAGTGACGATCAACTGCGGTGGGTGACGACGGCACCGCAAGTCATCGAGCACGTTAGCCCAACTCCACTCACCGGACTCGCAACTGGCGATGACCACCTGCACCGAATGCTTGTCGATGCACTCCAGGGCCTTCTGGCGGTTATGAGCTTCCAGCAGAAGCCATCCCTCATTCCGGAAAACCTCGTGAAGCAACAGCCGGCCTTGTTCATGTTCGCCTACAAGAAGCGCGCAGACGGGGAATTCGCTAGTCTTTTTTTTCATTTCCGGTATGAAGCTCCTTCCGCGGGTCGGTGCGAGCCGCCGAATTCGCTCGCCCAAATCTTAGCGGTTCCGGACTGTCCCATACAACAGGGAAAGTGCTGCATATTAACTATCCGGTACTGACCATTAAGCACTTTGGTTTCCATAGCTGAAGTTAGTATCCGGTTCTCTATTTCGATCTCAAGAGATTTTTCAGGGATTTGGTCTGGAACGTTGTTTGCTCCGATTGTATTTGCAAGCGAAGGTGCAGGGAATTAGAATCCTAGCGGAGGTGGGTATGGCGCTGGAAGACGTCCCGCGTGGAAGCGAGACCATTCTGCTGGTGGAACCAGACCCGGAGACCCGCAAACTCGCGGCTTTCATGCTGTCCAAACAGGGTTACACGGTCCTCGAAGCGCGCAATGCCGCCGAAGCCTTCCAGCACTACCAGGAGCGGGGATGGGAAGTGGACCTCTTACTCACGGAAGCCCTGATGTGCGAAGTGAATGGTAAGGAGCTGGCGCGCGTCCTGGAAGCCAAAGACCCTCGCCTGCGCGTTGTCTATATTTCCGACACCAACAGTCGACAGTTGACACGCCGGATGGAGACTCGCGCAAAGCTGGTGCTGGTACAGCGGCCCTTCACGATGCGCCTGCTGGCCGACAAGGTCCGTCAGGTGCTCGACGGCCAGCAACGGCGCGTAATGGCGGCGGGGGCGTAGACCTAGTCCCGGAATTCGACGCAACGCGCGAAGCGAACGGCAGGATTTTCGCGCAATTGCTGCAAAACTTGCTCTGAGAGCGGTTCATCGGTAGTGACCAAGGCCAGGGCTTCGAGCGGTTCACCGGGGCGCAGGGGCGCTTCTCTGCGGCCTAAAGAGAAGTTGGCGATATTCACGCGGTTCCGCCCCAGCACCGTTCCCACATGGCCGATCACGCCCGGCACATCCTGGTTCTTCATAAAGGTGAGGTGCCCGGCCAGCGCGGCATCGCACTGGATTCCGTCCGCCTGAATCAGGCGGGGCTTATCGAAAACCATGGCGCCTTCCACCGAGGTGATGCCTTTGTCGGTCTCCACTTCAAGGCGGATGCTATCGGTGTTGCTGGCCCGCTGCTCGTGGCGCTCCACGACGTTCCAGCCGCGTTGCTCCGCGATCTGCACGGCGTTCACCAGGTTGGCGTGCTGCGAAGTGGAACGCGCCAACACGCCGGCCAATCCCGCGCTGCGCAACAGATTCGTGTTGTTGTCGGCGAGCTTGCCGAAGTAGACCAGCCGCACCGTTGAAGGGTTTCCAGCGGCCAGGTTCGCCGCCAGGTTGCCCAATCGCTGGGCCAACGCCACGTAGGGTCCGAGGGCGCGATACTGCTCTCGGCTCATGGAGGGCATATTGACGGCATTGATGGCGACACCGCTCTTGAGGTATTCCACCACCTGTTCGGCGATGCGCACGCCCACGATCTCCTGGGCCTCTTCGGTGGCCCCTCCGATGTGCGGCGTGGCCACAACTCCTTCGCCGCTGAAAAGAGGAAAGCCAGCAGGCGGGGGTTCGGTTCCGTACACATCGAGCGCCGCGCCCGCCACCTTCCCCGAGGCCAGGGCCTCCTGCAGCGCGATTTCATCCACCAGCTCGCCGCGCGCGCAGTTCACCACTCTCACTCCCGGCTTCATCTGGCGGAAGGCCTCGTGCGACAACATGCCCTGGGTTTCCGGCGTGGCAGCCACGTGCAGGGTGATGTAATCGCTCTCGGCATAAAGGCGCGGAAGTTCCACCAGGCTCGCGCCCGCGTCTTGCGCCAGCTTGGGCGTCACATAAGGATCGTGCGCCAGGATGTTCATTTCAAAAGCGCGCGCCCGCTTGACCACCTCGCGGCCGATGCTGCCCAACCCCACCACGCCGAGCGTCTTGCCGCGCAGCTCGTTGCCCATGAACTTTTTCTTTTCCCACTTGCCGGAGCGCGTGGAATGGTCGGCACGGGAAATGTGGCGGGCCATGGCCAGCATGAGCGCGAAGGTGTGCTCGGCCACGGAGACGGCATTGCCGCCGGGCGTGTTCATCACCAGCACGCCGGCCTCGGTGGCGGCGTCCAGATCGACGTTGTCTACGCCTACGCCGGCACGCCCGATGACGCGCAGTTTCGGCGCCTGGTCAAGCACCGCTTTATCAACCTGGACCGCGCTGCGCACCAACAGCGCGTCGGCGTCCGCCAGGTGTTTGGTGTACTCCTTGGGATTGGAAACGATAGTCTTCCATCCCGGCTGGGATTGAAACAACTCGATCCCGGCCGGCGCGAGAGGCTCGGCAATCAAGATATTCATAGATGTTTTGGAGCGGGCAGTTACGCGTTCACCGGCTGCTTCACCGCGGCCTGCGCGTAAATCTCTTCGACCGCGGCCACGCCGGTTCCGTACTTCACCGGGAAGCCATTCGCATTCAGAATAATTTCCAGGCCGGCGATGACGGCGAACAGGTCCGCGAAATCGAAGTATCCGAGATGCGCGATGCGGAAGATCTGTCCCTTCATCGATCCCTGGCCGTTGGCGATGATGGAGCCAAAGCGGCTGCGGAACTCTTTGACGATCACGCCGGAGTCCATGCCGGCGGGCGCTTTGATGGCGGTCGCCGAAGAGGCCGGCGAATCGGGCGCAAACAGCTCCAGCCCCATACGGACCGCCGCCGCGCGCGTGGCGTGCGCCAGCATCTCCGCATTTTCGATCAGCTTGGGCATGCCAAGCTGTTTGATATATCGCAACGCTTCCGCTAAAGCCAGAATCAGCGAAGTGGCCGGCGTCCAGCTGGATTCGCCCGCGTCGCCGCTCTTCTTTTCCTTCTTCAGATTGAAATAGTAATGCGGCAGAGTAGACGTTTCGGTGAATTTCCAGGCCTTGGGGCTGATAGACAGGAATGCCAATCCGGGCGGAATCATGAACGCTTTTTGCGAGCCGCCGATCAGCACGTCGATGCCCCAGCCGTCGATATCCAGCGGCATGGTGCCAAGCCCGGTGATGGCATCCACCACGAAAATGGCATCCGTCTTAGAGACCGCTCGCGCCATGGCGCGCACGTCGTGCGCTGCGCCAGTGGAGGTTTCCGAGGCTTGCACGAAAACGCCCTTGGTGGCCGGCTCTTTGGCCAGCGCCGCTTCCACCTGCGCGGGCGCAACTACTTCTCCGTAGGGGACGGTGAGCACGTTGGCGTCGAGCCCGTAGGCCTTGGCGATCTCGGCCCAGCGCTCGCCGAATTTCCCCGCCGAGCAGACAATCACTTTGTCGCCCTTGGAAAACAGGTTCGACACGGTTGCATCCATGGCCCCCGTGCCCGAGGCCGCGAACATCAGCAGATCGTGCGCCGTCCCCATCACTTCCTTGAGGTCGGCGAGGCAGGACCGATACGCCTTGCGGAAATCTTCCGTGCGGTGATGAATATCCGACGCCATCATGGCGTGCAAGGCCGGCGGATACAGAGGCGTGGGTCCCGGTGTTAATAAACGTTGCTTTCGAATGTGCATGACGCCTTCTAGTACTTTAGAATAACAGACGTAATGGCCTTAATCGATCAGATTCAGCAGGACATGGTAGCGGCGATGAAGAGCCGCGACGAAGCCCGCCTCAGCGCGCTCCGCATGATGAAAGCCGCGTTGATGAAGCTGAAGGTGGATTCACCCAAGCCGCTCGACGAAGCGGCCGAGATGCAGGTGCTGAAGTCGCTGATGAAGCAGCGCACCGAGTCCGCGGACATGTTCCGCAAGGGCGGGCGGGAAGAGCAGGCGGTGAAGGAAGAGGCGGAGCGCGCGCTGATCGAAACATACCTGCCCGCAGGGGCCAGCGATTCCGAAATTGAAGCGGCCATCGCCGCAGCCCTGACGGAAACCGGTGTGACGTCGGCCAAGCAAATGGGCGTGGTGATGAAGGCGGCGCAGGCCAAACTGGCCGGGAAGACGGTGGATGGGAAAGCGCTCAGCGAAAAGGTGCGGGCGCGGCTTAGCTGACGGGTGCGCCAGTAATCGCTAAACATGGAGGTATGGAGATTCAGTCACCACTCAGATCTTCAAGGAGGGCCGAACCTACGTCGCGTACACCCAGGAACGCTGTCGCCGCATTCTCGGGCGTCGCGCCCATCCAGCCACCGGTTCGTATCCTCTTGATTTGAATGGTAGGCCCGGCTGGACTCGAACCAGCGACCCCCTGCTTAGAAGGCAGGTGCTCTATCCACCTGAGCTACGGGCCCGTGAAATCAAAAACTTGAATCTTCAGAAGTCAATAGAGGTACTGCCTCCGAGTTCATGACAGAACGGCGATACCTCAAGAACGTCACCCCCAAAACTCTAGCATGGTACGAACAAAGCTTCAAAGCATTCGAGGGCGCGCTGGAGTCTGAGACAGCGATCAAGCAGAGGATCGTGGAACTGCGGAGCCGAGAGGTTTCTGCCACTCGGTTAAACACCTGGTCTCAAAATCCCCAGTTGAAGGAAGAGCAGAAATTCTGGCGACCCTCAGCCCGGAATTCAAACACTTGTCGGAGTTCAGGCCGAAGGGGGCCAACCAAATCAGTACTTACACTGGCGCAGTCCTGATGTTGGATGGCGGGTACAAAATCAGCGAGGTTCTGTCAGGAAAGATTGCCGGCGTGTACAAGAGAATGGAGGTAGTGGGGTGGGAATGCGTAGGAGGAGGACATGGCGTAGTACTAAAGCGCATATATGTCACGGTTTTCTGTTGCGGAATTTCACAACGGGAATGGGTTACGGTCTGAAGCCGAATGCAGCCCTCTTTCTCCAATCCCCACGCAACACTGCAACACTCACGCGACCGCGGGCGCCGTTGCAGGCGGTTTGAGGAATATATCAGCATATGTAACGAGAGCACGGGTGCCTCATCCGAAGGGCCGGCCCAGCATCTTTGCGGTCACCTAATTTAAGAGTTTTCGGTTTCTTCCCTTAGCCGTCGGTACCAGCGGTAAGGGACCGAAAGCCTCATAGCGTTTCAATTTGATTTCATGCGATCCTTGACCAATTCTTGTGGGCCAAGGAACCCAAAGTCGTGCAAGATCCTAAGCATCTGCTGCCCTCACAGGTAGAGCGAAGTGTCGTCTTGATTGCAGAAGACGATGTAATGGTAAGGAACATGGCCTGTATCGCGCTGGAAGACGAAGGCTACCTCGTGCTCTCGGCTGGCGATGGGGAACAGGCTCTCTCTGTGTCTCGTCAATTCCCCGGCACGATCCACGCCCTGTTGAGCGATGTCAAAATGCCGAATTTGGATGGGCTGGAATTGCGAAAGACGATCTTGACGGAACGACCCGGAATTAAGGTTCTACTTATGTCTGGATACACCGAGAGTCCCGTCGAGAACATCCCAGTCCTCTCGAAACCATTTGTCGCTGGTGTTCTGACACAACGGATGCGTGAGCTGTTAGCCCCTGCCGCGAGTGACCTGGCCTGATCAGGCGCCGCTCGGTACTCTAGACCTTGGCCCACCCGAGGGGCTACTTGTATCGCAATCGTCGCAATGCTCACTCCGTAAGCACTTAGTCATTCCTACAAACCGCACCATCTGTCTAGCAGTTATGGAAGTAATAGGGATCTAGTTTGATTCTGATCACCGTTCCGAAATAAAAGAAATCCTCGCAGGCAGAAATGCATCTTGCGCGTTTCAGACTTTTGAAAGGACACTCCCAATGATTTGTCTCCTGCGACGCCGCCGACAACTACCTAATCAGCCATTGAGAACGGGATGCCTGACGTCAGGCGCAACTCAATCAAGCATTTCCTCCAGCAAATCCCCAACTCAAGGAGCGCTCGCTTAATGGACCTGAACCTGAAGGAACTGATTCAATCCCTCCACCGGGAAATGAAGATGCTAGATCGGGCCATTGCGAGCCTGGAGGAATATCAACAGATTTCCAATTCGCGTCCACACTTATCTGAACGGCGCGGGGGGCGAAAATCGATGAACGTGAAGGTCCCAGCGCGGTTCCACTCTGACCAAGCAATACTGCTCAAGAAAGCAGGGAGCAAGAGTAAGGAAGTGGCTCCCAGACCGAGGAGGCTCTCAACAGATACTTCCCGGTCTTTGGGTCGTATGCAGTCAACCGGCGATGCCTGATACGCCTAGGCCGATCCGCTTCATCGTCTCGATATCATTCACGCCTTCCTCCGGCACCTCTTCGGAATGGAGTCGACGGGTTTACCCGTTACTGTCTGCTCGCTGGCCCAAAATAAACAAAATCCTAGGAGGCTGAGGTGCATCTTACATTCACGGCCTTGGGATGGGAAAACGCGGGATCACCCTGATTCCATTGATCTTTCCTCGCTAGCCTGGACTACAGACAAACGGTGATCAATTTGGTTCTAAAACGAAGGCTTGCTGGAGGATGTTTATGGGCAACGCCGGCAGCGGACCTGAAGGGCTTGCGGTACTGTGGCGCAAACGATTGAAGGATGCTTTACACCAACTGAAATCTGCGACGTTCCACCTCCGAGACGTCCAACAAGATTACAATTCTCGCGCCATCCCGTCACCAGACGGCGATCTTGCTTTCAGGAAAGCACTGATGGCTGAGGCTGAGGCCAGCCGGGAGTACATGAGAGTGGCGACGACTCTGCACGAGTTTCTTATGCACGGCAAGATTCCCAGCGAGGGTGATCCCAAGGTAAAGGTGAACAACTCAGGATCGGGGTAGGATCGCCGGCAATGGACAAAGTATGCTCATAAGCGATGTGAGCCTGATGAAACTCCTCGTATGCAACGGACATTAGTTGGCGAAGATCTCGCGCTTCGGGGCTGCCAGGATCGAACTTGTCGCAACCCGGCGCACCTTTAGCCAAATACATCTTCATCCGCTGGGAGACTTCCCCGTGTTCTTCGGCATTCATGAATTTTCCAACCACTGCGGAAGGGCAGGGGGTTTGGGTGCGAACTGCAGGCTGCCTGCAATTCCTCCAAAGCCTCAATAACGCGCTCCAGTTTCTGCCTCTCGGAATAGAGTTCCTGAAGTGTCGATGCGATGTCCATGGACGCTTTAGAGTTGAGGGCAGTTTGGGCTTGAGATCACCGCGTTGCCTGTGAAGGATGCAACAGCCTCGCTCACCGGTTTCGGAGTGCAACACTGCAACACTCGCCGCGATGGCGGTTCCCTTAGGGGTACTAGGGGAAGATTGATATTACCGGTATGCGCTTCATTGTATGAAAGGGCGCATCAATTAAATCGCTTCTGTGTGACATTTTGATTATAGGAGGTGCTCTTGATCATGCTTGGTTGCTCCGATGCCATTCGCCGCAGATTGGCTGCCGCTTACTCAAGGGTTGCTCATGCGTTGGGCGCTTATCGGCGCGCCTTGCGAGACTATCGTATAGCGGTTGCGGCAGAGTGCTCCCAGAAAAAAAGAAATCCTCATCATTCTTTCCGGTACCAATGTGGGCGACGCTTGTGAAGACGCCGCGATAGGACGGGCTGACCAATATCCGCCCGTTCCGGAGTGCAGCACCGCAACACCTCCAACCGATGTGAAGGCGTTGGAACGTATCCTCAACTTGGCGCCCCGCCAAACCGGATTGTTGGGCTGTGCTGATTTCGTATCGTAACAGTAATGAAGGCCAGTGTGGAATCCGGCAATGGTCCAGTCCGATTTTGATTTTCTTCGAACTTTTCCCGCTCCAGCGAGAGTAACCACCCGGCCTCTGAGATATCGGAGTCCCTGTAGTGATCGACCTACCCCGGTCATGGGTGGGGGGCTCACTTGTACCTCCAAGTTTTCTTGCAGAGCTTTCCCTGGTGATAGAAGAAGCGTGATTGAAAGCTGCCACACGGCTGGCTTGGAACACTGACTGGAGAGTCACCTCGGTCAGACAGAGTTCACGGGAGCTTGTGCTCGGTGGCTTGTCCAGGCTGAATCTCAGATACCTGAAAGGACCAGTTGGTTAGCCCCTGCTTAAACGGCAGGTGCTCTATCGACCCGAGCTACGGGCCCTGTCACTACCTAGCTTAGGCTCAGAACCAGCGGCTCATGATCACCTTCTGCTCGGTGTAGAAGTTAATCGCGTCTTTGCCGTGCGCATGCAGGTCGCCGAAGAAGGAGTTCTTCCAGCCGGCGAACGGGAAGAAGGCCATGGGTGCAGCGACGCCCACATTGACTCCCACCATGCCCACTTCGATGCGCGAGGAGTATTCGCGCGCGGACTTGCCGTTGTTCGTGAATATCGATGTCGCGTTGCCGAATGGGGAACGGTTGACTAACTGGATCGCGTCGTCGAGCGTGTCAACTCGAATCACCGAAAGCACCGGTCCGAAAATCTCCTCGCGCGCGATGGTCATCTCGGGGGTCACGCGGTCGAAGATAGTCGGCCCCAAGAAGAACCCGCCGGTGGTAGCGCGGAACTCGCGGCCATCGCAAATGGGCTCGGCGCCCTCTGCCACCCCCTTTTCGATGTAGCCGGCAACTTTGCGCGAGTGGTCGGATGTGACCAGCGGGCCCATTTCCACGCCCGTTTTGGAGCCGTCGCCCACCGCCAGTGCCTTGGTCCGCTTCACCAGCAGATCGAGAAGTGGGCCGGCAGCATCACCCACCGGAACCAGCACACTGCCCGCCAGGCAGCGCTCGCCCGCGGCGCCGAAGGCCGAGCTGATGATCGCTTCTACGGTCTTCGCCATGTCGGCGTCGGGCATCACCACCAGGTGGTTTTTCGCGCCGCCCAAAGCTTGCACGCGCTTTCCCTCGGCGGCCGCGGTGGTGTAAATGTACTTGGCCACCGGCGTGGAGCCGACGAATGAGACGGCCCGCACCAGGGGATGGTGCAGCAATCCGTCCACCGCGCCCTTGGCTCCGTGCACCAGGTTGAGCACGCCCGGCGGCAGGCCGGCTTCGTGCAGCAGTTCGATGGCACGGGTGGGCGTCAGGGGCACCTTCTCCGAAGGCTTCAGCACGAACGCGTTGCCGCACGCGATGGCGAACGGGTACATCCACATGGGCACCATGGCCGGGAAATTGAATGGCGTAATGCCTGCGCACACGCCGATGGGCTGGCGGATGGTCTTGCAATCGATTTCGCGCGCCACGTCGTTGAGCGAATCGCCCATCATCAGGCTAGGCATGCCGCACGCCACTTCCACCATCTGTATGCCGCGTCGCACCTCGGCTCGCGCATCTTCGATGGTCTTGCCGTTCTCGCGCGTAAGCGTGGAGGCCACGTCTTCCAGGTGCTTTTCGAGCAGCGCCTTGTAACGATAGAGCACCTGCATCCGCTCCACCACCGGCACGTCGCGCCACTTCAAGAAGGCCGCGTGCGCAGTACGAACCGCACGATCGATGTCTGCCTCATCGGCGAACGGAACTTCGGCAATGGTGGCGCCGGTAGCCGGATTGGTTACCGCTCCCAGTGTGCGCCCGTGTGGCTTCTCCCAGGCGCCATCGATGTAAAACGAAACCGTCCCGACCGTGGAATCAGCGGCCAGCATGCTTCTCCTCCGACCGCTCCCTTTGGTCGCGGCTCTGTATTATCGTACCTGCTTATTTGGCTGCCAGAGCGCTGCACGCTGCCAGGCTGCGGTCCAGCAGTTTCAAGAACTGGTCCACATCCGCGCGCCCGATGTTCATGGGCGGCGAGACGCGCAGCACGTTGCCGTACATTCCACCCTTGCCGATGAGCAGGCCGTTCTGGCGCGCCGCTTCCATAGCCATGGCGGTTTCCGCCGCCGCCGGTTCTTTGGTCTCGCGGTCCTGCACCAGCTCGATGGCCTGCAGCAGCCCCATGCCGCGCACATCGCCGATCAGCTCGTGCTTCTCCTTGAGATCCTCCAAACCCGCGCGCAGGTAGGCGCCCGTGCTGGCGCAGTTGTCGAGCAGGTTCTGCTCTTCGATGAAATCGATTACGGCCTTGGCCGCGGTGGAGGTTACCGGGTTACCGCCGAATGTGGAGATGGTCAGCTTGGTCATCGAATCCGCCACCTCCGGCCTGGCCACCGTGAGGCCGATGGGGCTGCCGTTGGCCAGCCCTTTCGCCGCAGTCATGATGTCGGGCGTGACTCCGTATTGCTCAATGCCGAACCACTTGCCGCCCGTGCGGCCCCAGCCGGTTTGCACTTCGTCGCTGATGAAAATACCGCCGTGATTGCGAATGATACGTTCGATGATCTGGAAATATTCTTTGGGCGGCGTGATGAATCCGCCCACGCCCTGGATCGGCTCTGCGATGAATCCGGCGATGCTGCCGCCGGTTGTGGTGCAAACTAGCTCCTCGACATCCTGCGCGCATTTCACTTCGCAGGAGGGATACGTCAGGCCGAACGGGCACCGGTAGCAGTAGGCGTTGTGGGCGTGCACGATGCCTGCCTGCGGAGGTCCAAGGCGCCAGGCGCCCTGACCGGAGAGAGTCATCGCCATGGCCGAGCGCCCGTGATACGAGTGGCGCAGCGCCACGATCTCGGTGTTACCGGTATAGCAGCGCGCCGCCACGATGGCGGTTTCGTTGGCTTCCGTGCCGCTGTTGGTGAAGAACGATTTCGTCAGCTTTCCGCCGGGCGTCAGGGACGCAATTTTCTTGGCCAGCGCCGCCTGCGGCTCGTTGGCGAAAACCGTGGAGACATGCTGAAGCGTATCCATCTGGCGGTGCACTTTGGCATTGACAGCGTCGTTGCAGTGGCCCACGCTCACCGTCACGATCCCGCCGAAGAAATCCAGATACTGGTTGCCGTCCGCATCCCACACATGCTGGTCTTTGGCATGGGCGATCACCAACGGCTCCTTGAAGTAATGAAACACCGCGGGGAAGAGGAATTCCCGGTTCGCCAGAATGATTTCGTCTTTGGTCATGAGCGACGCCCTCGTGTACAATGCGGATTCATGAAACCAGGATTACACCTGTTCGGCCTGATCGCAATTGCCATTTGCGCCGGCAGGCACGCGGTGGCCCAGGACCGCTGCGCCGGGAGTCGCGACCTGCGCCTGGTCAATGGCAAGATCGCTACTCTGGACCAGCGGAACTCCATTGTCTCCGAAGTCACCATCCAGGACGGCCGATTCACCAATGTCGGCCGCGGCAGCCAGAAGCTGAACACCTGCACAAAGGTGATCGACCTGCGGGGCCGCACGGCGGTGCCGGGCCTGATCGACAATCACAACCATATCGTGTTGCTAGGCATGCGCCCGGGCCACGATATCCGGCTGGAGACGGCGTTTTCGATCGCCGACGTCCAGTCAATGATTCGTGCGCGAGTCAAGAGCGTTCCCGCCGGGGCCTTCATCACGGCGCTGGGCGATTGGAACATCAAGCAGTTCGCCGAGAAACGCCTGCCGACGCTGGCGGAGCTGGATGCCGCCGCGCCCGATAATCCCGTGCTCATCAACGGCGGCGGTGGGAATGTCACTAACAGCCGCGGTAAGGCGTTCTTCGAGGGGAAGGGCATAGCCGTCAGCGCGACTGGCGTGATCGCCAACGGGCCGCCGTTCCTGGCTGCACTCAACGCGCTACGCGCCGTGCAGACCTTCGCGGACATGAAACAGGGAACCTTGGATGCGATGGCTTACGTGACCAGCATGGGCGTGACCACCAGTTCCGACATGGGCGCGTTCGCTCTACCAGGCACGCCCGATCTGGAGGACGCCGCAGCGGCCGATACCGTAGAGAGCTTAAATCCCTGGACGATGTATGACGCGTTCCTGGCGCTTGCTCATGAGAACAAGTTGACCGAGCGGCTGCGCATCTTCTTTCTCACGCAAGACACCCGAGCCGATGTTCCGTTACTGAAGCAACGCATGCTGAACACGTTCCCCGACTTCGGCAATGACATGTTGAAGATGTCCGGTGTCGGAGAGTTTGCCGCTGCCTGGCGTTTCCAGGGCGGCGCGACGCCCACGAACTATGAAACCGCGCTACAACTGGTGGCGAAACACGGATGGGCCTTTCAGCAGCACACCCTGTCGCTGGCCGAGGACCAGTTCACGGCTGCGACATTTGAAAAAGTGAACGCCGTTACTCCGCTTGCCGACTTGCGCTGGTCCATCGCACACGTGCCGCGCATTGACCGTGCGACACTCGATCGAGTCAAGGCCATCGGTGCGGGCATCGCGGTGCATGGCTGGCTGTACCTTTCAGGATCTCCCGGCAACGGCGGCCCGCCCTTCCGGACGATCGTCGATAGCGGTGTGCACGTGGGCGCCGGTTCGGATGCCGCCGCCGTCTCGGTCTTCGATCCGTGGCTGGAGATTTACTACATGGTCACCGGTAAGAACTCCGCGGGCGAGCTCATCAACTCCGGCCAGCAACTGACCCGTTTGGAAGCTTTGCGGCTCTACACCGCGGAAAACGGCTGGTTCACGCATGAGGAGAACAAGCTGGGGACGATAGAGGTGGGGAAACTTGGTGACGTCGTGGTGTTGAACGACGATTACTTCGACGCGAAGAAAGTGTCCGATGAAGGAATCAAGAGATTGCAATCGGTGCTGACGGTGGTGGACGGAAAAGTTGTGTACGGCCGATTGTAACGCCGGCGGTCCTTGCCGCCGGTGTCTTGTAACCTCACCGGTGGCAAGGACCACCGGCGTTACTCAAACGCCAGCAGCACATTCCCCGGCATTCCGTTTTGCCGCGCGTAGCCCGAGTTAACCAACACCATTCCATTCACCACCACCGCGCCCGGCCCGTCGATGGAACCGCCGTGGCCCTTGACTCCGTTGACTGTCTCGAAATCGCGCGCCGTGTCGAAGTCCCAAAGAATCGCGCCATCTTCCGCGGAATATGCGCGCATGTGGCCATCCACTGAGCCGGAGAAAATCACGCCCGGCGCTACCGCCGTCACCGCGGCCGGTTGCGCGGGACTGCATCCGGGCTTCGGCGGATCGCAGGCATGTGGCGCGGGCGTGCGCCACACCTGGCTGCCGTCGTCCAGGCGCAGGGCCGTGAGGCCGCCGCCTTGCTGCGGGTCGAGATTGGCCGTGCGCAGATCGGCGATGTCATGGTCCTTCACGGTTGCCCGGACAATGTCCGACACCGCCGCGTATACTTTCTGGCCGTCGGTCGCCATGCCCCACTGGACGCCGCCGTTGGTGCTGCCCTTGCCGACCCGCGTCTGCCACACGATTTCGCCTTTGCGATCGGGATCGAGCGCGTAGACCACACCGGATTTCTGCCCGGCTACCAACAACTGCCGGCCGCCGGAATTCACCAGCATCGCGGAAGAGCCGAAATCGTAATCGGGGCCGCAGACGGGGTTGCGGCTGGCGCATCCGCCGCTAAAAATATCGTCGGCTACGAATTGGCGCGACCACGCGATGTGGCCGCTCTTGAGATCGAGCGCCACCACGGCATCGCTGGTCTCCGTGGCCGGCGCGGAATAGTTATCGCCGGTGGTAACGTACAGCAGTTTGCGTTTCGGATCGAGCGTCGGCGCGGACCAGATGCCCGCGCCCGAAGGGCCCATCTGCGCCACGCCCGCGCTGGTCTTGCCGGTCTCCTTGGGCTCGCCGACCATGTAAGTCTTCCACACCTGGGAGCCGTCGCGGATGCGCAACGCCACCACGCTGCCGCGCGCCGTGCAGCAGGGATAATCGGATTTCAACGCGCGGTTTTCTTCCCATGAAGCGACCGGCACATAGACCACGCCGTCCTGCGCCACCGCGGCGCCGGTGAGCCGCGCGGCGTCGTGCTCATCGACGTGCTTCTTCCAATGCAGCCGCCCGGTGGCGGCATCGAGCGCATAGAACCACCCGTTCTGATCGCCGAACAGACAGCACCCGGCCGCTGCCATTCGGCGCCGCCAGAATCGACGTACGCACCGGTCCCGCACCGTCGAACGTCCAGCGGATGCAGCCGGTTGCCAGATCCAGCGCGTAGAGCACGCCGCCCGCGCTGCCGGTGAACAGATTGCCGTCCAAGATCGTGGGCTGATCGAAAGCCGTGGTGTCTCCGTCAAAAGCGAAGGCCCACTTCAGTTTCAGGCGCCGCACGCCGTCTAATGTTAGACCGGCAGCATCGGCGGGCTGGAAGCGGGTGTTCGCCGCATCGGGACTCCAGCCGTTCCATTGGACCTTGGGGTTCGCCGCAATCCGCACGGCGCGGTCGCGCGCAGAAGGCCTTCGGGGGAAGCTCGACGGCCGCTCCGGCAGTCCCCAGGTACGACGCCACGGCCTCTCGCTCGCCGCGGGTCATGGGGTACGCGATCGCAATCATCACCCCGTAATCCAGCGTGCGCAGAATGCGGGAAGCCGTCAGTTTTTCGAGGACGTCGCGGTGCGGAATGCGCGGGTTGTCCTGTTCGTGGCAGCCGGCGCAGCGTTCCTTATATACGGCCTCACCGGAAACGGCGGGCGCCGCCGAGACGAGCGCAGGCGCGAGTAAAATCAGCGCGATCAGTCGATTTGGTCCCACAGGCGAGAGACAGTATACTCCATTGAGGAAACTCATGACACGACGAACGCTTCTCGTCCCCGTGCTGTTGCTGGCGGCCGCGATGCTCTCCCACGCGCAAGACCGCTGCGCCGGCGCGCGCGATCTGCGGCTGGTCAACGGCCGGATCGTCACCATGGATCAGCGAAACTCCACGGTATCCGAAGTGACCATCCAGGATGGCCGCTTTGAAACGGTGGGAAAGGGCGGCAAGCCCGGCCCTTGCACCAAGACCATCGACCTGCACGGGCGCACCGCCGTTCCAGGGCTGATCGACAACCACAACCATATCGTCCTGCTGGGCCTGCGGCCGGGGCACGATACGCGCCTGGAGACCGCCGGATCGATGGAAGAAGTGCAAGGCATGATCCGCGCGCGAGCGAAGAATGTGCCGCCCGGCGAATTCATCACGGCCATGGGCGGATGGAATCCGTCGCAGTTCGCCGAGAAGCGCCTGCCCACGCTGGCGGAACTCGACGCCGCCGCGCCCGATCATCCGGTCATCCTTTACCAGGCCTTCACCGGCCCGGCCGCCACCAATACCAAGGGCAAAGCGTTCTTCGCGTCGAAGGGCATCGCCGTCAGCGACACCGGCGCCATCGCCGCCAACGCGCCTTCCGTCGCGGCGTTAGACGCTCTGCGCGCCGTGCAGACTTTCGAGGACCAGAAGCGCGGAACCGTCGACGCCATGGCCTACGCGGCCCGCATGGGCGTCACCACCAGCGTGGACATGGGCGCGTTTGTGATTCCCGGCTTACCCGACATCCAGGACTCCTTCACCTTTGACACCCTGGCCAGCGCCGATCCGTTTCGCATGTACGATGCGTTGCTGGCGGTGCGCAAAGATCAGAAGCTCGCCACGCGAATGCGCATTTTCTTTCTCAGCATGGACACCCAGCCCAACATCCCCATGCTGAAGGAGCGGTTGCTTAACAACTTCTCGGGCATCGGCGACGATATGCTGCGCATTTCGGGAATCGGCGAATTCGCCACCGTCTGGCCGCTGTTCGGGCAAGTTACCCCGCCGCCCAATTACACCGCGGCGCTCCAACTGATCGCCAAGCAGGGATGGGCGTTTCAGCAGCACAGCCTGTCTCTTGGCGAGGACCAGCTCACCGCGACCACCTTCGAGACGGTGAATGCAACGACGCCGATTGCGAATCTGCATTGGTCCGTCGCGCATGTACCGCGCATCGACCAGGCGACGGTGAATCGCTTCAAAGCCTTGGGTGCCGGCATCGCGGTCCACCCGTTCAACTACTTAAATGCGCAAGGTGGTGGGCCGCCGCTGCGCATGATCCTCGACAGCGGAATTCACGTGGGCGCAGGCTCGGATTCCGCCCAGATCTCCACGCTCGATCCCTGGCTGATGATCTATTACATGGTGACGGGCAAGAACGCCTCGGGCGTCCTGGTCAACGACAAACAGCAGATCAGCCGCATGGAAGCCCTGCGCCTGTACACCGCCGCCAACGGCTGGTTCTTCCATGAGGAGGACAGTCTGGGGTCGATCGAACCGGGAAAATTGGGTGACGTGGTGGTGCTGAGCGATGATTTTTTCGACATGAAGAAAGTCCCGGATGAGGGAATCAAGAAGCTGCAATCCGTGCTCACCGTCGTGGATGGAAAAGTGATTTATCAGAGATAAAGCCATCAGCATTCAGCATTCAGCGATCAGCTACCCCTGGCGCAGACAGTTTTTGCTGATCGCTGACAGCGCTGGTCAAAAACGGCCAAAACCGGGGGTGGCTGAATGCTGACAGCTGAATGCTGATAGCTTTCTTCTACTAACCCTTGTCAACGCTGTAAACCTAACAATAGACCGAAGTTAGCATTGCAGTGCAACACGGCGTGCCCCATACTGGGGCCTGCATTGATTGCAGCAGTGACGGATGCGCGAGCCCATGGCCGGCGAAACCATTCTCATCGTAGATGACGTGCCCGTGAACCTGAAGCTGGCAGGAGCGATCCTGAAGCGTGAGGGTTACACCATCGAGACCGCTGAGGATGGTGAGCAGGCGCTGGAGAAGCTCCAGACTCTGCATCCCGACCTCATTCTGTCGGACATTCAGATGCCCGTCATCGACGGTTTCGAGCTGGCGAGGCGGGTGAGGCAAGACGCTCGTATACGCGACATCCCCATGGTTGCCCTCACGGCTTTGGCGATGAAGGCCGGCGAGGAGCGCGCACTTGAGGCTGGATTTGACGGCTATTTGACTAAACCGATCGACACCCGAACGATGGGCCTCCGTATTCGCGAGTATCTCGACCGCAGCCAGCCGGATTCCTATACGTGAAGTCAACGCTCGCCTGGCCATTGATCGCTTCGGCGTTTGTCCTGGCGATCCCCGCCGGGGCTCCTTTCCTTTTTGCTTCGGGGCAAACAGAGCGAACCTTCAAACTTGGATTTCAGACCGCGGCCTTCTATCAGGCTCCCGACGAGTACGGTAACCCCACGGGTCCGGCGGTCGACCTCATCATGGCGGCCGCCCAACGTCGCCACATTCGTTTGCAATGGGTCTATGCGCCGGAGGGATCCGAGCAAGCGTTAGCCTCCAGGCATGTGGATCTCTGGCCGCTGGTTGTAAACTTTCCCGAACGCCACGCCTTCCTTTACATCACTCCGCCGTGGGGCGAGATCACATATGCCGTGGCGCTTCCGAACTCACGCTCGGCAGTTTGGCCTCCGGATCTCTCCGGGAAGCGGCTCGCCGTGGCGACCGGAATTGCCAGCGACGCCCGCATCGCACGCCAATATTTTCATGGCGTGACCACGGTTTCCGTTCCGCGCTCGTCCGACGTCGTGATGGCGGTGTGCGGTGGAACGGCGGAAGCCGGCCTGATCAATCTCAACGCCATCATCGACCCGCAGAAAACCCACTGCCTGGACCGGCCCCTGCGCGTTCTTCCCATACCCGGAGCCACCTTCGGCTACGGCGTGGCGGCCAACCGGCAAAACCGTGAGGCCGAGGCCGCCGCCGATGCGTTGCGCAACGAAATCGGGAGAATGACCACCGACGGCAGTCTCGCCGCGATCGATTTTCGGTGGAACACGCGCATGACCGGTGAAGCCAGCACGATCTTCGCATACGACCGCGCGCGTCAGTATGAGCTGGTTTGTCTCAGCGTCCTGGCGGCGCTCGTTCCCACGCTGCTGGTGACCATCTGGATGTTCCGCCGGCTGCGCATCGCCAGGTGGCAGGCAGAAGCCGCGAACCGCGCCAAGAGCGATTTTCTGGCCAACATGAGTCACGAGATCCGTACGCCCTTGAACGGCGTGATCGGAATGACGGGCCTGCTGCTCGATACCGACCTTACTTCCGAACAACGCGAATACGCCGAAACCGTTCGCAGCTCCGGCGAGGTCTTGCTGAGCCTGGTGAACGACATTCTGGACTTCTCCAAGATCGAGGCCGGTAAACTGGCCATCGAATCCTTTCCTTTGGACCTGTCCCAGGTGGTGGAAGAAGTGGTCGAAATGTTGGCTCAGGAGGCCGAGGAAAAGGACATCGAGCTGGTGCTGCAATACGCGGCCGGCCTGCCGCGCAGATTTATGGGGGATGCCAGCCGGATTCGTCAGGTGGTCACCAACCTGGCGGGAAATGCGCTCAAATTCACGACCACCGGCTACGTTCTCATCGCGGTGGAATGCGAACGGCGCGGCGCCCAGACCGCCCACATGCGAATTTCCGTGACGGACACCGGCATCGGGATTTCCTCGGAATCCATGGGGCGCCTGTTTTCCAAATTCACCCAGGCCGATGAGTCGATCGGCCGCCGCTTTGGCGGGACGGGCTTGGGGCTGGCCATCTGCAAGCAACTGGTGGAGCGCATGGGCGGCTCCATACACGTCGAGAGCACCCTGGGGCTGGGTTCGAAATTCTGGTTCACGCTGCCCCTGATTCTCGACGGCCAATCCGAGATCCCGGCGGTGCCTGCCGACCTGGCGGGCCTGCGAGTCCTGATCGTGGATGACAACGAAGTCAATCGCCGCGTCTTGCACGAACAGATTTCCAGTTGGGGGATGCGGAACGAAAGCTGCTCTTCGGCTGCGGAAGCCCTACGGGCAGCCCGGACGGCGCACGAGCAAGGCGACCCTTATCATTTTGTGGTGGCCGACTATCGTATGCCCGTCACCGACGGAGCGGAACTGGCGGCGGCTATCAAGGTGGATCCGGCGCTTAGCGGCGCCATCGTGATTCTGTTGACCTCCATGAGCAACTGGAACGGAGCGAAGGAAATCGAAGGGACCAGCGTGGATGCCTGCCTGCTTAAGCCGGTGAGGCAGTCCGTGTTGATGAACTCGCTGGCCACCGCATGGTCGAAGCGTCTGCAACCAGGCGTGCTCGATCAGCTCGAACCGGCCGTTCCTAAAGCCAAGGGTGTTGCGGCGCGGTCCTCGGTGCGTGTACTGGTTGCTGAGGACAATGTCGTCAACCAGAAGGTTGCGGTACGGATGCTGGAGAAGCTGGGGCTGCGCGTGGACGTGGCGGGCAACGGGCGGGAAGCTGTGGAGATGGTGAAAATGCTGCCCTATGACCTGGTCTTCATGGACTGCCACATGCCCGAGATGGACGGCTACGAAGCAGTCATCGCCATCCGCCGCCGCGAGTCAGGCGGGCGCCACACTCCGATTGTGGCGATGACCGCCGATGTAATGGAAGGCTATCGCGAGCAATGCCTGGCTGCCGGCATGGACGATTTCATCACCAAGCCCGTGAAGATGGATGCGCTGGTGCAGACGGTAAAGAAGTGGGCGCCGGCGAAGGTTACCGAACCAGTTTAGGATTGTGGGGCGGGGCCATGCCCTGCCCAGTGACACGCAGCTTCTCCAACGCCGCACGCAGCTCAGGCTTCCCCCCGCCTTTGAAAGGCGCCAGCCGCGCAAAAATCTCAGCGGCGGCCAGATGAAATTCTCCCGGCATTCCCGCCGCTTCGAATGTCGCTGCGATCTCCTTCATTTCGGCAACGAAACGCCATGCCTTAGGCGCCGTGTGCTGGAGCGACCCGACGGCCGCGGCGAAGGTTGGCCCCGTGCGCTCCCATTGCCGCTGCAAATCGCCCAGCACGCCGAGTTCATCCGCCGCGCCGAGCACGGCCGCCCGCAATGCCGCCAGCCCTTTCGTGTGGGCCGCGAAACACATCTTCAGCGCCGAGGCCTGTCCGATATCGCCCGCCAGCACCTCCACCTCCAGCGGCCCGCCGGAAAAACAGGCCACCGCATCGGCGGCGCTGGGTCCCGAAAGATAGAGCCAGGTTTCGCCGCGAGTGGTCGCCGGCAGTCCGATGATGCACGCGTCGACGAACCGGATCCCATGGCTCGCCATGCATTCGCCCATGCGGCGGACGCGCTCGGGCGAGATGGCGTTGGCATCGATGTAGAGGCCCCGGTAACCCAGCCCGATCACTTCGCCCGCCAATTCCTCCGCGAACTCGGGCGGGCAGACGCTGACAATCACCGGGCAGAGCTCGATCATCCGCCGCAGAGTGCCTGCATCGGCGAGCCCCGCGGCGGCCGCGCGCCGGCACGTCTCGGGGCTCCTACCCTCAGAAGTCCAGTAGACTTCATAGCCGCTGTTTCGGGCAGTGGTTGCGACCGCCACGCCCATCTCTCCGGGATGAAGCACGCCAATGCGCTCAGACATGGTAGCCGTCTCCTAATAATAGCCGTCCGTGGGACAGACCATCGTCGTTTGTGGTCTGTCGTGTGCGCCGCGGGCAGACGACGGAAACCGATCGTCCGCCCCATGAGATTTCTGCGGCACTACAATAGTTTCTTCCGGCTATGGAAACTCACAAGCGGTTAAACGCAGAAGCGCTCGTCGCCATCGATACGCACGTCCACATTGAATCGGACACCGGCAACGCTGCCGATGAGGCGGCCAAGAAATATTTTGGGGAAAGCGGCAAGCGGGCAACGCCGCAAGAGTTGGCTCAATATTATCGCTCGCGGAATATCGGCTGCGTAGTGTTCTCCGTGGACGAGCGGCTCACCGGCAGGCCCCAGGTTCCCAATGACGACGTGGCGGCGCTGGCGGCGGAAAATTCCGACATCATGCTGGCCTTCGCCAGTGTCGATCCCACGCGCGGCCCAGAGGCGGTGACGGAAGCCCGCCGTCTGGTCAAACTGGGCGTGCGCGGCTTCAAGCTCCATCCGCCGTTGCAGAAGTTCCATGCCAACGACCGCATTGCATACCCGTTCTATGAGGTGATCAATGAAGCGCGCCTGCCGGTGATTTTTCATACCGGCCATAGTGGAATCGGCACGGGCATGCCAGGTGGCGGCGGCGTCCGCTTGAAGTACGGCCATCCCATGGATATCGACGATGTGGCCGTCGATTTCCCGGACATGCCGATCATCATGGCGCACCCTTCATTTCCGTGGCAGGACGAAGCCATCTCCGTTTGCCTGCACAAGCCACAGGTCTACATCGATCTCTCGGGATGGTCGCCCAAATACTTCTCGCCGATCCTGATTCAGTACGCCAACACTCTGCTGAAGCATAAGATGCTGTTCGGTTCGGACTACCCGCTCATCACTCCCGATCGATGGATGGCGGACTTCGAGAAGATCGCCATCCGCGACGAAGTCCGTCCGCTCATCTTGAAAGAGAATGCCGTACGTCTGTTGAAGCTGGCCAGCTAAGGTGTTCGTTTGGCCAACTTTCGCATGACACTTCACAGTTCCCACTCAACTGTAGCGGTGAAAAAACTGGAAATGATTGATTCGTAAAGGAGCAAGGGTTCTCGCTCCCTCAAGTTGAGTGGTGCAGGCGCAGTCGTCCCGGCGTTTACCCTTTCCCGGGGCACTCCCTAGCAACGGATTTCGAGGACGATGATAGGATTGTTTCGAGCGTGAAGGACGCATCCGGTCCGCGGAAAGGGTAGAAGCCCACCTTTCAGTTTCAAGTGTCAGCAACCTTCTTTCAGCCCGATTGCGCGGACGCCGGGCGGTTCGTTGAAAGGAGGTCGCTATGTCGACTGAACCAAACGGGGCCTCACGGCCTCTTCCGGATCGTCCCAATCTCCGCCATCTGAAGGACCAAGCCAAGGACCTGCTCAGGGTAGGCGGGGCTGCATCACTCGCCGATGCGCAGTTCCAGATCGCACGCCTCTACGGGTTTGCGAGTTGGCCCAAGCTCAAGGCTCATGTCGAGTCATTCGAGGAGGTCGGACAACTCAAGCAGGCGATCGATACCAACGACATTGTGCGCGTCCAGACTATGATGACGCGCAACCCGGCGCTGCACTGGGCACCACTTGGCTACGGCAAGGATGGACCGCTCACGTGGGTTGCCGAATGTCGTGTGCCTTGGGAGCCCCCGAGACCCGTAAGGCTAGCCATGGCGCAATGGATGATCACACATGGGTCGGACGTACACCAAGGGGGCGACGGACCCCTGATGCGGGCGGCACTCGCCTCCCATCGCATCCCGATGATGGAGCTTCTGGTATCGCACGGCGCGGATGTGAACGCCCTGTGGCACGGACATTTCCCCATCCTCTTTGCCCCGTGTGAGGCGCTGGACCCGGTATCTCTTAAATGGCTCCTCGATCATGGCGCAAACCCGAACTGTCGCGACCATGGATACGAGATAAGCGGCCATGCCTATCCGGGCACGGCTCTGGACTATCTGATTGCGGGTTACGCGCGTTCTCTGGAACGGCTGAGCGCCTGTATCGACCTCCTCTTGCAGGCCGGCGGGGAGACCAGGTACAACATGCTGGCTGTGCTGGCAGTGCTCCGCGGGCGGCTAGATGATTTGGTGAAGCTGATGGACGCCGAGCCTGGAGTCGTGAATCAATCTTTCCCGGAACTCGATTGCGGCCAAACCGGCGGGCGTTCCCTTTTGCTACAAGGAGGAACGCTATTGCATGTGGCCGCGGAATACGGCAATGTCGCAGCGGCCGCTATGCTCCTCGATCATGGGGCCGACGTCAATGCCCGCGCAACAGTCGATGAGGCCGGTATAGGCGGCCAAACGGCAATCTTCCATTCGGTGACGCAGTTTGGCGATGACGGCGTGCTGGTAACAAAATTACTCCTTGAACGCGGTGCAGATCTCCGCCTTCGCGTCAAGCTCCCCGGGGCTTACGAGCGGCCGCGGGAGATCGTGGAATGTACGCCCTTGGGATATGCGCTGCTGTTTGGCGGCGAAAGCCAAAAAAGGACAGTTGCGTTACTTAGGGAATGGAACGCTGTAGAGTAGCGTGACGCTCAAGTCGTGGAAATGGTCGGCCATCCCCGATAGGTCGCTGATGCAGCCAGTAGAGCGATCGACCGTTGGGCGCGCGCATGCTTCCTCGGGACGGCCGGCTAGAATCGTCCTCGGACGCTGCCACGCTGAAAGGATCTCACCCGCTACCAAGCTACCCGCCTCTTGACAGGGCATTGCGCCGTGGCTAACGATAGTACGCATGAAACTTCGCTTAACATTTGGTGCCGTGTTGGTCACGGTGTGCACCTGCCTTCCCGCCGTCGCGCAAGAGCCGGTGAAAGGCGTTGCCGATCCGGATTGCTCTCTTCACCGACAAGAACCCTAAGTTGAATGCGATGAAGCAGACCGCGTATCACATCGAGAAGGAACTGCTGCAGTGCAATTACTGGGACCAAGCAGACAAGTGGCTCACGGAACGCTATATCCAACACAATCCGCTGGCAGCTTCGGGCCGCGCGGGCGTTGTCAAATTCTTTGAAGCATGTCGGAAGCGCGAAGAACCCTGCGGCGAATTTGCGGATTCCGGTGGTCGCAGTGCTCGCCGATGGCGATGTGGTTACGGTAGTGACCGCTTCCGAGCGCAAGGACTCCAAGGGCCAACCCTATACCACCACCTGGTTTGACATGTGGCGCATCGTAGACGGCAAGGCCGACGAGCACTGGGATCCGCAGATGAAGCAGTAGGCGTGGCTGAGCCTCCGCTCCCTTACGGTCGCCGCTCGGTAAGGCGCTCTAGTTGACGACGATTGTGTAAGGACTGCTGCGCACTCCGTCCACCGCAACCACTACGGGAACGCTGGCGCCGCCGAAGGGCTGGCCCACCAGCAGCGCAACTTGCACGGATTTGTTATCCGGAGCAGCGGTGATCTGCAATACCGCCATCGGCGCGCCGCCGACTGTCACCTGCACGCGGCTGGGGTTGTTGACCACGCCGGGGTCCACGCCCGTCAAGCTGGCAAAGATCACGTCGCCGTTGGAAACCGGATGGTTGGCGTCCAGGCCCTGGCTTGCATTGTTGGTCATGGCCGTAATCACCGGCGGCGGAGTATCGATCTGCACCAGGATAGCCGGCGAAGTAGCGACGCCATTGTTCAACGTCAAGGTGGTCGGACCGAGGGGTGTCTGGAGCGGAACGACAAAGTTAATCTGGTTCGGCCCGGCGGATTGAACCGGTACGGGCTGGCCGTGCAGTGTCAATTGAATGCTGGCGGCAGAGGATCCCAGATTCGATCCCAAAATCGAGATGACCGCTCCGGGATAAATGATCGTCTGGTTCGGATCGTTGTTGACCAATGGCAAACTGATTAGCGGCAGCGACGAATTGGCCGCACGGATCTGGAAAACCGCCGGCTGGAAAACCGTCTGGAAGCCGGAGATGATGCTCAACGGCGAGGAGCCGATCACTGCGCCCGATGCCACCACTGCGTTAGCCACGATGTGGTTCGGGCTCAGCACCGTGACCCGGTGAACCGCGATATCCGACGTTCCAAATCCCAATGTGACCTGGCCATCGACAAACTGCATGTTGGTGGCGACGATGTCCATCATCGCCGCTACGCCCACCGGCAGCGAGGATTGCGCGATCGAAATCTGGGGCGCGCTCGCCGCCGGATAGCTGTATGTGGGAGGATTCTGCGTTTGATAGGTGGTGGAGTTCTGACCGTCGCTCAAGTTGTAAACGATCACGCTGGCGTTTTGGCCGTTGTAGCCAGGAGGTGGTGTTACCGTCAAGGAACCCTGGGTGGCGTCTCCGCTTAGGGGAGCCTGCGCCAAGGCAGGAAGGCCGTCGAGGTATACCTGGCTGTCCGAACCGAAGTTCGTCCCGGTGACTGTGATCGTGCCATCGCCGTTGGCTGTCACCGAGCCGATCGCCGGCGGGTCTTTCCCAACCAGTGTCAGCCCGCCGGGCAACACGTACATGTCGTTTCCGAAGTTGAACAGAATGTGCCGCGGGCCCGTGCTGGGAATCGGCGGCAGTTGGAGGTAGATAGCCAAGGCCACCGGCGAACTGTAGGGCTGGAACTGCGGATTCGCGAACCCTCCCAACACGGTGATGGATTGCGGTGTGGGAGTGTCGCCTTGAAATGCCTGCGCCGCGATGGTGGCCGTGCCCTTATTCGCGTTGACCAGCGCCGGCCTGGTGAACACCCCGGCAGGGGAATAGCTATAGGTGCTGATGTCGTACATTGGCACGGCGTTGCGCGGTCCCACTGAGAAATCGATTCCGGTAGCGGGCGCATTCACGCCCACAGGCACCATTTGGAACTGTTGCGGGTCGCGTGTGCCGGGATAGAACAGCGTCTCGAATGGACCGCTCCAGGGAATGGTCTGCCCGTTAGGATCGTAGGGGCCGCGGATATTGGCGTCGGGAGGCAGCGGATGCACGTAGACCCAGTAGCGGCCCGGAGCCAGTCCGTCGATGCGGTAGGTTCCGTCGGGCCTGGTCAGCGTACTGATGCCGGGGCCCACGGGCGTGATGGCCACCACCGAGGCCATCGTCACCGGCTGTCCGTTCGAGGTGACTCGCCCGGAGATGGATCCCACCGTGGCCGCATAACCGGCCTTGCCGTAGAGCACCGAGAGTCCCGCGATATCGTCCTGATCGATGGGACGCGCATGGGACGTAGTGCGGATGATGCTATAAGACATGGCGGCGCCCACGAACGTGTGTTGCAGACCCAGCGCGTGGCCCATTTCATGAATCGCGGTGGTGTAGAAACTCTCCATGTAGCTCGGGCCGGGCGCCTGGCTGGTGTCGTTCGTCAGCAAGACGGTGGAGCGGACTACCGGAAAGAACGGGCCGTTGGGACTATCCACCGCGGTGGTGGATGCCGTCACGCCTCCCAGGCCCAACACGCCCGGGGGCAAGTCGACGAACGCTACGTCGCCGCCCGGAGTATTTCCCTGGCCGAACGCGCCGGATGCCAGGTCGTTGAATACAGCCGCGTTACTCGGACTATTGGAGCCTTGGATGGGGGCTTGCTCGCCGCCGAAACGCACACGCAAATCCGAGCTGCTCACGCCATTCCAGACCGCGGCAGCTTGCTTGATCTGGCTCAGGACCGATGCGAAGTCGTCGTTCACACCGAACTTCGCCGGACCCGGATCGGTAACCAGGAACGTCACCGTCTTGTTGGGGAGTTGCCGCAGATCGAATTTTTCGTAGGCGGGCGTGTTGAACGGCGCCTGCAGGTAATGAACGTAATGATAATACGCGCCGGCCGGCGTGGCCGCCAGGACCGCGGCCAGAGCCATCGTCACAGAAGTGCGCGTGAGTTTCATCCCTATTTCGCGCCTCCGTGCAGCGTGGCGGCGATGCGCGCGCGCAGATCACTCAGCTTCATCACCAGTGCCTGATCCGTCACCTGCCGGCCGCTTCCGGCGTCCAGCATCATTTCCGGTGCCGGCGGACGCGTGGCAGTGGTTCCCGCGGGAGTTGTCGCTAGCGTAAAGACCCCTTGCGTCAGACCGATAATCTGGGTCAGCCCCGACGGTCCCGTCCACAAAAATAGGACGTACTCCTGCCCAGCCTGCAATTCCGGAACGCCGGGGAAGGTCTGTCGCAGGTGGTTACTGGCGCCGCCAGGAACGGCCGCGTCCTGCCCATCCTGAGCGCCGCCCTTGTAACGCTCCGTCACCCGAATTGCGTAGTGGGTATAGATCATCGGGCCGTTGATCGATGCCTTGGACCCCGTGACTGTTCCGCGCACGATAGCCGTCGATTTGACAATCATGTCGTCGAGGGTGAGCCGCTGCAGAGTAGCGCCCGGGAGCGGCGCCATTCCCGCGGTCACCGCCAGCGCGAACAGAAAGTGGCGGTACACGGACTTTACCGTAGCACCTACAGGGCCCATATAACGGTATTTGAATTCAGGAACTTAGGTAGGCTTCAGAGGGTCCCGGTGTGTTCCCGCGACACGGCTTTGGGACAAAATGAGGCTTTTAGCAATCAGTTCTCAGTTTTCAGTTGTCAGTTATCAGTCTGGCCCTGGGGTGTCGCCGGATGTAGCTGATTACTGAAAACTGACCACTGAAAACCGATTACGTCCTATTCGGCCGCACGATCAAAATCGGCACCTCGAGATTATGGCGCACCGGGTTGATGGTCGTGCCGAAGATCAGATCTTTGAGGCCCCCGTGGCCGTGCGCGCCCATGATCACCAGATCGGGATGAATCTGGCGGGCATAACGCACAATCTCGCGGCGTGGATAGGCCGAGTGGGATACCTCGGTTTCTACCGTAAGCCCCTGATTGCGCAGCGCTTGTGCAATGCCATCCAGGTAGTGCTCGCCGGCCTCGACCTCCGCCGTGGAAGATTCGCGCCCGTAAATCTGGCTGGTCACGCCCTCTTCCACGTGTAGCAGGAACAACTTGGCGCCGTGGATCTTGGCCATGGCTGCGGCGTGGCTGACGGCCAGGCGGTCCAGCACGCTGTGGTCGAGCGGAACCAGAATGCGGTGGTAGACGGGGGCAGTCGCCTCGGCGCCCTCGGTCACTGGTAGTGTCACCGGGGCGCGGCCGTAACGCCGGGTCCAACGGGCGATCAAGGGTTCCAGAGTGACCCAGGACAGTAGAAACAGAAGCATCGCGCCAACGGCCAGGCTGATCACGAGAATCAGCGTTCTCCAGGAACCTGCCTGCGCCATCCAATCGGCAATCGCCATCCATGCGAGCCTAAGATTCAGCCCGACGATGACCACGGCGGTAGTCCATGCCAGCAGCCGGACCCATAGGGCGTTTGCAAACGAACCCATGCGCGAGCGGTCATTAGTGAAATGGATCAGCGGGATGATGGCGAAAGGCAACTGCAGGCTCAGGATGACCTGGCTGAGAATGATCAACTGAAAGGTGGACTTCTCGCCGGCAAAGTAAATCATAAGCGCGGCGGGTGTGATCGCCATGGTGCGCGTGATCAGGCGGCGCAACCAGGGCCGCATGCGGAAGTTGAGGAAGCCTTCGACCACTACCTGGCCAGCCAGCGTGCCGGTGAGCGTGGACGATTGTCCGGAGCACAACAGCGCCACGGCAAATAGAATCCCGGCCAGGCTGGTGCCCAGCAGTGGGATGAGCAGCGCTTGCGCCTGCTGAATCTCGGTGACGATGATGTGGCGTTGGAAGAACACCGCTGCCGCCATGATGAGAATCGCGGCGTTCACCAGCAGCGCGCCGTTGAGGGCCACCACCGAATCGACCAGGTTGTAATGGCATGCCGTGCGCTTGGCGGCGGTGCTGTGGCCGATGTGGCGTGTCTGCACCAGGGCCGAGTGCAAATACAAGTTGTGCGGCATCACCGTGGCGCCCAGAATCCCAATAGCCACGTAGAGGCTGTCGCGGTCTAGGCGCGGAATCAGGCCCGTCAACATCCCGTGCTGCGTAGGATGCGCCCATAGGATTTCGATGAAGAAGCAGCCCGCGATCACCGCGATCAATGCCAGCACGAACGCTTCAATGGTGCGAATGCCCACGCTTTGCAGCCACAGAATCAGCAGCGTGTCGGCGGCGGTGACGAGCACGCCGGCGAGCAGCGGAATATGGAACAGCAGGTTCAGCCCGATGGCCGCGCCCAAAACCTCGGCCAGATCGCACGCGGCGATGGCGATTTCGCACAGGCCCCACAACGCCACGTTGATGGAACGCGGGTAAGTCTCGCGGCAGGCCTGGGCCAGGTCGCGGCCGGAGACGATGCCGAGCCGGGCGCTGAGCGTCTGGAGCAGTATGGCCATGGCGTTCGACATGACCAGCACCCACAGCAGGCGATAGCCGAAGCGCGCGCCGCCCTCGAGATCGGTGGCCCAGTTACCGGGGTCCATATAGCCGACACTGACGAGGTAGGCTGGCCCGGCAAACGCGAACATGCGCCGCCAGAACGAGATTTGCCCGGTGCCCACGCTGCCGTGGACCTCGGCCAGGGAGCGCGCATCCTGACTGACGGGCTCGGCGGGGGGCATACGAACTTAACTATAGTTAAGTTCGAAGCGGGGAGTCAAGCGTGCGCTACGTAACGCCGGCGGTCTTTGCCGCCGGTGGGGTGGCTAGCACGCATAGCGCCGGCTGAGCCAGTATTGTTGCGCGACGCCGAGGAGATTGCTGGTGACCCAGTAGAGCATCAAAGCACTCGGCTGGCCGTAGAACATGACGCCGAAGATCACTGGCATCAATGACAGCAGGCGGCCAATTCGGATCCATCGTTCGCGGGGCGCAGAATCGGCTTGCCGTCATCGAAGTCTTCGAGGACATCCAGCTTGGCTAGTTGAGGCGATGTTTCGAAACCGGCTCGTCGAGCTTCAGTTTGCCGCGCTCCACCAATTGCGTGGCCGCGACCGAGGTGATGGCCTTGGTCATCGACGCGATAGCGAAAATGGAGTCGAGTTTAACATCGATGCCGGACGCGGAGTCGCGCTTACCGAGGGCGCCCGACTAAGTGATTTTGTCCGGGGTCGCGACCATCCTGACGACGGCAGGAATCTTTCTTCTGAGCATTCCGTCGCGCAATGTTTCGTGGATACCCGCTGCGCCGAATAGCCAGACCCCCGAATTCTCTCCGGCTGATGAGGGACATATTCAGATATGTTACACGCCGGGGCAGGGCATGGTCCCGCGCTACCACGTATACTGCGGTCATGCTCCTTCGTGGTGCGGTCACGGCCCTCTTCTTTTCTCCGGTTCTCTTGTTTGGGCAACTCAGTAACAACCTGGTCACAGTTACGGCCTCACAAACTGCCGGTGCGCCAGCCGATCAGGCGGTATTCACTCTCAGCGTCCAGGCCCCCATCGACAAGAGCCTGGACACGGTGGCCGGTGCGCTGGCCGGTGTCGGAATCACTGCGGCGAACCTGGTGTCGTTCAGCGCACCGACCACGTCGGTTGTCGCCGGGCCGGGACAGGACGGGGCGGCAATGATCTGGAATTTCCAGTTGACTGTATCGCTCTCCAAAATCAAGGATACGATCGCAGCACTCTCCGGGTTCCAACAGACGCTGCTACAGAACCAGAGCGGATTGTCGCTGTCATTCACACTCTCCGGTACACAGGTTTCGGCGCCGGCCGATTGTAACGCCGCGGATTTGATTCCGGCCGCCCGCGCGCAGGCGCAAGCCATTGCCGCCGCCGCCGGACTCAAGGCTGGGGCCCTTCTGGCGATGACTACCGCATCCGGCAGTCCGGCATGTTCCTTGACTGCGACGTTCGCGCTGGGTGTTCTGTTCGGACTCAACGATCAGCACACCATCACAATTACGGCCTCGCGATCCACCAGCCTGCAACCGGACCAGGCGCTCATTTCGTTGACCGTGACCTCTCGCCTCACGTATACCCAGGACGCCATTGCTGCGGCCTTGACACAAGCCGGGATCAGCGGCGCAACCTTCACCGGAGTCAACAGCACACCGGTGGGCGTGACAACCAATGGTGTGGCGGCCGCCGCGGCGCAATCGGTTCTGCAGTGGTCTTATACACTAGGGGTCCCGATCGCTCAAGCCGGAAGCACCGTGGCGCTATTGCTAGCCGCGAATCAAAACTTCGCCAAGACAGATGCGAGTTTGAGTCTGACGTTCTTCGTGGAGGGCCTGCAGGTATCGCCGGCGCTACAGGCCTCGCAGTCTTGCGACGAGTCGGGGCTGGTGAACGACGCGAATGCCACGGCACAGAAGCTGGCAACGGCGGCGGGAGTTTCGGTGGGTCCGATCCTCAGCTTGGGCAGTCCGGGAACGTCGGGACCGCCGACCGCGTTGTTCGTACGCGATCCATTCTTCAATGTGGGGGGTGCACTCTCTTCTTTCTTGCTGGGGACGCCTGCCAATAACTGTTCGCTGACGGTTCAGTATCAGATGCTGTCGTAGAGCTATCGATGACTGGCCTGTAGTGCTGGGCCAGCAGATCCAGCCCGAAATCGCCGTCGAAATCGCGCCACACGCTGTGGATGTGGTTGCCGTTGTCCTGCGTGTTGTCGTACTCGATCAGAAACGCCGGCGATCTGCACCCGATAGTAATGCTTGTCCCCGCGGTTGATGCCGCCGGCCCACGCGAAGAACAGGTTGGCCTCGGTCTTGCGGAACTGGTCCAGGCGGAAATCCGCGATGGGCGCGGGGAAGTTGGAAGCGTACTCGCTCACCAATTGAGTGAGGGTCTCCTTCTGCGGCCCCGTCAATTTCGAAAACGGCAGGCCGTTGGGCTGGCCGCTGAGCGCGGCTTTGCGTTTGTCGGAAGTGAGAATATCTTTGTACGCTTCCTTGTCCACAATGGCAATCGCGCGCTGCGGCTCGGTCAGCGACTGTACCAGTTCGCGTCCCAGATCCTCTTCGCGCAGAAGCGCGCGCAAGCCGGCCCGCGGCCCCTGTTTCACCTCAGCCGGATTCGCGCCGAAGAAGTTCGGGCTGGAGGCGATGCGCCCGTTGACGATGGTCCAGTTCAGGGCGACGTGGTGGCCTTCGAAGCGATAACCCCAAGTACCCTGCTCGGACGGCTCTCCGAAAATGGAAACATAGTATTTCTCCGGATCGCGCTCCGGCCCCTTCCCCTGCTCCACGTCCTTCAGAACCTGCTCGAGGCTCATCACGGTGTGGGCAGTGATCACTCCCTGTTGCGAGAGCCCGGCGGAGAGCAGCGCGTCGGCCAGGTGCTTTTGCGCCGAGGTCATCTCGCGCAGCGCCACGCCCTTCCGCTCGATGGGGATGAAGTGCCAGTTCAAACGCTCATCGGCATTGAAAGGCATGCTAGTGCGGGCGCGCAATTCCGGCGTGAGCGAATTGAGGTACGCCTTGGCGGCGCTCACCATGACGCTCTCCGGGCGAGTGCGCTCGTAGGCGGCCGTGAGCAGGCCGACGGCGGCGAAGATCAACAGCAGGCGTTTCCAGTTGCGCATAGAGGTTGCCTCCTATCGAAAGCTAGTTAGGAGGAGTATACACCCCGGAACTGGCGGCGGAAATGGGCCGGGGTAGTGCGCCGAATGTGGCGGCTTTATTCCCTGCCCTCACGCCGCCTGTGCGCCCCACCCACTGCTGCGTGTACAGTCGTGATATGAACTTCGACGCTACCTTCGCACATGATATTCTCCTGCCCCTGACCAACACCGCGTACCAACTGTCGTGGGGTCAGAAGCTAGAGTTTCCGCAGGGCTGGCAGCAGACGGGCACGGTTACCGTGGACCAGTCAGTCATCGATCGTGAAACGGCTTCAGGACTACAGAAAACCATGCTCTCCGAGGATTGCGATTGGGGTGTTGTCGCGCGAAAGGGAGACGTTTCAGTAATCGCGGTCCGCGGCACCGAAACGCAGCATCAGTGGCTTGAGGATTTCCAGGCCATCGCGCAGCCAATCCCCCACGGATCCTGGTGGATGCATCACGGTTTTGACGACGTGTGGAACTCGATCGCGGCGAGTCTACAGAAAGCGTGGGAAACGGCATCTTCTGCAAACGCGCGGGTCTATGTCACCGGGCATAGTCTCGGCGCGGCGGTCGCGCTGATCATGGGGGTGCATCATCCCGAGGCCTTTACTTGGACGTTTGCCGGCCCGGCCGTGTTCTCGCCCATTCACGGACTGCCGCTTGCACCCAATATCGTACGCATCGTAAATCCGAGCGACTTGGTGCCGAAGGTTCCGATTCCGCCGCTTTACCAGCACATCGGCCAGGAGGTCGATATCGCGGGCGCGGCTGATTCTTTCGATTTTGCGCTGCAGCATGGTCTCAACACTTATGCCGCAGGGCTGGCCAAGCTGGCCGGGCATTGAGGCTGCTCGTTTCCCCAAACGGGAGGGGTACGCAATGGGGGCTTCATCCAATCTCATAGTGTCTTAAGATCTCCGCCCAAAGCCCCTGGGCCTTCATGAGCAGCTCGATAACTTCCCGCACGGCGCCCTCACCGCCGGAAGCCCGCGTGACAAAATGCGCCGCCTGCTTCACCTCTTCGCGCGCATTGGCCGGGGCGATCGCCAGACCCACGCGGCGCATGATGACGACGTCGGTCAGATCGTCGCCCACGTACGCCACCTGGCTGGCATCAATCCTGGCGTCCCGGAGGATCTCTTCCAGAATCGGAACCTTCTCGATGTGTCCCTGATACACGTAGGTCATCTTCACCTGGCGCGCGCGTTCTTCGGTGGCGGGCGACTCGCGGCCGCTGATCACGCCGGTCCTGATTCCCTTCCAGCTCAACCACTGCAGGGCGATTCCGTCCTGCGAATCGAAGCCCTTGGTTTCCACCATCTTCCCCGCGGCGTCCGGCACGTTGAAAAGCTTGCCGTTGGTCAGGACGCCATCCACGTCCATCAGCAGCAGCTTGATGCGGGAAGCGAGTTCGGTTATGAGATCGGTCATCGTAGTTTACGATAACCCAATCAGTACAATGAGAACGAGGATGTGACGTTGCTCGAGCGCGTAGCCGCAACGATTGTCCGCCATCGAATGTTTCGTCCGGGCCAGCGGGTTGGTGTGGCGGTTTCGGGCGGCGCGGATTCGGTGTGCCTGCTGCACCTGTTGCGTGAACTGGCTCCCCGCTGGAATCTCCACCTCAGTGTGCTCCATCTCGACCACGGCCTGCGCGGGGCCGAATCGGAAGAGGACGCGGCGTTTGCCGGCCGCCTGGCCGCGGAGTTTGGCTTTCCCTTCGTGCTCCGCCGCGTGGAATTGGCCGCGGTCGAGGACAACCTGGAACAGGCCGGCCGCCAGGCCCGGCTGGACTTCTTCGCGGAAGCCATCGCCAACCAGTCGCTGGATCGCATCGCCGTCGGCCATACCCGCTCCGATCAGGCGGAGACTGTGTTGTTCCGATTTCTGCGTGGCGCCGGAAGCGCCGGCTTGGCGGGTATTCGGCCGGTAACCGCCGCGGGCGTCGTGCGACCGCTGCTGGCCGTCGATCGAGCCGAGGTGGAAAAGTTCCTGCGTGAACGCGGCATTCCCTGGCGCGAGGACTCCACCAACCGCAGCCTCCAGTTTGCCCGCAACCGAATTCGCCGGGAGTTGCTTCCCGCACTCGCGCGCGACTGGAATCCCGCCATTGTCCAGACTCTGAGCCACACCGCCGATTGGGCGCTGGCCGAGGAGAGCTACTGGGAGGCCGAGATCGACCGGCTGGCGGCGCTGCACCTGGTTTCCCGGGATGGGTTCGTCCTTTTGCAAACCGGCTGCCTCCGGGAGATCCCACTCGCGGCGGCCCGGCGGTTGGTGCGCCGCGCCATGGAGACGGTCAGAGGGGATCTCCGTAGCATCGATTTTGCCCACATCGCTGCAGTCCTAGACCTGGCGGCAACCACGGAAGGTCACGGCCGGCTCCAGGCGCCCGATCTGGACATCATGCGCTCTTTTGAGTGGTTGCGGTTCGGGCGGCCCCTGGTGGAGGGATTACAAAACCGTAACTACCGGCTGCCCGCTCCGGTGCCGGGTATGGTCCGGGTACCGGGCAGCGATCGCATGTTATCTCTGGAAATAGTTGAAAACTCGGAAACTTCTGGAAACGGGGATTGCGTATATAATATGAGGGAGATGGGTGAGGTCGATTGGGAGAGGTTGTCCGGTCCGCTGGATCTGCGGAACTGGCGCCCCGGCGACCAATACCAGCCGCTTGGGAACACCGGCGAGGAAAAGATTAAGACCCTGTTTCAGCAGTTCCGAATTCCGCTATGGGAACGGCGCCACTGGCCGGTCCTGACAGATGGTAATGCCATCGTTTGGGCGCGGCGGTTCGGACCGGATGCCCGCTTGGCCGCGCAACCCGGAGCCAGAAAGATCCTGACGATCCGTGAATTCGGAATCGGACAGGATCAAACTCACGTCTATAAGGATATAGGCCGGTAGGAGGATTCGTGAATTCTAATATTAAGACCGCACTTTTCTGGGTTGTTTTGATCGGCATAGCCGTGTTGCTGTTCGCCGTGGTGCGGACCGGCCAGGGGCGCAAGGAGCAGACTCTCACCTTTACCGAGTTTATGGATAAGGTGCAGCAAGGCCAGGTGAAAGAAATCACCATCAGCGGTAATGAAGTACACGGCGTCTTCCAGAATCAGAACCTGGGCCTGCACGTTTTCATTCCGACCAACTACTCTGACCTCTACAAGCAGCTACAGGATAAGAACGTCAACGTCGAGATCAAGGACACCAGTTCGGGTAACTGGATTTCCATCTTGCTCAACGCTTCGCCGTTCATTGTCCTGATCGCTTTCTGGATTTTCATGATGCGGCAGATGCAGAGCGGCGGCAATAAGGCCCTAAGCTTTGGCAAGAGCCGCGCCCGCCTGCACTCCACGCAGCAGAAGAAGGTTACGTTCAAGGACGTGGCTGGCGTGGAAGAGGCAAAAGAGGAGTTGCAGGAGATCATCGAGTTCCTGCGCGAGCCGCAGAAGTTTCAAAAGCTGGGCGGCCGTATTCCCAAGGGCGTGCTGCTGATCGGCCCTCCCGGAACCGGCAAGACCCTGCTGGCGCGGGCCATCGCCGGTGAAGCGAGCGTGCCCTTCTTCTCCATTTCCGGCTCGGATTTCGTGGAGATGTTCGTCGGTGTGGGCGCCAGCCGCGTTCGCGATCTTTTCGAGCAGGGCAAGAAGAACGCGCCCTGCATTATCTTCATCGATGAAATCGACGCGGTAGGCCGCCATCGCGGCGCTGGCTTGGGCGGCGGACACGATGAGCGCGAGCAGACCTTGAACCAGTTGCTGGTGGAGATGGACGGCTTCGAATCGAATGAAGGCGTGATCCTGGTAGCTGCCACCAACCGCCCGGATGTTCTCGATCCGGCGTTGTTGCGGCCCGGCCGCTTCGACCGGCGTGTGGTAGTTGGTCGTCCCGATGTGACGGGGCGCGAAGCCATTCTGCGCGTACATACCAAAAAGATTCCGCTCGGCGATAATGTGGATCTTTCCGTGTTGGCGCGCGGCACACCGGGCCTGGCGGGTGCCGACCTGGCCAATCTGGTGAACGAAGCTGCGCTGAATGCGGCGCGTCAGAACCGCAAGGTTGTAATGATGATCGATTTCGAGCTGGCCAAGGACAAGATCCTGATGGGTGCTGAGCGCAAGTCGATGATCCTCAGCGACGCCGAAAAGCGTAATACGGCATATCACGAAGCCGGGCACGCGCTGGTCGCGGCCCTACTCCCCGAGGCCGATCCGCTGCACAAGGTCACCATCATCCCGCGCGGCATGGCGCTGGGCGTGACCATGCAGTTACCCATCGACGACAAGCATTCTTACAGCAAAGACTATCTGCTGGCTCAACTCGCGATTCTGATGGGCGGCCGGATCGCTGAAGAGAAGTACATGCACCACATGACCACGGGCGCGGGCAACGATATTGAACGCGCTACCGACATGGCCCGCAAAATGGTATGCGAGTGGGGCATGAGCGAACTCGGGCCGTTGAGCTTCGGCAAGAAGGAAGAGCAGATCTTCCTGGGGCGCGAAATCGCGCAGCATCGCGACTACAGCGAAGAGACCGCCATCCGCATCGATGAGCAGGTGAAGAAGCTCGTCAAGGGCGGGTACGATGTCGCCGCCGCCATCCTCGAGGAACGTTCCGAGGCTCTGATCCGGATTGCCGAATCACTGCTGGAGCGCGAAATACTGGACGGCAACGAAGTAATGCAGATCATCAACGGACAACCGCTGCCACCGCTGCCCGCCGGCGGCAAGGACGCCGAGGACCACACGCAGCAAGTGTTGCGGCCGGAAGGCGGACGGCGTGCCCCGGGCTTCTCCGAAGGCGAGCGCCCCCCGCAGCCGGCGTGATCCGGCCGTTCCCGGTTTATCTTTTCGACATCGACGGCACCTTGCTGGACTCCGCTGCGGATATTTGCGGCGCCGTCCAGCAAGTGCTGAATACTACCGGTTGCCCGCCCGTCACTTTTGAATTCCTGAAGAAGTACATCGGTTTCCACCTGAACGCGGTTTTCGGCGATGTCCTGCCCCACTACACCCAAGAACAGATCGACGAGCTGATCCGCCAATACCGAACCTGTTACCTGGGACGGGGACACACCGGGACCAGTCCATATCCGGGTGTGGCGGAGGCGCTCGCAGGTCTGCCGGGCCGCAAAGGGACGGCGACTACTAAAGGTAGTCCGACCAACGCGGAGCGGTGCTGGAGCAGTTTGGCCTGCTGCCGTATTTCGATCACGTCCAAGGGACGGATGGCTTTCCCTGCAAGCCGGCGCCGGACGTGATTCTGACCGCTCTGGCAGCGTTGGAAGCGAAACCGGAAGACTGCCTGATGGTGGGCGATTCTGTGGCCGACATGGAAGCGGGACGACGCGCCGGCGTCCAAATCTGCGCCGTGCGTTACGGCTACGGTAACGCGGCCGAGTTGGCACGCTTCGAGCCGGACTACTGGGTGGATGACTTGCGGGCGCTGCTGCCGGAGTAGGGTGGACGCCCGCTTCCAGCAGCAACGGCACCCTGGCGGCTCGGAGATCGCCGGTTGTTCCGTACACGCTGGGAGCCGTGTCGCCGGCACGGACCTGAATGCTGACCGCTGATCCGCTGTCCGCTATTTCTTGCCGCCCGCTGCGTCCCGTATGGCCTTTAGATGCGGCAGGTCGTGATCTTCCTCGTGACACGCGGCTTCGGTTAGCTCGAACTTTTCGCGCTTGAGCGGTAGTGCGATCGTCCACGGCCGCGTATATACGACGGGATCGGTGATGGTCGCCTCATACTGGACGGTGTCGGGACCGGTCGGGGTGAATCGTTCCAACACGTGCTCGGCGTAGCTCACAATTTCGCCGGCCTCGTTCAGCCAGGTCTTGCCGTTGAGGTTGGTGGTATCGACAACCAGCGTGTCGCCCTCCCATCGGCCTACGGAATCGCCCTGCCACAATCGGATCGTATCGGGAAGGTGCGCGCGCCCATCCAACGGAACGATGCGCCAGGACACACGCTCGTGCAGAAAGACGACGTACTCGGATGTTTGAAAGATGTGAAACGCCGTCGGGACATACATCGACCGCGGAACACCGGCGGGGAAACAGTGCGCGGTCGGATCGTCGTAACCGCGTTCGGGCCGGTTCCGGTCGATTTTCTCCTGGACGGCCCACGGCTGCATCGGAAGTTTCGCGTCCGGCGGATCGACGATCACGCCTCGTCCGGGCGGGGTGAACTCGTTAGGGCCGCGTCTTTCCAGACCATAGTTCGCGCCTCCTCCGTCGGGTTCGTAAAAACCGTGCAGGTCCGGCTTGCCGTCAGGCGTCCGGCGAATGTTCCCCGCAGCCGTCCGCGGAACGGCGGGCGCACGCGGCGCCGCGGCCCTCGCAGGAGGCGGGGTTCCGTCGCCCGGATACCACGTCCGCACCTCACGCGTGAATGCGCCGTTCGCCTCTTCCGCTTCGGCCTGACAAACGTACTCGAAAAGTCTGTCCCGATCAGTTCGCCGGTGCAAGGCGATGTTTATGGTCCACGGCTTGGTGAAGACTTTCGAATCCTCGATGGTCGCGTCGTACTGAATCGTATCGGGGTCGGTCATGCGATATCGCTCCACCACGTGGAGCGCGTCGCTGTGAAAGTTCCCCGCCATGTCGAACCATGTTTTGTCATTGATATTGTTGACGTCCACAACCAGCGTGTCGCCTTCCCATCGGCCGCGCGAATCGCCCATCCACGAATCGATGTCCTTGGGATGCGGACTGCCGTCGGTGTAGATCAAGCGATAGTCCAGCGACCATTCGAAGGTCATGGCCACGGCCTGGGGCGTCTGGAAGATTTGAAACGGGAAATCCAGATACATTATCCGAGGGACGCCGGGCATATAGCATTGCGCCAGCGGATCGGCCTTCTGCCGGTTCTGAAAGTTCTCGGCCTTCTTCGCCGCGGCCCACGGCTGATACGGGATCTCGCCGCCGGCGACAACCGACCGGCCGGCCAGCATGTTGTACCGGGCGGCGTGATCCTCCAGATCGGCTGCGGCGGTGCTGGACGCCTGCCAGATGCCCTCGAGGTTTGGCTTGCCGTCGGCCGTGCGCGGCAAGGGTTGTGGGGGAGCGGGCGTGCGCTTCGGCGCGGCCATGAGCGCGCTTGTCAAAGCGACTGCTGTGATCGTGACCAGATGTTTCATGTGCATATAGGAAAGCTGTCTTCGGGTGGCGCTAACTCTTCTCCCTTTAACAGGCTACTGAAAAAGACCGAACCTCCGGTTGCTGACGCGCGCGGCTCAGAAACGCGGAATCGAGTTTGCAAGGCGCTTACCGAGCCGCGACCGTAAGGGAGCGGGGACCGGCCGGGCCTTCCTCAGCACCCTGCTACACGCCCAGCGCCGCCCCCGGATACTGCGTAATCTTCTGCCGCGCCAGAATGTGATCCAGGTGATGCTGCATGTGCAGGGTGTAGTCCTCGATCAGGAACTGCAGCGTAACCGGGACGCTGTCGCCGACCACGCAGCGCGCCGGCAAGCGGTCATCCGGAATCCGCTCCACCAGGCCCACGAGGAAATGATTGTACCGCTGCCAAAAATCGATGATGTCTGCCCACGGCATTTCGTGATAACCGTGCAAGCTCACCCAGCCATCCTGCTGGTATCCCGGGCCCCGAAATTCCAGCTCCAGCGCGGCCCGCACAAAACGTACGTGGTTGTTGGCGGCTGAGTCGATCAGATGTCCCAATTCCTCTTTCTTGGACCAAACTGTGGGCGATGGCTTCACGGAGGCATCCGGTTCCGCTATCGCCCGCAGCAGGACGGCTTCCCGATCGACGGTTTCTTGCAGAGTATGAGCGAGGTGGTGTGGCATGACATATTATCTCACCGCGCGATATGATGATCTCGCGTGGCGGCCGTCGCAAAGCCCATTCCCATCTCATCCGAATCGCGGTGGATCATCGGCCGCGGTGTGGACCTCTCGCTGGTCATCGGCAGCGGGTTCGCCGGGTATATCTATCTGTTGCTGTTCGTCGTGCTACACGTGCCGATGTCGTTTATGTGGTGGTTCTGGTCGCTGGGCTTCGATGGCACCCACATCTTCGGCACGGCGTCGCGCACCTTCTTCGATAAAGAAGCGCGCGCGCGCAATCGGACCCTCCTCTTTGGAAGCCTGATCTTCTTCTTCTCCCTCGGCCCGGTCATGGTGCTGGCGGGAGGGAAAGGATACCTCGCCCTTCTGGTGGCGGTGTGGGCCTACTATCACGTGATCCGGCAGCACTATGGATTCATGGTGCTCTACAAAGTGAAGAACCGCGACCTTTGGCCGCTCGACAACACGCTGGACCGGATCTTCCTGGGAGTGATGTTGGTCTTCCCGCCGTTCCACCGCTTCTTCATTCACCACCCGGAGGAACTGGGCTTGCCGTTTTCCCTGGCGCGTTTCGAAACCGCCGGCTGGGTCGTGGTTGCCGCAACCGTTCTGGTCTATGGGGCTCGGCAGGCGGCGCGATGGGCGGCGGGCGACCGGCTCAATCGTCCGAAATACCTGCTTTTGCTAGCCGTGATTCCGCTTCACTGGCTGACGTTCGCATTTCTGAGCTGGCAGGCGGCCACGCCCACCGTTACCATCGTGCACAATTTGCAATACCACGCCATCATCTGGTTCCACAACCGCAACCGCTATGGCGCACGCGACGCACGCGCGCATAACGGACGCATCCCCGCGGCTGTCGGTCACAGCCTGCTGGCCTACGGCGCGGTGGCCCTCGTCTTTAGCGCGTTGTATCGCATTCCGGGCTTTCAACTCGGCAATGTTTCCGACCTGGCGTTCGGTTTCTTCTGCGGGTTTGGATTGACCCACTATTTCCTGGATAGCCGCATCTGGCGCGTGCGCCACGACCCCGGTCTGCGAGAAGCTTTGCAGCTCGCGTGAGTTACCCTGTAACTTGATCCCCATCCCATCACCCGAACAGCGGCGCATCTGGTGGTTGCATTCCATGCCGACCCTGCGGTTTCTGTTCGAGACCGAGGCGCACGTGTATGCGCTGGCCATCGCCGCCAGCGTGCTGCTGTCCTTCTATCCTTTTGTGATCGTCATGCTGTCGCTGTGCCGCAATGTCCTGCACTGGCGCGCAGCGGAGGCGGCCATCTACCTGGCGCTCGACGATTCGCTGCCGGGCGACCTGGGCGCCTTCATCCGCCGCAACCTACCGGCGCGCGGCAACGTTCAGGTGCTTTCCATGTTCCTGCTGTTGTTCACCGCCAACGGTGTTTTCGAGCCGCTCGAAGTGGCGCTGAATCGGACTTGGGGCGTCACCAAGAACCGCCCCTACTGGCGCAATCAGTTGGTCGCCTTGGGCATGATTTTCGCCTGTGGGGGATTGGCTCTGGTTTCGCTCATGTTGACGGCCGTGAACGTGGGCTCGCCGGGCGCCGTCCAAAATTGGATCAACCTTCTTCTCTTCAAGCTTGCGGCGTTGCCCATGTCCATCCTGGCGCTGTTTCTGGTCTACTGGCTGCTGCCAAACCGAAAGATCGATCCGGTGAAAGTGGCGCCCGTCGCCATCCTGGTCGGTTTGGGCCTGGAAGCCCTGAAATATTTCAACATTCTCTTGTTCCCTTTGTTGCGTGATAAGCTCGGGCGGGAATACGGAGTCTTTCAGCACTCGGCCCTGATTCTGTTGTGGAGTTTCGTTGCGTCGCTGTTGGTGCTGGCAGGCGCCGAGTGGGCCGCACGGCGTACGCCTAAAGTTTCTGTATCGTAAAACACCGCGAGATTGGGTATCGTAGGGAAAGCAACTCCATACAGACAATGAACACGGGCAGAGACTGGGCAGCCATTGCGAAGGCTCATGGAATCGAGGCTACCGGCCGCGATCTCGATCGGATCGTGGGCGGTTTAAATGCGGTGGAGGCGGTTTTTCGTCCGCTAGCCGCGGCCCTTCCCCCGTCAGCGATGCCGGCTGTTTCCTTTCGGGCTGCTCCGGAGGGCGATGAGTGACGCTGCGTGAAGCCGCGCTGGCATTCCAGGAACGACAAATCTCCTCCGCGGAACTGACCAAATCGGCTATTGACCGCATCGACAACACAAATTCGTCGCTGCACGCCTTCATCACGCTTTTTCCGCAGACGGCAATGGACCGCGCCAAGCTGGCTGACTTGGAACGTAAAGACCACCAGGACCGCGGCCCTCTGCACGGAATCCCTGTGGCCGTGAAGGACGTCTTCGATATGCGCGGGGTGCGGACCACGGGCGGATCGAAGGTCATCGATTACGTGGCCACGGAGAATGCGGCGGTGGTCGACTCGCTCGAAGCCGCGGGGGCGGTGGTGATGGGCAAACTCAACCAGCACGAGCTTTCCTACGGGATCACTTCCAATAACCCTCACTTTGGACCCGTGCGCAATCCGTGGGACAGGGAGCGCATCCCCGGCGGATCAAGCGGCGGCTCGGCGGCGGCGGTGGCTGCCGATCTGGTGTTCGCTGCCCTGGGGACCGACACGGGCGGATCGGTTCGCATTCCCGCGTCGTATTGCGGAGTCGTAGGGTTCAAGCCGACTTTCGGACGGATCAGCCGCTTTGGAATGCTGCCCCTGGCGCCGAGCCTGGACCACGTGGGAATTCTGGCGCGCAGCGTGCGCGATACTGCTTTGGTGTTCAAAGCGATCGTCAGCTATGACTCGCGCGATCCGTCCTCCTCCCGGCATTCGGTAATCGACTACACGCCCCAGGACGGCATTACGCTGCAGGGCCTGCGCCTCGGCTTTCCGGAAAACTTCTTCTTTGAGGGCCTCGACCCGAACGTGGAATCGGCGGTACGCGGCGCCATCGCACGCGCCGAATCGTTGGGCGCCAGCGTGAAATCGGTCCGCCTGCCGGACATCGAGGCCATCAACGCCATCGGGTACATTATTTTGCTGGCGGAAGCCGCGGCTATTCTGGAGCCGTATCTAAACCTACGAGATCGCTTCGGCGCGGATGTACTGTCGCTGCTGGACCAGGGCCGTTGCCTGCCTGCGGTGGACTATGTCAACGCGCAGCGGCTGCGGCGAAAGCTGCAGATCGAGTTCGCCAAGGTCTGGTCCGAGGTGGACTGCCTGATCATGCCGACCACTCCCAATACGGCGCCCAAGGTGGGTGACGAGCTGGTGCGTCTTCGAGACCGCGATCAGGACGTGCGGATGGTCGCTACCAGAATGGTTCGGGCCTTTAACGTCTTGGGCTTACCCGCCCTTTCGATGCCCTGTGGGTTGAGCGGTCAAGGGATGCCCATCGGGCTGCAACTGGTCGCCGCCCCGTTTGAAGAATCCACGATTCTGCAATTGGGCGCGGTTCTTGAAGATGGCGGCATAGGGATCCCACCCATCCTGCCAGTCGTCGGCCGGTAATGGGAGTACTGTAGTATTCTTTCTCTACGAAACTGTAGAAAAAAAATGCAAGATTCCATATCGGCTGTAACTATACATTAACTAGCGTTTACTGCAGAACGGGCCCACTTTCACGACGTGGTGCTCCGAAAAAGGTCTCATTTTTGTGTGTTATGCCCCAATGGTCTACCAATCCTGGAATTCCGTGAGGGGTTAAGTTTCCCTTAACATGCAGTAAAGAGAAGCACTTAACTCCCGGGCCGTCACTGGCCCTAGGCGTGCACCTGCCCCGGCACAAAGGAGATCAGGATGTTTACCTCTCGACGCCTGCGGGCGGCTTTACTTGTATGTGCGCCATTAGTTCTTCTCTTCGCGTTTGCGAGGCTCAGCTTTGGACAGGCTACCGATGGCATCATCGTGGGAACAGTAGCGGACGCGTCAGGTGCCGGGGTGACCGGCGCGAAAGTTACGGCCACGAACAAAGACACCAACGTCAAATACGACACGATGACGAATATGGTGGGCGAGTACCGCATTAATAATGTTCCTGCAGGCCGCTACGACGTCACGGCGACCGCGTCTGGTTTTGCCACTGCGACCATAGTCCAACGTCCAATTGGAATTGAACCACACCGCCAACGTCAATCTGAACCTGGCGGTGGGAGCCGTAACCACGCAGGTGGACGTGACCGAAGCGGCCGCCACCATCGATACCTCGACGGCCCAATTGCAAACCACGTATGATTCGCGGACGGCGGTAGACATCCCCATGGCGGGAGCTGCCTCGCCAAAGTGATTGGCACTTCCGGTATCTGGAACCTCAGCCTGGTAGGCGCGGGCGTGGCTTCCTCGGGAGGCGTCGGCCAAGGCACCGGTCCTTCCGTTGGCGGCCAGCGTCCTGAGAACAACAGCTTCAACATTGACGGCGTCCTCAATGATGACCATTACGGCACGGGTCCGCAGATTTACATCTCCAATGAAGCGATCGCTGAGTTCAATCTCGTGCAGAATCAGTTCAGCGCCGAGTTCGGCGGCGGCTCCGGCGGGATCTTCAACGTGCTCGTCAAGAGCGGCACCAACCAGCTCCATGGCTCGATCTACGAGTACATGCAAAATCGCGATCTGAACGCGGTCGACGCTCAAAACACGCACCAGGGGATCTATTCGCTACCCCGCTTCGACTTCAATCGCCTCGGCGCCTCTATTGGGGGACCGATTAAGAAAGACAAGCTATTCTATTTTGGCGATTTCGAATATGCGGCGCTAGGGCAGGCGTCACAGCCGGCCAGTGCGGTATACGCGCCCACCGCGGCGGGCATCTCCCTTCTCAATAGCATGAGCGGTCTGAGCAAGACGAACCTGGGTGTTTTCGAGAAGTACGTTCCGGTGGCGCCAACGGCTACTTCGGACGCTCCGACCAGCGTGAATGGTGTCAACATCCCGACCGGTCCCCTCTCGTTTGCCTCACCGAATTTCACCAATTTCTATGATGCGGTGGTGGCGGTGGACTACAACCTCAGCACCAAGGACCAGATTCGCGGACGCTTCATTTATGCCAATTACACTGGCCTGGATAACAACGCGAACATACCCGTGTTCTACGAACCGAACCCCAATATCAGCAAGAGCATTTCGGTTTCGGAATTCCACAACTTTTCCCCGACCCTGGAGAATGAGCTGCGGCTTTCCTACAAGCGCAACAACGCGACAATAGGCGCGGGAAATTTCCAATTCCCGGGTCTTAGCCATGTTCCCCAATATCTCCTTCGACGACTTGGGCTTTCAGCTCGGCGTCGATCCAAACACGCCGACCGGCTACTATCGAAAACACAGCGCAATTGCAGGAGAACATCACGAAATCCTGGGGGAAGCATACCATCAAAGCCGGTTATTCCGCGGTTGACGTAATCCTGGCCGGGTCCTTTGTGCAGCGCGTCCGTGGCGACTACGATTACGCGTCTCTCGAGGAGTACCTTTTGGACTCAGGTGCCATCGGGCAACGCTTTTGGAACTCCGAACAGCGGCGAACGCACCGCGGGAGCTCCCGACCGTGCCGTTTGGTAACGTGACGCACGGGTTCTTTGTCAATGACGATTTCCGCGTGCGGCCGAACCTAACCTTGAATCTGGGTGTACGCTACGAATACGTCACTATTCCGGTGGGTTCGCGCTACCAAGCGAGCTAGCGCGATCGCCGACGTTCCGGGCGTCATCAACTTCGCCTCCCCGAAATCCAATCCCAACGAGTGGTCGCCGCGTCTCGGATTTGCCTATTCGCCCGGAAAGAGCGGCGTATGGTCCATCCGCGGCGGCGTCAGCCGTGCCTTCGACAACACCTACATCAACCTGAACCAAAACGCGTCGCCGCCTTACTTTGCGACCACGCTCGACGTGAGCCCCACCACTCCGGTCAATAACTTCCTGGCGAACGGCGGTCTAACAGGCGGCTGCCGCGACGGGGGGCCCGCTGACGCCGGCTGCGGCGCGCGCCGCGGTCTCATCCTACACCTTCGATCAAACCCGCCCCTACGCACTCAACGGAACCATCGGTGTACAGCGGCTGCTGGCTCACGACTACACACTGGAAGCACGTTATGTCTACACCAAAGGCGTGCACCTGTGGAATCAGACGCGCTTGAATATCATTTCGCCGGTCACGGCTGACCAACGCCCTCCCGACGTTCCTTCAGATGCCGTCGGCCTCCACTCTGGCGGGTTTGACCGAAACGCTGGGACAACTCCAAGTCGATCCCGCGCAACACTCTCGCGCAATATGGCTTCCCCAATAACATCGTGGGGTACCACCCCTGGGGCAACTCGCGATACAACGGCCTGGCGCTGCAAATGACCAAGCGCTATTCGAAGCACCTTCAGATGATCGCGGCGTATACCTGGAGCCACAATTTCGACGATTCCACGGCTACGAACTTTTCGACCATTCTCTCACCGCGCCGCGCCCAGGATTATCAGAACATGCGGGCAGAGTGGGCCTCCTCGGCCCTCGATCGCCGCCAACGCCTCACGTTCACGCCGATCTATGACTTCAAGCCGTTCCAGAATAGCAACTGGCTGATGAAGAATATCGTTGGCAACTGGACCATCTCCGGGACCTACACCTTCCAATCGCCGGAGTATATGACGATACAAAGCGGCATTGACTCGAACCTGAATGGGGACGCCCTGGACCGGACCATCATCAACCCGGCAGGGACCTTCACCGTTGGGAGCAGCGTCACGGGCTACACGGCAGCCGGCGTAGCGGTGCCGGCGGGCACCAGTTGCAGTTCGGGCGCCTGTAAGAATATTGTTGCGTATGTCGCCAACAATCCCAACGCACGCTTCATCACGGCGGGACTTGGCGCGCTTTCCAACGCCGGCCGCAATGATTATCCGTTGGGTCGCATCAATAACTTTGATGCGTCGCTGCGGAAGAGCCTCAATTTTACCGAGAGAATAAAGTTTGACATCGGCGTTCAGGCGTTCAACCTATTCAATCATTCGCAGTTTGTCGGTGGGTTCATCAACGATGTCGCCCCGGACCAAACCGAATCAGTCAGCACCGCTTTCCTGCAAGCGCGCAATTCCCAATTTGGCAATTACCCAGGGTACTTCCCGAGCAATTCGCGCAGCGCCCAGCTTACGGCGCACATAACGTTCTAACTGAGTCGCCACAGTCTCACCTTGTGGAGAGGCGCCCCTCGCGGGCGCCTCTTTTTTTGTCTGTACCACATTCTCTGTGGCGTTCGTTGTATTCTGAATCCGGGCGGCGCGTGAGGTGGGCAACGCAGATCGGGGTCGGGCTGGCGATCGCCTTTTGGTGCTGTGTTCCCGCGCCATGCCCAGGTATCCGTTTCCGCCAGGGTAGTGGACGAAACCGGGGAGGCCGTAGCTGGTGCGCGTGTGGAACTGCACACTCCCGATGGGCGCATCGCCGCCGTCGAGTCGTCCGACCTGACCGGCAATCTGAAGTTGACTCTACCGGCTGCCGGCGAATACCAGATCCGCGCCGAGCGCCAGGGGTTCTACCTCTATCAAGGCAAGGGCGAGACATTCGGCGAGGGTCCCAGCCAGCTCACCATCACGCTGAACCACCTCCAGGAATTCTCGGATCGCATCGACGTGACTGCGTCGTCTCCGGCCATCGATCCGCAGCAGCCCTCCGCGCACAAAGAGCTCGATAACAAAGAAATCGAGACGGTCCCTTACCCGGCTTCCCAAGACTATCGCAGCGCGCTCCCGCTTATGGACGGCGTGGTAGCCGACAACGCCGGGAGGCCGCATTTCAACGGCGGCAGCACCAGCCAGACCAACTACACGCTGGATGGTTTCAACATGTCCGACCCGGTCACCGGCGAGCTGGATGCGCGCGTGAATATCGAGACCATTCAATCGGTGGACCTGGAGAGCAGCCGCTTTTCGGCGGAGAACGGCCGCGGCTCTTCGGGCGTACTGGATCTGAAGACCAAGATGGGGGATGACCGCTGGCGTTTCGGCGGCACCAATTTCATTCCCGGAGTTTCCTCCGAGGGCGGACTGCATGTGAACAAGTGGACGCCTCGTCTGGAATTGTCGGGTCCGCTGGCCAAGGGCCGCGTCTGGTTCCACGACGGCTTCGACGGCTTCTATTATGTGGACGTGGTCCACGACTTGCCGCGAAACCAGGACCGCACGCACGGCGTGACCACCAGCAATCTGAGCCGGTTCCAAGCGAACCTGACGCCGGCCAATATTCTCACCGGTAGCTTTCTGTTCAACCTGGCCGACCTCAATCACAACGGGCTAAGCTTCGTGAACCCGGCGGAGACCACCACCAATAACCGGTCGGACCTCTATATGAGCACGCTGCGCGACCAGGCATACTTCAGCGGAGGAACTCTCGTTGACGTGGGCTTCGCCGACAGCCGGGGCATCGTGCACGACGTGCCCCAGGGCAACAGTCTTTTCGAAATGACTCCTTACGGCAGCCGGGGCAACTATTTTGTCAACCTCGACCGCCACTTCTACCGGCAGCAATGGGTCTCGAACCTGGTTCTGCCGACGCGGCACTTGGGCGGCACGCATCAGTTCAAATTCGGGATCGATTTCGAACGCGAGGCTTTCCACCAGACGGTGCTGCGCCACGACTATGAAATCCTCCGTGCGGACAATAGCGTGGCCCGCTTGGTGCAATTCATCGGCAGCCCCTTTCAGTCACGCAAGAACTTCGAGGCAGCGGAATACGTGCAGGACCACTGGACGCCGCGCGAGGGACTAGTGGTGGAGGCCGGGCTGCGCGTGGAATGGAATGAAATCGTCCGTGACATGGAGGCGGCCCCGCGTATCTCGATCGCCTGGGCGCCCGGCTTCTTGCGCAATACCAAGTTTTCCGCGGGCTGGGGCATCTACTACGATGCCATCAGCCTGGAGTTGTTCACGCGCGAGCAGGATCAGGCGAGTCTCTCGACGTTTTATCTTCCGAACGGCGCGGTCACCGGACAAGTCCAAACCTCGTTCCTGATTGACGAACGCCGCCTTCTGGCGCCGTACTACAGCAACACCAGCCTCAGCGTAGAGCACAAACTTCCCGCGGCTTTCTATCTTCGCGCGGGATACATGCACCGCTTGGGGAACCGGGGATTTACGTTTTTGCCGGCCTTTCCGGAGGCGGCGCTGGCGCAGGGGGGCCTTGCGACATACATGCTGAGCAATTCCGGGCGGGACCGCTATGACGCTTTCGATATCAGTCTACGGCACACCTTCGCGGGACGCTTCGAGTGGTTCGCCGGGTACACGCGATCGAGCGCCCGCACCGACGCCGCTGTGGATTACAGCCTGCAGAATCCCATCTTTGCCCCGCAGATGCGCGGCCCGTATCCGTGGGACACGCCGAACCGCTTTCACATGTGGGGTTGGGCGCCGCTTCCTAACAGCATCCTCCCGCACGCACTGCGCTTCGTGACGAACAATACGACGGCTGCTTACCTGGTGGAGTACCGCACCGGCTTTCCCTTCAACTTGGTGGATGAAGATGGTTTCCTTGTAGGCCAGCCGAATTCTACGCGCTTACCCGGATATTTCAACATCAACTTACACCTGGAGCGGCAGTTCCGTGCGTTGCACTACTTATGGGCGTGGCGCTTCGGTTTTAATAACCTGACTAACAATGGCAATCCTAACACCGTGAATAACGTCATTGGAACCCCGGTCTTTCTGACGTACGGAAGAGGCCAGGCGCGGGCCTTCGCAGTGCGGCTACGGCTATTGGGACGCAAGTGAACTGTCCTGTCGATTACTTTCGTTGACGCTGCCGGTGTAGAACCGAACAACTTACTCGGACAACTAAGTCATCCAGCCGGGATAATAGGAAGCGGGGGGAACAGTATTATGCGAAGCCTGCTTTTATTGGCGACAGTAGCGGTGTCGGCGACGGGTGTGTTTGCCGAAACTGCGCAGGAAAATCTGAAGAACGCGTCGGAAGTGTTCTCGGAAATCATGGCGACACCCGACAAGGGAATTCCGCAGGATCTTTTGGCAAAGGCGCAATGCGTTGTAGTGATACCAGGACTGAAAAAGGGAGCGTTCGTGGTGGGCGGTGAATATGGCCGTGGAGTAGCGGAATGCCGCCGGCCGGGTGGAACTGGTTGGGGCGCGCCGGCCGCCGTCCGGATAGAAGGCGGCAGCGTAGGATTCCAGATCGGCGGCACGTCCACCGATGTGGTGATGCTGGTAATGAGCCAACGCGGCATGGATAAACTCACGACCGATAAGTTCACGCTGGGCGCGGATGCGGCCGTGGCGGCAGGGCCGGTGGGAAGAACTGCCACCGCTGCTACCGACGTGGAACTGCATGCGGAGATCCTGGCATGGTCACGGTCGAGAGGAGCGTTCGCGGGAATCTCGTTGGCTGGCGCTACACTGCGGCCCGACGATAAACGGAACGAGGAGTTGTACGGCCACAAGATGTCGAACCAGGAAATTCTAACGGGTCATATGACGCCGCCGGAGGCCGCGCGGCCGTTGATCGCCGAATTGGATAAGTACTCGTTGCGCGGGGAAGGGAATGCCGCGGACCGGCAGAAACGGTAGACCGGGTTACCATAGAGCTTAAACCTCCGCTCCCTTACGGTCGCGGCTCAGTAACGCACGGTCGCGGGTTAGGAACGCGTCGATGTGTTTGCGTGGGTTACCGAGCCGTGACCGCAGGGAGCGGTTTACGTGCAGACCCGATGTCATCGTCCTCCGAGCCCGCGTCGATGGAGCATCTGGGCACACGTCCGTTCTCGTTTTATCCCGCCATTCTTAACCTGGAACACAATGAGTTTCTGTTCCGGAAAGCCACCTGGTCGGAGATCCTGGTGGTCAACTGCGAGAGTGGCCAGGAGATCTGGATTCCACGGCGGTTTCTGGGGGAGATTTCCAGGGTCGGGGACCCGGTGTTGATTGTTGGACTGAATAAGGAACTCGAGTATGCGGCAGGGGCCGTGTGGCCGCACCAGCGGCGCGTGATCGAGATGCCGCTGGCGGTGGGCGGCGGCCCTTTGTCAACCACCAGCGCCGACCCTCCTCCGGCCGCCGCGCCAACGCCGGTTTCGTCCAGCCCGGGCGCCGAGACGCGCATCTTTCGTCTGATCGGCATTGCGCTGGCGGTGGCGATTCTGCTCTACCTGGGGGCCGTCAGTCTGCTACGAATCGGCGAAGTGCAACAGCACGTCGTGCTGACGGCCAAGGACCAGTCGTATCTCGAACTGACCAGCCACGATGGCTACCCTGGCGTGGTCGCGAAACTGGGGCAGCCCGCGAGCGATCATTGGCAGAGCGAGAGCGGCGAAATCCAGTACCGCGCGCTGGCCTATCCGCAGCGCAAGTACACCGTGATCCTGATGGGCAGCACGCGCGACGGCGCGCAGTACGTCGGGACGATGGATGAGAACTGGAAGCCTCTGCACTCGGTGGAGTTGCGTTCGGGCGGCACCACGGCCAGCCTGCTGCGCGGACTTCCGCGATTTTAGCCTTAAGACTCCTCAATCCTGGTCGATAAGCGACTTGGAGGTTATACAATTGAGGAAGCTAGGGTTTACGATTTTTGCAGCGGCCATTCTGGCGCTACCGCTATGCGCACAGCGAGGGACTACGTCATACGCAGCAGTACTGCGGGCGGACATCCCGTTTGAATTCGTCGCTCAGGATACGACGCTGCCAGCCGGAAAATACGTTATTAAGGTGGGATCTGAGACGGTGGGAGCGCAGACGGTGGTAGAGTTAATCGGCGCCGACCGCAAGTATTATTTTCTAACCAACACAGATAGTCCCTTCATCAGCTCACAGAAGCCTAAGCTGGTCTTCCATAGTTATGGGAATCAGCACTTCTTATCCCAAATTGGGAGCGCGTTCGACAAGCGGTGAGTTGCTGGTAGCGCGTACGGAACGGGGCTTGAAGAACCAAGCTCTCGCGGCCGCGCGTAAGAACCAGACAGAAACAGCTCTGCGGCTTGCTGACCCGACTAAGCCGTAACGGTGCATGCGCGTTGACGCAAGAGGCGGCGACTCAGCAGGCCTGGCGCCCTGGGCCGCCGCTTCTACCGGGATTCCCATTCTGGAAAGCCAGGAATGCTAAAGCGACTTTCAGTTTAGTAGACTCTAAGGCGTGAAAATATTCGGTCGTCTGGCATGGGCCGTGGTGGCAATTCTGGCAGCCTTCTGCCTGGGCGGGATTGCCCTTCGCCGCGGCGAACCCATCAACAGCATCTGGCTGGTGGTCGCGGCGGCGTGCACGTATGCCGTGGGCTACCGCTTCTACGCCAAGTTCATCGCCGCGCGCGTGATGGCGCTGAACGACAAACGCGCCACGCCGGCGGAGCGGCTCCGCGACGGGCTGGACTTCGAGCCTACCAACAAGTGGATCGTCTTTGGCCACCACTTTGCCGCCATCGCCGGACCCGGACCTCTGGTGGGCCCCGTGCTGGCCGCGCAGTTCGGTTACCTGCCGGGGACGCTGTGGATCATCATCGGCGCGGTGCTGGGCGGCGCTGTGCAGGACTTCGTGATCCTCTTCGCCTCCGTGCGGCGGAACGGCAAGTCGCTGGGCCAGATGGCGCGCGAGGAGATCGGCAAGGTCGGCGGGTTCATCGCCCTGGTGACGGTCCTGTTGATCATGATCATCCTGCTGGCCGTCGTCGCGCTGGTGGTGGTCAACGCGCTTAAAGGCAGCCCGTGGGGCACGTTCACGATCGCCGCGACCATGCCGATCGCTTTGTTCATGGGCGTCTACCTGCGATATTGGCGCCCCGGAAGAGTGCTGGAGTGCTCCACCATCGGGTTCGCGCTGGTGGTCCTCAGCATCTTCGGCGGCCAATGGGTAGCGGCCTCGGCCACCTGGGGGCCGGTGTTTTCGCTGGGAGCGTTGGGCCTGGCGATCGCGGTGGTGGTGTATGGATTCGCTGCCAGCGTGCTGCCGGTCTGGCTGTTCCTGGCGCCGCGCGATTATCTGAGCACCTTCGTGAAACTCGGAGTGGTGGTTGCGCTGGCCGTCGGTATTCTCTTTGTGCGGCCGGAGCTGCAGCTTCCCGCATTCACGCGGTTCGTGGATGGGACCGGCCCGATCTTCGCGGGCAAAGTCTTTCCGTTCTGCTTCATCACCATTGCGTGCGGCGCGGTTTCGGGATTCCACGCGCTGATCTCCTCCGGCACCACACCCAAGATGATCGCCCGGGAGTCGCACGTTTTTCCGGTGGGATACGGCTCCATGCTGATGGAGAGCTTCGTCGCCATCATGGCGATGATCGCCGCGTGCGTGCTCCAGCCGGGCGTGTATTTCGCCGTGAATTCTCCGGCGGGCGTAGTGGGGACGACTCCTGCCGCCGCGGTCGCGACCATATCCGGGTGGGGCTTCCCGGTTTCCGTGGCCGACATGAGCCATCTGGCTAGCAGCGTGGGCGAGCAGACGCTGTTTTATCGAACCGGCGGCGCGCCCTCTCTGGCGCTGGGCATGGCCGCGATTTTCGCCCGGGGCGGCGGAGGTGAAGCGGTCCTCGGCTTCTGGTACCACTTCGCCATCATGTTCGAGGCGCTGTTCATCCTGACGATCATAGCCGCGGGGACCAGAGTGGGACGCTTCATGCTGCATGACCTGGTGGCGCACGCGGCGCCACGCGCGGGAAAACACCCCGGGATGCTGGGCGTGATCGCCGCCACCGTCGTGATTGTCGCGGCCTGGGGCTACTTCCTGATCCAGGGTGTGCGCGATCCTCTGGGCGGAATCAATTCGCTATGGCCGCTGTTCGGCATCTCCAACCAGTTGCTGGCTTCGGTGGCGCTCTGCGTGGCCACCACGATCTTGCTTAAGATGCACGGCCCGAAATACCTGTGGATTACGTGCGTGCCGCTGGCGTGGCTGGTGACGGTGACGTTCACGGCGTCGTGGCAGAAAATCTTTTCGTCCGATCCGTACCTGGGGTTCCTGGCGCAGGCGGACAAACTGGCGGTGGGTCCTCAGAACGCCACCACCGCGGCCCTTATCTTCAATGCGCGTCTCGACGCCGTGGTGTGCGGCGTTCTGGCGCTGTTGGTCGCCATCATTCTGCTGGATTCGCTGCGGATCTGGTACGGCCTGTTACGCGGCACAAGGGACGCGCGCGTGACCGAATCGCCATTCGTCCCGTCGCAACTTCAGGCGGAGGAGATATGAGGCGTTTCGGAAAGCTGCTCCTGGCGCTGCTGCGGGAACTGGCCGACGAGAATTCCTACCAGAGGCACCTGTCGGCGCATGGCCTGGAGCATTCGGCGGCCGAGTGGCGGCGATTCTCGGAGCGCCGGCTGCAGGCGAAGTTTGCCCGCGCCAAGTGCTGCTAGGCTCCGCTCCGTGGGGCGGACGATCGGTTTCCGTCGTCTGCCAGCAGCCAAAACGTGGCAGACCACGAACAACGATGGCCTGCCCCACAGGCCGCAGAAAAACACCTGAGAGTCCGATTTACCCCGCTCCACTAATCCCATACGGCCATGAAAAATGTTTGCTTGAGAACGCTGTGCGGTTTTCTGCTTGTGCTTCCCGCACTGGCTGCCCAGCCAGGCTTCCACGCGCAGTTTGTAGGCGGCACGCTGCCGGGAATCAGCGCGAAATCCAATGCCCGCCTGGATCTGGCGAGTAGCGATGCGCTCACCCTGCGCAGCGGCGCGGTGGAATTTCACATCGACTATGGAAAGATCAACTCGCTCGAATACGGGCAGAACGTAAGCCGCCGATACCTGGCGGCGGTTCTCATTTCGCCGGTGCTGCTGTTGAGCAAGTCGCGCAAGCATTTCTTGACGGTGGGGTACCAGGACACCGAGGGCAACCAACAGGTGCTGGTGTTTCGCATGGAGAAGGGCGACATCCGGTCAGTGCTGGCCAGCCTGGAAGCGCGCACCGGCCGGCGCGTGGAATATCAAGACGACGAAGCGCGCAAGGGGAGCCGATGAAGAGGCTCCTGCTGCTGGCGTGTTGCACGTTGACCGCCTGGGCCCTGGATCCAGTGCCGCCGCCCCCCGTCGAAGAGGCCGGGCTGCGCCAGTTGTTAGGAGTACGGCGTGTTTACGTGGACCGGCTCACCGGCGGCGAAACCGCGGCCCAGATGCGTGAAATCCTGATCAGCAGCCTGGAGGGAATGAAGCTGTTCATCTTGACGGAGAACCAGGAGCGTGCGGACGCGGTGATGCACGGCGGCGCCGAGGACCTGGTGTTCACCGAGGTCCACACCTCCAGCGATAGTATTAACGCCCATGCGAACCTCGGCAGCGGCAGCTCGCGGGGCTCGCGCGGCGGATTTGGCGGTCTGGGGCTCGGCGACAATGATTCGGAACACTCGGCCGAGCGGCGCCACGAGGCGATTGCGGCGGTGCGGCTGGTGAATAAGGATGGCGACGTGATCTGGTCTACGACGCAAGAGAGCCTGGGGGCGAAGTTTCGAGGATCGAGCGCCGATGTCGCCGAAAAGATCACCTCCAAGCTGAAAGAGGATTTCGAGAGGGCGCGGAAGTTAAGATAGCTATCAGCGATCAGCAGTCAGCATTCAGCTCAAAAGCACCGAACGCCTGAGTTCTCCGTTTTAGCTGACTGCTGAATGCTGAAAGCTTCTCTTCAACCTATCTGGCGGAACAGCCAGAACAACGAGGCCGCCAGAATCATCGACGTCGGCAGCGTCAGCACCCACGCCATGGCCAGGGATCGCACCGTGCTCCACTGCAGGCCCGAGTGGTTGGCTGCCATGGTGCCGCCCACCGCGGACGAGAGCACGTGAGTGGTGCTGACCGGCAAGCCCATGTGATCGGCCGACCAGATGGTTGCCATGGCCGTGATCTCCGCCGCGGCGCCCTGTGCGTATGTCAAGTGCTGTTTGCCAATCTTCTCCCCAACCGTGACCACGATGCGCTTCCATCCCACCATGGTGCCCAGCCCCAAAGCCATAGCCACCGCCACCTTAACCCAGGTGGGGATGAACTTGGTGGCGTTGTCGATGTGTTTTTTGTAGTTGTCCAGAACCCCCCAGTCGGAATCCGCCAGCTTAGGATTGCCGGACTTCTTCATGAGGCGCAACGCTTCGCTTGCCAGGTACATATCGTTGCGAAAGTTAGGCGTGAACTGTGGCGGCACGTTCTTCAGTTGCTTGTACTGCGCCGCTTCGTTGCTCAGATCGCCGACCAGTTGCTGCAATGCAAGCATGGTATAAGGAGTGAATTCGCGAGTGGAGACGTACTGCCTGATCTCGTCGTGCGGATCTCCGATTGTTGCCGTGCCAGCCACATACTTGTGAATGGTATTGACGGTCTCGTGCGATACCGCGACGAAATCGGCGGTTTGCTGGGTGGTTATCGCATGGTTTAGCGCGTACGCCGTGGGGACGGTGCCGATGAGAATGAGCATGATGAGTCCCATGCCCTTCTGCCCGTCGTTGGAGCCGTGTGCGAAACTGACGCCGCTGCAGGTGCCGATCAACAGAAGGCGGATGGGCCATGGTGGCGGCGCATCTCCTACGGGAGCCTCGTAGAGTTTGGGGTTCCGGAAAACCAGCTTAAAGGCAAGTAGCAGCAAGCCGGCTACAACGAAGCCGACAACGGGGGAGAGCAAGAGTGTCTTGCCCACATTGGCAGCTTGGCTCCAATCCACGCCACTGGTGCCGTTCTTCACGGACATCAACTGGTTTGCGATGCCGACCCCGATGATCGAGCCCACCATGGTGTGGGAGCTGGAAGAAGGTAGCCCGAAATACCAGGTGCCCAGGTTCCACAGGATGGCCGCCGTTAGCAACGCGAATACCATGGAGAAACCCGAACCGGCTCCCACTTGCAGGATCAGTTCCACCGGCAGCAAGGTGATGATGCCGAATGCCACAGCCCCGCTGGAAGTCAGCACGCCCAGGAAATTGCACGCGCCCGACAGGGCCACGGCGATGTGCGGATCAAGGGAGTGTGTGTAGATAACGGTAGCCACCGCATTGGCCGTATCGTGAAAACCATTTACGAATTCGAAGCCCAGGGCAATCGCCAGAGCCACTCCCAGCAGAACGAAAGGGTAGATCGACGTGGGATGCACCCCGGAAAGATCGGACAAAAGGTGCGTCACGGAATAGATGAGGCCGACGGCCAGGGCCAATCCAAAAATGACGATGCCGATCTTGGGGGGCTTTCTGGCGAGTTTGGTTTCGACTGCGTGCGTGGGCGCGGTTCTGGCTGGGGCTGCGGTTGCCATATTTTTACCTCAGGCCGAGAATTCTACCTTGCGAAGGTTACAAATATGTGAAAGGCAGACTGAATCTTAGGCGTACTTCACTAACATTTTGAAGCCGTAATCCATATGCTGCTGCATATGGCAGTGGAGCAGCGATGGGCCTGGATTGTTCGCCACTAAATCGACTTCGACAGTGCTGTTCTTGGCCACGTTCACGGTGTCCTTGATGATGCCAGCCGTCGGTTTACCGCCGACACTCGTTAGTTCAAAACTGTGCCGATGTAAGTGAAGCGGATGGCTGTCCTCCATCCCATTGTGAAACGCAATCCGGTAGCGCTTGCCCGCTTTGACCATCAGTGGATCGATCTGCGGCCAGGTTTTGTCGTTGATGGTCCAGCGATTGAACGGCTTGCCCTCGTCGGGCAGCATCATGAACATCAAATCGAATTTCCCGTCAGGCTCGGGAAGTTTCGCCTGAGAGCCGAATACGGTGTAGTCCCACGCCGCGTTCTCCGGAGCCTTCCATTGCGGCTCGCCTTTTCGGTCGGCGTACTCAATCACCACGCCCATGCCGTTCTTGCGGTCCTCGTCCCTGGTCGAACCTAGCACCCAGACGCCCGGCTGGTTCATCTCGACAATCGCATCCACTCGTTCCGCAACCGCCAGTGTCAACAGGTCCACGGGGGCGGGCTTTGGAACCGGGTTGCCGTCCAGAGCGATCACCTGGAACCGATGGCCCGGTAACGCGAGGTTCAGTTGGCGCGTGGCGTCGGCATTGAGAATCCGCAAGAGCACCTTCTGTCCCTGGCGCACGCGTATAGGCTCGCCATATCCCAGTGCCCGGTCGCTCAAAGAGCACAGCTTGTAATCCACGGTCCAGTCGTTGTTGGGCGCTCCCCGATGGACGAGGAAAGGGTCCCAGTGGCGGCCGGCGAGAAAGATCTCCTGGTCGTAGTTGCCCGGCTCGCTCTTCGGCTCCACAAGCAGGAATCCATACTGGCCCGAGTATGCCCCGCGCGTGAGATCTTCCATCGCCATCACATGTGTGTGGTACCAGCGCGTCCCGGCCGGCTTGGGCGTAAAACTGACGCGCAGATGCCCGCGGGGAGGCACAAACGGGCTGCCTTCTTCCTCTGCTCCGTCCGCCTCAGCCGATATGGATTGGCCGTGCCAATGAACCAACTCGGGAACATCGGTGTCGTTAAATACGTCGACACTGATGCGCTTTCCTTCCTTCATTCGCAGAACGGGTCCCGGTATGCTTCCGTTATAAGCGACGGTGCGGATGGTGTGGCCGGGCGCCAGGTCCACTGAAACGGGTGCGATGCGAAGTGTGAAATCGGCTTTTCCGGAAGCCGCGTCCAGGCGAGCCGGCGTGCCAACACCCAACGCTGTTTCCAGCGCGATTCCACCGGCGAGAAATGTGAACTCGCGGCGCTTCACTGCTCGGCTTTCTTCAGCCAATAACGGGCGAACGGGCGAGTATACATCTTATTCTCCTGCCTGCCAGGTGTCAGGTTATCGCAACCGAAAAACGGGAGCAAGGCCCGCATTGATGCGGGTCATCAGGTCAAGTCGTAGCGGCTTTAATTACGGCTTCAGGGCCGAGAGCGTCGGCGATGGCCTGCAGCATAGCTGCCAAACCAATTGGCTTGGTCAACACACGCGAGACCAGTTGGGCCTCCGGTTGACCTTCCAGGCATTGAGGCCAACCCGATAACACAATGATCGCGGCGCCGTTGCCGGATTCGCGGATGCTGCGGATCAGGGCCAGACCTTCGGCTGGGTCGTCCTCGCCTCGCTCGTTAGGAAAGCGCAGGTCCATCATCACCAGGTCCGCGGAAATCGCCTGGCGCATCGCTTCCGAGGGCGAAAAAGCCGGCACGGCTTCGTGACCGCCGGCTGCCAGCAGGATGCAACGCAGCTCGAGTTGGCTCGCATCGTCATCCACTACCAGGATCCGTGCCATGTCTATCTCAGCAGATCCTCGAGCTGGATCTTCGTATCCGTTTTGCTGTCGCGGTATTTCACGATGACCGGAGTGTAGATCGAAATCCCCCAGTCCTTACCAGGGCCGCGCGTGATGGCGCGCGAACCTGCGATGACCACGGCCTCTTCGGGAATCACCAGCGGCTCATCGTCGGTGGCTTGGTGCACCGTGTTCCGCACCAGGTCGTACACCGGCGTGGAGCGGTTGAGGATCGTGCCGGTGCCCAGTACGGCGCGGCGCTTCACCACCGTGCCTTCGTAGATGCCGCAGTTGCCGCCAACCAAAACGTCGTCTTCCACGATCACCGGCATGGCGCCCACGGGCTCGATCACGCCGCCGATCTGGCTGGCCGCCGAGATGTGGCAGTTCTTGCCGACCTGCGCGCAACTGCCCACCAGGGCGTGCGAATCGACCATGGTCCCTTCGCCCACATAAGCTCCCACGTTGATGTACATCGGCGGCATGCAGATGACGCCACGGCCAACGTACGAGCCGTCGCGAATGCTCGATCCTCCAGGCACGATGCGCACGCCGCTAGCGGCGCTGAAGCGCTTCACGGGAACGGTGTGCTTGTCGAAGAAGGGCTGGCGTTCGGCGTCGATCGACATATCGACGATGGTTCCCATGCGAAGGCCCAGCAGGATTCCCTTCTTCACCCACGCGTTCACGCGCCAGCCGGTGGGCTCGGAGGGACACGGCTCGGCGGCGCGGATCAGCCCCGCGTTCAGTTCGGCTTTGAAAGCAGTGAAGAGTTGTTGATGCTCATCCGTGTAAGTCGACAGCCGCGCGTCGAACAGGCGCTCGATCTCATCCTGCAACGCGCACTCCTCTCAACAGTCCGGCCGCATCTAAGACCTTCTCGATGCGGGCCAGGTTAGCGTCAGAGGCCGGGCACATGGGCAGGCGGTAGATGGGCTCCAGCAGACCCATCATCGCCATACCGGCCTTGACCGGAATGGGGTTGGCTTCAATAAAGTTCACGTTCATGAGCGTAAAGTAACGGGCCTGAATCTGTCGCGCGGTTTCGAAATCGCCCTTCAGGCAGGCCTCGGTGAGACGCGTCATTTCGGCGGGGATCTGATTCGCCACCACCGAGATCACGCCGCGGCCGCCCAGGGCCATCAGCGCGATGGTGATGGGATCGTCGCCGCAGAGGACCGTGAAATCGGGCGGCGGCAGCATATGCAGGATGGTGGCCATCTGCGCGATGTTGCCCGAGGCTTCCTTAACGCCCACGATGTTGTCGATCTCGGCGAGGCGCGCCAGCGTAGGCGGTTCCACGTTGATCCCGGTGCGTCCCTGAATGCTGTACACGACGATGGGCAGGTGGATGGCGGAGGCGATGGCTTTGTAGTGCTGGTAGACACCTTCCGGAGTGGGCTTGTTATAGTACGGGGTCACCGAAAGAATCCCGTCGGCACCCATTTTTTCCAGCTCGTGAGCCAGTTCGACCACTTCGCGGGTGTTGTAGCCGCCCGCGCCCGCAAGCACCGGAACCTTGCTCCCCTTGGCCTCTTCGAGCGTGATGGCAACTACGCGCAGGTGTTCGTCACGCGTGAGCGTGGGGCTTTCGCCAGTGGTGCCGCAAGGGACCAGGAAGTTGATGCCCGCGGCAATTTGCCGGCGGACCAGCTTGCGGAGTGTCTCTTCGTCGAGCGATTGATCGCGACGGAATGGGGTTACGAGCGCCGTGCCACAGCCAGTGAACATGTACCACCTCCTAAGAAACCGGACACAGGCAAGGATGCCTGTGCTACTTACCCAAAAAATACCTCGCCAAATTCGTGAAAGCCCTTTTTGCCCACGATCCATTGCGCGGCTTTCAGTGCGCCGCGGGCGAATCCTTCCCGCGAACGGGCCGTGTGCCGCAACGTGATCGTGTCGGCGGACGAATCGAAGCCGATTTCATGCGTCCCTGGAATCGTGCCTGCGCGGCTGGAGCCTACATCGATGGGGCGCGCGTAACCCGACTTTTTCATGTCGTCCACCAGTTTCAGTAGTGTACCTGAAGGCGCGTCCTTTTTGGCGGAGTGGTGAATCTCCCAGGCCCAGGCGCCGTACTCAGGCTCGGCGGCCAGCAGGCGCGCGGCTTCGGACACCAGCCGGAAGAAGGCGTTCACCCCGATCGAAAAGTTGGGGCTCCACACCAGGCCTACACCATGCTTCTCTACGGCGCGCTTCACCGCATCGAGATGTTCCCGCCAGCCGGTAGTGCCGATCACCAGGTTCACCCCGAAGGACGCGATCGTTTCCACGTTGGGCCGCACGGCTTCGGGCATAGTGAAATCGACGGCCACATCGATGCCCCGGAAGTCCGCGGCCACGAGCGGTTCCAGGTCGCGCTTCAAAGCAACCGTGAAGCCATATTCGGGCGCGAGTTGTTCGATGAGCCGGCCCATCTTGCCGTAGCCCACGATGGCGAGATTAGGCATGCACCGCCTCGTTGCGCTCGAAGACATCCGGGTCGAGCTGGGCGAAGAACTCCTCATGCAAGGATTCCACGGCGCGCCGCACGTCTTTCTCCGCCACCACGAAACTAAGATTGAGCAGCGACGCGCCTTGCGAGATCATGCGGACGTTGATGCCGCCCAGGCTATCGAATACCCGTTTCGCCACTCCCGGCGTATAGCGGATATTCTCCCCCACCAGGCAGACGATGGCCTGCTCCTTTTCGCTGTCGACTTCCGCGAACTGCCGCAGTTCGGCCACGATGGCATCCAGGTGCTGCGCATTGTCGATGGTGAGCGAGACGCTGACTTCGGACGTCGCGACCATGTCCACCGAGGTCTCGAAGCGGTCGAAGACTTCGAAGATGCGGCGCAGAAAACCGTGGGCCATGAGCATGCGCGTGGAATGAATGTTGAGCAGCGAGATCCTCCGCTTGCACGCGATGGACTTGACGACGTTGTCGCAAGGCACGGCCTCGGCCACGATGCGCGTACCGGGCACATCCGGCCGGCGCGAGTTCAGGATCAGCACCGGGATGTTCTTTTCGATGGCGGGGACCACGGTGGCCGGGTGCAGCACCTTGGCGCCGAAATAGGCCAGCTCGGCGGCTTCGGCGAAGGAAATTGTTTTGACGCGGTGGCCGCCCGGCAGAATTGTGGGGTCGGCAGTGAGCATGCCGTCTACGTCGGTCCAGATCTGGATTTCCTCTGCGCCGATGCCCGCGCCCACGATGGCCGCTGTGAAGTCTGAGCCGCCGCGGCCCAGCGTCGTGGTGACGCCATCTTCGGAGGACGCGATGAAGCCGCCCATCACCACCACCGCGTCCTGGGCCATGGGCGGCACGGTAGCTGCCAGCCGCTTATAGGTCTCCGGGAAATTGGGCGCGGCCTGCGTGTGGCGCTTGTCGGTGATCATCACGCGGCGCGCATCCAAGTGCTCGGCCTGCATGCCGAAGTGGCGGAATGCCAGGGTCACGATGAAGCTGGACAGCCGCTCGCCGTAGCTGGAGATGGCGTCGATCGAGCGCGGCGTCAGTTCGCCGAGGACGGCGAGGCCCTTCACCAGCTCGGTGAGTTCCTGAAAATGCTCATCGAGCGTGCGGTCCAATTCAGCGCGTTCGGAAAGTGGCACGACCAGCCGCGCCTCACGGGAGTGGTAGTCCCGCAGATCGTGGATCTGGCGAATGAACTCGTGCCGGTCGGCCGCAATCGCGGCGCTGGCGATGGCTAGCAGCTTGTTCGTGGTCTTCCCCATAGCCGAGACGACCACTACGGGCTTGCGCTCCTGGCGCGCCTTCACGATGCCGGCCACCCGCTCAATGGCCGCGGCCGATTCCACCGAAGTGCCGCCGAACTTCATCACGATCATAGTTGAGACCCCCAGTGGGGCAGGGCTTCCGCCCTGCCGCCGCGCTTCCGCGCGGCGCGCCGCCTGAAAAGGCGGCGGCAGGCTGAAAGCCTGCCCCACAGAAAACGGAGTGGCATTGGGCTTTTCAGTCGAGCATCCCTTCCGAATGCATGAGCTCCGCATTCAAGACGGCCGCGCCGGCAGCGCCGCGAATGGTGTTGTGGCTCAGCGCCACGAACTTGAAATCGAGCACGGGGCACGCGCGCAGACGTCCCACGAACGTCGCCATGCCGCGCTCCCGCTCCGCGTCCTTGCGCGGCTGCGGCCGATTCCCTTCGTGCATATAGATCACCGGCCGGCGCGGCGCGCTCGGCAGCGTACGCTCCTGCGGGACGCCGCGGAAATGATCGAACGCCTGGTGCAGTTCATCGAAGGAAGGCTTCGCCGCGAGTTCCAACGAGACCGTCACGGTGTGGCCATCCACCACCGGCACTCGGTTGCAGTGCGCGCTGACCGTAGCGGACAGGGGATCGATGTGATCGCCGCGGAACTCACCCATGATCTTCTGGGTCTCCTGCTGCATCTTCTCCTCTTCGCCGCCGATGAAGGGAATCACGTTGGCCACAATATCCATGGACGACACGCCGGGATAGCCTGCTCCGGAGATCGCCTGCAGCGTGGTGGTGATCACCTTTTTGATGCCGAACTGCTTCAGCGGCGCGAGCGCCATGGTGAGCACGATGGTGGAGCAATTCGGATTGGTGACGATCTGGCCCTTCCAGCCGCGGGCGCGCTGCTGTCCCGGCACCAGCTTCAGGTGGTCGGGATTGATTTCGGGCACCAGCAGAGGCACGTCGCGCTCCATGCGATGGTTCCGCGAGTTGGACACCACCACGTGGCCGGCCTGCGCGAAGGCCTGCTCGATTTCGGTGGCGACGGACGCATCCATCGCCGAGAATAAGAGGCGCGGCGCATTGCCCGGTTTGCAATCTTCCACGGTGAGATCGCAAACGTCCTCCGGGGTGGCAGCGCTCAGGTGCCATGTCATGGCGTCCTTGTACTTCTTGCCGGCGGAGCGGTCGCTCGCCCCCAGCCACTTCAAGTCGAACCAAGGGTGGCCTTGCAAGAACTTGATAAAATGCTGGCCCACCATGCCGGTGGCGCCCAGAATGCCTACTTCGATGCGCGTTTGCATAACTGCCTGACCATGTTTTGATAAATTTCAACTGCTTCCATTAACTGCTTCTTGGGTACGCGTTCTTCGAGAGTGTGTGCCACGTGGATAGTCCCCGGTCCGAGGAGAAACGGCTCTCCCCATTGGCCGCCGAAAGCCGGAATGTCGGTGGTGTACGCCACTACGGTGGTTTCGAGGCCATCGAGCGATCCCAGGTGAAGCGCGGGGATCTCGAGCACCTCGAGCAGGTCGGCACGGCCCTTAACGGCGTGCGCGATGGCCTGCTTGGTTTCAGTGGAATCGCCCACCAGCCGCACCAGAATTTCAGCGCTGGCCACATCCGCGATCACGTTGGGAGCAACCCCGCCGTTGATGGTGCCGATGTTGAGGGTGCTCGGCCCAAGCAGTGGGTCGGTGGGCAGCGGCATGCGGCGCATCTCGGCTAGCGCGTCGATCAGTTTGTGGATCGCCGAATCGCCCAGCTCCGGATACGCGGAGTGAGCCATTTTGCCGGTGGCCATTACCTCGTAGCGCAGCGCGCCTTTAGTGCCCAGCGCGAGTTTGTTCTCGGTCGGCTCGCCGTTGATGAGAAAACGCGAGCCGCGCGGTTGCTTAGCGGCACGGTAGGCGCCCACGCTATTGCGCTCCTCGCCCACCACGAACAGAAGTCCGAAGTTGCGATCGCCGGCCTCGAGAAGTTTCTCCACTGCCGCGATCATACTGGCGATGATGCCCTTGGTGTCGCAAGCGCCGCGGCCCCAAATGTAGTCGCTATCCTCGCGCGCGGCAATGAACGGAGGCACGGTGTCCATGTGGGTGGAGAGCGTGACATCCAGCCGATCGCCCCATTGCGCGAATATGTTGAATCGCTGCGGCTCCACTTGCAGTCGCTCCACGCGCCCGCCAAAGCGTGCAGCCAGCGGCGTCAGCGAATCGTGCAGGAAGTTGCCGGCCTGCTCCTCGTTCCCGGTGATCGATTCCAGGTCGATGAGCGTGCGCGTAAGTGAGAAGACGTCCATAAAAATGTCGAGGGGGAGGCGAAAGAGAAGGAAAGGGGCCGCGACATCCGGCTTTTCATTCCCGATAGCGCTCCACCCGCCTGAGAAACGAGTGACAGTGAGCCGGTGTTAACCAGGCTCCCCAACCGGAAGGGATTGAGCTTCCCTGCCCGATTTCGGCGGATACTGCCGGTCCCTTTCCCCGGGCTTCCGAAGCGCAATCGGAAAGCCAGCCCGGCTACTCATGGCCGCCGCACCTCTACCGCGAAAACTTCAGGATAGCGGAGGCGGAAAGAGCAAGTCAAATTCGAAAGCGACGGAAATTTGCGGAACTTCCAGCGCGGGATGTCGTCTAAATGGAAAAACCGAGGTGGCAAGGTGACGACACTCTGGCAGGACATCCTTCACGGCCTTCGCGTGCTGATCAAGAAGCCCGGCTTCACCGTGGTGGCGACGCTGTCCCTGGCCTTGGGCATCGGCGCCAATACCGTCATTTTCAGCCTCATCCATACCACGCTGCTGCGCCCCCTGGACTTTCCCGATGCCGGCAAGCTGGTGGTGGTCTGGTCTGTACCGTTGCAGCATAAGGACCAGAGAAACAACCTCAACGTCACCTCGTATTTCACGTTCCGCGACAAGAGTCGCTCGTTCACCGCCATCGGAGCATTCAACGGAGCGCCGCACAACCTGGGCGCGGAACAGAACGGCGCTCCCGCGGAACGGGTGAATGCCGAGACCTTCACGCCATCCATGTTCGATACCATCGGGGTAAAGCCGGCCTTGGGCCGCACGTTTACTGACGCGGAAGACCAGGTCGACAACGCTGCGCCGGTAGTCCTCATCAGCCATCGCTTATGGCAGCGCCACTTCAACGGAGATCCAAATGTCATCGGAAAGACTCTGCTCCTCGATAAAACTCCGACGGCTGTGATCGGCGTGATGCCGCGCGATTTCAATTTCTTCGGCGACGACGTGGATCTTTGGGAACCGCTTCCCCTCAGCCGCACGCAGGTGCAGAGCCAGGCAGGCTTTCTGCTCGGCATCGCACGGCTCAAGCCCGGAGTATCCATTCAGCAGGCCCAGGCCGAAATGGACACGCTAGCCGCGCAGTTGGCCTCCGGCGATCCGGAGCGTAATAAGGGCAACGGAGCGTGGGTCCAATCCCTGCAGGAGGCTGCCTACGGAAACCTGCGTTCGCCGCTCCTCATTCTGCAAGGAGCCGTGGCGTTCGTGCTGTTGATCGGATGCGCTAATGTGGCGGGGCTGTTGCTGGCGCGCGCCGCTTCACGCCGCACCGAAGTGGCTATCCGCACCGCGCTGGGCGCTAACCGGTGGCGCATCGTGCGGCAGCTACTCACCGAGAGTTTCCCGCTCTCCGTGCTGGGCGGCGTACTGGGTATCTTTCTTTCGTGGGCGGGTTTGAAAGCGTTCATCGCGTCGGCGCCGCCCAATTTTCCGCGTCTCAATGAACTGACCATCGATCTCCAGGTGCTCGGCTTCACCGCCCTGGTCGTCATCCTCACCGGGGTGATTTTCGGGATCGTTCCGGCGATCCAGGCGTCCAAGCCCGACCTGGTCAACTCGCTCAAGGAATCCGGGCGTAGCGGCACCGACAGCGTGGCCCGCCAGCACTTGCGGAGCGCGCTGGTCACGCTGCAGATTGCACTCGCCCTGGTGCTGTTGATTGGAGCGGGCTTGATGATCAACAGTTTTGTGCGCGTACAAAAAACGGATCTCGGGGCGAATCCCAGCGGGCTCCTGACCTTCGAATTTCGCTTCCCGCAAAACGAAGCCATCAAACCGTTTGCACGGTATCGGGGAGTCGGTCTTTGGGACATCAACCCGCTCACGACGGTGGGCTTCACACGTGTGTTCGAGCGTCTCCAGGGACTGCCGGGCGTGGTTTCCGCGGCCGGCATCAACCGCCCGCCCTTGTCCGGCCAGGGTATCGGCATGCCATTCCTGATCGAAGGGCATCCGGCTCCTCCACCCAGCAGCGCTTCCGGCGATAGTTCGCAGGAACAGGGGCAGACCGCAAACTACTTCGCGGTGACCCCCAATTTCTTCGCCACCATGAAAATTCCCATCCTGCGGGGCCGCGACTTCAATACGCAGGACAACGCCGCTGCGCCTCCCGTAATTGTCATCAGCCAGGCGCTGGCCCGAAGGTTTTTCGCGAATGAAGATCCCCTCGGCAAGCGCCTCACGCTCGATTTCGTGCCCGACGAAAAACCGCGCCAGATCGTCGCCATGGTGGGAGACATCGTGCTCAATCGCTTTCAGCAAAAGCAAGCGCCCGTGATGTACGTGCCCTACACCCAACAGACGCCGCGCTGGCTCGGCCCATATTGGAACGACCGGGCCTCGATGATCTTCGTGCTGCGCAGCCTGGGCGATCCCAACAAGTTGGTCCCCTCGGTGCGCCGTGCCGTAACCGACGTGGATCCTAACAAGCCGGCGGCCAACTTTCGGACGGTGGAGGAGAATCTCGATCGCCAGGTTCAATATCTGCGCCTCTACATTCTGCTGCTGGGGATCTTTGGAGGAGTGGCTGCGGTGCTGGCCGCCATCGGAATTTACGGTGTGATGGCTTATTCGGTGGCCGAGCGGACGCGCGAAATCGGAATTCGCATGGCTCTCGGCGCCGGTGGGCACGAAGTGCTGGCGCTGATCGCCCGTCAGGCGCTGATTCTGATTTCCATCGGCCTCGCCCTAGGCCTCGCGGTGTCTTTCGCGCTCACTCGCGTAGTCAAATCGGCGCTGGTGGGAGTGACCGCCACCGACCCGGCCACCTATACGGCCGTCTCCCTGGCACTGGCGGCAGTGGCGCTGCTGGCGTGCCTCGTTCCTACGCGCCGGGCCGTGACGGTGGACCCCACGGTTGCTTTGCGCTACGAATGAAAAAACCGCTCCCTCTGGTCACGGCTCGGTAACGGCTCGGTAGTTCGTGGAACGGTAAGCGCGTGCCAGCATCACCCCATTCGACGGTGCCGCGCCGTTACTGAGCCGTGACCAAAGGGAGCGGTCAAGCGATTCAGGACACACCAGCGAAGTACAATGGGCTGAAATGTCCCAGGTGGGTGTGAGTCTGGCCGTGCTCCTCGCGTTTTGTTGCGCCCCATCCGGCGCCCAAGCGCCCGCACCCGAGGTCAGCTCTCAAGAGACGCCGGTTACGTTCAGCAGCCGAGTAAATCTGGTTTCCGTGCCCGTGGTGGTCAGGGACCGTGGGGGGCGCGCGTTAGGCAACCTCCGCCAGGAAGATTTTCAGCTTTTCGATAAAGGCAAGCCTCAGGTCATCACCAAGTTTTCAGTCGACACCAGCGTCGCGGCAGTCGAGGTCAAGGCTGGCCCGTCCGGGGCGCCAAGGGAACAGACGCAGGCCGCTCCAGTTATCGGGAAGTCCGCGCTGCCCGAGCGCTATGTCGCCTATCTGTTCGATGACGTTCATTTGCAAAGGGGCGACCTGTTGCTGGCGCGCCAAGCCGTGAATCGCCACGTGGACGAATCACTCGAGCCCACCGCCCGTGCGGCGATTTTCACAACCAGCGGCCATATGCTGACGAACTTCACCGACGACCGCGAGAAGTTGCACCAGGCAGTGGATAGCGTTCAGCCGTGGACTAGTGGTCCGGATCCGCAACAGGACTGTCCACCCATGACCTATTACATGGCTGATCTGCTGGTGAACAAGCTCCTCTATTTGGACGGCTTTTTGTTCAGCGACGATCAGCTTGTCGCCATGATCGGCGGTGGGCAGGCGGACCAGGCGCTAACCGCGGAACTGGCGGAGGCGACTGCCTGCGGGGCCGGGAACCTGGGGCTCAGCGTCATACGCCAGGTGCGAGTGGTAGCGCGGCAGGTCCTGACCTACGGCGATCGCGAGACCACCTTCGCGCTGGGAGCTATCGAAGACGTGGTGCGCCGGATTTCATCCGTGCCCGGGAGCCGGACGTTGGTGCTGGTTTCACCCGGATTCCTGCTGACGAGAGACCATCAATCCCAGGAATACGCTGCCCTGGATCGTGCCATTCGTGCGAACGTGACCGTCAACACCATCGACATTCGAGGCCTGTACACCACGATTCCCGGAGGTGGCGCCGGGCAGCAGGGATATCGAAGTCCGGCCGCGGGCTACCTGGGGCAAGCCGACATCACCGCCGCCAACCAGGCGCAGGACGTGCTCGGCGAAATGGCCGACGGTACGGGCGGCAGGTTCTTTCACAACGACAACCGGCTCAAAGAAGGTCTTAACCTGCTAGCGGCTCGGCCGGAATACGTCTACGTGTTGGGCTATTCGCCGCAGAACCTGAAGTTCGACGGCAGCTATCACAATTTGAAAGTCACGGTCAGGAATGGGAGTCAACTGAGCTTACAGGCACGCCGCGGCTACTGGGCCCCCAATCATGCGGTCGATCCGGCCGAGCAGGCCAGAGATGAGATCCGCGAGGCTGTGTTCTCGCGAGATGAAATGCAGGACATCCCGCTGGATCTGCATACGGAGTTTTTCAAGTCCGGCGAGTTAACGGCTGAGTTGACGGTGGTCGCTCGCCTGGATCTGAAAGGTCTGCGATTTCGAAAGACTGAGGACCGGAACAGCGATACGCTAACGGTGGTCGCGGGCCTCTTCGACCCCAATGGAAACTATGTTGCCGGAATCCAGCGGGTGGTGGACCTGCATCTTCGGGATCAGACGCTCGAGGCAATGCGGAACGCGGGGATCAGCGTGAAGGAAAGTTTCAACGTTGCGCCGGGGCGCTATGTGGTGCGAGTGGTGGTGAGGGACGCTGAGGGCAATGCCATGGCGGCGCGGAATGGGGGCGTCGAGATTCCGTGACGCGGCCGTCTTCCATATTTCGAGCGGCCATTGCCATTGCGACCTTGCTCGGTTTGGCGAGCAGTGCTGCGCGTGCTCAGCAGACTGCTGTCATCCAGGCCGAGACGCGCGTGGTACTGGTGGACGCGATCGTCACCGGGAAAAAGGGCGACTATATCCGTGACCTCGAGGCCAAGGACTTTCGGGTGTGGGAAGACAACAGGGAGCAGGCCATTAAGAGCTTCTCCTTTGAGGCTGCCTCAGCCAGCGCCCAGCCGCGTTATCTGATCCTGTTCTTCGATAACGCCGGCATCGAGGCTGGAGATCAGGTCCAGCTCCAGCAAGCAGTTTCCAGTTTTATCGATGCCAGCGCCGGTCCCAATCGACGAATGGCGGTTGTGACTTACAACGGCACTTTGCGGGTAGCGCAACAGTTCACAGACAACGCCGGGCGGCTGAAGGACGCGGTGAAGGGAGCGAGTAACGCTGGTGTTTCCCGCGGCGTGACCAACGCGGCCGGCGATTTGCGTGCGCGGGACATGCTCGGTTCGTTGAGCGCGCTTACCCGCAATTTGAGCGCGCTTCCCGGCCGGAAAATTGTAGTGCTGTTAACCGGCGGTCTATCGGGCTCCTCCGACCAGAGAATCGCTGCCATCTCCGCGATTGAGGCCGCGAACATGTCCGGTGTTGCCATCTACCCGATCGATGTGCGGCCTCTGGCCGGGGCGAAGGTCGTGAACGATAACCCTGATGGCCCCTCGTATATCGACCCAAGCACCGGGTCACCCGACCGCGTCGGTAACGGAGGCCCGTATAGCACGGCAAGGGGTTCGCGGGGCGGGCGAGGCCCTCAGGGCCAGGCGGAAGAATCCGGTACCAACCCTCGCGATCCCGGAGCTGGCAGTCAGCAGATCCTGTACGCGTTGGCCAATGGAACCGGAGGATTCGTCATTCCCAATTCCACCGCGCTGCTGGCAGGGTTGCAGGGAATCGGCGAGGAGCAGGACGAATACTACGTGCTCAGCTTTACGCCTCCCGAATCGAAGGAAGGGAGTTGCCACGCCCTCCGCGTCAAGGTGGATCGCAAGGGGACCTCGGTACGTTCGCGAAGTAATTACTGCACCGTGAAACCTCCCGATCTGCTATCCGGGACCGTCGCGGGAAAGGAGTTGGAGAACCGCGCTGCCAGCACGCAAACCGGGAGCATCGCAGCGTCGATCGAGCTCCCCTATTTTTACCTCTCCCCCAATGTGGCGCGGGTCCACGTCGCCATGGAGATCATGCCCGACGCGTTGAAATTCGAGAATCAAAAAGGCAGGCTGCACGCGGAAATCGACCTGTTGGGCATAGCTTCCGCTCCGGACGGCGCCGTGGCAGGCCGTTTCAGCGATGCTCTGAAGCTCGACTTCGATAGTCAGGCGCAGATCGAGAAATCGAAGGGACAGCCGCTGCATTACGAGAAGGAGTTCAAAATCGCTCCGGGTCAGTACCGGTTTACGATCGTGTTCAGTTCCGGGGGAGCGAATTTCGGAAAGCTGGAAGTGCCGCTGGTGGTGGACCCATGGAAGGCCGGCGAACTAGCAGTAAGCAGTTTGGCCCTCGGCAAGGAGACCCGCCCGGCAACCGACCTGAACTTGGGCCCCGACGTCGCGCTGATTGGAGACCGGACGCCGCTGATCGCCGAGGGCATAGAAGTGGTTCCCTCCGGGTCCAATCAATTCGCCAAATCGCAGCCTGTGTTCTTTTACTTGGAAGTGTACGCACCCAATGCGGCGCCCCAAGCCGTTCGCGTGCGAATTCTGGATCGACGGACAGGGGAGCCGCAATGGAATTCGGGACTGATGAAACCGAGCGGTCCGCACCAGGGCGGAACCATTCCGGTCGACTCGCTTGCCCCGGGATCTTATCAGCTCGAGGTAACTATAGGAAACCAAGGCGATAAGCAAGTCAAGCGAACGACCGACTTCGAGATCAAATAGACCGAAGGAGCGTGGCTTCTTCGAGAGTCATCTCAGGCTCCGGGGGACGGTCCTCTTCCCTCCGTTGAACCCGTTTAGCAGCCTTATCACGCGCTTTCTCGGCGCGGGCCATTTCCTTTTGCCGCTTCTTGAAGGTGGTATGCGATCTTGTCGCCATAGGCTCTCTCCTATCTCCTTGTTACGTGACTACAATTATAGCCCGGCAGCCATGCGACGAGCACTACCCGCAGCCCAAGAATGGGCCAGGTACGGAGCGTTGTCTGCGATGCGGAAATTGCGATAAAGAAGACCAAAGGGGGCAGTATTGGCCCCCCTGATCTGATCTGAGCCGCTTACCAGCGCTGCCGCTGGCCGCCGCCGCCACCGTTGGAGCGGTATCCGCCACCACCGCCGCCGCGCTCTTCCTTCGGCCGGGCTTCATTGATGTTTAGTGCCCTGCCATCGAGTTCCCGGCCATTGAGTCCGGCAATGGCCTTTTCGCCCTCGCTATCGTTGCTCATTTCCACGAATCCAAAGCCCCTTGCCCGTCCGGTTTCACGATCGGTCACGACGTTGACACGATCAACCGTGCCGTACGCCTCAAAAAGGGATCGAACCGCATCCTCGGTAGCACCGAAGCTGAGGTTGCCTACAAAAATATTCTTCACTTATTCTTCTTTCTGAAATTTGCAGAACAGCGAATCGAGGACAGGACAGGATAGGCGGTTGTTCCGGACTATGCGAGAAGCCTGAATTAGCGGGACTGTCAAACTACACTAATATGATGGCACAGGACAGGTCGGCGATTCAAGGGTTAAATCGGTCTGCTGTGATCGAGGCACAACTCCAATAGATCGGAAACAGACGCTTCTCCCACGCACATCACCGTGTCGGCGGCTCCCCAGTAGATCTTGACCGTTCCATCCGGTTCGGGAACCGCGCCGCATGTGAACACCACGTTGTGCACATAGCCCGTCATCTCCCAGGGATCTTCCGGCTGTAATATCCAGGAGTCGCTCACACCGATGACTTTAGCGGGATTTTGCAAGTCATGCAGCGCAACGCCCAGACGATAGATGGCGCCATCCATGGTCCGGAAGACGCCGTGGTAAATGGAGAGCCACCCCTGCTCGGTTTTGAAGGGAGGCGCGCCTGGACCGATCTTCATCTCATCCCAGTGATACGGTTCGGGCTTTATGAGAAGCTCGGAACGACCCCAAAAGCGCAGGTCGGGTGAATAGGAAATCCAGATGGACCACGGCGTAATCTCCGAGTGGGGGCGATCCAGCCGCGCGTAGAGTCCGTCGAACTTCTCGGGAAACAGGACCACGTTCCGATGGTCCGCTTGTGTAATGAGCGATACCCTTTCCACGTGAGTGAAGTCCTTCGTCTTAGCCAGCGCGATTCGCACACCGCTGCGCGAGTAGGCGCTGTAGGTGATGAGGTAGTCGTCGTCGATGCGGGTCACTCGCGGATCTTCCACGCCGAACTCTTCATATGCCGCGAACGGGCCTTCGCGTTCGGGGACCAGAAACGGCTGCGAGTCGGCTGTGAAATGGAAGCCGTCGTGGCTGCGGGCCAGGCCGATAATCGATCGTCCGGTACGAAGATGAGATCGAAACAGCATGATGTACTCGCCCGCATGCTTTACGACAGCTGCATTGTGAACCGTCTCCACCGCATACGGGATCTCACGCTTCGTAAGAATCGGGTTGTGCGCGTATCGTCGGACGATATCCTGCTTCATGCTATTTTCTTCGCTTCCGTTTCCAGTACGATTGAGTACACACGTTCGTATTGCCGCACCATTGTGTCGATGGAGAAGCACTGCTCCACTCGCCGCCGGCATGCGCTTCGGTCAATTTGAGGGACTCGCTCCAGGCGTTCGGCAGCTTCCGTCACATTGCCTGCAAGAAAGCCTGTCACCCCGTCGCTGATGACCTCGCGGCAAGAGCCCAGGTCCATAGCGATCACGGGCACTCCGGCGGCGTTAGCCTCGGCCAGGACCAGACCGAACCGCTCGGGGATGGTGTTCAGATGCAGCAGCGCGTAAGCGCGCGCGAACAGCGCATTCTTTCCGGCGACGTCCACCGGCCCGATGAACTGGATGTTTACGCCATCGAGATGTGGTTTGACCTGCTCGTCGAAATAGGCCTGGTCCTGGACGATGCCCGCAATGATCAGCGGGCGGCCGCTGAGCAGTGCCGTTTGGATCGCCAGGTGGACGCCCTTGTCAGGATGAATCCGGCCGAGGAAAATCAGGTCGTTGCCGCCCGCGGGTTGAAAGGGATATAGCGTCAGATCGATGCCGTTGTACACCGTCGCCACATAATTCAGCCCCGGCATCCGGTCTGAGTTGCTGATGGAGACAAAGTAGTTGTCGCTATACTTGCGGTACACCGGCAGGATCTGGGGCGACGAGAATCCGTGGATGGTAGTCACCACCGGTGTCTTCACCAGGCGGCTGTATGCCAGGCCCATGAAATCGTAGTGGCTGTGTATGATGTCGAACTCCGCGGCGTGTTCGTACACTTCCGGGATGTGGAGATATTCTGCCACCTTGGGGTCAATGGAGCGATCCTCTTCATAGCCATGCTCCACAACGGCGTGCAGGCGGGCGGAGGTGATGGAGTCGCCACTGGCAAACAGAGTGACTTCCCAGCCGCGGGCAACCAGCCCTTCGGCGATGTTGCCGGCCACCGTTTCCCAGGCGCCATATTGCCGGGGAGGCGTTCGCCATGCGACGGGTGATAGGATCGCCACTCTTCGGCCGGCCTTCATGGTGTGATCTTCTGTCTAAAACATCTAGCGCATGGCTCCCAGCAGTTCGTTGAGCGGCATCGTCGCAAAACGGGTAGCGTGGTCGGCATAGGCGTAAGGGACGACCAGGTTGCCGCAATGAACGAGGGCGCCGCAGGTATACACCACGTTGGGCACGTAACCGTTACGTTCCTCTTCGGTGGGCCTGATCAGCGGCTGTGGCAGGCGCCCGATCACTTTGGTGGGATCGTCAAGATCCAGGAGAAATGCTCCGATCGAGTACTGCCTCACCGGGCCAACGCCGTGGCTGAGGACCAGCCAGCCTGCTTCTGTCTCAATCGGCGATCCGCAATTCCCAATCTGGATCATTTCCCACGGGAACGCGGGCTCCAGAATGAGCGTGGGCTCATACCAGAAGTGCACGTTATCGGAATACACCAGGTACAGGTTCTCGTTGTCCTGCCGGGAGAGCATGGCATAGAGGCCGTTAATCTTCCGGGGGAAAAGGGCCATACCTTTGTTCTGCGCAGCCGGGCCGTTGAGCGTGATAATCCGGAAATGAAGGAAGTCGGAAGTTTCCATCAATTGCGGCATGACCACCCGACCGTCATAAGCGGTGAAGGTAGCGTAGTAAAGGCTGGTGCCGTCGTCGTTCCGAAAATAGACGAACCGGGCATCTTCGATGCCATTGCGCTGCGTGGGTGAGCTCGGGAATATGATGCGCTCTGACAACTCCTGTTCGGGGCGGAACTGGACCTCATAGTTGGATTCCGCCAGAATCCGTATGGCCTTAGCAGAACGCCGTGCGTTTATTTCCGCGTTCGGCTCGCAATGCTGCTTCAATTCCTCACGAAGCTGGCGGCGCAAGTCTTTCAGAGTGAACGACGGCCCGAGTTTGCTGATCGCGCAGCGGGTAAATTCATTGGTAAGCCCAAGCTCGCGAAGTTTCCGCTCGAACAGCTCCCTCTCATATAACGCATTGGGGATTTGGAGCGGCTCGCTAAGATAACCAGATGCCTTCATGACCTCGATGCGGCCATCCGGGTAGATCATGCCGGTACGAAAAGCTATGGAGGAGATGTGCCCTTCACCAGTGGCTCGCAGGCTAAGAACGAATCGCAAGCCGTTGCACGCAACCCCCGACTGGTCCGGGTGCGGCGCGATCGACGGATTAAACAGGGCCGCCGATTCGATTGAGTACTCGGCGAGGAAGTAGGAGCCGATCAACCGCTTTCTCGCGTCGGAAAGCTTCCCATCCAGCTTCAACACCCTATCGATCTGTTCGAATCGCTCGAGGAATGCGTCGCCGATCTTCTGATGGCGGCCCGAAAATTCCGTCAACACTTCGTTCAGCAGGGGAAGAACGTGGTCTTCCGGGACCGAAAGAATCCGCGCGGTAATCCGCTCGGTTCGCTCTCTGTGGCCGGGCATGAATGGGCGTAATAGAACGCGAGACTGGTCCGGCCGCAAGACCGCTTTCGTCCGTGTGATATGAATCGATTCGCTGTCCATGCGGTTGCCTTGTCTAAAGAAACAGTGTGTAGGCCGGCATTAACTCTCGATGAGAACGGGGGCCCTGAAGCTGGTGACAATGTTTTGCGTCAGCCGCAATTCCGCGAGAGACAACAGAAATGCCAGTGTGGATTCCGCGCCCTGGTTGCGGTTGACCCGGTCGACATGCAGTCCATCGCGGCAGCCGCCGGTCCTCGACGAGTACAGTTCCAATCCGAGATCGTTCCATCCCAGGAACCAGTCAAATGCCATTCGGGCCTGTTGGTACCACCAGGAATCAGACGTGGACCGATAAGCTTCCAAACAGGCGGACATCATAGCCTGTGCTTCCACCGGTTGTTGATCGAAGTTCGCGCGCGTACCGCCGCGCTTGAAGAAACCGTTGCTGCCGATGGGACGGAAGTGTCCGTTCTCAGAAGTTTGTAACTGCACCAGCCATCGAAGCGTATCTACGCCTCTATCCAACACCACTTTTTGACCCGTCGCGCGTCCGATCAGAATCAGGGCGTGTGCCAGCTTCGCATTGTCGTAACTCAGTTCCTGTTCAAACCACGGCCAATCGGGTGTCGCCGTCCGGTCGAATAGATCCATCAGGCGAGTGATGAGAGCATCGCGGGTCTGGGATACAAAGCTGTCGCCGCTCAATCGGCGCAGATACTCGTAGATGCCGATCAAGCTGAACGCCCAAGCCCTTGGGGACGTGAACTCCGTCACGGCCGGCAAGGCCCTCACGAAGAGTTGGCCGGCCATCACCTGAAACGTGCGGTAAGCGGAACTTCCCACTCCCACTCCGAGCGCCCAAATTGCCCTGGCATGGCAATCCTCCGACCCCTGCGGGTCGAGCCAATGCCGATCGAACCCAAGGTGGTTGTGGAAACGCCCTGTCTTGCCATCGAATGCGTGATACAAAAAGGCCGCGTAGGTGGTGGCGAGTGAGCGTATGCGTTCCGGATCTTCGCCCAGATCTTCCAGCAGCACCGCCAGGATAAAAGCGCGCGCGTTGTCGTCTGTGCAGTATCCTTCGGAGAAGTTCGGCACGCTGAAGATGGCGTGTTGAAATATGCCGGTGGAATCCGTCATGCGCGAAAGATGATCCAGCTTCACGTCGGGAGCTTCACGGGGCTTCTGGTCCAGCGTTTTGGTGGAAAGAAACTTGCGTAGCGTGGACAAGGCCTGGAGGCGTGAAAGCTCGAAGGAACGCATGTAAAGGCGCGCCACATTGCTCCAGATCATCTCCCGGCCCAGTTTATAGGCGCCCTCCCGCATGGTGTTGCGGCGAACATCGTCGCGCAACAAAGCGCTCACCTCGGTGGCAATGGCCTCGGCATTCCCAAACGGAACCAGGACACCGTGTCCGCCCGCCAGGAGTTCACAGGCGTGCCAATACGGCGTGGAGACCACGGGTTTGCCCGAACCGAAGGTGTAGGCAAGGGTGCCCGACGTGCTCTGCGCCTCATTGAGATATGGCGTAATGTAAATGTCTGTCGCGCCGATGAAATCCTTCAGCGTGTCGAGCGCCACGAAGCTGTTGTAGAAAATGACGTTCTTTTCTATTTTGTTCTTGGCGGCCAGGAGTTCGAGACTGACGCGGTACGCCTCTCCGCGTTCCCGCAGCTCGTTCGGGTGGGTGGCTCCCACCACCATGTACACCACGTTGGGAAACTCCGCCACGATTCTCGGCAGGGCGTTCAGCACGTGCTCAATCCCCTTATTGGGAGAGAGCAGCCCGAACGTGAACAGCACGGTACGGCCAGCTACGCCGAATTCCTCCTTAAGATCGTTCGGGTCCCCGAACGGAATGTCGGGGATGCCGTGGAGGATCAGATCGATCTTGGCCGGCGGCGCGTGGTACACATCCTGCAACATCTGCCGTCCCCGGGCGGACATCACTACCAGGCGGGTCGAAAGTGCAATCAGCTCCTGCATCACCAGGCGCTGGTCGAACCTCGGCTCGCTCAGGACGGTATGGAGCGTGACGACAACCGGCATGCGCAGCTCACGCAGGAGCGCCAGGATGTGGCTGCCGGCCGGGCCGCCGAAGATCCCAAATTCATGTTGCAGGCACACCACGTCGACATTGCTGATATTAAGGAAATCCGCGGCGCGCAAATACGAAGACAGATCCTGTTCTTCAATCTCGAATCGAACGACATCCGGATACTCGTAGCCTTCTTTGATGTCGTTCATGGCGACCGCGAAGCACTCGCTCGAGGGGTGCTCGGCGGCAACGGCAGCAAGAAGATCGGAGTTAAATGTTGCAATCCCGCACTTGCGCGGCAAGTAGTTGCCGAGAAAGGCGACTCGGCCAACCTTGGAACCTTCGATCACAGATCTGTTTCTGTCACCACGTCGTACTCTTTACTTACTTACTTTTTGTGCGCAGTGCCAACCATTCCACGGGATGAGCGCGAATGCTGTCGCCCGGTTCGCGTATGTCGGCCCACTTAGGATCATTTCTCAGATTGAGAAAGATGCCCACCGTGCCCTGATAGGAACCTTTGGCCAGATACACTTCGTCACCTTTGAGAAACGGTAACTCCTCTTGCATAGTCTTAGTCCTTTCCGGCAAGGGCCATCTGGGACGGACGGTGAGGGTGGCCGGAGAAGCTAGGCCGCTCGGCTCATGGTGGGAATTGCCGAGTTAATTATAGCAGGTGGCAGGCGGAGTCCGCGCTAAATGACGAGTGTACTTAACCGTACACAGCCCATATCTTACATAGCCATGGGTGTTACAACTCAGCAAGAGCCGCGCGTCCGCTTTCCACCGCTGCAATCTGGTCTTTGCGCCGAATTGCCCGCACCATCGACTTCACATGCGGTATTGCACGGGCAGCCCTTTCGGAAACCATGACCAGCACGGGAGCTTTCTTTACGGGATCAGTCGTGTATCCCCGGTACAGTGGGCGGGCCATCTGGTGCATCTCGTACGAACACTCGCTGGCCAACTCTATCTGATCTTCCCATCTGACTTTCTCGGCGCTTTGTAGCGACACAAGAATGCCTCGCAGAAGGACCTTAGTGCTGTCGTATAGCATAGGTACTCGTAATCGTCCTTTCTAACTGAACCTTTCCGACTCTGTTAGCTGTCGGACATATCTGTGTGCGGGGGACGGCTTATTTCTATTGTAGCAGAGTATACTACATGATACACTGGGCCCTAGATTTGATGCTCCTGCCGATTAAGGCCGACCTGCCTAGCCGTTCTGCTAGATTCGTCCTGCTTCCCAATTAGCCGCCTTCAAATCAGAAGAGGATTTTTAAAGATGAAGAATATTTACGTCGGAAATCTCAGTTTCGGAGCGACGGAAGATTCCGTCCGTGCGCTGTTTGAGACTCACGGTACCGTGGGGCGCGTCAACATTGTCACGGATCGTGACTCCGGCCAGCCCCGCGGATTTGGCTTCGTCGAAATGAGCAATGACGGTGAGGGCGAAAAGGCCATTGCTGCTTTGAACGGCACAGATTTCGACGGTCGAGCCCTGAGCGTCAATGAAGCCCGCCCAAAGACGGAGCGATCTGGCGGCGGTGGTGGCGGCTTCGGTCGAAAACGCTATTAGCCTGCAGCAACCAATTTATTGCCTGCGGATTGACTAAGTCAGAAGCACTTACCGAGCCGCGACCATAAGGGAGCGGGGGCTGATCGGGTCTTTCCGCAGCCTGCTAAAGCCAGCGGATATTGCAGGCGCGGTTCAGTCGCCGAATGGCCGCGCTGAAGCTTTGGTGGAAATTGGCCGAGGGCCATTGCGCCTTAAGTTCTGAGTGCACCACGGCCGACATCGTCTGTCCCGTAAAGCTGAAGTCTACTCGCGGTTCGCTGGTGAGAGTCAGATCACTCTGCCAGGACTTCTCGAACTCGCCCTTATCGACCGGACTGCTGAGTTCCGCCATGAATCTCTGCATAAGACAACCTCTTCCCACCTTAACAATAACAGACTTTCGGAAATGAAACTGCTATAATTCGGTGCGCCTCTAAGTGTCATGAAACCAGAGCTGCAATAGTACGGAAGGAACTCGTCGTGGGCCAATCGTTCACTTTCATCGACGCCGGTGGGAACCAGGCACAATATACCGTCTACGAAAGAGATCGCCATGATGAGTTTTATTGGTCCACCGATCATGGGGACCACGGAACGGCGCCCTCTTACATCCAGGCCCAGGATCAGGCACGCACGGTTTTAAAAGCGAGTATGGCTGTCAGGCGTAAGTCCGCCCAGCCCTTTCGGTAGCCACTCCCATTCGTGCGAAGTGGGCAGGGCCTCTCACTTGTTGCGGTGCCGCTCGTATGCCTTCCAGATTTCAGCGGCCGCTCCGTCGTAACGTTCCGGACTGCCACAGTTTTCCTCACCGAAGGCATTCATGAATACCTGGTGCAAGAGTCCGCGCAGCGATTCGCAATTCTCAGCCTCGCCAATGCGCGTGAGCAGGACATCCACCTCCGGATCGTAGTCACCGGTATTGTGTTTGCCGTCCAAATCCATAATATTGTGCTGGAAGAGGATGTCGCTTACTGCGCGGTAAAAACTACCGTATTCCTTTTGTAACGATCGATGCTGCTGGCGGTCTTCGGCTTCCATCGGTATTAGCTCACTTTACCAGATCGGCCGTTTTGGATTCGACCGTGGCGCGGGCACTCTTGCCTGCCGGGTCGAGAATCATCTCGACCCCGTATTCAGCGGGCGCGCCGACCGCCGGCATGAGTGCCGGCGCTGCAGCCTGAGAGGCTGCGCCACGGTCAGCGCACACATCAGTCCCGGGCAGTTGCCGCCGCGCCCGTTAAGAAGATCACCGCCAGGATTTCGCCCAGTTCGCCAGGCGATAACGCGCCGCTATGCCGGTACCAGACTTCTACACGGTTCACCATGCCAAGAAGGATGAGGCAGAGGTACTTGACCGGTATGTCGCCGCGCAGCGCACCGGCACTTTGCGCCTCCTGTAAAACCGTTCGCACCAGTTCCTCATACGCGTCGCGGAGCGATATGACGTGCGCCAGGCGCTCTTTCGACAAAGCGCGCATCTCGGACAACGTAGCGGAATGCCGGTCTTGATCCCGCAGCATACTCTCGATATGCGTCCGTACCAGGATGCGCGTGCGCTCCAGCGGATCGGGAACGTTCTGAACCGCGGCCCCTACGTCCTTCCGGATCTGTTCGAGCGACGACTTACAAATGGAATAGAGCAGGTCCTCTTTACTCTCGATGTGATAGTAGAGCGAAGCTTTCTGAATGCGCAGAAGGGCCGCGATCTCGCGCGTGCTGGTGGCCGCATATCCCTTTTTCGAGAACAGCGCGGCGGCCGCGTTCAGCATCCGCTCGGCGGTGGGTTTCTCGGCTCCCTCCGAAAACTTCCGCGCTCGCGACACCGGCCTTTTCTTTTGTCCCGATGGGATGTCCAGGGACATGAGAGGAATCTGCGCCCGCATTGCGGCGGCGCCATCGAGAAAGACCGGCGTGAAGAGACCGCTGAGCCGGTCGGCCGGCAGTTCCTGGTCCCGGCGAAACCACAAGATGGCCCAGTTGAGCACATTGAGCAATGCCAGGTAGAGATACTGGGCTGGGATGTCGGTTCGCACTACACCGGCGCCCTGTGCCTCTTCGATCACCGACCGCACCAGGCTCCCGTATTGCTTGCGAAGGCCGAGCACTTCCTCGTGGTGGCGGCTCGACAAAGCGCGCAACTCGGTCAGCATCGTCACATGTCTCACTTGATGAGTCAGCAGCGTGGCGAGATGTGCACGGATCAGAGAGCGTATGCGGCCCAAGGGATCGCGGACCTCGTCCAGGGCGGATTGCGTGTCCGTCCGGAGCTGTTCGAGCGAGGAGACGCAGAGCTGATAGAACAGGTCTTCCTTGCTGGCGAAGTGATAGTACAGCGAGGCCTGCTGGATACCCACGGCGGTGGCGATTTCGCGCGTGGTAGTCGCGGCATATCCCTTCTCCCAGAACAACGTGGCGGCCGTGTCGAACAACCGTTCCAAGGTCGGCTTGGGGCGTTGAGTCGGGGTGTCGTCCATGGAGAAATCGCGTAACGTCCGATTGTCGAAGTATTTATTATCGCTCGATATGGCGGTGACCTTTGGCTCCCCGTGGATTCTTGACACCGGCTTCGTACGGCCATACAATCTACCGAGCGACAGGTTTACCGCTCCCTTCGGTCACGGCTCCGTAAGATGACGGCGCGTTACTGAGCCGTGACCAAAGGGAGCGGTCTTTGGGGAACGCCAGGCGAGAGCCGGCAGAGGAGGACAGGTGTTGAAACGCAATTTGTGGATCGGTTCGATTTTAGTGGGGCTGCTGGGCGCACTCGCCGCCGCATACCTGGTGTTCGAGAAAAGGGCCGTAGTGGAGGCCGCCGGAGTTCAGGCGCCGCGGTTTGAAGTTGACCCGTTCTGGCCGAAGCCGCTGCCCAATCATTGGGTAACCGGCAATATCATTGGCGTCTCCGTGGATACCCAGGACCATATCTGGATCATTCATCGGCAAGGCTCGCTGGAGGCGATGGAAAACTACGCGGTGGCGAATCCTCCCGGTCCCAAACGGCAAGCGGGCGTAGTCGAAGCGGAATGCTGCGCGCCCGCGCCGGCCGTCCTGGAATTCGATGAGGCGGGTAATCTGCTTGCAAACTGGGGAGGCAAGGACGGAGACAACTACGTTTGGCCGTTGTCGAATCACGGAATCACGGTGGATTACAAGGGCAACGTGTGGATCGGAGGCAATGGCGCGACGGCGGGCGTGGCCGCGGAAGAAGGTCTCGCTCCGGCTGGCCGGGCAGGCCGAGGCGCGCACCGGCAGCCCCGCGAGCGCCCGGTGGACCCCCGCTCTATCACGACAGCATGGTCATGAAATTCACCCAGGATGGAAAATTCCTGATGCAGATCGGCAAGGCCGGACAGAGCAAAGGCAGCAACGACACCGAAAACCTCGGACGGCCGGCGAAGATGTTTGTCGACCCGAAGACCAACGAGCTGTACGTCGCCGATGGCTACGGCAACAAGCGCGTCATCGTGTACGACGCCGAAACCGGGAGCTTACAAGCGGCACTGGGGCGCATACGGCCACAAGCCCGACGACACCAACCTGGGCCGCTACAATCCCAATGATCCCCCGGCTCAACAATTCCGCAACCCGGTGCACTGCGCCGAGCTTTCCAACGATGGCCTGCTGTATGTCTGCGACCGCGTCAACGACCGCATTCAGGTTTTTAAACCTGATGGAACGTTCGTCAAGGAACAGATTCTGTACAAGAACACGCTGGGCGATGGGGCAGTCTGGGATATCGCCTTCTCGAAAGATCCGCAGCAGAAATACATCTTTCTTGCCGACGGCTCGAACGAGAAGATTCACATCCTGGATCGCGAGTCGCTTCAAGTGTTGACCAGCTTCGGCGATGGCGGACGCCAGCCCGGCCAGTTCTATGCCGTGCACAGCATCGCCACCGATTCGAAGGGCAACATCTTCACCACCGAGACCTACCGCGGACAGCGCGTACAGAAGTTCGTGAACAAGGGCCTGGCGCCGGTTCCGAAGGAGGATCAGGGCGTTGTGTGGCCGAAGACTGCCAAGAGCTCTCTGTGATTGCGAAAGACTTGCCGCGCGCATGGTGGACAATCCCCGCCGGTTCCCGGCGTTTGTTCCGCAAGTCGCAGGCCCCGTGGTCAACCGTGCCGGCGACAGAGATCGCCAGCGCTACGTAATGCCGGCGGTCTCGGCCGCCGGTTCGGACAGCTCATTAAGGCCGGGCATGGCGGCTGGCACCTGATCCCTCGTAAACTGGCTCTTGGTGAACGCCGATACCGATCGCCGGGGTCCGTACTGGTGGCTTTGCGGCGTGCTGGCGCTGTATGCCGCGGTGTTCCTGATCTACTCCGAAACCGTCGCGTTCTTCTATGATGAGGGCTATCATTTGCTGGCGGCGCAATTGATAGACGCCGGCAAAACGCCGTACATCGATTTCTGCTTTCCTCAGTCGCCTCTCAACGCCTACTGGAACGCGGGGTGGATGCGCATCCTGGGCCAGAGTTGGCATGTGGCGCACGCCTTCGCGGCTCTGTTCACAATTGGCGCGGTCCTGCTCATGGCCGATTTTGTGTTCGTCCGCTTCCCCGTCCAAAGCTGGCGAACTGCCGCCGCGGTCACAGCCGGCCTGGCCATCGGTCTGAACGCTTTGGTATTCGAATACGGGCCCATCGGGCAGGCTTACGGATTGTGTCTGTTCGGGCTGGCCGCGGCGTTCCGGTTTTCCGTTCGTGCGGTCGATCGACGCGGATTATTGCTGCCCACCTTGGCGGGCTTCTTCGCCGGCGCCGCGGCTGCCTCGTCGCTCCTGTCCGCTGCCGCCGCGCCCGTATTCCTCGCCTGGATCCTGTTCTACAATCGCGCGGGCAGCCGATTTACCAAGCTCGCCGGTTTCGGCCTCGGAACCATCTTTTCTTTTGCGCCGGTAATCCGGCTGTTTTGGCTCGGGCCGCGTCAAACCTGGTTTAACCTGTTTCAATACCACCTCTCCTTTCGCAACCTGTATTGGCCCGAGTCAACGCGCCACGATTTCGAAGTCCTCACATCCTGGATCGACAACGGCCAAGCCCTGCTGCTGGGTCTGCTGGCTGTCTTCGGCCTGTTTTACATCACGCGCCGATGCCCGTGGCCACGCCCGCTGAAGGCGGAATTCTATCTGTGCGCGTGGCTCGCGGCGGCCCTTGCCGTCGAGTTGGCAAGCGGTCATCCCACCTTCGAACGATATTTTTTGCTGATAGTGCCGTTTGTGTCGATACTCGCGGTGGCGGGGCTTTATGCGATTGCCTCCCGCGTGCTCGAACCGGACCGTCCGCTGTGGCCGGTACTGCTGGTTTCGCTGCTGTTCGTGTTGGGATTGGGTAAATCGCTATATGACGAACCCGACGAGACCTGGCGCCTTTACCAACGGATGGCGGATAAAGTGGACGCGGTGACACCGCGCAATGCCCTCCTGTTGGCCGATGAGCCGATCTATTTCCTCACGAAGCGCACGCCGCCGCCGGGATTCGAGATGACCTATACCCACAAAGTCGACCTGCCGCCTGCTGAAGCGGCGCTGATGCACATCGTCACCGAAGACGAGGTTAAGCGCCAGGTGCACTCGGGAGTGTTCGCCACGGCTTATACCTGCGACCGTAGCGAAATCGAAAACTACGATTTGAAGAATGTGTACCAGCAGCGGGAGGACATCGCGGATTGCACCGTTTTTTGGGACTGGAAAAAATGATAGAGCAGCGGGGTGCGGGGACCTCGATGTCGTTTTCTGCAAGTTTTCGGCCTTACACATGCTCTTCTGGGCAGGGCATGGCCCCGGCCCACTGGCTCCCGCTAAAACCTGTAGCGGAAATTCAAAAACCAGTTTCGTCCAATCTCGGGATACCCCGCCGTGTAGTAGTAGTAGTTCCGGTCAAGGAGGTTCTTCACGCCGGCCTCCGCGGACATGCCATAACGGATGGGCACCACACCAATGATGTCCGTGTTCGCATACGATTCCGAGCGCGGCAAGAATAGCGGAGATGTCGGGGCATAGGTCGTATCCTGCAATAGCAGGCCGCTCTCATATCGCTGATTGAGAATGGCAAGGATCCGATGCGGCAAATGCAACGAGGCCGTTCCGATGACCTTGCTCCTGGGCAGCGTCGGCAGGATGCTGATGCTGGTATTGACCGCGCTCACATTGGCGAGAGGCTTTCTGCCCCAACGGCAAGATGTCGGCTACTGCAGCGAAATGGCGAACATCGGTAAAGAAGTTCACGAAGGCGTTGAATTCGTCGTGCGTGCCGGACTGGTCCCACCCGGATCGGGCACAAAAACTGATTCGATGGCATTGCGGAGGTCGCTGCGAAAGAGCACCGCCTCAACCAGAGTCCTCGCGCCGAGGAGCTGCGAGTATCCGGCGTTCCAGTTCCGGCTATGCTCTGGCTTCAAATTGGGATTCGGCAACCCCGCACCCAGGCTCGCGGAATAGATGTCCTTCAGCATCGGGAAGCGTCCACGATCGGCGATGGTCGCAAAGAATGTGCCTGAGCCGCTGACCTTATAGGAAACCGCCGCCTGCGGATTATAGTTCCAAACGTGCGCGGTGCACCCGGAAAACGAAGTGTTCTGCGGCGCGGCGACACAGGTGAACGGCAGCAGCACCGTCATGGCACTGTTGTATTGCTGACCCTGCAAGCCATCGAAATGGTCCGCGCTGAAACCGGCGGTGGCAGAAAGGCGTGAGGAGATTCTGGTCGCGTCCTGCAGCCCGATGGATGCCTGAAGGTCGCCATCGCGCAACGTGGGCTCGACCAGCGGAAATGGCGAAATTCCGGGGTAGATGCCGTGTTCGTATGTGTGTCGTCTTTGAGAAAGAACGAGGCGCTGATGACGTTTCGCGGGAGCACGCTAGTTGTGAACTCCGCCGAAAATCCATCGTTGTGCTCGTTGTACATGCTGTGCTCGGCGGTCTTGGTATTCATCATCGTATACGTGTCGTTCGCGTACATATCGACGTCGTTGCGAAACTGGCTGTAGAAGCCGCGACACTTGATCGAGCTGCTCTCCCGATCTCAGTATTGGAGTGGAAATAGTAGTTGTCCGCGTCCCAATACGGCCAGACCCAGAAAAAATCTGTACGTCGCAACGGTATTCGGTCCCTGGTAGAGCGGGACCCCTTTCTGCCCTTTCAAGTTCACGTAGCTGAACACGTATTCATCCTGACCCTTGGGCGTCCAGCCAATGCGCCCCGTGAATCTTTCATCGCGCGACCAGGAGTTGTTCAGACGATCCCTCATCGTAATGTCCGGCAGATTCTTGTACTGGTAGACCGGGAAATTGTCCGACAGCGGAATGAAATGGGCTTGCAGCCAATCGAGCGAGCCTTGAAAAAAGAAATGCCGCTACCGGGAGCCGAGGCGCAACGAGGAGAGCAACGTATCTCCCGCGCCGGTCCCGATGAGTGCATCGGCATCGAACTTCTTCACCGGTTCCTGGGTGACCAGGTTGATGGTACCGCCCAATGCGTTGGGGCCACGCAATGGAGACGAATAGCCCCTGGCAACCGCGTGCTGAACCCGCGCACCATGATCCCGGCTTCGTTGCGATTCGCCGAGAGGTGTTGTATGGACACACCGGGAAGATAGTCGAGCGCCTTGGCCACGTTGACGAGATTGAGACTTCTGATTTCCGTCTGATCGATACTGTTGGCTACCGGAGACAGCCCCGGCGAAGCCGCGGAAACGGTGACCTCCACCTTCCCAGATTCCAGTCTTACCGCGAGAACCGAAAAGGAATCGTGCAACCGCCAATTTCTTCGGGGCCGAAGAGCTGATGGCTGATCGCTGAATGCTGATAGCTTGCTGATAGCTTATTTAGCGTCCGCAGGCTCGCGGGCTTTCAGAACCGAGCCGAGTTGGTCCAACAGGGTCTTGAAATTAACGGGCTTGGTGATGACAGCGTCCATCCCCGCTGCCAGACACTGCTGCTGCTGGGCGTCGGCAGCATGCGCGGTCAAGGCGATGATCGGCGTGCGTTCGAGCTTACGCCGGCTCTCGTCTTGACGAATGAGACGGGTCGACTCGAGCCCATCCACCTCAGGCATCTGCACATCCATCAGAACCAGATCGAATTGCCCTTGCAGGAAGGACTCATAGGCCTCTTTACCATTCGCGGTGAGCACCACACTCCAGCCCTGGCGCTTGAGCATCGCGCAGATCACTCTCTGATTGATTGGATTATCCTCGGCCACCAGCACTGTCAGGCTGTCGGGCAGCGTGAGGGGGACCGTTTCGTGCTCCGCAGGGACAGGCTCGGTACCAACCGGCAGAGGCAGTTCGATGGAAAAGCAACTGCATCGCCCTGGTTTACTTTCGACCGAGAGGCGGCCGCCCATTAAATCGACGAGCCGGCGCGTGATGGTCAGCCCCAGGCCCGTGCCTCCGAAACGGCGCGTGTGCGAGCCATCGGCTTGCGTGAACGGCTCGAAAATGGATTGCAGCTTTTCGGGCGGAACGCCGATGCCGGAGTCGGCGATGTCTACGCGTAGCCAGCCGCTCTGGGGGGCGGCCACGGTCACGACCACAGCCCCGGATGCGGTGAACTTGACGGCATTGCCCACCAGGTTGACCAAGACCTGCCGCAGACGGATGGGGTCCCCATGCACCCAGCGCGGGCAGGCGTCGCAGACCGCGACGGCCAGTTCCAACTGCTTCTGCCGAAACGGAATGTCGAACATGCGCAGAACGTCTTGCACGGCTTCGCGCAAATCGAAATCGATTTCATCCAGGTTCAACTTGCCGGCTTCCATCTTGGAGAGGTCCAGGATGTCGTTGAGAATGGCCACTAAGGCTTGGGCGGCCCGCTGGGCATCGCTCAACTGCTGGCGCGACTCCGGGTCCCAGGGCTTGTCCAGGACCAGGCCGATCATCCCCAGAACGCCATTCAACGGAGTGCGGATTTCGTGGCTCATGTTCGCCAGAAACTCGCTCTTGAGGCGGGCCGCTCCTTCGGCCTTTTCTTTCGCCAGGCGCAACTCCGCGTTCACCCGGCTGCGTTCGGCCACCTGCTCCTCGAGGCTGCGCCGATGTTGGGCCAGTTCCACGTCGCGCCGTTCGATTTCGTCGATCATGGCGTTGAAGGAGCCGGCCAGCACGCCCAGTTCGCCGGAAGCGGTTACGGCGACACGATCTTCGTACCGGTGCGTCTGGGCAATCCGTTGGGCCACCTGCGCGATGGCCAGGATGGGCCGGGAGACACGCGACTGCAGGAACACCGCCACCACTACGGCGACCACCAGGCTGAACACGACGATGATGCCCGCCGTCCCAAGACAGCTCTGCATCACCTCGCCGAGCGAGGGCACCCCCATGGTCACTACCAGCGTGCCGACGCGCTCGCCGCCTGCAGTGACGGCGCGCGTGATGGTGACGGTATCGCTGGTGCGGCTGGTCCCATCCCCCGGCAGTGGCGGACAATTCGCGGAAGCGATACGGTGAAACGCAGCGAAGCACGATTCCCGGTCCAAATGCGCTGCACCTGTGTCGTACAAGACGGCATCGCGAATCTGGCCCTCTGTGCGAAGAGAGCTCAGGATCTCGGTGGCTCCTTTGGGGTCGGCAAGACTGAAGGCCGGACCCACCTGGTCCGCCACGATATTGGCAATGGCCGCAACCTCCGAATCGGCGTACGATCGATACCGTTGCACCTCCGACCAGACGAAGCCGGTGGCCGCCAAGACCGCGCCCACGACGCTCCCACCAGCGATCAGAGCCGCCAGCTTCCACCGCAGAGAGAGGTACCCTTTCCTCATACCGGCGGCTTCCCTTTTCCGGCGGTACGGATCTGGCCGAAGCGGAGCAATTTGGAGCTGATGGTGATGCCGGATCGCTCCAAAGCCTCGCGGTTCACTTCAAAACTCATGCGTCCATCGACGATCTGGAGTTGGATGGCGCCGCCGAGCTCGAGGAACTGGTCCGCTGCGCCAATCGTCAGGGCGTGCATGGATCGAGCGAGCGCCAGGGCCGGCTTGAGATCGCCCGGTCTTTCGCTGGCCAGAAAAACGATCTGGCAGCAATTGGAAACGGATTCGGTGGGAAGGTCCAAGACTTTCACCGGCCGATTCTCAACCGACTTGCCTTCGAGAACCCTGCGAAATGTGAGCGCTAGCGCAGACCGGCCAAGCACGCCCACCGTCAGGGACGGGTCGCCGGCGGGCGGCGCGGGCCATTCGGAATAGCGCAGGAAGCTGAGCACGGTTGCGGCCTTGAGCTCATCCTCCGGTTCGGAGGCGGCCAAACGCATGGCGCAGAGCGCGCCCGCCAGAGCCGCCGATGCCGCCCACCACCGGAATGGAAAGTTTACCCGCAAGCGTTTGCTCCTGCTGCTCAAAAACGTTGCGTCCACTTAATAACAAACGTCCGCCGCACAGGTATCGACGGAAAGACCAACTCGGAATAGCCTTCGAGGACCTGATGGCCTGCCAGATTCTGCACGGACACATCCAGTTCTCCGGAACGCGAGGGCCGATAGGAAAGATGGGCGTCGATCAGCACCCAGCCGGGAAGCTGCAAACCCAGATCACGGGAGCGCGCGCGGACATTCAGGTCGGCTTGCCAGGCGCGCGAAAGATCGTGCTCCAGGCGCAGCCATCCCTGATGGCGCAAGTCTGACGGGAGGTAGTTCCATGCGAAGGTTTTGCCCGGAACATTGGGCAGCCAGCGCATGTCGTCCAGGTACGAATAAGACGGCATCAGCTTCCAGCCCGGACGCACCTGCCACGTGGCCCAAACTTCACCACCGTGCGAACAACCGGCGCCGGCATTGGTCATAGTCATCGTCGCGACCAGGGACGGAACTCCGTCGGAGAAGCTAAGTTGCGGGGCTGCGTTTCCGGCCAGGGCGATCAGGCGGCCGTAGTAGCTGCGAAAGCCCGATATATCGATCGACCAGCGCTGGCCGGACTGGAACCGATAGCCCGCCTCGACGCTGTTGTCTACTTCCGAGACCAGTGTGGGCGAGCCGAGGCCTTCCACGGTGACAGGGTAGCCGCCCATCAGTTGCTGTTCTTGGTAGTGCTCGGTGCGGTCTCCGTGGTTGGGCTCCCGTACCGCGCGGGAAACGGCTGCCCATACGGACTGACGTTTACTGGGTGTGTACATCAGGCGCACGCTGGGCTGAAACTCCAAGTGCCGGTATGAGTTGTAGTCCAAACGGATGCCGGCCGATCCCAGCAAACGGCCCGGGAGGATCTGCCACTCATCACGAATCACGACATCTCCATCGCGATACAGAGAATCTGGCGGATTCATGCTGAAGCCCCGGGTGGCGTAAGTATTGTCCGAGTACTGCTGAAAGCCGACTCCCCAGTAGATCTCGTTGTTTTCACCGGCAAGCCGTCGATTCTGAAAATCGAGAGTCAGGTTGGACAGGCTGCCGCCCACGAACCGATAGTCGACGTTGCTGTGATCCAGGGAGAGCTGGAGCACGCTTTCGCCGCCTGTTTGATTTGTATGGGTCCAGCGTGAATACAGCGAGGCCCCCGCGGAACCGGAGTGCGACTGGGCACTCTCTACCACTTGGGGCAACAGAACGGGGTAGTCAAGCTGATCCTGCCGGCCCATCTTATAGGTGTCGCCCTCCACCATCAACTGGTCGCCTTCTTTCAGCTGGGCGTCCATGCGAAAACCGAGCCGCCCGCTCTCCCAGTCCAGGTTCGTTACGGAAGGATCCGTATGCATCGACGTGACGTAGTTGTAATAACCCGGGGAGTCGTAGGCCGGCTGGCGATCTTCCAGCTTGCCCCAGGTCCGGAAAGCAACATGGTCGTTAGGTGCCGCGCTAAATTGGCCTTCCACCGCGCCGCGGAGTTCGTTTCCCGTCGACGCGCTCGCACTCCCGCCTTTGGTGGCGCGCGCGCTTTTGGTAATGATGTTGATGACGCCGTTAACCGCGTTGGGTCCCCACATCACGGCGCCCGGGCCCGCGGACAACCTCGATCTGCTCGATGTCTTCCAGAGGAATATCGATGGTGTCCCAAATGACCCCTGAAAACAGCGGCATATATAAGGACCGCCCATCGATCAAAACCAGTATCTGGTTGGCAAACAGGCGGCTTCCGCCACGCGCGGAAACCGACCAGGAGCGGCCGTCCAGCTTGGAAACCGTCAGGCCCGGAACCCATTGGAGCGCTTCGGGGATGGAAGTCGCAGCGCTGCGCCGGATATCTTCGGCCGTGAGCACAAACACGGCCGCGGGCGCCTTCGAGAGCTCCTGTGCCTTGCGGCCCACCGAACTCACCTGCACGCTGAACAGTTCGTCGACGCTCAGGTTGGTCAAATCATCGGTGGGTGAGCCCACCCGTTGTGCCCAGCCCATCGGCAGGAACGAGAGGGCAAGAATCGACACGCTACGGAACCGCATATTCAGCTTTTCGGCTGGAATAGAAAGAAGCTACATAGCTTTCAGCAATCAGCATTCAGCATTCAGCTTGAAACGTAGAACCCCCGGAGGCTCCTGTGTTAGCTGATCGCTGAATAAGGCGTTCTACTTAGCGGAATAGCAAGCTCAAAACCGCCGAACCCCTGGAGGCTCCGTTTTAGCTGATCGCTGAATGCTGAATGCTGAAAGCTTCTTTCACATCCGCCGGCGCATTTCCGCGCGTGCCTCGGCCTCCGCCGTGCGGGCCCGCTCGGCTTCGCGCTTGTCATGCAGTTTCTTGCCCTTAGCTAGTGCCACTTCGCATTTGATCCGTCCATTTTTGAGATAGATTTTGGTCGGAATCAGGGCCAGGCCTTTTTCCCTGGTCTGGCCCAGCAGCTTGTCGATTTCCCGGCGGTGGAGCAGCAGCTTCCGGTTGCGAACGGGCGGATGGTTCTCGCGGTTGCCGTGCGAATACTGGCTGATGTGCGCGTTGAGGAGCCAGGCCTCGTTGCCGATGACCGTGGCGTAAGCGTCTTTAAGCTGAATTTTGCCGTCTTTGGCGGCTTTGACTTCGGTTCCGGTAAGCACCATCCCGGCTTCGAAACGGTCCATAAGGAAGTAGTTATGGCCCGCCTGGCGGTTATCGCTCAGGATTTTAAGGCTACCGTCTTTGTCCGCCAACTTTTGCTCTCAACACCCGGAAGCCTAAGCTCGTCAAAGAGTTTAGATGCCAATGGGCGGTCCAAGCGCACTTAATCTTAGCACACCCTTTTTGGAGTGCTCGAAAACTATGGAAACATGTCTTTTTTCAATCGCTTAGTCGCTATTGTAGTGGCCGCTGTTCTGGCCGGACCAGTCGTTCCCCTGGAAGCCAAGACACGCAAAGGTGATAGGTACTTGGCCGAGGGCCGTCAAAAGGAGGCCATCAAAGACTGGGATGCCGCGCTGGAGGCTTACGAGAGGGCGCTTTCAGAAGACCCGTCGGAAATCATTTACCAGATGCCGACCCAGAAAGCCCGCTTTCAGGCTTCCTCGATGCACCTGGACAAGGGTCTGAAGGTGCGCGGGCAGGGGCAGCTGGCCGAGGCCTTGGTAGAGTTTCAGAGGGCCTATGGGCTCAACCCGGGCTCCTCCGTGGCGGCGCAGGAAGTCCGCCGCACGCAGGAGATGATCCAGCGCGAACGCCAACGCCAGGAAGCTACGGGCAAGGAATCGCCCCCGGAAGTCAGGGCCCTCACTCCGTCCGAAGAGGTCAAGCGGGACACTCTGGAAAGGATTGGCCGGCTCCTCCCGGTGCCGGAACTGAAGCCCCTCAATCCGGAACTGATCAACCTTAAGATGAACAATCAGTCCCCCAAGGTGTTGTTCGAGACGGTGGCCAAGGTGGCGGGCATCAATCTGCTGTGGGACCCGGAATATCAGGCGGCCCGGCCGCTTTCGGTGGAGCTGAACAACTCGACGCTCGAGGAGGCCCTGGATGACCTCGCCGTCTTGACAAAATCCTTTTGGAAGCCGCTTGCCGCCAACACGATCTTCATCGCCAATGACAATCGCAATAAGCGCAACGACTACGAAGACCAGGTGTTGAAAGTCTTCTACCTGCAGAATGTAAACCAGCCGCAGGAGCTGCAGGAAATCGTCAATGCGGTACGCGCCGTCACCGAGCTCACGCGCCTGATGCCCTACAACTCGCAGAACGCGATCATCGCGCGGGGCGAGGCCGATCGCATCGCGTTGGCCGAAAAGATCATCAACGACCTCGACAAGCCGCGTTCCGAAGTTGTGGTGGATATCCTGGTGCTCGAAGCCACGCAAACGTTCTCGCGTCAAATCACAGCCGCCCTGGCTTCCACCGGCCTGAACGTTCCGGTGAACTTCACGCCGCGGCCCGGCTTGCAAGTGGTGAGCAATCCCAACACCACAAACAACAACAATACGAACAACAACAACAACAACAACAACAACAACAAACAATGGAGTTGCCATCAGCAACACGACCGCGAATTCGAACCCTTTAGCCATTCCACTTTCCAATCTCGGCCACCTGTCCAGCTCGGATTTCTCGATCACCCTTCCCGGAGCGCTGCTGCAGGCGGCGTTGAGCGATGCCAATACCAAAATTCTGCAAGCCCCGCAGGTTCGCTCGCTGGATAACGTGAAGGCGGTTCTGAAGATCGGCGATCGCGAGCCGACCGCCACCGGCAGCTTTCAGCCGGGCATCGGCGGCGTAGGTATCAATCCGTTGGTGAACACGCAATTCACTTATATCGATGTGGGCGTCAACGTGGAAATCACGCCGCGCGTCCACGACAACGGGGAAGTCTCCATGCACGTGGATCTGGATATCTCCAGCGTGAACGGCCAGGTGAACCTGGGCGGCATCAGCCAGCCCATCATCGGGCAGCGCAAGGTGAGCCACGATCTTCGCGTGCAAGAGGGCCAGGTCAGCCTGCTGGGCGGCCTCATCCAGCAGCAGGATAATAAGACCGTGACGGGCATCCCCGGTCTGTCCAGCATTCCGTTGCTGCGGCGCTTATTTACCGGTGAGAGTGTCGACCGCAATCACAACGAGCTGATGATCGCGCTGATTCCGCATATTGTACGGCGCCCGGACATCACACCGGAGAACCTGCGCACCATCGCCGTGGGCAACGCGACCACCATCAAACTGAACTACGCGCCGCGCCCGGTGGATGCGGCTGCGGCGAAAGCAGCCGCGGCTGCTGCGGCAGCCAACCCGCCATCGACTGCGGCGGTGATTTCGAACCCGGTAGCGGCGCCTCCGAACGCGCCTGTCCCACCCGCGGCCCTCGCGCCTCCGGCGACCGCCCCGCCTGCGACCGCGCCTCCAGCACTCGTGCCTCCGGCGACGGCTCCGCCTGTGCCGCCGGCTGCCGCGGCCAGTCCATCACCGGCCGGGTCCGCGCGCGTCTTCTTCCAGCCGCTGGCGCAGGCCACCGTCGCCGCGCCGTTCACTGTATCGCTTGCCATGGAGAACGGCGCAGACATTGCCGGGGCTCGCCTGCAGATTCAGTTCGATCCGCGATTTCTGCGCTTGAACGACGTCACCCCCGGCGACTTCCTGGCTCAGGGCCAAACGCCCGTGCTCACCAAGAACATTCAGAACGATGGCGGCCTGGCGACTGTCCAGATCGGCGGCCCTCCAGGAGCGCCGGGAGTGTCCGGGATGGGCGTGCTGGTCAACTTCGTTTTCCAGGCGGTAAACCGCGGCGCCACCAATGTGATGATTCCGAATTTGCGGGTCACCAATACGCAGGGCCAGGTGCTGGCATCGAGCGCCGTGCCGCTGGCGGTCACCATTCGATAAAGCAGTATGCGACGGCGGAATCAAAAAGGGCTGACGTTGGTGGAGCTGATTGTGGCCTTCACCATCATGCTCATCCTCACCACCATGGCCGTGCCCCTGGCGCGATCCAAGGTGCGCGCGGAGCGAGAGCGGGATCTGCGCCACGCCCTCGACGAGATCCGCCACGCCATTGACAAATACAAAGATTACGCGGATGCCGGCCAGTTCGGCCCGCTCAAGCAAGGCACCAACGGTTATCCGGAATCTCTGGACCAGCTAGTCGAAGGCGTGAAGCTGGCCGGGCCGAAAGACCAGAAGATGCGTTTCCTGCGCCGCATCCCCAAGGATCCCTTCACCGGGAACAAAGACTGGGGCTTGCGCAGCGACCAGGACGACCCGACCTCCAACAGTTGGGGCGGCCAGAACGTTTTCGACGTTTTTAGTAAGACCTACGAAAAGGCTCCCGATGGCACTGCCTACTCAGAGTGGTAAGGTAGCCGCGGACCGGTCCGCGTGCCGCTCCTCGCGCGCGCGGCGCGTGCTGGGCTTTACCTTTATCGAACTCATGGTCGTTCTGACCATCATAGTAGTTTTGGTTACGATGGCCATCCCCATCTATCAGAAGTCGATCCTGCGCGCCAAAGAGAGCGTACTCAAGAACAACCTCTTCACCATCCGGACCGTTCTCGACAATTACACCTACGACAAGCAGAAGGCGCCGCAAAGCTTGCGTGATCTGGTGACCGAAGGCTACCTGCGCGACATCCCCATGGATCCGATGACCGGATCCAACCAAAGCTGGAAGACCATTATGGAAGATTCCACACAGAGCGTAAACCAATCGGAGCCGGGCATTTTCGACGTTCGTAGTGGTTCTGATAAGATGGGTCTCGATGGGACCCTTTACTCTGATTGGTAGACGCGCCCGGCTTCCGCTGGGCCTTGTAGCTTTAACAATCAACATTGCTTACGCTCAAGCAGGAGGAACCTCCGCCACGTGCGCGGCCTCTGCTGTACCTCGCCAAGTACTTTCCGAAGGCGTCACCGAACCGGTTGGTGACATTATTCTGCAGTGCTCCAGTAACAACCCGGGAGCAACGCTTACCGGGAATTATACGGTCTTTATCCCGGTCGATGTGACCAATCGTATCGATTCCAACAACCTTACTACCGATGCCGTTTTTTCGGTTGACTACGGTCTCGGATACACTCCCGTTCCCGGCGTTTCGGGGCGGGTCAGCGGCCACAGCATCACCTTCAACGGTGTAACGATCACGGTGCCGGCCAGCGGCCACTTCGTGATCCAAATCTCCAATGTGCGCGCGAATATTAGCGAATTGCCTAGTACCCCTGGCCAGCAACTTCTAGCCAGCCTGAGCGTACCTCTTAACGTGGATCGTGCGCAGGTAGTCGTTGCCAATGCCGCCAATGGACTCTACGCGACTATCCAGAGCGGTGGTATTACCTGCACCGGTTCGCCGCGGCCCGCTACGATTGACCTGCCGGGCTTTTTCGCGGCCGGAACGGCGCTCTTTTCCACACGCGTAACCGAGGGCTTCGGAACAGCATTCTCGCCGCGCAGAACCGGAGAGGATTCCGGAACGCGTTTTCTGATCACGTACACCGGCTTTCCGGCCAACGCTCATCTCTATGTTCCCGATCTGGTGGCAGGATACGACGCGTTGAAGCCGACCGCCGGCGGCGACCTGGGCCTCAGCCAAGCGGCCGGCCAATACGTACCCGGCAGCGGTACTCTACTGCTGGCTCGCGTCTCCGGCGCGGACTCCAATGGCGCCGGCGGCACTCCATTCGCAGCCCCCACGGGCAGCGGCCCGGTGGCACTCAACTCGGCCAACGAGGTGACGCTTGCCAACGGCTCGGGCTATGCCGTCTATGAAGTGCTGGACGCGAATCCGTCGGTGGTCGAGAGTGCGCAGATTCCTACATTCGTCGTTCTAACGCAATCGACAACGCCGACGGTGGCGCAGGAGAGTGTCTCGTTAGCGCCTGTCTCGCAAACGGCTACCGCGTCGGTTACCGCCCCGGTACCGCGCTTTCAGTCCGTCACTCCTGCCTCCGATTGCAACATCGTCGGAGACTGTCAGGCTGGGTACTTCCCCAAGCTCAGCGTGGCGCCGATCCCGATCCAATTCACAGCCATGGCCGGGGGAGCGGTAAACTCGCCCGCGTACCTCTATGTGCAGAATGCGGGCGGCGGCATCATGAACTGGAGCGCGAGCGTGAACTACGTAAGCGGCGCGGGCTGGCTCCAGATCGATCAAACCAGCCAACAGAACAACGCGACGTTGCGTGTGGATGCGCAGGCTCAGGGATTAGCGCCGGGCGTTTACCATGCCAACATCGTGGTGGACGCGGGCCCGCTCGCCGGTAACGCCACCCTCCCGGTGACGCTCACCGTTCAGACCTCGGCGCCTGTGCCACCCACACCCAATGTCACGGTCACCAGTGTGTTGAATGCGGCAACCTCAACTTCCACGCCGATGGTGGCCGGTTCGCTGGCTGCCGTGATGGGCACACACCTCGCCGGGAAAGCAGTATCGGCGAAATGGAGTGGCATGGCTGCCGATCTGATCTACACCAGCGACAGCATGATCTATCTCCAGGTTCCGTCAGCGCTCGGCTCCCAGAACACATCGACCCTGGTGGTCACCGTGGATGGCGTGAGTAGCGCGCCCCAGACAGTGCAACTGGCTCCCGCCTGGCCATCGATTTTCGCCCACGCCGTTCGCAATCAGGACTTCAGCGAAAATTCAACTGGCAATCCCGCCGCGGCGGGCAGCACCCTGCAGATTTTCCTGACTGGCATTCCGCCGGGCATGACGGTTTCGGGGCAGATTCGAGACCGCAGCGGTCTGGCGCCGGCCTATGCCGGTCCGGCCCCCGGCGCGACTGGCGTGGAGCAAGTGAACCTAAAGGTGCCTGCGGATCTTCCGCCGCAGACCACTCAGCTGGTCATTTGCGTTTCTACCGGCGGCCAGCGGTTTTGCACGGCCGGGTATCCGCTCAGCATCAACTGAAGTTTGGAAGACACAGGCCGGGAGGCCTGTGCTACGTGGGCGCGTAACGTAGCACAGGCCTCCCGGCCTTGTGTCTGGTTTTCCCCTCGCACTTGACACCACCTTCCATTTCCTTCCATACTGCAACTATTGCATAAGCGAAGCACACCTCCCCGGGCCACGCTTGATCAGCAGTCCGGCCGATTGCTGGGTTACCTGGATGCGCTCTTTCAACGCCTGGTGCTGCCGCGCCAACCGGTGGAGCCGTCGCTCGATTGTTCCCGCGAAGAAGTTCGCGCGCTCATCCTGTTGGGTTCCAACGGGCGCATGATCATGAGCGATTTTGCGGGCGCGCTGGGCGTTCCGCTCAGCACCGCAACTCACACGGTGGACCGCTTGGTCAACAAAGTGCTGGTGGTCCGCAACCGCCGCGAGGAAGACCGGCGCGTAGTGGAGGTGGAGATGAGCGAGAACGGCAGGAAGCTTCAGGCCGCGTTCCGCAGCAAGCGCCAGGGGATGGCGCGTAGTTGGTTGGCGGCCCTGAGTCCCGGGGAGCGTGAGATCTTCCTGGAGCTGATGTCCAAGATTACGCTGCGGGCGGAGCCGGAGCCCGGGCGGTCGCATGAATAAGGTAGTAGCGAGCGCCGATGACGCCGTGGCCGACATCACGGCCGGGTCGACGGTTATGGTAGGAGGCTTCGGCCTGTGCGGCGTTCCCGATAGCCTGATCGCGGCTCTGGTGCGGAAGGGCGTCAAAGGCCTGCACACCATCAGCAATAACGTGGGGGTGGATGGTTGCGGCGTGGGCCTCATGCTGGAAACCGGCATGATCGCCTCTCACATTGGCAGCTATGTGGGCGAGAATAAGCTGCTCGAATCGCTCATGCTGGCGGGCACTCTCGATTTAACGCTGGTCCCGCAAGGCACCTTCGCGGAGCGCATCCGTGCGGGCGGGGCCGGCATCCCCGCATTTTATACGCCGGCGGGCGTGGGCACGGTGGTCGCGGAGGGCAAGGAGACGCGCGAATTCGATGGCCGCCGCTACCTGCTCGAGCACGCGCTCACCGCCGACTTCGCGCTGGTCAAAGCCTGGCGCGGAGACCGGCTGGGCAATCTCGTCTACCGGAAGACGGCTCAGAATTTCAATCCCATGATGGCGGCCGCGGCCCGTATCACCATCGCCGAGGTCGAGGAACTGGTGGAGCCCGGCGCCATCGACCCCGACCACGTGCGCACGCCGGGCGTTTACGTGAAGCGCATCGTGCCAACCGGCAAGTACGAGAAGCGGATTGAGCGTCAGGACCGTGCGGGCGGCGCAGAGCATGAAGATGGATCCGCGCGAACGCATCGCCCGGCGCGTTGCCCAGGAGCTTCAGGGATGGCTTCTACGTGAATCTGGGCATCGGGATACCCACGCTCGTGGCCAACTACGTACCGCCGGGCATCGAAGTATTTCTGCAATCGGAAAACGGCATGCTCGGTGTGGGGCCCTATCCACTCGAAGGCCAGGAAGACGCCGACCTCATCAACGCCGGCAAAGAGACCGTGACCGAACTACCGGGCGCGTCCTATTTTTCGAGCGCCGAATCATTCGCCATGATCCGCGGGGGCCATATCGACCTCAGCGTTCTGGGCGCGATGGAAGTGGACCAGGAGGGAACTCTGGCGAACTGGATGGTGCCCGGGAAAATGGTGAAGGGCATGGGCGGCGCGATGGACCTGGTGGCCAGCGCGCGCCGTGTGATTGTCGCCATGGAGCACACAACTAAGACGGGCGCACCTAAGATACTTGAAAGATGCACGCTGCCTATCACCGGGCTGCGCGTAGTGGACACGATCATCACGGAACTAGCGGTGATCCGCGTAAGGGCGCAAGGATTGGTCCTGGAAGAGCTGGCGCCAGGGGTGTCGGTAGCCGAGGTCCAGTGCGTCACAGTACCGACGCTGACAGTTGGGGAGCGGGTGGGGATTATGGGGTGACTGTGGGGCAGCCCTTCCGGGCTGCCGCCGCGCTTCCGCGCGGCGCGCCGGCTGAAAGCCAGCGGCAGGCCGGAAGGCCTGCCCCCCTACCCGTCCCCCCAAACCTCACGCGCCGTTTCCACCACCAGCCGCAGCTTCGCCATCTCCTCCTCCACCGTGAGCGCGTTCCCCTCGACAGTCGACGAAAACCCGCACTGCGGGCTAAGGCAAAGCTGATCCAGCGGCAGATACTTCGCGGCCTCCTCGATGCGGCGCTTGAGGTCGTCTTTCTTTTCCAGCGCGCCCTTCTTGGTGGTCACCAGTCCCAGCACTACGCGCTTGCCTTTGGGAACGAACCGCAGCGGCTCGAAACCGCCGGACCGCGCATCGTCGTACTCCAGAAAAAAACCGTCCACCTTCAACTCGCTGAATAGCGGCTCGGCCACAAAATCGTAACTTCCCGAAGCCGCCCACGACGACCGGAAGTTTCCGCGGCACATGTGTGTCGTAATGGTCATGCCCGCAGGTTTGTGCGCCAGCACCGAGTTCAGGACCCGTATATGTTGCAGGTGCAGATGCTCGCCGTCCCCGCCCATCTTGGTAACGATCTCCCGTTGCGCCGGGTCACCCATGTACGCCAGTGAAATGTCGTCGAGCTGCAGATAGGTGCAGCCCAGCTTGGCCAGTTCCTGCAACTCCTCGACATACGCGCGCGCCAGATCGGCCCAGAACTCCTCCATGTCGGAATAGACCGCAGGATCGATGGTGGCGCGGCCGCTGCGCAAGTGCATCATGTTGGGCGACGGAATGGTCAGCTTGGGCGTCGCTTTGGTCACCGATTGGAGAAAGGCGAAGTGGTCGCCGAAAATACACCGGTCGAGCTTCAGTTTTCCGGTGATGGCGTGCGAGGAAACCGTAAACTCGATGACTCCCTGCTCGTTGCGGAACTCGACCTTCCGGCTGCCCGGAACCTTCGTCACGCCGCCGATCTGATAGAGGAAGTCCATGTGCCAGGACGCGCGCCGGAACTCGCCATCGGTGACGCCCCGCAAGCCGAGTTCCTCCTGCATGCGGACTGACGCCACGAATCGCCTCGTCTTCGATGCGGCGCAGTTCCGTCTGGCTCAATCGCCCCTGCTGTTCCTCCTCGCGTGCTCGCAGAAGTTCCGCAGGACGCAGGAGACTGCCGACGTGATCGGCGCGGAATGGCGGTCTGGAGGGACTGGTCATCGGATCTAGACTATCAGTGGAGCAGCGGCGTTACGTAACGCCGGCGATCCTTGTCGCCGGTGCCTTGGCTACTTGGATCGAAATGGCCAGAAGCTTCGCTCTCGCGCGAAGCCTTCCAGCATCCACAGATTCTGTTTAAAGTTGCCCGCGGCGTAGATGAAACTTTTACCGTCCGGACCCATACTGAACCGGATCGAGGGACCGAGATTGCTGTCCGGCCGAAATTCTTTGCCCAGGTCGCCAATGGTCTTTTCAGCGCCCGTGGCAATGTCAACCGAAAACAACAGTTCGCTTTCCTTCTCTGTCCGTATACCGTAGAGCAGTTTGCCATCGCTGGAGAACATATAGTAGTCGCTATGATGATCGCCGATTGACCGCTTGGTAGCTCCATCTGGTGAAATCAGATTGCCTCCGCACGCAATCCATTCGCCGGTGGGAGACCAGGCCGGCACCGCGCTATCCCCGAAATTCGCCTGGAGCAGCACTGGCGCAGCCTGTCCCGTGGTCTTCACCTTCATGAGGTCGAACTTCCCATTGCGTACGCGCATATAGGCGAACCAGTTTCCATCGGGAGACCAGGAGCCCGGGAATTCCACTACAGCGTCGTTGGTCAGCCGGACCACCGCGTGGCTCGCCACCGCCGAAATCCAGAGGTGCGCACTTCCAACCTGCTGTTCGATGCGCGTGTAAATCACACGATCACCGTCGGGCGAAATCGCCGGTCCCATGAACCATTGGGTGGTATCCGGCGGGAAATCGGAACGCATCACCAACGGCCGGTCGGGGCCGGTCGGGGAGTGGAGCCAGATTTCGTCAGGGCCGTTTCGATTGGTCACATACGCAAGTAACGGTTGCTTGGCGGCCCAGGCAGGCATCGACTGATTGCGCTCGGTGGACATCATGCGGTGCGCCGCGGCCGTGGCCAGATCCGCCGACACGATATCGTAGTTGCCCGTCATTTCGGTGAAGATCAGTCTTTTCCCGTCAGGGGAAACCGCGGGTGTCAAACGCGCCGTAGTGCCGCTGGTCAACGCGAAGCGTTCTTCCGAGCCGGTGTCGGCCATCCAAAGCTGCGGGGAGTCGGCGGTGCTGGTCGCGAAAGAGACGACGATGTGGCGGCTGTCTGGCATCCAGGAGAACTCGGGAGTACCCCCGGACGATTGCAGGTTGGACAAGACCTGGCGCGGCGGCTGCGAGGAATTTGGCGGATACGGCAGCAGCCAGGCCTCTTCTTTCTTTCGATTGATCAGCAGCAGGAGGGACTTCCCATCCGGAGAGAACTTCAGCCGAGGGTCGTTGTAGATCTCGTTGGCGGTGAAGGGAGCCGGCGTGTACGGTTTCGGGGGCGTCCCCAGAGGCGAGCTGATCCAGACCCCCACTTGTCCGTCCTTCCCCCGTAAGAGCATGGCGGCTGACTTATTGTCTGGAGCGACATTGCCGGTAATCAATCCCGGCGGCAGCGCCATCACCGCCTCCGGCTCGCCGCCGACTCTCGCCACCGACCAGAGAGTGTCGGGCTGCCGGTCGATATTCAACAGAATGCGCTGACCGTCGGGAGACCACGCCGTAGGATAAGCATTCTCCATAGTGTGGGTGAGCTGCACCGGTGACGGCGAATCCAGCGCCCGCAGAAACACCTGAAAGGGCCCACTCGTTTGTCTCGCAGCGTACGCGACGCTCTTGCCATCGGGTGCCCAGACGGCCCTCCCGTTCCCGCCTGGATCGAAGGAAAAAGGCGTGAAACGGTAAAGCGATTGATCGGGAGTTTGCGGGCTGCGTAAAACCCGCGCTGTAGCGAGAACCCCCAGGAGGCCGGCTACAAGCGCAAGCGGGATCGGCCAGCGGGCGCGGCGGCGCACTGGCGGACTACTCACTTCCGGCAGCGCCGGCTGCGAAGTGGACGCCTCGGAGAGATGGTCGCGCAGACTGCGCAGCCCCTGGTATAGATCGCGCGTGGAATCGTAGCGGTCGGCGGGATCCTTGGCCAGGCATCGTTCGATGACCCAGCGCAGCGGCGCGGGAATGTTGGCTTCGATGGGCGCCGGCTCCTCCGTCAGAATCGCGGACATGGTCTGGACCGTCTCGGGTCTCTCGAACGGCTTTCTTCCCGCTCGCCATCTCGTAAAGAATGATCCCGAAGGAGAACTGGTCGGAGCGGTAGTCCACGGGCTTGCCGCGGGCCTGCTCGGGGCTCATGTAGTTCACCGTGCCCAGGATCATGCCGGGCTCCGTGGAGTGCATCGCCACCGTTTCATCGGCGACGGCGGCCGGCGCGGCTTGCTTGGCCAGGCCGAAATCCAGAATCTTCACGCGTCCCGCCTGGCCGCTTTCCGGCCCCGTGATCATGATATTGGCGGGCTTCAGGTCGCGGTGGGTGATGTGTGCGGCGTGCGCGCAGGCCATGCCTTCCGCGATCTGTACCGCGATGTCCAGCAGCTTGCGTATGGGCACCGGACCGCGCTCGAGAAGGGCCGCCAGAGTCTCGCCGGAAACCAGCTCCGTGACCATGTAGCCGATGTCGCCGTCGCTTCCAATGTCATAGACGGCCATGATATTCGGATGATTCAGAGCCGCGGCGGCACGAGCCTCCTGCTCGAAACGCGCGCGCCGTGCGGCATCGTTGGCAAGTTCCGGAGGCAGCACCTTGAGCGCCACCTCGCGTCCCAGGCGGGTGTCGCGCGCGCGATACACCTCACCCATTCCGCCCGCGCCCAGGCGGCCGACGATTTCGTAAGGGCCCAAGCGACTGCCCGGCGCAGGTATCATCTGGCAGCCTGTTCGGCGACCACCTCTCGCGGATCCGTGTGCAACGGGATCGCGACGTCAAAGAACCCCACCATCATCTCTTCCCAGCTCTGATCGCCCCAGCGGACTTGTTTGGTCGGGTCGGGATTCAGGCGGTTGTTGGGCGAGTTATCGAAGTGCGCATCGGCGCGCAGAATCGTGCCCTTCGGCAGCGTGCGCGTCTTGCTCAGTTCATAAACCAACTGCCAGTTGAAATCGTACTTGGGAACGCGCACCAACTCGTCCCGCTCGCCCGTGGGATATACGGCCGTCAACTCCATCGACTTGCCGCGATAGTGCATGTGCGGGTACGCCGCGATCAACTCGCAATCGACGCCCACCGTGACCGATCCGGAGACCGGGTAGTTGGCGTCGCCCGGCGGAATCGTAAACCCGGCATTGGAAGCCTGTATGCGGATCACGCGCTTGGCGGGCGGAGTCTTCGCCAGCACAAAACCGATGCGCGTGCGGTCGGTAGCGGGCTTGCCGTTGGCGGTGTAGTGAAGCTGGAAGACCAGGTCCGAGCCGGCGGGAATCAACAATCCGTAACCGGGAGCCACCTGTTTGGCCGGCCGGCCCGGAATGTATCCGGCGATGACCTGTTCGCGCGCGCTGGCGCCGGCGCTGCTCGACCCGCCCGTCCCGACGCGCTCGTTCTTCTCGACCGGTATGAACACTTTGCCCATGGGATATTCGCGCAGCCAGGTCGACTCGGGTTCGCGGATGTAGACGTTGGCATGATGCATGACCGCGCGATTCCCCGGGCGCACTTCGGCCGCGCTCATCCACCGGTCTTCGCGAAAGCCGGTGGGCACGATCACGTACATGTACTCCAGAGTTCCGGTCGCCGGCACCGGGAAAGCGTCGGGCATTTCGAAGACGAGGTCCGGCTTGCCGATGGTCCAGCCTTCGGCAAAGGCGCGCGGCGGGGGCGCGTCCTGGGGATTTCCGGCCGCTGCGCCGGTGTCAGTCCAAGCGACCAGCCGGTCGATCTCTTTTTGAGACAGCGACGGATCGTTGCGGTATTGGCCTGTGGCTCCCGAGACATTCCAGGGCGGCATTTTCCGCGTGAGCACCGCTTGCTTAATGGCTTTGGCCCACGGCCGCGCATCGGTGTAGGAGACCAGAGGCATAGGGCCGACTTCGCCCGCGCGGTGGCAACCCTGACAGCGCTCCTGCAAGATCGGGAGCACGTCGCGATAGAACGTGACACCGGGCGCGTCGGCCGCCATCAGCGCAGCGCCCGAAAGAAGCAAAATCGCCAGAGTCTTCATATCCGCAACCATGATAATCGATTGGGAAACTACATTACCGCAGAGGCGCAGAGACGCAGAGTTTTAAGAAATGGCGGGCGGCGGTTGCCCCACATGACCTCATGGAGCAACGATTATCTTCAGAATGTCGCAGGGCCTATTTCCTAAAACTCTGCGTCTCGGCGGTAAATTCTTGGTTAAATCGATCGCACCGGCATCGCCACGACATCGCCGATCTCGATGGCTTCCTTCACCACGAAAGGCTCGCCGTAGCGCACGCCGATCTGGTTGCCGTAGAAGCGCGCGATGGCGCCCAGGCGCTCGCGAATTTCCTGCTCATTGGGGAAGAGCACGCCGCCCTCGTCCACCTGGCCGTATTGCGAGGGGTAGCTCAGCAGAGCGGTCATGCGCCGCTCAAATTGCGCGCTGATGTCCACGATGAACGAGGGCTTCACGTCGGCGTACAAGCTCGAATAAATGATTTTGAAGGGACGATGCGGTTCCGAGTACTCGTCCAACTTCTTGAGCCCCGCGAGAAAACAGGCTTCGTATCCCAACTCTCCGGCGCGGTAGTGATCGGGATGGCGCGCTGCCCAGTACGGCAGAATCACGGTCCGCGGCTTCAACTCGCGAATCTTCACCGCCAGGGTCATGCGCGCCGGCAGCGAGTTTTCCAGGCGTGCGTCCGGAAAGTGCAGGTTCCCCCGCCACGAGAGCTGCAGATGCTTGCCGGCGATTTCCGATTCCGCCACGCGCTGTTCGGGCGTGCCGCGAGTGCCCATGTCACCGGCGGTGAGGTCGAGCACTCCCGTGCGATATCCCATTTCCGACATGCGCAGCAGGGTGCCGCCACAAGTCTGCTCCACGTCATCGGGATGCGCGGCAATCGCCAGAACGTCTACCAAGAAAGATCCTTGCGGCGCATATATCGCTCCTGCGGGCGCATGAGGTACACCAGCACAATTCCAGTCACAAAGCCGCCCACGTGCGCCAGGAAGGCCGTGCCGCCTTGCGATGCCGCTGAACTCCCCACGGTTCCCACGCCGTTCAGGAGTTGTATGCCGAACCAGTAAATCAGCATCACCCAGGCAGGCACGTCGAATGTGGTGATGAAGAACACAATAAACAGCAAGGTGCGGATTTGGGAACGCGGAAACTTGACCAGGTAGGCACCCATCACGCCGGCAATCGCGCCGCTCGCGCCCACCATGGGGACGCGCGAGCCCGGGGTGAAGAGTGTCTGCGTCATACCGGCGGCGATGCCGCACAGCAAGTAAAACACGATGTACTTCCCGTGCCCGAGAATGTCTTCGATGTTGTCGCCGAAAATCCACAGGAACCACATGTTTCCCAGCACGTGCAGCCAGCCGCCGTGCAGGAACATGGAAGTCAGGACGTTAACGAAGTGAAAGTTGTCGGGGACGAGACCGTAGGTGGCAATGAACGCGTTCTGCTCGAACTCACCGAGGGAAGCCTCATATAGAAAAACGAGAATGTTGACGACGATCAAAATCACCGTCACAACGGGCTTGGAGTAGCTCGGCTGTGTATCGCGTAGGGGGAACATCTAAGTGTTCCGCACCACGTCTCCGGCGCGCGCCGCAATTTCGGGATGGATGCGCCGCTCGCCCCGCGCCAGTAGCGCACGCACCGCCTCCGGCCCGCAAATTCCGCCGCGGGCGCCCGAAGCCGTGCAATTCAGCGCCGCCATGGCATTGGAAAATTCGAGAGCCTCGCGCATCGGCATGCCTTCGAGAACAGCATAACAGAACGCCCCGTGAAACACGTCTCCCGCACCGGTCGTATCCACGCAATTGACCACGAAGGCCGGTGAATAAACGAACGCCCCATGCTCGCGCGCCAGAGCGCCGTGCGCCCCCAGCGTCATAGCCGCCACCTTCATCCCGTAGCGATTCTGGATCTGCTCGAGCGCCCGGAAGAGATCGGCCTCGCCGGTCCAGGCGCCGGGGAATTCGGAACTGGCCACCAGGTAGTCCACATTCGGCAACACGCGGTCGAAGCCGGCGTAGATCGTATCCACGTCCACCACCACGGGGATTCCATGCGCGCGCCCTAATTCAGCGGCGCGGGCCACTGCCGCGGTGTCGTGCCCGTCGATCAGCAGCAAACGCCCGCTGGCGATCTGCCCGCCCGAAATCGCCTCGGGATCGATCCGCAGGCAATCGTCGCGCCGCCAGAAAATGGTCCGCTCGCCGGTGGATTGATCGATCACGATGTACGCCGATTGACTGGCGCAGTCCGGCCGCACCTGCAGGTGTTCCAGATCGATGCCGGCGGCGCGCAGGCTTTCGACCTGGATGCGGCCGCGCTCGTCATCGCCCACCGTTCCGATGTAGCGGGCGCGCAAGCCCAGGCGCGCGCAGGCCACCAGGGCGCTGGCCACCTGTCCGCCGGGGCTCAGCACTTCGTCGAGGATTCTGACTTTGCCCGCATAGGCTGGAAAGTGAGACACCGTCAACAGCGTGTCGGTGGCGTTCAGCCCCACCCCGACCACGTCGAACTCAGGCGTCATGCTGCACCGTCGCCGCGCTTCGGTGGGCGCGGTCGCGCAGTTCGCCAATATTAAGACCGGTCAACGCAACCGCGATGGCTCCGCCGATCAACAGGGGAAGCGTCGAAATGAAGAACAGGACGAAAGAGAAAGTCTTGGCGTCATTCGGTTCCACGTCAAAAAGTTTCATTGCCAGCACGCACGCCACCTGAAAGAGTCCCAGGTTGCCAGGGGCATTGGGCACTACGGTAGCGAACCGGACGATCGTTAGCACTCCGCCCGCCGCCCAAAAGGAAAGGTCCAGCCCGTAAGCTTTCATGAGCGCGTAGTAGGAAAACATACTGACGAGCAGATATAGAAGGCTGATCAGGATCGTAAGCCCCATGGTGCGCAGGTTTCCCATGAGGTGGAGCCCTTCCACAATGTGCCGCAGCGTCGACGCCCACCGGCTTTCGGCCGCCAAGAGGTGGGCATGCTGCTTGTGAAACACAACCCAGATTAAAGCCGCCGCACCGGCCAAGAGTAGAACTCCCAGAGCCTGCACCAGAATGATGAGGTCGCGCGGAATTCCCCGCACAAAAGTGGCCGTCAAGATGAATGCGGCGAGCATCCAGAACCCGTCGATGAGCCGTTCCACGGCGGCGGAAGTCAAACTCAGGGACAGCCGGAAGTTGTTCCAGTGCGCCAACAGGTAACAGCGAATTACTTCGCCGGTGCGCAGCGGGAGCACTTCATTAGCAAACAGCCCGATGTAGATCGCCTGGATCGTGCGCCATGGGCGAAGCCGCACCACGGGACTGAGTAGGGTGTTCCACCGCCAGCCGTGCACAACGTACACCCCCAGATCGGCCAGCACTCCAAGCACCACCCACTTCCAATCGAGCGACCGAATATCAGCCGGGAATTCACGAAAGTTGTAGCCCCGGAAGACCCACACCAGGCAGGCTATGGAAAGGGCATAGCCAAGAATCTGCGGCAGCCAGGAGGGCATCCGGCGCGGGGGTGCCTCAGGGGGCTGTGCCATAGTCGCGGAGAACTCTGATAATTCCCAAAGCCCTATGATACCGCTGGTGCTTCCAGTCTCCGGTACATCGCCGCGAACTGCTCCAGCGAAAGCTGCTCCGCCCGCAGGCCGGCTTCGGGCCACGCGTCGATTTCTTCCTTGCCGTAGATCTCCGACAAGTTGTTGCGGATGGTCTTGCGCTTATGCCGGAAGGAGAGGCCCACAAACGCTAGGAACGCGTCCGGGTCGCCGATGCGCAACTCCTGCTTTCGCGGCTCCAGCAGCACCACCGCCGAATCGACCTTGGGTGGCGGATGAAACGCCGCGGGCTTGACCTCAAACAGCAGCCGCGATTCCATCCATAACGCGATCTGCACTGTCAAGAATCCATAAGCGCGCTCGCCCGGCTTCGCCACCACGCGCTCCGCAACCTCCCTCTGTATGAGGAAGACCGCCCGCGCCGCGTCCAGACGGGCCACCTTTGCCAGGATCGGAGAAGTGATGTAGTAGGGAAGGTTGCCGACGATCGGAGTACGCCCCCATCGCGAGAGATCCGTTTCCAGCACATCCTGTTGGATGACCTCCAGGCGCTCCTCGCCGGCGAATTTACGGCGCAGGTGCCCGGCGAGATAGGGATCGATTTCCACCGCGATCACGCGTGCTGCGCGCTTCAGAAGTTTTTCGGTGAGGGCCCCGCGGCCAGGCCCGATTTCGACCACCTGAGGTTGTGGATGGGGACACACCGCCGCGGCAATGCGCTCCAGCACGGCGCCTCGGATCAGGAAATGTTGACCTAGTTTAGGGCGCGCGGTCAGCCTCTCGCGCTGCGCCGGGCAGGAAAGACTACTCGAATCTTCCCCCACGCCGGCTGGTAGAAGAACATGGCCGGGGTGAATTTTGACAACAGGATGATGTTCAGCACGTCGGGTGTCAACTGGCCTTGGCGCACCGAATAATCGGCCACGTTTCCCTGATCGTCGATGATCAATTCGACCACCGTTCCATCGCCCTCAGTGGCAGCGTTCACCGATTCCAGCCGGGGCACGGCGCCGGACCAACCGACGATCCGGCCATCGGGATCGGAACTTAGCGACAGCGGCGGTTCAATGCTGCGGTCGTGACGAAAGCTCAGGTTGGGAACCAGCGCGCCGAACAACAGCAACGCCGAGAGGAAACCACCGGCGACCGGAAGTGCCATCGGCCGCATCAAATTGTCGCACCCCAGCTTCACGCGGTCGGCCCAGTATCGAAGACGCGCCGGGAAATTGGCGCGGGCCAATTGCCGCACCCGTTCGTGCGAAGCGAGCACGCGCAATTGTACGGTGAGGCCTGCCGGAATCCCCGGCCGATCCAGCTTGCGAAGCTCGCCGCGCACGTTTTCGAACGACATCAGCCGCGCGCTACAAGCCCGGCAAGCATTCAGATGTGTCAGGACTTCTTCCCGCTCCTCGCCCGTCACCATCCCGTCGAGTAGGGAAGAGATCCGCTCGTCCATGCTTTCACAGCTCATACGCTTCACTTCAGTCTGCCGTCGTAGGCACTAAATGCAAGGGACGGCTGGCCGCCAGGTCCCCCGCAAGTTCTTCCCGCAAGGCCTCCCTGCCTCGCAGGATTCGGGACTTCACCGTTCCCAGAGAGACTCCCAGGACATCCGCGATTTCGTCGTAGCTCAGATCCACGATGTCCCGGAGCACCACGGCCTCGCGAAAACTAGGATTGATTTTTTCGAGGGCCGCCTCGATCATTCCCGCCCGCTCATTATTGAATGCCACATCGAAAGGCGACTTGCCGCCATCCCGAATGGTTTCCTTCCAATTGCGCGTTTCCTGCGGGTCGGTATCCAACTCAACCTCGCGCCGGCGATGCCGAAAGAACCACCGCTTGGCATTGTGCGCTTCGTTAACGGTGATCCGGTAAATCCAAGTCTTGAGCGTGCTGTGTCCCCGGAAATGATCGATGTTCCGGAACACTTTCAGGAAGACTTCCTGGACCACATCGGACGCCTCGGAAGGACTGTCCAGCAGCCGGACGGCCAAGGTGTAGACGGGCTGCTGGAATCGCGCGAGCAACTCCTCGTATGCCCGTTCCGATCCGCAGCGCAGGGCCTCGATCAAACGCTGATCGTCGCCTTCGCCGGGAATGCCTTCCGAGTTCAGATCCAAGATCGCGGTGGCCACCGGCAGCCTCACATTGAGCCTGATCTCAAACTATCAGGTATCCTGGCTCGTTGCAAAGAAATAGACCCCGGTACGCACGCGAAAGTTCCCAGGGTGCGGCGGATTTCCTAACCAATTGACGTGGAAGGGCTTGTAACACCGGCTTTAGCCGGTAAGCGAAGTGCGCTTAGTACCTTTAGGTAGTTGGCCCCATGGAACAGTCAAACAAAAAGCGGGCGAAGTGACCATCCACCCCGCCCGCTCTTCACTTCCTCCGAAAGCTTATTTTACTTTGCTCGGTGCTTGAACCTGCTTGCGGCGGGCCACAAAGAAAACGGCCGGCAGCGCCAATCCCAAGAAGGCGAAGTAACCCGGCTCGGGCGTGGCGGTGGTATCGATGGACTCCACCTCCAGCAGACCCGCGCCACCAACATCCGAGACACCCAACGCGTTATACAAGGCGGTCAGGTCCGTCGGGCCAGTCGTCGATTCAACCGCGCATTCATTGGCCACGGGGCATAGCTGCCCGATGGATGCATCCGCTCCACCCGCGGGCCCCGAGGCAAAAAACATGTTATCGTTTGTGCCGTACAGATGGTCACTCACGATCCCACTTCCGTCCGGTTCCGTGAGATACAAGTCCCAGGGTTGGAAATCTGTAAATACGCAAAATGAGCAGACCTCGACCACTTCGTTCGATTCAAAAACCTGCAGCGACCCCGAGCTGGGAGCGTTCTCCCAAGTGACTGTGTCCGAAAGAACCCCATCCGCCAAGGCCGGCAAACTCATTAAAGAGATAACCGCCAGAATAGCAATGCCGAATACTTTTAGCGATGTTGTTGGAACAAAAACTCTCATCCAATAAGGCCCTCCAATGCCACCCCTAAACTAGCGTGACCTAGGCCTTTTCAAATTAGTCTCTGGTACCTGCGGCGTACCTGGGGATTGTAGAACTTGCGCTTTTCGGTTTGACGCCGGGACGCGAGCCGGGGTGGGGTGGGCGCAGTAGGCAAATAGAGATGCTTGCTTGAAACAGGAGCCCCGACTGGCAAAGTGACGCGTCCGTATATGCCGCTATCGGCAGGGTCACCCGCGTCTCGGCGAGCGATATACCCTGAGCGGCCATGCCCTTCCATTCGCGTGATTTCGCTATACAGCCGACGCGCGGCACAACCAGCGGTATAGGGGCTCGCCTCCGTCGCGCCCAACTTACTGTCTCAAAATTGGGGATCTCTTCTGGATCTGTGCCAGAAATGCAGGATTTCAATCGCTTTTCGGTTCTCGTCCAGACGATAGTAGACGTAAAGCGGAGAATGGAGTAGACGCCTGAGCTGGGGGTGTCCTTTTATAGGAGCGCCGATGTAAGGGAGGGTTTGAAGCAATTCGAGGTGGTCGAAGAATCACTTGCAAATTGCCTGGTTGTTCCGGGATGCTTCTCCCTGGACCACTCGAAAATTTCTTCCAGATCGGCTAACGCGTCTTCGTGGTAGAGGATTTTGAAAGCCATTGCTGGATTCGCTGGCGAGCTTTTCCGGCGGACAGTAAGCGGCCTTCATCGGCGGTCTTCATGCGCTGCTTCAGGATACGGCTGGTTGTCGGACTTATGTCGACCGCCGGCTCATTGCAAACAAACGGATCGAGACTCTTGGCCTTAGCCATACCGCCACAGTAGCCTGGATCACTAGGTGATGCAAACGGCGTTACCCCTTACCGCATCGCGTACGAGCTCAGCACCTTCAAATAATTTGCCCGCTCAAACGCGGCCGGCTGCGGCACGGCGTTGCGGCTCATGCTGCCCTGCATCTGCTTGATCGAGTCATATTCGTGCTCGCCCATCCACAACAGCAGTTCGGTGACGACCGTGTCTAGATACGTGGCGCCCCGCTTCAGTAGCGCGGACGTCATCATGGCGATCTTCGCCCCGGCCATCATGGCCTTCACTACATCCGTGGCGTTGTGCACGCCTCCGGTCAGCGCCAGGTCGGCCTTCACGATCCCATACAGCACCGCGATCCAGTGCAGGCGCAGCAGCAGCTCGTGGGAGTTGCTCAGGGTCAGGTTGGGCACCACCTCTAGCGCTTCCAGATCGTAATCGGGCTGGTAGAAGCGATTGAACAGCACCAGGGCGTCGGCCCCCGCGGCGTCCAGTTTGCGGCCCATGTTGGCCATCGAACTGAAATACGGCCCGAGCTTCACGGCCACCGGCAGACGTACCTCAGCCTTGATGGCCTGCACCAGTTCCACATATCGCCGCTCCACCTGCTCGCCCGAGACATCCGGGTCCACCGGCAGCCAATAGATGTTCAACTCCAGCGCGTCGGCCCCGGCCTGCTCCATCTGCCGCGCGTACTCGAGCCACCCGCCCTTCGACGAGCCGTTCAGGCTGGCGATCACCGGAATCTTCACCGCCCGTTTGCACTTGTGGATGTGCTCCAGATACGCATCCGGACCCACCACGCTGCGAGTCATTTCGGGGAAATGCGAGGTGGCCTCAGGCCCCCGTTCTTCGGCGTCGCTCAACGCCCGGTCCAATTCGTGGCTGTCCGCGACAATCTGTTCCTCGAACAGCGAATGCAGTACGACGGCCGCGGCGCCCGCGTCTTCCAATCGGCGCACCGCGTTGACGTCTTCGCACATCGGCGAGGACGAAGCCACTAGCGGATTCTTAAGTTTGAGTCCGAGGTATGTGGTGGAAAGGTCAATCGTCTTACTTAAGTCGATCATTTCTTTTCTCCCCCGTTAACTGACATGTGGGCCCAGTAGTCATATAGTTTCCAGCGGCTCTCGACGTCGTGTTCTGCCAGCGCGAGCAGCTCCTTGGCGTGCTCGGGATTGCTCTTCACCAGCATGGTGTAGCGGGTCTCGTTGTACATGAAGTCCTTCAGCGCCGAGCTGGGCGTGCGCGAGTCGAGCAGGAAGGGGTTCTTGCCCTCCGCCACCAGGTCCGGGTTGTAACGGAACAGCGGCCAGTAGCCGGAACTGACGGCGGCCTTTTGCTGGTCGAGGCCGTGCGCCATATCGTAGCCGTGGGCGATGCAGTGGCTATAGGCAATGATCAGCGACGGCCCGTTGAAGGCCTCCGCTTCGGTGAAGGCTTTTACCGTCTGTGTATCGCTGGAGCCCATGGCGATATGCGCCACGTAGACCGTTCCGTAGCTCATCGCCATGGCAGCCAGGTCTTTCTTGCCGGCGGCCTTTCCACCGGCAGCGAACTTGGCCACCGCTCCGCGCGGCGTGGACTTGCTGGCCTGGCCTCCCGTGTTGGAATAGACTTCGGTATCAAGCACCAGCAGGTTCACATCGCGCCCGGTAGAGATGACGTGATCGAGCCCGCCGTAACCGATGTCGTAGGCCCAGCCATCGCCGCCCAGGATCCAGACGCTCTTTTTCACCAGCATGTCGGCGACGCTCAGCAGATCGCGCGCCTCATTATTATTAGGGATGCCCGCCAGGCGCAGCCGCAGCATCTGGACCCGCTCACGCTGCGCGAAGATCCCGGCTTCGGTGCTCTGGTCCGCTTCGATGATGGCGCGCGTCAGCTCGTCGCCGATCAACCCGCTCAGTCGCAGCACCAGCTCGCGGGCAAAATGGCTCTGCTGATCCACGGCCAGCCGCATGCCGAGTCCAAACTCTGCGTTGTCTTCAAACAGCGAGTTGTTCCACGTGGGGCCGCGGCCTGCCTCGTTCACGCAGTATGGCGTGGTGGGCAGATTGCCGCCGTAGATCGATGAGCAGCCGGTGGCATTGGCAATGAGGGCCCGGTCGCCGAAGAGCTGCGTCATGAGCTTCACGTAAGGAGTCTCGCCGCAGCCGGAGCACGCGCCCGAGAACTCAAACAGCGGTTGCAACAACTGCACGTCCTTCACCTGGGTCAGCGAGAGCAGGCCGCGGTCGGTATCCGGAATCTTCATGAAGAAGTCCCAGTTCGCGGCTTCGGGCTCACGCAAAGGCGGCTGGGCTGCCATATTGATGGCCCGGTGCTTCACCTCGCTCTTGCTCTTCACCGGGCAGCACTCCACACACAGGGTGCAGCCGGTGCAATCTTCGGGCGCGACCTGCAGCGTGTACTTGCGGTCCTTCATGTCTTTCCAGCGCGCGGGCACGGCTTTGAAGGTCGCCGGCGCGCCCACCAGATGTGGCTCGTCGTAGACCTTGGCGCGGATCGCGCTGTGCGGGCACACCAGCACGCACTTGCCGCATTGGATGCACAGCTCCTCGTCCCACACCGGAATTTCGAGCGCGATGTTGCGTTTCTCCCACTGCGCAGTAGCCGTGGGGAATGTGCCGTCGAGAGGCATGGCGCTGACGGGCAGGTCGTCGCCTTCCCCCGCGATGATCTTGGCGATCACTTTTTGGACGAACGCGGGCGCCGCAGCAGGGACGGGCGGGCGTATGTCGAACAGGGCCGTGATCTTGCCCGGAACGGTCACCTGGTGGAGATGGCTGAGGGCCGCGTCCACCGCTGCGAAATTCTTCCGCACCACGCTTTCACCGCGCTTGCCGTAGGTCTTTTCGATGGTGTGCTTGATGGCGGCAATGGCCTCTTCGCGCGGCAGCACGCCGCTGATGGCGAAGAAACAGGTCTGCATGATGGTGTTGATTCGGCCGCCCATGCCGGTCTGGCGCCCCACCTCGTAGCCATCGATTACGTAAAACTTCAGCTTCTTGTCGATGATGTGCTGCTGCACCGCGCGCGGCAGGTGGTCCCACACTTCGTCGGGGCCGAAGGTGCTGTTCAACAGGAAAGTCGCGCCCGGCTCCGCGGCCTTCAGCACGTCGATCCGCTCCAGGAAATTGAACTGGTGGCACGCCACAAAATTGGCCCTGGTAATCAGGTAGCTGGAGTGCAGTGGTTGGCGGCCGAAGCGCAAGTGGGACGTGGTGATGGCGCCGGATTTCTTCGAATCGTAAACGAAGTAACCCTGCGCGTAGTTGTCCGTTTCCTCGCCGATAATTTTGACGGAGTTCTTGTTGGCGCCCACGGTTCCATCGGCCCCCAGGCCGAAGAACAGCGCGCGCACCGTGCCCGCCGCCTCGCTGGAGAATTCCGGATCGTAGTCCAGGCTGGTGTGCGTGACGTCGTCCCTGATCCCGATCGTGAAATGATTCTTCGGCGACCGCTTCTTGAGTTCGTCAAAGACGCCCTTCACCATGGCCGGCGTGAATTCCTTGGAAGACAGGCCATACCGGCCGCCGATCACCTTGCGGTTGAGTCCCAGTTCGACCAGGGCAGTGATCACGTCACAGTACAGCGGCTCGCCGACCGAGCCCGGCTCCTTGGTGCGATCGAGGACCGCGATCGAACTGGCGGTGGGGGGTAGCGCATGAGCGAATGCTTCGAGCGCAAACGGCCGGTACAAGCGGACTTTGAGCACACCCACCTTCTCGCCCTGCGCCGTGAGCGCTTCCACGGCCTCCTGGGCCACTTCCGCGCCCGAGCCCATCATAATAAGGATGCGTTCGGCATCGGGCGCGCCCACATAGTCGAACAGATGATACTGGCGGCCCACCACCTTCGCGAACTTGTCCATGGCGTTCTGCACGATGGTGGGAGTCGCGCGATAGAACGGGTTCACGGTTTCGCGAGCCTGGAAGTAGACGTCGGGATTCTGCGCCGTGCCGCGCAGCACCGGCTTATCGGGCGTCATGGCGCGCGAGCGGTGCTGGCGCACCAGGTCGTCGTCGATCATGGCGCGCAGGTCGTCCACGGTGAGCTGCTCCACCTTGGCTACTTCGTGCGAAGTGCGGAAGCCATCGAAGAAGTGGATGAACGGGATGCGCGATTCCAGGCTGGCGGCCTGGGCGATCAACGCAAAGTCCATCACCTCCTGAACGGAATTCGAGGACAGCATGCCGAACCCGGTGGCGCGGACTGCCATGACGTCGCTGTGATCCCCGAAGATGGAGAGCGCCTGGACAGCCAGCGACCGCGCCGCGATGTGGAACACCGTGGGGGTCAGCTCGCCGGCGATCTTGTACATGTTGGGGATCATCAGCAGAAGACCTTGCGCCGAAGTGAACGTTGTCGAGAGCGCCCCCGCCTGCAACGCGCCGTGCAGCGCACCGGCTGCTCCACCCTCGCTCTGCATCTCGACCACCGACGGCACGGTGCCCCAGATGTTAGGCTTCAACTCAGCGGACCACTGGTCGGACCACTCGCCCATGGGGGACGACGGTGTGATGGGATAAATGGCGATGACTTCGTTCGTCTTGTGCGCGACGTAGGCGGCAGCTTCGTTGCCGTCGATCGTTACCTTAGGACGGGCGTTGGTGGATGAATTGGACAAAATCCCTCTCCTTCTCTGAATGACTATTATAAGACCTGTTTGTCGTAAAAATCTACGGGTAATTAGAAGAAGAAGGCGCGCTGGGCCAAGTTGCTGAAACGGTGGGGCATGCTTTAGCTTTCCCTACGATCATTGGGTCAACCGTCGCCTAGGCAAGCTAAAGCATGCCCCACGTGCGATCATGTTCCGGAATGCCGCTACAAAACCGTGTGGACCCGTGCGGGGCGATCTTCTCCACGGTCGCGCGGGGGACGTTCATGGGCAACCGAGGCGGGGTGCTGCACAATCAGGAACGCCAGATCGTTCGCCAGTACGCGAGCCGGCGCTGGATCACGTGCCTCTTGGAATTCAAGGGCCGGCGCCGCACCGTGATGTCTCCAAACCGTTACACCGAACTGTTTTTCCTGGATGAGGCCGTGGCAATGGCCGCGGGCCACAGGCCTTGCGCGGAATGCCGGCGGGCGCGGTTCAATGCCTTCAAAGACGCTTGGGGAGGGCGAGCTTCTCGCGCGGATGAAATCGATATCGAATTGCACCGCGCGCGAATCGACCGCCGCAAAGGAAAGGTCACTTACCAGGGGTCGTTGCGCTCGTTGCCGGATGGCTGCTTCGTGCAGATCGAAGGCTCCAACTATCTGGTCTGGGGCGACGCGCTGCTTCTATGGTCGCCGGGGAGCTATATGGCGAAGCTTCGCCGGCAAGATGACCTGACAGTCACCGTCCTGACGCCGGAACCACTGGTTCGTTGCATTCGCCAGGGATATAGACCGGAAATCCACCAATCGGCGCTGGCACTTTGACGGTGGATCGAGGCTCCGCCACCGCAGTCAAGCGGCGCGCCAGCCGCTTGTCCTTTGCGATCAATGGTTTCTGATATTTCCGCCGCTCCAGTCGAGCGAAAACCTCAGCCGGACACTCAATTGTCCGTAGGTTTCTCTTCCATGTGATCGATTACGAGTACGGGCACCGGGCGCTTTTGCATCTCCAGCTTCAGCCCGAGTTGCCTGTTGATGGCATCAAACAGCGAAAGCGCGCCGCTTGGGTCCGAGGCCGCAGGTGCACCCGCGCCAGCGGGCTGGCCGGAGTCTCCGCCGCGTCCACCGGCTCCGGCGCCCCGGATCAGACCGACCGGGCTGAAATTAATGGTAAGGTCCCAGGCCCCTTCGAGCCCCGTGGCATCCACGACCGGGCTATGAATGTACCCCGACGCGACCTTCTGAAGCTGCTCGGCGAATTGCGCCATGGTGATGTTCTGGCAGGTGACGAGCCTCGCTAGTATAGGATTCGCGTCCCGCGGGTCCTTGGCTCCCGGCGGCGGCCCCTCTTTACATCCCATACGATTGTCGGGATCCGCTTTCTTGAGTTTGGGCTTGACCGCTACCAGGGTGTACGAATTCACGGGCCGGTCTTCCATGTGGGTCATCATTTTGAAACGATCCGTCAGGAGCGCACGCAGCATTAACCTGAGGGCATCAATGTCTACTTGGGGCGCCGGTCCGTCGGTGGATGTCTTCGCGACCAGATCGAAGCGGGCCGACTCCGCTCCTTTCGGCATTCCTGCGACCAGGTCGTCACTATTGATATCCCAGGCCAACATGATCAGGTTCTTTAGGGTAAAGGCTTCGAGATCGAGTCGTCCGTTCAGGATCCGGCCATTCTGTTTCGCGTCCGGCTTGCTGGGCCGGATATCCGCCACTTCAAACTCGGCTGGTGGGGGAGGCGGTAACTTTTCCGTCACGCCGGCCGGATTGTCGGTGGGCTTCTCATTCACACTATCGACCACGATCACCTTGGCCGGGGCTTTCTGAGATTCCAGCTTCAGCCCGAGTTGTTTATCGACCGCGTCGAAGATGGTGATGCCGTCGGCGCCGGCCTGCGAGAGCTGCGCGCGCGAGGTCCATTTGATGTCGACATCCCAGGATCCTTTCAGTCCAGTGGAGTCCACTACCGTGCTGGTTAAATAAGCGCCGGCCATTCCCCGCAGGTTCTGAACAAATACCTCCATGGTCACGTTGTGGCAGGAAACTACGTTATTCGGTACTGTGCCCGGCTGAGGATTCTGGGGTACGCCCTGGCATCCCGGCGGCCCCGAGTCGCCCGCTTCCTTCAATCTTGGCTTGCCCTTCCCAAGGCTCAGTACAAACACGGGCATGGGCTTACTATCCGTATGGACCACCAGCTTGAAGCGGTCCGCCAGCAGAGCCTGGAGCATCAGGTTGACGGTTTCCGGCGGCGTCGAGGTTGGGGCCTTGGCAGACACATCGAATCGGTCCACTTCCAACCAATTCGGCCCTCCCAGTATCTTGTCGCCCTCAACGCCGTAGGCAATGCTGATCATGTCCAGCATGGTCGCATTGCGCAGATCGTAGCGTCCGCCGCGTAGGATGCCGCCACTCGCGTACGGCCTCGCGCTACCGGTGATCACGCGGATTTCCGCCAGGTCAAATGCGGGCGGGGTTGCGGCCGGCTGGCCGAATACCGCGCCAGAAAGAAGGGTGACGAAGCCTAGGGCGACGAATGCTCGCATCATGTCCAACGTCCTCACATATTCAGAAATTATAGCGAGATCGTAAATGCCGATACAGCAGTGCCACCGGCCGCACGCGCCACTGCGCGGCCGCTCGCATCTTGGCCCGGCGAAAGACCGCATCGGGGATTTCCAAGGTGGTCTTCATGTTAGCTTCGCAAATGCTTGTACACCAGTGCCACCGGCAGCCCCACCACATTGAAATAGCAGCCGTCGATCCTCTCGATGAACTTGGACGCCAGGCCCTGGATCGCATAGCCGCCGGCTTTATCCATGGGCTCGCCGCTGGCGACGTAGTCTTCGATTTCACCGGGCGTCATGGGACCAAACCAGACCTGCGTCGCGGCACAATCGCGAATCAGCGCGGTTCCCCGCCGCAGGCAGATGCCCGTCAGCACTTCGTGGCGGCGGCCGGCCAGCGCTCCCAACATGCGCCGCGCATCGTCCGCATCTACCGGTTTAGCCAACATCTCGCCGTCCACTACTACGGTGGTATCGGCTCCGAGCACGATTTCCTCCGGCGCCGCTTCCACCGCCATGGCCTTCTCTTCGGCGAGCCGCCGCACGTAAATTTCAGGCTTTTCCTCGGGCCGCGGCGTCTCATCCACTGGGGCGCTGCGAATGAGGAAAGGGATTCCCGCCTGGCGCAGGATTTCGGCGCGGCGCGGCGATTGCGAGGCGAGCACCAACATCGCTTCAGTGTAAAACGTGGATCAAGCGCTACAGTAGGAACATGCGGCTCTGTCTGATTGCCTTGGCTGTCATTGCGCCTCTGGCGGCGCAGGAAGTCCGTCCCAAGGACGTTCGCGAAGCGGCAAAGGCCGGCTCCAGCGCCTTACCCAAGCTACAGGAATTCCTCAAGAACCCCGATGTCGAAGTGCGCGTCGAGGCGGTGAAACAGATCACCGAAATCGGTACAGCACGCAGCCTCGATCCGCTGATCCTGGCCACTCAGGACAACGATCCCGAGGTGCAGATCCGCGCCACCGATGGGTTGGTGAACTTTTACTTGCCGGGGTACGTCAAGACCGGATTCGCGTCGTCGGTGAAGCGCGTGGGCACCAGCATCAAGGGGAAATTCACCGATACCAACGACCAGGTGATCGATCCGTTTATTATGGCGCGGCTGGATGTAATCTCCGCTCTAGGCTTGCTGGCTCGGAGCGGCGGCAATATGGAGGCGCGCGCCAATGCGGCCCGGGCCGTCGGCGTACTGCGTGGACAGGCCGCGATTCCCGACCTGCTCCAGGCCATACGCTCTAAAGACACGGAAGTCATTTACGAATCTTTGGTGGCCATGCAGAAGATCCGCGATCCATCCGCGGCCACCGGAATCAGCTTTCTGCTGCGCGATTTGAATCCAAAGGTGCAAGTTGCCGCCATCGAAACCGTCGGCCTGTTGAAGAATCAGGACGAGCTTCCCGACCTGGTGGATGCGCTGAATCGAGCGCGCGACGGCAAGGTGCGGCGGGCTGCCCTGACCTCGATCGCCATGATGCCCGCGGAATCTAACCGCCCCCTGTTTACGCGATACCTGCAGGACAAGGACGACAACATGCGGGCCGCGGCGGCCGAGGGTTTCGCGCGGCTCGACAATCCGAGCGATCTGCCCATGATCCAGAAGTCCTGGCAGGACGAAGGGAAGACCCCGACGCGCCTGGCACTGGCGTTCGCACAAGTGTCGTTGGGAGTGCGGACGTTAAGCGAGTTCAGCCCGCTGCAATATCTGATTAACAGCCTCAATTCGGCCTTGTACCGGGACGTGGCAGAAGCCTACCTGGTGGAATTGGCGCGCGATCCGCAGAATCGCAGCGCGCTCTACCCCACGCTCGAAACCGGCACCAAGGATGAGAAGATCGGGCTGGCTCACGTGCTGGGCCGAAGCGGCGATAAAGACAGCATTCCCCGGCTGGAAAAGCTGAGCAACGATCCGGACGCACAAGTAGCGCAGGAGGGATTGCGGGCGCTGAGGACTTTGCGGGCCTTGGAAAGGTAGGAGCGGGCGTTCTCTCGGAACGCCCACGGGAAACCAGACACAGGCCAGGAGGCCTGTGCTACAAAACTACTTCGCCTTCTTCTGCTTCTGCTGGCCGACGCGGACCTTGAAGTGCAAGACCTTGGCTTCCTGGAACGCCTTATGATCGTGGCGCGCCACGACATCCGTAAGGTACTTATCGACGCTGGCGTCTTTCGGTAGGACGGCCATTACCGTGAAATTCTCGTTGCAGGTGGGGCAGAAGGGCCGGAACCGCTTCACATTCGGAATTGCCATAACTTTTCTATTCTAGCAGAGGCCGCCTCGGCCTGAGCCCCCTGTAAAACCTCGAGGCACGTTCATCAATTTGAAACCCGTGCGTGGTATCAAGTATGTTCACTCGGGTATACTGATGGAGTTGCTCGCGCCAACGCCTCGTGTGCGTGTCGGCGGACTCAAAAACACGAATTGTTCGGGACCCCGAATCGCATGACTCGTATTTTTTGTGTCCCAGCTAACATCTGCGCGGAGGCCCAGTGCTTCCTAACATTGCCGGGGGAGGACCTTATGAGGAAACCAACCGTCCAGAAGCTAGGCTTTTTGCAGCCGGCGTTGATAAGCGCGGCTGTCTTGGTGCTAACTCTGGCTGCGAACTCGCCATCGCATGCCCAGCAGATCCTGGGAGCCATCACCGGAACCGTGAGGGACGCCTCCCATGGTCTGGTGGCAGAGGTTGCCGTTAAGGCTCGTAACGTCGCTACCAACCTGAGCGTGAGCACGCTCTCTCAATCGAGCGGATCGTATTCCATCTCCAACCTTCCGGCAGGAACTTACGAACTCACGTTTACCAAGGACGGTTTCGACCAGGAGACCCATGGCGAAGTGGTTGTCAATGGCGACCGAACCACTACTGTGGATGCCGATCTCAGGGTCGGGACGATTGCCACGACAGTTGACGTGGTCGGCACCCCGTTGATGAACCAGGTGGATACCACGACCGGATATATAGTCGATCAATTGACCATCCAGCAGACGCCCCTTGGCACGGGGAGCTTCACGCAACTGGCAATCTTGAGCCCGGGCGTCCATGCAGACTTCCTGGGAGGCGCGGGCAGCAACGCCGGGCTCGGTAATCAAGCCATTTTCGCCAATGGGCAGCGCGACACGAGCAACAGCTTTTCGCTGAACGGTATCAGCACCAACAATTTGTTCAATGGGAACTCCACCAGCCAAGTGGGCGAGAACCGCTTCGTTTTAAATACCGGCGAAAATTTTGGCGCTGGCGGTGAGCTTCAAACCAGCACCTCAGTGTACAGCGCGATCGGTCAAGCGCTGCCGACGCCGCCAGCCGAGGCGATTCAGGAGATTGCCGTGAACTCCGCCATGTACGATGCGTCGCAAGGCTCCAATAGCGGAGCGCACATCAGCGTGTTGACCAAGTCGGGCGGTAACCAGCTGCACGGCGAAGTCTACGAGAAGTTCCAGAACAGCGCCATGAACGCCGCGCCATTCTTCTATAACGCCTCCCCGGCCATTACCACTAAGGTTCCCTTCCTGAACCGCAACCAATTCGGCGCCACGCTGGGCGGGCCCATTAAGAAAGACAAACTGTTCTACTTCCTGTCATATCAAGGCATCCGTGTTGCCGATGCGGCGGACTCCACCAAGACCACCACCGTGCCGCTCACTCTCACCGACGACCGTAGCCCTCAGGGCATTATCAATATGGTCCAGGGTGCTACGGGGAAGACCATCGCGGCCAACCAGATCGACCCGGTAGCGCTGGCGATGCTGCAGGCTAAGCAAAAGAATGGACAATACTTCATACCAACCGCCCAAATCACGGATCCAAATACGGCGCTGGGGCTGGGATATGACGTCATCGAGCAAGGCCCCAACGCGCAATCCCATGTCGACCAGGGAATCGTCAATATTGACTACATGTTGAGCGATAAGGATCGCATCGGCGGCAAGTACTACGTTCAAGACAATCCGACGACGAATCCCTTCGGCGCAGTCGGGTCGCTGCTGGGATTCCCACAACAACTGTCAGGCGGTAGCCAGGTGGGATCCATCAACAATATATTGATCCTCAGTCCCAGTGTGACTTGGGAGCAGCGCGTCGGATTCACGCGCTTGCGAGCCTATTCCACCACGGGCCAGGCATTCGGCCCAAGCGACTTCGGGATAAATCTGCTGGGCTCGAAGGTATTCCCGCAAATGACTATCTCCAACGCCGACCCGACCCTGGCCAACGAGCTGCAATTTGGTCCAGGCCCCAGCTTCGGCAACGCCGGCATGTTCCAAAACCAGTGGGAATATGGAACCACGCTGCATTGGGTAAAGGGGCGCCACACGCTCTCTTTCGGCGTGCAGGCGGACCACACACAGCTCAACATCATCAACCACAACACCGAGACCGACAGCATCTCTTTTAGGAGCCTACTCAACTTTGTGGAAGGCGTCGTGCGGACGGGCAGTGACACCACCTCTTTCGCCGGTTCGGCCAATCGCTACTATCGCTCCGACACAGTGGGTTGGTTTGTGAACGACAACTACAAGGTACGGAGCAATCTAACGGTGACGCTGGGCCTGCGGTGGGATTTTGACGGTCCCCTTTCGGAGAAATATGGGAGGCTCACGGCGTTTAACGGCAACCTGTATTCCTACAACTCGGCCACCGACACCATTACGAATTCCGGGCTGGAAATCGCCGGCAACAATCCTCAGTTCGCCACGCCGGGGGTTAGCGACACACTCATGAAGCAGCGCCAATGGGGTTTTGCGCCCCGTATCGGCATCGCCTGGAATCCGCTTCCGAAGCTTACCGTTCGCACTGGTTTCGGTCTCTACTACGACCGCGGCGAGTTCTTCAGTTATCTCTCGCCCAGCGCCGGCGGCGGCTTCAATGGACCGTTCGGGGTGACGCTCGCGCCACCCTTCGTTTCGCCCATCGTGGCCCAAAAGGGAGCGACATTCGAGAACCCGTTTGGCACCACGCCTCCCCCGCAGCCGGCCGGTAGCGCGGCAGCATTCCAGGCGCTGCTGCCGAATATTGCCCAGACCGAATCGGGCGACTTTCCCACGGGAAATCTATTCGGCCCGTTCCTGTTTGGAGGATACGATACCAGCAATAGGCTGCCCTATACTGAAAACTGGACTTTCGACCTGCAATACGAAGCCGCTAACAACTGGCTATTCAGCCTCGGCTACGTTGGCAATCACGGGGTGCATCAGGTCCTGCCGATTCCTTTTAACCAGCCGAACATCGCAACTCCGCAACATCCGATTAACGGCGAGATCTATTCCTATGGTGGAGTCAGTCCGGACAACCTCAATCTCGAACCGATCTCTACCAATGAGTTCGCCGGCAACGCGCCTATCCGCGTGCCATACATTGGTTACGATATGAACTCGGTGCTCTTCAAGGCGGAGGGCATTGCCTTTTACAACGCCCTGCAACTGCAAGTGCGCAAACGTCTCTCGAATGGTTTGCAATTCACGGCTTCCTACACCTGGTCGCATGCGTTAGACGAACAGAGCGGCTTGGGACTGTTCTTTACTGGTAACAATCCCCTGGCTCCGAAGTCGAACTACGGCTCGGCGGATTTCGACCGGACCCATGTGTTCCTGATCAACTACAGCTACACGATTCCGAAGGTGACCTCGAACAAACTTCTCGGCGGTTTCGTCAACGGATGGATGATCGGTGGGCAGACAGTGGCGCAGAGCGGCCAGCCCTACAGCGTCTACGACTATTCCGGCTCGGTCGGGAGCTTGTATTTCGGTACGTCGAACTACATCGGCAATCCGATCGTGCCGCTCAAGCCGGGAGTAACCGCGCAACAGGCCCAATTACAAGGCACCACTGGCGTGAACGCCGGGAAGCCGGTGTTGGACGTGAACGCGTTTGCACCGCAGTTCGTGGCGCCGGGACAGTCTGGCGTTCCGCCCTGCGATTCCTCGGGTTGCGATATCTACGAATCGCTCTACGGAAGCTCCGGCCGGAACATATTCCGCGGGCCGTTTGGGGTGCGCTTCGACATGACGCTCGGCAAGGAGTTTGTGCTGAACGACCGCTTCCGGCTCCGCTTCAACGCCGATTCGTTCAATATTTTCAACCACCCGGATTTCGACGCGCCGAACAACAACGTCAACTTCTTCCCCAACTTTTCCGGCCCGCCCTCGTTCCCGCCGGAGGGCAGCTTGGGGATCATCCAGCACACCATTGGGAGCTCGCGCTTCCTGCAGCTTTCGATGCACCTGCGCTTCTAACGGAACGGCGACGGAAGCCACGATTTAAGTAGTCGCCCCACCGGCGGCGAAGACCGCCGGCGTTACGTAGCGCTGGCGATCCTTGTCGCCGGCACAGGGCACGGCCCCGCCACACGGTAAACTGGTCTTTTCCACTATGAAACTGCCGAGTTACACCATTACACAGGGCCGCGACCGCGCCGCCGCGCGCGCCATGCTGAAGGGCATCGGGTTCACCGATGAAGATCTGAAGAAGCCCATCATCGGAGTGGCCAATACCTGGATCGAGACGATGCCCTGTAATTTCAACCTGCGGGAGCTGGCCGTCCACGTGAAAGCGGGAATCCGCGCTGCAGGGGGCACGCCCATGGAGTTCAACACGATCGCCATCAGCGATGGCGTCACCATGGGCACGGAAGGGATGAAGGCCTCGCTGGTGAGCCGCGAGGTGATTGCCGACTCCATCGAGTTGCTGGTGCGCGGCCACATGTTCGACGGCATCGTAGCGTTGGTGGCTTGCGACAAAACCATTCCGGGCGCGGCCATGGCGCTGCTGCGCGTCAACGTGCCTGGAGTGATTCTCTATGGCGGCACGATCTTGCCGGGCCGCTATAAGGACCGCGACATCTCCATCATGGAAGTGTTCGAGGCCATGGGCGCGAATGCCGCGGGGCGCATCAGCGACAAGGAATTGCTTGATATCGAAAACCACGCCTGCCCGGGCGCGGGCGCATGCGGGGGCCAGTACACGGCCAACACCATGGCCACCGTGATGGAGCTGATCGGCCTTTCGCCCATGGGCACCGCCGCCGTGCCGCAAGTCGATAAGCGCAAGGAGAAGGTGGCGTACGGCTTCGGGAAGATCATCCTGGATGCGGTGCGCAAGGAGCGCCTCCCGCGCGATATCTGCACGCGCGCGGCCTTTGACAATGCCATCGCGGGAGTGGCGGCCACCGGTGGCTCCTCCAACGCCGTGCTGCACCTGCTGGCCATGGCGCGCGAGGCCGAACTGCCGCTCACCATCGACGACTTCAATAACATCTGCGCACGCACCCCCATCTTCGTGGACCTCAAACCCGGCGGGCGCTTCATGGCGGTCGACATAGACAAGGCCGGCGGCATGGGCGTGATCGCGCAACGCCTGGTGGAGGGCAAACTGGTGGATGGCTCGGCGTTGACGGTGACCGGCCGCACGTTCGCCGAGGAGGCCGCGGATGCCAAAGAGACGCCCGGGCAAGAGGTGATTCGTCCCTTGAACAAGGCCCTCAAGCCACGCGGCGGGCTGGCCATTCTGCGCGGCAGTCTGGCTCCGGAGGGATGCGTCATTAAGCTGGCGGGCCATGACAAGACCGTCCACAAAGGGCCCGCACGCGTGTTCGAACGGGAAGAGGAGGCGCAGGCCGCCGTGGCGCAGGGGAAGATCCAGGCAGGCGACGTGGTGGTCATTCGCTATGAGGGTCCCCGCGGCGGGCCGGGCATGCGGGAGATGTTGCACGTCACGGGCGCGATTGTGGGCGCGGGCCTCTCCGACAGTGTCGCCCTGGTGACGGACGGACGCTTCAGCGGCGCTACCCACGGGTTCATGATTGCGCATGTGGCTCCGGAGGCCTATAACGGCGGCCCCATCGCGGCCGTGCGCGAAGGCGACACGATCACCATCGACGCCAACGCGGGCGTGATCGATCTCGATATCGCGGCCGGGGAGTTGAAGCAGCGGCTGTCGGAATGGAAACCGCGCGCGCCGCGCTATCCGTTCGGCGTGTTTGCAAAGTATTGCGCGCTGGTTTCGTCGGCGTCGGAAGGCGCTGTCACCTCGCGCGTCAACCCAGTGCTGCAGCAGCCGGCGGTCGCGGGAAAGCCATGAAGCGGATAGCGGTGATCGGCGCCGGAAACATGGGTTCGGCGCTGATCGGGGGGATTCTTAAAGGGGGCGTGGCCGATCGCGAACACGTCGTCGCGACCGTACGCACGCCGGAGCACGCCGCGGAACTGGTGGAAAAGTTCGGTATTCCCGTGACCGCCGGCGGCAACTGCGAGGCCGCCGCGAACGCCGATATCGTAGTGCTCGCGGTCAAGCCGGGCACGCTCCCGAAGGTACTGGAAGAGATCCGCCCTACGCTCGGGCCGCAGCAGATTTTGCTGTCTTTGGCCGCGGCCGTGCCGATCTCGCTCATCGAGAAACTGACCGACCGCGTGATGCCGGTCTTCCGCGCCATGCCCAATATTCCGGTGGTGGTGGAAGAGGGGGCCACGGCGGTCGCGGCGAACGCTCACTGCACGGCTGAGCAGCGCGCGGAGGTCGAAAGCATTTTCCGGGCGGTGGGGGTTGTGGTGTTCGTGGAGGAAGATCTCATGCACGCCGTGACTGCGCTCTCGGGAAGCGGGCCGGCGTACGTTTATATGGTGATCGAGGCGCTGATCGCGGGAGGGCTGAAGATGGGACTTTCGCGGGAGATTTCTACGCGCCTGGCCGAACAGACGGTATTGGGCGCGGCCAAGCTGGTGAGGGAGACGCAGCTGCATCCGGCGATTCTGCGGGACCAGGTGATTACGCCCGGCGGCGTGACGATCTCCGCGATACACGAGTTGGAAAAGCACGGGCTGCGATCGATGCTGATCAGCGCCATCGAGACGGCGACGCACCATTCGGAGAGCCGCACGCGGGCGCTGCTGGCGAAGTTTGGGGATGGGTAAGCGTGGGGCCAGGCCTTCTGGCCTGCCGCCGGGCTTCTGCCCGGCGTCTACTATCGCCGCTGCCCCAGGGCGCCGGGCCGAAGCCCGGCCGCAGCCTGAAAGGCTGGCCCCACTACACAATCAGCATGCAGTCGCCATAGGAGTAGAAGCGGTAACGCTGTTCCACTGCGTGGCGATAGGCGGCTAGGGCGAACTCGGTTCCGGCGAACGCGCACACCAAAAGCAGCAGGCTGGTGCGGGGTAAGTGGAAATTGGTTAGCATTGCGCCGGTGCCGCGAAACTCGCAACCGGGGTAGAGGAAGAGATCCGTCGCTCCTTCGGTCGAGCCGCTGCGGAGCATGGTTTCGATGGTCCGTACGCTGGTTGTCCCCACTGCCACCAGGCGCCGGGCCTCGCGTAATTTGGCCGCGTTCTCTTCACTAATGGAAAAGCGCTCTAGGTGGAGATGCGCCTCCTCAACCTGGCCGGCGTGCAGCGGCTGAAAGGTTCCCAAGCCGACGTGTAGCGTGATGTAGGCGATCTCCGCGCCGCGCGCGCGGCATTCCTCGATCACCTGGGGCGTGAAGTGCAGGCCGGCGGTCGGCGCCGCCACCGAACCTCTCTCGCGCGCGAAAACCGTCTGATAGCGTTCGCGGTCTTGCGGCCGATCGACGCGCTTGATGTACGGCGGCAGCGGCACGTGCCCGATCTTCTCGAATTCCTGGTACAGGTCGGCATCGGTGTGAAAGCGGATGGTGCGCTCTCCGAAGTCGCCGCGGGCCACGATCTCGCCTTCTATTCCGTCGTCGAAACGAATGCGCTCGCCGGTTCGCATTTTGCGCCCGGGCCGCACCAGCGCCGCCCACTCCTTGCCATCGGCACTCACAGGTTGGAGCAGGAAGATTTCCACTTCACCGCTCAGGTGTTCCAACCGTTTCGGATTCCCCTTCCCCACCGGCAGCGAATGAACCCCCGCGCGGTGCCCGAAGAGCCTGGCCGGAAACACGCGCGAGTCGTTCAGAACGAGGCAATCGCCGGGGTGTAGGAACGCGGGGAACTCGCGAAAGGCGCGGTCTTCCCATCGCTGCTCCGCACGGTAGAGCACCAGCATGCGCGAGGCCGCGCGGTCGGGAAGAGCTTCCTGGGCGATGAGCTCTTCGGGCAGGTGGTAATCGAAGGCGGCCAGATCCATGCAGCCTTCACTGTAACGGAAACAGCGTGCCCTGCTCCTCGCCGTCCCACAACTCCGGACGGTACTCGATCGGGCCGGAACCCAGGCCATAGCGGTCGCGGACCTTCTGAACGCGGGTGCGCAACATCTGTTTATAGCCGTTGCCGAGATAGGCGCTCTTCTGATATTGCTCACGGTAGTGGGGCGCGAGCGCGGGAAAATGTTGATCGAGGAACGGCAGAAACACCTTCTGCGCGCTGGGCATCAGAAACAGCGGACCGCCTCCGAAGAACTGCGCGCCGGCATCGCGGGCCGCTTTCGCCACACGGGCCAACTGCGTTTCGCTATCGGTGATGAGGGGCATCACCGGGTTGGGAAAAACGCCCACCACCAGCCCCGCTTCACTCAAACGCCGGACGGCGTCCAATCGCAGATCGGGACGCGGCGCACGCGGTTCCAGGAGGCGCGCCAGCTTGGCATCGACGGTAGTAATGGTGACACTGACGTGCAGCACGTTGGCGCGCGCGATCTCGCAAAGCAGGTCGACGTCGCGCACGATGAGATCGGACTTCGTGATGAGCCCCAGGTGCCGGCCGCGCTCGTGGGCGAAGACCTCGAGAATGGCGCGCGTGCGTTCGAAGCGCCGCTCGGCCGGCTGGTAGGGGTCGGTGGCGGTCCCGAGGGCGATCCCTTCCTTGCGATCGATGCGCCCCAGTTCGCGACGCAACAGGTGAGCCGCGGCCGATTTGGCGTAGATCTTGTCTTCGAAATCGTTGACGTCCATTTCCATGAACTCATGCGTGTAGCGCGCATAGCAGTATTTGCAGCCGAATTCGCAGCCGCGATACGGGTTGATGGTCCACTGGAACGGCATGTTGGGTTTGGTGCGGTTCAAAATGCTGCGAGTGGGGATTTCGAAATACTGCACGCGCGACTTGGCTTCCAGGAGCTCGCTTTGGGAAGCCAGCCGGGCGATGCCCACGAGTGCCATGCGATCATTTTCGCCTTTTCTTCGCCTAATAGCAAGAGTGATTTGGAACCTGCTCAAGAAACCAGAGTGCCGAGAGAGTCTCGGCACGGCGGACATGAGTGTCCGCGCCGTGGGGTGGTTTCAGAATCACAGGGACGGCTTACTAGGCTATCTTTGTAAGGTGCGAGCGCTGGTTAAAAGCAAGCGGGCCGAGGGTCTCTGGCTGGAAGATGTGGAGAAGCCGGCCGTCGGCATCAACGACGTGCTGATTCGGGTGCTGCGGACGGGCATCTGCGGGACCGATGTCCACATTTATAAATGGGACGAGTGGGCGCAGAAGACCATTCCGGTGCCCATGGTGATTGGCCATGAGTTCGTGGGCCGCGTGGAGGAAGTCGGGTCGAACGTGGCGGGCTTCCTGCCGGGCGAGATCGTCAGTGGCGAGGGGCACGTGGTGTGCGGCCGATGCCGCAACTGCCTGGCGGGGCGGCGGCAGATGTGCGCCAAAACCTTGGGTGTCGGCGTCAATCGGCCGGGAGCGTTTGCCGAGTATATCGTGCTGCCGATGTCGAATATCTGGCGGCACCACGAATCCATCCCGCTGGATGTCGCCGCGATTTTCGACCCATTCGGAAATGCCGTGCACACGGCGCTGGCGTTTCCGGTTTTGGGCGAGGATGTGCTGGTCACGGGGGCGGGGCCGATCGGCATCATGGCCGCCGCGGTCGCCAGGCACGCGGGGGCGCGCTACACCGTAATCACCGACATCAACCCTTACCGCCTGGCGCTGGCGTGCAAAATGGGCGTCACGCTGGCGGTGAACGCGAGCGAGACCAAACTTCCCGACGTGCAGCGGCAACTCGGCATGGCGGAAGGTTTCGACGTGGGCCTGGAGATGTCGGGCAACCAGGCGGCGCTCCGCGACATGATCGCCAACATGAGCCACGGCGGTAAGATCGCCATGCTGGGCATCCCCAGCGGGGAAATGTCCATCGATTGGCACACGGTGGTGTTCAACATGCTGACCATCCGCGGCATCTACGGGCGCGAGATGTACGAGACCTGGTACAAGATGACGGTGATGCTGCAATCGGGCTTGGACATCACGCCCCTGATTACGCATCGGTTCCCGTATCAGGAGTATGAGAAGGCCTTCGAGATTATGGCCTCGGGGAACTCGGGGAAGGTGATTTTGAGTTGGGATTAGCCATGCGTATTTGCGCGATATTTGCTGCGCTCCTTTGCGCGCTGCCTCTGCCGGCGCCGGAGCGAAATGTCGACGAGTTCTTTAGCGCGTTCACCGACGAGTGGATGCGTTTCCACACCGATGCGGCGGTTGGATCACGCTACTTCACTGGGGCGGAACAGGACGCCTTAGAGCGCCAGATCGAGCCCCGGACCTTGCAGCACCGCGATGCCGAACGGCAACTGGTGCGGAGAGGGCTTAAAGAACTTCGCGTTTTTGACCGCTCTACGATGACCGATGCGCAGCGCTTATCGGCGGACATCGTCGCGTGGGATCTGGACAATCGCATCCAGGGCGAGCCGTTTCAGGACTACGAGTTCCCGCTGTCGCAAACCGACGGCGCGCAGGCTGCCCTGCCGGCACTGGTGACCGTTCGGCACCCCGTCATCACCGCGCGCGACGCTGAGAACTACGTAGCATGCCTGGATCAATTGGCTCCCCGCATGGAAGAAGTGATCGTCGAGGCGCGGCGAATCATCGCGAAGAAACTCGTTCCGCCAAAGTTTATCTTGCAAGCGTCGATCGAGCAGATCGACGGTTTCCTATCGACTCCGGCGGCGCAGAATCCCCTGGTGACCACTCTCACGGAAAAAATGCAGCGAGTGAAGGACCTGCCGGCGTCCAAGCAGGCGGAACTTCGCGCGGCGGCGGAGAAGATTACGGCGGAGCAGGTGTATCCAGCCTGGCGAAAGGCGAAGGCTCTGTTGGAGGCCGAGGTTCCCAGGGCCAGTGACGAGGCCGGACTTTGGCACTTGCCCAACGGACTGGAAGCCTATAACTACCGCCTGCGCGAATACACCACCACCAAGATGACAGCCGAAGAAATACACGAGACTGGCTTGCGCATGGTGGCCGAAATCGAGGGCCAGATGGACGCGCTGTTGCGCCAGATGGGCCGGACCGAAGGCTCGGTGCGCGCGCGCATGGACAAGCTGCGCGACGACCAACCCACCTTCCCGGCAACCGCGCAAGGCCGCGCCGAGTATGGGGCAGAATTTGAGCGGACCATTCGCGATGCCCAAAGACGGGCCGCGCTATTGTTTGAGCGCGTGCCGAAGGCCGCTGTCGTGGCAGTGCCTTATCCGGAGTTCATGGGCCCACGGGCGCCGTCTTATTCCCGCGCGGCTCCGGACGGCTCGCGTCCCGGTACGTTTCAGTATCCAGTCTTCGGCGTACCTCTAACCCGATTTGGCCTTCGCACGGTGGCTTACCATGAGGCGATTCCGGGGCACCATTTCCAGTTTGCTCTTCAAATGGAAGACACCACCTTGCCGCGCTTTCGCAAGGAAGGAGTGTTTGGCAACAACAGCGCGAACGGCGAGGGATGGGGGCTCTACGCAGAGCGGCTGGCGGCGGAGTCCGGTTGGTACGAAGGGGACCCGGTGGGGCTGCTGGGCCAGTTGGATGCGGCCATATTCCGGGCGCGGCGCCTGGTGGTGGATACCGGGATGCATGCCAAGCATTGGACGCGGCAGCAGGCCATCGACTATCTGGGCCCCAATCCGGCAGGCAGCGCCGTGGCGGAAATCGAGCGCTACGTCATGCGGCCGGGACAGGCTTGTTCGTACATGATCGGCGAGTTGAAGATCGTCGAACTGCGCGAGCGTGCGAAACGCGAGCTGGGCGAAAAATTCTCACTGCGGCAATTCCACAACGTCGTACTGGGCACGGGCAGAGTGCCCCTGGACATTCTGGACCAGGAAATCGACCGCTGGATCCAGTCGAAGAAGGGCTGACCGCAGTTAGAACTCAGCCCGGAACATGAATTCAATACGCCGCGGTGCGCCGGTTCCGACCGCACCTGGGTTGATGATGCCGGTGATTCTTCCGAAGCCCGAGTCCACCGCTGGTGGATTACCGGTCAAATTACCGATTGCCCCGGAAGGCAAGTCGAAGACCGGGTGATTGAAAAGGTTGTAGGCTGCGGCACGAAAGTTCAACGCTAACCGCTCGGTGAGCCTGAATCGCTTTTGCAACGAGCTGTCGATTTCGAACATGCCGGGACCATTGGCAATGTAGCGGCCGAGGTTCCCCCACGTTCCGTTAGCCGGCAAGGCGAAAGCCGCGGGGTTGAACCAGTTATCGATAGTCTGGTTGGTGGCATAGATAGGCACACCCGGAACCAGGTTTGGGCGCTGGTTCCTCGTGTTACCGTCCAGCACGGTATTGGCCTTGCGCGTCATAGAGATGTTCACCGGCAGGCCGGTACGGGCAGTGGATATTCCGGCCACTTCCCAACCCCCGAGAAGTTTCGAGGCGAAGCCGCTCGGTCAAAAACTTCTTGCCCTTTCCAAAGGGCAGTTCGTAGACGGCGTTCACCACGAGGTTATGGCGCACATCGATGTCCGTGCTGCTGCGGTCGCAGGCGCGGCAACTCATATTCTGAAAAGCGATGCTCGAACCTGAGCCGGTGGACGCGTCGCCAATACCGTGGGCATACATGTAGTTCGCCTGGAACAACAACCCGCGTGTAAACCGCCGCTGAAGAGAAACCTGAAGAGCGTTGAAATTGTTGTTTCCGTCATTGGCCTTCAGGCCGAACGATCCGAAGCCAGCCAGGGGACGCGTGCCGGTTGCCGGGTTGATCAGGTTAATCGTGTATCTGGTGAACAGGTGATGCCCCTCGCTGCCGGTGTAGCCCACTTGGAAGAGCCAGTCCTTCGGTAACTGCTGCTGGATCAGAAAATCCCAGTTCTCGTAGTAGAGGTCCTTGCGGTGACGGTCAATCGCCTTGGGGCTGAAAAGCTGGTTCGCGGGATCGAGGAAAGCAACCAAGGGATAAGCCAGGGCCGGAAAATCGTCGGAAGAGAGCGAGTAACGCGGCACGGCGCTCTCGGCCGGGTCACTGAAATCATCGTTCTGATTGCCGCCGTAATAGATGCCAAAGCCACTGCGGATGGTGGTCTTCCCATGGAGCGCGGCAGGCGCCCATGCCACTCCCAGGCGCGGTCCGAAATCCTTCGGGTTCGGGTCGTAGTATGGCGTGCCTTTGGGGCAGAAGCCACCGCAGCCCAGAATGTCGACCACCGCCGAGCGGTTCAGAATCTCATGCGCCACCGTGTAGTACTCGTAGCGCAGGCCCAGGTTCAGGGTGAGGGTGGAACTGACGCGGAATTCGTCCTGCGCATACCCCTGAAAGAACGTGCGGCGATTTCCCACGACGCCTTCGCCCTGGAGGTAAGTAGCCGAATCGGCGTGATTGTTGATCAAGTCGTCGACACTTGCATAGGCGATGCTCGATGTCGTGAGCGTGTTGCCGGAGTTGTTCAACCGGATCCGCCGGATATCGACGCCGAATTTCAATGTATGGCGGCCGCGGACGACGCTCAGGTTATCGATATAGGAAAACGACGTGCCGACTTCGGTGTCTAACGAAGTATCACTCACGCCATCAAACAGGCCGCCCACATCGAGAGCGATCGGTGAAGTTCCATAGGTGTAGTTGTGATAGTTGGCCCGATTCAGGCCGAATTTCACCTCGTTGACGATAGTGGGAGAGATGATGCGCTGGAATTGCAGCACCACATTGGTGGGAACGTGTGGAATCACGTTGCGGGTGCCAAGAGCGTCCTGGGGTTGATCGATGTAGGCGTTGTCGACGTTGTACCGGAAGAATGCGGTGTTGGTGTCGTTGAACCGGTAATCGAATCGGAACATGCCGGCATCTTCACGGATGGTGTCGGAGGTGACCGTCTTCACTTGATCGGTGAAGTTATCCAAGGGCGTCTGCCCTGCCGGATATGCGTTGAGGATCGGCTTCAACGCGGGAGATGCCGCGATTACCTGAGCCCGCAGGGCCGCATTAGGGACGATATTCACAAAGGTCTGGCCAAGGCTTTGGCGCAGCCCTTCGTAATTCGCATAGAAGAAAGCCTTGTCCTTCACCACCGGTCCGCCAAAGCTGGCGCCAAACTGGTTCAGGGTAAAAGAAGGAAGGGTAGAGTCGTCGAAGGGCGAGCGGGCGTCGAGCGCGTCGTTCCGGACAGCGTAGAACGTGCTGCCATGGAATTCATTGGTGCCGGTCTTGGACACCACGTTAATCTGTGCGCCGCCGGCGGCCCCGCTCTCCGCAGTGTAATTGGCCGTGTTGACCCGAAACTCGGAGATCGAATCCAGAGCGATGTTCAGGCGCGTATCTGCTTTCTGGGTCTGCTCCTGCACACCGCTGGTATCGATGCCGTCAAATGCGAAGTTGCTGTCGTCCAGGGAGTGGCCGGAAAACTGAATGGACCGTTGCGCCCCATCGCCGTAATCGATGGCGCCCGGTGCGAGCAGCATCAGGCTGGCCCAATTGCGGCCGCTGACCGGAATCTCTTTGATCTGCGCCGATTCAATGACGCCCCCGACCTCGGCGTTGGTGCGGTTCACTGCCTCCGCAGCGGCCGTGACCTCGACCGTCTCGGTGGTGCCGCCGACTTCCAGCTTTGCGTCTATGGTTCTGGTTTCGCCGTACTGCAGGTCGATGCCGCTAACCGCTGTCGGTCTGAATCCAGTCTTGGTGATGGTGATCTGATAGCTGCCTACGGGCAACGCCGCAATTTCGTATAAGCCGTTTTCGTTTGTGAGGGTAGTTCGATGGAGTCCGGTGCCTGCCGACTTTACTTCGACGGCGGCGCCTATGACCAGAGCCCCGCTCGGATCCGTGACGCTACCGTCAATCGCGGCCCGGTCTTGGGCGACCAGACCGAGACTAACAAGGCAAAAAGATGCTATTACCTGTATTGTCATCCGCATAGAACAGCCTCCTTGTAATGTCTGAAAAATAGGTCAAGGTAAACGTAACTTGTTTCTGTTGCGCGCCAGTGACAAAAGAGTTACAGATGCATAAATATCGCGGTTAGAACTGGACATTCATTAACGGAGACGGCGGAAGCTGGTACAAAGGATAGGTAAGGAGAGCGGTCCTCCGTGCGCAAATTCGTATTACCGTTTCTATTATTGGTGGTTTGTTGGGGTCCGCCACGGCCGGCGGCCGCGCAGTCCCCTGCCGGAGAGACAGTGGTGGGCGGCCCTTATGCGGTGAACGTCGGACCGAGGTCAGCCACAGTGATGTGGGTGGTGCAGATAGGAGTAGCATCACTCGGCACGGAGCCCGGCAAAATGGAAAAGATGGCTCCCGTGTTGCGCGCAGAGAGGACCACGTTTACCGGCCTGAAGCGGGGGACCACTTACTACTACCAGGCGTTCGCGGGCGACACCGGGAAAGGGTCGTTTAAGACGCCGCCCATGGGCGAAGCGCAGTTCCAATTCGTGGTCTACGGCGACACGCGAACGCGGCACGACGTGCACCGTGCAGTCATAGCTTCGGTACTCAAGTATGCCAACCCGGATTTCGTCCTGCACACCGGTGACCTGGTGGCTGAGGGCAACGACCCATCGCTCTGGCCGATTTTCTTCGATGTGGAACGCGAGTTGCTGCGCAAGGTGGCGTTCTTTCCGACCCTAGGCAATCACGAACGCGACGCCGGTAATTACTTCGATTTCTTGAATGCTAAACCCTACTACTCCTTCGATTGGGGAAGCGCACACTTCGCGGTGATCAACAGTGACCTGGAAAACGTGGGTTCGACGCCGGCGGAAAGAGATGTCTTTTGGCAGGAAGAGACTCGCTGGCTGGAGAGCGACCTGCAGAAGGCACAAAAGGCCGATTTCCGCTTCTTAGTGGCGCATCATCCTCCCATGACTGCAGTGAAACGTCGCCAAGGGGAAAATCCGCACATGACCGCACTGGAACCCATGTTCGAGAAGTATCGATTGTCAGCCGGCTTCTTCGGCCACGACCACAACTATCAGCACTATCTGAAGAACGGGGTTCACTACTTCATTACTGGTGGCGGCGGTGCGCCGCTCTACGATGTAGACACGCCGCCCGCGGGGATTACACAGAAAGTGGCGAGCACCGAGAACTTCGTCGTGGTACAAGTGGACGGAAAGATGGCGAGCGTCGAAGGGAAAACGCCTGATGGCCGGTCGCTGGACATCACTCAACTGAAGTCATATAGTGCAGCTGACGCTCCGTCGAAATAGAGGTGAGTATGAAACGTTCCGCTTTCGCATTGCTCCTGGCCGGAGCATCGGTCTTCGCGTTTCAGCCCGGAGGCTACCATTTGCTGAAAAGGGTCGCCTTGAGTGCAGCGGAAGGGGGCGGCGAGTATTTTGATTACATTACTTTCGATGCCGCGTCGCGCCGCGTCTATCTCTCGCATGGCACCGAAGTGAAGGTACTTAACGGCGACACTGACGAGGTTGTGGGCAACATCACTGGTTTGAAACGAGACCACGGAGTTGCCATTGTTCCGGAACTGGGGCGTGGATTCATCAGCGACGGAGAGACAGGCCAGGTCGTGGTTTTCGATCTGAAGACACTGAAGACCATCGGTCAGGTGAAGGCCGAGCCGGATGCGGATTCCATCCTTTACGATCCCGCGTCGAAGCGCATATTCTGCTTTAACGGTGACTCGAAAAGCGCGACGGTGATCGACCCGTCCAAGCAGACCGTGGTGGCGACGATTCCCCTGGAGGGCGCTCCCGAGCAGGCCGTGGCCGATGGCAAGGGAATGATCTACGACAATCTCGAAGACAAAAACGAGGTGATCGCGATTGATACGCGCGCGCTGAAAATCACGGCCCGGTGGCCAGTGGCACCCGCGGGACAGCCTGTCTCAATCGCGATGGACCGGGCGCACCGGAGGCTCTTCATTGGAAGCCGCAACCCGAAGTTACTTGTGGTGATGGATGCCGACAACGGAAAGATCATTGGCCAACCGTTCCCGATTGGAGGACGCGTAGACACCAACGTCTACGACCCGGACACTGGGTTAATAGCCGCGGCGACAGGTGACGGCACGCTCCACATTTTCCATGAAGATTCGCCGGACAAGTTGAGTGTTGTGGAGACAGTGGCTACCGAGTTTGGAGCCAAGACCATGGCGCTCGACCCGAAGACGCACAATCTGTTAGTAGATACGGCGGACTTTGAATCAACCGCGGGCGCTCCGGGAAAGCCGGGGAATCCGCAGCGGCGCGCTAAGCCGGGAACATTCCACCTGCTCATTTACGGGCGTTGAAGCGCAGGTTGTTTGTACAGAACGCCGGCCTTCATAACGAGTTCGACCCGGCGCAGCGTGGCAATATCGCGCGTGGGATCGCCGCTTACAGCAATGAGATCCGCGAGAGCACCCGGCTTCACAACACCGATATCCAAATGCAAGACGCGCCCCGCCACAGATGTGGCTGCTTTGAGCGCATCTACCGGAGTCATCCCATATTGCACCATGAGCTCCAGCTCCCGCGCGTTCTCTCCATGTGAAAACACACCCACATCGCTGCCACTCAAGATGGTGACACCGGCCTTGAGAGCCGCTTGGAAACTGGCGTGTTTGGCAGCGATTCCGGCAGGCTCAGGCTGCTCTCCTTTTTTCCACCCCGCGTATTGAGAGGTGGCATCTCCGGCAGCGAGCGTAGGACACAACGCTACGTGGTGCTCAGCCATCAGCCGGAAGATCTCGGGCGTGCCGCCATCCCCATGCTCAATGGTTTCAGCGCCCGCAAGAATCGCGCGGCGCATGCCCTCCGCTGTAGTGGAATGAACCGCCACGGGCACGCCTGCGCTCTTGGCCGTCTCCACGGCGAGCTTCATCTCCTCTATCGAGAATGTTGGATGGGCGCCGGGTTGCGCGCCCCAGCGGTAGTCGCCGTATAACTTGATCCAATCGGCGCCGTGGCCGATCTGATCCCGGACAACGCGCGTCAGGCTGTCGATTCCATCCGCCTCTTCCGCGCCTTGCGGGACGTGCCATTCGAGCGCGAAACCCTTGGGGGCATACGAACCCGTGGCAACGATCGCACGAGTCGAAACCAGCATGCGCGGGCCAGGAATAATCCCCTGGTCGACGGCCTGCTTTAACTCGACATCGGCATACCCGGCGCCTTCCGTACCCAAATCGCGAATGGTGGTGAAGCCCGCCATGAGAGTCGCACGAAGGTGGTTCACCGCTCGAGCGGCGCGCAACGCCAGCCCTTCATGCGCCACCTGGTCGTTCCATGTTGTCTCGTTGTATGGGTGAAGGAGTACGTGGGAATGTCCTTCGACCAGACCCGGAATGAGCGTCGTGCCTGGAAGGTCGATCACCTGCGCGCCGGCAACATCTACCTGACTTGGCGGACCGGCACTTTCGATGCGGCCGCCTTTCACGCGAACCATCCAGCCTTCATGAAGTGACTCGCCGTCAAAGACACGTGCGGGCCGAAGAACGGTAGGCGTCTGAGCAAACGCAGTCATGCCCACGAGGACCAAGCTGATGATGGGCGCGCGCATGTGCATGATCTAGGGTTCGTCCTTATAGATGGAGATTTGTGGCTTCCCACCCTCGGCCAAACGGGCGCGATACATCCCCGAGGTATTGAAGCTCCATGCGATCTGTCCGTCCGGACTCAGCGCGATCACGCCGCCGTCTCCTTTGAAGGCGCGCAGGCGGTTCTGGACAATCTCGTCGGCGGCCGCCTGGAGCCTCATGTGCTGATATTGAACCAGCGCGCAGATCTCGCGGGCTACGGTCAGACGGATGAAGTACTCGCCGGCTCCCGTGGCGGAGACAGCGCACGACGAATTGGATGCATAGGTGCCGGCGCCAATGATCGGGGAGTCACCCACGCGTCCCCACTGCTTGCCTTGTATGCCGCCTGTAGAAGTTCCGGCCGCGATATGGCCCTGCTGGTCCAGGGCAGCTACGCCGACGGTTCCAAATTTGTGCGCCTCGGCTGTTTCCAACTGTGCGGTGGGCTTGGAAGGATCGGGCGGCGCGCCGGCGGGCCGCGGTGGTATGGGGCGGCCATCTTTTTTGAGTTGGCGGATCAATTGCTGCCAACGCTGCTCCGTGAAAAAGAAGCCCGGCTCAACCTGCTCCAGACCGGCCTGCGCCGCGAATGCATCCGCGCCCGCGCCAATCAACATCACGTGAGGCGACTTATCCATAACTGTGCGAGCCAGGCTGATGGGATGCCGGGTTCGAGTGACTCCAGCAACGGCGCCAGCCTTGAGCGTTGCGCCGTCCATGATAGCGGCGTCCAGTTCGTTCTTCCCGTCCGCGGTAAATACGGCGCCGCGCCCTGCGTTAAACAAGGGGTCGTCCTCCATGAGACCGATCACTTTTTCGATAGCGTCTAGTGAGCTGCCACCTTTGGCAAGAATGTCGGCGCCTGCCTGGAGGCCGGCGTTCAAAGCAGCCCGGTAGGCGGCCTCACGGGCTGGGTCCATGGAAGCCCGTTCGATTACCCCAGCCCCTCCGTGCATTACGATCGCCCACTTGTGTTGAGTGGTTTGGGCCAAGACGGGAGCGGAGGTAAAGAGCATAACACTTACGAAAGTAGAAACCGCAATGCGGTTGTGAAGCATACTTCAGTCTAGCGCCGGTTTAGCTGCGATCCCTCGTTTGGAGAACAGCTTCCAGCCTAGAAGCGCGGCGGCCAGAATGCCGAGGATCGCCCATTTCAGGTCGCCGAGCATCGCTCCAACCTGCTGCACACGGTCGCTGAAAACGAGGCCGAGGCAGATATAGAGCGCGGCTCCGAACGACTCACCGAGAAAATCCCAGAGGGTGAATCGCAGCCAGGAGTAGCCCGCAATGCCACTGGCAAGGTTGATCCACGGCCCCAAAGGAGTGATAAGCCAGCGGCTGAAGAAGATGCCGGCACCGCCCCAGTTCTGCGCTTTCGCGTTGAGTTGCTTGATGCGTTCGGCGTTACCGATCATTCCGGTGAGTTTGGCGACCAGCGCCTTGCCGCCCCAACGGCCAACCGCATAACCAATCTGGTCGCCGGCAACGGAACCTACGGCGGCGATGGCGATTGCCGTCCACACACTCATGGCGCCCTGAGCGGCCAGGGAGCCAGTGACAATGAGCAGCAGCGTCACGGGCAACGGAACACCGATAGCCGCGATTGCGACGACAGCGAACAGAGCGGGAGAACCGTAGCGGGTGACAGCGGCGAGAACCTGATCGAGCATCAAGGAACCTTGCCGGTGGGCGGAACGGCTTGGGAGCCGGGGCGGTTGGCATTGGCGACGGCGCTCTCCAGATTGCGAATCAATTGGGCAACCGGTAATTTTTCTTCTCGTGCGATCTCGCGAATGGACCTGCGGTCCCGCGAGTCTGGCGGCACGCCGATAGCCTGGAATAGGAACTCCGGACTGGTGTGATAGGTGTGGGCAATGAAAGGCACGCTCATCCAAGGCCGGATGGGTTCGTTCTGATAGTGGACGTGGCGCGCGGTTCTGCCCGCGCGGTAGCCGAAGAAGAATGTAAATCCGATAGCCAGGCAGAAGCCCAGTACTAATGCCAGGGTCCGATCACGAGTCTGAGCCACGAATTAACTATAGAACGGCGCCGGGTCGGCGCCGGGTCAATGATCGCCTTGCGTGTGAGTCATGACGCGGGACGCGGTGCGAATCGTGAGCTTTTCACCAAGCGCCTGGAAATGTTGCAACCAGAAGCGGGCCTCTTCATCGCCTCTCTGCTCGCGCTGACTGACTCCGTCAAAAACGTTGCGGCGCACCTGCGACCACACATTCTGGGCAGTCCATAGGTCGACTTCAAACGGCAGAGAGCGGGCGAAATCAATGATGGCTTCCAGCCGCTGTAAACGCGCCGGATCGGAGGAATCGCTAGCAAACTGTTGGAACAGGCGCTCGATGGTCAGCCGGAGGGCGTACTCCAGCGTAGTGGAATCGAGTGCGATGGCGGCAGACCGGGCTTCTTCCAGAAACTTCCGCCCCTGTTCCAGATCCATCTTTTCGTCACTGAATAATTGCCGGAGGCGGCTGTTCAGGGCGAACTCGACCGCCGTGCTGATGGCTTTGGGTAGTGGTACGCCGAGATCGCGCACGAAATGAGCCAGCGGAATGTGATGCTCGTAAATCTGGCGGTAAGCGGCTTCGGCGTCTTCCCGCGAAGTATTCAAAATTTGCTGGAGGATGGCGCGCCGGTCGTCGCGGAATAGCGATTTCAGGGAGTAGGCCGTGGATCCGAACTCTTTGCCTATGAGCCGGAGCACCTCTGGAATATCGGCTTTGGAAAAGGCCGAATCTATTTCCTGCAGCAGGTTCTGGTAAGCCTCCTCGTCCTGGAAGACGCGGATGCCGCAGCTCAAGTTATAGTCGCCGAAGTGTAGGGCAGCATAGATGAGCTGTTCTGATTCGTGGGTAATTTCCGATAAAAACCGCGCACGACCCATGCCCAGCCTCATGCGACCTGCTTCCAAATTATGGTGGTCGGCGCGATCGACAGAGTAACAATAGATGCGGGCATGATCGTCGTAGGGCTTGAAGAGCGAGCTGATCGCGTAATGGGCGGCCAACTTCTCCAAATCGACAGCTGCCGGTTTGGCGAACTTGCGATAGATGCAGGCGCCATCTTGATGTTCGGGAATATTACTCTTGGCTTGGGCGAGCGCTTCCAGAAAATCGGCTTCGACGTGATTGCCCAGCACTTCCAGTGAGAGTTGCAAGGCGCGGCAAGCGTACTGGATTACCTGGACTGTCTCAAGACCTGAGAGCTCGTCGAAGAACCATCCACAGCTGGTATACATCAGCATTAAGTGGCGCTGCAGTTCCAGTAGCTTCAGTGTAGTTACATTCTCGGATTCGGATAGCTCGCGAGTGGCGTGCCGCGACAGAAAAGCCAGAACATTTTCCGGGTGACGGTCGAGCACGATGCCGATATACTCATCGCGCGCCGCCCAGGGATCCTTCAGAAACTCGCGGGCCTTTTCTTCGAAACGGGGCGCCAAGGTATCGCGCAGCCAATCCAGGGCAGCGCGGAGGGGACCGCGCCAAGACTGGTTCCATCCCGCGTGCCCGGCATTACAACCGCAATCGGAACGCCAGCGTTCGATGCCATGCACACAACTCCATGAGCTATTCTCAAAGATCTCGATCTCGTGGGTGGGCGGATGCTGCTCCAGGTACTGTCCATAATTGGTGACGTCAGCCAGTTGGTTCGAGCGAATGTATTGCAGAGCGTAAGTGAGCGCCATTTCGCCATGCCGGTGGTGGTGGCCGTACGTCTCGCCATCAGTCGCAATATTTACCAACTCCGGCCAGGGACGCTCCTCATTGAATGCACCCAGCAATCGCTGCGCGAAGCGTTCCCCATTATCCAGCAGCCTTTCAAAAGCGACTCCACGAGAAATGGGGCCGTCGTAGAAAAACAGATTAATGGAGCGGCGGGAGGGCAGTCGCAAGCGGTACACCATGGTGGGATCGATTTGTTCGTTGCTAACGTCCCGCCAGTTACGGCTGCCAATCTTGCGCACTCGCTTGGCCTGGCGCGGCGCCAGGATCGTGAATTTGATACCGTGCTGCGCCAGAATATCCAGAGTCTCCAGGTCGACAGCGGTTTCGGGCAGCCACATTCCTTCGGGCTTGCGGCCAAAACGGTTTTCGAAATCGCGGATTCCCCAGATCACCTGGGTGCGCTTGTCGCGCGAATTCGCCAAGGGCATGATTATGTGGTTATAGGCTTGGCTGAGCGCCGACCCGTGCCCGCCGAATCGCTCCCGGCTGTCCTGGTCGGCGTTAAGAACGGCCTGGTAGACTTGCGGCGCCGATGTTTCCAGCCACGACAGCAGTGTGGGACCAAAATTGAAACTGATGAGGCCGTAGTTGTTAACGATGTCCACGATCCGGTTGTCGCTATCGAGAATCCGCGCGGCTGAGTTCGGCGCGTAGCACTCGGCGGTTACTCTTTCGTTCCAGTCGTGATAGGGATAGGCCGAATCCTGTAGCTCAATCGCTTCCAGCCAGGGATTTTCGCGAGGTGGTTGATAAAAGTGATTATGGATACAGACGTAGCGCATGTTTTCAGCTGGCCTCGGGAGAAAACGTGCAAGCTGGCGGCCATTTGTGATTTATTCCGCAAGGGATATGTATATAGCCGCACTAGTAGCGGGCAACACCACCTGGGTGCCGGGGCCGGGTGCCGGCGGCAGTTCTCCAGCAGGCCCACCATATTCCCGAGCGGGGCTCCAAATCAGGGGTGACCAGGGGCCCTTAAAGAGACTGGGATCGCTCGCCGCAACGGACCAAGGTTGTAGACGCTCAGAGCGCGAATACCTGAAGGATCACTTCTTTCCGCGATCAGCCAGCGCGTGTCTTCATCACACTCCACACGCACCAGGTCTTTACGGCAATTGCGCAGGCAGGCGTATTGTTTTCTTGCCGCGATCAGATCCCGATAGAACTTGAGAATGTTCGCATGAGGTGCAATGTTTGGCAGATGCCAGTCGAGTGTTGACTGGCTGACGGTGGTGGGATCTTGCGGATCAAAGAAAGAGTCGCGACTGGTGATGACCGAGGTTTCCTTCCGTCGCCCTTCGCGCACAGCTTCCGCCAAAACAGGGTCACCGTGGTCGTTGAAGTAATGGAAACCCGCTAACTCGCCGTACTCCTGCCCCATGAAGAGTAGAGGCACAAAAGGGGAGCCAAGGAGGACGGCTGCGGCAAGTTCGCTGTCCGTCGTAGACGAAGCCTTCCGTCAAGCTCTTGTGCAGATTCTGCACACGGCCAAAATCGGCAAAGTAGCCGTGCGTGTCACCAGTCAAGACGGTGTAGAGCGAATGGTGAAAATCGTCGTTCCACTGCGCGTCCAGCCCATATCTTTTTCAGACACGGGCCTGATCACGCGGACATCGTTCAAGTCACTTTCCGCAATGACCCAAGCCAATCGTCCAAGAGCCTGAGCCTGCCGGTGAAAGGCATCCGCCAGTTCCTCAAGAATGTGGTGCGCCCCGAAATCGAAGATTCCATGGATTGCATCCAGGCGCAGAGCGTCGACGTGATATTCGGTCAGCCAGTATAAGGCATTGTCGATGAAGAACCGCCGCACGCCGTCGCTGCCTGGACCGTCAAAATTGACCGCTTCGCCCCACGGCGTCCTGTAACGCTGCGTGAAGAAAGGCGCGAATTCGCCAAGGTAATTGCCTTCCGGACCCAGATGGTTATACACCACATCCAGCACCAGGGCTAAGCCCTCCCGATGGCAAGCATCCACCAGTTTATTGAGTGACTCGGGACCTCCATAGCTTGCCTGCGGCGAGTACGGAGCAACACCGTCATATCCCCAGTTTCGCTTTCCAGGACCGCTGCTTCGAATCTTGAAGAACCACTGCTAGGTGCTGTTGGCAGGGCGCCCAAACGCGGAACTCGACACCGCCACCCGCTACATTTGCACCAAATCTGAGTGCCACATTCCGGCTATCGCTCGACGCTCTCAAGCAGAGCCACGGGCAGATGACTGAAGATGCTGCCTAACGGTAGAACGCGCTTGTTGTTTCGGCTCTCGACTTCGATCAGGCGATGGGTGAAGACGTCCCGATACGCGTGGTTACCGAACTCCCTACGTAACTGCAGAACGGAGTCTCCCCAAACCCCCGCCCCCAGCGGCTGTTGTGTGCCGGCTCCCAAGCCCATAAAAAATCTGCCGGCGATCGCAATAGCGGAATGCTTGCCGAGCACCCGCGCGAAGGACACTACGTGATTCTGCCGGTCTCCAGCCGCGCGAAGAGGAAGGTAGGTTCCTTTGGACAACAGGCGATGATTGGCTCGGCGAAAACGAAGGGCACGACTCGTCACGTAAAGTTTGATTGCGCCATCAGCGGGATCCTCCATCAAATGTCTGAGGAGTGTCTCGATATCTTGAGATTCCATTCCCTGCAACTTGGTCAGCAGGCACCGGCGCAAGGAGTAATCCACAGGACGCCGGTTATCCGGATCCACCAGACTCAGGTCCCAGAGTTCGCATCCCTGATAGAAGTCAGGTACGCCTGGGGACGCGATCTTCAGCACCGTTTGCGAAAGTGAGTTCCACATTCCGGCTTGCATGATGGTCCCGACGAACTTCCGAAGCTCGCGTAGAAACCCGTTATCCGTTGACGGATCGAGCGTGGCCCGGACAAAGCGTTCCACACCCCCTTCATAGCTTTGGTTCGGACTGATCCAACTCGTGTGAATCTTCGCCTCTCGCAGGGCTTTATTCATATAAGCCTGCATCCTGTCGACCAGTTGCTCGTGTTCCTGCGGGCTCGGTTCCTTCATGGGCCATACACCGAGCAGGTTCTCATAGAAGAAGTATTCTTCAGCAGCACTGGGGACTTCGGCGTCCCCGATGTCCGTCTTGTGCCGCAGATTCAGGCTGCGCCATTGGCGGACGGCGCGATACCACTCCGCGGGGATCTCCGAGAGCACGTTGATGCGCGCGCGTACGTCCTCGCTTCTTTTCGAATCATGCGTGGATGTGGCCAGCATGGTGTTAGGCCAGGACGCCAGGTGTTTGAGATTGAGCGCGTGGAAAATAGCGGGTGTTACGCCGAAACGGTCGCGGTCCCTCCCGACGTCATTCAAGGATGCTAACGGCGCACGACGGTAGAACGCGGTATCTTCCAAACCCTTGGCCATCACCGGACCGGTAAACTGCTGCAGTGACATTACGAACTGGCGCCGTTCCGCGCGTTGTCCGGCGTCGATGCCATCGGGGTCCTCCAGAAGCAGCAGGCTTTGGAGGAAGTCGAAAATCGATTCACTCGTCGATGGATTGCGCCGCTTGGCGCTCCTGATTGCGAAACGAATGTGCCGTTCGTCTTCGGCGTCGGTCCGCACCGCTTCCTCAGTCGTATAGGTTCGATAAATCGGAAAACAGGCGATGGTCTCTCGTAAAACATGCCGGAGACTGTTGCGGGTGAAGTCGCGCGACCATCGATGCTGTTCGGAAATCCGATCGAGGTTGTTCGTCAACATATTCACCTCGCTGGCGAGTGAGGTTTGAAGAATCAGCTTCTTGCATTCGTAGACGAGGTCTTCGGGCGCCGGAGACCAACCTGAAAATGCCTGATACAAGTGATCAAATGCAAGGCGGCGGTTGCGATCTACAAACACGCCGTTCAGAATGCCGAGAAAATCGTAGCCCGTAGTACCTTCAATGTCCCAATCGGGTCGCAATTCCTCGTCGCCTGCCAAAATCTTCTCACTGACAATATAGAAAGGTTGCGCTGTCCCCTTGGCCGACGTGCAGCCCGATTGCAGTCTGCTGAAGTATTCCGCTGGCTTCAAAAGACCATCGGGATGATCCACCCGCAATCCATCAATATGACCCTCCTGGATCAGCTCGAAGATCAGCGCATGGACCGCGGCAAACACTTCGGGGCGTTCCACGCGAATGGCAGCCAGATCATTGACGTCGAAGAAGCGCCGGTAGTTGATCTCATCCGAAGCCACCCGCCAGTAGCAGAGACGGTAAGACTGCTGCGCGAGCAGTTCTTCCAGGCGATCGAAGCTGCGCGGGACGCCCTTGATTCCGTTGATCTCCCGCCGGCTGCGTTCCATGGCATCGCAAGCGGCTTCACTTACATCCGCCAATGCTACCAGGCGTCTTCTGATCACCTCTATCTCGCGCTGCCGCTCCCGGACCCGGGCTGCATCCTGTTCCTCTGCGGGCGCAAGATGAGACAGGGCCGTAAGTATACTCTCCAGCTCCAGTACATGTTCGTTGCTTTCGCCTAGCTGTCCTTTCAGAAAAGCCACCGCAGGCTGCAGGACAAGCGCCCAAGAACCCGCCGCCAGGGGTAGATGCTTGTCATAAACACGGACCTCGAAACCCCCTCGGTCGCAAGACACTACCGTAATCAGCTGATCCTCCAGCACACGGCCGTACTGGTCGCCGAGAATCGGAAGCAGAACCTTATTCGTCAGATCGGACTTCGGCGGGACCCAGTCAATGTCAAAGTAGGGCGCGAACGGCGAACTCGGCCCGTTCTCCAACACATCCCACCACCACTCGTTGGACGGATGCCCAATCGACATGTGGTTTGGAACGACATCCGCGATGATGCCCATGCCATGTTCTTTGAGCCGTTTACTGAGCTGACGGAAATCCTCCATGCTCCCGATCTCCGGATTCAGACTTGCATGGTTCGTGACATCATAACCGTGCAAACTCCCGGGGGATGCCATCAGAATTGGTGACAGATAACAGTCATCGATTCCGAGTTCGGCGAGATACTCAGTGAGTTTGGCCGCCTGGCTGAAGGTGAAGTCGCGATTCAGCTGAAGGCGGTAGGTCGAAACAGGAACATGGACTGGTTCGGGCTTGGTGCGTGATCGTACCATGGTCAGAAGTAAACCATGGCGTACAGAGCAATCCGGTTGCCGGAATCATGCCGGGGCGATTTGTACTCTTCCTCGCCTGACGCAATCGAGCGCGAAAATGTACATTCCCGCCGACCAAGCCTGGTCACGGACACCCATGGGCTCGCCGGTCTCACCATGGTGCCACTCGTTAAACCCTCCGCGCAGGTTCAGCTCCCCGAGAGACTTCAATGCAGAATCTGCCGTGCTGAGGCGGCCGGACGCTACCAGTGCGGCCACATAGAAACCGCCGATGAACGGCCACACTCCACCGTTGTGATAGTGGTGCGGAGTGTTGAGAGTGGCGTAATAGTCGCGCCAGTCGGGATCGCCCGGTTGTACCGCCGGAGTCAGACTGCGGAGCGGCCAAGCGTCCAAGGAATGGCGCGAGATAGACTCCAGGATGATCCCAGTCTGGCGGTCATCAGCGATCCCCGCCAGAATCGCCAGCAAATTTCCGAGTGAGTCAAACCATTCGCCGGCGGCGCGAAACCCGAGGTAGGGCAGATAGTATTGCTCGTCGAGCAAATAGCGCTTCTCCGGTATCCAGCGCTTACGGCCGAGCGAATCTTGATAGTCGGTATTCGCGGTACTGAAGGAATGAGAAATATGCCGGAGCATGTCCCGGTCGCCGCGATACCAAAACCACTGATTGACTCTGTCGGACACAAGCTGAGCCCGGCGGAGATATCGCTGGCTCTCTTCAGGGTCCGCCGTTTGGAACAGTCTAGCTGCGGAACGCAGGGCGAGCACATACAGACAATTCAGATAGAGGCCCTTGCCCCGCGTGCAGAACAGGTCCTCCCAATCCGAACTCTCCTGCAGGCTGAGCAAGCCGGACTGGTCCACGTCCTGGCACTCATACCAGCGGAGTACCGCCCGAATGGCGTCCAGGTCCGGAGCAACCAATGCGCTGCCGACGATCCACCATAGGCCTCCGTCGGCATAGGCGCGGAAATTGGGCCGCCGGGTCGCAAGGTCGACGTTGTTCGGTACGGCTCCCGACGTGGTCTGGTGCTGCTTCAGCACGGAGATACTTGCCCGAAGCGCGGCCTGGATGTCATCGTCAGGCGCCAGCCGTGCACCCAGAAGCGCGATCATGCTGTCGCGTGCCCAGATCTGCTGATGACCCAGGGGCTGTCCGGACGCCTTCAGACCCAGGGGACAACAGCATCGGCGAAGGGCTTCCACGGCGCCACTGTAAACCCGATCCAAGTGCCATTCTAACGGCTCTTGCGAACGCCCGAACCGGCGACAAAGACCGCCGGCGTTACGTAGCGCTGGCGATCTTTGTCGCCGGCACTTCACAGCTCACAGATGGCTGACGGGCTCCTCGGTTTGCGTGGACGCCCGGTTAACCTCGCGTTCAAGCGAGCGGCTGACCATCTCCTTGGAGCCGAGGCCCACCGCAAGCGCTAAAGCCAGCACAATCCCGCCAAACAGAATGCCAAACGCCAGGGTAATAATACCGCTGCCGATCCCCAGGTGTTCCAATGCCATGGTCACTGCAAGCACCAACACCAGCCATTTGACACCCACGCTGAGAAGGCGTGCGTACTGGAGATTCATATTGACGGCGCCAATCAGAACGCTACGCGCGAGGAACCGGGCGATGAAACTTCCGGCCACGAGCACCACCACGGCCGCTAGGACGTTGGGCAAATACTCGACGAAACGGCGCATCATTTCGGAGGTCAAGGAGACATCGAAGACGGACAGCGCTATCAAGAATCCAACGAACACAATCGCCGAGGAGATCGTACGGGTTACCAGGAGTGTCGGGCTCTTGTGGGGCGACCAGTCACGGAGAAACGGAAAACCCCACTGCGGCAGCTTCTGGTCGAAGCGGATGCCGGTTAGAGAGCGGCGCAGCATGACGCCCACAACCCACGCCGCCAGTGCGGAGATGAGCAGCGCCAGAATCAGCGCGACGATGCCGGGTAGCAAGGCCGCCATCTGGCTCAGCAACCTCACCGTCGCGCCACTCAACGCTTGTTGGATTTGATTCCACATAAATCCTCGCTCCTTTCCTAGGATGGTCACGGGTTAAAACGATCAGGCCAGCGCCACCGCGAAACCATGGCCGGCTTGCCTGCTTCAAACGCAGTTGCCAAACGCGATTCTATTTCCGCCGCTCCGGCTGTTTCGAGATCCCGCGCGTATGATGCGATCCACCCTAAATAGAGCGGTGTGAAGGACCGCAGCAGATGGTCGCGGTTGATCGTTCGAAGGCGGTGTCCCAATGCGAAATCGTAAACGATCGAAGCCCACAGATCCTCCGGCATTCGAAACTGATCGGCTGGCAAATGGGACAATTTCCGAATTTCAAATAGAGCGGTGGGGGGGAGCACGAGCCCCCATACATCCAGCAGGTTCTTGACTCCGAGCTGAAACGAATCGATCATGCGGCTTCGATCCACGGTTCCGGCCTCTTCCGGAGCGGGCTCCGGATCTCCAAAGCCCGGTACTGCCTGCAAGCCGCGGGTCCTTTGCCAGGAGGCCGCATTGTGTTCCATATCGAGAAACACCGGCCCCAACACTTGCGCCAGCAGCGAACTCAGATTCATCCAATCTGTTGGCGGCTGCACACGCGGGCCGAGGTGCGACTCGCAGACTGGGAGTCCACCGCAGACCGCGGCTGACGCGATCGAGGCCAACGGGTAGCTGGGATTCGTCCGCCGGAATTCGGAATCCTGCCCGAGGATTTGCTGCATCAAGTTTCCCGAGAGCCCGAAATCCGGGCCCATGGGATTCTGAAGCCTTCTTCCGTAGAGTGCGCTGTGAAGCGGCGAGAGAACGCTCAGGTTCAGGAGTCCCTCCAATTTGTGCCGGGCATAACGAGGCGCCACCAGGTCAAATCCCATATCGAGCGCGGGTTGGACCAGGCGGTAAATCCATTGGGCAGTCACGGGCTGCAGTTCGGAAAGGATCACGCCGCAGGCTCGCGCTCCCAGCCTTCCGCTCAGGCCGAAGACGGTATGATACGCGGCGGAAATATTCTGTGGAGGCCCGCCTGAATCCGGCGTGGGCAAGTGGCAAAAGAGAATGGGTACAGATTGGCCGTCTTCCAGCGCCGCGCTCTTCTGACCATCGTTGACAACCAAGACGACGCGCGTGCCATTGGAAAGCTTGCCGAGGACTTCGCGCGCAGCCACCGCAGCCGCAGCCCCTGTATGCGAAGTACCTAACATTCCGATCACCAGATCGGCGCCGCCGGTGTGCTCAATCTGTTCCAAGGCTGGCTCGGGGATGGCGTCGACTGCCACTTACTGTCTCCAACCTTCCAAGGGAAGCGACAAGATTCCCATTAATGGGATGCGAATCCAGGACGGGCGATTGTTCAATTCGTATGAGAGTTCGTATAGGGCTTTGTCCAGCCAATGGGCATAGAGAAGCTTCCGAAAGTCGCTTTCTTCGGACGGCAAGAATGCCGCGCCGCGGGCAGTTTCGCGGTACGCACGCAGAAATTCCGCACCGGAGGAACGCTCCCAAAGCCGCGCCCACGGTTCCAGTCTCTCCAGATCCTCGGGGCGACGCGCTGTATAGTTGATGAGTCCGGCGTAGGCTGCATAGCTTAGCGACCGAAGCATACCGGTCACATCCTTCAGCGGTGAGTGTTTCATCCGCCGCTCGGCCAGCGGGCGCGCCGGCTCGCCTTCGAAATCCAAAATCACGTAGTCCGTCTTCACACGCAAGACTTGGCCAAGGTGGTAATCGCCGTGAATGCGCGTCGACTGAGCGCGCATATTCTCCCCGCCACGCGAGCGGAAGTTTTCCAGAATTTGTTTTCGCCGCCCCAGCACGAGGCCAGCCAGATCGACCGCCTCATCCGGCAGGCCGGCCATGCTGTCCTTCAAGAGATCGAAGACTCGCACCGCCTTCTGCCGCAGGTCAGTAAACAGCGTCTGAAGGTCGCTGGCGGTCAGCGGCTCCGGAGTAAAAGCAGGATCGCTGATAGACGAGGCCAGGGCCAAATGCAGTCGGGCTGTTCGGGTTCCCAGGCGGGCCGCCGAATTCAGCGAAATCCCTACGTGGTCCTGCGCCGGCTTCGACGGCGCCTTTCCGGAGAGCACGAGCAAATCGCCGCTCTCTTGCGCCTCCCCATCGGCGGGGTACTGCAGCGGAGCGCAATCCTCGTAATAACGCTCGAGTTCTTCGAGCGTCAACGTCCAGCCGTCGCCCTCGTTCTCCACCAGTCCCTGCATCATCGCCAGAATAGCCGATGCGCCATCGCCAGCCGCGTACTCAATCGCTCCGGCATACGGGGGCACACCGTCGAAATGTGCCTCTTCCGTCAGGTACCTGCCGATTTCACAGTCCGGATTCGGACCCGCCTCGTACCGCCGGAATAGCTTGAGAATCAACCGATCGCCATAGATGAGGGAAGTGTTGCTTTGCTCCGCCGAGCCACGCCGCAGCGGCAATGGCAGTTCTGTAGGCCCGCGAAGCGTTGGAAACAGAGTTCCCGGCACGCCCCGGATCACGGCGCGGCGTGTACGCATTTCTCCGGAATCCTCGATCAAGGAGAGAAACGCCGCACAGGCCGCGTCATCGAGGATCCCGTCGTGCAGCAAACCTGGGCCGTTTCTGGAAACGATGGAAGCCACCACAGAGTTCGGTGATGACTGGCGTATTTGGTCCCCATCCTTGCCGAAAGTCATGGCAAGCGGAAGACAATACGTCTCGGGGTCGCCTTTCTCATACTGCACATCTACCAAAGTTAAGACGGCTTTGGCGCCGGGAAGAACCGTCCAATCCGCGATATGAGTCGCTTTGATGCGCCGCGCCTTCGCGCCAAACCAGCGCTGTTTGGGCAAGTACTCCGGCAAGAGGATGGTCTCCAGTCGGTCCCGCCCTGCCCCCTCCAGCAGGATCTCCCAACTATCAGCCACCATCGGCGACAGTTGCGTCTCCGCGTTTGTGACGGACTCGGCCTGATCGTGAATCTCCAACCAAAGGAATCCATAAGGACCGAGTGTGAGCCGGTAGGGATGGCGCTCGATGCGCGGAAATTGCACGTATCCCAGCATCTCGACGGGAGTCATTCCTTCGAGTTCGGGCAATTCCAGATCGACTGGCTGGGCAAAACGCGAGAGATTGGCGACACACAGGATCTGCTCATCCCGATAGCGCCGCAGATACGCCAGCACTTTGCGATTTGCCGGATTCAGAAATTCCAACGTTCCCCGGCCAAACACCTGAAACAGTTTTCGCAGCGCGATCATGTTCCGCATCCAGTTCAGAAGCGACGAGGGATCGCCCTGTTGCGCTTCCACGTTGATGGCTTCGTAACCCCAGACCGGGTCCATGATCACTGGGCTATAAAGTTTGGCCGGTACGGCACGCGAGAAACCGGCGTTGCGGTCGGCATTCCACTGCATGGGGGTTCGCACCCCGTTGCGATCACCGAGGTAGATATTGTCGCCCATGCCGATCTCGTCGCCATAGTAAAGGATGGGGGTTCCGGGAAACGAGAATAGCAGGCTGTTCAGAAGTTCGATGCGGCGCCGGTTATTATCCACCAACGGGGCCAGTCGGCGTCTGATGCCTAGATTGATTCGCATCCGAGCGTCGGCGCTATAAGCGAGATACATATAGTCCCGCTCATCATTAGTTACCATCTCGAGGGTTAGCTCGTCATGATTGCGAAGGAACAGGCCCCACTGACACGCGTCGGGGAGGGCGGGCGTCTGCGCCATGATGTCAGTGATCGCCAGACGATCTTCCTGACGGAGAGCCATGTAGATTCGCGGCATCAACGGAAAATGAAATGCCATGTGGCATTCGTCGCCCTCGCCAAAGTAGGGTCGAACGTCGGCGGGCCATTGATTGGCTTCGGCCAGAATCATGCGTCCGCCGTAATTTGCGTCGATCTCGGCGCGTAGTTGCTTGATGAGCCGGTGAGTCTCGGGAAGGTTTTCACAGGTTGTTCCGTCTCGCTCTATCAAGTACGGAATGGCGTCGAGCCGTAACGCGTCCACTCCCATATCCAGCCAATAGCGAACGATCTTGAGTAGCTCTTCCACCACGCGAGGATTGTCAAAATTGAGATCGGGCTGATGGGAAAAGAATCGATGCCAATAGTAAGCTTGTGCGACCGGATCCCAAGTCCAGTTCGATTTTTCCGTGTCGCTAAAGATGATCCGCACATCACGATATTTTTGGTCCGTATCGCTCCAGACATAGAACTCCCGCTCCGGCGATCCGGGCGGAGCTTGCCGCGCCGTTTGAAACCACGGATGCTGGTCGGAGGTATGGTTCATAACCAACTCGATCATGACCTGCAATCCGCGTTCGTGGGCCGCCGTGAGAAACGCCTGAAAGTCCTCCAGGTTGCCGTACATGGGATGAACACTCAGATAATCGGAGATGTCGTATCCATCATCTTTCAGGGGAGAGGGAAAGAAGGGAAGCAGCCAGAGGCAAGTGACACCCAGATCCTGTAAGTAATCGAGCTTTTGAGTTAAGCCGGGGAGATCGCCGATTCCATCGCCATTGCTGTCGAAGAAAGCGCGCACGTGGAGCTCGTACACGATGGCATCTTTGTACCAAAGCGGATCGGGCGCGCTGCCAGGCTTTTTCATGACTCCGGTTCCGCAGGCTTAAGAACCAGGACGCCCAGAGGCGGAATGGTCAGGTTCAATGAGTACGGCCTGCCGTGCAATGGAAGCGGAACCGCGTCTACGCCGCCACTGTTTCCCTGCCCGCTGCCGCCGTAGATCGGAGCATCGCTGTTCAGGGCCTCTCTCCAATAGCCGCCGGTGGGTGTCCCGACGCGATAGTTGTGCCGCGGCACGGGCGTGAAGTTGCAGATGAACAGAGTCACGTCGGCAGGATTCTTCGCGCGTCTCAGAAAGGAAATGACGCTGCGATCGAAATCGTTGCAGTCCACCCACTCGAATCCCGAGGAATCGAAATCGATCTCGTACAGTGACGGTTGCCCTCTGTAGAACGTGTTGAGATCCCGCACCCACCTCCGTAGTCCGGAATGCAGCGGGTGTTCCAGTAAGTGCCAGTCAAGGCTGCGATCATGGTTCCATTCACTCCACTGGCCGAAGTCACCGCCCATGAACAAAAGCTTCTTCCCCGGATGTCCCCACATGTAGCCGTAAAGGGCGCGAAGGTTCGCGAACTTACGCCAGTCATCGCCGGGCATTTTGGCGACCAACGACCCTTTACCGTAGACCACTTCATCATGAGACAGGGGCAATACGAAATTCTCCGAGAACGCATAGGTCAGGCTGAAAGTAATCTTATTGTGGTGATAACCGCGATAGATCGGATCCTTCGACATGTATTCCAGGGTGTCGTGCATCCAACCCATGTTCCATTTGAGACCGAAGCCGAGACCACCGAGATGCGTCGGCCGCGACACCATAGGCCAGGCGGTAGACTCCTCGGCAATCATCATGACGTCGGGAAATGCGGCGTAAACCTCTTCGTTCAGTTTTCGTAGGAATTGAAGCGCATCGATGTTCTCCTTGCCACCGTACTGATTGGGGATCCAACTGCCTTCGCGACGTCCGTAGTCCAGGTACAGCATGGCGGCTACCGCATCCACCCTAAGTCCATCAATGTGATACTTGTCGAACCAGAACAGCGCGTTGGAGATCAGAAAGTTCCTTACTTCGGACCGCCCGTAATTGAATACGAAGGTATTCCAATCAGGCTGCTCGCCCTGCCGCGGGTCCGAATGTTCGTACAGATGAGTGCCGTCGAAATAGCCGAGGCCGGCTTCGTCCTTAGGAAAGTGAGCCGGCACCCAATCGACAATCACGCCGATGCCTCGCTGATGAAGGCAATCCACCAGGTACATGAAGTCCGCAGGCGTTCCGAATCGGCTGGTGGGTGCATAGTAGCCGATAACTTCGTAGCCCCAGGAGCCATCGAACGGATGCTCCATGACGGGCAAAAACTCAACGTGTGTATAACCCGACTCGTAAACATAGTCTGCGAGGTGCGCCGCCATTTCCCGGTAAGTCAGCGAACGGTTCCCCTCTTCCGGAACCCTTCTCCAGGAGCCGAGATGAACTTCATAAATGGACACTGGACAACCTAGCCCGTTGCGTCCCGCGCGGTTTGTCATCCACTCGCGATCTCCCCACGAATAGCTACTCAGGTCCCACACACAGGATGCAGTCTGGGGCCTGATCTCCGCGGCAAATGCATATGGGTCTGCCTTATCAACCGTATAGCCTCGGTTGCGAGAGGTAATGTGATATTTGTATCGCGCCCCCGGCCCCATATCCGGTACAAAGCCTTCCCAAATTCCAGTTACTCCGCGCGACTCAAGAGCATTCGATCGCTGGCTCCATCCGTTAAAGTCCCCGACGACGCTGACCTCCGTTGCGTTCGGCGCCCACACCGCGAAGTGAACACCACGCCGGCCGTCCTTTTCTCCGAGGTGCGCTCCCATCTTTTCGTACGCGCAGAAATTCGTGCCCTCGCCCAGCAAATACAAATCGTAGTCACTGAGCCAGGGAGCTTGTGTTGAAATCGCCATTTATTCCACCTAGATCCTTCCCTCTGGGCAGGGCATGGCCCCGCTCCACTACAGGTAATAGTCGAAATCCCTCTCCGTACGGACCCATCTCCGGACGCGGATAATGTGTGCCGGAAGGCTCTCGGGCGCGAGTTCGAAATAGACACGCGCTCCATGCCATAGATAGCGTCCTTCGCCCAGCAGGTCATGCGCCTGAAACGCGCGGCTCGTTTTCAACCCAAGTGCATCCAGATCGAGAGTCACCCAGCCCTTCTGCACGTGGAACGCGTCCAAATTGACGATCGCGATGACGATGTTCGTCAGGTCGTCAGTCGCCTTGCTGTAACAAATCACAACCGGGTTGTCCGTCTCGTGAAATCGTAGATTCCGGTCGCTCTGCAGCGCGGGATTCTCACGGCGGATCGTATTCATTCTGGTGATCAGGCTCTTGAGGCTTTGTCGAGAGTTCAAGTCCCAGTGCTTGAGCTCATATTTCTCAGAATTTCGGTATTCTTCGCCGCCCGGTTCGCGCGCAGTGTTCTCGCTCAGTTCGAACGCCGGCCCGTAGATCCCATAGTTCGCCCCAAGCGTGGCGGCCAGAATCAGGCGGGTCATGAATGCCGGCCGCCCGCCAACCTGCAGGTATTCGGGAAGAATGTCAGGTGTATTCGGCCACAGGTTCGGTCGAAAATATTCCCGCACATCCGTTTGCGTCAGCTCGAGAAAATATTTGGTGAGCTCCTCTTTCGTATTGCGCCAGGTGAAATATGTATAGGACTGAGAGAACCCAAGCTTCGCCAGACGATACATCAACGGCGGACGGGTAAATGCTTCCGCCAGGAAGAGGACATCCGGATACTGACGCTTGATCTCTCCGATCACCCACTCCCAGAACGACAGCGCCTTGGTATGTGGGTTATCGACCCGGAAGATGCGCACGCCCCGCTCAATCCAGAATAAGAGGACGCGCTTCAATTCCTCCCAGAGAGCGCGCCAGTCGTCCGTTTCGAAATCGAGCGGATAGATGTCCTCGTATTTCTTCGGCGGGTTCTCGGCATACTGAAAAGTGCCATCCGGGCGCCTTCGGAACCACTCGGGATGCTGGTGCACGTAAGGATGGTCCGGCGTGCACTGGAAGGCCAGGTCCAGCGCCACTTCGATTCCATGCTCTCTCGCCGTGCCCAACAAGCGGTCGAAATCTTCTAGAGTACCCAGCTGGGGATGGACGGCAGTGTGGCCGCCTTCTTCCGCGCCAATTGCCCAGGGACTGCCCACATCATCGGGCTGCGCCGTGACCGCGTTGTTCTTGCCTTTGCGAAACGTGCGCCCAATCGGATGGATGGGCGGAAGATACATGACATCGAATCCCATCGAGGCTATGTAGGGTATCCATGCCTCGCAATCCCGCATCGTTCCGTGGCGCCCCGGCTCCCGCGAGCAAGAGCGCGGGAAGACCTCGTACCAGGTGGACCAGCGGGCTTTCTCACGGTCGACAACCACGGCCAACTCGGCTTCATAACGCCCGCGAAACCGATGGGGGGCGCACTGCTGGATCACTGCGATGGTCTCATCGCTTGCAGCGATGCTCTCTTTCGCTGCCGGATCGGCATCCTCGCGCAGCATGCGCGCCCACTCGCGAAGCTTGCCGGCTTGCTCGACCGGCGCTGATTGGGCTATGTCGTCAATCAGTGCGGCCCCAATCTGAAACTCCACTTGGAGATCCTGTCCCGCGGCCATTCGGCGCCTCAGATCTCGCCGCCAGGTGCCGAACCGATCGATCCACCCTTCCACAGTGTAGTAGTAGCGGCCAGGGCGCGAGACCAGAAATTCACCTCGCCAGCGGTCACCTTCCTCAATGCGCGCCATCGGTGACGGATGCCATTCCTCCTCGTCCTCGTACCTATACAGAATCTGACACGCAAGTTCGTCATGCCCGTCAGCGAATACATCGGCTTCCACGGTGAGGCGATCCCCGACGATTCGTTTGACGGGGAATCGGCCGCAATCAACTTGCGGACGAACCCGTTCCACGACTACTCGACACCGCCCATCCCGTTGTGGACGAATTGCCTGCTCCACGTCTCTGGACGATAAAGACACCACCAGAGTCATGCGGCAAATGAATGGCCAAGATTACACCGGGCTGAAGAAGGTTGTGCGTCCCGATACAAAGCCGCACCTACTATAAATAGCGATTTATTCCGGAGAGAAGTAGCCGCGGCGCCAGGATGCATGCAGTTGAGACCGCTGCGGCGATGTGAGTTCGACCTTCACTTTGTGAAACTTACCGTCGTTCATCGAGTTCGAGGCATAGCCCAAAACGTATTGCGAACGAATCTCGGCGCTGAGTCTCTGAACGATGCCGGGTAGCTCCGCCAGACTCTGCGCGATCAGGACGCTGCCGCCGGTTTCTTCGGCCAATTGCTGCAACAGGCGGTTACGGTGCATGATGCCAATGGCGTAAATTCGGATGTCGGATTCGACCACCCGCGATCGGATCTCCGACTCGCTAAAACGGCTGTTGTTGTCGCCGCCGTCGGAAAGAATCAGCAGCACCCGGCGGGAGTTCCTGGCTAGCCTCATTTGATTGGCAGCCAGAGCCACAGCATCCAGCAGTGCGGTCTGGCCGCCTGCCTGAACGAAACCAAGCTTCTGTTGAATCGATGCCGGATCGGGAGTGAAACCCGTCAAGAGATGTGCTTCATCGCTGAATTGAACTAGAAAGTACTCGTCACCTGGAATGCCAGTCAGCGAGAACTCTCGCAGCGCGTCCACCGATGACGCGATCCGTTCCTTCATACTGCTGCTGCTGTCGAACAGAAAGCCCAAGGAAACCGGACCGTCTTCGCGCGAGAAGGAGGCGATCTTCTGCTCCACACCGTCTTCCAAAACGCGAAACCTGTCGGCCTGCAAGGTGGTGATCGGACGATCGAGGGAATCCGTGACGGTCACAGGAACCAGCACGACTTTGACATCCATTCGCAGATTGGCAGAAGCAAATTTGGTGTTGTTCGCCCGGGGCGCATTACGCGTCTGAATTGCATCGGCGCCCCACGCCGTCGTGAAACAAGCGCCCAAGAGCGCAGCGCACCACAAGGCAGACATTGCTTTCTGGGAGTATACCGCTAACCAAGGCGCGGCATACCGTTGATTCTTTCCACATCTCCGGAGTGAGCAGACTTTTCGCGCTATCGGACCGGTGATCGTAGGAGACAAAGTGCGCGCAGACCGCGCCAGGAGCAAGCCATAAGGATCACGAGCTTACCGCACGCGCGACACCTCCGCCAAGGTCTTTTGCTACGTCACCGAACTTGCAAAGATTTTTGCCCCCATCTCTATGAGAGAGATCTTCGAACGCTGTGCCGATGTCGTTTGCAGATTGGCCGGTAGCGTCGAAACCTTACCTACGTCTGAAGGCAGCACAGAAGCTGGGGATCGATGAAGTGCCCTACCTCGAGCGGAACGCTCGTGTGCGCGTATTGAAAGACCTGTGGCCCACTCCGAAGTGAGCAATCGGCAGGAACCCCAGCCGGCCGGGCACGTGATGGCGAGCCAGAGTTTTCACGAGCCGAATGTTGGTCTACTTACGATCCCTTGCCAACTTCCTTCGCAAAGATGTCGTCACGCCGAAGCCGAGAATGCCCAGCAAGAAGCAAGCTGACACGGGCTCGGGCGCGTCGGAGATCGGTTTCGCGCTGATACCGGACAACCCGGTATCTCCACTGGCATCTGCGATGTCCGCAACGAAGTAGTAGCCATCGGAGTTCGCAATGAAATCGGCGAGCGATAGTCCTGAAGCCAATGTGACATCAAAACTGAGCGGTCCCGAGTTGTGTGCACTTGAGCCAGGGACGGGATTGTCGATGAAATAGTCAAATTTACCCAGGCCGTGGCCCCCAGTAGTTACAGTGCTAAGGTGCACATCCGACGAGTTCCACGGCGAGCTCAGATTAGAAATGGAGACTCCAGGGTCGCCCTTGAGATTGAATGCGAAACCCGGGTGCTGCCCCGAACCGGTATCGACGAAATACGTGGCACCGGAGGTCAAGGTGACCGTAACCTTGACATCTGTTGAGCTGACCTGGTGCAGATCTACGTCAAAGCAGCATTCACCCGCCTGCGAACCGACGAAGAGCAAATCAGCCTTTGCGGGCAGTGTTGTAAGACTCACAACGATCAACAGCAAGCCGGGAGCTAGACTGCGTATATACACAATTCCTCCGGGGACTGCGGTAGTTGGCAGAATTGACTTAAACCGTAAAACTAAGTGACCAGCAGCAAGGATGCATCTCGACTTAGGAGAATTCCTATTTATTTCCGACCAGTGATCAGACTGGAACCTGACCAATAGAGAATACAGCCCAATACAAATTTGGTCGGAAATAAATAGATCTGAACAGGCAGAAGCGCATCGTCACTGGGGAGAAAGTGCTCTTTCATTTGCGACGGACTCGCCCGATGACTCCCTGGACCTCAATTCGAGGTGGCCGAGAACAACTTCATCAGCAATTGAGAACGGAATTGCTGAGAGCAGAAGCACAACTCAAGAGAGCGGATCCTGAAGAACGCCCCAAGGCTCTGCTACGTCTTGAGGAAGCCTTATATCGGCTTAATTACCTGGTGTTATGCGGAACGCTGTCCGGACATCTTGATCTCCTTGACATCGCCTCCGACCAATCGGCAGCGCAAGGCGTTAGCTCCCTGGACGTGATGGCAGTGATACGATCCATCTATGGTGAGAGGGAGTTCCTGGATGGTGCCGTCGCGAGGCCGGACAGTTTGGAGCGGATCGCTGAGGCGGTTCCGACTCTTGATCGAACCCAGCGGTCACTTGCTCTTACCGGGAAAAGTGTCCCGTAGCCCGTTAGGCAGAAGTAGGCCAATCGGACACCATCTAGCCCTCGGCTGAGCTGGCCTTGGATCTGACGATTGAGAATGTCAATAAAGTGTCTCAACACCCACTGCTAACTTGTCAGATGGGCAATTAAACATCTTCCTCGCCGGCGATGCTAGCACTTACCAGGCCTTGCTGGACTTGGCTTCGCAACACTTTGGTGTTCGTCGTAGGCCATTACCATCGTGCCCAAGCCGCCAGAGGGATCAACCAACCTGCGTGTTCCAAAAGTCGTGGCCGGACCACCGGGGAACGCTCACCGCATTTTGAAGGGATATTGAACCTAGCCAGAGGTGTTCCTAAAGTTTGAAATATTGGAACGAATCTTTCGTCCCGTTCACAACTGCTTTGCGTGCGCGATTAGTGGCAAACTGGCGGACGACTTGGCTGGTTGAGGTCTCACACGATATCGATGCTTCCCTTGAAGTACGCACCGTCCTCGATCACTATGCGCGCAGTGTTGATCTCGCCTACCACGCTAGCGTCTTTTCGGACTTCCAGCTTGTCCCTGGCATCGACGTTGCCCTGAAGGGTTCCCAAGATCACCACCTCGCGGGCCTTGACGTTGGAACGCACCCTTCCGTTCGGGCCGATGGTCAGCCGGTGCTCCTGAAGTTCGATGCTTCCTTCCACATCGCCGTCAATGTACAAGTCTCCTTCGCTATAAATCGGGCCGCTAATTTTCACGGCTTTCCCGATGCTGGCCTGCGGTGCCGCGGGCGGCGCTACCAGTTCGCTCGGCAGCGCAGACGACTTGGGATTCATCACCAGTGTTGCGTGCTGCCAAGCTTCCCAGCCCTCTTCGGCGCGGAAAGATGCGGAAGCCGTCATCGCCAACTTCGACAATGGACTAAAGACAACGAAGTAGTGGAAATCGGAGGCAAACGAGGCGTGAGACTGCTCCAAGGCGTCGAGCACCGCACTGTCACTTTCCTTGGAGAGGCCATCATTGCGCGTCCGACTACGGTAAAAGCCCACAACCGCTTGTGACGGATCCTTCTGCAAAGAGGCCATCAATGCCTCGACACCCTTAAAATCGGAAGACGATAGCCGGAAGGAGGTTCCGAAGTGGTACTCAATTGGGATGGGAACCGCCGCCTCAGCCACTATGATATTAGTCTGACTCCGGCGTCCCAGGAACAGACCGCCGACTTCCGCACCGCCCCGGCGCAACTGGTGCAGGCCTTCGTCGACCTGGTCCCAGATCGTGGCGATCAGTGCCGTCGGGACGGACAGACGTAACGACGACGCTTCACAAAAAACAACGTGTTGTTGGATTCCTTGATCCGCGGGACTTACTTCCTCGCAAATTGTGGCACGTGCCACAGATCGAACGTGGAGCCCCGCCCGTAGACGCGTGGGCCCGGAGTACGATGCAATCGCGAACCGTGGAACGAAGTGCAAAGCCATGAGCGGAGGATTCGACGCTGCCGTTCGAGACTCATTATTTGGTCGTGCGGGCGATCGGTGGCGCCGGCCCCAGGGTCTTTCACTCGACGTGTTATCAGTAGCTGTCTCAGGACTAAGCGGAAGTCACTCGTCTGGCCCACGAGAATACGGTGAGGCGCGCTCGTCCGGCTTATGGCCGCTGAATCAGATCAATGCGGTTGCCGGCCGGATCGATCGCGAAGCCGAGAATGGTGCCGGTATTTCCGAACGGGCATGGATCGTCCGTCATTGTTCCGTCAGCAGCCCTGATGGCTGCGACGGTCGCCGCCATGTCTTTCACAGAAAAAATCACGTGAGTGGTGGGGTCCTTCACGTCGTCCGAATCGCGGTGAGGCATGGAGCATCCCATGATGAGCCCTTCATTCCGCGTGTAAAGGTAACACCGTTTTCGACGTATGTGACCACTCGCAATTGACTGGTCCAGGCAAGCTAGCGCACGCGCCGCAAACTGGATTCAGGGCAACTGAAAGTTGACGTGGCGTTCGCGATTCAGCTGTATGCTGAGACCGCGATCGATCAAGTTGAGAGGAGCCCGCTTCTGTTCGTTCCATAGCGTGACGAAGAGGAGGGTGTCGACCTCCACCGAGTATGCCACGGCAGGGTAGATGGTGTGATCTTTCAATGCGATGAGATAGAGGGGAGAACCAGCACTCGCCCCCAACCCCCGGGAGGGAACGACCGGTTGGCCGTACTCATCGTATTCGCGGATGACCGGTTGCGCCTGTTCGACGTAGACCGGGGCTGCAGCCGTTTGTGCCGGCGCATAAACAACCGTCACGTTAGGCGATGAGCCGTAGCCGTAACCGTAATCGGCGGTCGGATAGCCAGCCGATCCGTAGTCACCATAGTAGTCTGGCCAGTAGCCGCCCCCCCAACCGACGCCCCAGCCCCAGCCTGGCCAGCCCCAATAGCCGGCACCGACGTAGGGGCCGCGGAATCCGAACCCCCGGTTGAAGAAGAAGCGATTACCGCGGAATCCGAATCCTCTGTTGACGCCGCCCCCGAAGCCGCCGCGAAACCCGCCTCCGAAGCCGCCGCGCATGCCTCCGCCCATACCTCCGCCCATGCCTCCACGCATGCCTCCGCCCATACCTGCCGCGCATGCCTCCGCCCATTCCGCCACGCATACCACCGCCTCCGCCGCGCATACCACCGCCTCCGCCTCGTTGGGCCTGGGCGCCGATTGTGGCCAATAGGCAGCACAACGCAATCTGTGCAAGAGATCTCATAAAATAGTCCCTCTACTTTGAAGATTACTCCTGTCGGCCCGGGGCGGCAAATAGTTGTGTTGCTATCGAACCGCAGGACGGATGAGGTATGGCGTTTGGAGCGTTCAGCGCGAAGACGTTTTACTGAGGTTTATGAAATTGCATCCGCCACAAAAGTCACTACACTGTTGGTTTTTGGGGCTGGGTCTGTCGGGAGTTTCTTGCCTGTAAGTGTTTGAAATATTTGGCTCCTCAAGTGAAACAAAGGGTTTTTCACGGTCGAGAGACACGGGCAAAGTGATTGATTCGTAATACCTTACTCAAATACTCCGTATAATCATCTCCGTTTCAGACGTTTCCCGCTTGGCGGCCAAGTTCGTACTCGAAACTGAGAACACGTCCCGTTTCGCGCAAAGACTGCGAACGAAGACGATATCGTGCATCGCGCTCAGCCGCAAAGAACAACCGGCTGCGACTAACACCGCCACCTTCTTATACATGCTGGAGGCCAAGGTCGGTCAGATAACGATAGGTCTCATCGTAGAGCCTCGGATCTCGCGTTGGATCGTCAGCATCCCCCGAAGGAACGAAAATAACCATGCCCTGCCGCGCTCTCGTCAGTAGAACTCGATAGGCGTTGAGCAGATACCGCTTTCGATCTCTGTTGCGAATCGTCGTCCACGCCTCGCCTCGGAAAGCATGGTGCCGCCATTCGTGTTCCTCCATTCGAAGATCCGCATCCCAGGCTACACATATCCAATCGAGTTCCAGGCCTTGAATTTGAAACTCCGTTGCGGCATCCTCCAAGTAGAAGCTGGATCGCGTGTCTTTCCGATCGTTAAGGAACCAGTGAACGGGATCGACGCTAACGCGAATATCAATCGCGTGCGGCTTGAGGCGTTGCGCCTGCGAAGATGCTACCAACCCGTATCGCTCGGAACCGCGGGCACGTTCACGGACCCATTGCTTTGCCCGGTGAATGTCCCGAGTAATCGCAATTGGATAGCGCAGGACAACCTCTTCTAATAAACTTCTAGCTGATTCAACCTCGCAATCTAGCACCGCCTTGACGAAGGCTGAAACCTTCTCTGAACGGAATGATCGCATGGACGTTTCCAAATGCAACCTTGTGTCGGACTCCAGGTTGCCTTGGGTGCAGAGCGCGTTCACAGAAGGACTGGCTGCATATTCCGATTCGGCGAGGTTCGGCGAAACATGAACATACCAGTGAGGGAATCGGAGACGCAGAACTTCGAGCCACTCGCCAATGCCCGCTTCACCAGTATGGATTTCCTGCCCGCCGCCGACGAGGCAGATGATTACCGCCCAGTCATGATGCCTGTCGAGGTATGAAATTAGAAATTCGGGCTCCGACGAGTTGAATCCGGGGATCTTCTTCCTACGCTTCATGAAATCAGCCGTCTTGTCCCGATTCCAAGCACGTTGCGCTTCGTCGAAGATTACGACGTGGTCAAAAGGTGGCTCCGGTCTACGCACACCTTCATCGCGGAAGTGGTGGACATTCTGAATGAAAGCCTTAATTGGTTGTCGAATGACCCCCTTGCGCACGCGGTTCGCAAGTCGAGCTGATTCATCACGAACGAGTGCTTCCTGGAGCACGGCGACTAGTGGACCGTTTCCAGAGAGAAAAACGGCGCGAGACTCACCGAAGTCACGACGGCGAGTTGCGACATCGAGTCCGACCAATGTCTTTCCCGCGCCAGGTACACCAGTGACAAAGACAATTGCCTTCCGACCTTGCCGATTCGCACCTTCGATAATGCTCTCTACTGCAGCAGACGTAACACTGAGATTCGTTGCTCCCGCGTCATGGCGCGAAATCGCTTCGACGGAATGTTGTGAGTATAGAGAACGGGCAGCTTCAATGATCGTAGGCGTAGGATGATACGGTGCCTTTCCCCATTCAGCGGCATCCAAAGGCGAGCCGTGGGCTATGGAGAGTGCGTCCCTCACGGCCGCACCAATTCCGGAGGTCGTACACCGACGGGGCGGCCGCACCCTGTCAGCATGTTCGTCGCTCCAGTTGGCGTCTCCCTGAACGGCTTCCGTTGCAACGAGCAACGGAAAGATCGGTGCATCATGACTGGCGCGATGAAAGTTCTTCAAATCCAGCGCGTAGTCCCAAACCTGGTTGTAATGGGCCGTTCGATAGAGTCTTTCCCCAATCTTGAATTCGATGGCTAGAATCGCTGGCCCACCGATGAGGACCGCGTCAATCCGGCTGGCCAGGCGAGGTATATCAAACTCCAGATAGATCGTTCCGGGTATACCTCTCAGCACAGGTGCAAGAATGGCGATCTCCTCTTGCCAAGCCCGCAGTTGTTCGAGTTCTACATCATGGCCCTGTGACGAGACCAGCCTTCCTGTAATGTAGGTGGGATCTGCCGAAACAAACTCTTGCACCGTGGCCCAATAATAGGCGGAAGGTCGACCTTCAGGTTCTTGGTTTGGCACCGACCCCATTATAGATTTGTGAGCGGCTTAGGGCGTGACGAGCGTCGCTTCCAACCGGCCTGCGAATCCTCCGGGCCAGATCTCCGGTGGGCACTGTGAGGATCGCCCAGATGTCCGTGAGGGCCACCGCCGGTTCACAGCCGAGTGGTTGACGGCTTTAGGGTAGATGGCGGGCAATGTCGTCGAACAGCCTCGCGCGGGCTGATCGGTCGAACCGGTGATGCGGGTCCGGCGCAGCTCCGATTTCACACAAGGAACCGGTTCGAATCATCCGGCTTGAGTTCGGACAGAATTTGCGCCGCGTTAACCAACACCAGGTTTCGGTTCGGAGACGGGGAGAAACGGCTCGCGCAAACTCCACCGGCGCAGGCGATTCACCTTCAGGAGGGCGTCGACAGTAAACGGAGAGGCGTGCAAGTGCTGAAATTACGGCTAGTTGCCGAGTTCCGGGCGGAGACAGCCGATAACCAACGGGCTAGGGAAGTGCTGGGAAATGGTTTGGCTCAATTTGCCCCTGACATCGCCGGCACCTACTGGTTAGCAGCGCCATCGCCTAAGTCATTGAAAAGACAGTGCGCGGCTTTCGTCTTGTGACGTCGATCTGCTAATCTCGACGAAGATGAAGCTGCCTGGCGGCGACAACGCAATCGTGGATATAGCGAAACTCCGCGACTATTGCCTCGATCCGCAACATCCTCGCGGCCGGCATAAAGCCAGAGTCTTTGCGGCGACTCTGGGGCTCGCGCAAACCGACGCCGGGTTTCTTCGGGAAGCACTGCTTCGGGCGGCGCGCGAGGCCGATGCGCTGGTTGGCGAGTCTGACGAATATGGCGACCGCTTCACCGTGGACTTCGAGCTGAATCGCGGGAATCGGCGGGCCGTCGTCCGCAGCGCCTGGATTGTGCTTCGGGACGAGACGGCGCCGAGGCTGACGAGTTGTTTTGTACTATAAGGACTGAGGTACGCGATGCGCGAACTCGAACTACTCTCGGTGGTGGCTTTGCTGGAAGACAGCAAGGACCAGAAGCTTCTTCGTGGCCAGGTCGGTACGATTGTCGAACGACTTGCCCCCGGTGTGTACGAAGTGGAGTTCAGCGATGACGAGGGCCGGACTTACGCCTCCCTGTCGCTCCGTGCTGACCAGCTGCTTCAGCTTCACCACGAGCCGAGCCATCGGGCGGCTTGATCATTTCGATCCGCACCTTCCCTGAAGCTGCGTCGAAAACAATCTTTCGCGTCCGCTCTTTCACGGCATCGGATTGCTCTTTCGAGAAGAGCCTTGAACCCACACCTAATTCAGCGAGGACGGCGGTTTCGATCGCGTAGGCATTGACCATCACGCCTTTGCACGGCTTACGGCCACCTGCAGTCGAGCGGCACCGATAATATCTGCTGATGACCGACCGTACCCGGACGGTGTGGCTGCCCATCAACCGGCCACAACTTCCGCAGTACAGAATCCCGCGGACAATCCAGTTGATTCCGGAGTGGGAGCGACGTGGCCGCACGGAACCGGTGCGCCGCGCCGAAATAGCATCGGCGCACCTTTGGAAAAGGGTTTCGTCGATGATCGCTGGGTGGGCGCCGGGCCTGCTGCCTTGCGGTGCACGGAAGCGGCCAATGTAGACGGGATTCGATACGGTATCGAGGATTTGACGAGCAGTCCAGAGCTTGCCAATTCGGGTCCGCCACTTGCGAAGAAGCGCTGTCTCCTCGACCACCGAAGCCTTGACGCCATCTGCCATCAGTTCAAACATCGTCTTGACGATTCCGGCTTCACGTGGGGCGGGTACAAGCTGCTTCGTTTTCGGGTCAGTTGAATATCCAAACGGGATCCTGCCCGCGATACGACGCCCACGCGCCACCAGTCCGGCGCGCGTGTCAGCGATGCGACTGGTAGTCATGTCCCTTTCGAATTCCGCGAAAGAGGAGAGCAGGTTCGTCAGCAGCCTGCCGGAGGCACCCTTGGCAGACTCCGGGATCTCGGCGATCAGCACCTCGACGCCAGCCCGGCGAAACTCGTCTAGGATGCCGGCGCACTGCGACACCCGTCGGGCGAGCCGATCGAGCCGCTGGACCGCGACCGCGTGGATTTGACCGCGTCGGACGTGGAGGAGAAGTTCCTGGAGCGCCGGGCGATCCAGGCTCGCGCCCGGAATAGCCCTCATCGTCAAACTGCTCCTCAACGACTTGGAAGCCTTTGCCGACGGCGAAATCGGCGCATAACTCGCGTTGCACTTGGCAAGAGGTGAGATCGGATTCGGTCCTCACCGATTGGCGGGTATAGACGGCGCAAACACCCGGCCGGTCAACTTGGGCACGGGCCAACTCTCATCGTATTCCAGATCGGGTTGCTCTAGGGCAGCCGAGAGGAACACCCTGTTAACCAAAGCCGCCTGCTAACCGGAGAATTGGAGAATTCGAGGCCACCCACGTCGGCTTTCGAGCGGAACCGTCCACGGTTCCTCCCGTGATCCGAGCCTCTCCTCGCGAAACGGAGAATTCCGCTATCGAGGCGAAAGCCGTCAAGTTGTTGCGCAGAATTGGGGAACCGAGCGATGCCGACCGGACGCACTTCGAGGCCGGTGTGCTGCAAACCAATGGGAGGAAAATAATTAGGTAAAAATAATTTGGCTCCTCAGGTAGGACTCGAACCTACAACCCTTCGGTTAACAGCCGAATGCTCTACCATTGAGCTACTGAGGAGTGTACGAAGACTTCATTCATTAAAACAGACGTTCTCGATCAGTGTCAAACTCCGGCCGTTACCGGTCAGCTGAGTTCCAGAGTCGGGATCATCGTTTCGGTGTCGCCGGTTTCGGTCAGCCGGTCAATGGTGCGCATTCCGTATTCGTACCCTTTGTCGAATGCCTCGAGGTTCAGCTTCTGGAGCGCCGGCGGCACCGAATCGGCAACTGCTTTTCGTAAGGCTTGGGGATCGAGCAGCTTCGTTACCGCGCCGAAGAAGCCGACCATGACCACGTTCAATACCACTTTGCGTCCCAGCTCCTCTGCCAGTCGCGTCGCCGGCACGCCGAATACGCGCGCCCTCGAGCGCCGGCCATCGAAGCGGACCAGATCCTGCTCGATGATCAGCGTACCGCCGGGTTTCAGTTCGGGCGTGAAACGCGTGTAGGCTTCCTGCGACATCACCACCAGGATGTCCGGCTGGGTCACATACGGATAGAGGATCGGTTCACCGGACAGAATCACCTGCGCGCTGCAGGAGCCCCCGCGGGCCTCCGGTCCGAAATTCTGGGTCATGGTGGCATAGCCGCCCTGGTACAGCGCCTGCGCTTTGCCTACGATGGCGGCCGCCAGAATTACGCCCTGGCCGCCGAATCCCGCGATCCGAATCTCGCTTAGAGGCTGCATATCTCTTCCTCCTCCGTGCAGGCGATTTCCGGCTCCGCGTAGCGCTCGCCGAGCGTCTCCACCATTTGCGACCGCAGCAGTTCAAGATAATCGGGGCGGTCGCGATCCACGAATTTGCCGACCACGATCTCGCCGTCCTTGGTCAGACCGCACTCGCTGGTGGGCGCGCCGTTGCGGATTTTGCTGGCCTTCTTGTAATACTTCATGGTCTCCAAACCGTCGCCCATCTTGTTGCGGCGCTGGTACAGCGTCGGACATGGGGAAAGCACTTCGATGAAGCAGAAGCCCTTCTTCTGGAAGACCTCCTCCATGGAGCGCGCCAGTTGCATCACGTGGAAGGTTGTCCAGCGGGCTACGTAAGACGCTCCGGCCGCTTCCGCCAGAGAGACCAGGTTGAAGGCTGGTTCGGAGACGCCGTAAGGCGCGGTCGAGGTGGTCGCATGCCCCGGCGTGGTGGGAGCCGTCTGGCCGCCGGTCATGGCGTAAATCATGTTGTTGACGCAGATGACCTTCAGGTCCACATTCCGCCGTGCGGCATGGATGAAGTGGTTGCCGCCGATCGCAAACAGATCGCCGTCGCCGGAGTACACCACCACCTGCAGCTCCGGGTTGGCGAGCTTCAGACCGGTGGCAAACGGAATGGCGCGGCCATGCGTGGTGTGGAAGGAATCCAGGCGCGCGTAGCCTGCCACCCGGCCGGTGCAGCCGATGCCGGAAACAATCGCCACCTTGTCCAGATCGGCTTTGGAATTGAGCAGCGCGCGCGTGAAGCAGTTAACGGTGGTGCCGATGCCGCAGCCGGCGCACCAGATGTGCGGGATGCGATCCATGCGGAGGAACGGCTCGACGGGGTTGATCGCGTCCTCCGGAATCTCCATGACGCATTCCGCTTCATTCGGCATTTCATTCATAAAGCTGCTGCCTCCAGGATCGCGTTCAGTATGGCTTCCGGTTTATGCACGCCGCCTCCAGCGTGGCTCACCAGGATCGTCTTGGCTTTCCCCGCGGCCGCGCGCTCCACTTCATGGACCATCTGCCCCAGGTTCAACTCCGGCACCACGAACGCCTTGATGCGCGCCGCCAGGTCGCGAATGTGCTGCTCGGGGAAAGGCCAGGCCTGGATGAGGCGCAACTTGCCCGCGGGAATGCCGCGCTCGCGGGCCATCTGCAGCGCGCGCTGCGCCACACGCGAAGTGATTCCGTATGAAACCACCACTACCTCGGCGCCCTCCAGGTTTTCGGTCTCCACCAGGGCCCGCCCATTGGACAGTGGTTTCAATTTGTCCTGCAGCCGGCGCACCAGGGTGTCCTGTACTTCGACGCTCATGCTGGGATAGCCACGCTCGTCGTGCGTCAGTCCCGTAACGTGGAAGCGGTAGCCATCGCCGGCCTTCACCATGTCCGGCACCTGGTTCTCCACCGGCGCGAATACCCGATACTCGCTGGGTGGCAGTTTGGTAAACCGCCGCGGAGTGATCTCTATCTGTTCGGCCTGGGGGATCGTGACCTTTTCGGTCATGTGGCCCACGCATTCGTCGAGCATCATCATGACCGGCACGCGGAACTCTTCGGCGAGGTTGAACGCCGTTATGGTCAGGTCGAAACATTCCTGCGGTGAGTTAGGGCACAGCGCGATGATCCCGTAATCGCCGTGCGATCCCCAGCGCGCCTGCATCATGTCGGCTTGCGCCGGAAGGGTGGGGAGGCCCGTCGATGGACCGCCCCGCTGCACGTTGACGAACACGCAGGGTGTCTCCGTCATGGCGGCGTAGCCGATGTGCTCCATCATCAATGAGTAGCCCGGTCCCGAAGTGACTGTGAAGGCCTTGGCCCCGCCCCATACCGCACCTTGGATGGCGATCGAAGCGGCCAGTTCGTCCTCCATCTGAATGAAAATGCCGCCGACTGTTGGGATTCTCAACGCAAAGCGTTCCACCACTTCCGTGGACGGTGTAATGGGATAGCCTGCGGAAAATCGCGCACCGGCTGCGAGTGTTCCCTCACAACAAGCATGGTCACCGTCGAGAAAATGAACACCCGTCAGTACTCCTTTTGGGTCAGCGTGCATAGCGCGCTCCGAAAATGGCGAAGTCGGGACAGTACATGCCGCACAAGTCGCAGCCACTGCATTTCTCCGGCGTGACCACGTAAGGCGGGTGGTAACCCTTGGAATTGAAAGCAGTTGACAGTGCCAGCACTTTCGTCGGACAGAACTCGACGCAGAAAGAACAGCCTTTACACCGCTCGACCGTGATGGCAACGAAGCCCTTGGCCATGAAACTCCCTCCCAGGTGAGAACACCCAGTTGCAAGCACGGCGGGGGCCATAAAGGACACAGGGGTCTGGTATTGGTAGAAGAACGACCGCTCCCTTTGGTCACAGCTCAGTAATGCGCTTTACCGACGCCCGGAAATGCTTGTTACTGAGCCGTGACCGAAGGGAGCGGTCTTTACAGGCTCGAAATCGCGCGCAAACGGCCCGACTGGCGGCGGGACATTTCCACGCTGTGTCCACCGCTTGGCGGGGATGAACTGGATTTCAAGCTATCCTTATCCTACGGAATGGAAGTCCGGGATGACGTACTCGCGCTTAACGTCAAAGGGACACATGGATCTTGCTATCCAAGCTTCGGACGTCCGCACCGCCGCTGAGCGGATCCGCCCCCTGGCTCGACGCACACCCGTGTTCACTTCGTCGGCATTCGATGCCGAGGCCGGGAAGCGGGTTTTCTTCAAATGCGAAAACCTGCAGAAGGGCGGGGCCTTCAAGATTCGCGGGGCAGCCAACCTCGTCCTTTCGATCCCCAAGGAGGCTTTGGCGCAAGGCGTGGTCGCCTTCTCTTCCGGCAACCATGCGCAGGCCACGGCGATTGCGGCGCGCCATGTCGGGGCGCCGGCGACGATCGTCATGCCCGAGGACGCGCCGCGCTCCAAAATGGAGGCCACGCGTTCCTACGGCGCACGCATCGTCACGTACAACCGGTTCACGGAAAGCCGTGAGCCTATTGCGGCACGCATCCAGCAGGAAACCGGCGCCACCCTGGTGCCGCCCTATGACCATCCTCTAATCATGGCGGGAGCCGGGACCGTGGCCCTCGAACTGTGGCAAGAGATCGGTCCGCTCGATGCGCTCATCACGCCGGTTGGCGGCGGCGGCCTGCTCTCAGGCTCCGCCACGATTGCCAAGGAACTGGAACCGTCCATGCGCGTCTTCGGGGGCGAGCCCGAAGGGGCCAACGATACGTTTCTGTCACTGCGCGGTGGCGAGCGCGTCGCGGTCCAACCGCAGACCATCGCCGACGGCTTGCGCGTGCCGAAGCCGGGAGAGCTGACGTTTCCGATCGTCAAGCGGCTGGTGGATGGCATCGCGCTGGTGAGCGACGATGAGATCCGCGCAACGGTGAAGTTCCTGTTGTTGCGCATGAAGATCCTCGTCGAGCCGAGCGGCGCCGCGGCCGCCGCAGCGGTGCTGTTCCACAAGCTCCCCGCAGACGTGCGCTCCATAGGGGTGGTTCTATCCGGCGGCAATATCGATTTCGAAGATCTGGCAAAGTATTGAAGTAGATGGTGACATTTCCGAAGCACTTTGACGGAAAGCGCTTCTACAATCCGGATTCTCCACAGGCACCTGGACTGCGTGACGTCTTCCGCTGGAAGCGGAGCAGCCGGCCGGAACCATCGCCCGGCTTCCTTTCGGACGTCGAGCAATCCGTACCGCCCCGCCGTGTGGAAGGAAGCGGATCGCGAATCACACTCGTGAACCACTCCACCATGCTCCTGCAGCAACGCGGCTCCAACATTCTGACAGACCCGATTTGGGCTGAACGAGCGAGCCCTCTCTCGTGGATAGGTCCGCGGCGCCGGAGAAAACCGGGCGTGGCGTGGGAGGACCTGCCGTCGATCGACGTCGTGCTGATCAGTCACAATCATTATGACCACCTGGATCTGGCGGCACTGCGCCGGTTGGCGGCTCGTGGAGAATCCACATTCATTGTTCCCGTTGGCGTGGCTCGGCTGCTTCGCTCGGAGAATGTTGGACCGGTGCACGAGTTGGATTGGGGTGAATGCTTCTCACTCCCGGGCCTCACCATTCACTCCGTCCCCGCTCTGCATTTCGCCAGCCGGGGAATTCTCGACCGCAACAAAACCCTTTGGTGTGGATACGTGATCGAATGGCCGGCACGGCTCGTGTACTTCGCGGGAGACACCGGGTTCGGTCCTCACTTCGCCCAGATTCGGGAAAGGTTCGGGTCGCCGCACGTCGCGTTATTGCCGATCGGGGCCTACGAGCCGCGCTGGTTCATGTCGCCGGTGCATATGGCTCCCGATGAGGCGGTCAGAGCGCATCAGATCCTGGCTCCCATAACCAGCATCGCGATCCACCATGGGACTTTCCAATTGGCGGACGAGGGAATTGACACTCCGCAGAAACAGCTCACCGCCTGCGTGCAGAACGAGTCGTTTCTGATTCTCAAGAACGGGCAATTTGCCGACATTGCATGACGATTGAAAAGCACACGCTGGCGCTGATCAGCATTGTCGGTAGTTCCCTTGACGTCCTGGGAGCGTTATACCTCGCCTACGATCTGTTGGGTGGGGAACACGGGCCTCTGCGGACCCTGACGCGAGCCGTCACCTACGGCGCACTCTTTGGGGTCGGCTACGGCCTGGCCCTGGGGCCTGTATTCGGCCTGGCGACTGGTGTAGCACACGGCATCACCCTCGCGTGGGAGTACGCGCGCGCTTCGAGGCATCAGCCGAAGCCCGGATTCTGGTATGACACGGCGATGAGCGCCATTCGCGGAGGCAGCTTTGCTTTGGGCGGTGCTTACTTATATGGAGCTACGTTCGGGGCCACGTTCGGCGCCCTGAGCACGGTAGGGCAGGTCGTCGCCTACCGGTTCGGCCTTCGGCCCACTCTCGATTATCAACCTGCTGCCCGCCCGCGTTTGACCAAACTTCAATTTCTCGGGGTGGTGAATCGCACGGTTGGCTACGCTATCGCCGGATTTGTCAGCGCCCTGATCGCGCATCAACGCGCGAACGCGCTAAGTCTCGGTGTGGAAGTAGGACTGCTGATTGGGGTGGTCACGGCGATAGCGAGCACGTGCACGTCGTTCATCGAGTGGATTGCCGATCATCTGCCCGAGAAGCGCATGGGCGTCCTGGGAGTCGGCCTGATCCTTGTCGGCTTCACGCTGCAATCCATCCAGTATTGGGTGGCGCTCCTGGACGTGACAATCCGCTGAAGTTCGGCATCGGACTGCTAAAATCTGCGTGTGTCCCGTGTCCTGATGGTTTCTTCCGAGGTTGCTCCGTTCGCCAAGACCGGCGGCTTGGCCGATGTCGTCGGAGCTCTTCCCTCCGCCCTGCGGGCCTTGGGCGATGAAGTGGCAGTGGTGCTTCCGCGCTACGGCTTCATCGACCTGGCCGGAGCGCGCCCGGTCTACGATCCCCTGCCGATTTTTCTTGGACCGGCCCGCTACGATGCGTCGATCCATCAGCCGGAAGGGGAGTTTCCGGTTTACCTCGTGGATTGCCCTCCGCTCTTCGGGCGGAAAGATCTCTACGGCGATGCCCGCGGGGACTATCCGGACAATCACATTCGGTTCGCCGTGCTGGCGCGCGCGGCATTGGTGGTGGCCCGCTCTCTCTTCCGAACCGAGATTTTCCATTGCCACGATTGGCAGGCGGGCATGGTGCCGGCCTACCTGCACACCACCTTCGCCGGCGATCCGACCTTCATGGGGATGAAAACGCTGTTCACCATCCACAACCTGGGATACCAGGGCCTGTTTGGTCCGAACGCCCTTAGCGACGTGGCGCTCGACCCCAGCGTCTTCCGGCCGGACGGGATGGAGTTCTTCGGCAAGCTTAGCTACATCAAGGGCGGTATTGCGTTTGCCGATGCGCTCAATACGGTGAGCCCTACGTATGCCCGCGAGATTCAAACACCCGAGTACGGCTTCGGCCTGGACGGCGCGTTGCGGGCGCACTCGAGCGTGCTCTGCGGTATTCTGAACGGCGCGGATTACGGCGAGTGGAATCCGGAGACCGACCCGCTCATTCCGGCACGTTATTCGGCTGAGGATCTATGCGGCAAGAGAATCTGTAAAGAACATCTAATCGCTGACTTGGGGCTGGCCCCGGAGGCGCGGGACGCTCCCCTGATCGGCGTGATTTCCCGGTTCGCGCAGCAGAAGGGGACCGATCTGATTGCGGAGACCGCCGCGCAAATCGTCGCGGAAGGCTGTTATCTGGCGGTGGTCGGCTCGGGAGAACCGGCGGACGAGGACGCGTTCCGGCGCCTGGCTGCCGAACATCCTGGCCGGATCGCAGCGCGCATCGGCTTCGACAACCCTTTGTCCCACCGCGTCCAAGCCGGGGCGGATATGATCCTGGTGCCGAGCCGGTATGAGCCGTGCGGGTTGACGCAGCTTTATGCCCTTCGATATGGTACGGTGCCGGTGGTGCGCGCGACAGGCGGCCTGGATGATACTATCGATGAGGGCACGGGATTCAAGTTTGAAGAATCCTCCGGGCCGGCACTCCTGAACGCAATTCGGGAGGCGGTCATGGCGTTTTCCAATCCGGAGGGATGGAAGGCTATGATGGTCCAGGGGATGCGGAAAGACTTTTCCTGGACACGGTCAGCCAGGGCATATTCCTCGCTGTATCAGCAGCTTCTAGGAAAGTCGTGAATCTTTTTGCCCATTTGGGATTCTAATTGCTTAGGAGACGAGATGGCAGGTCAGAACACGCTAAACTTCACCGATTCCGGATTCGATCAGGACGTATTACGGTCGGATGTTCCGGTTCTGGTGGACTTCTGGGCCGAATGGTGCGGCCCCTGCCGGCAGATGGCGCCGACGATTGATTTGGTTGCCACCGAGTATGCGGGCAGAGTGAAGGTCGGAAAGCTGGACGTGGATTCCAACGGAAACACCGCCATGCGCTATAACATCCGCGGGATTCCCACCCTGTTGTTGTTCAAGGGCGGCCAGGTGGTGGAGCAGCGCGTCGGGGCCATTGGCAAATCCGACGTGCAGAAGATGCTCGACTGTCACGTGACCAAGTCGGAAGTGGCCTAACTCGAAACAAGTTAGCGGCCGTGGCCGGGGCGTGCTCGCGCGGCCCCGGCCTTTTCGCGTCTACTCGCGAAGTCCGGCCGATGAAGGAGACGCGTCCGGCGGTTCGTTCATCATTTCTTTGCCGGCGAGTTCCTGGCAGGGCACGCAGTAGCGAGCCCACGGCAGCGCGTGCAGCCGTTTGGCGGGAATGGCCTCTTCGCACCGCAGGCAGATTCCATAGTCACCCGACTCCATCCGATCGAGAGCCTCGTTCACCAGGCGAAGCTGGGTGTAATCCAGGTTGTTCAGGCGGAGTGAGACGGATTCGTCGTGGGTAAGCTGCGCCTGGTCTTCTTCGTTTACACGCCCCATGCTGGCCAGCGTGTCGAACTTGAACCCCAACGTAGTCATGACTGCGGTCTTCTTGTCGAGGAGTTGCTTCCGGTACGTATCGTTCCCGTTGATCGCCGGCGCATGTGCGGGTGCGGGTGCTCGCTTCTTCATTCCATCTCCATCCTTTTGCGGGGGGCCCTGTCAGGCCATTTCAGAGAAAAGCCACCTGAATGGTTAAGAGAACGTACCAAAATTCTCGGGGGAAAACAATCCTACTTGCGGAAATATCGAAATGCTAACAAAAGGTAGCTGTACGGGTGAACCCCCGCTTGCTAACGCGCGCGGCTCGGAAACGCTAACGCGCCGGCGCTAACGCGCTTACTCGGAAACGCTAACGCGCGTTGCTCGGAAACGTTACCGACGGTGGCCGCGTTACCGAGCCGCGACCGTCAGGGAGCGGAGGTTCTCACTGCACCGGCGGCGGCATATTGGCCGAAAGATCCGCGATGATTTGCTGCTCTTCCGGGCTGAAACGGCCCTTGAACGCCGGACTCGCCAGGCGCGCCTGGCGCTCGGCTTCCGGCATGCGGCGCAGCCTCTGAAACGCGGCGCCCACGATTTGGCGGCGATTGTCCGGTAGCGCGTTGAACGCCTGGATCTGGCGGCGCACCAGATTCTGCTTTTCAGGCGGCAGGTTCGAGAATGACTGGTAACGTTCGATGACGCGGTCCTGCTGCTGCTTGGGCAGGCTATCTAATCGTTCCAGCCGCTGGCGGATCTGGGCCTGCCGCTCCGGCGGAAACGTTGCCAGCACGCGCTCGCGCTCTTCCGGCGACATCTGCAGCAAGCGCTGCGCGACATTGCCCGGATTGCCGAGTTTCGGCGCCCCTTTGGGATTCCGGGCAGGAGGGGGCGGCGGATTCGCTTTACGCGGGGGCTTTTCTGCCGCAAGCGCGGGTATCAGGGCCCCCAGCAATACTCCCGCGAGTTGGATCCGGCGAAGCATCAGGCTACATTTTCTCGTTGGCTCGATCGGCGCGGATCGCAGTATTGAAATCGTGTAGCATCTGCATGTCGTCGAGCGCGTGTTCGATCTGCTCAGGCTGCGCAAGTTCCACGGGGCCAGGCTGCGGCTGGGCGGGGCGATGATCCAGCACGAGTCCCACCATAATTGCCACGCAAGCCGCCGCCGCCACCGGAATCGTCAAGCGGATCCACAGCGGGCGGAACGGCTGCAGCAGCCGATCCCACAAGGAAACTTCCTGCTCAATCCGGGCAAACAGCTTACGGTTAAAATCAGCCGAAGCCGCCGGCGCCTGCCACTCATCGAGCGCCGACCAAACGGCCCGCTGGCCGGCCACCAGTTCCCGGCATGCCGCGCACACTACCAGATGCTGTTCCAGCGCCGCCGCGTCCGGCGTGTTCCGCTCTCCGGCGCAAAATGCCTGGAGCAGTTCCAATTGATCGTCACTCCCGATGGGACAACTCATAACGCTACCTCGATCTACGCCATATGGGCCAAACGGGCCCGCAACGTTTCATATGCCCTGAACAATAATGATTTGACCGCCGAGTCGGAACAGTTCAAAATTTTCGCGATTTGCGAATATTCCATTTCCTGGTATTTGTGCATCAACACGGCCGCCCGCTGCTTTTCCGGCAAGCCCGCCACCGCCTGGCGGATCTCTTCCATGCGGACTTCGCGCACCATGACCGCTTCCACCGAAGGCTGGCCATCGGAAAACTGCCGCGCTGCGGGTTCGCCGGAATCTCCATCCAGGCGCTCTTGAAGGCGTTCGTTGCGGCCGTCTCGCAGCGAGTTTAGCGCGAGATGCGTGGCGATGCGGAACAACCAGGTCGTAAATTTCGCGGTCGGCTCATAGGTGCCTCGCGAGCGGTACACGCGCAGGAAGACCTCCTGGGCCAGTTCCTCCGCCACCGCCTGGTTCTGCACCATCCTGTAGAGGAAGTGGATCACGGGGGAGCGGTGCTTCTCCAGCAAGATGGCGAAGCTCGCCCCGTCGCCTTCTTTCACCCGGACCATCAGCTCGGCGTCGAAGTCCAGGGTTGCCGCAAGACTCCCCATATCTGATTGAACCCGTTCCGCTCTGCCAGGTTGCGGCGACATTTGTTATTCGCCCCGTAGGGATCGCTCCATCAGCCGGCGGACGGCCTCCCGCGGCGGGAGCCCGAAGTGCAGCATCTGGTGCATTTGCTCGGTGATCGGCATTTCCACGGAGCAGCGCCGTGCCAGTTCGATGGCGGCCGCGGTCGTTTTGACACCCTCCGCCACCATCCGCATGGACCCTGTGATCTCCTCCAGTTTGCGCCCGCGGGCCAGTTCGATGCCCACCGCCCGGTTGCGGCTGAGTTCGCCCGTGCATGTGAGCACCAAATCACCTAAACCCGCCAAACCGGAAAGAGTTTTTGCCTGTCCACCCAAAGCTACGGCCAGCCGGGTCATTTCGGCCAAACCCCGGGTAATCAGCGCAGCCAGGGTGTTATGCCCCATACTCAGCCCGTGCACCACACCCGCGCCAATCGCTACTACATTTTTAATAGATCCGCCGATTTCCACGCCCACCGGATCGGAACTGGTGTACAAGCGGAAGGTTGGACCAGAGAATTTAGCCTGAATGCACTCGGCGACCGCCGCGTCAGTGGAAGAAACTACTAATGCGGTAGGACTGGAGTCGGCTACTTCGCGGGCGAAAGTGGGTCCGGATATGGCGGCTACCCTCGGTGTGAAGCGTGGGGAAACGATTTCGTTGATAATCTCCGATGGCCGTAGTAGCGATTGGGTTTCCAGGCCCTTGGTGGCGCTCACGAAAATGGCTTGGTCTTGCAGCGCGGGAAGCATCTCCTGGTAGAGCGGGCGAACCAGATGCGAGGGCATGACGCTCAGAACCACATCGGGCGCTTGCAATGCGACGCGAAGATCAGTAGTTATATCTACATTTGTAGGAATCAGGCAACCCGGAAGGTACACGTCGTTGTCGCGGGTTTCGCGCATTCGCGCCGCCAGGTCTGTTTCGTAAACCCAAAGCCGGACTCGAGGAAAGCGCGGGGCCAGGACGATCGCCAGGGCCGTCCCCCAGCTACCAGCCCCGATTACGGCAAGCGAGTTCACGACCGGCCGGCCCCGAAAGTCAACGTGTGTTCGGAGCCTTCCTGCAAGCGGCGGATATTTCCGCGGTGCCGGTAGATGATGAAAATACCGGCGACGAGGGCCGCCACCACGATGGGAAGCGGCGGTTGGAGAATCAGCCAGACCGCCAGCGGAAATGTGCCCGCCGCCAGGATCGAACCCAAGGAGATCTGCCTGGTCCACGCCACAGCCACGACGAACACCACCAGGACCGCCAGCATGGGAAGGGGCGTCAAACGAAGGAACGCGCCGACGAAGCTGGCGACCGCCTTGCCACCCTGAAATCCCAAAAAGATCGGATAAGCGTGGCCAGCCATCACCGCCAGGGCCGCGGCGCTCATCCAGAGCGGATCATGGCCGGTGAGAATGTCCGCGATCCACACAGCGGCATACCCTTTAGCGATGTCGAGCACCAGCGTCACCACGCCGGCGACCGTACCGGTAGTGCGCAATACATTAGTGGCGCCGATGTTGCCGCTGCCGGCCGCGCGCACGTCGGCGCCGGTCTTCCACTTCACCAGCACGTATCCGAAAGGGATAGCACCGAGTATGTACGCGATCAACAGGGAAAGCAGCGGTGTCATGCTTTTCGGAACGGAAACTCCGCAAGCTTAGTGTACACAGAACCGGTGGGGCGGAGCCTGCTTTGATACAGGAAAAAACGATCTACGTCGAATCGACCGAAATCGAGTGATGGCAAGGCAGCGATGGTTTCGCGCAGGGGCTGTAAGTCCAGCCGCTCTTTGATGCGGGCCAGGGTGAGATGGGGAGAAAACGGACGCGTCTCGGCGGCGACACCCAGGGCTGCAGTGGCGCGATCGGTAGCAGCGGCCAGGTCTTCCAGTCCGGGGGCCTCGATGCCACACCAAAAGACGCGGGGCGAGTGCGGGTTCGGGAAGAAACCGACCTTGCGGATATGCACGGGGATGGCCGCCCGGGGGGCGAGTGCGGACAACGCGCCTTGCAGTTCGCCGAGCCGTTCTTCGGGCCACTCGCCAATAAATTTGGTGGTGATGTGCAGGTTCTCGGGTGGGCTCCAGTTTACGCGCGCGGTCGGACGAAGCTTCTCCAGAAGCCGCTGGAGATTCCCTACGACTTCATTGGGTAGATCGAGAGCGGTGAAGAGGCGCATAGTCAATAGGTGTCTTCCCTGCGGAGACCGCAATAAGAAAGTAGAACCACTTGGCCTAAGATGTCGTAACGGAAACGCCAGCGCCCAAGGGAGAGCCTGTACTGTCCCTCGCCAGTTGGCACACTCTCCAGTTTCTTAATGTGGTGTCGGCGCGTCCGGTTATAGGGATCTGCCCCGAGAATTGTTGCGGCGCTCTTTTCGGTCCCTTCAAAATCGCGGTGACCCTTTTGGAGCTTTGTAGACAGTCGTTTATAGCGGGATGTCGGATGGACGTTAAAGGTCGGGGTCGTCATCCTCCCGAGCGTCGGCGAGGGCTCTTGGGCCTTCGGGCAGCGAAGAACTCCTTCATCGGACGTGTCTTCCCGGCGAGGAATTCCTGGTAACCTTGCCGGATAGCTGCACGGATCTTTGGATCTCGAATTTCCCGCTCGTCTTGAAGCTCATCAGGGGAAAGCTTCGGGATAATACTGATCACACGGCCCGAAACACTAAACTCAACCCGGTCTCCGGGTTTAATGCCGGCCTTACGGCGGATGCTCTTCGGAACGGTGATTTCGGTCCTAGGCTTGAGCCTGACAGTCATGGTGATCAATACTTCCCCCGAAAAGAGGATACATCCATTGTAATGGCACGGATGATCTTCAAGCGCATCGGCGCCAGCCCGCTATTCCAAACCCGCGAGTTTCAACATTTCCAGGAATTGCCGGGTGGTGCGGCGGTCGATCGCCTGCGCTACCAGTTTGCCGTCGCGGCCGTACAGGAAGCTTTTGGGGATCCCTTCCACGGCGAACAATTCGTTCACTTTGCGCCCCGGATCTAAGAGGATGGGGTAGGTATATTTCTGCGCCGCTAGAAACGGCTCCACTTTGGCGAGGTCTTCGTCCGAGATGGCCAGAATCACCAGGCCGCGGGGACCGAAACGCTCGAACAGAGCCTGCATATCGGGCATCTCTTTACGGCACGGCGGGCACCATGTGGCCCAAAAATTTACCAGCACCACCTTGCCACGCAGTTCCTGTAACGACCACTTACGGCCCTTCAGGTCGCTCAGGGTGAACTCGGGGCTAATGCGGCGCTGATCGTCGGCTTCCAGTTTCGCCATGGACGCGCGATAGTGCGGGTCATCGATCGATACCTGCAAGTGTTCATAGCGCACCAGGCTGGCGAGCGTATCGCAGAGCGCCGCGCGCTGCTTTTCCGGCAGGCCAGGCACTACCTCGACGATGGTATTGGCAATCAACTGCAGCGTGTCGTGGCCCGCGTCACCCTCGGTGGCCAGGCTCGACAGGCCGGTGATCAGGAACTGCTTTCCGGCTCCCGGCGGCAGTTGCTGGATCTGATTGGCGAGCTGCCCTACGGCCCGCGTCCATTCGTCATCCGGCAGGCTCCGCAGGTTATGAATCCGGTCGTTAATGGCTTTCTCCGCGCCGGTTAAGGCCACTTGAGTTTGCGCGGCAGTTGCCTCTCCAGCCGCCAGTAAGGCGAACGCGGCCAGCAGGACTCGAGCCTTCATACCCTTCACGATACCGCGAACTGCCGGCCGTTTCAGCGCTCGCGAGCCGTGGGGATATGATGACGAGGACGATGCGGTTTGGGCCAATCCTGAAACGAAGCTTTTACGAGCGCGATACTACCGCCGTTTCGCGCGATCTGTTAGGCAAGGTGCTGGTGCACGGCCCGACCGCCGGGATCATCGTGGAAACCGAAGCCTACCTGGGCGGCGACGACCTGGCCTCGCACACCGCGCGCGGCATCACGGACCGGACGCGCGTGATCTTTGGGCCGCCGGGGCATGCATACGTTTACTTCATCTACGGAATGTACGAGTGTCTGAACATCGTAGCGGAGCCTGACGGGAAGGCGGGGTGCGTGTTGGTGCGGGCGGTGGAGCCGGTGGCGGGGATCGAGATGATGCAACGGCGCAGGGCAGCAGCCCGGCGGGTGGAGGATCTGGCCTCGGGCCCCGGCAAACTGACCATGGCTATGGCCATTACGCGCGCGCAGTACGGTGTGGATATGACCCGCGGTGCGCTGGTGGTGCGCGAGCCTGGGGAACCGCGGCGCGTGGAGATAGAGGTGACTCCCCGAATTGGAATCCGCCAGTGCGCGGATTGGCCGCTGCGGTTCATTGTCCGGGGCAACCGCTTTGTGAGCGGCAGTTAGCTTCCGGGCATGGCATGGCCCGCAATTAGTGAAACTTTAATAAATCGGGCTGAAACCACCGGGCATCTATTCCGTCTATCATTGCGTTCCGCGTCCTGACGGCGGCAGCTCTGGCGAGGGGAGCCGCGGCGTCCCGACACTATTGCTCGCCACCGGGGACCTGCATGCCACAGAGCGGAGCGCCCACACGCATCAGTGGGCAAACCATCATCGACGAACTCATACGTAACATGGAGTTGGGCCGGCTGGAAATGGGATACAGCATTCTCCTGCCGTGCCTGTTCAGCGTCTACCTGCATCCCGACGATCACGCGCGGCTGGCGCCGGTGGAGGCGCTTATCAAGGAAGATGCCAAGCGGGCACTCAATGCGCGCATGGCGGAATGGAATCGCAAGAACCCTCTGTTCCGCCGCGGCGGTACCCGCAAGACCTGCAAGATCGCGCAGGACGACTGGTGGATCGAACTGTTTGCCGACCCCGAGGGCGCCGTTCCGCCGGGAGATGTGGAGATCCACTCGGAGTTGAACGACGTCCAGCAACCGGGATATCGCGGCGCGAAGACTACCTTGATTGACCGGGAGCCAGCGGTGACTTCGATGCGAGTGGCGCGCGACCGCCAAGCCACACGCGCCAACTCGGAGAGAGTTTTCGCCGAGATCCGCTACCAGGATGACTCCGGCCCGCAAACCTATTTCGTGACCCAGAACGACATCAGCATCGGCCGCGGCGGGGAAGATCTCTGGGTGGACCTGCCTTTGTACGCCAACGAGGAGGTCTCGCGAGACCATCTCCAATTGCGCCGCCATCCGACCAATGGAGGGTTCACCATCGTCGATAAGAGCCGCAACGGCACGTGGGTCAACGGCCGCAAACTGACACGCGGGTTGGAAGAAGCGGTGCCGGACCGCGCTGAGATAAATGTGGCCGAAGTGCTGAAGCTTTCCTTTGTGGCTCGGAGGTAAGGTTTTGCGCGAACTCTACAACCTGCACACACCGTTTGTCATTCTGTTTCTGGTCTTCGTGGTGGTCTTCATTTGGGCGCACCGCGGCTCGGAGCGCAAACCATGAATGCCGGCGCCGCCACCGACACGGGGCTTGTGCGCGAACGCAATGAAGACCGCTATTGGATCGATGCCGAGCGTGGCGTGTTTCTGGTGGTGGATGGTCTGGGCGGCCAATCCGCCGGCGAACTGGCGGCCGAGACCGCCGTGGAGCAGATCCGCGAGACACTGCTGGCCGGCGATGGCGGCGCGGAGGAGCGTGTGCGCGCGGCCATCACGCGCGCCAACAACCGCATTTTCGAATTCGCCCAGCAGGAGGAAGATCGCCGCGGCATGGCGTGCGTGCTCACCCTGGCGCTGGTGGAAGACGGCGAGATCACCATCGGCCACGTGGGCGATTCGCGATTGTACCTGGTGTGGGATGGCGCCATGCGCAAACTGACGTCGGACCATTCGCCGGTGGGCGAAGACGAAGAGGCGGGCGCACTGACTGAGGCGGAAGCCATGCGGCACCCGCGGCGGAACGAAGTCTTTCGCGACGTGGGCTCGCAGCTCCGCACGGAGGCCGACGACGAGTTCATCGAGATTCGCAAGTGCCGCTTCCGGCCCGACGCCGCGATCCTGCTGTGCAGTGACGGCCTTACCGATCAACTAACCGCGGCCGAGGTGCGTGCGATTGTGGAACGCTACGATGGCGATGCGTCGCGCGTGGCTTGCGAGTTGGTGGACGCAGCGAATGACGCCGGAGGGAAAGACAATACCACTGTCCTTTTCATCGCGGGGCCGGAATTTGGAAACAAGTACGCTACAAGGCCGCGCATGGAGGTTCCGGGTGGGGCAGGCCTTCCGGCCGGCCGCCAGGCTTCCCCCTGGCCCGAGGCGCGGGAGCGCGGCGGCAGGCTGGAAAGCCTGCCCCACAAGCTGCTCACGGGGCGCGCGGCATTCCTGGCCTATGGCCTGCTGATCGGGATGCTGCTGTGGGCGGTGTTGCGGGCGGTGCGGGGATGATCGCATGACCGCGCCGTCACGGATTGGCCGTTATGAAATCGTCCGCCGGCTCGGCAAGAGCATGACGGAGGTCTACCTGGCGATCGACACGGTGGAAAACCGGCAGGCCGCGCTGAAGGTGATCCAGTCGAGCGGCGATTCCGTGAACCAGTTGGTGCTGGAAGCCGAGCGGCGCGGCGCAACGATCCAGCGGGAAATGCACGATCTGGATCCGCGCGTGATCGAGATCTACGATATCGGCGACGCCGACGGCTACTTCTACATCGCCATGCAGTACGTGGAAGGGCGCAACCTGTCCGAGGTGCTCAGGGCCGAGACCGCCGTCGATCCTTACCGGGCGGCCACCATTGCTCTCGAGATCTGCGAACAGCTCGCGAAGTTTCACTCGTGGCAATCGACCGTGGTGCACGGCGATATCAAGCCCTCCAACATTCACCTGGGGCCGCACGACACGGTGCGCCTGCTGGATTTCGGAATCGCCAAGATGCTGCGCGCCGGGCGGACCGCCACGCTGCACCAATTCGGCAGCCCGGGTTACTGCTCGCCGGAACGGCTGACGCGCTCGGAAGTGGACCAGCAGTCGGACTTGTGGGCGGTCGGCGCGACGCTCTACGAGATGCTCGCGGGCGAGCCTCCGTTCCAGGCCGAGAGCACACGCAAACTGGAGACTCTGATTCGCTCGGGGCGGCCGCCGCGCGCCTTGTCGGCGAGGTTGCCACGATCGTTACGCGATGTAGTGAGCAAGGCTCTCGCACTGGATCCGAAGCGGCGGTACGGTTCGGCTCGCGAGTTCCAGGCTGATTTGCAAGCGTTTCTGGAACACAAGACCACGGTGGCGGAGATGGAGCGCCGCTCGGCGTGGAGCCCCAATGCCACCATCGAAGCCGCCCGCGAGTATATCCGCAAAGCGACCCGCACGTTGAGGCGCGCGCGTGTCCGGCTGCAGGTGGGGGGCGCGGTGGCGTGGTTTGCGGTCGGGATGGGCCTCTCGATCGGCGGCACCTTTGCGTGGCAGGCTCTGCAGACGAACCGCGTGGCTCCCCAAGCAGCCGCCCCGCCCGATCTGGCGCTGCCAACGCTCTATATCGCGACGGCGGACCGCGTACTGGAGGCGTACCGGAAAAGCTCGGATCCCTCGCTGCATGATTTTGACTGGCAGAAGGCCGAGGTGTGCCTGGCGCGCGCGGCGGATCTGAACGGAGGCGACGACCGCACTTTGGGAAAACTAGCGTTGAGCCGGGGCTATGCGGCGCTGGAGCGCCTGATGGGCGGACAGTACTCCGACACCGCGGCCACGCAGATGCGCAAGAATGCGAGCGATTTTTTCGCGAACGCAGCGCTCCTGATGCACAACGACCCGGCGCCGCACCTGGCATTGGCACGGCTGTATGTGTACTCGCTGCCCAACGCGGAGGAGGCCATGAGCGAGTTCTCGACGGCCGAGCGGCTGGGAGCGGTTTTAGGGCGGCGTGAGATTGAGCAGCAGGGCGATGCGTGGCGCCTGCGGGCCCAGGAGGAGGCGGCCGCACGCGAGTGGGAAGAAGCAGAGAAGGATGCCGGGGCCGCGCGCCGGCAATACCAGCGCATCCCCGGTTTCGACCAGGTGGATGCACACTTGCGAGAACTCGAAGGCATTCATCGGCCGGTGGTGAAGAAGACGGGGAGGCGGCCGCGGTGGCGGTAACCAAGAGTTGGACGTCGGCCGGTGCGACGCCCGTGGTCATACGAGACCGCGCGAAGACCAAACCGCGGAGCGAGATTCTGTGGCTGATCGGCGCGTCAGTATTGGTTGCAGCCGGACTGGGCATGGTGTATGCGGCAAAGTCACCAGACCTGGCGAGCGCCGACGATCGTTTGCTCCACGGCGGGCTGGTGAATGTGAACGCGGTCCGGTCTCCGGACGAGCTGCTGCCCGCTGTAGAATCGCTGCCCGATCGCACGCAGATAGCGGACGACTTATTCCAGGCGCTCGAAGCGAGCCGGCCGGTGAAGAACCTGGGGGCGCTGGCGCGCAAGCCCGTTCCGCGAGGGGTCCTGGCCAAATTGAAGCCGCTGCTGGTGGCGCGCACGCCGCATGAATTTCGTGCGGAGTTCTTCCGGTGGGTGGGGCTGTACTTCGCCGGTTTCTACCTGGTGGCGCTGGTGTGGAAGCTGGCCCACTTTCCCGGAGACCGCTCGTTTCTGCCCGCGCTGCATCTGCTCAGCGGCATCGGATTGAGCCTGATGCTCAGCATGCGCGATCCCTTGCGCGACACACTCGAGTTCCGCAAGTTCGCGCTCGGCGTTTTTCTGGGCTGCCTGTTGCTGGCACTGCCGGCACTGAAAGCGTTCGATTACCGGCGGCTTTCGGACTGGTGCTATACGCCGCTGCTGGCGGCTCTTGCCCTGTTCGGCCTGCTGATGGCGCTCGGCCGCGGCCCCACGGGGTCGGGCGTCAAAGTGAACCTGGGGCCGTTTCAACCAGTGGAGGCCATCAAGATTCTGCTGGTGCTGTTTTTGGCCGGCTACTTCACGCGCAATTGGGAACGGCTGCGCGATCTGCGCGAGAAGAGGTTCGCGGCCGGGCTGTGGCGGCGCGTCGGCATGCCACGGCTGGAGCACGTGGTGCCGGTGTTGTGCGCAGTGGCAGCGGCCCTCGTGTTGTTCTTCCTGCTGAAGGATCTGGGACCCGCGCTGGTCACCTTCTTCGTCTTTCTCGCCATGTTCGGAGTGGCGCGCGGCCGCCCGGGGCTGGCTGTGGCGGGGCTCGTGCTGATGGTGGCTTCCGTCGCGGTGGGTTACCGGCTGGGCAAACCAACCACCGTGGTAGAGCGGATCAATATGTGGGTTGCGCCGTGGGACAACGATGTGCGCGGCGGTGACCAACTGGCGCATGCGCTTTGGGCATTTTCCACGGGCGGCCCATTCGGCTCGGGACCGGGGTGGGGCGATCCGGAAGTGATTCCGGCGGGCAACACCGACCTGGTGCTGCCTGCCATCGGCGAAGAGTGGGGATTCCTGGGGGTGGCGGCGATCTTTCTGATGTTCGGATACCTGGTGGCGCGGGCGTGGCGTACCGCGATCCGCGCCGGCACACACTACGGATTCTTCCTAGCGCTGGGGCTGGGCAGCCTAATCGCGTGCGAGATGCTTCTCATTAGCGCGGGCGTGCTCGGCGCGCTGCCGCTCTCGGGCGTGGTCTCGCCATTTCTAAGCTCGGGGAACACCGCCATGCTCGCCAACTTCCTGGTGTTCGCGCTGCTAATTTCCATCTCGGCGGACCAGCGCGAGGGAGAATCACAGGAACTGCTGCGCGGTCCGGCACGGTGGGTGGAGGGCGCGCTGGCGGTAGCGGGAGTAGTGCTGCTGGCGATGGCGGCGCGCTACCAGGTGGTCAACGATACGAACTACCTGGCGCGTGACGCGCACACGTTCGAAGCCGATGGCGTGAAGCGCCCGCAGCACAATCCGCGCCTGAATTCACTGGCCCGCGAGATTCCGCGTGGCAGCATCTACGACCGCAACGGGATTCCGCTGGCTACCAGCGATTGGGCCGAGTTGGAACGGCATCGCTCGGAGTACGCTGCGCTGGGGATCTCGCTTGACCAAGCCGCGTCGCGGTTCGATGGCCGGCACTATCCATTCGGCGCGGCCATGGCCCATGTAGTGGGCGATTGGCGCACCGGCGAAAATTTCCACGCGACTAATGCTTCGCTCGTGGAACACGACTCCAACGGCAAATTGCAGGGCTACGATTACGGCGAACTGGCATCGCTGGTGAGGAACCGGCACCAGCCCGGAAACCCGGCGTTGGCTCGCGTGCTGGCGCGCGATCGCGACATACGGCTGACGTTGGATGCGCGGCTTCAGGTGCAGGCACACGAGATACTGGAGCGGCGCTTGCGGGAAGCCCGCGCGGAGCGGGGAGCGCTGGTCGTAGTCGAGGCGGCCACCGGGAATGTGCTGGCGATGGTCAGCGCACCCGCGCCCGGCCCGCTGGCGGCCCGTTCCGCCGCGGCCACTCCGGACGAGTTGCTCGACCGCGCGCGCTACGGATTATATCCGCCGGGTTCCACCTTCAAACTGGTGACGGCCATTGCCGCGCTGCGTATTGATCCGGAGCTGAAGAACCGCACGTTCCTTTGCCGGAGGCTGCCGGACGGCCGCGCCGGAACCGTGATCGCGGGATGGAACCGGCCCATCAAAGACGACATCGGCGACCGCGCGCACGGCACGCTCGATATGGAACGGGCCATCACGGTTTCCTGTAACGCGTACTTTGCACAACTGGGTGTGCATGACGTGGGATCCAAAGCGCTGGCCAGTACGGCGGAACAGTTGGGCATTTCCACCGGCGATCCGGCCGAGTTGCGCAAAGCCTTGCCGTTCGCAGCTTACGGACAGGGGCCGGTGTTGATATCGCCGTTCCGCATGGCGCTGGTGGTAGCCACGATTGCATCCCACGGACAGGTTCCGCAGGGGCGATGGATAGCCGACGGGAGCGCGAGCTCGTCGCTTGTGGTAGCTCCGGCGCAGGCCGACTTCCTCGCCCGTGCGATGCGGCGCGTGGTGACGGAGGGCACGGCCCGGCGCGCCATGGCGGGTTCGGAAATCAGCTTCGCGGGGAAAACGGGAACGGCGCAGTTGGATGCGGGAGAACCGCACTCCTGGTTTGCGGGATTCGCACCGTATGACGGGGATGCTTCGCGGCGGCTGGCGTTTGCCGTGGTGGTGGAGCACGGCGGATACGGCGCGCGAACCGCGGCGCCCATCGCACGTGACGTGATGGAAGCCGCGAAAAAATTAGGAATGTTGCCATGAATCTGACGGAATACTTGGAAAAATGGGGCAGAACGCTGTTTGAAGCGCCTTTAGCGAGCACACCAAATCCCGAAGAGCCGCCGGAACTTGCCGAGATCCGGCTGGCGGTGCTCGATCAGATTCGCGAAAAGAGCTACCGCTCGGGCGGCAAGAAAGTCTTTCCCTACGACCTGCTGCGCGTCGAACTGCGCGGCGTGGAGGAGAGCCGGTGCGCGGTCTACGGCGGGAAATTCTTTCGCAAATACCTAGAGCAGGAAGTGCGCGGCGCGCTGGTGCATGCCGCTTGCCGGTATCCCGAGAACCTGCGCGTCGATGTGCAGGTGACTCCCGGGCTGCCGCAGCGCGGCGAGAACTGGCTGCGGGTAGAGACCGGCTTGCAGGAGCAGGCAACCGGCGGCATGACCGCCAAGTTGGTGGTGCGCGAGGGCGACGCCAACGCGACGGAGATCCGCCTGGCCAAGGCGCGCACCAACATCGGGCGCGCGGTGGACGTGATGCGGTCCGAAGGCCTGCACCGGCGCAACGACCTGGTGTTCGCCGCCGACACCGAAATCAATCGCTCGGTTTCGCGCGAACACGCCCACATCGGTTTTGACAAGGCCACCGGGGAATATCGCTTGTTCAATGACCGCTGGTACGCACTGGGCGGCCATGATTGCGGCACGTGGATCGTGCGCGACGGCATGAGTATCGAAGTGCACCGCAATACCCGCGGTACGAAACTGGAGCCGGGAGACGAGATTCACTTCGGGCTGGCGGTTGTGGTGTTTCAATTTGCCGCGGCGCCGGAAGTTACATACTGAAGATCGGTCGGACCGATGTAAGCGGATTGCGGGCGGATGAGCTTGCCGTCGCGAAGCTGCTCGAGGCAATGCGCGGACCAGCCCAGGACGCGGCCGACGGCGAAGGTGGGCGTGAACAGTTCGGTGGGCAAATCCAGGCCGTGTAAGAGAAGCGCCGTGTAGAATTCGACGTTGGTGTCCAGCCGGCGGTCCGGCTTGTATTCGCGTAGCAGGCGAAGGGCGGTGGCTTCGACGCTGCGGGCGAGGTCATACACGTGGCAGGGCATGTCCCTGCCCCACAAGATCTCCGCGGCCTGGGCCAGGACGTCGGCGCGCGGATCGCGCACGCGGTAGATGCGATGGCCGAAACCCATGAGGCGCTCGCCGCGATCCAGCTTCGCGCGGATGACGCGACTCGGCGCGATCGGGCGTGCCGATTTCGAAGACCATGTCTAGCGCGGGGCCGGGAGCGCCGCCGTGTAACGGGCCCTTGAGCGCACCGAGCGCGCCGGTAATCGCGGAGATCACGTCGGAGCGCGTGGAGACGATCACCCGCGCCGTAAACGTAGAAGCGTTGAGGCCGTGATCGCAGACCGTGTTGAGGTAGGTTTCTAAGGCGCGGGCTCTTTCGGCAGATGGTTCGACGCCGGTCAATTGATGGAGGTAGTGAGCGGCGTGCGAAAGGTCGAAGCGCACGGGAACAGGCTCCTCGCCATTCGCAATCCGCCAATAGGCTCCAACGATGGCCGGGAAGGCCGCGATGGCGGTGAGAGCGTCGTCGAAGGGATTCTCCTCGCGGCCGAGACTAAGAGTGGCCGCGGCCATGCGGAGAGCATCCATCGGCGGCACCTTCGCGGCAGCAGCCTCGCGAAGAACACCGATAGCTGCGCGCGGGGATGCGGCGCCGTCCTGCAAGGTTGCGCGCGAATGACACGCGCTCCGCGGGCTCCGGAAGACGGCCATGCAGGAACAGGTGAGCCACTTCTTCGAAACTGGCGTGAGGCGCCAAGTCCTCTACGCGATACCCGCAAAGTAGTAATTGACCCGCTTGCCCATCGACGTGGCTTAATCGAGTGGAAGCGGCCACAACGGCTTCCAAACCCTCTGTCATAGCCATATGTTTGACCTAGTCTCATAATGTTGTCAATATTGATTGTGGAATCAATACATGCACGCCGACCGATACTACTTGACGGCCAAGCAGGCCGCTGACGGGTTAGGGGTGACGAAGGCGACGCTGTACGCCTACACCAGCCGCGGCCAATTGCGGTCCGAACCGGTGCCCGGCCAGCCGAGAGAGCGGCGCTACTACCGGGATGACGTGGAGCGCTTGCGCGAGCGGAAGGACACGCGGCGCGATCCGGCCAAGGCTGCCGCACGAGGCTTGCATTGGGGCAGCCCGGTGCTCGAATCGGGGATCACACTCATTCAGAAAGGCAGGTTGTATTATCGCGGGCAGGATGCCGCGACGCTGGCGGAAACGGGGAGCCTGGAGCAAGCGGCGGAGCTGTTGTGGGAAGTGGAAGGGGTCGAACGGGAACGGCTTTTCGTGCAGAGACCGGCGCTCTCCCCAGGCCTGTTAGCACGCCTGCGGATTTCGACGAAGGACCCGTTGACGTTGCTGCAGGCGGTGCTGCCGATCGCAGGAGCGGTGGACCTGAAGGCCTACGATTTGCGCCCGGCGGCGGTGCGCCAGACAGGAGCGCGCATTCTCCGGCTGTTGACGAACATAACGGCGGGACGCGTGTCGGACGATCCGATCCATGTGGCCCTGCAGGCGGGGTGGGTGCCGAAGAGGCCGGCTGCGGGCAGCGCGATTCGAACGGCGCTCGTGCTCTCGGCGGACCATGAACTCAACGTCTCGGCCTTTGCGGCCCGATGCGCGGCATCTGCCCAAGCCACTCCCTACGACGTTGTGTCGGCCGCCATCGCAACGTTGAAAGGAAGCCTGCACGGCGGAGCGACGGAACGCGTGTCCTCACTGATCGCAGAGGTGGAAACGCCGCGGCGTGCCGGTACTGTCGTAGCAAACCGGCTGCGCCGCGGAGAGCGCATACCGGGATTCGGTCATCCACTCTACCCCGCGGGCGACCCGCGCGCTGCGCTGTTACTGCGTTTGGCGGAGGCCAGTGGAAACGCGGTGGAGTGGCGGCTGATACGAAGCCTCGCGAAGGCGGGATCGGAGTTGCTGCACGATCGGCCCAATCTCGATTTCGCGTTGGTGGCAGTAGCACGTACGTATGGCTTACCGGAGCGCGCGCCGCTCCTCCTGTTCGCTCTGGGGCGGACAGTGGGTTGGATCGCGCACGCCATGGAGCAATACGCCGATGGCAATTTGATTCGTCCACGCGCCCGCTATACGGGCCCGTCGCCTGTATTTCAAATCAGTTAAGCAAGCCCGGCGGCGGCGTTTTTACAAAGTTTTTACAACTCCACAATCACCTCAAAAGGCCTCCACCGTAGGATTGCCCTAGGAGGACATAGAAGAACATATGGGACCGATTCGGGAGAACGGAAGTCACTTGCAATCGTACGGTGACGAGCACTTATCTTTTGATTTCCAGCAGCAGGTGGTGGCTCTGGACGGGCGTCGGATGACATTGACCCGCAAGGAGTACGACCTTCTGTCGCTGCTGGTGCAATACGCCGGACAGATTGTGCCACGGGAAGCGTTGTTGCTGCAGGTTTGGGGATACAGCCCGGAGATCCGCACGCGGACGTTGGATGTGCACGTTCGCCGGCTGCGCAAGAAACTGGGCTCGTATGCCGATCGGTATATCGAGACGATTTTCGGGATCGGCTACCGCTTTCAGCCGTTTCATGCACCGCGATATTTTCAACCGGTAGAGCGGCCGCTGGCCATCAGCGCGTAGCACGAGGACGCGCCGCACCGGCGGCAAAGACCTGTAGCATCACGACATCTGCGACAAGCGTTATCAGGACATCTGCGACATTTCAGGGTAGGTTGCTCGAAGGGAGTAGAGGAACCGGATGCCCTGGAAGAAAGCAGATGTGATGGATCAACGAATCGAATTTGTGGTGCGCGCTTCCCGCGGCAACGAGCCCTTTGGCGACTTGTGTGCGGAGTTTGGCATTCATCGCAGTACCGGGCACCGGTGGCAGCGGCGATTCCAAGCAGTGGGTAGCGTCACAGAATTGAAGGAACATTCGCGACGCCCCCGGCGCAGTCCGAAAAAGGCGACGGCGGCGGTGGAGGATCGTGTGGTGGCGCTACGCCAGCAGTATGGTTGGGGTGCTCGCAAACTGCGGGTGCTGCTGCAGGGCGAGGGGACCCCAATCGGGGCCGCTACCGTACATCGGATCCTGCGAAGCGATTCGAACGGCAGGCGCCGGCGTTACGTCAGCCCCCTGTTGGGCCACTTCCGCGCGGCGCATCCAAAAATAGGCGGCTATCACAGCCACCACAAGGGTGAATCCGATGCCGAACTCTCCGAGGATGTATTTCGTGCGGCCAGTGTACGCGGTCATGGGGTCGAAGAACTGTTGGATGAAGTGGTTGCTGGAAGCGTGCAGAATGACGCCGGTCCACAAGCTGCCGGACTTCAGGCGCAGCCATGTCAGGACGAAGCAAAGGCCGATCATGTTGGCGGAGACAACGGCCAAACCATACCAGCCGGTTCCCGCGTTGTAGCCGGCGAAAACGATGATGGGCACATGCCACAAGGCCCAAATTACGCCGGAGAGAACAGCGGTTGCTGTGAATGAAAAGCGTTTGGCTAACTCGGGCACGAGGAATCCACGCCAACCGATTTCTTCGCCCAGAGTGGTGGCGCAGTTTTGGATTACGCCAGTCGTTGCGACAACCAGGAAATAGAGCCCTGTACCGAAAGGTCTGGACAATGGACCGAGACCGAAGAACCGCGAAAAGGCATCGGCAGTCTGTATCGGGTTTAACGCGGCGATGCCAGTCAGCCAGGCGATGGAGTAGGTAAAGGTGGAATAGCCGAGAGGAATAAGGTAGCTGAGGACTTGGTAACGCGTTTGGCCCCACTGCCAACCAAGGCTGGCGATAGGGCGACCGAGATACTTGCAGGTCAGCAAGGCCCCTATGGCGGGGCACCACATCAGTCCGGCGGTGTAGGCTCCGTTCGCGGCATTGGTGCCTGCGGATTTGATGATGAGGAAATAGAACAGGGAACTGACGGTCCACGTGACGAGCAGATACACGGGAATCGCGCGGCGATCGGCGGCCAGATTCATTAGGACAGCTTACAGCATTCTGGACGGGCGGCATGGCCCTGCCCCACATCACGTCAGCAGCCCAAGCTTTTTTCCCGCCTTGCGGAATGCGTCGAGCGCGCGGTCCAGTTCCTCGCGTGTATGCGTCGCGGTCACGATGGTGCGCACCCGGGCCTTGCCCTTCGGCACCGTGGGGAATCCGATTCCAGTGGCCAGCACGCCTTCCTCGAACAGCGTCGCGCGAAAGTTCGTGCGCCCGTTTGGCGTCGCCCACCATCACCGGCGTGATGGGCGTCTCGCTCATCCCCGTGTTGAACCCGGCCGAAGTCAAACCCGCCTTGAAGTAGCGGGTGTTGTCCCACAAGGCTTGCATGCGCTCGGGCTCCTGCTCCAGAACGTCGAACGCCGCCAGGCACGCCGCGGCCACGGCGGGCGGATGCGAAGTCGAAAACAGAAACGGGCGCGCGCGATGATACAGAAACTCGATCAGGTCGCGGCTGCCGCACACGTACCCGCCCAGCACGCCGATGGCTTTCGACAGCGTGCCCACCTGAATGTGCACGCGGCCGTGCAGCCCGAAATGGTCGATGGTGCCGCGGCCGTTGCGGCCCAGCACGCCGGAGGAATGCGCGTCGTCCACCATCATGATGGCGCCGTGCGCTTCGGCCGCGTCCACCAGCCCGGGCAGCGGGCCGATATCGCCGTCCATCGAGAATACGCCGTCGGTGATCAGCAGCTTGCGTCCGGGCGCGCTCTGCCAGGTCCGCCAGAATCCGGTCGGCGCCGGCCACATCCTTATGCGGGAACACGTGGATCTTGGCCTTCGACAAGCGGCAGCCGTCGATGATGCTGGCGTGGTTCAACTCGTCGGAGATGATGTGGTCCTCCGGTCGTGAGCATGGCCGCGACGGTGCCGGCGTTGGCGGCGAAGCCCGATTGAAACACCACGCAGGCCTCCACGTTCTTGAACGCCGCGATGCGCTCTTCCAGTTCCATGTGGAGCGTCATGGTGCCGGAAATGGTGCGCACCGCGCCGGAACCGACGCCGTATTTCTGCGCGGCTTCGATCGCCGCCTCGCGCAGCTTGGGATGAGTGGTCAGGCCGAGGTAATTGTTCGACGCGAGATTGATGACGTCCTTGCCGTCGAAGCGCGATTCGGCGGCGCTCGCCGATTCGAGGATGCGCAGGCGCTGATACGTGCCTTCGCTACGCCACTGGCTGAGTTGATCGCTGAGATAGGAAAGAGGATTGCCCACGCATTTCAGTCTAGCGCCATAGGAATAGCATTCAGCGCTCAGCATTCAGCACTCAGCTTTAAGCAAAACCCCGGAGCTGACTGGTGTGGCCGGGTTTAGCTGATCGCTGACTGCTGACTGCTGACAGCTAAGCCTCTTGCGCCAGCTTGCGGTATCGGCCTTCGAAATGTATCAACGGCGCGCCGTCTTTCGCATGCGTGCGAACGACCTCCCCGACGAGGATGTCATGGTCGCCCGATGTGAAGCGCTGGTGCGCGGCGCATTCCAGGGTGGCGAGCGCGTGAACCAACAGCGGCACGCCGGTTTCGCCGCGGCGCCACTCGACACCATCGAAGCGGTCGTGCCCTTTCTGCGCAAAACGATCGGAGATCCGGCGCTCCTCTTCCCCCAGGATGCTGAGGCCGAAGTGCGACGCATGACGGAACTCTTCGATGTTGGTGACCGCGTGGCCCAGGCAGATGAGAACCAGCGGCGGATGGAGCGAGACCGACGTGAAGGAACTCACCGTCAGCCCGTGCGGCGCTCCTTTTTCATCGACGACCGCGGCCACCACGACGCCGGTGGCGAATCGGCCGCAGGCGCGGCGGAATTCGTCGCTCGAAACCGCCGCCATGCGAGTTTGCACTCCCTCACTTGACATTGAAATAACTTCAATCCTATCATAAGGTTGTCGTTAGCGGGGCAGTCGCCCCATGCCGGGAGGAGGAGGCTGTTTTGATCAAACTCGATATCATCAATGAAGTAGTGAACAAAACCGGGATCACCAAGACCAAGGCGGAAATGGCCGTGGAGACCGTCTTCGAATCCATGAAAAAGGCTCTGGAGCAGGGCGACCGCATCGAGCTACGCGGCTTCGGCGTGTTCAACGTGAAGCCCCGCAAGACCGGCATCGGCCGCAATCCCCGCACCGGCGCCGAAGTTTCCATCCCACCCGGAAAGGCAGTGCGTTTCAAGCCCGGCAAGGAGCTACAGACGCTGCAGTAGTCTGCGCGCCTCCATCCATCGTGGCCTCCCAGGATTTTTCTCCGGCCCCTTACCCTTATTTCACGGAGGAGCGGGCGAGCACGGAGTATTTCAACCCGCGGGTTCGCACGCGCGAGCGCTACTGGCTGTATGGGCTGTTGTTCGCGCTGACTATGCTCACCACCACCGTGGTGGGTTCGGCCCTGCAATATGACTTCGACCGAAACCTGCCTTTCCAGGTGGAGCACAGCCTGGATGCCTATTTGCGTGTGTGGCACTACCCGCTGCAATTGCTGCAGGGCCTGCCGTTTTCTCTCACGCTGGCCACCATTCTGTTGGCGCATGAATTCGGACATTACTTAGTCTGCGTTTATTACCGCGTTGACGCGAGCCTGCCCTACTTTCTTCCGGCGCCCACTCTCATTGGGACATTCGGCGCGTTCATCCGCATACGCTCCCCGATTTATTCCAAGCGGGTGCTTTTCGATATCGGCGTCGCGGGGCCTTTGGCGGGGTTTGTGTTCCTGCTGCCCGCGCTCTCCGTGGGGCTGGCGTTTTCCAAAGTGATCCCCGGCTTCGGGCACCTGGGCAACGTTCATTTCGACACCTCGCTGCTGCAGTGGCTGTTAGAGAGAGCCGTGTTTCCGGGCGCCGGCACGGAAGATATCTACCTTCATCCGGTGGCGCGTGCCGCCTGGATTGGAGTCTTTGCCACCGCGCTCAACCTGCTTCCCGCCGGCCAGCTGGATGGCGGCCACATTCTCTACGCCATGGTGGGTGACAAACACAAGTGGATGTCGATCGCGGTGATTGTGGCGTTAGTTGCGCTGGGCGCCTTTTTCTCGTGGTTGTGGCTGTTCTGGGCCGCCATTCTATTTTTCGGCCGCCGCCACCCGGTGGTGTACGATTCGTCGCGCCTCGATCCGGGCCGCCGCCAGCTCGGATGGATCTCGCTGGCCGTCTTCATTCTGTGTTTCACGTTCACGCCCATTTTCATTCGGGGTTAGCAGGATGTTGAAAAAGTGATCAAAACCATCTGGCCGCTGATCAACGCGGATAAACGCCGATTTGAAGCAAAAGTTTTATCGGCGTTCATCGGCGTTCATCGGCGGCTGAACTTCACTCTTATGGCAGCCTGTTAGGCGGTCATGAAAATCACCGCGACGATCATCACCCTCAACGAGGAGCGGAATATCGGTCGCGCCATCGAAAGCCTGCGCTGCTCGGACGAGATCCTGATTTTAGATAGCGGGTCGGTGGACCGCACCGTGGAGCTGGCCGAGAAGCTTGGCGCCCGCGTGATCGAGGCGGGGTGGCGCGGCTACGCCGGTCAAAAGAATTGGGCCGCCGAGCAGGCTTCTAACGACTGGATTCTCTCGCTCGATGCCGACGAGGCGCTGAGCGAGGCGCTCGAAGCCGAGATCTGGAATCTCAAGAAGAACGGCCCGCGGTTTGACGCCTACACCATGCCGCGGCTGGCGCAGTACCTGGGCCGCTGGATTCTCCATTCGGGTTGGTATCCCGACCGCAAGGTACGCCTCTACGATCGCCGCAAGGCAAAATGGGTGGGCGATTATGTGCACGAGAGAGTCCAGGTTCATGGCCACGTCGGCCACCTCGAGGACAACCTGCTGCACTTCACATGTGAATCGCTCTCCGAGCATGTGAAGACCCTGGACCGCTACACCACCCTGGCGGCGCAGGAGCTCGCCGGGCACAAAGTTCCCATCGGGCTTTTGCGCTTGATCCTCGATCCGCCCTGGACTTTCATCCGCACCTATTTTTTTCAACGCGGTTTCCTGGACGGCCTGGAGGGGCTGATCATCGCCTACATGGCCGCCTTCTACACGTTCCTGAAATACTCCAAAGCGAGAAACATGAGCTGATGCGCATTCTGCACCTCGACGCCGGCAGGGAGATGCGCGGGGGCCAATGGCAGGTGCTGCGCTTACTGGAGGGGCTGGCGGCCGCGGGCTGGGAAACGAGTCTGCTGGCCCGGGCTGGCGCACCGTTGTTTGAGGCCGCGCGCAAACGGGGTTGGAACGTGGCGGCGCTCGGGTTGGCGCGGGTTGCGTGGGAAGCGCGGCGGCACGACATGGTCCATGCGCACGATGCGCGGAGCCATACGCTGGCAGTGCTGGCCGGCGGCGCGCCGCTGGTGGTGGCGCGGCGCGTGGCATTTCCTGTCGTCTCACGATGGAAATACGCCCGCCCTCGGCGCTATATCGCTGTGTCGGATTTCGTCCGATCAGTGCTGCAGGCGGGCGGTGTGAGCGCGGAGAAGATCGAAGTCGTGTATGATGGCGTGCCGCTTCTGGAGCCGGTGTCCGGAAGTGCCGTCCTGGCGCCCGCGAATGCCGGCGATCCGCAAAAAGGCGCAGCTCTGGCGGTGGAGGCAGCGCGCCTGGCAGGCGTGGATCTGCGGCTTACCTGTGAGTTGGAGCGCGACCTCGCCGGCGCCGCCTGTTTCGTCTACCTGACCCGTAGCGAGGGCCTAGGCTCGGCCGCGCTGCTGGCGATGTCGGCGGCGGTTCCCGTGGTGGCCAGTGACGTGGGCGGTTTGCGCGAGGTGATTCGCGATCGCGAAAATGGGCTGCTGGTGGACAACACTGCCGAAGCCGTGGCGGCGGCCCTCCGCGAATTGGCGGCCAATCCCGAGCTGGCTCGTCGTTTGGGCCATGCCGCGCGTCAGACAGTCCAGGAGAGATTCACTATCGATATTATGGTTCGCAAAACCATCGCGGCGTATCATAAGGTGCTCGCGTGACAGACGCCCTAGTTGCGCTGCTGTTCGGACTGCTCATCGGCAGTTTCCTGAACGTGTGCATCTACCGGTGGCCGCAGGATCTTTCGGTGGTCCGGCCGCGGTCGCACTGCATCGCCTGCGACAAGACCATCACCTGGCGCGACAATATTCCGCTGTTGAGCTACCTGGTATTGCGCGGGCGCTGCCGCTACTGCGGCGTGCGCATCTCGCTGCGCTACCCCGTGGTGGAGTTGCTCACGGGCCTTTCGTTCTTCTATTTTGTGTGGACGCTGGGCCCCACCCTGGCGGCGTTGAAGATGTGCGTGCTGGCCGCTCTGCTGGTGGGCCTGATGTTCACGGATCTGGAAGAGCTCATCCTGCCCGACGAGATGACCCTGGGTGGGATCGTTGCAGGCCTGGCATTTTCATTTTTCGTGTCGGTGCCGTCCCCGATCGCGGGAGTCTTTCTAATGTTAGCGGGCATGAAGCCGACCAGACGGATGGAGTCGGTTGTGGAGTCGGCGATTGGAGCCGCCTTGCCGGCGCTGTTCCTGTGGTTCGCCGGATGGCTCTATGAAAAACTGCGGCACCGGGAAGGGCTGGGGCTCGGCGACGTCAAACTGATCGCCATGGTGGGCAGCTTTCTGGGGCTGAGCGGCGCGCTGCTGACGCTGATGGCGGGTTCACTTATGGGAACCGTCATCGGTTACGGCTACATCAAAGCCACCGGCAAGGACCCCGCCACCTACGAATTACCCATGGGCACATTCCTGGCGATCGTGGCGCTAGCCCTCGCCATGGCATCGAAGACGGTGCTGCCCTGGTACAACGGGCTGGGAGGCTAGGAGTAAACCCACCGGCGACAAGGATCGCCGGCGTTACGCCGCGTTCTTTCGCACGATCCAGGTGGTCATCGAACGCTGATTCTGTACCACGGTCGTCTTCAGGGGGTCGTCCAACTGCCCTCCTAACTCTTCTGTGAGAGCCAACAGGAGGGCTTCGTCAACCAGGTAGCGCTCCGAACCGTCGGGTAACCGGAAGCGGCGTCCGGCGGTGCACTGGATCTGGTTTTCGATTCCAATCGAGGACGCCAGCCGGCAGAAGAGGAGACCGGCCGGTTTCAGGACCCGCCAGGCGCCGACTGCCATGGCGCGGAAGTGTGCGTCGTCGCGCGCAAAGTGGAAGACGGCACTACTGAGCACCACGTCGGCGAAGGCGCCCGGAAAGGACATTTCTTCGATGGTTTCCGCGCGGAAATTCTCTGCCGGGATAGCCGGCGCCAGGGATCGGGCCAAGCGGCGCGTGCCCTCAACGGCGCGCGGATCCGAGTCTACGCCGAACACCTCGTATCCTTCTTTAAGAAGGTACACGAGGTTACGGCCGAAACCGCAGCCCGCATCGAGGACTCTCATCCCGGGGGCGATGCGGCCTCGCAGGAGCTGGTCAAACAGGTAGATATCGATTTCGCCGAATTGCTCGTGAAGGCCGGGCATGGATATCTACCGATGTTACGAGATAACGCCCATGTCTTCACGGCGCGATTCTCGGCGAATATGTTCACTGTTGTTGCTATCGACCGATTGAGGTCCCAAGAATAGATCCCCGTCTGCGGTCTGTCAGTGTCTTCGCGGTCTATTTCTCAGCCGCCAGGGCGGCCTGGGCGCCGGCGCTTAAGTGAACGGAATCCTGGACGGAGCTGTCTGGGGCCGGGTCTGGTTTTAACAGTGCTGCATATCGGCGCTCCGGGGCATTCCGTGAAGTTTATTTCGAGGTTTGCGGTTTGTGGTAGATTCACCGAATATATGAAGACCATCGCGGTGGGGATGCTGATGGCGCTTGGCGCCTTCGCGCAAAAGATCGAAATCGAGTCGGACGCGACTGTGGATTTTTCCAAATTTAAGACCTTTACCATCCGGGATGCCCGCCTCAACAGCACGAATCCGTCGTTGAACAGCGAACTCGTGCGCAAGCGGCTGGATGCCGACATGCAGACGTATCTGGGAAAGAAAGGGGTCGCCTTCGTGCCGTCCGGCCCGGCCGACCTGAACGTCCGTTACACGCTGGGCGCGGTGAGGAAGTCGGAATTGGAGGCGTATCCCGCCGGTTGGCGGGGTTGGGGCACTCGGGTGGTGCGAGTCCCCTTCACGGAAGGCACGCTGGTGATCGATCTGCGCGATCCCTCCACGCGCTCGTTAGTGTGGCGGGCAATTGCGCGGGAAGATAAGAGCGATGCGGCCAAAGTGGAGGCCAAGCTGGACGATATGGTGAAGAAGTCGTTCGATAAATATCCGCCGAAAGCGAAATAGTTTTCAGCTGTCAGCGAATCAGTTTTCAGTTATCAGTGATCAGTTTTCAGTAAAACCCCGGCGGCTTCGTACTGATAGCTGTCAACTGATAAGCTGACGGCTGAATGCTTATTTCCCCGCCTGGCAGCTTTTGCAACCCTTCTCCAGCACCTCGCGTACCTTGTGCGCGAGCACGCCTGGGGTGAACGGCTTCTGCAGGAAGGCGGCTTCCTTTTCCAGAATCCCGGTGTTCACCACGGCATTGTCGGTGTAACCGGACATGTAAAGCACATTCATCGAGGGGTGGCTCGCGGTAATTTGAGCGGCGAGGTCGGGGCCGCTCACCTTGGGCATCACTACGTCGGTGATCAGAAGCTGAATCTCCCCGTTATGGTTTTCGGCTATCCGGCGGGCCTCGAGGGGGTCGGCGGCATCCATCACCTGGTAGCCTTGCCGCTCCAGCGTCTCGCGCACGAGCTTGCGCACCATCTCGTCGTCTTCCGCCACCAGGATCGTCTCGGTACCGCGCGCTGCTTTGCTCTTCAGCGCTTGCTCTTCGACCGAAACCGGCTGGTCGATGCGCGGCAGGTACACCTTCACCGACGTGCCGCAGTCCGGCTGGCTGTAGACTTCGAGGCTGCCGCCGCTCTGCTGGATGATGCCGAACACCGTGGAGAGGCCCAGGCCGGTTCCCTTATTGGCGCTCTTAGTGGTGAAGAACGGTTCGAAAAGCCGCGAGCGGGTAGCCTCGTCCATGCCGTGGCCGCTGTCGCTGACCGCCAGCAGCACGTGCGGCCCCGGTTTCGCCGCCAGATGACGCCCCGTGTAATTTTCGTCGAGAGTCACGTTACTGGTTTCAATGGTGAGGGATCCGCCCTTAGGCATCGCGTCGCGGGCGTTCACCACCAGGTTCATGAGGACCTGTTCGATCTGTCCGGGATCAGCGCTGACGCGTCCCAGGGCGGGATCGAGCGCCAGCCGCAGATCGATGTCCTCACCGATCAAACGCTGCAGCATGCTACCCAGGCCCGTCACCAGATCGTTCAGGTCCAGGACTCTCGGCTGCAGCACCTGGCGCCGGCTAAAGGCCAGCAGTTGCTTGGTGAGGGACGCCGCCCGTTCCCCCGCCTTCATGATCTGCGCGGCCGCGTAGTGGTTGGGGTCGCCCGGAGTGAGATTATTCAGAATGAGATGGCTATATCCGGTGATGATGGTGAGCAGGTTGTTGAAATCGTGCGCCACGCCACCGGCTAGCATGCCCACCGCTTCCATCTTCTGGGCCTGGCGCAGTTGCTCTTCGATCTGGCGGCCACCGCGGGCGTCCATCAGCAAAGCCAGTCCGACCTTCCGCCCGGCGTATTCGATTTCGTGCACCACAGTCTCGACTTCGATTATGCGGCCGCTTTTGGTGCGATAGCGCCACAGACAGGCGGAACGCGTTTCGGCAAAACGGCGAGCCTCGTCTTCTCCTAGCAGGTCGGCCAGGTGCATCGCGCGAAATTCCGCGCGCGTGTAACCGCACAGGGCCGCAGCGGCGGCGTTGGCTTCCAGAACCTTCTGGCTCCTAAAATCGAAAACCCACACCGGTTGCGGGTGGCTTTCCAGTAGGAGCCGGAACTTCTGGTCCCGGTCTTTACGCATTTGTTTTGAGCCCAATTTCGGAGACGCCCATCTCCTGCTCTAGAATATCTGGGCCAAGGTAAGGTGCTCAATACTAGGACGCCTAGTCTATGTTCGTTGCGGCACATAAGTCGCTCCATGAGATGTTCGAAAAGCACAAGTGGGGCATGCTTTAGCTTGCGCATGAGGCGCTTGAGGGCAAGCTAAAGCATGCCCCACTACCCAACCCGGTCCGAACACGCTACAATATGAGAGTTGAGTGTCGAATTAAGCGAGTGGGCGAAAGCCCACTTTTTTGTTGGATTCGACATTTGTCGGAACGATGCGGGAAGAAGTGGCGTCCAGAATCGAAGAGATCGCGCAACGCGTGACTGAGTCGGAAGGCATGGAACTGGTCGAGGTCGAGGTCAAAGGCGGCGGCAACCAACGGTTCGTCCGCATTTCCATCGACAAGCCGGCCGGCGTCACTCACGGCGATTGCGAACTCGTGTCGCAGCAGGTGGGCACCATTCTCGACGTCGAAGATGTTGTGCCGGGGGGCCGGTACACGCTCGAAGTCAGTTCGCCCGGCGTCGAAAGGAAGCTCTTGAAGCCAGGTGACTTCCAACGCTTCCAGGGAAAGAAGGCCGCGGTTAAGTTGCGCGATGCGATCGAAGGGCGGCGCCACTGGGAAGGCACGCTCGCGGGATTCGAAGAGGGCTCCGTCGCGCTCGAAGTCGAACCGGGAAAGACCATCCGGTTCCCATTCGACCAGGTCCAGAAGGCCAACCTCAAGTTCGAGTGGTAGAACCCGCCAGACAGACGGAAAACCAGAAACATTGCATGGAGAGGGCACTTGGAAACGATCTTTCAATCCATTGAGATCCTGAGCAAGGAAAAGGGCATCGATCCGCAGATTGTCCTGGACGCCGTCAAGGATGCGATGCTGATCGCCGCCCGCAAGCACTACCGCACGAATGAGGACTACGTGGCGGACATGGATCCGAAGACGGGGGCCATCTCGCTGTACGCGGTCAAAAAAGCGGTGGAGGCGGTGGCCGACCCGGTGCATGAGATGACGCTGTCGGAAGCGCGGCGCATCGATCCCGCGGCGGAAGTCGGCTCCGAAGTGCGCATTCAAAAGAAGACGGACGCGCTGGGACGAATCTCGGCGCAGACGGCCAAGCAGGTGATTTTCCAGAAAGTGCGCGAGGCCGAGCGGGAAACCGTGTACCAGGAATACTCGGGACGCACGGGCGAACTGGTAAACTGCACCATCAAGCGGGTGGAAGGGCTCGACTACATTCTGGACCTCGGCAAGACCGAAGCTAAACTATCGAAGAAGGAGCAGTCACGCCTGGAAAGCTACAGCGTGGGCGACCGGGTGCGCTGCGTCATTCGGCTGGTGGACAAATTGAGCAAAGGGCCGGGGGTATTGGTCTCGCGGGCCGCGCCGGAGCTGGTGATGCGGCTGTTCGAGCAGGAAGTGCCGGAAATCTACGACGGCACGGTGCAGATCAAGGGCTGTGCGCGCGAGGCCGGCGAGCGGACCAAGATTGCCGTGCAGAGCCGCGACCGCGATGTGGACAGCGTGGGCGCGTGCGTGGGGATGAAAGGCATGCGGGTACAGTCGATCATCCGTGAGCTGCGCGGCGAGAAGATCGACATCATCGAATTTTCAGATGACGCGGTGACCTTTGCAACCCATGCGCTCAGCCCCGCCAAGGTGAGCCGCATCAGCATCATCGACCCGCTCGACAAACATATGGAAGTGATCGTGGACGATTCGCAGCTCTCGCTGGCCATCGGCAAGAAGGGCCAGAACGTGCGGCTCGCGGCCAAGCTGCTGGGCTGGAAGATCGACATCAAGAGCGAAGAAGAGAAGCGGCAGGAAGTGGAATCGGCCATGGCCGCGCTGGTGGCGCCGGGAGCGCCGGTATCGGTGCTGATCGACTACGGGCTGGCGGAGGCGGTGGTGGAAAAGCTAGTGGAGGCGGGGGTGGGCACCATCGAGAAGTTGGGTGGCATGACACCGGAGCAGCTTCAGGAGATCCAGGACATCGATCCGGCGGCAGTGGAGGGCATCCAGGTGGCGGTCAATGCCTACTACAGTCAATTCGAAACGCAGGGGGCGGTAGTAGAGGAGACGCCGGTGGAGGAGCTGAAGGTGGAAGCGCCGGTGGCGGCGCCACCCGATTTGAATGCCTCTTTGGATCAGGTGATGGAAGCCGAAGCCGCGGGACTGGCGGAAGCCACCCAGAGCCCCGAAGAGGGGTTGGAGGCGGCCCCCGAGGGAGGCCCGGAAGGCGAGGCGGAACAGTTTGGTAGGATAGAAGACGCGGGTTCCCCAAGTCATATTCGGACGGAAGGTGCGGGGCCAGAAGGCACGCCGGAAAACGAACATGGCGAGTAGTCCGGGTGCGCTCGATGTAGACGCTGATTTCGCTCTTATGAAGAAGATTCGCATCAATGAGCTGGCGCGGGAGTTGGAAGTCAAAGCTCACGAAATTTTGGAGCGGCTCCCCGAACTGGGCGTCACGGAGAAGAAGACGCACTCCAGCTCAATCGACGAGGACGTGGCGCTGAGGCTGCGGCGGCTCTACGGGCAGGATGTGCCCGAGCTGGATGAAATGGAGCGCGCTGCCGCTGAGACCGCGGAGGAATCTCCGGTGGAGACGGCGCCGGAGCCGGCCAGCGCTCCGCCGGTGTCGCGGCCCGTCGTGACCACGCCGCCGGCCCCTGTGGCGGCCGAGCCCAGAGAGCAATACGCTCCCGAGGAATCGCGCACGGTGGCCCCTATACGTCCGCCGCTGGGAACGGGACGTCCGGTGCATCCGCCAATCGGAGTGCCCGGGGCTCCGACGGTGAGTACTCCCGGCCCCGCGCCGCAGGCTCCGCCGCCAAGCGCGTTCGCGCCGGGCCGGCCAGTGCCTCCCGCTGCGAAACCACTGCCCACATCCGCTTCCGCGTCGGCGCCGCGCCCCGGTCAGATTCTTTCGGGTCCACGGCAGCCTTTTCCGAACGCGCCCGCGGAAGGCTTGCGCCCGGGAACTCCCAGCGCGATTAATCCTCCAACACGGCCGCCGGTGATGCCATCACGGCCCACGCGTCCCATGGAAACCAGCCGAGCCGGCGCGCCGCCTGCTCCGCCACTCGGTTCTTCGGGGGCCGCGCCAGGCTCGGCCCGAACGCTGGCCGGCCAGCCCGCCGCGCGACCGGTAGTGCCGCCGCGGCCCGATCTGGCCGCTAAGCTGAGCGCTCCGCGGCCAGCCATGCCTACGCAACCGGCTCCGCCGCGTCCGGGTGTTCCCAGGGCGCCCAGTTCGCCGGTGCCTGGTCAACCGATTTATCGCGGCCCGATTCGCCCGGGGCAGCCCTTGGTGGCGCGGACCGGCGTGCGTCCGCCGATGCCCATGCGTCCCGGCAGTGGGCCGCGGCCGCAACATCCCACTTCGCGTGGCCGTATGGAACCCGGGCTGGCACCGCCCCCGGTGGAACCGGCACGCGGCCGCCCCGGCGACAAACGCCCGGTACGCCCGCAGCGAGAGAGGATCGAGGAAGAGAGGGTCCTGCGGCCTACGCGCCGCCATGTGGAGGCGGGACCGCCCCCCATCAACCGCGAGATCACCATCTCCGAGGGCATCACCGTCAAAGAGCTTTCCGAGAAGCTGGATGTGAAGGCCAACCTGGTGATCAAGAAGCTGCTCGATAAGGGTATCTTCGCCACCATCAACCAGACGCTCGATTCCAAACTAGCCACCGATTTGTCGCGCGAGTTCGGTGCTTCCACGGCTACGGTCACTTACGAAGAAGAGGCCATGCAGGCGGTGGAAAACAAAGAAGACGAAAAGGACCAGGTGAAACGAGCTCCCGTGGTGACCATCATGGGCCACGTGGATCACGGCAAGACTTCGCTGCTCGATGGAATTCGCGATGCGAGCGTGGCGGCCCGCGAAGCCGGCGGCATCACGCAACACATAGGCGCGTATCACGTGGAGATTAACGGGCGCAAGATCGTGTTCATCGACACGCCGGGTCACGAAGCATTCACCCGCATGCGCTCCCGCGGCGCCAAAATCACCGACATCGTCGTCCTGGTGGTTTCAGCGGATGACGGCGTAATGCCGCAGACCATTGAGGCCATCGATCATGCCCGTGCAGCCGGTGTGCCGATCCTGGTGGCCATCAACAAAATCGATAAGCCGGGTGCGCAGCCGGAGCGCGTCAAGCAACAGTTATCGGACCGCGGACTGTTGGCGGAAGACTGGGGCGGCGATACCGTCATGGTGCCGGTCTCTGCCAAGACGCATGAGAATTTGAAGCTTTTGCTGGAGATGATCCTGCTGGTGGCCGATTTGCAGGATCTCAAAGCCAACCCGAGCCGGCCCGCCATGGGCACGGTAATCGAAGCGCAACTCGACCGCGGCCGCGGACCTGTAGCCACCGTGTTGGTGCGCAACGGGACGCTGAACGTGGGCGACTTCTTCATCTGCGGCGCGGTATTCGGCAAGGTGCGCGCCATGCAGAACGACCGTGGTTTGCAGATACGCCACGCCGAACCGTCCATGCCCGTAGAGGTATTGGGACTCGATTCGCTTCCGGAAGTGGGCGATGATTTCCAGGTAGTCACCGACACGGCCAAGGCGAAACAGATCGTCAATTTCCGCGACCAGAAGGTTCGCGAAGCCACGCTGGCAAAATCCAGCCGTCTCACGCTGGAACAACTGCACAAACAGATGGAAGCGGGCGAGGTGAAAGAGTTGCCCGTCATCATCAAAACGGATGTGGGCGGATCGGCCGAAGTGCTCTCCGAGACGCTGCAAAAGCTCTCCAACGAGAAGATCAAAATTCGCGTGCTGCGATCGGCCGTGGGTGCGATCAACGAGTCGGATGTGCTGCTGGCCTCCACTTCCAACGCCATCGTGATCGGGTTCAATGTGCGGCCGGAGCGCAACGCCGCGGCGCTGGCGGAGCAGGAGAAGGTAGACATCCGCCTGCACACGATCATTTACAACATAACCGACGAGATCAAGAAGGCCATGACGGGCTTGCTCGAACCGGTGTTCAAGGAAGTGTACAAAGGGCGCGCGGAAGTGCGCAACACGTTCCGCATTTCCAAAGTGGGCGCCGTGGCCGGGTGTCTGGTGCAGGACGGCGTGATCACGCGCGATTCCGAAGTACGGCTACTGCGCGACAACGTAGTGGTGTACACAGGCAAAGTCGCGTCGCTGCGCCGCTTCAAGGACGACGTAAGTGAAGTCAAGAGCGGCATGGAGTGCGGCATCACGCTACAAAACTTTAGTGACGTCAAGCAGAGCGACGTCATCGAAGCGTTTGTCACTGAGCGCGTGGCCACCGAAGTCTTCGCCTGATCGGTCATGGCAGTCGTCGGAGTACTGACGCTGGAATTACGGCTCGAAAACGCGCATTCGCTGAAAGACAAGCGCAATGTGGTGCAGAGCCTGAAGAATCGGCTGCGGCACAAATTCAATGTGGCGGTGGCGGAGATCGACGCGCAGGATCTTTGGCAGCGAGCCACGGTAGCAGCGGTGACGGTATCGTCCAGCCATCAGTTTGCCGAGAAAGTATTGCAGTCGGTAGAGGACGAAGCGGCGGCGCTGCTGGGCGCGGAACTGGCTGATGCGACGGTGGAGTGGTTGGAGTGAGAAGCTTTCAGCATTCAGCGATCAGCTTTCAGCTTTAAGCAGGAACCTGGAGCTGCCCGCTAAGAGCCGAGTAAGAGCTGACGGCTGAATGCTGACCGCTGAAAGCTTTTTTCATGGACGAGCGGCGCACATTGCGGGTTTCGGAGGCGGTCCGCGAGGAGTTGGCCGAGATCATCGCCTTTGAAATGCAGGATCCGCGGGTGCTGGATGTGGCCGTCAGCGAGGTGCATGTCAGCGCCGACGGGCGGCACGCCACCGTCAAAGTTACGGTTCGGGGGGATGAGCGCAAGCAGAAAGAATCGATGGCGGCCCTGGATCACGCCCGGCATTATTTGCGTCACGAGTTGGGCGTCCGGTTGACTCTGCGGCATGTTCCGGAACTGCATTTCGAGCGGGACCGCAACCCGGATGCCGACAGCCGCATCGATTTCCTGATCAAAAGGGTGAAAAAATCTCACCGCCGAACCGAAAATCAGCCCTAAATACAAACACCTTGTGCTAGTTTTGTTCTGACAACCATGCGCGTTGCTCCCATGACAAGCCGGTTTCTAGATGCGTGCCGGCGCCGGCCCACGGACGTACGGCCAGTGTGGTTTATGCGGCAGGCGGGCCGGTATCTGAAGCAATACCGCCAGATCCGCGAGCGGAATGGCATCCTGGAGATCTGCAAGCGGCCGGACCTGGCTGCCACCGTAACTTTGCAGCCTGTGGAATTGCTCGACGTGGACGCCGCTATCATTTTTGCCGACCTGCTGCTGCCGGTGGAACCGATGGGGCTGCGCCTGCGCTTCGCGGCCGGCGAGGGGCCGATTATCGAAAACCCCGTCCGCACCACCGATGACGTCGACTCGCTCTCGACTGCCAATACCGACGACCTGGGCTATGTCGGACAGGCTATACAGAACGTAGTCCGCGCGCTGGCAGGCAAAGTTCCGGTGATCGGATTCGTGGGCGCCCCCTTCACCATGGCCAGTTACATGATCGAAGGCGGGGCTTCGCGTAATTTCATCCGCACCAAGAAGTTGATGTACAGCGACGAGACCCTGTGGCGGCGGCTTATGGGCAAGATCGTGGACGTGCTGGCGCCGTTCGCACACTTGCAGGTTTCCGCAGGGGCAAGCGCCATCCAGGTATTCGATAGCTGGGTGGGCGCGCTGGGGTCCGACGACTATGTGCGTTTTGCGGCGCCGTATTCGCGGGCGTTGATCGAGCGAATCCGTTCCACAGGCGTGCCGGTCATTCATTTCGGCACCGGAGCATCGGGGTTCTTCCGGGAACTACACGCCGCCGGCGGCGACGTGATGGGTGTGGACTGGCGCATCAACATCGACCAGGCGTGGATGGACATCAGCTACCGCTCGGCGATTCAGGGGAATCTCGACCCCGTGGCTCTGTTTGCGCCGCTCAGCGAACTGCGTCCCAAGGTGCACGAACTGCTGAAGCGCACCGGCGCGCGGCCGGGGCACATTTTCAACCTGGGTCACGGCATCTTGCCCGAGACTCCCGTGGAAAACGTGAAGGCCGTAGTGGAGATGGTGCGGGAATTCCGTCCGTGAAACAAGGGGTTCTTCTGCTCGCTCACGGGGCTCCGGAGCGGGTGGAAGACGTCGAAAAATACCTATCCTACGTGCGCGGCGGCCGGCCCGGATCGCCCAAGGTGCTGGAAGAAGTCCGGCAGCGTTACGCCGAAATCGGCGGCAGCTCGCCGCTGCTGGCATGGACGCGCAAGCAGGCGGAGGCGCTGTCGTCGCTGCTAGGCATCCCCGTCTTCTTTGGAATGCGCAACTGGCATCCGTTCATCGCGGAGATGATGGAACAAGTGCGCGCGGCCGGCCTGGAGCGTCTGGCCGCGGTCTGCCTGGCGCCGCAGTATTCGGAGCTGAGTGTCGGGCAGTACATCAAGCGCACCGAAGAGGCCAAGCAGGCGGCGGGGGTGGTGGCTGAGATTGTGTGGGCCAAGACCTTCCACGACGAGCCGCTGCTCATTGAAGCGTTCGCCGAAAGGCTGGCGCCGGTAGCAGGCGACCGCAGGGTGCTCTTCACCGCGCACAGTCTGCCCGAGAAGGCTTTGGCCAACGGCGATCCCTACGACCGTGAGGCGCGCGCGACGGCCGCTGCTGTGGCGGCGCGGCTCGGCATTCGCGATTGGGATTTCGCCTACCAGAGCCAGGGCATGACCGGCGACGTCTGGCTGGGGCCGACCGTGGAATCCCGCCTCGAACAGTATGCCGGCGAGGGCTTGCGCGAGGTGGTGGTCGACCCGATCGGCTTCGTCTGCGACCACGTCGAAATCCTGTACGATATTGACATACTCTTCCGCGGATACGCTGCTGACCGGGGCATAGCACTCTCGAGGCCCGAATCGTTGAATGATTCACCGAAGTTCACGGCAGCGCTGGCGGAAGTGGCCAAGCGATGCCTGGCGTAGTCATCATCGGCGGCGGCATTTCCGGACTCTCTGCCGCCTATTATCTGGCTAAGCGCGGCGTTCGCTCCACCATCATCGAACCGCGGCCGCGGCTCGGCGGCGTGATCCAGACCGAGCACATCGATGGCTGCACGGTGGAGGCCGGTCCCGACAGTTTCATCTCGGCAAAACCGGCGGCGCTGGAGTTGATCCGCGAACTGGGGCTGGGCGATGAAGTGATCGGCTCCAACGATTTCTCGCGCAAGACTTTCGTATGGAAACGGGGCCGGCTGGTGCCCTTACCGGATGGGCTCATGATGATGGTGCCGACCAAAATCATGCCTCTGCTGGCGACGCCCTTGCTCGGTTGGGGCACCAAGCTGCGGATGGGTTTGGAACTGCTGCACGCGCCGCAGCCCCATCAGGATGATCAGTCGGTGGCTGAGTTCATCGAGGAACATTACGGAGCCGAGGCGGTGGATTACCTGGCGGAGCCGCTGCTCTCGGGAATCTATGGAGGCAACCCGCGCGAGCTCAGCGTCACCAGCGTGCTGCCGCGCTTTGTGACCTTGGCGCGCCAGTATGGCAGCCTTACCCGCGGGGTGCTGGCCGAACGTGCCAAAGCCGCCCGGGCCGTTAATAGCAATGGCGCCGCCGCTCCCCTGTTCCGCACGCTCAAGGGCGGCTTGAGCCAAATGATCGACGCGCTGGAGGCTTCGATTCGGGGCAGCGCGGAGGTGCGGCGGGCGAAGGCGCAAACCGTGGAGCGCACGCCAAACGGCTACCGCATACGCGTCGACGGCGACTGGATCGAGGCCGGGCACCTGGTGATCGCGACGGAAGCGCACAACGCCTCGGCGCTGTTGCGCGGTGTGGACGAGCGGCTGGGGGAACTTCTCTGCCAGGTGCCGTACAGCTCATCGATGACGGTCGCAGTGGGTTTTGACGCTAAGGATTTCGCGGAGGTTCCGCAAGGCCATGGTTTCCTGGTGCCTAAGAAGGAACGGCGGCGCTTGATGGCCTGTACCTGGGTGGGAGCGAAATTCCCGTATCGCGTGCCGGATGGAAAGATCGTGGCGCGCTGCTTCCTGGGCGGCATGGACGATCCGGCGGTGCTCAACGAGTCCGATGATGCGGTGGTGGCCGTGGTGATGGAAGAATTGCGGGTGATCGCGGGCATCCAGGCACGGCCGAAATTCACACGTGTTTCGCGCTGGCCGCAGTCGATGGCGCAGTACACGGTGGGGCATCCTGGGCGGCTTAAGGAAATCGAGGCGCGGGTGGAGAAGCTGCCGGGCTTGCACTTAGCGGGCAACGCTTACGAAGGCATCGGCATCCCGGATTGTATTCGGATGGGCAAACGGGCGGCGGACGGCTATCGGTAGTGGGGGCAGGCCTTCCGGCCTGCCGCCGCCTTTTCAGGCGGCGGCCGCCGAGCGCCGCGGCAGAAGCCCTGCCCCACAGGGCTACCGTACCAGTGGCACGTAAGCGGGCGTGCTTCGTTTGTACTTGGCGAACTCTTCGCCGAATCGCGACGCCAGTAGCTTATCCTCGGTGTGCACGCGGATTTCGGTGCCGGCGATGTGAATGGCGATCCCGGCCAGCAACCAGGGCCACGGCGTCAGGAGTAGCCCCGTGACCAGCGTCATGGCGAGCAGGGATCCGTAGAGGGGATGGCGCACCACGGCGTACGGCCCACTGCGCACCAGTTCGTGATCGTGATAGAGGCCGGCCTGTATGCGGAACTGGCGGCCCAGGTGGGCGATGGACTGCCACATGGTCAGGCACGCAACCGAGCCGAGGATCAAGGCCACGACGAGAACTACGGCGTTGGCGCGAGGCGCATCCGGTACACGAAACAGGAAGAGCATCGCAATGCCCGTCACCTCCAGCAGCAGGCCCCAGCGCGAGGGGCCAGTTACTGTAATCGACTCCCGCTTCTGAACTTTGGGCGCGAGCAACAAGTAGGGCGTAAACCAGAGGGCCCAGAGGGCGAGGAGCTCGATCCACCTCACATGCGACCGATGTCTTTCATCAACTCGGCCAGCGCCTTGCGAAACTGGACGGCGTCGTAGACGTCGAACACGCGGGGCTGGAGGGGTTTCAATAACGGCTCCAACTCATCCAAAGGCTCCTGAACGATGAGTGCGTTTGGCGACTGAGAAATACCACGCCGGCGGCCCAGGTAAGCCTGCGACGAAGCGACAGCCATGCGCATGGGCGGAGGATGATACCGAATGTAGAAGACTTTGCCCTCGTGTTTCTCTTTGAGTTCGATCGGACGCAAATCGGCCCCATGCGCAAACTCCATAGGTCCGCTGAGAATGATGAGGGCAGCCGGAGCAGGCCCCGACGAGATGTGCCGGCGGACCTGCTCCACGAAGAACTGCGCGTTTTGCTCGCGATCGGTCAGTTCGTGAACATCAATCTTGTTGGGGTCTGCATCCAGGAGAGCCGGACGCAGGCGTGGCCAATCCAGCGGCTCCTTCCGTGGATCGACGCGGTCCTGCGCGAATAGAACCTGGCGCCGCGTGAGATCGAACACCGAGACGCCCAGATTGCCAGGCTCCAATTCCAGGTTTGAAATTACCTTCAGGCTTGGCAGAAGATCCGCCATGCTGCGATTGTTCACCTGGCCGAGCCGGTATTTCGGACCGAGCGCTGAAGGTGACGCGTTCACAAGCACCTGGACACGTGTTTCCCGGCGGGTCTCCAAGGGAAGATGCAATCGCCCGGTTAACTGGGGCTGAAACCAGACGTCGGGCGCATCGCCCGTTTGCAGTAAACTCGACTGCGGGAAGACCTTGCCAGGAATTCGGCAATGGGTCATTCTTGAGCGGACTGATGTGCAGGGTTCGCTCGAGGGCGGCGTGTTCTCCGGTCTTGGTATCCAGGACGGCGAGCGCGACGCGATAATCCCCGGGGATCACCAATGCGGTCTGTGAGTAGATATAGTCCGACTTAGCGGCTGCTTCGGTAACTTCCTCGAGTGCAATCGACCCATGGGACTGATACCTGCGATGATCGCTGTCGCTGAACTGGACGAAATAGACGAGTTCGCCATGTCCGCGACGCCGCAAGAGTTCGTTGCCATCCACGGTGATTTCGATATGCGCGCGCAGCCGCTGGGTATTAGAGAGCTCGCTTGGGATAACTCGCGCGCTCCATTGGAACTGTGCCTGCTCGCCGGTGAGCCAGTGGTCGAACGGGATCTTCGCAACAGCCGGATCGAGCACGTCCTGCGCCGAGGCCGCAGCGAGGGCAGCCAGGAACGTTGTCACAATCCGCAAGCAGGCGGTCATCCTAGCCCAGATCCGCCAGAACCTGGGCGGCGTGGCCCTTGGCTTTGACGTTGCCGTAGATCTTTTCGATCTTGCCATCCGGGCCGATAACGAACGTGGTGCGCGCAATCCCCATCACCTTCCTGCCGTACATGTTCTTTTCCTTCCAGACCCCATAGGCCTGGGCGGCGGCCTTTTCCTCATCCGCCAGCAGCGTGAACGGCAGCCCATACTTCTGCTTGAACTTCGCCTGCGCCGCCGGCTTATCGGGAGAAATGCCGACTACCGCCGCGCCTTTCTTGGCGAACGCCTTAAGGCCGTCGCGAAACTCGCAGGCTTCCGTGGTGCAGCCGGGCGTATCGGCTTTCGGATAGAAGTACAGCACTACACGCTTGCCTTTGAGATCGGATAGCCGGAACTCTTCACCCGTATCAGTTTGGACGCGAATATCCGGCGCCCGGTTGCCTTCCTCTAGCATGCCTCACCCCAGCTTCTGTTTGAGAAGATCCGTAACCACTGTAACGTCGGCCTGCCCGCGCGTGGCCTGCATCGCCTTCCCCACCAGGAAATTGATCACGGTGGTCTTCCCGCCCTTATACTGCTCCACCTGCTTGGGATTGGCGGCAATCACGTCGGCGATGATTTTCTCCAGTGCGCCGCTGTCGCTGATCGGTTTCAACCCTTCGCGCTCCATGATGGCGGCGGGCGGCTCACCGGTGGCTGCCATCTTCGGGAAAATCTCCTTGGCCAGCTTGCCGGGAAGTTTCAGCTTCACCAGTTCGCCCAGATTCGCTGCACTGACGGGCGACATCGTAATATCCTTACCCTCGGCTTTCAAAAGTCCCGCGAGATCGCCCATGATCCAATTCGCGGTGGCCTTCGGGTCGCCCGAAATATTCGCGCTGGTTTCAAAGTACTCGCTGACGGCGCGGCTTTGTGTGAGCCATTCTGCGTCGTATTCCGAGAGTTTGTAGCTCTCCACAAAACGCTCGCGCTTTTTCGCCGGCAACTCGGGCATGGATGCTTTCACTCGATCGAGCCACTCTTCGCTGATGCGCAGAGGGACCAGGTCCGGCTCGGGGAAGTAGCGATAATCGTGCGCGTGCTCCTTGCTGCGCATGCTGGCCGTCTCGCCCGTATCGGGATCGTAAAGCCGGGTCTCCTGCAAGACTCTGCCGCCGCTTTCGATGAGCGCAACCTGCCGCTCGATTTCGTATTCCAGGGCCTGCTTCAGGAAGCGGAACGAATTCAGATTCTTGACCTCGACCTTGGTGCCCAACTCCTCCACGCCCCGGGGCCGCACCGAGACATTGGCGTCGCAGCGCAGGTGGCCTTTCTCCATGTCGCAGGTGGAAACTTCGATGAATTGGAGCACCTGCTTCAGCTCGGTCAGGTATGCGTAGGCCTCGTCGGAGTTGCGCATATCCGGCTCGCTGACGATTTCGATGAGCGGCGTGCCGCTGCGATTGAGGTCCACATACGAGTAGCGGTCCGAATCGCGGAAGCCCTCATGAATGCTCTTGCCGGCGTCGTCTTCCATGTGGACGCGGGTGATGCCGATACGCTTGGAACGGCCGTCCACCACGATATCGACGTGCCCGTGCTCGGCCAGAGGCTCGTCATACTGGGATATCTGGTAGCCCTTGGGGAGGTCCGGATAAAAGTAGTTCTTGCGGGCGAGGCGTGATTTCGCGCGGATGGTGCAATCGAGCGCCAGCCCCGCGTTGATAGCCAACTCCACCGCCAGGCGGTTCAAAACAGGCAGTGCTCCCGGCAACCCCAGGCACACCGGGCAGACATGCGTGTTGGGCGGCGCGCCGAAACCGGTGGGACAGCCGCAGAAGATCTTAGTGGCAGTTGCCAGTTGGACGTGCACCTCGAGGCCGATCACCGGTTCCCAACGGGCCATAACCTCAGGCGGCACGAGTCCGATGGCGGAGGAGGACATTACTTAATTATAAGTAGCAAATAGCATTCAATAGCTTTCAGCATTCAGCGATCAGCATTCAGCTCTAAGCAAAACCCTGGAGCTGCTTGCTCAGAGCCGATTGAAAGCTGACGGCTGAAAGCTGATGGCTGAATGCTTACACCCATGCCTCGAGCATGGCGCGTTCGATGGGATACGACAGCGTCTTGCACGCCTCCGCTACGGGGAGCCAGATCACTTCGGTAACTTCAGTGTCGTCGATTTCCGATTGCTCCATGCGGACGGGAACCATGTGCCAGAACCGCACGATCTTGTCTCCTTTGCCGGTCTGGTAGGCGAGTGCTCCGGCGAAGCCGTGGAGGCCGGCCTGGTAGCCGGTCTCCTCTTTGACCTCGCGCAGGGCGGCCTGTTCCCAGCTCTCGCCTTCCTTCAGTTTTCCCTTGGGGAGCGTCCAATCGTCGTAGCGTAAGCGGCGAATCACCGCGATGCGCCGACGTTCCGTCGCGTTGTCCCAAAGCAGGCCACCGGCTGCGCGAATCAACTGGTTTGCTCCTTTGGTTTGCCTAGCCGTGCTTCCAATTCGCGGACGAACGCCTCCAGGGCTTTGCGCTCCGCCTGGTCCCACTTCACCACCACGAAGAAACGATCGCGATAAAAGAAAACTGTGTCCGCCGAAGGGCGCCAGCGCTGCACCAAGTCGAGCGCCACTGCGGGGGAATCCAGTTCGTAAGCGCGCGCTTCCAGTTTCCCGGGGCCTTCGTAGGCGGCGGTCTGCAGTCGGTTCACGGCGGTTCGCGGCACGGGATCGGGGGCGCTCGAAAGCGACGGGTTCGCCAGCGCGGTTCGGTGCCACACGCCCGCCACGGTTGGCGGAAAAAGATCGGGTAGCGGCGCGGCACTATGGCAACCACACAGAACCACCGCCAGCCACAGGCAGCGTCTGCGGGTAACCGCTCCCTTTGGTCGCGGCTCAGAAACGGCACTCATACTGAGCTGCGACCTGCGTAAGCGGTAACGAGGCATCAAATTCGATTCTTGCACGGAGCGCAGGGAAGCGGGTGATACCATCGCATTTATGGCCAAGTTCAAACCGGCAAAGGGCAAGGGACGCGCCACGCCGCGTCCACCCGCTGCGCTGCCCTGCGTCGTGTTGATTCTGGTCGCGATGGTTCTGTTGGGTCTCTTTCTCTACTGGGCGATGAAAAATAATGCGAACGGATAAACGCCAGGCGGACGAGATGCGTCCGGTCGAAATCGTCACCGGCTATCTGGTGACGGCCGAGGGATCGGCATTGATCAAAGTGGGAAACACGCGCGTGCTGTGCGCTGCCAGTATCGAAGACACGGTGCCTCCCTTCATGCGCAATTCCGGAAAGGGCTGGGTGACGGCGGAGTACGCCATGCTGCCGCGCGCCACGGCCCGGCGGACTCCGCGCGAGGTTTCCAAGGGCAGGCCTTCGGGACGGACACATGAGATCCAGCGATTGATCGGGCGTTCCCTGCGGTCAGTCGTCGACATGGCGGCGTTGGGGGAGCGCTCGGTGATGCTGGATTGCGACGTGCTGCAGGCCGATGGCGGCACCCGCACAGCGTCGATCACGGGCGCGTTTGTGGCCCTGGTGCTGGCGTTAAGGCAACTGGTCGACTTCAAAGTTCTGAAGTCCATGCCCGTGCGCGATTACGTGGCAGCCACCAGCGTCGGCCTGGTGGGAGGCGTCCCTATGCTGGATTTGTGTTACGACGAAGACTCGCGCGCGGACGTCGATATGAACGTGGTGATGACCGGCAAAGGCAAGTTCATCGAAGTGCAGGCCACCGCCGAGCATACGCCCTTCGACGACGACCAGATGGCCAGGCTGATCACGCTGGCGCGCGATGGCATCGCGCAGTTGGTGGAGATGCAAAAGAAGGTGGCGCCGATTTGATCCGCCTGTGGTGCGCCACTGGTAATCCCGGGAAACTGCGGGAATTCCGTCTGGCGGCGCGCGAACAGACCGCGATCCAAATCGAGTTGCTGCCGGGAATCGAGCGCATCGTGCCCTGCGTGGAGGATGGGCGGACCTTCGAGGAAAACGCCATCCTCAAGGCGCGCTACTACGGTCCGCATGCTCCCGGCCGGCTGTTTGCCGATGACTCAGGGTTAGAGGTGGACGCGTTGGGTGGCGCACCCGGGGTATATTCGGCGCGGTTCGCCGGCGCCAAGGCGTCCGATGAAGCCAACAATCAGCTCCTGCTTGAGAAACTTCGGGGACGCAGCGACCGGACGGCGCGCTTCATTTGTGTGATCGCGCTGGCCGACGGCGATAGAATGTCCGGCTTGTTCCGCGGGGTGGTAGAAGGCGAGATCGTCACCGAGCCGCGAGGCAGTTGCGGTTTTGGATACGACCCGCTCTTCTACTACCCACCCTTCGGCTGCACCTTCGGCGAAGCCACCGCGGACCAGAAGCTAGCGGTCAGCCACCGCGGCCAGGCGCTCCGGGCCCTGCTGGAGTTTGTAGCACAGGCATTCTTGCCTGTGTCCGGTTTTTCCGAGCCCGGTCAGAGCGGAGGCAAATCGTAAACCCCAGCCAGGGAGTTCAGATCGCCCTTCAACAAATCCCACTCGCGTTGCACTCTGTCCGTAAAGCGATGTTCCGCCACGATGCGGTTCAGGTCGCTGGCGGCCGCCAGCGTCTTGTCCACCTGGTCGCGGACCGCGGGATTATTCTTGTCCCGCTTGTCGCCGTAAACATCTTTCAGCTTGTTCGCCGAATCGTGCAAATCATCCGCGCGGTGTTTGGCGCGGTCTTCCAATTTCGAGCCGTCGATCAGACTGTGCTCCACGGCTTTGTTGAATTCTTCGCGGAAAGTGGCCGACCGGCGGGCCACCCGTTGCACGACGTCACCGACGTCCGTCTTGCCAATGACCTCGGCGCGGTTCGCGTCTTGTGCGATTGCCCCAGGCTGTGATGCCAGTAACAAAAGCGTGCCTAGAGCCAAAGCCCCGGTTCCCAGATAACGAGCAAACATGGTCTCTCCTCCCTGCCTAAAACACGTGCAGACGGAGGGCCACGGTATGCCAGGCCGCGGCTGAAACCGCACAAAAGCAGAAACCTATTTCGATTCGTCCGGTTCGGTTTCCGCGCCCCCACGGGCATCCAACTTCATCTTCAAGGCAGCAAAACACGCAGCGCGACCAGGTTCATTACCGCGACAAAGGGCTTATGTCGTGCGGCGCTGAGCGCCAATCGAAATGCAAAATGCATATGTGCGTTATACCACCAGGCGCCTGCGGGCCCAGTTTTCGCTTTCCTCTCCAAAACATTTGCTGTACATTATGTTTGTATGCAGTCGAGCCGCGATTCGTCCGTCTTGCGCAGTCTGGCCGTTGCTTTCGGGGACGGAGTGGCCTTCGGCGTAGGTGTGAAACTTAGTCAAAACGCGGCCAGAAAGGCCGGCCCGTCTACGTCGCACGATCTGTCTCCGCTGGCTGGGCGGATGGTTGAGATCGAAGAGCGCATGGAACGGATGGAGCAGGAGTCCACCCAGCTTCCCGCTTCGGCATCGATGAACTTCGACCAGCACGCACTCAATGCGCTGGTGACTTCTTTCGAAGCGCGCCTGGAAGAACATGCCTCGCATGTGGAGCGGCAGATGGCGGAGATGGAAATCCGGGTCGCGCTGGAGATCCAATCGCTGCGGCATCAGGACCAGACCCTAAGCTCCGGAATGACGGCGCTGCACGATCAATTCATCGCGCTGCATCGCGAATTTGCCGAGGCCGTGGGCGCCATCGTGGAAGAACAAGTGGCCGCCCAGGTGGAAGCCGGCGTAGAGAAACTCCAGCAGGGGGTGAGCGCGGCGGTCGAAGAAAAATTGGGAGTGCTGCGCGAACAGATCGAAACGAAGGCCTCCGAGATCGCAGCTCTGCAAGAGCGGCTCCAGGTGAGCGACCAAAATGTGCTGGAGGTAATCCTGGGAATGGGCGAGATGTGCCGCCAGGTGGGCGAGCGTCTCACCCATCAGCCGAAGAAGGAATCGCCCGCCGATGCTGATACAGCTCCGGAAATGCCGCCTTCCGCCGGCGTGCCCGGCTTCGCGCAGCATAGCGGCCGCAACGTTTTGCACATCCCCCTGCTCTCTTCGCTGGCGCTCACCGCCGTGGGTTTGTATCTTTTGTACTTCCTGTAGATCGTGGGCAGACCATCGTTGTTCGTGGTCTGCCGGCATCGCAGTGCAGGCACGGGCTAGAATAGTCACCGATGGACCGGTGCTGCAGTTTGCGCTTGTTGGCTGGCGTGGCTTGCGCGCTGGGCGTACTGCCGGCTCAGGATCGCGGCGCCGTGGAAGGCCGGGCCGTCAACAGCATCACGCAAGCGGCGATCGCGGGAGTAGAGGTGCGTCTGTGGACCAAAGACGCTGTCAACTATGTAGCCACAACGGATGCCGCGGGTGCGTTCCGCATCGACGGCATGAAGAGCGGCCGGTATAGCTTCCGGTTCGAGAAGACCGGATATGTTGTCACGGAAGTTGCCGATCCACGCCAGGCGCTGCGCGTCGGTATCGCGCAAGAGGCTATCCGGCTCGATGTGGCGTTGACTCCCTTCGGCGCCCTCGCCGGCCGCGTGCTGGATGGCGAAGGCAAACCGGCAGCCAAGGTGGAAGTGGAGGCCGGAGCTTTTAAGAGCGCGTCCACCGACGACGAAGGCAGATTCGCCTTCGACAACCTGGCGCCGGGTCCGTATACGTTGCTGGCTAAGCCCGCGGCCAAGGTTTCCGAGACCAGGTCTCCCGAAGAAGACCGGATCGAGGTTCTGCCTACCTACTTTCCTTCCGCGCTCGATCGGGCGCAAGCCGAAGTGCTGAACATTCAGGCAGGCGCGAACTTGTCGGGTTACGACATTCGACTCCGCAGTGCTGCGGTGTATCGGATTCGTGGCGTCGTGCTCGATGAAGCCGGCAAGCCGGCGGAGAAAGCCGAAGTCGCGCTCACTTCTCGCGGAGAGCGCGCCGGCAGCCTGGCAAAGTTTTCGTTGTTCGGCGTCGTGCAGTATGTCATGCAAGGATTCGGTGGATTTCCCGAAGCCCATGCCGTTGCGGGCAAGGATGGTGCGTTTGAGTTCCCAGCCGTGCGCGCGGGCGAATGGTCGGTTGGAGCCGAGCTGGAGGGCGAGTGGGACAGCGTGCTCCGCCATCCGACGCTGCGGGATGGCAGCGAAAACGTAGTGGTTGAGCGACAGGATATCGACCACGTTGAAATCCGGCTGGCCGCGCCGTTCGACCTGCCAGTCGAGGCCGATTGGGGCGACGCGCCGCCGGGCAACGATCGCCGATTTGCCGTGCTGGGGCTCTATGGCATGGATGGACAACTGCCGGTCATGTTCGTCGGTGGTCCTCATATCCAAGTCAAAGCTGGCCGGTATCGCATTGGCGGCGGACCATCGATCAACGGATACACTCCGCGGGCGGTGATGCTCGGCGGCCAGGACGTGCTGGGCCGGGTGGTGGACTTGCGGCCCGGATCCCCGCCGCTGAAAGTCGTCTATCAGCGCAGCACCACCTCTCTCCGTGGAACAGTGGAGAAGGGTGAAGGCGCGACGGTTCTGCTGTGGCCTCAAGTCGCCGAGGGCCCTATCGTAATGGACGCGGTTACTTGCGGGCCGAACGGGAACTTCGAGGGCTTCGTCCAACCTGGCGCATATTACGTGGTGGCAGTGGATCGCGTCGATGAACGCACGGTTGCCGATGCTGCGTTCTTACAAAAGATGATGGCCAGCGCGGCGAGTGTGAGTGTCGAGGAAGGCGCTACCGCGGTGGTACAATTGCCGCTGAGACCCTGGCCCAAACCATGATCGACCCAGGTTCGATTGCGCATAAGTTGGCCGCGCGGGATCCGCGTCTCACCCAGGCGGGATTGCAGTACTCAAGAATTGTAAAGACGCTGACTCCCAACATCAACCAAACACTGATTCGACTTGCAAAGCAGTTGGTTTTGCAGGAACAGCGGAACCCCTCCTCCTCAGTCCTGCAACTGCAAACACGAGCAATCGCTGCCGTATCCTCAGCCCTTAAGGGTGGGGCCGGCATTCCCCCGGGCGCGGATATAGAAGAGCTCGCGTTTATTGTGCTGATGAATGCGACTAATGACATGGATAACGATCTCCAGGAAATCATGAATGAGGTCCAGGCACAGACGCAAGCCAAGAATTTTCTTCGCAGTCAAATGCAAATCGTAAGTCAAGACGTCGCAAACAACTCCGTGGGCACAAATCGTTTTAGGGACGCGCTGGTGGCCTCGGCCGCGAAGTTAGTCCGGCACCGTTAGCAGGGCTATCCCCCTGCATGGTGTATACTTCTGGTTTCGCAATCCAAATCCAAGCTTCGTCTAAGGAGAAACCCATGAATCGTCTGTGCACTGTGACGTTCCTAACTACGTTCCTCGGAGTCGCCGCACTCAACGCTCAGGACAATCCGTTCAGCGCCGATGCCAAGCAGAGTTACACCGGCATCAAGAACACCATCACGAGGGCGGCCGACAAGATGCCGGAAGCCAACTATTCGTTCAAGCCCGTCCCCGAAGTCCGCACTTATGGCGAGATCATCGGGCATATCGCCGACATACAAGTCATGTTGTGCGGTCTGGTAAAGGGCGAGCAGAAGCAGGGGACAGCCGGTACGAAGACCTCCAAGGCCGATCTGATGGCTGCGCTTAAAGACTCGTTCGACTACTGCGACGGTGTTTACAACTCGATGACGGACGCAACCGGCGCGCAGAAAGTGAAAATGTTCGGCCGCGAGCTGACTAAGTTAGGTGTGCTGAACTTCAATACTGCTCATGACAACGAAATGTACGGCACCGCGGTGGCTTATCTGCGGCTGAAAGGCATCGTGCCGCCCTCCAGCGAGCGCCGTCCGTAACGTAGCAAGAAACACGGGCATCCTTGCCTGTGTCCGATTTTTGCCAACTGCCAGTGTAGTGCGGGATGCAGAACGCAGTTTATTTCTGTGGGGCGGACGATCGGTTTCCGTCGTCTGCCGGTGCCGCAGAGCGGCGCAACAGCGCGCTTCGCGCGCGCTGGCAGACCACAAACAACGATGGTCTGCCCCACGAAAAGCAGGACGAACTGCTAGGATAGGTGCAGGCAGGTTGGTTATGGTGAAAAAGGTCTCAATCGCTTTCATTGCCGTGGCCGTCGGTGTTGTCCTGGCGGCCGGCACAATTCCCCCGAAAACCACAGCGGGCGCACAGGTAGAGCCCGCGGCAGCCAAGACCGCCTTTTGGGAGATGTACAAACCGGCGCGCACATGGGCACCCGACCTCCTGGTACTTAGCCTCGGAAGCAGCGAAGTTCCCGGAGTGAAGAGTGATGCCGGTAAGTTCGGCATGTGGACCGCGGTTTTCGTGTCACCGGGCCGGCAGGAAGCGCGGACATTCACATACTCGGTGGTGGCCAATGGCAGCACACCGAAGGGAGTCTCCGCCGGCGCCGCGCAGCGCTGGACCGGTTCGACTCCACAGAGCCAGGCATTCCGCGTGGGCGATTTCTCGATCGACTCCGATGCGGCGTACCAGGCTGCTCTCGGCAAGGCGGGCGTTTGGGTCAAGCAGCATCCGGATAAGAGGGCGTCGCTCACGCTCGGCAGCGCCTCGCGATTTTCCGTGCCCGTGTGGTATGTGATGTGGGGTTCCAAGACGTCGGGTTATGGCGTGTTTGTGAACGCCGCCAGTGGCGCCGTCATCAAAGCCAGATAGGCCGCCGTCACGTTTCCTCTCCAATCGCCGCGAAGAGTTTCAGCAGCAGTCCGTGCAGGCTCACTCGTTCAGAGTCGCTGAGCGGCTGGAACATTTCCCGCTCGAGTTTCTCCCCGGCGCTCTGGAGACGACGCATCATCGTGCGGCCAGTCGAGGTGAGGACTATGTCGTATCGGCGGCGGTCGCGAGAATCGGCTCGGCGCTCAATCAACTTCCGCTTTTCCAGCTCATCGATGATTGGTACGGCGTTGCGCGGGTCCACTCCTACGATCCCACTTAGCCGCTGCTGCGCAATTACGCCGTGCTCGCCCAGGGCAGCCAGCAGGCCAAAATGATGCGTGGACAACTTGTGCTGGGCCATCATGCGCGTAAAGCGTCTCCGCGACTCCATGCCCAGGCGGGCTAGCAGAAAGCCCGTGCTCGCCAGAAGCGTCCGCGGTTCCGTTGGAGCTTCCGAAGTTTGTTTCTCACGGCCGCCTTGACGAATAATCATAGTTTATGATAACAGTGTTTCATGATGGAGATGGAGGGAAAGACCTGCCTGGTTACGGGCGCCAACACCGGTCACGGCAAGGCCGTTGCGGCGGCGCTCGCAAAGATGGGCGCGACGGTAGTAATGGGATGCCGCAGCATCGAGCGCGCGGAGGCGGCCCGCACGCAGATGATTGCGGATAGAGGTAACGATCGTATCTTCATCCTGCCGCTCGACGTCGCTAGCCAGCGATCGGTGCGCGAGGCAGCCGATCGATTGCGGTCCGAGCACAGCGCTCTCGATGTCTTGATCAACAACGCGGGAGCGTGGTGGGCCGACCGGCGGCTTTCCCCGGACGGAATCGAACTCGTGTGGGCCACCAACGTCGTAGGGCCGCTGCTGCTGACACAACTCCTGCTGCCGTCGCTGCGGGCGAGCGGCGGTGGCCGCATAGTTAATGTGTCTTCAACGTGGGCGGGCGGACTCGATCTCGAGGACGTGGAATTCACGCGCCGGCCATACAACGGGATGCGAGCATATGAGTCCAGCAAACAGGCGGTTCGGATGTTGACGTGGACGTTGGCGGAGCAATTGCGCGGCGAACCGGTGGTGGCGAATGCTCTCTGTCCAGGGTTTATGAAAACGGAGTTGGGGCGGAGCGCCCCGCCCGGCTTTCGGATCCTGCTGGCGTTGCTTCGGCCTTTTCAAACCAGCGCGGAACGGGGAGCGGATACCGCGGTCTGGTTGGCGACGTGCGCTGAAGCCGGTAGTTTGACGAATCAGTTCTTCGTCAAACGAAAACCCGTGCCCTGTAAGTTTCGGGACCCGGTCGCGTGCGAGAGGCTGTGGGGCAGGGCCATGCCCTGCCACGAGAGCAACACCTGACACAGGCCGGGAGGCCTGTGGTACGAACTACTAAGCCAGGGTGCTGCGCTTTTTCCCATACGGGAAGTAGATCGCGAAGCCGACCAACAACCACGCGAAGAAACGCACCCACGTCAGCAGTGGAAGGCCCATCATCAGCACCACGCAGCACACAATCGAAATCATGGGAAACAGCGGCACGAACGGGACGCGAAACGAGCGCGGGCGCTCGGGCTGCTTTTTCCGAAGTACGATCACGGCTCCCGATACCAACACAAAGGCGAACAGGGTTCCGATATTCGAGAGCTCCGCGAAGGTATCGATATCCCAGATTCCCGCGGGGATGCCGACTACAAAACCTGCGATCCAGGTGCTGATGTGGGGCGTCTGGAACCGAGGGTGAACCTTCGAGAACAGGGACGGCAACAGGCGGTCGCGTGACATGGCGAACCAGATGCGCGCCTGGCCGTACTGATAGACCAGCAGCGAGGACAGCATTCCCATCAGTGCGCCCGCCGTCACAATCAGGCGGAGCCGGTTGTAACCCAGCGCCTTGAGCGCGTCGGCCACGGGGGAATCTGTGCCGAGGGTCTGGTAGTTGGCAATGCCGGTCAGCACCAGCGCCACTGAGCCGTAGAGGATGGTGCAGACCACCAGCGTGGCCATGATGCCGATGGGAAGATCGCGTTGCGGGCGTTTGCACTCTTCGGCGGCGGTCGAAACCGAATCGAAACCGATATATGTGAAAAATACAATGGACGCGCCCGTCAGCACACCCGAGAAGCCGTGCGGTGCAAACGGATGCCAGTTGCTGGGACGGATAGCCCGCGCCGCGCCCAGACAGAAAATGACGATGGCCGCCATTTTGATCACAACCATTACGGTGTTGGTTTCGGCGCTTTCGCGAACACCGCGCACCAGCACCATGGTTACCAGCAGCGTGATGATCAAAGCGGGAACGTTGAACCAGCCGGCCGGGCCGCCGGGGGCAGGGAAGGGCGGGAACGCAAAGTGATCCGGCAAATGAAAGCCGAAGAGGTTCTCGCACAAATCCTGCAGGTAAGCTGAAAATCCCACCGCCACCGACATGTTCGAGACGGCGTACTCCAGGATCAGGTCCCACCCGATGATCCACGCCACGATTTCGCCCAGGACGGCGTAGGAGTAGGTGTACGCGCTGCCGGCCACGGGGATCATGGAGGCCAGCTCCGCATAGCACAGTCCGGCAAACGCGCAGGCAACGGCTACCAGCAGAAATGAGATGGTGATGGCCGGCCCCGCGCCGGGCCTTCCCAACTGCGAGCCGGCATGCGATCCGTAGAGGATCAGATCGATGACGGTCGCATTGAGGATCGACTTGGCGGCGATGACCTTGCCGGCCGCGGCGGTTCCGGTGAGGGTGAAAATGCCGGAGCCGATGACCGCACCGATGCCCAGCGCGGTAAGACTCCAGGGCCCCAGCGTGCGTCGAAGTTTCTTGTCGGGGTCTTCGCAAGCGGCGATCAGCGCGTCGATGCTTTTCGTGCGGAAAAGGCTTCCAGTGACGCCACTCACGTTTGACACCGCCCTGCCGGGTTACCGCTTGCGCTGACCTTGGGTCTGGTGCCGAATCTTCTTCTTCATCGAGCCGCGGGCCACGCCGGCCGCGCGCTTAGCCTTGGGAGCGGCCTTCTTGCGCGCAACGCGCTTCAGCTTCTTACGTTCCAGTTTATCGGTGACGGTCTTGGTATTCATCAGTCTCTTTTCAATCCTGCGTACTTCTCGACGAGTTTCTTCAACCCGAAACGAGGAAAGTTCACAGTGATCTTAGCATTCTCGCCATCACCTTCGCGACGGACCACAGTGCCGGTTCCATATTTAGGATGTTCGACGGTGGTTCCCGCGCGGGCGACCCGGCGAGGAGAGGCTGATGGAGCTGAGGGCAGAGGCTTGGTTGGAAGCGGAGGCCGAGACAGCTGCGGCGGGGCCATGCGGGGCGCGGCGGGCTGGGGTGGCCGGAACGGAATGCCGCGCTCGCCGAAGAACTGCGAAATGTTTTCGAGCGAATTGTAAGTCTTGCCGGTGAAGGTGTTGCGCCGTGCGGCCTGGCGCACGTCATACCGGTCGGTGAACAGATTCACCTCGCCCGGCTCGTCCCGCGGACTCAGATCGTGGATGAGATTCTCCGGCACCTCGCTCAAGAACCAGGACGGCGTGGATTTCTCCTGCTCACCACCACCGAAACGGCGGCGATACTTGGCCCACGTCAGGAACAGCCGCTTGCGGGCGCGCGTCATGCCCACGTAGCACAAGCGGCGCTCTTCCTCCAGCGCCTCAGGCGAGTTAATCGACCGGCTGTGCGGGAACAGGCCCTGCTCCATGCCTGCGATGAACACAGTCGGGAACTCCAGTCCCTTGGCGTTGTGCAGGGTCATCAGGGTGACGTTCGACGATTCGTCGTACGCATCGGCCTCGGCCACCAGGGCGGCGTGGTCCAGAAAATCCCAAACCGTCTCGCCACGTTCAGCGCCTTCCACCGCCGCGTTCACCAGTTCATCCAGGTTCTCCAGGCGTGCTTCGGATTCCGGCGTCTTTTCCTGCTGGAGCATGCGGCGGTAGCCCGTGCGATCGAGGATGTAACGGATTAAGTCCGGCAGCGACTCCCCGCTGGCAATCAGCGCCAGTTCCTGGATCAGGTTGCGAAACGTAACCAGCGACGACTGCGAACGCGTGGAGAGCTGATGGTCATCGATGATGCGCTCAATGGCGCTCCACAGGCTGATATTGTGCTGGCGCGCGTAGCCTTCGATCTGCTCCACGGTGGTTCGGCCGATACCGCGCGCGGGCGTGTTGATCACGCGCAGCAGGCTGATGGAGTCTGACTGAGACGTGGCCAGCTTCAAATACGCCACCGTGTCTTTGATTTCGGCACGCTGGTAGAAACTGAACCCGCCCACGATGTTGTACTTGCGCCCGTACCGCCGCATCGCCTCTTCCAGTTGGCGCGATTGGAAGTTGGTGCGGTACAGCACCGCGATGTGTTCATCCGGATGGGAGACCAGCAGCTTCTCGATCCGGTCGGCGATGAACAGCGCTTCGTTCTCGGCGTCGAAGCCGGCGTAGAGGCCGAGCGATTCGCCCGAATCGGCTTCGGTCCAGAGCTTCTTGCCCTTGCGCGCCTTGTTATTCTCCACCACCGTGCCGGCCGCGGAGAGAATGTTCTTGGTGGAGCGATAATTCTGCTCGAGGCGGATCACGGTAGCGCCCGGATAGTCGTGTTCGAAATCGAGGATATTCTTGATGTCGGCGCCGCGCCAGCTATAGATCGACTGATCTTCGTCGCCCACCACGCAGACATTTTGATGCGACTCCGAAAGCAGGCGCATTAAGTCGTACTGGGTGCGATTGGTGTCCTGGTATTCATCGATCAGAATGTAGCTGAGCCGGCGGTTCCAGGCTTCGCGGGTGGCGGTATCGTGGCGCAACAGGCGAACGGACTCCAGCAGGAGGTCGTCGAAATCGAGTGCGTTGGCGGTGCGCAGCGCGCCTTCGTAAGCCTCGAACACCGCGGCCACGCGTTCCATTTCCTGGGTTGTGGCCTTGCGATAGAGATCCGCTGCTGTCTCGTTGCGATTCTTGGCGTGGCTGATGCGCGAGAGAACCGCGCGGTACTGCATGAAATCTTTCTCATCGAGACCCAGTCCGCGGAAGGTGGCCTTAATGATGGCGAGCTGCTCTTCGTCGTCGTAGATGCTGAAGCGTCGCGTGAAGCCGGGGCGGATAGCAGCCAGCGGATCGCCGTCGCGGCGCAGCAGGCGAACGCAAAAGGAGTGGAACGTGGAAACGTTGGGCCGCGACTCAAGCTTGTACTCTTCCAACAATGCGGCTACGCGCTCACGCATCTCGCCCGCGGCCTTGTTGGTAAAGGTCACGGCCAGAATGGCTGACGGCGCCACGTGCCGGGAGGTAATAATGTGCGCGATGCGGTGAGTAATCACCCTTGTTTTGCCGCTGCCCGCGCCCGCCAGAATTAATAGCGGGCCCTCCGTGTGGGCGACGGCCTCGCGCTGTGGCGCATTCAGGCCCTTAAGAAAGTCCATGGGTTCGGGACGCTTCGAGTGTAGCACGCGGTTCTCGATTTACCGGGGAGTTGCCTGAGTGAGTAGGGGAGTTCCCGCACCAGGTTCAATCACACGCACGTCGCCTTTGCCCCAGACGGTTTGCCGGCCCACACCGACCCACCGCGCGGCACGCAACCACGGCAGAAATTCGGCCAGTTCTCCTTCGTAATCGGCCTCTCCGCTGAACCCCCCAAGCGGGTGTGTCCGGCCCGTGCGCGTCGATTTTCTAGACGCATACTCCCAAGTCAGGTCGCAACGCGTCAGGCGGATCGCGGCTGCGGCGCTATGTAACGCCGGCGGTCTTTGCCGCCGGTCGGACGGCTCCAAGCCGTAGAGCGATTGCAAAGTTCTGACGCGTTCGTAGAGACGCGCGAACAACACCGCAAAGCCGGGGTGGTCGGGCACCCGTCCGCCCGCCTTCAGTTCCGTAGCGGTGACGAATCGGAGGGTCACAGAGGGTACGGGGGTGGACTCGCCATCGAGCGTCACCGACGAAGGCGTTGACACAAGCGTGGGATTTCCGTCGAGGTCGAGTTGTTGGACAGCCGTCAGTTCCACCCGTCCACGGCCTGGTCCGATGCCTTGGGCGGCGAACTGTTCGAATACCGACAGAAAGCAAGGGAGAAGCGGCCGTCCGATTTCAAAAATGTGGGCATCCAGGAAGAAGCTTTCCCCGGGCTCCGGGGCCGAGCCATCCAGGTGCGAGCAGCGGAGAACGAAAGGCCGCGGCCAATCCGCCAGGCCTGGAGGGCCCGCACCCGATGTACCCGGTTCAAACAGAAACGCGTTGGTCTCCGGGGGAGCCACCTCCCGAAGGATTTTGCCGAAAGCGCCGCGTACGATGTTGGCCGCCTGCCCGGGCGGAAACTGCACGGGATCAATCGCCTGGAAGAAGAAGCGGAAACGGTAGAAGTCGAATGTTCGCACAGCCCGCAACCGAGCCGGAGCACGGCAGGCGGACTCCATTGTATAATAGTTTGGCATTTGACTCTTGTTTTCCGCTTCGATCACTAAAGGGGGTTGCGCGAGTCCATCCGCAACCCCCTTTTTTGCAGGGCGGCGCGAGCGAAGGGTGCATTTTTTGTTAAGAAGGAATGAGGCAGATGAAAGAAAAAGGTACAGTGAAGTGGTTTAACGCAGCCAAGGGCTACGGGTTTATCCAAAGGGAGAATGGAGAAGATGTGTTCGTACACTTCTCGGCCATCCAGACGCAGGGTTATCGCACTCTGGATGAGGGCTCCAAGGTGGAATTTGAGGTGACGAAGGGCCCCAAGGGTCTGCAGGCAACCAACGTCACGGCGGCCTGAAAAGTTTTAGGGCCGGCCGCGGGAAACGTGGCCGGCCTGCTCGCAAACGAGGTGTATGAGCAAAGAAGACAGCATCGAAGTAACCGGCACGGTATTAGAAAAGTTTCCCAGTGGTCTTTTCAGTGTGCAACTCGAAAATAATCCGAACGTCGTCTTGGCCCACCTGGCGGGGCGGCTGCGCCGCAACCGGATCCGCGTCCTGGCGGGCGATCGGGTCACCCTGGAACTCTCTCCGTACGACCTGACCAAGGGTCGCATCACCTTCCGGCATCGATAATTGGTGCGTGATTTTCCCTCCAATTGGATATCATTAGTTAGAATATTCACATAATAAACCGCTCCAGCATGATAAAACGACTATATGGTCCTGGTTCACGGGGGTGCGGGGCCCTTTTGCCAAGGCTGTCTAGTTCCTGGTAAATTATTGTTGGGTAACGGTAAAGAACGATTTTATGAAGGAACCGAACCGTCCTGAAGAGAGGCGGAAGATCCGGGTCAAGAATTCCGCTACCGCTATAATCAAAGCGGAGGCCGGAGTGGACAAGCCAAAGGGTACGCCAACGCGTTCGCGAAAGCAGGGTGCGGATACGATTGAAGACCTGACGACGGTCCTATCCCAGAAAGTGGTGGGCCAACCCGCTGCGACACGTGTCATCGTGCCGTACATCCAGATGTTCCAGGCGGGACTGGCGCCCGAAGGCCGGCCCGTGGGCGTGTTTCTGCTGCTCGGCCCGACCGGCACGGGCAAGACCAAGACCGTGGAAGCCCTGGCCGACATCCTGCACGGTAGCGAAAAGAACGTGCTGAAGGTGGATTGCGGCGAGTTTCAAATGGAGCACGAGGTGGCCAAGCTCATCGGCGCGCCTCCCGGCTATCTGGGCCATCGCGAGACGCAGCCGATGCTCACACAGCAAAAGCTGAACGCGGTCACCAGCGAGAAATGCAGCCTGTCACTGGTGCTCTTCGACGAGATTGAAAAGGCCGCGCCCTCCATGACCCGTTTGCTGCTGGGCGTGTTGGACAAAGGCATTCTTCGGCTGGGCGACAACTCCACGGTGAATTTCGAAAAGAGTCTGGTTTTCCTGACGAGCAATCTGGGCGCCCGCGAAATGATGCGGGAAATTAATCCGGATTTCGGTTTTCAATCCGTGAAAATGGCGGCGCGGACCGACCTGACCAGCAAGCTGCAGAACATCGCGCTGGTCTCGGTGCGCAAGCGCTTTTCGCCCGAATTCGTCAACCGAATCGATTGCATCATTACGTACCAGCCGCTCACGCCGGAGTCTCTGTCCGCAATTCTGGACAAGCAGATCGCCGACCTGCAGAATCACGTGAACACCCGGCTCGGGAACCGTTCCTTTGTGCTCGAGGTCCCCTTTGAATCGCGGCAGTTCCTGCTGGAGAAGGGCACCAGCCAGGAGTATGGCGCCCGCGAACTGAACCGCACGATCCACCGGCACCTGACGCAGCCGTTGGCTACCCTGGTGGCGACCAATCAGGTGAGCGCGGGCGCCCGCGTTCGCGTGGACGTGGCCGAGGACAAGGAGAAGCTCAACATCCACATGGTGGAGCAGCATGCGGCTTCGGCTCCCGCCCATCCCACTGTACTGCTGGTGGACGACAACCGCGACTTGCTGCACTTTCTGGAGCGGCTGATGGCCGATGCCGGCTGGCGGCTGCTAACTGCCGAATCGGCAACTGAGGCTAAGCGCCTGGTGGCCGAGAACAAGCCCAACGCTGCGCTGCTCGACTACATGCTACCCGACGGTAACGGCGTGGAACTCGGCGTCGAGTTTCTGCAAGCCGTGCCGCAGATGCTAGTGATCGTGATGACCGGAACCATTCTGCCGCCGGAGGAGGAAGCGCTGTGCGAAGAGCACAACTTCCCCGTGCTGCGGAAACCATTCCTGGCATCCGATGTGATGAACCAGATCCGCACCCGCTTGCTGCCTGTCACCACCGGAGTGGTTCGCAGCGCCTGAATGGCCGTACGGATTCTGCTGCTACACTGGAACGACGCAGAAGCCGTGGAACGCGTCGAACGATTGCGGCGAGCCGGATTCCAAGCTGAATACTTCGCCACCGTGAACAGCGATGGAGGCTTCCGCCTCATCCGCGAGAATCCGCCCGACGCCGTAGTGATCGACCTGACTCGCCTACCTTCCCACGGGCGCGCCGTCGCCATCAGCATGCGCGGCAATAGAATCACGCGCCAGGTGGCGCTGGTCTTCATCGAAGGCGATCCGGAAAAAACGGCGCAGGTTCGTTCGTTGTTGCCGGACGCTCAATTCACCCCATGGTCGCGTATTGGGGCCGCAGTGCGCCGCGCGCTGAAGGCCAAACCCGAAAGCCCCGTCGTGCCCGCAACGCTGGCCGGCTACTCCGGTACACCGCTGCCCAAGAAGCTGCGGATTTTGGAAGCTTCAGTAGTGGCGCTGCTCCACGCGCCCGACGGTTTCGCCGCCAGGTTGGAACCGCTGCCTCCCGATGTCCACGTACAGAACCGGCCGGATGGCGCGGCCGTGATCCTGGCATTTCAGAAATCCGCCGCCGCGCTGGCCCGCGAGCTGCCCCTGCTGGCGCGCGAGATAAAAACGGGCCGCACGCTCTGGCTGATCTGGCCCAAGAAGGCTTCGGGCATCGTGACCGACCTGAGCGAGGATGTTGTGCGTGAGATGGGTTTGGCGACAGGCCTGGTGGACTACAAGGTGTGTGCGGTGGATGAGACCTGGTCGGGGCTGGCGTTCGCGGCCCGCCGTGCCAAGCGCGCGAACGCATGAATGGTGCGGCGGTCCCCCTGGACCGCGGCCGACGCCCTCGTCGGCCCTGAGCGAGCCGGACCGGGGGTCCGGCGCGGACGTGGGCGTCCGCCGTCCACGCACACCAAAAAAAGGCCGCGCTCCCATGGCAGGGAAGCGCGGCCGAAGATTTCCGACTTGCGAAGTGTTTAGTAGTCCATCTCGGGGCCACCGTGGCCGCCGGCCGGAGGAGCTGGTTTCTTCTCCGGAATCTCCGCGATCATCGCTTCCGTCGTGAGCATCAGGGAGGCGATCGAAGCGGCATTCTGCAGAGCGGTGCGGGTCACCTTGGTCGGGTCGATGACACCGGCCGCCACCAGGTCTTCGTAGACCTCGGTCTGGGCGTTAAAACCGAAGTTCGGGTTGCTATTCTCGCGGACCTTCTCCACGACGATAGCGCCCTCGGTGCCGGAGTTGACCACGATCTGACGGATGGGCTCTTCGCAGGCGCGCCGCACGATATCGACGCCGATCTGCTCGTCGCCTTCCGCCTTGAAGCCAGCCAGAGCCTTCGCGCCACGCAGCAGAGCCACGCCGCCGCCGGGAACGATGCCTTCCTCGACAGCCGCACGGGTAGCATGCAGGGCATCTTCCACGCGGGCCTTCTTCTCCTTCATTTCGGTTTCAGTGGCCGCGCCGACTTTGATCACCGCCACGCCGCCGGCCAGTTTCGCCAGCCGCTCTTGCAGTTTCTCGCGGTCGTAATCGGAAGTGGTCTCGTCAATCTGGGTGCGCAGTTGCTTGATGCGTCCCTGGATGTCCTTCTCCTTGCCGTTGCCGTCGACGATGGTGGTGTTGTCCTTGTCGATGGTGATGCGCTTGGCGCGGCCGAGATCTTCCAGCCGTACGCCTTCCAGCTTAATGCCGGTCTCTTCCATGATCGACTTGCCGCCGGTCAGGATCGCGATATCGTCCAGCATGGCCTTGCGGCGATCGCCGAAGCCCGGGGCCTTCACTGCCGCGGCGTTGAGCGTGCCACGAAGTTTGTTGACTACCAGGGTCGCCAGCGCTTCGCCTTCCACTTCCTCGGCGATGATCAGGAGCGGCTTGCCGGCGCGCGCGATCTGCTCGAGCAGCGGCAGCAGGTCCTTCATGTTGCTGATCTTCTTCTCGTGGATCAGGATGTACGGATCCTCGAGCACTGCTTCCATGCGCTCGGCATCGGTCACGAAGTAGGGAGAGAGGTAGCCGCGGTCGAACTGCATACCTTCCACGGTATCCAGCTCAGTGTTCATGGTCTTGGACTCTTCGACCGTGATCACGCCATCCTTGCCTACCTTCTTCATGGCATCGGCGATGATGTTGCCGATGGTCGGATCGCTGTTGGCTGAGATGGTGCCCACCTGCGCGATCATGTCGCCGGTGACGCTCTTGGACATCTTGGTGACTTCTTTAGTCGCCACTTCCACGGCCTTCTCGATACCGCGCTTCAGGGCCATCGGGTTGGCGCCGGCCGCAACGGCCTTTACGCCTTCGCGGAAAATAGCCTGGGCAAGAATGGTGGCGGTGGTGGTGCCGTCGCCCGCCACATCGCTGGTCTTGGAGGCAACTTCGCGCACCATCTGCGCGCCCATGTTTTCCAGCGGATCTTTCAGTTCAATCTCTTTGGCAACCGTGACGCCGTCCTTGGTGATGTTCGGACCACCGAACTTTTTCTCCAGGATCACGTTCCGGCCCTTGGGACCGAGCGTCACTTTCACGGCGTCGGCCAGTTGGTTGACGCCACGCAAAATCGCCTGACGGGAATTTTCGGAATAAACAATCTGTTTCGCCATAGTCTTCGACTCCTTTTAGTTAGGAAGCTTTCTTGGCTACCTTCGGGGCAGCATCCAGAATCCCGAGGACTTCGTCCTCACGCATGATCAAGTACTCGTTTTCATCCAGTTTGATGTCGCTGCCGGAGTATTTTCCGAACAGGATGCGATCACCAACCTGCACATCGAGGGCTATGACCTTCCCGTCTTCCAGGCGCTTGCCTTTTCCCACGGCCACCACTTCGCCCTCCTGGGGCTTCTCTTTGGCTGAATCGGGGATGTACAAACCGCCCTGCATCTGCTCTTTTTGCTCAATCCGTTTGACCACGATACGGTCGTAAAGCGGACGAATCTTCATGGAACCTACCTCCTTGAAATTAGAAATTAGTGTCAGGCTGACGAGTGAAACCCAACTTAGACTCGCGTGGGGTTCCGAGGGATATTATTAGCACACTCTGTTGTAGAGTGCCAAAAATTACTGGCAAGCTACTCAATATGAAGGTTTTATTCTACTTGACAACGCTTCACTCAAGCTTCCTCAAAGACTCCAAGCTGGCGGTTTTTGCGTACCGAGCGCCAGTCAAAGCAGCGTCCGTTCATGGCAACGTACACACCCGGTGGGAGCGTTTGCACCAGAGCGAGAGCAGCGCCCAGATTGAACATGCCGTCCGAGCTTCCGAACGTATACGGGACCATGGCGCCGGTCAGGACGATGGTTTTGCCCGTGGCGCTCTTTCCCAGGACGGCGGCAGTCTGCTCCATGGAGTCGGTGCCATGGGTGATGATGATGCGCTGTTCGGGGGTTTCGAGGCAGCGGTGGAGGATGAGCGCGCGATCGGCATCGGTCATGTCCAGGCTGTCGATCATCATGAGCGTTTCGATGCTCACCGGAACCAGACAGCGGCCGTGCTCGAGCATGTCGCCAAGATGGGTGTCCTGGAAGAACAGCGCGCCGGTGATTTCGTTGTACTCCTTGTCGAACGTCCCACCGGTAGCAAAGATTTTGATGGCCGCGGAGGGCATAATGCGATTCGAGTATAACGCGGCGTTTGTCGTGAAGTTACTGAGCCGTGACCAAAGGGAGCGGGCTTTAGGGCCGCGGGCGGTATAGTAGAGGTATCTCATGCGACGCGCGCGCTGGCTCCTGCTGGTGGCGATTGGCGCCATCCTGAGCGTCGTCATCGTCACCTATCGGGCGCAGAAACTGGCCTTGCGGACGCAGGCCCCTGCTAAACCCAAAGCTCTGCCGCTGGACCTGAACTCGTCGGCCGACCTGTGGGAGTACACCGAGAAAAAAGGCGACCAGACCACTGTGAAGATCTACGCCAGGCAGGCCCGCCAGACCAAGGATTCCTCGCGCATCGATCTGACGGACGTCGAGCTCCACCTTTATCACAAAACCGGCGATGCCTACGACTTGGTGAAGAGCGCCGCGGCCACCTACTTCGCTTCCGACCACAAGCTGTACTCGGAAGGAGACGTGGATATCACGCTGGGAGAACCGGCGGAAGGGGAGCCGAAGCCGGATCTGGTCTCGATCCACTCCTCGGGCGTCAATTTCGACACCACCGGCGGCAGGGCGGAGACCGACCGTCCCTGCACCTTCAAGTTTCGCAACGGCGACGGCAAATCGAACGGCGGCTATTACGACCCGACGACGCACGAGTTGCAGATGAAGAACGCCGTGGAGGTGGATTGGCGGCCTCCCGGCGCCAACGCCAAGCCCATGAAGATCGAAGCCACCACCTTGACGTATCTCGAAGGCAGCTCGCAAATCCTGCTGAGACCCTGGGGTAAAATGACCCGCGATCACACCGTGGTGGAGGGTTACGACTCGGTGGTTCACTTGCAGGACAAAGCCATCCGCAAGGTGGAATCGAATCGGGCGCACGGCACGGACGAATACCCCAATCGCAAGCTACAGTACGCTGCCGATACGCTGGTGATGGATTTCGATGACGATGGCCTGGTGCAGAAGATCACCGGGCAGGGCAACGCCGCTTTAACTTCCGTTTCCGAAACCTCGGAGACCACGATTTCCGCCGCGCGAGTGGAAATGAATTTCGATCCCGGCGAACAGCAGAGCGTTCTTTCCCGCGTCAACACCAGCGGCAATAGTGTGGTGACGGCTAAACCTGTGCCCGTGGCGGGACGCCAACCCGGCGAAACCCACGTGCTCCGCAGCGACGTCATAGAACTGAAGATGCGACCCGGGGGGAAAGAGATCGAGACGGTGCTGACCCATTCGCCGGGGAAGCTGGAGTTCCTGCCCAACGCACCCGGGCAGCACCACCGCACACTTGATGGCAACGATATGGTGATTGCGTACAGCGGCGAAAACCACATCGATTCTTTCCAGGCCAAGAATGTAAAGACGCTGACCGATCCGACCCCCGAGGAGCGCAAGCGAAATCCTGCCGCGACCCTGACTGCCAGCCATGAAATGTTGGCCCACTTTGAGCCGAACAGCAGCAACGTAGCATCCATCGAACAGTGGGGCGACTTCTCCTACGAGGATGGCGACCGCCGGGCCCGCGCCTCTAAAGCCACGCTGGACCAAAAAGAAAATGTGATGGTCCTGGACGCCACGGCGCGGGTTTGGGACCCCAACGGTTCCACCTCTGCCGACCGCATACGCCTGGATCAGCGCACCGGGAACTTCACCGCGGAAGGGCGGGTGAACTCGAGCCGGCTGCCGGAAAAGGATCAGAAGACTTCCAGCATGCTGTCGGGCGACGAGCCGCTGCAGGCCCAGGCGCGCAAGATGGTGTCGACCAACCGCAACCGGACTGTGCACTACGAGGGCAATGTGAATCTCTGGCAGGGCGCCAACCGGATCCAGGCCGATACCGTCGACGTAGACCGCGAGAAGCAGAGCCTGGTGGCGGATGGCAACGTGGTGACCAATCTGTGGGAGCAGCCCAAGGCGGACAATGCCGGCAAGGCGGACGGTCCGGGCAAGGATGCTACGGGGAAGGCCGCCACGAGCAAGGATGCGACGAGCAAACCCGCGGCGCCGGTTCTGACTGTCGTGCACGCGGCCCACATGGTCTATACCGACAAAGATCGTCTGGCGGTCTACACCGGCGGGGTTCTGCTGAACCGCACGGGACTGCGTGTGAAGAGCCGGGAACTGCGCGCGTTTCTGGCCGATTCCTCAGCCGACTCGCGTCTCGAGAAGGCCTTCGCGGAGGGCGCGGTGGAGATCGTACAGACGGCCCCCGACCGAACGCGCACAGGGACGGGAGAGCACGGCGAATATTATCCGGACGATCAGAAGGTGGTGCTCCGCGGAGGACAGCCGCGCATGGTGGACAGTTTGAAAGGCGACACACACGGCATTGAATTGACCTACTTTGCCAACGATGATAGGCTGCTGGTTAACGGGTCCGCGGAGCAGCCGGCTAAGAGCCGCCTCCACCGCAAGTAGCGCCTGATGAACAAACTCGAGACCAGCGAAATCTCCAAAGCCTACCGCGGCCGCAAAGTGGTGGACGATGTCTCGGTTTTTGTGCAGCAGGGCGAAGTGGTTGGGCTGCTGGGTCCGAACGGGGCGGGTAAGACCACGTCGTTCTACATCATCGTGGGACTGATCAGTCCCGACTCGGGCCGCGTCCTGGTAGACGACGAAGACATCACCGCGCTTCCGATGTACCAGCGCGCCCGCAAGGGCATCAGCTACCTGCCGCAAGAAGCTTCGGTGTTTCGCAAGATGACCGTGGAAGAGAACCTGCTGGCAATTTTGGAAACGCTGCCAATGCGCGCGCAGGAGCGGCGTGAGAAGATGGAGCGGCTGATCGGGCAGCTCGGCCTGGAGACGGTGCGGCGCAACCAGGGCTACATGTTGTCCGGAGGCGAGCGGCGGCGCGTGGAGATCGCGCGGTCGCTGGTGATCGACCCCAGTTTTCTTCTGCTTGACGAACCCTTTTCGGGAATCGATCCGATCCAGGTGCTGGAGCTGCAGCGCATTATTTTCGACCTCAAGCGCGCAGGCATCGGGATTCTGGTGACCGACCACAACGTGCGCGAAACGCTGGTGGTCACCGATCGCGCCTACATTATCAATAACGGACGAATCTTCCGCGCCGGCAGTCCGGAAGCGCTGGGGCGCGATCCCGAAGTGAAGCGCGTGTATCTGGGCGAGTCGTTCACGCTTCAGGTGTGATTCCCTACGCTGGTGGTACTGCCGCCCGAAACCACCAAATCCCGCCACTCGTCGGCAACTTCATGAGACCACTGTTCCTGTTGTTGCTCGGCGCGCTATCATTATGCGCGCAGCCGTTCTCCTTTGGGGTAAGGGGAGGCGTCCCGTTGACGGATTTCCTGGACACGGTCCAGAATCCGGACATGCTCAACTTCCACACGTCCACCAGCCGGTACATCATCGGTCCGACGGTGGAGTTGCGGCTGCCTTTTGGTTTTGGGGTGGAGTTGGACGCGCTGTACCGGCATTTGAACTATACAAGTGGCGGGAACCTGATTGACGTGATTCAGAATGGCAACACCACTGGAAATGCCTGGGAGTTTCCGTTGCTGGCGAAGTACCGATTTCCGTCGAAAGTGGTGCGGCCTTACGTGGACGCCGGCGTTGCTTGGGACACTCTTCAAGGATTAAAGCAGACAGTGACGAGCACCGTAATTGCCTCAGGCCTTACGGGCACTCGCAGTACTTCGACTCCGGCTGAGTTGCACAAGAAGACTACTAGCGGTTTTGTGATCGGAGCTGGGATCGACGTGCACGTGCTGCTAATTCACATTTCGCCGGAAGTCCGCTACACGCGTTGGGGCGCGGAGCATTTCCTCAGCTCCAACGGCGGGTTGTCCAGCAACCAGAACCAGGCGGAGTTCTTGGTGGGGATCACGTTTTAGGAGTAGATCATGAACTCCAGCAAATTGCCGTCCGGATCGCGCACATAGACGCTGGACGCGGCCTTCTTGCGGCCACCCTGCCGCCCCACGGGGCCTTCGATGATTTTGGCGCCTGCCCGATCCAACATCGCCTTTAACGATTCCGGCGTTCCGTCCCACACAAAGCACAGGTCGCCACAAGGCGGTTTCGCAGCGGGCGCCCGCAGCGTGAACGATTCCCTCTGCCACGTTGCCGGGCGATGAAAATTGATCATCTGGTCGCCGATGTAAACCGAACACGCTTGCGCATTCTCACTCACCTGCAACCCGAGGCCGCGATAGAAGGCCAGCATGGCCTCGGTATTCTGCATCGGCAGCGCCACGTGATCGTAGCCGCGGATGCTGCCGGCCGGTTGCGCCGATGCCGCCGATCCGCCTGCCACCGCGCCAGCGGCCACCGCGCCTTCGATGAATCTGCGGCGCGAATTGCGCTTCATGGCGTTACTCCTTCCGTGGCGAACTGGTCCTCGCAGCTCATCGTGGGAGCGCGCTCGGAGGGCGCCAGTGGCTCATTCAGTATGGGCCTGTCTTTTAGATCTTGCACCGCGGAAAAACTGCTCCGCGCCGTGGAGCGGATGACAATGAACTCCATTTCACCGATGCGCCGGTCCTCGATCTTGAGACGCAGCCCGAGAGTTGCGGGATGGCTGTGCTCCTCCAGAGTGCCGTAGAAGCTGGCGGGGTTCCACATGCCGTCGCCCAGTTGCAGGGTTACCCCGTTCCCGGTGTACCTGGCGGTTTTCGTCACGGGCAATCGCGACGGATCATGCGCCGCCAGATATTGGTCCACGAAGCCATCCAGGCACGCCCGGTCGCAAGCGGCGTCCGCGGCCGTGGCATCGGGTGAGAGGGCCATCGCGGCGAGCAACCAAACTGATGCGAGGCACATCCTATAATGGTTCGCGCGCATCGACTCGTGTCTCCTCTGGTTTTTGAAGTATACAACTTCGAGTCCGCGGGTTTTTTGTTACAGTGAGGGATTCCCATGCGAAATGTAGTGATCATTGGTTCCGGCTGCGCCGGCAACACCGCCGCGATCTATGCGGCCCGCGCCAACCTGCAGCCCCTCGTGATCAGCGGCCACGAAGCCGGTGGGCAGCTGTCCTTGACCACTCTGGTGGAAAACTTTCCGGGGTTTCCCGAAGGCATTAACGGGCCCGATCTGGTAGAGAATATCAAGAAACAGGCGGAGCATTTCGGCGCCGAGTACCAGCACGGGAACGTGCTCGATGCAGACTTTTCGGCGCGGCCATTTCGTCTCAATGTGGAAGGCGAATGGGTCGAGACGCGCACGGTGATTATCGCTTCCGGCGCTTCCGCTCGATGGCTGGGCCTGGACTCCGAGCAGAAACTCGTCGGGCGCGGCGTGAGTTCCTGTGCCACCTGCGACGGGTTTTTCTATCGCGAGCGCAAAATCATGGTGGTGGGCGGCGGCGATTCGGCCATGGAGGAAGCCAACTTCCTGACGCGCTTTGGCCGCGAAGTGTTGCTCGTCCACCGGCGCGATGAGTTCCGCGCTTCGAAGATCATGCTCGACCGGGCGCGCCATAATCCCAAAATCCGGTTCGTTACCAACGCCGCGGTGGAAGAAATCTACGACGTTTCCAAGAACCTGGTTACGGGCGCGCGCCTGCGCAATCTCAAGACCGGCGAGGTTTGGGACGAGGCGGTGGATGGTTTCTTCGTGGCCATTGGGCATATCCCGAACACCGCTGTGTTCCGCGGTCAGATCGACACGGACGCGGACGGCTATATCCTGTCGAAGGGCGGCGCGCGTACCAACATTCCCGGCGTCTTCCATGCGGGCGACGTGCAGGACCGCGTGTACCGCCAAGCCGTCACCGCGTCCGGCGCGGGTTGCATGGCCGCCATAGAAGCCGAGCGGTTTCTCGAAGGGGAAGGACACTAACGCTATGATCGAGCGGCTTACTCCGCCGGGCGCGCCCGCCCCGCGCGGACCCTACTCGCCTGCCGTACGCGCCGGCGATTTCATCTTCGTATCCGGCCAGGTGCCGGGGGAACCCGGCGAGATCGCAGACGAAACGCGGCAGGTGCTTCTGAACCTAAAGCGCATTCTGGAAGGCTGCGGCGCGACTCTTGCCGATGTGGTGAAGACCTCGGTGTTCCTGGCCGACGGCAAGGATTTCGCGGCCATGAATGCGGTTTACGCGGAGTTCTTCGGCGACGCCAAACCGGCGCGCAGCACGGTGGTCACGGCGTTCGCTATTCCGAACATCAAGGTCGAAATCGAGGCTATCGCGTATCAGGAGCGGTAGGAAAACAGACACAGGCCGGGAGGCCTGTGCTACGTGGTGCGTAGCGCGTTTTCGAAATCGGCTGGTTGGTCTACCGAAAGCGCTATCCGGGCCACGGGGCGCCGGATGCCAAACATTCCCGTGGCGATCATTGGTTCGGAGAACACCATCGCCACGTTTGGGTCGCCGCCCGGGCAGAGCCGCAAATCAGAAGGGCCGGCGGCGCGGTGGATGGACGCAATGCGATCGACCGGAACCCGCAGCGTCCACAGAATGCCGCTCCGGATGATCAACTCGCCATGGCCCACCAGGACGGGGCGCAAGACAAACGCCCGGGCCATCCCTATCAGCCAGATGGCGCCATACACGCTTAGAGCGGTGAGCACCCAGGCTAGCTTGACGTTCCAGCGCATCACCAGCAGGTGGACCAGCGGAACCTCTACGACGCTAATGCCAGCGAGAGCGCCGAACAGCACCGGCGTTCCGGCTCGCTCGTGAGTCGAGTAAGCTTGCATGCCTGGGGGTACTTCCGGCTCGCGGCGCCAGGCCGCGAAGGCGTAGTACACCACCGCCATTTCGCCGGCCGCGATAGCTGCCAGTTGCGGCAGGCGGACGAAGGCTAAGATGACGGCCTGCATGCGCTCCAGAACATCGCCGCCGCGCGTGCTGCGGAGGCTCTGGCGCGTGCGCGTGACGATCAGCGCGGCGACCGCAATTTCCACGCCACCAGCCAACACGGGGCGCACCATCGAGGCGCCGGGTATTACCCAAGTGGCCCGAAACAGCGCCAACAGGCACAGCGGGATCATGGTAGCCAACGGCTGGATCCCGCCGCGCACCACCAGCCAGAAATAGAGCGCCGGCACAACCACCGCCAGGTCGAACGCCGCCGCAATGCCGACCGGAGGCTTGGGAATGGTGAGCGCCAACTGCGGGTCGATGATGTTGATCGACATCGCCAGCCCGACGAACAGCCATACGCGCGTTGATTTGGCAATCGTCATCTTTAACCCAAGCCCGGCACGCCGCCCAGCGTTTTGGCGAGTTTGACGGCGCGGAGAATCGCCCCGGCGACGGCCTCTGCGCCGGCCACGCCAAGCGTATTGATATCGGCCCGATGATCGCCCAGGGAGAGCGCGAAAACCACGTCGCCGTCGGACATGGTGTTCACGGGATAGATGCTGCGCGCCATCCCCAGCCCGGCCAGTTGCGCCAGTTTCTGGGCCTGCACCTTGGTCAACTGCGCGTTGGTGGCGACCACGGCGAGGGTGGTGTTGGTGCGGCCGAATCCTCCCGTTGCGCCGCGCTTCATGAGTTCTTCGGTGTTGCCGAGATCCCGGCTGTCCGGTGTCCGGCGCACTCCCGCGACGGCTTTGCCGGTGGCCGGATCGCGCACATCGCCGAAAGCATTGACCGCCACCAGGCTGGCCACCAGCACGCCTCCGGGCAGCGTCACCGTAAATGAGCCGATCCCCGACTTCATGGCTTGCCGCATGCCTTGGATTTTGCCCACGGTCGCGCCGGTTCCCGCGCCCACCGCGCCTTCCGCTACGGCGTCGGTGCTGGCCGCGGCCGCGGCGGCTTCGCCCATGGCTACCGTGGGGCGAACGTCGGCGCGCCCGATTGATAAGTCGTACAGAATCGCCGCCGCGACGATGGGGACTTTGGCAGGGCCGGTGTTGAATCCCACGCCTTTGCGTTCCAGATAGCGGCGTACTCCCGAGGCTGCCTCCAGCCCGAATGCGCTGCCGCCGGCCAGCAGAATTCCGTGCACCTGCTCGGTTACGTGCAGCGGGTCGAGGGCCGCCAGCTCTTCGGTGCCGGAGGCCGAGCCGCGCACATCCACGCCGCCCACAGCGCCCGCCTCGCACAGAATAGCCGTGCAACCGGTGATCGCCTGGAAATCGGAGATATGCCCGACGCGGATCCCCGAAATATCTGTAAGTCCTTTCATAGTTGGACTTTTAGTTGTATGGTAGCATCGGAATTCGAGGACCGACCTATTTGCTCGATCTGCTGAAAGGGCCTGTACTTGCGGTCCAAGACTTCTTCGTGTTAACGGGCCGGGCCATTCGCAACATTTTCCGCAGCCCGCACTACGGCGACGACATCGCCCTTCAGATGGACACCATCGGGGTTGGCAGCCTGGGCATCGTGGTGATGACCGGGTTCTTCAGCGGCGCGGTGATGGCCCTGCAATTTTCCCGCACGCTGTCGCAGTATGGACAACTGGGCATTCTGGGGAAAGCCGTCGCCATCGTACTGGTGCGCGAACTGGGGCCCGATTTAACGGCGTTAATGGTGGCCGGGCGCAACGCCTCCGGCATCGCCAGCGAATTGGGCTCGATGAAGGTCACCGAGCAAATCGATGCCATGCGGGCGCTGGGCACCGACCCAATCCAGAAGCTAGTCACGCCGCGGCTCCTGGCGACCGCGCTGATGTTGCCCGTCCTCACCGTCATTGCGGATTTCATCGGCATTTTCGGGGGATGGGTAGTGGCGTACTTCTCTTTGGGGGTGCCCTCCCGCCAGTACTGGACCTCGGCGTGGCGCGGCCTGGAGTGGAACGATGTGGCCCAAGGGCTGATCAAGCCGTTTGTGTTCGCGTTTGTGGTTTCTTTGATCGGATGCTATTACGGGTTGCGCACCACCGGCGGTACTCAGGGCGTGGGCCGCGCTACCACGCAAGCGATGGTAACGGCATCCGTACTGATTTTCTTCCTGACATATTTCATCGCCCAAATCTTCGTCACCCAGACCTGACGCGATGCCCGAAGCCCGCCAGCCCGTCCTCCGGTTCGAGCACGTGACCGTGTCCTTCGACGATGTCACGGCTCTCACGGACGTCTCGTTCGAGGCCCTTGAAGGCGAGTCGCGCGTCATTTTGGGCGCCATGGGGAGCGGCAAGACCGTGCTGCTGAAGGCCGCCCTGGGCCTGGTGAAACCGGATTCCGGTAAGGTCTACGCGTTTGGCCGCGATCTGACGGTGCTGTCCGAGCGGGAGTTGTTCGAGGTCCGCAGCAAAATCGGCATGCTGTTTCAGGAGAGCGCGCTGTTCGATTCGCTGACCATCGAGGAGAACGTGGCTTATCCCCTGGTGAATCAAAAAGCGATTCATTGCCCGAAGAAAGACGTCCATCCGCGAGTAGTGCAGGCCCTGGATTTCGTGGAACTGGGGGGGACGCTCGAAAAGTTTCCCAGCGAGCTGTCAGGCGGCATGCGCCGCAGGGCCGCGATTGCGCGCGCCGTGGTTACCAATCCGCCGCTGACCCTGTACGACTCGCCCACCGCCGGCCTGGATCCGATTACCTCGCACACCATCATGGCGCTTCTCATCAAAGCACGCGACGTTGCGCGCACCACGACGCTTGTGGTTACGCATCGCTACCAGGATGGAAACCTGATCGCCAATTTCCGGTACAATTCGGAAAATGGGAAGCTGGAGCCGGCGCGCAACGGGGCGAGCCGGGATGTGCGGACCACTTTCATGGTGATGCAGGAAGGCCGGCTGGCATTTGAGGGGGATCAGCACCTGCTGGAAGCGTCGGCAGATCCCTATATTTCCAAGTTTGTGAAGCAGCGCGCATAAAATGGCCGATCGAACCAAAGTCCGCTGGTCGCAACTGAAGGTTGGTGTGGTGGCCCTGACGGCCATCATCATCACGGGCGTTATGATCTTCCTGCTCACCAGCAAGACCGGCCTTTTCCGGCGCAATATTCTACTGCGCACCTACATGGAAGATGCGTCGGGGATGCAGGATGGCACGGCGGTCCGGCTCAACGGCATCACGGTCGGATACCTGGATAGCCTGAAATTAACGAACTCGAGCAATCCCAAGCGCGTGGTCGAGTTCAACATGGCGGTCGAAGAAAAATATCAGAATGAGATTCCCGTCGACTCCGTGGCGGGGATCGCCGCGGCCAATCTGCTGGGCGATAAATTCGTGAACATTGTGAAAGGGCGCGCAGCCGAACACGTGCGCGACGGCGCAGAACTGCAGAGCCTGACGGCGCAGGACATTCCCGAATTGATGGCCCAGAGCGCCAACCTGTTGCAATCGTTTCAGACCATTGTCGGCCGTGTGGATAAGCTGCTGGCGGGCGTGGAAGAGGGCAAGGGCAACATCGGCAAATTTCTCAAGGACGAGGAACTGTACACCCGCGTAAACGGCATCGCCGCGGAAGCGCAGAAGCTGGTGACCGATGTGCGCACCGGTGGCGGGACCATCAGCAAATTGATCTACGACGATTCGCTTTATAAAGAACTTCAGTCTCCGATCCATCGCATCGACGACATCCTGTCGCAACTGCAGGCCGGGCGCGGGACGGCGGGCAAGCTGATGAACGACCCGGCGCTGTTCGATGATGCCACCCAGATCGCCATGGAGATCAAAACGCTGGTGGCGAACTTGAACGCCGGTAAGGGCACGGCGGGCAAACTGCTCAACGACGATCAGCTCCACCAGAGGCTGGACCAGCTGGTCACCCAGTTGAACGGCACCATCGACAAGATCAATTCCGGTCAAGGGACCATCGGCCAGTTGCTGGTGAACCCGCAACTGTATGACACGCTGAACGGCACCACCCAAGAGTTCCAGGGGCTTGCCAAGGACATTCGCACCAATCCGAAAAAGTTCCTGCGCATTAAACTGGCTCTGTTTTGATCTCCCGCAAGCAACTGGTGGTCAATGCCGACGATTTCGGCTTCACCCCCGATGTGAACGAAGGAATTCTCGAGGCGCATCGCGACGGCATTCTCACCGCAACCACGGTGATGGCCAACGGCGCGGCATTCGAGCATGCGGTGGGGCTCGCGCGGCAGGCGCCGGGGCTCGATGTGGGCTGCCACCTGGTGCTGATCGGGGGACGGTCCCTGGTCACGGGGGCGGCATTTCCGGCGACGCGTGGGCCAATTGCTGCGCGCCATCGCCACCCGCCGGATTCGCGTCTACGACGAATTGCGCGCCCAGATAGTGAGAATTATCGGCGCGGGTCTGGAGCCCACGCACCTCGATACCCACAAGCACACGCACCTGGCGCCGCCGGTTCTGGAAGCGGTGGCACGGCTGGGCGAAGAGTTTCGTATTCCCTGGATCCGCAGGCCCATGGATTTTCCCCTGAGCGCGCCGCGCGGCACGGCGCCACTGGCGAAGCGCCTGACCAGCGCCGCAATCGGGTTTTTGCGGCGGCGCTTCCATCGCGTGCTGGAGGACCACCACTGCCGAACTACCGATCATTTTGCGGGATTCCAGATTACGGGACGATTCCGCACGCGGGAACTGATCGAGCTGATGCGTGTGATTCCGGAAGGGAGCACCGAATTCATGTGCCATCCCGGGCGGTGCGGCGAGGCGCTGCGCAAGGCGCCTACGCGGCTGAAGGAAAGCCGCGAAGCGGAACTAGTGGCGCTCACAGCGGCGGAGGTGCGGGAGGCGCTGGAGCGTACGGGAATCGAACTGGTCAACTACCGGCAGTTGTCGGGCGCCGGCTGAGCCGCCAGCGATCGACGCGCAGACTCACGGCCGCTGCGGCAAGAAGCGATATCACGCTGAGGGCCAGCCAAAACCCGAGAAACGGCGGATGGTATTCCATCACGATATCGCTGGTTCCCGCAGGCAGGGCGAGGCCGCGAAACGCTCCATTGGTCATCTGGAACGGCTGCGGGCGGCCGTTCACGATGGCCTCCCACCCGTTATACATGGGCTCGGAAGTGGCCAGGAAAGCCGGGCCTGCGGCAGTCACGGAAAGCTGAACACGGTTCGCATCATAGAGCTTTACCTTCACTTCGCCGGCGGCGAATTCCCGATCCGTCCGGTATGCCTTCAACGATCGCCTCTTGGTGCGGATTGAATCCGGTAGCAGCCAGGAGGCGGAACGTCTCCTCTTCTCCGGAAGAGCGCCGGATGCGCGGCGCCAGGAAAAAGCGCGGGAGGGCTCGCGGGTTTCGGTATATCCACATTCCGCCTAACGATCTCACGCATTCGATCCCCGCGCGGTTCACATCGTCCGGCGAAAGTTCCGAACTGCTCACCAGCCAGGCTACGTTCATCATGCTGAGAAGCGGGGAGCCGAGCCGGTTCACCGACAAAATGCGTTCCCACGGCCGCCCCGTGGCAAACAGCCTCCGCAGCCGCAGGATTCTGTTGAGTACGAATGGATTGTTACCATTCGCCGTGGGCAGGCGAAGCATCTCGGAGCCAACAGTGCCTTGGGGGAATTCCCGATCGGTGTAGTCGAGGCGCGACGGTGGGCTGTCGCGAGCAACGAAGGCGCGGAGACCTTCCAGAAGTACCGGTTCAGTGCCTGCGATGCGGTATTCCGAGTCTTCCTTTTTGTAGCCCCCAGACTGCGCGTTCATCGGCCGGCCGCTTCCGGTTTGCATCAGGTCGTAGCTGGTGAAGAGCGCCACTGCCCATAAGACCGCCTGCGGCACGCGCCTGCCCATGCGATCGAGAACTAAGGCCGCGGTGATTCCGGCAAAACAACAGAATGCCATCGACGCATACTCGGCATAGAGCGCGGATCGAAGGAGCACGGGCAGATGGACGTAGACGAATCGATAAACCGGAGTGTGTTCCCCGAGCATCCACACCGTACTGAGAACCGTAAGCGCGAGAAAGACCGGGGCTCGCGACCGCCGGATAAACGGCGCCACTAAGATCAGAATGATTGTGGCTATCCCGCAGTACACGTACAAGAAAGTGAAGTTATAGGGGAGTTTGTAATTCTCCAGGTCGAAAATGTGGAAGTAATTCGGCGATATCAACGACACCAGAGCGTGCCACGTCATCCCGCCGCCGAGGCCAGCCGCAATGGGTCGATTTCCCGCCATACTGGCGTGGGACAGTTGCCAAAGGGGAACCAGCTCCACGGCTGAGATCACGGCGCCCCAGAGGAAACCGGCCGCAACGGATGGGACGATGGGCCAGGAGGCATCGCGGACGGCGAGCAGGGCAGCTACCATTAGAGCCACCGCACCGGCCACCACCAGGCTCGATGCGGAGTAGCCCGCCAATATGCTCATGGCTACCGCGATCGCCAAAATCGCAATCCAACGCACACGCACGCGATCCTTGAGTTCGAACACCGCCAGAAGTGCGAGGGGCAACCACGCCCCGGTGCAGATGGCACCCAAGTGTTGTGCCTGCGACGCAAAATAGCCGCTGAGTTGGTAGACGCTGGCGCCGAGCAGTGCGGCGGGCCGGCCGACACCCATCCGGCGGAGCAGCAGAAACGCAAACAGTCCCGCCAGGATCATATGCAGCGGATCCAAAGCCTCGACCCAATAGAAGAGATTGCGTCCCTGCGAGTGATTGCCCGCGAGGACGGCCAGCCAGGTGAACGGATAGAAGACCGCCGCTGTCAGGTCGGCGTGAATCGGCACGCCGCAATAAGGGTAGGGGTCCCACAATGGCGCCACGCCACGCCGGAAACACTGCTCCAAGTAAGAAATCAAGGGGAGGTGAAAGCCCTCGATGTCGTAGGGAATGTGTGCCCTCGGATTGACGAACACTCGCCAATAGAAAAGGATTGGTTGAAACACCAAAAGCAGAATGCTTGCTGCGCCGGCGATTGTTTGCGCCCGGCGGGTATAGGCTCGCGCACTATCAGGCGCTGCCTGAAATGATTTGAATGTCAGAATCGGCACGCGGCCAAACTGCCACCTCACCATCGCGAGCCCTGGAAGGCCGCGACCCAAATCTCATTGGAATTATTTTAAGCGAATCGGAGCGTCATTGCCCCGGCTGAACAGGCTTGGCCGTGATCAGTTTCTCGAAGCGTGCCAGTTGCGATCGGGTGTCAGCGGCATCCCTCGCTTGCGGAGCGAATTTCAGGTAGTCGCGCATTTCGACCGCGGCGCCATTGTAATCGTGCCGTTCCGCCAGAATCAGGCCAATCAGACGCGAAACCTCGGGGATTTGGTGGTGGGTGTCCAGCTTCTCTGCGCGGCGGGCGCTTTCCTCGGCCGCACCCGGCTCGTGAAGGTTGTAATGAGCCACGGCGTTATAGAAGAATGCCTGCGGGTAATTGAAGGGGTCCAGTCTCACTGCTTTTTCGCTGCTATCGGCCAGTTCTTTCCATCGGTGCGCCCGCAGTTCCAACACGGAAATCTCCACGTAGGGCGGAACAAACTTCGGATCAGCGAGGATGGACTGGTCGAAAGCGTGGCGCGCGGCCTCTGCGTCGTCCTGGGCCAAGGCAATGGTACCCAATTCAGACCAGGCCGCGGCGTAGCGGGGGTATTCTTGCACGGCTTTGTTAAGGCTCGCCTGGGCATCGTCGAGCTTCTTCTTCCTGATCAGATCCAGGCCCTTTTCATAAGCCTTGCGCGCGCTCTTAGGCGCGGCCAGCGTCGTAGCGCTGACCATCGTCCCTTCCGATTGGCCCAGACGGTGAAGCAGAATGGTGCCTACGTTCGGGTCGTCCATCGCGCGGCGGTTCACCATGCTTACGGACTGCGATTGATAACCCGACAGTTGAGCGCGTATTTCGCAATACAACCACTGCCGGTCGTTCATGCCCGCTGAGTTGCCGCTGGGCGTGCTGGACATTGCTGTACCGAGCGCGGGGTCGGCAAAGCCGGAGCTGCTGGCGTCCTGCACCGTGGAAGTGAGACGGGCTCCAACATCGATGGAAAAATAGCCCTGCGAGTTGGTGTAGCCCTCCGTGTACGGGCTTCCGCCGCAGACCCGCTGAATGGCGACGGGCTGCGGTGGCGGGGTGCCATCGTCCAGCATCACGCGACCAGCCAGGAAGATGGGTTGGTTTGGCCCCTGCGCGGATGTCGGCTGCGCGCTCGGCGAATTGGACTGCCCAGCGCCGGGGCCCGATTGACCACCGCCATTGGTACCGGTGCCTGGAGGTGGCGAGGAGTGCCCGCCGCGCTGGCCGAACGCCGGCGCCAGAATCAGAAACGAACCGGCCAATAAGATGAGAGCTCGTGAGCGTCTGGGGGGAGACATAAGTGCGCTCCGTGTTGACCCGATTATCCCATGTGGCAACAACCGGTGAATGTTAACAAGCGTGTGAATCCGCGCTGAACCGTTGCTACAGGTATATGGGAGAATACCCTCCAGTCTCCTCTCATATATGTTCTCCCTCGAAATCGCGTGCGATCCGGAATACCTCGACCTGCTGATCGCGGAACTGTGGGAGCAGGGCTGTGCGGGGATTTCCGAGTTGAATAACGGCCGCGTGCAGGTCTTCTTCGACGACACCGCGGAGCGCGATGCTCTGTTGAGTCGCTACCCCGGCGCCACTTCCCGGACGGAAGAGCAGCGCGACTGGGTGGAGGCCGCGCACGATTTATTGCAACCCATGAACGTGGGTGCGCGCTTTTTCCTGGTCCCCGAGTGGCGCGACGACGCCACACCGCCGGGCCGCTTCCGTATGGTCGTCAACCCCGGCCTGGCATTCGGTACGGGCGTTCACGAAACCACGCAGCTTTGCCTGGAAGCTCTGGAAGATTATCTCGAGGCGGGAATGACGGTGATCGATGTCGGCACTGGTTCCGGCATTCTGGCGGAGGCGGCGGCATTGCTTGGGGCGGGAAAAGTGTTTGCCTGTGACGTCGATCCCGTGGCTGTCCAGATTGCAAAGGCCCGCTGTGGACGAATCTTTGCCGGTTCCGCCGACGCGGTCCGCTCCGGCACCGCCGATTTGGCACTCGCTAATATCAGCCCGGAAGCCATTATCCAGATGGCCCCAGACTTACTGCGTTCACTGCGCCCCGGCGGTCTCCTGCTCGCCAGCGGCTTCGAAGCTCACGAGGTCGATCTGGTGAAGGCGGCACTGCCGCGGACGAAAGAGGTTCGCCGCAAGGGAACCTGGGCGCTGGTGTGCTGTCCGAAGTGACCGCTCCCTTTGGTCACGGCTCGGTAACGTGTCATGACTGGTCGGATAAGAGCGATTTGCAGGGCACGCCGTTACCGAGCCGTGACCAAAGGGAGCGGTTGTTTTGGCGCGGGCCGTTATTCCCCGTAGCTGATCTCGGCCCGCCGCGCGGAGACGGCTGTATACGTCAGCACCAGCAAGGCGACGATCAGGAGCCCGGGCACAGCCAGCCAGGCCGGCGTGGGATCGGTCTCCGTCACCAGGATCGAAAGCGGCGGCGGAACCGGAACCGACAGCGGGCGAGAGGCTCTTCAGGTAAAAGATCACGCTGATCTTCTTGAGAAAGCCCGGCAGGAAAGGGTTCAAGTTTTCCCAAACCCACACCACCGCCGCCGGGATCATGGGATTGCGGATGAATAGGCCGGCCGCCAGGAAGATGGCGCCATAGCCCGCACATGCCAGAGCCGCCACCACGGCGTACGAGCCCATCTGTGCGAGGCCCGGGCCGTGCGTCAGGAATTCGGACCACGCGGCGCCCTGGTGCCATCCCATCAGATAGTAGGACGCCGTAACGCTGACCACAAACAAAACCAGGATGACCATCAGGCCGGAAAGGTATTTCCCAATCACCAGCAGTTCGCGGCGCATGGGCGTCAGGAAATAATAGTGCAGCGTTTTCTCCAGCATTTCGCCGCGGAACAGGTTCGAGAAGATTCCCACGCAACCGAAGAAAATTCCGAGCCTCAGAAAATACACCTGGAACATGACGGCGAAGTTCTCGCTATCCTGAACCGCGCCATGGCCGGGGCGGCCGATCGAATGCAGACGCATCAGGATCAGCGAGTGCATCAGCGTCATACCCACCGGCGCCAGCGCCAGCAAATAAACCCACCAGCCGCGCCGCGAGAAGAAAGTCTTCCTCAACTCGAGGCGGATCACGGCCGCCACCTGACGCAATTGCTGGCTCATGCAGCTCCTTCGCCACCGATCAGGTATTGATAGACGGAATTCACGTCGTCGTCGGCGGGGGAGACGGATTCCACTTCCAGGCCGGAATCGAGAATGATGTGGTTCAACAGCAGATAAAAACTGTCGGCATCGCGCGTGCGGAGCAGGACGCTCTTGCCATCGGGGTGGATCTTGGCCTCCACCACGTGATCCTGTTGGAACAGTTGCGCGGCCAGGCGGTTGGGGTGATCGCACCGGATGAGGACCTGGATCGGTTGGTCCTTAACCTCGCTGCGCACTCCCTGTATCTGGCCCTCGGCCACCACGTACCCCTGGCTGAGCAGGATGACCTGGTCGGAGATGCGGTCGACTTCGTGGAGGATGTGGCTGGAGACGATCACGTGGCGGCCCTGCCCACCCCATTCGCGGAAGAGGGCGATGGTCTCGGCGCGCGCCATGGGATCGAGGCCGTTCAGCGGCTCGTCCAGCACGATCACTTGAGGGTCGTGAGCGATGGCTTGCGCCAGCTTGATGCGTTGCCGCATGCCCTTGCTGTAGGCAGCCACGGCGCGGTGCGCGGCACCGGCCATGTTGACCTTCTCGAACGCAGCCCACGTCCGCCGTTCGCATTCGGCGTCGCTCAATCCGCGAATCCTCAGAAACCAATAGAGGAACTGGTAGCCCGTGAGACCCTTGGGAAAAGAGTCGAACTGCGCGCAGTAACCGATAATGTTGCAGAGCTGCTCGGGATGATTGGGCGAGACGCCCAGAACGCGGATTTCGCCCTTCGTGGGACGCAGCAGGCCGCTCATCAGGTTCATAAGCGTGGTCTTGCCTGAACCGTTGGGCCCCACCAGGCTGGTGATGCCGGGCGGGATGGACAAGTTCACGCGATTGATGCCGAGGACTTCGCCGTAAAAGCGCGACACATCGGAGAACGTGACCAGTGTTTCACTCATGGTGTCGCCTCCGGGCCGGAAGGCCCGCCCCACAACGACGCTCATCGCACCACCTCCGCGCCGCGGATCTTGCGCCTCAGCATCGACAGGAACACCAGGCACATCGCGCCGAGCATGAACCAACAGCACCAGGCCGGAAGGTGCTGGCCGGGCGCCACGCGGAAAAACGCTCCGCCGTTGCTCCCCGAGTCGCCGCCCGTAAAGAGGTTCACCCAAATGGTGCCGACCAGCGTGTTGATGCTGAGCAGCGATCCCCAGGTGGTGCCCTCCACCTGGTTAATGGCGCCGCCAAATCCCGACGCAACGAAGAACACTCCGAACACCAGGGCGCCCGCCGCGGGCTTCCATTTCACCCAGGCCGAAAGCGACAAAGCCAGCAGCGACAGCATCAGAATCCATACCCAGGCGCCCAGAAACAGGCCCGCGGCGATCCGGGAGTGTTGTGCCATCCAGGCAGGGCCCTCCAGATATCCTTCCAGTCCGAAGAGCAGGAGGCCCGGCACCCAGGTCATCAGCGACATCAGGATCCAGAGCACGGATAGCTTGCCCAGGATATATTCGGCACGCGAAAACGGGCGCGCCAGGTACAGCGATAGCGCATTGTTGGCGAGGTCGGGCGAGACCTGCCCCGGTCCGATGAAGGCGGACAGGAACAAGGCCAACATGCACTGCCATCCGAGGAACGACATGAAGAATGTTTCGTCGATAGGAATCAGACTGGCGGCATTCTGCACGTTGACCAGCTTGAGCGCGTCCACATTATGTTCGACGTAGATGATGAGCGCGGCGATCAGCGGATAGAGAAAGCTGGCCAGGTAGAAGATGGTCAGAAAGCGCGAGCGGTGCAGATCTTGAAAACCGTAGCGCGGAATCACCAGGAAGCGCTTCCACGAAGCGGTGAGGGCGCCCTGGTACGGCCGGTAGGTCTTCTTATAAACGGCCATTGCCAGTCTCCATAGCTTTGAGGAAGATGTCCTCCAGCGAATCGCGTTTGCGGTTGAGGCGGCGGATCTGCACGTTCTGTTCGGCGGCCACGGCGTACAGCCGCCGGACCTCCAGTCCTTCCGGCAGCACCAGCTTGATGCGGCCTTGCGCTCCTTGCGCGGTCTCGCAGCCGAGCTTCTCCAGGGCTTCGAGGAAGCAGTTGGAGGGTGCGCCATCGCTGCGCGTCTCCACTTCCAGGAAGCGGCGATTGGCGCGGCGCTCCTCTTCCAGATTGCAATAGGCGGCGATGTTGCCGTCTTTCAAAATGAGCACCTGGTCGCAACACTCTTCCACATCGCGCAGCAGGTGCGAGGAGAGAATCAGAGAGAGATCGCCGCGGTCGCGAATTTCCTGGATGAGCTGGATCATGCGCGTGCGCGCCGGCGGGTCCAGTCCGTTGGTCGGCTCGTCCAGAAACAGAATCTTCGGCCCGTGCGCGATGGCCTGGGCCAATTTGGCCGCCTGCTTCATGCCCAGCGAGTAAGTGCCCAGCGCGCGATAGCGAACCTCGCCCAGCCCCACATAGAAAAATGCCTCGTGGGCGCGCTCCAGCGCCTGCTCTGAAGGCAGACCCGACAATTCCGCCATGAGCCGCACGAAGCGGACGCCGCTCATGGAGGCAATGAAGGCGTCGTTTTCCGGCATGTAGCCGATGAGCGCGCGCACCTCGCGGGCATGCGTGCGGACGTCGTGCCCCAGCACCCGGGCTGTGCCTGCGCTGGGCTGGTGAAACCCGAGCAGCGTATTGAGCAACGTGGATTTGCCCGCGCCATTGGGCCCCAGCAGGCCGATGGACCGGCCGGTGAGAGAACCCTTCAGCTTGTTGAGAATGGGCCGACCGCCGAAGCAGACTTCGAGACCATCGAGCTCGATTACCGGATCCGTCATACGTCACGCGAAGGCAGAGCGGCGGCCCCGCAGGGCCGATCTCCACATTCTATCGAGACGGAACTTTCTCCCGCTTTGTTCCCATGACTTGCGACCACGGCAAAGCGTTTCCCACCATGCCGGCCATACTGCCGCTCAGGAAGGTGTTGAGTTTCATGCCCAGCAGATCGCCGCCGCTGGCCAGCGAGATGCGGTCCGAATCGGCATAGGCCGCGATGAGGGAAGGCTGGAGATTCCCCATGCTCTGCGCTGCCTGGCCACCCAGCAGGCCCGCAAACGGAGCCAGCGTGGTACCGAGGTTCTGGAACACCACCGCCGAGAAGTTGGTGTGCGGATCGCGCGGGAGCATCCTGGCGAACACCGGAGAGTGCACGATCCCTGTGCCGTTGGTCTTGGTCTCCAGGGCGCGGACGAGCAGGGCGCGGGTGGGCGCTGCGATCAGGTAGCCGCTGGCAAAGGTGTAGTGCGCCTCCGTGAGCGGGCCTGTGTCCGCACCGGCGAGCGTGTAATAGGTGCGGCCGTCGACGGTCTCCTGCGCGGTGATCGGCGGCTTCCGGCCGTGGGCCACGGCATCGCGGCTATACTCGGCCACAAACTTGCCGAGCGCCGTCTGGAATCGCGCGGGGTCGTAGACCTCGGCCACCAGTTTCCACGAAGGCACCGGGAAGGGCGAGCCATCGAGAGCCAGGGCGAACTCGCCGCCCAGAGTGGACGCCGCTTCCTTCAGCAGATCGAACCCGGGCTGCGGGAGCGTGACTTCCGGCTGATGTTCCAGGATGGCGGCCGGGCTGGTCACCGCGAAGGCGGAGACGAAGGTGGCATCCGACGAAACGTAATCGAGCGCGCCCATGGGCGATGGCGGCGCGAGCCAGGCAGCCACGCCTGTGCGCGGGCCATCGAACGCCACGGCCGCGCGCGTCTCCATACGGTGGTCGATTTCCTTCTGTTCGGCGATCAGGTAGCGAACGCCGGCGGGCGCGGGCTGCGGCCCCATGTGGGACAAGTCGGCGCACAACAAAAGGCCGGCGCCCTCCCGATAGGCCTCCGCGATTTGCGTATAGAACGGGGTCTTCTGGAAACCCGAATCGAGAGCGCCCTCGAGCGCTTCTTTCCGCGGACCGAACAGCACCATTCCCGAACGAGTCTCCACCGCCAGCGGCAGGCCCGTCTTCTTCAGGAATTCGGGAAAACCTTCGCGCTTCACTTCCGCAAGAAACACTGGTCCGGCCGTTTCCGGAGTACCGAAAATGACGATTTCGTCTCCCAGGTATTCGTTGGCCGCTCGTAACTTTTCCAGGACCGCTTGCGTGCCCGATCCCGGACCGGAGAGCCACGCGCGCAGTTCCGCGCTATCGGCCGCCTGGCGCTGGAATACCGATTCGGCATCGCCCAGATACTGTGCCAGGTTGGGCACGCTCGCGTAGAACACGGTCGAGGCAGGCAGCAGTCCCAGCAGCCGGCTGGAGTACCGCACTTGAGGCATGTGCAGTTGATTGAGGTTGTCGCGCAACGCCGCCAACTGGCGTTGCAACGCCGCATTGCGGCTCCACGACATATCCTGCCGCACCGAAACCGCTTCCAGGCGATCGCCGGTAGAACCCTGTTCCCCGGGGTGCAGCACCTGCTCCTGATTGTCGTGCGTCAGGTGCACTTCGCCTTCCATCACGGAAACGCGCGAGCCGCTAATGCCGCTGCTTACGCTGAAAACCGTGCCGGTGACGGCCACGCGGCAATCGGCCGTGGCCACGTAGAGGTGGCCCGAACGCCGTTTGGCTGCCTGCACAATGATGCTGCCGTGATCCAGGTGAACCGTGACATCACCACCGGCTTGCTCGGTCGAAAAATCCGAGCGCTCGCGCATCTCGACTACCGAGCCATCGCTCAGCGCCAGCATCGCATCGGAATCGCGGGCGGTGCGGATTTCGACGCCGTAGCGCAGCACCTCCCCCGCGGCCATCACGCGGAGACCCGCGGGCGACACCTCGTAAAGCGTCCCATTCACCGTCTGAACAATGGCGCGTCCCGAGCCGTGTCCGAACTGAGCGATGGAAAGCCACACCACCAGCCCGCCCGCGGCCATCACGCCCGCGGCCACGGCCCACCGCGCGGTGTGATTCGTCCGCGGCGCGGCCTGGACGGGCATGGTCACTACCTTGCCTTCCGCCACGTGGCGGCAAACCACGCATTCATGCAGGTGATCCTGGACCAGCAGAGCGCGCGCTTCGGGCAAACGCCCCGCACGGAAGTCCGGCAGCAGCGCCTGGAAATCTGCACACGTGCGAATATGCTCGGACGGGTGCGCCGCCGGGTCGGACAGCCGCGCCCAAACCCGCCGGGCGGCCGCGTCGACCACCGCATCGGGAATCTCTTCGCCGCGAATCTGCGCGGAAGCTTGCTCCAGGGCGAGGTCAAATTGATTGTTGTCAGGGTTCATGCCACGCCTCCCAGATACGATCGATATTCCTTTTCCAGCCGGTCCCGCGTACGCGACAAGGTCACCGCAACCGTGCCGGGTGTGGTATCGAGCAGGCGCGCGATCTCGGGATTATCCTTCCCCTCAAAAAACCGCAGGACGAACATCCGCGCGATCCGCGGATTCAAGCGCGCGAGTGCGCCCCGTAACCACTCACGGATCTCGCCGGACGTTTGCAAGCGATCGGGCCGCCGGTGCGCAGATTCCGCCAAAACCGGCTCCAACTCATCCAGAGGCACCTGCCGCACGTGCTGGCGGGTCCGCACCACGTCGAGCGCCGCGTTCACAGCAGCCTTGTGCAGGAAACTCGGCATGTTGTCGACCGGTTCGGCCGCCGGGTCTCGTTTGACCATACGCATGAACACGGTTTGCAGCACGTCCTCGGCATCGTGGGCATTGCCCGTGACCCGGTAAGCAGCACGGAACACAGCGGCATGGTTCTCGCGAAAGATCCGCTCCAGGTCCGCCACGGGCAATGAGACCGGTTGCATGGGGGCTGCCACTTGCGCTTCCATCCTATCAGTCCTTCAGCGGGACCTTGGCTTTGATCCCCTGACGACTAGACGCGTACGCCTTCCCCGTATTAGCGCCAACAAAAAAAGCCCCACGCTAAGAAGCGCAGGGCTGGAAGTCTACTGCAATCTGTCTCGGAGGATGACAGACCGTGTTGATATTAACATCTGGTTTCAGTCAAATCAACCCTGCCCCTTCCTCAGAAATGGCCGATCCGCTATCGGAGTTCCTCCATAATCTCATCGAGGGCGGCATGAGACGGCCGGACCACACTCTCCGGCAGGGTAGCTAACGGCTGGTCCACTAGATTTAGTACGTCTATGAAGTTCGGACTAGCGGTGTTCACGTAAAGCACTCCGGTCAGAACTTCGCCCTTCGCCTCGGCCTCTTCCAAGGCGGCCAGAGCCGCTATGCGGCTGGTGGGATCGTAATCGCGATCCAGCTTGCGGATCTTCAGGTGCGATCCGTCGTGTAACGCAACATCCCGCACCTCGCCTTCCCCGATTTCTACCGAGATGTCCTCGAAGAACGGCACAAAGTCCAGCTCGTGCAACGCCTCTTCGTGGTCTTTCACGTAGGAGTAGCTCTTGGTCGAGCCATCGTGGTCGTTGAAGGTTACGCAGGGCGAAATGATGTCGATCACGGTAAGGCCGTTGTGGGCGATGGCCGCCTTCAACAGGCTCTGTAACTGTTTTTTGTCGCCGCTGAAAGAGCGGGCGACGAACGTGGCCCCCCACTGCAAGGCGAGCGCACAGCAGTCGAACGGCGGCAGTTGATTGGGGGTCCCCGTCTTCAGCGTCGACCCGATGTCGGCGGTGGCGGAGAATTGTCCCTTCGTCAACCCATAAACGCCGTTGTTCTCAATCACATAAATCAGCGGCACGTTGCGCCGCACCATGTGCATAAACTGGCCGAGGCCGATGGAGGCCGTATCGCCATCGCCCGTGACCCCCAGGCCCAACAGGGTGCGGTTGGCGAGCATCGCGCCCGTGGCCACCGCCGGCATCCGCCCGTGCACGCTGTTAAAACCGTGCGATTGTCCCAAAAAATAAGCCGGCGACTTGGAGGAGCAGCCGATCCCGGAAAACTTGGCGACGCTCCACGGTTCGATCCCCAGCTCGTAGAAGCACTCGACAATGCGCTCGGAAATCGCGTTGTGGCCGCAGCCCGCGCACAAAGTGGTCTTGCTGCCTTTGTAATTTAGAACATCCAGCCCGATCCGGTTTACCTTCTTCGAAGGGGGCGTAACGGTGGTGCTCATTTCCTCTCCTGTTTGACCACTTCATCGGTGATGGTGCGCGCATCCAGCGGCATGCCACCGTAGTAGCGCACGCTGCGCAGCTTGGCGATGAGCTCGGGTTCAAACTCCAGGCGCATCAGGGACAGCAACTGGGCGTCGCGGTTCTGGTCTACGACATAGATCCGCTCATGCCGCCGGATGAAATCCGCCAGCTCCGGCGTGAATGGATAGGCCCGGAGCCGCATATAACTGGATTCGATATCGTATTCCTGCCGCAGTTGGTCGGCGCTTTCGCGCACGGCGTAGTCGGAGGTACCCACTGCGACGAAGCCGATCTTCGCCCGGTCGTTGATCCGGACCACGGGCGCAGGCACGTGCCGGCGCATGGTCTCAAACTTGTGCGCCAGCCGGTCCATATTGTTGATGTAATCGTCTTCCCGTTCGGTGTACTGGGCCTTCTCGTTGTGGCCGCTGCCGCGCGTGAAGTACGCCGCGGACTGGTGTCTGGTGCCGGGCAGGGTACGGTAACCGATGCCGTCGCCATCCACGTCTTTATAGCGCGCGAACCCGCCGAGCTTCTGCAGGTCTTCCGCGCTCAGCACCTTGCCGCGCCGGATGGGTTTCTCAGGATAGGGGAACGGGTCAGCCATCCAGGAGTTCATTCCCAGGTCCAGGTCGCTCATCACGAAAACGGGAGTCTGGAACTGCTCGGCGAACTCGAAAGCGTCGATGCTCATGGAAAAACATTCCTCGGGCGAGGAGGGGAAGAACAGAGGATGCCGGGTGTCGCCGTGCGACAGGAGCGCGTTCTTGAGGATGTCGCCTTGCGCGGTGCGCGTAGGCAATCCAGTGGACGGACCTACGCGTTCGATATCGAAGATCACCACCGGCAGCTCGGCATAGTAGCCGAGACCGATGAACTCCGACATCAGGGAAATGCCCGGGCCGGCCGTGGCAGTCATCGACCGCGCGCCCGCCCAACCCGCGCTGAGCGCCATGCCGATGGATGCCAGTTCATCCTCGGCCTGCACAATAGCGTAGGTGGCCTTGCCGGTGCCCGGTTCGTGCCGGTACCGTTTGGCGTAGGCGATCAGAGATTCTACCAGCGACGACGAGGGCGTGATGGGATACCACGTCACCACCGTAACTCCGGCGAACATGGCACCCAGCGCGCAGGCCGAGTTGCCGTCGATGATCACTTTGCCGGCCGTCAGGTTCATCCGTTCGGCGCGGTAGGGATCGGTTTTCGTCAGAGTCTTGGCGGCCCAATCGTAGCCGGCCTGCGCGGCTCCCCAATTCAACTCCGCGGCTTTGGCCTTGCGCTTGCCGAACTGCTTGACCAGCGCCTTGTACACCTCCGGCATTTCGAGCGAGAGCAGCCACGCGACCACGCCGTCGTAGATCATGTTGCGCACTAGCTTGCGCAGCTTGGCTTCGGGACAAACCGGCGCCACCAGCTTGTCGAACGGCACCGGGTAGAAGTGCAGGTCGTCGCGCAAGGTGCGAAGTTGCAGCGGCTCGTCATAGACCACTGCGGCGCCCGGCTCCAGGTTCAACACATCTTCCCGCGCTGTTTCCGGGTTCATCGCCACCAGGAAGTCGACTTCCTTGCGGCGCCCGACATAGCCCTGATGGCTGGCGCGTATGGTGAACCACGTGGGCAGCCCGGCGATGTTCGAGGGAAACATGTTTTTCCCGGACACGGGGATGCCCATTTGAAAGATCGTGCGCATGAGAACGGTATTGGCAGTCTGGCTGCCCGATCCGTTCACTGTCGCGACCTGTAAGCTGAAATCGTTGGTTTTAGGCTGGCCGGATGCGCCGGAAGAGGGCGCGAGCGGGGAGACCTCTATTGTCGACACCGATCGGGTTCCTTGGTTGGGGAGTGCCCTAACCGATTATACGGCAGAGCGGCCGGAGTATGCGTTCGAGCGGTGAGCGAGGAAGCGACGCGGTGGGCGAGCAAGATGGCCTCGGAGAAAAACACGACGGTGTCCAAGCTGGTTGGGCGCATGCTGGAAGACGGAATGCGGCGCCTCGGTGAGTATTGGGAAGCGTTCGAGAAGTGGAAAGAAGATCCACCCCTACTGAGGGTTTCGATGCGTCGAAGCGTCTGAAACGGGACGACATTTATAACCGCGGCCGATAATTTGGTCCCCGTCGATACGTAGCGTTAGCTAGCGCGCGCTTGGCGTAGCCGGTTTGGCGAACTTCACCGCATCCACTGGAACGTTCGGCTGCACCTCGGTCAGCTCAATAATCGACCGCCCGTCCAACCAGGTCACGGTCCAGTGGAAGGGCATCTTCACTCCCGCGACCTCGCGATAGTCGGCGTAGTCGATCTGCGTAGGATTGAGGCCGACTGGCGAGTCGGTATAGCGGATCAGTCGCACCAGAAGGCCCGACTCCTTATCGAAGAATAAGCGCACCGGTGTCCGCGCAGCGCTCCTACCCTGGACCACCTGGACCGCGCGATTATCGATGGTATCCGGCACGCCGACCCGCCATTCCGTGAGGGTTTGCTGGATGCGGGCAGGAAACGTCAGGTCCGCGTCCAACCTGGCGGCGTCCAAATCCCCACCGCTCAGTGAGAGCAGGGGCACCGGCCGATCTGTGGCGGGCGCCGCGGTCCAACCGGCGCGGCCATCGTAGGTGGTGGTGGCGTCCCCGTTCGGTGTGTGGACGATTAACGTGCGCTGCGCCGGAGCTTTCGCAAACAGCTCGACGGGGTACTTGTCGGTCTCGCCGTACGCCTGGCTGGTCCCCTTAGCGATAAAGCTAGTGAGGCCGGCCAACTTCTGCGCACCGCCCAGAGCCTGAATAAATTTGTCCAGTACCTGATCGGCCGGTGGCGCCTTGGGAGCTTGTTCGGTGATCTCGTCCGGCCCTTGCGGAAGCGGGGGGCCGTACAGTTCGGCTAGAACCGGGATGACCTTGGGCCGATCCAAGCCGCGATGGCAGGAATAGCAGGTAACCACGCGCCGTCCGCCGAAATAGCTCTTGTTGATGGCGGCCATCATCCCGATCATGCGGCGCGCCGTCTCCTTGTTGGCGTTGTCGTCGGCGTACTTTTCCCAGTTGCCGCCGCTCTCCTCCACGTGGCAATGTGTGCAGTTCTCGCCCAGAGAGGCCGAGAAGAAACCCATGGTCGCCATGAACTCGCTCACGGGAATTCCTTTGAGTACCTTCACGTTCTTGAAGGCCTCTTCGGACATCAAAGGCTTCTGTTGTTGCGTGGTCTGGCCGCCGGCCAACACGACGCCGAGCAGGCCCACCACGGTGCCAAGGATCATTCGTTGCATGCTGCCTCCCGATCCTCGGTCAGTATATCTATAATTGACTGAGCATCGGCTAGCCAGCCGCTCCCTTTGGTCACGGCTCAGTAAAGTCCGGATGCCGTTGCGGATCAACGGGCCTTACCGAGCCGTGACCAAAGGGAGCGGACTTAGCGCCATGAGGAGGAATTCCGTGCAACGTCCTTTCGCCGCCATTCTCATCGCCATACTCTTCACCACCGCGCTGGTTGCCCAAAACAATCCCTTCAGCAGCGGACGCCCGGCAGACTTACGCGTTCGTCAAGCGCAGCCTGCTGAAAGCCGCGGAGAAGATGCCGGAGGAGAATTATTCCTTCCGAACCACGCCCCAGGTGCGCACTTTCGGTGAAATGATCGCCCACGTTGCCGATGGCCAGTTGATGATGTGCGGCGTGGTTAAAGGCGAGAAAGTCACGGCGAATGCCCGTTCCAAAACATCCAAAGCCGATCTGGTGGCGGCGCTGAAGGCATCGTTCGACTATTGCGACCCGGTGTATGCATCCATGACGGACAAAGCGGCTGGCGGGGCCCAGGTCAAATGGGCTCGTTTGGGATATGAGCAAGCTCGGACTGCTCAATTGGAACATCTCGCACGATAACGAGATGTACGGCATCATCGGCGCGTACTTGCGGATTAAGGGGCTGGTGCCGCCATCGAGCGAAGGCCGGCCTTAACGTTCGGGCCGTCCGTCCGCAACGCTCTTAGACTTCCGGTATTGCTGATATGCGGCGAAAAGGCACAAGGGAACACCTACGACGTAGGTATGCCGAGGACGAGGCCGAGATAGGGGATTCCTATGTCGGCAATCTCTAGGTAGCCCAGCACGGCCATAACCGCCGCGAGAAATAAATAAAGCCGTATTACCTGCGTTGTCGAACGTTTGGCGTCCAGGTCAAAAATAGCCGGTAAAGGCATTGGCCGGTCATGCTGAAGGGCCCCCTACTGCTCGTGCACTTCTTCCAGATACGTATATCCGTGCAGCCCTTCTTCGAAGAACTTGAGCAGCGCGCCGCTCTCTTCATAAGTCAACCGGGATTCGCGCAGCGCGGCTTCCACGTCTTTCCGCAGCTTGGTCACCAGCGAGTCTGAGGAGAACTGCACATAGTTCAATACTTCGCGCACGGTATCGCCCTTGATCACCGAGTCAAGATGCACCTCGCCCGTGGGGCTGAGACGCACATGGACGGCATTGGTGTCCCCGAACAGGTTGTGTAGATCGCCCAGGATCTCCTGGTACGCCCCCAGCAGGAACGCCCCTAAATAGTAATTGCCGCCGTTGAAAGTATGCAGGGCGAGCGTCTTCTTAACGTCGCGGCGGTCGATGAAGGCATCTACTTTCCCGTCCGAGTCGCAGGTGATATCGCCCAGCACGGCGTGGCGGGTCGGCTCCTCCTGAAGGCGGTGAATCGGCATCACCGGGAACAGTTGCTTGATCGCCCAACTGTCCGGCATGCTTTGGAACAGCGAAAAATTGCAGAAATAGGTATCCGAGAGCATGGCCTCGATACCCTCCAGTTCTTCCGGGAAATAGTCCAGTTCCCGCGCCTGCTTCTGGATGCGACGCGTTATCGCCCAATAGAGGTTCTCGGCAGTGCAGCGCTGCTCGAGCGAAAGGTAGCCCAGGCTGAACAAATTGAGCGCCTGGTCGAGCGCCTGCTGGGCATCGTGATAACTCTCCAACAGGTTCTTGGCGCTGAGCGAGCGATAAGTTTCCTGCAAATCGATGAGGGGCTGCTCAGCATCGGCGGGCAATTCGGCGGGCACTTCGGCCTCGCCCATTCCAGACACGCCCAGAACGTTGAATACCAGCACGCTGTGATAGGCGGCGATGGCGCGCCCGCTCTCGGTGACGATAGTCGGATGCGGCACGTTCACTTCGTCGCAAACGTTCTGCACGTGGTAGATCACGTCGTTGGCGTATTCCTGCAGCGTATAGTTGACGCTCGATTCGAAATCCGTCTGCGAGCCGTCGTAGTCGATGCCGAGACCGCCGCCTACGTCGAGGAACTTCAGCCCGGCGCCGGCGCGTGCCAGGTCGACATACACACGCACCGCTTCATTCACTGCGCCCTTGATTTGGCGGATATTGGTGATCTGGCTGCCCAGGTGGAAATGCAGCAGGTTGAGGCAATCGGCCATGCCCAGGTCTTTCAGTTCCTGGAGCGCGCGCACCGCCTCCGTGGCGGACAGGCCAAATTTGGAGCGGAAGCCGCCCGACGATTTCCAGCGGCCCGAACCGCGGCTGGCCAGCTTCACGCGGAGCCCGATGGTCGGCCGCACGCCCACCCGCTGGCTGTACTTCAAGATCAGGTGCAGTTCGGTATATTTCTCGACCACCGGGATAATCTGCCGGCCCATCTTTTGCGCCAGCATGGCCATCTCGATGTACTCGTCGTCTTTGAAGCCGTTGCAGATGATCGGCGTATCGTTGTCCGCCAGCGCCATGACGGCCATCAGTTCCGGTTTAGACCCGGCCTCCAGGCCGAAACGGAAGGGCTTGCCGAACTCCAGCACCTCCTCCACCACCTGCCGCTGCTGGTTCACCTTGATGGGGTACACGCAGCAGTACGCGCCCTGATAGCGGTGCTCGGCGATGGCGGTTTCAAAGGCGCTGTGGATCTCCCCCAGTCGGTGCTTCAGGATATCCGCAAAACGGATCAGGATTGGCAGGCTGATGCCGCGCAGTACCAGTGTGTCGACAAGTTCCTTGAGGTCGATGGCGCGGGCCGGGTCCTTCTCGGGGTGGACCCGCACCTGGCCGTTCTCACCTACGGAGAAATAACCCTTTCCCCAACTGGCGACATCATATAAATCGCTGGCGGTCTGAGGCGTCCATCGTTCAGTCGGCTCCACAACCATGGAGCCTTTGCGGCCGTTTCTCTCCAACTGCGGGATCTCCTTAAACCTCCAGTGTCCTTCGAAAGCCGCAATCTGGCAAGAACAATCGAGTTACAACCCCAGCTTGCTGACGGCGCGGGTCGGAAACGCCGCTCCTAATCGTTTACTTTCCTGTTCCCGGCCGATTCTGGTACTGTGAGTTGGAAATGGAACTGCCCGCGCGCATCGGCAAGTATGAGCTGGAAGAGTACCTGGGCGGCGGCATGTCGCGCGTCTACCGTGCCACCGATACGGTGATCGGCCGCACCGTGGCCATCAAGATCCTGACCGAAGGCGGTCTTGAGGACGGCGAGGTCAAGGCCCGATTCCTGGCCGAGGCGCGGACCGCCGGCGGCATCTCCCACGAAAACATTCTGGGCATCTACGATTTCGGGGAAGATGACCAGCACCGGCCGTTCATCGTGATGGAGTTTTTGAAGGGCGAAGATCTGCGCCATGCCATCCGCAACGGGAATACCGGCGATACCGGAAACAAGATCCGGATCGCCCTGCAGATCGCGCGCGCCCTGGAACACATCCATACCCAGAAAATCATCCACCGCGACATCAAGCCGGAAAACGTGCACATCACAACGGCCGGCCAGGTGAAGTTGATGGATTTTGGCATCTCGAAGCGCGAGGGGCTGGACAATATGACGCGCACGGGCTTCATCGTCGGGACGCCGTACTACATGGCTCCCGAGCAGGTGACCGGCGCGCCGATCACTACGCAGGCGGATATCTACGCGTTTGGCATCCTGCTGTACGAATTGATGACGGGCGCACATCCGATCGTCGGCGACACCATGGAGCAGATTTTTTATCGCATCCTGAATGAGCCGCTGAACCTGGAGTCGCTGCGGGCCAAAGCACCTGAAGCCCTGTGCCAGTTGGTTGCCAGGTGTACCGCGAAGAATGCGGCCGAGCGCCCGCAAGGATTCGGGCCGGTTTGCGCGGAACTGGAGCGCATCCAAGGCGGGCCGGTACTTTCCAGCCGGGACGCACCAACCAAGACCATCGCGGTTCCGGAGCGGAAGGGGGTGCCGGCGGCCGCCACGCGCCCGGCATGGATCTTGCCCGCCGCCGTGCTTGCAGTGGTCGTAGTAGGTGTGGGCCTCTTCTTTGCCCTACGGCCGAAGGGCCTGCCCCCCGCGATTTCCGACCCCGCGGGCGATATGGTGCTGGTGCACGAGGGCACGTTTCTGTTCGGCGAGAACAAGGAGCCGGTCACGCTGCCCGCTTTCTACGTGGATAAAACCGAGGTCACCAATGCGGCGTACCTGGCGTTCAGCAATGCCACGCACCGCGAGCTGCCCCCTGGATTCCCGCAGGACAAGGGCGCCTATCCTGTCGTCAACGTGACGATTGCCGATGCTGAGGCCTTCGCCAAATGGGCGAAGAAACGCCTGCCCACCGAACGCGAATGGGAGAAGGCCGCGCGCGGCGTGGATGGGCGCGCCTACCCGTGGGGCAACCGGCCACCGGATATCTCGCAGGTAAATGTAGGCACGGGCCTGCTGCAGCCAGCCGACGCCCTGCGCACGGGAGCCAGCCCCTACGGCGCCCTGCAGATGATTGGCAACGTCTGGCAGTTTGTCGAAGAGCCGCGAACGCCCAGCGCGGGTGCGCGCGCCGCCTTTCAAGACAAGCTGACGCCGCCTCCCGCCCCTGAGGAACCCTGGTACGAGATTCGGGGCGAGTCTTATAAGGAGCCGGCCGTCGACAAGAACGTCATCTGGGATGCTGCCAGCGTGCCGGTCCGGTGGCACGAACAGAGTATCGGGTTCCGCTGCGTTCGGGACGCACGGTAGCCTCCGCTCCCTGACTGGTATCGGCTCGATAAGCAATTCGAATACGACGGCTCCTACCGGCGCCGACAAGCTACTGAGCCGTGACCAGAGGGAGCGGTCCCAGCCCGCGCTAGAATCGATACTAGGGTCTGCTCGATGGACCGGCCTGCCACTGCACGGGAGATCATTCTCGAAATCGTTCGCAACATGCGCGAGGGGCTCGAGCCGCTACGCTACTCCGCGCTGCCGCCCGCGGTGTATCGCGTCTACGTGCATGCGGATGACCTGGAGCGCATTCGGGCGATACTGCCACGCGTGATCGATGAAGCCCGGCGCGCGCTGGACGCGGAACTGGACACGCTCAACCGCGCGAGTTTCGCCGACCGGATGAAGATCAAGCGGACTCCGGAGCCGAAGATCACCGCGCCCGAAGGCGGATGGCAGATCCAGATCCTGGAAAATACGGAAGAAGACTCGAAGCCGGGGGACATCGTCATCCATTCCGAACTGGGGCTGCCCGCCAAGCCGGAATTCGGGGCCGGCAGCATGACCAAGCGGATTGCCACACGGCGCATGGGAGGCGCCACCACCACCTCGCAGAGCTACCAGACCGGACCGCAGCCCGGGCCAACCGCTACGAGCGCGTACGCAGTGATCGAGTACCAGGACAACGGCGGCCGGCAGACTTACCGCATGACCAAAGAGGAGATCGTAGTGGGCCGCGGCGGGCGCGATTACTGGACCGACCTGAAACTCGATACGCTGCCGGATGTTTCGCGGGAACATTTTCGGCTGCGGCGCGACTCGGCCAGCGGCAAGTTTTATCTCAAGGACCTGAGCAGCCTCGGCACCACCATCAACGGCCAACCGGCGCCCTCCAGCGTCGAGATTGTCAATGGCGACCGGCGCGACCGCAACCTGGAGGCGCCCGTTCCGGACACCGCCCGAATCGGTCTGGCGGGCGTCCTGTTCCTGGATTTCCGAAGTACTTCGAATGGTTAAGACACGGCTCAGGTGCGCGGGCGCGAGCGACCCCGGACGGGTGCGCAAGAACAACGAAGACCGGTTCTACCTGGACGCCGAGCGCGGATTCTTTCTGGTGGTGGATGGCCTGGGTGGCCAGGCCGCCGGAGAGAAGGCGGCGGAGATCGCGGTGGACCGCATCCGCACGCGTCTCGAGCGCCAGACCGGCACCGCAGAGCAGCGCCTGCGCGAAGCCATCGCCATGGCCAACAACGAAATCTACCGCGCCGCCACTGCCAACCTCGAATGGGCGGGTATGGCCTGTGTACTTACGGTTGTGGTGCTGGAAGATAACTCGGCCGTGGTGGGCCACGTTGGCGATTCGCGTCTCTACAAAATCCGCGCGGGCGGAATTGTCAAGATCACGCGCGATCATTCCCCGGTGGGCGAACGCGAGGACAGCGGCGAACTGGGCGAAGACGAGGCCATGCGGCACCCGCGGCGCAACGAAGTTTTCCGCGATGTGGGTTCCGGCGAGCATGAACCCGACGAATCCGACTTCATCGAGGTGAAGCGGATTCCGTTCGAAGCCGATTGTGCCTTGCTTTTGTGCAGCGACGGCCTCAGCGACCAGGTGACGTCGCAAGAGATTCGCCGCGCGGTAGAGAGCCACGCGACCGAACCCGAAGCGGCCGTGCACGAGCTGATCGAGGCTGCCAACCAGGCCGGGGGCAAAGACAATGTGACGGTGGCGATTGTGGAAGGAGACCAGTTCGCCGCGCCCGTTTTGGAGGAGGTGAAGCCGCACGCCGGAATTGGGAACAGCCGCCCGGCTTTGTTTCTGTACGGAATGTTGGTGGTGCTGGCCGCCGGGTGGGCGACGCGGGATTACTGGCAGCCGGCGCCGGTAGTGATTACGCCGCGCGTGCTGACTACGGGCCAGGGGGCGCAGTTCACGACGATCGAGGCGGCGCTGGCCGAAGCCCGCCGCGGCGACACCGTGGAAGTGCTGGGCGGCGAGTACCGCGAGCAGGTGCGGCTCAAGAGCGGCGTGACAGTGCGCAGCCGCGTGCCGCGCGAAGCGATTTTGCGCGCGGTTCCGGTGGGGAGCGGTCCTGCCGTCTCGGCCGAGGACGTCACGGGGGCGCGGATCAGCGGCTTCCGGATCCTGGCCGATGCGCAGATACCCCTTTCGGCTGGAATCGTGCTCGTCAATTCGCAGGTGGAGATGGACGATATGGAAGTGGCCGGCGCCGCGATCGGCGTGGAGATCCGCGGCGCCGCGTCTCCCGTGCTGCGGGCCAACGCCATACACGACTCGGCGGGCGAGGGCATCCTGATCTCGGGCGCGTCTACGCCTTGGCTCTCGCACAATGCCATCCAGCGCAATGGACGTGCGGGCATAGCCGCCCGTGACGGCGCCCACCCCCTGCTGGTAGGCAACGTTTTCGAAAAGAACCCGGTGGAGCTTCCGCCCGATGTGAACATGGACACGGTCCGCGAGAGGAATTTCTTCCTGGACGTCGCGAAGCCGCCGCGCGGAGGCCGCAAGAGATGATCGCGCCCGCGGGCCGTAAGCTCGGCAAGTACGAAATCCTGCGCAAGCTGGGGCGCGGTGGCATGGCGGACGTGTACCTCGCCCAGGACACCGAACTCGGCCACAATGTCGCCCTGAAGCTGATCGAACACGCTGTGGATGCGGACACACGCGATTCCATCGAAGCCGAGCGCAGCGGTGCGGTGCTGCAGGAGCGCCTGGCGGCCATTGATCCGCGCGTCGTCCGGGTTTTCGGCTCGGGCGACCTGGACGGCTTCTTCTTCGTGGCCATGGAATATATCGACGGCCAGGACCTGGCGGAGCTGATGGGCCGCGGCCGCCTGGAGGTGGAGTTCGCTACCGACGTGGCCATCGCCGTAGCCGAGACCCTGGAGCACGCGCACACCTTCGAGACCACCATCGACGGGAAAGACTTCCAAGGCATCGTCCACGGCGACATCAAGCCGAAGAACATACGCATCGATAGCCACGGTAATGTGCGGGTACTGGATTTCGGGATCGCCAAGGCGCTGTCGCTTTCGCGCCGGCTCACGCGCAACGAATTTGGCAGCGTTCCCTACGCGTCGCCGGAGCGCCTCGATCGCGGTGAAGTGAACGCGCTCTCGGACCTGTGGTCTCTGGCAGTGATGCTGTACGAGATGGTCACCGGGCTGAAGCCGTATCACGCCGAATCGACCGAGCGGCTGGAGAGTATGATCCGCTCGCGCATTCCGCCGCCGCCCGCGCCCGACCCTTGCCCCGAGCCGTTGCGCCACGTCCTCATGAAGGCGATGGCGCCCGACCCGGAACTGAGATATCCGAGCGCACACGATTTCGCTTCCGACCTGCGCGCTTTCCGCAACGGCGAAGCGGTGGCGATTTCGGCGGAGGATCTCGACGCGACCCGGCGGACATTCCGAAGGTCGGAAGCCGACGATGAGACGCGGCGAACATCGCGCGTGAATAGGGACGTCGCAGGGCACGTTCCGGCGCCACTGCCACCTGCGCGGCGCGGCATGTTCCACTATTTCGTGCGCGTGCTCACGGCGCTGGTGATGGCCAGCGTGATCTATGGATCGTGGACGGTAGTCTCGGAGTACTTTCTCTGGAAGCATAGTGGGGAGCTGGAGCGCCAGGTCCAAACCGAACAGATCACCGATCCCGACGCGATTTGGGCCAAATGGACGGAACTTTCCAAGGGCAATCCTTCGTCTCTCTTGTTGCATGGCTCCCGAAACGTGGTGAAGCAGAAGTTCCTCGCGGAAGCCGACCATGTGATTGCGACCTATCGGGATAGCGACAGCCTGCAGGTTTACGAAAAGGACTGGGAGCGCGCGCGCACTATGCTGGCGAGGGCTCTGGCCGTGGATCCGGACGATTCCACACGAGGCAAGCTGCGGCTGGTAGAGGGTCACCTGGCGCGCATCAACGGCGGGGCGCATAGCTCGGTGGCTGAGCTGAATCTGGCCGTCGACAAATTCAATGCGGCTGAACGGTTGATGCCCAAGTCGCCGGATCCGGAACTGGGGCTGGCGCGTGTCTACGTGTACGGCTTGAAAGACATCGACCGCGCCTACCAGGCGATGCAGCAGGCGGAAAAGCGCGGCTATCAATTGCGCAACCGTGAAAGGGCGCAGCTCGCGGATGGCTATCGCGCGCGCGCCGACCGCTTGTGGTGGGATTCGCGAAATGTGCGCGGCCTGCCGCAGGAGCAGGATGAGATCCAGCGCGCCGCCGACGACTACAATCGCGCCCTGGGGCTGTATAAAGACGTGGCCCCGTATGGCAATGCCAACGACGGAATCGTGCGTGTGGAGAAGAGTCTGGAGAGCGTGAATTTCCGGCTGCAGCAGATCGCTCAGCAAGCGCAGCCGGGGGGTGGAAAATGATGTGGGGCCAGCCCTTCGGGGCTGCCGCCGCCTTTCGAGGCGGCGACCTCCGCTCGCAGCATGAGCGCCCGACGGTCGAGCGCCGCGCCGAAGCGCGGCGGCAGCCCCGAAGGGCTGGCCCCACAGGAGCCTAATGGCCGTCACGCGCAGCAGCGCTGCCGAGCGCGCTCCTCTCCAGCAGTCGCTCGGGTCATCCGCAAGCTGGCGGATCCGCGAGTTGGTCTGGATCGTCACCGCAAGCTTGCTCGTGGCCGCCGGACTGTACCTGGTCTATCGCGCCAAGACCAGCGAATTCCCTAACGTGGAGCAAGGCCTCACCGCGAAGAAGTTGCTCGACCTCAACAATCTGAGCACGCGCGAAGACCTGCTTCCGTTTTTGACCATGATTCCCGATGCCCGCCAGCGGACGGAAGCCGCGCGCCGCATCTACTATCTATCAGGCGGCCTCTCCAATGTGGGAGCCGTGGCCCGCGACCGCGGCCTGCTCACCGGGGAACAGTTTCGCGAGTTCAAGCCGCTGGTTGTGGTGCGATCTCCCGCCAAGTTCCGCCGCACATTCCTGCTTTGGATCCCCCTGTTTTTCGCCGGTTTTCTGCTGGCGCATGCCTGGTTCAGCATGCGGGGCTTCCGCGGCGATGAGACGTTTCTTCCCGCTGTTTTGCTGCTGACAGGCATCGGACTGATCCTCATGATCAGCCTGCGCGATCCCGTCCGCGACACGCTCCTGTTTGTCGATTTCGCACAGGGTGTCTTGGGGGGCTGCGTGCTTTTGGCGGTTGCCGCCACCTTGGACTACGAGCAGCTCTTCGGCAACTTGAGCTTCGTTCCGCTACTCGCCAGCTTCGCGCTCTCCCTGTTGCTCATCTTGTTCGGATACGGACCGGGCACCAGTGACGCCAAGGTGAACTTGTTCGGGTTTCAACCGGTGGAACTCATCCGCCTGCTGCTGGTCTTCTTCCTGGCGGGGTACTTCGCGAAGCGCTGGGACGTCCTGCGCCATGCGCGTGAACGACGCCCGTCGGTGGCGCGCTTGACTCGCCACTTGGACATCCCGCCACTCGAGTTCACCATTCCAGTGCTCGTGTGCGTGCTACTCTCCGTGGTGTTTTTCTTTCTCCAAAAGGACATGGGCCCGGCGCTGGTATTCGCCTGCCTGTTCCTGGTGCTGTACGGAATCGCGCGCGGCAATGCGTTTGTTCCGGTGGCTGGTCTTGCGTTACTCGGGGCCGGTTTCGCGGCGGGCTACGTCTTGGGCGTTCCGCACACCGTCCGCGATCGCGTTTCCATGTGGTTTTCACCTTGGGACAACATGGTTCACGGCGGCGATCAACTGGCCCACTCGCTCTGGGCCTTCGCCACTGGAGGTGTTACGGGCACGGGAATCGGCCTGGGCGACCCGCAGATCGTGCCGGCCGCGCACACCGACCTGATCCTTTCGGCGCTGGGCGAAGAGTGGGGATTCGTCGGCGTGGTGGCGGTGTTTGCGCTGTTCGGGCTGCTCATCTATAAGTCACTGCGGATTGCGTTGCGGGCGCGCACCGATTACGAGTTCTTTCTGGCGGCAGGGCTCGCCGCGGCCACTGCCCTGCAGCTCCTGCTGATCTCCGGCGGAGCGCTCGGGGTGCTGCCACTTTCGGGCGTAGTGACTCCGTTTCTGAGCTACGGCCGCACCGCCATGCTGGCCAACTTCCTGCTGGTCGCGATCTTGCTCTCCATCTCGGCGCGCGGCGGCGGAGAGGAACAGGCGGCGCCGTTTCGTATGCCGGCCAAGGCGCTCGGGCTGGTTTTCGGCCTTGCAGGAATCGCCGTGGTCGGAAAAGCCGCCTACGTCCAGGCGTTGCGCAGCCCAGCCGTCATGGGCCAGGGGACGCTGGTAGTGCAGGCCGATGGCGCGCGGCGCTACCAATACAACCCGCGCTTCGCAGCCATCATGCGCGAGATCCCCAAGGGCAGCATTTACGACCGCAACGGGCTTCCGCTAGCCTCGAGCAACTGGGACGAATTGGAAAAGCACCGTCAGGAGTACCAGCAGCTCGGCGTCGATATCGACCGCGCCGTCCCACGAGATGACGCGCGGCACTATCCCTTCGGCGGCCTGATGTTCGACCTTCTGGGCGACGTACGCACGCGGGCGCGCTGGGGCGCTACGAATACTTCGCTGGTGGAGCGCGATTCGGCCCGCCGCCTGCGCGGCTATGACGACCGCGCCAGCCTGGTCGAAGTCCGCAACCCCAAGACCGGCCGGATGGACCGCGTCATTCGCTACGATTACCGCGAACTGGTCCCGCTGATGCGCCACCGCTACGAGCCCGATAACCCCGAGGTGCGGCGTGTGCTTGACCGCCCGCGCGACGTGCGCCTCTCCATCGATGCGCGGCTCCAGGTTCGTGTGGCGGCGATTCTGCGCGAGCAGTTGCAGAAGGCCGGCCGGGACAAGGGCGCCGCAGTAGTTATGGATTCCGCCACGGGCGATCTGCTGGCTGCCGTCAGCTATCCGCTCGCCCCGGATAACGACGAAGATGCTTCGCTCGACCGCGCGCGGTACGGCCTGTATCCGCCCGGTTCCACTTTCAAGGTTGTCACCGCCATGGCGGCGCTGCGCAAAGATCCGCAACTGGCGCACCGCACCTACGAGTGCATACGCCTGCCCGATGGCCGCGTGGGCAACTATCTCAAGGGATCGAAGCGCCCCATACGCGACGATGTGGAGGACAAGACACCGCACGGAACCGAGGACATGGAGCACGCCATCGTGGTCTCCTGCAACGCCTACTTCGCGCAGTTCGGCACCTATGATGTCGGCGCTCAAGCGCTATGGGAGACCGCCAACCTGCTGGGCATCTCCGCGGCCTCGCCGAATACGGCCGCTGAATTGAAGAAGTCGCTGCCGCAATCTTCCTATGGGCAGGGCGAAGTGGCGGCTTCGCCGTTTCAGATGGCGCGCGTAGCAGCCACCATCGCGAACGGAGGTGCCATGCCGCAAGGCCGCTGGATTACCGACGAAACCAACAGCCGCACAGCGGAACCGCAGCCCGTGCTCCCGCCCGACACCGCCCAGACCTTGGCGAAATTCATGCGCGAGGTGGTGACCGCGGGAACCGGCCGGCGCGCAGCCGGCGCCATTCCCATCGCCGGCAAGACCGGGACCGCGGAGTTGGCCGACGCGCCTTCGCACGCCTGGTTCATCGGGTTTGCGCCCTACGGCTCGGCCAGCCGCAAGATTGCATTCTCCGTGCTGATAGAAAATGGAGTGTACGGCGGAACGGCGGCCGCGCCCGCTGCCGCGGAAATCGTCGACGCTGCCGCCAAACTAGGGCTGATCCATCCATGAGCCTCTTCTCGGATATCGAAAAAACCATCGAGCGCAGTTTCCACCGGTGGACCGAGCGCGCTTTCGGTCCCGCGAACTCCGACGAGCTATTGCTGGTCCACCGCGCGATCTTGGAGGAGATCGAAACTAAGATCCAGGTGGTGGCGCGCGGCAAGCGCATCTTTCCCTACGCACGGTTGGTGGTGACTCTGGTGTCGCCGGACGCCGACCGCCGCACGCTTTATCAAGCCGCTTTCGGCGACCGACTGGCGAGCGATATCCGCGAGGCGCTCACAGGCGCAAGGTGTGAGGCGCCACACGGGCTGGCGGTACAGGTTCAGACCGCGGAAGCGGGTGCGCGGCCCTTCACCATCGAATACGGAAGCGATCGGCCGGCCGCTGCAGCCACGCCCGCAGCGGCCCCTGCGAAGTTGACCATCGTCCGCGGCAAGGCGCAACAGCCCGAGTACCTGCTCGATCGACGGCGCTTCAATATCGGACGCCTGGCCGAGGTGACCGACTCGGAGCAGCGCGTGGTGCGCCGCAACGACATCGTGTTCGAAGAGGGCGCCGACGAAGCCAGTGCCACCGTATCGCGCAAGCACGCGCACATCAAGCTGGAGGAGGGCGTCTACCGCATCTGCGATGACGGCAGCGAATTCGGCACCCGCCTCTTCCGCGATGGCCGCAGCGTCGAGGTGCCGGAAGGTAACCGCCGCGGCGAGCGACTCAGGACGGGCGACGAGATCTACTTAGGCCGCGCGTGCGTGCGCTTCGAGCAGTAGCAACCCCCCACTCCCTCGCCGCCACGTTACCGAGCCGCGCGTAGCAAGCGGTGGTTGTGTGAGGTGTATACTACCGGGTTAATGAAACTCGTTGGGTTGGCGATTGCCGTCTGGGCGGTTTTCGGAGCGCAGGCGCAACAACTACAGAAAATCACTCTCAACTATCCCACTCGAAGCGGTTCCTCCTGGCCGATGTTCATGGCTAAGGAGGGAGGCTATTACCAGAAGTACGGGCTGGATGCCACCCTCGTGTTCGGCGTTCATCCAGCCGGCATCGCGATGATCATCAGCGGCGAAGCGCAGATGACCAACTACTCGCTGGAAACCGCGATGCAGGCCAGCGCCCGCGATGGATCGCTGTTGATTGCCGGTAGCTGGCTCAATAAAGCGGTTTTCGCTTTGATGTCGCGTAAAGACATCGCCAGCGTCAAGGACTTGAAGGGCAAGCGGGTGGCCGTCAGTCAACTGGGTGATGCGCCTTCCAACTACACGATTGCGCTTCTGCGCGACTACGGGCTGCATTCGCGGGATATCCAATGGGTTCCGGTGGGCACCGATGTCAACGGACGCGCCGCGGCTCTGGAGAGCGGGCGCGCCGATGCTACGCTCTTAACGGCGCCCGCCTATTTCAAGATGGAAGCGGCCGGCTTCAAGAACCTGGCGCAACTCGCGGACCACGACGACATTTTTGCCGCCACCACTTACCTGTTCAAGAAGACCACGGTCGCGGCCAATCCCAAGCTCCCCGAGCTCTTGATCAAGGCGCACGCGGAAGCCATCAAACGTTTTTACGAAGACAAGGATTTCGCGGTGAAGGCCTACATGGCGTATGACAAGCAGTCGCAGGCCGATGTGGAGCGGTTCTACGACATCTACGCGAAGGCCAATCTCTTTCAACGCGTGCCCTACGTACTGGCCGGCGCCGTGCAGTCCGTGATCGACCAGCAGACCGATGCGCAGGAGATCGCGCTCATGAAGGGGTATGACTACCGCAAGGTGGTCGATAACAGCTTTGTCGATCGCCTGGTGAAGGAAGGCTTCTTTGAGAAGTTGTTCGGTCCGGGTATCAAAGCCGAAGAGGAACGCAAGGCCAAGCTGGCGATGAAGTGAGCGCTACGGTTGTCTCTGCGCCTGGCTGTACGCATCGATCTGGCGCTGAAAAGCAGGCACTTTGCGCTGCATGAACCAACCCACCGCGCAGTAAAAGAAGCTAACCACCACAAGCCCCGGAATCCGCTTCCAGAAAACCACGATCTCAGGATCAGCCGCGAGCACGATCAGAGTGCCCGCCAGCAGTGGCACGATGAGCCGCGGCCAGACGTAGCGCAGGATGTCGCGCCTTCCTTCCAGGTTGCTGCGGCAGAATTCCAGGCACATTGCCAGGGAAGGGTCTGCCTCCAGATGTCCCCGCGAGAGCCCTCTCTGCATCATGTAGACGGCGTACACCCATCCGGCGAGAGACATGCCGCAGCCCACACGATAGAGCAGGCTGGGGGAGTGCCACATGGCCGGCACCCACACCAGAGCCGGCACCCATATCGATGCGCACAACGCTACTCGGACGATACGAGTGACCTTGTACATGCGTAGCGCGGCGGAGCGGATTTCCTCCGGTGACATGTGGCTCGGATCGCCCGGTTCGCACTCCGTCGACGGTCGCAGGCGTGCCTGCAAGACACTTCGCAAGCCGGAAACCAACAGTGCGCCGGTACCTGCGCCGGCCAGGAGGACGCGGAACGGCAGATGTAAGCTCGGGATCACGCTCGCCAGCAGGAGCTGAAATAACAAGCCGGCTCCCAGTGCGGGCATTGGTGCAATCACTATCACCGCAATCTGAAACGGACTCGGCAGCCCCTTGGCCCCTCGATCGAAATACGCGTCGAACAGCAGGAGGCTACCGAGTGCGGTTACCGCGGGTACCACCAGCCGCAGGAATCCCGATTGGTCATATAAGAATGAAGCGCCGTAAAACTGCCAGCCCGCCGCCACGAATGAGAGGTATACGGCGAAGGCTTCGATCAGAAGTATCTGTGCATCGGCGGTCCGGCGTATGCGGCTCACCACCAACATTGGGAGGAGGAGCAGGGCCTCCGACAGAAACTGCCGGTTGCCGCGGTATCGTTCCTGGAGATCTCCAAGCACATGCTCGCGGCAAGCGGGCGGCAGCAGCGCGCCTACCAGCGCCTCCAGGATTTTGGACGGACCGGGCTTGCTCATCCCAGCTCCTTGCCCCATCGCCTGCCCCACTCCTTGCCCCAGGCCAACGTGGTCACGTCCCAGATGCGCTTGGCGGTTAGGGCGGACTCCCGCAACGCTCTCTCGCCGAGCGCCTCCAGCCGGTAGCAGCGCTTGCTGCGGCCGCCTCGTTCGGGGGTAGGATCGGAGAGCCACGACGACACCAGGCGTTTGTCTTCCAGCCGGTCTAACGTGACGTACACCGCTCCCAGCGACACCGCTTTGGGCCGCGCCAGTTCCTCGGCTTTAGAGTGAATAGTAACGCCGTAAGCGTCGTCGCCCAAGGTCAAAATCGCAGTAAGCACTAGTTGTTCGAACTGACCGAGGGAATCGATTTTGGACATTACACCAACAGTGTAAGATAAATGGGCGGGTAGGTCAACAGAGTCTGCCGAAAGCCTGACACATGCCGGGAGGCCTGTGCTACGTAGCACAGGCCTCCCGGCCTGTGTCGGGTTTTTGCGGCGCAGACATCGCACACGTTCCCTCTGTTCCATCATGTCCAGGAAAGACTGCGCTTCGGGGTACCCGGGGCGGAGCTTCAGCGCCTGGTGGAAATCGGCGCGCGCCCGCACCGGATCGGGCTTGTACAGCAAATGATAAATGCCCACGTATAAGTGAGCCGTGGGGTCTAGCGGCCGCATCCGCACGATGCGCTCCGCAATTTCGGTGGCCTCCTCGAACATCTCGAGCTGGTGAAATTCCGCAGCGAGAAAGTCGAGTCGCGAGTCGTCGCCCGGGTCAGCGGCGATCTCTTCTTTCAGAATCTCGATGTACCAGTGGTTCTTGCGGCGCCGTGCTTCCCGATCCGCGGCAAAATTGTGATTGATGCGAATTCCGGTTTTGCGCAGGCGTCCGCCGCCGGACAAAATGGCAGCGTCGACGGTTTCGTGCACACGGCCGCGGTATCGATAATTCGGACGGTTGGGAAAGAGCCGGACGACGTAATCCGTGGTGGAACTCGCGGAATCCGACCCGTGATTCAGCCGCTCCAGGTAATAGCCCGCGTTCTCATCGAGAGCGATGAGCCTTTCGATCATTGGCGCGCCCGCCCGGTCCAGGGTCTCATCCGCGTCGAGCATCAGGATCCACCGGCCAGTTGCGTGCCCGATGGCGTGGTTGCGGGCGGCCGCAAAATCGACGGTCGCGAAGTCGAACGGGATCACTTTCGCCCCGCAATCGGCAGCAATCGCGGGCGTCCGGTCCGTCGAACCGGTGTCGACCACAATCACCTCCCCAGCCAACCCTCGCACCGCATCGAGGCACCGAGGGAGATTGCGCTCTTCGTTCTTCACGATCAGGCAGAGACTGAGCGGATCACTCAACGGGAGCAAGCTCCGAAGGCGATTCGTCCAGGATCACCATCTCTACCCGCCGGTTCGATGCGCGGCCATCCACCGTGTCGTTGGGAGCCGCCGGGTGGTAGGGACCGTAGCTTGCGATCGAAAGGCGCGATTCCGCAATGCCGTAACGGCTGCTCAATAGCGCCAGGATCTTCTGGCTGCGTGCCATCGAAAGCTCCCAGTTGCTGCCAAAACGGCGATTGTGAATCGGGACTGTGTCCGCATGGCCGATGAGCCGCACGCTATTGGGGATATCGCGCAGGACGTCCGCAATCCGTTCCAGAGTGGGCAGAGCCTTAGGACTCACGGCGTCCTCACCAGATGAAAAGAGAATCACCTGCGGGAGGCTGATGACCAGGCCACGCGGTTCCAGTTTCGGCTCCAGGCCGCGCTCCTTGAGACGTTCCTGAGCGCGTAACAGATCCGTGCGACTCGGCGGCGCCGGAACCACCGGGGGCGCCACCACAGGCGGCGGGGGAACGGGTTTGGGAGCCGGTCGGATGTCCAGGCTCTTGGCAGCCCCCACCATGAAGAAGATCAGAAGAATGGTCAGAACGTCAACGTAGCTGACCATCCACCGGTCGCGCTGATTGGTTCCTCTTTCGAGATATCTCGGCCTCATAGTTGTCCGGCTTCCAGGGCGGATTCGAGCGCCTGGATGGACCGTTCGCGGGCGGGCGCAGAATTCATGAAGGAATAAAGGCGATGGCGGACGAGCATGGAATGCATGCCGTCGAACAGGCACAGTGCGCCCTCTGTCATCAGTTCCTGAAGTTCGAAGGTTTCCGAGGCCCGTGCGCGTATGCGATGTGCCGCCGGCAGCAGCACGATATTGGCCAACGCCAGACCGTAGATGGTCGAGGTAAAAGCAGCACCCACACCTGCCGCAACCGTGGACAGACTCGAGAATTGCCGGAGCACGTCGATGAGTCCGACTACGGTGCCCAGCACTCCGATGGTGGGAGCGAATCCTCCGGCGACGTCGAGCACTTTGGCGGCGGCTTCACTCTGTCTCTCGCAATGCCGAATTTTGTTTTCCAGGTCCGACTGCAACTCGAGGCGCACTTTCGTATCCATGGCCAGCAGCATCGCTTCGCGGAGGAAGCTGTGGCTTACCTGGTCGATGCCTGGTTCGATCGCGAGCATGCCCTTCATCCGGACGACCTTGGCATACGAAACAATTTCTTCAATCAGAGCTTCCCGGTTGGTTGAGGCTTCCGTGGAAAAGAGACTGAGGGTACGCCGCAGGGTACAGAGCAGCGTGGGGGCCGGTGTGGTAATCAGCATGACCCCGAGAGTCCCACCCACGACGATCAGAATACCGGTCGGTTGAAAGAAATAGTGAGCGCTAACTCCGGTAACAGCGATCCCCGCGACCAGGGCAACCGATGCGATCACAATACCGGTGAGCATCCCAATGTCGAGACTGCCCCACCCGGCGTGGGGTGCGGGCCGTCGCTTGGATTCCATGCAGGCTGGGAATGCAGATCACTAGCCACGTGGGTTCGCTTCTTTTTCAAACGGATAGAACGCGGCGGCGGTGTCGCGGTCTTGACGGCGAGGGTGGAGCGTCAGATCTTTGACTGGTAAGAATCTGAGCTCTGTTAACCGAAGACCGCCTATCAATCGTTATGGGCGTTCTATCCTCTAATTCCAGTCTTGTCCGGTACTTTTGGAGGGCTTACAGTGGCGCTGTAATGCGCACTCTCGGTATTGCGGCATCGTTAGCGGCCTTGTGCGCCGCCCTCGCGGGCGCTCAGCCCTCCACGCGCAAGGAACCTGCGGTATATCGAGGAACGGACCGCGCCTCACGCGTCGTGGTGCGGCCCCCAGGTATCCGGCTTGGACTTCCCAAGGCGCACGAATTCGCTCTCGGGCCCTTGAGCGAATTCGAAAAAGCGCGGCTGGCTGAGCCGGGTACCTTAATCATGATCGGCATTCACCGGCCTGTCGCTTCCGCGGCGCTGTCCGCCGGATCGTGGTTAACCACGTCCGAAGGAGGACGCTTGTGGCGCATATCCCTGCGCTCGCCGGGATCGGCTGGGTTGCGCATGGAATTCCGAAACTTCTCCGTGGGCAGCGGAAAGGTTTGGCTGTACGATAGCGCCGGCATCCAGGTGGCAGGACCGTACACCGGCCGTGGATTGTACGACAACGGCCAATTCTGGAGCGACACGGTTTTTTCGGAGGCGGTAACCATCGAGTACGAGCCGGAGGCCGGTCGTCCGGACACGGCTGCTCTTCCGTTTCAGATCGGCACCATCTCGCACCGCGCACCAGCGAGTCCACGCCGGCGGCGATTGATATCCGATCCGCAGGCCACGCCAGCCCCTGACCCGGCCGACTCGTGCAATCTGGATCCCAACTGCTACCCCGAGTGGCAGCCCACCATGAGCACCGTCACCGAACTCCTGTTTGAAGAGAGCGGCGCGGAATACTTCTGTTCGGGCTCGGCCGTGTCTACGCGTGACGACAGTTTCATCCCGTACCTGCTCACCGCCGGACATTGCATCCACGACGAAGAAGCCGCCCGGTCATTGGAGACCTTCTGGACTTATCAGACTTCCTCGTGTGGCGGGAAGCCGCCAGCCAGCCGCCAGAGCAGCCTGCATTCGACCGTAGGCGGACATCTTCTGGGCAGCGGCTCCATGGGAACCGGCGACTATAGCCTGGTGCTGCTCAAGGATGTCCCCAGCGGCGTGACGTTCGCCGGATGGGACATGGGCGATCCCGGTGTGGGCGCCCCGGTGACCGGAATTCACCATCCCGATGGGTTCCTGGAAACGCATCTCGTTTGGCGAGCGCGCCCCCGATGCGGACGCCAACGTCGAAGGCTCCCTGGCTCCTGCCGCCCTCTACTATCAAGTGAACGAGGACAAAGGGGTGGTCCAGCCGGGCTCTTCCGGATCGCCTCTGTTCTCCAGCCCCGGGATCATTGTCGGCACCTTGACATATGGCCCGGTGTCCCCCGATTTGACGGCTTGCGAAATCACACCCCTTCGTCGCCGGGTACGGGCGTTTCAGCAACGCGTACACCTATCTGAAGGACTATCTGGAAAATCTGCCGGCCGCACAAGTCTTGCCGGCGCAGACCGATCTGCAATTCACGGTCACGAATCAAAAGGCGTCCGACCCGCAGACGGTCACGCTGACCACAGATTCACCCGGTCAGATCACGTACAAACTCCGGGCCGACGCTCCGTGGATACAACTCTCCGCTACCACCGGCACAATATCCAAGAAGGCACCTGCGCAAGTGCAGATCTCGCTGGACCCCACGAAACTCACGCAGCCGGACGAGTACAGCAGCACGGTCACCATTTTGACGGGAGCGGCCGCGCCGCAATTCATTAACGTGGGCGCGGAGGTGACCACGAGCCAGTCCAACGTCCAGCCCGCCATCAGCCCGAACCCCGTGATCCTGACCGGCGGCCTCTGGAATTTTACGGTCCAGTTGGTGGAGACGGGCGGAGCTGCCACAACCGTCACGGCCATCAAGGTCAACGGGAACGACTACTCCTCGTCGATCGTAGGCTGGTTCGGTACCAACCACATCGACGCCAATGGTGAGATCGATGCACCGCTGAGCGCCACTGGCCGGTTCCCCGCCGGCTATCAGTACTTCGAGTTCTTCGGCGTGGACGACGTCAGCGGCCAAACCTGGTATCGAACCGCCACCGTGCGTTTCGAGTAGACGCCACTGTGCCGCCGACGTAACGCTGGCGGTCTTTGCCGCCGGCTATCTTAGTCCAAATGTCCAAGCAGGGCATGGCCCCGCGCCACCCTCTCACTTCCGGGTGACGCCCGGGTGGTCGGCGAGTTGATTGGAATAGCCGATCGGACCCGAGTTCGCCGCGGGATCTTCCGGCAGCATGGTCGCGCTCCACTCTTCGTATTCATTGACCAGCTTCCGGTAAACTTCCGGCTGCCGGTCTTTCAGATTGGCGCGCTCCAGCGGATCGGCCACTACGTCGAACAGGAATGTGTTGCCGCTAATCTGGAGCCATTTCATGTCGCCATCGCGCACCGCCCGCTGCGCATTGAACCGGTAACGCCAGTACAGCTTGCGCGGCACCGGCGCGGCATTCCCAGTGAGCGCGGGTACGCAGGCTCATCCCATCGAGCGGATAGGCGGGATCGGCTTTTGCGCCGGCCGCGGCGAGCAGCGTAGGCACCCAGTCCATGCTGATCGCGACCTGCTGGGTCGTGGTGCCCGGCCTTATATGCCCCGGCCAGCGGACCAGGGCTGGGATTCTCAAGCCGCCCTCTAGAAGATCGGTTTTCTTCCCCGTGAACGGCCACGTGTCCGAGAAGCGTTCGCCTCCATTATCGCTGGTGAAGATCACGATTGTGTTGTTGGCGATGCCCGCGGTGTCGAGCGCATCGAGCACCCGGCCGACTTGCAGATCCAACTGCGTCACCATGCGGCCATATGTCTTCAGCGAGCCGCCGTCGAAGTCCGCGAGAGCCTTGATGCGCTGCGATTCCGCCTCATCGCCGGGCCCTTCCCAGGGCCAATGCGGGGCGTTGAAGTGGAGACTGAGAAAGAAGGGGCGCTTGGCCTGCGCATAATCGTGAATCACCGATATGGCCCGGCCGCCCAACAGGTCGGTCAGGTAGCCGGTCTGGTGGATCTTGACGTCGTCGTCCCAAAGGTCATCGCTATCCGTATCGGCCGGTCCGCTTTTGTGCGTGAAGTAGTCCAGCGCGCCACCGCGAAATCCCCAGAAGTGGTCGTAGCCGCTCTTGAGTGGACCGTAGTCGGGCAGCCAGCCCAGGTGCCACTTGCCGACCAGGGCCGTTCCGTAACCGGCCTTCCGCAAAAGCGACGGCAGAGTAGGGTGCTCCGGTGGCAGACCAATATTACGCTTTCCGCCGGTCGTCAGCGGTTCCTCTAAGCCGACCGGCAGCCGGTACTGATAGCGCCCCGTGATGAGCGCGGTGCGCGTAGCTGTGCAGACCGCCGAATTGGCATAGGCCTGCGCGAATTTCATGCCCTCCGCTGCGAGGCGGTCGATCCGGGGCGTGGTGTAATCGGGCCGCCCGTAGCAGGAGAGATCGGCGTAGCCCATATCGTCCGCCAGCATGAAGACGATGTTCGGCGGCGGATCGGCCGCTTGGGCCATTCGACTGCTAACCACCAGTGCGAGCGGAGTTCCCACGGCAGCGGTTAGCGCCTGACGCCGGGTTATTCGACCTTTCATAAGTTCCCTCATTATCACGCAGGGTCACGCTTCCGACAATCGGCGCCCCAACTCAGCACCGATTCGGGCCTGCAACGTCTATAATCTGAGGCATTGCGATGTTCAACAGCTACAATTCCCGATGGCTGATTCTTCTGGCACTCGCAATTCCCTGCCTGGCACAGCAGAGCGAACTGTTCGAAGCGGCTCGACTGGGCGATCTAACAAAACTGAAGTTGCTGGTAGGCAACAAGTCACTGATTGCGGCGCGAGGCGTACACTACCGGACTGCACTCCATGAGGCAGCGACCAATTGCCAACTGGAAGCTGCCAAACTCTTGGTTGAGAACGGCTGGGATCGTCTGGCGCGTGACGAACAGGGAAAGACACCTTTGATGCTTGCTTCACGGTGCCCGAATAACATCCAAACAGCCTTTCTCGGCACCCTGACCGTCCCTCCCCAGATTAGGGAGAAGGACCCCTGGTCCCTTCAGCATGCAGCGGCCTACCGCCAGACGAATGTGGTGTCCATGCTGCTGAAATTGGGAGTCGATGTGAACGCACCGGGGTCAGACGGGAATCGTGCTCTCGAAATCGCTTGCCTTAACGGCGATGCCGCGACCGCCACAGTCCTTCTGGAACACGGCGCAAATCCGAATCTTCGCAGCAAAGACGGGTTCACACCGCTCCACAACGCGGCGCTCCGCGGAAATCAGGAAGTCATCGAGTTGCTGGTGACCCACGGTGCAGACATCGATGCGATCGACACCGATAGCGCATCAACGCCTCTCCACTATGCTGCGTCGTTCAACCGCCTGAATGCGGTAAAGACGCTTGTCGAACATGGAGCCGACACAAGCTTAAAAACCAAGGAGGGTTTCACGGCTCTCCAGTTGGCCATGACAAATGGCTTTGCCGAAGTCGCCGCCTTCCTCCGTGCGATCAGAACTCCTCGATAGCCCCAAAGGGCCCGGTGTTTTCGCGATTGAGTCGAGTCGAGCGAGCGTTCCCCTCAGGCGCCCGGGAATCCGAACATCAACCACGACTGATTCGCTACCCAATGGGGGTAAAGCTCCGTCATCTTGTTGAACAGCTCTTCGTCGGACGTCGCGGTTTTCTGCAGCCGATCAAAGTCGAGCAGATAGCGCTTCGTATCCTCGATCGCCGACGGCGAGTCGGGCGCGCCGGGCTTCTTGTGACCGGCAACAACAATCGACGGCTCGAGCGCCGCCAACCGGTCCAGCGCCGCGACCCAGTTCTTCCGGCTCTCTGGGGTGGTGTCGCCGACGTACATGTGGCACTCGTTATACACTACGTCGCCTGCGACGACCAGGCCGATCGATGGAACGTACAGAGACGTCGTATCGGCACTATCGGTGTGGCCCTGCTCGATGATGCGCAATTCCTGGCCCTCGAGAGTGAACGTGTTGTGCTCATAGGGCTCAGGCGCAACGAATTTAGCGGCTATTTGCCCAGGAAACAACCGGCGGGCTAACCGCTCTACTGGAGCAGTGAAAGACACCTGCATGGCGTTCACCGTCTTGGGTGTTGCGATCGCCCGAGCGCTCGGGAAACGGTCGAGCAGAATGCTCAAACCGTAGAAGTGGTCGAAATGGGCGTGCGTTATATAGATGGTCTCCAGGTTGCGATTGTGCAGTGCAATCCAATCCGCGAGCGCCTCTGCTTCAGCCACAGTCGTCATTGCGTCTACCAGCACCGCATCGTACTCGCCGAAGATTAAAGTCGACGTCATCGGGTCAAAGCCAAGCGGTTCGCCGAAAGGCTTTGGCCGCTCGCCCACCATTACCTTTCCCGGTGCGGTAAATACGTTGACACCGAGCGTGCTCGACGTGATGGCGGCACTCACTCGCAGGGTCTCCTTAGTTTCATCTCGTGCTTTCTATGCCTGAAAAGTAGGACGCGCGCCAATTCAGAGCCTCGTGCGGGGCGGGGCGTTAACCGTATTTCAGGTCGGTGCTCTGTCCCACCTCGATAATGTAACCGTCGGGATCGCGGATGTAGCAGCGAATCTCGCCGTACTTGGGTATCGGCGCTGTGAGGAACTCCGCTCCGCGACTTGTCCATAATTCATAGCACGCTTGAATATCCGCAACGCGGAAATTCATAAAGCTGTTGATGTGATTCGGGTCGGGGACGCTCAGCGTTACGGTCGGCTTATCCGCGGTCGGGCCGCCTCCAACGTTCAGAATCATCCAGATATTCGCAAGCTGAAGGTACCCAGGCGCGTTGCCATCCCCCAGGCTCAGGATGCGAGCACCGAAGACCTTTTCGTAGTAGCGAGCCGATCGCTCGATGTCGGCGACGGTGAGAAACTGCGCGATGCTGATCCCCTCTCGCGGGGGCATCTCGTAGCTCTTCTGTTCGATCTGTACGCTACTCGTTGATAACTGCGATTCTTTGCTCATTTCCGATTTTCCTTTCGTGTCCTCTGTTCGCAAAGTAATGTCAAGCGACTAGCAGGATCTTCCCGGCGACACCTTTTTCTGCCGCTGCCTGAGCCTCGGCCGCTTGCCTGAGTGGCAGGGTCTCGCTAATCGGGATCACCAGCTTGCCATCTCGCACGGCTTCGGCCATGAACTCGAGCGTTTTCCTGTCGAATTTCGAGAATACCGGTGCCACCTTCACAGCTGGGTACTTCGCGGCGTTCTGCGGCGCCCTGAGAACCGTGGCAAACACTCCTCCGGGCTTGACCTTGGCGATCAGCTTCTCGGCGGTTCTCCCGTCGACCGTATCCGCCACCGCGTCGAGCGGCGGAAGATTCGCAATCGCTGTGTCGTCGTCGGTTGCGACCGCCTCGTCCGCACCAGCAGCCCTCGCCTCATCCACCTGCCTCTTCAAGACCCCCGCGATCACAGTCGCCCCGCGTTCCTTGGCGGTGAATACCGCCGAACGCCCGACATTTCCCACAGCGCCTGCGACCAAAACCGTCTGGCCCGCCTGGATTCCCGTAGCCGAAAGCAGCTGGTTGCCCGTTATCGTCACCAGCGGCAGCGCCGCCGCTTGGATCAAATCGAGCCCCTTGGGGACCTTCGCCAGGATCGCCGCACTGACCACACAAAGTTCAGCGTAAGTATTGTCAGCCATAGAGAAGACCTGATCGCCGACGGAAAACCCTTCCACCTCCGGCCCGATCTTCACAACGGTTCCCGCCATATCGACCCCTATCAGGCCCGGGAAATGGATCGGATAATAATCGTCCGTTAACCCGGCACGCCGCTTGTAGTCGAGCGGGTTCACGCTCGCGGCGGCGACTCGCACGAGCACCTCGCCTGCGCCTGGCACCGGATCCGGATAGTCCTCGAACTTCAGAACCTCCGGACCGCCATACTGGTGGACAACGACTGCCTTCATTTCATGCCTCCGCGGTTCACGTCACAGCGCGTCTGGTGACGCTTTTCTTCTCTTCCGCCGGTGGATGCCCAGCTCGTGCCACGACCCTTCCGAGAGCTTGACACCATAGTGCCGTGCAGCTTTCTGGATGTTCGCGAACGCCAAATCACGATCTTCATCGGAGACGTCGATGACTTGATCGAACCGGGCGACGGCGTTACGCACGTGCTCTCGGTCGGTCAGCGGTTCTTTGCGCTGTTTGGGAAATGCATAAACGCTAGCTGGCAGGTCACTCTCCGTCGTGAGCCGTCCGTGTTTCTCGTGAGGTTCCCAAGTCGCTTCAGGCATGTCCTAACCATTCTTCCCCTGGCCTTCCACCGGATGCAATTGAATAGCCCTCTCTAAATCGCTCAAATTCCAGTCTCAGAAGGCCGGTCGATGCTCGTGTGTCTGTAGTTTGAGTCGATCTGCCGACACAAGCCGCATCTCATAGTCTCCCGGACGATGTCGCCGCTGCATACGTCGGATTACGAAAGCGTGACGGCGCGCACAGTCGCCGAGCTGGAAAACGGCGTGCGCCCATGGTTCCAGCCTTGGAAGTCTTCGACCTGAGCACCGTCTGCCCGCTCCGTCCAATCCAGGCGAGGGCGCTAACCCTATTCAGTCTCGACCTATATTGCTTGGAGGGGATGTGGATGGGCTATAGTGTCGTAGTGCTAACCCCTGGAGGCTTGAAGATGCGGTCTCACCGGCTGTTCCTCGTATCCACGTTCCTCGCGGTCGGCGCGCACGCGCAATGGCTGAATCATCCCAGTCCCGGGACGCCCCGGACCAAAGACGGCAAGGCCAACCTCGCGGCCAATGCTCCGCGTGCTGCCAACGGCCAGCCGGATCTTTCGGGCGTGTGGCGGGTAGTACCCACGCCTGACGACATCGACCGCATGCTGAGTGCCTTCGGTGATTACACCGCACTCATCGTACCCGGTGACGATCCGCGTACCTTCCACAAGTACTTCATGAATATCCTGGCCGATTTCAAGCCGGAGGACGCGCCCCTGCGGCCCGCTGCAGCCCAATTGCGCCAGCAACGCGCCGCGCGGATGGACGTTGACAATCCCGATAACCGCTGCGCCCCGATGGGCGTGCCGCGAGCGGACCTGATCGGGTTCCCCTTCAAGATCATTCAAACGCCGGATGTCACCGTGATGATGTACGAGGCCGATAATTCTCACCGTCAGGTATATACCGATGGCCGTCGGCTACCGGTCGATCCACAACCCTCCTGGCTGGGGTATTCCGTAGGACGCTGGGAACGTGACACGCTGGTAGTGGATACAGCCGGCTTCAACGACCAGGGCTGGCTCGACGCCTACGGAACTCCTCGCAGCGAGGCTCTGCACGTTCAGGAACGGTTCCACCGCCGTGATTTCGGCCACATGGATGTACAAGTGACGGTCGAGGATCCCATGATATTCACCAAGCCTCTGAACCTGAAATTTACCGAGTTGCTGTTGCCGGACACCGACATTCTCGAAAGCTTCTGCAGCGAAAACGAAAAGGACCGGCAGCATTTGATCGCGCACTAGCCTCCAAGCGGTCGTCATTCGTGTTTATCTGTTGGGCTGATCTTTTCGGCTTCCGTTTTCGCTGACCACCACCGTCGAGGTGAATGCCTAAGCTGCCGACAGCAGTCGCCATCCCGCGGATCTGGATTCTGAGCCCCGAATAACTAGTTCCGGTCGAAAAGCCATGCTTCCCACCGGACCGCGGAAGGTGGCTACCCGGCACGGTCCTTGGCAATCGTGAGGCATTCACGCTCCCAGTGAAACCAGGCAAGCCTTCGATCACCCGGTGCGGATATCAATGTGTCGACGCCGAAGGCGCATCCACGCCGCTCCGCTACGCTGGTGCTGCGCCGGAGTAGAATTGGTGGATCCGTATGCGCTGCCAGAGCCACGGTGATGCGGGGGATATTCGATGAAGCCATTCATGATAACGGGTCTTAGAATGACCATGACCTTCAGAAACATTCTGTTGGACGATTCGGACCAGAAATGGTTTAACAAGACGTGGGACTGTCTTGACCGCATCTGGGATCTGGCAGCGGGACGCAAAATGCTCGACTTGATCCACCTGAAACATCAACACAACGTCGAGATCGTGCCCTCTAGCACTGGCAAGAATACATGCAAGACTGGCGGGAAGCTCGAGTACCAGCGGTTCGTGACGCTCCGCCAAGCGTTCTACCAAAATGGCGGCAAGACGATCAAGGACGAACTTGGGAACGCGCTCGCCAAGGCCGGCATGGCAATGGTCAAGGAAGGCGCGCCTAATTGGGCTCTCGATCACCTGGCCTCCCAACTGGCGCGGGGACTCTCTCCGGTGACCATCCACACGGACAAAAACGTCAAGCCGACTTCTGCTTTGCCTTTCGATGTCGAGCATCGCTTCCTGTCGCAGACTGAGAAAGCCGCCTTTGACACGCGCTCGAAGAAACAGCTCAAGAAGGGCGATACGGTGGCTTCGCTCGACGAGCGGACCCAACGGGCCCGCGCACTCTTGGACGACCTCCTGTCCGGCGCGAAAAAATATATCGACATGGATGTTCCACGACTGCTGCCCGAGGAGTACAAAGGCGCGAAGACCGAGAAATCACACACGATCTCGGACGATCTGGTGCGCCTCCTCAAGCCATGGTTAACCCCGGGAGACGGGTGTTCGTGTACGGTGAAGTTCGCCCCTGACGCCGAATACTCCTGCGACCTGGACCGGGAGGATACAAAGCGTCCGCCGGCCATCGGGCTCGCCCACGAACTCTGCCATGCCTGGCGCAACGTTACCGGCATGCGTCTGTTCGAGGACGCCACCCGGGCGGGCGTGGACGATGACGAGGTGATGACCACTGGGTTCCCGCCCTACCACAACGAAGAGATCTCGGAAAACATGTTTCGCAGCCAGTGGGAGGGAGAGCAGCTTCGTATGCGAACCGATTACGATACCTACAAAGTGGAAGAAGAAACCAAGAAGATGATTCTCGCCCAGCGCGCAACGAAATAGTCGATATAGCGAACCCTGTAGTTCACGAGCCCTGGAAGAGCGAAATCCCGGCGATGCAGACTACGCCGCGTGGCAGCGAACCTGATGCGGCAGGAGCGGACGAAAAACCGCAATACCGGACAAAACCCACCTTGAAGGGTTCCGGGAGGCGGTTGTGGACGATATCGCCACTTTTTGGCCAGAACGCTATCGAAGGCGCGTATTTCGACGCTTTAATCGGCTCTCCAAGAACCCACGCACGCAGCCGAAGAGCAGCCCAACGTACGCCGAGAACGGCAATACTGATCGGGCGCCAGCAGCCACTCCGCGTGCTCATTCAGTGTTTGGGCGGACCGAGTGCTGTGGCTTCGCGTGGGCTACAGATCTCCGGCGGCGACAAATCCAAAGTACTGTTTGATGAATGCGTCCTTCTTCAGATCCAGGAACTGACCTGAGGCGTGCTCAGGCTCCTTTTTGCTCAACCCCCACTGCCAGACCCGGCATTTGATGTTGGCGCCGATCTTCACTTCGGACTTCAGAGTGCAAAAATGGTTCGGCTTGAAAGCCCACTCGTCCGGCTTGTTAAACAAGTTGTCGTTCACGCAGAGGACCACGCGATACTGTTTCTTCCACAGGTCGCTGGCCGTGGCCAGGTTCTTTTCGTCTGCCTTCCACGCGGCTGTGGAATAGGTTTGGTTGACGACATTCTTGAATCCGAGGTTCTTAAAAGACTCGGCGATTTCGAAGGGAAGCGTGCCGTTGGCCAGGGTCGTCACGGCGGTGAGCGCCTTGCCAAACCCTATGTTGGTCCGAATCGAGGCCATGGTGACCCAATCGCAGTAGCCAATCTCCATGTCGATCGGAACCGCCTCAGTCTTGAGCGCTCCGGCGTCCAGGGTCCAGCCGCGAACCGTCGCCTTTCCGGTCTCGAAGAGGTTGATGGCCAGGGTGGCGTATGCCATTGGATCATCTTTCGCCAGCGCATACAGCACAGCGGCGGGGCCGCAGAATTGCGTTCTGCCCTGGTTGATCAGGTTCGGATGTTTGATACGTTCCATCAGCTCCAGACGGAATTGCTCTCGGTCGATATTCGGGAAGGCGACAGGCCCTTGCAGACTATTAGCCGCGAAGAGATACGCGTCGCCGCGTTTCGCTTGAGTCTCTGGGGATTTGGGCATGGTGTTAGTTTACATGCGCTTCGAAGTATCGTGCCCAAATTCATTGCCTGAACACCCGTGATCCCGCCAAGGCGCTTCGTGCCGCCGCCCGGGGGCGCCGTCATTCTTTCCAGAAACGCCACTTTTGGACCTCTTAACGGAAACAACGAGGACGGCAAATCACGAAGGACAGGTTTTTGTTCGAGCGGCCAAGTCATTCCAACTTCCGGTTAACGCGTCATCGAGGAGTTAACAGCCAGCGTATTGCGAAAACGCGGTACCTCGACCCAAGGCACTTTGAATGATATACCCTACCTTACCTCGACCTCGATGCCGTCTATTTCCCACTTGGCGGTACGCTTGTTGCGGACAAGCTCGAAAGTGAAGAATACGGATTTGTGCGGGCTCCCTCGGGTTTCAATACCGCGTCTACTCTGTAGACGGGCTCGACCAGCACGATCCAGGCTAACAATCTGAATGAGGATGCCAAGTATGCTCCGCTCGAAGTCTTTCGATTGTTCCGCAAAGCGCTGATAGTCGGGCGATGAGCGGTAACGAGACGACAGAGTCGGTGAAGTAGCCCCCGAATTCGGAAGACCTTCCAAGAACGTGCGAACCAACAGCCACGCATCGTGAGCGTCCTTCTCCACACCATTGCACGTGACTCGGGTGACATCCGGAAGCGAAGGAAGCCCCTCCGTCTCGACGGTCCATATTGCTCCAATATCCTCACAGCCAGGCGGCATGCGACGATCTTCGAGATCCGGGGCCCAAATCATCGGGTGGATAGTTGAGCCGACTGCGAGATCAATTGACCCGCTCGGGTGGGCCCCCTCCCCCGCTTCTTTCGAGTACACGACGCCGGTCGTTGTTTCGGAGTGCGAAAGTTTGGCGGAGATCAGAACGGAGAGCAACGCTAGCGCCAGATATTTCACTGTTTGATCATACTCCCACATCGAAAATGGCAGTTTGGCATCTTGCCCAACGGGATCATCAGCGAATTACGCCTTGACCATAGCACGTTGGCTGCTTAGCGATAGCTCCCGAATTTGTCGGCAATCCGAACGTTGAGCGACCAGCAATAGTGGTCGAAAAACGGCGCTATCGGAAAGTAGGGCGAGTAAATGGACGGTTTGTCGCCATCCCAAACTTGTTCCGGTGGGGCGGCAGCTTAGTTGTCGGCTTCAAATAATGACTTCGGAAGTTCCGACCGCCGCAGGAACGGTTATGGTCGTTCCTTCCATGGGTTTTTTGCATGATTCGGTGGCTGCCTCTCTGCCGGACTGCGACGAATCCGTTTTCTTCGAGAATCCGACAAACTTCCGAGCCCGACAGAACTCGGAGTCTACCCAACCGGCACCTCAACCTGAGTGACAAAAACCTCGTCGTGAAGGCGGCGGGCAACTTCGGAAGGGGCGGCTGTTTCGAAAAAGAGGGTTAGCGCCTCGATCAGGTTGACTCTCGCTTCTTCAATCGATGTGCCCTGGCTCGCAACATCAGTTCAGGCCAATCACAAAACCGTCGTCCTCGCGTTCGAGAATCGCTGTCAAACGGTGCGTTGGCTTCATGGTCCGAGTCTACACCGGTTCAAGTTGACGGCTTGTCGCCATCCCGCGGATCCGGATTCTGCGCCCCGAACACTAGTTCCGGTCGGAAGGCCATGCTTCCCACCGGACCGCAGAAGGTGGCTACACGGCACGATCCTTAACAATCATGCGGCCCTCACGCTCCCAGTGAAACCAGGCAAGCCTTCGGTCACCCGACCCTTCCGAACAACTTGCCTGTCTTTGGCCGGATGCCCCCGCCTCCTCGATAGCCCCAAAGGGCCCGGTATTTCGCGATTGAGTCGAGTCGAATGAACTGACCGTTCGGCACAGCACGGCGGAAGGCACTTGCCGGAACCAGCCCCTATTTCGCGTTCGCAGAATCGCCTTGCGTCCCCGCCAATTTCACGGTAGGGCGTTAAGGTGGCCGAGTGCGCTAAACTCCGAGTATGGACCGGGTTGAGGAGATCGAGGCTGCTATTAGTGGCTTGGAGCCTGAAGAATACGGGCGTCTCGTCCAGTGGTTTCGGGCGCGTGAGCAGGCGCGGTGGGATGAGCAAATGGATCGCGATTCCTCCGCAGGCAAGCTGGATTTCCTGTTTAAAGAGGCTGAGGATGAATCTGCGCATGAGCTTCTTCGCGAGTGGCCGCCTCGGCAGTGAACTCCCTTGCGACCCGCCGTTTCTGGGACCTGTTCTACTTATTGCCCCGTGACGTTCAAAAGCTAGCGGTCAAGAATTACCGTCTCTGGCAGAGCGATCCTCATCATCCTTCGCTCCATTTCCGCCGATTGCAGGGCAGCCCTGATCGCTTCAGTGTTCGGGTAGGAGATCATTATCGCGCGTTGGGCAGACTAACGTCGGACACGATCACATGGGTTTAGATCGGCACGCACGCTGAGTACGACCGGCTCGTGGGCTCCTGACGAGGCCGGAGCCGCTGGAATCGTTCAGCTCGGACGATTCGTGGCCAACTGGGCAGTTTACTCGGTGGGATCGGCGTTTTACGTTCGAGTGGTGGTCTCCAGTGCGGTTGCCGGACCCGGCCGACTTGCCGGGCGTAATCCGGTCCGCTTTCTCGAACCCCCGGGTGCAAGGAGGCTGTTGCGGTTACACGGGCCTCCGAAAGTGGCCTTGCCCCAAGGATTCCACGACTTGCCTTTTTACGTCTTCCATGATCTGAAACACGATCGCTCGCAACTCCTCGTAATCCGTTGACGTGACACCCGATCGCGACTCACCATGCCCAATCTTGTTCCTAACTCTGAGCAATCGATCGATCTTTCCCTCGTGCTGAGAGAATTGATCATGCGGAAGGCCCAACCGGTAGAGGATTTTTCGCAGCACAACAGGCTTCAGGTTGGACTCAGTATCGACGAAATCGTCCGGGATCGTTACCGGCAGACGGTTAAACTCGACTGATCGCTCCATGAATTCACGATCCCGGGCAAACCGATGAAGTTTGGCGTCATCAGGAAGGGTGTGTTTGAACTCAGCACACTTAGTGTTCGGATCCCTGAGTTCCTTGAAAAGCTTTGCCCAACCCGCAGCCGCGATTGCAGGAGATACCTCACTACAGGCAACTTGTTCTCCATTGATCGCGGTGCGATAGAGATCGAACGCGAATTTGCAGAACCCTTCGAAGTGTGCGTAAAGGACGAGAACCACAGCACGGCGGTATTGATCCTGCTCTTCCGGCTGAAGTAGAACCGTCCCACGGTTCTGAAAAAAACGGATCTCGTCTTGACGCCAAGCCAACTCCGACTCCAGTTGTGCGCTGAGATCAGGGAGATTCATACGACTTCGGCGACGACTCGATCGACCCAGTTGATACGCGCCTTGAGAAGACCAGGAGAGTTCTTGCCTCCGCCGGTGGTAGCCTCGATAAACTGCGCATCTACTTTTAGAGCCCGTAGCCGAGTGTTCAGGCGTCCCATGATTTCTTGGTCAGTCGGATCAAGTCGAGCCAAATGTGGTTGAAGACCAATTGTGAACGCCTCAAACTGCAGTACGCCGAATCCCTTGGTCAATTTCTTCGTTTGCTTGTTTGCGTAAGTAAATGCATCCTCGCCAAGCGTCACAGCAAGAATGGAAAACGTCTTATTGAAAGCGGCCTCTTGTTCATCATAATTGAACGGTGTCGCCTCCGACGGATCGGAAACCCCTTCCATATATTTGGTCAGGAAATCTGCGATATCGTGCTTAAACCCATCCAGGTTGTTGCGAAACGCGAAGAAGCGCAAGATCAATTCTTCGTCGAATGCAGCGAGAGTTCGTTCGTTAGTCAGAGTGGTCGTGCATGCTTGAAAATCGTTGCGCTCCCGAAGTTTCTTAATGAAGTCGATGAAAGTCGGGCTCAATAAACGTATGGAGCAATTACGCAGCTGTTGGGCGGTCAGAGGTTCGCCTCCCGTATTGAGACGTTTGAACATGTGATATTTGAATCGGGGATCGCTGCCCTTCCGCACAACTTCGACTCTGATGAATGCTCTCTTTAGCTTAATCTGCAGCGCTGTGCCGAGGTCATCGAAAGTCTTGTCGTTCAACTCGCGCACGATATCGCAGTCCGTGAGTCGCAGCTTCTCACCTTCGACAACTGGCGGATCCAACTGTGGAGCGTTTAACTTGCCTCTCAGGTGCAAGTACGACGATATGCGCTGTAGTCCATCGATCAGAATGTATTTATTGTCCTCTTCCTCGACGACGTAGATCGGGGGCACGGGCATCTCCAAAAGAAGCGACTCGATAAACCTGGACCTCGCGCCTTCGGTCCATTGGAAGAGACGCTGATAGTCGGGGCTTATATCAAGCTCGTGGTTCTCGTACATGTCCAAGAGCTCGTTGAAGGATAGATCCAAGGACTGCGTGTGGACCTTCTTCAGCCGCGTCTCAATCGCAGCGATTAACTCGACTACGGAAACATCGGGCATGCCTGAACTACTCCTCTCTACGAACGGGTGAACAGCAGCACGCTTTCCTTTGCGTGGAGGTGAGGCCAATACTTGCGAGCATGGGGATGCATCCTCGCCATGGATCGCGTGTTCTCGAAATCAACTTGCCGACCAAGCATCAGGTTGTGAGCGTCGCCCATTTCAACAAAGATCTGCGGCAGGTCATTGTGGACGTCTTTGTAATGGGAGTCTTGGACGACAAGAGCACAAGTTCCCTTGTCGACCAAGACTCGCGAGATTTCACCGAGAGAACGAAAGACCCCGTCGAAATACTGCAAATGGTTCTTCAGGTAGTAAGTCGCAGATGCTTTGGAACCGTGGTTTGCAACTCGGTCGAGAAACGTCAAACAGGTCTTGCCCCAATCGGACTGAGCGCTCGGAGCTTCGCGAGGAACGACTGCGCCGCCGATCATCGCGCGCCGTAGTTCCGTCAAGCCATGAGTCGCGTCAATGCCGAGCACCGCGAGTTCGACCGAAGTGGCTACGGCGTAGTCAATGCGGGTACAGTACGGCGGTGACGAAAGAATTGCGTCAATACTGCGGTTCTCAATCGGCAACTGTTCCGAGGACGCAATCGCGAGCGTGTACTGGCCACCGGCGCTTCGTGTCCACTCGGGTTGCAACACCTCGGCCATCGATTCGACTTCCCGGCCAAACACGGTTAGGACGGATTCAAGGCTCGGGCTCAGGCGATTCTCCGGTGCGGCTGGCTTCTTCACCCATGTAGGGTTGGACGTAAAGAAGCGTTGCAGCAGCGAACGGGCGGTTCGAAACAGCGCCACATAGTAGAATGCCGCTAGATCCGACAGTTGGGTGACAGTATCCCCTGAGTTAAGGAAGCGGTGCCCGGTGGAATTGACCAGCAGTTGCTGGATTCCGGTCTCTAAACGTCGAAAAGCCGTGGCACCGTTTGCCGCTAACCAGACTTCTAACGGATCGCATCGGTCAACATCAATGGCTCTCACTTCGCGCGCCGTTTGGAGAATCGCGGTGCTGAGTGGGCCAAGGCTTTGGCGACTGGAGTCGCTCAACATGCGAGCGCGCGCAATGACAATCATCACTGGGTTAACGTCGAAACCCTTCGCGTCGTGCCCGGCGTGCGCGGCTGCCTCGATCGTTGTCCCGCTTCCATTCCACGGATCCAGCACCGTGCTGCCGGGATTCAATGCCAATGAATCAAAAAACGATCTCGCGAACCGAGGTGAAAAACCGGCGTAGTAGGGATACCAAGTTGCTCGGCCGCTCACGTTCTTCGGGTCGCGCTTCGGGTTCGTGATGGTGAGGTCCTGGAAAGCATCGGAGAGTTCTGCTTGCATTCGAGTCATCATTTGGGAGGAGACGGAATTGAGCAAATTTGCGATGCTGGGCGTAGGAGCGACAACGCTAGGAAGCGCTGCGTTTCGCGAGATTCGTGGGTCATGGTCTAGTCTTTAGTTTATATGACGGCTTCTACGTATCCCACCCCAGCGTTCGCTGATGGACCTCCGTCAACGAAGTCGATAATGTCATGGCTCCGTCGCCACGACGGCCTCAGCCCCTTGCTCGGCGCATGGAGTAGCCTTGATTACACTCTCGCAACCCGCTGATGTAGGCTGCGTCGGGCACCTGCGAACCGATTACTCCCACAAACGCCCCAGGTTCCAGCGACCACTTCGACCGGTAGTCCCCATCCCGCGGATCTGGATTCTGAGCCCCGAATAACTAGTTCCGGTCGAAAAGCCATGCTTCCCACCGGACCGCAGAAGGCGGCTACCCGGCACGATCCTTGGCAATCGTGAGGCAGTCACCCTCCCAGTGAAACCAGGCAAGCCTTCGGTCACCCGACCCTTCCGGGAACAACTTGCCTGTCTTTGGCCGGATGCCCCCGCCTGTTGGAACCTGCGCTTCCCCTCCATGCTATACATCGGGGGGAAACGTCTTTGCCACCCCTTCATGGATTCTGCATCCCAATCGACGCCGGCACTGGCTCGGATCTCTTTTCGGTCCGTTTTGTGGCCAAGATCCGCTTTAGTTTCATAGGATTGCTATTGCAATTGGGTTCGTTTCGTATTTTTGTGTTTTCGCCAGGGACGATTCGCCGCTGCTCATCGCCGGCCGCCGATCCCGCAGCATTTTTCCGCGGTCTCCGGGAATCCGCACCCTCCATCCCGCCGCCCTCGCCAACGCCGCAAAAGGCCAAAGGGCCCCCCGCTCGACACCGCCCCGCGAAAGACATATAATTCTTGCGTTTCGGCAAGCCCCATGAGATGAGGTGATCCCTATGGCAGACGATCAGATTCCGGAAACCCCTCCGAGGGGACTATCGAGGCGCGACATTATTAAAGGCGTCATCGCCGGCGGAGCGGTGTCCTCGGCGGGCTATCTGTTCCGCGCTTCCAGCGTCCGCGCGGACGTATCGGCTCCCGGCTCGGTGGAGCGCCTGATCACGCTGAACGTGAACGGCCAGCAGCGCCGCGTCGACGTCATGAAGCAGGAGACCCTGGCGACCACTCTGCGCTACAAGCTGGGCCTGACCGGCACCAAGCTCGGATGCGACCGCTCCGAATGCGGCGCCTGCACCGTGCTCATCGACGACGTGCCGCACTACTCCTGCTCGGTGCTGACGCAGACCACGCGCGGCAAGAAGATCCAGACGATTGAAGGCCTGGCCGCCGCTGACGGCACACTGCATCCGGTTCAGCAGGGCGTCGTCGACGAACAGGGTTTCCAGTGCGCGTTTTGTATGTCCGGTTTCATCATGGCGACGGTCGGGTACCTGAAGGTCAATCCGAATCCCACGCGGGCGGAACTCGCCCATGGCATCTCGGGCAACCTGTGCCGCTGCCAGGACTATGACAAAATCCTCACCAGCTTAATGCATGGCGCGGAACTGCAAAGGAGGGCGTAATCGTGGCCAAAGCACCCGACAATAACATTCCGACTCATCCTGCCTACAAGCTGATCGGCAAGAACTACACCACGCCCGACATGGTGGCGAAGGTGACGGGAAGGTCCAAGTACGCCGAGGATTATCGCGCCGACGGCATGCTCTTCGTCAAGCTTCTGCTGAGTCCGGTGCCGCATGGGCACGTGCGCAATATCGATGCGCGCGAGGCGCTTGCCATGCCCGGCGTCAAGGCCATCTTGACGGTGGACGATATGCCGAAGCCGGCGGATGCCATGACCGACCTGGGCCAGAGGATCCCGGCAAATCCGCTGGGTGAGCGTGGACTCACCAACGATCCGGTGTATCAGGGTGAGCCGATCCTGGCGGTGTGTGCGGTCGATGAGTTGACTGCCGCCGAAGCCATCGAGAAGATCAAGCTCGATATCGAGCGGCTGCCGCACGTGGTCGATCCGCTGGTCAGCCTGCGGCCCGGCGGCCCCAATGCGCGCGTGGAAGGCAATGTGTGGATACGCCCGGTGGTGGTTCCACCCAAGCCCGGTCAGACCCCCACGCCTCCCCCGCCGCCGCACGTCGAATCGGTCAAGTGGACCGACGCCGACTTCGCGGAATATAAAGATGGCCGCCTGCCCATGGGCAAAGCGACCGACCCCGAGTGGTCGTTCGGCGATTGGCAAGCGGGATTGAAGAATGCCGCGCTCGTTCTGGACGAGACCTTCGTGACGCCCAATACCAGCCATCAGACGCTGGAAACGCGCACCGCGATGGCGTACTGGCAGAACGGTAAAGTCTACGTGCACTGCTCCACGCAGAGCACCGCCCAGACCGCTCCGGCCCTGGCGCGCTGGCTGAACCTCGATCCAACTAACGTTGTGGTCATCAGTGAGTATACCGGTGGCGGCTTCGGCAGCAAGATCACCAGCGCCATCTCGGCCATCATCCCGGCGATTCTTTCGAAGAAGACCGGGGCGCCGGTGATGATGCGGATCAGCCGTGAAGAAGAGCACTACATCGGGCGCGCGCGACCCAGTCTGCATGGCCGCCTCAAAGTCGGATTCACCAAGGAAGGGCAAATCACCGCGATCGACATGTTCGTGGTGTGCGACAACGGCCCGTACGATCCGCAGGGCGATGCCAACCAGTCGGGCCGCATGGTCTCGCTGATGTACCAGCCGCCCGCCATGCGCTGGCGCGGCATCACGGTGCTGACCAACACGCCTCCGCGGGTTTCGCAGAGCCAGCCGGGCGGCTTTCAGGGCATCGCGCTCATGGAGCCGATCCTGGCCAAAGCATCACGCAAGCTGGGCATCGACCAGGTGGCGCTGCATCGCCTGAACGCGCCCGAGGGCAAAGCGTCCATCGGACCCGCGGGGCCCAACGGCAAGCGTCCGTACATCACCAGTTCCTTTATTAAGATAGCGCTCGACCGCGGCGCGGAGCAGTTCGAATGGGAGAAGCGCAAGGCGCAGCCCAAGCGCAGCGGTACCAAGGCGCGCGGTATCGGCGTGGCTACCAGTTGCTTCGTTGGTGGTTCGATTGGCTTCGACGGGCTGTGCGTCATCAAGCCGGATGGCAAGCTCTATATCCAATCGGGGATCGGCAATCTGGGCACGGAGTCGATGAGCGATTGCCACCGCGTGACGGCCGAGATCCTCGGCGTGCCGTGGGAAAAGGTCGAGATCACCTGGGGAAGCACGGCCAAGAACCTGCCCTGGAGCTGCCCTTCGGGCGGCAGCCAGACCACCCACGCCCACACGCGCGCGGCGTATGTCACGGCGATGGACGCCAAGGACAAGCTGCAGCAGATCGCGGCCAAGGATTTGGGCGGCAAGCCCGAAGATTACGAGCTGGCCAACGAGCGCGTGTTCCGCAAAGGCGGCGGCGCAGGCATGAGCCTGGCGCAAGCTGCGAAACGCGCTATCGAGCTGGGCGGCATCTACGATGGGCACGAGGCGCCCAAAGGCATCAATAAGATGACCGCGGCATCGGTGCAAGCGCTGGCGGGCCAGGGGCTGATGGGAGTCGCGCGGGATACCATGCCGCACGACGGCAATACTCACTCATTCGTGGCCGGCTTTGCGGAAGTCGAGGTCGACCTCGAAACCGGCAAGTACAAAATCCTCGATTACCTGGCGGTGGCGGATGTGGGCACGATCGTCCATCCGCGCGCGCTGGGCGGCCAGATTCTCGGCCGGTCCATGCTGGGTATTGGCCATGCCATCGGCCAGAAGTGGGTCTATGACCAGCACTACGGCCTGCCGCTGGCGAAGCGCTTCCACCATAACAAGCCGCCAACCATTCTGGACGCGCCGGCCAAGATGCAATGGGCCGCGCTCGACATTCCCGATCCGGAGACACCCATAGGCGCGCGCGGTATTGGCGAGCCGCCGGTGGGCGCCGGATGCATGGCGATCATCAACGCTCTTTCGGACGCGCTCGGGGACGAAGTCTTCCGGCGCGCGCCGGTAACCGCCGACGTCATTCTCGCTTCGCTCGAAGCGGGTAGACCAGCCGAGGAGGGCCTCACGGCCCACATCTAGCCAGAAGGAGAAACGAATATGGCGATCATTCGCGACATTATGCCGGCATTCGAGTTGTACCAGCCGGCCACCACCGACGACGCGCTATCGCTGCTCTCCCGCCACGGCAAAGAGGCTTGGGCGATGGCAGGCGGGCTGGACACTTTCGACTGGCTGAAGGATCGCATCAAGCGCCCCAGCGTGGTGGTCGATCTGAGCCAGATCAAAGAGCTGACCGGCGTTCGGCCCATGGGCGGCGGACTCGAGATCGGCGCTTTGACCACGCTGACCGAAGTGGTTCGTCATCCCACCGTGAAGGAGAAGTTCGGTCTGCTGTCGCAGGCCGCTGAGCTGGTAGCGTCCCCGCAGATTCGCAACCAGGGAACCCTGGGCGGCAATGTGTCACAGGACGCGCGCTGCTGGTATTACCGCGGCGGCTGGAAGTGCTATCGCGCGGGCGGCAACATCTGCTTCGCCGATACGCCGACGGCCATCAACCGCGAACACGCGATTCTGGGCGCGGACCGCTGCGTGGCCGTCAATCCGTCGGACACCGCCCCGGCACTGATTGCGCTCGACGCGCAGATGGTGATTCGCAACTCGAAGGGCGAACGCGTGGTGAACGCCGAGGACTACTTCATCGGGCCCGGCACCGACATCACCCGCATGACCGTGCTGAAACCCGGCGACCTGCTGACGGCCATCCGGATTCCGGGAACTTGGGCGGGCACGCATTTTTACTTCGAAAAGATCCGCGACCGCCAGGTGTGGGACTTCCCGCTGGTGAACATCGCCTCCGCGGCCGTGTTCTCGGCTGACCGGATCGAACGCATACGTATCGTGGTGAACGGCGTGGCGGCCCATCCGGTGCGGCTGAAGAATGTAGAAGACGCGGTGATCGGCAAGCCGCGCAATGCGGCCACTGCGGACATGGCGGGCCAGTTGGCTATCCAGGGCGCCGAGCCGCTGCGGTACAACGGCTACAAAGTGCCGCTCATGCGCAACCTGGTGAAGCGGTCCATTCGCGGAGTGGAGGAGGCAACGTGGGCATAGTAGAGACCGCGACCAGCCCTTGGGGTGAGAACGTCCCGATACACATTTCCTTCTTTCTGATTTGGGTGGCGGCCATCGCGGGATTGTTATTCCTCATCGTGCACGCCATCTGGGCGCGCTACTTCGCGAAGAAGGAAGAATTTGCCGGCGGTGTTTCGCCGCAAGTGGCCGCGCGCATTCCTGCGGAGGTTCCGCGGCATTCCCTGGCAGCACGGCTGTTCCACTGGATCATGGCCGCCGCCATGTTCACGCTGCTGATCACGGCCTTTCTCCCGAGAGTCGGCGTGCAGTTTGCCTGGGTCAAGTACCACTGGATTGCGGGCATCGTCCTGACCGTCTCCATTCTGTACCACATAGTGCACGCGACTTTCTGGCTGGACCGCTGGTCGATCTGGCCGGATAAAGCTGACATCGAGGATGCCACCAGACGATTCAAGCGCGCTCTGGGACAAGCCGCTCCGCCGCCGCGCAGGTTTGCCAAGTACCCGCTCGAAAACAAGATGTACCATGCGGTAATCGTGCTGGCGGGTCTCTCCGTAATGTTCACCGGGGTGTTCATGATGTTCCGCGTGCGCACGGGCCTGTTCCCCCGCAATCCGTACCTGTTTGGCGAAATGACCTGGGGCCTGATGTACGTGCTGCACGGGCTCGCGGGCGTGGGGTTGATCGCCCTGATCATGGTCCACGTTTACTTTGCGATCCGGCCCGAGAAACTCGTCATCACCAGATCGATGATCGTTGGCACGCTCAGCCGCGACCAATACCTGGAGCACCATGACCCGCAGCGGTGGGTCGTGGACGGCGAGTCCGCTCGATCGCACGCTGCGGATTAGAGATGCTGGTAGATCTCCGGCAGCGGTCCGACGCCATCGAAGAATGTTACGAGTTCATGCTCGCCTATGCGGCCCAAGGGTTGCCGGGCGATGGGGGCAGCCAGTCAGGCGGGCAGCTCCGCGAATTTCTGCGCCGCGCCGTGGAAGCTTTGGCGGGGCTTGCCAGTGCCTACACGATCGCCGTTGCAGGATTGCAACCGCCCGAACGCTATCAAGCCTTCCTGGACGTGTTGGATCGCGATGCCCGCGATTCGCTCGCCGCCATGGAGCTCGTTCTGGCGCAGCCTGCGCTCAGCTCGCAGTTGATCGATAACCTCAACGCGTCGATCCATCTGCGCGCGTTGCTCACGGACCTGTTTCTGATCGACGAGATTCTCAAGGGCACCCGCATCGAAGTCCCTTCGTGATGCCTCGGCAGGACCCGGTCAGTTCGCCTGCTTCAGCTCGGCGATGAAAGCATCCACCTGCTGGATCGCCAGACCGTTGGCCGGCCAGCCGAAGTCGCCGACCAATGCCTTCGTAACTTCGTCCTTGCCCTTACCTTCGCGCACGATGGCACTAATGCGGTTGCGCATGGTTTCGAAGTTGTCGCGAAACTTGCGGAGGCCTTCCCGATCGGACACCGGCCCGTGGCCCGGAATTGCCACCTCGAAATCGGTTTTCAAAACCTCGTCCAGGTTCTTGTTCCATTCGAGCGCGCTGCCGCCATTGGCATAGTCGATGAAGGGCATCGGTGGAAACGTCAGGAACAGGTCTCCGGTGTGGATCACCTTCAGCGCCGGAAAGTAGATGATTGCATCGCCGCCCGTGTGGCCGCGCCAGTAGTGCCGCGCGCGCACTTCCTTGCCGCCCAGATGGACATCGATCTCCTCGGAGAAGGTAACCCGCGGCGGCCCGGGTTGCTTCAGCGCCACCATGTTGGCCCGCGCGTTTCGATGCGCGATGACTTCCGCGGTCGCCATCATTTTGGCGTTCCCGCCGGCATGATCGTCATGCTGATGCGTGTTCAGCACGTAGCGCACGGGCTTGTCAGTGAGCGATTTCACCTTGCCCATGATCTCGTCGTAGTTCCGGTCAAACATGTCGTCCACCAGAATCACGCCCTCATCGGTCAGGTAGACGGCGACGTTGCCGCCGCCCACGCCCTGGCTGACCGCGATCACGTACAGGTCATCCTTGATCTTCTGCAGAGCCAGCGGGGCGGGAGGCTGTTGGCTCTGTGTGAATGCCACCCAAGCGCCCACGGCTACCAAGACAGCGGCGGAGATGCGTATAACGAGCGTGCGGCTCATGGGCGACACTATAGCACTTTACCGGGGAGTCCCTCTCCACGGAGTGACGCGCGGAATCCAGCGCGGCACCGCGGCGCAGAAGGATTCATACTCCACCAGGTTCCGCGTCGGCAGCACGGGCGCAGGGGTGCCAGGGCGGAAGACGGCAGTGCCGATGATCGCGCGCACCTGGCTCGTGGTGAGCTACGACTCGCTCCTTACGCCTTCGTATCCGCTTGCAATTTCTGAAGGCGATTGCGCAGGAACTCGATCTCCGCGGTTCGCGAAGCGGCAGACCCCCGCAGGGCCTCGACCGCAGTCGCGAGAGATGCGCTGCTCCGTGTGCTTGAGGCGATCGCTTTCTGTTGTCTTCGAACGACGGCCTGCACCTGCTCCACCGAGCGTTCCACTTGCCTGTGGACGGAATCCATCTCGCGGTACAGGCGCCTACCCGCCTCCTCGACCACGCTGGCAAGACACTGCGCCATCTCGGTGGCCAGCACCGAAACGGATTCGCGCAGGGTGTCCTCGGTGCGCGTGACAACCACGCAAGCCGGCTGAGGAGCACTCGGCGGCTCCACGGGGTTGCGATCCACGGCAGCGCCCCGCGAAGGGCGCTGCCTTCACTGCGCATGTGGCGCGCACCCGCATCATCCGCCACGTACGCACCGAGAATCTCGTCGCGCAGGCGAGCCACCAGGCGCGGCGCGCTCACCGGAAATAGCACCTCTACGCGGCGATTGAGATTGCGCGGCATCAGATCCGCGCTACCCAGGTAGATCTCCTCGTTTCCGCCGTTGCGGAAGCAGAAGATGCGGCTGTGTTCCAGAAAGCGGCCCACGATGCTGGTCACGCGAATGTTTTCGCTAACACCCGGGATGCCTGGCCGCAAACAACAGATGCCGCGGACCAGCAGGTCCACCTGGACGCCGGCACAGGACGCCTCGTAGAGCAGCCGGATCATGCCCGGATCGTCCAGGCCGTTCATCTTGAAAATCAGGCGGCCCCGTTGGCCCGATCGCTGGTAGTCGATTTCGCGCTGAATCAGTTCCGCCAGGCGCTCGCGCAGGTTGACGGGTGCGACCAGCAGCTTGCGGAAGCGGTTCTCGCCTGAGTACCCGGTCAGGTAATTGAACAGGGCTGTCGCGTCCGCACCGATGTCGGGGTCGCAGGTGAACATCCCCATATCGGTGTAGAGGCGCGCGGTGGTGGGATTGTAGTTGCCGGTGGCAAGGTGCAAGTAGCGGCGGATCGTGTCGCCCTCGCGGCGCACCACCAGCGCAACCTTGGAGTGGACCTTCAGCCCGGGCAATCCGTGCACCACATGTACGCCTTCGCGTTCCAGCGTGCGCGCCCATTCGATATTGCTCTTCTCGTCGAAGCGGGCTTGCAACTCCACCACCACCGCAACCTGCTTGCCGTTGCGGATGGCTTCGAGCAGCGCGTCCACTACCGGAGAATCGCGCCCCAGCCGGTAGAGTGTCATCTTAATAGCCAGCACGCCCGGATCGCGCGCTGCACGTTGCAGGAATTCGACCACGGGCTGGAAGGAGTCGAAGGGATGGTGCAGCAGAATATCCTCGCTGCGGATGGCCGCGAAGAAATCCTCATCCTGACTCAGCGCGAGTTGTGGCGCCTGGGGGACGAATGGGCGGTCTTTGAGATCCGGACGCGCCAGACCGGTTAGCTGGCGCAAGCGGCCGAGATCCAGCGCCGCGCCGGCGCGATACACCTCCGTGGGCTCGATTTCCAGATTGCTCGTCAGCAATTCGACGCAGCGGCTCCGGCATACTCGAGTTGACCTCAAGCCGCACTACGTCCCGGAAGCGCCGCCGCCAGACCGCGTCTTCGATGGTCTCCAGCAGGTCGTCAGTTTCAATTTCCTTGATGGCCACTTCGGCGTCGCGGGTCACATGGAACGGATGGGCCTCCACAATCTTCAGGCCGGGGAAAAGATAGTGGAGATTGGCGAGGATTAACTGCTCCAGCCAGACAAAGTGGTCGCCTCGCGAACCGCGGCCGGCCTCTTTCGGCACCGGCACAAGCTGATTGATGCTGTCCGGAACCTTCACCCGCGCGAAGTGCTCGGCCCCCGCGCGGTCACGTACGACCACCGCGAGGTTGAGGCTCAGGTTTGAGATGTGCGGGAATGGGCGGCCGCGATCGAATGCCAGCGGCGTCAGCACCGGGTAAATGCTTTCCCGGAAATACGACTCCAGTTGCTGGCGCTGGCCGGCGCTCAACCAGCGGTAATCCGCGATGGTGATGCCGGCAGCAGCCAACGCCGGAAGCAAGCCCTCCTGGTAGGTGGCATACGCGTCGGCGAGCAGCCCGGTCACTTCCGCGCGGATGGCCTCTAACTGCGCGCCGGGCGGGCGGCCGTCGATACTCAACTCGCGCACGCCGCTCTCGATCTGTTGCAAAAGCCCGGCGACCCGCACCATGAAGAATTCGTCCAGATTGGAGCTGAGGATCGCGAGAAACTTGACCCGCTCCAGCAGCGGATTCCGCGCATCGCGAGCTTCCTCCAGAATGCGCCGCTGGAACTGCAAAAGGCTTAATTCGGGATTGAGAAACAGGGATGGCTGATCCGCACGCGCATCAAGGGATGGCGGTGGTGCTACGTGTGTGCTCGTAGATTCGACCGTCGTCTTCCGAACAGCGCGGAGGACGGAGTTCTTCGGCTGCCTGCTCCAGGAGCTCAAAACAAATCTCTTCTGTTATGTTTTTGGTATAACGCGGATAGGAGGCGGATGTCAAATAAAAATCGGGTTTGGGTTCGTGGCGCGATGCTAGCTATAGCTATGCTGCCGGCCGCTCCCACAGCCGCTTAACCGCCTCCAGCACCAGCTCGCCTAAGCGCCTTTCTCGGCAAGTGACCTGCGACGCGACCACTCTGATACGAACTTCTGGTAGCCCCTCGCGTCAGTATCGTCCGATGGCTGCCTCTTTGGTGATGACGCCGCATAGAATGCGCGCACTGCGTCTGAGAACGCGCAGACCCCGTCCCGCCATTTGGAGAAGGCTAATCGATGTTCGCGCCCATCCGCACCCGTCACACAACGGAATCTCCTGCATGGACGACTTCGAAGTCCGTCCCCTTGTTGCAGCCAATTATGACAACATCATCCTTTCCGCCAACGTCCAACATGAAGTGCCCGCAGCAAGGGAAAAGGTGCGTCTGCATACGGTCGCAGCGTGGGCGCAAAGATCGGGGCGTCGTCAACTGCGCCGTTAATCCAATGAAGATTCGTCGGACGCAGAATAGCAGTTACGCTGCCGGACGCTCCTGCAGCCGTTTAACCGCCTCCAGCACCAGCTCGTGCAGGCCTTGGCCGCCTTGCGCCACGTACTCCTCAAGCTGATGCCGCATGCGGCGCTCCCAGAATTTCTGGATGTGATCGGTCACGCCGGCGAGGGCTTCTTCCCTCGGGTAGCTGGCAAAAAAAAGCGCGATCTGGTTCGCATTGTGAACCATGTGCTCAACCTTCATTGCTTAGTCACCGGCTCCGGTCTCGCTCATGATCTGGGTGGTCTGCCGGCGCGTCTCCTTATAGTGCTGCTGCCACTCCGAGAGTTTCTTGGCGGGGCGCACCTGCACAGCCGTCACCTTATACTCGGGACAGCCCGTGGCCCAATCGGAAAATTCGGTGGTCACCACATTGGCGCCTGTGATGGCGTGGTGGAACGTGGTGTACACCACGCCCGGCTGCATGCGCTCGGAGATGCGCGCCCGCAGCGTGATCTCGCCTTCGCGGCTGGTAAGCGCCACTAAGTCGTTATCGTTGATGCCGCGGTTTTCCGCGTCGAACGGATGAATCTCGAGCACGTCCTGGCTATGCCAGACGTTGTTCTCCGTGCGGCGGGTCTGTGCGCCCACGTTGTACTGCGACAGGATGCGCCCGGTGGTCAGGACCAGCGGGAACCGGTCGGTGGTGCGCTCGTCTGTGGGAACGAACTCGGTGATCATGAACCGGCCCTTCCCGCGCACGAACCCGCCGATGTGCATCACCGGCGTGCCTTCCGGCGCTTTCGCATTGCACGGCCATTGTACGCTGCCCAACCGGTCGATCAACTCGTAGCTCACGCCCGCGAAAGTGGGGGTAAGGCGGGCGATTTCGTCCATGATCTCGGAAGGATGCTTGTAGGGCATCGGATAGCCCAGGGCTTCCGAGAGCTTCATGGTGATTTCCCAGTCCGCCAGACCCGCTTTGGGAGGGATGGCCTTGCGTACGCGGCTGATGCGGCGCTCGGCATTGGTAAACGTGCCGTCCTTTTCGAGGAACGACGATCCCGGCAGGAAGACATGCGCGAAGCTGGCGGTCTCGTTGAGGAAAAGATCCTGCACCACCACGCATTCCATGGCAGCCATGCCCTTCGTCATGTGTTTGGTATTCGGATCGGACTGGATGATGTCCTCGCCCTGAATGTACATCCCTTTGAATGTGCCGTCGATGGCGGCGTCGATCATGTTGGCAATGCGCAGCCCCGGGTCTGATTGCAGCGGAACCTGCCATGCCTCTTCGAACAAATGGCGCGTGGCATCGTCGGAAACGTGGCGGTAGCCGGAGAACTCGTGCGGGAACGATCCCATGTCGCAGGAGCCCTGCACGTTGTTCTGGCCGCGCAGCGGGTTGACGCCAGCGCCCAGCTTGCCGAAATTGCCTGTGGCCATCGCCAGGTTGGCCATACCCATCACCATGGTCGAGCCCTGGCTGTGCTCGGTAACGCCCAGGCCGTAGTAGATGGCCGCATTGCCGCCGGTAGCGTAGAGCCGCGCGGCGGCGCGCAAATCCCCTGCCGGTACGCCTGTGATCTCCTCCACTGCTTCCGGCGAGTTTCGCTCCTCGGCTACGAACTTGCGCCACCCCTCGAACGCCGCCGTGTCGCAGCGCTCCTTGACGTAGGGCTCGTCCACCAGGCCTTCGGTCACCACCACGTGCGCCATGGCATTGATCACGGCGACGTTGGTGCCCGGCCGCAGCGGCAGGTGGTAGTCGGCCTCCACGTGCGGCGTCCTCACCAGATCGATGCGCCGCGGATCCACCACGATGAGCCGCGCGCCTTCTCTCAGGCGCCTCTTCATGTGCGAAGCGAAGACCGGATGCGCATCGGTGGGGTTGGCGCCGATCACCATGATCACATCGGCCTGTTCCACCGAATCGAAATGCTGCGTGCCGGCCGAAGTTCCGAGGGTGGTCTTGAGTCCGTATCCCGTGGGCGAGTGGCAAACACGCGCGCAGGTATCCACGTTGTTATTGCCAAACGCGGCGCGGATCATCTTCTGCACCAGGTACGTTTCTTCGTTGGTGCAGCGCGATGAAGTGATGCCGCCGATCGATTCGCGCCCGTACTGCGCCTGAATGCGCTTGAACTCGCTGGCGGCATGGCCGATGGCCTCTTCCCAAGTGACTTCGCGCCAGGGATCGGTGATCTTGGCGCGAACCATGGGTTTCAAAACGCGGTCCCTATGAGTTGTGTAACCCCAGGAGAACCGGCCCTTCACGCAGGAGTGCCCGTGGTTGGCGTTGCCATCCTTGTATGGCACCATGCGCACCACTTCGTTGCCCTGCATCTCGGCTTTGAACGAGCAGCCTACGCCGCAATAGGCGCACGTGGTGATGACGCTGTGCTCACCCTGTCCCTTTTCGATGACCGACTTTTCCATCAGCGTCGCGGTAGGGCAAGCCTGCACGCATGCTCCGCACGATACGCATTCGGACTCGAGAAAATTCGTGCCACCGGCCGATACCACCGAAGCGAAGCCGCGGCCCTGAATCGTGAGCGCGAAAGTTCCCTGCACCTCTTCGCAAGCGCGCACGCAACGCGAGCACACGATGCACTTGGAGGCCTCGAACGTGAAGTACGGGTTGGACTCGTCCTTTGCGGATTTCAGGTGGTTGGCGCCGTCGTAGCCATAGCGGACATCGCGCAGCCCCACCACTCCCGCCATATCCTGCAACTCGCAGTTGCCGTTGGCCGAGCAAGTCAGGCAATCCAGCGGATGGTCCGAGATGTACAGCTCCATCATGCCGCGCCGCATCCGCGAGAGCTTCGGTGAACTGGTCCGCACCTTCATGCCGGGTTCGGCGGGCGTGGTGCAGGAAGCTGGAGTGCCGCGGCGTCCTTCGATCTCTACCAAGCACAAGCGGCACGATCCGAAGGGCTCCACACTGTCGGTAGCGCACAGCTTGGGCACCTGCACGCCGGCTTCGACCGCGGCCCGCATGATCGAGGTGCCGGTCGGCACGGTGACGGACTTGCCGTCGATTTCGAGCGTGACCCTGGTGTCCAGAATGCGGAAGGGTGTGCCGTAATCGGTCTCTTGCATCAACGCCATTGCTGTGTCTCCTGGGCCCGGTCGGCTAAGTGAGCCAGAGGCGCGGGCGCCGGCTTGTCAAAATCGTCAGGGAAGTGGCGGATCGCGCTCAGCACCGGGAAAGGCGTCAGGCCCCCCAGAGCGCAGAGCGAGCCATCCACCATCAATTCGCAAAGTTCATCCAATAGCTGCAGGTTCGCGGGACGGTTCTGGTGCGCGATGATGCGGTCGATCACCTCCACACCGCGCGTGGAGCCGATGCGGCATGGTGTGCATTTCCCGCAGCTCTCGATGGCGCAAAATTCCATTGCGAAGCGGGCCTGCTTTGCCATATCGACGGTGTCATCGAACACCACGATGCCGCCATGGCCCACCAGGCCCTTCTGTGCGGCGAATGCCTCGTAGTCGAGCGGTGTATCGAGCAGCGACTCCGGAAAATACGCGCCGAGTGGACCGCCCACCTGAACCGCACGGAACGGCCGTCCGGTAAAAGTCCCGCCGCCAAAATCGTAGATGGCTTCGCGGACGGTAATCCCGAACGCCTTCTCCACCAGGCCGCCGTACTTGATATTCCCGGCCAGTTGGATGGTCAGCGTGCCGCGCGATTTGCCCATGCCGAAGTCGCGATAGAAGGCCGCGCCCTTGTCGAAAATGATCGGCACGGTGGCGAGCGAGATCACGTTGTTGACGACGGTCGGCTTGCCGAACAGGCCTTCGAGCGCCGGCAGAGGCGGCTTGGGACGGATCTGCCCGCGCCTGCCCTCCAGGGCTTCCAGCATCGACGTCTCTTCGCCGCAGATGTACGCGCCCGCTCCCAGCCGCACATCCAGATCGAAGCGCTTGCCGCTGCCGGCCACGTCTGCGCCCAGGTACCCGTTCTCGTAGGCGATGGCGATGGCGCGCCGCATGGTTCGATATGCGTGCGGATATTCCGAGCGGATGAAGATGTATCCGCTGGTCGCGCCGGCGGCCAGTGCGGCGATCGTCATCCCTTCGATGAGAACGAAGGGATCGCCTTCCATGATCATGCGGTCCGCGTATGTGCCGCTGTCACCTTCATCCGCATTGCAGACCACGTACTTTTCGTCACCCGGCGCATTGAGCACGGTGCGCCACTTGATGCCCGTGGGGAAACCCGCGCCGCCGCGCCCGCGCAATCCCGATTGGATCACTTCCTCCACCATCTGAGGCGGGGTCAGCGTGAGCGCCCGTTCCAGGCCGCGATAGCCGCCGTGGCTCACATAGTCGGCCAGAGAGAGCGGGTCGGTGATGCCGCAGCGCGCAAACGTCAGCCGCTCCTGCCGCTTGAGATACGAAATCTCTTCGGTCGGCCCCAGGCATAAGGGGTGATCCTTGCCGTCGAAGAAGCCGGCGTCGAACAGGCCCGGCACGGCTTCCGCGGAAACCGGCCCGTAGGCGATTCGGCCCGCGGGCGTCTCGGCCTCAACCAGCGGCTCCAGCCAGAACATGCCGCGCGAACCGTTGCGGACGAGAGTGAGATCCAGGCGGCGAGACGCGATCTGTTCCGCCACCACGCGCGCTACCGCGTCGGCGCCTACCGAGACGGCTGCGGCGTCGCACGGGACATAGACTCTGCCGCTCACTGGCGCCTCCGCAGGTCTTCGATCAGGAAATCCGCGACTTCGGGGGAGACCCGCCCATATAGCTTGTCATCCAGCATCACTGCGGGCGAGAGGGCGCAATTGCCGAGGCAATATATCGGCTGGATGGTGAAGCTGCGATCGTGAGTGGTCTCTCCCACCTTGACCCCGAGCCGCTTCTCCACATGCTCCACCAGCGCTTCGCAGCCCATGGACTGGCAGGCTTCCGCGCGGCAGATACGCAAAATATGCCGGCCCGGAGGGGAGTGCCGGAAATCGTGATAGAAACTGATGACGCCGTGCACCTCGGCTCGCGAAAGATTTAACACGTCGGCAACTATGGGAACCGCGGCGCTATCGATGTATCCGAACTCGTCTTGCAGTGCATGCAGAATCGGCAGCAAAGCTCCGGGCAGGTGCTCCAACTCGCGAATCCGTGTAAGGGCTCGGTCGGCATCCCAGGCTTTTGCGGCGACACTCATGCTAAAAAGACCTTCGTTTTCAAAGAATTCCAGGAGGACCCCGCGTGCGCGAGGTACGCCCATCGTCGACTTATCCGACAATTTTATCATAGGCGGTCGAAGGCCGATCGGGCGTGGAGCGAGGCAGTCTTCGTCTGGGCAGGGCACGCCCCGCCCCACAGGGCCCTAATTAAAGGTAGTATTGAGGCCCCGCGGAAGCCGATGCTACGGTTCTAGCAGCGAGAACCATATATGCGCGGCTTGTCCTTAACGGCCGGCTTTCTGACTCTGGTTATCCCTGCCCTGGCGGGCGATATCACCGGCGAGGTCATCATTACCAAACACCTGGGCCGTAAGACGGTCGTGCCCGGAGTCTACAACCTGCGCGGGACTGCGCCGCCCAAAACCGAAGTGGAAAAGGACGCGGTCAACGAGTTCGAGCGAACCGTCATTCTGCTGGAGGGTGAAAAATCCGACCCGGCGCCGGCGCAGACCGTTCAGATCGAGCAGCTCAACAGCCGTTTTGCGCCAGACCTGGTGGTGATTCCGGTCGGTTCCACGGTCCAGTTTCCAAACGGCGACCCCATTTTCCACAACGTCTTCTCACTCTCCGGCGCGCAGCCGTTCGACCTGGGCTACTATCCCAAATCGCAAAGCCGAACCGTGAAGTTCAGCCACAGCGGTATCGTCCAGGTGTACTGCCACATTCACGCCAACATGTACGCGGCAATCGTGGTCACCTCCAGTCCCTGGTTTGGACGGCCCGCCGCCGACGGCACCTTCTCGTGGACCGATGTCCCTGCCGGTCATTACCGTCTGGTCGCCTGGCACAAAATTGCAGGGCTTTTTAGCACCGAGGTCGACATTCCGGAGAGCGGCACGGCCCACACCAAAATAAGTGTACCCGTGGACGTGGAGCGGTAGCTTTGAAGCGGTTTGCTTCACTCACCACGCGGGCGTTCCTTTTTTCCTTCCTGCCCGTGTGCGGCGTGCTGCTGGCCAGCTTCCTCGCGCTGAACACGCTGGTCGAGCGTCGCGTAAGGGACGGTCTGCGCGACTCACTTCAGAAATCCGAAGACATGGTAATCCGCGCCAACGAGGAGTCGTCCCGCCGCATCAGCCAGTTTGTGAAAGTGGTGGCGGACAGTCCCGGATTAAAAGCCGCCATCGGTCTGATCCACGAGGTTCCGGCAACACCCGAAAACGCGGCTGAGATTCGCCGCACGATCGAGGCCCAGTTGGCCGAGATTCATAACCAGGTGGGTTACGATTTTCTGGCTGTAACCGATTGGAAGGGGCGCACCATCGCGGCAGTGGACTTCCATGGCGCAACCGTGCAATCGCCCGAACAGATGCCCGAGATTCCGTCGCAGGCTTCGGTGTTCGAGTTCTCAGGCGAAGTCTACGAGCTCTCCACCACGCCCATCACGGTCAGCGATGAACAAGTAGGCAATCTCCGGCTGGGCCGCGTGTTTGACCTGAGCCGCTATCAACTGGGCGGTGACACTGCGCTGTTGCGCGACGGACGGATTCTGCGATCCACCTTCCCCCAGGGGCGCTGGACGCCGCTCGCCGATCAACTGCGGCGCAAGTGCAGCGCCGAGGTGATGGAGTGCGCAGTCGAGTTAAACGGCGAGACTCTGCTGGTGCTCCAAATTCAGGAACCAGGGCTATGGCCCACTTACCATGTGGTGGAGTTCCGATCGCTGGACAAAGCCGCGCACGAGTTCACCGCCGGCTGGCTCAAGATCTTTGCTAACGTGAGCGCCGGCGGTGTAATTCTCGCGCTGCTGTTTACCATGGTCACGGCCCGCTCGGTTTCCAAGCCGTTGCGGCAGCTGGTGGACCAGTTACGCGTGGGCGGACAAACCCATAACTTTCCGGACCGCGTAACGGCCGGCCGTGCAGTGACGGAACTCCGGGTTCTGGCGGACGCATTTAATGAGGTGGCCGGCGCGGCCAGGCGATCACACGCGGAACTGGAACGCGCCAAAGACGCCGCCGAATGTGCCAGCCGCGCCAAGTCGGATTTCATGGCCAACATCAGCCACGAGCTGCGCACTCCTATGAACGGCATCATCGGCATGTCGGACCTCTTGCTCCTCACCGAGCTCGACCAGGACCAGCTCGACTATGCCACCACCGTGCGCGGTTCGGCTCAAGCCCTGATGGTGATCATCAGCGATATCCTCGACTTCGCCCGCCTGGAAGCAGGCAAGATGGTGCTCAACCCCGCGCCCTTCGACATGAGCCAGACCATCGACGAAATTGCCGAGCTCCTGTCCGCGGAGGCCTCCGCCAAACACCTCCGGATTTTGCGCCAGTATCCGGCCGGCACGCCTGCGCACTTCATCGGCGACGTGGTTCGCATCCGCCAGGTGCTGACCAACCTGGTGGGCAATGCCATCAAGTTCACCCACGAGGGACAGATCCATATCCGCGTCAAATGCCTGGAACACACGGCGCAGGAAGCTTCCATCCACCTGGAGGTCGAGGACACCGGAATCGGGATCCCCTCGGATAAGATCGATTTGATTTTCGAACGCTTCACGCAGATCGAAGGCCAACTGTCCCGGCGTTATGGAGGCACCGGCCTGGGCCTCACCATCGTCAAACAACTGGTGGAGGTGATGGGCGGGACGGTGGGCGTCGAAAGCCGGCTCGGCCATGGCTCCCTCTTATGGATAAATCTCAAGCTCCGCATCGATCCGGACCATTCACAGGAGACCACCGATGTCCTGACCGCATCGGAGGCAAGGTCATGCTAAAAGGAACGTTCGCATTCGCTGCCACGATCGCCATGGCAGGCCTCTGCTCCGCGCAAGACAGCAACTTCGGGATCGCAGTGCCCGTGACGGTTAGCGGCGGCATCCTCCACACCCAGCGGCTGGTGGATGATGACCCCACCCATTCGCCTTTCGCGGAGGGGTTCCGCGTGATGATGTATCCCACCCTTAAACTCGGCTCGCACTGGTTTGCGTATGCTGCCGTGCAGGTTCGTATGACGCCGTACTTCTACTACGACTCGTACGATGCCGACCGGGACCTGTACACCAACACGATTCAGGCCTTCGCCGGATATACCACGCGAACCGAGAAGGCCACCCTGGTGATCAAGGCGGGCCGCCTCGCGACCGCGTTCGGTTCGTTTGCCTTGCGCTACGACGATACCGAGAACCCGCTGCTCGATCAGCCCCTGGCTTACACGACAGAGCTGCCGCTTCGCACCGACCAGCTACCGTGCGGCACCCCCGACGTGATGTGGCAGTATTACGGCTGGGTGCGATTCGAGTGCGGGGGAAGGCCGGGCCGGGGAGGCGGCTTAACGCCGGTTACGCTCTACGGTCTGCCGGGCGTTCAGATCGAAGCCTCACGCGGCCACCTCGACGGGCGCATGCAACTGACCGCGAGCTCGCCGTCGGTTTCGGACTATTTCACCACGCGCATGCAGTATCTGCAGTGGACCGCGGGCACGGGCTACACCATCCGGCAGGGCACGCGTATCGGGGTTTCCGCCTTCCGCGGTCCGTATCTGGACCGGGCCGTGGCGTCCCTCTTGCCGGCGGGCACCAGCGTGCGCGACTTTCCGGCAACCGGTATCGGCGTTGACGGGCAGTGGGCCCGCGGCCGGTGGAGCGTGAATGCCGAATGGCAGCGCTTCCAGTTCGATCTGCCCAACTTCGTGGTCTCGCCTTCCACCACGTCAGGTTACGGAGAGGCCAAGAGCGTGATCACGCCACGCTTGTACCTGGCCGGCCGCGTAGGGTACTTGAAAAACGGAAGGGTTACGGATGCGAACCTGGTCTCCGCGCCGCAGTATGCCCCCACGCTGACCTCGCTCGAGCTGGGAGCGGGAGTGTGGCTGCGGCGCAACCTCCTACTCAAGGGCAGCTACGGCTGGCTGCATACGGAGGGAGAGACAAGCGGCCAGGACAACATCTTCGGATTTCAACTGGTGGCGAACATCCACGCGCTGAACTGGGCGTTCCGGTAGACGCTGTGGACCAACGTTCGGAATCTAACAACTCAAGCAGCCCGAGATCAACAAAGCCGTCCTTTGGCGCATCTAATAAAGTATGGACGTTGGACGGGTCTGCGCCTGTTTCCGGGCATGGCTGGCGGCATTCTGCATCAGCGTGATCGCGTCCCAAGTCTGCCTTGGACAGGAAAAATCCAATCCGACGGAACAAGACCGCGCGCTCGACCCAGCGTCCGCAAAACCTTCCGAGCCCGCCGCGCCTGAGCACAAACGCATCTTCGGGATCATCCCAAACTATAAGACCTACCCCCTTTTGAAAGACTACAAACCGATCACGGCGCGAGCCAAGTTCAAGATTGCTACGGAAGATTCTTTCGACCGCGGCACCGTCTTACTGGCTGCGGCATTTGCCGGTAAGAGTCAATTGAGCAATGGCACGCCCGCATTCGGACAGGGCGTTGCCGGGTATGCGCGTTACTTTGGGACTGCCTATGCCGACCTCGTGATTGGCGATTACATGACTGAGGCAATTTATCCGGTCCTGTTGCACCAAGACCCGCGTTACTTCCGCCGCGGCGCGGGCAGCGGAATATCGAGGCTGGGGTATGCCATGGGACAAATCTTCTGGACACACTCCGATTCAGGCCGCATGCACTTCAATTTCTCGGAAGTGGCCGGTAATTCGACCGCCGTGGCGATCTCGAACGCTTACTATCCCGACAACCGTACCGCGGGGGATGCGCTGGGGAAATTGGGCGTTGCACTCGGTGTCGACATGGCCAGCAATATCCTGAAGGAGTTCTGGCCGGACTTAAGCCGAAAGCTCTCTCGCAAGCATTCGCCCAAGCAGTAGCCGGACGCAAAAGAAATCACGAAATAATGGAACCTTCCGCGGTTCGGCAAATGCGTAACCGTGAGAGGCTGGCCCCCATCTAAATGGTCACATGCCCGTCGGTTATCGTTTGATTACGCTCTTTTTCGTGATCGCTATCGTCGCCCTGGGCCAGGATGCCGCATCGCAGAACACCCCGCAGGAAGACAAGCGGGTCTTCGGCGTGATTCCGAATAACCGGACAACCGAGGCTTCCATGCCCTTCCTGCCGATTACGGCACACCGCAAAATTACCATCGCCTTCAAGGATTCTTTTGACTGGCCGGTGTACCTGACCTCGGCTGCGTTTGCCGGACTGTACCAGCTGGATGACCAGAATCCCTCGTACGGCCAAGGCATGACCGGATACGCCAAGCGCTTAGCGTCCGCGTATGGAGACCAGATGATCGGCAACATGATGACCGAAGGTTTCCTCCCTGCCCTGCTGCATGAGGACCCGCGATATTTCCGGGTGGGCGAGGGTTCCACGATGTCGCGGCTGCGCAAAGCTTTGGTCCAGATTATCGTCACGCGCACGGACTCGGGAGGCCGTACCTTCAATTTCTCGGAATGGGGAGGCAACGCGACCGCCGCGGCGATTGGGAATGCCTATTATCCGGACACGCGCAACGCCGCAGATAATGTGCAGAAGCTTTTGGTGTCCTGTGGGACGGACGCCTTCTCCAACGTGCTTAAGGAATTCTGGCCGGATGTGAAGCGCCACTTTCAGCGGAAGCATACAACCGCACCCTGATCGCAGCTCAAAACGCCCGGACCCCTTGCCGACGCGCGCTGGACGAATGGATTCGGGAAGCCGGCGGGCGGCCGTAAAACCGCTCAAAAGCCCACCAGCAGGATGTCGCTCACCCCGCCTGCGCCGCCCGTCGAGATGGCCGGTTGCCCACAGCGAGACTAGGGAGTTTCCAGCATACTTGCTTACGGCAGGAAGAAGTGGGCCGAAACTGCATGAGGCTGAGGGCAATCCTACCGGGTATCAATTGAGAACGGAGGGTCCGCCTCGTCAGATCGGTCGTCAACTTCATGATGGCAAGAGAAGCCGGGCGCCGGCCGGCGGCTAGCGTGCGCGATGCGGACGGGCGCGCACAGGGCCATTACCGGCCCCGTCCGATGGCAACAATGGGTCACGAAGGTTACGAGGGCGATGAGGGTTTCGGCGCAGATGAGTATGTTGAGGTTCATGACGTTGCCTGGATAATTGGCGAGACCTCCGATTCGTGCCGTTTGACAAACACTCGGCTGCATGGCACCTTGCGACTGGGTCGATGATTATCCCCGAACAACTCAGTGCAAACTGCCGCAACCATGGCGAACGGCGGGCATGGCTTGACAGCTTGCCGGCGATGCTGGAGGAATTGACAGGCCGCTGGTCGCTGCGCACTGGTCTCCCATTTGAGCACGCGAACGTAACATGCTCTTGGGTTGCCCCGGTTGTCTGCGCCGACGGCAGGTCAGCGGTCCTGAAACTGGGAATGCCGCACATGGAAGGCGCATCTGAAATCGAAGGGCTGCGCTTCTGGAAAGGCGACCCGACCGTCCAACTGCTTGAGGCGGATGATGACCGTGGCGCGATGCTGCTGGAGCAGTGTCAACCTGGATACTCGCTTCATTCCGAGCCGGAGGACCAGCAAGATGTGGTGATCGCGACCCTACTCCAGCGCCTTTGGAAACGATCTGCGTCAGCGAACGGTCTTCAGCAGTTCCGGCATTTATCAAAGATGTTGGAATTTTGGCGCGATGAGACACTGGGCCATGCTGACCGCTGGCCCGATGCCGGATTGGTGCGCGAAGGATTGCGGCTGTGGGAGGCGCTCGGAAAACCGTTACCCACAGACGTGCTATTGGCAACCGATCTTCACGCAGCAAATGTTTTGCGATCCGAGCGGGAGCCTTGGCTGGTGATCGACCCGAAGCCATTCATCGGCGATCCGCCCTACGACGTGGTCCAACATCTCCACAATTGCGAAGCGCGGCTGCACGCAGATCCGATCGGTATGGTCAAGCGGCTTGCCGATCTGTGCGAGGTGGATACGGAGCGCCTACAGCTTTGGACATTTGCACGTGCCGCCGCAGATCCCAGGCCAGATTGGAGCAATAGCTTGTGGGTCGATGTGGCCAGGGCATTGGCTCCGTAATTGAGAATCGTGCAGTCGCCGCAACCGCGCTACCGGCTTGATTTCGGCAGTGCCGGACAAGACGGGCTGAAATCCCATGGCGCCTCAGCCAAGGTGACGCTGGTAGTCTGCTGCTTCCAAGGCCGTTCCCGGTCCCGCGGTCCGTATAAGGCTCCGTCGGGCCGAAAGGCGCGGGCCAAGCTGCCGCGATCTTCCATGACCAACTCCGAGTTTCCGAAGGCGCCGTACAAGTCGAAACGAGGACGGCGGTCGCCCACAAACTGAGCGAACAGTGGCCAATTGTAGAGATACAGGTGTATGGGTACGCCGCGGAGATCGGTACCGTGGCTGCGCGGCATGTCGCCGCCGAAATGGAGACGGAACTTTTCGCCCCTTGGAGCGCAGAGAAACGCGGTTCCCTGGAGCGGGGACTTGCGGTAGCCGGGCGTCGTAGGTTGGAAGCTTACCCACAGGAAGTAGTCGCCGCCCGCAGTGGTGGAGTGCATCCAGCCTCGTCCCGTCCAACCCGGCACGAAATGGAAGTGCCCACCAAAATAGAAGTTCCACGGCGCCAAAACGATATAGATCACGTACAGCAGCGCGCAACCGAACAACAGCGCGAGTGCCGACTGCGTCAAGCAACCGGCACATCCACGGCGTTGGGGCCGGACCGGGTTCGGGAAACGGCTCACGGTTCCATCAGTTTACCGCCGGAACCCGGGTGGCTTTGCGGCGGGCTGCTCACCCGGGTCCGGCATGCCGGACGTGTTGCTGGATGCGAGATAATTTCGAGGTGTCATCATGATCGAATCTTCTGATTTTCGTACTAAAAGAATGCCGCTCCACCACGGAGCCGGCCATATGCCCGTACTCGGCTTTGGCACCCTGATTCCGGATGCAGCCGCGACGATTAGTGCTACCAGAGACGCACTGGAAGCTGGATTTCGACACTTCGATTGTGCGGAACGATATCGGAACGAGCGTGAGGTGGGCGAGGCGTTGCAGGCAGGACTGGCCGTTGGCGGGATTGCGCGTGAAGACATCTTTGTCACCACCAAGTTGTGGAACTCCAATCATCGGCCCCAGCGGGTCAAGCCGGCTTTCGAGGCGAGTCTGGAAAGACTCGGGCTCAACTATCTGGATCTCTATCTCATTCACACTCCATTTGCGTTTCAACCGGGGGACGAGCAGGATCCGCGGGATCAAAACGGCAATATCCTTTACGACCACGGCGTGACTTTGCTCGAGACCTGGGGGGCGATGGAGAGTCTCGTGGACAGTGGCAGATGCCGGGCCATCGGACTGTCTGATATCAGCTTGAACGAACTGCTGCCCGTTTACGAATCTGCGAGAATCAAGCCGGCTGTGGTCCAGGTCGAAGCACATCCGTATCTGCCGGAGACGGAGCTTCTGGAATTCTGCAAGGAGAAGGACGTTGTGTTCTTGGCTTTTGCGCCATTGGGTCACGGAATAAGGCCAGGGCCGCTCGAAGATCCGGTCATTTCGGCAATTGCCAGACGAGTCGGAAAGACGCCGGCACAGGTATTGTTGGCTTGGGCGGTGCAACGTGGCACGGCCTTGCTTACCACTCCCAGGACTGCCGCCCGCGCGCGGGAGAATTTCAACATCTCCGCCCTTCCGGAAGACGCGCTCGACGAAATCAATCGAATTCAGACTAGACAAAGGTTGAATGAAGTAGTGAAGACCGGCAGCCCGGGTTTCATTCCACAAGGGAGATGATCATGCAAGAGGAACAAATACGCGAAGCGCTGAATAAGCACTGGGACGCGTCGGCAGCCGGCGATGCAAACGCGGAACACGATATTTACGCTGACGATGCCATTTGTGATTATCCGCAGTCAGGTGAGCGAATCCTCGGGCGAAGCAATTTGCAGGCTTTGCGGAGCCATCATCCGGGCAAGCCGTCTGGTTTTATGGTCAAGCGAATTCTCGGAAAAGGTGATCTCTGGATTACGGAATACACAATCACCTATCAGGGCCGACCGGCATATACAGTGAGTATTATGGAATTCCGCGAGGGTAAGGTTGTGCACGAGACACAGTATTACGCGGATCCTTTCGAGGCGCCAGCCTGGCGGAGCCAATGGGTTACGCGGATCGCGTGACGCCGCATTGAGGCGGGATTGAAGGTCTGCGACAACGCCCTGGGCGAAATGCTGACGCTGCTGATCGAGAATTACGAAGAGCGGTTCCACCCACTGCCGGAGGTGCCCGCGCACGAATCGCTCAAGGCGTTGATGCAGGATCGCGGTCTGGCACACAAAGACGTCTGGCCGGTTCTGGGTAACAAGGGCGCCGCTACCGAGATACTGGCCGGCTGCGTTCTATCAGCAAAGCGCAGGCCAAAAGGCTCGCCGCGTTCCTCCGCGTCCCTGTCGATTTGTTCCTCTGAACCGACTACGTAAGCCGGATCCTATTCGTAAAACGGCGGCACTCTCTCAAGCCTGGCGTAGCCCAGGAGGTAGTGCTGGATCAAAACCGCGCGCCGGTCTTCTTCAAGAAAACCTTCCAGCCCGCCCGGGATGCGGCCGTTTGCTCTTTATTGAACTCGGCCCGGTAAACCGCTCAGCACGACGGGCCCGGTCTTGGCCAGCTTCAGAAACAGCGACTGATGCTCTGGGGTGTGGCCTGGTGTGGACTTGATAATGGCATTTCCATCTCCTGCACTGGCGACGCAGATTTCCGCGCCGGCTTGAGCAAACCTCCTCTGGCGCTCCTTGCCACTCCGCGCACCCACAAAGAGCTGTCCCGAACCAGACCAGTAATTCCTGGTTTGGCCGATGAGGTATGCAGCACAGCACGACACGAGATTAACTATGAAGATCAGGATTGTCGGTTTCGCGGTTCTTATCCTATTAGCCATCCCGTGCCAGGCGCAGCAATCGCTCCAGGTTTTGCATAATCATGTCCGTTCGGCGGTATCCAACAGGCGCGCGGCGCTGGTGGGTCCGCTTTCGCCTGAGCGACGCATGAATGTCTCCATCGTGCTGCCGCCGCGGAACGAAATCGAACTGAGGAGCTTGTTGAGCAGGCTCTATGATCCGCACAGCCCCGAGTACCGACATTTCCTTAGCGTAGACGGTTTCACCGAGCAGTTCGGCCCGACGTTAGAGGATTACCAGGCAGTGGTCGAATTTGCCCAGGCCAATGGTTTCACCGTTACGGGTGCTCCCGCGAATCGCATGCTTGTCCCGATCAGCGGCTCGGTAGCGCAAATCGAAAAGGCCTTCCATATTTCGATGGGCGCTTATCGGCACCCTACGGAAAGCCGGGCTTTCTTTTCGCCGGATCGCGAGCCTTCCCTCAATCTGAGCGTACCCGTGGCCCATATTGCGGGTTTGAACAATTTCTCGCCACCGCACCCCCTGGTGAGGAAAGCGCCCGCACGGCAAGCGCTAACCAGTCAGGCGACATTGGGCTCGGGTCCGGGAGGTTCGTACCTTCCCAGAGACATGCGGGTTGTCTACTATGGTGGCACTGCCCTCACGGGCAGCGGCCAAGCGCTCGGCCTGGCGGAGTTTGACGGTTACAACATAAGCGATGTTACGTCGAGCTTTGACGGAACAGCCACCTCGAACGCTAATGGGAGCGATTATGTGTTGACCTATACTCCCCAGGTCAGCGGAGCGACTTACCAAGTCCCAATCAACAACGTACTGCTGGACGGCGCCAACGGGTCCCCGGTCACCGGCGACGATGCCGAAGAAGTACTGGACATTGTGCAGGCGATCGGCATGGCCCCGGGTTTGAGTCAGGTTCGTGTGTACATCGGGAACAACGATACGGACGTATTGAACGCAATGGCCTCGGAGAACATTGCCAAACAGCTGAGTATCTCTTGGACCTGGACCCCGGAAGATCCTTATTTGGACGATTTCTTGTTCCAGGAGTTTGCTGCGCAGGGACAGAGTGTTTTCGCCGCTTCGGGAGATTACGGAGAATTCGATCCATTAATTGATAACTTCTTCCCAGCGGAAGACGCGTGGGTGACGTCGGTTGGCGGGACAACGTTGATTACGAATGGCGCCGGAGCCTGGAGTTCGGAAGTGGCATGGACTTACAGCGGCGGTGGCATCAGTCCCGATGGCTTTTCGATTCCGAACTGGCAGGCCGGGGTCGCCAGTTTATCCAACGGCGGCTCCACAACCCTGCGCAATGCGCCGGATGTGGCAGCGGAAGCGGATTTCGACAATTACAACTGCAGTATGACTGTGTGTCATGGCGACTATGCCGGTACCAGCTTTGCGGCACCGCGCTGGGCGGCCTTTATGGCGCTGGTCAATCAACAGGCCGTGGCCGCAGGCAATCCGCCCGTCGGCTTTATTAACCCGGCTATCTATGCCATCGGTGCCAGTTCCGACTACAGCCGCGATTTTCATGACATCACCGTTGGGAACAACAGCACGGAAGGCAACTGTTGTGGGCAGGCATTTTTCTACGCTGTTCCGGGCTACGACCTGGTGACTGGATGGGGAAGCCCGACCGGGCAGGGCCTGATCGACTCTCTGGCGCCTCCGGCATCGATTGGCTTCCAGCTCTCGGCTTCGCCTGGCAGCCTGACCATTAACCCGGGAGGCTCCAGCACAACCACCGTCACGATAGACAACCAGGGCGGGTTCACCGGTAGCGTAGATCTGGCTGTCTCAGGCTTACCCAGTGGTGTAACCGGCAGCTTCGCTCCGAATCACACGATCGGAACCAGCGTGCTCACCTTGAACGTGAGCGGCTCCGCATCGCGCGGATCGTACCTCCTGACCATAACCGGCGTCTCCGGGGCCGTGAACGCTACCACTACTCTGGCGTTGGCGGTCAATGCGCCAGGATTCGGCATTTACCCGGTGGACAGCACGATGCTCCTGTACCCGGGCATCTCCGAAACGAACAACATCACGGTGATGGACTTTGCGGGATTCACTGACAGCGTGGTGCTGGCCGTGACATCCGGGCTACCGAGCGGTGTGACCGCGTCCTGGGGTACGAACCCAACCACCGGAAGCAGCGCCCTGACGCTGACCGCAAGCGACTCTGCCACAGTCGAACGTTCCATGGTGACGATCACCGGCATCTCCGGCGCTCTGAGCGCAACCACCACCATCGGTCTGACAGTCAACCGGGCGCCACAATTCCACGTCAACATCTCGCCCATCCCATATACCCTCGTCCAAGGAACCTCTCTAACGGTCCCCGTCACGTTGGTTCCCATCGGTAGTTTCAGCGGCGCGGTGGCTCTATCGGCACCCTTGCTGCCCGCCGGTGTCAGTGCGAGCTTCAGTTCCAACCCCGCAACTGGAAGCAGTGTGCTCACGCTGACCACGGACAGCTCCGCTCCCCTACAAACAAGCCTCTTGGAAATCATGGGTACCGCTGTGGGCATCCCTACCGCAGGTCCTGACTCATTCGAATTCAATCCGACAGTCACTGCCACGCCGGCGCCAACATATACTGTCGGCACTTCAGCCATGTCGTTGACCCTAACCCAAGGCAATTCGGGCTCATCCACTATTACGGTGACTCCACAGAACGGATTCACGGGCAGCGTAACTCTTGGCACCGCTGCCCTGCCCAGCGGAGTGTCCGCAACGTTCGGGACTAACCCCACAACCGGAAGCAGTCTGCTTACGGTGACTGCGAGCGGCAGCGCCGCCGCCGGGCCCTTCCCGTTGACAGTAACAGGTACCTTTGGTGGCCGTAGTGTCCCTGTCGTTATTATGACGGTAATCAATCAGGCGCCCAGCTTCAGCCTCGGCGCGTCACCAGCTTCCGTGACCGTTGTCCAAGGCTCCTCCGGCACATCCTCTATCACGGTGACCCCACAGATTGGATTCAGCGGCAGCGTAACACTCGGTGCTCCCAACCTGCCCGGCGGGCTAAGCGCATCGTTCTCCCCGAACCCCACAAGCGCAGCCAGTGTACTGACGCTGAGCGCGAATGGCTCAATCCCCGCTGGCAACTACCCGGTGATCATCACTGGTGCCTCCGGCCCGCAGACCGTAACCACGACACTTGCTGTGACAGTCACTCCCCCAGCTACCCTGCCCAGTTTCACGCTCGGCGCGACGCCCGCTTCTATGAGTCTAAACCCGGGCACCTCCGGCACATCCTCCATCACGGTGAGCCCGCAAAGCGGATTCAACGGAAGTGTAACTCTTGGCGCCTCCGGTCTGCCCAGCGGTCTGACCGCGTCATTCGCCCCGAACCCCACAACGGGTACCAGCACACTCACACTAACCGCAGGCAACTCCGTCTCGCCAGGAAACTATCCCCTGACGATTACTGGAACTTCCGGCAGCCTGACCGCCAACACCCCGATTTCTCTAAACGTGATTGTCCCAACCACCACCGCTCTGTCCATCACTCCCAGCGGTGGCACGCTGGCCGCCGGGGCGTCCTACACTTTGACGGCCACGGTATCTCCGACAAGCGGTTCCACTACGCCCACCGGCAATGTCGTCTTTTCTATTGGTTCCGCAGCCCCTACTGTGGTATTGAACTCATCTGGCATCGCGACTTTCACGGGCACGGCTCCGGCAACCGGCACTGTGACGATCTCCGCTGCGTATCAGGGAACAGCGGCCTTCTCGGGAAGCACCTCGAGCTCGACTGCGTTCACTGTGAACAATCCCGTGCCGGTGGTCACCAGCCTTTCGCCGGCATCGGTCACGGCGGGGGCAGCGGCGCAGACGCTGACCATCAATGGGACGAATTTCGTCTCCACCTCGACGGTGACCTACAGCGGGGCGGCCCACACGGTAACCTTCGTGAGCTCGACGCAGTTGACGATTAGCTTGAGCACCAGCGACCAGGCGACCGCAGGAAGCTACGCCGTGGTGGTGAGCAATCCGGCTCCGGGAGGCGGGCTTTCAAGCTCGGTCAACCTGACGGTGAACAATCCCGTGCCTGCCATTACGAGCCTTTTCCCGGCATCGGTCACGGCGGGGTCGGCCGCGCGGACTCTGACGATCAATGGGACGAATTTCCTGTCCACCTCCACGGTGACCTACAACGGGCTGGCCCACACGGCAACCTTTGTCAGCTCGACGCAGTTGAGTATTAGCTTGAGCATGAGCAACCAAGGTACAGCAGGAAGCTACGCCGTGGTGGTGAGCAATCCAACTCCGGGAGGCGGGGCTTCGAACTCGGTTAACTTCACGGTTAACAATGCCGTGCCGGCCATTACGAGCCTCTCTCCTGTATCGGTCACAGTGGGGGCGGCCGCGCAGACGGTGACGATTAGTGGGGCGAATTTCCTGTCCACCTCGACGGTGACCTACAACGGGGTGGCCCACACAGCAACCTTCGTCAGCTCGACGCAGTTGACGATCAGCTTGAGCGCCAGCGACCAGGCCGCGGTAGGAAGCTATGCAGTGGTGGCGAGTAATCCTGCGCCGGGAGGCGGGGCTTCGAACTCGGTTAACTTCACGGTGAACAATCCTGTGCCGGGCATTACGAGCCTTTCCCCGGCATCGGTCACAGTCGGGGCTGCGGCGCAGACTGTGACGATCAGTGGGACGAATTTCCTGTCCACCGCTACGGTGACCTACAACGGGGCGGCCCACACCGCAACCTTCGTCAGCTCGACGCAGTTGACGATTAGCCTGACCACCAGCGACCTAGCCGCAGTAGGAAGCTATGCCCTGATGGTAGGCAATCCTGTGCCCGGGGGCGGGGTCTCGAATCTCGCGAGCTTCAGCGTGAGCAATCCCGTGCCGGCCATCACCAGCATTTCCGTGACCTCGTACAGAGCGCGAGCGGCTGCCGAGACCCTCACGATCAATGGGGCGAATTTCGTGTCCACTTCGACAGTGATCTGCAACGGAGTGGCCCACACACCAATCTCCGTGGGCTCGACGCAGTTGACAATTAGCTTGAGCACCAGCGACCAAGCCACCGCGGAAACCTACGCCGTGGTGGTAAGCAATCCTGCGCCGGGAGGCGGGGCCTCGAACTTGGTTAGCTTCGCCGTTAACAATTCCGTGCCCAGCCATCCCGAGCCTTCTCCAGGACCGCGTCCAGGGCGGCCGCCGCGGCCCAAGCGCTGACGATCAATAGGACCATGCGGGCTTCACTCATAAAACGGCGGCGCTTTCTTAAGCTTGGCGTTGTCCAGGAAGTCGTGCTGGATCCACAACCGCGCGCCGGTCTTCATTCCGGCGCTCTGCATCTGAAGCCATCTCATTTTCGCTCGGCCACGCAGCGGACTCCGGCCATTGGCGCGGGCTGGTCTTTTTCCGTTTCGACGCGCCTGGAGACCCGGACATTCGCGGCTTCGGATTCCCAGAATCCGCCTCGGGTCAACGCCGTGGCGTTGGCAGCCAACGGCTGGTCTACATTTCCGATGGCGGGCTCATCGACATAATACTTGCGGTAATAGCGGTCCAGAACCCACTCTGAAGCATTCCCGAGCATGTCATACACTCCGTACGCATTGGGCTGCAGGGTGGCAACTTCATGGCGGGCATCGCCGCTATTCGCTGCGTACCACGCGATCTTAGAAGGCACGCCATAATATGCGCCGGTTGTTCCGCCCCGCGCAGCGTATTCCCATTCCGCTTCGACCGGCAGCCTGCCGCTGATGGCGGAGCAGTATGCCTTGGCGTCCAGCCAGGACAATCCCACTACCGGCAACTTGGCTTCTTTAGGAGAGAACGGCGCTGAGGTTGGCACAACCTGGCGGTAGGCAGCATTGGTCACCTCGGTCTGTCCCAGCCAAAACCCGGTTGGCAACTCTACGGGATGGCTGGGATTTTCGTCAGCCGCGCATTCCGAGTCTCCCGGAGAGCAGCCCATGGTGAAGGTTCCAGGCGGAATCCAGACGTAAGTCAACCCGTCCTTCGGATTCAGCCACGGCTGCGGCTTGGTTTCGGGAGTATTGGATTTCGGCTTGTCGATCGACGTCGAGACTACGATTTTCGGGGAGGGCCATCGCCAAAACAGAATGCCTCCAGCCGCGATGATCAGCAGACCCGCCATGAGCATCGGGATACGCTTGTCACGCCGGACCCCCTTCTCGGAGGGCGCTACCGGCGCGCCCGCCAACTCTTGCGACACGGCCTCCTTCAGGCGAGCCAGATTCGCAACGGTGCATCCATCGTGGGCGTCGAGCCACTGACTGGTCGAGAGATAGTAATCGAAATTCGGAGGTAGCTGCACTTCCGAGAGGCGGAAAGGGAGAATCGGCTTCTTCTCACTAAAAGCGTGTCCGACCTCGCTGAGGATATGTGGAGACGCTACCGCGGCTGCGCTGACAACCACCACCACGATTTGGGCATTGTGGAGTCCCGCCAGAATCGCCGCGGGATAATCCGAGCCAGGCTCGATGTCACGCGGGGCGATCCAGCATCGGCGCCCAGCCTCCTCGAGAGCGGCACAAATTTGATCGGCCACGCTCTTATCCGCGGAGGAATAACTGATAAAGACCGGGCGCTCCATAGCAGCCAGTATGTCAGCTTGCGCCCTTGGCACCGGGTTGCGCGGCGCGCAGCTTGTCGCGAACCGAGGAGGCGTACTGCATCGCGTCCGTGCGGGTTTTGATCGTGCTGAACTTCGCCAGGATTTTGGAGCGGGCGTCAGCCGGCGAGAGTTCCAGGTCGCTGCGCAGGGCGGAGTGCAATACGCCCGCGAGGTTCCCGTCGTTGACCGGCCCAGTGGGACGAGTCACTACCATGGGAATTGCCGGATCCGATCGGACTGCCGGTGTGAAATCGAGTGCCGGACACCCCCCGATACCGGAGCTGGCCTCGGCAGGAAGCGTAGACGGTGCATCGTCTCTGGGACTCTTGAGCGTGAGCAGCGGAGTCAGTTGGTTGGCTGCGCCGTCCCGTTTGGTCAGCGCGGGCATGCCGAAGAGACTCTCCAGGGTCGCAAGAATCGAAGTGTGATCGTAGACGCGATGGTCCACCAGATTCGGCGGAATCCACGGCGAAATCACAACTGCGGGCACGCGGACCCCGTATTGCTGGAACGTAAAACCGAACTGATTGTGATCGCCCCCGGGATGGCTGTCTCCGGGCTCTACCGCGGCCGGTGGCGCGACGTGATCGTAGAATCCCCCATGCTCATCCCAGGTGATCACGAGCAGACTGCGCTCCCACAGTGGCGAGTTACGGATCGCCTCATAGGTGGCCCGGATCAGCGCTTCGCCGCGAGTAACATCATCGAGCGGATGTTGTGAGGTGCTGCACTTGTAATCGGCAAGTACGTTGTAACTCGGCTCAATGAACGTGTAAGCGACGTCATACTCCGCCGCGGATACATCGCCCGCGAATTCGCCGAATGGATGAACGAGGTTAAGCTGAATGCCTTTGAGCGCGGCCGTCAAGGGAAAATCGTCTCCGGCGTAGAGGCGCCACCGGATGTGGTTGCGGTTCATCAGGTCGAAAATCGTGCCGTTGGGAAAACTGAATCCGGCCAGGGTCTCCCACAAAACGATTTCGGCAGTAGTCGGGCTGTGGTCCAGGCCATTGGATGATGCCGCATGCACGAAGAGGCGGTTGGGCCAGGTCGGCCCGGGCAAGGATGCATACCAGTTGTCACAGACCACGAACTCCTGCGCGAGAGCGTTCAACACGGGAAGCTGGCTGGGGCCGAAACACTTCATGATTTCGGCTGGATTGGCGCCCGCGCCGCTGGCCGCATAGGAGGCGGCAAAACCGCTGTTGACGATGGGGGGATAGCTGCCGCCGGACGTGTAAACCGCACCCGGCCCGCAAAGCTGCTTCAGTACGTCCGGAAATTCGTGCGCCGGATCGATCGGCATGGTGTAAGCAGCAGGCTGCGCGACGTTAAAGGAAGCGCCGCCGAAAGCATTGTTCTCGCCGCCGGTTAGCCCGTTGATGCGCGTTGCCTGTCCTGTTGCGGCATCCCTCCCAGCGATGACGGAAAAACCCAGCATGTGATCGAACGAGCGATTCTCCAGCATGAGTACGAAGACGTTTTGAATCGGCGAAGAGCTCATCGTTGAGTTTCCTTGTTTTACTTTCTGTAACGCGGGCCGGAACGCAGGTAGACAGGATCGAAAAACGTCGTCCAGATCCAGGTGAGCGGCCAGCCCAGAATCAGCAGCGGGATCGCCGCGAGGACTTGCCACAGCGGGTTGGGGTTGCGCACCAGGCGCAAGAAACGCTTCAGGGCCATTCCCGCAAGAGCCAGTCCGACCATGAACAACAGCAGTTGGGACACGCGTATGGGCTGGTCCTTGATGGAAATTCCCCACCAAATTATCCCTGCGACTGCCGTGAGCCCGAAGATCCAGGTGATCAGCTTGATTGCTGTCGAAAGGTGGTATGGTTTGAACGCGGAGGAGTGGGCTATGGCCAAAGTTTTTTTCAGCTGGTCAAGCTCCGGGCTTCCGGTCACTGCCGAAGCCAGTTTCTCGATATCGCGAAAGCGCCAATTCGGCGCCGTCGAAGAGGTCACCGGGAAGCCGCGGATACACGTTGCGAATTCCTCCCGCATCATGAGGTAACCGCTTAACATCAAGGCGTCTGCCTCGGCATCGGAAAACCCGTCCAGATCGGTGCGAACCGATGCCAGCTCCTGTTGAACGTCCTTGCGGATGCGATAGGTGGTGAGAACCGCCTGCTGTTCCGGGGTCGAAGGGTCCGGGCAATCGACCCAATCAACCGGTTGGCTATCCAGATCTTTCTTCAGATGCACATACGCCACACCACGAAGAAGCCCGGCATCGGCAAGCGCCGAGAGGAGCTGGTATTCCACCTGGCGGCTCCGCGCCATCAGCACGTTATTGGAGCGCATGGCGACGCCGATGCGTTCGCCAACAGGTTCCTTTTCGAGGGCGGTCTGCCCAGAGGCGTCGCTGATCAGCAGAACGGTACAGTCTTCGCCGAGCAGGCTGGCCGCGCCCTGGTTATCGTACACACCGCCATCCACCAGCTTCGTCGCAAAATTCGGATAGAGAGGTTCCAGCACTAACGGGTCGAACAGGCCCGGTACGCAAGCCGATGCCGCGACAGCCAGTCCGAGCCGTACTTTCCGGTAGGAGGCGGGGGCCTCGTCGTAGTACAAACGCCGCAGCCGGTTGTTGCCGTCGATCTTGATATCGATGGCGCGGAGCGGCGGCTCCCCCATGTAGCTTGCGGTGAATTGCCAATTATGGCAGGTGTTGAGCGTCGTCGAATTGAGAATCAGGATTGGTACTTTGTTCAGCCGTTTCCAGTTGTCATACCGTGGCGCGAAACGGCCGCCGTCGGGAATACCGGCGGGATGGACAAGCAGTTCCTGGATGTATCGCTCGCGGCCGTCTGGATGATCGTCTTTCACGCGCGCATATAGCTCGCGCTCGTAGAGATCGGCGAGGCGATCTGTGGTGGTGGAGGCGATCGACGTCAGCACTTTCCAGTTGCTGCCAGGTTCGAGAAACATACGCATTCGGATATTCCGCTGAACGCCCGCGAGGAAGCCGGTCTCCACATTCCTGACGACCTGAATGTAATCATCCTGAGTGATCGCGGCATCCGGTTTGGTCTCGAGGAGCCGCCGCAATTCCAAGTAGTAGTATGCCGCCAGGATAGAACCGCCCGAAACACTCGATATCACTTCGACGTGACGGAGCATGTCGAGCTCGGCGAGCCGCGCCAGCACGCCGATGTGGAATAGCGAAGCGCGGAAGCCCCCTCCCGAAAGAGCTAAACCAACCTTGCCGAGGAAGAACGACATAGCTGCCGGCGCACTGCCACCCAACAGATCGGACAGAACGGCGAAGCCCGGCGCTTCGCTCCAATGTTCCAAGGACTGGTTGTCGGCCTTGCATTGCATCCTGACGATGTGGGCCATCTGGCGAGCGGTGGATTCCAGCCGCCAGTTATCGGGCCTCTGCGCGGCGGCCTTCCGGACCCAGACCTGCGCTTGATCGAACTGGCGCAGGCCCAGGTAGGCTTCGCCAAGGGTGCAATCGAACCACCACTGGCTCTCCAGCGAAACCTGCTTTTGAACCATGCCGGGAAGCGTGGCAATGATTTCGCCTCTGATACGCGCGGACTCGGCGATCCGCGTTTTGGCGGCGTCGCTTGGCTCGGTGCTGACCCCGCGGTCGGCATCAGCCAACAGGTCGAGCACAAAAGCCGTGTTCAGCGCCGTGTACCCTAAGTCGGTTGCGATCCCTAGATCGTAGCCTCTCCGGTAATAGAAGGCCGCCTTCTCCAAATGCTCCTTGTGGCCGTAAACGCTAAAGCGCGTCTTGTAGACCCCACCGATGACGCCGAGCGTTTCCTGGAGTTGGTCCACCGGCAAGGCCGCGGCACGCGACAGGACCTCGAGCAACATCGACTCCGCTTTTTTCAACCGCTCGTCTACCGGAAGGTCAGGGTCTTTGTAGGTGGTCAGCGCCACTTTGATCTGAATCTGGTCGCGCAGTTCAACGGGCGCCAGCGATTGAGCCACATGATACACACGGCGGGCGTGGCCAATCTCGTTTTCCTCTTGCAGAGTGCCGGCCAGCGTCACCAGCTCCTGCAAGGTCCAGGTGCGGCTACCGGACTCAATCTCGCGTGCGAGTCTGACGTTCTCCGAGTCGCTTCGCGGCATGTTCCTCCGACTACTCCAAGGTGCTCACCTGAAGCACCGTTAAGCCCCGCTTTGCTGCTGCCGTCATGAAGTTCAGGGTGATGTCGTGCGGCCCACGAGGCTTTCCATCCCACACTGCCACCGCCACTTGTTTCTCGCCGGAGCCGGAGGCCATTTGGCCTGCCTCTTCCAGAATGTGGTCATTGGCGAAATCGTAGGCGTCGTGGTTCGGCGGCGGCGTGACGATCACCAGGTCGCCCACCGGTTCCACTTCGTCCAGAATCCGTTCGTAAAGCGCGCTCCAATCGCCCGGCCGGTCCGTCACCGAGGTATCGCGGAAGCGCTCACGCGCGAACGGTAGAATGACCCGCCGACGCCATCCTAAACTCCCGGCCGTGTCGAGCGCAAGAAGGTCAGCGCCGCACGCGGCGGAGCAGACCAGGGTGTGTCCCGAATAACTCTCAAACAGGGCCTCAAGCCGTTCTCGCACCAGCCCCACGTTCCGCAACGGAAAGCTGTCCGACTCGGTATCGGAGGCGTCGATTCGGCGGCCTGCAAGGGCAAGAATCATGACCGGAAGACTATTTAGAGACCTTCAGGGCCGTGCCAGAGGCGACGCCGTTGTCATCCACCGAAACCAGTTGTAGTGTGCCGTTCGCCCACTGGCCCGTGAATTGAATCGTCGCCGGTTCGGAAGCGAACTGCGGAATGTGGGTGGTGGAAAAGGAGATGGTGGTGGAGGTGTACACACCGTCCCGAACGACAGCCTGCCCGGTCGGATACAAGACCGTGCCGAGGAGCTTGCCCGCCATGATTCTCAGGCTCAACCTCACATGATAAGGTGTCTGTGACGGCTTGGTCATTTCGGCGACCCACTCTCCATCCCACGAAGGAGCCGCACCCTCGTTGTTCAACGCCTGCAAGAGCCGCTCGACGCCGCCGTCGAACTGATCGTCGTGGAGTTGCAACGCTTCCCGCCGGCTCAAGCCAGCGATCGGGTCCGGTAGGCTCTCTGTTTGTGGCATGATGGCGCCACCCACTAGTACCGGTATCACCCGAACATCGCTCCGCAGTGCACACGCGATCTCTTCCCGCACGAAATCCTGACCCGTGGCTCGCGCATGCAGTAGGTCGATCCAACGTGGGCCGATAACAGCCAGGAGCGTCCCGCAATTCGTAATGCGCGTCTCAATGACCCGGGGAAAATCCTGTCCGGCGTCGATGCTCTCGACATCCATAAATACCTGGTCTCCGCCCAACGATTGTTTCAGGCAATCGCATAGCCTGCCTGCATAGCCTGCGGCATCCTCGCGGCGGTAATTGATAAAAATGGAAGTCAGTTGGTGCTCCAGCGTAACCTGATACCGCTCCCTTTGGTCACGGCTCAGCAGCGTGTGTAGAATCATACGCCAATCTGGAGTCCATTTTCGCCCGTCTTTGTTTTTTGCAAATTTTCAGTGTACGATCTCTTACACGAATGCCGACCATTGCGTTAACCGATAAATTGGGCCTCGACATCGACGGGCAGCTCGCGCCAACCGCCGCCCTGCTGCAGTACGTGCGACAGGTGCCTTCGTTGCGCTTCGATGACCTGGATCTCAAGAAGCTCGGCGGTTTGACCTTGGACCAACCCGCCATTCAGTCGCTCGCCACGGGCGTCTCCTTTCAGAACCCAGTCGATTTCGCGGGTGGAACATTTACGGCGTCCGCAGGCGTTCATGGCTCCATTAAGGTGACTTGCGATGCAGATGATTTGCCCGGACGCGACGGTTCCATGGAGGTGCCGGCGGGCGATTGCTACTTTTCCTTCGGGATCGAGGCTGCGGTCTCGGCCGGCGTTTCGCTCACATCCGGGAAACTTCAATTCGGCGCGAAGCCTTCTACCGAGCTACAGGCGGAGTGTTACTCGCGGTTTCCGCTGAAAGCCGGCGTAACGCTTCTCGAGGCGCTGCAGCAGACCGTGGCCGGGTTTTCCCTTCCCCGGAATTCGCGGGACCTTGGGTCTCTTGCCGCCGGACAGATCACGCGAGTCGTCGTAAAGGGAAAACTCAGTTTGTCTGGCAATGCCGATCTGTTGGCGATCACCAACCCTTTGGCCTCCGCCTCCCTTCCGGCGCCCCTGCCCGTAGTTTCCGTGAAGGCCGGCGGCTCCGCTACCATCGGCGTCTCGTGCGCGATTGAGACGGACTACGAAATTGTCGCGCGAAGGCTGGAGGGTGGCGCGGTCCGGCTCGGCTGGTATCACAAGAGTGGAACGGACGTGAAGGTCAGTGCGCAGGTCAGCGAAGGGCTCTCGGCAAGCTTCGGCACCACCGACCTGCTTTCGAAGATCGTACGTGCCATTAGCGCCGACCCGCAGGCCGACCTCGAAGAATTGGCCAATGCGGGAGTGCCGGCGGGTCAGGCCGCCGCAATTCAGTCTGCCGTGCAGGCCGCTACTTCACGCAAACTGGAAATTGCGATGGCAGCCGAATTCTCGGCCAGCGCCTCGCGATCCGCCAATTTCCTCTACGACATTATCCCGTTCGCGCTCACTAAGGATTCACAACTGGCCGTAGACCAGGCGTTGTGCGGCGATCTGACGGCACTGCACGCCGGGGCGCTCCCGGGTATAACCTGCGTTCGCAGTGTTTGGGACAACGTGCGTACGCGCGGTTTGGAATTGGATGTCAACCTTCTCGGCATTCTTAACTACCGCTCGATTGCAACGCTTTCGGTCGAAGGTAAAGTCTTGTGCGAACCCGCCACCGGAGCGTTGGTGATTACCGATCAGGCGACCGCTACTCGCATCCAGTCAACTCAGGTCAATTGGGGTGCCGATACGCAAAAGCTTCGCCATGTGCTGGCGGAATCATTCTTGATAACCGCGGCGTATCATGGCGCGAAGGTGATGTCAGGGGCCACCCTGCGATGCAGCCATAGCTTCTTCGAACTGCAGAACTCGACCAGCCACGGCGACATGCTTCGCAAGCTACAAACTGGCGTGGCGCTCGGTCTGCTCTCGCAAGACGAGGCAAAACTGCCGGAGGGCGCGTCCGCCTTCGGCCGCACGCTGTTTGTCGCATCCGCGGATTATGATGATGCCCTGGTGCAAGGCATGTTCCTCGACGCCAACGGGGTTCCCCTCTCGCAGGAGACCTACGAAACCGTGGGACGCAACGCCATCCAATTTCTGGTGCAGCCAGACGATGACGACGCGATTCGGCGGCAGCCGACAATCGATGATGACCTGTGGCGCCGAATGAAGGAAGAGGGGCAGCCGGGTTTTGCGGGCCTCTTTCCAGGAGTGTCAGCCGCGTTTTTGGGGGCAATCACCGCGGATTACTCGACCATTCAGTGGTGGGCCGACGCCATGCGGAATACGGCCCAACACCTCGCCGCGTTCCATCTGTGGACGGCGCAGCATCCGGCCCCCGCGGTCGGCGATCCCGAATTTCAAAAACTCCGGGAAGACCTCGCGAAGCACCTGGGCCAAGTGGCGGCAGATACCCGCGAAGAGTTCGGCCAACCTTGGGGGTTGATCGCCATGAATCAGCTTGCCGGCCGCCGGTCCGGCGGGAAAATTCTGATCACTGGTCCCACGCTTGTGGTGAACAAACGCCGCGCCCAGGCTGCAGTGACCGGGCCTTGAAGTCGCGTCTCACTCGTAAAACGCCGGCGCCTTCTTAAGCTTGGCGTTGCCCAGGAAGTCGTGCTGGATCCACAACTTTGCGCCGGTCTTCTTCAAGAAAACTTCCAGCTCCGCCCGGGATGCGGCCGTTTGCTCCTTATTGAACTCGGCCACCGGCAGACGGTGCAAAGAGCGCTCCTCCGGGTAATGGTAAAGGTCGCCGCTCAGCACTACGGGCCCCGTCCTGGCCAGCTTCAGAAAGAGCGACTGATGCCCCGGGGTATGGCCCGGTGTGGATTTGATGATGACTCTTCCATCTCCAAAGACATCGAACTCGTCTTTGTCGATAATCACGGTCTTGCTGTCCTTGAGCATTTTGTAGTTGGCAGGGTCGGACCGCGGAATCGGGACATCGGAGAACATGCGGTCCCGCTCCACCTGCCGCACCAGCCAGATGGAGCCGGCGAAAGCGTTTGCGTTGGCCACATGATCGCCGTGATAGTGCGACATGGCCAGATAGGTGATATCCGCCGGCGTATACCCCACGGCTGCGAGTTGCGGCAGCAGCGGCTTGGCTTGGGTGACGACTCCAGCCGTGGCAGGTCCCCCGTCCGGCTTGAACGCGCTATCGGGAATGTCGCCGTTGTCCCACATCAAAGTTCCCTTGGGGTGGGCGACCAGGATGCAGGGAATCGCCATTTCCGTTGAGCCCACTTCTTCCTTCTTCAACGAATAGGCGTCTGCGTTGGTGGTGTGGATGGTCCCGCAATCGAATATGTAAAGGCGGAGAGACTTCGGAGCTTTTGCGTGGATCTCAGCCGCTTGCGAGGACGCGCCGAGCAGTATTACAACCGATGACGCGACCAGTATTCGTCGAAACCTGTTCATCGACATGCATTCCCTTTCATCGGTATAGTCTATACGACCTCCGCCGGCTGCCGCCAAGAGTTACCATGGCCGTTCACAATCGAAATGGCAAAGAAACGCCCGTCGCCTGCCGAACAGTTGCCTGTGCCTCTGGAACTGGTCGAACGCAGAATCCACCTCATCCGTGGCCAAAAGGTCATGCTCGACAGCGACCTCGCCGAGCTTTACCAGGTAACGACCGGCAACCTGAATCTCGCCGTGCGCCGTAACCTTGACCGCTTCCCTGAGGATTTCATGTTCCGGCTGAACAAAGGGGAGCTCGAAAGTTTGAGGTCGCAAATTGCGACCTCAAAACCTGGCGCGGGAGCCGCATCTTTGAGATTGCAATCTGCAATCTCAAACGTAGGCCGTGGCGGCCGGCGCTACCTGCCGTTTGCGTTTACCGAGCACGGCGTCGCGATGCTGTCCTCGGTTCTCAGCAGTCCACGCGCCGTGCAGATGAACATCGTGATCATCCGTGCTTTCGTACGTCTCCGCCAAGTGCTGGCGAGTCACAAAGACCTGGCCCGCAAGATCGAACAAATGGATGCCACCCAACGGCAGCACGGCGATGTGCTCGCGGTCGTCGTGAAAGAAATCAACAGACTGAAGCAGCCACGCCGGCAACCGCGCAAGCCTCGCATCGGCTTCGTTACCGATTAGCCCCCGCGCTTACTTTTGGCAAATCGCCGTCAGGAACCGGCCGTCCGGACTCTCGTGCTCGTCCAGAATTTCCAGTCCCCCGTGCTCCCCGATCAGCCAGCGGAACGATTCGGCGGCGTAGGTGTATGTAAAATTCATGCCGATGCGCTCGCCACGCTCCAGCGCGATGTCCACTCCGCCCACGGAGAGCGAAAGATCGCGCGCGGCGTGGAAAAAGCGAGTCATCAGGTGCAGCCCTTCGTGGCGCTCGTCGCGCTTGTGGTCGAAACGGATTTCGCCGTCACCGCTGCCGATTCCCACGGTGTTCAGCATGGCCGAGAGGAATTTCCGGGCCGAGACATTCTCACGCCGTGCCATGGTCTTGCCGTCTTCGTACAGCTCTCCGTCGATGATCAGCCGGTCGCCAGTGCGCAGACCCTGCGCGATGTAGCGGATTTCCGCCAGCGGGTCGAACGACCCCATGGTATTTCCCGCCATGATGAATAAGCGCGGCGGCTCCGCGGCGTCGGCGGCATAGATGAGGTGCACGGGACTGGAGATGTCGGCTTTGATGCCGACCGCCTCGAAGTCGTCGTCCTCAGCGCCCGCGCATGCCAATTCCAGCATGGCCTGGCTGGCATCCACCGGGAAGTACAGGCACTCGCGGCCCAGGTCTTTCAGCGCGTTCAAGAGCAGGCGGTCGCGCGCGCCGTCACCTGCGCCGAAGCTGATTACGGGTATGCGGTCCGGAAAGCTTCGCGCCAGTGGGCCGGCCTCCGCGGCAATGGTTTTCCACGTTTCCGTCAGCCCGCCATAGAGCGTTGTTTCCTCGCTCAAAGCCCGCCAAGCCAGGGCGGAGCGCGGCGACCAGTAGAAGAACTTCTCCGGCAGGTCGCGCGCCTCCATGGCTTCGGCAAACTCCTGCGCGATATCAGCTTCCGAAAGGACCACTTCTACTTTCATATGTGTCAGAGCCCCATTACGTGCATGCCGGAATCCACAAACAGGACGTTGCCTGTTACGCCGCGGCCCAGATTGCTGGCCAGAAATACCGCTGCGTCGCCCACTTCGGCGGGTTCAGTATTGCGGCGCAGGGGCGCGCGCTTCGGGGTGCCGTCCAGGATCGACGAAAAATCTTTCACCGCGCGCGCGGAGGCCGTCTTGACAGGTCCCGCGGAAATCGCATTCACGCGAATCTTCAATGGGCCCAAATCGCTCGCCAGGTAGCGCACGGCCGCTTCCAGCGACGCCTTGGCTACTCCCATCACGTTGTAATTCGGCACCACGCGGCTGGAGCCGAGATAGGTTAGCGTAGTGACCGAGCCGCCCTCGGTCATCAACGGCGCGGTCGCGCCGGCGACCGCCACCAGCGAATACGCGCTCACGTTTTGCGCCAGCAGAAAGCCCTCGCGGCTGGTCTCCACGAAGGGCCGCGAGAGATCGTCACGATTGGCAAACGCCAGGCTATGCACCACCGCGTCGAGCGGCCGCCCCAACCCTCGCAGCGATGCCGTCAGCCCCGCCAGTTCTTCGTCTTTGGTCACATTACAGGGGAGCACAGCGGCCACATCCCAGCCCTGGGACAGCTCTTCGATGGATACTTTCTGGCGCTCGTCGAGATACGAGAGGGCCAGTGTAGCGCCTTCGCGCGCAAATGCTTCGGCGATCGCGTAAGCCAAACTCCACTTGTTGGCGATCCCCAAAACGAGGGCCAATTTGCCCTCGAGCAGTTTGGACATGAGTAACCTACAGTGTACCGTGTAGACTGAAATTTCTGAGCCGCGGCGTCTTGAAGCCGACGGCGCCGGCAGGAATGCCGGCGGCAGGCTGAAAGCCTGGCCCCACAAACATATTCGTGGACCTGACTACCTCACTCACCTACGTCAAAGGCGTCGGGCCGGCGCGCGCCGCCATGCTGGAAGCCAAGGGCCTCTCTGTGGTGGAAGATCTGCTCGCCTACGTGCCCTTCCGCTATGAGGATCGCAGTAACCTGAAAACCATCGCCCAGTTGGCCCCCGGCGAGATGGCCACGGTCATGGCGGAGGTGCGCTCGGCGAAGCTGTCCGGTTTCAAACGCCGCAACCTGGGCCTGTTCGAAGCGCGGTTCACGGACTCCTCCCGCGCGATCCTGGCAGGCAAATGGTTCCACGGCGGCTATCTTGCCAATGTGCTGGCCGAGGGCATGCGCCTGTCGCTGTTCGGAAAGGTCGAACTCGACAGTTACTCGGGCGAGTTGACCATGCTGCACCCCGAGTTCGAAATCCTGGCCGGTGAGGATGACGATGGCGAAACCGCGCTGCACACGGGCCGCGTCGTCCCCATCTATGAAGCCGTTGCCAAAATGACCACGCGCGTGCTGCGGACCATCGTGCACCGCGTGCTCGAGTCCCTGGATCCGGTGGAGGACCACCTGCCGATCGAGATCCGGCGGCGGCTCAAACTTCCCGATCGCTGGACAGCCATCCGCCAGACCCATTTCCCGCCGCCCGAGGCCGATCTGCGCCTTCTCAACCAGTTCCGCTCCCCGGAACAGTTTCGCCTGATCTTCGAAGAGTTCTTCTGGCTGGAGTGCGGCATTACGCTCAAGCGCCGTAATGCACGCACGCTCCCCGGCATTGCCTTCGCTATCGACGACCGCGTTCGGGAAAAGGTCAAGGCCATGCTGCCGTTCAAGCCTACGGGAGCGCAGAAGCGGGTCATCCAGGAAATTGCCGCCGATATGAAAGTGGCCCGTCCCATGAACCGCCTGCTGCAGGGGGATGTGGGCAGCGGCAAGACGATCGTCGCCGCCGAGGCCGCCGTAATTGCCATCGAGAACGGATATCAGGTTGCCGTGCTTGCGCCAACGGAGATCCTGGCGTCGCAGCACGCCATCTACTTCAAGCAGATTCTTTCCAAACTCGGGTACGTGGTGGCGCTGCTCACCGGCTCGTTCACCAGCCGCGAGAAAGGACAGCTCAAGAAGCTGGTGGCCGAGGGTTTGGTGCACGTGGTAATCGGCACGCACGCGCTGCTCGAAAAGGATGTCGAGTTCAAGAAACTGGGCCTTGCGATTGTCGACGAGCAGCATCGTTTCGGCGTGCTGCAGCGCCTGGGATTGACACAGAAAGGCGTCCACCCCGACGTGTTGGTCATGACGGCCACGCCCATTCCGCGCACGCTGGCTATGACCCTTTATGGCGACCTGGACGTCTCGGTCATCGACGAGTTGCCGCCCGGCCGCAAGCCCATCATTACCAAGCACGCCACCGCCGACCGTGTGGAGCAGGTCTATAGTTTTCTGAAGCGGCAGGTCGACGAGGGGCGCCAGGCGTACGTGGTCTATCCCGTGATCGAGGAGTCGGAGACCCAGGCGATGAAGGCGGCGCAACAGATGCACGAGCACCTCTCGCGCGAGGTTTTCCCGCAGATTCCCGTGGGGCTGATGCACGGGCGTCTCGGCGGCAACGAGAAGGAAGCCGTGATGCAGCGCTTCAAGGAAGGCGAAATCAAGATCATGGTTTCGACCACCGTGATCGAAGTCGGCGTCGATGTGCCCAATGCCAGCGTGATGTTGATCGAACAGGCGGAGCGCTTCGGCCTGGCGCAGTTACACCAACTGCGCGGCCGCGTAGGACGGGGAGCCGCCCAGAGCTATTGCATCCTGGTGACGGAGAAGATGAACGATGCCGCGCGCGAGCGCGTACGCACGTTGGTGGAATCCACGGACGGGTTCTATATCTCGGAGATGGATCTGAAGCTGCGCGGCCCGGGCGAATTTTTCGGAACCAAGCAATCGGGTCTGCCTTCGCTGCGAGTAGCCAGTATTCTGCGTGACACTGAGATACTGGAGATCGCGCGGCGCGAGGCATTGAGTTTCGTGGAGCATCCGCCGTCACCCGAAGATCTGGAACGCGCCGTCGCTTACATCCGCGGCCACTGGCAGCGGCGTTACGGGCTGGTGACGGTGGGCTAATGCGCGTGATTGCCGGAGAGTTCCGCTCACGCCGCCTGAAGAGCATTCCGGGCGATGCGACCCGCCCGACTCCCGACCGCTTGCGCGAGACGCTCTTCGATATTCTAGCCACGCGCATTGATGGCACAAAATTCATCGATGCCTACGCCGGCACCGGAGCGGTCGGCATCGAAGCCCTCAGCCGCGGCGCGGCGCATGCGTGGTTTCTGGAGCGGAACCGCGCTGCCCTGGAGACGATCCGCGAAAACCTTGCGTTGCTTCGAGTGGAATCGCGGGCCACGGTGGCGGCCGGTCCGGTGCTTCTGACGCTGCCGCGCTATACAGCGGAAATCGTCTTCCTCGACCCGCCATACGACCAGGAACGCGAGTACACCGCAGCGTTGGATATCCTGTCGGAAGCCGCGACCCCGCTTATCATCGTGCAGCATACGATACGGCTCGTCCTACCCGATGTGCGAGGCCGCTTATGCCGCACCCGCATCGTCAAGCAGGGCGATAACGCGCTGAGCTTCTATACAGGTCGAAACCCGGACTAGTGTAGTGCGGCTGTGGGGCGGACGATCGGTTTCCGTCGTCTGCCGGTGCCGCCAAGCGGCAGACCACAAACAACGATGGTCTGCCCCACGAAGAGCAGGCTCAATGGCCGGTGGCGAGTTTGAGAAGCACCGCTCCAATCAACAGTGCGACACAACCAATCAGAAGCACCAGCCGGAGGTTCTTCCGCCGTTTCACGCGTTCGGCCGCATGTTGGCGTTCGTCATAATCGATTTGGCCGTCTTCCTGCTCAATGCCGGGATAATCGCCGACGAGCGTGACCAAAGCAGTGTTGGCCGACTCCTCCTCGACTGCGCCGTTCGAATCGAGCGCAGCGATCTCCTTTTCGATTCGTGCGGCGAGAATCTCAGCGCTGGTTGGAAGGTAGGCAGCTAGGGACGACGGGAGGCCCTGGAGAATTTGGTCGTACGATGGCTTGTTAGGGTTGCCGAGCATGGCGTATCCGAGGCTGTTCGCGATACGGCCAGACCATAACACCACTCCGATCAGGTCGAATATATGTTCCCGTGCCCGGACATCGTACCTGCCGGCGGCTTCGCGGAAATCCTGCGGTAGATTCCAGGTTCGCGCCAGCCACTCACCGGCTTCGAAACGGTCGATATCGAAAAGAGCGCGCTCCCGCTCGAGCAGGTCGAGTTGCGTGCCGGCTGCCAAATCTGCGGCCGCAGTCTCCAACAGCTTGGGGTACTCCTGAGGGTGGGCGACCATGAGCCCAAGCCGGCCGATATCGTGCAGCAGGGCCGCTCCGTACGCGGTATCTTCCTGCACGCGAACCCGGCTGGCGATCCTTTCGGCCAACAAAGCGGAAGCCAGACTGTGACGCCAGAAGGCGCGGAGCGAGTCCTCCATAGCCAGCGCGCTGATGTAGGTGCGGCTGATTACGGCGAGGGCCAGCATCCTGATTTTCCTGACGCCGATCAGTGCGACGGCATGATCGAGAGCCGTAATCTCAGCCACCAGCCCGTACAACGGGGAGTTGGCGTGGCGGATGATCTGGGCCGCGAGCGCAGGATCCGACCGCAGCAGGTGAACGAGATCCGCCGCGCCCGTCTCGTCATTTGCGGCTAGCTGGAGCAGCTTGGTAGCCACGGGCGGAAACGTTGGAATATTGAGGAGTGCTGACGTGTTCATGACAATACTGCCACCATTTGCAGTATCGGCAGGAACCGGGGAAAAGGTAAGGGCCACTGGCAAAATACGGCCACAGCGGCCCCTGCGAACTTACTGCTTTTCAGCGCCTTTCGCACCTGTTTTGCAAGAACTGCAGATGCCGTAGCCGCTGCCGATCGCTTGAATGAAGCCGCAATACGAGGTTGCCTTAAACAATTCGCTGGTGCTCAGGATCGCCGGCGAGAACTCCGTCTCCCCGACGCCAAAACCGCCGCTGGGCAGAGCGTGAAGCGTGGTGCCCCAAGCGCGCAGGCCGCTTACCAGGTTCCCCGCCGTTACGGAAGCGGCATCGCAAACACCTCCGACTTCTTTGGTAGCCATCAGCGTTATGCTGACTGCCGAGGGAACGCCCGGAGTCAGCGTGTTATTGATCAGGTCGCCCTTCACCGAGAGAGTCCTCAGATGGTTCGGCGTCAGCGGGCAGGCGCAGCAAGCGACCAACTGCTGGTCCTCGGCGAATACATAGACGTTGGCGCAGATGTCGCCCCCGGGATCGCGCCCACCCGCAGTTCCTACGTTGGTGAGATTCACAACAGAATCCCCCGCGAGAAAATTCGCCGCGTAGCGGACTTGATAAGCGTCCAACGGCGCGTTCACCGGTTGGGTTTGCGTAGCAGCGAAGGCCCCAAATGAGAGAGTTGCCAGAATCAGTACAGATTTCGTCATATCGGTATCACCCCAAAAGGAATCTAGCATCCGATTGGCACGGTAATCAAAATATCTATGTGTCACACCTTGCGAACTAGTCCTTTGGGTTAGGCGGGCAGACGCCTCGGTGACACCATGTGTCAGTGGCGCGAGCATCCAAAGTGCTGAAGAACACCGGCGACAAAAAGATCGCCGGCGCTACGTGGTGGTACGGCGAAGAGTTAGATCCAGGAATTTGTGATGATTTGTGGCGCGGACCAGTCTGCGGCGCCGGCACTCATGCCGGCGGGTGATGGACTTGAAGAACGGTCGAGAAGGTCTCGACCCGGCAGGCAAGAGTGCCTGCGCCACACAGCGTGGCTCAAACCAGCGAGAGCAAGGTTCGCGCGACTACTGCTTTTGTCAGCGGAATTTTGTAGCCGTTCTTCGCCAGAGGATTGGCGCCTTCGACAGCCGCCTCGCCCGCCTTGGCTGCCAGCTCCGGAGTGATGCGCTGGCCCGCCAGCATCGCTTCCACTTTCGGCAGCCGCCAGGGGATCGGCGCCACACCGCCCAGAACTATGCGGGCGCTCCGGCAGGTCTCTCCATCCATATCCAGAGCAATGGCTGCGCTCACCACGGCGTGGGTCCAGGCTTCCCGGTCAAGCACCTTATGATAGGTGCTGCGGGTGCCGCGGGCGGCTTTGGGCAGGTGGATGGAGACCAGCACCTCTCCGGGGCCAAGCACGTTTTCGTGCGCTGCATTCACCTTGGGCAGGGCGAAGAAGTCGGCAGCGGGGATAGTGCGCTCGCCTGCGGGACCGGTCACGCGAAACTTCGCGTCGAGCGCCACCAGCGCGGGCGCGGTGTCGGAGGGATGCACGATGAAGCTCGGTCCGCCGCCGAAAATCGCGTGAAACTGGTTTTCACCCGTGATGCTGAAGCAGCGGTTGCCGCCGTTTTTGAAACAGGGAAAACTGTTGCGGTAATACCAACACCACGGGCGCTGGCAAACGTTGCCGGCCAGGGTGCCGGCGTTGCGGATCTGCGGCGTGGCGACGCTTTCGGCCGCCTCCGCCAGCACCTTGTAACTATCGCGGATAAGCGGTTCATGGCTCAACGTATCGAGCGTGATCAGGCCGCCGATGGCAACTTCGCCGCCCTTGCTCGAAACCTGATCGAGCCCGCGCAGCGATTTGAGGTGCACCAAAACGTCGGGCTGCACCAGATGCTCCTTCACCATGCCGAGCAGGTCGCTGCCGCCTCCCACCGCCACGGCGTTCGGCTTCTGCAGCTGGGCCACCGCGTCTTTCAGGTCGCGGGGATTTACATTGGCAAACGATTTCATGCGAGCACCCCCAGGATCTTGTCGCGCGTCATGGGCAAGTCCCGCACGCGTTTCCCTATGGCGTTGTAAATGGCATTAGCCACCGCCGCTACCGAAGGAATGATGGTCGGTTCGCCCAGAGTCTTGGCGCCGAACGGACCGTAGGGATCTTCCGTCTCGATCCAATGCACCTCAATCTCAGGCGTATCCAGATGCGTCATCACGCGCGCGCCGTAATAGCCGGCGTTGAGCGGCGTGCCGGACGCGCGGTCGTAGAGCAGTTCCTCGTGCAGCGCCATCCCGATCCCCATGGTCGCGCCGCCTTTCACCTGGCTGGTGGCAGTTAGCGGGTTCACCACGCGCCCGCTATCGTGGGCAGCAACATACTTAATGACGCGGACGCGTCCGGTGTCCATCTCGACCTCCACTTCGGCGAAATGTGCGACGAAGCTGTAGCGGGCGGCGTTAGCCGGCGCGGCCGGGTTGGTGTTAGCAGTCGCCGTGAGAATGTTGTTGCCTTGCGGCATTCCCTTCGCCGCGATCTGGCCCTTGAGATCTTTGGCCGCTTCCACTACGGCATGGCCGGTATGCGTGGTGGTGCGGCTGCCTGACTCGCCCACCGAGTAGGGGCAGCGGTCCGTATCGCCCCAGATCACATCGATCTTCTCCAGCGGCACGCCCAATTCCTCAGCGGCGATCAGCGCCATGGTGGTCTTGGCGGCCGTACCAACGTCGGTGACGCCCACGTGCACGTGATACATGCCGCGCGAATCGACGTCGATCACCGCGCTGCTGCGTCCCATATTGGAGAAGAAGGAGCCCATCGCCATCCCAGCCCCGCGTTTGATGGGGCCGGTTCCTTCACCGGGGGCATGAAAGCGCTTCTTCCACTCGAAGGCTTCCGCGCCGCGGCGGAGGCACTCTTCCAGGCCGATGCTGGTGTAGGGTGTCTGGTCGTTGAACTTCCGCGTCATGTTCTTCAGGCGGAAGTCGAGCGGGTCCATCTTCAGCGTATAGGCGATGTCGTCCATCAACGATTCGAGCCCAAACACGCCTTGCGGATAGTCGGGCGCGCGCAGATTCGCGGAGACCGCCATGTTGGTGTAGACCGGATACACGCTGCGCTCCACGTGCGGGCACTGATAGATCTCGATACCGCCGATGCCGCCCGAGCTTTTGCGGTACGGCCCCATGCCGCTGTAACCGCGGAGCTGGATAGCCGTGAGCGTGCCATCGTTGCGGACGCCGATCTTGTAATACTGCTTGGTCGGCCAGCGTCCGTGGACCGAAACGAAATCTTCCTTGCGCGTAAATTCGAGCTTGACCGGCGCCCCGGCCTGCTTGGCCAGCACCGCGGCCATCAGCTCGAAATCGTGATTCTGGTTCTTGTTCCCGAATCCGCCGCCCATGAAGTGGCACACGATACGCACCTTCTCGGGCGGGATCTTCAGATCGCGGGCGGTCTCGGTGTGGCAATTCGAAATGCCCTGGGTGGGCGTGTAGACCGTGAGATGGTCGCCTTCCCAGTGAGCGATGGCGACGCGCGGTTCGAGCTGCGCGTTGTTGATGTGGGACGAAGTGTAGTGGTCCTCGAAGACGCGGTCGGCGGCGCGAAGACCGTCATCGATGTTGCCGCGCTTATAGACTTCGGGCTGGCGCTCGTTGCGGTTGTTGGGCGAGAGATTGCCGCCGGGCTGGATTTCCACCGCTCCGGGTTTCAGGGCATCCTCGGGGTCGAGGACGAACGGGAGTGTTTCGTAATCCACCTGGATCAGCCGCATGGCCTCTTCGGCGACATGGCGATCCACGGCAGCCACGGCGGCTACCGCGTCGCCCGCAAAGCGCACCGGGTTATTGAAAAGGTAGCGCTGGTTGCGCGTGTCACCGCTGCCCCAGATCACGTCGCAATTCTCGCGAGTAAGGATGGCCTTCACGCCGGGAAGGGCCTGTGCGCGGGAGAGGTCGATGCGGCGGATGCGCGCGTGCGGATGAGGACTGCGCAGAACGCGCGCGTAGAGCATCCCGGGCAGGTGGATATCGCCGGTATAATCCGCGCGGCCGGTGACTCGCAGCAGAGCGTCGATCCGGTGCGAGGGATGGCCGACGGAGTTGAGCGTGTTCATGCTTTCCTCCCCGTGCTAGCGGACAAGGTGCCGGCCGCGGCCAGGACCGATTCCACATAGCGGTTGTAGTTGGAGCACCGGCAGATATTGCCGGTCATGGCGGCGCGCACTTCGTCGCGGGTGGGATGGGCGTTGCGGTTCAACAGCGCCTTGGCGCTCATCAACTGACCCGACGTACAGAAGCCGCATTGCGGGCCATCGTGTTCGATGAACGCCTGCTGCAGCGGATCGAGTTGGTCGCCCTGCGCCAGGCCTTCGACGGTCTGGACCGAGCGGCCATCGGCCCACACCGCCAGTTGGCTGCAGGAGTACACGGGTTTGCCGTCGAGCAGCACGGTGCATGCGCCACACTCGCCGCGATCGCAGCCGATCTTGGAGCCCGTCAGCCCGAGGTGATCGCGGAGCACTTCGACCAGCGTCCAGCGGTCCTCTACTTCGATCTTGCGGCGGGTCCCATTCACCGTAACCTGGATGGTGGTGTGAGGAACCGCCGGTGCGGGCGGCGTCGGCGGCGCTTGACCTTTGAGAGGAACGGCCGTAGCTACCAAACCTGCGCCGGTGCCCTCGACAAATCGGCGACGTGAAATTTTACTCATCGAACCCCTCCTGCCCCGTAAAGACCGCTCCCTCTGGTCACGGCTCGGTAACGCACGCGTTATGTAACCTCGCATTACTGAGCCGTGACCGCAGGGAGCGGTCTTTTTGGCGGCTAACGCTCGGCGACCCGATTCTATCGTGGCTGGAACGCAGGCGTCAATCCAAGGGTGGGGCATGCTTTAGCTTGCCCGCAGGGCGATTCCGACGAATTGACGGCAAGCTAAAGCATGCCCTACTGGACGGGTAGTACGGGCTTTCCTCCCTCTAATTTCCTTTTCCCACGCTACAATGACATAAAGCCGGATGAGCCTCCACTGGTTTGCGAAGGCGTCGGGCGCTGCGATTGCTAGCGTCGCCCTGGTGATGATCGGCGGATATGCCGTGGGCATTCCGCTCCCGCTTCCTTTCATTCCCCCCTGGTCCTGCGTCGCGTTTCTGGCAATTGGCGGTGTCTTGTGGGGCGCCGAAACGCAACGTTATCCGAACCTGCTCCGGGCCGGCGCCCTGGTGGTTCTGGCAATCGGTGCGGTGGTCTGGGGCGAATTCATTCTGGAGAAAGACATCGGCTTCGACGCACTGCTCTTCCCCAAGTTGCTCTTGCACACAGTGAGTCACCCCGGACGGCCCGGGGTTCTATCCGCGTTTCATTTCTGCCTGTTGGGGATCGGCTTGCTCCTCGTGCCGGTGTCCCGCAAAGCCTTGGTACTCATCCGGGAAAGCGGCTTGGTCACGGTAGTCACGCTCTGTTACTTCAACCTTTTGGCCTTTGTGTTCGCTGGTGGGCGGCCCGCAGCCGAAAGGATGACGCCCATTACCGCACTGCTGGCGCTGCTCGCCGCGGTCAGTGCGCTGATCCTCGGACGGGGCGGCCGGCTGATTCCTCTACTCCGCGACACCGGCCCAGCCGGTCTCATCACGCGGCGCTTGCTGCCCGTACCGCTGGTTCTGCCTGCCGTCACCATGGCGGTCATGATCGTCCTGCGACAATTTGGGTATGACGGTGGCCAGCCCGGCGCGGCCATCTTTGCTTCCGCGAATATCCTGGCGGCGATCGCCATTGTGTGGTTTTGTTGTTCCCAAGTTTTGAGCGTTGACCTGCGGCGCAGGAAAGCCGAAGAGGAACTCCGTGGGTCACGCGACGATCTGGACCGCCAGGTTCATGTGCGCACCTGGGAATTAGTCAATACCAACGAGCTCCTTGAGTTAGAGGTCGCCAACCGGAAGAAGGCACAAACCGAATTGCAGTCGACCAATGCGATTCTGAGCAGCCTGATCGAAGCCTGTCCGCTGGCCATTTGCGCTTACAATCTGGACGGCAGCGTGCGCCGCTCGAACCCCGTGGCGCAAGCCATGGCGCTTCCCGACAATCCCCAGTGCCGGGAGTTGGCACAGCGCGCGGGGAGGGGCGAATCGGTCGCGGGCGTGGAAGTGGCGGTGGTGTCCCGCGGCAACCAGCGGCATCTGGATGTTTGGGCGTCGCCCATCCTGGCGGCCGACGCCACGCTGGATGGCGTGGTGCTGATGGCCGCGGATGTCTCCGCGCGCAAGACCCTGGAATCGCAGATGCAGCAAACCCAACGGCTCGAAAGCCTGGGCGTGCTGGCCGGGGGAATCGCGCATGACTTCAACAATCTGCTGACCGGCGTCATCGGCAATGCCAGTCTGCTCGAAGAGCGTTTGCCCGCCGGTTCCAGGGACGGCGCGGCCGTGCGCTCGCTGTTGGAAGCGGGCGAGGCTATGGCAAAGCTGACATCCCAGATGCTGGCCTATTCGGGGCGCGGGCGCTTTGTTATCGAGTCCCTGGACCTCTCCCAGCAGGTGGCGCTGATCACCACACTGATCCAATCGTCGATTCCCAAAAACGTCAGGCTGCGCATGTTGCTGGAAGACAAACTGCCCCGCATTGACGCGGATGCCGGCCAATTGCAGCAGGTCATCATGAACCTGGTGATCAACGCCGCGGAAGCGATTGGCAGCGAGAATGGGACCGTCGAGGTCAGCACCTTACTGCGGCCGCTTGGGCCGGCCGAACTGGAAGCCAACGTGACGCGGCAGCCGATCCCGCCAGGGAACTACGTGGCGATGGTGGTGCGTGACACCGGTGCCGGGATCGACGAGCAAACCAAGGCGCGCATCTTCGACCCCTTTTACACTACGAAGTTTGCCGGCCGGGGCTTGGGACTCTCGGCGGTCTTAGGTATCATTCGCGGACATCGCGGCGCCCTGCTGCTGGACAGCCAACCGGGGAGAGGGACGACCTTTCGGGTGTTCTTCCCCGTCTCAGGCCAGGTCGCGGAAGTCGTTCCCGCGCTTCCGCAGTTCAGCACGCGCGGGCGCGGCACAGTGCTGGTGGTGGATGACGAAGACCTGGTTCTCCGCACGGCGCAGTTGGTGCTTACCAGCGCCGGATACGACGTAGTCACGGCCACAGACGGGACTGGGGCGCTCACGGCGTATGAGGCGATGCCCGGTCAGATCGACGCGGTGCTGCTGGATATGACTATGCCGGTCATGAGCGGCGAGGAGACGTTGAGCCGCTTGCTGGACCGCTGGCCTGACGCCGCCGTGATCGTGACCAGCGGTTATGGCGAGGAGGAGGCGCAGCGCCGGTTGGGCAACCGCGCCGTCGGATTTCTACAGAAGCCCTTCACCGCCGTGCAACTGGCTAGTATGATTGCGGATGTCCTGCGACCAAGCAAGGCGTCCGGCGCGAGCGGCTAGGCAGAAGAACCGCTCCCTTCGGTCACGGCTCGGCAAAACACGAGAAATTCGGCCGGCTACGTGACCGTTACCGAGCCGTGACCAAAGGGAGCAGTCGCCTTACACGTTTCGCGATCCCCCCGCGTCAAAGGGTTGTGAACCTTTTTCGGCTGATTCCCGGCCTGCTGGTGGTGTCGGCGTTTGGTGCGGACACCAAACTGGACGACCTTCTCAACAAGGCGGAGAGCCGCTACAACCACGCCCAAACCCTGCAAGTCGCTTTCACAGAACAATATACGCCGCCTGGCAGCATCCGGCGGTCAGAGAGCGGAGTGCTTCTGCTACGGAAACCGGGACGCATGCGGGGTGAATATCTCCAGCCGAAGGGGAAGCTGTTCGTTTCCGACGGGAAATTCCTATGGTTGTACACACCAGCAGACAATAAGGCCGAAAAGATGAAGCTGCGGGAAACCGAGGATATGCGCGCTCCGCTCGCCTTCCTGCTCGGTAAGCTACACTTTAATAAGGAGTTCCGCAATTTGCAGGGGCGTTCCGAGGGGGCCGATACGCGCATCACGGGGGAGCCCAAAAGCGAAGATCTACCCTATACTGCCGTGGAGTTTCTGGTGGCTCCCGACGGCCGCATACGGGAGTTGAAGGTTACCGGATTCGACCGCTCGCTCTTGGCCTTTACCTTCGACCAGGAAAAACTGGACCCGCAGCTGGATGCCAAGCTCTTCCAATTCAAAGCGCCTCCCGGCGTGGTGGTGGAGGAAACCAGTCAATAGCTTATGGCGGAATTCGTCCTGAAATACGCCGATGCGCGCGGCCAGATTCACCAGCAAGTGACCGCGGCGGCCTCCGAAAAGGAGTTGCGGGAGAAGTTTTCGCAGCAGGGCTTCCTCATCTATTCGATCAAGCCGCGGGTGGTGGCTCTGGGCGGCCTGGTCCGTAAACGCAAAGGGCTGAATCTCGAGAAGTTTCTGATCTTCAACCAGCAGTTCGTGACGCTGATTCGCGCCGGCCTCCCCATCCTAAAGTCTCTGGACCTTTTGGCCGAACGATTAACTGACGCCAAACTCGGCCCGTACGTCAAGGCGGTGCGCGATGAGGTCCGCAACGGGACGCTGCTCTCCGAGGCGTTCCGGCAGCAGGGAATCTTTCCGAAGATCTACGTGACGTCGGTGATGGCGGGAGAGAAGAGCGGCAGCTTGACGGAGGTATTGGACCGGTACATCACCTATCAGAAACTTTCCCTGGCGGTCAAGAAGAAGGTGCTGGTTTCGCTGATGTATCCCTCGGTGCTGATCGTCCTGGTGATCCTGTTGATGGTGTTCCTGGTCACCTATGTGGTCCCGACGTTCGCCACGTTGTACAGCAGCATGAATGCGAAGTTGCCCACCATGACGACGGTGCTGATTGCCATCGGCACGACGGCGCGGACCTACATCATTGTATTTGCGGCGGCGTGGTGGGAGCGATCTTCCTGTTCCGGTGGTGGGCGCGGAAGGACTCGGCGCGAGAAAAGATCGATCGCGTGAAAATGAAGATGCCGATCTTCGGCGAGATCTGGCTGAAATACCAGGTGGCGCAACTGGCGCGCATTCTCAGCACGCTGCTGACGGGCGGCATTCCGCTGGTGCAGGCCATGGAGACGGCGGCGGAATCGCTGGGCACGCCGCTGCTGGAGAAGGCCGTATCGATCGCGGGCAAAAGCGTGCGGGAAGGGCAGCCGCTTTCGGGATCGCTGCGTAGCTCGGGGCTGGTGCCGCCGCTGGCCGTCGATATGATTGAAGTGGGCGAATCCACTGGTGCGCTCCCAACCATGCTGAACAGCGTGGCCGAGTTTTTTGAAGAAGATGTAAACACACGCATGCAGGCGGCTCTATCGCTGATCGAGCCCGCCATCATGATCGTGATGGGCGGGTTTGTGGCGTTTGTTTTGATTTCGTTGTATCTGCCGATCTTTTCGCTGGCGGATTCGATTCGATGAGAATAGCTTTCAGCAGTCAGCAATCAGCGCTCAGCTTTTGGAAGAAGCGCCGATCCGAATTTTTGGCTGAAAGCTGACTGCTGAATGCTGAAAGCTTTTTATGGCAACTAGTGAGAAACTTCGGTTGACCGATCCGCTGGCGGAGGCGGAACAGGCCCGCGCGATGGCGGACCGGTATCGCTGCGAGTTCGTCGATCTGCGCGAGGGCAACATCGATCACGAACTGTTCCGGTCGATCCCGGTCGACCTGATGTTCCGCTACAATTTCGTGCCGCTGCGGTCGCAGAACGGGACGCTGGAAATCGCCCTTGCCGATCCGCGGAATCTGAACCTGATCGACGAGCTCACGCTGCTGCTCAACACGAAGCTGCGCGTGAAAGTGGCGACGCTTTCGCAGATCGCCGAGCTGCTGAAAAAGACCGAGCAGTCGCAGCGCGTACTCGAAGAGGTCACCGAAGGCTTCACGCTCGACGTGGTGGCGGATGAGGGCGATACGGACGAAACCCTCTCCATCGACAAGCTGACGGCCACCGACAGCGATATCGCGCCGGTGATCAAACTGGTGGATACCACCATCTTTAACGCGTTGGAGCGGCGGGCGAGCGATATCCACATCGAATCGCGCGACCAGGAAGTGGCCATCAAGTACCGCATCGATGGGGTGCTGCATTATGCCATGCCGCCCATCGCCAAGGACTGGCAGTCGACCATCATTTCGCGCATCAAGGTCATGAGCGAGCTGGATATCGCCGAGAAGCGCGTGCCGCAGGACGGCCGTTTCCGCGTGCGATACAAGAATCGGCTCATCGATTTCCGTGTCTCTATCATGCCGACTATCCACGGCGAAGACGCGGTGCTGCGCGTCCTCGACAAGGAGTCGATGAGCGAGAAGTTCGCCAAGCTCTCGCTGGACGTCGTGGGCTTCTCCGACCAGGACCTGATCAAGTTCCGGCGCTATATTCTGGAGCCGTACGGCATGGTGCTGGTCACCGGGCCGACCGGCTCGGGTAAGACCACCACGCTCTACGCGGCGCTGAGCGAAATCAAGAACGACGAAGACAAGATCATCACCATCGAAGACCCGGTGGAGTACCAGATCAAGGGCATCACGCAGATTCCGGTGAACGAGAAGAAAGGTCTCACGTTCGCACGCGGCTTGCGGTCGATCCTGCGCCATGATCCGGACAAAATCATGGTGGGCGAAATCCGCGACCAGGAGACCGCGCAGATCGCCATCAACTCGGCCCTGACCGGACACCTGGTTTTCACCACCGTGCACGCCAACAACGTGCTGGACGTGCTGGGCCGCTTCCTCAACATGGGAGTCGAGCCGTACAACTTCGTTTCGTCGTTGAACTGCATTCTGGCGCAGCGGTTGGTGCGCGTCATTTGTGAGTACTGCAAGAAGCGTGTGCGCCAGCCCGATTCCGCGCTTATCGAAGCCGGGTTGAACCCGGATGAATGGCGCGATGTGCCCCTTTACGAGGGCTCCGGTTGTTTTGAATGCGGCGGCACGGGATTCCGGGGACGGTCGGCGATTCATGAGTTGCTGGACCTGACCGATCGCATCCGCGAAATGATTCTGGACCGGCGGCCGACGTCGGAAATCAAGCGGGCCGCGCGCGAGGACGGTATGACCTTCCTGCGCGATTCGGCCGTGGACAAGATGCGCGCGGGAATCACGACGCTGCGTGAGATCAATAAGGTCACGTTCATCGAAGGATAGAAAGAATGAATATGACCGCAGAGACGCAGAGACGCAGAGTTTTAAGAAAGTGGGGCGTGGTGAAGTTTGCGGGCGGCGTACGCTCCATGCGGTTGGCGCGCAGAGGGGGCAGAGGGAACAAGTGCTGGAACGGGGCTATGTGGCAGCTTCAGGTTTCCTTCCCAACTGTCGCCGGTAACCTTCTTCGAACGCTTGTTCCCTCTGCCCCCTCTGCGCGCCAACCTGATCGAGCAACCGTCGCCTGCAAACGGTCGCAGCGCCTATCTTTCTTAAACTCTGCGCCTCTGCGTCTCTGCGGTGAACACGTATGCTAGACAGGCTAAAAGCGCTCGTGCAGGAACCGCCGCCGGCCATGGCGTTCGAAGTCTCGGAAGCGGGCATTGCCGTGGCGCGGATTGGTTCCAAGGCGGAGATGGAGTTTCGGCCGCTCAAACCGGGCGTGCTGGCAGTGTCGCCTCTCAAGGAAAATGTGGTCGATCCGGACGAGTTCGCCATGACCGTGCGAAGGCTGGCGGCCGGGCAGGGGACGCGGAAGAGGAAAGACGCCGCGCTGATCTTGCCGGATTTCAGCGCGCGGATCGCGGTGATCGATTTCGACGAGTTTCCGACAGACGCCAAGGAGCAGCTTGCCCTGGTGAAGTTCCGGCTGAAGCGGAGTGTGCCTTTCGATGTGGAGTCGGCGGCGGTGGGCTATTTTCCGCAGCCGGGCGTGAATAAGAGATGCGACGTGCTGGTGGTGATGGCGCCGCTCGAAATCGTGGCGCGCTATGAAGCCCCGTTCCGCTCCGCCGGTATGAATCCGGGATTCGTAACCACTTCGAGCATGGCGGCTCTGGAACTGGCGCCGGAAGCAGGGTTGAGCGTGATGGCCAAGATCACCGGACACGTGCTCACGGTGGTCGTGCGGGACAAGAGTGCCATCAAGCTGGTGCGCTGCCTGGAAGTGGCCTCGCAGGAGCTGGAGGACATCGCCGCGGTGCTGCTGCCCACGTTTGTGTACGTGGAGGACAATCTGAGCGGGCGCGTCGAGAACCTGATCCTGTGCGGCTTCGGAGCGCAATCCGACGAGGCGCAGCGGCGGTTCGAAGAGGAACTCTCGGTTCCGGTGGATCTGTTACGCTCGCCGTTAGGGATTCCCGGGGAGAATAACGCGGGACTGCTGGGATATTTGCGGTCGATCGCGAAGAACAATTGACATGAAGATTCCGATCAATCTCGCCAGCCAGCCGTTCCGTCGCGACCGGGCCCTGCTGGCCGCCTCCATTGCGGTTTCGCTGCTGCTGGTGGCAACGCTGGGTGTGCTGATTTCGCTGAGCCTGCTGGACCGCTCGCAGCTTGCGGATGTCCGGCACGATGTCAATCAGCTCGACCGGGAGATACGGAAAGTGACCGCGCAACAGGCCGGCCTCGACGCCGTATTGCGGCGGCCCGAGAACACCGAAGTGATCGAGCGCAGCGTCATGCTGAACGAGCTGCTCTATCGCAAGGGAATCAGCTGGACCAAGATCCTGGCCGATCTGGAAAAGACTATGCCGTTTAACGTTCGGCTCATGAGCATCCGGCCGTACGTGAACAAGGAAAACCAGGTGACCCTGGACATGCAGGTGGGCGCCGAAACGCAGGGGGCGGTGATCGAATTCCTGAAGGCCCTGGAATCCTCATCGCTGTTCGAATCGCCGTCGGTTCCCAGCAGCCAGGCGCCCTCGCAATCGGAACCGCTGTTTCGCAGCCGCGTGATGGTGAACTATGCCCAAAAACTTTAAGGCGGCGATCAAAGATCCGCGCGTGGTGATGCGCGCCATCATCGGCGTGCTGCTGGTGGCGAACCTGGTGGCGGCGGTGATTGCGATCAAGCCGTTCGGTGGATCGGCGGACGACCTGCGCCAGAAGCAGGCGGACCTGCGACGGGATTTGGCCGCACGGCAGCTCCGCCTGGCCAACACCAAACGGATGGTGGACAAGGCGGAGACAGCGCGCCGCGATGGAGACGACTTCATCGGCAACTACTTCACGGACCGGCGCACCGCCTATTCCACGGTGATCGGAGAACTCCAACGCATGGAGCAGGAAGCCGGAGTCAAACTGCGCCAGGACAGCCTGGAGCTGAATCCGATTGAGGGCAGTGACTCGCTCCAGATGATGTCGATCACGGTGGCGTATGAGGGGCCCTACGGCGGCCTGACCAAGTTCGTCGACCTGCTCGACAAATCGCCGCGGTTCCTGATTATCGAAAGCATGCAAACCTCACCCCAGCAGAATGGGGCGCTACTGACCGTGAGCTTGAAGCTGGACTCGTTCGTGAAAGATGCGTCGGGGGCCACGTTATGAAGCTGGGGGCGAACGAGCCGAAGAAGCTCGTGATGCTCGGGCTGTTAGCCGTAATGGCCGGGTACCTGGTGTATTCGAATCTGCTTTCGGGGCCATCCAACCGCGAGACGCCGGCCGCCGCACCGGCTGTGGCGGCGGATGTACCTGCTGTGCCCGCCGTCAGTGCGCCGGCGGCATCCGCACAGGCTACTGCGCCACGGGCAGCGTCGAGCGGGCGGGGACGTAGCGACGAATTCCATCCTGTGCTGCGGTCGAAGAGGCCGGAGGATCGCATCGACCCGACCAAAGTCGACCCCACGCTGCGGCGCGATCTTTTAGCGAAATTGCAGGCGGTAGCTGCTTCGGGTAACGGCCGCAATCTTTTTCAGTTCGGGCAAGCGCCGGTCAAAGTGGAACCTCTCAAAGGGCCCGACACGAAGGTGGCGTTGAGGCCCGTGGCGCCCGTAGTGGTCGAACCGCCGAAACCTCCGGGGCCCCCGCCTCCACCGCCCATCAACCTGAAGTATTACGGGTACACCTCGCCGCGGATCGGCGGGGGCAAGACGGCGTTCTTCCTGGACGGTGAAGATATTCTGGTCGCCAAAGAAGGCGAAACCTTAAAGCGGCGCTATAAGCTGGTGCGCATCGGCGTAAATTCGGTAGTGATGGAAGACACCGAGTCCAAGCGGCAGCAGACGATTCCGTTGGCAGAGGAAGTCGGATGAAGAATAATGGTCGACGCCAGGTAAACAGCGGCGAATCCGGATTTGCCATGCTGCTGGTGTTCCTGATGGCGGCCGTCATTGCCATTTCGCTGTACATTCAGATTCCTCGTGTGGCCTTCGAAGCGCAGCGGCAGAAAGAGCAGTTGCTGATGGAGCGCGGTCAACAATACCAGCGCGCCATCCAGCTTTTCGTGCGGGTCAACGGGCGGTACCCCTCGAAGATCGACGATCTGGAGAACTTTAATAACCGGCGTTTCCTGCGGCACAAGTTTAAAGACCCGATGACGGGAAAAGCTGAATGGCGGCTGATCCACATCAACGCCGCGGGCGTGTTCACGGATTCGCTCACCAACAAGCCCAAAGCAGATGACAAGAACCAGAGCATCTCGACGGCGAGTTCTGTGGCGCAAATTCCGGACCTGGGCTTGGCGAGCGCACAGGGGCAGCAGCAGAACATCACCAATGCCGCCACCCGGCGGCGGGCGAGCGAGGGAGGAACGGCCACCACGGTGGGTCCGGACGGACAACCGATTCCGTCACAGAATGCCGGAATCCCCGGTGCACCCGCGGGACAGGCATTTCCTGGGCAAGCCTTTCCCGGTCAGCCTTACCCCGGCGCGCCGCAAGCATCTAATCCTAGTCAGCCTTATCCGACCTCGCCGGCTCCTGATCCAAACAGCGCCGTGGGCCAGCCCGGCTACGCTTTAGTCACCCCGAACCCGCAGATGGGTAATAACCCGGCGGCGCCCGGCGGCGCGCCAGTCCCTCCGGACTTGACGAATCCTGCGGGAGGCGCAATGCCGCCGGGACAGCAAGGGCAGCAGGCACCGGGACAATTCGGGCAGCCCGGGCAACCGGGACAGCCGGGACAATTCGGGCAGCCGGGGCAACCGGTGCAGCAAGCCCCGTTTCGCCCTCCCGTGCCGGTGCAGCAGCCGGGTTTGAATGCCGGGAACCAGTCGTCGGTGGGCTCCTCGTCGATTGGGGGTGCATCGTCGTCCATCGGCGGCGGGCAACCTTCGGTTGGCGGCGACAGTTCCATCGGCGGCGGCACTTCCAGTCTGGGGGGTGGCGCGTTCGCGGGACAGAACCGCAACTTCCCACAACCGGTGCCACCGCCGGCTCAGTCATTTCAGCAGGCGACTCCCGGATTTGCTCAGCCTGGCCAAGCGCCTCCTGCCGATCCGGGAGGGTTTGCCACGGCGCCAACACCCACTTCGACTCCCGGCTCGGCGTTTGCGCCGCCCAACCAGCAAGCCTCCAATCCGGCCACCTCGATGATTCAGAATATGCTGACAACCCCGCGCCAGGCGCCCCAGAGCACGGGTGCCGGCGGTGGCACCGGCAGCGGGACCGGCATCGGCGGCGCTCAACCCGGCGGACAACAGATTGGAGCCGGAATTGCCGGTGTGGCCAGCACCGCCGAAGATGCTTCGATCATGGTCTTCAAAGAGAAAACGCACTATAACGAGTGGGAATTTATCTTCGACTACACCAAGCAGCAGAGTGCGGCGCCTAACGCGAATGGCGGCGTCAACGGCACGCCCGTGCAGAATATGGGAACGGTGGCCGGCGGGGGTGCGGGGGGCGTTACCCCGGGTGGGGGCATCGGTGGCAATTCCGGCTTCGGTAACAACGCCGGCTTCGGTAACAATTCCGGCTTCGGGCAAGGCGCAAGTCCGCAGGGTCAGCAGGGGCAGCAGGCACCGCCTCCTAGCGATTTGCGGATGGGGCAGCAGTAGGGAAGCCAAGACAAACCCAAACCTGACACAGGCCGGGGAGGCCTGTGGTAGGGCTACTTGCTACTCCGGTGGCGGCGTTCGGCGGCGCGCACTTGCGCTTCATCCATGCCGAAATAGTGCGCCACTTCGTGCCAGACAGTCTCGTCGATGAGCTGCAACAAATGTTCCGGGCTGCGCGCCAGGCGCTCGTGCGGGCCCTGGAAAATGGTGATGCGGTCGGGCATGGCAAATGGTTCGAAGACGCTGCGCTTGGTCAGCGGGCGGCCTTCATAGAGGCCCAGGAGCGTCCCGCCACGCGGAACTTTGCCACCCGCGAGTTGAGCGGCGGTGGGTTCGGGCTCCACCACCAGGGCGATGTTCTTCATACGTTTACGGAAACGGCCCGGAATTCGGCCGTACGCGGCCGATACGTGGCGATCAAACTCGTCGGGATGCATGCCTGCTGCTATTCTACTTTCTGGCACTGATGGCACAGCGACGCGTAGTGGTGGCAATCGACGGACCGGCCGGCGCAGGCAAGAGCACGATTGCCAAGAGACTGGCGGCCCGGCTCGGGTTCACCTATATCGACACGGGCGCAATGTATCGCGCGGTGGCGCTGTGGGCCCTGCGGCAAAAGATCGAACCCAACGACATGCACCGCCTGGAGCAACTGGCGCTGGCGGCGGAGATCGAGCTTTCGCCGGGACGGATCCAATTGAATCGAGAGGACGTCACGGACGCGATCCGCACGCCGGAAGTGTCGAGCGGCGCTTCGAAGGTGGCGGTGATCCCCGGGGTGCGGCGGGCCATGGTGGCCAAGCAGCGCGCCATCGGCGAGCGCAGCAGTGTGGTGATGGAAGGGCGCGATATCGGGACGGTGGTTTTCCCGGACGCCGACGTCAAGATTTTTCTCGATGCCAAGCCTGCCGAGCGTGTGCGGCGGCGGCTGGCGGAGGAGCAGGCCAAGGCGCCCGGCGAAACGATCTCGGAAGCTGCGGTGGCCGAGCAGATGCAAGAGCGCGACCGCCGCGACAGTACGCGAGCCGATGCGCCGCTCTCGCAAGCGCCGGACGCGGTCTATGTAGATTCCACTCCGCTGACCATTGAGGGCGTGGAGGAGGCCATTCTGAAGATCATCCGCTCGCGCGTGACGAACGGGAAGGATTTCAGTTGAACCTGGTGGTGATGAAGTTCGGCGGCACAAGCGTGGGCTCGGCCGAACGGATGCGCGTGTCGGCGCGGCTGGCCGCCGAAGAACAGCATAAGCGCCCGGTGATCATGGTGGTTTCGGCAATGTCGAAGATCACCGACCTGCTGCTGGGCACGATGCGGCATGCGGAGGCCGGCGACCGCGCGGGTATGGCGGCGAATCTGGCGGCGCTGCGGTCGCGGCATGAGGACGCCTGCCGCGAGCTGTTGCCAGGGGTGCGGCACGCGGCGGTGATGGCGGCGATTCACGTGGTGATCGGCGAGTTCGAGCGTATCGTGAACGGCATGGCCATGCTGAATGAGCGGCCGCCCCGGTCGGTGGACGAGGCGCTGGCGGTGGGCGAGCGACTCTCAGCGCTGCTGGTGAGTGAGTTCCTCCAGGCTGAGGAGACGCCCGCGGCCGCCGTGAACGCGTGGGACGTTGTGGTCACGGACGCGGTCTTCGGGAATGCCTCACCGCTGATGGAGCCGACGCGCGAAAAAGCGCGCGCCCATCTGCTGCCCCTGCTGGAGCGCGGCGTGCTCCCGGTGGTCACGGGCTTCAACGGCGCCACCTCGGATGGCCGCCCCACCACACTGGGGCGCGGCGGCTCGGATTTCTCGGCCTCGATCCTGGCGGCCGCCCTGGATGCCGCCGAGCTGTGGATCTGGACCGATGTGGATGGCATCATGAGCGCCGATCCCCGGCTGGTGCCGGACGCGGCGGTGCTGGATGAAGTCACCTATGCGGAGGCTGCCGAACTGGCCTACGCGGGGGCCAAGGTGCTGCATCCGCGCACACTGGCGCCGCTGGTGGAAAAACGAATTCCGGTGTGGAGCAAGAACAGTTTCGCGCCGGAAAAGCCGGGAACCAAGATCGTGCCCACGATTTCGGCCGCCAATGGCGCACGCGCCGTCACTTCCCTGGCCCAGGTGGCGCTGGTTTCGCTCGAGCCGGCCAGCGCGGAATTGGCCGGGGTACAAGTGATGGCGCGGGCGTTCGATGCCATCGCCCGCGTCGACGTGGAAGTGATGGTGCTTTCCAGTTCCAGCTACCGGCAGAACTTCTGTTTCTTGGTCCGCGCCGAGGAATTGGAGCGAACCTTACGAGCTTTGGAGTCCGCCCTGGCTTTGGAACTGGCGCACGGCTATGTGAAGCCGATCAGCGTGGATGACAACGTGGGGCTGCTGGCAGTGGTGGGCGAGGGGATGCAAGGTAAGCCAGGCCTGGCGGGGCGCATCTTCACCGCCATCTCGCGCGAACGGGTGAACATCATCGCCATCGCCCAGGGATCGAGCGAGTTGACGATTGCCATCGTGGTGCGCCGCGACGGGTTGGAAAAGGCGGTGCGCGCCGTGCACCAGGAGTGCGGGTTGGGGCGGGGGTAAGAAGCTCTCAGCTTTCAGCGGTCAGCTTTCAGCTCATGTGGGGCAGCACCATGCGTTGCGAAGCCGGCGACAAAGATCGCCAGCGCTATATAACGCCGGCGGTCTTCGCCGCCGGTAGGGCTGCAACTGGGCATGGCCCCGCCCCACGATATACTGGTATTTCGGTTCCCCAGTAGATTGTGGTTCCCCCAAAGTAAACAAACGGGAGTTTTAATTCAATGTTTGATCTGTTTCGCAGCCGAGAGAAAGTCGTACGCATCATGCTGGGCGCCATGCTTTTGCTGGTGGCGCTATCCATGCTCACTTACCTGGTCCCCCAATACGATACGGGTGGTACCAATTCGGACCAGACGGTGGCGCAGGTTGGGAAAGAAACGATTACGGTGACGGACGTGCAAAAGGTGGTCCAGACCACCCTTCGAAATCAGCGACTGCCGGCGGAAATCGTTCCCAACTACATCCCCCAGATGGTGCAGGATATGGTCACCGAGCGGGCCATGGCGTACGAGGCCGACAGACTGGGATTCCAGGTGAACGACGCGGATGTGCGGGATGCCATAAAGCAAATGGCGCCGAGCCTGTTTCCGGGCGGCAACTTCGTGGGCAAGGATGCCTACGCCTCCATGCTGGCGCAACAGAACCTGACCATTCCCGAGTTTGAGGACAGCCTGAGACGCCAGATTCTGATCAGCAGGCTGCGCAACATCGCGGTGGAAGGCACGGTAGTCTCGCCGGCCGAGATCGAACAGGAATACAAGAAGAAGTACGAAAAGATCAAGGTGCAGTGGGTGCTGGTGAAGTCCGACATGTATGCCAAGGAATCCGAACCCACTGAGCAGGACCTGAAGAATTATTACGACGCCAATAAAGCCAACTTCAAGACGGCGGAGCAGAAGAACCTGGCGATTCTGGTGGCGGACCAGGCCAAGCTGGAAGCAACCGTGACTCCCACCGACGCCGAGCTGCAACAGTTCTACACCCAGAACAAGGAACAGTACCGTGTGATGGAGCGCGTCAAGGTCCGGCACATTCTGCTCAAGACCTCGGACAAGCCGGCCACCGAAGATGCCAAGATGAAGGCGAAAGGCGAAGACCTGCTGAAGCAGATCAAGGCAGGCGCGAATTTTGGGGATCTGGCGAAGAAGAATTCCGAGGATGTAGGATCGGCGCAGAAGGGCGGCGAGCTGCCGGATTGGGTATCGCGCGGACAAACCGTGCCGGAGTTCGAGCAGGCGGCATTTTCGCTCAAGCCGGGGCAGACCAGCGACCTGATCAAGACGCAGTACGGCTACCACATCGTCCAGGTGCTGCAGCACGAAGACGCGCGCCTGCGGCCGTTTGAAGAAGTCAAAGGCGAGATCGCGGCGCAGATTAAGAAGCAGCGGGCGACGAACCAGATGCAGCAGATCGCGGACAAGGCGCAGACCGCGCTGCAAAAAGATCCGACGCATCCCGAAAAGGTGGCCGCCGATCTGGGCATGCAACAACCGGTGCGGGCCGATGGTGTGGAAGCGGGCAAGCCCGTGCCGGGCATCGGCAGTTCGCAGGATTTCGACCAGGCGATCGCGCCGCTCAAGAAGGGCGAAGTTTCGTCCGCGGTGGCTTTGCCGAACAACCAGATCGCGCTGGCAGTGGTAACAGACGTTTTGCCGCCGCGGGTTTCGACCCTGGAGGAAGTGAAGGGCCAGATCCGCACGGCGCTGTTGGCCGGCCGCACGTCGCAGGCGGTCCGGATCCATGCGCAGGAACTGTTCGATAAAGCCAGGGCCGACGGCGATCTGGAAAAGGCCGCCAAGGCGATGGGGCTCACAGCCAAGATTGCAGAAGACGTGGGCCGGTCGGGCAACGTCGAAGGGCTGGGGTCGGCTAACTACCTGGCTGAAGGTTTCACTAGAGCCGACGGAACGGTCTTCGGCCCGGTCGGCACGCCGGATGGGACGGTGGTGGCGAAAGTTCTGCAGCATCTGCCGCCAGACATGTCCAAGTTCGCGGCAGAGCGCAATACCATCCGCGACCAGATCAAGAGCGACAAGGCCCGCGACCGCGGCACCTTGTTTGAGGCCGGCTTGCGCGACGCTCTCACCAAGCAGGGCAAGATCAAGATCCGCCAGCAGGCGATCCAGAATCTGGTGGCGCAGTATCGCACCAGCTAGCGTGGCGAACTCCCGCTCCCTGACGGTCGAGGCACCGTGGCGCGGGCACTCTTGCCTGCTGCGCCGAGACTCATCTCGGCGCTCTTGGGTCGAGACGGGCATGAGTGCCTGCGCCACGCTACCGAGCCGCGCGCGTAAACAAGCGGAGGCTCTCGGATGATCCAGGGCGTCCTCGAGTTCCTGCGCTCGCTCACGAATCCGGACCGGCTCATTCAATTGTTGAGCACACTGCTGGCAGGCTGGTGGGGATACACAGCGCTCTTTGGCGTGGTTTTTGCGGAGACGGGACTGCTGCTGGGCTTCTTTCTTCCCGGCGATTCTCTGTTGTTCACGGTGGGCGTGGTAGCGGGCGCGGGGCAGCTCAACATTGTGTGGATCAACGTAGCCTTGATGGCGGCTGCGTTGATTGGCGACTCCACTGGATACCTCCTGGGACGCCAGACGGGTCCGCGCATTTTCACGCGCCCAGACTCGCTCCTGTTCAAACAGGAATACGTACTCCGGACCAAGGAGTTCTACGACCGGTACGGCGGGAAGACCATCATCATGGCTCGCTTCGTGCCGGTGATCCGCACGTTCGCGCCGTTCATGGCAGGCGTTTCCGGCATGCGGTACCTGCGCTTTTTATCATTTAGCGTGTTCGGTAGCCTCGGTTGGGTGTTCAGCATGACCATGCTGGGCTACACGCTGGGCGGTGTCCCGTTCGTGCGGCGGCACTTCGACCAGGTGGTCCTGCTCATCATCTTCATCTCGCTGTTGCCGACCTTCAACGAAGCATGGAAGGTCTGGCGCGGCAGATCGAAACAAACAGTGCCGGCCAAGTAGATATAGTAGGGCACCGGCGACAAGGATCGCCGGCGTTACGAAGCTTTGATTTCCGTCCAAATGCGGTCGCGCAGGCGTTGCGCGGCGGGAGGCAGCGCGCGCGGCCAGTCGCCGCGGCGGAAGACCTCGGCGGGAGGATAGAGTGTCGGGTTGTTGCGGGTGGCTTCGGGCAGGATTGCCTGCGCCGCGGCGTTGGCGGTGGCCGTGCGGGTGAACTGGGCGATGGCGGCCGAAACGGATGGCCGCAGCAGGTAGTCCAGAAACTGGTGTGCCAGGCGCTGGCGCCGGCTTTCGCGCAACACCACGGCGCAATCGCAGTAGAGAGGGAAGCCCTCGGCGGGATAAACGAAGGCCAGTCGTGGCGCTGCGTCGATGGCCTGCTGTGCCGTGGTGGACCAGAGTTGGGCGGCGAGAACATCGCCGGCGACTAACTGGTCGCGGACTTCCGCATTGAGGTAGGCCCGCAGCAGTGGTTTTTGCGCGATGGCCTCGCGCTCGGCGCGGCGCAATCCGGCGGGATCGACCGCTCCGAAGTCGAGGCCGATTTTTTTCAGGCAGGCGCCCAGCATGTCCTCGGGATCGTCTAGCATGGTGAGACGGCCGCGAAGACGGGCATCCCATAGATCGGCCCAACGCGCGGGCGCCGGTTGCAGGCTGCGGTTGTAGGCGATGCCGGTTCCATTCCACATGTAGGGTACGCCCCACTGAAGCTGGGGATCCCAGGCAGGCGCGCGGAAGTTCACGCCAAGATGATCCAGGCCCGGGAGCCAGTCGTGCCGCAGCGGCGCGAGCAGGCCATAGCCGCTCATCGGCAAGAGCCGGTTGTGTGTGGGAAAGACCACGTCCCACCCGGAGTTGCCGCTCAGCACCTTAGCCAGCATCTCCTCGTTGCTTTCGTAGGTGGCGTAGCGCACGCGCACGCCGAATTCCGCTTCGAAGTTAGGGATCGTTTCCGGTGCCACATACGCGGACCAGTTGTAGACGTTCAGGCGCGGACGCCGGTCGCGTGTGCAGCCGGCCAGACCGGCCACGGCCGTCACAAACGCGCGCCGGTTCATGCGGCTCGCACCTTCTCGGAAACCAGAATGAGAATGCCAAAGAAAACCGTGATCAGAGCAGAGATCGAATTGATCACGGGGCTGGCGCCGCGGCGCGCCATGGCGTAGATCACCATGGGCAGGGTTTGCGAGTCGACGCCCGCCACCATACTGGTGATTACGTAGTCGTCAAATGAAACCGTGAGTGCCAGAAGAGCGGCTGCGACTATTCCCGGAACCAGCGCCGGCAGCGTGACGTAGAGGAATGCCTGCCACTCGGTGGCTCCCAGATCCATGGCGGCCTCTTCCAGCGTGGGACTAATGGTGCGCAGCCGGGCGGAAATCACGATAACCACATAGGCCAGGCAGAAGGCCACGTGAGCCAGGATGACCGTGAACAGACCCAGTTGCCAGCCCAGCCAGCGAAAGGCCCACTGGTACAGTGCCAGCAGCGAAACGCCGGTGACGATTTCGGGTGTGACCAGCGACAAGTACAACGTGCCCGTGAGAAGGCGCGACCCGCGCTTCCACAGTCCATAGGCGCACAGAGTGCCCAGCGCAGTGGAAATTACGGTCGATACGGCGGCGATCACGATGCTGTTCCAGGCGCCCTCCAGCAGTTGCGGATCGCGAAAGATGGCGCGATACCAAACCAGGGAGACGCCTTCCCAAACGGTGAAGCGCGAGGAATTGAAGCTGAAGACGGCCAGCGTGATCAAGGGCAGGTGCAGAAAGGCGAAGAATCCGACGGCGTAGACGGCCAGCCAGCGTTTCATACCAGTTCTTCCACTTCGCGCCTCAGGATCCGCCAGACCAGCAGCGTGACCAGGGCCATCAAAAGAATGGAGACGGCCGCTCCGAATGGCCAATCGCGAGCGGTGGTGAACTGGTTTTGCACCAGGTTGCCGACCAGCACGCTGCGCCCGCCGCCGAGCAGATCGGGTGTGAGATACGCGCCCAGGCAGGGGATGAAGACCAGAACGGCTCCCGCCACGATGCCCGGTTTGGAGAGCGGCAAGACTACGCGGAGCACCGTAGCCAGCGGGCGCGCGCCCAGGTCGGCGGCGGCTTCGACGAGCGCCGGGTCAAGCCGCTCCAGGGTGGCGTAGATGGGGAGCACCATGAAAGGCAGATAACCGTAAACCAATCCAAGCAGAACCGCGCCGTCGTTGTAGAGGAGCGGAAGCGGAACGTGAATTATGCCGAGAGACTGGAGCGCCGTGTTAATCAGGCCGGTATCGCGCAGAAGAAAAAGCCAGGCATACGTGCGCACCAGGAAGCTGGTCCAGAACGGCAACATAACGAGCTGTAAGTACAGGTTCTTGCGGCGGCTCGCGCGCGATATGAATAGCGCGGCGGGAAACGCCAGGACCAGACAAAGGGCGGTGGCTGTTAGAGCCATGGCGAAGGAGCGCAGCAGGATCGAGAAATACAGCGGATCCAGCAGCCGGGTGTAATTTTCGACTGTCCAAGGCTGCTCCACGCCGCCATATACGCCTCGCGTCAGGAAGCTGTACTCCAGCACGATGGCGAAAGGCGCGGCAAAGAGCACGGCCAGCCATACCCAGGCGGGGACAAGAAACCAGGAGCGCAGCTTCATGGAAACCTTTTCGATTAGTATAGTGAGCCATCCAGGGATAGTGTAAAATTAGATAACCGTGTCCGGTTCTCCACCACAGTGGAGATGATGTCAATTACTATCAAATCTGATCGAGACTGGAATGGACACCGCTCAAACTTTCATACGTACTCTTTCCTTTCTGACCGCGGGGCTGTTAGTAGCCGCGACGGGTCAGGCTGCCACGCTGGTAGTCGACAATAGCAGTGTCCCGCTCACCGGATCGATTCAATCGCAGAACGTGAGTGTTACCAGTTCAGATGGCAGCGCTCTGAACTTTGACGCCGCGCTTCCCACTTATCTGAATCCTCCCCCGGGCCTGCCTCTATGGCTGGCCGCGTCCGCGGCTGGGTGCGGCGCCGTACCCATAAACAACTGTCCCACTCCGGCGACATTGAGCTTGAGTGTGACGAACGACCTGGGACAGTTCGGCGGGGGGCCGTTCGTGGCTAAAGTGACGCTGGTGCCGCATGGCGGCTTGGCGCAGACCGTGATCACGGTGACTTTCTACCCCGGTCCCGGAGGCATTCCAAGCGCCATCACAGTAGCTCCTTCAATCTCCGATCCGGTCTCGACGGTGCCCATAGCCTACTCGACGGGGCAGCTCACACTCCCCGTGCAGCAGGTTGTCGTATCCGGTACGTCTTCCTATTTTGTCAGCGCAAGCACGCTCTCCGGCGGCAATTGGTTGCTGGTGAGCGCCGGCGGACCGAGTGGAACCCAGATTCCGAGTACGCCTTCGTCGCAGATCCTGAGCATTACCCTGAATCCGGCGAACGTAGCAACGCTGGCCACCGAGCTATACCAGGGTTTCGTCGTGGTGACCGCCGCCGACGGCACGTCCTCGGCCACCATCGACGTGAACCTGTCGGTAAATGGCGGCGTAAACGGCGCGATCACGGCGAGCCCGACCCTTTTGACGTTTGCGTATTCGACCTCTGCGTCGCCGGTGGTAATTCCGCTGCAAGACATCGTTGTCAGTGCGCCTGTGGGCGCGGTTTTCTCGGCGACTACGGACCACCCGGAATGGATCGTGCTGCCTTCCGCGGCGGGGGGCAACATTCCCGGCAATCTGCAGGTGCGCATCAGTCCGCCGCTCACTCCGAATCCCCCGGCGACCTACACCGGCCATGTCACGATCGCAGTCGGAGCCGTCAGCCAGGTGGTTACCGTGCAACTGCTGGTGTCCGGTACTCCTGTCCTGTGGCCCGCTACCCTGACCAGCGGAGGCACGGTGCTGTTCACGTCGCAGGGTTCTGTCTCCACGCCGCTCTCGCAGGACGTGTCCCTTCTCGCTAGTGATGGATCATCGCCCGCGGTTTCGATTACGTCGGCTCCCAGTTGGGCCAGCGTTTCACGATCCGGAAACAAGCTGACCATCAGGCCCATCGTGTCGGGGACGGCACCGGTGGTGCTCGCCGATTTCGTGGTGATTACGGCCCCGAGCATGGTGAACAGTCCGGTGTCGATACCGGTGGTCCTGGTAGCCAACGGCGGCGGCGCCACAGGGCCGCTGGCGATCAACCCGTCTTCGCTGAGCTTCCAGGCGCTGGCGGGCGGCACCGTTCCGGGCCCCCAGCAACTCAACGTGACGGCCCCCACAATCGTCGCTTTCAACGTTTCCGCAAGCACCACCAACGGCATCGCCTGGCTGAACGTCTCTCCGACGTTCGGGGCCACCAATGCGAGCTTGACCGTGACCGTCGATCCTTCGCTGGTGCCCCCCAGCGCGAATCCGTACAGCGGCATCATTTCCCTGGTGGCGACCAACGGTGTGCAGCTGCAAGCGGTTCCGGTGACGTTGACGGTAAGCTCCGCCAGCGGCGGCAATATCACGGCGGATACGACTTCGCTGAGCCTCACGGCACAAGTCGGAACTCAGACGCAAACAGGCGCGATTACCGTGTCGAATGCCACGCCTGGCTCAGGGCCGGTTCTGTTCAACGTGTCGACATCGGCCTCGACGCCCTGGTTGAAGGCCACTCCCGCGCAGGCCGCGACGCAATCCACCGTCACCATCACCGCCGACCCGAGCGGCCTCGCGGTCAATACCTATCAAGGCCAAGTGACCATCACGCCCGCCGGCGGAAATCCGGTTACGGTGAATGTTACTTTCACAGTGCAGGCGCTGCCGGTGATATCGGCCAACAGAACTGGTTTCACGTTCACTTACCTGGCCGGTGGAGATGTTCCGGCCGCCCAGACGGTGCAGATTTCGGGGGGTGCTTTCACAGCAGCGGTATCGAGCGGCGGTGACTGGCTGGCGGTTTCGCCCGGCTCGGGAAACACCACAACGAATCTGACGATCTCGGTGAGCCCTTCGAGCCTGGGCAGTGGTTCGCACGAGGGTACGATTACCGTAACCGGCGCGAATAATATCGTTACCATCAACGTCACAATAAACGTGACAGCGCCGTTGCCCACAGTCACCAGCGTGGTGAACGGCGCCAGTTACCTGCCGGGCGCGATTGCCGGGGGCGAAGTAATCACCATTTTCGGTACCGAACTGGGCCCCGCGGCCGCAGTCACCGCGCAGTTCGACGCGGCTGGAAATCTGGAGACGACCCTGGGAGGCGTGCAGGTGCTGGTGAACGGCTTTGCGGCGCCCTTGATTTACGCCGGCAGCAGCCAGATTACGGCCGTGGTCCCGTACGAGATCGCGCGTTTTCCGCAGGCCACGGTGCAGGTGTCGTACCTGACCCGGAGGTCCAATACCACCACGGTGGCCGTTACGAATACCTCTCCGGCGATCTTCACGGTGAATTCGGGAGGCAGCGGGCCCGGCGCGCGCAATGCCGACTTTAGTCCCAACGAACCTGCCAACCCGGTTGTCAAGGGCGGCTCGGTGGTCTTCTTTATGACCGGCGAAGGCCCGCTGAGCCCCGCTGGAATAACGGGCAAAGTGAACCCGGCCAGCGGACCGGGAGTAGCCTTGGCCGCTCTGCAAGTCGGAGTTTTGATCGACAACCAACCGGCCAACTGGACTTATGCCGGAGGCATCGCTGGCGTGGTGGAGGGGATCATGCAACTCAATGTCCAGATTCCGCCGACCGCGCGCTCCGGCGATCTGCCGGTGCTGGTGACGATCGGCGGAAACGGTTCCCAAGCCAACGTGACGGTATCGGTGAAATAGCCTCTCCCGCGAAGTTACAATGGTGCGGGAGGGAAAGATGGCCAAGTTCGTCATCGCGCCGCACATGCGGCTCCACGAGTGGATCGCCGAAGAGAAGGGCTATTTTCAGGGCGAAGGGCTCGATTACGAATTTCGAGATGAAATCGTCTCTTCCGACGGCCGGCGGCACGATCTCGGCGACAAGGTTGGGGCCTACCAGACTTTCGAGCGCGGGCGCACCAGCGATATCAGTTGCGCCTGCCACTGGACCGTGAATGTGGCGGCCTCCAACGGCCATGGCAAGCTTTACGCCGATGCCTACTCGGTTTCGCCGGCAGGTGTTTTCGTGGCGCCCGAATCTTCCATTACCCAGCCGGCCGAACTGGCGGGCGTGCCGATCTCGGTGGGCTACCAGTCCGGCAGTCACTATGCCACCTTGCAGGCTTTGGAGCAATATCTCAAGCCTGAGGAGATCCGCTTATCCTTCGCCGACGGCCTGTTATTCAAGCGCATGGAACTGCTGATCGACCGCAAGGTTCCGGCCGCCTCGCTGTTCAGCGGCCCTTACTATTTCATGGAGCAACTGGGTTTTCGCAAGATCATCGATACGACGTTCATGATGGCGTCGATGATCACGGGCGATCCGGACCCGGAGGACGTGCGGAAGTACTTTCGGGCCCTGCGCCGCGCCCAGCGCGATCTGGATCTACGGCCCGAGCTGTACACGCATTACTACAAGAAGGAATTCCCGGAACGCTTCCACGACCAGATGGACACGCGGCGCTGGGGCCCCGGCGAACGGATCGTATTCGAGCCATATACCAAGGAAGTATTCGAAGAATCGTTCGAGTGGATCGCGCAACGCCATATTTTCCCTGAAGGCCAGATGGGATCGGGCCGGTACGATGAAGCTGTGGTGTCGCTGGGCGGCGACTAGGCCGGGGGGCGGCTCCACCTGAACTCCAAGAGCGTCATCATCATCGGCGGCGGCATCGTGGGCCTGGCCACCGCCTATCGCTTAGGAGAACGCTTCCCGGGCGCGCGCATCACCGTCCTCGAAAAAGAAAGCGAAGTCGGCCGGCACCAGACCGGGCACAACAGCGGCGTGCTGCATTGCGGGCTGTATTACAAACCCGGTTCCGTCAAGGCGCGGCTGGCAGTCACGGGGATCCGGCAGATGGTGGAGTTTTGTAAGCAGCACGCCATCCCCCACGAAGTCTGCGGCAAGCTGGTGGTTGCGACTGAGGAAAGCGAGGTCCCGCGCTTGCGGGCGCTCGAGGAGCGCGGCAGGGCCAACGGTCTCGAAGGTCTGTGCCGGCTGGAGCCCGGCCAAATGCGCGAGATCGAGCCGCATGTGGGTGGGGTTGCGGCGCTGCGCGTGCCGCAGGAAGGCATTGTCGACTATCCGGCGGTTTGCGCGACCCTGGTCTCGCTTCTCGCGGAGCGCGGGACTGAGGTGGTCACGTGGGCGCGCGTCAGCCGCCTGGAACGAAAGGGCAGCGGGTGGCTGGCGCGCACGGGCGCTCGCGATTTCGAAGGCGATTTCATTATCAACTGCGCGGGTCTGCACTCAGACCGTGTGGCCGAACTGGCGGGAGAGCGCCGCGAGATGCGCATTCTGCCGTTCCGCGGTGAGTATTACAAACTCAAACCGGAGCGGCAGTCCTTGGTGCGGCACCTGATCTATCCGGTGCCCGACCCGCGCTTTCCGTTCCTAGGCGTCCACCTGACGCGGCTCATTCATGGCGGCATCGAAGCGGGCCCCAACGCCGTGCTGGCCTTCGCGCGCGAGGGCTATCGTAAGACTGACTTCAATGCCCGCGACCTTTGGGACGCGCTATCCTACGGCGGGCTCTGGCGCTTCTTGCTGCGTTACCCGTCTACGGCCTGGTACGAGATGCGCCGCTCCTTCAGCCGGGAACTGTTCTGCCGCGCGCTCCAGCGGCTGGTCCCCGAAATTGCGCCGGAAGACCTGGCGACGGGCGGCTCGGGCGTGCGCGCACAGGCCATTTCTCCCGCTGGCGAACTGGTGCAGGACTTCAGCCTGATCGCGCGCCCCAATGCGCTGCACGTTCTCAATGCTCCCAGCCCCGCGGCTACGGCGTCGCTGGCAATCGGAGCTGAGATCGTGGCTATGGTGGAAAAAGAGTGGGGCAGGCCTTCCGGCCTGCCGCCGGGCTTCCGCCCGGCGCGCCGCGCAGAAGCGCGGCGGCGGGGCCGAAGCCCCGCCCCACAAGGCGACCGTCTGCCCCACGATACTGACTGCTGAGAGCTGGTAGTGGAAAAGCTATAATCGTCTTCAATGGGTGAAATCCGGCACTCCGTGTGCGCACTCGATTGTCCGGACGCCTGTGCGCTCCTGATCAACGTGGAGGATGGGCGCGGTTCCAAGCTGCGCGGCGATCCCAAGCATCCGGTCACACGCGGGTTTTTGTGCGGCAAGGTGGCGCAGTACCTGGAGCGCGAGTATTCGCCGGAACGCCTGCTGTATCCACAACGGCGTGCCGGAGATAAAGGCGAAGGTCGCTTCGAGCGAATCTCGTGGGACGAGGCGCTCGACACCATCGCCTCGCGGCTCACGGCTACGGCGGCGGAGTTCGGGCCGGAATCGATCTTGCCTTACAGCTATGCCGGGACCATGGGGCTGCTCAATGGCGGTGGGATGGACCGCCGCTTCTTTCACCGGCTGGGCGCTTCGCGGCTGGATCGGACCATCTGCTCCACGGCAGGCATGGCCGGTCTTACCGAAGCGCTGGGAATTCGTTATGGCACCGAGCCGGAGCAGTTCCGCCATGCGCGCCTGATTCTGGCGTGGGGCGCGAACCTGCTGGGCACCAACGTGCACTTGTGGCCGTTCGTGGTGGAAGCGCGGCGCAACGGCGCCAAGCTGTACACCATCGACCCGCACCTCAACCGCACGGGCGCAGCCTCGGACAAACATTTCTTTATCCACCCGGGAAGCGACGCGGCCCTGGCGCTCGCCATGATGCACGTCATCATCGGCGAAGGCCTGCACGATGCAGATTACGTTTCGCGCTACACCGAAGGTTTCGACGGACTGCGCGAGCGCGTCAAAGAGTGGACCCCGCAGCGCGCCGCAGAGCTGACGGGGATTGCCGCGGAAGAGATCGCACAACTGGCGCGCGAATACGCCACCACGCGGCCCGCGGCCATCCGCGTGAACTACGGGATCCAGCGCAGCGAGCGCGGTGCCATGGGCATGCGGACTATCGCCCTCCTGCCGGTGCTCACCGGCTCCTGGAAGGATGTCGGCGGCGGCTTACAGATGAGCACGTCGCAAACGTTCCACTTGAACCGCGCCGGCCTGGAGCGCGCTGATTTGCAGGAGAAATCTCTCGGGCGCGCGGCGCGCATCGTCAACATGACGCAACTGGGGCATGCTCTGACCGCCCTCGAACAACCCGCCGTAAAAGCGATGGTGGTGTACAACTCCAACCCGGCGGCCATCGCCCCTAATCAGAACGTGGTGCTGGCCGGGATGCGGCGGGCGGACCTGTTCACTGTGGTGCTGGAGCAGTTCCAGAATGACACCGCCGACTATGCCGACATCCTGCTGCCGGTTACCACTTTCCTGGAGCACACGGATCTGTACCTTGCGTATGGTCATCACTATTTGCAGCTCGCGCGTCCGGCGCTACCGGCCCCCGGCGAGGCCAAGTCGAACGTGGAGATTTTCCGGCTGCTGGCGGAGCGAATGGGTTTCGACGATGCCTGTTTCCGCGAATCGGAAGACGACATGATCCGCACGACGCTGGACAGCCCACATCCGTTCGTGCGCGGGATTACATTGGAAGAACTGGAACGTGACCACTTCGTCCGGCTGCGTCTGCCCGAACCGTTCCAGCCTTTTGCAGAAGGCGGTTTCGGATTCCCGGATGGCAAGTGTCATTTTCATGCCGAGTCGCTGGACTATACGCCGCCCGAAGAATCGCGCCTCGGCCAGCCGGATCTGCGCGCGCAATTTCCGTTTGAGTTGATCTCTCCGAAGAACGACAACAGTATGAATTCCACATTCGGCCATCGCAATTCGGTCGACCTGGAAACCGCCGCGGTGCATCTGAATGCCGCGGACGCCGCGCGGCTGGGCATCCGCACGTCCGACCAGGTGCGCCTGTACAATCACCGCGGCTCCAGTATTCTGATTGCGCGCGTGGATGACAGCGTGCGGCCGGGCGTGGTGTGCGCGCCTTCCGTGCGGTGGTCCCGGCGCTCCCCCGGAAAGCGCAACGTCAACGCGCTGGCTTCCGAGAAGCTGACGGACGCGGGCGGCGGTCCGACTTTCTATAGCTGCCTCGTTCAGGTCGAGAGGATCGGGGATTGATGGCTCACTTGAGGAATCGCCGCGCCGCCGCGGCGTCTCTGTTGCTGGCGCTGGCGTCTCTAAGCTGTAACCGGCAAGTGAAGGTGGAGCAGAACGACGCTGAGGGGCCGCAGATAACGTCCCTCGTGCACACCGGCGATCCCAAATCGGAAACCCAGCTGGTTAATGGCTTCTATGGCATCGAGCAGGGGGCATGGCGTTGGACGGCGCAACAATTCTCGGTGCTCTTGCGACCCCCGGCCGGCGCGGCGCAGAAGGGCGCAACCCTGAAGATGCAATTGTCGGTTTCCGACGCGACGATCACCGCGCTCAAAACCATCACGCTCTCCGGCACTGCCGGCGGTGCGACACTTTCGCCGGAAACCTACACCCAGGCGGGACCGTTCACTTACTCACGAGATGTGCCGCCCGGCCAGCTTGCCGGTGACTCGATCCGAATCGATTTCCAACTCGACAAAGCCCTGCCGCCGCGTGGAACGGATCTGCGGGGGCTGGGGCTCATTGTGAGCAGTATTGCGCTGGAAGCGAAATAGTTTTCAGTTATCAGTCATCAGTTTTCAGCCACGACCATTGCGCTTGATGCCGTTTACTGAAGACTGAGAACTGAAGACTGAGAACTGCTTGCCCTCGCGCTGCTCGGTGCCATGTGATACATCAGTTGGATGAGTGACGCGGACGATAAGTACCGGGCACTGCGGCGTCTTCCAGCATTTCCCGCCATCGCGACCAAGCTGCTTCGTGTGCTTTCGCACGACGACGCTCAGATTAAGCAGATCGTCGACTTGATTCGGGCGGATGCCGCGCTGTCTTCGGACCTCCTGCGGATCGTCAACTCCCCGGTCTACGGATTTCCAGGACGGATCAGTAGTATTCAAAACGCCACCACACTTCTGGGAATGCAGACGGTGAAGAGCTTCGCGTTGACCGTCTCCATGAAGGGCTTTCTGCATACCGCGTTGCGGCTGGACTTGTTGCGCCGCCTGTGGCGACACAGCCTGGCTTGCGGGCTGATCTGCGAGGACCTGTCGGTGGTTTGCTCGCCCTCGGGCGGGCGCGACGACCGGGCTTATACGGCCGGCCTGCTGCACAATATGGGCAGCCTGGGCCTGTTCGTGGCACATCCCCGCACCTACGGTGAGCTGTTAGCTGCGGCCAATGGGTCGAACCTGCTCGAGAAGGAGCGGGAGACATTCGGCATCGATCACACCGAAGCGGGCGGCTGGCTGGCCGAGAGCTGGGGACTGCCCGACGATATCCGGCAGAGCGTGATGAGTCACCACCAACCGCCCAACCAGAACGGCACGTTCGATCTCAACGACCTCGTGCGCGTCGGCGTCCTGCTGACCGAGTCCCTGGGCTTCGACGTGGTGGCGCCGGCGCACAACTACGCTCTGGCGGACGTGCGGTCGTTTCTGCCCCACAGCGCGCAGTATCGCTTCGATCCGGATCCCTCGGTGATGCTGGTGAGAATCACGGACCGGCTGGACGCGTTCGATTGAACGGAACCCGCGTTACCGCAGAATCCGGAACAGATTGCTGTAATCGTCGGTCCAAATGCGCAGGCGGGACCTGTCTTCAACCGGCTTGACCGAAGCGCGAATCGACGGTTGCTCGAAGAAGGCGGCTTGGCGGCTCACCAGGACCCACGTGGAGGGGAATGTCGCGGTTGCGAGGTCGCCAGAGCCTTCCACCACTCCATCGTATTTGCCCATCGCCCGCGCGATTCGGTGAACCACAGGAGCCAGGGCAAGGTACTTATTGGTCACGTGCACAGCCAGCACGCCTTCCGGCTTGAGGTGACAGAAATACAGATCGAAAGCCTCCCGCGTCAACAAATGCACCGGTATCGAATCTCCGGAAAAGGCATCTACCACCAGAACGTCAAATTGCTGACTCTGTTCGCGCGCCAGCGAGAGCCGGCCGTCTCCCAGGGCCACGTCCACGTGAGCTCGGGAATCTTGCAGAAAAGTGAACTGGGAGCGCGCCAACTGAATCACTAGCGGATTGATCTCATAAAAGCGATAGTAGTCGCCGGGCCGGCCATAAGCGGCCAAAGTCCCTGCCCCCAGCCCAATCACTCCCACCCGGATGGGGCCGCTGTTCGACGCTCCGCGAAGCGCCATACCCACTCCCGAATTCCAGCCGAAGTAGCTGGTGGGCCGGTTGCGCCGCTGCGGATCGAGATACTGCTCGCCGTGGTTGATGGCGCCGTGCAGTTCGATGCGCACGGTGTCCGGCGCCGCGCCGCTGTCGCGCACTTTCAAGCCGCCGTAAAAGTTTCGCGCCATCACACGCACGCCGTTGGTGGACTGGCGTATCTCCATTCCCAAGTACCCTAAGAAGCCAACCGTAGCAAGCGCGACCAGGGCCCATTGCCGAGTCCGTTGGCGGAACCGCAGCACTACCAGCACGGCCGTCGCAGCCAGCCCGATCTGCAATTCGAAAATTCCGGGGAACAGGTTGGGCGCCAGAAGCCCGACGAAAACACCGCCCAAGGCGCCGCCCGCCGATATCATCAGGTAGAACGAAGTCAGATGCCGCGGATGCGGCTTGAGCCGGACCAGTTCTCCATGGCATACCATGCAGCAGATGAACAGGTCGGCGCAGAACAGCGGGATCGCGCCCTTCACGCTGAGGACCTCGTCGCGCGGCCGAATCCCATAGGCCGTAGTGACCAGAGCAATCGCCAAAAATTTCAAGAAGGTGGAGCGACGGTACCAACCCGGCTTATCGAAGCAGAGGATGAAGCTCAAGAGATAAAGGCTCAGTGGAAGGACCCACAGAAACGGAATGGCTGCTACATCCTGCGAAAGGAAATTCGTGATGGCGAGCAACAGCACCGAGGCGCAGGCCGGCAGCAGGATCCACCACAATTTGAGCTTCCAATCCGGAGCCTGGTCGGTGCTCTCCGCTTCTTCGGCCGCTTTCTTGCCGCCAACATTCCAGGCGGAGAACGCGGTCATGCCGCACAGGGCGATGAATGCAGCGTACCCCACGGACCAGCCCATGGCCTGCAGCCGCGTGGCGAAGGCCGGCTCCACCAACACCGGATAGCTGAGCAGGGCGAACATCGATCCTGCGTTCGAAAGCGCGTACAGGCGATAGGGAATCGCTCCCTGGTAACGCCTCGTGTACCAGGCTTGTACCAGAGGGCCAGTCGTCGAGAGCAGGAAATAAGGAATCCCGATGGTGACCGCCAGCAGCCCCAGGATGTGGAGAGCCGGGTCTTCATTTCCCGAAGGTTTCCAAGCCGTGGCCGGAATCACCGGCAGCGCCCACAGGCTCGCGGCGAGAAGCGCGAGGTGCAGCACCACCTGCGCTTTAGGGCGCAGATAGCGAACCACGGCATGGGCGTACAGATAACCCAGCAGCAGTACGATCTGGAAAAACAGAAGGCAGGTAGTCCAGACGTTGGCCGATCCGCCGAACCACGGCAGAATCATCTTGGCAATAACGGGCTCTATCTGGAAGAGCAGAAAGGCACTTACGAGAATGGTGAGGGCGTAAAGAAACACTCTTGTGACGCTTTTTATCACGAAGCGCGAGTCAGTGTCACGACCGCAACCGGCTACAAAGAGCGATAACTACGTTTAATGGAACGCCTGCGCGATCAGCTCGTACGAGCGGCGGCGCGCGGCGTGGCCGTGCATGATGTTGACTACGAAGACCTCCGCGGCGCTGTATTCGGCCGCCACTCGTTCGAGGGCCGCGCGAACGGCGGTGGGATCACCCGTGATGATCCGGCGGCCGGCGGGGAGCTGGTCCAGTGGGAGCCCTTCACCCTCCAGAAATTTTTCGGCGCGATCCACCGGCGGCACGGGGATCGGCCTGCCCCGATACAGCATCAGCATCATCATCCGAAAGCTCGCGGATAGCCGGAGCGCCTCCGCATCGGTTTCGGCGCAGAGTGCCCAGACCGCCACTCCGGTGCGAGGCGCATCCAAGAACGACGAGGGCGCGAAATGCTCGCGGTAGTATGCGGCCATGGGAGCGCCCTGCGGATTGATGAAATCGGCGAACACGTATGGCAGTCCCAGTTCGGCCGCCCAGATGGCGCTTTGCATCGACGATCCGAGCAGCGCGAACTCGGGGCTTACGAATCGCTGTGAGGGGATTTGGCGCAACGGACCCGCGGCGGCCGCGCGCTTGCCGAAGTAGCCCAGCAGTTCCTCCAACTGGTCGCGGAAATCGTCCGGGGCCGGCTGGCGTCGGTCCCTCTGCAGGGCGAACGCCACGGCCGCGCTGGTCCCCGGCGCACGGCCGATGCCCAGATCGATGCGGTCCGGAAACAGCCCGCTGAGCATGCTGAAGGTCTCCGCAACCTTGAGCGGACTGTAGTGCGGCAGCATGATGCCGCCGCTGCCGACGCGGATATGGGCGGTGGCTGCGGCGACCGGACCGATGATGGCTTCCGGACTGGCACAAGCCAAACCGGACGAGCCGTGGTGTTCGGCCAGCCAATATCGCTGGTATCCCAGTTGGTCGGCGAGACGCGCCAGGTCGATGCTATTGCGCAGCGCATCGCCGGCCGTCGAACCCTCGGGGATGGGCGACTGGTCGAGGACGCTCAGTTCGAAAGCGGGCATGGGGATTGTGGGGCGGACGATCGTTTTTCCGTCGTCTGCCGGAGACCACTAACCGGCAGCACCGATCACAGAGGTGCAGTGGGCGCAGCGCCGGGCGGCGATGGGGATGACGCTGAGACACTCGGGGCAAGGCCTCGTAGTGGGAGCTTCGACCGGCGCCGGCTTCTTGAAACGAGCGTTGATGGCGTTCATGGGGACCACGATAAACAAGTAGATCGCCGCCGCGACCAGCAAGAATGCAACCACCGCATTCAGGAAATCGCCGAAGAGGAATTTGCTGTTGTTGATAGTGAACATCAGCGCCGAAAAATCCGGTTTGCCGACGAGGGCAGCAATCAGCGGTGTAATGAGATCCTTCACCAGTGCCGTGACGATGGCGCCGAAAGCGCCGCCGATGACCACCGCCACGGCCAGATCTACCACATTGCCGCGCAGTATGAAATCTTTGAAACCCTTCAACATCGCAAGCCTCCTGTCTCGTAAAGGATAACCGATTGGGTCAGCTTCCTAAAGCCCTACAGCCTTCCGGCCGATTAAGAACCAGGAGAGCGTGCCCAAATTCATGCCGCTGATTCAATGGAACGACAAGTACAACGTCGGTGTTCGCACCCTCGATGGGCAGCACCGGCAACTCATCAATATCATCAACGACCTGCACGAGGCCATGTCCCAGGGGCATGCCAAGGAGGTACAGACCGGTCTGGTGCAACGCCTCGGCCAGTATGCTGCGGAGCATCTGAATACTGAGGAAAAAATGCTTAAGGCCAGTGGTTACCCGGACTTCCTGCAGCACAAGGCGCAGCACGACAATTACATTGCAAAGATGCGCGAGTTCGAACAGAAGGTGGCGACCGGCAAGCTGACCATTTCCATAACCTTGCTGCCATTTCTCAAAGACTGGTGGACGGGCCACATTCTGAAGACCGACCAGTTGTACACGGCGTTCTTTAAACAGAAGGGCGTGTCGTAAGGCAAAGCGTCTTTTACCTCACGTGTGCGGCGGCTCGGGCGGCGCCGCCATGGTAGAATTGAGGCCTCCCGACATGGAACGTGCGAGCAAGCTCATCCAGGGCCTGAAACTGCCCAGCGAGATGATCACTGCCGAAGAAGTGGCCTGCGCCGCGTGGCCGAACGCCGTCGGCAAGAAGATCGCCGTCCATACGCGCGCGGTCCGCATGGTGCGCACGCGGCTCGTCGTGGAAGTGGAAGATAACGTCTGGCAGCGGCAATTGTTCGCGCTCACGCACCAGATTCTTCGGAACCTGGAGAAGAATCTCGGCGCGGGGATGGTGGACGATCTGGAGTTTCGCATCGTGCCGCGGCGCCGGGGGCCGCAGCGCGCCGCCGAAGCTGTGCCGGCCTCGCAGGATGAGGCCGCGAATATCGCCGACCCCCTCCTGCGGAGCATCTACAGAGCAGCGCGTCTAAAGGCACACGCGTGAAGATCACGGAGAAGGAAGTTCGCTACGTGGCGGACCTGGCCAACCTCAAGCTCACCGACGCCGAGGTGAAGCGATTTGGCGCGGACCTGGACGAAATCCTCGAGCACATGGACAAGCTCAAGGAAATCGATACCAACGGCATTGAGCCGATGGCACAGGTCCTGTATGACGCCGAGGAGACGGCCACTCTGCGTGCCGATATACCACGGCCGACCCTGAGTAACCAGGCGGCGCTCGCCAATGCCCCGCAACCCGGAGCCGGCTATTTCAAGGTACCCAGGGTGATCGAACGGTGATCCATGGACGTTGCTTCCCTGACCATCGAACAAGTACGCGCCGGACTGCGCGACCGCCGATTCAGCGCTGCGGAGTTGGCCGCTGAGGCGTTGCGTTTCGCTGAAGCGGAGAACGGCAAGACCAACGCATATCTTCGATTTTCTGCCGAGCGTGCGCAGGCCGCTGCCCAAAGAGTAGACCAAGCCATCGCGCGCGGGGAGGAGCCCGGGCCGCTGGCGGGGGTCCCCATCGCAGTGAAAGACGTGATCCTAACCGAGGGCATTACTACCACCTGCGGCTCCCGGCTGCTGGAACACTACGTGCCGCCTTACGATGCCACCGCCATTATCCGTTTGGAGCAGGCCGGCGGCGTCATCATCGGCAAGACCAACTGCGACGAGTTTGCCATGGGGTCCTCGAACGAGAATTCGGCATTTGGGCCGGTGCGCAATCCGGTGGCGCTGGATCGCGTGCCGGGCGGATCGAGTGGCGGTTCCGCGGCTGCTGTGGCACAGGGTACCGCCGTGGTCGCGCTGGGTTCCGATACCGGCGGTTCCGTCCGCCAGCCGGCATCGTTCTGCGGCGTAGTCGGCGTGACCCCCACTTATGGCCGCGTGTCGCGCTATGGCCTCACCGCCTTTGCCAGTTCGCTCGATCACATCGGACCGCTGGCGAAAACTGTGAGTGATGCCGCAGTCGTCCTGGGTGTAATCGCCGGCCGAGATCCCGCAGATTCCACTTCCGCCGACGCCCCGGTGCCGGACTATACAGCGGCTCTCGACGGCCAGGTCAAAGGTTTGAAGCTCGGACTGCCGCGCGAGTATCTAAGGGATTTGACGAGCGAATCCGGCGATCTGATCGCGCGCGGAGTGGAAGTGCTGAAAAAGCTCGGTTGTGAGGTCCGCGATATCAGCCTGCCATCCACCGACTACGCCATCGCCACCTACTACATCATTGCCACGGCCGAGGCCAGCTCCAATCTGGCCCGTTTCGACGGCGTGCGGTACACCTTCCGCTCGGGCAGTTCCGATACGCTCTCCGATATGTATCGAAACACACGCGGCAGCGGTTTCGGCGCCGAGTGCAAGCGCCGCATCATGCTCGGAACGTATGTGCTCAGCGCAGGGTATTACGATGCATATTATTTGAAAGCCCAGAAGGTCCGCGCTTTGATCGCGCGCGATTTTGCCCGGGCTTTCGAACTAGTCGATGCGGTGATCGCGCCGGTCTCGCCCTTCCCGGCATTCCGGCTCGGTGAGAAAGTGGACGATCCGCTCGCCATGTACCTCTCCGATATATATACAATTACGGGTAGCCTGGCAGGTATTCCGTGCATGAGCGTGCCGTGCGGGAAAACCAAAGAGGGATTGCCGGTAGGCATGCAAATTTTGACCAGACACTTCGACGAGACCACGATGTTCCGGCTCGCCGACGCATTCGAGAAGGCCGGCGGATCCCGCTAACGGGCCGCGGGCTTTGCAGTTCAGAGGAGACAAGGAGAAAACAGATGCCATTCACGCTTCCACCGCTGCCCTATGCACCTGATGCATTGGAACCTCACATTGACAAGATGACCATGGAAATCCATCATGGCAAGCACCACAATGCGTATGTCACGAACCTGAACAAGGCGCTGGAATCGGCGCCCGACCTGGCGAACAAGACGATCGAAGAGCTGCTGGCCAACAACTGCGCCATCGTTCCCGAAGCCATTCGCACCGCCGTGCGCAATAACGGTGGCGGCCACATCAACCACAGCATGTTCTGGACAATCATGAAACCGGGCGGCGGTGGGCAGCCTGTTGGCAACGTCGCGCAGGCGATCACGGGCACGTTTGGCGGCTTCGATGCGTTTAAGGAGAAGGTGAATCAGGCCGGCGCTACGCGCTTCGGTTCCGGGTGGGCCTGGCTGGTGAAGTCCGGCGGGAAAGTGGATATTTACTCGACTGCGAACCAGGACAGTCCGGTGATGGAAGGGAAATTTCCGGTGCTAGGAATAGACGTGTGGGAACACGCCTACTACCTGAAATATCAGAACCGCCGGCCGGATTATCTCGCTGCCTGGTGGAACGTGATCAACTGGCAGGAAGTCGAAAACCGGTTCAACGCGGGGAAGGAAACCATGGGGGCAGGGCGGGTCTAGCGGCCTTGTGGGGCAGGCCTTCCGGCCTGCCGCCGCGCTTCCGCGCGGCGCGCCGGGCCGAAGCCCGGCGGCGCTGAAAGCCCGGCCCCACATCGGCTCGTGATTACTTACCGACCACTACGATGTGGTAACTGTCCGGCACCACGGTTCCCCGGCCCTTTTTCTGCCCGTCCTTAGCTTCCGGCGCGGGGCCGACTTCGGCTGCCGACAGATAGATGCGGTGCGTCTTTTCATCCAGCGCCATGGTGCGCGCAGTGCGCTCCGTGGTCACGGTGTCCACGGGCGTGTACTTGCCATTCACCAGCGCCACGATGGTGAGCGTTCCATCCTGCCCATTGGAGCTGAAGACCATGGCCGCTGGACGGATCGAACGCCGCCGCATCGGGCCCTGCGCCGACGGCCGGTGTGGCAATCACCTTCAGAGTCGGGATATCGGTCACCGCCATCATTTTGTTCTCACACACCGAGAACAGCTTGTGGTTCTTGGTGTCGATCGCCAACCCCGAGGGCGCATCGCAAGGCTCCAGCTTCGCGCGGCGCGTTACCTCGGGTTTCTGCGCGTCGATCTCGACGATCTCGCTGGTATCCTCGATGTTGGCGTAGATCTTTCCAGCGCCATCCACGGCGCAGAATTCCGGTTTCTTGCCGACCATGAACGTGGCGACGACGGCGCCGGTCTTGGCGTCAATCGCCGTCGAGTCATTCGAGCGCCCGTTGAAGGTGAACACGCGCTTCGTTTTTGGCTCATAGCAGATCGCATCCGGGTTGGTCCCAGTGGCTACTTCGCCGGTCTTCTGCAGAGTCTTCAAATCGAAGACCGTCACGTTGTTGGTGCGGCCGTTGCTGGTGAATCCCTTGTTGAGTTCCGGCGCGATTGCGATGCCGTGGACGCCCTGCGTGTCGGCAATCTCGCCGATTTTCTTGCCGGACTCCATGTCGATCACCTCGACCAAAGTGCCGTGTGACGCATACAGCCGATGGGCGGAACTATCCACGGTCAAGTAGTCCCAGCCGCCTCCGCCACCAATTTTGATCTGGCTGAGGACATGATAGCCTTCCGCCGCCATAGCCGCGGCCGCGATACCGAGCAACAGAACGTACTTCATCGTGTGTTTCTCCTTGCGTGTGCCAGTATATTACCGTTGAGATGAACAGACAATGAATAAGGGTGTGTAGCGGTTTGGATTGCTTTCTCATGCCCGCACCGGGGTCCGTCGAGCGATGCGATTGACCCTCACGCTTCCGATTCTTCCCGCCGCTTCCACCCGCCGCAGTTTTGAGGTTCCAGGGAAACCACACCCCGGGGCTCGCTTTTCCGATCGTGAGCGTGCCGGGAGGGTTGATCGTGTTATCGCCGAGGCCAGTTAAATTCTGATCGCCGAAAGCGATTTGTCATCGTTCGGCGAAAATGGGAAGGGCTGGAACGATCGCCCAGTAACTATGTGACGATATAACCTACCGGGTCGATCTGACCCCTTCCGCCGTATGACGGGTTGTAATAAAACGCGTTGCCGACCGCATCATCCGCACTGAGGTATTGTAAACCGCCATCGGGGTCGAGGATGACGAACAGCGAGGCGTCCGTTTTCGTCGGGCCTACCGAGACAACGAAATGCCCGCCGCCGCCGTCCCAGTTGAAGCCCAGAATTGCTGGGTGGTTGCGAGATGCCAGCCGCAGGTGATTCAACCCTTGCACGAAATGAGCTTCGGGGATGGCCAGCGGCTGACGTTTCACCGCGGGCAAAACCATGTTCTCCATGGTGCCATGACCCCTCCATCTTCCGTCGCTAGCCCGGGCAGCTTGTAGCAGGGTTATCCCGGTATTTGATCTGCCTGAATGCTGCAAGCCCACGAGGCCGCGGATCACTTCTTCCCCAATCTTCTGGTTATGGAACAGTTCCTTTGCGATCTTCACCGAAGTCGGCCCGCACGACATGCCCTTTTGCTGCTGTGCGAACGACCAAAATCGCCCATCTATATCCTTAGCGTTGAACACTTCGAATCCCGGCATAGTTCGTAATCTTTTCCTCTTTAAGAGAATATACTGGCAATCATTCGCTGTGCGAGGTGGCGCAGGTTTTATGGAACGGCGGTAGCCGTGGACGGTATAGCGTAGAAGTGCGTCAAACCAGCCTCGCCGGGCGGCCTATTTTACGACACACCAAAAGCATACGTTGGATCGCTCTGGATATTCCATTTTCGCTTTTTGGAATTTCAGGATCGCGCGACCGTTCCGGAGGTAGAGTCGAGAGGTTGGGCGGCTGGCTTTCGACGAAGTATTCTTCGATCGCCGTGGAGCGGCTGCCGGACGGCAATCGAGAACCCTCCTTCCCTCTAGAGCGGCGGGCCCCTTAGGCGGCAATCATCCGGCGGCTGGCAATGCAGCACCTTCGGTTTCTATGAATTACCGGGCCGTCAGAGGGGCCTGCCACTAGTAGTGACGCAAATTGATAGTATCAGGTTTCGATATCCGAAACTTGCAAAGGCGCTACGTTACCGAGCGGTTGTTACCGAGCCGCGACCGTCAGGGAGCGGGGGCTTTACCTCGTGGACGTCCCTTCGCAACCCCCGCTCCCTGACGGTGGCGGCTCGGTAACGGGGCGGCAATCGGTAAACGTGCGGCAATTGTTAGTGACGGCCGGCCAGGTGCGAGTTCCCGGACGATGGGGGCAGCTTCGCGCGGCCGTTGCCGCTGCTGCCATGGTCACCGGCAATCTCCTGCAAAACGTCGCCAATTACTTCGTCGGCGCGGTCGGAATGCAATTCGTCCCGCATGCGCCGCAGCGCCACACCGATCACGTCGCGATGGTGCAGCTTGGAGCCGGGCCCGCGCGTGGTCAGCTCCAGCCACAGGCGGTGCACCAGGTCGATGTCCTCAGGCCACAGCCGCGGCGGATGCGGTCCCAGGTTCAGAAAGACGGTGTCCTTCTGGTTTTCCAGAACGATTTCGAGCGATAGCGACGGCCGTGGTTCGGGAAGTTGCTCCCAGTAGCGCCCGACTAACTCGCCTTGCTCGGCCGGTGTGAGCTTGGGCGAAAGGCCCATGACGATGCGTGACGATCCAATCCGGGCCGCCGTCTGGACCACGGCCTCGTACGGATCGGTTCCCGGCACCACCATCAATTCCACGTGCTTGCCGGCTTTCTCCGCGATCGTCACCACTTTCGTGAACACCGTGGTTTCGTCGTCGGAGAAAATCTGGTCCGTGCCCAATGGATGCTCGCCCGATCCGGCCGTGGTTACCTGGCGTACGGAGAGCACCACGATATCGAGCCGGCGCGTGTCCGTCTTCCGAAGAATACGATCCAGGTGCTGCAGCCGGTTGGGATTCCTCACGGCGACCAACACGTTGCCCGGGCGTACATGCAGCGTTTCCGTGGTGAGATCGGCGCGCGCGTCCACACGGAACTTTTCCAATTCCACGTCATGCGCGGACTTGCGCTTCCGGTTATAATGCTCCGACAACTCAAACACGATAAAGAAAATGATGGTGAAGGTTACGCCCGAAATCGTGGCCACGCGTTTGGTGAGCACGTTGATGATCGCCAGCGCGAAGAGCGTCACCGTGATCATGGCCAGGCCGAGCGGGATCTCCACTCCGCCAATGTGGAAATTCAATGGCACCTTCCACTCACGGTTCTCGGGTTGCCGGTAGCGCAGGACAAGAACGGAGAGGGCTTTCATGGCAAAGCTCCACACCACGCCGAAAGCGTAAGCTTCACCCAGAACATAGATATCGCCGCGGCTGATGAAAATGGTGATTAATTGCAGAATCACCACCAGGTTGATCAGCCGTGAAGTGGTGCCGAATTTGTGGTGTGGATGGCGAAACCAATCGGGGAGCACGCCGTCCTCAGCCACGCGGTTGAGCACTCCGTTGGAGCCGATGATGGCGGTGTTGACTGCGCCCGCCAGAATCAGTGTGCCGACCAGCACGACGAAAACGCGAAACAGCAATCGCAGGGGAAGCGGCCCGATCAGATACATCGAGATGCCGCCGATGAGGTTGTCCAAAACATCTTTGCGGGCGTTGTCCGGAATGATCATCACGGCGAAGAACGACACCAGCGAAGTGAACATCAGGCTGTAGATGATGATCACGAATCCAGCGCGCTCCAGGTTCTTGAGTTTGGGATGCGCCACTTCGCGATAGACCTGGGCCAACGTTTCGAACCCGCTCATGGCCAGCAGAGAATGTCCCAGCCCGACCATGATGGCGATAACGGTTATCGAGGGCGCCACCGTCCCTCTCAGCCAGCCGAGCGATTCGTTGCTGAAGTGAAGATTCGCGGGTATGGGAAGGGGGACGGGGTTATAGCCATTCTTCAAAATCGTGGCCAGGCACCAGATGATCAGGACCACCACCATCACCGTGGTGATCTGCATAATGCGCAGCGCCTTCTCGCTCGACTCGTGCATCCCGATGATGTTTTTGCGCCAGAAGTAGACAGTGACTACGGCCGCGAAGAAGGCCGCGAAGTACTGCGCGTTCACGTGTAATCCGGGAAGGTGCAGACTGACGCCGGCCTCGTTGATCAGCCCGCCGAGATACAGCCCCGCGCTGACGCCGCTGATCGGGCCGGTCAGCACGTAGTCGAACATCAGGGCGGAAACCGAGAACTTGGCGAGCGTCCCGCCCATGGCCTCATGCACCACGCGATACACGCCGCCGCGCACGAACATCGAGCAACTCTCGATGTAGATGGCGCGCACGGAATAGGAGAACAGCATGATCGCCAGGATGAACCAGGGCGCGGCTTTTCCGATGGCCGTTTCAGCGATGCCGCCCACGTAGTAAGCCGACGACGCCATGTCGGCCAGCACGATCGCAGCGGCGCGCCAGAAGGAGATAAACGACAGCATCACGGTGGTAGCGACGACCACCTTGACGACTCCCGGCCGGTTTTCCAATGTCACGGAACTATCTCCTCGACCACCATACAGGTGACTTTCAATGTGGCCTGCGAGGTTAGCTGACGGGCTAGAGTTTGAAAGTACTCCGTCTTACGTGGACTGCGCCCCAACAAATCGGTTCCCCCGCCTCCGGGTGGAGTTCGGCTGCGCCCATATTAGCATAGGGATTATGACGCCGGAGGCGCTTGCCCACGCGATCGTGACGACACTGCGGAACTCGGGGCACCAGGCCTACCTGGTGGGCGGCTGCGTGCGCGATCTGCTTCTCGGCTGCCACCCCAAAGATTTCGACGTCTCTACCGACGCTCCGCCCGCCCGCATCCTGCAGCTATTCCCCAATTCCGGCCAGGTGGGCGCGCATTTCGGCGTGGTACTGGTGCGTGACAACGGGGCGCAGGTGGAAGTGGCCACCTTTCGCAGCGACCGCGATTACACCGATGGCCGCCATCCCGCCAGTGTTCGCTTCGAATCCGATCCCCGCGAAGACGTGCTGCGCCGCGATTTCACCATCAACGGGCTGATGATGGATCCTGAGACGGGCCATGTGCTCGACTTCGTCGAAGGACGGGCCGACTTGGAAAGCCGTTTGTTGCGTGCCATCGGCGATCCGGAAATTCGGTTTCGCGAAGATCACCTGCGGCTGTTGCGGGCCGTGCGCTTTGCGGCGCGTCTGGGCTTTGCGATCGAGCCGGCCACCATGGCCGCGGTGCGTGCTCATCACGCCTTGATTCAGACCGTCTCGGCCGAGCGAATCCGCGAGGAACTGGTGCGCATCCTGACCGAGGGCGGCGCGCGGCGCGGCTTTGAACTGCTCGACGAGACTGGTCTGCTCAACGACATTCTCCCCGAGGTTGCCGCCATGAAAGGCGTCGCCCAGCCGCCGGAATTCCACCCCGAAGGCGATGTCTGGGTCCACACGCTGATGTTGCTCGAGAAACTGGAACACGCTTCGCCAACGCTGGCCTGGGGCGCGCTCTTGCACGATGTGGGCAAGCCCGGGACATTCCGCGTTGCGGAGCGCATCCGCTTCGACGGCCATGTGGAGGAAGGCGTGAGGCTAGCACGCGCGATCTTCACTCGCTTGCGTTTCTCCCGCGACGACGCCGAACAGGTAGAGGCGCTAATCGCCAGGCACATGCAGTTCAAGGATGTGCATCACATGAAGGAGAGCACGCTCAAGCGCTTCCTGCGGCTGCCGAAGTTTGACGAGCACCTGGAGTTGCATCGCCTGGATGTTCTATCGAGCAATGGGCGCCTTGAGAATTACGACTTGGCGCGCCAAAAGCTGGACGAGTTCGGTCACGAGCAGCTCAAACCCAAGCCTCTGGTGACTGGTGGCGACCTGATCGCGGAAGGATATCGCCCGGGGCCGCAGTTCTCGAAGATGCTTGCCGCGGCAGAAGACGCGCAGTTGGAGGGTCGCATTGCCACGCGCGAAGAGGCCCTGGAACTGGTGAAGCGCTTGTTTCCGTAGGTGGGGCCAGGCCTTCGGGCCTGCCGCCGCCCTTCCGGGCGGCGTCTTCGGCTTACGAGGTGCGCTCGCGAGTCCAGCGCCGCGCGGAAGCGCGGCGGCAGGCCGGAAGGCCTGGCCCCACAGTCTGAGATAATGGCCGAATGCTCCGCGTCATCGGCTTATTCGTTTTCAGTACATGGATAGCCTTCGGCCAAGCCCCTCCCGACGGCCAAGCCCTGTTCGAAAAGAACTGCGCGACCTGCCATCAGCCAGGCGCGGACAACCGGGCCCCCCTGCCCGAGGCGCTGGCGCAGCGTCCCAATCAGTCGATCGTCGTGGCCCTGGAATCGGGCGTGATGAAGGCCCAAGCCGCCAACCTGAGCGCCATGGAGCGACAGGCCATCGCCGATTTTCTCTCGCCGCGCACCGGCGCCGCGGTTCAGTCCGCACGCGACAACGCTTGCCCGGCAGGGGCGCGCCCGCTTGCGAACGTGAACGGCTGGAACGGGTGGAGCGTCGATCTGGTAAACAGCCGTCTACAGACCGCGGCCTCGGCGGGGCTCCGCGCCCAGGATGTTCCCAAGCTTAAAGTGAGATGGGCTTTTGGATTCCCCGATACCGTCAGCGTCGATTCGCAACCCACCGTCGCCGGCGGGCGCCTTTTCTTCGGCAGCGCCAACGGAACGGTCTACTCGCTCGACGCACGCACCGGCTGCGCCTATTGGACATACAAAGCCGATAGCAAAGTGCGCGCGGCGGTTTCGGTGGCTCCCATCGGACGAGGACAGTACGCCGCCTATTTTGGCGATGGCCAGACGAATATTTACGCGGTGAACGCGCAGACCGGCGAGTTGCTGTGGAAAACCAAGCTCGATGAGCACCCCATGGCCGGCATCACCGCGGCACCCAAGGTATTCAATGGCCGCGTGTATGCGGGCGTGCGTTCCGCCGGCGAAGAGATGGCGGCGCAGAATCCCAAGTACCCCTGCTGCACCTTCCGCGGCAGCATGGCGGCGCTCGATGCCGCGACGGGGAAGATCGTGTGGAAGACATTCACCGTCACCGATCCGTCCACCAAGACTAAGAAGAATTCGGCCGGCACCGACTTGTTCGGACCCTCAGGGGCAGGGATCTGGGGGTCGCCCACCATCGACGTGAAGCGCAAGATCATCTATGCCGGCACCGGCAACAACTATTCGGATCCGCCGACCAACACCTCCGATGCGGTGTTAGCTTTCGACCTGGAGAGCGGCTCCCTGCTCTGGTCCAAGCAGTTCACCACCGATGCCTGGAATGCCAGCTGTTTCTCGCCGGGAAAACCCAGTTGTCCGGAAAATCCGGATCGCGACGTGGATATCGGCTCCTCGGTCATCCTGCATTCGCTCCCGAACGGCAAAGACATACTGCTGGTGGGGCAGAAGGCGGGCGTGGTGTACGGCCTGGATCCGGATCGCCGCGGCGAGATTCTGTGGCATACCGAAATCGGCAAAGGCGGCGCACTCGGAGGAATCCAGTGGGGCATGGCCGCCGACCAGGATAACGTCTACGCCCCGCTTTCCGATATTATTCCCGGCCCCGGGGGCGGCCTGTTTGCCTTGAAGATCGCGACGGGCGAGAAGGTTTGGTCGGTACCTCCCTTCGAGCCGGCGTGCAAGGGCAAGCAGGGATGCAGCCCGGCGCAGTTGGCGCCCGCCACGCTGATTCCCGGCGTGGTCTTCTCCGGTTCGATGGACGGGCATCTGCGCGCCCATTCCACCGCTGACGGTAAGCTGATCTGGGACCTGGACACGCTGCGCGATTTCGAAACCGTGAACGGCGTCAAAGCCCACGGCGGATCGTTGAACGTGGCCGGAGCGACCATCGCCGACGGCATGTTGTTCGTGGATTCCGGTTACAACGTGCTGATCGGGATTCCGGGGAATGTGATGCTGGCGCTTTCGGTGGACGGGAAGTAGCTGAAAACCGCTCCCTATGGTCACGGCTCAGCATGGGTCGCGCGTTACCGAGCCGTGACCAAAGGGAGCGGTTTTAGTGCTTCAGCACGTCCTCTAGAAACGCTTGCGCCTTGGGATCGCGCGAGCGGCCCATCGCGGCCACCGCCTGCCTGCGGACGCGCGTATCTCCGTCCTTCTTCGCAAGGGAAATCAGCAAGTCCAGCGCTTCGGGTTCGCGGCTGGCGGCGAGGCCTTCCACGGCGCGTTCACGAACCTGCTGGCTGGGATCGCTGGCCAGCAGATTCCTCAGGAATTCTACGCCGCGGCGGCCCCGCGTCGCGCCGATCCAATATGCGGCGCGCCGGCGCACATTGTCAGGCTCTCCCGCGGCGGCCAAACGCTCCAGCGCGGCATCGGCGGCAGGATCAGCGTGCATCGCAATCGCCATGATTGTCTCGTTGGAATCCAGCGTTGCCAGCAGCGCGACGCTGTCGGCCGGGCGCACGTCCGCCAGCCAATGCACGGGCACCCCGCCGGCATCGATCTCGCAATCCGGCGACAGCGCCCGCATCCGGTTCACCGTACCCGACTCCACCCGGAACAGGATCACGGCGTGGTCGGGCGGCTCCAGATGCACCACTCCAGGAACGGTGCGGCCGCCCGGGCTGACGTATTCGCACCCCAGGTTGTACGTTCGCACGGCGGGCACCGTGTATCCAATCCACGCGGGCTGTGGTTGCGCGGAGAGCAACCCGCGAAACTCGCGCTCCAGGCCAGCCGAGGCGGAGCGTGTGTCGACCTGCGCGTTGATCAGCAGCTTGGGCTGAGCCGCCAACGGCAGAGCCGCTGCCAGCAACCAGATGGCGCGAGTCATTTCAGCAGCTCCAGCATGTAGTCAGTGGCCTCTTTGGATTTCATGCTCGAGAGGCGGCGGACCATCTCGCGCTTAGTCTCCGGATCGCGTTCCTTGCGCGCCAGGTCGACCAGGGCCTTGGCATTCCGCTGCGCAAAGAGCGAGTCAAGAATCGCCCGCTTGACTTGCTGATCCTGTTCGGAGGCATACATCGAGACCAGGGCATCGCCGGTTTCGGCCTTGCCCGCGAGTAACCGGACGCCTTCTGCCCGAAGCTCCGGCGATTTCTCTGCTTTCACTGCCTGCAACAAGCGATCGTTATCCCCGGCAACCAGTAGCGCGTGCAGCACCGCCCGCCGCGTGCTCTCGTCGTTGCTGGCGGCGTACACGCTGGACAGCAGTTGGCCGTTGCCCTGTTTGCGCCCGGCTATGCCGAGATACTGTATCGCCTTCAGTTGCAAATCGGGATTGCCGTTGCCGCGCGCCACCTGCTCCAGCAACTGTTGCGCCCGCGGAGCGTTGCTCTGCGCCAGCACAAACAGCGCGCGTTCTTTCACGCGGGGCGCCTGCGAGCCCTTCAACAGGCCCTCCAGCAGGGGAAGCGCGCGATCCGGGTCGGAATTCACCAGGGCATTCAGCGCCATCAGCTTGAGTTCCTCATCGGGCTGCCCTTCCGGCGAAACATTTTGTCCGGAGGCCTGTTTCACTTCGATCTCGAGCGCGCCGGCATCGTCGAGCCATTTCGAGCTGGGATGGGACTTGCGCAATTCCGCAATGGCGGCCAGGGCTTCGTCGCGCCGGTTGAGTTTGTTCAGCGCGTAGGCTTTCCAGTACAACGCCCCATCGGCCCGCGGTCCCCCGCGGCCGGCCACCTCGGCGAAATTCGTGAGGGCTGCGTTCCAATGACTCTGGTCGAGTTCCCGCTGGCCGCTCTCGTAGAGCCGGTCATCGCTGGAACGCCCGAACCGCCCGCTCTGGAAGAAGCCGGCGCCGGCCGTCGCCATCTTGGCGCCGAACTGGGTGCCGAACTGCGTTCCCCAGTCTGCCATCTTGTTCCCAAAGTCGGCCATTTTGGCCTCGAAGTCCGGACCGAAGTTGAAGTCAAAGTCGAAATCAAATGCCGGCGGCGCTGGGGGCATTGGCGCAACTGGGGGAACCGGAGGCACCGGCGCAGCCCGCGGAACAGGGGGCGAAGGCGGTGCGGGGGGCACTTGCGCCGACGAAATCATGCCGGCCGCCGCCAAACAGCAGAGAATCATTCCGAGTCGGATGTAGATCATTGTCGTCACCTCAAAGTTTGTGTTCTTCACGATTCCGGACGTTGGAATCGAGTATGCGAATTTTGAAAAGGATGCCGTCATCGTGGAGCTGGCGGCTCAATTCGTCCACCTGCGCCGCAGACAGCCGCGAAGGGGCGTGTGCGATTTCGAGCAACACACGCTCCAGATCATCCAGCACTCCGGCAATCGCGGCATCGCCCATCTGCAGCGCGGTTTGGCGATACAGCCGATTCTCGTTGAGGAGGCTTTCGGCGCGACCCTGCTCGGGCGAAATGTCCAGCGTCCGCGCGGGACTGGCGTTCGCGAGCTCGCTCAACACCACTTGCGAGCGCCCCAGGTAGTCTCCCACCGCCAGCGTCAGGAGACGTTGCTGCGCTTCCGGATCGGCGGCGATCAGCACCGGCCCGTGGGGTTGCGGGTAGAACCGCCCGGCCAGAAATGCGGCAACGATCAGGGTTGCAAAAGCAGCGCCGGCAGCGGCCCATCGCCACGGGGATGTCAAAAAGCGGAAGCGCCGCCGTAGTGGCAAATACGGCACGATCCGGTGCCACACTTGCGCGCCGTAGTCGCTGGTTCGGTCCGGCACGGGCAACCCATCCACCGCGTTCAGAACCCTCTGCAGCGAGCCGTAGAGCGCGCGGCACGCCTCGCATTCTTTCAGATGGAGATCCGCGGGAAGGGAATCGGCAGCCTCCCCGTAGTAGTGCAAAACCAGGTCTTCTTCGCTGAGGTGATTCATCTTGCCGTACTCGCTAGAGGGTCCAAAGCGCGCCGCAGTTTCTGTACGGCGCGGAATATGCTGTGTTTGGCCGCGCTGGGCTGGCAGCCCAGGATGCGGCTTACGTCTTCAATGCCCATGCCTTCAAAATGCCGCAGGACGAAGGCCGTGCGCTCCGCGGCGCTCAGACTCGTCCATGGCTTCGGCCACGCGCTCGCGAACCTCGCCGCTCAGGGCCAGGCGGTCGGGCGCGGGCTCTCCTGAAGCTATGGAGAGCAGGGGATCTACCGTGGCGTCGGCCGGAGGCGGCTGCTCGCGGCGGCGGGTCTGCGCCCGCATCAGGTCAAGCGCATAGTTGGTCGCGATGCGGTAAAGCCAGGTGCCGAAGCTGGCGCGCTCGTCGAATTTGCCCAGTTGCCGGTAGGCGCGGAGGAGCGTTTCCTGAACCACGTCCTCGGCATCCGCTTCATTTCCAGTCATGCGAAAGGCCAGGCGGAACAGCGCGCGACTGTGGCGCTCGACGAGCACACGAAAGGCTTCAGCGTCTCCCGAGCGCGCTCTCGCGACCACCGCCTGATCGGCGAATTCCATCCGGCTGTTGATTAGACTCCCCGCAGGGAAACCGGTTAGCAATGATACGGATGGGCTAGGGGGTTCACTTGTCGCCGGTGTAGAAACCGATGCGCGGCTTACGTTTACCTGGGGCCTTCAGGTGCTTGATTTCGTTGATGACGCCGATAAGCGCTACGGCGTGTTGCTGCTGCGTGGCCGCGAGACGTTCGACCTTGCGGGCCAGTTCCTTGTTGCCGGCCAGAGCTTCCCGGAGTTTAACGAAGGCTCGAACAATAAGAATGCTCATCCGTACGGCGCGATCACTGTTGAGCACTGCCGAGAGCATCGTTACGCCGTGCTCTGTGAACGCGTAGGGTAGGTAGCGCCGGCCGCCGTACTCCGAACTTGAGGTTGCAAATTGCAACCTCAAGTTGTTGAATTCTTCCTTCGTAAGCTGGAACATAAAGTCTTCGGGGAATCGGTCCAGATTGCGGCGTACGGCCAAGTTGAGATTTTTCGTCAGCACTCCGTAGAGTTCGGCGAGATCGCTGTCGAGCATCACCTTCTGGCCACGGATAACGTAGATGCGGCGATCGATGAGCCGCGCCGGCATGGGCAGCCGGTGAGCGGGGGGATTAGCCTTTGCCATTCTGCTGGATGGCTAATAGTAACGCCTGGCTCAGCCCGCCGATAAGGTTGATGCTCAGTGCTCACTGCGCCCCGTATAAATCGAGGTCCATTTGCAGCACGGCACGAGCCTCCACCGTCACCGGCCGTGCCCCGGCCAAATCCATCGCCGCCGAATCCGGCGCCTGGTACTCAAATGTGGACGCTACCCGGTAGTTGCCGGGCGCCAGGCCATCGAATCGGTAAGCCCCTTGCAGGTCGGTGCGGGTGGCGCGCAGGTCCGTCAATCGCTTCTGGGTAACCGCGTCATACGCCTCGAGGAATACCGGAGCGCCGGGCACCACTTCCCCTGACGCTTTCACAACTCCGTGCACGCCTCCTGGGTTCGCCGACAATGTCACGCCCACTACGCCGTAATAGGTGTTGACGATTTCGTTCCAGCCATCCGGGTGGCCCCTGGCTCCCCCTGGTATCGATGGAGCCGAGAAGGCGGAGACATAGTATTCAGGCGGAGGCACAAAATTCAGTTCCCATCGGCCGGGCGCCAGCAGCGCGCGGTTATTCGCCAGCCGCACCGTCACTGCCGGCAGGATGCCCGCAAGGTCTTTGCGGCGCGCCAGCACCTGAACCGAATTCGCTCCACCTGCCAGTGCGGGATTGAAATCGAAGCGCGTTTCCCGCACCGGAAGAGTGGATATGGAAACCCTGCTAAGGTCGCGGTCCACGTTGAGCGGTAAGTACACCGCCTGATACTTGGCATTCAGCGCGCGATTCTCGGGAGCCTCCGCGTACAGTTCATAAGGTCCCGGCGGCAAGGAATCGAATTGAAAGGATGGACCCTGGGTCGTCTGCCGGCCCGCATCCGAAGCCAAAGTCACGGAAACCGGGATTCCCGCCGGATCCGTACTCACCATCCCCGACACGCTGAATAACTTTCCCGGCGCGGGCCGCACGTCCACGTTCCGCGTTTCCTCATCCAGATACACCTGCACGGCATGAGCTTCCGCCACGGGCAGCGCTTCTTTCGAAAACGTAGGCAGATAGTCCAGGTCGTCATCGTGGTTCGCCGCCGTGCGCACCAGGTAGTTGCCAGGTTCCAGGCCGGTGAGGCGGTAGATGCCGCGCTCATCGCTGCGCGCACGCGTCACCAGTTGGGGCGGTTCGGTGCGACGATACGCGAGCACCTCGAACTGCGGCACCCCCACATCGTTCTCGTCCACGATGGTGCCGGTAATGGCCCCGTACCTGGGCAGACGAATTGTCAGGAAGGTGGATGCGTTGTCCTTGAGAACCACCGGAAGGCCCGCTGAATTCCACTGTCGCTGCCCATACTCGGTGGGCAGAAAACCACGCCGGGAAGCTTTGATCACGTAGGCTCCATCCGCCAGCGGGGCGAATTCAAAGCCGCCATTAACAGTCGTGCGTACCGAGAGCGGGCTACCGCGCGTTCCGTCGATCGGTTGCAGCACCACGATGGCGCGCGACAAAGGCTTCCCGGTCTGGTTTTCCACGACCGTCCCGCGGATCACCCCGGCGGGAAGCCCGGCAGCGGTGAGAACGAGCAACAGCAATAGCAGCACGCGTCTCTCCTGCCGAAAGTGACGCGCAGCGCCGTAATATCGTGCAGACGGAAAATTGAGCTACTGCTTCTTGCCGCCCGCCTGCGGAGGTGCGATGACCGCCTCGTCCCAATGCTCTTTGATCAGGCCGTTCTCCACGCGAACGATGTCGAAGTGATTCCACTTATACTCGCGGCTGGAATCGTCCGGATCCTTGGCCATCCGGTCCCACATGAACACCACGTACGGCCCGCTCACCAGCGTGAGCACCGGCGGATTCAACCATTCCGGCTTGATCGGCTTGGCGTCTTCGGGGCGACGTCCGGGAATGCGGCTCATGAATTGTTTGAATCCATCGCGGCCCTGCGGCACGTTGGGATTGTGCTGGATGTAGCCGGGGTCCATGGTCTTGTCGGCGAGTTCCAGGTGGCCGTATTGCAGCATGTCCTTGAGTTCTTCCGTGCCCAGCTCCAGGTTGTGCTCTTCCTCTTTCGAGAGCTTGCCGGTGTTCCATTGCATGGGCGGTTTGGGAGACACTCCCGTCGTGATTGCGCCCGAACCGGCCATCTTCTGCGCGCTGTCCCAGTGCTCCTGCACTTTGCCGTTTTGGATGCGCAGCACTTCGAAGCTGTTGGAGTGGTAAGTTTTGGACGCATCGCGCGGGTCCTTCTGCTCGGTTTCATGAATCAGCCAGACGAAGTCGCCTTTCGCGCCCTTCACCACGGGCGGGTTCGACAGTTTGTCCGGAATCGGATTCTTCGGCTTGCTGAACTTGCCGATGAACTCCACGAATCCGGCGCGCCCGGTGTTCACGTTGGGGTTGTGTTGGATGTAGTCCTCGGCCTGGTATTTGGACGTGAGTTCCATATGGCCGCCATCGATCACTTCGCGCCACCAGGTCAGAACCATGTCCAGGTTCTTCTTCTCCTGGGCAGTCATGGGGGCGGTCTGCGGAGTGGTGGGTGGATTGATCGAATCCGCGAGCACGGTGGATACGCCCGCCGCCAGCACCATTGCGCCGGCCCAGATCTTCCAATTCGAAAGCCTCATCTGTCGTACTCCTTCTTGGGTGCCTGCAAACAATGTTCGCTCGGTTGCACCCGTTTATTATATGTGCTCGCCGGTTGCTACAATCGGCCTTCCATTGAAGGACCCGCTGGTCGGTCCCCTGGCTGCCATCGCCTCGGGTATCCTGGTTTCCCGCTTCGTACCGTTTTCAGCATCCGAACTGCTCCTCGCCATCGCGGGGCTCCTGCTCCTGGGCATTCTCGCGCTCTGGCGAAACTCGCGTGCCTTGGCCGGTGTGTGCGCCTGTATCGGATTGTTCTTCGCTGGAATCCTGACGAACGTCGCGCACGCTCCCGGCCCGCCTCCTGAACTCGATGCCGAAGGGCGCGAGGTGGTAATACTGGGCGGATGCGTGGTGGAACCGCCTGCCGTTTCCGGCGAACGCGAACGCTTCATTCTCGAACTCGAGCCGCACGCCCGTGCACAGGTCACGCTCTACACGCGCGATAACGAGCCGCTGCCGGTCTTGCATTATGGCCAGCGAATCGAGCTCGATGCCCGCGTGCGCAAGCCGCACAACTTCGGCAATCCCGGAGCATTCGACTACGCGCGATACCTGGCCCGTCAGGAGATTTATTGGACCGCATCCGGCGCCGCCCACACCGTGAAAATCCTGCCCGGCCGCTGCGGGTCACGTTTTCAAAAAGTCATCATGGACCTTCGACAGGGCGCGCTCGATCGCCTGGCGCGGCTCTATCATGGCGACCTCTACCAGACCGGCATGATGCAGGCCCTGCTGATCGGACAGAACTTTCAGTTGCAGCGCGTGTGGACCCAGATCTACCGCTCCACCGGGACCTTCCACGTGCTGGTGATCTCCGGCACGCACGTGGCGATCCTGGCGGCATTTTTCCTTCTTCTGCTGCGCCTGTTCTTCGTGCCCGAGGGCGTAGCGATGTTCGTCACGGTGCTGGCGGCATGGCTTTACGCGTTGATCACCGGCTGGCAAGCGCCCTGCGTGCGGTCCTCGGCTGGCCTCACGCTGGTCATGATCTGCGGCTATTTTTACCGCCAGCGCCGCGCCATGAACCTGCTGGCCGCAGTGGCCATGGGATTTCTTTTGCTCGATCCCGAGCAGCTTTTCGACGCCAGTTTCCAGCTCACATTTCTCGCCGTAGCATTCCTGGGCGCCTTCGCCGCGCCATTGATGCGCGCCACCTCGGGGCCGCTGGTTCGCGGTCTCACGGACCTCGAAGCTACGGGCACGGACGTTCACCTGGAACCGCGAGCCGCTCAGTTCCGAGTCGAAATGCGCCTGCTGGCGGAGACCCTGCGCCTCGTCACCCGCCTGCCGGCGCGCCTGGCCAGGCTGGCGGTCACCGTTCCCGCTCGCGTGCTGCTCTTCTTCTACGACCTCACGGTCACTTCGGCCGTCGCGCAACTCGGACTGGCCTTGCCGATGGTGGTGTACTTTCACCGCGTCGGCCTCTCCGGCCTCTCGGCCAATGCCATCGTGGTACCGCTCATGGGGTTGGCGTTGCCCGTGGGTTTCCTGGCCGTGATTTCCGGCTGGGGATGGATGGCTGTTCTCGCCGGCTGGCTGCTGCATCTCTCGCAGCAGGTGGTAGCGTGGCACGCTTCCATCGAGCCCAACTGGCGAATTCCCACTCCGCCCTTCTGGCTGGCCGTGGCCTTCACGGCCGCCCTGATCGCTACCGCGCTCACGCGGCGCTGGTGGCGCGTGGCCGCGGCAACCGCCACCGCCGTGTTGCTCGTTCTCTTGCTGTGGCATCCGTTCCCAGCCGATCAGGCACGAGGCCAACTGGAGTTGGCTACCATCGATGTCGGCCAGGGCGACAGCCTGCTAGTCACGTTTCCCGATGGCAAGCGCATGCTCGTCGATGGCGGCGGCATCCCGGCCTTCGGCCACGCCTCGCGCTCGCAACTCGATATCGGCGAGGACGTGGTGGCGCCTTACCTTTGGAACCGCTCCATACGCAGCGTGGACGTGATGGCCCTCTCCCACGCGCACGAAGATCACATCGGCGGACTCCCCGCCTTGATCGACGATTTCCATCCCAAGGAGTTGTGGACTGGCGCGACTCCGGACAGCCCCACCTGGCGTCTGGTATGCGAGAAGGCCGCGAAGAACGGTGTGAAGATCGTGCCCTTACGAGAGGGCCGGCAAATCGCACTGGGAGGAGCGTTGATCGACGTCCTGGCGCCGCCCGCGGATTACGTTGCCGCCGACACGCCTAAGAACAACGATTCGCTGGTACTGCGCCTGCGCTACGGCCGGCATGCTTTCATCCTCAGTGGAGACGCGGAGCGGCCCATCGAGCGGCGCATGGTGGAAGACGGTGAACTGCACCGGGCCGACGTGTTGAAGGTGGGACACCACGGCAGCAAGACCTCCAGCACGGAGGAATTCCTCAGCGACCGTCCAACCCACGTTTGCGGTGATCTCGGTGGGATTGGAAAACAGCTACGGGCATCCCAATCGCGAAGTGATCGAGCGCTTACTGGAGCACCATGCCATGGTGCTGCGCACCGATCAGGACGGGCTGATCTCCATCCGCAGCGACGGGTACCGTTTGTTTTTGGACATCAATCGTTGGCGAGCCGCCGAACCGCAGCTATTAGGGCTCTTCTGAAGCCGCCTCGGCTTCGGCCGCCGCTTCCGGACCGGCCGCGCGTGCCTCTTCTACCAACCGCTCGGCTTCCTCCGCTGCGCCACGTGGCACCTGCACCTGAAACTCCAGCGAGGGGATGGCGCTGGCGCCCACCACCACCGAGGGAATGCCGCTGGCCGTCAAGATGCCGTGAATGGCGTTCGCCTCCATTTCCGCATCGATGTTCGAGGAACTGAACAGCGTGACCATGTCCAGGTCGTGCGAGGGGTCTACGCCGCCATCGTCCGGCTGTTCGTCGGGATCTTGCGCCATGCCTCAAGGATATCGCAGAATGTTGATGGTGCGGCACAAAGCGCCGCTCCCACGGAGACACCAGAATGTCCGAAATAATTGTGGATGAACGGGACGAATCGCCGGAAGAGGGCAGTAACACCCTGGCGTGGTTTTTGACCGGTGCGGTCATCGGGGCCACCGTGGCTCTTCTGTACGCGCCGAGCAGCGGCAGGGACACGCGCCAGTTCATAACGGATAAGACGCAGCAGGGCAAGGAGGCGGTCGCGGGAGGCACTCAGGACATCATGGACGCCGGCCGCGACATGTTCGAGCGCGGACGCCGCTTGGTGGAAGACGCCGCCGATCTGTTCGAGCGCGGCCGCAAGCTGGTGAAGGGGAATGAACACGGCCGTGGGTAGCGCACGAGTGGGGCAGCCCTTCGGGACTGCCGCCGCGCTTCTGCGCGGCGCGCCGCCTGGAAAGGCGGCGGCGGGCCGGAAGGCCCGGCCCCCCAAGGGCTTGGTGTGACTCTCGGCGATTTCGAAATCTCGCTGATTCGCGATTCGGTCTACTGGTGGGACGGCGGCGCTATGTTTGGCGTGGTCCCCAAGACTCTCTGGTCGCGTAAAATCCCGGCCGACGATCTCAACCGCATTCCCGCGGGATTCAACTGCTATCTCATCCGCACGGGCGACCACACCGTGTTGATCGAAACCGGCGGCGGCGATAAGCCGGACGCACGCTCCCGCGAGCGTATGAAGATGCCGCCCCGAGCCGAGGAACTTCCGGCCGTCGTCGCGCGCCACGGCTTCGACCCCGAGGCCGTCGACATCGTCATCAACACTCATTTGCACTGGGACCATTGCGGCGGCAACACCATCCTGAAGAACGGTTGCGCCCACCCCGCCTTCCCACGGGCGCGTTACTTCACCGCGCGTGGCGAATGGGAGCACGCCCACGAGCGCCTCAGCCGCGATAGCGTGAGCTACATCGATGCCAACTACGATCCGCTGGTGGAGTCCGGCCAGATGAACCTGGTGGACGGCGATTGCGAAGTGGTCCCCGGCGTGTGGATGCGCCGCGCTCCGGGACACAACCGCGACATGATGGTGGTCACTGCGCAGAGCGCCGGCCGCACCTTTCTGTTTTCTCTCCGACCTGGTCCCCATGGCTGCTCACCTCCAGCCCACCTGGGTTACGGCTTTCGACCTCTACCCGATTCAGACCATCGAAGTCAAGACTCAGTGGCTGAGCGCAGCGGTGAAAGAGGATTGGATTTGCGGCTTCGCTCACGATAGTGAGATTGCGTTCGCCCGCATTGCCACCGACCCCAAGACGCACTTCGCCGCCGTGCCACTATGAAGGTATGGAGAAACTGCCGGCTTTCCGCAACGAACCGTACACCGACTTCTCCGTACCCGCCAACCGGCAGGCTATGGAAGAAGCGCTACGCGACGTGCATGCCCAATTCGGGCGCGAATACCAACTGCGCATCGGCGGCGATTGGATCGCCACCAACGACAAGCTGAAGTCGCTCAACCCGTCCAACACGAAAGAAGTGGTAGGCATCCATCACAAAGCCACTCCGGAACTGGCCAACCGGGCGGTGGAAAGCGCGCATGCGTATTTTTCCAAATGGAGCCGCACGCCCGCCGCAGAGCGCGTCCGCATGCTGGTGGACGCCGCGCGCATCCTGCGCCGCCGCAAAATGGAATTCGACGCGTGGCTGGTGTACGAGGCCGGCAAGAGTTGGCCCGAGGCTGAAGCCGATGTCTCCGAGGCCATTGATTTCTGCGACTACTACGCGCGCGAGATGCAGCGCCTGGCTGGTCCGCAGGAGGTGGTGCAACTTCCCGGCGAAGAGGATGAGATGGTGTACATCCCGCTGGGCGTCGGCGTGGTGATCCCGCCATGGAATTTTCCGCTGGCCATTCTGGTGGGCATGACCGTAGCCTCGCTAGTGACCGGCAACACGGTGATCCTGAAGCCTTCCAGCGAGACTCCCACCATCGGCGCCAAATTCGCGGAGGTGCTGCTGGAGGCCGGTTTCCCCGAATCGAGCTTCACGCTCCTCACCGGCAGCGGGGCCTCTGTGGGCGATGTGCTGGTACAACATCCCAAGACGCGCTTTATCTCGTTCACCGGCTCGCGCGATGTGGGCCTGCACATCAACGAGCTCGCCGCGAAAGCGCAGCCAGGTCAGGTGTGGATTAAACGCGTGATCGCCGAGATGGGCGGCAAAGACGCCATCGTGGTGGATGCCGATAGCGATTTGGATAAAGCCGTCGAGGGTGTGCTGGTATCCGCATTCGGCTACCAGGGACAGAAGTGCTCCGCCTGTTCGCGTGCCATCGTCGACGCCAAAGTCTACGATCCGTTCGTGGAAAAACTGGCGCAGAAAGCCAAGAACATCCAGGTTGGCCCGTCCGACGACCCGCGCAATTACATGGGCCCCGTGATCAGCGCCGGCGCGCGCAAAACGATACTGGAATACATCGAGACTGGAAAAAAGGAAGGCCGCCTGGTAGCCGGAGGCGAGACTCCGAATGGCGACGGCTACTTCATCCAACCGACGGTAATCGCGGATGTCGATTCCAAGGCGCGCATCTTCCAGGAGGAAATTTTCGGCCCGGTGCTGGCCGTCACCAAAGCCCGCAATTTCGAACATGCCCTCGAGCTGGCCAACGATTCGGAGTATGGTCTCACGGGCGCAGTCTTCTCCAATAATCCCGAGCATCTGCGCCAGGCTAGGGAGCAGTTCCACGTGGGCAATCTCTACCTCAACCGGAAATGCACCGGCGCCATGGTGGGGGCCCACCCCTTCGGAGGTTTCAATATGTCGGGCACGGATTCGAAAGCCGGCGGGCCGGACTACCTGCTGCTGTTCCTGCAGGCCAAATCGATCGCGCGAAAAGTGTAATGCTACATCGATACATTGGGATCCTGCTGGCCTTCGCCACGGCACCGGCGGTCGTCCACGCTCAGTGGCTAAACCATCGCACTCCCGGTATTCCGCGAACACCGGACGGCAAGCCGAACCTTTCGGCGCGCACGCCCCGCACAGGCGATGGGAAGCCCAACCTCTCCGGGCTCTGGCAGACGGAGAGCGCCCCATCGGAAATGTTGGCGCGCCTGATCCCGGGAGAAACCAACGGCGCGGGTGAAGAACCCATGTCGCAGTACTTCATCAATGTCCTGTCCGATTTCAAACCTGACGAGGCGCCCATACGGCCGGACGTTGCCGCGTTATTCCAGCAACGCGCGAAGACCTTCGTCAACGAATCTCCGCTCTCACACTGTCTTCCGGAAGGTATGCCGCTGGTAGAAATGGCGCCTGCTCCTTACAAGATCGTCCAAACACCCGGATTGACGTTGATGCTGTATGAGAGAGACACAACGTTCCGCCAGGTGTACACGGACGGACGCAAGTTGCCCGAAGATCCGCAACCGTCGTGGCTGGGCTATTCCGTTGGCAAGTGGGACGGCGATACGCTGGTGGTCGAATCGGCTGGCTTTAACGACCGCGGGTGGTTGGATGCGCGCGGCCACTCACACAGTGACGCCCTCCGCCTGACCGAGCGATTTCACCGCTTGGACTTCGGCCATATGGAAGTGCAGCTCACGATTGACGATCCCAAAACGTTTACCAAGCCATTCACAATCCACCTGAAGCAGCGCCTGAAGCCAGACAGCGATCTGCTGGAGTATTTTTGCGCGGAAAACGAGAAGGATATTCCTCACATCGACGGCAAGTAGCTCTCGCGTGCGTGTGAGTCAGTCTCCCTCTTACTCCCCGGGCTTGAGTCCAGGACGCTCCACGATCTCGATCTTCGCGCCGGCTGGTCCGGCCACGTAGGAGAAGTTGATCGTCGGCCCGTTCGGGAGCGGCAATGGGCGCGGTTCGGTAAGCACCATCACACCCTTGGCGCGCAGGTCGTCGATGGTCTTCGTCAGCGCGCCAGAGGAGCGCCAGCCGATGTGGTCGATGGCGTGCCCCTCGCTTGGCTCCGCGTCACCGCGCTGCACCAGGATCCACATGTCGCTGAAACCGGCCGCGCTGTACTTAACGGCGTCCAGGCGTCCTTTGAGCTTGGTGCGCTGTCCGCCGAACTTCGCCAGCAGCCACGTGAACACCTCGTCCGGATTCGGCCCACGCATATGGATGTGGTGCAGCCCGAGCAGTTCAGGATCCTGCACCACTTCGATGCGCGTGCCCCATGGGTCTTCGACGAATGCAACCTTGAAGAGCCCGGGGATCTCGCGCGCCGGCGTCACGATCTTGATACCCGCTGCTTCGAATTCCTTCATCTTTGCGTCGAGGTCCGCGAACGAGAACCCGATGTGATCGATGGCGCTTCCGCTGCTCGGCTTCGCGTCCGCTTTCTTGAGAAACAGGAAACGCGTGCTGCCGAACATCAATCGGTCCGGCGCCTCGGTGATCCGCCGCCCGCCGAAATATTTCTCGTACCAATTGGCGGCCACCGCCTGATCGGGCACGTTCACATGGATGTGGTCGTAAGGAAACGTCTGCGCCGCGGCGGAGCCGGCGAAAGTCCCCAGGGCGAAGCTCGCGAAAGCAGCGGAAAGAAGGATTCGTCGCATCAGAACTCCAGAGACCTAGATTACCTGAAACCCTACTGGGCGACCAGGCCGTCGGAGAACTCGCCACGCACCACAAATGCGGCATCCAGGTGGGCGTTCTCCCGAATCCGGCCCGCGATCAGTTCCGCGTCCGCGCGGGTCTCAGCGTCGCCCACCAGCACGCTCCAGCACTGCGTCTCGGCGTGGAAAACCATTCTCGCGGTTCCGTATGGCACCATGCTCTGAACAGATCTCTCGGCATTCTGCCGGACGCGGAACGCGCCGATCTGGACGGCGTAGAGCATCCGGGAACTGGTGGGCACACTCGTCACCACATGCAAAGCTACGGGCACGATGCCGGGTTGAATCATCCCCAACTTCCGCGCGGCCGCTTTCGACAAGTCGATGATCCGGTCTTCCGGGATCGGTCCGCGATCGTTGATCCGGACGACCACCGCGGCGCCGTTGTCGAGCCGATTCACCCGCACCGTGGTGCCGAACGGCAGCGTGCGGTGTGCGGCCGTTAGTTCTTCCATGTCGTATGTCTCGCCGCTCGCCGCGATTCGACCGTGATAAGGCTCGCCATACCAACTGGCCAAGCCTTCCTCCTCACCCGCAGCAACTGCGGTGAGGGTGAGCGCCAAAGAAGCGAATAAGATTGCCAGCGCGCACTTCATCGTCGTACCTCTGCACCAAAAGCTTTACGCACAGTACGTATGGGTTAACAAGTATAGCCTGAAAATCCGACACGGCAACCGCAGGGCCAACCATTATGTGCGCGCTCGCACGTGTCGTCCAACAAAAATCGAGTAACAAACTGTAAGTTCTTTTCTTCTGCCGAGACTATGGTTCACGAAAGTCATGATTCATATCGAGAACGTTCGCAAATTTTTCGGCCCGGTTCCCGCGGTCGATGGCATCAGCTTCACCGCTCGTGACGGCTCCATCACCGGGTTGGTGGGTCCCAACGGGTCGGGAAAGACCACCACCCTTCGGATGATGACCGGCCTCGCACGTCCCGACAGCGGGCGGATTCTGGTGGACGGCATAAGCCCCATGGACCAACCGATCGTCGTGCGCAGCCGCATGGGCGCGCTCACCGACAGCCTGGGCAACTACCCTCGCCTCACCGCGCGCGAGCATTTGCGGTACTTCGGCGAATTGCGGGGCATGGCCGCGGTGGAGTTGGAACCGCGCATCGATTACCTGATCGATCGCTTCGAAATGCACGGCATCGCCGACCGCCGCGCGCAGGGGTTCTCGCAAGGAGAGCGCATGAAAGTGGCGCTGGCCCGCGCCATCGTGCACGATCCCCCCAACCTGCTGTTGGATGAGCCCGGCAATGGATTGGATGTCCTCAGCGCTCGAACCCTGCGGGACTTGCTGGCCGGCTTTCGCGCAGCGGGCAAATGCGTGATCCTCTCCAGCCACGTCATGACCGAGATCGCGGCGCTCTGCGATCGGGTTGTCATGGTTGCGCGCGGGCGCGTCGTCGCCGAAGGCGTGCCGGACGAGTTACTTCGCAGCACCGGGACGAGCAATCTGGAGGAGGCATTTGTCGCCTTGACCGTATGACACATGATGCTTGGGTCGTCGTATTTCGGAAAGAGCTGGTAGACACCCTGCGCGACCGCCGCTCGCTGTTCGTGGCTTTCCTGTTTTCATGGCTCGGTCCCCTTCTGGCGGCCGTGCTTTCGTACAACGTTCCGCAGCCCGGCCTGCTGCCGGCGTTTCTCATGGTGGTGGCCTTCACCTCAGCCGTGCCGCTGGCCATCGATTCTATGGCGGGGGAGCGCGAACGCGGCTCGCTCGAAGCGTTGTTGTTGAACGCGGTGCCTCCAGCTGAACTCGTGGTGGGCAAGTGGCTGGCGATCGTAGCGCTCTCGCTCGCGGGCGTCGTCTTCAACCTGGTGTGTACAGCCATTGCGGTCTATGTGACACCTTTGGGGGCTCTGCCGGTCTCCACGTTGCTTTGGATGTGCGCTGTCGCGGTACCGCTATGCATTCTCGCTTCGGGACTACAACTCCTGATCTCCACCTTCGCTCGCAGCCACAAGGAAGCCCATTCGTATCTCTCATTCCTGATCATGGCGCCAATGATGATGGGCATTCTCGGTGAATTCTTCCCTGGCCGGCTGCATTGGCTGACGGCCATGGTTCCCGTGTGGGGACATCAGCGGATACTCTCGGAGCTCGTGCACGGGCATGCTCCGCACCTTCCCTGGGTGCTGGCGTCGGGGGTCTGCTCGGTGGTCGGGGGCCTGGTCGCCGTGGCCGCCAACGCGCGCCTGTTAAGAAGTGAGAAGGTAGTGTTTGGCCGGTGAGCTGAGCGCTCAGTACGAACGTATCTTTACCGAATACCGGCCGGCGCTCCTCCGCTTGACCGCTTGCTACGAGTCCGTGCCGCAGGCTCGTGAAGACCTGATGCAGGAAATCCTGCTGGCGATTTGGAAGGCCCTGCCCCGCTTCCGCGGTGACTGCTCGGAGCGAACCTTCGTATTTCGCGTGGCTCACAATCGTTGCCTGAGCCACGTCTGGCGGCGCGGGAAACGGCCGGAGACTGGTGACGAGGCGCCCGAGGTGCCTGACACGCGCACCGGCCCCGAAGGGCAAGCCATCGAAAACCGGCGTCGCCAGGCACTGCGCGACGCCATCCGTCAGCTTCCGCTGAATTACCGGCAGGTCATTCTGCTGGCGCTCGAAGACCTTTCGCCACCGGAGATCGCCGCTGTGCTGGGAGTAACCGAAAACAATGTGGGGGTACGCCTGAACCGCGCCCGCAAGGCGCTTCGCTCCCTCTTGGAGAAACACTCATGAATCTCGACCAGGAACTTTTAGACTGGCGACAGGATTGGCTCGCCCAGGAAGAGCCGCCCGGCCACTTTGAAATTCGCGGCATCGTAGAGCGCGAGCGCCGGCGCATGGCAATCCGCCTGGCCGCGCGGTTGCTCTGGGCTGTTGTGCTGCTCGCCTTTTCGGCATGGTGGGTTTGGCAGCGGTGGTCCGCGGAGTGGATCGTGTGGGCCGCAGTCATCTGGATCTCTACCTTCATAACATCCGGATTCGCTATTTGGAACTCGGCCGGCAACTGGACTTCGCTCGATCAATCCACGGCGGGGTTTGTGGACCTGGCGCGCCGCAGATGCCTGGCCGTATTGCGCGAGATCCGCTTTGGCCGGTGGATGGTAGCCGTCAGCCTCGCCATCGTCGTGCCCTGGCTCACTTGGGACTTTGCCATCCGGTATCCGTCCTTAGTGGGACTGCTGCTGGGCGATGGGATCGCTTTTATAGTCTCCGCCGCTTACCTTGTATGGTTCGCCGTGTTGCGCCGCCGCAAGCTCAAAGAACTCGAAGAGCTAAATTTGTTTGCTGTGGACTAACTGGATTGCCGGTCACGTTGGCCCAGTTGCGGTGTTCTAGGAACGTTCTTGGCTCGTAGGTTTTGCCTCTGGCCAGGCGCTTCTGCTCGCGGCGGCTCGTCCACAGCAGCACCGGTCCCAGAAGCCCGGCGATCACACGATTGCCTAATCCGAACTCGCTGCCGATCTCCCGACGCAGCGCGCGAATTCGTTGGCTCATGGTCTCGCTGGTCCGTCGCAGTTGCCGCTCCATGGCCCACAACAGGCCGCTGTAAGCCGTTTTCAGCGAGCGAATTTCCCAGTCGAAGCGCGCGCGGACGCGGGGATCCGGATCGCTCCGGTAACGCTTCCAGCCTTCGAAAGTCGTGCGGCAGATGCGATACAGGCTCGGCCCGTTGCGCTCAAAGTCGCGCCGGAAAGCCCTTTCCAGAAAACGATTAGAGTCGTCCCGCGAAATGGCGGCGTGCTGAAAGTTGAATTTATCTTGGCCGTGGATGTCGGCCAAGTCGATGTCGAGCAGCAGGTGCTTATCCAGCATCTCCTGGTAGAGTGGCGTGCCGGGCACGGGAGTGTAGAGCATGAATTGATGGAAGTCCGTCTCATGCGAGATGGCATGCTCGATTTCGTCCTCAATGTTTTCGGGGGTGTGGTGCTCCAGCCCGACGATGGTAGATCCCAGCAGCTTGATGCCGTGCCGGCGCAGTTCCGCGGTAAGCGCCAGCGTGTCATGGCCCGCCAGCTTTGCGTAAGCCGAGCGCGGAGACTCCAGCCCCATCCAGATCCACGAAATGCCCAATTCCACCAACTCCCGCATGCTGTACTTGCTGATCGCGTTGGCCGACGAAAAAACGTATAACGCCCAAGCCTTGCCCGTAGCTTTCATCCGATCGAGCAACTGCATGGCGCGCTTGCGATAGAGCAGGAAGTTCTCGTCCATGATGAAGAACGATCGTACGTTCATAGACGATTCCATTTCGCACATCACGCGGAACAACTCCTCGCCGGTTTCGTAAAAATTGATCGACTTTCCCTTGCCACCGAAGAAGGCCGACGTGGTGCAGAAGTTGCAACCCAGCGGACAGCCCACCGATGGGATGATGGTGGCCGCCGTGCTTCCGGCCGGAGTGGGCACCTTGATTCCCATAGTGCGTATGTCGAAGCCCGAGGCGATGTGCGGGTGCCGTATGGGAGCACTCACGTCCTCGCCGAGGAAGCCGCGCATCCAGGCGATGCCGTCGCCGCGCACGATCTGGTCGGCATCGATCATATGCTCGATTCCCGGAATGGCCGCGACGTGTCCGCCCACCACAATGGTCGAACCGGGCGACAGGCTGCGCACCATGCGGCACATCTCGCGCACCTTGCCGACGTTCACGATGATGGAAGAGATGCCCACGATGTCGTAAGGATGCGCAGCCAGCTCTTTGGCAAACGCCTCGCGACTCGGGAAGTCCAGAACCGTGGAGGGGGCGGAGATGTTTTCCTGGATCATCAGGATGCCCCACGAGCGATGAAACATTCGCAGCGAGAAGCTTCCCTGCGCCCGCGTCACCTGGTTGTGGTAAAGCTCCATGGGGTTGATGCGGCGGCTGCCGAACTCATCATCTTGCGCGTAAGGTCCGAAAACCGAGGTCAGAAGAATGCGGGCACGTGTGCCCTTGGGGTGAACACTCACAACTTAAAAGTAAATCTATTCAGGATATTCAGATGTAATAGTAGTGTAATAGTTTTGGTGCTTGGTTAACTCCTGCCTTTACCAATCTTTAAGCTTCCTTACAAACCCGCCACCCCTGCCATGCACCTAAGGAAGTGGGAAATATATGGTGCAAAAACGGAAACTCCTCATCGCCACCGCCGGTTTGGCGCTATTCCTGGGAACCGGCGCCTGGGCCCTTTTGCGAGGCCAGGGAGGCGTGCAGTACCGCACGGCTCCTGTGGGCTACGGTACCGTGGCCGATTCAGTCTCCGCCACCGGCACTCCGAATGCGGTGGTCACCGTCCAGGTCGGCTCGCAGGTTTCCGGCAACATTCTGGAACTGGACGCCGACTTCAACACCAAGGTCACCAAGAACCAGGTGGTTGCCCGCATCGACCCCCAGATTTTCCAGGCGCGCGTGGACCAGGCCAAAGCCACTCTCAACGCCGCCCAGGCCGCCGTGGTGAATGCGCAGGCGCAGATTGAAAAGAACCAGGCTGATGTGTCCGGCGCCCAGGCTGCCGTTGCCAACGCCCGCGCCGCCGCGGTCAAAGCGCAGTCGGCTGTCAGCGATGCCAAGAGCAAGTTGGACCGGCGCATCCAGCTAGTGAATGAAGGAGTCATGTCTAAAGAAGATGGCGAGACGGCGCAGTCCACCTACGACCAGGCCGCCGCTTCGCTGGATGCCGCCAACGCCCAGACGGTCGCGGCCCAGGACAGCGTCACATCCGCCCAGGCCCAGGTGAAGGTCGCTGACACGCAGCTCTCCTCGGCGCAAGCCCAGGTGAAAGAGGACGTGGCGGCCCTCGAACAGACCCAGGCCGATCTCGACCATACGTACATCCGCGCCCCTGTGAATGGCGTTGTGGTGGCGCGCAACATCGACGTGGGACAAACCGTGGCGGCCAGCCTGCAAGCGCCGACGCTGTTCCAAATCGCCGAAGACCTGACCAAGATGCAGGTGGACACCAACGTTTCGGAAGCCGACGTCGGCCGCGTGCAGGTGGGGATGCCGGCGACATTCACAGTGGACGCGTACCCGGGCCAAATCTTCCGCGGCGCTATCAGTTCCATACGGAAGGCGCCCATCAATGTGCAGAACGTGATTACTTATGATGCGGTGATCTCGGTGAGTAACCCTGACCTGAAGCTGTTCCCGGGAATGACGGCCAACGTCAAGATCCTGGTCAACCAGCACGACAACGTGCTCAAGGTCCCCAACGCCGCGCTGCGGTACGTACCCGCTGGCACGCAGCCAACTAGCCGGCGCAAGGCTTCGACGAACCAGCAGGCGATCTGGGTTCTGGATCAGACCGGCAAGCCCAAACCGATTTCGGTCACGCTGGGTGTCACCGATGGAACCTACACCGAAGTGTCGAGCGCAGGCCTGAAACAGGGCGACCGCGTAATCACGGCGTCATTCTCGACCAAGCAGACGACCAGCGCCACCGCGGCGACTACGCCCTTCGGCGGCGGCGGTGGTGGAAAAGGCGGCGGAACGCGAGGGTTGTAATGTTCTTAAACAGGAGATTAGCCATGCCACTCATCGACATCCAAAACATGGTGAAGAACTACCACCTGGGCGACGTTCCGGTGCACGCACTGAAGGGCGTCTCGCTGGAAATCGAGCGCGGCGAATTTGTGGCCATCATGGGGCCTTCGGGATCGGGCAAGTCGACCCTGATGAACATCCTGGGATGCCTGGATAAACCGACCTCAGGCATCTACCGGCTGGATGGCATCAGCGTGGGCGACCTCGACCGCGACCAACTGGCGGAGATCCGCAGCGGCAAGATCGGCTTCGTCTTTCAGCAGTTCAACCTGCTGGCGCGCACCAGCGCCGTGGAGAATGTGGAACTGCCGCTGTTATACACGAATACCCCTGCGGCCGAGCGGCGCGCCCGTGCGTTGCAGTCGCTCCAGGCGGTGGGCCTGGCGGGCCGCGAACGATCATCATCCCAGCCAGCTTTCCGGAGGCCAGCAGCAGCGCGTGGCGATTGCCCGGGCCTTGGTGAACCGCCCGCGCATCCTGCTGGCCGACGAGCCTACCGGCGCGCTCGACTCGCGCACCAGCGTGGAGATCATGGCGATCTTCCAACAGCTCAACCGCGAGTCGGGCATCACCACCATCGTGGTGACGCACGAGCCCGACATTGCCGCCTACGCCGGCCGGAACATCCATTTCAAGGATGGCCGTCTGCAGCGGGATGTACGCATCGAGCGTCCGCGGGATGCCGCCCAGGAACTGAGGACGATGCCTGTGGAGCAGGAACCAGTGGAGGAGGAGGTTGTGTCATGAAGATCCTTGCTGCTGCTCGTATTGCGCTGCGCGCGCTGCGCGTGAACCGGCTGCGTTCCGCGCTGACTATGCTCGGCATCATCATCGGCGTGGGGGCGGTGATCGCCATGGTGGCGGTGGGCTCGGGAGCCACCGCGCGGATTCAGGAACAGATCCAGGCCATCGGCAGCAACCTGATCATGATCAGCCCGGGCAGCATCACGTCCAACGGAATCCGGCTGGGAAGCGGAGCCGGCGTGACGCTCACCGAAGATGACGCCAAGGCCATCGCCGCGGAGTGTCCGGCCGTGGCCGCCGTCGCGCCCGTAGTGCGCGGCAACGCCCAGGTGATGAACGGGAACAATAACTGGGCGACCAGCATTCAGGGCACCACGCCCGACTACCTGACCACTCGCGACCAGACCGTCGACCAGGGGAATGCGTTCACCACCGACGACGTGAATTCCGGAGCGAAGGTCGCGCTGCTCGGTAAGACCGTGGCCCAGAACCTGTTCGGCGAGACCAATCCGGTGGGCCAGATGATCCGCATCAAGAACGTGCCGTTCGCGGTGGTCGGGGTACTGAGCGCCAAGGGGCAATCGATGACCGGCCAGGACCAGGACGACCTGATCCTGATTCCGATCTCGACGGCCAAGCGGCAGATCCTCGGCACCAACCAGGCCAATTCCAAATCGGTCGGGAGCATCATGGTGCAGGCCGTGAACTCCAGCGCCATGGACGAAGCACAAAACGAGATACAGTCGCTGCTTGCGCCAGCGGCACCGCATACAGCCCGGGCAGGACGACGATTTCACCGTGCGCAACCTGTCCGAGGTGTTTGCCGCGCAAGAAAGCTCGGCGCGCGTGATGTCGATTCTGTTGGGCGCGATCGCTTCGGTGTCGCTGATCGTGGGCGGAATCGGGATCATGAACATCATGCTGGTCTCGGTGACGGAACGCACGCGCGAGATCGGTCTGCGGCTGGCGATCGGCGCCAAGACCCACGACATCCTCTCGCAGTTTCTGGTGGAGGCGGTCACGCTGTCGATACTGGGGGGCGTTGTCGGAATACTCTCGGGGATCGGCGCATCCCTGCTGATCTCCTATTTCGCGGGATGGCGCACGCTGGTCAGCCCGACCGCCATCGTGCTGGCGTTCGTATTCTCTGGACTGGTGGGCGTGTTCTTCGGCTACTACCCGGCGCGCAAAGCCGCGATGCTCGACCCGATCGACGCGCTCCGCTACGAATAATGTTTGCCTGTGCCGGCGACAAGATCGCCAGCGCTACGTCGGGCTGCTAGTGTTCGTCAAAAACTCCCGAGCGCCGCCTGCTCCTCCGCGAAAACCGCGAACACAGTGGAGAGCTTGGTCATCTCCAACAGCTTAGTGATGCGCGGTTGCGGACCCACCAGCTTCAGATCTCCGCCAAGTTTCCGAAACGTAGTGCAAGCCTCCACCAGTTCTCCCAGGCCGGAGCTATCCAAATACGTCACTTGCGCGATATTCAGAAGCACATTCTTCTGCCCGGCTGCCGCCAGTTCCTTGATCGCGTTCCGCAGTCCCCCGGTGCCCCCGGCGGTGATGTGCCCGCTAAGATCGACAATCGCGACGTTGCCGGCTTGACGCGTAGTGACTTGGTTCGGCACGGTGCTCATTGGAATAGCGTAGCGCGTTTGTCATTCTTAATGCGCGCCAGGCTCAAAGCTGGCGACTTCCATGAGATCCTTGACCACTTCCTCAATGTCCTTGACGTTCATGCCGTAAAGCTGAGCTACTTCGTGAATATGGGCCACCATTTCCGCCGTGAGCCGCTGGCCCTTTCGGGGTGACGGTATGCCGCACATCTTCATCAGAGTGATCTCGTCCATGGTGTGATCGCGACCGGCTTTTCCCATGCGGTTGCGCCCGCGCAATTTTTCGTAACCGGCTCCGTGAGACGTGTTGATCGCTTGCGGCATGAGCACCAGGCGAATGAATGGTGTTTGCAGTTGTTTTGCCCGCTGCCGGTTATACAAGTGGTCCACGTGGATTTCCTTCGGCAGGTCGCTCAAAACCATATGCACCTTGTGCAAGAAGGTGATGTAGTCTAGACGATAGTCGTCGTTGTCAGCGTGAACCCACAGAAACTTATATTTGAGGCTCGGGCATACCTGAACAAACGCCATCTTGCGGTCGCGCCCTTCCAAGGTCTCGAGCGTCACCGGGTACTTTGCCCTCACGAATGCCGGCGTCCGGACGATGACGCTGGGCTCCGTAACCGCGGAGTACGGCAAGGGCGCTTCGCCCCAGATCGGATCCTTGATCGCGGACTCGGCCAGAAGTGCGGCACGTTCCTGATCCATCACGTCTTTGATGGTCACAAGCCCTCCTCCCCACCATGCGTTAGTGTGACCGGAACCGGTGCGTGCACCGTCCCGAGGCGGTTAGTCAGCTCTGTTTCTTACGTTCCTTCTCGGCAAGCCGCGCCTTCACCAGTTTCTTCAAAAGAGCAGCCGGCATAGGCTTGTCCAAAGGAAAGCGGAGGGTCCCTTTGGACGTTTGGAATCCCTTGAGCTCCTTCTGGAATGTCTTGATGACGGCCAGACTCATAGGGAACAGACTGCAATGCTTCGAAAACGCGCCGAACGCCACCAGCGCGCCCTTGTAGCGGAAAGTCGGGATCCCGTAGCTGATGGCTTCGGTTGTCTCCGGTGGCACAACCGAACGAATCGTGGCCCGTACCTTTTTCAAGGTGCTGCGGGCGGGCTCCGGAACACCGGCCAGGTATTCCTCCACGGTCTTCGAAGCGGCACTTGGTTTCGCGGCCGCGGTGTGAGCGCCGGATTTCACTTTACGCTTTTCATCCATTTGAGGATGGGGCCGGTAACGCTGGTGTCCGCGGTATCGGGCGACATCACCTCGGAGATGTGGCTGTGATCCTTGAAGATGAGATAGGTCGGGCAACGGCCCGCCTTGCAGAGCTCGTCTTTCAATGTCTCGGCGAACGCGATGATGTCGGGCGGATCGAGCTCGGCAACGGAGACCAGAAAAGGCAACTTCGAACTCACCATCCCAGGCAGGTTCGATCGGGCCAATTGAGTAGCGGCGTCCGGCGGAGTACCTCTACCGAAGCCAGCGTCCTCCTGCCCCGCCCGGTCCACGTCCCGCGGGTGGCGCGGCAGCAGTACCTCCGTTAGGCTGGCCGCACGGCGCGAATCCACCTTGCGACCGGAGGCGGAGTGGCCGGCAGAATGTCGAAGCCCGGGGCAGACATGAAAACCACACCTTTGACACCGACTCCCTGCGGGCCATAGAACTCAGGATGGCCGATGTAGGTGCTGACCGGGATGTTGCCGGCGGACTGGCACCAGATGAAAACCCGCGCCGGATTCCCTTTGTAGTGGGCGATGTTTTGATTCACCCACTGCACCACCAGCGCGACGTCTTTGGCGGGATCGTCCCAAGCCTGGCCGGGACGGCGCTGCATGTTCACGCCGACCATGCCGTTCTTCACCGCCCACAGCATGATGTTGTCGTAGAAGACGTCGCCGTTAGGGCCGCCCTGCTGCTTGTTGCCCGCTCCTCCCGACACGTAGATCAGTACGGGACGCGAGCCGCCGCCTTTTTCCGGGGCGAAAACATCCAGAACATTCTTTGGATCGGGCCCAAACGAGATGTCGCGGGCAATCGACACACCGGCGTAAGGCGGGTTCGGATGCAATGGCCGGTAGAGTTGTGCGGTTTCCGGGACGCACACTCCGCGCCCGATGGTCACCAGTTGTTTGGCGATATCCGGCGGCACCTCGGCCTGCGCCATTCCAGCCGCGGCGATAGCGCTCGCGACGAGCCACAACGTCTTTTGAACGGATCCCACGCGACCCTCCAGCAGCAATCGAGTATATCGCAATGGGGTCGGAGCTACGTCCCGCGTTAGCGGCCTCCTGCCTCGCTCAAAATTGAAGATGAGGAACCGGCGTCGTCGAAATGCCATTCCTGGTATTCACCCTTGATGTAGATCGTTCTTTTTCCTTGAGCATCGTGAACGGTGATGCTGCCATTGGGATTTTCTTCGATCCAGCCCTTGTGCGCTACAGCTATTCCACCGCGGAGGGTAATGCAGATTGGGCGGACCTGTTGTTCGCTTTTGGTAGCTTCTTTACTGGTCATGGGGAACCTCTTTCACGAAAATCCACTTCGGTTATCGATGTTTACGCGGCCAGAATTCGCGTGCGACGTTGAGCCCGACGTCGGCTCCTAAACCGACACCGCCGCTTACTATACCGGCGCCGATCCCAGCCGAGCTTGCCGGCTGCCACGCACGCGAAATGAGTCCGGCTCCTAAGTTACCGGAGAGCCTGCTAACCGCCAGCGTCTGACCAGGCTTATTCGTGCGCGGCACGATGAACGTGCTTTTCACGGCATACTGGAGGCGCGGCCAGGAACCCTGCAGATTGGACCGTTGGTAGTGCAGATTCTCGTGCAGCAGCGCCGCCAGGGGAGTCTGGATTGTGGTTTTCACCGCATGCTTTCCGAGGCCCGAGCCGAAACGCTTCGCGAATCCGGCCACTCCCTGCCCCCACTCGTGCGGCTTATTGAATGCCTGGCCCCACAGGGCGCCTGCACTGGCTCCGCCAATAGCCCGCACTCCGGTCAAGTCATGGCGGTACTCGCTCCAAGCGTGTTTGGAAGGGGGGTAGCTTGCTGCACTCACCACCGTTGCCATCAGTACGCCAGCGAATAAACTCGGCATAGAATTCCTCCAGGAGGCGCTAAAAGCTAGGGCGGCGGCGGCCCAGCGGTGACCTGCAGATTGTTAATAACTCGAATCACCTTAGGCACGCCTGCAGTGACGCTTTCGACCTTAGCTTTTATCTCGCTCGAATCGACCTGACCCGCCAGCGTCACTATTCCGTTGGTCGAGTTGACCGAAACGTTCGTCACAGTGGATGGTCCTACGTCCGAGGCGAGCTTGGCCTTCACCTGAGTCACTATCTGCAGATCATCTACTTGCTTCTCAGGGGATTCGTTGGTTCTGCAACCGAACAAGAATGCGCTTAATAACACAACGGGAAGAAGAAATCTCATAGCGGGCCGTCCCCCCGGAACGAAGAGCAATTGCATCCCCACTGGAAGGCTTAGCCCGAATTAAGTGGCCGGGACTTCACCGAATCAACACGGCCACGTAGATTAGCGGGGCGGGAGCCGCGCGCCGCTCGCCGGCTCTACTCTTTCATCCCCCGCTGCCAGAGCGCGCACAACGCCGTGTTGTACAAAGCCAGCGCCGTTGTAATTTGGCCCAGATGGTTGTCGTGCGTAGAAAGGTACGACGCCCTTTTCGCGACATCGGCGTGAAGGTTTCCTTCCGTCGAGCAGTCGATCACCACCGAGCCTTCCTTTACGTCCCGCACCAGATCGTCCTGGCAAAGCGCGGGAAACGCCGTTACCACGATGTCCGCGGTCTTCAGGTAGGCACTCCGGTCCTCGGCCCGCGTTTGCGGATGTACAACCAGCGCCGTCGCGCCCATTCGCATCAGCATGCTTTGCAGTGGAATCCCGATCCTCGGCGAGCTGTTGAAGATGATCGCAGTGGGCCCCTTCTGCTGCGCATCTCGCGGGAAGAGGTTCGTGATCGAATCATGCTGGTGTAACAGCGTCAGAATGGCCTTGGCGGTGCAGGGCACCACGCCCTCATACTTTTCTTCCTCGTCCACGGTTTTGATGTTCAGCGCCATTCGGCCCGTGTTTTCCACGGTCAGCCCTTCGATATCTTTCTCCGGCCGGACTCGCCGCAGAAAATAGTCTTCGCTCTTGCCGAAAGGAGTCGGGAAGAAGATAAACGTTCCGTAAATCTTGTCGTGTACCTGGGCGCCCATGAGTAGCAATTCCAGCGCATCCGCGCTCTGCGCCGTTTCCACGCGAAAGTCCAGGCCAAACTCGCGGAATTTCTTCGCCATGTAACTGGCATACCGCCGGCAGCCCCTGTCGACATCCTTGTCCGGCAAGCGCGGAAGAAAAGCGGCCACACGAATCTCCTCCCGCTGCAACCCGGTCTTCTCCACCTGGACCAGCTTTCGCTCCGCCTGCGTTAATACCTGGTCGGCCACGGCAAGGCAATCCAATCGCTTCTCCGGAGCCAGACTTTGGGTCCAGCTCATATCGGGCGTAAACGCAGCCTTCCGCTCTGTCTCCTGCCCCAATGCGAGGGTATTCATAATGCTGAATTGATTATCTCCCGAGCTGCGGGGGTGATGCTGCCAGATGGTTTCGCTTGGCCAAGAGTCCACCTCAGGGAGAGTGAGTTATTGGTCGCGTGAGCGTGGCCGATTCGGAATGGCGCGGCGGCGGGGATTCCGCGGAAGCATGGAGGAACGAAACCCAATTCGGTGCGATCGTCCGGGGGCGGTTGGTCCGGAGTGGTGGGGTTCGGCTCGTTAGCGGCCGGAACGCCGACGAGCGAACGGCGTGCGCACTGCAGGCGCTCTAATTCGGCGAATGCGTCCTTATAAGAGCGCTCGGCCAGGGTGATGCGGCGCTGCAGGCGGCGGAAGACTTCGTTACCGGCCACGAGTGCTTCGCCGAGGGGTACTCCCTCGGAGCGGTCGGCGCGCAAGGCGTGGTATTCCCAGAGCTGGGCTTCGGCGCGGAAGAGGCGGCGCAGAGTCCACTCGTTGCGAAGGAGCGTATCGACCTGGAAACGTTCCTCGGGGGCGAGGGGCTGGAAGCGGGTGATGTACTCGCTCTGGAGCGCGGCGAACTCGCTGCGATCCTCGCCGGTGACGAACTGAGACTCGGCATCGAGCCCGGATTGGAGCGCGTTCTGGGAGGAGACGGCCTTGCCTTGGGGAGTGCGGGGGCCGGTGGACTTTTGAGCGTTGAGACGGTTAGCTTCGATCTGACGCAGGGTAGCCATGGGATTTCTCTCGTGTCCACGGTAGCAGTGAGATGGAGACGGGACGAGAGGTTAGATGCCGGTATTGTTGAAAGAGCTTGGGTTGTTTGTGGGCAAATGCGGGGAACGGGGGGAGGCTTCCCGTTGGAGAGCGGCCGGCGTTCCGGCTTCAGAGGTTGGAAGTTACCATTGGGCGGTCACGGGGCGCCAGGGCGACTTCTCGAGCGCGGTAAGCGGACTCGCCAAAGAGTTGGTCCCGGGTTAGCAGGCATACGAAGCCCGCGGCGACGGCCGCCGTAACCTGTGTCATAGCACGAATCGTCGCCGTCACCGACGCCCGGCGCAATAAAATGATCATTCGGTCATCAATAAGCGGCGCAAGGCGCCCCGGGCCCCGACGAGCGGGGAGTATCGCTCGGACTTCATCTCGCTTATGATCCCGTAAGGAGGTTGGAGAATGAACACTGCAACACTCAGAATTTGTGCCATCGTCTGCTCGGCATTCCTGGCCGCCATTGGAAGCGCACCACCGTCATCAGGCCAAACTCCGCCATCAACCAGGTCTGCACAATCCGGGCCACGAGAATCCGGGATATTCACGGAACCGGTTCAAGTCAAAGGTTCGCCCACCAATCTCGGCGCCTTCGACGTCAGCTGGAATGACAACTCCGCGCAACGGTACTACCTGGCCGACCGTACGAATAACGCTATCGACCTGGTTGATTCCGCCACGGACACGTTCCTGGGGTTCATCGGACGCGGCCACTACACCGGGAGCAGGCCTTGCCCCGGCCAACCCAGGGAACTGCGCCACTGTGCGGGGCCAAATGGAGTCGTCACCGACGACCTCGGCCACGTGTGGGCCGGAGATGGTGACGGCAACATCATTGAGGCCGACGCGACCAAACCGGGCACGGCCATCATTCGGTCGATCCCAACCGGGGGGAAGGGCCGGGTCGATGAAATGGCTTATGATCCGATCGATCGGATTCTGCTGGCTGAGAATGATGGGGATTCGCCGCCGCGCGTCACTTTCATCTCAGTTACCGATGGGGTCGTGTTGGGCCATTACGTTTATCCGGCGGACCAGGATGGCATGGAACAGCCGGTTTGGGTGCGCCAGACCGGACTGTTTTACCAGAACGTTCCTGGAAAGAAAAATCGTATCGATGTCTTCGATCCCCACAAGCTCTCGAATCCGGTCAAAAGCTTTCCGGTGGAATGCTCAGGCGGTCTGCTCGATCTTACGGTTAGCGGCCTTACAGTTGGGCCAAACGGGCGTCTGATGACCGTCTGTGGCAGTGTGGGCGGCGTGTCTATCGATTCTAAAACCGGGAATATTCTAAAGACCGTGCGCCAAGGCGCCGACGCGGACGAAGTCTGGTACGATCCGGGGTCCAACAACTATTACTTCTCGCGTGGCGCGGTAAGTGGAGGGGTGGCCGTGGTCGACGGCACTACTGAAGAGTTTGTTGCCAACATTCCCCTCGGGGGTCACTCGGTTGCCGTGAACGCGACCAACAAACACATCTTCGTTCCGGTTGCCGGGAAGGGCATCTACGTGGTCGCGCCAAGAAAGTGAGACAGAAGTCCGCGCCTTGATCAATCCTGGACCGTATAGATTCTGACTTCGGCGGTCTGGCTGCCGCGAGCTGGAACGGCTAGATAAAAACGATCGAAGCCTTTCCCTTGCTTCCCATAGTAACCAGCCGTCTTGGCGCCCACGGCAGTTGGAATTCTGGCCAGAAGCTGGTAGTGTTCGGGATCGGTCATTTGAAACACGGCTATAAAACCTTCCCCGCCCGGCATGTAAACGCGTTTGCGATCGGCATCAAAGTACAAATCATCGCTGTCCTGGATGCTCGGCAGTGCGGCGACGAGGCGCCCTGAGTTGGTGTCATATACAGCGAGGCGTGGCGGCACGTGTACGCCGACGAACAAGCGGTGATCTGCCTCATTCAGCGCCATTGGGAAATTGCTTTCCACGCCGTTCAAAGGCCAATGCACGATCTGTTTGGTAGCGCGATTGACCACGACGATCTGTTTCAGGTCCGGTACATTGACGTAGATGTTGGGGCCGGATTTTTCAAGCTGGAACGACTCGGGCTCCCCGCCCAGCTTGTATTCTTCGTCGAGTCGTTGATTGGTTGTGGCATCGATCATCGCAATTGCCCCGGATTTTTCATCGTCGCCGCAGCCAACGTATACCCGTTTGGTGGCCGCATCATATCGCAGGTTATCGGCGCCTCCCGGGAAATCCACGGTCGCGATCTCAGCGTATGACTTACCGTCATAGATGTAGACCTTGCCCCGGCCGCTGGCGACAAACAGCTTGTTGGTCTCCGGGGAGAAGGCTATGCCCTGTGGATTGGGCACGCCGGTGATGGTGTGGTCGAGGATTCGCCCGCCAATGTTGATCGCCTCGACGGCGTTGCTTCCGAGGGCGGCAACGAACAACCTGCCGCCGCCCATCGCAAAGTGATCAAAACGCCCTTTGGCGTTTTCGAGAGGAATGGCTTCGGTCAACACCATGGGCTTTTCGCGCTGTGCCGTCGCATTCTTTGGCTCCGCCAAATTTTTCTTATTGGCAGGTGCCCCACCTTGTTGAGCGCCTACTTGCGTCATGCATGCGGCAAGCAATACCAGCGACACGAAAACACTACAAATCTTTGTCATGTTGCCCTCCAGTTGAGGTCAGCCGCCGACTTGATTGAGTTCGACTCCAAGTATATTGCCATCGCGCCTCCTTAAACTGCAATCGTACCTACGTTGCACCCTCGGAGCGGTTAGCCAGGGATCGGCTTTCCGGGGAAGGGCGAGGAGGAGGCAAAGCACCGCAGGACATAACAATCTCACCTTCTCCGAGTTGCCGGATCACTCCAATGCAATGGCCGAAAGCGGAATTAATTCGCCAGCCGCCATGGCGATTCGTTCTGCCATTGCCTCAGTGCGTCGGTAGCCCAGGTGGCATTCTTGTAGGTGTGGCATGTATTGCAGGAAAGGGGTCATCTTCAGCCGCCCTGCTCCGAGAGCTGTCGCAAACGCCATTACCACCAACGGTTGGACGTTCTCGGATATCAGTCCTGGTAAGTCCGGTTCCCGGAAGGCTGGATGAGAAGGATCAACGCTCTGAGCCGACTCCCGGAAGCCCCTACCGCGAATTTTCCCGGCTCAGCCCCAAAGCCCGAATCCGCTTGTGCAAATTGGTGCGTTCCATCCCCAGCGCCCTTGCAGCACCCGACACGTTCCACTTGGCTTCTTCGAGCGCGCGCAGTATGTGCTCGCGCTCAGCCGATTCGCGCGCTTCCTGAACACTCGACTTCGGCCCCGCCTCCCGCTGGACCCGGATCTCCACCGGAATGGAATCCTTGGTCAGGCGGTCGCCGGGTGAAAGTATCGCCATGCGCTCGATCACGTTCCGCAGCTCGCGCGCGTTGCCCGGCCAGCCGTAACTTTCCAGCAGGGGCAGCGCCGCCGGATCCAGCATGCGTGATTTGAAATTGTTGCGCGCGCAAAAATCTTCCAGGAAGTATTCGGCCAGTGCGCGAATGTCCTGCGGCCGCTCGCGCAGCGCCGGCACGCGGATGGGAACCACGCTCAAGCGGTAATACAGGTCCTCGCGGAATTTCTCCTGCGCCACCATGCCCGAAAGATCGCGATTGGTCGCCGAGACCACGCGTACCGTCACCTTGATGATCTGCTCGCCACCTACGCGGTGAAACTCGCCCTCCTGCAGCACGCGCAATAGCTTGGCTTGCGAGGCTCCGTGCAGATCGCCCACTTCGTCCAGAAAAATGGTGCCGCCGTCCGCCAATTCGAATTTGCCGCGGCGCGCGGCCGTGGCGCCGGTAAACGAGCCCTTCTCGTGTCCGAACAGTTCGGTCTCCAGCAGCTCCGTGGGAATGGCGGCGCAGTTCACCTTCACGAAGGGTCCGGAGGCGAAGGGGCTGGAGTTGTGGATGTGGGCCGCCAGCAGTTCCTTGCCGGTGCCCGATTCGCCGATCAGCAGCACACGCGCATCCGAGCGCGCGGCCAGCGATGCCTGCTCCACCGCGCGCGCCCACGCCGGGCTGTTGCCGATCATGCTGGGCGCCCCGCCCACCAGCTCGCGCAGCCGCTCATTTTCTCTGCGCAGGTTGGCGTGTTCCAGCGCGTTCTTCAGAGCCAGCAGCACGCGGTCGCGGCTCAGCGGCTTTTCCAGGAAGTCGAAAGCGCCGGCGCGCGTCGCCTCCACCGCATCGGCAATGGTGCCGTGTCCCGAGATCATGATAGCCGGCGACGAAACGCTGTTCTGCCGCACGGCCCGCAGCAGGTCGATGCCGCTGCCGTCCGGCAGTTTCATGTCGAACAGAAAGGCGTCGGCGCGCTGCGCATCCGGATGCGTCTTAAACTCGGCTACCGAACGGCACAGATTCACCACGTAGCCTTCGCGTTCCAGAATCAACCGAAGCGAGCGCCCGATATTCTCCTCATCATCCACGATCAGGACGCGCCTGGTGGGCATTAGCGGTTGCGGGCAGCAGCACGCGGAATCCGGCGCCGCCCAGCTCTCCTTTCACCAGAAGAATATCGCCGCCCGACAGCAGGGCGCTCTTGCGGGCAATCGAGAGTCCCAGCCCCATGCCGCGCTTCTTGAAGGAGATCGTGGGTTGAAACAGCGACGCCTGGGCCTGTTCGCTGAGTCCCGGCCCGGAATCGTGGACTTCGATGGCCACGTGCCCGTTCTCCGCCGACGTCATCCCCAGGATGCGCCCGCCTTGTCCCGCGGCTTCGGCAGCGTTCTCCAGCAGGTTGGTCAAAATTCCCTTGATCAGGTCCTGATCAGCCATCACGCGCGGCGCCTGGTATGCCAGCCGGCAGTCGTAGGCCACCTCGGGATGTGCCGTCTTCAAGAACGCCATGCGTTCCTCGAGCAGCGAGTTCACATCCAAGGCGGCCGGGCTCACGGGCGGCTCAGCGGCGAACTGCGAGAACGCGCTCACACGGCGCTCCAGCGTTTCGATCTCATCCACCACAATCTGCGCGGCCTGTTCCAGGAAGGCGCGGTCCGAGCCTCCTGCGCGCGCCAGCATCTCTTCCACCGTGAGGCGGATGGGCGTGAGCGAATTCTTGACTTCGTGCGCGGTCTTGCGCGCCAGGGCCTGCCAACTGGCAAGCTGGCGCAGATAGACCAGCCGCTCGGTGCTTTCCTGGAGCCGCTCCGCCATGTCATTGAAGGCCCATCCGGCGCGGCCGATTTCGTCATCCCGGCGTACGGCGACGCGGGCGTTCAAATCGCCCGAAGCGAGCTTGGTCAACCCCGCCGTCAGTTCCAGAATCGGCCGGCTGATGCGATGCGCAAAATAGATCAGCAGCGCCAGGGAGACCAGCCACACGGAGGCTGCCAGCAGCACGTAGACCAGCCTGAAGCCGCGGCGCAGATCCAGGCTGTTGGCGCGCTCCACCAAGCCGCGCGCTTCGCCGATCTGTCTGGCCAGGCGGTCCATTCCCACTTCTCCCAGGGCCATCTGGTAGACCCACACGTCACCGCCCTGCCGTACCAGGTACTCCAGCCGGTTGCCCTCATCCCCGCTGAGCGTGAATGATTCCGGTTCGCCGCCGGCTGCGAATGTTCGCACGCTTTCCGGCCAGAGCGTGCGCTCGGTCTGGCGGTACTTCAAAGGCGCCTGGCGGCCGGACGCAGCTTCGTTTTTCAGCTCCTCGCTCAGGTGCCGGTAGAACTCGTGCCCGATGACTCTGCGCGGATTTCGAAAGCGCGTCGAGCTGCGTGGTGGAAGAGTACTCCAGACTACGGTCCAGCAGTGAGTTGGTGAACCACACCGTAAGCGCCAGCGGCGCTAGTGTGGCGGCCAGGAAGATCAGGATCAGTCTGTTACGAAGCCGATTCACGGTTTTCGGTCCCGCGCGCCACCCTGCGACGGAGATCCGCAAGGCGCATGGGGCCCGCCTCCAGCGTCCAGTGCGCTTCATCCGCTCCCGGTTTGCGGGCCAGACGTTCGATCAGGCCGCGCAGGCTGATACCGGGATCGCCCATCACCGAGCCGAACTCCCGCGGATCCTCTTCCCGCAATTCGAAGCGCAGCCAGAAAGGCCGGTTGGGGGCCAAACCGAGCGCGCTGATGGCGAGATTATCCAGGCACCAGGCTTCCGCGCCGCCGAGCGAAAGACGTTTCGCCGAGCGCCCGTCCAAACCCAGCGACACCTGGAACTTCTCTTCCCAAATGTCATAGCTGATAGTGAGACGCTCCGGAGCGCGCCGGAATACCGTGCCATGGTCGTCGCCGTAGAGCGTAATCTGCGAAAGAAACACGACCGTATTGGCGTCCTTCAAGCGAGCCAGCGGCTTACCCGACAGGAAGTGCAGTTGCGGAGCAGCAACCCGCAGAGTGTCGCCATCGAAGATGACGGAGAAATTTTCGGCAGCTCGCGCGCGGAACAGAGGTAGGGCCAAGCCGGCCAGAAGCCAGCTCCTGCGGCTAATTTTTTCGCGCGCGAAATGCGCCATCAATAATTCATGCCCACCATGAAGATCGGATCTACGTGGCCTTCCCGCAATGGAAACGCCACGGCCGCAAACATGGGACCCTGCCGCAGCCCTGTGCCGACCGAGTGTCTTACCACGGCAGGCTGGCCGCTTTCCCAAACCGAACCGACATCGTAAAAAACCTGAAAGATGCCGTAACGATACTCGACGGAATTGTGAGCCATCCGGTTTCCACCCAGGGGGTCAATTTCAAACTTGTTCCAGCCCCGCAAGGTGGTGCTGTTACCCAGGAAATAGCGCTCAAAGAGGGGCGCGCGCCCCGTGAGCACGCCTCCGCTCACCGTATCGGTGACCGTATGTTTGCCGTGCGTAAGCACATAGTGCAAGTTCCAGTGGTGGCGGCCGTAGGCGAAATCGCTGGCCAGAACCCGGGTGGCCTCACGCAGGTCGTATGCCGCGTCCAGATCCTGCTGATAATCCGAATCGTCCCAGCGCCGCCGATACTGCAGCGTCGTAAGCAGGGCGTTAGCCGCTTCGGTCTGGCCGGCCGGAAGCTCATCCTGGAAGCGCTGGAACCCGGCGCCCACGCTCAGTGTCAACGGCTTAGCCAGCACCAGCGTCAGCACCGGCTCGAAGCTCTCGCGTGTACGATAGAGCCCGGAAGTATCTTCCAGGGGGGCATCGCTTCGGGTGGCCCCGTTCCACTGTTCGTGATAGCTGGCAAACTGGAAACGGAAGTGCACGCGATCGGAGCCGAGCCGTGTGTTTTCATAGCGCGCCATCATTCCGGTGTAGCGCTCCGCCAGTTCGTCGCCATCGCTGACCAGCCCGAACGTGAAGCCGTTGTGTTGGATGGTAGCCGTGCCTTCCACCGCCCCGCTCCACCCTTGCTTGGAGCTGTACAGGAATTTGGGGACGGAAACATCGAAGCGCGTGGGCCGCAGCGTGATCTCGAAAACCACTTGGACGTACTCGGGAAACGCGCCGCGCAGGACGTGGTGGGTCACGGTGCGCGCGTGGAATTCCTTACACAGCTTGCCGGCCAGATTGTCCAGCGCCGCCGGGCTCAACTTGGCTCCGATCAGGTCGGTAATCTGCCGCCGCAACCCGGAACTGATCCGTTCGTCCGGACGGTCGGACGCCAGGTTGGTGCTCCAGCCGTCTCCGGAGACGATCACGCTTTCCACCGTGTAACGGGTGTTGACGTTGGTTTCGGAGTCTTGTGTTCCGGCGACGAGGAGGCTGCTAAAAAGGATGCAGCCGAGCCAGGCAATTTTCATGCGGACCTCGAGTGCAAGCCGCCTGCCAACGACAATTCATTAAAAAAAAGACAGATAACAGGCCGGTCAACGTGAATACCGTTCACAGGTGTGCTGGGTAATACTGTGGGATGCGGTGGTACACCGCGGCGGGCGGACAGGTCAGAGAACCTTTGCCAGTTCGGTTGCAAAGGCGCTACGTGGAGTTCGCTCCCGATCTTTGCCGCCCCGTTTGCGGCGCGGAGGCCGCTGCATTTGGGCCGTCGCCGATGGTTCGGCGCTCGGTGCGGGAACGGCTGCCGCTTGCGGGCTGCGACCATCTTTGCCCTTGGGCGGTTGAGCGGGGTTGGCTCGCAAAAGCCGGTCTTCCAGAGGGGCGCGGTCGAAACGGCGAATGATCGCCTGCATTTCATCGGCGGTCGGCGCTTCGACGAAGGCGAAACCCTTGGACTCTTGTGTTTCGTGATTGCGGATAACTTTGACGGCATCGGCCACAAGGTCTTCGGCGGCTAGCCATTGCTTGATGTCGTCAGCGGTGACCCAAATGGGCAGATTGCCAAGAAATACAGTAAAACTCATTCAGTTGGTTGCTTACTCCGTTGGTTGGTTTGGTGATGCAGCTTCAAGGGAAGGATATCCGTAGCCTCCTAGATGGTATCAGAGTCAGAAAGCGGATTGCAAACCATGCAATGCAGTTCATCAGTAAAACGTACTAGGAACCGCTCCTTTTAGTCACGGCTCCGTAACGCCGCCTCACTTGCGCGCAGCCTTGATCTCCGCCGGTCCCTGGTGCAGCATCAAATGCGTCACGTTGCCCTTGTCGTCTTTGAGAAACTCGATCTCGGCGTCCATCACCTTGGGGAAGAACTTCGTTTCCGTCTCCGCGAATAACGGGATCTTTCCCTGCCCGGTGGCCTGCGAGATTAACTGGTCGCCTTCCAGCGTGACTACCAGGTCAAACCCCGGCCGCAATTCATAGGTGCCGGCGTACTGTGCCAGGATCTTGGGGGAAACCGCGATTTCTTTGCGTTCCACCACCTTGTCGCTGGTGCGCATCGCCTTCATGTCACGCCCGCCCTGGTGCAGCACCAGGTAGGCGCCTTTGTCATCCTTGCCGAATTCGATTTCGGCATCCACCACCTTGGGAAAGAACCGTGTCTCGGATCGGGCGAACAGCGGCACCTTGCCCTGTCCGGACATCTGGCTGATCAGTTGACCGCCATCGAGCGTGATCATCAAGTTGACCCGGGGCCCCATTTCGTAGGTCCCCACGTACTGCTCCAGGATCTTAGGCGCGAGCGTGATCTCCTTGCGCTCCGAGGGCAGTTCGACCTTGTCGCCGTGCGCGGCCGCAGCCAGTTTCGGGGCGATCTGATCGGGTGCGTTCCCATTGAGGTTCCCCAGCACCACCACGGTCAGCTTGTCCTCGGGATAGTAAGCCAGAAAAGTGTTGAAGCCTTCGATCCCGCCGTTGTGGTCGATCACCTTGTGCCCGTTGACTGTGTGTACGCCCACGCCGAACGCGTAGTCATTCTTGAACGGCGTGGTCATCTTAGCCAGCGACGCCGCCGAGAGCAGCTTGCCGCCGAACAGCCCCTGTTCCCAGCGCAGCAGATCCTCGGTGGTGGAGTACAGCGCGCCCGCCGAGAAGGGGACGCTCATGTGGATGAAGCCCACGTTCACGGGCCCGTCCTTGCCCGGCGCGTAACCCGCCGCGCGCCGCGGAATTATCAGCCGTGTTCGAATCGTAGCCCGAATCCTTCATGCCCAGAGGCCCGAAGATGTTCTCCTGCAGGAATTTTTCATAGCTCTCGCCGCTGGCCTTCTCGATCAGGTAACCGAGCAGCGCATATCCCGAATTGCTGTAGTTCCACTTCTCGCCCGGCTCGAACTCGAGCGGCTTGTCGCGGAAACGCGCCACCAGTTTCTCCGGCGTGGTAGCGAATGGCTCCAGGGAGGCGTAGTCAGGGAAGCCGGTGAAACTCGGAATCCCCGACGTGTGGGTCAGCAAGTGGAAGATGGTGATCTTGTCCCACGCCGCCGGAGCATCCGGCATCCACTTCTTCACCAGGTCGTCGGTCTTCAGCTTGCCGCGTTCTTCCAGCAACAGGATCGACGCCGCCGTGAACTGCTTGGTGACGGATCCCAGACGGAATTTGGTGCTGGGCGAGTTGGGGATGTTCCATTCCAGGTTGGCCGAGCCGTAACCCTTGCTCAGCAAGACCTGGTCTCCGCGGGCCACCAGCACGGAGCCCATGAACGTCTTGTTGGAAACGTACGAGTCGACAACCTGGTCCATCCGTGAAACGTCCTGGGCCAGGCCGGCGGCCGCGAGTAGAAGTGCGATTCCGATGCGTCGCATCATGCGGACTCCTTGTGCGGATGCCGCCATTGTACTTCGGCAGCGCCAAGCGCTGCTGTGCCGGCGACAAGGATCGCCAGCGCTACGCCGGTGGGCCGGCTACTGGAATCTCCGAAATCCGCTGGTACACCACGCTCTGTCCCGACCGCGCCACTTCGCGATACTCGCTGAACCACTGGGCCAGGTCGCTGTAGTGCGTAATCGCGAGTGCGGGATTGTACAGCCCGAGCCCGTCGACGATGAAGGTGGGATGCGAGCGGACTAACTCGATCCGGTGATCGCGGGCGCCATTGCTATCGAGCGGCGTGGATTCCGTCAAATGCCGGTCGGCTGGGACCCCGGTCAACGGCTGGGAATCGAGAAACCGGTTGGCTGCGGGGAGCCTGGTATACACATACATCTCCGGCCGGAATCCCCAGATGAACAACGTGGCGCCGGGCCGTGCCCGGCGGCGTATGAGCTCCGCCACGTCGCGGCTGTCGCGATCCATCGCGGTATCGTTCCAGTTCGTCTGCCCCGCCGCTAGAATCACGTAGCGAGGCCCGAAGCGGCCGAGCGGAACGAGTAGTAACGCAAGCGCGGCCACCTTCCACCAGCGCCCCATCAGCGTGATTCCACGCGCAGCCACCATGACCATGGGCGCCAGCAGCAGGAAGTAATAACGCGGAAAGAAACGCCATCCGGCCGCCACCCCTAACAGCGCAAGCACGCACCACGCCGTCCACTGCATCCCCTTACTCTTGCGGAAGAAGCCGATCGCAGCCATCACCAGAGCGGCGTGAAAGCCAACCCAATCGACGGTTCGGAGCAGCCCCGCCTTCACCGGATTCTCAGCCAGCGGAACGCTCGCGTAGAGGCGGCCCCAGCGCCAGACCTCATCCCAATAAGCCGCCCACGCGCCCGCCCACCATAGCCATGCGCCCGCGATGCCACTGACCGCGGCGAAGCCCGCTGCCAGCCACGGAATTCCCGCGGGATTCCAAGCCGCACACACCGCCGCCACGAAGACGGCGCGGGGACTGATCAGGAACCCGACCGCTAGCAACGCACCGCTCCAGAACGGTTTTCGTTTCCAGGCCAGCCAGACGGCCGCCAGGTGCGGGGCCAGCAGGAGAAGGTCGGATGCCAGAGGGACCACGGCGGAGGGCAGGTCGAACGTCAGAAAAAAGGCCAGCAGGCCGGCCGCCCACAGGCCTTCGCGCTCCGACCAAACTTCGCGCGCAAAGCGATACGCGATCCAGCAGGCCGCGAGGGCGTAGAGCGCCCCGGCCAGGCGCAGCGGCCAGCCGGCGGTCGCGCCCCACAAGAGCGGCCACAGCGCCACCAGCGGGGGCTTATCGAACCAGATGTCCCGATAGAGCGCCTGGCCGCGAAGCATTTGCCCGGCCGCCGCCAGCGGCAGACTTTCCTCGGCCCACAGGATGCCGACGTGGCATAGGCGCGCCGCCAGGAGCAGCGCCGCAAGGGCCGGAAAAAACAAACGAGGCTTGAAATGCACCGTGCACACCAATTATAGTGGAGGCAAAGAAAAGGCGAATGGAGGAAGTTCAGGAACAACTCGCCGCGCTCCGGCGCCAAATCGCGCGCATCGACCGTAAGTACGCGGGGGCCGTTCCCGCGCCGGTGCGAAGCGCGCCGCCACGGCCCGGCCGGTTCATCGAAGAACTGATGTCTGGCCAGGTGGTGCGCACGCCCTTCGGCGAGCATTTCGAAACCGAAAAACTGTGGGAACGCCACCGCCGGCATGGAAGCGTCGATATCGGCGACCTCAACGAGCTGCCGGAAGATTTGCTGGCGTCGCTCTCGGATGGCGCGATTGCGCTCTCGCACCCCGGCAAATGGGCATTTCTCGATACGGAGACTACCGGTTTGGCGGGCGGCACCGGCACCTATGCGTTTCTGGTCGGGGTGGGCTCGATCGATGCCGAAGGCTTCCGGCTGCGCCAGTTTTTCATGCGGGATTACGGCGAAGAGCCCTCACTGCTGGCGCGCCTCTCCGAACATCTGGCCCAGTTCGACGTGCTCATCACTTATAACGGGAAGGCCTACGATCAGCCGCTGCTGGAAACCCGTTTTCGCATGGCGCGCGCCCGCCATCCCTTCGCGCGGCTGGAGCATCTGGATTTGCTGTTCGGCGCGCGGCGCTTGTGGAAGCTGCGCCTGGATAGCTGCCGGCTGGTGGACCTGGAAAGCCAGATCCTGGGCGTGGAGCGCCAGGGCGATCTGCCGGGCGCCATGATTCCGTATTACTACTTCGACTATCTGCGCACGCAACAAGCGATGCGCCTCGTGCCCATCTTCCATCACAATGCCCTCGACATACTTTCCCTGGCCTGCCTGACGGCGATTGTCCCGCTGGCCTTCCGCTCACCGGAGGAGACCGCCTTCCGGCACGGGGCCGACCTGATCGGCCTGGCGCGCTGGCTGCTTCAGGCGGGTCAACCGGAGCAGTCCTTGCGCCTGCTGCGCCGCGCGGTGGATCTGGGACTGCCGGACGCCCTGCTGTTCCGTACCCTGTGGGACGTGGCCGCCCTCGAAAAGCGCCTGGACCGGCCCGACGCCGCGCTTTCCGTGCTGCGCGACCTGGTGGCATCCCGCAACCCGTATCGCGCGCGGGCCTTCGAAGAATTGGCCAAGCACTATGAGCGCCGCGAAAAAGATTTTACGGTGGCATTACAGATGACACGAAGCGCTCTCGCCCTGTCGGACACCCCGCAGGCGCGCCGCCGCGAGCAGCGCCTGACCGCGCGCCTCGCCAAACGCAAGTAGCACAGGCCTCCCGGCCTGTGTCCGGTTTTTTCACAGCCGCGCTAAAGTCGTTCCCCATCCCAGCCGATCACTCACACAGCGGGAAGCCCCCCGGTGCCACCCGCTGCGAGGTAAACATGGATTTCGACGGTGCGATCAGGGCCCACACAAACTGGATGCTTCGGCTCTTCGGCTATGCGAAGGGCTCATCCAAAGAGAAGCTCAATCCCCACGTGATCGAGCAGGACAACGTCTGCGACCTGGGAAAGTGGCTACACAGCGAGGGCCAGAAACTCGCTTCAGAACCCGAGTATCTGCAGCTGGTGAAGGCGCATGCAGCATTTCACAAAGCCGCCGGCGCTCTAGTGGATATGGTTGACCAGGGAAAGCGTTCCGCGGCCGAACTGCTTCTAATGGCGGCAGATTCCGACTACCGCCAACGGTCGTTCCAGGTCGTAGGGCTTTTGAAAAAACTCCAGAAAAAGTATGACGCCGCGCGGTGAACCAGGCTACCGACGCGCCGTCCCAAACTCAGCGCGCGCCAGTTTGAGGAAGGCCATCGCCGTTGCAGAGGGCGCTTCCACACGCCAGCACGCCGCAACCGCGGTCCGGAGCTGTTGCAGCGGCCGATACGCGACGCCCGCCCAGCGGAAGCGCTGCACGCAGCCCGGCGCCAGCGAAACTCCCATCCCCGCCTCTACCAGGCAAACCACGCTCTGCCATTGCGTGGCCTCCTGCACTACATCCGGAACGAAGCCGGCCTGCGAGCAGAAGGAGATCAATTTGTCATAGAAAGCAGGACCCAGCCGCCGCGGAAAAAACAGGAAGGGCTCACCGCGCAGCGCGCCAGGCGCCAGGCTCTTGCGAGCCGCTAAGGCATGCGAGGCCGGCAGCACCGCCACCACAGGCTCCTCGAAGATCACCTGCGAGGCGAGGGGCGGGCCGGGCCGCGTCTCGCGCAGGAATCCTACATCGATCTCCCCAGAGCCCAGCGCGTTTTCGATGGCGCTGGTCGAGAGCTCCCGCAGCGTGAACTGCACTCCCGGGTAGTGCCGGCGATACTTGCGGATCACTGCCGGCAGTGCCGACAGCATCACGGAGGGGGGAGCGCCGACCACCAGTTGCCCCTGCTCGCCGCGGGCTGCGCGGCGGGTCAACTCGGCCGCCCGCTCGGCTTGTTCCAGAATCCGCCGGGCCTCCGTCAGCAGGGTGCTGCCGGCTTCCGTCAGCACGGTCCTGCGGCCGCGCACCAGGAGCTGGCATCCTAGCGTGCTTTCGAGCTTGTGAATCTGCTGCGTCAGCGGCGGCTGCGCAATCCCCACCCGCGCCGCGGCGCGCCCAAAATGCAGTTCTTCCGCCACCGCCACGAAGTACCGAAGCTGCCGGAGATCCATATGAAAATCATATCAATACAGACAGTTTGAGATATTGGACATATGGAAGCCCCGCCCCGTACGCTGACGGCATGAGGGAAAAATATCTGCTGCAAAACTACGACCGGTACCCCCTGATGGTCGATTCCGGGCAAGGCTGCTACCTGACCGCCGTCGATGGCAAGCGCTACCTGGACATGGTCTCGGGACTCGGCGTCAACGCATTCGGCTACTCTCATCCGCGTATCACCCAGGCGCTGGTGAAGCAGGCCGCGCGCACTATCCACACCTCGAACCTGGTCTTTCACCGGCATCAAGGCATGCTCGCGGAACGGCTCTGTCACCTCAGCGGACTCGACCGGGCGTTCTTCAGCAACAGCGGCACCGAAGCCATGGAAGCCGCGCTCAAAGCAGTGCGTGCGCGCGCTCATCCACGGCTCACCCGGCTCGTCGCGCTCCGCGGATCGTTTCACGGAAGGACGATTGGATCGTTGTCCGTGACCGGACAGCCGGAATTGCAGCGCCGCTTCGAACCGTTCGGCGCGGAGGTCGTCTTCATCCAACCGAACGATCACGACGCGTTGCGAGACGCGGTCAGCCACGACACCGCCGCTGTGATTCTGGAACCTGTGCTGGGCGAAGGAGGAGTCTATCCGCTGGAGGCCAGCTTCCTGCAACTGGCGCGCGAACTCACCCAACGTGCCGGCGCATGGCTGGTAGCCGATGAGACGCAATGCGGTCTGGGCCGCACCGGCAAGTACTTCGCGTATCAATGGGCTCTGATCCGGCCCGACATCGTGGTCACCGCCAAGCCTCTGGCAGCGGGCTTGCCGCTCGGGGCCACGCTCTTCACCGAAGAAGCCGCCCAGTTCCTGCCGCCGCATTCCCACGGGACCACTTTTGGCGGAGGACCGTTGGCGTGCCGCGTGGCACTCGAATTCCTATCACTGCTGGAAGAGGTCCTGCCGCAGATCTGCGAACTCTCCAACCAGTTTCGCCGGCGCCTCGAAGGCTTGCGCCAACGCCATCCCGTGATTCAGGAGATTCGCTCCAAAGGGCTGATGTACGGCATCCAGCTTTCCCGCCCGGGGCGGCCTTTTGTGGACGCTGCGCTAGAACGCGGCCTGCTGATCAACTGCACGCAGGAAACCGTGCTACGGCTGCTCCCGCCTTACATTATCCAAACCGGAGAAATGGACCAGGCTGTTCAAATATTGGACGAGGTGTTCTGGGCGAAACCCGTTTTCAGCGCGGCACTTTAGGATCGGCCACTTCGGAACCCAGGCCGGCGAACTCGTCTTTGACCTTGATGACCTTGTCGCCGTTGAACGTCACGAAGGTGATCTTGCCGGGAGGCTGCCCGAACACCCAGTCCTCCACCTCCAGGCCCTCTTTATCGGTCTCGCGCGATTTATGGGTAGGCCGTCCTACCGCCAGTATGACCTGCTCGCGGGTCATCCCCACCGTCACGCGCTTCTCCGTGATGGCCTGCTTCACCTCGGGAGGGAGCGCATCTACATATAGTTCGGTGGCGCTATGCCGGTCGAAATCAAAAATCGGCGACAGCATTTTCTTGACGTCCGCCGCTTTCATCGGTTCCAGAGGCTTATGAAACTGCAGCGCGATGTAGGTGCCGTTGGTGGCATTGGAGTTTCCCGTGGCGACGGGGGTGGTGTTCCCGCTGACCCCTCCAATCTGTATGCCGTCGTACCACTTCCGCCCGCTCTTGATGCCGCCGTTAATTTCAAAAACGATGGCGTCGCCCTGGATGGCGATTTTGGTGATCTGGATTTGATCCCCGTTGCGCGCGGCCGGTCCAAATTGTTTGGCGGCATCTTCCCACGCTTTTTTGTCCCAGGTCCCATTGGTGTCGAAGTCGAGGGGCTTCTTGGAGCGGGGCAGCAGCACTTTGACGTTGGCATACTCGGACACCAGCCCGCGGATCAGCTCGATGCGATCTTCCTCAGTCATCTTGTCGCCGGCCAGGGAAATCGAGGGCAGCAAACTGAAAAGGCCGAGGATGGCAAAAACTCGCATCAGACGTTCTCTGCGGGCGGGTCCGTGAGCGCGGAATGTTGCCGGCGAAGCGGAGCCTTCCAGACGTATACGAACAGCAGCACCAATGCCACGGAAGTCAGGATACTGGCCTCCGGGCCGTAATCGCCGCCGCTCCACAGCTTGCCGGCGGTCCACGCCATCTCGTGGCCCGTTACTCTCATTGTAAGCCCGCTCAGGTTCGCACCAAATAGCGGAAGCGTGAAATTCCACCCGAAATGCAGGCCAATAGGCAGCCACAGGTCGCGGCTACGCAGAAACGCATAGCCAAAAAGCAGCCCGAAGCCGGCCGTGTTGGCCAGTCCGAACCATGAGGCATTGGGGTTTCCCCCGTGCAGCAGGGCAAACAGGATGCTCACCGGCAGGATGGCGGCGTACGGTCCAAAAGCCCCCAGCAGGATCTGGAAGCCATAGCCACGGAACAGCATTTCTTCGCCCACGGCGCCGACGATGAGCAGGAGCGTCACAAAGGGGAGGGCGCCGGACGAGGGCTGATCGACACTGCGCGTCCAATGCGCGGCCCCCACTAGAAGAGCCGGAACCAATACCAGGCAGGCCGCTCCGATGCCGCCGAGCAGGCCGAACCCCAGGTTATCGGCCGCACCCCGGTTCAGCGGTAGACCAATGGCGGGCAGCGACCGGTCTTCGAAGATGCGTAGCGCCAGCCAGTTGGCGAACCCCGCCGACAGCAACAGTCCCACTGTGCCCGCCACCAGCAGGCCGCCCGCCCAAAACAGAAGCGGGACAAAGACGTAGTAGGAGATGCCGTAGTACATCACCGCGTAGGCGAGCACCGAGAGCGCGATCCGCGCCGGATCTTTGCGGGTGACCATGAGTCTTCAGGCTACCGCGCGCACGTGGACGCCGCGGGGCGCCACGCGGACCGGCAGCACTTGCGCGCCCTCGCGTTCGATGGCCGAGGCCACGCGTTCGCCGGCGCCGGGCTCCGCCAGAAATGCAGGCGCATCCGCCGCCCGCTCCGCAAACCTTGGCGCCCGTGGCGCCCGCCGTATCCACTCGGCACGGAGCCTTTGCGGATATTCTTTGGCCTGATATCTTCATGGTTAGCATGCCCGCCCGACGCATCCTCCAACTGGGCGACCCGATGCTCCGGGCCGTTTCCGCTACGGTTCCTACCCCACGTGAGGCGGAAGCGATTTTCCAGGACCTCCGCGACACCCTCGATGACTTCCGGCGTGGTCACGGATTCGGGCGCGGCATTAGTGCGGTGCAGATCGGCGAGCCGAAACGACTAATATATATCGAACTCGACGGCCGCGCCTATCGCCTGCGCAATCCTGAGTATCGGTGGCAAAGCGAAGAGAAGTTCCGGCTGTGGGACGATTGCTTTTCGTTCCCCGATCTATTGGTCTGGGTGGAGCGCTCGCAAACGGTTCGCATACGATATGACGACGAGTCCGGCGGCGAGCAGGTTCTGGAGGCGAGCGGCCCGTTTTCGGAACTGCTCCAGCACGAGATGGATCACTTGGATGGGATACTGGCGATCGACCGGGCCATCGACCGCGCGAGTTTGTGCACGCGCCAGGAATGGGACCGCTCCCTACGGTCACGGCTCAGTAACGTGCGCCAGCACGCGAAAGCTGATTGCTGAATGCTGATCGCTGAAAGCTGGATTTAACTATGTCCGGACGCCTCTATGTGGTCGCGACTCCCATCGGCAATCTGGAGGACATCACCTACCGCGCCGTCCGCGTACTGGGCGAGGTGGATGCGATCGCTTGCGAAGATACGCGGCAGACTCGCAAACTGCTGGACCACTATGGCATCCGCAAACCCACCGTCAGCTATCACGAACACAACGAGGCGGAGCGCAGCGGCGAACTGGTGGAGCGGCTGCTGGCGGGTGAAGCGATCGCGCTGGTGTCGGATGCCGGCGTTCCGCTGGTTTCCGATCCCGGATATCGCCTGGTTAAAGCGGCGATAGAGGCGGGAATTACCGTCGAGCCGATACCCGGGCCTTCGGCGGCACTGGCGGCACTGGCGGCTGCCGGGCTGCCCACCGACGCCTTCCATTTCGGCGGCTTCTTACCGGCTAAGCAGGGCCAGCGCGCCAAAGTTCTGGAAGCACTGGCCAACGAGCAGGCCACACTCATCTTCTATGAAGCACCGCATCGCATTCTCGAAGCGCTCGACGCCATCGAACAGGTGTTAGGCGCGCGGCCGGTAGTGGTGGCCCGCGAACTCACCAAGATCCACGAAGAGTTTCTGCGCGGTACGCCCGGCGAAGTGCGCGCCCAACTGGCTTCCCGGGATGCCGTCAAGGGCGAGATCACGCTGCTCATCGGCAAGGCCACGGGCCCGCCCGCCGACGCGACGCCGATCGAGGACGCCGTGGAATCGCTCTTGCGCAACGGAACGCCGCGCATGGACGCCATTAAACAAGTGGCGCGGCAGCGCGGGCTTTCCAAGCGGCAGGTGTATGAACGGCTGGTGAAGGAGCGGTAAGTCTTTTAGCTTTCAGCAATCAGCGATCAGCAGTCAGCTAGCTGATAGCTATTTCATTTTGTTGCCCAAAGTAATTATGTCGCTAGTAATCATGATGCTTCTCCGAGCGGTGTTGTATAGTCCAAAGCGCGAGTATGACTGCGGCCACCGGCATCTTTCCACAAACCTCCCGAAATGGTGCCCGTCCCAACATCCCTGACAAAGTGGACGACCTGGGGATTCCGCGCTCGCTTGTTTCCGATCTGATTCTGCGCTACGCATGGCTCCACGGTTCTGCCAGTCTGGCTGCTCTGAATAAGGCTTTGAAGCTGTCGTTCCCCGTGCTGGAATCCATGTTTCACCACTTCCGGCAGCAACAGCTTTTGGAAGTCAAAGGGATGGTCGGTAACGACTACTCCTTCATGCTCACTGGCCAAGGGCGGGCATTGGCATCCACCCGTAACGAAATCTGCCAGTATGTGGGGCCGGCGCCGGTTTCCATCCAGGAATATCACCGGATCGTAATGGCCCAGTCGGCGCAAGTGCGGCTGAGCCGCGAGAGTCTGCGCCAGGCGTTTCACGATCTGGTACTGCCCGACACCTTGCTTGACCAGTTGGGGCCCTCGCTCATCGGACATCAGTCGCTGTTTCTCTATGGCGGAACGGGGAACGGCAAGACCAGCATTGCCGAACGAATTCTCAGAATCTACCAGGATACGGTGTTGGTTCCGTACGCGGTGGAAGTGGACGGCCACATCGTAACGGTATTCGATCCGGTGGTACACCGGCCGGTGGCCATCCACGATGAACTGCTCGACCCGCGCTGGGTGGCTTGCGAACGGCCCTGCATCACGGTGGGCGGCGAGCTCTGTGCATCCATGCTGGAGCTGCGGCTGGACGATGCCACGCGCGTCTTCATTTCTCCGTGCCAGATGAAGGCCAATAACGGCATCCTGATCATCGATGATTTTGGCCGCCAGGTACTGACGCCACGCGAGCTGCTGAACCGTTGGATCGTGCCGCTCGACCGGAGAATCGACTACCTCACGCTGGCATCCGGCATGAAGTTCCAGGTCCCCTTCGAGCTGATGGTGGTCTTCTCCACCAACCTGGACCCGCACGACCTCGCGGATGAAGCGTTCCTACGGCGCATTCAGACGAAAGTGCTGGTGGAGTCCGTTACGGCGGAAGTCTTCGATCAGATTTTCTACCGCGCCATGCACACCACCGAGGCCCCCTACGAAGCCGGCGCCGCGCAGTATTTGCGCGAGTGCTGTCTGGCCGCCGGCACCAAGTTCCTGCGCGCATGCTATCCCATGGATGTGTACCGCCTGGTCAAGGCAATCAGCGAGTATGAAGGGCGGCCGGTGCGCATGAGCAAGGCCAATATCGATCGGGCCGTGGCCCTCTACTTCGCGCGCGAGAAGCGCCCTGTAGAGTAAGCGGTCCATAGCCTAAGATAGTCCAAAAGCTTAGCGAAAAACGCGAACTTCGGGGTTACAATTGTCTTCGAATCAACTTGACCGCGCATTGATTTAAGCATTTTTTCCACAGGAGGCCTCTCTTGCGACGACGCGCCGCATACTGGATCGCCACATCCGCAGCTTTGACGTTGATGGTGCCGTCGTTGTGGTCGCAGAACTGTGACGATCCGCCACCGCCGGTCACTATCGGTGTCGCGTCAATCCCTCGCCATCGGTCTACGGGCAGAATGTGGTCGTCACGGTGGTTGTCACGCCGCTCATGGGTTGCCCTGCGGCCACGGGCAGCGTCCAACTGAAAGTTGACAATTCCAGCCTCGGAAGCCCGATCGCTCTGGACGCGAACGGGAATGCGACGATTAGTATTCCCGACCCCACCCACAACATTCCTGGCCCTGTAACCGTCTTCCCTTCAATCGGAAACCATACAGTTGGCGTAGACTACGGCGGCGGCGTTGGGAATTTCGCCTATCCGGCTCAGGGGGCCAATTTCAACCAGATTTCCACTACGGTCAACAAGGCCGGTTCCATCACCAACCTGACCGCTGCTACCAACGGGACGTCGCTCACGGCCGCGGTTTCGGCGGCGCCGCCCGGCTCGGGGAGCCCCACGGGCTCGGTGCAATTCTTCAATGGATCAACGTCACTCGGGTCCGCCAACGTGTCGGGCGGGCAAGCGACCATTCCCGTTTCCGGCCCGCTCGTGGGAACCTTTGCCGCCTCTTACTCGGGCGACGCCAATTTCACCGGCAGCAACGCCACTCCGTTGAGGATCGGGCCGCCGACGACGAGTGCCTTGAGCATCTCCGCCGACGTGAACCCCTCCACCATCGGTCAGTCCGTAACGTTCACTGCGACGCTCACAGTGGCCAATGGGGACGGGCCGCCAAGCGGTACGATCCAGTTCGCGATGGATGGCACAAAGATTCCGGGTTCGCCGGCGCAGGTGTCAGGCGGGCAAGCGAGTTTCACGACATCGAGCCTGGCGGTGGGATCTCACACCATCAGCGCCAGTTATAGCGGCGACTTTCAGTATCCGGCGGTGTCAGTCAACCGTGGGCAAGTTGTCAATCCCATTGGCTCGGTGCTCACTCTGACCAGTTCACCGACGGCACCCCAATCTGGCCAGGCGGTCACGCTTACAGCAAAAATTGGTCCGCAGCCGCCGGCGGGAATTCCCGGCCCAACCGGGCTGGTCACCTTCAGTGAAGGAAGCACCCAGCTCGGCGCGCCGGCACCCGTCGTTGCCGGCGGAGCCACACTCACGTTATCGACCTTGACCACGGGAGTACACCAGATCGTCGCAGTGTACGGTGGCGACGCGGATTGGTCGTCGGCCCATAGCAACACGCTCGCGGTAGCCGTGAACGTCAACGTCAACCCGCTGACGATCACCACCACATCCCTTCCGGACGCCCTGGCCGGCGTGGCTTATACGGCGCCCCCGATGACTGCAACCGGTGGCCTGCCGCCATTGCAATGGAGCATCGTCCAAACGGCTCCGTCGGCGTCCGGGATTGTGCTGGCAAGCGACGGCACGTTCTCGGGCACGCCGAAGAATGCCGGACAGTTCACGCTCACGGTGCAAGTGAGCGATGCCCAGAACACGAAGGTGAACAAGCAGTTCACGCTGCAGGTGGTATCGCTGTTGATCACCACCCAGACGCTTCCCGGCGGCATCACCGGCTCGCCGTATGCGGCCAGCGTGGCGGTCACCGGCGGAACCCAGCCGTACACTTTTAGTGGAACGCTCCCGCCCAACCTGACGATCGATCCGGCGAGCGGCGCGATATCCGGGACGCCTACCGTGAACGGGACTGTGGCCATCACGGTCAACGTAAAAGACAGCACCAGCCCCCCGGCTACCGCGAGCAAAACGTATAACGTCGTCTTCGCGCTGCCGGCGGTGCCGCCGGTGACCATTGGTGGGTCGGGCAATACCGGGCCGGGCCAGCAGCCCGCCATCCAACTGAATCTGGGCGCCAATTTCCCAGTCGCGATCAGCGGGACCCTGACCCTGACTTTCGCGGCCGCTAACGGTGGCGGCGACAATCCGGAAGTGCAATTCGCCGCCGGCGGCCGCACCCTTGCCTTTACGATTCCGGCCAACACCAGCGCGGCCACGTTTACCGTCTCGAGTTCGCAACTGCAGACGGGAACTGTGGCGGGAAAGATTACGATCACGGCGCATCTGAAGGCGGGCGGCGGCGACATCACCCCGTCACCGGTGCCGACGCAGGTGATCACGATCAGCGCTGCGCCGCCCACGATATCGTGCACGGCCAGCCGCACCGCGACCGGTTTCACCGTGGTCTGCACGGGCTTCAGCGACACGCTCGATATGACCAACGCGACTTTCCAATTCAGTGGCGCCAACCTGGCGACCACGAGCCTTACGATTCCGGTGGGGACGCTGTTCAGCACTTACTATCAGAGCGCCACCCCGGGAGCGACCGGGAGCCAGTTCGTCTACACGCAACCGTTCACGGTGACCGGCAGCACCGCGGCAGTTACGTCGGTGTCGGTGACCATGGCGAATTCCAACGGCACTTCGCAGGCAGCGACCGCCACGATCCAGTAATAGTACCGGCGACAAAGATCGCCAGCGCTACATTTCGCCGCGACTGCTTCTCTGTCAGCGGTACGTAACGCCGGCGGTCTCGGCCGCCGGTTCCCCGTTAGAAAATCAGCTTCAGCCCCAACTGGATTCGCCGCGCATCGCCGGTCCCGTTTACCGCATTGCCGGCAGTCACCGGCGAAGTGGACATACCGTAGGTGTTCGCCAAGAACGGCTCGCCTGTGAATACCACCGTGGCCGCACCGTAGTTGCGGCTGTTGGTGACGTTGAAAGCCTCAGCACGGAATTGCGCGGTGAGGCGCTCACAGAACTTCCATTCCTTGGCGATGGAAAAATTCCATTCGCGGAAGGGCGGGCCGGTGATTTGGTTCCGATACATGTTCCCGAGAGTCCCCTGTGCCGGGGGAACGATCACCGAGTTGCCTTCCATATAACAGCCGAATTTTGCGAGCGAAGCCGCGCCGCTGCTGCCCGGAACTTTGGAGTTGGTTGGCTCGGAGGCGGCCGCTGAGATACATGCTTGCGGAACGTTGGTATCGCAACCGAAGGCATTCGCAAAAATACTGCTCGCCCCACCAAAACAAGGAATCGGCGTGGTGCGGCCCCAATGCTTGCTGAAGTCGCCGGCGTGCCCAACTAGATTCCAATAAGATCCTGTGAACACGCCACCCAGGTTGCCGCTTCCCGAGAAGTCATTGATAAAGTCATATTGGTCGACTCCGACTCCACTCAGATAGTTGAAGGCGCTGTTGATCGACCAACCCTTCAGCATCTGTCCGAAGCCGTTCCGCCCGGGGATCGCATAGGTCACCGTAATCCCGAGGTGATGGCGTGGCGTGCTGTTCATGGGCGCGTACGAACTGCTGACGTTCGTGCTGTCCCTCAAGAATGGGAAGTTGTCGCTCTCGCCGCTCTGCGTGCTCTTGGCAAGCGCCAAAGTGTAGGCCACACCCAACGTCAACCCATGGGTGTTCCGGTGCACCAGATTCAGCTGCAGGCCATTGTAGTTGGAGTACCCCACGTTGGAATACTGAAGGATGTCCGAGAAGTACGGGAACTTGCTGTAGTACGGCCGCCTCTGTTGAAAGGCTACTGGATCGTCGGCGCTGCTTATGCCCGGGGGCGGCTGGTTGACGTTGACATACTCCGGCAACCCATCGGCATGATTACCGACGTAGGCGGCGGTCAACGAAAGGTTGTTCGTGAACGCGTGCTGGACCGCGGCGGTCCACGTGGTCATGTAGCTGCGAGGCGCATGCGGATTCTTGGCCAACAGCGAGCAGGGAGAAGGGTTGGATCCTATCCCGTCTCCACACACCAGCGCGCTCGGCCCGGCGTTGAACACCGGAACCACCGGCGCGCCAGGCGCATTGTAGACCCAGTTCAGTTGATTGGGGCCTAAGACGGGGACGCCCGACTGAATATTCCCGGGGCTCGGCCGCGTGGTGCCATCCGCGTTAAACAGAGTAAAGCCCGTGGGAATGGAAGGCAGGCTGGCGCCCTGGAAGGTGACCAGGGCATCCATGGGGACGGTGTCATACGAGATGCTGGTGCCGGCCCGGATCACCGTAGTGCCCTTGCCGGTGACGTCCCAGGCGAAGCCTACGCGCGGTCCGAAATCGCGCTTGTCCGTGCTGTAAAGCGCCTTACCTCCGGTCTGTTGCACCATGCCCGACGGCGTGTTGGGATCGAAGTTGCCGAAGGCGTTGTGGGCATCCACTTGTGGCGGCTCGTATTCGTAGCGCAGTCCCAGGTTGAGAGTCAGTCTCTTGGTGATCCGCCAGTCGTCCTGGACATAGCCGGCGAAACGGTTGAAGTGTGTGGTGGTTTGCACGGGGTTCAGGAGAAATTGTCCACTCGAGGGGCTCCCCGACAGAAAGTCCTCCAGCGCCGTGGCCCCTGGAAAATTGGGAGTTAACCCTCCGTTGAAAACGACCTGGCCGTCCAGATAGTTGGGCGCGCCGTATCCGCGATACAGCGTGTGATGGAACTCGCCGCCGAACTTGAGCAGGTGGTTGCCGCGCGTATACGAAACGCTGTCGACGAAATGGAAGGTGTTCTGGAAGACCAACTGGTCCTGAATAAATTGGCCGGCGCCCGTGGTGGCAAAAGCTCCGATCTGGACAATCGGAAATCCACACTCTGGTGAGGGCGCATTGATGCCCGAAACGAAACCGAAATCCTTCGCGTAATTGGGCTGGCCTAAGTTCTGCGTACATTCGGCGTTGAAGTCCTGCAAGTTATACCGGTCATAGCCGAACCTGGCCTCATTCACAGTGCTGGAATTGGGCACATAGATCCAGACCCCGCGAACCACCTGCACGCGGTTGTGATCGGTATTCGCCCAATAAGGCTGCAAGCCCACTCCGGCGGTTTGATCGGTGGCGTTTCCGAATAGATATTCGCCGTAGATGGTGTTCTTGGCGTTGGGGTGGAAATCCAGTTTTTCGATCTGGTTGTCGGAATGGCCGATGTTGTCCAAGCCCGTAGAAACGACGGTGGTGGGCTTGCCGTTGGTGAAAACGCCCTTGTGCGGATCACACACACCCGCGGCGGTGCAACCTGCGAGATTCAAGCTGAGCTGATTGGGCTGTACGCCGTTGGCCTTCAAGTCCGCGATGGCGTCGGGGAAGCTGTTCGACGGATCGCCGCCCAGGCTCAGTGAGCTCGGGATTTGTAGAATGCCAGGGGCTCCTACCGTGTAGCGGAAACCTTCGTAGTTGCCAAAATAGAAGAGCTTGTCCTTGATGATATGTCCGCCGATGGACGCGCCGAACTGCTTGAATTCGTCGTCGGCCTTGGGCAGGTCGGGTCCCAGGTACGGGCTCTTGGCGTCCCAACTGGTGTAGCGGCCATAGGCATAGGCCGTCCCGTGCACGCTGTTGGTGCCCGACTTGAGACCCACATTGACCACGGCGCCTTGCCCCCAGCCAAATTCCGCTCTGGGGATTCGCAATGACGTTGACTTCTTGAATGGAGTCCAGCGGCAGGACGGTCAGTTCGTCGGCGCTGGTGGTGGCGCCGAACAGCGGCCCGGACATCGCGAACTGGTTGATATCGTCCACGCCGTCGAGCATCCACATTTGCGTCATGGTGCCGGCGCCGTTGCTGGAGTAAGTCGGGGTATTGCCGCCGGGCCGGCCCGCCACGCCGGGCGTGTAGTCCAACAGCTTGGTGTACAAGCGCCCATTTAATGGCAGGTCGTTCAGCGCTTTTGGTCTCCAGTGTCGTCGAGATCATGGCGCTGGTGGTGTTCATGATGGGCTGGTGCGCCGTTCACCTCGACCGTCTGGTTTTGCGTGCCGGTTTGCAGCCCGACGTCAATTCGAATTTCCTGACCGACGCCTACCGCGATGTTTTGACGGTTCACGGGGTTGAAGCCCGAGGCCGACACCTTCACCGCATATGTGCCGGGTATCAGGCTGGGCGCGGAATACTCGCCGGAGCTATCGGTCGTCAAGTTACGCACAACTCCTCGTTCCACGTCCGTCACGGTCACCGTCGGCTCCCGGCACGGATGCGCCGGTTGGATCGGTGACGGCTCCGTAGATGTGGCCGAGGTTGAGTTGCGAAAAGGCAGGGAGCGAAATTGACACAAGGCTCAGAACCAGGCAGGCCGTTTGAATAGTCGTGCGTGTAGCGACGCGTGTGCACTTCAGGAAGGTCATGACTACCTCCAAGGCATAGAATTTAGATCCCCAGGGGAACCAACAAATGCTGAGTTATTTGGGGGGATTATATGCGCGGCAAATTATGCGGTCAATACAATTCATGCTGCATTCATGTTTTAGCTGCATGTAAGTGAGAATCATTACGGGGCGCTGAAACATGGGAAACGGCGTGGGTGTCGGTAAAGAGCTGTGACCGCAGGGAGCGGTTGGTTCGGAAACCGCTACCCGGCCAGCGCTTTAGTATCATTAGAAGCGTGATGTCCCAGCGGGAATCAACCGCAGCCCCGCCGGCCGGATTCTCCCCGCAAACCCTGGCCAAGCTTGCCGAACTGGAGGCGGCCCTCGGATCGGCGATTCGCGGCAAACCCGAAGTCGTCCGGCTTTCCCTGGTCTGCCTGCTGGCGCGCGGCCACCTGCTCATCGAAGACGTGCCCGGCGTCGGCAAGACCACTTTGGCGCAGGCGCTGGCGCGCTCGGTCTCGTGCCGGTTTCACCGCCTGCAGTTCACCAGCGACATGCTGCCCAGCGATGTCCTGGGCGTCACCATCTACAACGCCCACTCCGAAGCGTTCGAATTCAAGCCGGGGCCGATCTTCACCAATTTCCTGCTGGCCGACGAGATCAACCGCACCACGCCGAAGACGCAATCGGCGCTGCTGGAAGCCATGAACGAAAACCAGGTCACCATCGACGGCAAACCGCACGTCGCTGCCGCGGCCGTTCATGGTGATCGCCACGCAGAATCCGGTGGAACATCACGGCACGTATCCGCTGCCGGAGTCGCAGCTCGATCGCTTCCTGATGCGCCTGCGCATCGGCTATCCCGATACGGCCAGCGAACGCCAGATCCTGCGCAATTTCGAACGCGGGCTGCCGCGAAGCGGCCACTTCCGCGCTCTCCGGCCGAAGACGTCGTCCGGCTTCAGGACGACGGTGCACACGGTGACAGTGGAAGAATCGCTGGTGGATTACATGCTCGCCATCGTGGAAAAGACGCGCAACCATGAATCGCTGGCGCTGGGCGTCAGCCCGCGCGGTTCGCAGGCGCTGTTCCGCGCGGCGCAAGCGCTGGCCCTGCTGGAAGGCCGCGATTTTACGCATCCCCGATGACGTGAAGCGGCTGGCCGTCCCCATCTTCGCCCACCGCGTGGTGATCAACACGCGCACCACCCTGGTGCAGCGCCGCGCCGATACGGGCGAGCGCATCATCGAAGAGATCCTCAGCCAGGTGGAAGTTCCCCTGTAGATCGCTCCTCTTATGAAGACAGCCATTATCGGCCTGCCCATGGTCGGCAAGACCTCGCTTTTCACGATCCTGACCGGCGTCCACCAGGAGACGCACATCGGCTCCACCGCCGTGCGCATGGGCATCGCCAAGGTTCCCGACGCGCGCCTGGACGAGCTGGCGCGCCTGTTCGAGCCGCCCAAGATCACGCACGCCACCGTGGAATACGTCGACATGCCGGCGATCTCCAAAGAGAACCTGCGCGACCCCAGCTACCTGGCCAGCCTGCGCGTGGTGGATGCATTCGCGCACGTGCTGCGCCTGTTCGCCGACGAGACCGTGCCCCACGAGAAGGGCTCGGTGGATCCGCTGCGCGACATGGAAGACGTGGAGACGGAGCTGATCCTCAGCGACCTGGTGGTGGTGGAGAAGCGCCTGGAGCGGCTCGACAAGGACCGCAAGAAGATCAAGAACCCGGAGCTGGACCGCGAGTTCGAATTGCTCCAGAAGTGCAAAGCCGCGCTGGAAGACAATCAGCCGCTGCGGCAGATGGAGCTCGATGCCGACGACGAAGAAGCGCATGCGCGGGTTCCAGTTCCTCTCGCAGAAGCCCATGCTGTACGTGCTGAACCTGGGCGAAGTCGACGCCGGCAAACTGCACGACCGCGAGAAGGAATACCGCGAAGGCCCGCTGGCGGGGCGCAAGCACACGTCGGCGACGGCCGTCTGCGGCAAGATCGAAGCCGAGCTGGCGGAGCTGCCGCCGCGAGGAACAGCGCGACTACCTGGCCAGCTACGGGCTGAAGGAATCGGGCCTGGAGCGCCTGATCTCCGCGACCTATGCGCTGCTCGGACTGATGAGTTTCCTGACCGCCGGCGAAGACGAAGTGCGCGCCTGGACCATCCCGATGCACAGCACCGCCGTGAAAGCGGCCGGCGCGATCCACTCCGATTTCGAAAAGAAGTTCATCCGCGCCGAAGTGGTGAACTGGAAATCGCTGGTGGATCTGGGCGGCTATCCGGGCGTGCGCGAGAAGGGCCTGCTGCGCCTGGAAGGCAAAGAGTACATCGTGAAAGATGGCGACGTGCTGGTGATCCGGCACGGGTAGAGTGTGCCCTTGTCATCACTAAGTCCGCCATGGCCTGCCCCCGCCGGCGACAAGATCGCCAGCGCTACGTAACGCCGGCGGTCTTCGCCGCCGGTGAAGCGGCAGCCTCAAGAGGCACTGGGCGGCGCAGGATTGCGCCGGGATTACCGCACTAAGTCCTTTCGATTGGTCCAAAACCGGCGCAGATCTGCGCCGCTCTCCTGGTGTATGATGACGGACCAGGGAGATTCGTTGATGCCCAATCTCAGCCGCTGGTGTGCCGCCCTCGTCGCCGCAGGAGTCTCGCTGGCGTTCGCCCAGCCGGGAGCGCCGCAGGTGAATGTGCCGATGCCGCAGATCCTGCGCAGCTACCAGCCGGTGACGGCCGACCGCCTCATGAAACCGGAAGACGGCAACTGGCTGATGATCCGCCGCACCTATGACGGCTGGGGCTACAGCCCGCTCGACCAGATCACGCCGGCGAATGTCGGCGCGGCTGAAGCCGGTCTGGGTGTTCTCCACCGGCGAAACGCGAGTCCACGAAGCCGCGCCGATCGTCAACAACGGCGTGATGTTCGTCTCCACGCCGAACAACCAGGTGATCGCCATCGACGCCAAGAGCGGCAATGTTCTCTGGCGCTACCGCAGGCCGCGGCCCGCGGGCGCTATCGGTGCCGCACGACACCAGCCGCGGCGTCGCGCTCTTCGGCGACAAGGTCTACTTCGCCGCCGGGGAAGCGGTGCTGGTGGCGCTCGACGCCAAGACCGGCAAGGAAGTCTGGACCACTACCGTAGCCGATAACAAGTCCGGCTACTACATTTCGCTCGCTCCGCTGGTCGCCGGCGGCAAAGTCATGGTCGGGTGCTTCGGGCGGCGAGTTCGGCATTCGCGGCTTCGTCGCGGCGCTTCGATCCGGAGACCGGCAAGGAGCAGTGGCGCACCTACACCATCCCCGCGCCCGGCGAGCCCGGCAGCGAGACCTGGCCGAAGGGCGATCAATGGAAGACCGGCGGCGGCTCCGTGTGGGTCACCGGCAATTACGATCCCGATACCAACCTGGCTTACTGGGGCGTCGGCAACGGCGGCCCCTGGATGGGCGATAAGCGGCCCGGCGACAATCTCTATACCGCTTCGACCATCGCGCTCGACGTCGCCACCGGCGCGATCAAGGGCCACTTCCAATACCACCCGAACGATTCCTGGGACTGGGACGAAGTTTCGCCGCCGATCCTGGTCGATTTCCAGCGCGGCGGCCGCACCATCAAGGGCCTGATCGATGTCGCGCGCGACGGCTACCTGTGGTTCCTGGAACGCAGCGACGCCGGCGGACGCCTCATATTCATCGAAGGCAAGCCTTACGTGAAGCAGAACGTGTTCAAGCGCCTCGATCCGGAAACCGGACGGCCGGAAGTCGATCCGAGCGCACAAGCCGGGCACGGGAAAGAGGCGCGACTTCTGCCCGTCACTGCACGGCGGCAAGAACTGGCCGCCCATCGCGTTCAGTCCCCAAGACGCGGATGATTTATGTTCCCGCCAATAACAACCTGTGCGGCTCTTCGCAGGGAGACGAGATCGTCGAGTACTCGCCGGGCAAGGGCTTCACCGGCGTACAGATGGGCGATCGCGCCGGCCGCGCCGGGCGCCGATCATTTCGGCGAAGTGCAGGCGTGGAACGTCGATACCGGCAAGCAGGTCTGGACCCACAACTACGCCAAGTCGCCCGAACTGGGGCGCGATGCTGGCCACCGCCGGCGGCCTGGTGTTCAGCGGCGGCACCAGCGATCGCAAGATGCACGCCTTCGACGCCGACAACGGGCAAGCTGCTCTGGGAGTTCCCCACCAACTCCGGCATTCTGGCGCCGCCGACGACGTTCACTGCTCGACGGCAAAGCAGTACATCGCGGTGCATGCGGGCTGGGGCGGCGATTCGCGCGGGATGCAGGCGAACCTGAACCGAATGTTTCCCGGCGAGTACCCGGAAGTGCCCGAAGGCGGCGCCGTGTGGGTGTTCGCGCTGGAGTAAACTCGCCGATTTGTACCAGTACAGTCTGGCGTACAAGAGTACCCATTAATAAGGTAAAAAGGCCTTATTGACCGTATACTCTAGTCGTCTAAACGCGAAAGGCGAAATGCGGAAACTATACGGTATCCTTTCATCCGCCGCGGTGCTCATGCTGATGGCGCCGGTGGCACTTGCCGACATCGACAACGACCCGGCATTCTTTGAAGACGGCAGCGGCTGTGCACCCTGGTGCGCAGGTTCGGGTTTGAAGCTGGATCCTCTTGACGGTATCACTACCGAAGCCTACCAACTCAATACGACATATCTTCCGTCCGTGACTTCCGGGGACGTGTTGATCAATGAGTTTGGAACAACCACCGTAGGTGACGTGATCCGTTTTGAAACGATCTCGGACAAGCCCTACGCGTTCATCTACTCCAGCGACACAAACGGCGGGTTAGCGGCCGATGTTGGTCTGCCCGGCTCGTACCAGGCAAACCATGTGACGATTACGGAGAACGCAAATGGACTGGCGGTATTCACGCCGACGACTGGCCAGCCTGGCTACGCCCCGGGTGCGGTATCACCGTATCGGCCTCCCACTTACGGGCTGACGAGTGCGGATGTGGCCCCCGAGCCGGCCTTCACCTATGTGATCGGGGCCTTCCTGCTCGTCGTGGGTGTCGGCGGAGCCTTTCGGCGTCGGCGGCTGCAGTAGCCACCTACCCCTTGATTATCTACAAGAGTTGCAGTAGCCTGTTGTAGATAATCTAGGGGAAGGTGTATGAGCAAACCCACCGACCTGGTCCAGGGCACCCTGGACCTGCTGATCCTCAAGACGCTTGCGCTTGAGCCTATGCATGGCTGGGCCATCGCGCAGCGGATTCAACAACTCTCCCGCGAAGTCCTCCAAGTCCAGCAAGGCTCGCTTTATCCCGCCCTACATCGTCTAGAACAGCAGGCCTGGATCTCCGCCGAATGGGGCGAAAGCGACAACAACCGGCGCGCCAAATACTATTCGCTGACGCGTGCCGGCCGCCGCCAACTGGAGCACGAGACCGACACTTGGGAACGGCTGTCGGCCGCCATCTCTGCCATCGTTCGCGCCTGAGAGCCACATCTTATGCGGTGGCTCGACATAGTCCGGATGCGTCTCCGTTCGCTATTTCGGCGTGACTCCGTGGAGCGGGAACTCGACGAAGAGCTGCGCTTTCACCTCGACCTCCAGGTTCAGCAGAACATCGCGGCAGGCATGCAACCTATTGAGGCGCACTCCGCCGCGCTGCGTCAGTTCGGCCATCCAACCCAACGGCAAGAGGAGTGCCGCGACGCCAGGGGGACCAGAATGATCGAGAACTTTTTCGAAGATATCCGCTACGCTTTGCGCGGTCTGCGCCGCGATCGCTTCCTGGCGTTCGCCGCCACCGCCACGCTGGCCGTCTGTATCGGCGCGAACACGACAGTCTTCAGCATGGCGGATTCGATTCTGATCCGCCCGCTTCCCTATCCCGGCGCCGATCGGATCGACTGGATCAGCGAACGCACAGGGCCCGTTCAGGAGGATATTGCGACGGCCCCGGATTACTACCGCCTCCGCGAGCAGAACCGCATTTTCGAGGACGTGGCCGCATTCTTTCCATTCACGGCGAACCGGACGGGTGTCGAACGGCCGGAGCAACTGGATGTGGCGATCCGTATCGGCTTCCTTCTTCCGCGTGATGGGTGCGGAACCCCTCATGGGACGCTACCTGGCGCGCGAGGAAGAGGGGGTGAAGGCGCCGCCGGTGGCTGTGCTGAGCTACGCATTCTGGCGAAACCGGCTGGGGAGCGATCCTAATATTGTCGGCAAAGCCGTGGCTCTCGACCGCCGGCCGTACACCATTATTGGTGTGATGCCGCAGGGCTTCGACTTTCCGCGGGGGACGCAAGCCTGGATGCCGCTCCAAATGGACGAGGCCTTGGAGCGGCCTATTCGCGCCAATACCATGTTTCGCGTCGTCGATATCGTGGCGCGGCGCAGACCGCGCGTAACACCGCAACGGGCCGACATCGAAATGCAGCGCTTGACGTTCGCGATTCGCGCCGCGTACCCCAAGGTATTCGCGAGCAGGGGATTCCGGTCGGATTTGTCCATCGGCGCCACGCCGCTGCAGCAGCACCTCACGGGACAATTGCGCCCGGCGCTTCTGATGCTGAGCGGAGCGGTTGGCCTGGTTCTGCTGATCGCTTGCGTGAATCTGGCCAATTTGTTGCTGGCGCGGGCCGGCAGCCGTCAGCGCGAGCTAGCCGTGCGTTTGGCGCTGGGCTCCGGCCGCGGGCGCGTCATCCTCCAGATGCTCACGGAAAGCCTGGTGCTGGCGGTACCGGGCGGGTTGGCAGGTATCGCCATCGCCTGGATCGCGGTGCGCGCGTTGAATACCTTTAAGCCCTCGCTGCTGATAGCTTATCCGGCAATTTCGTTGGATCCTCGCGTTCTGGCTTTCACGGCAGCTTTGACGTTGGCAACCGCCATCCTGTTCGGCATGGCTCCGGCGCTTTCCGCCGCCGGAATCAGTATTCAGGAAGTTCTGAAGTCCGCCGGGCGGACGCACAGTACGGGACGCGGTGCGGCGCGCGTGCGAAAGTTGCTGGTAGTTGCCGAACTCGGCGTTTCACTTGTTCTGTTGATCGGTGCCGGCCTGCTGGCGCGCAGCTTTCTGGCACTGGCGCACACGGAAATCGGCTTCTCCACCGATCACCTGCTAACCTTCCGCACCAGTCAAGTCGGGTCTTTCAGCTTCGAAGGCCGCGCGCGGTTTTACCGCAACGTTTTGGATGAGGTGAAGCAGATTCCTCTGGCGCGCTCGGCGGCGCTACTGTCTTACATGCCCTTTCAAGACACCTTCGATCGCGGCGGGCGCATTCAGGTGGTAGGGCACGAAGCTATACCGTTCCTCCAGCGGCCCAGGGCTGACAACACACTTGTCAGCCCGGAGTTCTTCCAGACTTTGGAAGTCCCGCTGCGGAGCGGACGCGTTTTCGATGCGCGGGACTCGGACCAATCCGCCGCCGCCGTGGTGGTAAACGAAGCGTTCGCCAGCCAGATCCTGCCAGGCGAGGACCCGGTGGGCCGGCGTATCGTATTCGGACCAGACGGGAACCCTACCTTGACCATAGTCGGCGTGGTAAGCAATATCCGCGACGGCGCGCTCGGTTCACCGATTCGACCCGCGATGTATCGCTGCACCTGCCAGGAGCTGCGGAACTTTGGCGACTTGTTTGTCATGCGCACCGCTGGCGATCCGAAAGCCGCCATACGCGCGGTGGAGGAGCGCGTCCGTGCCTTCGATCGCGACCAGCCCATCTTCGACGTGAAGACTATGGACGAGCGGCGCGACGCGGCACTGGCGCCGCAGCGATTCCAGCTCCTGCTCATCGGAATCTTCGCGGGGATTGCGATCCTGCTCGCCGCGGCCGGTGTCTATGGAGTGATGTCGTACCTGGTGGCGCGACGTACGCGGGAAATCGGCATTCGTGTGGCGATGGGCGCGCGGCCCGCGGACGTGCTGGGGATGGTGCTCGGCGAAAGCGCGCTCCTGGTTTTCCTGGCTATCGTTTCCGGCCTCGGAGGTGCATGGGCACTCACGCGTTATGTCCGGTCCATGCTTTTCGGAGTGACGGAACTCGATGCTGCCACCTTTATCTGGGCGCCGGCTCTGCTTGCCATGGTTGTAATGATTGCGTGTCTGGGACCCGCCCGTCGCGCGGTGCGTGTCGACCCGATGACGGCGCTGCGCGAAGAGTGATTCCTCAGTCGGGCAATTGGATCAGGCGCCGGCCGCCGAGGGAAATGCGGAAGCCATAAATCGCCAGCAGCGCGATCAGAACGAGCGGAACTGCGACGGTTCCCGCATACCATGCGGAGAAGTCGAGCGTATGCGGCAAACGCAAAATGTCCTGGATCGCGGAGCTGAAGATCGCCGCAATCAAACCGAATCGCAGAATTACCACTGTCAAGATGGTCCCAGAGGCGATCGCGAACGGGACATCGGGCCATCGAGCGCCTTGAGCGATCGAGACCGCGACAATCACCGCGACGACTCCCGCCACGGCGAGCCACTCCTTGCGCAGCACCACGCGCAGGATAAAGAGCAGGAAGAACAGCAGCAGCGCGCCGGTCATGGAATTGGCAAACAGGCTTAGGATGCTGCCGGTGCTGGAACTCACTCCCAGCAAACCTGAGAGGTCGGGAAACAAGGGCTCAGTGGAGGGACCGAGAACCGCTAATTGGACCAGGTCTACGATGCCCAGTAGTGCGCCGATTCCCACCGAGTACAGGAGATCGCGCCCCACCAATGGATCTCGAAAGCCCTTCACGGCATACCGGCTCCAGGAAATCATGGTCTGCGGCCAGCGGCGCCGGACCCACGGCTCCAGCGCCAAGTAGAGAACCCAGACCACTAACCCATTAACGGCAGCGCTACCCGTCACCACTCTCCAGAAGGTGTTGATCTCATCGATGGCGGCCACATGGTGAGCGCGCAAGAAGGCGCTGCCGGCATATCCGGCCCAACACCACGCAGCCAGCTTGGCGGCGCCGCGGAGGTCCGTTTTGCGCGCCCGGAAATTCAGCCAGGCGAGAATGCTTGCGGCTAGAAGGGCCGAGTAGACCACCACGACCTGTGCCATCTGTCCCGCGCTGGCGGGCCCACCGCCGCGGCCCGGCACCGTCCAGGGTCCCACGATGCGGAACGAGACCGGCCGTCCACGCCACGCCGCGGCCTCCACTCTCAGCGGATCGGCGGTCCAGGCGGCGCGCTGGTCCCAGTTGGCGAGCGGCGTCCATTGCGGCTCGGCTGTTTGGAAACGGGCCATGTCCAACCCGGCCGCCTGGAAAAGCTTGCTCCAATCGAACGATCCGGCAGGCGCCGGCGGTTCCACTTGCAAGGGAACGGCTTCCAGTTGCCGCAACTTTCCATCCGGATTCAAGCGCAGCCGGATCATTTGGGGTCGCTCAAATGGCGGGTCGACAAAGCTTACCGCCACGTTGAAGGTGCGCAGGGCCACTAAAGGGGTCGGGCTTTCGCGGTACCAAAACGCGATTAGAGGCGGCTCTCCCCCTGCCGGGTTCTTCCAGCGCGCGGCGGCTTCACCGGGGTGCCCCTTCAGATAATTACGATACTCGTCGTCGTAGGAGAGGCCCCAATAACGGTCGCCCGGGCGCGCCGTATAGCCCAGGCTCTGCAACAAGGTGTGGGAATCGCGCGCCAGCGCTTCCGGGGGATTCTCCAGGCGGACCATTTCCGTAATCTGTCGGGATGGAGCCAAGGCCGCCACCGCGAGCACGCCCAGCAGCGCCGCCGCCAGGCACGCCACAGCCACTCTCGGCTGCAGCCCATCGGTCTCTCCCGCCGCGGCCACTAATTCCGGCGATGGCGTTTCGCCCGCTGCCAACGCCGCTGCCAGCGGATCGCCGCCCGGCAGTGCCGCCGCGATTCCCAGCGCCGAAGGCGGCCGCTGCCGCGGATCGGGAGCCAGACAGCGCAGGATGATGCGCTCCACGGCAGGATCCAACTCTTTCACCAACGTCGTGAGACTGAGCGGCGAGCCGCGCTGCTGCAAGTCCATCAGCTCCACCATGCTGGTGGCTTCGAAGGCGCGCTTGCCGGTGAACAATTCGTACAGCACCAGGCCCAGCGCGTAGATGTCGCTCTTGACGGTAACCTCGGTGCCGGCTAACTGCTCCGGCGACATGTAAGCCGGGGTGCCGCTGCGCACATCACCCTGCAACTGGTCGCTCAGGCCGGCCAGCCCGAAGTCCATGATGATGACCTGCCCGCGGCCGTCGATCATGATGTTGGCAGGCTTCAGATCGCGGTGCAGAACCCCGCGTTCATGAGCCGCTGCCAGGCCCGCACAGAGCTTGCGCGCGGTATCGATGGCTTTATCCACCGGCAGCCGGCCGATGCGCCGCAGCAGGGAAGACAGGTCTTCCCCATCCACGAACTCCATGGAGATGTAGTGTTGGCCTTCCACCTGGCCGATGTCGTAGACCCGGCAAACATTGGGGTGGGTGACCTGGCGGGCGATGCGCACCTCATTATAGAAGCGCGCCAGAGCGCGCTCGTCGCGAGCCAGGCTTTCCGGCAGGAACTTGAGCGCCACCGCCTGGCCGAGAGTCAGGTCGGTAGCGCGGTAGACTTCGCCCATGCCGCCGCGGCCCAGCAATCCGGCGATGCGGTAGCGGCCCGTTAGGACGGTGCCGGGAAGGAAGCGGCCTTCGTCGACGCTCGAAGAGGAGCTGAGAGGCGTCGTTGGGGCAGGCATCAGGGCGGTGTCCGCCGAGGTGGCGTCCAGGGGCGCGGCGCACCAGGAACAGAATTTGCCACCGGCGTTGTCGCGTTTACAGGAGGGGCATTTGACGCTGACCGACATGAATCAGCCTATTGTGGCATAGGAGAAGAGCGTCGAGAGGAGTCTCGACGCAGCAGGCTGAGAGCCTGCGCCACTAGAAACTGGCGATGGCGGAGGTTTCGTCGGCGAAGGTTTCTACGACTGAATCGATTTTGGTCATGCTTAACATGCGCTTCACCGGGGCATCCGGATGTAGCAGTTTCAAAACTCCGGAGTTTTTGATGGCGTGGCAATAGCAGTTCATGAGAACGCCCAAGCCTGTACTGTCGATGCGGCTCACCCGGCTAAGATCGATCAGGACTTTGGTGTCGTTCTGCAGACGGACTGCGTTCGACAGCTCACTGAGCTCGAGGGATTCGGCCAGCAGGCGCGCGTTCCCCTGGAACCGGATCACCGTTACGTCGTTGATCCGCTGCTGAGCGATCACCGGCTCACCCAAGCCCTGGATGAGCAAGCGGGTTGCCTGGGTCTCCTCGAAGCACTCGTCGCAACCTAAATAGTGTGACTCGAACTCATCGGTAAGCTCGGGGCTGAGCCTGCGGCTCAGGTAGCCGCGGATGAGCTCTTCACGAAGGACGGGGTCGCGGTGCAGATCGATGCTCATACTACCTAGTGCGCCGAAGTGCCGCGATGTTTCGCCTGCTGCATATAAATAGTGCGAAATCTTTCCTTGGCCCGGCACAGCACCACGCGGAAGTTCTCGTCGCTCATTCCGGTCAGCTTCAGGATTTCATCCTTTGTCTTTTCTTCCAGATAGAACGCCGTTAGAACCTGGCGATCGCGGCTGGCAAGCTGCTCCATACCCGCCGCGATGGCCTGGCGGATCTCCAGCAGCCCGGCCTCGGGAATTCCCCGCGCGGGCGGTTCTGGAATCAAATCCGGCATGGGAGCTTCGCGCATCGACCGGCGCCGGTATTCCAAAATGACGTTACGGGAAATGCCGTTTAGAAAAGCTCCCAAAGCCTCCGGGTTGCGCAGTTTGTCATCTTTGACAGCCACCAGGAAGCGGGTCAGGGTTTCCTGAACTACGTCGTCGATATCGGGGCAGAAGTAGCCGAGCTCATAACCGACTTTGAGGCGCACCTTGGGGCGGAGTCTTTTGATGTCCTCATCCGAATAAATCATGGAGAGCGGCCCGACGATGCGGTTCATCTTAGCATGGCGGCGAAAGAAGGGGGCCGCGGGGCAGAGCTATGCCGGCGACAAAGATCGCCAGCGCTACGTAACGCCGAAGGTCCGGACGCGCGGTAAGATGAAGGGCCGATGAATATCGAACCCACGGAACTCGAGAAGGCCGTAGTTCTAAAAGTAATGGGACGTATGGACGCCGAGAATGCCGACGAGTTTCAGAAGGCCTGCGAGCGCTGGATTGCTCAAGGCTCCCGGAACCTGATTGCCGACCTGGACGGATTGCAATACGTCAGCAGCATGGGGCTGCGTTCGTTCCTGGTGATCGCGCAAAAACTGCAAGCGCTCTCGGGATCGCTGATTCTGTGCGGACTCCACGGGCTGCCGCGCCAGGTTTTTGAGATGACCCGGCTGCTGAGCCTGTTCCCCGTCTACGACAAGGTAGAGCAAGCCCTCGCCACCCTCTGATGGACCCGACGTTTGCACGCCTGAGCTTGCCCGCGCGCATCGATACGGTGGAGGCTTTCCGTGAGTTTGTGCGCGTTGGAGCGGAATCGGCCGGCCTGGCGGAGCCGGAAATGGATTGGCTGGATTTGGTCCTGGAAGAAATTCTGGTGAACATCGCGCGCTACGCCTACCAGCCCGGAACGGGCGACGCGGAGGTAGGTTATGCCGTGGAAGAGCCTGGGAAACTGCTGGTGGAAATATCGGATGAGGGCAACGCTTTCAATCCGTTAGCGTCCGATCCACCGGTCTTGGGCGGGGGGTTGGCGGAGCGGCCCATCGGAGGCTTGGGGGTGTTTCTGGTGAAGAACATCGTGGGCTCCCTGGCCTACCGGCGGGAGCGGGACCGCAACAGGATTTCCTTCACCTTCCCTGGTCCCCAAACAAGCTAGCTTGACCGCTCCCTACGGTCACGGCTCGGTAAGTGGCGACGTTTTCAGAGCCGTGACCGTAGGGAGCGGTCGAGGCTTGAGAAAAGTGGCGCAATTCGGCGGGGACGTGTAACATTTCTAGATATTGCGACACAGTATACACGTGAAGCCTTGGAACGGTTCCAAGGGGAGGAGAAACGGATGAGCACGACGACGGTTCGCAAATTGAGATTCCCAATGTTGATTGGCGGCGGTATTATCGCGGCCGGCTTTCTGATTTATTTTTCGAACGGGTACCTCAATTCGCAGAAGACCCAGGGAGCCATCGGGCAGCGCGATGTGTACCGCGACGGCGAAGTGAAGGCCGCCGACGTGGCTGCCGCTCCGGGAGTGGCTCCGGTGGCCATGACCGCACTCCTGCAGACCAAAGAGTTCCAGTCGCTGGCCAACAATCAGGCGTTCACGGCACTGTTGTCGGACAGTTCGTTCCGGGAGATGACTCAGAGCCAGGCGTTCTTAGCGCTCATGCATGACCAGACATTTGTACAAATGGTCGCGGCCCTCAATTCGCGGATGAGCAGTGAGTCTCACAAGAAAATGAGTTCGGAGTCCCATCAGCAAGCGAGCGCCGAGTCCCATTCGGCGTCGATGATCGCGGCTATGCAATCGGAAATGAGCGCGGCATCGAGCGCGAATTCGCAATCCCGGTCTTCCCAGGATGCGCTGCAACAACTGGCGACCAACGAGTCGTTCAGCAAAGTGCTGAATAACGCAACTTTTCGAGCGCTGGCGGCCGATAAGGCCTTCGTCGGCCTGGTGTCCTCAGCTTCGTTCGAGAAGGCTATGGCGAACAGCAGTGCCAGCCTGCTACATCAATAGACAGCGACGAGGTCTTGGGGTCCGATCCAACTGATTAAAAAACCGGGAGTCCCGCGCTGGAGCGTGGGACTCTTTTTCTTATTCGCGGCTTGCGGTGCCGGCGCGCGTCCCCGCCTTTTTATCCAGTCTTCGGAACACATCGAGGTCCTGTACTACAGCCCGTCCCACGAATACCTGGTCACCCATCTCATCCGCTCCTACGAGAACGCGCTCAATTTCGAGCGGAACCTGTTTCACTTCACTCCTTCGCGGAAAGTGAGCGTCCTGATCGAAGACTTCGGCGACTACGGCCACGGCGCCGCGGGCACCGTCCCTTCCAACTTCATCAGCGTGGGGATTGCGCCCTTCAGCTACACCTACGAAACCCTGCCCGCCAATGAGCGCATGACGTGGATCATGAATCACGAATCGATCCACATCGTGATGGGCGACAACGCCAATAACATGGATCGCCGTTTCCGGTCGCTATTCTTCGGTAAGGTGGCGCCGACCGATGAAGACCCGGTTTCGGTGCTGTACAGCTCTCTGACCAGCCCGCGCCACTACTCGACGCGCTGGTTTCACGAGGGCATCGCGACCTTTATGGAGACCTGGATGTCGGGCGGCCTGGGACGCGCCATGGGCGGCTACGACGAAATGGTTTTCCGCAGCATGGTCCGCGACGATGCCTACATTTACGACGTGGTGGGGCTGGAGTCCGAAGGCACCTCCGCGGACTTTCAGACCGGGGCCAATTCGTATCTCTACGGCACACGGTTCATGAGCTGGCTCGCCTACACGTTCGGGCCGGACAAGCTGATGGAGTGGGTCACGCGCGGCGAAAACACCAGGCGTTATTTCGGGGCGCGCTTCGCCCAGGTCTACGGTATGGGGATGGACGCGGCGTGGCAGAAGTGGATCGCCGATGAACGCCGCTTTCAGGAAGCCAATCTCAAGGACATTCGCAAATATCCGCTGACCGGGGTCGAGCGGCTTTCCGAGCGCGCCCTCGGTTCCGTGTCGCGGTCTTATTATGATCCGAAGTCGAATGTGATTTACGCGGGCACGCGCTATCCGGCGCACCTCGCCAGTGTGGCCGCCATTCATCCGGACACCGGGAAGATCGAGGAGTTGCAGGACATCAAAGGCCCGGGCCTCTACTATGTGACGTCGCTTGCCTGGGATCCCCGCGGCAGAAAACTCTACTACACCAGCGACAACAACGATTGGCGCGACCTGAATGTCTACGATGTGGAAACGCACCGCGCGCGGCGCCTGCTGCGCGATATCCGCACGGGCGAACTGGCGTTCGACTCCCAGGACGGGAGCATCTGGGGCGTGCGGCACAGCGACGGGCTATCGAGCCTGGTGGAGATTCCCGCGCCATACCGGGAATTCAAGGGCCATCATGATTTCGAGTACGGCACCGACGTCTTCGATATCGACGTTTCGCCGGACGGCCGGTATCTGACCGGGTCGGTGTCGGACCTCAGCGGGAAACAGAAGCTGGTGCGCTTTGAAATCGATAAGCTGCGCCAGGGGGACGCCTCGTTCGAAGTTCTGTACGATTTCCAGTACAACACGCCCGGGAACTTCGTGTACTCTCCGGACGGCCGTTATCTGTACGGCTCGTCGTATCAAACCGGTGTGTCGAACTTATTCCGATACGACTTCGAAGCCAAGAAGATGGATGTGATCAGCAACGCCGAAACGGGGCTATTCCGCCCGCTGCCGCTGCCCGATGGCTCGCTGATCGCGTTACGAATACACCAGCCGCGGATTTGTTCCGGCGCGCGTGCCTACCAAAGCGCTGGAAGACGTGAACGCCGTAAAGTATCTGGGCGCGGCGCTGCTCGATAAGTATCCGGTGCTGCGGTCCTGGAAACTGCCGCCGCCATCCTCCATCAATTCGGAGAGCTTGATTACGCGGGCGGGCGCGTACGATCCGCTGCACGAAATTCAACTCATCTCGGCATATCCCATCGTGCAAGGCTACAAAACCACGGCGGCCGCGGGAATGCGCGCGGAATTCTCCGACCGGCTGCGACTGGCGGGGATCAACGTGACTGCCGGTTTCTCGCCCGATCCAAATCTGCCCGCGAATGAGCGCGCGCATGCGTCGTTCGACGCGCATCTGTGGGATTGGAAGCTCACCGGCGCTTATAACAACGCCGATTTCTACGACCTGTTCGGCCCCACCAAAGTGAGCCGCAAGGGCGAACAGGTGCGGCTGGCGCACTCGCAGTTTCTGATCTATGACATGCCGCGCACGCTCTCGCTCGAGTGGAACGTGGGCGGCTACTTCGACCTGGACCGTTTGCCCGAATACCAGAATGTCTCCGCCACGGTGCGCGATCTTCTGGAGGCGAACGTCATGCTCAAGTACGCCAACCTCGAAAAGGCGCAGGGTGCGGTAGATGATGAGCGCGGCACGGCTTGGGGCGTGTATTCGCGTTTCTATTATGCGGCCGGCGGTTTTCCGCATGTGTGGGGCAACTACGACCGCGGATTCCTGCTGCCCGGCAACAGCTCCTTCTGGCTGCGGAGTTCGGCCGGTAAATCTTTCGGCGATTTCTCGAGCCCGTTTGCGAGTTTCTATTTCGGCGCTTACGGCAATAACTATGTCGACCACGCCGCCATCAGCCGCTATCGCGAGTACTACAGCTTTCCCGGCGTGGCGATTGATGCGATCAGCGCGCGCAGCTTTGGCAAGGTACTGGGGGAATACAATCTGCCGCCGCTGCGATTCCGCCGTTTGGGGACGACGTGGGGCTACGTGAACTGGGCGCGGCTTACGGTGTTTTCGTCCGGCCTGTTCACCAACTTGAGCAGCCCGGCGATTCGCAGTTACTACTTCAATTTGGGAACGCAGCTCGACTTCCGCGTGGTGCTTTTCACCTATTTGAATACGACGCTTTCCGGCGGCTATGCCCGCGCGGTGGACCAGAATGGCCACACTTCGGGAGAGTACATGATCTCTCTGCGCATTCTCTGATGGTGATGCTGTCGCCCACGGTCCGCTTGCTGCTATCGCAAATCGTCCTGAGCGGGTTGCCGGTCCTGCTGTTCCTGGGCGCGCTCGAGTTGATCGACACCTATCAACTGCTAGCCCTGCGGCGCGTGCTGCGCAGCGTGGCCGTGGGGTGCGGCGTGGCGGTGGTGTGCTATGGGCTGAACACTGCACTCTATGCTTCGGGGATCGTCCCTCCCAATTTGTGGGCCCGCTCCGGCGCGCCGGTTCTGGAGGAGGTGGCCAAGGGTTTGTATGTGGCATGGCTGCTGCGTTCCAACCGCGTCGGTTTCATGGTTGACTCGGCCATTGCGGGATTCGCGGTGGGAGCCGGTTTTGCTGTCCTGGAAAACCTGACGTACATACCGGACCTGAGCGCCAGCGGACTGGCCGGGAGTGCCATCCGGGGTCTGGGGACGGCCATGATGCACGGCGGCACAACGGCGATCTTCGGGGCTGTTTCGAGCAGTCTCAGCGAGATCCGCGGATCGCGTTCGGTGCTGGTGTTCCTGCCCGGGTGGGCCATCGCCATCGGCATCCACGAGCTCTATAATCAGCCGCTGCTGGCGCCCGTTATAGCGGCCGCAGTGATTCTGGTCACTCTCCCCGTGGTGATCGCGTTCATTTTCTGGCGCAGCGAGAAGGCGCTGGAGAATTGGCTCGGGACGAAGTTGGATAAAGACATCGATCTGTTGCAAATGATATCGACGGGAACGTTTACTACTTCGCACGCGGGGTCGTACTTGCGGTCGCTCGAGAGCACCTTCACGGCCGAGATTCTGGGCGACATGCTTTGCTATGTGCAGCTCATGCTGGAGCTGAGCGCGCGCGCCAAGGGCGACCTGTTGCGGCGCGAAATGGGTTTTCCGGTAACGCCCGACCCGGAGTTGGCGGGGCAACTGAAGGAGCTGAGTTTCTTGGAATCGCGGATCGGCCGCGCGGGAAAGCTGGCGTTGGCGCCGCTACTGGGGCAGAGCCGGCGGGACGTGTGGGAGATGCAGCAACTCGCGGGGCGGCCGGAGAGGTGAGCAGGAAAGTCTGGGCGCATTTCCTATTGACAAGCCGGGATATAGCCGGTATCCTATGCATAGGATTAAGAGGTATAAATGAATTTCAAGGGAACACTGCCCGTCTTGATTCTGGAAGCCTTGGTGCACGAGCCGAGCCACGGATACCGTATTGCCCAACGGATCAAGGAACGCTCTCAGGGCGTATTGGACTTCAAGGAAGGTACTCTCTACCCTGCATTGCACAAGCTGGAAAACGAAGGCATGGTGGAGTCCAATGAGGCCATTGAACGAGGCCGGCCGCGGCGATACTATCGCATTACGAAATCCGGGCGCTCGATGCTCGCTAAGGATCGAGCCGAATGGAGCCAACTTTCACAAGCGGTGACGTTGATTCTGGAGGAGGCATGACGATGGCTGGATTGGACGGTTGGCTGGCGCAAGCCACGCGGCATCTATCTAAGGATTCGGTCGCCAGGGTCCGAACCGAGATTCAGGAGCATTTCGAAGCGGCGCGAGAAGCTGCCATGAGCAATGGTGCAACTGCCGATGAGGCAGAGCGATCAGCTCTGGCTGCCCTGGGCGATGCCAAGGCTGCGAACTGTCAGTATCGCCGTGTCCTGCTGACGACTGGGGAAGCCAGGATGCTCCGGGAATCCAACTGGGAAGCGCGGATCGTTTGCTCGCGTCCGCTGGTGACGCGGCTGCTGCTGGCAATGCCGGTGGCGTGCATGTCGGCGGCCGCTGCATTATTCCTTAGCGGCGAAATCTCGCTAGCGCGCGTGCTGCTCGCAGCTGGAGTAGGAATGGGTCTCTTGTTCGGAGCGCCACTCCTGCCGATCTATACCCCGTCGCGTAGCCGCGTTTTCCGCTACATGAAATGGGCGGTGCTGCTTGCCACGCTCGTGCTAGCCTTTGGGCCAGACGCTCTCAAAATGTCCTGGCTGCTGATCACATGTCTATGGTTTCTGGTCAAAGTCGAATCGACGCGAGTCTCGATCCGGCGGAAACTGCCCGTATCGGAGTGGCCCAAGCAGTTGTATCTTTGACGAAACTAAGTAGCAGTGCGCCGCCGCACCGGGAGTAATTCCGCCACCAACGCCAGCACCGCAAGCACCGCGCACACGATGGGGAACCAGTCGCCATACTGCGTGTAGATGGTCTGCTCCGCAATGTACGTGAATCCGGTGTACGACGTGGCTTCCATATAGAGCGGCAGCGTTCCCCGCAAGCGTCCGGCCGGGTCGATGGTGCCCGTAATGCCGTCGTTGGCGGAACGCAGGATCCAGCGGCGATTCTCGGCGGCGCGCATGCGCACGATGGTCAAGTGCTGCTGGCGGGCCGCGCTCTTGCCAAACCAGCCGTCGTTGGAAATGTTGTAGAGCACCTCGGCCCCGCCGGCGGCGAACTTGCGCACAAAATTCGGGAACACGGACTCATAGCAGATGAAGCCGCCGATCTTGTGGCCATCCACGGCGGAAACCACCACGCGCCGGCCGGCTGCGAAATCGCCGACCTCCGTGGAAATCTTCTTGGCGAACCCGAACGGCCACGGCACGAACTCGCCAAACGGCACCAGGTTCACCTTGTCATAGCGGCTGATGGGGACGCCCGCGGAGGAAATCAGCACCGCGGAATTGAGCGGCCGGTTATCGTCGGTGTGCGCCACTACGCCGAGCACTACGTTCGCGTGGATGGTGCGCGCCAGGTTATCCATCGTGTCGCGGAAGCGGTTGTCTTCGTAGTAATAGAAAGGCGCGGGCACTTCCGGCCAGAACACCAGCGAAGGCGGGCGCGAAGCTTCGATCAGGGCGCTGCGTTCAGTGAGCTCGGCCAGGCTGGTGACTGTGCGATTGAGCGATTCCTGGGTCCACTCCGCTGTCTCGGAGATGTTTGGCTGGACCAGCAGTGCCGCATCGCGTCCCCGCAAGGCCGGCGGCAACGGCGGCAGAAACGTCAGGAACGGCAGCACCAGCAGCCAGAGCAACTGGACCCGCGGACGCCGCAACAACGCCAGTGCCAGGGCCGTCGCCATCATGGCGAACACGAACGAGATGCCCCACACGCCGGTGATGGGGGCGAGACGCAGCGGGACCCCCATGTCGATGGCCGCATTGCCCAGGGTGAGCCACTGAAACCCGAGAAAGCCGTGCGTCACTTCCACTGCGACCCATAACGACGCGACGGCCGGGGCGGCCCACCACCGCCGCATCAGGATGCCGGCCAGCAGAGCGAAGAACGCCATGTGCAGGCCTTTTGTAACCGCGAACAGAAGAAAGACGGCCCAGCCGGCGACGTTTCCCAGGCCGCCATAGACCGAGAGGGTGTACTGGATCCAATAGCACACGCCGAACCAGAAGACCGCGCCCGCGGCCCAGCCCAGCAGGAAGCGGCGGAGCGGACGTGTCTCGCGAGCGGCCGCCACCAGCAGCGGCGTGAGGGCGATAGGAGCAAACCAGACGATTTGGAAACCGGGAAAAGTGAGGATGAGCAGCGCAGCCGAGATGAGCGCCAGCGCCCAGTTCAGCACGGCACCCGCCGCGCTTCCTCGTGAATGGCGTCGGCCATGTAGGAACTGCGCACCAGGGGGCCGCTGAACACCATCTTGAATCCCAGCGCGAGGCCGTATTCGCGATAGCGCTCGAACTGGGGAGGGTCGATGTAGGCGGCCACGGGAAGATTGCGGCGCGTCGGTTGCAGGTATTGGCCGATGGTGGCTACGTCGGTTCCGGCGCCACGCAGATCGCCGAGCAGCGCATGGACTTCCTCTTCGGTTTCGCCCAGCCCCACCATGAATCCCGATTTGGTGAGCGCGCCGCCACTATGTTCGCGCGCAAAAGCCAGCACGCGGAGGGACTGGCGATAGTCGGCCTGGGGCCGCACCCGCCGATACAGCCGCGGCACCGTCTCCACGTTGTGATTGAACACGTGCGGCTGCGCCTGGAGCACACGCGCCACGGCATCCAGATCGCCGCAGAAATCCGGTGTTAGCACTTCGACCCGTGCATTGGGGAGCGCGTGGCGCACCTGACGCACGGTCTCGGCGAAATGGGCTGAGCCACCGTCGGGCAGATCGTCGCGGTTTACGCTGGTGATCACCACGTAACGCAGATTCATGGATGCGGCCATGCGGGCCACGTTGGCCGGCTCTGCGGGATCGAGGCGCATATCGTGCTTATCGGGATTGCCCTTGGGAACCGAACAGAAGCCGCACCCGCGCGTGCAGCGGTTGCCCAGGATCATGAACGTGGCGGCGGCCCGGGAAAAGCATTCGTGGATATTGGGACAGCGGGCCGATTCGCAAACCGTGTGCAGATTCAGGCGGCGCAGGTCGCTCTTGAGACGGTTCAACGATTCGAAATGGGTATGAGGCTTGCGCGCCCATTCGGGCAGGCGCGGCCGCGGTGCGGTGGGGAGTTGTACCAGGGAATCGCTCATACGCTACGAAGACCGCTCCCTTTGGTCACGGCTCGGTAACGAATCGTAACGCGGTTACTGAGCCGTGACCATAGGGAGCGGTCTTCGTGAACTGTTATGCGACACGGCACGCTAGTGTTTCAAGATCGGATGGAAGCCCGCGTTTTCCAGTTTGGATTTGGCTTCGCCCAGCGATTGTGTGTCCGGATATGGGCCCACCAGCACGCGCACCAGATTGTTGGGACCTTGCCCGAGCGAGGTGGGAAAGCCTTTGTCCTTGAGAGCCTTGGCCACGATCTCCGCCTGCGCTTGCGGCACGGCGATCACTTGCCAGTACGTTCCGGGTGCGGATTCGGAAACGGGCGCCGCGCGCTGGAGGAGGGGCCGCTGCCGGACCCTCGCGCGCGGGCTGCGTGGTAGGCTGCGCGGGAACGTCCGCAGCCTTGTCTGCGGCCGCGTCACTGGGTGCGGGCTCTTGCGCGGCGGGAGACGCCGGCGCGGGTTCCGCCGGAGAAGCGGGTTGCGGGCGCGCGTCCCTGGGCGTCGGGTTGGCAACCGCTGCCGCCTCCGACCTGGCCGATGGCGCCGAGTTGCGCCCCACGATGTACCCCATCGCGAAGGCCACTCCAAACAGAAGCGCCACCACAAAAAAGCCGCTCAACAGGTGCCGGTTCCCCAGCACCAGTTCAAATTCACCGGTCTCGTTATTCTTCATGTTTTGGGAGCGTTACCCTGGGCAACACGATCCAAAGCGCGCTCCAATGATGTGATTATATCCAGCGGCAGCGGGAAAACGATGGTCGTATTTTTCTCGGTGCCGATCTCCACCAGGGTTTGCAAATAACGCAGCTGAATGGCCGCGGGCTGCCTCTGAATCACTTCCGCCGCCATGCCGAGTTTTTCGGCCGCGGTGTACTCGCCTTCGGCATGGATGATTTTGGCGCGGCGCTCGCGCTCGGCTTCGGCCTGCCGCCCGATGGCGCGAATCATTTGCTCGGCCAGGTCCACCTGCTTCACTTCGACCAGAGTGACCTTGACGCCCCAGGGGGCCGTTTGCGAATCGAGAACGGATTGCAGGCGCAGGTTGAGTTTCTCGCGCTGGCTCAGCAATTCGTCGAGCTCCACTTCGCCCAGCACGCTGCGCAGCGTGGTCTGGGCAAGCTGCGACGTGGCGTAGAGGAAATTGGAGACCTCCACCACGGCCAGGCGCGGCTCGACCACACGGAAGTACAGAACCGCGTTCACCTTGACCGTGACGTTGTCGCGCGTAATGACGTCCTGCGCGGGAACCTCGAGCGTGTCGATGCGCAGCGAAACGCGAACCATACGGTCGAGTGGCGCGAACACCAGAATCACGCCGGGGCCTTTCGGCTGCGGTAACAGCCGCCCCAGCCGGAAGATCACGGCGCGTTCGTATTCCCGCAGAATCTTGATGGAGCTCAGCAGGTAAATGACTACCACCGCTACGAAGATAACCGTGGGGTCGATCATGATCCGCCTCCCGTCTATTCAGGAACAGGTTCTACTGTTAGCTTCAGTTTGTCAATGGCGGTCACCCGTACGCGCGCGCCGGCGCTCACGGGTTGAGCCGCTACGGCATCCCAGTATTCGCCGTGCACGAAGATTTTGCCGTCGGGTGAGAGCGGCGTGACCGCGGAACCGATGATGCCGATCATGCCTTCGGTGCCCGTCTCGACTTTGTTATGCCGCGCACGCATGGCCAGCGTCAGCAGTAATATCGTGATCGCCGAAAAGGGGAGCGCCAGGCCGATGGCGGTGCCCCAGTGGATGCGCATCTCCGGAATGGGTCCATCCACCAGCATGACCGCTCCTAACACCATCGACACCGCGCCGCCAAGACCCAGCACGCCGTGCGAGGTGAACTTTGCTTCCAGAACAAATAGGGTGAGCGACACGATCAGCAGCGCCGCTCCCAGCCAGTTGATAGGAAGCACCGAGAGCGCCGAGAGGCCGAGCAGGACCAGGATGACGCCGGCAACGCCCGGAGCGATCAAACCGGGCGAGGTGAACTCGGCATAAATTCCCAGCGCGCCGATCACCAGCAGGATCAGGGCGATGTTGGGGTCGGCAATGGCTGCGATGATCTTCTGCCGCAGGGTGCGCTGGTAGACTTCGATGGTGGCGCCGGTGGTGTGCAGCGTCTGGCGCGCGCCGTTGAAGCGGGTGATCTCGCGCCCGTCCAGCGCTTTCAGGAGTTCCTCTTCATTGGGCGCGATCAGATCAATCAGATGTTGATCGAGGGCTTCCCGCTCGGTGAAGGACTTGCTCTCGCGGACCGCGGTTTCGGCGAGCGCGCTGTTGTGGCCGCGCTTGGTGCAGATGCTGCGCATGTACGCCGCCGCGTCGTTTTCGACCTTCTGCTTCTCCACCGCATCCATCTCGCCGCCGAGAGCCACAGGGTGCGCCGCGCCCGTGTTGGTGCCGGGCGCCATGGCGGCCACGTCGCCGCTCTCCAAAAGGAAAAAGCCGGCCGACGCGGAGCGGCCTCCACTGGGCGCCACAAACATCACCACGGGCACGGGCGAGGCCTCAATCTTTTCGATGGTCTCGCGCATGGCGTCCATCAACCCGCCGGGCGTGTTAAGACGCACAATGACGAGCGATGCGCCTTCGGTTCGCGCCTGGGTTAACGCACTGCTGACAATTTCGGTAGTGACCGGGTGCACCATGCCGTCCACGTCGACGGCAATCACTTTAGGAGCCGCCCATGCGGTCCGCGCCAGGAGCGTGACGAGCGCCGCGAGGATCACTCGTTGTTGCACTGTACTTTAATCTTACCGTACTCGGATATGCCGGTCTGAAACCGTGCGGGGGCTGACTCAATCAACAGCGAAAGTTACCATCACCATTCAAAGGATAGAAAGTTTTGATAGGCACGTAGCGGGTTATCCGTTAAAATAGTGGAGAGGTTTTTTTGTAAACGGAACCCATTATCGTTATGGCTAGAAAGCGTAATCCCGAGAATGACTTGGTAGTAACTCCCAGCGCGGCTGCTTCGCGGCCACGCCGAACGACCGCTCGGCCCAAGCACTCCCCGACTACTGCTGATACCCAGGAAGCACCTGTACTTAAGTCGGAAATAGAAGCTTTGTCTGCCGCATCCAGCAACGGACCGGAGCTGTCACACGAAGAAGTTCGCGCGCTCGCGCATTCCTACTGGTTGGCTCGCGGGTGCCAAGGCGGCTCGCCCGAAGAAGATTGGCGCCGCGCCGAAGAAGAACTACGCCTCCAACTTGTGACGGCGACAATCTAAGCTTACCGGTACTTCCGCAGCACGGCCAAGAGCCGTCCTTGAATCTGAACGTCGCGCGCCGGAACCACGATCGGCTTGAGGGTGGAGTTGGCCGGCTGCAAGCGCACGCGGTCTCCAGGTTCCCTGTAGAATCGCTTCAAGGTTGTTTCGCTCCCGGCTACCAGTGCCACCACAATCTCGCCGTCGTGCGCCTGCGCCGCTTTTTCGAGCAGGATCAGATCCCCATCGCAAATGTGGTCGTCGATCATGGAGTTGCCGCGCACTTCCAGCGCGAAAGTGTTTCCGTTTCCCGCAAACTCGGCGAGGTTGAGGGTCTCGCGGTGCTCCACGGCTTCGACCGGCGCTCCGGCCGCGATGCGCCCCAGCAGCGGTATTTCGACAGCCGGCCTGGCCCTACGCTGCTCCTGAAGATATTTCGGCGCCAATTCCAAGGACCGGCTCTGATTGAATCCGCGCTTCAAGTAACTCTTGGTTTCGAGCGCCGATATATGTTTGTGGACGGTCGCCAGCGAGGCCAGGTCGAGCCCGTGGGCGATCTCTTCGTAGCTCGGGCAGTAGCCGTTGTCGTCTTGAAAATGGGAGATGAAATCGAGCACCTGCTTTTGTCGCTTGGTCAAAGGCATACGGGCTTCTCTAAACATCATCTTGGGCGAAGAAAAGGGGAAATGCAAGGGGGAAAGTGTGATTATCTGAAAACACCTGATTTCGATATAGCGCGCAAGCGGGGGCACCGAAGGTGAAGGAGCGACAAAACAAGACCTCAGAGGCTGGCAGGGGCTAGCGAACTCCGCTCCAGAATCGGTCGGCGCTGCGATGAACTGCCTGCCTCACAATAGTAAGAGCGCCCTCAGGCGCCCAAAAATATACCCATGGATCTGATCGGACGACCCTGATGAACGCTAGCGCGAGTTCGATGGCGCCCAATATGGAGTAGCCACGTTCCTCCGCCTTCGGATTCAGTGATGTATCAGACATCGGCGGTGTCCTCAGCAGGTTAGCCTCGGAATCACAGGGTAAAGTTTGCTCCCACCCCAGCCGATATTGATTCTGAGCTGCACTATGATCTCCCTCAAGCATTCGATCGACGATCTGGCGAAGAGTGAAGAGCTGCGAAAGCTGGTGCTGGATTGTTATCTTGCCGCCATCAAGAATGTGGCGCATTACGCCATCGAACTAGATGACGGAGTCGTCGGTCCGTACAAAGACTCTGTGAACGCCCTGGTTGTAGACGTAGAGAAGGGCACTCCTGACGGACTATTGGAAAGCCGCGCGAGTCTGCGGGGCCTGCTGAGGAACTACCGCGACAAGGCCTCCGAATATTTGAACCAGCTACGTGGCGAGTTGGCGAATACGGCGAGCGCCCTGCAAAGGATTCTGGATACACTCTCGCTGCCCGAGGGCGACCATGAGATTCGATTGCAGAAGGCGGTCAAAGCCATACGCGAAATTTGCGACTCCGCCGCGGCGACCCCGGTGAGGTCTGCGCTGCGCACCGCCATCGACACCATCGAACATAGTCTCGAAGAGATGCGCGCTCAGCAGCAAGTGACCATCTCGCAGTTACTGGTGGAGATCGGTTTGCTTCACAAGCGCATTGACGCTTTGGAATCCGCCGTATCCATCGACAATTTGACCAAGCTGTTCACACGCGTGGAGATGGAGCACCGCATCCGCTCCGCGGAAACCGCTGGTTCGATCATGCTGATCCGCGTGCAGGGATTCCGGCTGGCCCAAACCAAGTTTCAACCCGAGGTGGCCCAGGAACTCGCCGGCGCCTTCACCAAACGCCTCCGCAACTGCCTCCTGCCAAACGCACTTATTGGGCGATGGGCGGAAGAGGAGTTCCTGGTGGTTCTGTCCACGCCCAAGGAGGAAACCATGGCCAGCGCGCAGCGGGTCGCAGCCCAGCTCTCCGGATCCTATGTCTGCTTGCAGAACGGCAAGGCGGTGCGCCCCTCGATCCAGCTGGATGTGGCCGTGTTAGACCTTGTTCCGCACCAGGCGGAGAGCACCCTCAAGAAGATTGGCCAGTTCCTGAAGGGCTGAAAACCGCCGCTTTCCGGTTAACCAAAGCGAGTAGTGACACTCGCGCTGGTAGGGACCCATCCTAAGGTGGGGGGAAGTCTTCCCACGGAGGGTCCTATCTTGCAAACCGGCCTCTACCTACTGGATATTTCTGCGGCCCTGCCGGCTATGATTCCTGTGCTCCTGCTCAGCCTCGCTGTGTTATGGACCATCCTTCTCTATAACGGACTGGTGCTGGCGCGCAATCGCACTCGCGAGGCCTGGTCTGGAATCGATGTGCAGCTCAAGCGACGCTCGAGCCTCATTCCGAATGTGGTGGAGACCGTGCGGGGCTATGCCAAACACGAACATGATGTCTTCTCGGAAGTCGCCCAGGCGCGCGGCGCGCTGGCCAAAGCCGCCGGTCCGGTGGCCGCGGCGAACGCCGACCAGACGCTGACGGCTGCGCTGGGCCGCCTGATGGCCGTGGCGGAAAACTACCCACAGTTGCAAGCCGCCGGCACATTCCGGCAACTGCAGGACGAGCTGGCTGACACCGAAGAGAAGATCGCGTATGCCCGCCAGTTTTACAACCAAAACGCGCTCGACTACAACACTCGCATTCAGAGTTTTCCCGGCAACCAGTTTGCGAACTGGTTCCATTTTCAGCCTTTCGATTTCTTCAACACCGAGGAGACTGCGAAGGAGGACGTGAAGGTCAGCTTCACCACGGCATGATATGGTAGCGGAGCCGCCCCGCCAGGAGGTCCTGGTATACAACCGCATCGCGCAAAACCGCCGCAAGACCTGGTTGCTGACGGCATTGGGCATCTTGGCGGTGATCCCGTTCATCCTGGGAATCAGCCTGGTCATTTCGGCGGTGGTGGTCGCGCGCATAGGCCCGCACACGGGCATTGAACGTTCCGAAATACGATGGGAAGAGAACTTCCTCCAGAATTCGCCTGACGCCTCTTCGGACGTCCGCGCCGCGGTCGAGCGCAAACTGGAGCGGCAGCGCGCAGCGCTCCACGGGCAGCGTGCGGCGGATTCGTCGTTGTTCCTCGAATTCGTATGTCTGTTCTCGGCGGGCCTGATCGCGATTATGGGCATTCTGCTTTGGGGAATTGCCTCGTCGCCGACCTCGAAGCTGCTGGTCCAGGTGGGGGCGCTGCCGGCCGGTGACCGGGACAACGAAGCTGTACGCTTGCTGGAGAATCTCGCCATTGGCGCCGGGCTTCCGTTCCCCAAACTCTACATAATCGAATCGAGCGCGCCCAATGCCTTCGCCGCCGGGATGGATCCCTACGACGCCGTGATTGTGGTGACGCGCGGTGCGCTGAAACTCTTCGACAAACGCGAGCTGGAAGGCGTCTTTGCCCACGAGTTGTCGCACATCGGCAACCACGACATCCGGTTGAACACCCTCGTCGCGGTAATCGCGCTGTTGCTCCGCATCCCTTACCTGCTGTTCGAACGCGAGCTTCGACAGGGGAATGGCCGGGTACGCCGCCGGCTCGGCGTGTTCGAAGTGGCGCTCTCGCCGGTGGGACTCTACATTCTGTTCATCGCCCCAGCATTGGCCGCGCTGCTGCGGGCTGCGGTTTCCCGCGAACGCGAATTCCTGGCGGATGCGGACGCCGTTCTGCTCACCCGCTATCCAGAAGGATTGCTGCGCGCGCTGGCGAAAATTGCCGGCGCCGGTACGGCGATGACCCGGTCGAACCCCGCATATTCCCATTTCTACTTCGCCAACCCGAGCGAAGCGGGAGGGGGATTGTTCGGCGCGAACTTGTTGGCAACTCACCCGCCGCTGACCGAGCGCATCGAACGGCTGACGGAGTTTCAGGGGCCAGTGAGTGCCGCTGCGGTCGCCGATGCCATCAAAGAGGGCAAGGAATACACGGAGCGGCGCCCGATCGTCGAGGTCATGGAACTGTTTCCCACGGATCCGGGGGATGAGCTTTCGGCGCTGAACCAGGGCAACCCGCTGGGCCGGGTCTACCGCTCGCTGGAAAGCTTTGACGTGCCGGTTTACGACCAGCCTAACGCAGGTTCGGTGGTGCAGGCGCACGTGAGCCCGGGGAAGTTGCTGGTGGTCTTCGACGACCCCGGCCCGTACCGCCAGGTGAACACGGCCGAACAGACATTCGGGTACATGGATCGCAGGATGAAGCTGCAGCTCCTGAAACATCTCATTCCGGCGGAAGTTTACGATCCCAGGCTTCGGGAGACTGCCGAGGCCTCCCTGCCGCCTTACTGGACGGTGACCGCCAAGGTGCAGTCAACGGCAAAAGCCCCGCCCAAACCGACCGGCACCCTTACAATGCCGCAGATGGTTGTGGTGGGCGTGTTCGTGATCGTGGTCTTCGTGGGCACGTTCTTCATCCTGACGAAGCTGGGGTAGGAGCTTAGCTATCAGCATTCAGCGTTCAGCTAACAACGAACGCAGCCGGTTTCCGCCTTGGCTGGTTGCTGAAAGCTGATTGCTGAAAGCTGATCGCTGAACGCTGAAAGCTCTATCACATCAGCGATAGCGGGTCCACATCGATCACCAGTGCCGTTGCTCCCCATTTGTGTTTCTGCGCGAACGAGCGCACGCTTTGCAGGAGTTCGTTTAGCGCCTTGCGGCTCGCGGCCTTGATGAGGAATTGGTAGCGGTATTCGTTCTTGAGGCGCGCCACGGGGGCCTCTGCGGGGCCCATGATCTTCAGCTTTTCCGGCGGCGGCGTGAACTCCATGGCCAGCTCCGAGCTCATGCGCATGGCGGCTTCCTTCTGCTCGCTGCGCACCAGCAGGTTGGCCATCGCGCTGAAAGGTGGATAGTGCAGCGCACGGCGGAAGGCCAGTTCCTTTTCGTAAAACGCCTGATAGTCCTGTGCGGCGGCCAGGCGCACGGCATAGTGGTCGGGATTGATGGTCTGCACCAGCACGATCCCCGGCACGCTGCCGCGCCCCGCGCGTCCCGCCACTTGCGTGAGCAATTGAAAGGTTCGCTCGGCGGCGCGGAAGTCCGGCATGCCCAGGCCGACGTCCGCGGAGATCACGCCCACCAACGTGACATTCGGAATATCGTGGCCCTTCGCAATCATCTGCGTGCCCACCAGCATGTCGTAGTTGCCCTCGCGGAATTCGTGCAGAATCGATTCGTACTGGCGCTTGCCGGTAACGGTATCGCGGTCGAGGCGGGCGATCCGGGCCGTGGGAAATCCCTGGTGTAGTTCCTCTTCCACGCGCTCCGAACCCAAGCCAAGGAAGTAGATGTGTTCGCTGGCGCACTTGGGACAAACGCTGGGCACCTTCTGGGCGTAGCCGCAATAGTGGCACAGCAAGCGGCGGTCGCGCTTGTGGTAAGTCAGCGCGATGGTGCAGTTGATGCACTGGACCCGCTCGCCGCAGGCGCGGCAGGCTACGAAGCTCGAGAAGCCGCGGCGGTTGAGCAGGACGATGGTCTGCTCGCCATTCTCCAGCCGCCCGGCCAGCGCATCCAGTAGCTTCCGGGAGAATGTGGACTGCTTGCGCGTCTCCAGAAATTCCTGCCGCATGTCGACCAGTTCCACCGCGGGCATGGGCCGCTCTTCGATCCGTCCCGGCAGTTCCAGCAGAGTGTACCTGCCGCGTTCCGCGTTGTAGCGGCTCTCCAGGCTGGGCGTGGCGGAGCCCAGGATGACGCACGCGCCCGCGGCCTGCGCCCGCACGATGGCCACATCGCGGCCGTTGTAGCGCGGCGTTTCCTCCTGTTTATAGCTGCCGTCGTGTTCCTCATCCACCACGATCAAGCCGAGGTTGCTGACGGGCGCGAACACTCCCGAGCGAGTGCCCACCACTACCGAGGCCGCGCCCGAACGGATGCGCCGCCACTGCTCGGATCGCTCCACGTCGGTAAACGCGCTGTGCAGGATGGCGACGCGATCGCCGAAGCGGGAAAAAAATTGCCCCGCCATGGCGGGCGTCAGGGCAATCTCAGGAACCAGGAGCAGCGCGCTCCGACCCTCGCCCACCGCCGTTTCGATGGCGTTAAGGTAGACCTCGGTCTTCCCGGACCCGGTGACGCCGTGCAGCAGGAAGACGCGGAATTGCTTATCCAGAATGCCGGCGCGGATCGCATCGAAGGCGGCTTGCTGCGGCGCGTTCAAGGCGTGCCGCGCGCGCACCGCACCAGCGGGCATCGCCATCGGTTCCGGGGTTAGCGAGACCAGGCCTTTGCGCGCCAGCGAACGCGCCGCGGTGCTGGCGTTCTTGACCGTGTCTTCCAGGTCCTTGAGGTGGTGCGATCCGGGGTGCAGTTCCAGAAAGGCACGCAGTTCCCGCTCGCTCTTGTTCAGCTTGGCATCGCCGGCTATACCGGCCGCACTGGAAAGCTCCACGCGCAGACGGTCCGTCGGAGCGCGCAACGGGTCGCGTTCCGTTTGCACTTGTTCGGCCACGATGAAGCCGCGGCGCTCCAGCGATTTCACGGCCTTGTCGGCCAGCGGCATGGCCTTGGAAAGATAGGCCGCCGACAACGGGCGTTTCTCCAACATGCGCAGCACTTGGACGGCGGGATCTTCCGGTGAGGCATCCAGCATGAGCTGCCGCGCGGCGTCGCGGCCAGAATCGGTCAATGACCAAACCTTGCCGCTACGAATTTCTGACGCCAGCGGAAGCATGCTCCGCAAGACTTCGCCGAGGGGCGCGCAGTAGTATCCGGCGATCCAGCGTCCCAGCGCGAGCAGTTCCGAATTGAGCACGGGCTCGGCATCGATGAGCCGCAGCGCTTCGCGCGTAGCCACAGCCGGCGCAACGTCGTGGCAGCCCAGGATCACGCCCGTCAGCTTGCGCGGGCCGAACGGCACCACGATGCGGCTGCCCGGCTGCACGCGGTGCTGCAGCGTTTCGGGGAGCGCATAAGTGAATGGTTGATCGAGCGGCACCGGCAGACTGACGTCGCAGTACCGAAACGAACCCTGGTGCATGGATATTCCAGCATAGCGAACCGCCTCGCTTACAATTGAATCGAGGAGAGGGTTTGGAGAACCGCGAAATTGCGCGCATCTTGTCGGAAACGGCCGATCTGATGGAGATCGCCGCCGAAGACGGCTTCCGCATACGCAGCTACCGCAACGGCGCCACGGCTGTGGAAGGGAACTCCGAGCGCATTGAGGAGATTCTGCGCGACCCGGAGCGCAAGGTGACCGACATTCCGGGCATCGGCAAAGGGCTGGCGCTGGTGCTGGCGGAGATTGTGGAGCGCGGCTCGTGCGACCGGCGCGACCTGCTGCTCGCCAAGTTTCCGCCGACTGCGCTCGAGTTTTTGAAAATCCAGGGATTGGGACCGAAAGGGATCGCCCTGATTTTCGAACATTACCGCATCAGCACCATCGACGAATTGGAGCGGCTCTGCCAGGAACACAAGCTGCGCGAGTTGCCGCGCATGGGCGCCAAGCTCGAAGAGAAGGTGCTCCGCTCTATCGCGCAATACCGGCAGCGGACGGGCCGTTACCTGTTGAGCTATGCCGAAGGCGTCGCGCAGGAGCTGACGGAAGTGTTTCGCCAGGTTCCCGGCGTGGACGCGATTACGCCCGCCGGCAGCCTGCGCCGCGGCCGCGAAACCGTGGGCGACCTTGACCTGCTGGTGACGGGACCGAACGCCACGGCCGTGCTCGATCGGTTCGTGGGCTACGCGCGCGTGGAGGAAGTGCTCGGCCACGGCGAGAACAAAGCCAGCGCCAAAGTCGGCGGCGAGGGGTTGCAGGTGGACGTCCGCGCGCTGCCACCGGAAAGCTTCGGCGCGGCCATGCAGTACTTCACCGGCAGCAAGGATCACAACGTTGCCATCCGCATGCGCGCCGTGAAGATGGGGCTGAAGCTTAGCGAGTACGGCCTGTTTCGCGTGGAGGACGATTCCAAGGTGGCGGGCGCGACCGAAGAAGGTATTTACGAGGCGCTCGGCCTGCGCTGGATTCCGCCGGAGCTGCGCGAAAACTGCGGGGAGATCGAAGCCGCGGAGGAGGGCCACCTGCCGGAATTGGTGGAGTTGAAGGACATTCGCGGCGATCTGCACATGCACACCACCGAGACCGACGGCCGCGCCACGCTCCAGGAAATGGCGCAGGCCGCGCGCGAGCACGGCTACGAATACATCGCCATTACCGACCATTCGAAAGCCCTGGCCATGGCCAACGGTTTGGATGAGGCGCGCGCGGTGGCGTTCGCCAAGCAGGTGCGCGAGCTGAATCGGGACGGCCTGGGGATTCGGATTTTCTCCGGCCTCGAGTGCGATATTCTGCGCGACGGCGCGCTCGACCTGGCCAACGACGCGCTGGCCGAGCTCGACCTGGTGATCGGCAGCGTGCACAGCCACATGAACCTGGAGGCCGCGGAGATGACCGACCGGCTGCTGCGCGCGCTCGAGTGCCCGCACTTGAGAATCCTCGGGCACCCCACCGGCCGCATGCTGCTGCACCGCGATCCATTCCCGTTCGATTTCGATCGCATCGTGGCGGAGGCCGTGCGCCGCGGCGTGTGGCTCGAAATCAACGCCAGCCCCGAGCGCCTCGACCTGAACAGCACCATGATCCGCACGGCCAAGTCCAAAGGCGCGATGTTCACCATATCCACGGACGCGCACCACCCCAAGCATCTGAACAGCATGCGCTACGGCGTGATTACCGCGCGCCGCGGCTGGTTGGGCCCGGCGGACATTATGAACACGCTGCCGGCCGATCGTTTCGCCGCCGCTCTTAAAACCAGACCATGAAAATCACTTCTTCCCGCGAAGTCTATAACTGCAAATTGTTCCGTGTTACCGAGGATCGGGCCGTCGACCCGAAGACGGGCTTCAAAATTCGGCGGGCTGTGGTGCGCCACCCCGGCTCCGCAGTGATGATGGCCGTGGATCAGAAGAAACGCATTCTGCTGGTGCGGCAATATCGCCTGCCCGCGGACCGGTATTTGTGGGAGCTTCCCGCGGGGCGGCTCGATCCCGGCGAAAAACCGTTGCAGGCAGCCAAGCGCGAACTGGCGGAAGAGACCGGCTATCGTGCGCGGACGTGGTCGAAGCTGGCGTCATTTTGGGTCAGCCCGGGCTACGTGGCAGAGCGGATGACGATCTACCTGGCTACCGACCTGACTGCAGGCGAAGCGACGCCGATGGACGACGAACGCATCGAGGCGCGCTGGTTCACGAGCAAGGAAATCGTGGAGATGATCCGCACGGGGAAGTTGGACGATGCAAAAACCATGATTGGGTTTTACGCCTGGAAAGAGCGCGGCGCGCGCTAACCGGAAATCCTCACTGTCGTCTAACCCCCATGCTCGGATGGAAATCCGCCCTCCGTTCGCTCATCCGGCGGCCTGGTTTCAGCCTGGCGGTGGTGGGTCTTCTGACACTGGGAATCGCGGTCAACACTGCACTCTTCTCCGTCGTGGATACCGTGCTGTTGAAGCCGCTGCCGTATCCCGACCCCTCGCAACTCGTCGTTGTGATGGAAGCCAGCACCGCCAAGACACAAAAGGATAGCCTGGTGGCGCCGCAACGAATCGAAGATTGGAACCGGCTCAGCCGGACGTTCTCGGCGATCGCTGGTTCGTATTACGAAAACGTGACCGACACCAGCGCTTCCGAACCGCAGCGCCTAAGCGGCCTACGCGTCTCGCCGCGCTATTTTCAAGTGTTCGGCATGAAGCCTTCGATCGGGCGCACGTTCACCGCGGACGAGGAGCGGTTCGGCGGCCCGCAAGTGGCCGTCATCAGCTACGGCTTGTGGGATCGCCGTTACGGCCGTGACGCCCGCATCACGTCGCGCCGGCTGCTGATTGGAGGCCAGGGGTTCAGCGTAGTTGGCGTCATGCCGAAGGGATTCGGCACGCCTGACATAGACGTTTGGATCCCCGCTCAGCATCCGGCTGCCCTGATGCAGCAGCGTTTTGCCCGCTTTTATACGGGCTTCGGACGTATCAAACCCGGGTTCACGCGCGAACGGGCGCGGGCCGACCTCGCAGCCGTGCAACATGCATTAGGCGAACAGTTCCCGCAAACGGATAAGGATTGGTCGGTGGCTGTCAGCGACTTAAGAGAAAAATTGGTGGGGAATTCGGCGAGGCCGCTACTGCTGCTGCTTGGGTCAGTGGCTCTGCTCCTATTGATCACCGTAACCAACGTCGCCGGCCTGGTACTCGCGCAACTGCACCAGCGTGAGCGGGAGCTGGCGATTCGCGCTTCGATCGGAGCGTCGCGCAGCCAAGTTGTGGCGTCGGTAATGCGCGAGATAGCGCTTCTCGCAATCGCTGGAGCAGTTGGCGGCGGGGCTCTGGCATCGGCGTCTCTGCGATTATTGGCCCACGAATTCTCCAGCTTACCCAGGATCAACGAACTGGCTTTCGATTGGCGGCCGCTGCTGTTCGCAATCGCCGCGGGATTTCTGGGAGCGGTTGGTTTCGGGCTCCTCCCCGCACTACGCGCTACGCGGGCGGACCTGACTGCGAGCTTTCTCCGCATGGGACGAGGAATCGCCGGTAATCACCAGCGGCTGCAGCGCACGCTGGTGGCCGCTCAGATCGCGCTCACCATGGCGCTGCTGGCTGGGGCCGGGCTGCTCGTTCGCAGCTTCTATAACCTGAGCCACGTCGAATTGGGATTCAATCCGGATAATGTTGTGGTCTTCCATGTGGGCGCTGCCTGGGATGAAAACCGCGCGCTAGTGGGGCGCATGCAAGAGCACCTGGTGTCGGAGCTGCAACGTTTGCCGGGCGTGGAGTCCGCCGGCATCACCAATTTCCTTCCGGCGTCCGGCGCGACTCTGCGGTACCAGGTTTCACTCGAAGGCATTGCCCGCAGCGATGATCAGGGACAGATGCCGGCCGGAGAGCGCAGTGTGAGCCCCGGCTATCTGAAAGCATTGCATGCTCCTTTAATAGCAGGTCAGTGGTGCCCGGAGGCGCGTCTCGATTTCAAGGCAGCACCCAAGATGATGGTCAACCGCCGATTTGTGGACGTGTATGCGCAGGGCGAAAGCGTGGTGGGCCGCCACGCAACCTTCGATAGCGTGCCCATGGAAATCGTGGGTGTGATCGGCGATATGAAGGAAGATTCGGTCGGCGCCCAAGCGTATCCGTACGTTTATTACTGCCTGATGGCTGGGGGCTGGCCCGACCCCGAGTACGTAGTGCGAGCCACTGCCGATCCACGTGCGGTGCTCTCCGCGATTCGCGCGCTAGTTCACAATACCGCTCCGAACCGAGCAGTCTTCGGCGTGCGGTCTCTCGAAGACGCGATCGGCGCCGACCTGGACCGTCCCCGATCCAATGCCCGCTTGCTGGCGCTGTTCGCGTTGTCAGCGCTGGTGCTGGCCGCGGTCGGCCTCTATGGGCTGGTGGCGCAATTGGTAACGGCGCAGCGCCGCGAAATCGGCATCCGCATCGCCATTGGCGCAGAACCGTGGCTCATGGTGCGGTCGATCGTTTCGGGTGCAGGCCGGCTGATCGCACTGGGAATCGTCGCGGGCTTTACCATCGCCCTGGCGGCGCGACCCGTATTGGGCTCTTTGCTATTTGGCGTCGGTTCGCTCGATAGTGTAAGCTTCGCCGCGGCGGCGTTGATGCTGGCTCTGGTGTGCGCTCTGGCTGCGTTCGTGCCGGCGCGACGCGCGGCGCGCATCGACCCTATCGAGACTCTGCGGGCGGAGTAGGCTTCTTACCGGGCAGGCCCGCCGGGTTCTCGTGCGTGCGCTCGCGGAATTTGCCGCGCATGCTGGCCGCCAGCGATACTGCCGATTCGCCGAACTTGTCGCGCATACGATCGGCCGCGGCCATCGCGGCGGTCCACCGATCATGCTTGTCCTCGGCAAGCAAGTCCATCTGCTCGGTTGCTTCTTCAAACGAAGACGCATGCACGCCCAGCAGGCGCACCTTTGCGCCCGCCTTCCAGTTGTGACGGAACAGGTCGCGGCTCTGATCGAATAGCTCCGTATCGAGTTGCGTGGGCCGGGCCAGGGAGTGCGCGCGGGTTATGGTGGAGAAATCGGAATAGCGCAGCTTGAGCTGGATGGTGCGGGCGTGCAGACCATGCTCGCGCAAGCGGCGGCCCACCATTTCCGAAAGGCGCGCCAAAGTCGATTCGATTTGCGCCAAATCCCCGGTATCTTCCGAAAAGGTGTGCTCGTGGCTGATCGACTTGGGTCCCACGTCCTCGCCGATTTCGGTGTCGAACCATCCACCTGCGTCGAGACCGCGCGACTTTCCGGCGAGCGCCAGTCCCCATTTTCCGAAGCGCTGTTCGAGAAAAGTCTCCTCCAAGGTGGCGAGGTCGCCGATCTTCCGGATTCCCAGCGCGTGCAGGTTCTTCTCCGTAACCTTCCCCACGCCCGGCACTTTCCGCACGTCGAGCGGCGCCAGGAATGCCGCCTCCTGGCCGGGGACAATCCACAGCACTCCATTAGGCTTGGCGTAGTCCGAACTGATCTTCGCCACCAGTCGCGATGTGGCGATGCCGATCGAGCAGTTCAGGCTGGTTGCGGCTTTCATTCTTTCGTGCAGAATGTGCGCCGCGCGCGAGCGGCGGCCCGTACAGCCGCTCGGTGCCTGTGATATCGAGATAGGCCTCGTCGACGGAGGCCATTTCCACCAGCGGAGAGAACGCGGTGAGCACGTCGTAGACTTTGTGCGAGTAGTCGCGATAGCGGTCCGGGTGGCCATCCACGAAGATGGCCTGTGGGCAAAGTTTGTACGCCGTGCGCAGCGGCATAGCGGAGTGCACGCCGAACTTCCGCGCCGCGTAAGAGGCCGCCGAAACCACGCCGCGTTCATTCGGCCGCCCACCCACCACGACGGGCTTGCCCTTCAACGAAGGATCGAACAACTCCTCCACCGACACGAAGAAGGCGTCCATGTCGACGTGGAAGTAGGTCTTTGCGATCTGGCGTTCCACTCTTCCCGATCATGGCATATCTAACGACGCGACACCCAGGCCGAGGTTCGGGCGGATGAATCGATCCTCCGCTGTTTTCGCGACGAATAATCGGGGTCCCGATTCGGGTGTGGGCGCGAAAATCTCGGGATCGGCCGCGCGGAAGAATTCACGATGTAGATTCTCCACGGATATCGCCAATTTGGCCTCGGGTACAGCAAAACTCAAGCTCTTCTGCGAGCCTCCTTGCGAGGCCATCCGAATGCCGCTGTCCTTCAGGAGCGCTGAGAGAGCGCGTTTCACAATCGACTCCCCGGCGGTAATCCCGTTGCCGGCTAACGAGACGATGGCGCTGTCCTCTTCCACGATGATCCGCACTGAACCATCCACACCGCGCAGTAATTCCGGTAACCGTGGGGAGCTTTCCACGGCAAAGGAGACCCCATCCCGCTGCGCTTGCACCATCTCGACTTTCACTTGATTCCGCTCGAACAAGTCATGCAGGCCATCCGAAATGCCGGGCAGCATTCCCGATCCCGGCACAAGGAGATGAACGACTGTCATGCCGGTTCTGCAGGTGATGGCCTTCACTGTCCCTGGTTTGCTCACAGCGTCGGGTCCGATGCGCGTCCCTTCAATTTCCGGACGGCGTGAGTTGCGGATAACGATGGGAATATTCTGTCGTACGGCAGGCGCCACGGTCTTAGGGCATAACACCTTGGCACCGAGGCGAGCCATTTCGTCCGCCTCGTCGTAGCCCAGCGAGCGCAGGCGGTAGCCGCCGTGGAGCACTCGTGGATCGCAGGTCAGCATGCCATCCACATCGGTCCAGATCTGAATTTCGCGCGCGGAGATTCCGGCGCCTACCAGTGACGCACTCAGATCCGATCCGCCGCGTCCCAACGTTGTTGTCTTGCCTGCTTGCGTGGATCCGATGAATCCGCCCATCACGACCACGCGGTCGCCAGCAAATAGAGCCGGCGTGCGCCGCAGGTTCGCATAGGTCTCCCAATAAAGCGGCGTGGCGGAGGTGAAGTGATCGTCCGTAACGATCAGCTTAAGGGAATCGAGATGCTCGGCCTTCATTCCCGCACGATCGAAAGCGGCAGCTACAATTTCGCTTGAGAGCCGCTCTCCGTAGCTCAGCACTTCATCTTGTACCTGCGGTGTCAGCTTCTTTCCTTCTTCCAGTTCGATCAGAATCGCGTGCAACTCACGGAACTTCGGAGCGATGCGGCTTTCCAGGAATCCACGTGCATCGGCGCCCAACAGGCGTTGTGTTTCCCGAAAATGGTACAGGCGCAGATCTTCGAGCCGGCGCCACGCCGAATAGGCTGATCCGTGTGCCGCATACTGCATAGCCTCGACCAGACGGTCCGTCGTCTTTCCCATGGCTGAAACCACAACTACGGGTTTTTCGGCGATGTGCGACTGTACGATGCCGGCAATCCACTCAATGGCCGCCGCAGACGCAATGGAAGAGCCGCCAAATTTCATTACGATCACTGCTCTAATCCTCCTTAGCGTGGAGGAGCGGCTCCCGCCACTCATTCACGCATATCCGATTAGATGCCCGCAGGCGCGGCGGAAGCTACTTACTTCATGACTTCTTTATGGAGTCTTTATAGCTTCTTCATGCGAAGCGAGGACGCAATCTTTATGCCGTTTTCATGAGGTAAATTTACGACGGGCCGTCTAACCGGCGGCGGGGACCGCCGGCGTTACGTAGCGCCGGTGATCTTGTCACCGGTGTGGCGGCCGCTAAGGTCTCCGGGCCGCAATGACCCGCGGAATGCCTGCCAGGTCTGGTTGAATGAAGGAGGATTTCCAGGTGCTCAAGAGCCTCGCCACATGCTCCAGGCTGCCGAAGCCGAGTTCCATCACGAGCCAGCCGGACGGGCGCAGCACGCGGGGCGTTTCGGCGACGATCCGGTCGTAGATATCGAATCCGGTTTCGCCACCGAATAGCGCCACCTGTGGTTCCCAGTCGCGCACTTCGCGCTGCAAGCCGTCGCGCGCTGAGAGCGGAACATAAGGCGGGTTGCACACGATCAAGTCGAAGCTGGCGTCGGCAATGGCATTGACCAGATCGCACACTACGAGGCCCACCTTCGCGCCGAGCCGCCGCGCGTTCGCCGCGGCCACTGCCGCCGCCGGCGCCGAGATCTCCGTGGCCCAGGTTTCCGCGCCGGTTTCGAGTTGCAGCGTCAAGGCCAGCGCTCCGGAACCGGTGCCGACATCGAGGATGCGCCGTGCGCCGCGCGCGATTTCGAGCGCGGCTTCCACCACGCCCTCCGTCTCCGGCCGCGGGATCAGGACGTCGGAAGTGACGCGGAATTCGCGCCCGTAAAATTCCTGCCGCCGGGTGATGTATTGGGTCGGCTTGCCTTCCAGGCGCTCGTGCAGGTAGCGGCCATAGTGCAGCCACTCCACTTCGCGGAGTTCCTGCTCGGGATGCGCGAACAGGTACACGCGCTCCGAGCGCATGGCGTGGGCCAGCAGCACTTCCGCGGTGAGCCGGGGCACGGAAATTCTCGCGTCCTCCAGGAGGCTGGTCCCCTGGAGCAGCGCGGTCTGCACCGTCATGGCGGCGTCAGGCTGCGGCGCCCTGCCCGCCCGGGCCTGTCCGGTAGTATGCGATCAGCGCGTCGATGACGGGATCCAGCTTGCCGTCCATCACGAAATCGAGTTGATGCAGCGTAAACCCGATGCGATGGTCGGTCAGCCGATTCTGCGGGAAGTTATACGTGCGGATTTTCTCGCTGCGATCACCCGTGCCAACCTGGCTGCGGCGCTCGGCCCCCAGGGCGGCCTGCTGCTTTTCCAGCTCCAGCTCGTATAAGCCGCGATCGCAGCACGCGCTCCGCCTTGGCACGGTTCTTGATCTGGGATTTTTCGTCCTGGCAGGAGACAACCAGACCAGTGGGCAAGTGCGTGATGCGCACGGCGGAATACGTGGTATTCACCGATTGTCCGCCCGGTCCGGAGGAACAGAAAGTATCGATGCGGATGTCTTTGGGTTCGATCTTGATTTCGACTTCGTCGGCTTCCGGCAGCACCGCGACGGTGATGGCCGAGGTGTGAACGCGGCCTTGCTGCTCCGTCACCGGTACGCGTTGCACGCGATGCACGCCGCTTTCATACTTCAGCTTGCTGTACACCTTGTCGCCATTGATGAGCGCGATCACTTCCTTCAACCCACCCACGGACGATTCGCTGCTCGATGTGATTTCAATCTTCCAGCCCTGCGTCTCGGCGTAACGGCTGTACATGCGAAAGATCTCGGCGGCGAACAGCGTAGCTTCGTCTCCGCCCGTGCCGGCGCGGATTTCCGAGCACCACGTTCTTTTCGTCGAGCGGATCCTTGGGGAGCAGCAGAACCTTGAGCTCCTCTTCGATGGCCGCCAGCTCCGGCTCCAGGCGCGTCACCTCTTCCTGAGCCATGGCTTTCAGGTCGGGATCGCGGTCTTCGAGCATGGGGCGTGCCTGCGAGAGCGCGTCTTCCACGCGTTTCCAGTCGCGGTACTTGCCGACGATTTCGGAGATCTCGCTGTGCGCCTTGGTGACCTTGCGGTATTCCGCCGCGTCACTGATCACCGCCGGATCGGCCATCTGTGCGTTCAGCTCGTCGAAGCGTTTTTCGAGCTGGTCCAGTTTTTGACTGAATTGCATGGAGCTTTATGCGATGACGAGCTGTCCGCCTTGCGATTTTTCCAGAGCCATGGCGCCTTCCAGGGCGTGGATGGCCACACTGGTCTGATCGTCGGCGGGCGGTTTCGTGGTGATGCGCTGCATCCACAAGCCCGGCGCTGTGATGACCGCCAGCAAGGAGCCACGCCGCTTAGCGGCAAACCGGATCAATTCGTAGCTCAGGCCTACCAGCACGGGGATCAGTGCGATCTGGCAGAGCAACTTGGCGAGGAAGCCATCGAAGGGAATCAGCGCGTAGACCGGGATCGTCAGCAGGAACAGCACGAACAGGAAACTGGTGCCGCAGCGCGGATGGAACGTGGTGTAGCGCTGGGCGTTTTCTACCGTCACCGGCTGGCCCGATTCAAAATTGAACACGACTTTGTGCTCGGCCCCGTGGTATTCGAAAATGCGGCGCATATCTTTGAGCCGCGAGACTCCGTAGAGAATAGCCAGTAGAATACACAGCCGGACGATGCCGCCCACGGTGCTGGACGCAATCCGGCCCGCCAGAATGGGGTAGATTTTGCCCAGCCGCGTAGCCAGGTAGAGCGGGATAAACTTATAGGCCAGGATGTAAAACGCCAGAGAGAAGATGAGCGGCGTCACAAATGCCCAACCCGGAATCTCTTCCTTCTTCTGGCCGGCAGCAGCGGGCTTCTCTTCCTCGGTCAGGGACGCAGCGGCGGAAAACTTCAGCGCCCTGCCGCCCAGTTTCATTGCCTGGAAGAGGGTTCCACAACCCCTAAAGAGCGGGTACTTGAAAATCTTGTACTTCTCGGACATGCGCTCCAGCGGCAGCTCTTCCGTGACGACCTGGCCGTTGGGCTGGCGCACCGCCACGCAATAACTGTGCGGGGCACGCATCATGACGCCCTCCACCACGGCCTGCCCGCCGACCAGCGTTTCTTCGCCGCTCTCGAGAACGGGCATCATTTGTAAGTTGGTAAAAAGACGAAAAAAAGTGCGTACAGACACAAAACCTCTCAGTTCCTCCCTATTATACGTTACTTAGCCATGGCCTCCCACAGTCACACGGGTACTCCGACCCGCCATAGTACGTAGCCGATCGCTTGCTTGACGTAGTTCCATTGCTCGCGCAGCGGCTCGGGATTGAGCTCTTTACGCGGCGACCCATAGACCGTAAGCCCGTGGGAGCGCAGCATTTCTTTCACGCGATAGATATGATAACCGTCGCTCACCACGATCGCGGAGCTGAGGCTCATGCGTCGCAGAATCTCGGCGGCCAGAGCGATCGAGTGGACCGTGCTCTCGCCTTCCGTTTCCACGATGATGGCCTCGGAAGGGACGCCCTGGCTCATCAAATACGTGCGTCCCACCGCCCCTTCGGTGAAGATGGGATCGCCGCCCGGGCCGCCGGTCGTCATGATGCGTGGCGCCAGTTGACGCCGATAGAGCGCCAGGGCGTGATCCAGGCGGGCGCGCAGCACCGGGGAAGGGCGGCCCCGGTATTCAGCCGCGCCCAACACCAGGATCACGTCCGCGGGCTGGGCTTCGTCCTGGACCGACTGGCGTTCGATCCGCACCGACAGGAACGCTATATAGATCACGAGCGCGGAAACCACGATCGCCGTCGCGTTCCATACGGTCCGTTTCATCTGCGGTAACTTTAATTGTAAGATGGCGAAGCCCGAAACGATTACGAGCGCGTCCAATCCGCTGCTCAAAGACGTACGGCGCGCCATCGCACGCGGCGGCCTCACGCCGGAGGGATGGTGCGTGGCTGAGACGTTTCATCTGCTGGAAGAGGCGCTGCGTAGCGACTGCGAGGTCAAGACCGTACTGGCGGCGGAGTCGGTGAGGTCTGCCGCCGAAGGCCACGTGCGGGGATTGGGCCGCATCAAAATCGTGGTAGTTCCCGATTCCCTGATGGCCGGTTTGTCCGCGACGGAAACCAGCCAAGGCGTGATTGCCCTGGTGAAGCCGCCGGAATGGAAACTGGAACAACTGTTCCGCGGCTGTCCGCTGGTGCCGGTGCTCGATGGGCTGCAAGACCCGGGCAACTGCGGCGCCATCGTGCGCGCGGCCGAGGCGTTCGGGGCCACCGGCGTCCTCTTCATCAAGGGGACGGCCAGCCCGTACAATCCCAAAACGCTGCGGGCATCGGCAGGCTCGCTCTTCCGCGTTCCGTTTCTGCATGCTGTGGACGCGGCCCTGGCGCGTGCGGCGCTGCAACAGAACCGCGTGGAGTTGTATGCCGGTGTGCCGGCGCGTTCCGGAGTGCGCTCGCTGGCGCAGGTCGATCTCAGTGCCCGGTGCGGATTGATTATCGGCAACGAAGCCCGGGGCGTGGGCGGCGAATTGCGCGCGGCCGCGCTGGACGTAGCCATTCCGACCGTGGGTGTGGAATCGCTGAATGCCGCGGTGGCGGCGGGGATCATGTTGTACGAAGCGCGGCGGCAGAGGGCGCTCCAGTCGTGAGTCTCTTCGATACCACGGCGCCGCACGAAGACGCCAAACGCCCGCTGGCCGAGCGTATGCGGCCCGAGCGGCTGGAGGATTTCATCGGGCAGGAGCACATCCTTGGACCTGGAAAACCCCTGCGGCGGCAAATCGAGCGCGACGAGCTCACCTCCATCATTCTGTGGGGACCTCCGGGCGTGGGCAAGACTACGCTGGCGCGCCTGATCGCGCGCATCACGAAATGCGAGTTCATCCCTTTCAGCGCGGTGCTCAGCGGCATCAAAGAGATCAAAGCTGTGATGGCGGATGCCGAGAGGCTGCGCCGCATGGGCCGCCGCACCATCCTCTTCATCGATGAAATCCATCGCTTCAACAAAGCGCAGCAGGACGCGTTTCTGCCCTACGTGGAGCGCGGCGACATCATCCTGATTGGCGCCACCACGGAGAACCCGTCATTCGAAGTGATCGCGGCGCTGCTGTCGCGGTCGAGGGTCTATGCGCTGCGTGGCTTAACCGTGCCGGAGATTGTCACACTGCTGCGGCGCGCGTTGCCGGTGGTCGGCCTGGAAGCACCCGACGAATTGTTGGAGCAAATCGGCATCTATGTGAACGGCGATGCGCGCCAGGCGTACAATACGCTGGAGGCGGCGGGCGCGGCTTCGGCTTCCGGCGTGCTCTCGGAACAGGCCGTGCAGGATGCCATGCAGCGCAAGGTGCTGCTGTACGACAAGGGCGGCGAAGAGCACTTCAACCTGATCTCGGCGCTGCACAAGTCCGTGCGGTCGAGCGATGTGGACGCCTCGCTCTACTGGCTGACCCGCATGCTGGAGGCGGGCGAGGACCGCCTGTATATTGCGCGGCGCTTAATTCGTATGGCGATTGAAGACATCAGCCTGGCCGATCCGCGCGCGCTGGAGCAGGCGGTGGCGGCCATGCAGGCGGTGCATTTTCTGGGCATACCGGAAGGCGACCTGGCGCTGGCGCAGGTGGCCATCTATCTGTGCGTCGCGCCGAAATCGGATGCGGCCTATCGGGCCATGGGCGCCGTTCACGAGGACGTGGAGAAGACCATTGCCGAGCCGGTGCCGATGCAGTTGCGCAATGCGCCGACGCGCGATATGAAAGCGTGGGGCTACGGTCAGGGGTACCAGCACGCGCACAACGTCGAGAATGCCATTCCGGATATGGAGTGCCTGCCGCCTTCTTTGGCGGGGCGGCAATACTATTTCCCGACCGATCGCGGCCTGGAAAAACGCATCGCGGAACGGCTGGAGGAGATCCGGAAGTTGAAAGCGAAATCGTGAAAGCACCGCGCCAGAATCGGTCCTCTAAGAATGTACTCGAATTCCGCGGATTGGGGACGATAAGCCTGATGGAGGTTCTCATCCCAGATGATCAGTGGTGTGAACGGTGCAAGTCCCTTGAATTATGCAGTGCAGAATAAGCCGACGCCTTCCCAACTCCCTGCCAAACCCCCGGCAGCACAGGTCCAGGATAGCGTTCAGCTGAGCAGCGCTGCTGTCAAAGCAGCCGGCGACGTCGACCACGACGGCGATAGTAAGTAAGGTCAGTCCTCCTCAATTGTGGGGCGGGGCCATGCCCTGCCCCGAAAACCGCAACCTACCTAACTCGCAGGACGTCAACCCCGTATACTCAGCAAATCTACAATGAGAGAGGCATTCCATGGAAGGACCTCCAACGTCTTCGACCGCGGCGAAGCTCGCACTTGGGTTGGTGATTCTCGCTTCGATCTTCAGCCCATTGGCGCAGGCTCAGAACGCCACGCTGTCGGGTACCGTCACTAATCCTGCGGGCGCGATTGTTGCGAACGCCAGCGTGTCCGTCAAGAATGTGAGCTCAGGTCAAACGGTGCAGGCCCAAACCAATTCCGCCGGGCTCTACACCGTACCGAACCTGTTGCCCGGCGATTACGAAGTTTCCGTTTCGGCGGATGGATTCGCAGCCGGTACCGCGAAAGTGACGCTCGCATCGGGCGCGACAGCAAAGATCGACGTCGCCCTGACTAGCTCGTCGGCGCCTTCGCTGGGCGATCTGGGCATCACGCCGGAGCAAGCCCAGGGAAGCTCCCAAAACCAGCAACTGCTTGACAAGCGATCGCACATGCTGCTAATTCATCAACGGCTCGGTTTGATCACCACTGCCCCTCTGATCGCCACACTGATCACTTCGAACGGGGCCGCGAGCAGGAAGAACATCAGCGCGTCCGGTCGCGAGTTACATGCCACTTTGGGCGGGATCACCGCGGGGATGTATTTCACCACCGCCTACTTTGCTGTCTTCGCGCCTAAGATTCCGGGGGCCACCAGACGCGGGCCCATCCGGCTGCATCGGGCGTTGGCCTGGGTTCACGGCACGGGCATGGTGCTGACGCCCATCTTGGGAGCCATGGCCTACAACCAGCGCAGCGCCGGAGAGAAGGTCCACGGCATCGCCCAGTATCATTCGACCGCGGCCTGGATTACTGGCGTGGCTTACGGGGCCGCGATTCTATCCGTATCCGTCAAATTCTGAGATTTTATGCGAATACGCTTACTGGCAGCCGCTTGGATTCTTCCCGGTATCCTGCTTGCGCAGGGAGATCACCAGTGGGTTCTGGAGCAATCAACAACCAGTTACCAGATATCGCACCCGCTCCATCACACCGAAGGCGTGAGCCATGCGGCCAAGGGCAAGGGCGTTTGCCATGCCGGGTGGTGCGACTTCTTGATTGCAGTGCCGGTCAAGTCGTTCGATTCGGGCGACAGCAACCGCGACCTCCATATGCTGCAAGTGACGCGCGGCGCGCAATTCCCCATGGTCATCGTGCGCACGCGATTGCCCGAAGATGCGTCCTCGTCCGCAACCATCCACGCCGATTTGGAAATCCAATTCGCGGGCCAGACCGTCCAGTACAAGCAGGTTGCCCTGCAGCGAGCGACTCAAGGAGCGGAAACGCGGATCTCGGGAATGATTCCGGCCACGCTATCTGATTTCAAGATCGATCCGCCCCGGCTCTTGTCAGTGCCAGTCAAGAACGAAATTCCCATAACTGTGGAGATGACGTGGCGGCCGATGTGAAACGGCCCTACCGCTCCCTCTGGTCGCGGCTCAGTACTGGTTCTTAGCCGCCGATTTCGCGCAATGCGGTGCCGAGCCAAGGTTGCCGGGTCTCCATGAGTGCCGAAGGGAGCCGGTCAGTCCGGGGCAGGGTCCCGCTCGATCATGGGAACGTCTTACTTTTTCTTGGCCTCTGGCGGTGGGTCCGGCCGGTAAGGGGCTGGTTGATCAGACGCGGCTGTTCACTTTAGTAACCGACCGTAAATCGCCGCCGAACGTGTTTCGGTCTTTCCAACTCGCCCACGAACGCGACCGCGAAGTCCTCAACGGAAATCCAGCTGGATCCATCTGCGGCTCTGATCAAATCGTCGAATCCGAGGCGGAATTTTCCGGTACGCTCGCCCGGTTGAATCATCATCGAAGGACAAAGAACGGTCCACTCCAGATCCGGATGTTCGCGCAGGAGTTCTTTTACGACGGCCGTGGACTTCGCTCCGCCTTCGAAGGCTACTGGAAATTCCGCGCGATCCATACAACGGACTCCGTCAATCAGCAAAGTCCCTGCGCCTCCCACGGCGAGAATCCGCTTGATTCCAGCACCCTGCGCCGCCCGGATGATCGATTGAGTGGCACGGGTCTGGGCGGCAATGCGTAATTGCACGTCGGCCTGATGCGCCGCCGGATCGGTGGGCCGGTATGAGGCAAACGCTTCCGTGGCCGTGCGTCCTTCAGAGGCTAGTTTGGCCACATATTCATTCGCCTGGGCTCTCAATTTCAAATCGAACGGCGGCGCATAGGAATGAACGATCGCATCGTGTCCCGAAAAGAGTGGCTCCAAGGCGGCAGTGTCCGAGACGTCCGAGAAACGGGCCTGCACGTTCGGATGCTTGAGGATATTCTCCGGATGACGGCACAGAGCCGTGACCAGATGTCCACGTTCCACGGCCTCCGCCAGAATTTTCGATCCAATGAAACCTGTGGCTCCCACCAGCACGAATCTCATGAAGTCCAACCTCTCAGTGGGCGAAGAATGTAATCTCTCTAATCTTGCCATGGCTTGCTGTCCGCACCGAGACATGCCGGGCCAATGCCCAGAATCCGACGGGAGCGGCTAGGGCGAGCGAAATTCTGGAGGGGACCCCCAGGGAGTGGAGGTTTGAGGCTACTTCGAGGTGCAATCCGTGGGATTCCACTTCGCCGCGTCGGCCTGTTTCTTGAAATGCGTGCTGGTGACGAACGGCTGCTGCAGATACATCGGGTCGTCGACCACAGTTGTGACAATCAGCCAGGAGTCGCCGTTTGATTCATTGGTGCGCGTGTAGTACTCGGTCAGCACCGTGTTCGCGCTGTACGGCACACCGTTCTTGCGCAGGTAGCCGGGCTTCAAGTGAGTGGTGACCACCTTCAGTGAACCGGCCTTCGGCGCCGGGCCGCCTCTGCCTCTTCCACCGGCCATCTGCCATTCAGCGGCTGAGAAGCCTTGCCATCCCTGCTCGCCCGCGGGAGCCGGAGCGCCGCCGAAATGGAACAGACGCGTCTGCTTGCCCGCGTCCGTTTCAATCTTCAAAGTGTTTTCGTCCTGCCAGGTGACGTGCAGCCGGCCGGGGACACGCATCAGGCCGGCTGCGCCGTAGGACTTGCATTGTTCGCCGGCCGCCTCATCCTTAGCCGGGTCCCAAGTGTCGGCAACCCGCCGGCCCTCCGGATTGAGCGGCACGCTGGCGTAGTCACCCTTGGGCGGAGTGATCATGCGAAAGCGCCAGTCTTCCGTAACGATCGCAACCCAGTAACCGGTGAGATCCTCGGGAGCGGCTTCCCGTGCCGCCACCGGAGCAGGCGGTGCGCCGCGGCCTGGTTGGGCGTACAGATGCCCGCCCACCGCAAGCAAAAGCGCTGCCGCGGTTACGGCTAGAAATCGGTTGTGCATGGATCTCCCTTAAGCGCGCAACAGCGCCTCAACTGGAGTATTCTATTCGAACGAGCCGCCCCACTTCCACCCGTCGGATGGACGTGTGATGTTCACCATGCGCAGCCGGTGGTCGGCGGGATTGCGTCCCGGGTTGCCCACCACGATCACGTCATCGCCCGGCTTCAACGTTTCGCGGGTCACGCCCTGCCTTCCCAACTGCCCGCCGGCGCCCCATTCCACAGCCCACGTCTGCATTTCTCCCTTATCGTCCGGAGCCTCAACGTGCACGAACGAGTGCGGGTTGCGGTACAGGAACTGCACCAGTTTTCCGTGGACGGTGACCTTCTGGTCCTCGAAATACGTGGCCGCGAAGGAGTGGTGGGCGTACGCCCGTACGCCGAGGATCGACACCGCGGCGGCGAATAGCACAAGCAACTTGGTCTTCATGGTTTCTTCTCCTGAGAATACTCCCTACTGTCTGGACGGAGGCGCATCGCCACTGCAGTAGCCGGCACGGCTATTCGGCTGGCAGGCTGGGCTCGACGGAGGCTCGCCATATGTGGGACTACAAAACCGACGGCTATTAGTTTAACAGAGGTTTCCCACGTTATCATCAGCCCTTTCGGGCCGTGGAAATGATCGGCAAACCGGGCGCCGATGCGGGTGTATGTTTGTATCTTGGACGCCAACGGCTGGTACTGCCCGGATACCGGTGAAACGGTCGAATCCACGCGGAGGAGATTGTTTCTCCCCTACGACGAAGCGGGCCACCGCGTGATTCGCCTGGCGGAACCCACCTTGTCGAGCGACATGTCCTTCTTGTTCGGCGCCTTCGTCGGCATATGCATTACGGCGGCGCTACTGTTCGTCGCGGGCTACCTCATCATTCGGGGCAAGAGCACTTTTGCAGTCGTCGCGGGATATGCATTTCTCGCGATCGGATTCGTTTTGCCCCTATACTACGGAGTCTCGAAGATCCTTCTGGGAAGGAAATGCACCAGGAGGAAGTCGGATGAGCCGGCGGGAGTCATGCCGCCACTGCCTTATCGATTGGGATGGGTAATGGCCGCAGAGGGCGCGGGGTTGGTCACCGGAGCGGCCACAATCATTGCGGTGGCGGTGTTTCTGATCTGGTCGGGAACGGCCTCGTATCTCTACTGAAGAACAAAAAGATACCGCTCCCTTTGGTCACGGCTCAGCAAATCAGGCGTCATCACGTTACTGAGCCGCGACCAAAGGGAGCGGTATTTTACCACGGCCGCCAAAAAAGAAATGGTTCCAAGTGACCTGATTTCCAGCTTCGCTCTCCGCCGGCATGCACGGCACTGAGCTTCGTGTTCCGGAGCGCTGTGCGCCTTTGCCTCTCTGCTCCCCTAGTGGCGTTTTCTGATCCGCCACCAAGTTCATTGCTTCCTGGCGCGCCGCAGTCTCTCTCCAAAACAGGACCGGTCGCTCGTAACGGCCTTTCGCTCCCCTGGGACGGCTTCCGCTTTCGCAGATTCCATTCCAGGATCAACGTTCCTGGCCTGCCACTTCGCACCCCGCTCGGTCGCTCACAAGCTCGTTCGGCCTTCTGCTCCACTGCCGGTTGCGGTTCGCCCCGCCTCCGGCCGTCTCTTTGCTTCTGCCCGTCGCTTGCTTGCTTCCGCGCCCGATCAGCCTCTCCCCCGGCCTCCACTCCCCTTCGGGGCTGTTACCCCCCTCTGGATCAAAGCGTTCTGCCGGATTCGCTGCCGATCAGTCCACCTTCCGGTTGCGCCCGATTTCCTTTCGCTCCCCGCTCCCGTCTTTCTATCACTAGTCGGTGGAAGCGGATCAATGTTCCAGGTTCGCTACGTTTCCGGAGGCTTGCTGTTCCTCAAACCTCTTGGAACCTTCATCACTATGCGCCCGAAGCCGCGCTGCGTCAATGATTTTTGGACTCAAAATACTTAATTTCAACAATTTTTTATCTGTGTCATTTCAATGACTTATGACTGTAGGGGCGTGGATGATTTGTGGATAAAACATTAGGGCGACTTTCCGTCTTTGCGATACTGATACGAAAATGCGGCGCCTCGTCATCCGGCCCGGCGGTATCGGTGATTTCATCGTGTCGATGCCCGCGCTCGAACACTTGCGCACGGAGTATTTCGAAGTTTGGGCCCCGGGGCCAAACGTTTCGCTCATCCGATTCGCGGAACGCGTGCGCTCCATTGCCTCCACCGGCCTCGATTTGCTGGGTGTCGCGGAGCCTCCCGCGCGGTTGCTCGATGAGTTGCGGACGTTCGATTCGATCGTCTCCTGGTACGGCGCCAATCGGCCCGAGTTCCGCGATCTGGCACGCTCACTAGGCCTGCCTTTCCAATTCTTCCCGGCCCTTCCGCCGGCGAGCTCGGGCATACATGCCACCGACTTCTATTTGGATCAGGTGGGCGCGCCTCCGGGCGCCCTGCCGCGCATCGCATGCGAAGTAGAGCCGGAGAACTACGCGGTGATTCACCCTTTCTCCGGCAGCCCGCGGAAGAACTGGCCGCTCGCAAAGTTCCGCGCCATGGCGAGCGAGCTGGAGCGCACGATACCGGTGCGCTGGTGCGCCGGCCCCGACGACCCGCCGCTCGAAGGCGCCGTCCACCTTCCCGATCTGTACGAACTGGCCTGCTGGCTGGCGCGCGCCCGGCTCTACGTCGGGAACGATTCGGGAATCACGCACCTGGCTGCGGCGGTAGGAACGCCCGTGCTGGCGATGTTCGGTCCCACGGACCCAGCCGTCTGGGCGCCACGCGGCCCCAACGTTCGAATTGCTCACTGGGATTAACATTAATAGAGAGGTGCTGTTTTGCGTTCCCCGCTGATTTTATTGTTGACGTGCGCCGCGGCTTTCGCGCAGGATCGCGTGCTGGCCGACCGCGTGGGCTCTACAGGGTTCATCCAGCTCGAAGCCGAGAGTTTTCAGAAGCTGTCGCCCCGGCAGCAGGCGCTTACTTACTGGCTGGCACAGGCGTCCATCGCCATCGATCCGATTATCTACGACCAGAATTCGCGTTTCGGCCTGCGGCAAAAGAGAGTGCTGGAAGCCATTGTGGCCTACGCCCCGGATCATCCCAGGATCGTAGCCTTCGCGAAACTGTTCTGGGCCAATCGCGGCAATCATAATGAACAGACCGCACAGAAGTTTCTGCCGGAGTTCCCGTTCGAGGAGTTCCAGGCAGCCGCGGCCCAGGCCCTCCAGAAGGGTGGATTCGCGTCCAGCCCGTACGGCACGCCGGCTATACGCAACCAGGCAGACCTCGACCGCGAGCTGCGGGATTTGCGCGCCTCGCTGTTCGACGCGGCATTCGAGCCGAGCATCACCGCGAAGAGCCCGCAAGGGAAATTGGATTTTCTGCAGGCCAGCGCCAACAATTTCTATTCGGGCGTCAGTCTGGCCGACCTCAAAGGATTCCAGGAGAAGTACCCGCTCAACTCGCGACTGGTGAAGACCAAGGACGGCAAGCTGGTGGAGGAGATCTATCGCGCCGGCACTCCCGATGGCAAGATTCCGCCCGGGCTCTATGCGGCTTTCCTAGGCAAGGCGGTGGGCTATCTGGAGAAAGCGCGCGCCTACGCCGAGCCGGGCCAGGCGCCGGTGATCGACGCCTTGATCCGCTTCTACCAAACCGCTGATTTTGCCGATTGGCTGCATTTCGGAGCCTTGTGGGTGGGGAACAACCAGCCGGTGGATTTCGCCAACGGGTTCATCGAGGTATACCGCGATGCTCGCGCCGCCAAGGGAACTTCGCAGAGTTTCGTTTCGATCACCGACCAGAAAATGAACCATCTGATGGAGACGCTGGCCGCCAACGCGCAATATTTCGAGGACCGCGCGCCGTGGCTTACTCAATACAAGAAGCAAGGCGTGAAGCCGCCGCTGGCCAAGGCGGTGGAAACCGTGGTGGAGACGGGAGATTTCCACGTCAACACTGTGGGCGACAATCTGCCTAATGAAAACGAGATCCGCGAAAAGTACGGCACCAAGAGCTTCCTGTTCACTGGCAGTTCTCGTACGATTCAGCAAGCCAGGGGATTCGGAGACGCTAGAGGAGTTCGCCGCCTCGCCTGAGGAGATCGCCATCGGCAAGAAGTACGGAGTAGAAGCCGCGGATCTGCTAACGGCGCTGCACGAAATCATTGGCCACGGCTCGGGAAAGCTCAATCCCAAATTCGAGGCGGGCACCGAATCCATCTTGAAGGAATACTATTCCGCCATGGAAGAAGCGCGCGCCGACCTGATGGCGCTGTGGAACATCAACGATCCCAAGCTGCGCGAATTGGGGCTGGTGTCGAGCCCCGATGTTGCCAAGGCTATGTACTACTCCGCAGTCCGCGTGGGGCTGACGCAGCTCCAGCGCATCCCCAAAGGCGACACCATCGAGGAAGACCACCAGAGAAACCGCCAGTTGATCGTGAACTACATCATGGACAAAACGGGCGCTATCGAAAAGGTTCAACGCAACGGCAAGACCTACCTGCTGCTGAAAGATTTCGACAAGATGCACCAGGGTGTGGGGATGCTGCTGGCGGAGTTGATGCGCATGAAAGCCGAGGGCGACTACCCCGGTCTCAAGGCATTGATCGACAAGTACGGGGTGCATTTCGATCCGGCGCTACGCGACCAGGTGATGGCGCGCTATGAAAAGCTCAATCTTCCCGCCTACTGGTGCGGCATCAACGCGGACCTCACGGCGCGTTTCGACCAATCCGGCAAAATCATGTCCGTGGCAATCTCCTATCCGCGCGACTTCGTGAAGCAGCAACTCGGTTACGCGTCGATGTACGCGATAAAATAAGCAGACACTTCATGGCTGCCCGGCTACATCCGGCCCTTTCGCGCACGCAGGAGATCGTCGACTTGCGGCGGCTGGCGGCGCGCGATCTGGAGGGCCTGCTGGAAGAAGAGACGATTGCCTGGCGCGACGAGTTGGAGTGGGACTTCACAAAATCGGCCGACCTGGTGCAGCGCTTCGTGGATTTGCGGGCGCTCAGCGGCAGCGCGCTCCTCGATGATGGGGAAGTCATCGGCTACGTATATTACGTGGTGGAGGAACACAAGGGCCTGATTGGCGATCTCTATGTGCGCCGCGCTTTTCGTGGCGTGGATCCCGAGAACCGGCTGCTGGAGGCCGCGCTCGATCCGCTTCTGAACGGTTCTGATGTGTCTCGTGTGGAATGCCAGTTGATGATGCTCCACTCCGTGGCCGGCCGTGTGCTCCCGCGCGCCGCGCAGGTGAGCGATTTTGAACGGCTGTTCATGCGCATCGATCTGCGCCAGGCGGTACTACGGGAAGCCCGCGTGCGCCACCCGATCTTCATCGAGCGGTGGTCCGACCACTATCAGGATGCGGGGGCCCAGTTGATAGCGGCCGCGTACCGCGGCCATGTCGATAGCCACATCAACGATCAATACCGCAGTGCCGCCAGCGCGCGGCGTTTCCTGTACAACATCGTTCAGTATCCCGGCTGCGGCGTCTTCTACCGCCCGGCATCTTACGCCGCCTTCGAGGCATCCACCGGCCGGCTCTGTGGGATTTCGCTGGCCAGCGTGGTTGCGCCCGAGTGCGGCCACATCGCCCAGATCTGCGTGTCTCCCCACGTGCAGGGCACGGGTGTCGGCTACCAGTTGCTGCGCCAGTCCCTCACAACTCTGCGCGACGCGCAATGCCGTTCCGCCAGCTTGACGGTGACCGCCGCCAATACCGGCGCCGTCTCGCTTTACGAACGCGTGGGATTTAGCACGTTGCGCCGTTTCGCGGCGTACGTATGGGCCGGGGCGGGAAAGTAACAACGCCAGCCTGTGGGGCAGACCATCGTTGTTCGTGGTCTGCCTGGCGTGCTGCCGGCAGACGACGGAAGCCGATCGTCCGCCCCACTACGCTACGGGTTCACTGGGCCCGGCTCGGGCTCATCCGGCGGCAGGGGATCGGGGTCGGGCGGTAGTGGGGGTTCCGGTTCGGGGTCCGGCACCGGCCTGGCGTAGTGGAGCACCGATCGCACGGGTTCGCGCAACGGCTCATCGAGGGCTATTTCGCATTCACAACAATCGCTGCAGCGCAAACACTTCTCGCAGAGATGATTGCCGCATGTGTCCTTAGTGCAGCGCGCGCAGATGCGTGTTGATTCCTCTCCACAGATGTTGCAGGAAAATGGCATGGATGAATTTACTTCTTCTTTCCCCGGTTGGCTTTCGCTGGCGGATGCGTGGCCAGAAAACTGCGGCATCGCTGCGCCTCTTGGTCCATGACCGCGCACACCTGTTCGCGTTCGGCCGCAAGGCTCACGATGTAGGTTTCCAGCCGATTCCGGTTGGCGCCGTTTTCCGCCGAGAGGCTGGTTAGCGTTTCGGCCAGCGCGGGATCCTGATACTTGCGGATTCCCTCCGCCAGCGAGCCGATCATTTGTTCCAGCGCCTGCACGCGGAAATACAGTTCCAGGCAGGTAGAGAGTTTCTCAGGATTCCGCGCCAGTTCCTTGGCCTGCTCGGCAAACGTGCGTGCCTGGTCCTTGCTGGCCTGCAGTTGCGTTCGATAGGTTTCGGACGCGCCTTTCTCCACCCAGGCATTCACGTCCACCTGGTTCAGCACGGGTTGCAGGCGTGTAGCGTGGTCGCTCATTTCCTGCAGGATCACGCGGACGTCCCAGTCGGGCTGCAACCCGGCGGCGGGCGTCTGCGCCGACAAAAGTACGGGACAACACAACCACGCCAGCTTGCTCAGAAGACGCATCACCCTCTTTTCAATCTAGCATTTCGCGGTTGGAGTCCCGACCGCTCCCTTTGGTCACGGCTCAGCAAAGCGCCGTTATGTTACCGAGCCGTGACCAAAGGGAGCGGTGGAACGCACCTGACGAATCGCTACTTCTTCCCGAGGACGGCCTCGATGTGCGCGAACAGGCCCTTGCCTTCGAAGACGTCCTTCGTCGCTTCCGAGTATCCGAAGTCTTCGCGAATGCCGCCGTTGGCGTCGATGAGATAGACGTGCGGGACGTCGAACGTCCCGGTCCGCAGGTACGAATACGCAACTTGTCCGCAATCGATCAGTATCGGGTGCGTGACCTTGTTCGTCATGATGTAGGCATTCAACCCGGTCAATATCGGTGGGCGGATTCACGACCGCCAGAACGGCCACACGGTCTCCGTATTTTTGTTGGACCTGGCTGAGCACCGAGTTAAAGGCGGCACAGTGTGGGCAAGCCCGTCTGCATGAATTCCAGGATCACCACCTTGCCGCGGTAATCCGCCAGATCGTGTTCTTGCGTCTTGGAATCAGGCAGCGAAAAGCCGGGCGCGCGGCGGCTCGCATCAGCGGCAGACAGCGCGGCGGCGCAGAGTAAAACGGCAATGATTGTTCGCATTCAGGTTCACCTTACCATACGAGCCGGCAACGGTTCCGCGGTGTTGGCCAGGGCCCGCAATGACTCCTCATAAGGCGCGCGGCGCCACACCATTCTCGGTAATGATCGCGGTGACATAACGCGCCGGCGTCACATCGAACGCCGGATTTTCGACCGTGGTTCCCTGCGGTGCTACGGGCCTTCCGAACACGTGCGTCACTTCTTCGGCGGCGCGCTGCTCGATGGGGATTAAATCGCCGGAAGCCAGCGTCAGGTCGAGCGTGGAGAGAGGCGCCGCCACGAAGAACGGCACCCCGTTTTCCTTGGCCAGCACCGCCACCGAATAGGTTCCGATTTTGTTGGCCACGTCGCCGTTAGCGGCGATCCGGTCGGCGCCCACCACCACGCAGCCGATGCGGCCGGATTTCAGAAAGTGGCCCGCCATGTTGTCGGTGATCAACGTGGTCGGAATCGCGTCCTGCTGCAGTTCCCACACGGTCAGCCGCGCGCCTTGCAGAAACGGCCGGGTCTCGTCGGCGAAGACGTCGATACGCTTGCCCGCCTCGATAGCGGCGCGGATCACCCCCAGCGCGGTGCCGTAGCCCGCGGTGGCTAAAGCGCCCGCATTGCAGTGCGTCAGCACGGTGCGGTGATCAGGCACCAGGGCCGCGCCGTTTCGGCCGATGGCGCGGCAAATGGCGATATCCTCGGACCGAATGCGAATCGCTTCTTCGATCATGCGGCGGCGGATCGCGTCGATGGGCTGCCCGCCGAGCGACGCGTATAGCCGCTTCATGCGATCGATGGCCCAGAACAGGTTGACGGCTGTGGGACGAGTCCGCGCGAGCGTGTCGCAGATGGTTTCCACCTGCCGGTCAAGGCCGCCTTCCGACGCGTGCAAGACGCCGATGGCCACCCCCATTGCGGCAGCCACGCCGATGGCCGGGGCGCCGCGGATAGTCATATCGCGTATGGCGGCGGCGACTTCTTCATAGGTCCTGCAGGTCACGTACCGCTCCTCGAGCGGCAGACGCGTCTGGTCGATCATCACCACCGTGTTGTCGATCCACTGGATGGTCTCGATCATGTGTGCGGCGGCCCTTTTGGCTGGGCGAGGAACCCAACGAACTCCAAAGCATTGTACGACGCGTGCATCAAAGTGGACGCCTGGGTCGAACCGGTGCGGTAACGCATCCATCCGAAGGCCGCGCCCGCCAGCGAGATGAGCAGCGCGTGGCGCCACGAGTTTCCGTATTCCTGAAAGTGCAACAACCCGAAAGGAATGGCCGCCGCTATGACGCCCGGCACGGGCCCCAGGCTGCGCACCAGGAGCGGTTGCAGGAAGCCGCGGAATCCGAGCTCCTCGGCGACCGGGCCCAGAGTGATGGCGAAGATCGCCACCGGCACCAGCGCGTGCGGATCTTGCATCATCTCGGTCATGCGATTGTTGGTATTCGGAGTCTGCAGCAGAATGCTGACCCCGCCTACGCCGAACGCGGTGGCAATCCCGCACATCACCACCATCCAAGCGGGCATGCGGAAGCTGGTCCAGCCCAATGAGTGCCAGAACGGGCGCTGGTATTGCACCTGGAAGAGTACAGCCAGGCCAGAGAACCCCAGCAGGTAAAGCAAGGTCTGCATGATGAGCGCTTCGGTCACCCTGGATTGGACGTGGATGTGAAGCCAGGAGAACACCAGGGGAACCAGCACGATGCAGAACAGCCCACTGGCCACCAGCAGACCGGCAAACAATGCTACATCCGAGTAGCGCCAGAATGGATAGTGATCCTGCTTGATTATGGGAGGGTCTTCCGCTGGCAGGGGAGCCTCCGGTGGAAGGCCGAGCGGTTGGAACGGCTGGCCCGGCGTCATGCGTCTTTCTCGATCAGCGCGGCCGCCAGCAGCGGCAGGAGCAATTCATGATGCCCGGTGATGGCGTAGCCCGCCCCACCCGCGCCGGCGTGAGGGCGCTCGATCACATTCACGCGCGGCCGGTAGTGCTGCACAAAATCGAAATTCACGGTCTGGAATTGCGCCAGCGGATGCCCCAGGTTGCGCACGGCGGAAACCGCTTTCAAGAAAACTTCCGGCAGCACTACCGCGGATCCGCAATTCAGATAGACACCGCCATCGTTCAGGTCCGCGATATAGGCGCACAGCAGGCGGAAATCGCTGGTGGCTGGTGCTGCCGATCGCAGCGGCGTCGGCTGCGGGATGCATGTGCGGGGTGTCGGTGCCCACGGCGACGTGGACCGTCACCGGCGTTCCCTGCCGGTAAGCCTGGAGCAAAAGACTCGCCCCGCTGTGCTCTGGGGCCGCCCCGGTTTCGAGCCAACGTCCCAGCGCTTCGCCCATGCCCAATCCGTCGCGATGGCCCGCGGAAATGGCGCAGTTCATGTCGCGGCCCGTTTCTTCGGCGGCGCCAAAGCGGCCGTCAGGCAATACCGCTTCGACATCTTCACTGGTGTGTCCGGCGAGTGCGATTTCGAAATCGTGGATGGCCGCCGCGCCATTGAGCGCGAACGCGGTGACGTATCCGCGGCGCATGAGGTCCACCAGCACCGGCGCGAGGCCGCATTTAATCACATGGCCACCCAGAGCCCAGATGATCGCGCGCCGTTTCTCGCGCGCTGTGCGCAGCGCGTCAACGATCGCCCGGAACGAATCGCCCGCCAGAATATGCGGCAGCGAATCGAGCCAGCCCGTGATGCCGGAACCGGGACGGTAGACCGAAGCGAAACCGGTAGTCTTCACTTTGCCGCCGCGTTCCTCGAGGCCGACGGTCTTGAGGCGCGCAAAGTTCAGTGGCGCCTTAGGATATTTGCTCATGCGAACAATCTATTATCACCGTGGCTCACGCACTCCTGCGTGCAGCGTCGAGACTCTTCTCGACGCTCCTTCGCCCGGCACGCAGGAGTGCGTGCGCCACTTACCGCCCAAGCACCGCCGCCTTCCCATTGCCCAACACTTTCCGCAGCGCCTCCGCCGTATAGCTCTTCTTCGACCGCGCCACCTGCTCCGGCGTACCGCAGGCAACCACGCGGCCTCCGTACTCGCCGCCGTCCGGACCCAGGTCGATGATCCAGTCCGCGGTCTTCATCACGTCGAGGTTGTGTTCGATCACCACCACCGTGTTGCCCAGTTCCACCAGGCGCTGCAGCACGTCGAGCAGCTTGCGCACATCGTCGAAATGCAAACCAGTAGTGGGCTCGTCCAGAAGATAAAACGTGCGGCCCGTTTGCCGTTTGCTCAATTCCTTAGCAAGCTTGATGCGCTGCGCCTCGCCGCCGGAAAGCGTGGTCGATGACTGTCCCAGGTGCACATAGCCCAGCCCCACGTCGAACAGCGTCTGCAGTTTGATTTTTATCTGCGGCAGGTTCTCCATCAAAGCCAGCGCGTCTTCCACGGTGGCATCCAGCAGGTCGGCGATGGAGTAGCCTTTGTACTTCACCTGTAGCGTCTCGCGATTGTAGCGGCGGCCGCGGCAAACATCGCAGGTCACGTACACGTCCGGCAGAAAATTCATTTCGATGCGCTTGAGGCCGTCGCCCTGGCAGGCTTCGCAGCGGCCGCCCTTCACGTTGAAGCTGAAGCGGCCCGGCTTGTAGCCCCGCTCACGCGATTCCGGCAGCATGGCGTAGAGGTCGCGAATGGGCGTAAAGAGTCCGGTGTAGGTGGCGGGATTGGAGCGCGGCGTCCGCCCGATAGGCGCCTGGTCGATGCGGATTACCTTGTCGATCTGGTCGATTCCCTCGATGGCATCGTGGTCTCCCGGCTCTTCGTGCGAGCCGTAAATCTCGCGCGCCAGCGTGCGGTACAGAATCTCATTCACCAGCGTCGATTTGCCGCTTCCGGAAACACCCGTGACCACCGTCAGCAGGCCCAGCGGAATTTCGATGTCGACGTTCTTCAGGTTGTGCTGGCGCGCTCCGCGAATGGCCAGGGCCTTCTCGCCTCGTTGGCGCCGCTGGCCCGGAACTGCGATTTCCAGCGCGCCCGAAAGATACTGCCCGGTCAACGAATCTTTGTTGCGCGCAATCTGTGCGGGGTTGCCGGCGGCCACCAGAGCTCCACCCAGCCTTCCCGCGCCCGGGCCCAGATCGATCACGTAATCGGCGCGTTCGATGGTTTCGGCGTCGTGCTCCACCACCACCACCGTATTGCCCATGTCGCGCAAATGCGCCAGCGTCTCCAGCAGCCTGCCGTTGTCGCGCGGGTGCAATCCGATGGAAGGTTCGTCCAGCACGTAGAGCACGCCCCGCAGCTTCGACCCGATCTGTGTGGCCAGGCGGATGCGTTGGGCCTCGCCGCCCGAAAGTGTGGCGGCCGAGCGCTCCAGGCTCAGATAATCCAGCCCGACCGCCGAGAGAAATTCCAGGCGCCGCCGGATCTCGTCCAGCACGCGGCCGGCGATCTGCATCTCGCGGTCGTGGAACTCCCAGTTGCGCACTGTCACCAGCGCGCGCGCGATGGGCAGAGCCGTGAACTCGGCAATTGAAAAGTTTTTCACCCGCACCGCCAGGCTCGCCGGCCTCAGACGCTTGCCCTGGCACGCCGTGCACGTCGCGGGCGACATATATTCCATGAGCCACTCGCGGTACGCCTCGGCGGACGATTCGTAGCCTTCCTCCAGAATCCCCAGAATCCCGGGAAGCCCCTCCACGCCTTGCAACAACAACTCCCGCGACTTGGCGGGAAGTTTCTCGAAGGGTGTGGCCATGTTGATCCGGTATTTCTTCGCCAGCTCATTCAAGCGGTGCTGCATCGACCACGAACTGCCGCCCGGCCCCAGGCCGCCGTCGAACAGAGGCTTGGATGCATCCACGATGATCTTGGCCGGGTCGGGTGACCAGATGCTGCCCAGCCCGTGACACACTTCGCAGGCGCCGAAGGGGCTGTTGAAGGAGAACGAGCGCGGCTCCAGTTGCGGCACGCTTGTCCCGCATTCCATGCACGCGAGCTTCTGCGAATAGAGCCGCTCTTCGCCATTCACCACCGCGATCAGCACCAGCCCGTTCGCCAGCTTGGTAGCCGTGTCGATGGACGCCTCCAGGCGTTTCTCGATCCCCGGCTTCACCAGCAGCCGGTCTACTACCACCTCGATGGTGTGATTCTTGCGCTTGTCCAGCGGGATGTCTTCGTCGAGCGAGCGCAGAACGCCGTCGATGCGGGCGCGCACGAAACCCTGGCGGGCCAGCTTCTCCAGGTCTTTCTTATACTCGCCCTTACGCCCGCGGACCACCGGCGCCATGACCATGATGCGCTCCTCGGGGCGGAGCTGGACCACGTGCTGCAGGATCTGCTCCGTGGTCTGGCGGGAAATCTCGTTCCCGCACACCGGGCAATGCGGTGTGCCGATCGAAGAGTACAGGAGGCGCAGGTAGTCGTAGATTTCGGTAATGGTACCGACGGTGGACCGGGGACTCCGGTTAGTGGTCTTTTGCTCTATGGAAATGGCCGGGCTCAGGCCGTCGATCGAATCGACGTCGGGCCGCTCCATTTGGTCCAGGAACTGCCGCGCATAGGTAGAGAGAGTCTCCACGTACCGCCGCTGGCCTTCGGCGTAAATCGTGTCAAATGCTAGAGAAGACTTCCCCGAACCGCTCAGGCCGGTGATTACCGTCAGGCTGTTGCGCGGAATCTCGACGTCGATATTCTTCAGGTTATGCTGGCGCGCACCGTGGACTGTGATCCGGTCGAGCATATGACTAATGTTAATGGGGAGGTACGAACCTTACTATTGTCGCGTGTCTTGTGCGCCATCCGCAATTTGCGATATAACAGGGCCAGAAATGTTCAAATGCAACGAGTGCGGCAACAAACTCCGGCGTGTGCACCGGACGTTTCGCGAACGGTTTCAATACCTGGCCATTTTTAAATGCGACACCTGCCAGACGGAAGCCTTCGCGCCGCACCCGTATAGCTACCACCAGGGCGCGCACTGCCGCTGCCCGCGCTGCGGGACATACCGCCTAAGCCGGCTCAAAGAACGCGACCGCATCGATCGGATGCAGCGCGGTTTTTTTAACCTGGTGAAACGGCTGGCCGGCGGCCGGCTGTTACATTGCCGCATCTGCCGCCTGCAATTCTACGATCGCCGCCCTCTGGCGTCGGAAGCGCCCACCCCGCAACAGCAGATGGAGGCGGTCAAAGATAGTTAGGCCGCTGGTGCGCCTCTCCGCCGAACCGAACGACGCCGGAAAACGCCTGGATCAGTTGGTCCACGAAAGGCTGCCCGAATTCAGCCGCTCGCGCATTCAGGAATGGATCAAGGCTGGGCGCATACGTGTTAATCAAGGCCAGCAGCGCGCCTCGCATCTGGTGCGCGCGGGCGATGCCATCGATGTGGAACCGGCCGAGCCGGCCCCGCTGCACGCTACTGCCGAGTCCATCCCGCTCGCGGTGCTCTATGAAGATGACGACGTGGTGGCCATCAACAAACCCGCCGGCATGGTGGTGCATGCGGGCGCGGGCGTTCATTCGGGCACGCTGGTAAACGCGCTGGTGCATCGCTTCGCCGCGCTCTCCGCGGTCGGCGGCGCGCTGCGCCCGGGAATCGTGCACCGGCTAGACCGCTTCACCAGCGGCGTGATCCTGGTTGCCAAGAACGACGCCGCCCATCAGGCTCTGGCGGCGCAGTTCTCCGGCCGCCAGGTGGAAAAAATCTATCTCGCGTTGGTGCACGGAACGGTGAAAGCGGAGACGGGCCGGATCGAGCGACCCATCGCTCGTGATCCGGTGCGGCGCACCCGCATGACGGCCCGCTTGAAAGAAGGACGCGCCGCCTGGACGGAATATCGCGTGCTGCGGCGCTTCCAGAAATTCACGCTGCTCGAAGCCCGCATCGGCACCGGCCGAACGCACCAGATCCGCGTGCATCTTTCCAGCATCGGCCATCCGGTGGCGGGCGATACCGTTTACGGCGCACCGGCCATAGTGGAAGGCCAGCCGCCCCTGGGCCGCTTCTTTCTGCACGCGCGCAGGATTCGCTTTCACCAGCCAACTACGGGAGCGGAGATTTCGGTGGAAGCGCCGGTACCGGCGGAGTTGGAAGCGTGGATGGCAGGGCTGGCCTCCGCTCCCTAACGGGCGCGGCTCAGTAACTGAGTCGATGCCGCGTTACCGAGCCGCGCGCGTCAGCAAGCGGGGGTGCGCTTACTTCCCCCACGAGAACCGGTAAATCGTCTCACTCTGGAACCGTTGCCCAGCCTTCAGCACCGTCGACGGAAAGTCTTTGTGATTCGGCGAATCCGGAAAATGCTGCGTTTCCAGGCAGAACCCCGACCGGCGATCGTACATCTTGCCGCCTTTGCCTTGGATCGGCCCCTCCAAGGAATTGCCGGTGTAGAACTGAACGCCTGGCTCGGTAGTGTAGACTTCGAGCACGCGGCCGCTCTCCGGCTCTTCCACCCTCGCCGCAAGCCCCAGCGCACTGCCGCTTTTGTTCAGTACCCAGTTATGGTCGTAGCCGCCGCCGAGCTTCAGTTGCTCATCACTCTGGCCGATGCGTGCGCCGATGGCCGTGCTCTTGCGGAAATCGAAAGGCGTCCCGCTCACATCGCGCAATTCGCCGGTCGGGATCAGGCCGCTATCCACCGGCGTGTAGCGGTTGGCGTTCAGCGTGACGCGGTGCGCCAGGATATCACCGGCTCCTGCGCCTTTGAGATTGAAGTAGGCATGATTCGTTAGATTGATGACCGTGTCTTTGTCGGTGGTCGCTGCATAGTCGATCTTCAATTCGTTGGCGTCAGTCAGATGGTAGGTGGCTGTGACGGTGGCATTGCCCGGATACCCGCCCTCGCCATCTTTACTCAGATACGTCAAGGCAAGCCCGCCATCCGGCAGTTCGCGCGCCGTCCACACCCGCTTGTCGAACCCGTGGAATCCGCCATGCAGCGTATTGGCGCCGTTGTTTTTTTCGAGGCGGTAATCGACGCCGTTTAGCGTGAAATGCGCGCCGCCGATGCGGTTGGCGTAGCGTCCGATCAACGCTCCCAGGAACGGGCCTGGATTCGCCAGATAGCCCGCCAGAGATTCGAATCCGAGGATCACGTCAGCCGTGCTGCCCTTGCGGTCCGGCACGGTCAGCGACACCAGGATGCCACCGTAGTTGGTAACCCGTGCCTCCACCCCGTGCTGGTTCGTCAGAGTGTAAATCTGGATCGCGGTGCCATCGGGCAGCTTGCCGAAATCCGCTCGCGTTATCTTACCGGCAGCCTGCATCGTGACGGCTCCCGCCAGGAGGAGGACGACCGCGGTCCACCGTTTCCGGCCCAGCTCATTTTTCCATGGCATCGAGAATTTAGCGCCGCACGTAGCCGGCTAAGAACTGAGCATAACGCTTTTCGACTTCCGCCACATACCGGCCGAATGCGCGGTTGTACTCTGTGACCAGCTGGTCGATCAACGCGCGATACTCTCTCTGCCGCCGGCGAAGAGCGGCATATCGCGGTCGTCTGGCGATGCGGTGGCAGAGATCCTTCTGGATGGTTGCGGCCTCCAGGATGAGATCGGCCAATTGGGTTAACTCTCCACGGGGAGATGGTGGTGTAGTCACGAGCAGCCTTGGTCCGAACAAGTACGGCTAGGCAGCCGGAATTAGTTTGAGCTGCGGACTTTATTATGGAATGACCGGTTCCGCAGGACAAGCTTGCCTGTCTGGTTGCAGGCAGAGTTTACGAAGATTACGACGCGCTCGGGGAAACACCCGTTAAAGGGCGCGCACTTCCACAATTCGTGACGTGACTATCGGCAGATATTCGGGGTGGCGAAACTCCAGGTGCATGCCCCGGCCGATGAATGATTGCTTGAGCAGCGAACCGCCCCAGGTGGACCCGTGGATCTGTACCAGCACCGGATCCGGGCAGAAATCCGGGTGGCCCGAGATCAGCGCCTGGCCCCAACCCTTATGAACGATGGTGTACGTGTGATTCTGGGTCTGCACTTCAATCACGGTATCCGGAGGGACATCGCGCAAGTTCACTCCCCCCAGAATTTCCGACTCGACCACGTTGCGGTTGATGCTGTCGCTGAAGTGCGGACTGATTCCGAATACGCCGGTTTCGGTCTGTCCGCTGACATCGGGTTCAAGGCTCCCGAACTCCATCTGGCTACATTCTATATCACGGCGCGCCACCCATCCATGCGGCAATAGTACCGAACCCGTCTTTTGTGCTTGTGCGTCCGGAACGAGAGCTTCGTCCCGTCGAAAAGAGCACATCAGACCACCGCAAGAATGGTCAAGACGCGACCCGATAGTTTCATTAGACTGAGAGGGCATGGCAAGGCCGCTCCAACAGGTGCAGCCGGTTTTGGCGTTCGCCGCAGCCCACCTCGATGAAGATCTTTCACTGGCAAAGCTGGCGGCGCGGGCCGGACTGTCGGCGTTTCATCTGCATCGGGTTTTTTCCGTTGCTGCCGGCGAAACGCCCAAACAGTTCACGCTGCGGCTCCGGCTCAGCCGCGCCACGGTGATGCTCCTGACGGGTACAGGATTCCGTATTGAACGTGGCGCTAGCCTGCGGCTTCCAGAGCCATGAGGCGTTTTGCCGGGCGTTTCGACGGCGCTTCGGGATGACGCCCACCTCCTACCGCGCGCGCGGGCTGGTTACCGGCGACGGAACAACCCAAGCAGCCGAACACGCCGCGCTCATGAATAGCGTCGGCCCGTGTGTGGGGCTCTATCGCGTTAGCGATGAAATCAAGCCCGAGGGGAACGATATGACGTATTCCGTCACGAAGAAGGAACTCTTGCCTCAGCCCGTACTCGTGGTGCGGCGCCGGGTGAAGCGGTCTGAGATTGCAGCCACGATCGCGGAGGTGCTCCCCCGCGTTTTCTTGTACGCGCAGCAGAACGGGATCGCTCTGGCCGGACTACCCTTCACGCGGTACGTGGAAGTGGGGCCGGGCTTGCTCACCATTGAGCCCGGAATGCGGGTCGCGGCCTCAGGCCAAACGCCAAGTAATAGCGACGCCGAGGTGGTGCACGACACGTTGCCGGGAGGGCCGGCGGCGGTCACCTTGCACGCCGGGCCCTATGATCGGCTCCACGACGCCTACGTCGCGATTGAAGAATGGATGAAAGCCCAGGGTCAAGCCGCTGGCGGAGCCCCGTGGGAATCCTACATCAATGATCCTGGCGAATATCCGGATCCCGCGGACTGGAAGACAGAAGTCATCTGGCCGCTCAAAGGTTAGCGGCCTGCGCACTGCGGCAACCTTATTTACCGCGCGCCCCCTGGGGAGGGCGGCCCGCTCCAACCTCCTGAACCGATTGCCCTTGACGGCCGATCCTTGCTAAACTCAAAGCTTCAGACTCATTTTTAGGGTTCGGGGTATTCATTGAAGGTTCACATACTTCTATCGCTTCTCCTGGGTGCCGGCGTGGTGCTCGCGGAAACCACCGCGACTCCGCCGGAACAGATCGTCCAAAACTACTGCTCGGCTAGCCGGGATCAGGGGCAATCGCTGGACGGTTCTTCGATGGAGGTCGAGATCCGTGCTTCGCTTCCCAAGTTGAAGAAGCACGGGCGGCTGCACGCGCTGCGGCGCATCTCGAGTTTGGGCCGCATCACCTATGAACACCTGGCCTTCGAGGGCGATGGCGCCGTTAAGAACCAGGTGATCGCGCGCTATCTGGAATCGGAAATCGAAGCTCAAAAGGAACCATCGCCTTCGCTGGCGGTCACGCCCGACAATTACAAATTCAAATATGAGGGGCGCACCAAGCTGGAAGGCCGCGACGCTTATGTCTTCAACGTGAAGCCTCGCACCAAGCGTACGGGTCTGTTCCGAGGCTCGGTCTGGATCGACGCAGCCACGTTCCTGCGCGTGCAGGAAACCGGCTACCTGGTAAAGAACCCTTCCATCTTTCTGAAGAAGATCGCGTTCACCAGAAGGTATGAGATTCGGGACGGGATCCCGGTGCCGGTGCAGGTGGCCAGCATCGTGGATACTAGAATCTGGGGCCAGGCGCAGTTGCAAATCGATTACAGCAATTTTTCCGTGGACGTTCCGCAACCCGCCGCCTCAGCCGGCAGCAGCGGCCAATAAATCGAGCCAGAGAGAACACATGAGAACACTGTTTCTGAATCCTCCGTCGTTTGAAGGTTTCGATGGCGGCGCTGGTTCGCGCTGGCCGGCGTCGCGTGAAATCGAGTCGTACTGGTATCCGGTATGGCTCTGCTACCCCGCCGGCATGCTGCCGGACAGCAAGGTGCTGGACGCTCCACCACACAAAGTGTCCATCGAACAGTGCGTCCAGACGGCGCGCGATTTCGAGTTGCTTGTGCTCTACACTTCGACGCCCGGCTTTCCGGTCGACCTGAAGATGGCGGAGATGATGAAGGACGCCAACCCCAAGCTGAAAGTGGCGTTCGTGGGGCCGCCCGTGACCGTCGAGCCGGAAAAATGCCTGAATGAAGGCAAGGCCATCGATTTTGTGGTGCGCCGCGAGTTTGATTACCAGATCGCCGGCTACGCGCAAGGCAAGCCGCTCGAAGACCTTCCCGGCGTCAGCTTTCGCAAGAACGGCGGTTTCGTTCACAACCCCGAAGGTGCGGCGATCGAGAATCTGGACGAGCTGCCCTGGGTGTCGAAAGTCTACAAGCGCGATCTCGATATCACGCGCTACAACGTTCCGTTCCTTTTAAACCCGTACATTTCGTTTTACACCACCCGCGGATGCCCGGCTCTGTGTACCTTCTGCCTGTGGCCGCAAACACATTCCGGCCACCGTTGGCGGCTACGCTCCACCGACGACGTGGTCAACGAAGTCCGCTACGCGCTGGAGCAGTTCCCCAATATCAAAGAGATTTTCTTCGACGACGATACCTTCAACTACCGCAAAGACCGCACGCTGGAACTCTGCGCCAAGCTGAAGAAGCTGAATTTCACCTGGTCGTGCACGTCGCGCGTCACCACCGACTATGACACCTTGAAGGCCATGAAGGATGCCGGCGCGCGCCTGCTGATTGTGGGGTACGAATCCGGCGAGGCGCAGATCCTCAAGAACATCAAGAAAGGCGCCACCGTGGAAATGGCGGAGCGGTTCACCGCCAATGCCAAGAAACTGGGTCTGGTGATCCACGGCGATTACATCATCGGGTTGCCCGGCGAGACGCCCCAAACCATTCGCAAGACCATCGACTTCGCCAAGCGTATGGATACCGAGACCATTCAGGTTTCGATCGCGGCGCCATATCCCGGCACGGAGTTCTACGACTACCTCAAGAACAACAGCCTGATCTCGATCAATGGCTCGATGCATGACGGGACCGGCCACCAGCTTCCCAACTTTTCGTACGCCGGATTGAATCATGGCGATCTGGTGGAATGGGTGGAGCGTTTCTACGGCGAATATTTCTTCCGGCCGCGCGTGGCCTGGCGCATCGTACGCAAAGCCATGTTCAACGGAAACGATCGCCGGCGCCTGTACAAGGAAGCCCGCGAGTACATGGCCCTGCGCTCCAAGCGGAAGAAGTTCATCGCCGCCAACAAAGAAACCCGCCCATCTACGGCCGCCGCATCCGGCGATTGATCCGTACCGCGGGGGCCCATGATGGACGAGACCGCGCGTTTGCGATGGAAGACCTGGGCTTGTGCCGCCGTTGTGATCGCCAGCAATGTTTGCGGGAATTATTTTCTGAAGAGCGGCATGCCCGCGGAGCTCCCTACGCCGCTCGATTACATCACCGTCCTGTTCCGGCCCACAGTGACATTGGGAGTTCTGCTCCTGATCCTGTGGCTGGCCTCGCGCATGGCGCTGTTAAGCTGGGCGGACCTGAGCTACGTGCTGCCGGTCACGTCCATCGGATATGTGCTGGTGGCGATTGTGGGTAGAGTGCTGCTCCACGAACAGATCAGCAACAAGCGTTGGGTGGGGATCGCGCTGATCATGGCAGGGGTATCGCTGGTGAGCGGCGGCACCGCGCCGCAAACCTTTACCCGCCAGCCCGCGGTGGGAGCAGACCAATGAAGTGGGCCCTGGTCGGCGTGATCGTGGCGTCCACCACCGTTGGCGAAGTGCTCCAGGCCATGGGGATGCGGCAGCACGGCGAGATCCGCGATTTCCGTCCTGGCGCGATTGGGCAAATGCTGTCCCTGCTGGCGCGCAACTGGATGGTGGTGGCGTCCGTGGTGGCCATGGCGGTTTCCTTTTTCGCATATCTCGGGCTGCTCACGGTCGCCGAACTCAGCTTTGCGGTTCCGGTCACGGCCGTCACCTGCGTTCTGGAAACGGCCCTCGCGAAATACATGCTGAGGGAACAGGTGAGCTGGCTGCGCTGGGCCGGCGCATCGCTGGTTATCTTCGGCGTGGCCCTGGTTTCGGCGTGATCCTGTTGGCCGTGCCGGCCCTCGCGGCCGCGGCCTATTACCTGCTGGCAGTGGTAGCGGCTCTACGCTGGCGTCGTGGCGCGGGGCCATGCCCTGCGACGAGCGTGCCAACCCCTACGCCGCCCATTTCACTACTGAAGCCGATGCGCGGAAGCGACCCGCGGCTCTTTCGGGCGCTCCGCTCCCACGCCGCTCAGGACTATCCCGAATTCGAGATGCTCTTCGGCATCAGCGATCCGCGCGACCCGGCCCTTCAGGATATCGAGCGCCTGCACCGCGAGTTCCCTTCGCTTTCGATTCGCGTGGTTCCCGTGAAACCCGACGCGCCCAATCCCAAGGTGATGGTTCTTGCGGAGTTGGCGCAACTGGCGCGTCATCCCGTGTTGGTGGTGAACGACGACGATATCGAAGTGGAGCCTGGTTATTTCCGCGCCGTGGTAGCGCCGTTGTCAGATCCAAAAACCGGTCTGGTTACGTGCCTCTACCGCGCCCACGCGGATTCCTGGGCCGCGCGCGCGGAGGCTCTGGGAATCGCCACGGAATTCGTGCCGAGCGTGATGGTGGCGCGCCTGCTCGGAGTGGTCGAATTTGCGTTAGGTGCCACCATGGCGATGCGCGCCGAAACGCTGACGGCCATCGGAGGTTTCGAGCCCATCGCCGCGTATCTGGCCGACGATTATCAGCTCGGGCGCCGCGTTACCGAAGCCGGCTTCCGTGTGGCATTCGCACCCGCCATCGTAGAGACAGGCTTGGGCGCGGTTTCCTGGAAGCAGGCCTGGCGGCATCAATTGCGCTGGGCGCGCACGATTCGTGTCTCGCGTCCCGCCGGATACTACGGCTCCCTGGTTACGCACGCCACCGTTTGGGCGCTGGTCGCCTTCGCGGCAGGCCAATGGTGGGCGGGCGCAACGGCTGTGGCTGTGCGCCTGCTCGCCGGCTGGATCGCCGGAGCGGTGGTCCTCAACGATCCACAGGTGCGGCGTTGGTTCTGGCTCATGCCCTTGCGCGATCTGTTCGGCTTCGCGGTCTGGCTGGGCGGATGTTTCGGCCGAAGGGTGTACTGGCGCGGCCGCAAATTGCACCTGGCCGCCGACGGCCGCATCGCAGAGGAAAAGTGAGTCGCTATGGCTACTGCTCTGCCCCTTTCGACGCTGCTCTCTCACGTGCTGGTTGCATTCACGATCGAGTTAGACAACGAATTTGAACACCTGATGCCGCACCGGACGACGAAACAAGGTGGCCACGGCCCGTGGCTCGTGTCCCTGGTGATGTGGGCGAACTGCATGCAGTTCGTCGGCGAAGAGGGAGTCTCCGGGAAAGAACTAAAGCGCCTCGCCCGCACGGCGACCAACTTGAACGGCATGGAACGGTGGGGCTACGTCGTCGTGGAACCGGGTCCCTCCGCTGGTCTGATTCGCCCCACTCCCAAAGGCCGCATGGCTCAAGAGGTGTGGCGGTCGCTATTCGCTTCCATCGAAAAGCGCTGGCAAGAGCGCTTCGGGAAACGCGAGATCGACCAGCTTCGGCAGTCGCTATGGGCGCTGATTAGCCGGATCGACATCGACCTGCCAGACTGCCTCCCGATCCTGGGCTATGGCCTGTTCAGTAGAGGCCCGGCAGCCAAACGCGAAGGTAGCGTGGACTCCCGGCTTCCCCTATCGGCCCTCCTATCGCGCGTGCTGCTGGCGTTTGCCATCGAATTCGAGCGCGAATCGGACCTCTCGCTTGCGATCAGCGCCAACGTTCTGCGCGTTCTTGATGAACAAGGAGTGAAGGTCCGCGACATTCCGCTGCTCACTGGCGTATCGAAGGAGTCGATCGCCGTGGCGATGGGCATCCTGACCAAGCAACGCTTCGCCGTCGTAGAGCCAGACCCGGCCGGCAGCCGGGCGAAGGTCGCTCGCCTCACGCGCAAGGGCCGCGAGGCTCAGGACGCTTATCGTCAGTTGCTCGGCACCATTGAAGAGCGTTGGGAGGCGCGCTTTGGCAAAGACGCCATCCGCGCCCTTCGGGAACCGTTGGAGCGATTAGTCGGCGAGCCGCTGTTCCGCGGGTTAGAACCCTACCCCGATGGATGGCGGGCGTCGGTCCGCAAGCCCACCACTCTGCCGCACTATCCCATGGTTCTGCACCGCGGCGGCTTCCCGGATGGCAGCTGACCAATCGGTGTAGCGCCGGCGATCTTTGTCGCCGCTGCATTTTCCCGCCCTCACCTGCCACTGGGCAAGCTTGACACTTTGTCGGGCCCTGTGATAACGTCGCACCGCGAGTATTATCGGGAGACCCTTATGTTGGCAATCGACGAAAAAACCATCACCGACGCAGCTCTGGATCAGATGTCCGCGACGCCGGATCCACGCCTCAAGGAAGTCATGGCCGCCCTCGTGCGGCACCTCCACGCCTTCGCGCGGGAAGTGGACCTTACGCCGGAAGAATGGCTGGAAGGCATCAAATTCCTGACGGCCGTCGGCCAAAAGTGCACGGAGTTCCGCCAGGAATTCATTCTGCTCTCGGACACGCTGGGGATGAGTGCGCTGGTGAATGCCATGCACGACCGGCGTGCGCTGGACCCGGGTACCAAGTCGAGCCTGCTGGGGCCGTTCTATCGCCAGGATTCGCCGGCGCTGCCGCTGGGCGCGACCATCGCCACCAAGGGAAAAGGGCCGCAAACCGTTATGTACGGGCGCGTCGTGGACTCGGCCGGCCACGGCATCCCCAATGCTTCCATCGAAATCTGGCAGCCCGACGACGAGGGCTGGTACGACTTGCAATTGCAGGATCCCTCGCTGATGGATTTGCGCGGGCACTTCCACACCGACGCCGAAGGTCGCTATCATCTGCGCACGATCGCGCCGACCGGCTACATGATCCCCATGGATGGCCCAGTGGGCGACATGATCCGCGCGCAAAAACGCCATGGCTACCGGCCGGCGCACATCCACTTCCTGGTTGGCGCACCGGGCTACCGTGAGGTGGTGACGGCCCTCTACCTGACCGGCGACCCGCATATCGAATCGGACACTGTTTTCGGAGTGACGCAATCGCTGGTGGTCAACGTACAGGAGAACGATCCGGCTTCGCCCGTCCCGAATATGCCCAGCATCCATTACGATTTCGAACTGGGGGCGCTGGCCGGCGAGGCGGTCACAGGCCGAGTCGGGGCCGACCCGTCGCAGATCGTCAAGAAGACGGCCGACGCCGCGCACTAGCCGCCGGAGGAAAGAGGAGGGTTTCCATGAAGCAACCTGCACTCGGTATTGTTTCCTCGGTCCTGGTGATGGCGATCTCGCTAGGCTTTGTTTCGCTATTCGCGTTTCCGATGTTCGCGGGCTGGGTGGCGTACCTCCTGATTTGTTTCATCCCCATGGAGATCGTGATCGGTATCACGTGGGGATGTAAGAATCCGGGTTTTGCGGCGCGCCGCAAGCAGCCGGTCAAAGGAGCCCTGCTGGCGCTGCTGGCGCTGGCGGTGGGAGCAATCGTCGCAGCGGTTCACCACCGTACCGTCGGCGGCAGCATCAGTCCTCCGGCGCCGATGCTGGCCATGTGCATGATCATATCGGTACTCACCACTTTCTGGCTGGCCATCATGTGGGGCGGTTGGCCGTTCACGAAAGTCATCAAGAATCCACTGGCTGCGGGCTTGACGATGCTGGTGGCCGCCTACGCCATCAACTACCTGATTTTCCGCGTATTCTTCAACTATTCCTTCATGAATGTGCCCGCCTTTGCGGCACTCGACCCACACGGACTGTTCAACGCGTGGAATGCGCTGGTCTTCTACCTTACCGTGATCGGCGTGATGTTCTTCGACCTGAATTTCGACCTGTGGCCCTTCACCAAGTTCCCTAAAGTGATGGCGCAGCCTGCTCTCGGGATCGTGTGGAGCATTTCGGCGCTGATCTTCGGCGGGTTGGTCTTCTACATTGGAGTGGGTCTGTTAGGAATGGATGCGGTGGCCTTTATGGTGAAAGTGCCCATCCCGTTCATCTTCGGCACAATCATCGTTCTGAATATGCTGCAAGGGTCGCTGTTCGCCAAATTCACGCAGCCGCTGAAAGGGTTGCTGAACTTCATTGCATCTGCCCTGATCGGCAGTGTCCTGGCGTTGATCTATGGCGCGCTGGCGCCGGTGACTACGGGAACCGTCAACCCTGGCCCGCCCACCTATGATTATGAGATCTGGCTGGCCTCGGCGCTGCTGGCGGTGACGTTCCCATTCCTGATTTTCTACGCGGAGTTCTTCCAGTTCTGGCCGCTGCGCAAATCCGAACAGGCTAACGCGGCTTCGGCCGGGCATGCCTGAAATCGAGGTTCCGGTCCTCATCGCAGGAGGCAGCCTGGTCGGGTTATCGACCGCGCTGCTGCTGGCGCACCACGGCGTGCGTGCGATGGCCGTGGAGCATCACCAGGGAACCGCTATCCATCCGCGTGCGGCGCAGATGTGCCAGCGCGCGATGGAGATTCTGCGCAGCGTCGGCCTGGAGCAGATAGCGCTCCAAAGGTCCGAACAACAGTTCGTGCAGGACGGCGCGGTGATGGCGGTGGAAACCCTGGCGGGCAAAGAACTCGCCTGGTACGTCCCGAACATGAACGATGGATTCCGCGATGTCAGTCCCTCGTTGCGCGTGTTCCTGACGCAAAACCTGCTGGAACCGCTGATGCGGGCCCGCGCCGAAGAACTGGGTACGACACTGCGATTCGGCACAGACCTGGTGTCGTTCGATCAGGACTCGAGCGGCGTCACAGCGTTGATCCGCGAACGCGATAGCGGCAAAACCTCCACCGTGCGCGCGCGCTACCTGGTGGCTTGCGATGGCGCTCACAGCCAGGTCCGCCAGGCCCTGGGGATCCGCATGCTGGGGCACGGCGTGCTCTCCAACAGCATCACCATCTATTTCCGCGGCAGTGTCGGCCCGCTGTTGCGCGGGCGGAATCTGAGCGTGATCTATGTCTACAATTCCGAGTTGACGGGATTCTTCCGCATCGAGAAGCCGTTCGACACCGGTTTCCTCGCAGTCAATTCAGTGGGACCGCCCGAGCATCCGGTGACGGATGTGTGGACCGGGTTGACCGACGAGCGCTGCCAGGAACTGATGCGCGCCGCGCTCGGCGTGGACGACATTCCGATCACGATTGAGAACGTGATGAAGTGGCAGTCCACCGCCGACGCGGCCCAACGTTTCGACCAGGGGCGCGTCTTTCTGGCGGGCGACTCGGCGCATGTCATGCCGCCCACCGGCGGTTTCGGCGGCAATACCGGTGTGCAAGACGCGCACAACCTGGCCTGGAAACTGGCCATGGTGCTCCAGGGGAAGGCCGGGGCCGGACTGCTGGCGACCTACGACGCGGAGCGCCGGCCGATCGGCGCCTTCACGGTGGAGCAGGCATACTCGCGGTATGTGACGCGATGGGCGCCGTACCTGGGCACTGATGGGATGCAGCCGATCGCCAACGACATGGATATCGATTTGGGATACTGCTACCGCTCGGCGGCGGTGATTCCCGATGGCGAAGACGATGGCCGCCTGCTCGAACCGACGCGCGAAACCAAGGGGCGTCCGGGCACGCGCGCGCCGCATTTGGCTGTGACGCACAAAGGGAATTCGATTTCCACGCTGGACTTGTTTGGCGGAAATTTCACGCTGCTCTCCGGTCCGGAAGGTGACGCGTGGCGCGGAGCCGCCCGCACGGCGGCGCCGGCCCTGGGAGTGGATGTCGATGTTCACTCCATCGGCGAGCCGGCCTTTCCGGAAGCCTACGGGATTACGCCCGCGGGCGCGGTTCTGGTGCGGCCCGACGGGTTTGTAGCGTGGCGCGCGAAGACGGCGGAAGGCGCTTCGGCCGAAGTGATCGGCCATGCGCTACGCACCGTTCTGTGCCGCGGGTAGCGGGTTCGGTCTGTTCTACTTCTTGCCGCGAGTAGTCTTCGCCGCCGTCGCGAGCCACGCCTTCGACTGCTGGCCCACGATGTCAACCAGGTTCCCCATCGACAGGTTGACGTCCACCAGGTGGAGGCCCCAATTCGCCAGCACTGCCTTGCCAACCATGAGATCGCCAACGATGTCATTGGTCCGGGGCCCGGATGGATCGCCGTGCACCGAAACCTCGAGATAGGTGGCGTTGTCGTTGGTCATGCATTGCGCCGTCAGGAGCCCTGGAACACTCACCCACGGCGTATCGATGGGCCGCGCCGGAACCACCCACGGCTTGGGTGTAGTGGTTTGCACGATCATGCTCCCGTCCGTGGAAAGGTAAGCGTGCAGTTCGCCGCTGCCGCCGCCCAAGGCCGCCGGGTTGGTGCACGCCGCTGCCTGGTTCGGACCGACAACTTTGCCGAACAACGTATCGGCCGGCGGGGGCGTGGTCGAACGGAACGATGCGTATACGATGACGCAACCGGTTTGCGTTGCGGAATGGCACAGCGGCACATGTTGGAATGCGCCGCCCACGTCCTTGCCGGAGGGAACCGCCAAGGTGGTGCCGAGCAGAATGGCCGAAACCATCCGCGCCTGCACCGGCTTGCCGTCGATTTCTTCCTTGATCAACCTATTGAGAATGAATGACCCCTGCGAGTGGCCGACGAGTACGAATCCGCGGCCGCGGTTGTCGTGCTCCAGGTAGAAGTTCCAGGCGTCGCGCACGTCGTCATATTGCACGCCGTGGTCGAGCGCCGCGCCCCCGCCCCCGCCGGCCAGCATGGTGCGCAATCCAGCCAGGGTGATCTGCCGGTACATCGGCGCATAGGCCCGGCACTTCGATGCGAAGCGCGCGAACTGCTGCCGGATCACGTTTCGTTCGGCCGCATCCGCAACCATATCGCTGTTGGGTGTGGGATCGGTTGAGACCGTGGGATACACGTAGAAGCAATCGATGGGCGCGTTGGCATCCGGGGCCCACTGTTCCTTGCTCAGACTGCCATCGGGTGCGATCACGGTTGTGGTGAGGTCGACGTCACAGGCGTCATGCTGGCCGGGCCGGCAGAGCCAAGACTTGGCGTCGCTATAGTCGTTGGATTGGGCCGAAGCGGTAGCCGCGAACCAGACGGCCACACTCGCTAAGATGAATTTCTTGACCACGGTTTCTCCTCGGTGGCTGCCCGTCGGGCGAGCCAACGCCATACAAGTTATCACGATCTATCGCTGCGGGTGGACGATGAGTTCCAGGAACTTCCGTGGCGGTTGAGAACCGATGGTCAATTCTGCGAGTTCCGTCCAATCACCGTTTTCATTGATGCGCAGCAGCGAACTGGTCCTGTATTCCCCCAAAGAGAAGCCCCACGTCATCCCTTCGCCCGTCTCCACCAGTTTGACTTCGGTTTCCAGCCAGCGCCCGTCGTTGAATGCGCGCATCCGATAGGCGCCACTCTCGTCGTCGTAGGAGACGATTCCGAGGGCCTGGAGAGCGAGTTTGCCATCGGATTTCATCCGCCCCACCCCCTCGATCACCAGGAGCAAACCATCCAGCTTGTAGTGCGCTTGCTCGGTCTGGATCAATTCCACCGGCTCACCCGGTCCGCGGAGAACGCGTGCCTCCCCCGCCCAGTTTCCGATTAGAAACATCAGCTTCTTCATGGCGGCGCGCTGCGCTTCAAGGTTGGGCGTATGCGGCATTGTGAAATAGACACCGCTCAGGCTCGAGCGGTTCCCGTGCGCGCCGAACCGGCGGCGGAGACCGCCGGCGTTACGTAGCGCTGGCGGTCCTTGCGGCCGGCATGAAGTTAATTCTCCGTGGGCGTCTTCAGCAATTGATCGATCAACACTTGATCCAGCGGCGCCTTGCGCGCATCCAACTTGAGGCCCACCTTTTCCACGGCGTCAAAGAGAGAAGCGGAGCCTGCTTCCATGAGTTTGAGAACCTGCGGAGGAAGCACCACCCCGTTATTCACGGCTGCCTGAATCAGCATGGCCTGGTAATCCTCAGGCGTCAGGTTGAGCGTGAGATCGTAGTTTCCCTTGAGCTCCGTCAGGTTGAGGATGGGGCGGTCCACGTAGGCCGAAAGCATGCGCACCAGGGCATCCATGGAAATCTTACCGGCTTCGAATTTGTTGTTCGCGAAGGTATAGTAAGATCCGTTCCCGAGATTCACTGAGATGCCCGCCGCGCTGCCGGTGCCGGCCGCGTTGATCACGCCTTTGGGGGATTCACTACCTGCTGCATCGGGCGGCGTTTCTTTGAGCCTGAGAGGCGGCTTGCCGACAAGGAGCGCGTACACCGGCACGTCCTTCTTATCGCGATGCATCTTCAATTGGAAGCGGTCGGTAAGGAGCGCTTGCAGCATCTCGGGAATCTGGGCGGCCGTAGCGCCGGCTGGCAACTTGGCGCTGAGATCGAACCGTTCAGTCGCAATCCATTCCGGTCCAGTGACCTGGGAAGGCCGTACACGATAGGCCATCGCGATATAGTCGCGCATGACGAGAGCCGTGATGCGCGCTTGCGAGCCGTCCATGCGCAGGCCAACAGTCCCCTGTTCCGGCCGCTGTGCCGGCGAAGGGCGGACCGAGGCGACTTCGAATTCCAGGCGCGCCGGCGGGTCCTGGGCAAAAGCGGCGGCGGACGCGAGAACACTGAGAGTAACTGCGTGAACTGCCCTCATGGTGTCATCCTACGAAGTTTGACGAAGGAAAGTTCGCGCGGTTCCTATTCAAGTAGTCGCCCCACCGGCGGCGGAGACCGCCGGCGTTACGTAGCGCTGGCGATCCTTGTCGCCGGCTCGGGGCAGGGCATGGCGCCCACAATCCTATTTTGGCTTCGCCTGATCCGTCGGCACTGCGTTGGCAGGCGGTTCGCCGGGGCCGGACGACCCCAGGAACAGTTTGCGGCCGTCGGCGAACGTCACGTTGCGGCCGTTGGCCCGCAACTGGGTGTGGTCGCGGGCCTGGTAGCCATCCACCACGATCTCGGTTCCCACCGGCAGTGAGTCTCGGGTGACGCCGCGGCGCAAGCAGCGAGTTGGGGCTTCCGCCTTCGACCATCCACTCCTCCTTGGTGCCATCCGGCTTGGTCACCTCGAGATGAATCCACGCGTGGGGATTGACCCACTCCACCTTCATCACCTTGCCCTTGAGCAGCACCGGCCGGTTCGGATCGAATTCGCCGCCGAACGCGTGGTGAGCGAGCGCCGGCATCGCAGAGGCCAACAGGGCCGCAACGCCGGCAGCGGATAATCAAGAATCTTCAGTCGCATAGAATTACCTCACTTCTTGGCTTTCGCAGCCTCTTCCGCCTCGCGCAGCCGCGCGCCGCGCAGAATGTCGCCCAGCGCGTAATTGGCTTCGTGGCAGGCGTATTCATAAATATGCTGGTCGGTCGCGGGCCATGAGTACTCGCCGGTCCACGGCCTGGCCCACGTGTTCGGATCCTCCACCGTGAAGCGATAGAGCAGCGTCCGTTCGTCGACGCGCGAGAAGCGCTCCACCACGTGCAGGTCCTCCGTCGATCCGCGGAACCGCGTCTTGTCGGTGAAATTGGTGGTGTCTACAACAAGGGTGTCGCCTTCCCAGTGCCCCACCGAATCGCCCATCCACCGGCGGATGGTTTTCGGAAGGTGCTGCGCGTTCATGCGGATGATGCGGGCGTCGTGCACCATTTCGTTCAGGATCATGATGGAGTCGCGCGTCTGCACGATCTGGTGAAGATTGTTGTAGAAATAGTCCGGCAGCGCGGGCGGTCCCGACGTGGAACCAAATCCCAGCAGGCACCGCTCGCCCAGCGGACGTCGCTCGGGGTCGTCATACGATCCGGGCCGCTTCCAGCCCCGGGTCCCGGCTCTCCTGCGCGTCCGACGTGGGCCTGGCTAAGAGCGAGAGCACGCGTTTCTGCGCTGCCGGTATGTAGGGAGGCACGCGGCCGTCCGGCGGATCGACCACCAGGGATGCACGCTTTTGTCCGTCGACGATGGTGTAGCTCGAACCGGGATCCAGCCAGAATGTGTTGTATCCGCCCACGTTCTCCGGCCGGGCCCGTCGATCCGTCACCGCCTTTCGGGGGCGCTTGCCGATCGGCCTTGATCGCCCGCTCGGAGATATCCTGGACCGCGGCCCGCTGCCTCTCCAGCTTCGTCGCCTCCTCGTGGAGTCAGCACCAGTCTTCGATCCCGCGGTCCGTTCCATGGGAGTCAGCGTAGCCAGGTCGTAGGTGCCCTGAAGATCCGGATGGCCATCGGGCGTGCGCGGAATCGTCGCAGCGGCCGCCAGGACCGCGGTGGCGGCAACGGAAACCAAAAGCTTCAGTCGCATCGAAATCACCTCAGTTCTTGGCTTTCGCTTCTGCCTCAAGCTGCCGCGCGCCGCGCAAAATGTCGCCCAGCGCGTAATTGGCTTCGTGGCAGGCGTATTCGTAAATCGGTTCGTCGGTGGCCGGCCAGGTGTATTCGCCGGTCCAGGCCTTGTCCCAGGTGTCGGGATCGTCGACGGTGAAGCGATACAGAAGCGTCTTGATCGTCGACGCGCGTGAAGCGCTCCACCACATGCAGATTCTCACGTCGATCCGTGGAACCGGGTCTTGTCGGTGAAATTGGTGGTGTCCACCACCAGCGTGTCGCCTTCCCAGTGGCCCACCGAATCGCCCAGCCACTTGCGGATGGTTTTCGGAAGATGCTGCGCGTTCATCCGCACGATACGGGCATCGTGCACCATCTCGGTGAGGATCATGATCGAGTCTCGGCGTCTGCACGATCTGATGGAGATTGTTGTAGAAGTAATCCGGCAGGGCCGGCGGTCCCGAGGTGGAACCAAATCCCAGCAGGCAGCGCTCGCCCAGCGGGCGGCGCTCCGGATCGTCATAGGCGCCGGGCGGTTCGAGCCCGGGTCCTGGCTCTCCTGCGCGTCCGACGTGGGGCTCGCCCGCAGCCGGCCGCAATGCGCTTGCGCGCGGCTGCCGTGTAGGGAGGCACCCGGCCATCCGGCGGATCGACCACGATCGAGCTGCGCTTCTGTCCGTCCACCACGGTGTACTGCGAACCCGGATCGAGCCAGAACGTGTTGTAGCCGCCGACCGCGCCGCCGCCCAGTCGTTCCAAAACTTCCAGGTACGACTTCGCCGGCGTCTTATCGCCGCCTTTCGGAGGTAGCTGGCGGTCACCCTGAATGGGCGCGTCGTCCTTGCCCTTGCGCCGGGCTTCGTATTGCTCCAGCTTCGAGGCTTGCTCCTTGGTCAGCACCGCGGCGAGCCCGGGCAGGCGCTCCAGCGGAGTGATGGTGGCCAGGTCGTAGGTGCCCTGCAGGTCCGGATGGCCGTCCGGCGTGCGCGGCAGGTTGGGTTTCGGCGAGGCCTTGGGAGCCTGGCCGGCACTGGGGACGGGCGTCAACCATAACAGGGCGATGGCAACCACCCCGGTCAACGCGACGAATCGATTCCGCATAACAACACCTCCGCGATTACTTGGCTAGCGGCTTCTTGCGACACTGGCCGTACAGCAATTCTTCCACGAACTCCACGCACTTGAAATCCATGAGCTGCGCGTTCTTTTCCTGACGCCGGTAGAGCGGCATGCTCATCTTCCAGGGACGCGTGAAGACCTTCGGGTCCTCAATGGTCGCTTCGTACGAAATCACATCCGGGCTGGTGCGCGTGTAACGCTCCACCACGTGCAGCTTGTCGCTGTGAAAATCCCCGGCCCGATCGAACCAGCTCGCGTCACTCTGGCCCTTCACGTCGACCACCAGCGTCTCGCCTTCCCAGTGGCCGACCGATTGTCCCATCCACGAGTCCACCGGAGGCGGCCCCGGATCCTTCAGAAAGATGTTGCGCACCGCGCCGGCATACTCGTAGACGAAATTGATCGCGCTGGCGCTCTGCAGGATCTGAAACGGGTACGGCATGTAGGTGGCGCGCGGGACGCCCGGCAGATAGCACTTGATCTCGGGATCGGAGGTCAGCCAGTTCTCCTGGTTCTCCTTCTTCTTGGCGAGGGCCTCCGGCTTGTAGGGGATTTCGTCGCCCTCGACCACGCCGAGGCCGGGAGGCACTGCGCCAACCGCTCCCAGCGCCAGCACGGCTGCGGCGGGCACCGGACCATAAGGTCCCGGACGAAGCGCCAGAGCGGGCCGCGCCACGTGGGCCTGAATATCGTAATTGGCTTCGTTGAGCGCCTGCCAGATGCCGTTGAGGTCCGGTTTGCCGCCCGCCGTCCGGGGCGCGCGGTATACCTGTTGACCGGTCAGTGAGGTAGCCAAAAACATTGCGCTCAGCGCAACCGTGACGACGTGGGAAACCGTTGTTGACATTGCTCTTTGGGTCATTCTACACGAATTTTCACTCGGCCGGTTGCTGCTGCGTCAGACAGTGCAGCGTGCCGAATCCCGCCACCAGATCGACGGCATGAATCCCCACCACTTTGCGGTCTTTGAAGAGTTCACCCAAAATACCCAGCGCGACGCGGTCATTGGGATCATTGAAGGTAGGGACAATGACGGCCGCGTTGGAAATGTAGAAGTTCGCGTAGCTGGCCGGCAGACGGTCGCCATCGAAGAACAGAGGCCCCGGCATGGGAAGCGCCACCACCTCGGGTTTGGAGCCGTCCTCCAGCCGGAAATCCTGGATGCGCTCCCAGTTCTCCGCCAGCGGGCGATAGTTGATGTCCTTGGGATTGTCCTCCCGGATCAGCACCACCGTCTTGCGGTTGACGAAGCGGCAGATATCGTCCACGTGGCCGTGCGTATCGTCGCCGGTCACGCCGCCGGCCAGCCAGAGAATATTGGTCACGCCAAGGTTCTCCTTCAGCGCCGCCTCAAATTCCTTGCGGCCAAGCCCGGGGTTGCGGACCTGGATCTTCGCGCGAGAGGTAGCACTCTTCGGTGGTGAGCAAAGTGCCGTGCCCGTTCACGTCGATGCCGCCGCCTTCCAGGATGAACGGGACGCCCTTCGGCGCTGGGCATCGAAGAGCCGCTTGCCGAGCCACTCGGCGGCGGTGTCCGGCACCTGGCGGTCCTTCTGCCAGTCGCGATACTTGGCCCAGGCATTGAAGTGGAAATGCACGATGGCCGTTTCGAGCTTGCGGTCGACGTTGCGCCGGACAAAGACCGGTCCGCTGTCGCGAGTCCAGCCGCGATTGGTGGGATGCACGATGAACTCGACGCGCTGCACGTCCGCGCCGGCCCGCGTCAGATAACGCCGCGCGACCAGCTGCGTCCGCCTTGGAGTTGACCAGCATGCGGATGGTTTCTCCGGCGGAGATCTTGCGGACCATTTCGCCGTAGACCCAGCGGATGGTGTCGAGCTTATCGGGCCAGTCGGTGGGGTTGTGCGGCCAGCCCAGCCAGGTGGCCTCGTGCGTCTCCCATTCGGCCGGCATCGAGAAACCGAGCAGAGGCGGGGCTCTCATCAGATGGAGTTGTCATACAAGTCGAAGATAACGGAAGAGCCGTAACGCTGGCGATCCTTGTCGCCGGCACAGCACCTGCTAGAATCTGATTTCAATCATGGCCAAAAACTCCCAAAGCACCGCGCCGCGTATCGCGAAGACGTGTCCGAAATGCCGGACTGGATGAAGAAGAAGAAGTGTCCCAACCGCGAGAAATTTCTTTCCGGCAAACGCATCCTGCCCAAGAATCTGACGGGCAAGGAGAAGCTCGCCGACGTCATCGACAGCGCGTTCCTTGCCTACAACGGCGCGCGTCTGCGGGAAGCCTGCCAGCTCTTCACCGAAAAGATGCTGCGAGCCCGATGTGACCATCGGCATGAGCCTCTCCGGCGCGCTCACGCCGGCCGGCCTGGGCTGCTCCTGCATCGTTCCGCTCATCAAAGCCGGATTCGTGGACTGGATCGTCTCCACCGGCGCCATCCTGTATCACGACATGCATTTCGCGCTGAACTATCCGGTGCGCTCCGGCAGCTTTCAACATGGACGACACCGAACTGCGCGACAACGATATCGTGCGCGTCTACGACGTGCTGCTGGGTTACAGCGACTGCCTGATGGCCACGGATGAAATCCTGCGCGACATTCTGACCCAGCCGGAATTCCAGAAGGAAATGGGCACGGCCGAACTGCATTACCTGCTCGGCAAATACTGCGCGGAGTGGGAGCGCAAGGCCGGGCTCAAGGACGTCTCGGTGCTGGCGGCGGCGTATCGCGCGGGCGTGCCCTGCTACACCTCGTCGCCGGGCGACTCGACCATCGGCATGAACGTGGCCGGCGTGGAATTGCGCGGCAACAAACTGCGCGTCAACCCGTCGATCGACGTCAATGAGACCACCGCCTTCGTGCTGGCGGCCAAGCGCGGCGGCGGCCGCAGCGGCGTGGTGCTGTGGGGCGGCGGCAGTCCCAAAAATTTCATGCTGCAGACCGAGCCGCAGATTCAGGAAGTGCTGCGCATCAAGGAATACGGCCAGGATTATTTCCTGCAGGTGACCGACGCGCGCCCCGACACCGGCGGCCTGAGCGGCGCCACGCCGAGCGAAGCCGTGAGCTGGGGCAAAGTGGACCCCGACCGTCTGCCCGACGCCGTGGTCTGCTACACCGACACGCACCATCGCCATGCCGCTGCTCACGCAGCTACGCGCTGCCGCGCCACAAGCCGCGCAAGCTGCGGCGCCTCTACGATCAGCGCGGCAAGATGATGAAGGCGCTGACCAAGGAATACTTCACGCATAACAAGGTGAAGATGATCGACGGTTCGGAGCCGGTCCTCGACTGACGTGGGCCATGCTTTAGCTTGCCTTCTCTGCACGCAATCCAAGCCTTGGCCAAGCTAAAGTATGCCCTACTATTGCACTGCGCCGCCGAGGCGTACGTGGTCGAGGATTTTTTGAGCGACGGTCTTTTGATCCAGTTCTCCATTGTGCCGTTTGCCATAGACGTAGTCGCCAATGAACCACCCCATGGCGGATCCCGCCACTACATCGCCGGGAAAGTGCTGGCGCGCGCCTACTCGCGAAACCACCACCACGCCGGCAAGACCATAAGCGATTATCGGGATGATGCGAGGATGCGGATACTGGTGTGCGATTACAGACGCCATAGCCCACGTGCTGATGGCGTGTCCCGAGGGAAAGCTGGAGCCCCAGCGGCTGGGACCGTCCTCGAAGTGACCGCGGCCGTCAGTTTCGAGCGGGCGCGCGCGGTCGGCCACCAGCTTGATGCCTTCCGCCACCAGGTTGACGTCGATCAAACTCTCAAACGCCAGCAGGCCGGTTTCGCGGAAGCGTTCGTCGTGCGTGCCGGTTCCGATGAAATAGAATGCGCCACTAATCGGAATCAACGAATACGCAGAGCCGAAACGGGACCCCCAAGTACTGACGGACACCTGGCTCGAGGAGTTCGGAAGTTGTTTCACCGTCCATCGGTCCGTTGCCACTAAGGCCGCCGTCGCCACCCCAAAAATAGCCCAGAATTTCACATCCGAACCAGCGGTGTGAAAGGGACTGGTCCAGATGGCTTTCTGGTCCTGGAGAATGTACTTCGGCATGCGGACGAACGGATGGAACCATCCTGTTCCTTCATACAGGTCCTTCTGTTTGATGACTTCGGGACCGGGCGTTACTTCCACGGCTGACCGCTGGGACTCATTCTGGGACTTCACCTGTGCGGTGTCGTCCGGTTTGGTTTGATCTTCGGACGCAGTCGTTTGAGCGAACCCTTTGCATGCAAAGAAGAACAGCAAAACAGCGAATCGTGGTGTCACCGACCTCCCCCTCCTTTTGCTCCCGATCCACAGCATGCGTTTTGCCACAAGCCAGAGATATGGCCGGGAAAACGTTTGGCCCCGCACCAAGCGCCGTTTTTCGTGGGGGGCCCAGAGGGCGCCGCCGTGTAGAAGCGAACGCTCAGTCAACTTACAAGATATCGGCAGAGGTCGTACAATAGTTCAAATCGAGACTTGCCGTGCCGGAAAAACGAACCCAGCTACAAGAGCGCTACGAATTGAAAGAGGTTTTGGGCCGCGGCGGAATGGGTGTCGTCTATAAGGCGTACGACTCCCTGATGCGGCGCGATGTAGCGCTCAAAACCATCCTCGATATCGATAACGCCACCACCATGTCGCTCTTTTACAAGGAGTGGAGCGTGCTGGCCACCATGGTGCACCCCAACGTCATCAGCATCTACGACATTGGCGAGTTTGAACAGGAGGGGACCAAAAAACCGTTCTTCGTGATGCCGCTGCTGCCGGGCGGCACGCTGGAAGAACTCATCAAGGATGGTAGCCCGCGGCTGAGCGTGGCGGGTGTCCTCGAAATCATCGAACAGGCCTGCCGTGGATTGCACGCGGCGCATGAACAAGGGCTGGTGCACCGCGATGTGAAGCCGAGCAACATCTTCGTGATGGACGACAACTCGGTGAAAATCATCGATTTCGGAGTGGCGCGCGAGGTGTCCGGCCAGTCCCGGACCACGCTCAAAGGCACGCTCTCCTACATGTCGCCGGAGCAACTGGAGTTGAAGCCTCCCACGCCGGTCTCCGACCTGTTCTCGCTGGCCGTGGTCACGTTTGAAGCGCTCACCAGGCGGCGTCCGTTCCAGGGCACCACCGAACGTGAAGTGGTGGAGGCTATCCGCGGTTTCAGCCCGCCGCCGGTTTCCGAGCTCAACCACGAAGTCAGCTATGCCGTCAGCCAGGTGGTGCACAAGGCCATGGCGAAGCAGCCATGGCACCGCTTTCCGAACATCAAGGAATACGGCGAGGCTTTGCAGAAGGCCCTGCGCGGCGAGAAGCTGGATTACTTCGACAGCTCCAAGATCAAGCCGCGGCTGGAGCGCGCCTCCAGGAGCTTCTCCGAGGGCGACTACGTTTTCGCCAGCGAAGTGCTCTCTGAATTGGAGGCCGAAGGCCACATGGATCAGGAGATCCATCTGCTGCGCGGGCAGGTGGATCAGGCCGTACGCCAAACCCGCATCCGCCAGATGCTGGAAAGCGCCCGCCGTTTCTTCGAAGCCGGCGAGTACCCGCTCTCGCTGCGTAAGATCCAGGAAGCGCTGGAACTCGATCCCGGCGATTCCGGCGCGCTCGCGCTCAAGAACCAGGTGGAAAAGGAGCGCCGCGAAAAGAAGATTTCCGAATGGCTCACGCTAGCCCGCCAGCACATCGAGAACCAGGCCTTCCGGCAAGCCCGCGAAGCGCTCGACAACGTGCTGCAACTGAAGCCCAGCGAAACCGAGGCCCTCGGGCTCATCTCCGAGATTGGGCGCCGCGAGCAGGAACTGTCGAACGTCCGGGAAGAGAAGTCGCGGCTTTACCAGGCGGCCGTGCAGGCATGGGAAAAGGGCGAAGTCACCTCGGCCATGAGCAAGTTGGAACACCTGGTGGATCTGGAAAAGGATTTGCCGGAAGCCGACACCGGCCGCAGCGGCACGTATCACAGCTTCTATAACCAGGTTCACTCCGAGCACAACGCGCTCAAGAATTCTTACGACGAGGCCCGCGGCAACCTGGCGGATGAGAATTTCGAGGGCGCCCTCGGCATCTGCAAACAATACCTGACGAAGTATCCCAACCACGCGCTGTTCCAATCGCTGAAGTTCGATATCGAGGAGCGCCAGCGGCAGAAGCTGTCCTCGGTGATTGCCGAAACCGACCGGCGCGTAGAAGAAGAACCCGATCTCGACCGCCGCATGGGCATCCTCCAGGAAGCGTTAAAGGCCTACCCTGGAGAGCACCATTTTGAGCGCGCCATTCGCCTGGTGCGCGATAAGCGCGACCTGGTCAATTCCATCGTGGCGAAGGCCGCGTACTTCGAGGAGCGCGGCCAGTTCAACGAATCTCTGGACCAGTGGCAAATTCTCAAGTCCATTCACGAGCAGCATCCGGGGCTGTCCTTCGAAATCCAGCGGCTGGCGAAGCGTCGCGACCAGCAGGCCCACGAAAACGCCAAGTCCCGATGGGTGGACCAGACCGACAAGCACCTGGAGCGTGGCGATTACGACCGCGCCAAGCAAACAGTGGAGAGCGCTTTGGCGGAGTTTCATGGCGATTCCGAGCTGCTGGAGTTGGAGAAACTGGTCCACAAGAACCGCGATCGCGGCCAGCAGGCGCTCGAGTTGCTCGAAAAGGCGCGCGAGGCCAGTGAGCGGGGCTCGCAGCAGGAAAGCATCGAGGCCCTTCGGCGGGCCAACGATCTGGACCCGCGCAGCACCGTGATCCGCACGGTATTCGTCAATTCGCTGCTCGATCAGGCGAAACGCGTGGTGGATAGCGATTGGGCCGCCGCCGACACCACCTTGCAGGAGGTGCTGTCGATCGAGCCGCACCACGCGCCCGCCCAGAGCCTGATGAGCCGCATCACCGACCGTAAGCGCGAGGACTTCGTTTCCACCTGTCTCACCCAGGCCCGGCGCCTGCAAACCGAAGGCGACATCACGGGCGCGCTCACGGTAGCCACACAGGCCATCGGCAACTACCCCAACGAATCTCGCCTGCAGCAGTTGGCGGCTACGCTGCAGCGGGCACAGGCCGAGGAGGAGCAACGCTCCGGCCGCACCGTCGCGGCCAAGACTTCACACGCCACGAATCTGCCGACGGTTCCAGTACAGGCGGTACCGCCGACTCCGGCTCCCGATCTCACACCCACCGTGGTGCTGTCCCAAGGCCCGGCCGCGGCGCCCGCGGCGCATGGCGCGGATATCGACGAGACCCGCCTGATGGGCGAGCCGCCGCCGGTAACCTCCCCGCCCAAGCCGCCGGCCGTAACGCCCCCGAAGCCGCCGGCAACCCCACAGCCTCCATCCGCGCTGTTGCAGAACCGTATGGTGCAGGCTGGGCTCGCGGCGGCTGCCGTTTTGGTCGTGCTGATTGTGGCCGTCGTTCTGTTCCGGCCCAGCCGAAAAGCCGTCGTGGCTCCGCCGGTGCCGGGCAACATTAAAGTGAGTGTGCGCTCCAATCCGCCGGGAGCCGAGATCAAGGTCAATGGCGCGGTGTGCGGCTCTTCCACGTGCGACCTGAATCTGCCTACGGGAGACTACCAGGCGCAAGCCAGTCTGCCCGGATATGAAAGCGCGAACCTGGCATTCAGCGTGCGGCCCGGCGCGCCTGCTCAAGTCAACTTGACACTGCAAGCTTCACCGCCCCGCATCACCATCTCTACCGATCTGACCGAGGGCTCCGTGCAACTGGACGGAGCGCCCGCCGGGCAGATCCAGGATAGCGGCGTGGAAGTGAACGGATTAACCCCCGGCACCCACCAGTTGAGCGTTCAGAGCGGAAGCGCGAAAGCCGGCAATCGCCCTACAGATTGCGCCCGGCGCACTACCGCAGATCACCGGGCCTATCGACGCCACGGGCCTGCGAGGATTCGTGGTGACGCAGTTTGGCGGGCAGGCGCATCTGTACGGCAACCTGACCGGTTTCCGGGCCTCGCTGGACGGAAAGGCCGCTGGGAACCATGGACGCCAACGGGCTCGACTTCAAGGACCTCTCCACGGGAACCCATGAACTGATCCTGGACGGCCCGGCCGGCCAGCACGACCGCGTGGTCTTCGACGCGCAGCCTTCAGCGGCCATCTACGCGTCGCTGCGCACCAACCGCAACGTGGGCGAACTGCGGGTCACGGCCAACGAAGACGACGCCGAGGTGTACATCAACGGCGAAAAATACAAGCGCAAGACAACCCACGGCCGGCTGCTGATTTACCTGGCGCCCAAGCAGTACACGGTGCGCCTGCAGAAGGACGGCTTCGCGCCCGCTGAGCAGACCGTGGACATGAAGAACGGCGAAGAGACCGCCGCCGATTTCAAGCTGCTTCCCGCTAAAGCGATCCTGTCGGTGCGCCGCGCACCGCCGGGGAGCGATGTTCTGGTGGATGGCAAAAGCGTGGGAAAGACCGGCGCAGACGGTTCGTTTACCGCGGCCAACCTGGACCCGGGCAAACACTCCATCTCGATCCGGCACGACGATTTCAAAACGCTGACCTCCGATGAGCAGTTGGTATCCGGGAAGCCTTTCGAACTGGAAGCGGCGCTGGAAGGCCTGGCGGGGACGGTGAACCTCGAGATCAGCCCGGCCGGAGTGGCCGCCAAACTGCGCGCGCGCCGTGACGGCGAGTCGCAGGATCGCGAGCTCACGGGCACTTCGTTCAGCCTGCCCGAGGGCTCTTACACCATCACCGGGTCCGCGCCGCGTTATCAGGATGCCACCGCCAGCGTACGCGTAACCGCACGCCGTACCGTGGCGGCGAGCCTGACTTTCAAACCGATCGAGGGTGGGGCCGGCGGGGCGGGAGGCCAAGGTGGAACCTATAGCCTGACGGACTGGCAAAAGACGCCCGGATGGACCTTGGAGGGCGGCGTGTTGGTGCACCGCGGCGGCGATTTCGTTTTGACCCCCATGGACATCACGCAAGGGAAAATGCAGTTCAGCCTTCTGTCGCTAAAGGGAAAACGTCTGGAGTGGGTGTTGGGCTATCGCGACGCCAAAAATTATTACCTATTCCAGATCGACGAAAAGAACTTTATCCGCTCGGAAGTAGTGAACGGCAAACGCACCGAACTGGCGAAAGTGCCGCACGCGACGGACCGCAAGAAATACATCGGCATCAGCATTACGATTACCCCAAAAGTTATCACGCACTCCATCTCTCACGACCAGCAATGGCAGGTGATCGACAACTGGGAAAATACGGAAGCGCTGGCTCGCGGCAAATTCGGATTCAACGTGCCGGGCAAGGACGAGATCGCCCTCGGCGATTTCAAGCTGACGTGGCAGTGAACCGGTGCCGTTCCGTGAGATAATAACCGCTCCCTCCGGTCACGGCTCGGCAAGCGCACGAAATCGGTAACCGTACCTCGTTACCGAGCCGTGACCGAAGGGAGCGGTTCTTTAGCGGTGCTTTTAGGAGATTCTCATGGCCCTCAGCTTGAAATCGGTAGTTTCCAAACTAGATAACACCACGCGCACGGCGCTGGAGGCAGCCGCCGGCCTGTGCCTCGCGCGCACGCACTACGACGTGGAGATCGAGCACTATCTTCTGAAACTGCTGGACGCCCCCGATTCCGATTTCGCGGGCATCATCAAGCAGTTCGACGTCGACAAGAAACGGGTAATCGCCGAGCTGTCAAAAAGTCTCGACAAGCTCAAGAGCGGCAACGCGCGCACGCCCGCCTTCAGCCCCTCGCTCTACCGCATGCTGACCGAGGCCTGGTCGGTGGGGTCGCTCGAATACAACGCGGACGAGGTGCGCTCGGCGTTTACGATCCTGGTGCTGTTCACCGATGACGAGCTGTCTCGTATGCTGCCCAGCATCAGCGCCGAGCTCAACAAGATTGAAGTCGAGCCGTTAAAGAAGCAGTTGCAGGCGGTCATGGCCGCCTCGTCGGAAGATTCGGAAATAGCCGCGAAAGGCGGAGCCGCGCTGGGCACTGGACCGAAGCCCGGCGGCAAGACGCCCAACCTCGATCAGTTCACCATCAACCTTACAGAGAGCGCCAAGAGCGGCAAGATCGATCCGGTACTGGCCAGGGATTCGGAGATCCGCCAGATGATCGATATTCTGACGCGCCGCCGCCAGAACAACCCGATACTCACCGGCGAAGCGGGCGTGGGCAAAACCGCCGTGGTGGAAGGCTTCGCTTTGCGTGTGGCCGCCGGCGACGTGCCACCCACTTTGCGCAATGTCGTGGTGCGCACCCTCGACCTGGCCCTGCTGCAGGCGGGCGCGGGGATTAAGGGCGAATTCGAAAACCGGCTGAAGGGGCTCATCGAGGAAGTCAAAGCCTCGCCCGTCCCGATCATCCTGTTTATCGACGAAGCGCATACCATGATCGGCGCAGGTGGCCAGGCGGGGCAGAACGACGCCGCCAACCTGCTCAAGCCGGCGCTGGCGCGCGGAGAGTTGCGGACCATCGCCGCCACCACGTGGTCGGAATACAAGAAGTACTTTGAGAAGGATGCCGCCCTGGCGCGCCGTTTCCAGGTTGTGAAAGTCGACGAACCCACCGAGCTCCAATGCCAGTTGATGCTGCGCGGCGTGGTGCCGGCGCTGGAGAAGCATCACAACGTCCGCATTCTGGACGAAGGCCTGGCGGCGGCGGTGAAGCTGTCGCACCGCTATCTGCCCGATCGCCAGCTCCCCGACAAAGCCGTGAGCGTTCTTGACACGGCGTGCGCACGGCTTTCCGTAGCGCAGAACGCGACGCCGCCCGCGGTGGAGGACGCCAATCGGGAAATCGACGCTTGTGCCACGCATATACGCATCATGGAGCGGGAAGCCGCCCTCGGCGCCGACCACACCGAGCGCCTGGCGGAAGTTAAAGCGCAGAAGGCCAAGACCGAAGCTTCGCTGGCGGAACTGCAGGCCCGTTGGGAGAAGGAGCGCGACCTGGTGGGCCGCATCCGCGAAGTCCGCGGCAAGCTGGAAGGCACCGCGCAAGCGGCCGCCGCGGGCTCGGGCGCCGCTACGGCTACTGCCACCGCTACAGCCCCAGCCAAAGCCCCGGCCGCCGACAATGGAGACCTGCGCGCCCAACTGGCCACCCTCAATAACGAACTCGAACTGCTCCAGGGAGAAACGCCGCTCATGCGCGTCTGCGTGGACGGGCACATCGTGGGCGACGTGATTTCCGGCTGGACCGGCATTCCCGTGGGCAAGATGATGAAGGACGATGTGGAGGCCGCGCTCTCGCTCGAGTCGCACCTGGGCCGGCGGGTAGTGGGCCAAGCCCATGCCCTGGCCATGATCAGCGAACGCATCCGAACCTCCAAGGCCAGCCTGGAAGATCCCAATAAACCGATCGGCGTTTTCCTGTTGGTTGGCCCCAGCGGCGTCGGCAAAACCGAAACCGCGCTGGCGCTGGCCGATCTGCTCTATGGCGGCGAGCGCAACATGACCACCATCAACATGTCGGAATTCCAGGAGGCGCACACCGTTTCGTCACTGAAGGGCTCGCCCCCGGGATATGTCGGTTATGGCGAAGGCGGCGTGCTGACCGAGGCGGTGCGGCGGCGCCCGTACTCGGTGGTATTGCTGGATGAGGTGGAAAAGGCCCACCCCGACGTGCTGGAGCTCTTTTTCCAGGTGTTCGACAAAGGAATGATGGAAGACGGCGAAGGCCGCCTGATCGACTTCAAGAACACCATCATTATTTTGACGTCGAATGCGGGCACCGACACCATTATGAAGTTGACGGCCGACCCCGAGTCCGCGCCCACGCAGGAAGGGCTGGTGAAAGCGTTGAAGCCCGAACTGAACAAGACGTTCAAGCCCGCGTTCCTGGGCCGCCTGGTGATCATTCCGTACTTCCCCGTGCGCGATGAAGTGCTGAAGCAGATTGTGCGTCTGAAGCTGGGCAAGATCCAGCGGCGGCTCCTGGAAACCCACAAGGTGGCGCTGACGCATGATGAAACGGTGGTGGACGAAGTGGCTAAACGCTGCACGGAAGTGGAGAGCGGCGCGCGCAACGTGGATAATATTCTGACGAACACGCTACTGCCGTCGATCTCGCGCCACATCCTGAGCCGCATGGCCGACCGGCAGAAGCTCGACCCGATCCACGTAACGCTGGATGCCGAAGGCAATTTCGCCTACAACTAAGGCGCTGCAGAAGCCGCAAACGCTATACTGGAATTCTCTCCGCACGCCCTTGGCCGAAGTGGCGGAACTGGCAGACGCACGGGACTCAAAATCCCGCGACCTTCACTGGTCATGTGGGTTCGACCCCCACCTTCGGCACCAACGACTCAGAGTAGCAGCGATGCTGGCGAAGAACTGACGGTCTTTCCTGATATCCATATCTTCTATACCCCCGAGTTGGAATTGCTGTCGGGCGTTCTCGCTCCCACCGCTTTCGACCCGCTCACGGGAAGCCCCGTGCCTGGCAGCCTGGACGTTTTTGGCGCTAGCGCCCGGCAACGAAGAAGCGTTTAACGGATGGCCGGATTGCACTGGCTTGCCTGCAGACACGACGGGGTGTGCCATTACGAACCTGGGCGCCTTTCACCCCAACGACAGCAACACCCTGCAGTTCACGATTCAACCCGTGCCCGAGCCTAGTTCGTTATGGCTGCTCGCGGTCGCCCTCGGCGGGTTCGCCCTAACTCGCCTTCGCGTGCTGGCTGCTCGTGGTCACCGGTCTCCTCGATGAATGGGCAGTTTTGAGTAATGACTACAAAACCGGATGTTGGAATCGGGGCGCAAGTATGCTCCTGAACCTCTATCGCCGACACGGTTCCCGCTGCCCTGGCGGGCGCGCCCTGCATGACACGAGATGTGAAGCCGACGAGCTTCGCCGTAGCTGGAAAAACTGCTCCTGCCCGATCTACGCATCTGGGACGCGGGTCCGGGATTTAAGCGGAAGAACACTGAGCGAACCACTTGGGATGACGCCAAGGCAATTGTCAGCGTGGAAAATGGCGGATACCTGGGGCACAACCGCTCCCCCCAGATCAGTACGGGCACCGGAGCCGGACGCCAGCGCGCTGCCAGAGGCTGTCCTTGGTGTCACCATCGCTGAAGTACGGAGAGCTTCATCGCCAATAGACAGAACCGTGGGATTGAGCCACTCACGTTGGCGAAATACCGCACCTTCGTCGAGCAGCTTCGGGCATACTGCAACTCGCGCGGATACCTTCGGCTGCAACAACTGAGCGTCGTGGACCTGGACAGGTTCTATGCTTCCTGGAAAGACGGAAAGCGTTCCAGCCCCGTTGTGTACTCTTTGTCTTGAATTCTCTGCTGCTCTCTAAAGGAGTGCGCGTTTGTTAAACTGGCTCGGCCAGTTGTACCTGGGCGGAGCTAATTGGTCTCGCGCCGCCGGCAACAATTTCCCCAAAAAATACATCCTTGGCCCCGAAACCTCATCCCACTCACGGAACGGCAAACGCAATCCCCAAGCGCTGGGACAGATGTCCGTCCAAAAGGAGAATAAAAAAGAATGCCGATCAAAACCCCAAAGGAACTCTTCGTCGTCATGCTGAGCGATCTGCGGCATGGTGCGGAACGAAGCCACACGATATACGCGGAATTGGGTCAAGCGGCGCACAACCCGGAGATCAAAGAGGCTCTCGATGCGCGAGACTTCATCTCTTCGCAGATTCTGAGCAGGCTAGACGAGTGCTTCAGACTCATCGGGGAGAAGCCCGTGCCGCGGGATCAAAGGCTCTATGATGAGTTCGTCGAAGGTTTCCGCAAGGAACTCGCCGAGATCCAGTCGCCGCTGGTTAGGAAGATGTTTGTCCTGTCGAAGGCCAGCCGCCTCATGCACCTGAGGATCGGCGAGTACATGGCCCTGATCGCGGCTGCCGATATGCTGGACCACCCAGCCGTCGGCGTGCTTCTCGAAACTTGCCTCGCTGACAAGCTCGCTTTTGTGGAACGCACGAAGCGCCTGATCCGCGAACACGTTCGGGAAAAGGTGGCAGCCTAGTGTCGGTCATAGCGGTAAGGTCGAGGTGCGCCAAAAACATCCGGGAGGCGCAAGCACAAGGCGGAGGACGACGAGGCTTGCCAACGACTCACTGCGATCCCAGGAATCGGCCCGGTGGCCGCGATCGGTAACAGCTCCTGATTTCGAAAGGGCGCGATCTGGCGGCGTGGTTGCCCCAGGGAGTACTCCACCGGTGGCAAACAGAGGATGAGTTGCATCTACGGCACATTGAACAAACCGCATGTTTTGTGTTTTTGTTGAAGTCCCTGATTGACGGGCCTTCCAGCACTTCGACCGACTCAGATTAGTCCGAAAAAACGTAGATGCAACCTATCCCGAAATAGGGGCGGGTCCGCGTGGCTTGGCCATCGCGCGACCACACCATGTGAATGCCGCCGCCCGTAGAGATCTGCCACTTCCCTCCGGCTCCCTGGCGAGCTTTGAAAGGGACGCATGCCTACCATACCGCATCGACCCGCTGCAAAATGGAGTACGGTGGGAGTGCCGAAGCCGCGCCGATAGACCTCGGACGACGAACTAGACAGGAATTTGCAAGCGACAAATATGGCCCGGCTCAAGGTGATTCTGGTTGTTTTCGTCCCCAGCCTGATCATGCTATGTAGCTGCGACTTGGTGCCGCTTGATACGTCTAGCCTTTTTATCCCGAGGTTTCAGCGGTCGGAGATCTTTGGCTTTCTGGCAGGTTTGGGTACGACGTTCGCCGCAGTACCGGACCTGGTCGCAATGTTCAAGCGGAAATCGAGTGTGGGCATGAACCCGAGGATGGCAGCGATCATGGGCATTTTTCAGATCCTGTGGGTCTACTATGGCCTATTGATGGCCTCGCGACCGGTGATTGCTTGGAATCTCTTGGCGGTTGTGATCAATTTCCTTAACGTTGCAGCGTACTTTCACTTCTCCCGCGATTTTTTTTGGAAGCGTGTAGCCGCCCGAGTAGCCTCGCTCGCGCAGTTCACGCAACAGTCAGCCGGCTGATCGTCGCGTAGCAGGTCTTCACTGAGACGGCGCAGGTTTTCATACGGGATCGTATTGCTGAAGTCGTAGACCTCGCGAACCGGAAAGGTCCTCGAAGCGCGACAATTGCTCGCCGGGGCCGCCGGCAATGACGGCTTGGGTGTCGTCGTAGAAGGGATCCGTGAAAGCCGCGGCATACCGAGGTTGGCTCGACGTGACCATCATGGTCGCCCCGGAGAATCCGGCGGTTGACAATGCGGTCGAGGTCCCCGTGCCATCTTTCGTGGACCAGCCGCTCCTGTAATGCGGGGTGTTCGAACGTGTTTGCAGAAGGCTCGTTCGACACGCGCCGCGCTGGCGGCCGAAGGGGTGGTTTGTTCCCTCCCTGCGCTCTGTTCTGATGAGGTTTCACCTGGACCTGCTGCACGACGAGCAGAGTGCAATACTGCGCCGCGCGCGTTCGTGGGCTTTCCGGTCTTCACTCGGTCGCCGAACTCGTCGCGCCACCAGTGCGAAGCCACCGGAGCGCCTCCTCGAGATCGGTGAAAATATCCATCTCGAGGCCTGCCATCTCGTGGTGGGTGGTGGCCATCCGGGCCACGCCAAACTGATTAGGCTGGGGCCGTATCACGATCGCGCAACGGGAGGAGATGCCCCTCGGTTGAAGCGACGCCACCCACTCGGCCCGCCGGTGCATGTCCTCCGATGTCCGATGAGCATGTGCGAGGCGTGCATCGATGAGCAGCGAGGTACCGAGTCTGAACTGTGGATCGAGCAAGCCTTCGTTGACCGCCTGCACAGGTTCGTCGAAGGCATAGTCGCCGACGAGGTTCACAATCAGGACACGATCGCGAATCTCCCAGGTCACCGGCATAGCATCTCCAGGGTCCGTTCCATCTTACAGGGCCGGTCGGCGCTGCGATGAACCTGTCACCTCACAATAAAAGGGCAGCAGAGGAGCCGAAGAAATATACCGGCAATCGCTCGGCAAGGTACTATTTTGAACTCTTGCGCACAAATTCCCTCACCGGCTGCACTAACCTCATCGTCGGCGAGAATGCGTTCCAATAGGCGCGCCGTATGGGGGCCGACGGACTGCGCCCAGTGGACCATTCGCGATGGTGCCCACTCAAGGTGCTTGTTGTAATAGTTTGTATCGAAGGCGATTCAGATCAAACGGTCCCTGTGGCAGCGGATTCAGAGCGGGCTTGTCGAGTGTGGCGAACTGCGACGCGCGCGAGCCTCCAACACCGCGACGAATAAGTGCGCCTGCTGCACTTCCAGTACGAAACAGTGTAAAGTGTAAAGTCAACTTCTGGAAGGAGAAGCCAATGAAAACGTTTCAGATTGCGCTTTGCACCACGTTGCTCGCGGTAGCCAGTTTCGCCGCGATTCACCAGGCAAAACACAGCTCCCAGTCGGGACCTATCGTGGTATCGGATGGTCCACTGCCGATTCGGCCGCTCTTGGATGGTCCATTGCCGATTCCGCCCAAGCAGTGAGGGAACTGATCTCAGCGGACGGTCCGCTGGATTTTCCGGATCTCCCGCAGCTCGTCCAGCATGGCCCAATTGGGTTCGAGTTCTTCGCGTGAGTGGTATTTGTAAGGCAACGGAGTGAACTCTTCTCCGGACGGCCTCAAGTAATGAATCCAGGCGATGTAGCAGGCCAGCGGCGTAGAGAGCGCGAGTATCTGACACGGCCACGTAACTGCGCGTGAGTTGGTTCCGAAAGCGCTGATCAAAATAGCCCACGCTGCTGTACCTCCGAACAGTCCCATTAGGATCAACGCATGCCGCCGGACATTCGGGCGCATTCTGGGGAAGGGGAAGTGGAACAAAATCCGCGAGAAGCCGAGCACCCAGAAGCAAAGCAGTGTGTAGTATTTGGTGAACCAGGCCATCTCGCTTATCAACGAAGGCACGGAAATTCCAACCGAGTATAAACAGACGAGCGCTGCAATCGCGGCGAAGCCTCCGCACATGACAATCGTGAAGATCCCGATTTTGCGGTGGTGTCTGGCCTGAACATAGATCCCTTCAAAGACCAGCAGGGCATAACTCACGATCACGAAGGGTTGCGCGATGTGCCAGCCTCTTGAATATCCCGCATAGTCGGCTCGTATCCACATCGGCAGCAACCAAGTGGAATGGCCCAGTTGGAAGAGCAGGTAGCCGGTGAGAAAGGGATAGCGGTTAGCGAGATGTCGTTTCAGCAAAACCACCAAACAAATGGCACAGCCTGCCGCGGTGGCCACCGAAAGGAAATCGAGACAGACGGTGAAGATCCGGACTGCCACATCAATATCCTGGCGCCAGCAGCATGGATGTGTGTTGCAGGCAATAAACCTGAGAGCGAATGCGCCAATTAGCGCGTAGAAATGGCAGTGTTGTAAATGCTAAGAATGACCACAGGCTCCAGGCGCGCAAGCTCCAGAGGTAGATGGAGAGCATGCGGGACCATGCATCGCATTCACTGTGCAGGGCCCGCTTCAAGCGGTACTCGATCCGGATTCGGTACGCTAGTTTTGCGAGGTGTACGCGCCGGTTTTGTTCGAAAACCGGAAGTACCGTTTCGCGGATATGGGCCTGCCATTCGGCCTGAGCGTGTTCGACGATCCGCTGGTAGCCGCTGAGGATTTCGAGGGTCTTCAGGCGCACGTAGCGAACGTCGGTCGGTTCATCGGGTACATTTGGATGATTTAGGCTTGAACGGACTGGAGCGATGGGGGCATCGGTTCGTCTATCCCGGATCTCGGTATACTTCAGAGCAAAATTGAGCATGTCGACGACGTCCTCGCCTTTATTGGCTAATGCTTCCGAAATCGCTGCCGGCAGTTCGTAATACTCTGGCTGGACATTGTTCCACCAGATATTCCGGTTCGCAAGGATTTCCTTAAGCCGGTCAGGAAAGTCACCGGAAGCGGAGGCTGCAGGAGTCGGAGACGGCGCCGCTGCTGGCTTGCCGCTAAGCCATAGCCGGAGGAGTTCGGGGACTAAATCTTGAAAGGTACGGTCCTGCTTGGCAAGCTTGACGCGAAGCGGCTCGTGTAACTCTCCGTCGACCGTAACAGCAATCGTTCTGAGATCTTTTTTCACGACATCAGTAGCCTGCCATGTCATAATGCGATGTTCCTTTTCCTTGCGTGAATGGCCAACGTTACCGGCCAAGAGCTACGCCCAGACTCATTTCGGCTACGCTTCCACGTTATCCAGGCATTGTTACCTTCCGTAGCCTGTGTTCGTTCTCGGAGCGGCGGCAGGCCGTCGTCACCGCGTGCAGCACTTCTCTCGCGTCGAAGGGTTTCGCCAGAAGATCATGTGCGCCGAAATTCAGCACCTCCGACCAGAGGCGTTCGTCGGCCAATCGATCGGCCACGATGAGCGGCGGCGGATCTTCCATCTTCTGTATCTCGTGAAGAACGTCCTTCCAGCAGTGGCCATCAAACAAGCGGGTCTCGCTGATGACAACTCCCATCGGCGACTTAGTCAACTCGGTCTGTGTGTCAGGGAGTACGCGGGCAAACCGCAGCTTCCAATTCGAATGAGCAAATATACTGGCGAGCCAAGCCCGGTCTTCGCGAGCGGAAACCACCGCCAAAATGGTCGGATTTGCGATCGGATTCTCTGCCATTCCCCTCTCCAACTAGACCCCGAAAACCCCTCGTGGGATGGGGCAAACATTCAGGAGGCCGGAAATTTGGTTACCCGGTCCTGAACACACCTTTCTTTAAGTTCTTGGGAGAGGATGCACTGCTCCCGCGAGGGATTTACTTTATTTCTGGCGAGCGCCATTTAGTCTTTTGGTGTTGGATTGGGAAGGATTTGTGGCCCGGGCCGTCGGCGACCCCGAAAACAGGCGCTCTTTGGAGAAAGCCCCGTCCCACTGCGGAACATGGTAGGAAATTAGGATTTGCAACACATCCCCGCCAAGGCAGCACCCAGATCTGGTTACCCGCCATCCCGGCCGACTTGTTGCGAAATCCGAGGACCATCCTGCCAACTGTTCGCCTACCGAAAATAAAAAAATCCTCACCAGCCAGAAGTGCATCTGAAAGCAGCAGTTTGCAAACCTCATCTGGCTTGCTCCGACTTGCGGGCTGGGCCGGAGGAAATCTTCGCGTGCGCGGTCTGCTCGCCGACGACACTACGGCACGGATCATGAAGACACTCTTGCTGTGCGTGCTCAGCTGCTACGTGTTCGACCTCGCCGTGATCATCCCGTTGCACGGCACCCCTGGTTGGATCGAGGAGATTGTAAATGACGCCAAGTCGTAGCCTCGGACAAGCCGTTGTGCTTGCCCTGGCCTTGGCCGTGGGTGTCGTCGCTCAGGAGTACAGTTTCCGCTTTTACGGAGCGACTGAAGGGCTCCAGAACCTGGTTGTCCTGTCCCTGGCTCAAGACGGCGCTGGCTACATATGGGCCGGAACGGAAGTCGGCCTGTACCGCTATGACGGCGCATTTTTCCGGCTGATGGGGAAGGAAGAGGGACTACCATGCTCCACCGAAGTCCACGGTCTGTTCGCCGCATCCGACGGCGCGCTTTGGGTCAATACCTGCGCCAAGATATTCCGCTTCGACGGACAACGTTTTTCGCCGGTTCCGGGCGTGGACGTTTTGCTGCGCGGCGCGCAAGTAATGGCGGACGGTGGGGGCGGTAGCGTATTGATCGCCACGCCGGCCGGCCTTTACGAAGCATCCCGCGGAACTGATGGCTCGTTCTCGGCGCACTCCCATCCGCTGCCCAAACCGCTGGCAGACAAGCCACTGCACAGTATCCTGCGGCAGGGAACGCGCCTGTGGTTCGGGTGTGACCGCGGTCTCTGCCTGGAAGAGGCCGGCAAGGTCTCGGCATTCGGACGGAAGGAGGGCCTACCGGATGACTCATGGGACGGAATTCAGATCTCGCCCGATGGGTCAGTGTGGGTGCGCAGTTCGAAGAGCATCTACCGCCGGGTGACGGAACTGGCCATGTTTTCGGAGGAAAAGGCAAACATCGGGACGAGTGGATTCTGGGGTGCGCTGACATTGGGACGAGACGGATCCATCATGGTTCCAACCGATCGGGGGCTGGCAATCCACACTAAGGCGGGGTGGAGCGTCGTAAACCGGCAGCGGGGCCTGCGAAACGAAATTACGGGAGCAGTCCTTGAGGATCGCGATGGATCCGTGTGGATCGGGCTGATTGGCGGCGGCGTAGCTCGGTGGCTCGGGCGAGATATTTGGGAATCTTGGAAAACGTTGCAGGGCCTCCCGTCGGATGTGGTCTGGAACATCCGGCGGGACAGGAAAGGAGCCCTCTGGGTAGGCACCAGCTTGGGGCTGACGCGCCTGGACGGCTCAGGGCGGACCAGAACCTGGGCCAGGAAGGACGGGTTAGGCGGCGACAACGTCCGCTGGCTGGCTGAGACCTCTGACGGTTCCATATGGGCAGCTATGAAGCCAGGTGGCTTGGCTCGGATCGATCCGGTTTCCGGGAGGGTTCGTATCGCCGGTCCCAAGGACGGAGTCCCTTGCGATCCGGAAGATGTGTATGTGGATCGGCATGACCGGCTATGGCTACCAACCGGGTGCGGCTTATTTCTTAATGACCGTCCCTCGGTATCGAATCGCTTCATCCGCGTGGAGACCCCGGAATCCTTTGGCCACTCTGCGTGGAAGGTGATGGACGATACACAGGGGATCGTCTGGATCACCAACCGGACAGGGTTGTGGAGCCTGCGAGAAGGGCAGTGGCGCCAGCACCGCCGCGCCGAGGGGCTGCTGACGGACAACCCGTATGTAATGGCTCTGGCCGCAGATGGCTCAATATGGCTACGTCATCGGTACGATCCGGGCATCGACCGTCTTGAGGTCTCCTCGGATCGCATCGTCCGCGCTACCGCGATAGTGCCGGAGGACCCCAAAAAGGCAGAGGGGACGGCGTTTCACGGCTTCGACGCTTTCGGCAATTTTTGGCGCGGCAGTCTGAACGGCGTAGCGGTCCGGCGGGCGGACACCTGGACGACCTTCACAACCGAGGATGGCCTGGTATGGAACGATTGCGACGGGGAGGCCTTCTGGGCCGATGCAGACGGAGGTGTATGGCTGGGCACAAGCGGCGGCTTGGCGCACTACCGTCCCGGAAACAGAGTTCCATCTGGCCCGCTGGTTGCCCATCCTATAATCGGGCGTCTGGAGATTATCGAACCCGCCCGGCTGATCAGGGCGGAGTTTTCGACCCTGAACTACAAGGCCGAGCAACTGGTGCGGTTCACCTACCGGTTGGACGACGCACCCTGGACCGACTCGGCGGAGCGGAACATCTCCATCAGCGGGCTTGGACCCGGCAGACATCGCCTGGAAGTGCGTAGCCGGATTCGCGACGGCCCGTTCTCGCAGGGGATCGCAACAGCGGATTTCCAGGTGAAACCGAGGTGGGAAGAGACGTGGTGGGCTCGCCTGCTGGCAATAGCCGGTGTGCTTCTAGGGGTCATCCAGGTCGTGCGGTGGCGCTTGGGTGCGGCCGCGCATAAGCAGGCGGAACTTGAAGCAATAGTGGCTGCCCGCACTGCAAACTTGAGCCAGGCCAACCGTACATTGGACGAGAAGGCTCACCAACTCCGCACCAGCGAAGAGCGCCTGCGGGCCAGCGAGGCCCGGCTCAAGGAGGCGCAGCGTCTCGCCAAGATCGGAAGTTGGGAACAAGACATTCAAGCCGAGGACATCCGCTGGTCGGATGAAATGCTTCGAATCTTCGGGCTATCAAGTCCACCATCGACGTTGCGGGCTTTCTTGAACTATGTCTACCCCAAGGACCGAAAGAAGATCCTGGAGGCCGACAAGAAGGTCCGTTCGAGTATCGAACCCGTTGAGGTCGAGTACCGAATCATCCGGGCAGACGGCGAAGTGCGGTTTGTGCGCTCAATTGTTGAACCGATCAGAGACGATCAAGGTGAAGCGGTTCGTATCACGGGGGCGACACAGGACATCACTGAGGAGGTGAGGGCTAGAGAGCTTTTGTGCGAGAGCGAGGAGCACCTAAAGAATGCAGAGCGGCTTGCGCACGTAGGTCATTGGCAGTGGGACCTCCCGACCAACTGTGTATCTGGTTCCGAGGAGTTGTTTCGTATCTTAGGGAAGCCCGAGAATTACACAGCGAGTTTTGAGGGATTTCTGCAAACGCTCGTGTCACAGGACAGGGGGCGCGTGGACCGAGCGATCAGAGACTCTCTTGTGACGAAGATAGGGCACTCTTTGGAGTACCAGATTGTTCATCCCGACGATGATGTGAGGACGGTTTTGTGCACTTGGGAGGTGTTACTGGATGAAGAAGGTTTGCCGGTGCGCTTGTTTGGTGCCTGTCAGGACATTACCGAGTCTCGGCGTGCGCAGGAGGAGTCGTTCGCCCGGCAAAAGCTGGAAAGCGTGGGAACGCTGGCTAGTGGCATTGCTCACGATTTCAACAACCTTTTGGGTGGGGTGCTGGCTCAAGCAGAGCTGGCGCAGGCGGAATGTGCCGCTGGATCGTATCCCGAAGAAGAACTAAAGAGAATCCGCAATGTGGCCATCCGCGGCTCGGACATCGTTCGTCAGTTGATGATTTATGCCGGGAAAGAGAGTGGGGTTGTCGAACTGCTCGACGTTTCGCGGATTGTCACGGAAATGATCGAGTTGCTCAAGGTTTTGGTGTCGAAACGGGCCACGCTGGAAACGGACCTCGGCCAGGATCTTCCAGCGGTCCGGGGGAATGTCGCGCAGCTTCGGCAAATTGTGATGAACCTCGTCACGAATGCTTCGGAGGCGATAGGAGATCGAGATGGAGTAATCCGCGTGACCACGGGCCGCGTGGAGGTAGGCCAGGACAGGGCTGGAGCGATCCCGGATCGTTTGCCTGAGGGCGATTACCTGCGACTGGAGGTTTCCGACACAGGCTGCGGCATGTCGCAAGAAACGCAGACCAGGTTGTTCGACCCGTTCTTCACCACGAAATCCGCGGGCCACGGTCTCGGACTTGCGGTCGTCCATGGGATCGTGCGTGGCTTCGGCGGGGAGATCCGTGTTGCCAGCGATCCGGGCAGAGGTAGCACGTTTCAGGTATTTCTGCCTTGTACCGACACTAGGGCCGGCGTCACGATCGAGCGGATCTCCGGAGCTGGGGAGCCGGCACGTCCGTCTCAGGCATTCACGGTGTTGGTTGTGGAAGATGAAGATTCCCTCCGTCATGCTGTCGTGAAGATGTTGCGCAAGACGGGCTTCGAGGTGCTGGAAGCTGCCACTGGACCGGCTGCAATCGATCTTCTGCGCGCGAACGGAGGCAAGATTGATGTGATTCTGTTAGACATGACCATCCCTGGAGCTTCCAGCCATGAAGTTGTTGCTGAAGCCGCGCAGGCTCGCACGGATATAGCAGTGATTCTGACCAGCGCGTATAGCCGGGAGATGCTGACGCCTGCTGTGAGCGCGTCGCAAATCCGAGGCTTTATTCGCAAACCATTTCAATTCGGGGATCTCGTTACCACGCTTCAAAAAACCTTTCCTCGTAAGGTAGAATTGCCGGCAAGACAGGCGCCACTGTGAGGTTTCAGTTGTACTTTACGCGACGCCCTTGAAGCTGCCGTGACCGGAATAATCAAGCTGTTCGGAGAGGATGCCTACCAGCATCGTGTCCGGACAATCAGCGCGGCTCCGATACGCTTTTTCCGCCATCAACGCAACGGCTGTGTCCGCCATTGGTGTGCTCCGTCACACAAAATGCCCGTGGTAGTTGAGCATTGCGCTTCACAAAACCCGAATGCGATCGCCCTTGTACGATAGCCGACAGACTTCGATCTGGAAAGCGCCCCCTTGAAAAGGCGTATCCCATCCGTAACGCGGGACGTTGATCTGCCGAATCGTAAAACAACAGAGCAGAGCAGTCATGACAGGCTGCGGTGGCTGAAGACTAGTGAGAGGCGACATTTGGAGACTAGCCGTGAAATTACTGCTCCAAGCCCGACGGCAAGCAATACGTCACGAAGCTGGGCTTCAATTTGGAGTGTAATATGACCAGGCTGATCAAGTGGCTTTTGCAGATCATTGGCGGCACGAACACGGACGATTGACGGCCACCAAGGTCGATTTGTTCGCGCGCACCACCCGTCCCGAGCGTTCTTTCACGCGAAGATCCACGGTGTGGCACAGGCCGTCGGTTTTGAGGGCTCGGGCCTCATTTTGAGGGGGCTCTCGGCTGGCGATGGGGAACAGGCTCTCTGCACGTCAATTCCCCGGCACGGTGGCGCAATAGCCCACCCGGTGCGCGAATCGCGTATTGTCTCAACGCAGATCACTCAGACGATAGAAGAGGATGTGAAGACTGCTTCGCATATCATTAGGCTTAGGGCCAACTGTTAAGCTCGTGAGAATAGAATATCTTCCAACCGAAGGATGCCTGAAGGCTACCTTCCGTTAGTACGAACCTGTTGCCGGTGGTTCATGTCTTGGCTCTGCTAGGCGATGCTAGCATTAAGCGACAAACCAAATCGGCCATGTTATGCTGACGAACTCCGCGCCCGGTGCAGCCGACCCTACTCTCGCACTGCAGCGGCTCCGTAACTTGCCGGCTCTCAGTGCCAGCACTACCAAAATCTTCTCCCTCACAATTGATCCCGAGAGCTCCTTGACCGATCTCGAGCAGGTGTTTCGTTCCGATCCGGGGCTCACCGCGGATCTACTGATCACAGCGAACTCAGCCGCATTTTGTGGGCGCGCCAGGATCTCGACCATAAAGCATGCGCTGACGATTTTGGGTCTCGATCGGGTACTCTCACTAGCCATGGCCGTAGGAATGTCACGGTACATCAGGGCGCACGCCCCTCGGGAAGCCACTGAGCGGATTTGGGGGCATGCGGTGGCCACCGGGGTGGTCGCCGAACGACTGGCCAAGACTTCTGATCTAACGTCAGGCCCGGTGGTCTACACCGCCGGACTACTGCATGATGTGGGGCGGCTCGGACTGTTGGCAAACTACAAAGAGCTCTACAAGAATTTCCTTAGCATGGAGTTTTTGAATATCGAGGATAGCGACGAACAGGAGAAGCAGACGTTCGGAATTACGCACACCGTCGCCGGGGAATTGCTCTCGGAGGCGTGGGCCCTTCCTTTGAGTCTGAGCGATTGCTGCCGCTGCCACCACGACGACACGAAGACGGATAAGGAAGAGGTACGCATCATTCGCACGGCTTGTATCATCGCCGATGCGCTCGGTTATCCCGAGGTGTCTCTCAAAGAAGGGGCTAAGAGCGCGGCGGCCGACGTTTGGATTGACGCATGCTCCAATTCCCTAGGCGCCTCCATCGAAGCAACAATAAAAGCGTTTTCATTTTGAGATCTTCGCCAAACTTGCGGCTGGCCCCAGCTTCTCGATCCGCGCAGAGGCTTCAACAACCCGTACGCGACGGTTGTCCGCGCCTAAGTTTTGCGAACCACTTGGGGGGTTATCGACCAGCTGGGCATAGCGATCTACGGCGACAAATAATCAAGTAACTCCGTAACCGTGGATGTGGTTCCTGCCAGGCAGGGGATTGTTATTGGTGAAGCGGCGTTTGGGGAAAATGATCGTAAGGCCGGAGCGGCGCGACGTATGAAAGTCCGCTCAAGCCGTCCTTTGGCCGGAAGACTCTCCAAGGTTGTTCGGATGGTGTGGCGGCGATTTCAGTTTGCCTTCATGTGCGAACGTCGTCGTCAGGTTTCATCCACGTAAATGTCCCTACCACGCGCTTCGACGCGGCACCAAACGAGGTGAGGCATACCTTCGCAGGAAACGGCAACCCAGATCCATCAAATCCAAACTTGGCCCATTGAGGGCTTGGCCTTCTACGCTGGGAATCCCAGGAAAAACGATGCGGTTGTGGAGCGTGTGTGGACCCGGTCAATGAACTTCTGCGGTCTGTAGGCCGCGACACCTATGGTTCCTTCACTCCTACGAGAAACATGGTTTTGCGCCAGGCGCCAATGGCCGCGGCGACACTCCTGTTCTCGTAAACGCCCGATGTGGGCCAGCCACAAGTGCCGGGAGCCAGCTTAAAGAGCACGGCCCCGTTTTTTCCGGGGGCGCGTTGAGCCAGGCGGGGAGCAACCGGCGTGGCGGCTTTCGCCAACGGCTGAGTAACCCCTTGCTTTCGACATCGAACAGGCGGACCATCTCAACATGACACCCAGGGCACAAAGACACGAGCCTACGGCAGGGGCGTTGCGCGCTGCGAGAGCCATCCAAGAAGACGCCTCGCTTCTCAAATCGCTTCCGGAACTCATTGACCGGGAGACAGGGGTGTGCGAGATTCTCGACATCCTGGAGAACATGATCGCCGAGGCCGGCGACTTGATTGAAAGCCGCAACCCCGAATTGGTTGCCGCGGCGCGTAACGCCCTCCGGCGCTATAACGACGAAACGCCCAGGCAGGCCGAGTGAAGCATCGCAGGAATTGCTTCCGGTAATGATACTTAACGCTCGCCGAGGCGGTGGATTTCTCCCGAAGGCTCCGTCCTGGAAATCATAGGCCGGTGCCATTCTGACGAGCTGCATCAACCACCGAGAGGTCTCAATCGCGTAATCGCAACCTCTCATCAACTACTGACTAGAACACCCCAGTACTCCTTTATGAGAATCGCGTACCAGTTTTCATTGATTCGACATCGCAGAAATGAAACTATCGTGCTGTTGGTATTGTGTTCCCTACCTGGCTTCGAAGGAGGATAAGATGCGGAAACGACATGCGGCTCTCGACCTGCCGTTAGTGACTCTAAGTAGCGTATTACTGTGTGGAAATGCGCTGGCTGACATCGTTATGTCCGACACCATCACAGTGTCGGCTACCAGCACCGCAACGGTTGAAAAAGGGACCTATGTGAGAAACGGAGAGACCCTGATTACCAGCGATGCGCAGCTGGCAACTCGACAACAGCATGCAGCGGAATACGATGGACACACCGACTTCACAGCCAATTATACGGTAGTTCTGAAAGATGACGGAACGCTAGATCGTGACCAAAGCACTGTCACCTTCAGGACACTCACTTACACCGATGGCGGAACCTTAGTCGACGATCAAACGCGCTTTACTACGCTACCCATTCCAATTTATGAAGTCATGTTGAATGCAGACAAGTCGCTAGCATCATTTAAGTTTGAATCCCCGAATTGGTATCCGGCGAATGCCACCGGTGCGGGCTTGATTAATAACCTCAACTTATTCGGTTCGATCGACCTGAATGCACCGGGCGAGACTTCGTATCAGGCACAGTACACATCCAAAAGCAGCGGTGCCATTTACACGTACAATGTGACCGGTCTCGTACTATATCAACCAAAGCCCAACCCCGCCCAACCCGACTCTTGCGCTGATGTGCCGGGTTGCGCGCCGTTCCTGGCGCCAACAGCCGAAATCACGCCAGAACCTTCAGCATGGCCAATGGTGCTGACCGGGCTTGCTGGCACCATCGTTCTTGCTCGCCGGAGAAGAAAAGCAGCTTCTGTCGCTCCTTGATCATCATTTACGACCTGCAAGGAAGATTTTTTCAGGCAGCCCAAGCCTGGCGGTTTCATCGTGAGTTTTCGG